>JAUCCB010000001.1:0-1612500 GCA_034676505.1 Ginsengibacter sp.
GCATGCATTTGGCGAAATAGAAATTTCACAATCGGTAAATGCATACAACGCGTCAATCGTTATATCCGGTGAAATACCCGGAGCTAAATCCACCTGAATCTCCACTTCCGCAGCGGTATTATCTACTACTTTTTTGATTTTAATTTTTCCGGCATCATTGGCTTTAATGATACTTTCTATCAATTTCGTAGTGGTAGTTCCGTAAGGCACATCACGAATTACTAAAGTCTTTTTATCAATCTCTTCAATGTGTGTACGAACGCGCACCCTACCACCCCTGATGCCATTATTGTATTGAGTAACATCCATCATTCCTCCCATATCAAAATCAGGAAACAATTCGAATTTTTTGCCTTTGTAATATTTGATGGTGGCCTCTATTAGTTCGCAAAAATTATGAGGAAGAATTTTTGTTGCTAATCCTACGGCGATGCCTTCGGCACCTTGTGCGAGCAATAAGGGAAATTTTACAGGAAGTGTGACAGGTTCATTTTTCCTGCCATCATAACTCAATTGCCAATTGGTAGTCTTTGCATTGAAAGCTACTTCCAGCGCGAATTTGCTGGGCCTCGCTTCAATATATCTTGGTGCAGCTGCATCATCTCCTGTTCTTACATCTCCCCAATTTCCTTGGGTTTCTATCAGCAGATCTTTTTGTCCTAAATTAACGATGGCATCTCCAATACTTGCATCGCCATGAGGATGGTATTGCATGCTTTGCCCGATGATATTAGCGACCTTATTGAATCGGCCATCATCCATCTCTTTCATTGCGTGCAAGATTCTTCTTTGCACGGGTTTTAATCCATCTTCTACTGCTGGTACTGCTCTTTCTAAGATTACATAACTGGCGTAATCTAAAAACCATGTTTTATATTGGCCTGAAATGCCTGAATCATTGTGTTGGTAATCTTCTACTATCTTTTTCGCCATTCTATTTTTAAAGCCTTTTATTTTACAAAAAAAGTAAATTTTTTACTTTCAGATTCGCAATGTAAGATAAAAATTGCTTTCTTTTAGATTAAGTGCAGCACAAAAGATTAGAAGAGAAATTAGACTTGGGAGTGTTTATAAAAACATTTTTTTCATCACTTCTTTATCATGATCATAAATATCTTCTCTGAAATTTAATTTACCGTTTGCATCTACCCACGCAGTGTAATAGGTAATGAACACCGGAACCGGATGTTCTAATTTTACATATTGTTCAGAGCCGCTGTTCATTGCAGCGTTGATTTTTTCAGGAGTCCATTTAGAATTATCTCTCAATAAATATTCGGCTAATTTTACAGGATCACCTAATCGAATACAGCCATGGCTATAGGCTCTCACATCTTCATTAAAAAGGCTTTTGGCAGGAGTATCGTGAAAATAAATATTGAAACTATTGGGAAATAAAAATTTCACTTTCCCTAATGAATTAGAAGCTCCAGGTTTTTGTCTGATATCCGGTAAACCATTTACTTCTCCCGTTGATTCCATATTGTGGTCTGCTAAATAATTAGGATTCTTTGCAATTCCGGGTAAAATTTCTTTTCTAACTATACTGGGCGGCACATTCCAATAAGGGCTAAATACAATTGTTTGTAAATAATCCGAAAAAGTGGTAGTGTTATGGCCTTCTTTCCCAACCACTACAGGCATAGAAAAAACTTCTTTTTTCCCATCAAACATTTTGAATAAAAATTCGGGGGTATTCACTACAATTAAATTTCCGTCGGGACTTAAAGGCATCCATCTCATTCGATCCATATTGACCAAAATTTGTTGAATTCTTTGCTTGGGATCCACTTGCATCATCGTCCATAATTTGGCATCTATCTTACCATCAGGCGTAAGCCCCACGCGGGTTTGGAAATTTTTAATGCCGGATAATAAATTCTCGTTCATTACAGAAGTGGTATCTTCTTGAGGCAAATCTTTCATCAAGAAAAGATTATTTTTAAGCACTATAATTTGTTCCGGAGTCAATGTTTTTTTGAATTTTTGTTCTTCAGGATTTAATGACTTCCATTTTTTGTCCTTAATAATTTTTCTAAAATATCCCAATTGCGAAAGCAATTGTTCGTAAGGTTCGTTTACATCAGCGAAATCAGTTTTTCTTTTATGCTGCATTTTTAAAATTGAATCCGTTAATGCTAAAGGATCTACTTTTTTAATAGGTATGAAACGCTCTATTTCTTTTCGAACCACCAATCCTGATTCGTAAGTGGCCAATGAATAAGTTATGAGATTTTCCGTCAATTGCAATTCTATATTTTTGATGGTTTTGTTTTTTTCGGAAAGATCGGGATTAGAAAAACCCATCAAATCTCTTAAAATCTCTTTCATCTTTTCCTGTTGCTTTGATGTATCTCCACTCAAATTCAACAAGCTCGAAAAACCTTTCGCTTGCTCTGATAACCCATCGCTTGAAAACCAGGCGTACTCATAGTTTCGTCCATTATAGAAACTGATCATTCTCATACCGATTGAATCAGGCAACACATTTTTTACAATATAATCTTGCACATCCGCGCTGTCAATAAATAAATCGTTGTAAGAATTTTCTTTAGTAATAGAATAATCACGGGGAGTAATTTTTTCCTTTTTTAAAGATTCAGAATTACAGGCCGCAAAAAATAAAGATAGTGTGATGAGATATACTAATTGTTTTTTCATAGCTTAGGCAAAAGCAAATGTTGTGCCCTTTATTTTTTTGAAAAAATGTTTCAATGTTTTTGTGGAATCTATTTTTTAAATTGCGCTTATGAGAAAATTGGAAGATTCCTATCGACATAAAGGACTTAGAAAAATATTGATTGATACTTTGAAGGAGAAGGGAATTAAAGATGAGGCAGTGCTCAATGCCATGATGAATGTACCTCGGCACTTCTTTCTGGACAGTGCTTTGGAAAAGATCGCTTATGAAGATCGGGCGTTCCCTATTTCAGCAGGGCAAACAATTTCACAACCTTATACCGTTGCATTTCAAACACAATTATTAGACGTAAAAAGATTTGATAAAATCTTAGAAATTGGGACAGGGAGTGTGTATCAGGCAAGCGTACTTGCAGAAATGGGCGCACAGGTTTATACGATTGAACGACAAAGAGAATTATTTCAATTGAATAAACAATTTTGTTTAAAATCAAAGTATCCTAACATCCATTTTTTTTATGGAGATGGATTTGAAGGTTTGCCAACTTACGCTCCGTTTCACAAAATATTAATAACGGCTGCGGCTCCACAAATTCCGCCAAAATTAATAGACCAGCTGAAAATAGGCGGTTATATGGTTTTGCCGTTGGATGATGAAGAAGAAGGAGCGCAAGTAATGATGCGACTTACCAAACAATCTGATGGAAGTGTAACCGAAGAACGATTTTCCAACTTTTCTTTTGTGCCGATGTTAAAAGGAAAAAATTAATTTACAATCTATCAATAATTGCCGCCGCTTTTTTAGCAATATTTTTCCAATAAAAATGTTGAAAATATTCGTCACCGATGGATGATTTCGTCGATGACTGATCAATCATTTTATCCACAAATTCTTGCCAGTCATCATTTTCAACGATTATTAATTTTTGATTACATACATCGGGATCCACACCGAATGCACCATTTTTTGTGGAAACAACATTCAAATTATTCCCTAAAGCTTCTACCAATTTTGTTTTAATTCCTCCACCCTCCACCACAGGATTTAGAAATACATCTGCGCCTTTATAATAGACAGAAATGTCATCTACAAATCCTGCATAAATAATATTCTTGTCCGCATAATCTTTTAAACCATTCATTTCAGTTGGGAGTCCTTTACCACAAATGATAATTTTATACTTCAGATTTTGCAATAATAATCGAGGATTTATTTCATTGATAATAATTTCAACTGCTTTGAAATTCGGCAAATATTGAAGTGCGCCATTAAAGAAAAATAATACGGTATCATGTTCTAATTGATAATGATTCAATAAAAAATTTCGTGCAATTTGTTTTTCTTCTTCATTTGGAATTGTATCAAACGGAATACCATACGTAATTACAGCCGACTGTTTCAAAGGCAGATGATAATTTTTATGGAAATAATTTCTGTCTTCTTGCGTAATACAAAAAGTAAAATCAGCCATTTGATGAACCCATTTTTCATAATAGGCCAAAATTTTCCACCACCATTTTCCGGTAGATTTAAAACGCTCCGATTCTACATTATGTGAGCGAACAATCACTTTAATTTTACAAAAATATTTGAGCAAAAAAGCCATCCAACCATAATACGGATGTTCTATCATTACGTGAGAAATTTGATGCTCTTTAATAATCTTTCGCAGGCGATTAAAATAAAAAGGATTAAAATATCGTGAAGGACTTTCGCTAAATTCATTTAAAATGGGATACGGTGCAAAAGAAGGAAGATTACTCTTCACCGTAAAACAAATTAATTCTTGCTCCTCAGAAAGGTATTGATTAAAAAGTGCAATCGCTAATTGGCCTCCTTGCTTCGCAGGAAAAATATTGTAGGTAACAATGCTCAGCACTTTGGCCATTCTATTTTTTTTCAGCAAAATAATATTAATTTGGTTGCCATTTTAAAATTGCGCCTATTCTATGAAAGTAATTTTATTTTTTTCAAAATTTACTCTGATATGCAATATAGCATTCTTACTATTTGCCGTTGCCAACATGATTGAATCAGCTCGTTCTAAAGCCTTGGAAACTCAAGCTATTCCTGATATTCCGATATTGAAGGACATTATCATTACCCTTGGCGTTTCTGCAATTTTTATCAATTTTTTGATGTGCCTTTTTTATTTTATTTGGATAATGATTGGTAAAGCACGTCAATTACCAAGAAAACTCGCTTGGATAAATTTTATTTTTTTACTGTTGCAATTTTATTTTTTTTACTTCTTAAAATCTATTTGATCGGAAACACGAAGATGATCAAAAGCCTTAAATTATTTTGATTCATCAAGCAGCATTTTCATAACGACTTTATCAATCGGAAAACTTAATTCATCAATCGAGAAATTTTTTAAATCCGCAAAGCGAAAAGTTTCGACACAAGAATGTTGCTCGTATTTGATCAATTGTTCCGGAGTAAAATCAAATTTTGTAGAGGTTAATTGAAATTGAATCGGCTCTAAAGGGCTTACTGCGTAATAGATTGAGATGATTTGATCCGCAGGATTAAAAGCACTTTCTACAAAAAAATCGGTAGTATAAATATGATGAGTGATATCGACGTTCAGATTCATTTCTTCCAGAAATTCTCTTTTCAAACAATCTTTAGTTCCTTCTCCGTGTTCCAATCCACCACCCGGAAATTTAGTATAATATTTCCCACGGATGTACTCATCACTTAAAAGAATTTGATGTTCATCATTGATTAAAATACCATACACTCTTACATTGAACATGTGCTGATTTTAAAATTCCATTTCACCTTTGAAAACAAATTCTGCAGGACCGCACAGCCAAATATTTTTAAATTGTGTGTCACTTACTTTATCGAATTCCACATCTAATTTTCCGCCCTTGGTTTTTATTTCTACTCGATTAAATCCATTGTCATTATGCGCCGAAACCAAAGCTGCGGCTGTAATTCCGGTACCACAACTTAATGTTTCATCTTCTACTCCCCTTTCATAAGTGCGCACATAAATGCTATCGTCGGATAATGTTTGTACAAAATTTACATTAATTCCATTCTCGGCAAAGTCTTTACTGTTGCGGATTCTGCGACCTTCATCTACCACATTTACAACTTCAATATCGGGTACGTATGTAACATAATGAGGAGAACCTGTATTTAGTACATAACGATTCAAAGAAAAATCTACTTGATTGACATCGTTCATTTTCAATCTCACTTCCTTTTCCAAATTCATAATCGCTTCGTGAATTCCGTCGGTAGCAGAAAATAAATAATTTCGTTTTTTGATCCCCAATTTTGAAGCAAATTTTACAATACAACGGCCGCCATTTCCACACATACTTCCTTCTTTACCATCAGAATTATAATAAATCATTTCAAAATCAAAACCTTCTTTTTCATTCAAAAGCATTAATCCGTCTGCACCAATTCCAAAATGTCGATCGCACATCAAATGCACTTGTTTTTCAGTTATCGAATCGTATTCTTTAATTCGATTATCCAATAAAATAAAATCATTTCCTGCACCTTGGAATTTATAAAACTCAATTTTCATTTTTAATATATTTCTTTTCCTCTTATTCTAATTATAATTTTTCTGCAATAATGGCTAAAGATTTTTGAATCAATCTCTCAACCAATTCTGTTGCATCCTTACTGAAATTTTTATTGACTCTATTGGCAATAATCGCATTCAGTGCCAAACAATGATGACCTAACACTTTTCCTAAACCATAAATGGCAGAAGTTTCCATTTCAAAATTACTGATGCGATGATTGCCAAAAGTAAAATGCGTAAGGCTATCTATTAAGTTGGGATTAGCAATTCCCAGACGAAGAATTCTTCCTTGCGGGCCATAAAATCCCGGACAAGTCACTGTGATTCCTTGATGATATCCTTCGGTAAAATGTTTTAGCAAAGACATGGAAGCACTTGCTACATAAGGGTTCAAGCGGCTATGCAATTGTGTTTGTGTAATGAAAGATTGAATCAATTGTTTCTCTTCATCATTCTCTTCAAATAAATAAAAACTCATCAAATTATCCAAACCTAAACCGTGTGTGCTCGCCACAAAACTATCCACAGGAATATCGGCTTGCAAAGAACCCGAAGTACCAATGCGAATAATATTTAAAGATTGCAATTCGGGTTTTATCGTTCTCGTTTCGAAATCAATATTTACCAATGCATCTAATTCGTTCAAAACGATATCAATATTATCCGGTCCAATACCGGTGCTTACTACAGAGATTCTGGTGTTGCCTATCAATCCTGTATGTGTAACAAATTCACGATGCTGATTTTTGTATTCTATTTTATCAAAATACTTACTGATCCTTCCTACTCTTTCCGGATCACCAACAGTTAAAATATTGGTAGCTAATTCTTCGGGCCTTACATCTAAATGATAAACAGCGCCGCGGTCATTAATTATTAATTCTGATTCAGCAATTCTTTGCATAGGTTTTTGATTAAGTTTAGAATGATAAATAGTTAATAGTTCGCTTGAATAAGGAACAAAGATAATTCAAACTAAACCGAATGAAAATTAGAAGTGAAATTTTTAGAAACTACAATAAATTTGATTACTTTTGCCTGCCCAAAAAAAGGGTTCCGTAGCCGAGTGGTTAGGCAAAGCTCTGCAAAAGCTTCTACAGCGGTTCGAATCCGCTCGGAACCTCACAAAGAACCAATGATATTAAAGAAAAGCCGCAGTGATTGCGGCTTTTTATTATTTTGGGGATATGGTTAGAAGATTTATATTGTGAATAAGATAATGCTATCCAAATAACTTAATATGAAACATCTTATTTTTCTGTTGATATTTTTCCCAACTATTTCTTATGCGCAACCTTATCTTAATTTTGATAAAAGGTTTGTTCAAAGTGAAGATAGGTGGGTCGCTTTTCAAATGGATAAAGACAGTTCTTATCCTTATGGATTCATTTATATTGATCCACAAGCAGGGTTAACTCTTAATTATCAGGGAAATTTTAAGATTTCGCCAAAAGGAATTTTTACACCAAAGAAAATCGATAGTGTAAACGTGAAAGTGAGGCTTCCTGCCAACAATGTTTTAGTTGCATTTATTCCCGAAGATAAATTTAAAGAACTGAATCTCTCTTCTACCCCCGACTGGTTAAAGTATTATAAAACGGATACTGCATCAGTTGAGCGACTTTATAAATGGGGATTTATGTACAATGGTTGGAACGAATGTGCCAAAGCATTGACATATCTGGAAAAAGCGCAAAAGATAAATCCGAATTTTAAAGGATTATCGGTTGAATTAGCTTTTTCATACAATTGCTTAAAACAATACGATAAATCAATTAATGTTTTAGAACACGCACTCAATATAGATTCCACAGATGCCTATACAAATAAGGAGCTTATCTATGCTCAGATCAAATTAGGAAGATTAGATGAGGCATCTGAAAGATGTAGAAAAGCATTGAAAATATGTACTGACCAAACATACAATGGTGAGAATTGTTACAACCTCTTGCACAGTTATTTTGAGAAGAATGATAGATTGAATTTTAATTTGTGGTTGGCTGAAACAAAAAAATGGACATCTTCAAGCGCAGAATTAACTCGCAGTATCAAAATAATGGAGAATGAGATATCGAAATAAACATCCACTAGAATTTGTCATCATTTGAAAAATAAAACTTAGAATTAGATGACGCTATTATGAAACAAAATTCCAAACTAATTTTCATCCAATTCCTTTGGTTAGCCAATTGCTTAGTACTAACAATTGTTTTGTCTCTGATGTTTTTTGGTAAAAATATTTTAAATGATGCCGTTGCTATCCATATTCGCGATACATATTTTTTAATTGATTCTTTCTCCGTTTTTTTTGCAACTTTCTTATTGATTACTTTTTTGATCTTTTTTGCAAAAGGGTTTCGTAATTCCTTTCGTGACTCGCTTCCTAATTGGATTCTTGTCATCACCGGTTTGGTGCTCATACTTTCATTAACCCTTTTAGGCAATAAAATTTCTGCAATGACTATTGATGGTGCTATTTCAACGGTTGCTGCACCGAAAGAAAGTGACTTAATCCCAATTATGGTAAATCTTTCGATTGTTCTTCAATTTATATTTCTTTCTGCATTAATTTTTGTTGTGTATTCTTGGGGTAAGGAAAGGCAGAAAAATAAAGATTAAACTTATTTATAATCATGGTATGAATTAGTAGATAAAATGAATAAATAGTAATTACTTTAAATGCACAATAAATACTTCCTTATGGAAATCCCCGTAATCAATATCGGTAACTCAAAAGCTATAAAATTGCCAAAAGCAATCTTAGAACAATATAATATCAGTGATAATTTAGAATTGATTCTAGAAAATGATAAAATCAGTTTAAAACCAATATCTACTCCGAGAAAAGATTGGGAAAAATCTTTTAAAGAAATGAGTGCCGGTGGAGATGATCAATTGTTGATTGATGATGTTTTCGATGACGAAAATTTTGAGAAATAGAAATAAACATTCTGAAAATTATCTTGTTTTATTCAAAAATTCCGGCTCAATAAATTAAATCAGGACGATCAAAACTACCAACTTCTCATGAAAAATATTTTCATCTTCTTAATCTTTATTTTCGCTCTTAACTCTTGTAATAACCCAAACCATCCGAACATGAGTATCAATGATAATGAAAAAATTGTACAACAATATTTTGAACATTTCAATAACCACGATTGGACCAAGATGGCCAACATGTATGCGGATACTACTGATTTCAAAGATCCTTCGTTGGGACAAGGAATTGTAAAACAAACAAGGCAACAAATCATTGACAAATATTCTAAATTGAATGAACAAATTCCTGACCTGCATGATGAAATAATTCAAACGTATCCTTCAGGTGATAAACACATCATCGTGGAATTTATGGCAAGAGGTACAGCTCCCGATGGCTCTCAATTTCAATTACCCATCTGCGTTATTTTTACCATTGAAAATGGAATCATAACAAAAGACTTTAGTTATTTCGATAATTTTGAAGAAGAGAATGACTAAAAAATTTCCATAAAAAAATTCTAATATGCAACACTCCAATATCTCCAATTCATGGAACGGCTATTGCCCGGAAAGCGCGCTGAATGGGCAAGACGTAAGAATGCGTTTGAATAACGATGATTTTTACGAAAGTGAAAAAACAGGTTTACAGATTGCTGTTTTGAAAGGTGTGCAAGCCATCATTATGAATTTTAGAGGAAAAGGAGATTTCCGTGAAAAGCATTCGTATGCCGATGAATTTGAAGATGGAGAAATTTTAAGTCCGCAAAACACTGAGTATCCACCCTTCAATCATCCTACAGAAATTTTTCATGATGGGGATGAAATCCAATCATACATCAATCATATTAAGTAGCCAAATCAAGTATTTCTATCACAAGAATTTTCTTTCTAAAAAATATGGCACGGAATTTTTATGGCTATTAGAAAGCCATTGCCATGAGTTTAACGAAATACAAAAAGAAAAGAAATTTTAAAGAAAGTCCTGAACCTCAGAGTGGAAAACCAACGGGCAGTCAACTCAGATTTG
The DNA here is from genome assembly GCA_034676505.1 of Ginsengibacter sp. Lineage (GTDB taxonomy): Bacteria > Bacteroidota > Bacteroidia > Chitinophagales > Chitinophagaceae > Ginsengibacter. The sequence goes on from JAUCCB010000001.1 coordinate 10,210, forward strand.
TCATTCAAAAACATGATGCATCTCGACTTCATTACGATTTCCGTTTGGAAATGGATGGTGTTTTAAAAAGTTGGGCTGTTCCCAAAGGGCCATCAACCGACCCCAAAGTAAAAAGGTTGGCGATGATGGTGGAAGATCATCCTTATGATTATAGAAATTTTGAAGGAATTATTCCAAGCGGCTACGGCGCAGGCACAGTGATGGTTTGGGACGAAGGCTTTTACGAGCCCATCGAAGAAATCAAAGGGAAAAAAGCGCAAGAAAAAGATTTATTACAACAATTAAAATCGGGTTCGTTAAAAATAAAATTGCATGGCGAAAAGTTGAACGGGGAATTTGCGTTGGTAAAAACCAAAGGTATGGGTGATAATGCTTGGCTTTTGATCAAACATAAAGATGAATTTGCTTCTACGAAAGACATCACCAAAAAAGATAAATCCGTGATTTCGGATTTGGATTTAAAAGGAATTGAAAAAGAATTTGAAAAAGAAGAGGAAGAAGAAAGTGAAAAGAAAGCAAAGAAAAAAACCATATCTAAAAAAGCAACTTCTGCAACCAAAGAAAAAAAAACTATAAAAAAAAAGAATAAACCGGATTTAAAACTAGATAAAAACACTGAAGATCTTTTACAAGATGCTCCAACAATAAAATTCCCATCCAAATTAAAACCAATGTTGGCGACTTTGATCGATAAACCTTTCGATAAAGCAGGCTGGATCTATGAAGTAAAATGGGATGGCTACCGCGCACTTGCCTTTTTAAATAAAGGAGAAGTAGAACTAAAATCTCGAAATGATAAATCTTTTAATGAGAAATTTTATCCAATCACCGAAGCTTTGCAATCACTGAATTTCAATACTATTTTAGATGGAGAAATTGTGGTCGTTAATGAAAAAGGAATTTCCGATTTCGGTGCTTTGCAAAATTGGCGAAGCGAAGCCGATGGAACGCTACTTTATTATGTGTTTGATATTTTGTGGTTAGAAAGTAAAGAACTTACTCATCTTCCTTTATCCGACAGAAAAAAAAATACTCAATGAAGTCATTATTGAAACCGATCAAATCAAGATCAGCACCGCATTTGAAGAATCGGGTGTTACATTTTTTGAAACAGCAAAAAAAATGGAATTGGAAGGCATTATGGCCAAGAAATTGGATAGTATTTATCATCCCGGAGATAGAAGTAAAAATTGGTTGAAAATAAAAGCTGCTAAAAGACAAGAAATGGTCATTGGCGGCTACACCGTTAATGATGATACAAGCAAAGTTTTCAGTTCACTTTTGGTTGGTGTATTCGATAAAAAGAAATTGATTTATAAAGGAAAAGTTGGAACCGGATTTAATGCAAAAATGCAAAAGGAAATGATGGCCGCATTCGACAAAATAGAAAGAACTACTTCGCCATTTACGGAATTACCTGATATTAATAAACCTTCACGATTCCGGCCCAATCCGCCACACGCAACGGTTACATGGCTTAAACCCGAATTGATATGTGAAGTTGCCTTTGCCGAAATGACTACGGATGGTGTAATGCGTCATCCTTCTTTTCAAGGAATGAGAGAAGATAAAAAAGCGAGTACCGTGGTTTTAGAAGAAGCCAAACCAACCGAAAAAATCGTTAAAAATGCAAAGAAGACCTCTTCGAAAGAAATTGTAAAACCCATCAAAAATTCAGGCAGAAAAACTTTGCTGAATCCATCGGAAGAAACACAAGTAAAAAAAATAAATGGCAAAGAATTGAAATTTACTAACCTCAGTAAATACTATTGGCCCGATGAAAAAATCACCAAGAGAGATTTGATTAATTATTATTATCAAGTAGCGCCGTATATTTTACCTTACCTCAAAGGTCGCCCCCAGTCTATGCTTCGTCATCCAAACGGAATCAAAGGGCCAAGTTTTTTTTATAAAAATGTATTAGGTAAAGTGCCTGATTGGGTAGAAACTTATGAATACGATAGCGATGCAGATGATAAGGAAAGAGAATATTTAATTGCCACAGATGAGGCGAGCCTGTTGTATATGGCATCCTTAGGTTGTATTGAAATGAATCCTTGGAGTAGCACTGCAAAAAAAGAAGATTACCCGACTTGGTGCATCATCGATTTGGATCCTTCGGCTAAAACGACTTTTGACCAAGTGATAGAAGCAGCCTTGGTTACAAAAGATATTTTAGATGAAATGGGTGTGCCTTCCTATCCTAAAACCAGCGGCTCAACAGGCATTCACGTGTATATTCCTTTAGGTGCAAAATATACTTACGAACAATCCAAAGAATTTGCAAGGATCATAGCTCGAATGGTTACAGAACGGCTTCCAAAATTTACCAGCATAGAAAGAACGGTAAAAGATCGTAAAGGAAAAATGTACATTGACTTCTTACAAAACAGGCCACAGGCAACAGTTTCAGCACCCTACTCTCTTCGTCCGAAACCCGGAGCTACGGTATCTATGCCTTTAGAATGGAGTGAAGTAAAGAAGGGATTAAAAATGAAAGATTTCACCATTCACAATGCTTTGGAACGGATAGAATCCGCCGGAGATATTTTCAAGCCCGTTTTAGGCAAAGGAATTAATCTAATAAAAGTGTTGGATAATTTCTAATAATCATTCTAAAACAAAAAAAATAAATAGGCACAGTTTTTTCATACACTATTTAGCAACAAAAAAATGATACTATGAGAGCTATATGGACAGGTGCAATTGGTTTTGGTTTGGTAAACATACCGGTTAAGATGTACAGCGCCACTGAATCCTCATCGCTTGATTTGGATATGTTGGATAAAAAAGACCATGCACGAATCAAATACCAACGAGTAAATGAAAATTCAGGTAAAGAAGTAGATTGGAAAAATATAGTAAAAGGTTATAAAATTGACGACCATTATGTGGTTTTAGATGATGCTGATTTTGAAGCCGCGAGTGTAAAAAAAACGAAGACGATTGATATTACTGATTTTGTAAAAGAAGATGAAATCAGTAGTATGTACTATGAAACGCCCTACTACCTTGAGCCTGATAAAAGTGGCACACGTCCTTACAAATTACTTTTAGAAGCACTTAAAAAAACAAAAAAAGTGGGAGTCGCCTCTTTTGTAATGCGCAACAAAGAAGCCTTGGCTGTTTTAAGGCCCGATAAAGATGTGATTGTTTTGAATCTAATTCGTTTTGCGCAAGAGATTCGTGATACTGATGATTTAACGCTTCCAAAAAATACGGAAATAAAACCTGCCGAATTAAAAATGGCTACCACATTGATTGATATGCTAAGCAAAAAATTTGATATCTCTAAATATAAAGACACCTATAATGATGATTTGATGAAATTGATCAAAGCCAAAGCAAAAGGTAAAAAAGTAAAATCACCACAAATGAAAGTGGTACACAATAAAACCAAAGACTTAATGGAACAATTAAAAGAAAGCTTAAAAGGAAAACAGAAAAAAGCTTCTTAGCATTCATTTCAATTTTTAATTGTCAAATAAAATGTGGGAACTATTAAAAGCGATTTAAAGCCATCCTAATTTATGAAAGAAACCATAGAACCCACGTTACGCATACCTGCGAAAAAATTAAAAAGCATTTTACGTGATGACGAAAAAACCGCTCTGGCAGCGCATTTGGTATACGTTTCTGACACTGATGAAGGAATAGAAAGAAATAGAAAAGGAAAAAAATTTGATTATTATTTTCAAGGAAAATTAGTAAAAGACGATGAAGATTTAGTGCGCATAAAAAGTTTGGTTATTCCCCCTGCTTGGGAAAAAGTTTGGATTTGCAAAAACCCGAATGGCCATTTACAAGCCACAGGTTTTGATGCGCGAAATAGAAAACAATATAAATACCATCCTAATTGGACACGCATAAGAAATCGAACTAAATTTTATCGAATGATAGATTTTGGCAAAGCTCTACCGGCTATGCGTAGACGATTACAAAAAGACTTGGAAAATAAATCCCTCACCCTTTCTAAAGTATTGGCTGCATGCGTAAGTGTGATGGAATCCACAGGTATTAGAATTGGTAATTCATTTTATGAAAAAGAATATAAATCCTATGGGTTAACAACTTTAAATGACCGTCATGTGGCATTCAAAAATAACAAGGCGCTATTTACTTTTAAAGGAAAGAAAGGCGTAGAACAAATTTTGGAATTGAAAGATAAAAAGTTGGCGAAGATTGTGAAACAATGCAAAGATATTCCCGGAAAAAAATTATTTCAATTTTATGATGAAGAGGGCAACCACCATTCTATTGATTCAGGGAAAGTGAATGAATATATCAGGGAAATAAGCAACGCTGACTTTACGGCAAAAGATTTCAGAACCTGGTCGGGCACTGTACATTCCTTGCTTGAATTGGCTGAAATAGGCTGTTGCGAAACCGCCGATGAAAGAAAAAAAGCCATCATTGAAGTCGTGGATAAAGTTTCTCAACATTTAGGAAATACCAGAGCGGTTTGTAAAAAATATTACATCCATCCTGTGATTCTCACTTTGTATGAGAACAAAAAATTAGATCCTTATTTAGAAAATTTAAGCAAAGGAAAATCAACTAACGAAAAGAAACGATTGCTTTCCGCAGAGAAAACGATTATGCAAATTTTAGAATCAGATCAGTTGATGATTAATGGAACATGTTAGAAAATTACGCTGCCATTTTTCTACATTCCTCCGCACATTTTTTACATGCTTCAGCACATTCTTGGCAATGTTCTGTTTGATGTTGGCCGCATTCTGCAGCACAAGCCTCACACATATCGGCGCAAATTTTACAAACTTCCTTTGCCTTGCTACTTCCCAAACTCATTAACTGAGCTGATGTGTAGCACATCGCTGCACATTCCATATCTAATTGAATACATTTTGCCATCATCTTTACATCCGCCTCCTGTGTACAAGAAGAAGCGCAATGATTACAAATAGCAGCACAACGCAAACATGCATCAATACAATTCTTATAGGTGTGATAATTGTTCATCGATTAAATATTTTTAGAGTAAAAAATGGTTACTAAAATAATTTCGTAAAATTATTTTAGTAATAAAGTCGCCAAAACCATGCCTATTTACAACATTAGAAATTGTTTTGATTTTCCATTTTTATTTAAATGGAGGTGACAATATTTTTTTAATATCATCTTCCGAAACACCTGCTTTTTGAGCTATTTTAGCCATTAAATCAGTTTGCATTTTTAATTCGGATTTGATATGCTTTGACATTGTACCTGCTTTTATTATTTCATACATAAGCCAAAGGCTTACTACAAAACCAATAATAATAACGATGATAATTGATGGATCCATATTGATTGAATTATTAAAATAAAAAGTAGCTTATTTCACTTTTTTATTTAAGATTTTAGTTACTTCATCAACGGTTAAGCCTTGCTGCAACAATAACTGACCCAATAACTGAATAATCACCTCCTGATTTTCAATGTGTTTATTCACTTTAAAAACCCATCTTGAAATTATTCCATAAATTAATATTAGAACAAGAGACATCGCAAAAAAGCTTACAAAATCCATGTATTTTATTTTATCAATGATTAAACATCTGAAATTTTCCTCCTACTAAAATACATACTTTTATTTTGTTAACGTCTAATTTGTTATCGATTTTGTTATCTGTGAAAAAAATGCCGCAAAGATAGAAAGGGGGAAAATAATGAAACGCAAGACAGTCCTGCGTTTCATTTGTGGGAGCACACGGGTTCGAACCGCGGACCCTCTGCTTGTAAGGCAGATGCTCTAAACCAACTGAGCTATGCTCCCTTTTTTTAAGGAGTGCAAATATAGGAGATGAAAATTATCAAAAAAAATAAAATTGAAAAAAACTAAAAAATATTTCCAAAACATTCTCGTCAGGATTTGAAATCATTTACGGCAAATGCACAATCATTCCCGGACTCCAATGCCCGGCGGAATAATTTAATTGAAAAGAATAGCGTGTTTTACTTTTTTCTTTTTCTTGTTCACCAATATAACGATGATAATTATTCACCACTTGCTTACCTGATAAATAGCCCAAAGCCGCTCCTACGACCACATCTGTGAACCAATGTTTATTTTCTGTAATCCTACTCAAACTGATTAATGAAGCCGCGCTATAAGCGATGATGGGAATGATTGGTTTATTTTTATACTCTAAAGCATAAACGGTTGCTGCTGCAAATGCCACCGAAGAATGCCCGCTGGGAAATGAACTTGAATAAGAATTATTTTTCCCGTTAAATGGTCCACGAAATGTAGGATTGGCCGTTTCATCAACTCCATAATACGAAGGCCTGTCGCGGCCTGTAAGAGTTTTTATAACCGTAGCAACAGCACCGGCCGAGATAAAAGCTTGCGTAGCTAACAACGTGGTGTTTTTTAATTTTTCATCTTTGATAATTAATCCAAAAGTGCCAATGGCAGCCAATGTGTAAATTTCATATTCTGCACCAAAATTGGTGATGAATTTACTCGCTTTATTCAATGAAGGATGGTGCTGTCGATAATCTAAAGCGGTTTGTTGAATCGGTTGATCTAAAACACTTAAGCCAATCATCAGAAAAGAAAAATCAGCTAAATTTTGCCAATCCTTTTTTGTAAGATGAAATGGTTTGGTAAATGTTTGATGCAAATTGCTGCTCAAAAGATTTATATAAGTTTTTACATTCGTCAACTTTACTTCTTTAGGCGCTTGATTACCCGAAGAGTAAATGAGAGAATCAACTGGAATAATTTTTAAAGAATCTGCAAGCGTATTTTGTGCAAAGCCACGCCCCACAAATAAAACCATAAGCAAAAGAAGAGTTATTTTAGTCCGAAGATATTTCTGTTTGGTCATTATTTGTTTTACAATTAATTCTAAAAATAAGACTCCTACCCTCAAAATCAAAAGATATTTCAAAACAGGCCTTCGCCATCTTATTTCAAAAGACAAGAACGAACGGTAGCTTTTTTGACAAAACCAGATACCCATTTTAATCAATAAAATAGGTATAGAACAGGCATGGAGCTACATAGCTACACTGTCTAAACTCCAGAAAAAGATCCTGTTGAATCTCTTTTCTGTTTACAGTATAACAGGTAAGTTCGTCATCGTTTTATCTTCAACATACTCGCATTGATGGCTACCACGATGGTACTAATACTCATCAATGCGGCGCCTGCCGCAGGGCTTAATAATATTCCGTAATTATATAACACTCCTGCTGCCAATGGCAAAGCAATCACGTTGTAACCTGTTGCCCACATCAGGTTTTGAACCATTTTTCGGTAGGTGGCTTTGCCAAATAAAATGAGGTTTACAATATCTTTTGGATTGCTGTTTACCAATATGATCCCTGCAGTTTCTGCAGCTATATCACTTCCGCTTCCCACAGCAATTCCAATATCAGCCTGCGCCAATGCGGGTGCATCATTTACTCCGTCACCAGTCATGGCAACATATTCTCCTTTGCTCTGCAGGTCTTTTATTTTTTCTAATTTTTGATGCGGCAATACTTCTGCAATAAAACTATCCATGTCCAGAGTGTTACTTACTGTTGCCGCAACATTTTTATTATCGCCGGTAAGCAGAATGGATTTGATGTTGTTCTTTTTTAATTCCCGTATGGCTTCCGCTGATTCAGGGCGTATTTCATCTGACAAAGCAATGTAGCCCGCTAATGTATTATCTATGATTACAAACACAATGGTTTCAGCAGCATCGGTTTTAAAATTTTCCGGCAATGGAATATTATTTTCTTTTAAAAATCCCGGGCTTACCACTTTTACATCTTTACCTTCCACAATAGCTTCCACGCCTTTGCCTGTAATAGCGTTGAAATTTTCCGTTGCCGGAATCGTAATTTTTAAATCTTTTACTTTTTGTAAAATGCCTGTGGCAATCGGATGTTCAGAGTTTTGTTCCAATGCGGAAGCCATGCGTACCAGTTCATTTTCTGATAACCCATGTTGCAGGGAAACCACTTTTGAAACTTCAAATTTTCCAATGGTTAAAGTGCCGGTTTTATCAAAAACAAGAGTGGTTATTTTTCTGCTGTTTTCAAATGCAGTTCTGTTTTTGATGAGCAATCCATTTTTTGCGGATAGGGCAGTTGATTTGGCAACCACTAAAGGAACTGCCAATCCCAAAGCATGAGGACAACAAATTACAATCACGGTTACCATTCGTTCCATAGCGAATGCCAAAGTTTTTCCATCCACATACCAATATATAAAAGTAGCTACGCCTGCAAGAATCGCAATGCCCGTAAGCCATTGCGCTGCTTTATCGGCAAGTAATTGAGTATTCGATTTTGCATTCTGTGCATCCTTTACCAATTGAACCACCTGCGATAAATAAGAATCTTTGGCGCCATGAGCCACTCTTATTTTTAAGGAACCGTTTCCGTTTAATGAACCCGCAATTAATTGATCGCCTTTCGATTTTCTCACGGGTTTCGACTCGCCGGTAAGCATACTTTCATTCAGATAACTTTCTCCCTCTTCGATAATGCCATCAGCCGCTACCTTTTCACCCGGTTTAATGAGGATGACATCATTTTCTTTGAGTGTTTCGGTTTTTACATCAATCACTTCATTTCCGGAAACTAAATGAGCATCGGCAGGCATCAACTGCACCAATAATTCTAATTCTTTTGACGCGCCTGCTACGGATTTCATTTCTATCCAATGCCCCAGAAGCATGATGAGAATTAACGTAGCGAGTTCCCAAAAGAAATCCATTCCTTCTAAACCAAAAACAGTTGCCGAACTATAGATATAAGCTACGGAAATGGCGAATCCAATCAACGTCATCATACCGGGATTCCATGATTTCATTTCATGGTACCAGCCTTTTAAAAAAGGCCATCCGCCATATAAATAAACAAAGGTTGACAGCGCAAATAAAACATAGCCCGAACCTGCAAACTTCCAGTCAACACCCAGCCAATGCTGTATCATAGGCGACAGCAGCAGAATTGGAATGGATAGAATTAATGTAACAAAAAATCTCTTTTTAAAATCATTGATCATCATGGCATGATGGTCGTGGCCTTCCATTTTCATGGATGGATTGGCATCATGGTGCATAGAACTGTGATCCATTTTACTATGACCGATTTTAGAATCTAAGTTCGTTTCGTGGCCTGAATGATTCTGATGATCTTTCATAATGAGTTTAATTTAATTTTTGAAGATTTTATTTAATTCTTGAATTTGGCCTTTTAAGAATGAAAATTAACCCAGATAACTGAATAAAAATGCGGCTGCAAACATTAATGAATAATACCTGATTCCAAATCCTCCGATACGAAAGATCTCAGGATTGATATTCCGGTTGATATAAAGGAAGTTTGATTCTAACATCTTTTAAAAACACCTATTTAATAAGTCAGTGTAATACCTGCACCCCAACCCATATCGCTGTCATAGTGGGTGGAAAACGCAAAGTTTTTAGTCAGTATATAACGTCCACCTGCCATCCACTCTCTATCGGTATTTACCATAAAGGAACCCCTTAGCCGTGGTGTTAAAGGAATGTCATCCCGTTTTAGCTGAACTCTAAAGTTGCCGGTGTGGTCAACACTGGCATCAAAAACGACCAACCATGGTAACGTATATTCTACCCCCACATGTAAAACTTTACGGTCGTCTTTGGTATCAGACTGACCGAAGAAATTCTTTTCATGTGCAGAATGTCTGCGGTAACGCCAGTCAATACCCACATAAGGGAAAAGCCATTGCATTTTACCCAAATAACGACCAAAATGAGTTTCCACTTCATAACCATGCTTTGCATTATAGCCCAACCGCCATTCGCCTTGAAACGCCCAACGGGTATTGCCATACATTAATGAACCATCATTCCCATTGGTGGCAAAATCATTTTGGAACATCAGGTGAAACATCCGGTCATCTTTTTTGAGTATTCTGAAATCTTTTTCCGGATTGGGAATTTCGGGATTAGCATCACTGTTTTCATAACTGAAAACTCTTCCCATTCCGCTTGTCATGTGATAAAGTATATGACAATGAAAAAACCAATCACCGCTTTCCGAAGCCCGAAACTCCAGCGTATCTGTTTCCATAGGCATAATATCAATCACATTTTTCAAAGGTGAGCGTTCTCCAAATTGATTGACAACACGGAAGTCGTGCCCGTGCAGGTGCATAGGATGTCGCATCATTGAATTATTGTGCAAGATTATCCGAACATTCTCACCTTGCTTTATCAGAATCTTGTCGCTTTCAGAAACCGTTTTGTTATTGATTGACCACACATAACGGTTCATATTACCGTTTAATTCAAATTTTAATTCTTTCCATGGGCCTTCAGGTAGGGTAGTCTTTTCAGTCGCTTCCAGCATATTATAGTTTAAAGTAACCATTTCTGAAGATGAATTGGTATGTTCAGTGTGATCTGTCCCTTTCATGTCTTGCTTTCCGTGATTCATGTTTTCCATATTCTGCCCCTCACCACTCCTCTCAGGGTACATAACACTATTCATATCCATTGTTTGTAAACCCATTTCCATACCCATCGGCTTCATATCTCCGTTCATTTTCATCATCTCATTCATCATTTTCATGCCTTCAAAATATTTCAGCTTTGGCAATTGGGTAGCAGGCATTTTCATACCACTTCCAAGCCATAAAGAAGCCGAGCCGGAACGGTCTTCGGGTGTTGCTAAAAATTCGTATTGCATATCTTCAGGAATGGTGACAATTACATCATAAGTTTCTGCCGGCACCATAATCATTCGGTCAACTTCTACGGGTTCTACATCATTGCCATCATTGGCTACAACAGTCATTTTACCGCCACTATAGGTAAGCCAGAAGTAAGAAGAGGCTCCTCCATTGACAATCCGCAACCGCACTTTATCACCTGCTTTGAATTGAGAAAAATTTTGCGAAGTTTCGCCATTGACAAAAAACCTTTCGTAATAAACATCGCTTACATCCATGGCATGCATACGCTTCCACTCGCTGCCGAATTTTACTCCAAGTTTTCCTGCTTTCAACGCTTCCCAATAACTTTGTGAAGCGTGTTTTTTAATGGCAAACCAATCATTAGCAGTATGCAACATTCTGTCAATTTCTTCGGGTCTTGTATCGCTCCAATCGCTCAGCACGACTGGAATTGTAGGAATATCGGGCTCTGTTCTTTTGTTAAATATAAGCGCACCAAACAAACCTATTTGTTCCTGAAACGCATAGTGGCTATGATACCAATAAGTACCAGCTTGCACTACAGGAAACTTATAAATATAAGTCGCGTTGGGTGGAATGGGTTGCTGGGTAAGGAAAGGAACACCGTCCATTCGGTCGGGAAGTTGCACACCATGCCAATGTACTGCCGTTGGTTTCTTTGTTTTGTTATGCACATAAACCATCAAGGTGTCTCCAATGGTTGCCACAAGCGTAGGGGCTGGATACTTCCCATTTACCGCAATGGCGTGTTTCTTTTTTCCTGTATAATTTACAATGGTATCCGTAACATACAAATCATAACGAACTGTTTCTATGCCTTCTGTTCCTTTGGGAAAATGAATACCGGAATTAGCTCCTTTTACCTCCTTGGTCGCAATGTCTTTTTCCAAATTGGAAATTTTGCCTGTTATCGGTGGTGGCGAATTTAAGGGTGTGGGCTGTGCAACAGGATTTGCAAAGTTTGTAAATGGTGTATAGGTTTGATTATTCCCATGGTCAAATTCCTGCGCCAAGCCGGTATAACTCAGGAATAACAATATGATTAGAAATATATTTCTCATTTTAAATTGTTTTTATCAATTAATTATCCTGTCATTTTTCACTAACTATCTTTGAGTATCCGCTTTTGTTCTTCATATTCCTCTTTGGTTATTTCACCACTTGCAAATCTTTTTTTCAAAATATCCAGGGGTGTTTCATCTTTCTTTCTGTTGTCTATGATTTTCCAAATAATGGCAAATATTCCTACTAAGAATAAAAACCAGAGAATGAAACCTATCCAGGACATTCCCATAAACTGTTCATAATTATGATGCATCATGATTGATAATTTTAAAAGTTATTGTAAATGTTTTTTAGTAGTTGTGCATTTGATGCTTCATAATATATGATTTATTTACCTCAATCTTTCTTCTTGATAAAAACTGCTTTGAAAATTTTGATTACTACCTTCTTTATTTTCACCATCATCATGGACTTATTTTATCAAGGCTATCATTATTATGCTGCGCCCAACTAATAATCAAATACTTTTCTTCTTTTGTAAGCCTTGCATTTTTATGCATGATTGTATAAGAATACAGCGGCATGGCTCCGTCATGAACCTGGCTTGCAATTGATTTGAATTTGCTTTCCTGCCTTCTTTTAGAATAAGAACTAAAATCGCTGAAATTGAGTTCCCTCTTACCATTTTTTATATGATTGTTCAATATCCATCCAACCGGTTGTACATAAGTGTACCACGGATAATGGGTATGGTTGCTATGGCAATCATAACAGGCGGCTTGCAACACAGTTTGCACATTTGCCGGAACGAAAACTGTTTTGGAAATATCAGTTGATACAACCTGCCTGTCTTCGTTTCGGGCAGGTTGAATCAACTGAACCGCAATTAAGATGACAATAAGCATCATTACTATTTTCTTCAGCCGGCTCATTATTTTTTTATTGTAAAGTTTCCTTTATCGTACCGCAGCTATTCATTTCTTTTCCGAAATAGGGGTTATTAATTTCTTTTGTTTCACTAAGCCATGTACCACCTTTATTATCGTTGTACATCGGGCAATAATCTACATAAATAGTTTCGCCTGCAGCAAATGTCTTTACCAGGTCGTACATGTCTTTGCTAAGCATTTCAAAATGCTCGCGTTGGTGTTTGATATTGCCGGCATTCGCTCCTATATGTTCCGCATGTTCTTTTGCATCATCCGCTATATCTTCAAATGCTTTTTTTTCTTCTTCTTTCAATGAAGATTTATCAAAATCATTCAACGCTTTCAGCATCTCATTTCCGGCTTTAGCTGCGCCTTTATCATCATCGTTCACAAAAGCATTTTTCATTTGTAGGTACGTTTGCAAAAGCCCGTTAACTGGTGAAGTAAGGGCCGAAACCTTTTGTACGGCAGATTCTGTAGAACTGTCGCTCATTTTGTTTGATGGCTCATTTTGATTGCTGCTGTTGTTGCATGCAGATAGTGTGATTACGCCAAGGGCAATAACAAAAAATATATTTTTCATTTGTTTAGTTTTAAGAATGAGTTGTTTATTGTATTGTTTCAGTTGTTTTACCACAGGTGAGCATAGCGGTGCCGTAATAAGGATTTTTAATTGCTTTATTACTACTTAGCCATGTTGCCTTTTTCATCGGGCAATATTGGTAATATACCGGCTCTGAATTAAGCTTCGCTGTTTTTGCAAGTGCAAACATATTCGCAGAAAAAGCTGAGAAATAGTCACGTTGTTTTTTCAGGTCTTTGGTTGCAGCAATTTTACCGGCATCTTTCAGTAGCGCTTCCCTATTGGGTTTGTGAATAATTTCCGGGCTAATACTATTGATTGTTTTTATGAATTGTTTGGCGTTGGTTGCTGTAGAATTGGCATCGCCACTAACTAAGGCATCTTTAATAGCATAGTAAGAAGTAAGTAATTCAGAAGGCCTGGGTGTAGAAGTATTTTGCGCAAAACTTTTTTGCACAAATGCAGTTGCAAAGATGGCAACTATAAGAAATATCTTTTTCATCGTTTATGATTTAATTGTGTAAAATAATTACAGGCATGGAAGTCTTTCCATGAAGAAAATATCTTGCATTAAATTATATCAGAAAACTCTGTATGGCTATTCGTATGTCCGGGATTGGGGGATGATGCCTTCGGACAAAATATTTTATTTCTGAAACCCGGCTATTAGAAGATAAAATATCAATACTATAAAAGGAAGCAAGGAACGAAGTAAAAAAGACAGGGCTATCTATAGTTATAGAAGAAGCAAGAGCCTTATCCACTTTCTGAAATTTTATCACTTCATCATTGCAACAGTTGTCTTTCTCATTGGCCTTATTATGGTGATGAACATCTGCATCATCGTGATGACGGGATTTATCGTGCTGATGAATGCCTGGTATTTCTACCGTGCTTTCTTCATGATGATGAGAGTTAAAACCCATATTCATTCCAACGGCACAGGCAAATCCAATGACAGTGTTCAATGAAAACACTATCAACAGGAAGACTGCTTTAAGTTGTATGGATTTTTTTCTTTTCATTCAATTAATGCAAAGGTTCATTTTTATTGTTGGCAAAGCTATTTTAAAGAGTATGATTTTTGAATTATTACCAAAAATATTGCCATTTTTATAACATTCTTTTTTACACCAGTTCCTCTGCTTTATAGCCCACTTTTTGAAGGGCATTAATGATGTCGTTTTCTTTTGCATCCTCTCTGTTTACGGTAAGAATTTTTTTCGGATCCTGTGTGTCTATTTCCAGTTATTTTCTCCTGCTATTTCATTTAATACGGGCGTAACTTTTGCAATACAAGAGCCGCACATAATGTTGGTTTTAAATTGTTTTGTTTCCATTTTTTCAAAATATTTTTATGTTGTAAAATTAATTTCATCATAGCTAATACGGTTATACAATTAAGGATATGAGTTATAGAATTTTGGGAAATACTTACATTTTCATCCCACCCATATCCATCCCTGCCATTGGCTCGGCGCCTTTCCTGAAAATGTATTCGCTTTGTAAAAGATAAGCGCCGGATGTTACCACTTCGTCATTTTGATTGATGCCCGATTTTATTTCGATCATATCACCGCTTTCATTGCCGGTTTCCACCATCACACTTTTGAATTTATTTTGTGATGTCTGTATCCACACCATCGCCATTTTACCATCGCGCAAAACAGCATCCGATGGTAGAAAAAGCGCATTGACACCGCCTGTTTTTACGGTGATATAAGTAGACATGCCGGGTTTAAGCTGATTGTTTTCATTAGGAATATTTATCCTGATAAGATTGATTCTTGAAGCGGCATTTAATTCCGGATTTTGAAATGAAATTTTTCCAGGAATCTTTTTCCCCGGAAAATCAGGTATTTCCACCATCACATTTTTTGCATTATTTAATTGCGAAAGTTGTGTAGCATACACTTGTGCTTCTACCCAAAGTGTGGACAGCCCGGCGAGTTTTACAATGCTTCCTCCTTCAGCAACATAATCACCTTCCTGCAAATTCAATTGGGTAATGTAGCCGGAAGCCGTGCTGAAAAAAGTAGTTCGTGGATTGGCTAAGACATCTTTATTGAGGTTCCTGATTTGTTGTTCGCTCATGCCCCAGAGAAGTAATTTGTTTTTTGCGGATTCAATAACATCATCGAAGTTGATAACTGAATTATCAAGCGTTGCTTTCTTCTGCAATGCCAATAAATATTCCTGTTTTGCATTGTTTAATTCTTCACTATAAATTTCATACAGCGGCGCGCCTTTGGTAATATAATCACCTATCTTTTTGAAAAATAATTTTTCTATCCGTCCGCTCACTCTTGCACTCACGTCATTTATTTTTGTCTGATCAAAATTTAAGGTGCCGGTTAGCACCATTTGATTTCCAACGAAGGCATTCCGTATGGTATCCACTTTTATGTTTCCTAATTGCATTTGTTCGGGGCTTAACGCAAGTTCATCGTTATTTTCCTGCTGCGCACTTTTTTTCACCGGCGTTAATTCCATATGGCAGATAGGACACTTGCCTGGCTTGGATTCCACCACTTGGGGGTCCATGGAACAAGTGTAATAAATGTCGGGGTCAACTGCGGCGGTTTGTGTTTTGCTTTTGCAAGAAGCAAGTATTAATAAACAAAAAGCAATTGGAAAAATCCAATTAAAAACTTTAGTTTCTCGCCGCCGTCTGGTCTCCCGACCAACAGCATTTGATTTCTTGTAACTCATTTTTTATTTTTTTATAAACTTCATCAAGTATAATTATTTAAAGCCTCAAAGTAAATAGCCCGCTGTCTGACCTTCGGTACCGACAGCTACTTCACCTTTATAAATCCTTCACTATCTATTAAAAATTGCGCATTGACTGCAACACTATCTTTATCATTCAAGCCATCAGTTATCTGTATTAAATTATTGGCAACAATACCTGTACTTACAGGATGCGTTTCAAAAACATTTCCTTTTTTTAAAAACACTACTTTATTCAAACCTAATGAAAGTACCGACTCTTGTGGCAGCCAATTACTCAATGCCGTATTTATATTTAATGTAGCTTTTACCTGGCTTCCTACGGGTATCATTTGTTTTGAGTTATTGAGATAAACCCTTGCAGATACCGTTTTAGAGCCATCTTTATAAAAAGGTTCTATAAAACCAATTTTAGAAATAATTTTTTTGTCCGGCGCTGTTTCGGGGATGATGGTTACCGGCGTACCCACTTTTATCAAAGAGTTTTCTCCGGGAAAAAGATTCAGGCTTACCCAAACATTATCCATATTATTTACCTGGAATACCGGTTGTCCTTTTTCTACATACATGCCTTCTTTGATGGATAATTCATCTGTCTCACTCATCGGGTTTGTTTGAGATGAGTTCATATTTCCTGCTTCGTGCACATGGCCGGTGTAGTTGCTGTAAATAGTAACCGACAAGAGAGCTTTGCCGGTAGCAATAATTTTTTGCAGTTGGTTATTGTTCATTCCTAATAATAACAATCTTTGTTTTGCTGCATTGATAAGTGGCGCATTCGTTGGATCATTTTTTACAAGAAACAAAAGATTTTGTTGTCCGGTTAAAAGTTCGGGACTATAAATATCCATCACTTTATCACCTGCGCGAATAGGCTGATAACGGTATTTTATGTACAGTTTTTCTATCCTTCCTGAAATTCTTGATGAAATAGTTTTCATAAACCTGGTGTCATATTCCACACTACCCAGCGCATCCAATTGTATCTGCTGACTGGCAAACTGCATGGTGGTAACGGGTATAGAAGATACAACCGTATTATTATCGCCCTGAAGTAAAGTGGAAAGATCAACTTCAGAAATTTCCCTGCTTGCATTTTCTTTTTTTACCAAAGGCATTCCGCAGATAGGACAATTGCCGGGCTCATGCTTTATTATTTGCGGATGCATCGGGCAGGTATAGATTTCTTCTGTGTTGGTATTTGAGGATACTCTTTTATTATCCGGATTGCTGTTGCATCCTGTAAATGTTACCATAGCAATGATAAAACCAATGAGCAATAAGCCATGTGCAAAATGCAATTGGTAATTTGCAAAAGCTGATTTGTAAAGTTTTATTTTATTTATTTTTTTATAACTCATCGCATATTCTTTTTGTTTTTTTTACATAGCATCTTCTTATCCTTCCTTCATTATTTTTTATTTAAAACCGCTGTCTGACCTTCGGTACCGACAGCTACTTTATTTCTAAAACCTTATCCATCTGCACCTGAAGATTTAATAATTCCTGCAACTGATCCAGATAATCAATCTGTGTCATATTTAGCGTTTGCCATGCATCAAATAATTCAAACAATTCACCTGTATTTTGTTCATACGCCAACTGCATGATTTGATAATTTTTTTTCAAAGCGGGAATAATATTTTCTTCAAATAATCGCAACTGCTTTTTTTTACTGTTGATAGAAGAAAGCAAACCTTGTGCTTCACCGGAAGCCTGGTTGATTATTATTTGTTTTTGCTGTTCATAAGATTGTGCCTTCCATTTTAAACTTTCAACATTCGCTTTGTATGCGCCTGACGACCACGGTGCTAAAGGTATTTTTACCGTTGCAACAAGTGAAAAAAGCCAGGGCGATTTTCCAAAACCAATCATGTGTTCATACATCAGACCAAACTGAGGTAATTGTTTTGTTTTTTCGAGATTTAGTTGAAGCTGATTAATTTTTAAATCCTGTTCTACAGCCTTAATGTCGCTCCTTGTATGAATTAAATAATTAGTATCAATTGGGCTATAATTTTTAATCGTATAATTGGTATCAATGATAAAATCTTCATTCTTATTGCGGTTCATTAATGTGTTCAATATAATTTGTTTCTGCTTTATTTCGTTATTCAATTCCTCACGCTGGTTTTCAATTTTCCCCAATTCAGCTTTCGCTTTGTAATACGCATTTAGTTTACCCAGATTATTTTTATAACGCAGTTCAGTACTCTGTATCATAAAATCGAGCAGCTTTTCATTATCGTCAAGTACTAATCGTTTTTTCTCAATAACTAACCAATCATAGTAATTTTTCTTTGCTGTTGCATACAGTTCATTAAGCGAAACTTTCTTGTTTTCTTTATTTACAGACGACAAACCCTGCATGTACAAAGCATTGGCATTTTGTTCTTTTTTATTGGGAAACATTTGCGAAACCGAAATCATATAAGAACCCATGCCATTTTGTGTCCCCATCGCTTTCGTAAGGCCAATATTATAAGGCATCATAAAAAAGCCTGTACCGAATTCAGGCGGCATCCAGCTTTTAGCCCCCTTTGCCGATTCGTCAAGGGAATGGATCTGGGTATTATACATTTTCATCTCAGGATTATTTTCCTGAATACGAGAAAATATATTTTGCAGATTCATTCTTTCCTGCCCCAAAGCATTTAGAGAAAAAAGGCCGGCAATAAAAATTGTTGTTATTATTCGTTTCATAAAATTTAATGTTTTACTTCAGGTACTTCTATCTTTCCATATTTTTTTAATTCATACTCTTTGCTCATCAAAAAAATAATCGGTGTTACCAAAAGAATGTGAATGGAGGAGGTGAACACACCACCAACCATTGGTAGCACAATCGGTATCATCACATCACTCCCAACACCAGTGCTCCAAAGAATCGGAATCAATCCAAAAAGAATTACACAAACCGTCATGATCTTGGGCCTTACGCGTTTGGCAGCACCAAGTATTACATATTCACACAAATCAGCTTTGGTAATGGTTTCCCTTGAATTACCTTTTAACGCCACCAATTGCTGCATGGCATCATAGAGATAGATAATCATAACCACGCTCGTCTCCACCGCCAAACCAAACAGCGCAATAAAACCAACAGCCACAGCCACGGATAAATTCACTCCCCAGAAGTAAATCATAAAGGCACCACCTATCAAAGCAAAAGGGAGAGAAATGAGACTCAACAACGCCTCTCTTACAGAATGAAAAGCAAAATACATGGCAACAAAAATGATGAGCAATACGATTGGTAAAATAATCTTCATAGTTTTTTCACTGCTGATTAAATTTTCGTACTGGCCGCTCCAATCTATAAAATAACCTTTGGGCAATTTGGTAAGCATATTATCCAATCTTTGCTGCGCTTCCTGCACGGTGCCTGCAAGATCTCTGTCTCTTACATTGAATAAAACAGTTCCACGCAACAATGCATTCTCAGAATTAATCATTGGCGGACCTTCAGTAATTGCTACATCTGCCACAGCCTGCAAAGGAATAGGGCCGAATTGTGAGGTTTGTACCTGCAGGCTTTTTAATGCTTCCATGTTATCCCTGAAATCCTGGGCATAGCGCGCATTTACAGAAAAACGCCTGCGGCCTTCAATGGTGGTTGTAAGTTTCATCCCGCCCAAAGCGCTTTGTACCACTGCATTTACATCATCCACACTTAAACCGTAACGGCTTATTTCGTCCCGCTTTATTTTAATGTCAATGTATTTTCCACCGGTAATTGGTTCCACATACAAATCTTTCACGCCGTTGATTCCCTGTAATTCATTTTTTATTTTTTGCGCAAAAGCATAAATGGTATCCAGGTTCTGTCCATATACTTTTACACCAACATCAGTGCGGATGCCGGTTGACAGCATGTTGATACGATTGATAATAGGTTGTGTCCATCCGTTAGTAACGCCGGGAATTTGCAATTTTCCGTTAAGTTCATTTATAATATCTTCTTTGGTTTTTCCGGCTCTCCATTCCGATTTGGGTTTCAATAAAACAATGGTTTCAATCATACTGATGGGTGAATTATCAGTAGCAGTATTGGCCCTTCCCGCTTTTCCCAAAACATTTTTTACCTCCGGTACGGAAGCGATAATTTTATCCTGCACCTGAAGTATCCTTTTGATTTCAGAATTAGATACATCCGGCATGGTAACCGGCATAAATAATATTGAACCTTCATCCAGTGGTGGCATGAACTCACGGCCTAAGCTCAATAATAGTGGGATACTTACCAACAAAGCAATGATATTGACAGCAAGTGTGGTCTTACGCCATTTGATACAAAAGCGGATAACGGGCTCATATATTTTGCGTAGTCCCCTGCTGAGCGGATTGGCAGATTCGGGTGTGAATCTTCCTTTTAGAAAAAAGGAAATCAGTACCGGGGTAAGCGTTAAAATAAGGATTGCGTCTATCGCTACTATGAATGTCTTTGTATAAGCCAGCGGGTGAAATAATTTCCCTTCCTGCCCTGTAAGTAAAAATATCGGAAGAAATGAAGCAACAATAATTATCGTTGAAAAAAATACACCACGGGAAACTTGCTTACAAGAACTTTCTATGATGCGCTGCCTTACCTCTTCCGGTATTTTTACATACTCCTTTTTGCGTATTATTTTTTTGAAAATATTTTTCATGTGCATTATTTATTTTGGTTTATTGGCAGGGTCATTTTGCCATTCAGATAAGTTATGATAAGCGTTTTCCGACATAATGATACCATTGTCCACAATAACTCCAATGGCTAATGCAATACCTGTCAGCGACATAATGTTTGATGAGAGGCCAAAGGCATTCAACAAAATAAAACTGATTGCAATGGTAATGGGAATCTGAATAATGATGTTAACGGCGCTGCGCCAGTGAAAAAGAAAAAGTATCACAACCAATGACACCGCAATCATTTCCTCTATCAATTTTCCTTTGATATTTTCTACTGCGGCTTCTATCAAGGTACTTCGGTCGTATGCAAAATTAAAATGCACGCCTTCAGGCAGGCCTTTTTCCACATCCTTCATCCTGGCCTTCACAGCATTGATTACTTTATCCGCATTTTCTCCGTAACGCATTACCACAATACCACCTACTACTTCTCCTTCACCATTATCGTCAAAAATACCGAGCCTTTCATCACCGCCCATCTGTACTACGCCAATATCTTTTATCCTTACCGGTATGCCATCATTATTAGCGATGCCTATGTTTTCGAGGTCTTCTTTACTCTTTACATACCCCAATCCACGAATGATATAAGACATGTCACTCATTTCAAATTTTCTTCCGCCCACATCATTGTTATTGGCTTTTACTTTATTCATTACATCCATCAGAGAAATATTGTAATACTGCAATTTCAATGGGTCCACTACAATCTGATATTGCTTTTCAAAGCCACCGAAAGAAGCTATTTCGGCTACGCCGGGAACCGTTTGCAATGCAAATTTGATATACCAATCCTGCAAAGCCCTTTGCTCACCGAGGTCTAATTTTTGGGCGTCTAAAGTGTACCACAGGATATGGCCAACACCGGTACCATCAGGGCCCAGCGTAGGTGTAACGCCCTGCGGAAGCAGCCGCTGTGCATAATTTAATCTTTCTAAAACCCGTGTACGCGCCCAATACACATCCACATTATCATCGAAAATTACATACACAAAACTCATCCCAAACATGGAAGTGCCTCTTATGTTTTTCACTTTCGGAATACCCTGAAGGTTCGATACCAAAGGAAAAGTAACCTGGTCTTCCATTATCTGCGGGCTTTGGCCAGTCCATTCTGTAAAAACAATTACCTGGTTTTCCGATAAATCCGGAATAGCATCAATCGGATTTTTTTGCACTGCAAATATTCCCCAAATAAACAAGGCTATCGCCAGGAACAAAACGATATACCTGTTTCGTAAGGAGAGTTCAATTATTTTATGAACCATTGTTGATTATTTAATTCGTTTCTCTTTGAAATTTTCTATCAAACCACAAATCATGTAGTAAGACAAAAAAAGAAATAATAGCAAATGTGATGGTTGTTTACGGACTTGGAATAGGCATACAAATACACCCGTATCCGACAGAAGAAAAATTAAATCAAATTCTGAAAACGCAATTGAAAATATAATCGGGAACCGTATGAATTAGCGGTGGCGCATTGCTTTGGCTAACGCCAAAACCTTCTTCAGGACGATAATTAATTACCTCAAAAGAGGAAGGAAATAAATGTAAATTGATATCGTGCAAAATAGATGCACTTATTATATCGCCGGCAACATGGTTGTCTTTTACTTTAAAGAATTGGTATTTTGTTTTGCAGCAATCACTCATACCTCCATCATTGGCGCAGGCCTTTTGTTCATCCTGAGTGATGGAAACAGTTATTGATTCTAAATTACCACAGCAGTAAAAACTTTTCAAGCTTAATCCTAATGTAGATAAGGAATATACGCTGAGAAGTAATATGACGGTAATCTTTTTCACGGTGTAGCAAAGTTAATATTATTTACCAGATTCTCTTATTTTCTTTTTTGTAGAAAGTAATTTATCAAATTCACTTGTATCCTTTAAATCAAACTTTAGCCTTATTTTTGCCAAAAATTTTTATTATGGATGCAATAAGTGTTTTACACAATTTGGTGCGATGGCTTATTTTATTATTCGCCGTGCTTACCGTATTCAGCGCCATTAGCGGCTTGATGGGCAAAAGAAATTATACCACAACAGATGGTAAGTTTAATTTCTTTTTTATGCTGGGAATGGACATACAAATTCTATTTGGTTTCATTTTATATTTTGATGGAATTTGGTTTAATCAATTAAAGAATTTTGGAGCTACGATGAAAGATCCTGCATTAAGATTCTTTAGTTTAGAACATTTATTAATGATGTTGATTGCATGGGTATTGGTGCACGCCGGAAGAATTTCTGTAAAAAAAGCAACTACATCACAATCGAAATTTAAAAAGACGTTGATCTATTTTGGTATAGCATTATTATTGATTTTATTGGCAATTCCATGGCCATTCAGAGTAGATATTGCACGCCCATTATTTAAATGGTTTTAGTACATCAACCAACAATTAAAAAAATAAACGCATCTCAAAAATGGGTGTGAAAAAATATTGAGGAAATATAAGATGAGTGAAGAAAAAAGAGAAAGGCCTATCATATTAATTACGAACGACGATGGCATTCATGCTCCGGGAATTGCCAATTTGGTAGAAGCTGTAAAAGAATTAGGAGATATTATTGTAGTGGCTCCTGATAAACCGCAGAGCGGAATGGGGCACGCAATTACGATTGGTGTTCCATTGAGATTGACAAAAGTAGATGGACTTTTTGGCGATATTGAAGCTTGGCAAACCAGCGGTACACCTGTGGATTGTGTAAAATTAGCGGTTGATAAATTACTCCATGGTCGCAAGCCGGATATGTGTTTGAGCGGAATCAATCATGGTGCTAATCATTCTATCAATGTGATTTATTCGGGAACGATGAGTGCGGCTATGGAAGCAGCAATTGAGAATATTCCTTCTATCGGATTTTCATTATTAGATTACCGTTTTGAAGCCGATTTTTCTGCTTCGAGATATTATGTGCACAAAATTGTAAAGAGTTTATTGCATGAAAAAAAGGAAAAACATTTTTTACTAAATGTCAATATTCCTGCTGTGCCGCAAGAACTCATGAAGGGAATAAAAATTTGCAAACAAGCTTATGCAAAATATGATGAATCCTTTGATGAGCGCAGCGATCCGAATGGTAAAAAATATTATTGGTTGACCGGGGAATTCAAAAATTATGATACGGCTACCGATTCGGATGTATATGCATTGGCTCATAATTATGTGAGTGTGGTTCCGGTTCATTTTGATTTGACCAATTATGCATTAAAAGAAGCATTGGAAAAAAATTGGCATCCTGAATGATATTTAAAAAAGACAATTTTATTTTCGGGTTAGCATTAGGGTTAGTTGCCCCAATGATTGGATTTATCATTTATAAATTCGTAAAATTCAAGCCGCTTACAATGAGCGAAATGTTTGAATGGATGAAACTCAATCCCAGTTTGATAACTGCTGCTATATCTATTTCGCTTATTTCAAATGCTTTACTTTTCACCATCTACATTAATGGCCGGCGGGATAAAACCGCTAAAGGAATTTTTGTTTTCACCATGATCTATGCGGCAATCGCTTTGGTTTTTAAGTTTTGGTAAAGTTCATTCCCATTAAAGAATCCTTTTTTTAACAAAATTCTCTTCTGTTTTCATTGTAGTTTTATTCAATGAAAAAGATCCCCACCCTTCTGTTAATGAGTGCTATGGCTATTTGTATGGCAGCTTGTGCTCAAACTCCTAACCCTGAAAAGAAGAATGCTCCGACAAAAGATTTATCTAAATATAGTACCGCTGTTTTTGCGGCCGGTTGTTTTTGGCATGAAGAAGCGCTGTACGATGGTATCAAAGGCGTGCAAGAAGCCATTTCCGGCTACGCAGGTGGCGATGTAGACAATCCTAATTATGAAAGTGTATCGACCGGAAATACTGGTCATGCTGAAAGTGTGATGGTTTATTATGACTCTACTGTAGTTTCTTATACCACATTATTAAAAGCCTATTTTGAAGCACAAGATCCTACTTCCGTGAATGGGCAAGGTGCCGATCGTGGCAGCCAATACCGTTCAATTGCCTTTTACAATAATGGAGAACAAAAGAAACAAATTGAAGATTACATCCAACAATTAAATGCTTCCGGAAGATATGAAAAGCCAATAGCAGTAATTGTAATGCCCTATACAAAATTTTGGAATGCAGAAGATTACCATCAAGAATATGTAGTGAATCATCCTAATAGCAATTATGTGCAGAACGTATGTGTAAAGGAAGTGAAACACTTTCAGAAAAAGTTTCCTGAATTGATCAAATCAGATCGAGTAATAAAATAGATTCTGTTTAATTAGAAAAAAACGGCAATAATTTTTCACGAATAGGCTCCGGCATACCACTGCGTTTCATGGTTTTTGCTTCCATAAAATAAAGCGTAACATCCGATACATTTAGTAATTCGTTTTTCTCATTAAATATTTCACCATAAAAAGTAATTTTATGGTCATGAGGAATTTCTTTTAAGGTAATCATCACCGTTATGATATCGTCGTATAAGGCAGGGCGTAAAAATTTTGTATTCATTTCTACTACCGGCATCATAAATCCCATGGCTTCCACACTTTTGTAAGTGAGCCCTAAGCTGCGCA
Source organism: Ginsengibacter sp. (assembly GCA_034676505.1). Lineage (GTDB taxonomy): Bacteria > Bacteroidota > Bacteroidia > Chitinophagales > Chitinophagaceae > Ginsengibacter. The sequence continues at coordinate 35,411 of JAUCCB010000001.1, forward strand.
GCGCCTCAGTTCTACCTATTTCGTAAAATTGTGCATAATTGCCATGGTACACCATTCCCATTTGGTCTGTCAAGGCATAATGCACTCGAATTTCTTTCTTATAAATTAACACATTGAATTTTTAAATTTGAAAACTAATTATTTCCCGATCATCCCGTCTACACTGAATTTACCGGGCCCGCATAATAAAATTGCCCATGCAGCCACCATATAAAAAATAGGCAATTCTGCTTTTCCGAATATATCACCATGATTAGCCACAAAACCGGCTACAAACATTCCGATGATGATGGGTACCGTTGAGAAACGAGTGAACAATCCGAGGATTAAAAACAATCCGCAAAAAAATTCTGCGAAAATGATCAATGAAAGGCTCACCGTGGATGACATATGCATGAAAGGCATGAAAGAATTTTTCAATTCGGAATAACGAACCATTTTTCCGTAACCATGTTGCATCATCATTATGCCAAGAAGTACTCTAAGAGAAAGCATAGCAACATTGAATGCAAGCGGAGAATATTTTGTGGTTAAAATTTTTTTCATAGTCTTTTATATTTCTATTAACAGAATTTCAATTTTTAAGAATGATTTTGCAAACATCAATCTTTAAAATCAAAATTGAACCAAAAACCAAATTGTATTTTTGCGAAGAAAAATAACTTTTCTCAAATTATAGAATTTGATTTATTTTAATTCATCTGAATAAAATATTTCCCATGCTACACCGTTTTTTATTTTCTTTTATTTTTCTGAGTATCACTATTGCAGGGTTTTCCCAAGCCAGCCATACGATTACCGATTCCGAGAAAGATTATTTGGAAGCAAAAAAATATTTTTTACAAGGCGATTATGCATTGGCCTATCCGTTACTAAAATCTTTAAAAGAAAAATATACAGATAATGAACAAAATGTTCCGGAATACATTCATCAAGATGTCAATTATTATTATTTAGTATGCGGTTTAGAACTCAATTTACCCATCGCCGAAGAGGAAGCTAAAAAGCTTATAAATACCGTCAATAGTGAGATACGGCAGAAGATGCTTAGTTTCTATTTGGCAAAATATTATTTTAAAAGAAGTGATTACGCACGTGCCGCCATCTATTATGAGAAAGCAGGATTTGATAATTTAAGTAATGAAGAAATTGCTAATGGAAAATTTGAATTGGCTTATTCTTATTTCAGCATGGATCAATTTGAAAAAGCAAAACCTCTTTTCAATGAGATTCATCAAATGAGTTCGCAGAAATATTATAATGAAGCCAATTATTATTACGGCTACATATCCTTCATGGATAAAAATTATCCATCCGCTTTACAATCTTTCAAAGAAATTGCGGGATTGTATGAATATCAAGAAACAGTACCGTATTACATGGCGCAGATTTATTATTTTCAAGGAGAAAAAGAAAATGCACTTCTATATGCAGAGAATGCACTGAACGGCAATACGCTATCGAATCAAAAAGAATTGAATTTATTAATCGGACAATTGTATTTTGAGAAAAAAGAATTTGCTAAAGCACTTCCATTTTTAGAAAATTATGTACTGAATAGTGATCGAGTTACTAAGGAAGTAATGTATGAATTGAGTTATTGTTATTATGATGGAAATCAAACCCAGAAAGCAATTGAAGGGTTTAAGCAATTGAGTAATGAACAAGATTCTTTAGGTCAAAATTCCATGTATTTATTAGGAAGTCTTTATTTAAACTCGGGACAAAAAGTAAATGCACGCAATGCTTTTCAATACAGTGCAGACAATAATAGTAATCCGTTACAGCAAGAAATTTCTAAATTCAATTATGCCAAACTTTCTTATGAATTAGGCTATAATACCATCGCGATGAATTCGATGAATCAATTCATCACTACTTATCCTTCATCGAAATACACGCCTGAAGCTAAAGAGATCTTAATTCAATTATGGGCCAATTCTAATAATTATTCCAATGCATTAAATCTCTATCAATCTTTTGAAAACCCTTCTTCGGCCATGCGCAAAGTCTATCCTACATTGCTTTATGGGCGGGCAGTTGAATTATTTAATGAGCAAAAATTACCAGAAGCAGATCCTCTCTTTACTAAAATTCTTTTGGATGCAAACTCAGGAAAACTTAAAAATTTAGCTACTTTTTGGAAAGGAGAAATTGCGTATAGGCTCAATAGTTATGAAGAGGCAATTAATTTATTCAATCAATATTTATCATCGCCGCAAACATTAGGTGATGCGAATCCCACTAATGCAAAATATTCTTTGGGTTACAGCTATTTGAAAACCGCTAATTATTCATCTGCTTTGGAAAATTTCAAATCCATAGCACCTTCTATTGGCGCAGCTTCGCCGGAATTAGTAGTAGATGCGTATGTAAGAACCGCTGATTGCTATTTTATGCAAAAGAATTATTCGGTTTCTAAAACAATGTATCAAAATATCATTGATAATAATTCTGCACAAAGTGATTATTCCATGTATCAAATTGCTTTGATTGAAGGTATCAGTAATTCTAATCAAAAAATTAAAACATTGAATTTGCTGATACAGCGTTATCCGCAAAGTGAATTAGCCATTGAATCAAATGTACAAATTGCCAATACTTATATGTCGCAAGAAAAGTACAATGAGGCCATTCCTTTTCTGAATAAAGTATTGAGCAATCCCAATGCAGTAGCCTATTTCCCGAAGGTGTACCTTAAATTAGGATTATCGAATTACAATATGAATAAAGATGCTGAAGCACTAAAATATTATCAACAATTATTGACGCTTTATCCGCAATCAGACGAAGCAGAAGAAGCCTTGGAAAACATGGAAAATATTTATGTAAAAATGGGCAAGCCGAATGAATACATTGCTTTTGTGAAGAAGTCGGGCAAAACCATTAATGCAAGCAAAGCGGACTCGTTAACGTATGAAGCAGCAGAACTCAAATACATTAATAAAGATTGTACAGGAGCACTTTTGGCGTTGAATAATTATCTTTCCCAATTTCCTCAAGGTTCATTTGTTTTGGATGCAAATTATTTGAGCAGCGATTGTTATTCAAAAAATAAAGATTGGGATAATGCAGCAAAAGGTTATGAAAATATTATTGCACAAGGTATAAGCCGATACAGTGAAAATGCTACGCTACTGCTGGCGCGTATTTATTATTTTGAATTAAAAAATTATCAAAAGGCGACTGAAAGTTTTTTAAAACTTAAACAATTTGCAACTACTCCTGAAAATGAATTAGAAGCACTGAGAGGTTTGGTAAGAAGTTATTATCAAACCAAATCGTTTGATCGTGCAAATGATTTTGCCAAAGAATTACTCAATAAAAAAGGTATTAGCCCTGATGATAAAGCCATTGCAAATTTGGTTTTAGGAAAATCTTTACAAGGCGCAGGTAGCCTGAAAGAGGCCATAGAAGCCTTTAAGAAGGTGGTTGCCATTTCTAAATCTGCTTGGGGTGATGAAGCACGCTATGAAATGGCGCAAAGCTTTTTCGCATTAAATCAATTATCTGATGCGGAAAAAACAGGAACAGAATTGATCAAAGTAGGAAGTGTAGATTTTTGGATTGCGAAGGCCTATATTTTGTTGGGAGATATTTATTTGAAACAAAAAGATTATTTCAATGCAAAAGCTACTTACAAAAGTGTAGCCGATAATGCCACCATTCCGGAATTAAAAAAGGAAGCCCAAGAGAAATTAGAAACTGCCACCAAAGAGGAAAATGAACATTCTAAAATTCTTCCAAATCCGGACAAAAAATAAATCGACAGAAATGAATTTCTTTTCAAAAAATATGATGATGAAAAACTTGTTGCATAAAATTATTTTTACTCTTCTTCCTTTGTGTTTGGGTGCGATGAATTCCTTTGCACAAAACGATACGCTCAAAAAACCGGTGATAGAAGTTACTTCTTCTTACAAACCTTCTTTAAGAAATGCTGTAAAGATTAGTCTGTTTCCATCGCCTACTCCACCCGACACCACCACTCCAAAACTTACGTATCAGATACCTGCACAAAATTTATTTTTTGCCTACCAACCGGTAATAACAAAACCGCTTTCTTTAGAGACTGATACAAGTATGATGTTAGGCAGCCGTAATCAAATTAAATTAGGATTTGGAAATCTTTCAACACCCTACGCTGCTGCGGCTTTAAGTGTTGGCGATGGCAAAAAAGGATTGCTAAATTTATATGGTGATTACATTTCATCGAAGGGGAAAATACAGTATCAAGATTATAGTGAATTAAATATCCAATCAAAAGGAAGCCTTTTTAGTAATGGCCATGAAATATATGGTGGTATTGGGTTCTATCAACATCAATTTTTTAATTATGGAGTTGATCCTATTTTATATAACGTGTATAATAAAGATCAATTAAGAAAAAAATACCAAGATTTTTCTTTGAATGCAGGGTTCAGAAACACTGAATTCAATGATGCCGGAATTAATTATAATCCGAGTGTTAGTTTTCATTCCTTCAATAGAGAAAATAAGACCAATGAAAATACTTTTGGATTTAATTTGCCTGCAGAAAAAAAAATTAAATGAAAATATTTCTGTAAAAGTTACAGCTTCAGGAAATTTTTCAACTTATGAAATAAAGAATGCCGCGGTAAAATTCAATAATAATTTATTTCAATTAGCCCCGGAGGTGGTTTATGCCACACCGGAATTCAGGATACACGCGGGTGCTATTCCTTCATGGAATAATAAAGAACTTTCCATTCTTCCTAACATCTATGCAGAAGCGCAATTACCACAAACTAATTTGATTCTTCAAGCAGGTTGGGTGGGCGATTATATCACTAACGGTTTCCGTACTTTAAGTGAACAAAATCCTTTTATCAACGATCCGATTCAATTTAATAATACTAAAAAAATCACTTATTACGGAGGTTTCAAAACTACTGTGGGAGAGCATTTAAGCTTTAATGCGAAAGCATCTTTCATCAATTATCATAGTTTCCCTTTATTTCTAAATGATAATTTAAGCGGTAAAGGATTTGATGTAAGTATGGAAAGCAAAATGAATAATTTTCAAATTCATGGTGATATGAATTTTATTAATCAAGATCAATTTTCATTAACGGCAGGAATAGATTTCAATGCCTACACAGGTTTGAAAGATCATGCACAAGCTTGGGGTTTGTTTCCTTTGGTAATCAACGGTTCATTTAGATGGAATGTGCTACAACAATTAATTGTAAAAGCCAATGTACTTTCTTTCTCAGGCGGCAAAGCGTTGAATAGAAGTAGTGTTGAAAAAAACATGAAAGGCGGAACAGATTTAAGCATAGGCTCAGAATTTAAAATAACCTCTCAATTCAGCGCCTGGCTTGATTTTAATAATGTACTCAATTCCAATTATGAGCGATGGAATAATTACCCCGTTTATGGATTTCAAGTTATTGGAGGCTTAATCTTTCGCTTTTAATTAATTTTAGAAATTTAGTTTAATATTGTAGGTATGATTGATTTAATCACCTCTTATTTAATTCAAGAAAAATCATGCGATTTAGCAGAGGTGGGGCGTTTTGTAATAAAAACAAGGCCTGCAGAATTAGATTTTCTTTCTAAAAGAATTTTTCCTCCGCAAGATGAAGTGATTTATTCTCCAAAATCAGATTCAATTAGTGAAGGATTAATACGATACATTTCATCTAAGCAAGAAATAAGCACAGAAGAAACTCGATTGCAAATTGAAGAATGGTGTCAAAAATCTAAAAGAAAAATTCAACTTTTTGGAGCGGTGTATTTTACTTCTTTAGGCAAATTGCAAAAGAGTGTGACAGGAAGTACTTTTTTTCAACAAGACAATCATTTGCCTTCTTACGAATCGCTCATTGCAGAAAAAGTAATCCATGAAAATGAAGCCCATCCTATGATTGTGGGTGATAGAGAAACTACTTCTTCTGAAATGAAAATATATTTAGAGCAAGAAGAAAATAATAAAAACAAAAAATGGAAATGGATTGCTTTGATTTTAATCGCACTTGCGATACTTATTTTATTCTTTCATTTTTTTAATTCAGGAATAGAAAATTGGGGAAATCAAAACCAAATAATTCCATAAAATAATTGATTAGAGATTTATGTATAAACGAGAAATATGTCCGGTCTGTGGTAATTCAAAAATTTTCTTTTCTCTTTATGCAAAAGATTACACGGTTTCTTCTGAGAATTTTGAAATTTGGGAATGCACGAATTGTTCATTTCGTTTTACACAAAATATTCCTGATGTATCGGAAATAGGAAAATATTATCAATCACAAAAATACATCTCACATAGCGATTCTTCTGATGGTTTGATTAATTCTCTTTATCATAAAATAAGAAAGAGAACCTTGGTCAACAAGAAAAAATTGGTTGAAAAAATGACCCAAAAATCAGCGGGAAATATTTTGGATATTGGTTGTGGAATTGGTTCATTTTTACATACCATGCAAAAAGCAAATTGGACGATTACAGGTGTAGAGCCCGATGCAAATGCTCGCCAAAAAGCGAAAGAATTATATCATATTTCGGTGCAGCCATCGAATCAATTGTTTGAATTACCCAATAATTCATTTGATGCAATTACGATGTGGCATGTGTTAGAGCACGTTCATGATTTACATCGGTATGTAGATCAAATTAAAAACTTACTTAAATATAAAGGCCGTATTTTCATTGCCGTTCCGAATTATACTTCTTATGATGCACAATATTATGACTCTTGCTGGGCCGGTTATGATGTACCGCGTCACCTCTACCATTTTTCTCCAAAGACCATGAAGGAAATGTTGAAAACGCATGGTTTATCCTTGCTTTCGATGAAACCCATGTGGTATGATAGTGTATATGTGAGTATGCTAAGTGAGCAATATAAAACAGGAAGGTCAAATCCAATAAAGGCAGGGATTGTGGGCACAATTTCTAATGTTAAAGCTTTGATGAATGTAGAAAAATGCAGTTCGATTATTTATATTGTGGGGCATTAAAAAAAATAAATTTACTTTTCTAAGACAATCAATACTGTAATTTGAATACCTTTGCGTCACTTAATTCGGCAGGTGAAAAGTTTTACTTCCATATTTTTACTGATTGTTATTTTCTCTCAGACCTTTAGTACTTATTTAGTTCGTGCGGATTTTGCGCTCAATCAAAATTTTATCTCTAAAGTGCTTTGTATCAATAAGGAAAAGCCCGCCATGAAGTGTAACGGAAAATGTTATTTAGTAAAAAAATTAAAAGAACAACAAACGCAAGACACTTCGGATAAAGTTCCTCAAAATCAGAAATTTGAAATACAACCCTATCTGCTGCCGCATTCTGTAGCAGTTGACTATATTATTTTAAAGGAGAAGATTCCTTTTATTATCGAAGATGATCTAACCCTTTCCACCCTTCCTCATCTTATCTTTCACCCGCCCACTTATTTGAGTTAATCTTTAATTCAATCACTTTTTTTATAAAAAAGAAAAAATTATTCTAACATCTTGGAGAATGAATGCCAATTATTGGTACGCATTCCTATTAAATATATATTCAATGAATTCGCAGCGTATATGCCTATTCGTTATGTTCCTTTTTGTATGTCAAATTGGTTTGGCACAAAATAAAATAACAGGGAAAATAATTGATGAAGCTACTAATCAGCCTCTGCAAGGGGCTACCATCACCGATTTACAAAATAATTTTCAAACTATTTCTGATAAAGAAGGACAATTTATTCTTCATAAGGAATCAGCTCAAGTAGAAATTACTTGCATCGGTTACCGATCAAAAAAAACAGATCTCACTTTGGGTGAACATACCATTTATTTATCTCCATCCTTTGGTAATTTAAATGAAATCGTCATTTCCGGAAGCAGGGAAATACAAAAGAGGACTCAAGTTCCGGTTGCCATTAATATCATTTCAAAATCGCAAATAAATGACACTAAAGCTACCCGGTTAGATATGCTCATCAACAAAGTACCCGGAGTATTTATGGTTGATTTAGGAAACGAACAGCATAGCATGTCTGTTAGGCAGCCACTGGGTTACAGCAATTTATTCCTTTATTTAGAAGATGGAATTCCTATTCGCGCTTTAGGTGATTTTAATCATAATGCTTTAATAGAAATCAATCAATCTTCTTTGCAAAGAATAGAAGTTATTAAAGGCCCTGCCTCCTCCTTGTATGGAAGCGAAGCAGTTGGAGGTGCCATTAATTTTATTACTCAATCACCTTCCCCTACTCTTACCGGAAAAGTACAAGCCGAAGCTGGAACGAGAGGATATTACCGCACTGATTTTTCTGTAAGCAATACTTATAAAAAATGGGGAATTTTCTTTGGAGGATATTATGCCGATCAACAACAAAAAATCACTGAGCATAATAATTTTAATAAATTGGCACTCACGCTTCGAGGCGATTATACATTCAGTGAGAGCACTAAATTGGTAACTGTTGCAGATTTAATCCAATATCAAACTGACCAAAAAGGAGGATTAGATAGTGCTCATTTCTACAATAAAGATTATTCCAGTTTCTATCGATTTACTTATAGAAAAGTAAATGCATTTCGAATGAGATCCACGCTGAATAAGGATTGGAACACAAATAGTAAAACTAATTTTACACTTTTTTATAGAAATACATCCATCGGACAAAACCCATTTTATAGCCTTGCTAATTTATCCAATCCCTTAAAAGCCATTGGACAAATTAATAAAGATGCATTTTCGAGTTATGGCGCATTAGTACAGCATTCTCAAAAAATAGAAAATTTAAAATCAACTTGGATCAGCGGATTCAGTGTCGATTATAGTCCTGCGACTTATATAGCTCAATTTATTCAAGTAGATAAAGATGCGCAAGGAGTGTATTATCAATATCAAAAAACCGACAGCATACTTACCGATTATAAAGCGGGTCTATTGAATTCTGCTATTTACACACAATTACAAATTGATCCCATAAAAAATTTAAGAGTAGTGTTGGCGCTTCGGTACGACAGATTGGATTATCAATTCGATAATCATTTACCACCGAGTGCTTATACCGGAGCACCGGATGCTACCAATCATTTTGATCAATTGACTCCAAAGCTTGGTTTCACTTATAATTTTAAAAATAATAGAGGTATGTATATAAATTATAGTGTAGGTTTTGCACCGCCCAATATTAACGATCTATATAGAGGCGTAAAAGTTCCTACTCTACAGCCTGCTTCTTATAAAAATTATGAAATAGGCGGCTGGTATGGCTTTGCGGAGAATAAGGGTTATGCGGAAATTTCTTTTTATCAATTAAATGGTAAAAATGAAATCATTAGCGTGCGCTTACCGGATGGCACTTACATTAATCAAAATGCCGGAAACACGATTCACAAAGGCGTAGAAGTGAATGTAAAATATGCGCCAATAGAGCCGCTACATTTTCGTTTAGGCGGCACCGTTGCCAAGCATCATTATGCTGATTTTATTCAACAAGGAAAAGATTTTTCCGGTAATGAAATGCCTCAATCGCCTTCCTATATTATGAATGGCGAGATTACTTATAAGCCGATCTATTTAAAAGGATTTAGAATGTCATTTGAATTTCAAAGTATGGGCTCTTATTTTACCGATCCTCAAAACACCGCGAAATATGATGGTTTTACGATTTTCAATGTAAGAAGCGGTTATCAAATAAAAAATTGGGAAGTATGGTTGAATGCATTAAATATTACCAATAAAAATTATGCCGTAACGGTTGAAAAGAGCGCCTATGGCACATCCTATCGGCCGGGGCAATTACAGACATTTCAATTAGGCATGTCCTATCATTTTTAAAATCTACTGCGAATATGAAACCATCTACTTTAATTATTCTTTTCAGTTTTTGCTGCTTTGCCATTTCATGTACTCAAAAAAAGTCTGCTGTAGAAGTTTATGCGAGTCAACAAATGGGAGAATCACAAGGTTCGTGTTCTCATTTTACCAAAGACGCTAACGGAAATATTATTTTGAGTTGGATAAAAAAGAAACCGTCCGGAAATATATTTTGTTTTGCCGTATCAAAAGATTCAGGAGCTTCTTTTGGAAAAATCATAGAAATTCCGGGAAGCGAAAAAATTCATCCGCATGGAGAAAATATGCCGAAGATGATTGTAAAGCCCAATGGTGAAATGATTGCGGTTTGGCCGGTTGCGAATCCAAATCCAAAAAATGATTATTCAGATCTGGTTTATTATGCCCAATCATTTGATAATGGAGAAACGTGGAGTGCTGTAAAAAATTTAGTAACAGATACCGCCAGTTACGATCAACGCTATTTTGATTTGGCGTTGTTACCGAATGGCGAAGCAGCCATTATTTGGTTAGATAATAGAAAGAAAATCCAAAAGACAGGTTCTGCTTTGTATTTCGCTACTACAGCGGGAAGCACCGGATTTCAAAATGAACATTTAATTGCAGAGCCCACATGTGAATGTTGTAGAACGGCGTTGTTAGTGGATGTAAATAAAAATATTCATGTAGTGTATCGTGCTATTTTAAATGATAGTATTCGAGATATCGTTCATTCAGTTTCTACCGATAATGGGCAGCATTTTTCCAAGCCTCTCAGAATTAGTGATGATAGATGGATGATTAGAGGGTGTCCTCATACCGGCCCGGCTATTTGTGAAAATGAAGCCGGGCTTCACTTTAGTTGGTTTACCGGAGGAGATGAAGCAGGCGTTTATTATACTAATTCAAAAGATAATGGGAAATATTTTTCTCCAAGAAGAAAAGTTAGCGGCTCACAATCACGGCATAGCCAAATTATTTCTTTAGGAAAAAATGTAGTAAATATTTGGAATGAAAATATTCTCAACAATAAGAAAGCTTTTTCAAGAATTGGGCTGGAAGTAAGTGATAGCAAGGGTGAGCTTTTATTTCAACAAATGATCACACCACAAAATGGAAGCGCAACGTTTCCGGCGATACAATCTATAGATAATGAGTACGCACTAATTACGTATACAGAAACAATTAGTGATGCAGATTTTGTGAGATGGTTAAAAATAAAATTATAAATCTAAGCAGAGCGAGATTTCCGGTTCTGCACCAAAAATTTTTGATAATGAAACTCTTTTTCAGTCATAGTTTCAGAGGGTTGTGATTAATTCTATACAAAGAGTTTCATTTTTTTTTTAAAAAAATTTTTTATCTAAAATTTCGCAACTTATATTTGCGCCGGAGAGTTGGCAGAGCGGTCGATTGCGGCAGTCTTGAAAACTGTTGAGGTGAAAGCCTCCTGGGGTTCGAATCCCTAACTCTCCGCATTTTTCCCTAAATGCAGCACAGTATTAAGGATTTTAAAAAAATACAAATGAGAATTGCCCTATGGGGCTTTTTTTATTTAGGGAACCGCTGAAGTTTGGTGGGGGGCTCTTTTCGTATCCACAAAACATTTTCTACTATCAAAGAAATTATGGATTGGTTGAAATCCTTTATTGACAGTAATTTCATCCAAACCGATCAGGGTATATTTTTGAGAGATTTCCATAAAGATGGTTTCATTTTCCATAAAATGAATGAATAATATTTTCAGAAATATCAATCGGATAAAAAGTCGCGATTGCTTTTTGTTTCAGTATATTTTCTGATTAAATTGTATTGATCTAATAATTCCATTTCATGAAAGTTAAAATTAAAAAGGAGAAATTGCTGAATTAGAAATCAAATTTCTCTTCAAAATTGAAGACCTAAATAACAAAAAGCCCTCACCAAAATGGATGAGGGCTGAATCGAAAGAAATTTAAAAAGTGGTCTGCCACCTAAGCCTTTGATAATTTTTTCTTTTTTACATCGTAAAAATTATTTTTCCATAATACCACCAACATAAAAATTACAAAGAGTGATTTTACTACATGTCCCAAAATGGTTTGTAATGCTGCATCCGGACGAATAGGATAATAAAAAACCAAGGCGGTAAATAAAATAAGAATCGGAAACTGCTTACTTTTTTTTTGAAATAATGATAAGACGCCGCTATAAAAAAGGCCGAGAAAAAACATAAAAACACAGCCTCCGAAAATGCCAAAATTAATATAGGCATCACCCAAAGAACTTAAACTCATGGAGGTAGTAGATCTTAATCTAATTCCTGAATACTTGGTAAATAGTTCATTATCCCCTGCTTTCAATTTATTGGGAGCCAAAAAACGTGGTAAAATTGCTGCTTCTATAACATCCCACATTTCTGCACCATTGGAGTAGGGCTCCATGGCTGGAACGGTAGTCATAATATTCGTAATTATAAATCCTTGATTAATGCGCGTATTATTAGTTGCTATTCTATGCAAACTAAATAAACTCTCTTGTTCATTTTCTTGTTCATATACATTTACCATTGTTTCTACACCGCCGCCTTCTACAGAAATTGCTTCTCTATAACTTCCCTTTAAAGATTGAAGTATTATTACGCCAACAAGAAAGACAAGCGCTCCAACAACTTTTGATTGTTTGCTAAACTTATATTTAATACTAATAACAGAAACGGTAAAAATCGTCCAAGTTAATAAATCATGAAACATGCCTTGTCCTAATGAAGAAGAAACAATGGATGCACCTATAAGGTATAAATACACAGTTTTTAGAGGATTATCAGCTAAAATGAGCATAAACAAACCTATAAATTTAAAACTTCCAACAAGATATAAAACAAAGGCTAATTCCGATGCCACAAATTGTGAAACAAAACTGCTAATAAAACCAACTACAATAAAAATATAAGGAATTCGAGGATTATTTTTCACGAAGCTTTTTGTGCGCGCCTCATCTATTTTTTTCTCCATCCAAATTTCCTGCAAATAAATGTAAGCCAATGATAAAGGACAATACAGCCGGGATGGCATAACTAAAATATTCCAACTCGGGCACTTTCATTTTATACATGAAATAAGCATACTCCTCTGCGCCATTATAGGCAAATGTAGGACCCACAAAAAATTGTAAACACATAAAAGAGCCTAATAAATACCTGACCGGAATAAAATGCCCTATCGCGTCAAAAAGCAACATGAATTGATACACAGAAAGAACAAGTGCTACCCAACCAATAATACTTAAATCGAAATAGACCAATCGAATTAATAAAATGAGCGGTATAAATACTTCCCAATGAAAATTCGGATGTGTAAGACTTTTCAAGTTCTATACTGATTTTTCTATTGCCTCGCAAATAGAAGCATAATTCCAATTTTGAATAATCGCTGTAGATTGATTTCCCATTTCTTCTACTAAAGAACGATTGTTCAATAAATTCAATTTATTTTTTAAATCTTGGCAATTATTACTTTCGAAAATATAACCATTTTTTCCATTCTCTACCAAATCTATTGCGCAGCCGCATTTATTGCTCACTAAAACAGCTTTACCACAAGCCATAGCTTCATTCACTGCCAAACCCCAAGTTTCACTTTTCGATGGGAGAATATAAACGTCTGCCATTTTATATATCGATGGCATTTGACTTTGATTCTGAAAATCTAAAAAATGAATGTGTGCCCATAACTCCTCATTCTGAAGAGTTACCCTATTCTTTAAATCTTTTTCTAATTGTCCATTTCCCACAAATACCAAATGAGCATTTTGAAGCTCAGCTTGGATAAAAGCTTCTAAAAGTAAAATTGGATTTTTTACCAATTCTAATTTTCCCGCAAATAAAAATACTATTTCATTTTCGTGTATGCCTAACTGTTGTCTTTGGTTTGCAGAGGGTGAGCTAATAAAACGGGCATTATCAATCGCATGAGGTGCCAATACCAATTGTGATTCTTTCAAACCAAATTGTTGATAATACTTTTTGTTTTGCTGCCCCACAAATAAAGCCACATCTACATGGCGATACACCCATTTTAAAAAAATATTTCTAGCTATTTTCTTGACAGAAAATCCAGATAATTCATCGAGTAAAGTAGAATCTCCTCTAAAAATTATTTTTCTTTTGCCTGAAAAATGTCGCAGCACTTTTAAATGGCTTTTAAATGCCCATCCAAATACTAAAATGGCATTCGGCTCCCATTCTTCAATTTCTTCTACTAAAGTAGGATTATCAATTCCTTTGAAATGATGTGAACCGGGATTAGTTGAACTATTTTTTACAAAACGATAATCATAACCTTCTAATAAAGGAATATCCCATTCTATATTTTTTTCAAAACCCGGATCATATTTTTTTTGTAAAACTGAATCTCCCCAAGTATAAAATACTTTTATTTGCACTTGCCCTCTTTCCACTAAAAACCTAAATAGCGGCGCATTATATTGGATTGGATGAGTGGTGATGATGGCGAGGCGAGACATAATTCTTTTTATAAATTTTCTATTTTATTACCATAGAAAGTAAAATCCAACAATTCCGCTAAACTGGCTGTAACCGCCTTTGCAGAATAAGCTGCAAATAATTTTTTGTTGATATGCTCTGATGAATATGTAATAATCCAATCTAAATATTCCTTAAAAATGACAGAAAAATTATTTTCAATACTCTTCATATCCTCTTCCCCATCAAAATCTAAAACCTTTGCTGCATTTGACTTTCGAAGAACTTCAACTGCAGTACTTGCTTGATGTAAAACCGCTAAAATGGGTTTGCCGCTCAAAACTCCTTGATAAGATTTTGATGGTGTATAATGGGGTTCTGTACTTCCTAAAATAAATATACCGTCTGCTATTTGCAAATGAATCAATACATCCAAATAAGGAATTCTTTTCGGGTATTCATACACGTTAGTTTGCCATAAATTATATTTTTCAGCCAACGGCTTGATATTATAACCCTCAGGGTCATTCGGCCTCTTTCCCGTTCCGATGAAATGAAATTCTATATTTTTAAAAGTATCGGGATGTGATCGAATACTTTTGAAAATGGCTTCTAATGGTTGATAGGCTTTGGGCAACATGGCTCCTGCGTAAACCAATTGAATTACTCCTTCTTTTTTCTGAAAAAGATAGGGTTGTAAATCTAATTGTTGTAAAATATGATGATCCTTTTCTTCGCCACCATAGGGCATTGCACCGGTAATGGCTTGATGTATTAAGTGCGGATTTCTTTCTAATACAGGTCGGTAATAGCCTTCCGCCACTCCGGTAATTAAAGAGGCTTTTTTCACCGCAATCGGTTCTAAAAAATTAGCTAATTGTGTCGTAAACCAATGTCGGGAAAATATTTTTTCACTTCCGGGAAAATGGTGTACCCAAGGATCTATATAATCAATCCCATATTTTATTTTAGTGCTTGCATGAAGCCATCTGCCTAATAAAGCCATATAAAAACTCGGAATGGGAATGTATAAAAAATCAAAATTTTCTTCTTTGATTAATTGTTTAGCCTTTTTATACAATTGAAAAAATGAACGCAGTCCGATGTCACCAATTATTCGCGGTCGAGTAATAGGAAAGGCATTTACTTTTTCGATTCGCAAATCTTTGGGTAATAATTTTGCTAAATTCCAATCTAAGGTTTCCTCATAATATTTCTCATGAACCGTGAGTATGGTTGGTTCCCAACCAAAAGTTGGCAGGTGTTGTGCAAATAGCCGTGGACGGTGCACTCCGGCTAAATTGCTCGGTGGAAAATGAGGGTATATGATGAGGATTTTTTTCAAGAGTTATTTTTCAATGATGAGTTGGGAATTAAGAGTTTTCGCGCAAAGGCGCGAAGATGCCAAGTCGCGTAAAGGTTTTCTATTTTGAATTCAACATTTAACCTTAAAAGAATCAACCTTTGCTCCTTAGTGGCTTTGCGTGAAATTAGTATCATCTTGTGAAGCCTAAAGCAATTTGTGTACTACGAATGAATGGCCAATTTTTAGAACTCGATAATTTCTAATAATTTATCACTTTCCTTTTCCCAATTCAATTCATTACGCGCTAAATCATAATTATATTTCCTTTGGGTATTTAAATTTTCTCTGTGTTGGTAAAATTGAATTTTCTCAATGAGCCTATATATTTCGCCCGATTCATACATTTCTCCGACCTTATACTGTGCATTAAATTGCATTTGCATTTTTGTATTTGAAAGAATGATTGCATTCCCAGCTAATAAATAAGTGAATATTTTATTAGACAAAGCCATCGAATTATTTTCAGAAAAACCTGTTTCTAATGCTAAACCCACATCCATCCTAGAAGCCAAGTCAGGTAAATCATCGGGTGGAATGATTCCTTTAAAATGAATATTGTTTAACAAAATGCCCCCTTTACAATTAATTATTTGTTCAATTGATGCATCTAAGCGGCCTACTAAAGTTAAATGAATTGTAGGATCATTCATAACAATTAAAGCATCCAAAACCTCTTCCAACCCACGATTTGACCCAATTGTTTGGCTAAACCAAAAAAGCTGCAATGTATTATCTCCCTCTTTTTTTTTACAAAACGACACCTGCTGGCTTAAAGGAAAACAATTATCAATTGTAATTATTTTCCCTTTAAAATAAGGATGATTTTGTTTGGTAGTTCTAGTTATTAAATCACTTGCAGTGCTACAGTATTCAAGAAGAGGTAAATATTTTTTTTCCAAAAATATATTTCGGTTAATAATAGCAATCGCAGATGCATCATGCTCTCCGCGATGATAATCTTCAAAATCAAAACCAGCTTTTGCACGATTATATTTTGCTGCCACGGCTGCTATGGGCAAGGCACCCAGATTATGCCCAATATACCAATCTGCTTTTATATTTTTTGCAGCTCTTAATAATTCATCATAACAACGGGCTTGTGATCGCTCTGCCAACAAAAATGAATTGCCTAAATAGGAATGAAGAATTCGACAGATTTTAAAACGAAGTTTAGTAAAAAAATAAGTGCCTTTATTTTCAAGAGGTGAGCCTCCAATTAATTTATATGTCCAATTAACATTTTTTAAAAGCCTTTTATCTTCTCGCCGGGCCCAATCAATAAAAAAACAATACAACATCGTCACATCATAACCTGCTTTGGTTAAAGCATTGGCTTCTTTTACAATTCTCGGATTGCATGAAGGTTGGCCGGTTGTAATTAATACTATTGATTTTACCAATTTTTTTAAAATTTTTGAATTCTAATAATATCAACTTATAAGAATGATATTACTGCAAGGAACGAAGCAACCTCAAACTTCTTAATGGAACTTAAAGTAGGGACAAGTATTCTTTTGCAATCACCGATACATCGAATCTTTCTTTTGCTTTGGCTCTACATGCAGAACGATCAATAGAATTAATTTCATTTATTTTTTCTATCATTTCAATCAAATTATTTACCTTAAATCCGGTTACATCTTCATCGATCACTTCATCTACTGAACCATGTTTAAATCCTATTACCGGAGTGCCGCAGGCCATTGCTTCTATCATTACAATGCCGAAGGGTTCGTTCCACTCTATCGGCATTAGAAGAGCTTTAGATTTTCCTAACCATTCATTTTTTTGTTCATCATTTACTTCACCAACAAAAACAATTTGTTGTCCGTCGATGTGAGGTTTAATTTCATTTTCATAGTAGGTAATCTCTTCAGGTAATTTAGAAATATTTCCCGCTATGATCAATTGATGATTGGTTGATTTTGCTACCGCAATGGCAGTATGTAAGCCTTTTATTTTTTCTATTCTTCCAAGAAACATAAGCGGTGCATCCGGAGGTAAATTTTCTTGCATTTGGTACTTAGAAAAATTTACTGCATTATACACAGCTCGCCAATTGCCCGTTGCGCCACTTCTACTGATCAAATCATTGCTACATCCGGTAAAGACAATGTTTTTATGCGGAAGTTTAACTAATTTATTAATATTTCCTCCAGTGATTTCGCGGCCATAAGTCATTATCTTTTTTACTCGGTAATTTAAAATTGGTAATAGATAAATCAACCTTCCAAAATTGTGAATTAAATCAAAATCATTTCTATGTTTCCATAAGAAGCTCCATGCCGTTGGAATGGCTTTTCGAGCATCTGATTTTTTCGGGGGAAATCCTATTTTGCCAAAATCATGCACCACACAATTAGAAACGAAAGAACCTGTTGTAATCAATAAATGAACTTCATGTCCCAACCGCTCATATTCTTTGGCAAACATTTCAACTAATCTTTCATGCCCGCCATATCCTTTTACCGGAATTAATATTCCCGGATCCATTATTAATAAGATTTTCATTTAGTTACCAAAATATTAGTTTGCGACAAGAGCTTTGCAATTCTACTTTCTAAGTTTTTTAATAAGATTCTGCTTTGGCGGCGACAAATGTTTTGTATATCTGATCCCATAAAAAAATAGTTGTATTTTTTTAGCTCGCTTCCAGCCTAACAATTTAGTAAGGATGCGAAGTACAATTCCACCTCCTATTTTATAAGTTCCTTCCCCATACAATTTTATTTTCTCCTCATGCATTTTTATAAGATCAGGGAATTTCGGATACATACTATACAATTGCATTAGAAATGTATTGCTGATGAGTCGGCGAATGCGTACTGAATCCTCAACTGACAATAATTTCTTTGCAATTAAATTGGTAGCCAGAAAAGTAGATTCATAATATTTTCTGGTACTACCTCGAGAAACACTGTCTGGTATTCCCGAACGATAATATAATTTGGCACCGCTTGAAAATTTTATTCCTTTCGATTTTACAATTATCCGTGTAAAAAACTCAGTATCGTTAAATAAAATTAATCTTTCATCCCAAAGACCGGCCTGCTCAATAATTTGTTTTGGAATAAGCATGATACCGCACTGAAGCATCACACCATTTGGCTCAGCAGTTAAAAAATCTAGAGGAAGTGAATCTTTCCAATATTTTAATGTTTTAAAATTGGCTTGTTGAAAATCCTTACCATAAAAACGAGCCCATTCACTATAAGCAATAAAATCTTTACTCCCATTCAAAGTCTCAACTTGTCTTTCAATCATTGAAGGGTTAATTAAATCATCTGAATCCATGAATTTAATATAATCTCCATTAGATTGTCTGAAACCTTCGTTGAGCGCTGCATCTTGTCCCTTATTAGATTGATTAATTATTTTTACGCTTTGCGAAATAAATCGCTCAACAATCTTTTGTGTATTATCCGTGGAACCATCATTCACTACAATTATTTCAAGGGGCTGCCATGTCTGAGAGAGTACTGATTGAATGGTTTGTTCGATATACTTTTCTGCATTATAGGCTGAAATGATTATGGAGACTATAGGCTTTTGCATAGTTTTACCTAAAATCACAGATTAGATTCTCTCCGCTTTGATATTTTGAATAAGTTAAATTACTTATCGCTTTAAAAAATATCAAAGGAATTTCCTTGTCAATATTTTCATGTAACTCAATTGCAATAATCTTTGTTTTATAGAGCCAATATTCATAATTATTACTAAATAACTCTTTCTCGGCACCTTCAATATCTATTTTTAAAATATCAATTGAATCAACAGCATATTCATCAAGAATTTGAGTAAGAGTAATTGTCGACACAGAATCATCATCTATGACATTTGTCTCTACAGTTTGTAAACTCCAATTACCTGTACCGATATCAATTATTTTCAAGTTTTTTTCTTTAGACCAAATCGCTTTATTAATACAAACTACATTTGAATAATTTACAGTATTTTTTTTTAGAAAATAAAAATTACTCTTATCAGGCTCTATAGCAATAATTTTAGCATTCGGATAAATATTAGCATAATAAACTGCCGATAAACCTATATTGGCACCGCAATCTACGATAAAGTAAGGGTCTATACTTTTCGATAATTCATACTCCTTTGCATAAAATATTTGAAAAAGTGTAGATACATCAGCAGAATAATTGCTCAAATGAATGGGGTATTTTGCCCCGGTAATTTTTCTATTGACTAATTTATTTTTTGATAATTTCGATCTTAATAAAAATAAAATAGCTTTTAAACCATACTTTTTAAAAATAGATTGATGGTACTTAAAGTTAAAGGCCATTTGAATTATTAATTAATGAAAAATTGCGTCAAAAATATCTATCACTTTAAGTTTTGCATCTTTGAATAATCGAAATTTTTGTTGCAGAGTAATATAATTAGAAGTGGATTTTACGAGGTTATTCAACAACCTTCTATTTAATTTTTTTATTGCTAAAAGTCTTTCAGCTTCAGATAAAGGAGTTGTCGGAGAAAGAATAAATTGCTTATTCGTCTTATATCGCGTCAATAAAATACCTGTCTCCTTTTTTTCTTTTCTAATTTCTTGCTCATCATGACTACGCCAAAATACAAGAGCCGGTTGAAAAAATAATATCGGATATTGAAAAGCAATTCTCATCCATAATTCAGTATCGCCCACAAATCGTTTACCTGAAAAACCTTCCATTTCTTTAAATATGCTCGCTCTAATAATTGCACCTGAAGGCCCACAATCTATTACACCAAACTTTAAAAACTGATTCCTTGCCACCCAGTCAGGCTTAACTAAAAGGGGGAAAGGTTTATTGATATTTACTGCTGCATATTGTTCAATTCCTATTGCTGCCTCAGGATGATTTTCCATTCCATTGACCATTATATCAAGGCTATGAGGATAAATCAAATCATCTGCGTCTAAGTACTTCAAATATTTTCCTTCTGCATAACTTGCCGCTCTATTTCTGTTTGGATAATCACCTAAATTTTTTTCATTTACAAACACTTTAATTCTACTATCCTTAGCCTCATAAGATGTAGCAATATTTACTGTTTCATCAGTAGAACAATCATCCACAATGATTAATTCGAAATTGGTATAAGTAGATGCCAACACACTTTCTATCGCTTCTGCAATATATTTTTCACGATTGTAGGCGGTCATCAAAATACTAACTAGAGGTTGCGAATTCATCAAGTAAATTTTCTGATAGTTGAGACAAATAAATTGGGAATCCATTTTTGGTCTAATCGGCTTCCATAGATCTTTAAAGGGACTTTTCCTTTATTTATTTTCACAGTTTGTACTACCAAATCTTCAATTAACTTTGTGTTATTGTATGGTTCGAAAAGTTCTTCCGCTTTTTTAATGCAATTCATCCGAAGAGTATTTGAAAGAATATCATTCTCGATCATTTCTACAATTTTTTCTGCATAAACTCGTACCTCATTGGAAATAATTTTAAATCCTGTTTTGTTATCTATCACTAATTCCTGAATTCCGCCTGCAATGTCATTCACTAAAGGAATTACTCCACTTTTCATTGCTTCTACAATAGTTACCGGCAGTCCTTCTGCTTTTGATGGAAGCACAATAAAATCCATTTCGCTTAAAAGTAGCATGACTTTATCATTTTCAATATTGCCATAAAATTTTACAGCAATATCTTTATCCCAATGCGTTTTCTCTCTTAGGCCCTCTCCCTCTTCTCCAACAATATGCCATTCAGCATTTACATTTTTTTCTTTTAATTGAATAGCAATTTCAGGAAGTAAAGGATAGCCTTTTCCTTCAGTTAATCTACCTACAAAAATAATTTTACATTTCCCACTATCCTTTTTCCTTGGGTAGCCTTGCGGCACAGGTACTCGTCTATAATGAATGTTGGCAGCTCTTTCAGGAATAGTTTCAATTAATCTATCCCGGATTGCGCCTGCCACACAAATAAACTCATCAATGGAATCTTTATGCTTTTTTGCAAGTTGGTAATAATACGAATAGTCACCGTGTAAAACATGCACCACCGGATTCTGTAATCCTAAATTACTTACCATGCCCAACTCTAACCAATCATGAGCTACAATTACAGCCTTATCATCGGGTAGTAATTTTGATAATTGCTTGCAGGTGTAATAAAAATTCCAGTTCGGAGAAAAATAAAAAATTCGGACACTTGAGGCATCCACTAAAAGTGGTGCGACAAAATCCGATATTAATTTTTTATCAATTATGAAAATAACATGATTACGAATTGACGGATTTTTGGAAAACTCTATCAAATTTTTTATAACAGAGAGCACTCCGCCTCCACTGCCGTTACTGAAATGAACAATGTGAATAGGCGATGACAAACTATTTGATTAAAAATTGCTCATAAACTGATAAAATATTTTCCACCTCATTCGAATTAGTGGTCCGGTCTTTCAAAACTACTCTCGCTTTGGATGCTATTCGAAAACGCATTTCATCATCCGCAATTAAATCATTTACTTTTTCTGCAATATCTCTCGGCTTCAATGGATTAAAAAGAATGCCGGTTTCGCCATCTTTAATTATTTCAGGTATGCCACCTTTATAAGAAGCAGCAACAGCCGAACCCGCAGCCATCGCCTCTAAAATTACATTTGGATAATTTTCCCAAAGACTAGGCACAATGCATATTTGAGATTGCGCATAAATTTTCTTTAATTCTTCTTTGGATAAGGCTCCTGTGAAAATAATTCTATCAGTAAACTTTGAGAGTGATTTTTCCATACATGATTTCATGCTTTCCCCATTCTCCATTTCATCACGACCTACAATTACTATTTTGTATCCTTCATTTTTTGATAGTATCGCCGGAATAGCTTTTGTAAAAGCTATCATTCCTTTTAAGATTGAAAGTTTCCCTACAAAACTGATGATTTTTGGCCTGTTTTCAATAGGTAATAAAAACAAATCATCCTCAATTGAATATGGGTTAGGCACTATTTTTATTTTTTCAGCTGGCAATCCCCAATAACTACCAGCCCATTTTTTTAATGCCGCCGAAGGCGATAAAAGCATATCCGCCTTTTGGCATATTTGGAACTCCGGATTCTGCAATTTATTTTTATCTGATTTCGACCAATAGCCTAAATCTATCTTACCTCTTCGCAAAGCACCTAATACAAATCGCAGTTTTAAAAAAAAAGACTGATAGGTCTGCGACACCTTTGTAATAAGCACTCCGGGTGTGTGCATCTTTACAATTAGTGGTATGTGAGGAAACATTTTTTTTACTTCCAAGGCGCAAGCCCCTACTTCAGGGCTTTCAATAACATCTACTTTATTTTCTCCAATAAATTCTTTAAAAAATTCAGGTAATACATTCCTAAACTCTTCATTACTTTTGGCCGGAATCAAATAATGTAGGCAATTATCGGTAATTATTTTTTCTATATCGAAAGCCAAAGGATTTGCCGAAAAGATAAAAACTTTATGGTCTTTCTGTGTAAGTAATTTAGCAAGGTGAGCCATATAGGAGCCAATGCCACCTGTTGCATTGTGCGGTGGGAATTCGAATGTAATAAGTGCAATGTTTAGCGTCCTAACCATTTACCTATCCTTCTTTTTACTTTTGTAAATGCTTTATTTTCTGTCATATCTTGCACCTGCTTCATCGACCACCATTCCCAATAATGTTCAAATTTAACATCGTGCTTTTTCTCTATCAACCTACAACTTTCCGCTAATTTGTGTTTGTTATATCTTTCTTTAACAGCATTTTTATCTACCCGCTTTTTTTGAAATTGATGATTATGCCTGAGAGTGATTTCATTTAAATTATGTACCTCTAAATTAAAATCCGGATGACAAAGCAACCTAATAGCATATTCATAATCCTCAAAACCAAAAAGGCTTTCTTCGAATAGCCCGAAATTATCAAAAACACTTCGCCTTACTATTGATGCACCGGAAGGGAAATAGTTATTTACTTTTAAATTTGAATCATTAAGATTTATTTCATTCCCACTTTTTATAAATTCAGGATGTACTACATAACTTTTCTCATGTACATTGTACAGTCTTGGGCAGATAATTTTTACTTCCGGTTTTTTTAATAGATAGTTTTGAAAAACAGTTAACCAATTTTCCGGTTCAATGGTTATATCATTATCTACTAAAAACAACCAATCTTCCGCAGTATTTTTTATGAGTAGATTTCTACCTCGTGCCGGTCCGATATTTTCTATTGAATTAAAAAAAACTATTCGAGAATTGCTGTTGTATTTTGATTGTAATACTCTCCAAGAATTCTCTTCAGAAGCATTATTGAGTATATAGATTTTTTGGCCCGATGGAATAAAACTCTCAATACATTCAATGGTTTGAGAAAGTTTATTGAAAAAAATTATTAGAATGGCAACCGGATTATGCATGGCTTTTTATTCGCTTATTATTTAAATAAAAACGTCGCATATTTTTTAATACTCCTCCACCCCAAATGGAATTCCCATGAATGGAAAATTTAAGTAGGGTTAAGAACGGTAAGCTTATTTTAAAATCTTGTAGATTATACATTATATGCTTAATGCTAACATCAATAAATTTTTCTCTTTCTTTATTTTCTAATTGTTGAAACTCTTTTATTACTATCAACTTTCTAAAGAAAATAAAATTGGCATTTATTTTTTCAGTAGCTAATTCTTTATAATTCCCGGAAATATTGAATTTGCTATTTCTTAAGGAAACCTTTGCCGCATTGGTACTATAAATTCCTTTATCAAATCCTAATTGAAACCAAAGTAAATCGTCGGTACCCCATGCCATTGGTATTTCAGCAAATCCGCCGATTTCAATAAATTTTTTTCTTGAAAAAATATATTCCGCTACGGAACTGGATCGCTTAAAAGATAGCTTCTCAATAAGGCTATCGAATGAAGATTGTACAGGTAATAATTCTTCATTCATTTTAAAAACCTCATCCTTTTCATTGACATATTTCACATTAAATCGAAAAATATCGAATAATGATTTACGGAGGTTTTCATAAAAAATGGCTACACAATTATCATCAGGAAAATCATCGTCCGGCAATATCCATATCCATTCTTCTTTACCAATCATTTCCATACATCTCTCCCATTGTTGTACTAAAGATTGCTTGCCTCTGTTGTGCTCAAAAAAGGTGTAGTGAATTTTCAATTCCGGGAATTCATCTACCATGGTCTTAATTTCCTTAGAACCGCCGTCGTTACCCACATAGAGATTGAATCTTTTGTCCGATTGATTCGCCAGTGCTTGAAGCGTTTTTCTTAAAAAATTGGGTTTATACGCCGGAATTATTATGGCAAGATTATTATCCATTTTAATATCTAATATTTCTTTCCTTCCCTAACAATTCTGAAGTCCATGAGCTTGATTTATTGGAATATTCTAAATAATATTTTTCTTCCTCGCTCAAATTATCGGGATTGATATACCAATCTAGATGTCTTGCCACATAATTGCCACCTGTTCTTATGGCGTTCAATTCTGAACCGCCTTTTACATTCGGTTTATAAAGCGCAAAAGTAGTATCAATGGGTGCTTGATAAACTTCAGGTTCTAATGGATGCTCCCAAAATTTACTTTCCCACTTAATCACTTTATC
Source organism: Ginsengibacter sp. (assembly GCA_034676505.1). Classification (GTDB taxonomy): domain Bacteria; phylum Bacteroidota; class Bacteroidia; order Chitinophagales; family Chitinophagaceae; genus Ginsengibacter. The sequence goes on from JAUCCB010000001.1 coordinate 60,657, forward strand.
TTTTAGTGGATAATGCGAAGGCAAATCATTTATTAGTAGGCCAAATCCTACTTTGTCTGCTTGTGGATATTTTTGTAGCAATTGTAAAAAATAATTAACTGCATCAAGCGGGCAATTTTCAGAGGGCAAAATATCGGGATCAGTATAAATATAAAAATCGGTTTGAAATTTGGCAAAAATCGGTGTTTGCCACAACGCCTGAAATCCTACATTTCTACCGAGCAGATAAACTTTGTATTTACATTTTTCATAAAACGAAAGTAAAGGCTGATAGGTCGATGCGTTGTCAATAATATGAATATTTGTCATTCCCGAATTCTCCAACCATGAAATAAGATGCTTTAAACATCGTAGGCGGTTGAAATTATTAATTATAACAGGTATATCTTTTGGCTCCTTTATTCTTTCATAAAAAACGGACTGAATTTTACTCATAAATCTGAAACCCAAATCATCAAATCGTTTACGCGTACCAGTTAATCTGTAAATCATAATGCACTCTCCAATTTCCGAAGTGTATTAATAAATTGAAAACTAATTTTATAATCTTTCACTTTTTTTGTTTAAGCTGTTTCCTGAGGACTAAATACAATAACCCGAACTCCATTTTAAAAAATAGTTTTAAAAAAATGTAATTCATGAAACTATTATAGTTCCTTCGATTTAAGAGTACTTTGGTTTCCTGACACATCGCATAAATCCTCATTTTTATATATTTTCGGTATTCAGGGAAAAAATCATAAAGTCGAAACATTGAATTTATGGATATTTTATATCGCTCTTTGATGGACTTACTGCTCCATACTCCACCCTGATGTTGTCTGTAAATAGAAGGAGAAATACTATTATCCATAAAGGCTCCTTTCCCCGATCTTTGTGCCAAGAGACAAAATATAAATGTATCCCCACTTGAAATTTTATTTGAGATGGCCGGTATCGAATCAATGATGTTTCGGAACATTATAGACGCCGTTGGAATGGTCTTACATAAAAAAATATCTTCTACTTTTAAATCTCCCTGATCCGTTGGGAAAATATCACCCAAATTATTATTTTCATCAAGCATTTGAGACTGATGATAGGATATAACATATTCAAAGTTCGCTTCTAAAAAATCCACCTGCTTTTGCAGTTTGTGATGATCCGTCCAGTAGTCATCGCCTTCGCACAAGGCAATATATTTCCCTCGTGCAAGCGGAAAAGTATTTCTAACCGTAATTCCGCGAATTCCTTTTGAATATTCGTTTTCAACATGATAAACCGGTATTATTACTTCCGCATATTTTTCTACATATTCTTGAATGATTTCAGTAGTCCCGTCGGTAGAAGCATCATCATTAATTATAATTTCGAAGTCAAAATCAGTTTTCTGCATTAAAAATCCATCCAACGCCTGTCTTATGTATTTTACATGATTATAAGTAATACAACAGATGCTAACAACAGGCCTCTTATTCATGGCCATATCCCAAACTTTTTAAAATAAATATAGGACGGTTCAAAAATTCACCTAAACTATTTTGCCGTTCTAAATTGGATTTCGTCAACTCGCTATAAATGATTTTATTTTCTTTTCTTTCGGGAACTCCAATAGTTTGTATCACCCATTTATCTTTCACTCCCAATTTGATAAAATCAATCATTTCCTTCTTCGTGCCGTTAGGAAAAAGAAGCTCTTCTCTATTACCCTTCCAACAAAACCCCATTTGAAAAACCAATATTTTGGCATTTTTTGCCAGCTTGTTTATTGAATGTATAATTTGAGCTTTTGCCGCTTCAATTGTTATTTCTTTATTGCCATAATCATCTCCTACATGATGAAGTACATTTAACAGAAGTAAGGCATCCACAGTTTCGTCTTCATTTTCAAAATCGGCAAATCTATTTTCTATTTTGACATTTAAATTGAGAATGTTGCTGACTTCATGCACAAACTTGCAGTGATAGGAATTGCCTTCAATCAGCTTGATAGATTTTGCGCCCTGCTGCTGAATTTCAAATGAGAAGAAACCTGTATTGCCGCCAATATCGATTACTGACTTGTTTTGAAAATCGACAGATTTTTTTATGAATTCAAATCGCTCGGCCTCATAACGATTAATTTTCGGAGTCGATAATTTGTTTAACTCATGTTCCAGAAAAGCAGGCATCCTTTGGTATTGAGAATGCTTACTTACATCTTCATACAGCTCCTCTAATTGTTTCTTTTGACTAATATCCATTAATTCTTGATTTCATTTATAAAATAATTCAATGTATCCTCGCGTAGAAATACATCACTTTTAATAAAGGAAGCATATTCAATTGAAAATGCTGAATCCGTAAAAGCGTGAAAATCAGCTTTTCCTTCCAAACCCATAAAACCACCTGACCAAAAATATTTCTTATTCTTTTTTAAGTCTCCCTGATCAGATACTTTAAACCCGCAATCTTTTGCAAATCGATGAAAAATCCCGGAGCCGCTATCCAAAAAAAATTGAGACGGCCCCCACAACCGTGGATTTGCCTCAATCATATAATATTCATCTTCATTCTTTTTCACTTCTATCATTATCAATCCATAAAATCCTTCCAACTGAAGCATCCGGATATAATCGTTTGAAATAGCTTCATTATGAATATTTGAATATCGGGCTGCCAAAATGGATTTTCCGTTAGGTTGCTGCATCAGATTCTCCTGGCCAAAACTCTCTACTTCTCCTGTTTTTGAAACATGATATAAAAGATAATGAGATTCACCGTTTACAAATTCTTGAAAATAAAAATCATTCAAATTTTCTAGTTTGGAAAAACTATCAAATTCTATTTCATTATGGATAATGTAGGGTGCTAAATATCTTTCGCATTCAGATGATTTATAAACCAGAGGCTTAGCAACATAAGGAAAATACAAGGAATTTCCAGAAATAGTTTTTGGAACATTAATATCATATCGTAAACAAAGTTCACCGAAACTCTTTTTATTCGATATAGTAGTGTACAATTCTTTCTCAACCAATGGAATAGAAAACCCTAAACTAATTAAAGCTATTGTATGCTCAATTAAAAAACGATTTAAAAACTCGGTACTGGGTAAAATAACCGAATCCAATGAATCGTTCATCTTTTCCGATATTTTTTCAAACAATTGGAGACTAATTGATTCAGAATCTCTAACGATCAGCACCCTATTTTTATAAATGGTCAAAAAAATTGGATCGTCTTTGGAACGAGCCACAATATGGAATGGGATTCGCTGGCTATCGGCAAATCGCATAAAAGCAATTATGGCTCGAAAGTTATAGCCCGAAAAGATTACCACGCTTCTTTCAGTCTTCATTAGATATAATTAAACAAATAGTCCTTGCTACTTCAGCAGAAATTGAATCATATAATGGAAGACAAAGAATCCTTGAAGAAATGCTTTCAGAAATAGGACAAGTATGCTGCTGAACATAGGGTAATTTATTCAAGGAAGGGTAGAAATATCGGCGCGGATAAATACCTTTTTTATTTAACCGGATTTGAGCATCAAGCAATGCCATTTCAGATTTAAAAATGACCGGATAATAACTATAATTCCATTTAACCTCTTTCCGAATTTTTAATTTATTAAGCATTCCGAAATCCAGCAATTGATTATACTCTTTAATTATTTTTCTTCTTTGCTCCATAATAAAAGGAAAGTGGGGAAGTACCGCTAATCCCATTGCAGCCTGCAACTCTGACATTTTTGCATTAATTCCTAAGCCGTTAAAATCCAGATATCCTTTGTGGCCAAAATTATGATGATAGTAAAAGCGGTCGTAAAGATCCCTGTTTTTACAAACTATCATCCCACCTTCTCCCGTATGAAAAATTTTGGTAGCGTGAAAACTGCAAGTATTCACATCCCCGTATTCAAAGATAGATTTGCCTTCATATTTCACCCCAAAACAATGCGCAGCATCATAAATAACTTTAAGATTATACTTTTTTGCTATTGCGTCTATTGCTGTTACATTACAAGGGTTGCCAAAAACATGAGTAGCCAAAATAGCCTGTGTCTTGGAAGTTATAGCAGCTTCAATTTTTGTTTCATCAATGGTCAAAAATTCAGGATCGATATCTACAAAAACCGGTGTACAATTTTCCCAAACAATTACGGCCGTTGTGGCAACATAGCTAAACGGTGTAGTTATAACCTCACCGGATATTCCCAGGGCTTTGAGCGCAATTTGAAGAGGTAATGTGCCGTTGGTAGTAAGTATCAGGTTAGACACATCTAAAAACGATTTCAGTTTTTCTTCTAATTCCAGTACTAACTCTCCCCGATTAGTCAGCCATTGATTATCCCACGCTCTTTTAAGAACGGCATTATATTCTTCTTGTGGAGGCAAGAAAGTTTTGGTTACAGGAATCATATCCATTTTTGAAAAGTAAAATTAAGTGCCGGCCGTACAAAACCAGGCCTTTTTCCATGCCATCCACTTGCTCGCCTGTCTTCAACAATTTCGAAAGAAACCACATTTTCAAAACTGCAGATTGCATAAGAACTTTCTGCAACTACCATTATAGAAACGGTGTAAAAGTCATCATTTAGGAAAGGGGCGGGAATATGACATATTCCTTTGTAAATATCTTCTGTGATATATTTTGATTCCGTAGTAGCATTAAAAATACATTCACCTTTTCCATTAAAAAGATGAAGGCTAAGATTAATTGATTTATCCTTAATTTTATTCCAAAATTCAAATTCAATATTTACCGGGTTATTTACAGTTATTATATCCGTATCTTTTTCAATTATTGGAACAGCTGCCATCCTCTTCATTCTTATCAAATCGTTGCCGGGCGCCTCTTCAAATGATTGGTATTCCTTTATTTGAGGGCTATCGATTTTATTTACTATCAGATATTCATCGATAATTTTAGAAGTTTCCCCCTTATTTTGCATCTTTCCATTTACCAACAACAAAGAACTATTGCACAAATTTTTTATCGCTGTCATATTATGACTCACAAACAAAACCGTTCTCCCCTGCCCCTGGCTCACATCTTTCATCTTCCCAATCGCTTTTTTCTGAAACTCTATATCCCCCACCGCCAGCACTTCATCCACAATTAATATTTCAGGTTCTAAATGAGCGGCAACCGCAAAGGCAAGCCGCACGTACATTCCGGAAGAATATCTTTTTACGGGAGTATCTACATATCTATCTACGCCGGCAAAATCTACGATCTCATCAAACTTACTTTTGATTTCATTTTTGGTCATGCCGAGAATGGCACCGTTTAAAAAAATATTTTCACGACCCGTCAATTCAGGATGAAAGCCGGTACCTACTTCCAATAAACTGGCTACTCGGCCTTTTATTTTTATTTGTCCGGTGGTGGGTGCCGTAGTACGACTCAATATTTTTAAGAGAGTAGATTTTCCGGCACCATTTCTACCAATAATACCCAACACTTCACCTTGCTTCACTTCAAAATTAATATCTCGTAATGCCCATACATATTCACTCAAGCCTTTTACTTCACGATTGTTTTCTTCCCCTATTTTTAAATAAGGATCTTCCTTTCCTCTCACACGCGTTTGATACCAACGATTGATATCTGCCCCAAATGAGCCGAGGCCTACATTTCCGAGTCGATATTGTTTGGAAAGAGATTCTACTTTTATTACAGTGTTGGACATTTTTGAGAAGTGGTGGAAGAGTGGTGTGAGAGTGGTGAGTTGTGTGAAAGAATTGTGAGTTGTGGAAGAGTTGTGGGTTGTGGGTCTATTTTTTCAATTTACTTTTTGATGTTACGATGGCACTTTTAAGAATACGCGCTAATTCGCTGGCAGCTGATTTAAGATTAAGGTAATTTTCATTGGGGAAATAACCGGTCTCGTGCATTAAATCTAACCAATAAATTGTTTCGCCACATTCTTTTTGCGCGATGGCTAATTTATGAATAAAATCCAAATTGCTTTCGGCATTTTGTGCTTCTCTAATCATAGCTCCAATTGAGGTGCCACATCTTAGAAGTTGTTTGCTTAAAATATATTCCTTCTTACTCTCAACTAATAATTGGTAAGTCCTCACAATCTCTTTTGCAAAATCAAAACTCTTATTCATTAATGGCCCATTTTTCATAAATATTCTTTTGGAAAAGAAAATAAAGTAATTATGTAAAACTAAAAAACTATTCAATAACAACTCATTCACCACTCTCTCACCACCCTTCCACCACTCACCACTTTAACACGCAATGACGATTATTTCTCGCAAAGACGCCAAGGAGCGAAGGGAAAAATTATTTTAAATGTTGTCCGAAGGACCCCTTTGGGAATGTTGAATGGAAGATTCTACTTGCGGCTTTAAAACTTTACGGCTTTGCGAGAAACCAAACATGAGATTGCTTCGTGCCTCGCAATGACGGATATAAAGCCACCACTCTTCCACCACTCACCACTCACAGATCATTCAACATTTAGCATTCAACACACCTAAAAACTCATAACTCATAATTCTAAACTCTCAACTCCTCCCGAACAGCACATCACACCACGCCAATTTTCCATTTACTTCATTCATATTGTACAATCCCAAAATCGCATAACCGTGAGAACGCATTAAAGTTTCAATCTCAGAAAATAATTTTTCGCCTTTATACATTTCTATAAATTCCGCTTCTACATAGAGATACTTTACTTTTTTATTTTTTAATGAATTTTCCATGCCTTTCAAAACATGGTAACTATTGCCTTGTGTATCTATTTTTATAAAGTCGAGGTAAGAAATATTTTTATTGACGCAATATTCATCAATCGTAATTACGGCGACCTCTTCTGTTTTTTCTTCTTTTGTATAGCCATCAATCAAATCACTTACAGCGGCGCTTTCCAATAACGAATTGGTTTCTTTGAATGAATTGATATGAAAAGAATGTGTACCCGATTGATCAGAAACCGCACAATGATTTAAGGTGATGTTTTTTGCAGCACAATATTTGGAAGTAAGAATTTCAAAAGAACCGCTAAATGGTTCGAATGCGTGGAAATGAATATCACCATTGATAGCCAGAATTTCATCAATCACTTTTCCGGTAAAAGTGCCCACATCCAATACCACTTTGAATTCCGGAATTTCATTCTTTAATTTTTTTATAAAACCTGAACGGTTGCTCTTCAGCATTTTTTTTAATTCACCGTAGATTTTTTTTGCTGATTTTTTCATTGATGTTTTAATTGTTGTCAGGGTGAGCTCGTCGAACCCGAGGTGGCAGAATTTATTCTCTTAATCAACCCGCCTTCGACGAGCTCAGGCTGACAAAATTTTGGTGTTTAGGAATTAGCACGTTTCAGTAATTATATTCTCTTCAATCTTTTCAAACTGCCCATCTGTTTGCATTGTCAGGGTGAGCCCGTCGAACCCGAGGTGGCAGAATTTATTCTCTTAATCAACCCGCCTTCGACGAGCTCAGGCTGACAAAATTTTAGTATTTAGGAATTAGCACGTTTCAGTAATTATATTCTCTTCAACCTTTTCAAACCGCCTATTCCTTTTCCGTGTCAGGGTGAGCCCGTCGAACTCGAGGTATTAGAAATGAACCTACTATCTAACCCGCCTTCGACGAGCTCAGGCTGACAAAATTTTAGTATTTAGGAATTAGCACGTTTCAGTAATTATATTCTCTTCAACCTTTTCAAACCGCCTATTCCTTTTCCGTGTCAGGGTGAGCCCGTCGAACCCGAGGTGGCAGAATTTATTTTCTTAATCAACCCGACTTCGACGAGCTCAGTCTGACACTATACACGCTTGGTGGAAAAAATATCTGTAGAAATTATTTTTTACTATAACTTTTTGCCAACTCTTTTAATTCTTCCCAATCCTCGTTGATCAATGCTATCTTCTTCTTTCTTGTCCAACCTTTTATTTGTTTTTCAAACGCGATTGCTTGTTTTATATCATGGCAGGCAATACTATAAACCAACTTTGCAGGCAAACGTTTCGAGACGTAAGTATTTTGTCCAAAAGAATCAAAATGCTCGCCCACACGTCGATTAAGATTGTTAGTTACTCCTGTATAATAACTATTATCTGAACACAATAAAATATACACATAATAAGTTTTCATCGAGATTCTTTAGGTAAACGTTTTGTGTTTCCTTAATAACCCGCCTTCGACGAGCTCAGGCTGACAAAATTTTGGTATTTAGAAATTCGAACAATTCTACAAATATTTTCTTTTCAACCTTTTCAAACCGCCTATTCCTTTTCCGTGTCAGGGTGAGCCCGTCGAACCCGAGGTATTAGAAATGAACCTATTAGCTAACCCGCCTTCGACGAGCTCAGGCTGACAAAATTTTGATATTTAGAAATTCGAACAATTCTATAAATATTTTCTTTTCAACCTTTTCAAACCGCCCATTCCTTTTCCGTGTCAGGGTGAGCCCGTCGAACCCGAGGTATTAGAAATTAACCTACTAGCTAACCCGCCTTCGACGAGCTCAGGCTGACAAAATTTTAGTATTTAGGAATATGCGGCCTTGCGAGAAACTTCATAACTCACCACTCTACACTCTACACTCTACACTCTTAACTCCTCACACCGTATCCATAAAACTTCTCTCTACTTTCGTGAAAACAATCGTTCCAATAAATAATGAAACTAAAATAAAAGCGCCACTGTACAATAACCCTTGAATACTAACTGTACCGCTACCGAATAATGCATATCGAAATGCTTCCACGATTGGTGATAACGGATTCCATGCGATCCAATGTGCATAGGATTTATCTTTAAGAAAACTTAGCGGATACGCTACAGGCGTGGCATACATTAATAATTGAACCGCAAAACCTAACAGCACCGTGAAATCGCGGTACTTGGTAGTTACAGAACTTATGATAATTCCTAAACCTAAACCCAGCCCGGCCATCATTACAACCAACAATGGAATTAATAACCACGAAATTCCAAAATGAAATTGTTGCAGAGTGATTCCATAATAAATCATCACCACCAAAAGCAATAAAAACTGAATGGCAAATTTTACCAAATTACTCATCACTTGACTTATAGGAATTACCAATCGCGGGAAATACACTTTTCCAAAGATGCCTGCATTGGCCACGAAAGTATTGCTGGTAGCAGTTAAACACACACTGAAATAATTCCAAATAGCAATTCCGCTCATATAAAAAAGTACCGGCGGAATCCCATCTGTAGGGATGTTCGCAATTTTTCCGAAGATAAAAAGGAACATGATGGTGGTAAATATCGGTTGGATAAAATGCCACAAAGGACCCAAAATGGTTTGCTTAAAAGACGCTACAAAATCACGGCGAACAAAGAGAATGATGAGATCGCGATATTTCCAAACCTCTTTTAATTTAAGATCAAATAAATGGGCACGCGGTTCTATTACCAAATCCCATTGGGTATCCTCTTCAGGCAAATCTATTGGAATGGTTTGTTCGTTATTCATGAATTATCTTTTCCCATTTTTTTTGATAAACAGGATAGCTGAAATGTTCCATCAATAATGGTTGATTAGGAATATATTTTTCCGGTTGATGGATAATGTTCTTGACGGCTTGTTTTATTTCTTCCTTGTTATTCGGATCAATTAATTGCCCTAATTGTCCATTCAACAATGCATCTACCGAACCATCTGTATTGCCCGCTATTACAGGCTTTCGGTAATATAGCGCCTCAATAAAAGTAATCCCGAATCCTTCCTTTTCACTCGGCATAATATAGACATCAGCGAGGTTATAATGCCCCACCAAATCTTCGTCAGCAATAAATCCTGTAAGAATTATTTTACCATGCAATTGATATTGCTCGATCAAATTTTCAATTCGCAATTTTTTCTTCCGCATCATATTTTCCTGCTAAAAGATATTTTAGATGCGGATAGTTTGGCAACATTTCTTGTAGTACTTCCATCACTTTTTCATACCCTTTATTTTTTTCGGTAAATGATAATCTGGTGAGCGTCATCAAAATAAAATCTTCTTTTTGAAGTTGATATTTGGATAGTAATTCACCATCCTTTTCACCCAAAATTGGTTCGGGTAAAAATGGATCAAGGCAATTATTAATGACGGTAATTTTGTTTGCAGCAATTTTATTTTCTTGCAGTAAAATATTTTTTGTGTGTTTACTTACCGCAATAATTTGATCTATTTTTTGTAAGGCTCTTTTTTTTGAACCGCGTAGAAGTGGCGCCCACACTTCAATACCGTGGGCGATCAATATTATTTTTGTTTTGGGAGAAAAATATTTGATCATTCTTCCTACAGAAATTAAATTGATGTGCGTAAGAATTACAACATCACTTTTAATTCCTTTTTTAACAGCTTCAGCAATAAAAGAAATTCGTTTGCCTCCAAAAGCTTTAAAAATGTTTTTAGAAAAATATTTTTCATCTGCATCATACATTCCATCCCACATCGAAAAAATTTGCACGGAAGCAGCTTCCATTTCTGTCAAAGCTTTGCCTACTACTCTACTAACTTTTTCAATGCCGCCTGTGGCTGAAAAAGTTCGAAGGGTTAATAAAAGAATTTTTTTGTGCAATAAAAAAAGGATAGAATTTCTATAAACTAAAGAGTGGCAAGTTCTTGATATATTTCATAAGTTTTCCGAACTCCTTCTTCAAAACCAATTTGTGCCTGCCATCCCAAAGTATTGATTTTACTCACATCCAGCACTTTTTGAAAAGTACCGTCGGGCATGGAAGTATCAAAAATAATCTCGCCTTTATATCGAACTATTTGTTGAATCATTTTTGCCATTTCACCGATAGAAATATCTTTTCCTACTCCAATATTTACAATTTCGGGTTCGTTGTAATGCGTCATTAAAAATAAACAAGCCGCAGCTAAATCATCTGAATGTAAAAATTCTCTTCGAGGATTTCCTGTACCCCACACAGTTACGGTGGGTGCATCATTCAATTTTGCTTCATGAAATTTGCGAATCAAAGCAGGCAGTACATGTGAATTTTTTAAATCGTAATTATCTCCGGGTCCATACAAATTGGTAGGCATCGCGCTGATAAAATTACTCCCGTATTGTTTGTGATACGATTGACACATTTTGATTCCCGCAATTTTTGCAATGGCATATGCATCGTTGGTTGGCTCTAAAAATCCGCTCAGTAAATATGCTTCTTTAATAGGCTGCGCTGACAACTTTGGATAAATACAACTACTGCCCAAGAAAAGTAATTTTTTCACTCCATTTGTATAAGATTGATGAATTACATTATTCTGAATACACAAATTATCGTAAATAAATGATGCAGGAAACTCTTTATTGGCGTAGATTCCACCCACTTTTGCTGCGGATAGAAAAACATACTCCGGTTTTTCTTTTTCAAAAAAATCCGCCACAGCATTTTGATTTCTTAAATCTAATTCTTGAGAAGTGCGATACACCAAATTGGTATAGCCTTCTTTTTGCAATAGCCTGAAGATCGCGCTGCCGGCTAATCCGCGATGTCCGGCGATATAAATTTTGTCAGTAAAATTCAAAGAAAAATTTTTATACGATTATAAAATTTCAAGATTTTTTTTGTCGAAATGCGCGCTGAGTTGAATTCCCAGACTATCAATTTGTACTACTGCTTGGCTACCTAATATTTCTATAATAATTCCGTGGTAATTCATGAGCAGCCCTTGTTTCACTCTTACTTTAGATTTTACGGCTAATACGTTTTGCGTAATTTGTACATCAGAAAATTCGTTCAAGAATTTTTTTATAGTTAAGATCTCCGACTCTCGAACTATTGCAGGCTTGCCCAACCAATACACAAAATTGAGAATGCCCGGAACATTTTTGATCTCCCATTTTTTTGATTCTACTAAACGTACAAAAACATAACCTTTGAAAACCGGTTCCAGAATTACTTTTTTCCGATCGCTCCATTGGCGTGTTACTTTAGTGATCGGGCAATAATACTCCACCCCCGCTTCTTCTAAAAGTGAAGCAACTTTTTTTTCCCATCGCGGTCTGGTATAAACTGCATACCAATCCATTTTTAACTGATCCAAAGCCTTTATTTATTTTAAGTGGAATGATATAAATTGTTTACATTTTTTTCAGAAAAGGATATAGCTTCGCTAACCTCAGTCACATAAAATGGAAGTAAGGCAATTGAATGGATCCCATTTTAAATTGTCATTTTAGGATTTAAAAATCTTTTTTATAAATGAGGATACACTCTTTTTATCCTGATCAAAATAACCTTTAGCATATTCGCTTCCATAGGTATAGCCATAACCGTAGCCATACCCGTAACCGTTTCCATATCCACCCAAATTATATCCGTAAATATTAAATCCACGAGGTTTAATACCGTTGAATATTATGCACATGTTTTTAAATTTCTTTTGTTGATTCATAGATTGAACCATAGACAATAAATTGCGAGGTGTAACGCCATGGCGAATTACAAACATATTTAAGTCTGCATGAACCTGTAATAATTGTGCATCAGTAACCGGCGAAACGGGAGCAGTATCCATGATGATATAATCGAAACGCGATTTCAATTCGGTCATTAATTCATACATCTTATCGCTCGAAATTAATTCTGAAGGATTGGGAGGTGTATCACCCGCAGATATTAACGTGAGGCCTGCAATCCCTGTATCCTTGCATATTTCATCAATGGTGGCTTTCCCTACCAAATAGTTAGAAATGCCCGGTTTTTTATTTAAATTTAAAGTCGCACTTAATTTCGGTTTTCTTAAATCCATTTCCATTACCGCTACTTTCTTACCGGTAAGCGTAACGCTAATGGCTAAATTCAAAGACACAAAACTTTTACCTTCGCCCGAAACTGTAGAAGTAACCAGCAATACTTTTTTCTGATTATTAAAACCCATAAAACCTAAGTTGGTTCTGATGGTTCTAAATTGCTCAGCCACAACCGAACTTTTCCCGTCTCTAATTACGATCGCTTCATTATTGGGTACTTGGATCAATTCTCCCACAAAAGGAGCTTTAATGGTATTTTCTATTTCCGATCTGAACAGTACATTTTTGGTAAAAAACTCTTTAATTAAAACTATAAAAGCCGCTACCATCAAGCCTATGATCAATCCCGTCAAATAAAAACTTTTAGCCACCGGAGTTACCGGACCATAAGAAGAAGGAGTTTCAATTACTTTTAAATCCGGAGTTGTTGAAGCAGAGGAAATGGCGGTTTCTTCCCGCTTTTGAAGAAGAAAAGTATAAATATTATTTTTTATCGCCTGCTGTCGAGTGATATCTAAATACACTCTTTGCTTTTCAGGAATTTGTTTTAGCAATTGATCACTTTCTGAAATTTGGCTATTGATATGTTGTTTGGAAGTAAGTAAATTTTTTCGAATACTGCTGAGGTTTTCGTTGATATCTTTTCTAATTGAATTAGCGGTTTTATTGGCCGAAATTAAAGCATCATTTTTTTCACCGGTAACACTTTGTAATTGTTCTATCTGCAGTTGAACGGTATTCAATTTATCTAATAAACTCGGCAACATCGGATCCGACAACAAATTTAAAGAAGGAACCACCGATTGATTATTGCCCCTACTCTTCACATAATTTTGAACTGATTGTAATACTTCTAATTTAAGGTCTACCTCACTATTTTGTTGGTCTAATTCACTTACCTTATCAAAATAAGTGCTGGCTTGGCTTCCCAAGTCCACCACAGATTCTCGAGCTTGGTAAGCTGCAATATTTCTTTCTACACTATCTAATTGTCGTGTTACCAAACCTAATCGATCATCAATAAAATTGACTGTTTTATCGGCAATTTCATTTTTATCTTCTACTGCATCTTTATTGTAATAAATAAATAAATATTTCAGCACGTCCTTCGCTTTTTCAGGAACGGTCGTGGTCATATTTACATTTAAAATGGTAGAGGAATAGGAATAGGGAGTGATTTTCAAATTGCTTACCAAACGGCCTGCCACGCTATAAGGAGGAGAAAAAACTACATAAAAATTTTTACCAACCGCATTTTTATTATAGGCTTCATTCATCACAAAAGTCAATGAAGTTCCATTAATTTGAAACACAGAATTGAAGGGCACTTTTTTCCTATCAATAGTGATGGTTTGGCGATTCCAATCTATCGAGAAGAAATAAGTGCCATATAAATTGAAATGTTCTTTATCGATGGCTAAAAAAGTTACCGGAGAATTTTCTTGATACAATTCTTCTATTTGTACATTCCCTTTATTGAAGACCTCCGCATACAAACCTAATTCTTGCACTACTTCGGCCATCATATCCTTAGATTGCAAAGCCACAATTTCATTATCCACTATTTTTTTTTCGGAAAAAATATTTAATGCATCCAATACTTTTGAATCGCCGCCGCCTTTGTTGGGATCTTTCAGCAAAACCTTTGCTGTAGCAACATACGTGGGAATTTGTGCGCGTAAATTGATATAAGTAATGGCCAAAGAAATACCAACGCTTATTACAAATAAAGGCCAATAAGGCATGTATTTATAAATAACTTGCTTTATAATATTCGAGTCAGCTCGCTCCTTAAAAAATTGATCTTCATCCATCAGTAAGCAAATAGTTTTATTTATCTAAAAACCCGATCCATAAGGAATATAATAAACGTAATTCCCGTTGTAACATACGAAATAATTTGAATTGTATTAGCCGCTTTTTTAGGATTAGATTCTATATAAATGATATCGTTGGGTTGAAGATAAAAATAAGGTGAATAGAACACTGATTTATCGGTAAGATTGATTCTTTTAAAATCTCGGTCATTCCCGTTTTCCCGAATGACCAAAATATTATCCGTGCTCATATCTTCACTATTTCCACCAACAGCTAAAGCATCTAAAAGAGTCATATTGTTATCTTCTAAAGGAATTATTTTAGGAGATGATGCACCGATGAGCGTGACATGACGATTTTGAAAACCAATAGAAACAATATTTTGGGATAAATAAGGTTGTAATTTTTTTTCTAATAAATCTTTTAACTGTTTTATTGTAAGTCCGGCAACTTGTATACGCCCTAATTTTACAAATTCAATCGTTCCCATTTCATCTACCCAATAGCCCGGCTTTCCTGCAATCACATTAGGTGGCACATTATATAAAACTGTATTCTCGGGGCTTAAACTGGCGACGGTAATAGTAAGTACATCCCCTTTTTGTATCAATGGTTCCCAGTTTTTGGAAACTAAATTCGTGAGCGTGGTATCGTTAGGAATGTCTTGAAAAAGGATATACTTACGGGAAGGCGTACACGCAGAAAATAAAACTATTGTAACGCCAATACCTATTATTGAAAATAAGTTTCTTTTTATTTTATTTTGAATTCTCGCGAAATTCTTTGACCACATTTTTTTCTTATTGAAATAAATAATCTACAATCAATTTTTCACAAGCCAAATACATCCTTGTTTCAATCAATTTATAAATTCATTTAGTTAGTTGTTGAAATGGATTTAATCCGAGATTCTCTCACTTTTTTAATTCCGTAACCCACTCCTACTATCAATAAAGCTCCTACACCTCCATCGATTGGGCATTCGTCCATAGGATCACTACCAAAACAATCGCCTTCCGGCGGACCCGGTGGCTGAGCCAATAAAGAAAGGGAAGAAACAATAAACAATGTTATTAGGAAAGCCCTATTCAACACCATTTTTACACTTAAAACCATACGAGAAAATTTGAAATTCAAATGTACAGAAAAGGATTGGAAATATCGTAATCAACACCTATAAATTGTGGTAGCATTGGCTTTATTTTAAAGAAGAAATGGAAAAAGGAAAAAAAATATTGTACCCTTAGGAACTTTTAACGGCGAACCAATTATTCCGCATCGTCTTCGATCAATTGAATCCCCGTTTTGGTAAAAATAATCTGACGATTTTTATACAATTTGCCTATCACCATTTTAAATGTTTTTTTGCTCATGGCAAAGAAGGAATAAATTTCTTCAGGAGAAGATTTATCATGATAAGGTAAATAACCATTGTTTTCTTTGAGTAATCGAAGAATTTTTTCTGATTCATCTTCAACCCTTGTGTAGCCTATCTTTCCGGCGGCTACATTGATTTTATTATCAGGTAAAATATCTTTTATAAACCCTCTGAACTGATCGCCGATAGCAATGTTTCTATAAACTTCATTGAAATGCAAAATGCCTTTGTGTTGTTTGTTGATGATGACTTCATAACCAATGTCAGTTTCACGATAGACGATCAGATCTACTTCTTCTTTTTCATGTACGGTTAATTCTTCATTAGACAAATAAGGTTCTAATTTTTCGGTAGCAGCCAATCGTCCTGTCTGTTCATCCAACACAATTTTTACCAAATATTCTCCATTCGGCACCATGAAATTCCTAATTTTAGATTTGGGCACAAATAAATCTTTCATCAATCCCCAATCTAAAAATGCGCCTTGATGTGTTACACTCACCGCTTTTAATTTTACAATATCGCCTAATACTCCTAAAGGTTTTTGAGTGGTAGCAATCGGCCTGTCTTCTCCATCGTGATACAAAAACACTTCAATCTCATCACCGATTTCAGTGCCGCGCGGTACAAATCGCATAGGCAATAAAATACCTTCTGCGCCATCATCCAAAAAAACTCCCATGGATTTTTCTCTAAAAACTTTCATCACATTGTATTCACCCATTTTTATCATGCCTTGCTATTATTTTGACGGTAAAAGTAAAACTCTTTCAACACATTTACCTTTACTTTCGTTGTATGATTTCTGAATCAGCATTACCGCATCGATATTTTTTGGTTCACAAACCTTACAATATGGTTTCGCAATTTGTGAGCCCGCATCAGGTTCGTTTATTGGGCGATTTGGATTTTGAATTTCCGCCGGGAACTCATGCTATCGGCAGATTAGACAATCATTCTGAAGGATTATTATTATTGACAACCAATAAAAAAATCACCAAACTTTTATTTTCAAGCGGCATTCCACACAAACGAGTTTATTTGGTACAAGTAAATAAAATTTTAAGCAAAGAGAATTTAGAAAAATTGCAAAAAGGCATATCATTTCGCGTTTCGGAAAATACCTTTTATACCACTCCGCCTTGCGAAGTTGAGATCATAAAAGATGCTGAAAAAAAATATTCTTTTATAAAAAATACCAATCAATTTGGACCGCATACTTGGCTTACCATCGCACTCTATGAAGGAAAATATCATCAAGTACGAAAAATGGTTGGTGCTTTACATCACAGATGTAAACGACTGATTCGCATCAGTATTGAGGATGTTCAATTAGGAAATCTACCGCCCGGCGCTGTGAGCGAAATAGAAGAGAAAGATTTCTTTCAGCAATTAAAAATCGGATAAAATTAATGGTCGTTTAACGGCATGCCCAAACGCTGATAATCAATCCAGTTCACG
Source organism: Ginsengibacter sp. (assembly GCA_034676505.1). Lineage (GTDB taxonomy): Bacteria > Bacteroidota > Bacteroidia > Chitinophagales > Chitinophagaceae > Ginsengibacter. Next base: position 78,037 of record JAUCCB010000001.1, read on the forward strand.
TATTCAGGCGCTACTCTCTGCTCTACCATCGTGATACAATTTTCTACCGGACAAACAATTTGACAAAGATTACAACCCACGCATTCTTCCTCTTTTATTGCATAAGTATTATAAGGTTTACCTGTCGTAATGCTGATGGATTGATGCGATGTATCTTCACAAGCAATGTAACAAAGCCCGCAATGAATACATTTATCTTGATCAATATTCGCCACATGATGATAATTGATATCCAATTTTTCCCACTGAGTTAAAGTCGGTACTGACTTACCAATAAAATCATAAATGGTTTCATATCCCTTTTCATCCATCCAATTCAATAATCCTTCACAAAGATCTTCAATGATTCTAAAACCATGTGTCATCGCAGCGGTACAAACTTGAACATTACTTGCTCCGAGCAACATAAATTCTGCAGCATCTTGCCAAGTACTGATTCCTCCAATACCCGAAACGGGTACTTTATTGGTCACTTCGTTTTGAGAAATGGTGGCCAAAAATTTCAAAGCGATTGGCTTTACTGCGGGGCCGCAATAACCTCCAAAAACACTTTTACCTCCCACATAAGGATTAGGCACTAAGGTATCTAAATCAATTCCGGTTACAGATTGAATCGTATTAATTAATGAGAGTGCATTGGTACCTGCTTCCACCACTGCTTTTCCTGTCGGAACTACAGAATGCACGTTGGGCGTGAGTTTGGTAATTACCGGAATGTGTGCGGCTTCCATCACCCACTCTACCACCATCTTTGCTATTTCAGGATCTTGTCCTACTGAAGCACCCATTCCTCTTTCAGTCATTCCGTGCGGACAACCGAAATTCAATTCAAAACCATGCGCGCCGGTGTCTTCCACTTTTTTTATGAGCTCGTGCCAACTGTTTCTATCATTATCCGCCATCAAAGACACAACCATCGCACGATCTGGAAATTCTCTCAATACTTCTCTGATTTCTTTTAAATTAATATCCAGTGGTCTATCTGAAATTAATTCTATATTATTAAAACCAACGGCTCTTTGGCCGTTATAATTTAGAGCGGAATATCTTGACGAAACATTTTTTACTTGCGATCCCAAGGTCTTCCATACTACTCCGCCCCAGCCTGCTTCGAATGCACGAAGTACATTTATTTTTTTATCCGTTGGTGGCGCAGATGCTAACCAGTAAGGGTTTGGTGATTTTATTCCTAAAAAGTTTGATTGTAATGAAGGCATGGCAGTTATGTTGAATGTTAGATGTTAAATGTTAGTTTAGATTTATATTTTCGTTATAATTTTTTCTCGCAAAGACGCAGAGTGAAGAAGACGCAAAGTTCTTGGCGCCCTTGCTACTTGGCATCTTTGCCAGAAATTCTTTTTTATATTCATTCGCTTATCATTTTATTTAATTGACCTTTTTTCTCGCAAAGACGCAGAGTGAAGAAGACGCAATTTTCTTAGCGCCTTAGCTTCTTGGCATCTTTGCGAGAAACCGTATTATAACTTATTAACTACTCTATGAATACCTTCTTTCATAAGCGCAACATTAAAATTGACTAATAATCCCAATTTCAAATCAGTTAACTTTAAATAAGTTAGCTTGCTATTTCATTTTCTGTCATAAGCCATTCTTTAAGTAATTAATTTTTATTACTTCCCCTTTGCTCCTTAGCGACTTGGGAAGAAAAAATTTCTCAAATTCTTGACTTCAAATTCAACATTCACAATTCAACATTTATAATTTCACTCAATTCATAGTTCTAAATATTCCAAAATTGCTTTGGCTCCATCCTTCCCTGCTTGTACGGCATCAACGACTTCTTTACCACCATTTACACAATCCCCACCTGCGAAAACAGCTACTTGGTTAGTTGCTGATTTATCTTTTACTAAAATTTTTCCTTTATTATTTTCTAATCCATTTGCAGTAATTAAATCTATAAAAGGACTTTGTCCGGTAGCTTTAATAACCATATCAACTTCAAGTGTTACAGTTTCTCCGGTCGCTATGGGTGCAGGTTTCCCTGAATAATCGGGAGTCCCTAATTTCATTACATCACAAACCAGAGCTGTTACTTTTCCATTCTCTCCTAAAATTTCTTTAGGGGCTGCGAGCCATAAAAATTGACAACCATCCAATTTGGCAATATCTAATTCAACTTGCGTACAATTTTTTTCTGCCTCACTGCGTCTATACACCATCGTAACTTCTTGTGCTCCCAAACGCTTAGATTGAGTAGCGGCATCAATTGCGGTCATTCCCATACCGATTACGGCCACTCTATTTCCGACAGGAATATTGGAATAAGATTGCGTACGAATATCATAAATAAAACTGATCGCGTCTTTTACTCCATCCAAATCTTCGCCCGGAATATTTAAACGATTTGCAAGACCGACACCTAATCCGAGATAAACCGCATCATAATCATTTTGCAATTGTTCTAATGTTACATCTTTACCTAAGGAATGATTATACTTAATATCAATACCACCAATACCCGTAATATAATCCACCTCTTCTTCGCAAAAATTTGGAGTGACTTTATACGCGGCAATTCCATAAGTCATCAACCCTCCACCTTTGCTCTCTTTTTCAAAAACAGTCACATCAATACCTTCGCGTGCGAGCACATGTGCACATGAAAGCCCGGCCGGACCTGCGCCTACAATAGCCACACGCTTTTTATTTTCTGGAGCTACTTCTTTTCTATCAAATAATTGCACTTTATCTGCAATCACTTTGTCGGTTGCCCATCTTTGCAAACGAGCAATCTCAATCGGTTTTTCTTCCAATAAATTATATACGCAATTTCCTTCGCACAATTTTTCTACCGGACAAACTCGTGAACAAGCACCACCAAAAATATTCGACACAAAAATGGTATGTGCCGATCCTTTGATATTATCAGTAGTGATTTGTTTGATAAATTTTGGAATATTTATACTCGTTGGGCAACCTTTTATACAAGGTGCATCGTAGCAAAAAAGACAACGATTGGCTTCTACCAAAGCCGCGCTGGTATTATCAAACGGCGGATGTATCTCGCTGAAATTTTCAGCATATTGTTGTTCAGAAAGGCGATTGTTAGTAATGGGCATTACATATTATTTATGGTGATAAATAATGCATATCAAATGCAGTATAAAATTTTGATTGTTAGAATGGGGAAGTTACAGCTCTACTAATTTTCCATAAGTTTCAGGGCGACGGTCGCGGAAAAATTGCCAAGTATTTCTAACGGTTTCAATCATATCCAAATCAAATTCTGCCACTACTAATTCATCATTATCTTCTGAACCTTCTGCAATTATTTGTCCGCGCGGATCTACAAAATAAGAAGTTCCGTAAAATTTACCAAGATTCCATGGTTTTTCTTCTCCTACTCTATTGATACATCCCATGAAATAGCCATTGGCAGCGGCATGGGCGGGTTGTTCTAATTTCCATAAATACTGAGATAATCCGGTAACTGTAGCGGAAGGATTGTACACAATCTCGGCACCATTCAAACCTAAGATTCTTGCTCCATCAGGGAAATGACGATCATAACAAATATATACACCTACTTTGGCGTATTTTGTTTGAAATACAGGATAGCCTAAGTTCCCGGGTTTAAAGAAAAACTTTTCCCAAAATCCGGTAGTGTGAGGAATATGATTCTTACGATATTTTCCTAAATAAGTTCCGTCCGCATCAATTACTGCGGCAGTATTGTACAAAAATCCTGCTTGTTCTTTTTCATACACCGGTGCGATGATCACCATACTATATTTTTTGGCATACTCGGCTAATCGCTCAGTAGTAGGTCCGGGCACAGGTTCTGCTGAGGCATACCAAGCTTTATCTTGACCCGGACAAAAATAAGGTGTATTAAAAATTTCTTGTAAGCACAATATTTGCACTCCTTGTTTTCCTGCATCCTCGATATAAGAAATATGTTTTTGAAACATTGCTTCTTTGATTTCTTCTATAGTTCCTTCCCCTTCAGTTTTTGGAAGAGACATTTGGATAAGACCGGATTTAATAATTCTTGGCATGAGATGAGTTTAGAGTTTTGAGTTATGAGTTATGAGTTATGAATTATGAGTTATGAATTATGAGTTATGGGTTATGAGTGGTGAATTATGACAGTTTGACTCTAAACTCATAACTCTAAACTCATAACTAAATTAAATATCGTTGTTTGGTTGTTAAAATAATGCTACTTAATATTTTAATTATTTCATTACAATCAAGATTCAACTTATGAAATTGTTCAGAAGAAATATATTGGCTATCCTTTAAAAGATTTAACCAATAGGATGTCTCTTTTGATTCCTTAAGCGATATTGAAAGTTTATGAATAAAATCTTTTTTCGATTCACTACCTAACCCTTCATGCACATTTGCTCCAATTGATGTTCCGCAGCGCAAAAGTTGTTTAGAGAGTACAAATTCTTTTTTTTTCTTCTACCAGCATTTTATAAACTTGTACAATTTCTAGAGCGAATAAATAGGATTTTTTTCCAACTATACTATTCGATTGTTTCATGATTTTTAAATAGGATTAATAATCATAACTCTAAACTCATAACTCTAAACTCTCAACTTATTTCCAAACTCCTCCTCTTCTCACAAACTCTCCAAACCCCTTTTCCACCTTGCATTCATTATCCTCAATAGCAACTTTTCCTCTTAGTAAAACTGTTTTCACTTTTCCCGTTAATTCCATTCCTTCGTATCCTGAATAATCTACGTTCATGTGATGGGTTTTGGAAGATAAGGAATGTTTTTCATTTGGGTCAAAAATTATTAGGTCTGCATCACTACCCGGAGCGATGGTTCCTTTTTTAGGGAACATACCAAATATTTTTGCGGCATTTGTACTTGACACTTCAACGAATTTATTCAATGAAATTTTTCCTTTCGATACTCCTTCACTATACAATAATTCTATTCTGTTTTCTACTGCCGGATGGCCATTAGGAATTTTAGAAAAATCATCTTTACCCATCAATTTTTGCTCCCACATAAAAGGACAATGATCGGTAGCCACTACATTTACCAAACCTTGATTAATACCGGCCCACAAAGCTTTCTGGTCTTTCTTTTCGCGAAGCGGAGGACTCATCACCCATTTGGCTCCTTCAAAATCATTCTCATACAAAGAAGCATCTAAGATTAAATATTGAATGCAAGTTTCTACAAATAAATGTTGATTTCGACGAGTGGCATTTTGAACCGCATTCAAAGCTCCTTCGCATGTCATGTGAACTATATAACCCGGACATCCTGTATAATTCAGCATATCTACAAATCGCTCTGAAGCTTCTGCTTCGGTAACTTCCGGTTGTGATAAATAATGGTACAACGGAGAAAGATTTCCGGCTTCTTTATTTTTTTGAACCAAATAATCAATCATATCGCCATTGGTGGCATGTACCGTTACCAAACCTCCTTGTTCTTTTACTTCTTCCATCAAGGCAATCATCTGACGATCATCAATCATCAATGCACCTTTATAAGCCATAAATGTTTTGAAAGAAGTAATACCTTCTTCCTCTATCATTTGTTTGATTTCCTTCTTAGTATTTTCATTAAAATCAGTAACCGCCATGTGAAAACTATAATCTCCATAAGTGGTTCCCTTCGCCCTTCCATTCCATTCATCTAATGCTTCATGAAGTGAATGCCCTTGTTTTTGTAAAACAAAATCTATAACAGTCGTTGTTCCTCCGAACAATGCAGCTCTCGTTCCTGTGGCATGTGTATCGCTGGAGAATGTACCCATAAAAGGCATTTCTAAATGTACATGCGGATCTATTCCTCCGGGAAAAATCAACATTCCCGAAGCATCGATTTCTTCATATGCTTTTACAGAAAGATTTTTTCCGATAGCGGAAATAGTTTCTCCTACTATAAAAATATCGCCAACATATTGATCTGTTGCGGTAACTATATTTCCATTTTTAATTAAGACTGACATTTGATTTACATTAATTGAAAAATTCTAAACGATGAATATAATAAAAAAAAATTTTGAATAGAATTATTTTAAAAATGATTATTCGATAATTTCATTTTTCGGTACATCAAAAAATACTTCTTTATTCTTCATCATGGCCCAATAAATAAATCCGGAAACTAAGAAACCAACGAACCAAGCGTAATTATAAAGATGGCCGATCCATACCGGCACTGTATCCGCGGGCATTAATTTCACCGTAATTAAAAATCCCGGTATATTAGGAATAATGCCTAAAATTAGCGCCCACACTGCAGCGCGATTAAATCCGTTAGAAAAAGTATAGATACCTTTTACTTTATACAATTCTGAAGTATTTAATTGTTGCTTGCGAATAAAATAATAATCGGCAATCATAATTCCTCCTACAGGACCTAACAAACTCGAATAACCCACAAGCCAAGTGAAAATATAGCCCGTTGGATCTGCAATTAATTTCCAAGGAAAAATAAGCACTCCGATAATTCCGGTTATGTATCCACCTAAGCGAAAGTTAATTTTCCGAGGAGCTAAATTGGCAAAATCATTCGCCGGACTTACCATATTGGCTGCGATATTAGAGGCAAGCGTAGCAATAGCTACAGCAATCATGGCAATGGTTATCACGAATTTATCGGTAAATTTTTCTGCTAAAACTAACGGATCCCAAATGGCTTCTCCATACAAAATAATCGTAGCTGAAGTCACCACCACTCCAATAAATGAAAACATCGTCATAGAAGGTGCGAGACCAATAATTTGTCCGTTTACTTGTGCCTTTTGACTTTTAGCATAGCGCGTAAAATCAGGAATGTTCAATGAAAGCGTAGCCCAAAAACCAATCATTCCGGTTAATGCAGGAAAAAAGAAATGCCAAAATTCTTGATTGGTTTTGAATTGAGAGGGCTCTTCTAAAATGGGGCCCAAACCATTCACTGCATAAATGGCCCAGATCAATAAAGCCAAAGCCGCGATGGGTAAGAAAAAGGCTTTGAACACCAATAATTTTTTGATACTTTCTACACCCAAATAAATCACATACATATTTACCAACCAAAATAAAAAGAAGGTAATGGCCGGGCCTGTTTGTAAACCAAAAGAATCAGGAAATATTTGAGGCAATGTTTCAATTGCGGGTATCCATAACCGCAACATTTGATAAATAGCAAAACCTCCAATCCAAGTTTGAATACCAAACCATCCGCAGGCAACAATTGCACGAAGTATCGCAGCAATGTTAGCTCCTTTAGTTCCGAAACTAGCTCTTGCAAAAACCGGAAAAGGAATTCCATATTTTGTTCCCGCACGTCCATTTAAGATCATCGGAATTAATACAATGGCGTTCCCGAGAAATATGGTGAGAATCGCCTGCCACCAATTCATACCGCCATTAATTAAAGAGCTGGCTAACATATAAGTAGGTATGCATAAACTCATGCTAATCCACAATGCTGCGTAGTTCCAAGTGCCCCACGAACGGCTTCTCATTGGAATAGGCGCTAAATCCTCATTAATAAGTGATGAGGATTCAAAAACATTTTTTTCTTTCATAAAGGAATTTATTGAATGATAAAATGAGTAGAACCTTTGGTAATCAATTAGTTTAATCGATAAATATAAAAAGAATTTTAGGATAAAAAATTTTTTGTAAAAAAAAATTGAGTCACACTTTTTCCATTTTGTTTTAAATTCTTTTATTCAAAAGGATTCATTTTATTTTTATAAATTTTATCTTTCTTAATTTAGCTTCCATTCTTTTCCTAATTTTTTTTCATGAAAATATATTTTTGGTCAATCGGTAAATCGCATGAACCTTATGTAAAAGTAGGAATTGAAATTTTCACCAAACGCATTGGGCATTATTATCCGGTGGAATGGAAAATTTTTCCCTCCGCAAAAAATACAACAGCTGCTGAAGAGATGATAAAAAAAGAAGAAGCGGCTACTCTACTTAATTCATTGCAAAAAGATGACGTATTAATAGCTTTAGATGAAAATGGAAAACAATGGAATTCCATTGACGTTGCTGATTTTATTCAACAAAAAGCCAACGAAAGTGTGAAGAATATAATCTTTCTAATCGGCGGTGCGTATGGTTTACACGAAAGTATTTTAAAAAGAAGTCAGGCAAAATGGAGTCTTTCTAAATTGGTTTTTCCGCATCAATTAGTCCGACTCATTTTATCGGAACAGATCTATAGAGCCTGTACAATTATTAGAAATGAAAAATACCATCATTCTTAGTTTTTATGTAGGTTTGACCATTTAAAAAAAACCACCATGTCCCTAACAATCATTATCATCATTATTACAGTTGCCATTTCTATTTGGTCTTTTGTCTCTGTAAAAGCAATGAATGATTTAATTTTTAGTCCTTCAGTAATTGCAGAGACGAATCAATACTATCGTTTTTTGAGTTATGGTTTTATTCATGCCGACGTGATGCATCTCATTTTCAATATGTATGCCTTATATCTTTTTGGCGATGCTACGGAACATTTTTTTCTAGAAATATTTGGAAATAATGGAGGCACATTTTACATTTTATTGTATGTAATTTCCTTAATTTTTTGTGTGATTCCTGATTTTATAAAATATAAAAATGTATCCAACTATAGAAGTCTAGGCGCTTCAGGAGCTGTATCTGCCGTAGTTTTTGCTTATATTTTATTTCAACCACTACAGGGTATCGGACTACTTTTTATTCCTGTATTTATTCCCGGGTTTTTATTTGGCATTTTGTTTTTAGTCATCTCTTATTTCTTAGGAAAAAAGGGAGGAACAGTGAATCATTCTGCGCATATTTGGGGCGCCTTGGTAGGGATTGCTTTTACAATTATTGCCAGTCAATTATTTTCCGAATATCCTGTACTGGAGAATTTTATAAATGAAGTAAAGGGATTAGACCTCAAGCATATTTTTATGACTCGATAAATTCTATACGAAGGATTTGTTGGGTAGAAGGGAGAATTTTAAATCGATCATCAATTCTTTTTCCAATTACCCAAACTATTTTTTGTTGGCTTTCTATCACCCATATTTTTTCTTTTTCGGTCAAACTTAATTTAAGGTCAATGAAAAATTTACTCAACTTTTTCTTTTTCTTCGGCATGCCTAATGGATAAAAATAATCTCCTTCTTTCCACTTTCGAAGCATCAATGGATAGGTAAGATTATCTGCATTAATACTGACCATATTCTCTGTATTAGATTTTAAAATTGTTCCGTCAAAATGGTCTTTTTTTATTTTTAATTTTCCTAATTCGAATTCTATATTCGTATCGTTTTTCTTAATTAAAACATGTGCTGCTTCAGTATTTACAATTGGTGTAATAATAAGCCAGTTGCGGTTCTTAATTATTTTATGAGAAGAAGAAGATAGGTATTTTCCACTTTCGCTATTCAACAAATTAACCACCTCATCTACCTGATGAGCCGTGAATTGAAAATCTTTAATTATTTCATAAATAATTGTTTTTAACGGAGTTGATTTCAATAATTTTAATACAGGAATATGAATTTCATTTCCTTTTTTTTCTAGCAAATTTTGTTTGTGACGATGGATAGATTGACGATATAAAATTTCAATTTCACCGAAGCGTTCTAAATTATTTTGTAAATTATCTTCCACTTGTGGAAATACTTTTTCCAAAGAAGGTATCAATTGATTTCTAAAATAATTTCTAGTGTATTTATCAGAACTATTAGAAGAATCTTCTACAAAGGGTAAATTATTTTCTTTCGCAAATGCAATAATTTCTTCTTTTTTCAAAAATAATAAAGGCCGAATGATATTTTTTTGTTTGGGTAAAATTCCTTGCAAACCCTTTATCCCCGTGCCTTTGAAAAAATTCATCAATAAAGTCTCAGTAGAATCATTGCCATGATGAGCCGTGAGAAGATAAGTACCGCCAGAAAAGCCATTAGTTTTTTTCTCTTGTAATAATTCTTCAAACCAAGAATACCTCAATTCTCTTGCAGCTACTTGAATCGACAATTTATTTTGAGTAGCAAAATCATTCGTGTCAAATTTTTGTACCATTAATGCCACATTATATATTTCAGCCAATGCACGCACCAACTTTTCATCACGCTCACTCTCCTCACCTCTTAATTGAAAATTGCAATGTGCCATAGAAAATGGGAAACCTGCTTGTTGGCACAATTCACACAAGACAACAGAATCTACACCTCCACTTACTGCAAGCAGTAAATAATCCTCTTTCTGAAAAAGATGATGTTGTTGAATGAATGATTTGAATTGATTAAGAATGGACATTTTTTTTTGAAATTATATGGAATCATTTAAATCTTCAAATGCCGCTTCCAATTCTACATAAGAATGTCGATCACCAGCTTGGGTCGCTTGTTGCATTCCTTTTTGATAAACTAAAAGAGCATTTTCATTATTTCCAATCCGTTCTAATAATTTTCCTAAATGATAATAAGAACCCACATAAGATGGCTCGCGCGATAACAATTCTTCAAATAATATTTTGGCTTCAGTATCTTGGTCTAATTTAATATATTCCAATGCCAGCGCATGTTGTAAAAAACTATCATCCTGCGAATTTTCTAAATACGCCTTCAATTGCTCAATTCTATTCATCAAATAATTTTTTACTTTTTGTTTCCTTAGTATCTTTGCATCCATTAAAAAAACAAGAACATGAAGATACTCGTTTGTATAAGCCGAACACCAGATACCACGGGAAAAATAGCTTTCACTGATAACAATACGAAATTTGCGGAGACAGGTGTACAGTTTATTTTGAATCCGTACGACGAATGGTATGCATTAGTTAAGGCCATTGAAATTAAAGAAAAAGATCCTTCTACAATAGTACATTTAATAAATGTAGGACCAAGTGATACTGATCCTATTATTCGCAAAGCATTGGCCATCGGCGGTGACGAAGCATTTAGAGTAAATAGCGATAACCATGATAGTTATTTTATCGCGGCACAAATTGCCGATGTTGCGAAAAAAAATAATTACGATATCATCTTTACCGGAAAAGAAACCATCGATTATAATGGATCATCCATTGGTGGTATGGTAGCTGAATTTTTAGGAATGTCCTATATCGCTTTAGCTACTAATTTTTCCCTAGAAGGAAATACTGCTACTGTTACTCGAGAAATAGAAGGTGGTGAAGAAATAGACATTACCAATTTACCTTTGGTAGTAAGTTGTCAGAAGGGAATGGCAGAACAAAGAATCCCCAATATGAGAGGTATCATGAGTGCACGTACTAAACCTTTGAATGTGGTAGAACCCGTACAGGCAGAGGAACTCACTTCTATAGATTCTTTCACTTTGCCGCCGGCAAAAGCAGGAGTAAAAATGATTCCGGCTGATCAAGCGGAAGAATTAGTTAGACTTCTACATGATGAAGCAAAAGTGATCTAAGAGACTATTTTGAAATAATCAAAATGGAATCGAATAATTTTTAATTTTTTAATTAACAATATGAGCATATTAGTATTTTTAGACCAATCAGATGGTCACATAAAAAAGAGTTCTTTAGAAGTAGCTTCTTACGGAGCAAAATTAGCAGAGAATATGGGCACATCGGCCGAGGGAATAGTTTTAGGAAACATGAACGAAGATGTAGCCGAATTAGGAAAATATGGTTTGAAAAAAATCCATTGCGTAAAAAACGAAATCCTCAATCATTTCGATGATGAAGTATTTACTCATGTTTTAGCAGAGGCAGTGAAAGCCACCAATGCAGAAGTAGTTATTTTTTCTAACAACTTTAATGGTAAAGCCATCGCTCCAAGATTATCTGTACGACTCAAAGCAGGATTGGTTTCCGGCGCCATTGCAATTCCTGAAACTTCTAATGGTTTTATTGTTAGGAAAAGTGTTTTTAGCGGAAAAGCATTTGCAAATGTTTCTATTAAAACTCCAATTAAAATAATTTCTGTAAATGCCAATGCCTACAAAGCAGTAGCAGGTGAAGGTGCAGCAGAATTGGCAGATCTAAATGTAGAAGTACCTACTTCAAAAATTACAGTAAAAGAAGTGAATAAAGTAGTAGGAGAAATCCCATTAGCTGAAGCAGAATTGGTAGTGAGTGGTGGACGTGGATTAAAAGGGCCTGAAAATTGGGGTATTGTAACTGACCTCGCCAAAGCGTTGGGAGCCGCTACAGCATGCAGTCGCCCGGTGAGTGATAGTGATTGGCGTCCGCATCATGAGCACGTTGGTCAAACAGGATTGGCTATTGCACCAAACCTATATATTGCTATAGGAATTTCCGGTGCGATACAACATTTGGCAGGAGTAAATAGAAGTAAAGTAATTGTAGTTATAAATAAAGATCCCGAAGCACCTTTCTTTAAAGCGGCAGATTATGGTATTGTGGGTGATGCTTTTGAAGTGGTTCCGAAAATTACCGAAGCAGTGAAAAAATTAAAAGGGTAAGGTGTTATCTTAATCCGGATGAAACAACAATTAATTTTTCAACCACATAGAATTGTATGAAGAAAATAGAAATGGAAATTGTGGCACTCTCTCACAGCATTACACAAACGCATTCTTATGCGGTGGTATTAGGTGAGGTGAATGGATTACGAAGAATACCGATTGTGATAGGTGGTTTTGAAGCACAAGCTATTGCGGTAGCGTTAGAAAATATTCAACCACAACGCCCGCTCACCCACGATTTAATGAAAAATTTTATGCTGGCTTTCAATATAGAATTGCATGAGATTGTTATTCATGATTTACAAGAGGGCATCTTTTTTTCAAAACTTATTTGTTCATCAGAAAAAGAAACTGCTGAAATTGATTCTCGCACTTCAGATGCAATTGCTTTAGCGGTTAGATTTGGCTGTCCTATTTTTACTTACGAAAATATTTTAGACAGTGTCGGTATGTTGATGAACTTAGAAGATAAATCAAAAAAAGTAGTTGTCTCGCACACGGACACAGAAAGTGAAGACATTAGAAATATGACGATTGAAGAATTGGAGAAAATGTTGGCAGAAGTATTGGAATTAGAAGATTATATCAAAGCCGCCGCTATTCGAGATGAGATCAATAGCCGAACACAACAATAAAATTATTTCTACTTACTCATTCTTTTCAAACCAGAATTGCAAATCCATTGGTCGCATTTCCAAATTGTAAAATTAATCTCGGTCTGCATATTGTAAATAAAAGAGCAGATGGATATCATGATATCGAAACAGTTTTCTATCCGCTGCCTTTCTTTGATGTGGTAGAAATTATTACCGATCCTAAGGAATCTTCTTTTCAAATTACCGGATTATCCATTGACAATAATATCGATAATCTTTGCCTTAAGGCTTACCAAATTTTACAAAAAGATTTTCCTCGGCTTCCATCGGTAAAAATACATTTACAAAAAAATATTCCTATAGGATCCGGGCTGGGCGGTGGTTCTGCAGATGCCGCATTTACCTTACAATTGATCAATCAAAAATATCAATTGGGAATTTCCATTGAACAATTAGAAAAATATGCATTGCAATTAGGGAGTGATTGCCCTTTTTTTATTGCCAACGAACCTGCTCTTGCATTAGGTAGAGGAGAAATCTTAAAAAGAATTTCACTCAACTTAAAAGGATATTATTTGCTTTTAGTAAAACCTTCAATTTCCATAAAAACGGCTGATGCTTTTTCCAAAATAAAACCAGCTGTTCCTGACAAAAAAATTGAAGACGTTATTCAATTACCCATAAAAGATTGGCAACAATATTTGACTAATGATTTTGAAAAAATAATTTTCGAACAATATCCGTCCATCGGTCAGTTAAAAGAAAAATTAATTCAACATGGTGCGCTCTATGGTGCTATGTCCGGCACGGGTAGTACGGTTTTTGGTATTTTTAAAGAAGAAAAGAAAATTCCCTTTGAAGATGAAAATTTATCTTTTGAAAAATGGTTGAAATTGTGATCTGATATTTTTGCTCAAAAATATGTCCCGTGCCTACAGCACTCGTTACAGTCCTTACATTTCTTTTACCGGAATAGATTCCGGGTTACAAAATTAATCAGGCCTACGGCCTTCAGTTTATATTCTTACCTCATAATAAACTAGGAAAACAAGTTTAAAATCAATCTCCTAAAATTACATGTCTTTCTTCAATGAATTCTGACTCAAAAAATATTTCCTAAAATTGTTTGAACGCTTAAAACATTTCTAAAGCCATGTCCAACTATCAATCTACTATTATAAGTTGGTAGGAAGAGGCGTAGCCTCGTGTACATCTTGTAACAACGGACTTTAGTCCGTTGTATTACAAAATGATTCAGGCCTACGGCCTTCAGTTTATATTCTTACATCCTTACATCATAATAAAATTGGAAAACACGTTTTAAAATTAATATCCTAAAATGACATGTCTTTCTTCAATGAATTCTGACTCAAAAAATATTTCCTAAAATTATTTGCAAGCTTAAAACATTTCCAAAGCAATGTTCAACTATCAATCTACTTTATATGTTGGTAATCAAGAGGCGTAGCCTCGTGTACATCTTGTAACAATGGACTTCAGTCCGTTGTTTTACAAAATGGTTCAGGCCTACGGCCTTCAGTTTATATTCTTACATCCTTACATCATAATAAAATTGAAAAAAAGTTTAAAATCAATATCCTAAAATGACATGTCTTTCTTCAATGAATTCTGACTCAAAAAATATTTCCTAAAATTGTTTGAACGCTTAGAACATTTCTAAAACCATGTCCAATTATCAATCTACTATTATAAGTTGGTAGGAAGAGGCGTAGCCTCGTGTACATCTTGTAACAACGGACTTTAGTCCGTTGTATTACACAATGAATCAGACCTACAACCATGCATTCTTTTACTCACCTAAACCCTGCATTTTTCCGAAGTTATAAACTACCCTCATTCATTTCTCATAAAAAAATGTACCTTTGATAAAAGCGATACAATTGTATACTCACCAACACGTACAATCTTTTCTTTCAAAGAACCTTGATTTTTTAGATCACAAGATCTAACCATATCGCCCATTGCTTTATTGCATTTTGCAATCATTTTTTATTTCTCAATTTTCAATTTTATTTACATGACTCAGTCAACAACTCTTTATCGGACCGATTATTTTATAGACCTCGAAAATAAATTCAGTGCGCACAATTATCATCCTGTACCGGTGGTACTTAATAAGGCCAAAGGAATTTATATGTGGGATGTGGAAGGAAAAAAATATTATGATTTCTTAAGTGCCTATTCGGCCGTCAATCAAGGGCATTGCCATCCTAAAATTATGGAGGCATTTATTACACAAGCACAAAAGCTAACCCTTACCAGTAGAGCCTTTCACAGTGATGCATTAGCAGAATTTTCTGAATTTATTTGTAATTATTTTTCGTACGATAAAGTATTACCGATGAACACAGGTGCCGAGGCTGTAGAAACAGCCTTAAAATTATGTCGTCACTGGGCTTATCGAGTAAAAGGAATTGCAAATGATAAAGCAAAAATTATTGTTTGCGATGGCAATTTTCATGGAAGAACTTTAGGAATTATTTCATTCAGCAGCGATCCGGTTGCAAAAGATGATTTTGGTCCGTATTTACAAGGTTTTCAATCCATACCTTATAATGATTTATCCGCTTTACAAAATGCATTGAAAGATGAAAATGTTGCGGGATTTTTGGTTGAACCAATTCAGGGTGAAGCCGGAGTGAATGTGCCGGATGATGGATATTTATCAATGGCAAAAAAATATTGTGAAGAGGCAAATGTTTTATTTATCGCTGATGAAATTCAAACCGGCTTATGCAGAACAGGTAAATTATTATGTTGCGATCACGAAGAAGTACGGCCTGATATCTTAATACTGGGAAAAGCACTCAGCGGCGGAACAATGCCTGTAAGTGCGGTTTTGGCCGACGATGAAATTATGCTTACCATCAAACCGGGTGAACATGGAAGTACTTATGGTGGAAATCCACTTGCATGTAAAGTTGCCATCGCTTCCTTGGAAGTCTTGCGTGACGAGCATTTGGCTGATAATGCAGAAAGTTTAGGAAAATTATTTAGAGAGGAGTTGCAAAAATTAAATTCTCCTCATATTCAATTGATCAGAGGAAAGGGATTATTAAATGCGATTATTATTGATCATGGTGATGAAGACGCCGCTTGGAATCTGTGTGTAGAATTAAAGAAGAACGGACTTTTGGCAAAACCAACACATGGTGATAAAATTCGCTTTGCGCCGCCATTAGTAATTACTAATGAGGAAATCATGAGCTGCGTAGCAATTATTGAAAAAAGTTTGACTGTGTTGGATTAGATTTTATAACTACCCTATTATTCATAAAAATGCAAACTCATCCACCGGATGGTTTGCATTTTTTACTTAACCCAATTTATTTCATATCCTCCGCCGTGAATACAAGCGGTAAGAGATTCATCACATTGTCTATAATTTGCACTTTTCCTTCCATTCCGCTTAAAATTACCCGAATCGGTTGTCCGGTTCTTGTCTGAAATTCCGCGAAAAACTGGCGACAAATGCCGCAAGGACTCGCCGGCGTATTACTTTGACCGTTGAGATTATTATACGAAATAGCCATTGCCTTAATTCCCACACCCGGATACAAAGTCCCGGCAGCCGACATCAAAGTTCTTTCAGCACAAATACCTGCCGGATAAGCTGCATTCTCCTGATTCGTTCCGCCTATAGTTTCTCCATTAGTCAATCTGGCAAAAGCGCCCACATTAAAATTGGAATAGGGCGCGTAAGCATTTTCGGTAATTTTTCGAGCTTCGCTCAATAAAAAAGCATCTTCATGCTCCAATTCATCAATTGAATTATAAACCGCTATGTCGAATTTGTATTCCTCTTTATTCATAGTTATTGTATTGGTGTGCTATTTTTTTCTGAAAATTACATAAATGGATTTAATTAATACAATTTCCTTTCATTATTTTGCTAAGCGGTAAAATTTTAATTTTTTACCAATTGCCGGCCTCTGATCTTATCAATCATTTCTCTTTTGTTTTTACCAAAAATTGCATTAAATATTATCGAAATGTATTAGCGAAAAAAATTCTGCGCAAAATCAATTTGGCTATTTAGAATTAAATAATGTAGAAAAACATAATTTAAAGTTTAAAGAATATACCTGCCATTTTAGCATTGCTCAAAAATATAATTTCCTAAACTGAAATGAAGTAGGGGAAATTTTACATCGCCGTATGGTTGATATAAAAATATTTGGCAATTTTAATTTTTATATAAATTTAAAGTTCACAATTAAGTCATAATAGATTAATAATCAGTAAAATAAGCTGAAAAATATGGAAAATTTAACTGATTTTTATCAAATAGTAAAAAAGGGACAAAATAGAAAGAATACCCTCAAAAACAAACAATGTAAAAATTTATTAAAATAGTATAATTAATTGATTGTTAGTGTTTTAATTAGTAAATTTTATTACTAATTTACTTAGTTATAAAATTTTTTATAAAAAAACTCTTGTTGCTAACGATATTAGCAGATGGAATCTTATCTTTGAGAATACATTTATTTCAAAACCAACTTTATGAGAAAAAAATGGTGGATTGGTACAATTGCTATTATGGCACTTCTCACCTGCTGTACTCCCAAAGCTTTAGAATATCGGACCTATCATAATTTCTCGATCCAGAAATTGGGTTTTGATAAATCGATGATAAGTATGGAACTCGAATATTACAATCCCAATAATTATGGATTGCAATTGAAACAATCAGATTTGGATATTTATATCAATGGTAATTTGTTAGGGCATAGCACTACCGACACATTAGTGAATATACCTCGACGAGCGAATTTTAATATGCCTGTAAAATTTAGTGTGGATATGCAAAACATCTTGAAAAATGCAGCGAATACACTTTTTGGAGGAGAAATTCTCATTCGTCTCTCAGGTAAAGTAAAAGCGGGAAAGGGAAATGTTTTTATGAGTTTTCCGGTAGAATACGAAACCAAACAGAAATTATCGCTTTGGTAAACAATTTGGAAAAATAATTTAGAATTAAAGACTGCTTATCGGCAGTTTTTTTATGCACCTTCCTAAAATTTTAGCCCCATTCACCAGGATTTTCTCTCCACGCCATGAGCATTTCTTGATCTTTTTCTGAAACAATTCCTCTTTCAATGGCTAATGGAATTAGCGTTTCGTAATCTGTTAAGGATTGAAATGCCACTTGCTGCTGCGAAAACTGATCAATCGCTTCTTTAAATCCATAATTAAAAATGGATACGAGTCCTTCAATTTCCACACCTGATTTTCGCAATACATCTACTACTTGCAAACTGCTTTTACCGGTAGAGATCAAATCTTCCACCACTACTACCCTTTTTCCATTGTCAATAAATCCTTCAATCTGATTTTGTAAGCCGTGTGCTTTAGGTTGAGGTCGTACATAGATATAAGGCAGTTTTAATTGATCGGCAGCCATCGCGCCCCAAGGAATTCCGGCTGTGGCTACACCTGCTATCATATCTGCATTTTCAAAAGATTGAAAAAGGACATTGCACATTTCAGACTTGATATAATCTCTAATAAAAGGAAAAGAAAGAATCTTTCTATTATCACAATAGATAGGGCTTTTCCAACCGCTTGCCCAAGTAAATACAGGATCAATACTTAACTTTATCGCATTAATTTGTAACAATTTTTCAGCAATGGCTCTTTTATCGGTCATGCTGCGAAGGTAAATAAACATAATGAGCCTCATCAAAATTTACTTTGAAAATAAAGTCGTTTTTTTATGCGATTCTTTGAATGCCAAACTAAACAATCTTTCCATTTCCAAAGACACTTTCTACACCGAAGATATCTCCGAAAATAGCCTTGTAGATGTTATCTATAAAATACATGAAACTCAATACAGACAAGCGATTATAATGCATCATGATTTAAAAGAATTACAATCTAAATTCTTTGCACATTTTGAAATAATACAAGCGGGAGGTGGTTTAGTTCACAATAAAAAGGGTGAAATTTTGTTCATCTTCCGCAGAGGAAAATGGGATCTTCCCAAAGGGAAATTGGAACCGGGCGAATCCATTGAATTATGTGCTGAAAGAGAAGTGATGGAAGAAACAGGCCTACAGCATATTGAGATGGGAAAAAAATTAGCAACTACTTATCACACTTATTCGGAGCATGGAAAGTTAATTTTAAAAGAATCGCATTGGTATGCTATGAGAACTTTGAAAGATGAAGTTTTACAGCCCCAAATTGAGGAGCAAATAACTGAAATAAAATGGGTACCGAAGAATGAATTAAACTATTATTTGGAGAATAGTTTTGGTGCAATTAAGGATGTGATAAGATTGGTGAAATCAATCCATTTTTAAATTTCTCAATTTTTTCAACTCGCCTATTTTATTTTCTTACCAAAAAATAATAAATAAACTTATACCGCTATTATTAGTCTATTTCTTTGAAGTATATTTGATTTTATTTTTCCAATAACTGTCAATGAAAAAATACTGTTGGCTACTGCTTTGTTTTTTAGCCTCCAACTTTACTGCCTTTTGCCAAGACTATTCCAATAAGGGAAAAGATTTTTGGATTGGTTACGGTAACCATGTAAGAATGTTCAATGCAGGTCAGGCAGAAAAAATGCAAGTGTACATCACTTCTGATGTAGATACCAAAGGCACGCTTGAAATACCCGGTATTGGCGTATCTCAGCCATTCGTTATCATTGCCAATCAAATTACTACCATAGATATTTCCAGAAATGCCGCTTTATGGGATGAAGGAAAATACGCGACGGGAATTCATATTGTTTCGGAATTACCGGTGGTGGTGTACAGTTATATATACATCAATGCGATGTCAGGCGCAACGTTGTGTCTACCAACAAATGTATTGGGCACAGAATATTTCTCTGTAAATTTTACGCAAATTTCTAACGAACCTAATTCTTATTCTTATTTCTTTGCGGTAGCTACAGAAGATAATACCTCAGTTATCATTACTCCTTCGGGTGAAACAAAAAGTGGTATGCCGGCGAATGTGCCTTTCACTGTGTCTTTGAATAAAGGTGAGATCTATCAAGTGTTGGGCGCACCGGGAGTGGATCTTACGGGATCAAAAATTCAATCGGTAAATAGTGCAGGTGGCGGTACGGGCTGTAAAAAAATTGCAGTCTTTTGCGGTAGCGGAAAAATATCTATCGGGTGCGGTGGCCCGGCAACTTCAGACAATTTATATCAACAAATTTACCCTAAAAATTCTTGGGGGAAAAAATATGTAACCGCACCGAGTACCAGCAGCGGCGGCAATTATCAGGTGAATTATTATCGCGTTATTCGTCCCGACGATAAAACTATTGTAAAGGTAAATGGTCAAGTAATTTCTCCTGCTCTATTCGAAAATAATTTTTATTATGAATTTAGTAATAATACCACCAATGTAATTGAAGCCGATAAACCCATCTTTTTGGCGCAATATTTTACTTCGCAAGGCTGTAGCGGCAATGGCGGCAATGGTGATCCGGAAATGATTTATTTAAATCCGGTGGAGCAAACTATTAGTAAAGTAACGTTGAACTCGATGCAACCCAGTTCGGGTACCAATATTAATCAACATTATATCAATGTAATCTTAGCGAATACCCCTTCGGTAATTAATTCTTTCCAAATAGATGGTACTTCTTATGCCGATAAATTTTTACCGGTTGATCAAGATAACGGTTATGCATACGCGAGAATACAAATCAGCAGAGATGCGCATACGGTAACATGTGATTCAGGATTTAATGCGATTGCTTATGGCTTCGGCCAATATGAATCTTACGGATATTCTGCAGGTTCTAATTTGCGCGATTTGTACCAATTTGTAACGATTTCAAATAAATATGCTACCGTAAATATTCCCGCTACATGTAAGGATGCACCGTTCTTTTTTGATATCATTTTTCCCTATCAGCCTTCCAGCATTCAGTGGGGTTTTAATGGATTATTTAAAGACACTACCATTTCAAATCCTGTTTCAGATTCCAATTGGGTTGTCAATGGAAAAACGCTTTATAGGTATAAATTGGATAAAGAATATTCTGTGAATGATATTGGTTCATACCCAATCAAAGTGTACACGGACAACCCTACAGTAGATGGTTGTACAGGAATTCAAGAGATCAATTTCAATCTTGAAGTGTATTTAAAACCGACGGTTTCTTTCGAAGCAAATTTTTCAGGATGCCTTTACGATTCGATTCACTTTACGGATAAAACCACGAGCGAAAGACAAATTCAAAAATGGAGTTGGGATTTGGGAGATGGCACGTTTCAAAATAAAAAAGATTTTTCTTACCTCTATAAAAATCCGAAATCTTATACTGTAAAATTTTCAACACTTAATGACATCGGATGCTTTTCTGATACGGCTACAAAAATTATTGAAATAGATTCTTTGCCCGTTACCAATTTTAATATTCCGCCAATTAATTGTGCCAACGATTCTGTTTTATTCACCAATAATTCTTCTCTTCCTCCGGGAAGAACAGGAAAATTTTATTGGGATTTTGGTGATGGAAGTTCTACCATTGTCGATGGCATTCACGATTTAAAATATAAATATTCTCAAGAAAAAACTTATGATGCCACGCTCTATTCTATTACCGAAAAAGGTTGCAAGAGCAATGTGGTAAGCCGTTCCGTCAAAATTAATTATACCCCTCAAGTAGATTTTGTTTTGCCGGATGTTTGCTTAAGTGATAAGAATACGACCTTTCAAAATACAAGTACGATTGGAGATAATTCACAATCTCAATTCAATTACTTATGGAATTTTGGAGATGCTTCAAATGCTACTCCGGCTAATCCTGATTCTTCTAAAGCAAAGGATGGAGTTCATTCTTATACACGCGCCGATCATTATCAAGTGAATTTAAAAGTGACCTCAAAAGATGGATGCGTTGCTGATTCTACCAAAACTTTTACGGTAAATGGTGCTAATCCTAACGCGCAATTTTCTGTCAACAATGAAAATACACTTTGCAGTAATCAATCAGTAAATATTTTAGATGCTTCTTCGGTAGATTTTGGAAAGATCACTAAGGTGGAAATTTATTGGGATAATGCCAATGACATTACTAAAACTACTTTTGATGATAATCCGAGTACCGGTAAAGAATACACTCATTTGTATGAGGATTTTGGCAGCCCTGTTTCTAAAAATTATAATTTAGTTTATACGGCTTATTCAGGTGTTTCTTGTTTAAATACTTTTAATAAAACTATCACTATTTTAGCAAGCCCTCAATTGGCTGTTAATCCCATCACTCCTATTTGTGCAGAGAAGCCTTCCATACTTTTACAATTCGCTTCCGAAACGGCAGGATTGCCCGGAGTCGGAATTTATAGCGGTCCGGGAGTGAATAATCCGATGTTTACTCCTTCTTCGGCTTTGGTAGGCAACCAAACTCTTTCCTATTTATATACGGCTAATAATACTTGTAAAGCCAGCATTACACAAGATATTGTCGTATTGCCCACGCCACAAGTAGATGCAGGGCCTGACCGAACTTTGTTAGAAGGCACTTCTATTATTTTAAATGCAACTGCATCAGGAAATAATTTACAATTCCTATGGTCACCTGCAATGGGAATTACGCCGATAGATAGTTTGAATCCTTCGGTATCTATTTCTGACGATTTGTTGTATACGCTCAAAGTCACGTCTTCAGACGGTTGTACTGCTAATGATGACGTATTTATAAAAGTGTTGAAAGAAGTAAAGGTGCCGAATGCCTTTTCACCCAATGGTGATAATATCAATGATACTTGGCAAATAAAATATTTAGATTCTTATCCCAATGCTGAAGTAAGCATCTTCAATAGATACGGACAATTGGTATATCGTTCTATCGGTTATGCCGTGCCTTGGGATGGAACTTATCTGGGCAAACCTTTACCGATGGGCACCTACTATTATATCATTAACCCCAAAAACGGAAGAGCGGCCATGAATGGTTCTATTACCCTTATTCGCTAATTTGATTTATGAGAAATCTCTTTCTTATTTTTTTGCTGATAATGCTCGTCCGATGTGGTTTTGCACAACAACAGCCTCAGTACACCCAGTACATGATCAATAATTATATTTTAAATCCGGCACTTTCAGGTATTGAAAATTATACGGACGTAAAGATTAGTTATCGCAATCAATGGGTGGGATTGCAAGATGCGCCCATCACTTCTTACCTAACTATTCAAATGCCTTTAGGAAAAAAGGATGATCGCATTACAGCAACTTCTTTTAAAATGCCTGGCGAAAATCCGAGAGGAAGAAATTATTGGCAAGACTATATTTCCGCTCGGCCACATTCCGGAATCGGCATTAAAATTATCAATGATAAAACAGGACCGCTTAATACATTTTCGGCGTATGCTTCTTATGCATATCACATGGGCATAAGCCCACAAACCAGTGTAGCTGCAGGTTTTGAGGTTGGTATTCGAAATATTTCATTGAATTCAAGTGCTTTAGTTTTTGATCCGGATAATCCGGTATCTATTGATCCGGCGATAGGAAATTCGGGAGAAATAAAATCTGTAAAGCCGGATTTTGGTGCGGGAATTTGGGTGTATTCCGCGGATTATTTTATTGGAGTATCGGCGCAACAAATCATTCCACAAACAATTTATTTTTCGGAAAATACGGTGAAGCCTCTAGGTTCGAGATTAGTGCCGCATTTATTTGGTTCGGCCGGGTATCGTTTTCAATTGACAGAAGATATTTCTGCATTGCCTTCTGTGATGGTAAAATTTGTAGAGCCTACCCCTGTTCAATTTGATTTTAATTTTAAAGTGCAGTATCAAGATTTTTTATGGGCCGGTGCCAGTTATCGATCCGGTAATGGTTTTGCAGGAATGGTAGGAATGAATATTTCCAATACATTCAATTTTAGTTATGCGTACGATTACACCACTTCTCCTTTAGGAACATTTACCAAAGGCACTCACGAAATTGTACTTGGGTTTTTACTCGGCAATAGATATGATGATTCTTGTCCCAGAAATGTTTGGTAATAAAGTAAGGAGTGGAAAGTTGAGAGTTATGAGTATAGAGTTATGAGTTGTTGATTGGTAAGTGGTGAGTGGTGAGTGTTGTCCGAAGGACCTCTTTAGGGAATGGTTATATTGTTGTCGAAGAAATTTCTAAAAGAAATTTTTCAAACTCATAACTCTACACTCATAACTCTAAACTCTAAACTCTAATAAACCACTTTCTCACTCATCACCCTCACTCCACCTTTGGTGATTTCTAAAGTATAAATTCCTTTGGTGATCGTATTATTTAATTGTAATAATTCACTACTACTACCTCCCGGATGGCTAATTGTTTTATTCATCATCACTTGTCCAACGGTATTGAGTAGACGCAATTGATATACTCCTGCTTCTTGATTTTCGAATTGTAAATTAATCACTCCATCTTTTATCGGATTCGGGTAAATAGTAATGGCAGCATTGTCGGAATTATTTCCAACGAATACTCTTATAATTTTGCTGTAAGCGGTTTTACCATCCATTTCTGTAGAAAGAATTCTGTAATAATGATAACCGGGAATTACATCTTTATCTAACCATTCGTAGGTAGTAGCAGGAACGTTCTTAGCCGCTACAGTACCGCCTTTTGTGAAATTTTTTCCATCAATAGAAGTTTCAACAGTATAGCTGCGCATATTAGATTCATTCTCTACTTTCCATTCTACTACGATATCTTTATTTTTCGTGTAGGCCTTCACGTTAGTTAAAGTAACAGGTGTGGCCACAGAAGTTCTGAAGACAATACTAAATCTATTTTCATCCCAAGAGCCTTGAGGAGAAACTGCAACGCCAAAATTATATTCTGTAGTATCATCAGAAGCGAGCGGTGTAAATGTGTTCAAAAATTTATCGTACAAAAATGCATCTTGTCCGGTCACCTCTAATTTCTTGGTAATAAAAACAAAACGATAAGGAGCAATTTTATAATTATTCATTTTATATAAAATGCTATCAGTGCTATGTGGCAATTGTTTTCTTTCAATAGAGAGTACTTTCCCATTGCTTCGAATACCCATATTTTCCGTACCGATATTGCTCAATTTTGTTGCATCCCATTTATCAATCGTTTCTGTGTAACTATCGCTGAATAAACTGATAGCACCATCTGCGAGGTAGGAATTATTGCCGCTTATTCGATATAATCTCACACGAATTTGTGCATCTGGAGGAGCTAACTCAGCTACTTTGTTTGTAATCCCCGTTCTTAAAACGCCGGTTGTATTTTCATCTACTTTTGCAGTCTCAGGAATTGATACAGATCCATTAATCAATTCTTCAGCTTGTACAAAAAATGACTGCCCGGATTGAATATAAGGAATAACGCCATCATAGGAACCACCACCGGGGTTTACTACTCCACCATTAATACTCTGAAACGCACCATAGCCGTAGCCTGTAGTAAGATTAGGATCCCACACATAATAGGAAGCTTGCAAATGAGTAGTGTTTAATTTAGTAAAATCAATTGCAGAAGGATAGGGATTACCAATTAATACAAATTTATTTTTGGTAACGGGAATTGTAGGAGGTGCTTCCGTTCCCGGAGAATATATTTTTCCTTTTGTGCGTAATGTAGTGGCAGAGCTTGTGCTACTTGTTGGTAGTACACTTCTATCGCCTCTTATAAACACCATGTAGCCTCCTCCCGAATTATCAATAGAGTTAGCAGTATTTGAAACTTCTGTATAAACTTGGTTCGCACTATCAAACGACATAAGGCCCGGCTGTGGACTCTTATAATCATATCCCACTTTCCCCGTAGTACCTGTAAGCATGGTACCATAACCGGGTTTAGTAGTGTTCATTAGAGAATCATTGTTTTCTTGCCATGCCGATTTAAAAGTGCTACCCTTAGTAGGAACCGATAAAAAATGCCACGCTTTACGATTCGGAAAATACCGCTCTACAATAAATCTTCCATTTACTCCATAAGTAATGGTAGCATCACTCGGTACTTGCCCTAAATTGGCTGTATTCAGTGCATCACTTTTAAAAGTTATATTTCTATTGAGTGTTATTTTGGAATTAGTTCCCATTGTCAATTTTCTATAGACAGAAATACTATCATTTACATTTACTCCAACAGTATTATTATTTGTAAAATTATTAAATACAATTTCCGGTGCAGCTGTGTTATAAATATTTTGTGCTGCACTTCCTTTAAAAACCACGGTACCACTGTTATGTACAAAAACGGCGGCAGAAGTTTTACTAAAATCTCCCAAAATATTTAAGTCGCCTGCAGGTGCTGTTTTATTGCCAGTACCAGATAGAATCAAATTACTGTAACCTGTAACATTAGGAATGGTAATAGTTTGAGCTCCCGATTTATTATAATTTACTGTACTTCCGGTTTGAAGGTCAATGGTAGTAATTGAAGAATGAATAGAAGTGGCTGTACCACCATTTAATCCGGCAGCGTTCGCCGTATTAAATGTTCCTCCATTTAAGACTATTACACTGCTTCCAATTCCTGTGATCGTATTGGTATTATCATTGGCTGTATAGACGCCACCATTATTGATCGTAAATTTACCGCCGCTTTTTAATGTGATGTCTTGAGTAGTATTGGAAACTCCCGCGCCACTTACTTCTATTTGATTATAAGTGATGCCCGTACCACGGATATTTTGGCTCGCACTACCTTTGAATTCTACTACTCCACCCGTGAGAGTATAGGTTCCTGCAATGGTTGGTTGCACTCCAGTATTATTAAGAATGAATCGGCTATTATCAGTCATAGTAAGACCGGTAGAAGCATTTCCCATATTAATGGTACCGGAGTTTACGGTAACGTTGTCTTTTATTGTTACCGTTCCCGCAGGATTAAAGGAAGAACCTAATAAAGATTTAGTGCCACTTCCTGAAAATATCAGATTACTAAAATCTGTGCGGCTATTCAAATTTTGATTGGCTGACGCGTACAATTCTACTGTGGAGCCGGATGACAAAGTATTTGTGCCGGAAGTAGTTAAAGAAGAACCCGCACCTGAAAAACCTCCTGCATGCGAAGTGCGATAGGTTCCGGTACTACTCACCGTGATTCCTCCCGAGCCTGAAATGGTTCTATCTGTTAGATCGGCAGTGCCATTGATGGTAAAAATCTTACCTGAAGCAATAGTTACATTCGCAGTACCTGAGATAGTTAATTTATTATTGGTTACTGCTTGTTCTGAGGTATTTCCGTTAATATTTAGGCCCGTGCCATTTAATACAAGAGCTAAATTACTACCTCCTAAAATCGCACCCTCATTTGAAAGAATTAATGAGCCTGAGGTTTGGGTATAAGTGGAACTGCCCAACATCCCATCTACACATGTTAGAGAAAGTGCTCCAATAGATACAGGAGTATTAACTTCCAATAGTCCATTTACAGTAAGCGCAGCAGCAGAACTTATAGTCGTCGGAAATTTAGTAAGTCTAAAAACGGCAAAGGCGGCGGGATTATCAAAATAAGAAGTAACACTTGCCGGAGGAGTAGATGTATTCCATTCAAATATAGCAAGAAAACCCCATTTATTCAACCCAGCAGAATTAGCCAAGGCATCAAATCCGGAACCAACCACCATTGAACCATCACCAACGGTTATTTTGCCACCATAATTTGTTGTAACAGTTCCTCCATTAGGTACGAAAGATGAAGCATAAGTACCGGTAGTGAGTATATTAAATACTCCGCCGCTCATAATGGAAAGCGCATCTGCGGCGTTTGCCAATGTAATTTTACCACCCGAGGATAAATTTAAAACTCCATTTACTTGAGCCTTACCCATCGTCGCTGTAGTCGTTATGGATATAGTATCTCCTGATATTATATTTATTCCCAAAGCAGTGTTAGAAGGTGCCACAGTAGCGGGAATCCAAGTTGTATTATCCACAGATGATTGCCAATTAGCAACTGTATTCCAAGTTCCATTAGCTATGGTTCTAAAATAGCTTGCTGCTGCAGTGGAAAAATTAACACCCGAATAGGATTTATTTAAATCAGTGTCATTCGTAAATGATAAAGTATGCGTTCCTGTGTTTGCACTGTTGCCTATGTACCATGCATTATCAGAAGCAAAACCTGCTGATTTAATTAGGCTTTCGGTTCCCGTAACATCTGTAGTAACATATGTAAACACAGGGGATGCAGTATAGTTAGTGATATCCGTAAGGGATACTCTCCAATATCTCGAAATATAACCGGTAGTACTTGTATTATTCGGATGTTTGGAGGCTACTACATTTATACCTACAGCGGCAGCAGAACCGAAGGTGCCTGTAGCAAAGGGAAGTGTTACCGGAGAATAAGCAGCCGTACCAGTAGAGTTGCCAATGGGATAAGTAAATGTTCCTGTAGCGCTGTATTTTTTTATTAATTTTCCGGTACCATCTGTGGCCACCATATTTTGCATCCTAAATACGTCACCAACTGGAGTAATGGTGGCAGTACTATTTAAGGTTAAATCATTATTTCCAATTTTGAACCAACAATTATTGATGGAAACATTATTGTAAATTGTTAATGATGTACCCAAAATAGTTTGGTAATACAAAGTCAAATTGTATAACATATCGCTACCTGAAACAAAATTAATGGTAGGCGCACCTCCATTACTTTTGTTTCTTAGAATTAGATTTGAGGTGGCACTTCCTTTGAAACTACCGGGGCTCACCCAAGGATAAAGTTCACCTTTTACTTCAAATGTATTACCATTAATGTCAAGAATATCACCTCCCTTAAATGTAAAATTATTTGTAGTAGTTACATCTTTATTCAGTTGTACAGTATTGGTGGTGGTTTTACTCGCATTGTAAAAGGTAGTAGCAGTAGTACCTCCAATGGATTGCGTAGCAGAACCTGTAAAATTTACTTGGCCGGTTGCAGGAGTAAATGTGCCATTATTGGTCCAATTACCTGCAAGATTTAGAATGGGACTATTGGTAACAGTAAAGGTGCCGGTACCTCCATTATTGATTACTACATTGGTTATATTTTGAGTACCACCGGAAAAATTCAATGTACCTGTACCTGCAGCAGAATTTCCAATTAAGAGATTGGTAGCATTTAAAGTGCCGCCGGACATATTAAAAATACCTGCATGAGTACCACCCACTTGTATATTATCTACAGTGATGGCTCCGGAGGAAAGATTGAGTGTGGCCGCATTTCCATAACCGACATAAATAGCTCCGGAAACATTTAAGGTGCCTCCATTTACGGTTACTGATCCGTTATTCATCAACATGCCCGCATTGGCTGTGACGGAATAAGTACTCGTACTGAAGCTGCCGGAAGTTCCAAACATCGGCCAAAAATTATCGTTAATTTTTAAAGTACCACTGGCAGTGTACGTTCCATCTTGTAAAAGAAAAATAGAAAAAGCGGAACTCGAATTAGTACCTGTGCGCACCGTTTTAGAACCCGAACCTACCATTCTAACCGTTGCGCGAGCTACACTGTAGGTATAAATACCGTCTATCGCAATATTACCGCTTACATTGATTGATAGAAATGTACTATCCCAAATAACTCCATGAGTCAGCGTACCCGTACTCGCAATAGTGAGATTGCCGGCGATTGCGTAATCATTATCAATTGCATTTAAAATTAAATTTCCATTTGTAATAGTTAGATTATTGGATGTACTGAATACTTTTGTAGCATTGGTAATTGTATTGGAAGAAATAGTTTTATTAATAATTAATTGGTAAAAAGTGGAGGTAGCAGTTCCACCTAAAATATTGTTCGTACTTCCTTTGAAAGTAACTGAACCTGAGTTGGGTGTAAACGTTCCATTATTGGTCCAATCACCATTTACATCTAAATTATTGGTCCCCGTAGTAGTAAGGGTTCCATCTATGGTTATATTGTTACAAACTGCTCCTGCAGCACTGATTACAGGTTGATAAACCGGCCCTCCACCGGATGCAGGAATATATACATTACTTGAAGAGGTAGGAACGCCACTGCACCAGTTGGAAGCAGTAAACCAATCTGAACTTGTTCCTCCTATCCAAATATTTTGGGTCGTGCAGTTCATGGTATAAGTGACTTTTACTTGACCATCTCCACCTTTACCTCCTGACTTTGTACCAGATGACCAAAAAGCGGAATAATATCCCCCTCCTCCGCCGCCGCCTAAGGCAGCACCATCACTCCCATCATTATTAGAATTTTTTCCATCCCCACCTTTTCCTCCTCCACCGGAACCGCCCGAACCACCTGTAGTTACTGCACCATTGCTGCCGGCTGCACTGCTACCGGCACCTCCTCCTCCACCTCCTGATCCTAAAGGGGTAGCCGAAGCACCATTGCCTCCTTTATAAGTGCCTGCTGCACCACCCGCGCCACCGGATCCGTTCCCATTCGAAACTGTTGTACCACCTTTTCCACCGTTGGCTATTTGCACTGTATTAAATATGGAATTACCGCCATCGTTGCCATCGTCGCCAAGGACAGCGGTACCTCCGGCACCAACTGTTAGGCTATAGGTAGTACCGGCAGTGAGGCCACTCAAAACCACTTTTCTATAAGCACCACCGCCTCCGCCACCACCTCTACTGGTTGTAGTAGTAAAAATTTGGGTAGTAGTTGTAGCTCCACCTCCGGCGCCGCCGCCACCCCAAAGTTCCACAGTAATAGTTGTAACGCCATAAGGTACGGTGAAAGAATAGGTACCGGGGGTAGAATAGGTATTCGTAATATTGGTTTGGCTATAGGATCTATAGCCAACGAAAAATAAAAGAAATAAAAAAAGGCTCTTAAAAAAAGAACCTGGCCCGGAAAAGGTATTTAATCTTGTGATATTGGTGCTGTAAAAAGGAAGCATCGTTTGATACCGTGGTTAAAGTATTGGGGAATTAATTTCTTCTCAAAAAACCTTTCAATCTACTTCGGATACAAAATTACCTTTATAGAATTTATTTTTACTGTAAGAAGTTTGATTTTTTAAAAAATCAAGGTTACCATAGATTTTTTGAAAGAATTTAGAAATTCGAGGCAAAAAGAATGCCCAAGGGGAGTTTATGAGTTGAGAGTTGAGAGTTTATGAGTTAAGAGTTTAGAGTTATGAGTGTTGAGTGGTTGAATTGTTTGATTGGTCGATTGTTGTCCGGGTGCTCCCTTTGGGGAATTGATTGGTGTAATGTTCAAGTATTCTTTACACTCATAACTCATAACTCTAAACTCTCAACTCTAATAAACTATTTTCTCACTCAACATTCTTTCGTTGCCTTTGTAAATTTCGAGATGGTAAATTCCTTTTGTAATCGTGCTGCCTAATGTCAACAATTCACTGCTGCTACCGCCTGCATGGCTGATGGTTTTATTTAGTATTACCTGACCAACGGTATTGAGTAGACGCAATTGATATACTCCTGCTGCTTGATTTTCGAATTGCAAATTAATCACTCCATCTTTTATCGGATTGGGGTAAATGGTGATTTTTGCATTACTTATATTATTGCCAACTAATACTCGAACTACTTTACTGTAGGCCATTTTACCATCCAATTCGGTAGAAAGGATTCTATAATAATGATATCCGGCTGAAGGATTCAAATGCAACCAATCATACATATTGGAAGATAAATTAGTGGCAGGCACGCTTCCTAATTGGGTAAAGGATTTTCCGTCGGAAGAAGTTTCTACAGTGTAACTGCGCATATTACTTTCGTTCTCTACCGTCCACTCAATGGCTACATCGTTGTTTTTCGTGTACGCCTTCACGTTAGTAAAAGTAACTGGCAGCGCTCCGCCTTTCTTAAATACTACCACAAATCTTTTTTCATCCCACGAACCTGCGGGTGATTGAATATTGAAATCGTAAGTGGTAATTCCGTTTGGATTGATCTCAATTTCTTTCTGTAAATACTTATCGAATAAAAAAGCATCTTGTCCGCTGAAATCTAATTTTTCGGCAATGAAGTCAAAACGATAAGGAGCAAGTTTATAATTATTCATTTTGTAAGAAATCACATCCCCATCCATAGGTGCATCCTTATAATCAATTACCACAAATTTGTCTCCTTTTATCATCGACATATTCTCTGAATTGGGATTGATCATTTTTTCTGATGTCCATTCAGCACCGATATTGGTAAAATCATTTCCAAATAAAGTAAGAGTACCATCTATCAGAGCAGGAGTGCCTGTGGTCAAAGCATACAAATTCACTCGTAATTCCGCATCCGGATTTGTAAGGGATTCGGTTTCTCTTCCAAAACTGCTTACGCGTGCAGTACCAAAAGCATTTTCAGTCACTTTCATTTCTTCAGGAAGTGTAACTTTAAGCTGAACTTGAGAAGAATTTTTTACAAAAAATGCTTGGCCTGATTGAATGGGTTGTACCTTATACTTTTCATCGCTCGGCACTACTTTTTTTGTAACCCCATTGATGGTTCTAAATGCTCCGGTACCATATACTCCGGTCAAGTTTGCATCCCAGATGTAATAAGTATTTTTAAAATTATTAAGTCCGTCTGTATTCCCTTGAATTTTCAATTGTGTAAAATCAATAGCAGAAGGATAAGGATTACCGATCAGGGCCCATTTATTGGGTTCTATGAGAAGTGTAGGTACCGTTTTAGGTATATAAATTTTTCCTTTCGTTCTAAGAACTGTAGAACTGAAACCATTTTTATCAGTTGGTAAAATACTTCTATCGCCTCTTATAAAAACCATGTAACCACCTACTGAAGCCATAGGATCTTTTGTATTTTGAATTTCTTCATACTGCCCGTTGCTATTATTAAAAAATTTCAAAGAAGGTTGAGGGCTTACTGCATCATATTCCTTTGTACCATTAGTTCCGGTAAGCATTGTACCAAATCCGGGTTGATTATTTTTTAAAGCTACGTTGCCCTCTTGCCAAGCAGAATGGAAATTACTTCCAATGGTAGGCACTGATAAAAAATGCCACGCCTTTTTATTAGGCAGATATCTCTCTACTATAAATGCACCTGAGCCTACATAATTGATAATGGTAGAAGATGACAATTTCCCCATACTCGCCGTGCCTGCTGCAGTACTTTTTAAAATAACATTGGCACCATCAGCTAAAGTAGTTTTACTTCCATCTGTGAGCGTTAAGAGTTTACCAATTGAAGCGCTATCTTTAAATTGAATTCCTGAGGAGGTATTGCTGTTAATCAGATTGAAAAAATGGGAGGTTGATTTGTTAGATGAAATCGTTTGCAATTTAGTTCCGTTAAAATTAACGGTTCCATCACCCGGTTTAAATCCGGCAACCTCAGATTTTGACCATGAGCCGCTAATACTTAGCGTGCTTTGGTTTGAAAGAATTACTTGTCCCGAATCTATAATAAAATCTCCGGCCACCCTACGATTGGTATTGATAATAAGCGGCGCATTGTTTTCCATTCTTACAATTACTTTGGTAGGTAATTTATCCGTTGCTGTGTTCCATTCTTTGCCGGTGGTGAATTGAGAGGCTTTTCTATAAATTAGAATTTTATTTTCTCCGGAATATACAGGTTCGGTACCTTCCACTTTACCATTCTCTCCCAGTTCAAGAGTACCATCTTCAATCGAAATTGTACCGCCATTACCATTATTGATCTCACCTTCTAGCACCATTGAACCACCATTACAAATTGTAATAGACCCACCATTAATTTTATAATTGGCTTGCAAAGTAAGCGTGCCACCACATACGGATAAATGAACTCCGTGAGCGTCTATGTTAGTATTTATTAAAAGATTAGCATAAAATTTCTGAAATCCTACAAGATTCATATTGCCGCTAAATTCGACGTCATTATTATAAGTGGCATTTTGAATAGTAAATTTAGCTCCGTTTTCCACAATTACTTTTCCGTTAAAAGTCTTTGCACCACTTATGTTCATATCGAATATGCCTCCATTTTTCACAGTCACATTTCCGAAAATTTGTCCGGAACCATAAAAATTCACATTCCCACCTGAATTAATAACGAGAGAATTGGTCTCCCCAAACTTTATTGCAGCACCTCCGCCATTAAAAATTGCTCCACCATTTACTATTATGTTTCCGTTGCCGTTCACATTGATACTTCCTCCCCAAGGACCGGTGTTAGAACTGGTTAAAGTAACGGTATGTTTCACGTTTACTATATCATTTCCGCCGGGTATAGAACCTTTATCCCATGTGTTTTTATCGGACCAAATACCATTTGCCTTAGTAGTAAAGGTGGTTTGGGCAAAAGAAAATTGACTCAATCCTAACGTTAAAATGAGTAGTAATCCTAATCTGTATGTGGTAGTAAAAATTTTCTTCATGATTAATACTTTTTTTATATTTAATTAAATACAATAAAGTAGATGTAAACATATAAAGAAACCTTACAGAAAGGTGTAAATAAATGTGAAAATTATTTTATATCAAGGTTACCACCTACATAATTGACCAATTAACCTAATAGGTAAAAGAATTTGGAGAAAAATAAGGAAAATGATTTCTACAATAACATGGAAACAGAACTGAAAAAAGCGAGGATAAGCCAAAAAAAATCGGCAAGTTACTTACATCGCACCGCTCAACCGCATACCCTTGCTATCTTCCGATCCTGGGGGAGTTCTGTAGGAGCTGGCCGTATAAGACTTGCCGAGTGCAAAGATAAGCGTTCCGATTTTAAATGGAAAATTTTAAATGGAGAATGAGTAATCTTGAATGTAAAATGATAAATGTTGAATGGTTCAATTGTTGGAATTCATTTGCTTCTTGCAATTTGCTTTGCTAACTTTCAACTCTTCACGGTTGATCCATTTTCGAATTAAAACTCCCCACTCCTACCAATTCATCATAACGGCCAATAAAAGATTTGTAATAAACCAATATGGTATAGATATTTTCTGCTTCAGTACTATTGCCATCAATTCCTAAATGAATGGAGGAATAATTTTTATCAACCGTAACATAAGTATAATCATAATAACCTTGTTTTAATAAAACGTGTGTTTCGTACAAACCTTTATCAGGATTGAATTTCATTCGTACGCTATCAGTAAATGCATAATTGGTCAACTGCCCGAATAAATAGATTTCTTTGTTCGTGTAGGCATCACTGTTAGGTGGTATCATCGAAAAATAAACAGTTCCATAATCTGATTCCCAAAAAGGATTAATACCTCGTGAGGCTTCAATGGTGGACATGCCATTTAAATCTCGATAAAAAAAATACGGTCGACCATCTAATGGCATATCCGGGCGTAAGTATACTCGAGTATTGGTTTTATTGTATTCGGCATTAAGAACGCGATCACTTTGCAAACGAAAATCTCTTATATCCAACCAGCGCCATTCTTTGCCACCGGGAAAAATACCTTTATTTTCAGAATTATATTCTAAAGAATTACCGCGAATAAAAGCCGGCAGCCAATCTTGTATAGCAATATCCCAACGATAATTTTGTAACACCACTATTTTTAATTGTTGTCCCGGATTAAAATCTTTTAAAGAAGTAACATCTACCGTAAATTGAATTTTTTGATGCGTTTGAAAAAGATTTGGATCGTAAGGTTGCGTCATACGAGCCAACACAGAAGTTTTATTATCCACAATAAAAAGCCTTTTTGTAAAAGCTAATTGGGATGTATCGCCATTCAAAAAAACTTTCAACAAATAATTGCCTGATTTAAAAGGAAAACTATTTTGCTCGGGCAATATCATTTGATAATGCGTATAACGACTATTTGTAATTGCAGAAAAACGATAATTAGTAATTCTGGATTGTGTATAACCTTTTAAATAATCGAATGAACTCACGTTAGCCGGCGTCCAATCAGCATTACACAATTCGTACGTGTAATAATAATATTTTACATCCGCATCTAAATCATCAAAATGCAATTCTAATTTTTCATCCGTATTCAAATTCAAAACAGGAAATGACAATTGATTATTTGCTTGATACAAACGCACCGTTTTTATGTTGGGCATATAAATACTATCGGGTGTTTGAGCCTTGGCTTTCGTAAAAGAAAATAATACAAGGAGTAAAGCAATTATATTTCTTGTGATGGATTTCATCCAGAATGTTTTAAAAAAATTAGTTTTACAAGATATCAAATTTTCGTCGTTTGAACATTGCCGCCTTTATTGCTAAAAGAATTGCCTTTAACAGAGAAAAAACTTTTTCACGTTTTATCATCGGATTAGCAGTGACTGCTACCACCATCAGCGTGGCAGTTATGATTGTAGCGTTGAGTTTTGTAAATGGCTTTCAAAATGTGATCAGTAATAAAGTTTTTAGTTTTTGGGGACACATTCGCGTACAACAATCCGTAATGTCGCAAGCCAATATTGCTGAAGAATCTCCAATCGTAAAAAACGATACATTGGAATTGGTTTTAAAAAATTTACCTGAAGTGAAAAGCGTAGAACGCTATGCCACTAAGTCTTCCATCATTCGATTTAAAGATGATATAGAAAGTGTATTGATGAAAGGAGTGGACAGTAGTTTTGATTTTAATCGCATTCAACCTTTTTTGGTAGAAGGAAATTGGGTACAATTCAATGATAGTGCCTATAGCAAAGACATTAATATTTCTGCGTACACGGCCAATCAATTAGAAGCTACGGTGGGCGATAGCACCATCATTTTATTTATACAGAGTGACGGAAAACAACGAGCAAGAAAATTGCGGATTGCAGGAATTTTTAAAACCGGAATTGAAGAATACGATCATAATTTTTGTATAGGAGATATCAAATTAATTCAGCGATTAAACGATTGGCAACCGAATGAAATTGGTGGATATGAAATATTTTTGAAAGACTATAAAAAGATTGATACCGTCAATAATTATTTATACAGCGCTAATTTATTACCCGGAAATTGGTACAGCAAAACCATTGAAGAAATTTATCCGAACATCTTTGATTGGTTAAATTTACAAGGAAGAATCAAAAGTATTTTGTTGGTAATTATGATGATTGTTGCAGGAGTAAATTTAATTACCTGCTTGATCATTTTAGTTTTAGAACGTACTCGAATGGTTGGCATTTTAAAAGCATTGGGTGCGCGCAATTTTACTATTCAAAAAGTATTTATTTACAACACTTTATTTATCGCACTAAGCGGAATTATTCTGGGTACCTTATTAGGTTTGGGTATTTGTTATTTACAAGAAGCAACGGGTTTTATTAAATTAGATGAAGAAGCTTATTTTATCAGCAAAGCGCATGCAGACATAGTGTGGTGGCAGATTGTAGCGGTTGATATCGGCACCTTGTTGATCTGTTTTTTAATGTTGATTGTACCTTCTCTTTTGGTAAAAAAGATACAGCCGGTAAAGGCGATTGAATTTCGGTAAGAAGTTGAGAATTTAGAGTTCTGAGTTCTGAGTTGAGGATTGTTCGATTGTTGAATTGTTCGATTGTTCGATTGGTGAATTATTCACTCAGAACTCTCAACTCAGAACTCTCAACTCAGAACTCTCAACTAAAAACTCAGCGCTCTTTTAAAAAAAATAATAATTGTAATTCCCAACTTTTATTACATTTGTTTTAGAGACCAATTAACCAAACACAGTCCTTTATTTATTGCTTACTGAGTTGAGATAAAAACCCCTTTATTTTAACATCGAATTATTTATTATTTTAAAATTCATTTTATGAAACTGATTTTACTATTAGTAGGATGCTTTTTCTGTATGCATTCTTTTGCTCAAAAAGAAAAAAGTCCTTATGAAAAATTTGGAAAAGTATCCGTTGCTGATTTAGAAAAAAAAGTGTACTCAATTGATAGCAGTGCCAATGCTGTAGTGCTGAGTGACATTGGTACGCGCACGATTGAAGGAAATTCTAAAAGTTGGTTCTCTATTATTACAAAACGGCATACTGTAATTCATATTCTGAATAAAAATGCGTATGATGAAGCGAATGTAGAAATTCCTCTTTACGGCATGGGAAGTGATGCCGAAAAAGTTTCTAATTTAAAAGGTGTTACTTATAATTTAGAGAATGGAAAAATGGTCACCACCAAATTAGAGAAGTCAGGGCAGTTTGTAGAAAAAGTGGATAAGAATAGGCAAATAGTGAAATTTACTTTGCCTCAAGTAAAAGAAGGAAGTATTATTGAATATGAATACCAAGTTACATCCGATTATATTTCCGTGCCTGATCCTTGGTATTTCCAAAGCCTTACTGCGCCTACCTTATGGAGCGAATGTAACTTTTCGGTTCCTGAATTTTTCTTTTATAATTATTTAAATCGCGGTTATCAAAAAATAGATGTTATTAGCAAAGAAGATCGCCGACAAACTTTTAATGTATCAGAATATAGATCGGGCTATGGTTCTGACAGACAAAGTTTTGATGCAGGAGTAACTGATCATCGTTGGGTAATTAAAAATGCTCCTGAGTTAAAAACAGAAAATTATACTTTTTCAATTCGAAATCATATTTCAAGAATGGAATTTCAATTGGTATCGCAAGGATATCCATTAACTCAAAGAACCTACAGATCTACTTGGGAAGAGATCACGAAAAATTTATTACTCTCACCCAGCTTTGGAGAAAAATTAGATGCTAATAATAATTGGATGAGTGATGAAGTAAAACCTCTTTATGTTCATGAAACATCAAACGTAGACAAAGCAAAAAAAATATATGATTATGTAAGAGATCATTTTAAAAGTACCGGCAATTACGGTATCTATTTAGAGAATTCATTAAAAGATATTTTCAAAACAAAAAAAGGTAGCTCTGCAGAAATTAATTTACTTCTTACAGCTATGTTACGTTATGCAGGTTTAACTGCAGATCCTGTAGTACTAAGCACTACAGGCAATGGATATTCATTTGAATATTTGCCGATGTTAACTTCAATGAATTATGTAGTAGTGCAAGTTCTGGACGGAAGTAATACGTATTATTTAGATGCATCCAAACCGAGATTAGGTTTCAACACCTTGCCGGTTTATTGCTACAATGGTCATGCAAGAATTGTAAATCAAAATGCTTTACCTCTGTATTTATCACCCGATTCTATTAAAGAAGAAAAGCACACAGTTTTCTTTATTTCTAACGCATCTAAAGGAAAATGGGTTGGAACTGTTACGCAAGATTTAGGCACTTATGATTCGTATGAAATCCGAAATGAAATCAGCGAAAAAGGACAAGAAGATTTTTTCAAAGGTTTGCAAAAATATTATTTGACTTCAAAAATTATGAATCCAAAAATTGATTCGCTAAATAATTTTGAAGCTCCTTTACAATTAAAATACGAATTAGATTTTAATCCGAATGAAGATGATATATTGTACGTGAATCCTACGTTTGGCGAAGGTTACAGCAAAAACCCGTTTGCTAATGCCAATCGATCTTATCCTGTGGAGATGCCATACAAACAAGAAGAAGTAATCATTGCCACGATTGAAATACCTGAAGGATATGTAGTAGATGAATTACCTAAACAAATGAAAGTAAGTTTGGATGAAACCGGAACGAGTTTTTTTGAATATCGAATTTCTAAATCAGGAGAAACGATTTCATTTCTTAACAGAATAAAAATCAATAAATCGTTTTTTGGACCTGAAGAATATCCGGTATTACGCGAATTTTTTAATCTCGTAGTGAAAAAACAAAGTGAACAAATTGTATTTAAAAAGAAAGGATAATATGCGAATTCTAATTCTATTTTTTGCTTGTTTTATTTTTAATCAAGCAAATGCCTCAGACATCAAATATAGAGTGGCAGAGATTCCTGCTCAATTACTTTTCGGTGCGGATGTAGTGAAGAGAATGGAGAAAATAGAATTTATTATCCAGAATACGGGCAGTACAATTATGCGCACTCAATATGCCATTACCATTTTAAATGAAAATGGTGATAGTTATTCAGGATTGGAAATTTTTTATGATCAATTCAAAAAAATAAATTCTATTGAAGGTGCCTTGTATAATGCCAATGGTATGCTTCTTAAAAAATTAAAAAATAAAGATGTGACCGACATGAGTGCCGGTGGATCTATGAGCTTAATGCAAGATAATAGAGTAAAGATTCATAATTTTTATTACAACATTTACCCATATACAGTAGAATATACTATCGAAACCAGTTTTAATAATACCTATATTTTCCCAACTTGGACACCTCAAGAAAATAGTCGGTATTCGGTAGAACAAAGTAGTTGTAAAATCGTTTTTCCAAAAGATTATCAATTACGTTTTAAAGAATTTAATTACAAAAATACTCCTGTAAAAATGGAAGAAAACGGTAACTCTACTATGACTTGGGAAGTAAAAAATATCGCTGCATTTAAAATTCCATTTGCTTGTTATAATTTGCGAAAATTAGTTCCTGTCGTTTATTTTGCTCCCTCTCAATTTGAAATAGAAGGCTATAAAGGAAATATGCAAAGTTGGCAAGATTTAGGAAAGTTCCAATCTGCTCTAAATAAAGGAAGAGATGTGCTGCCTGATAATATGATTGAAAAAGTAAAAGAGATTACTGCCAATATTAGTGATACAAAACAAAAAATTCTTGCGCTGTATGAATATTTTCAAAAGAACACAAGGTATATCAGCGTGCAATTAGGATTAGGCGGATGGCAACCATTTGATGCAAATTATGTTTCTAAAAATGGTTACGGAGATTGCAAGGCTTTAACGAATTATATGCACTCGTTATTAAAAGCAGCCAACATCAATTCTAATTATACTAAAGTGTTTGCGGGAGAAAATGCAAGTGCCAAAACTCATCTTATTGAAGATTTTCCTTCCGTACAATCAAATCACGTGATCTTGTGTGTGCCTTTGGAAAAAGATACCATGTGGTTAGAATGTACCAGTCAGAGTTTACCTGCCGGCTACATGAGTGATTTTACTGCCAATAGAAAAGCATTAATGATCACAGAAGACGGTGGTGTATTGGTTTCTACACCTCGTTACGGACTTAATCAAAATCAACAATTAAGAACCATTCATGCACAATTAAATGAAGAAGGAGATTTAAAAATAAAATCTTCTACTCAGTATATGGGTGTGCTACAAGATGACATAAGTGGTATCGTACAAAATTTATCTTCTGAAAAATTAAAAAAATATTTAGAAAAAAATCTTTCATTAACAACTTACATGGTAGATGATCTTAAGTATAAAGAAAATAAAAGTGACATTCCTACTGTTGATGAAACGTTAGATATTTCCGCAAGTAATTATGCATCCATTTCGGGTAAACGAATTTTTATTGTGCCTAATATTTTGAATAAAGGCGGTTATCAATTTACAGAAGATACTGCCCGAAAAGTGGATATAGAATTTAATTTAGAATATAGAGATAAAGATGAAGTAACCATTGAAATCCCCGCCGGATATGAGATTGAATCTAAGCCAAAAGATATTTCATTGAAAACAAAGTATGGCAATTATGTAGTTACTTCTTCTTTAAAAGGAAACCAATTAATTTATACTCGATTGATGGAGCAATATTCAGGAAGATTTCCCGCAAGTGAACAACAAGCTGTGATTGACTTTTATAAAACCATTTATAAAATTGATAGAACCAAATTTGTATTAGTGAGAAAAGAGTAAAAGAGTTGTGAGTTATAAATATACAGTTTGAGAGTGGTCTTTTTATAGGTTGTGGATTTCGCCTATTTAAATCGAACTATTTGCGATACGACAATACCCGCTGCCACTGCGGCATTCAAGGATTCAGCATGTCCTTTTTTGGGAATGGTAATTTTGTGAGAAGAAGATTTTAAAATTGCTTCGTGAATTCCTTTCGATTCATTACCAATCAAAATAAAACCCTCATTTATTTTTTCCATTTCAAAAATAGATTGGCCATTTAATGCTGCAGCATAAGTAGGTATTGTTGCATTCTTTTGGATGAGTGATACCAAATCCGTGTAAATAATATTTACCCTCAATAAGCTGCCCATAGTGGATTGTACCACTTTCGGATTATAACAATCCACAGAATTTGTGCTGCAAAATATTTGTTCAATTCCAAACCAATCGGCTATTCGAATTATCGTTCCTAAATTTCCGGGATCTTGAATGTCATCCAATAAGAGAGAAATTTTTTGAGTCAATGTTGGAAAAGATTGTTCTTCTTTTTTCTTAAAAACTGCTAAGACTTGATTCGCTGTTTTTAAATGTGAAATTCCTTGTAATCGGCCGGAATCTACTTCTATCACATATTCCGCAGGAATTGAATCAATTAAATTTTTATTTTCTTCAAGCCAATCTTTAACGGCACATAGGTATTGGCATTCTAATTTTCCGGATGAAATAAATTCCTGAACTACCTTTGGGCCTTCGGCAATAAACACGCCTTCTTCATCGCGGAATTTTTTGTGGTTCAAAGTTTGAATATATTTGGCAATCTTTTTCGTTAACATGGTATCAATATATGAAAGGTATTTTTCCTCAGCAACTATTCATCATTCTTTCGGCCGGCATTATTCTTTTCACGCTTTCCGGATGTTTTGCTACCAAAACAAGTTATTCAGGAATTACGACGGTACGAAAATATCAAAAAAATGTGCCTTTTCTTTTTAAAAATAATATTCATTTAGAAGCATCCGGTGCTACCAAAGATGAGATCGCACTGATTCAATCAAAACTCAATACCCAATTGGATGATAGCGCAAAGGTAAAAATCAAAGATGTGTTTTTTATTTTGCATTATATCACCGCGCCTCCCGTTTTTGATTCGATGGCCGTAGTTCAATCTGCAGCCAACATGCAAACTTCTTTAGGTAATATCGGTTATTATCATCCGAGTATTCAATATTCATTTGATACAGTGATTAAAGAAAGCTCACAACAAAAACGCGTCATCGTAAACTATGATGTCAATACCGGAAAACGAACTTTGATTGATACGGTTGCCTATTTATTTGATCAACCGGATTTACAACGATTAGCCGATTCAACAAAAGGCGCCACGTGGCTTCCGGAAAATTCACCCATTTCTAAAGCAGCAGTTTTTGAAGAAAATAATAGGCTCACAAATCTATTTAGAAATCATGGTTATTATAAATTCACGCCCGACGAATTAAGGGTAACAGGCGATACCTCAATCGCAGCACTGACCACTATTTCAGAAGATCCATTTGAACAATTAAGATTATTAGCAGAAGCAAATGAGAAAAG
Source organism: Ginsengibacter sp. (assembly GCA_034676505.1). Taxonomy (GTDB): domain Bacteria; phylum Bacteroidota; class Bacteroidia; order Chitinophagales; family Chitinophagaceae; genus Ginsengibacter. Next base: position 121,170 of record JAUCCB010000001.1, read on the forward strand.
AGACAAACCTACTATTAGATTAGGTTATCAATTAAATGATACGTCCGAAAATAATAAATTGCAAAAGTACTATATCAACAAAGTGTATATCCTTCCTGATTATCAGCCGGGAGATTTTTATAAAGATTCTTCATTACAAGAACAAGTTTTACCTAATTACACGATTCGATTTCATGAGAAAAAATTTCGTTCGCGTGTTTTTAAAGACAAAGTTTCTTTGTTAAAAGGAAATACTTATCGTCAAGATGATTATTTCAAAACTATCAATGATTTTTCAAGAGTTGGTGTTTGGGAAAGTCCGAATATTGATATTATCGAAGTACCGGATACCAATTTATTGGATGTGGTAATAAAATTAATTCCGGTTGATAGATACAATTTCGAAGGAAATGTGGAATTGAGTTATTCAGCAAATAGCAATTCAAGCCGCCTCTCCCCTACTTCATCCGGAAATTTATTAGGCCTTTCGGTAAATCTATCTCTTTTGGATAAAAACCTTGCCAAGTCAGCAATTCAGATGACCAACTCCATAAAAGTGGGAGTAGAATTCAATACTTCTTACAGAAATAGTTATGGCAATTTTATCAGTTCCAACGAGATCACTTACTCCAATAATTTATTATTTCCCGGTTTTATATTTCCTGCAAATTTTTATTCGCGACCGGGTTTTAAAATCAAACAATCTTTTATCAATACCAACATTTCTTTGGTGAATAGAATTGATTTTTTCAATCAACAAATTTTCAACACTTCTTATGGTTTTAATTGGGCGAAGCACGATAATCATTATTGGACTTTAAAACTTTTTAATTTCGATTATCGAAGAATTTATAATCGTTCTTCAAGATTTGACAGCACCTTGATTGAAAATCCTTTCTTGCGTTATTCTTTCAATACTGCGCTCATCATGGGAAGTAGCATTAGTTATAAAATGGTTCATGTAAATCCGCGGCATCCCAATGCAGTTACCAATTTGAAGACAAACTTAGAAGAATCCGGTTTGTTATGGGGTTTTTTAAAAGAAGGAAAACGGAGCAATACAAACGGCAATTTTTTTAATCATTATTTAAAAGAATTTATAAAGGCTGATGTAGAATATACCTATACCATCAATCATAGTAAATCTGCATGGGCATTTCGTTTATTTGCGGGCGTAGGAATTCCATTAACTAAATCAGACACTACGCTTCCCTTCTTCAAACAATATTTTGGCGGTGGCCCTAATAGTATGCGCGGTTGGCCTGTAAGAGGCATCGGTATTGGTGGCCAAAAATTAACTCCGTTTCAATCAAGTTCTCAAAGTTTCAATGATAGAACCGGTGATATACAATTAGAAGGAAATATAGAATATAGATTTACCGTCGCACCTTTATTTTCTAATGCACTCCTTTTTAAGATGGCATTATTTACGGATATTGGCAATATTTGGAACTTTAAGAATACTATGCCGAGCGGGCAATATGATTCTGCTCAATTTCAATTTAAAAATTTATACAAACAGCTGGCAGTCTCATCCGGCGTAGGTTTCAGATTTGATTTTAATTATTTCTTACTTCGTTTTGATGTAGGTTTCCGATTCAAACGCCCTGATGTTTTAGAAAATGATGGCTGGCAATTTCCTGCTATAAATTTTCAACATTTATTTGGATCGGGTGAAGCAAATAGAAAATGGAGGTATGAGAATTTCAATGCTACGATTGGTTTAGATTATCCGTTTTAAAATGTAAAGTTGAAAATTAAAATTGCAAAAGGAGCACCGTGAAGTACTCCTTTATTAATTTTTAAAATGGAATTATTATTGTTCTAAATCACCAACCATATTTTTAGGATCCACCCATTCATCAAATTGTTCTGGAGTTACATAACCTAATTTTACAGCCATCGCTTTTAAAGTAGTATGCTCTGCATGGGCTTTCTGCGCAATTTCCGCCGATTTATAATATCCAATTTTTGTATTTAATGCAGTTACCAGCATCAAAGAATTGTCCACATGTTTTTTAATATTGGCTTCTATTGGCTCAATTCCTTTTGCACATTTTTCATTAAAACTATTGCATCCATCGCCTAACAATCTGGCGCTATGTAGAAAATTATAGATCATCATGGGTTTAAAAACATTCAATTCAAATTGCCCCATGCTACCGCCCACGCTGATGGCGACATCATTGCCCATTACTTGCGCCGCAATCATAGTCAAGGCTTCACATTGAGTTGGGTTTACTTTACCGGGCATTATAGATGAGCCGGGCTCATTGTCAGGAATATGCAATTCACCAATTCCACTTCTTGGTCCGGAAGCCAACATTCGAATATCATTGGCAATTTTCATTAAACTTACCGCTACTGTTTTCAATGCTCCATGCGATTCCACAATCGCATCATGGGCTGCTAAAGATTCAAATTTATTTTTAGCCGTAACGAAAGGTAATCCTGTTAATTCAGCAATTGTCTCTGCAACATTTACTGCATAATTGGGAGGTGTATTAATTCCTGTGCCTACGGCAGTGCCGCCCAAAGCCAATTCACTTAAGTGTTCTAAACTATTTTTAATGCAACGAATTCCATGACCTAACTGTGATGCATACCCGCTAAATTCTTGACCTAAAGTTAATGGTGTTGCATCCATAAAATGTGTACGGCCAATTTTTACAATATGCATAAAATCTTTTGACTTTTGATCAAAAGTGGCTTTTAGATTTTCAAGTGCCGGAAGCGTAAGTGAAAACAAAATTTTATAAGCTGCGATGTGCATTGCTGTGGGAAAAGTATCATTGCTCGATTGTGATTTATTCACGTCATCATTTGGATGCAAGGTTTTTTCTTTATCAGAAAGTTTTCCTCCATTCAATACATGGCCTCTATATGCAATCACTTCATTCACATTCATATTACTCTGTGTACCGCTACCCGTCTGCCATACAACCAAAGGGAACTCATTTTTCAATTCTCCGGATAAAATTTCATCACAAACTTTACTGATCAATTCCATTTTTTCTTTGGATAAAACTCCCGCATCAAAATTAGTAATCGCAGCAGCTTTTTTCAAATAAGCGAATGCCTCAATTATTTCTTTGGGCATGCGATTGATATCTTGAGCTATTTTAAAATTATCAATACTTCTTTGGGTCTGTGCGCCGTAATAAGCGCCGGCAGGCACTTTCACTTCACCCATTGTGTCTTTTTCAATTCTGTATTCCATGATTATTTTTTTATTAATTCATTTTACATTTCAAAAATTTAATTAAAACTTTTTACTTTTTTGGAAACCAAATTAATTAAAATTGGGTCTTCGTTTTTCTAAAAAAGCTTTTGTACCTTCTTTACAATCCGCTGATGCAAAAGATTCTTTAAATAGCTCTACTTCTTTTTCAAAACCGGATGTAGTATGATCAAATGCATTGATGGCTGCTATTGCTTTCCCGACCGCTACCGGAGATTTAGAAAGAATCAAATTCAAAATTTCTTTGGTCTTTGGCAATAATTCTTCGGGAGTAGTTACATAATTTACCAATCCTAAATCTTTCGCTTCTGATGCATTAATCATAGCACCTGATAAAGTTAATTCCATTGATTTTCCTTTGCCTATCAACAAAGTCAAACGTTGTGTACCTCCATAACCGGGTATTAATCCTAAGTTAACTTCCGGTTGGCCAAATCGAGCATTATCGCTTGCTAATCTGAAATGGCAGGCCATGGCTAATTCGCAACCACCACCTAATGCAAATCCATTCACAGCCGCTATTACGGGCTTAGCGCAGTCTTCAATTTTAAAGAAAATTCTCTGACCATTCGCCGATAATTGAGCCGCATCTTCGTTTGATAATTCAATAAATTCAGAAATATCTGCACCGGCTACAAATGCTTTCGCACCTTCTCCTATTATGATAACACCTTTGATTTTGTTTTCTTGATTTACAATATCCATTACTTCATCCAATTCTTTAAACACTTCTTTATTTAGTGCATTTAATTTTTCAGGACGATTGATAGTGATAGTAAAAATATTATTTTCAAGAGTTGTTTTTAAAGTTGAAAATGTTGTAGTCATTTTAAAAAGTTTTGAATTGAAAATTGACAAAATTTATTTTCGTGAAAATCGAATGTATAAACTTCGTTGATTTAGAAATCTCTATTTTGTGTTACCCAATTAGTAATGTAATCAATAATAGTGGTGGTGGTAGTGCCCGGAGGAAATAATTCGCCCACACCCAATTTTTTTAAATTTTCCATATCACTTGCAGGAATAATTCCGCCACCGGTTACCAATACATCATTCATTCCTTTTTCTTTCATCAAAGCCAATATTTTTGGAAAAATGGTATTGTGTGCACCGGTCAAAACACTTACGCCAATTGCATCTACATCTTCTTGTAATGCAGTATTCACCAGCATTTCGGGCGTTTGTCGTAATCCGGTATAAATCACTTCCATTCCTGCATCTCTCAAAGAAGTAGCAATCACTTTTGCTTCGCGGTCGTGCCCGTCTAATCCTACTTTAGCGACCAAAACCCTAATTGGACGATTGATTTTTTTGCTCATTCTATAAATTATATTCTTTCAAAAATAAGATTCCTTTTAGAAGTTTTCCGATCCATCAGAATGTGGATTTTTCTAAAGTACTTAATACTATGCGAATTCTTTTTATTGTTTCTTCTTTGCCAATTATGGTTGCGATATCGAATACACCGGGTCCAAATTTACCGCCTACTAACATCATTCTAAAAGCGAATAATAATTCACCCGATTTTATTTGATGAACCGAAGCCAATTCTTTAAAACCATTTTCTAAGTCATCATGCTTCCACAAGACTGCCAATTCGTATGCTCGAATTAATTCGATAAAAAATTGATTTTTATTTTCATTCCATTTTGATGAAATACCTGTAAAATCAACAGTTTCAGGTGTTTTGAAAAAGAAAGAAGTTTGGGTAATAAAATCAGTTAATAAAGTGCATCTTTCTTTTACTAAAGAAATAATATTTTCTAATTTTTGTGGATCGTTTATTTCAAAACCTTCGTTCAATAATATAGGTTTAACTCTCTTTGCTAAATCAGAAACGGGTAATTTTTTTATCCATTCATGATTAAACCATTTGGCTTTTTCATAATCGAATTTTGCTCCGTGCGCATGCACTCTATCTATAGAAAATTTCTCTACCAATTCTTCTAAAGAAAATATTTCTTGCTCAGAGCCATCATTCCAACCGAGCATTGCCAACATATTGATAAATGCTTCCGGCAAAAAACCCAATTCTTTGAAACCCTTTGCCAGACCTTTATTCGGGTCATTCCATTCCAAAGGAAAAACCGGAAAACCTAAACGCTCACCATCTCGCTTACTTAATTTTCCATTTCCATCAGGTTTTAATATAAGTGGAAGATGCGCCCATTGAGGCATCTCTTTTTCCCAACCTAAATATTTATACAACAACACATGAACAGGAGCACTCGGCAACCATTCTTCGCCCCTAAATGCGTGCGTAATTTTCATTAAATAATCATCTACAACCACTGCTAAATGATAAGTAGGCATGCCGTCGGCTTTTAGTAAAACTTTATCATCCACCGTGTTGGTATTCATTTCTATCGGTCCTCTAATCATGTCGTTGAAAGAAATGATTTCTTCTTTTTCAACTTTTATTCTTATTACATGCGGAGCATTTTCTGCCAATAATCGCTCGGTTTCTTCTTTAGAAAGTGACAAAGAATTTTTCATTCGATGCCTTGTTTCCATTCCATATTGCAATTGATGTTTTCCTTCTGCTTTTAATTTTTCTCGCATTGATTCAATTTCTTCCGGAGTATCAAAAGCATAATAAGCATGGCCTTCGGCAACTAATTTTTCGGCATATTGTTTATAAATTTCTTTTCGTTCACTTTGTCTGTAAGGTGCATAGGTACCGGGTTTCATAGGGCCCTCATCCGGAAGAATATGGCACCATTGTAAACTATCGATGATGTATTGCTCTGCTCCTTCTACAAATCTTGTTTGATCGGTATCCTCCACTCTCAATACAAAAGTGCCTTCATTTTTTTTTGCAAATAAATAATTGAATAAAGCGGTACGAACGCCTCCTAAATGCAAACCGCCTGTAGGGCTGGGAGCAAATCTTACTCTTACTGATTTCATTTTGCAAAGATAAACTTGAAGTATGATAGAAATAGAATTTTTACTTTTAAATGGGGAAGAACTATTAATTTTAGGCATGGCCTATTTTATCAAGACCCCATGGTTAATAAAAAAATTCTACTCGGAATGTGTTTGGAAAATCGACTCAAAAGAGAAAAATATTTATCTCACTTTTGATGATGGTCCGCACCCCCAAGCCACATTATTTGTATTAGAAGAATTAAAAAAATATGAGGCTAAGGCCACATTTTTTTGCATTGGCGAAAATGTAGAAAAATATCCGGAGATCTATCGCCAAATAATTGATGACGGCCATAGAATTGGCAATCACACTTTCCATCATTTAAACGGATGGAAAACAAAGGATGAAATTTATATAGCTGATATAGAAAAGGCAGCGCAAATTATTGATAGCAATTTATTTAGGCCTCCGTATGGCAGAATTACTAAATTTCAATTAAGTGCAATCCGCGGAAAAAAATTAAATCTCACTCCCATCATGTGGTCGGTATTAAGTGGAGATTTCGATGTGACGATGCGATCTGAAGAATGTTATTTAAACGTGATTAAGAATTCCAAAAAAGGCTCTATCGTTGTCTTTCATGATAGCAGCAAAGCCTTGCCTCATCTACAATTTAGCCTACCAAAAGTTTTAGAATATTTTTCTTTAAAAGGATTTACATTTAAATCCATACCTTTTTTGAAATAATATTTTTAAGAAAATTCTCCCCAAAAAAAGGGGCTCGAGTAAAAACTCAAGCCCTTCTTAATCCGTATCCTATTAAAAAAACTTACAGCAAGATAAGGTCTTTTTAACAAAACCACAACAAATTTATTTTTTTTGTATTATTAATTGATTATTATACAGTTGTGATTCAATTAGAGAATGTGTTTAATAAAAAAATTCTTTCTTTGCAATAATGGAAATGATAGATACACACACTCATTTATACGTTGATGAATTTAAAGAGGATATTGATGAGGTGATTCATAGAGCTCAAATGAATGGAATTAAAAAATGTTTTCTTCCCGCCATTGATCAAGCAGAAATAGAAAAATTAATCAATCTTGAAAGTAAATATCCGGAAATGCTTTTCGCAATGGCCGGTTTGCATCCTTGTTCTGTAAAAGAAAATTATAAAGAAGAATTAGCCATCATTGAACAACAATTGTCTACCAGACAGTTCGCCGGCATTGGTGAATCCGGATTAGATTTTTATTGGAATCGCACGTTTGAAAAAGAACAATACGAAAGCCTTCAAACTCATGCTGAATGGGCGATTCGTTATAATAGGCCGTTAATTTTACATACTCGAAATGCTACCCAAGAAACAATCGATGTAATAAAAAAATGTAAAGACAGCAATTTAAAAGGAATATTTCATTGCTTTAGCGGCACTTTGCAAAATGCAAATGACATAATTGATTTAGGGTTTTCATTAGGAATTGGTGGAGTAGTTACTTTCAAAAATTCAGGATTAGCTGAAGTGGTTGCCCAGATTGATTTGCAGCATATTGTTTTAGAAACGGATTCTCCCTATTTAGCTCCAATGCCCTATCGTGGTAAAAGAAATGAAAGTAGTTACTTGACATACATTGTAAAAAAATTATCGGAAATAAAAGGTGTTTCAGAAGAAAATATTTGTAAAGAAACTACCAAAAATGCCAATCAAATTTTTGCTCCATTTTAAAATCCATAATAAAAGAAATATAAATTATGGAATGGTTTTTAATAGATATCTTATAATCGATAGAATGTTCATTCTAATCTAACTCGAATTTGCTCATGGAAGTTTCTCCTATAAAAAAGACGCACAAAAAACTTAATCAATTTGCAGCCACTGCCATCTGCGGAAATGATATCACTTCATCTTGTTTATATGTATCTGCGTTAACCATTATTTACGCAGGGCAATATGCTTTTATTTCACTTTTATTGGTCGCATTGGTTTTATATTTTTTTAGAAAGATCTATGGCGAATCAGTGGGTGCTTTACCGCTTAATGGTGGAGCCTATAATATCTTATTGAATACCACGAGTAAATCCAATGCTTCACTGGCAGCGTGTTTAACGATTTTATCTTACATGGCAACTGCTGTACTTTCAGCATCAGAAGGAATGCATTATTTGCATAAAATATTTCCGGTTTTTCCTGTCATCATCGCTACAATGATTTTGTTAGCACTCTTTATGTTTTTGACAATCGGAGGAATTAAAGAATCATCCACTGTATCCATTATTTTATTTGTAATTCACCTTGTTGTTATTGCAGTTTTAATTGTAAGTGCTATTTATTTTATTGCAGTAAATGGAATTGATATCGCATCAATCAATTTTAAATCACCGATTAAAGGAAGCCTAACGACAGCCTTATTTCTTGGTTTCAGCACGGCGATGTTGGGCGTCACAGGATTTGAAACTTCTGCCAATTTTGTGGAAGAACAAGCTCCCGGAGTATTTCCAAAAACGCTAAGAAATATGTGGATATTGGTGCTCATCATCAATCCGGTGATTGCTTTGTTAGCAGTTTCCATTATGCCTTTAAATGAAGTGGCTCCAAATAGTTCTGCATTTTTATCTTATATGGGAATGAAAACCGGAGGCAATTGGTTAGCAACAGTCGTTTCGTTTGATGCTGCATTGGTGTTGAGTGGTGCGGTACTTACCGCATTTATTGGTGTTACAGGTTTGATGAAGCGTATGACTTTAGACAGAATATTTCCTCAAATATTATTAAAGGAAAATAAAAAAGGAAGTTCGCCCAGAATTCCTATTTTATTCTTCTTATTGTGCCTTTCAATTTTATTTATTACTGAAGGTAAAATTGAACCGCTTGCCGGAGTTTACACGATTTCATTTTTATCTGTAATGGCATTTTTTGGTTTAGGAAATTTATTATTAAAAATAAAAAGGAGCAGATTACCTCGTCCGGAATATGCACCGCCAACGTTAGTGTTGTTAGGCATATCAGGAATTTTAATTGCGCTCTATGGTAATGTGGAAATGCATCCGGATTATTTGATTGTTTTTCTTCAATATTTTATTCCAAGTATCTTGATCATTTTTGCGCTTTTAAGAAGAAAAATATTATTGCACTACGCCTTAATGTATATCGATAAAGTTTTTGTAAGAATCTCTAAAGCATCTATCTTCAGTAGGTTTCACATCACTAAAGAATTAAGAAAATTAAATAAACAACCTTTTATTTTCTTTACTAAAGGCGATGATATTTCTACTCTCAACAAAGTAATTATTTATGTGCGAGATAATGAAATTACTCAAAAATTAAAAATCGTTACAGTACTTCATAAAGAAGAAGAATTATCAGAAGTGTTTGAAAGAGATTTTGAAGCGTTAGATAGAGCCTACCCGGAAATCAAAATTGAATACATTCAAATTACAGGAATTTTTGGACCGGCATTAATTAATTCTTTGAGTGAACAATGGAATATTCCACACAATTTTATGTTCATAGGATCGCCGGGAGACCGCTTCCCACATAGGTTAGAAGATTTAGGTGGAGTAAGATTGATTATTTAAAAGAAGAAAAAAAAACCTTATAAAGATTCTTGTTTTTTTAAACTTAAATTGTAAAAATCAGTTCTACGATCTTTTAAATTACGCACACTTCCTCGTGCATGCAATTCATCTAATAAAGATAAATCGACATCAGAAATTAAAACCATTTCTGTGTTTGCTGTGGCTTCACTTTTAATTCCGTTGGCCGGAAATGCAAAATCGCATGGAGTAAATACTGCCGATTGTGAATATTGAATATCCATATTTTCTACCTTAGGTAAATTACCAATGCAACCGGTAATTGCAACAAAACATTCATTCTCTATCGCGCGTGCTTGAGCACAATAACGGACACGGTTATACGAATTTTGAGTATCGGTTAAAAATGGAACAAACAATATCTGCATCCCTTGCTCAGCCATCAATCTGGGCAATTCCGGAAATTCAACATCATAGCAAATAAGGATTCCGATTTTGCCTGCATCGGTTTCATATACATTCAAATTATTACCTCCGGTAATGCCCCAAAATTTTGCTTCATCAGGTGTGATATGAATTTTTTCGTATTGCTCTATTTGCCCATTTCTATGACATAAAAACCCTACATTTTTCAAAGCACCATTTTCAATACTTGGAACACTTCCGGTAATAATATTGACATTGTATTTTATCGCTAATTCTCTAAATCTAACTTTGAATTCAGGAGTATATTGCGCCAAAGCTCGCATTGATTCTGCTTCGCTTAAATGATTGAACTCAGCTAATAAAGGTCCATTGAATAACTCCGGCAATAATGCAAAATCACTTTTATAAGCAGCAATAGAATCTATGAAAAATTCAACCTGAGTAAACATTTCATCCATATTCTTATAAGGACGCATTTGCCATTGAATCAGTCCTAAACGAACATACGTTTTTACATTGAATTGTTTGGCAGAATCACTATTGTAATAAATATTATCCCATTGCAAAAGCGTTGCAAATTCTTTACTCTGCAAATCTTCAGGCATGTATTTTCTCAATACTTTTTTTACATGAAAATCATTCGACAATTGAAATGAAAGTACCGGATCATAAATTTCTTTTCTATCTACTTTTTGTATAAATTCTTTGGGAGTTAATTCATCCGCATATTTGTGGTATTCCGGAATTCTCCCACCGAAAACAATCGCTTTTAAATTCATTTGTTCGCACAATTCCTTGCGCGCATCGTACAATCTTCTCCCTAATCTCAATCCTCTGTATTCCGGATGGATAAAGATTTCTATTCCATACAATACATCACCGTTTTCAGGATCATGCGTATCAAAAGTATAATTTCCGGTGATCTGTCGATAAGTGTGATCGTCCCCAAATTTTTGATAGTTTACAATTATAGAAAGTGTACAACCCACCACTACTTCATCCGCTTTTATCACAATTTGCCCTTCGGGAAATTTTTTAATTAATTTATCAATGCTTTCAGGGCTCCAATAATTTCCCGGCCACAATGGATAGGAAGCTTTCATGGCTTCTAAAAGTTGTTGATAATCTTCATATTTTAAATTCCCAATTTCTATATTTTCCATTTTTATTTTTTTGATTATTGTACTAAAAGGTACACATGCTGTGCCGAATTTAGGTTTTAATATAATAATAAAAGATAAAAAAAATGCCTACAATCAAATGCAGGCATTTTAAATTTCACTTTATGAATTTGATTATTTTTTATCTTCTGTAAAAACCGGAGCCGGGAAACTTGGTTTTCCGTCAGCTGCAGAATTTTCTAAATTTTTCAAAAATGGTTTGAAGAAATCAAGCGGGATTGGGAAAATAGTTGTTGAATTATTTTCAGTCGCAATCTCACGCAAGGTTTGAAGATATCTTAATGTCAAAGCACTTGGTTGTTCTTCCAAAATTTTTGCTGCATCACTCAATCTTTGTGAAGCCTGGAATTCACCTTCTGCTGCAATTACTTTAGCGCGGCGTTCTCTTTCTGCTTCGGCTTGTTTGGCCATTGCACGCTGCATTTCCTGCGGTAAATCAATTTGTTTTACCTCCACATGAGTCACTTTTACACCCCAAGGTTCTGTTTGTTCATCAATGATATGTTGTAAACGAATATTTATTTTTTCTCTCTGAGAAAGTAATTCATCTAATTCTGATTGTCCTAATACGCTTCTCAAAGTTGTTTGAGATAATTGCGATGTACCTACTAAATAATTTTCAATTTCAATGATGGCTTTTTGCGGATCGATTACTCTGAAATAGATTACTGCATTCACTTTTATCGAAACGTTATCTTTTGTGATTACATCTTGCGGTGGTACATCCATCACCACTACACGTAGACTTACTTTCACCATTTTATCAATAAAAGGAATTAAAAGAATAATTCCCGGGCCTTTGATACCGCCGTCTAAAACTCGGCCCAATCTGAAAATTACACCGCGCTCATATTCTCGCAGAATGCGAATGGAACTCGCAAGAATGTATAGAATAAAGACAATTATTACAATTAAAGGAAGACCGATAGGAAGTTGTTGCATAGTTTTTTTTATTTAAATGAATAGAATATTTGTTTATGATAAATGATTTTCAATCGCCGGCTCTACATATAAAGTAAGTCCTTTTATTTCTTTTACAACCACATTTTGATTTTCCGGTATTTTTTCGTCGAGGGATGATGCTCTCCAATTTTCTCCCATAAAAATTACTTGCCCATCCGGATTGAGTTCGCTAATGGTTCGAGCAATTTTACCAATCATCGAATTAATACCGGTTGCATCTAATGTGCGTTGTGCTCGGAGGCCCATCGTTACTAAGAAAATAAAGAACAAAGTAGATACAGCCGTTACCGAAATTATCACACTCCAGGATAAGGCTACAAAATTTTCTTGAGGACTTGTTCTAAATAAAATCATGGAACCAAGCAATACGGAAATAATTCCGCCAATGGCCAACATGCCGTGGCTGATGACTTTTATCTCTAATAAAAATAAAATAATTCCAAATAAAATCAATCCGATGCCGGCATAATTTACCGGCATAGAACTCATGGAATAGAAAGCTAAAATTAAAAATATCACACCGACAATTCCCGGAAATATAGCACCGGGGCTGAATAGCTCAAATAAAACTCCAAAGAAACCCAACATCATGATGATATAAGCAATATTAGGATCACTCATTCTGCTCAATACTTTTTGAAAGAATCCCATTTCCAAAACTTCTATGGTAGCATTGGAAGTTTGAAGAGTGGTTGTCTTATTATTGATCACAATTTGCATTCCATTCAGTTGTTGCAATAAATCCTTTTCATTCGTTGCAATCAAGTTGATCACATTATTTTCTAAGGCTTCTTTTTCTGTGATTGATGCACTAAGTCGTACCGCATCTTCTGCCCACACCACATTGCGACCTCTTTTGTCCGCAATAGATCTTAAAAAAGCAGCAGCATCATTGGTACCTTTCTCATTCATCACTTGATCCGATTTTCCGGTAAGCGATACAGGATGCGCCGCGCCAATGTTAGTGCCCGGCGCCATTACAGCAATATTAGCCGCCATCGTAATAAAGACACCGGCAGATCCGGCATGAGCGCCTGAAGGCGAAACAAACACAATCACCGGCACAGAAGATTGCATCATATTTTTCACTATCTCTCGGGTAGAGGTTAACAATCCGCCGGGAGTGTTGAGATTAATAATTAAACATTGTGCATTTTCTTCTTGCGCTTTTATAATGCCTTGATGAATAAATTCAGCAGAAGATGGATTGATGCTTTCATTAACCGTAATAGAAATTATTTTTTGTGCAGAAACAAAAAAAGGAAAAAGTACTAAAAATATTATCGGGAAAATTCTTCGCCAATAAGGGAAGAATATTACATTGTTAGCTTTAATAGAAAGGCCCATGAATGTAATATAACCGATTTACGGTGATTTTCAAAATGAAAAAAAATGGAATCATTACCTTGCAATACAAAATTATTTTCTTTAGATAAAAGAAGGAAAACCTTAACAAAAAATACCCCAATTTTAAAAAATGAAAAACTGTTTAATTACTTCTTCAAAAATATTTTTTCTCACATTTATTTTGATTTTTACTGCTCATTTTGCTCAAGCGAGTGACAGTATTTATAATTTTAAAAATGGAGATTATCGTTTTTCAATTCATCGAGAAGATGGACAAGATATTGTTTTTACCGCTTTTGTAAAAGATAGTTTGGGTAAAAAAATCATGTATGTAGTAAATGGTAATAATCGTCTTTTAGTTGATAGTATTGCATTCTATGATGATTCATTAAGAATTGAATTACCATTTTACGAATCCGGATTTGTAGCCAAAATTTCTTCTAACGGAAATTTAATCGGTCAATGGATAAAAAGAGCTGCTCAATTAGAAAGACGAATGCCTTTCTCTGCCACTTTTGGAGTGAAGAAAAGATTTCCTATCTCCTCTTCTCCTAAAAATAATATTTCAGGAAGATGGGAAGTTGCATTTCTTGAAGATGGCAAAACATCTCCATCTGTTGGAGAGTTTATTCAAAATGGAAATAAACTCACCGGAACATTTTTGACTCCTTATGGCGATTATAGATTTTTAGAAGGTGTTGTAAGCGGCGATAGCCTTTACCTATCAGGGTTTGACGGGAGTTATGCACTATTGTTCAAAGCAAAAATTTCCAATAAAAATACCATTAGTAATGGCCTTCTTTTTTCAGGAAAATCAGCGCCACAAGAATGGTCTGCTATCAGAAATAGTAAAGCGCAGTTGCCCGATGGTTATTCCATGAGCCATGTAAAACCTAATTCAGAAAAAATGAATTTTTCATTTCCCGATATGGATGGCAACATGGTTTCAAATACTGATGAAAGATTTAAAAATAAAGTTGTAGTCATTCAAATTTTAGGATCATGGTGTCCTAACTGTGTAGATGAGACGAAATTCATCACAGATAATTTTCAATTTTATAAAGACATGGGAGTGGAGTTTATCGGGCTTGCATACGAAAGAACGGCCGACTATGAAACCTCAAAAAAAGCATTGGAATCTTTTAGAAAAAGATTCAATCCGCAATATCCGATTTTGATCGCACCGGTCGCGCTTTCAGACCCATTGCGAACCGAAAAAACTTTACCGCAAATAGATAAAATTAGCGCCTTCCCCAGCACCATATTTTTAGATAAAAAAGGTAACATTCGAAAAATACATGCGGGATTTGATGGACCTGCAACCGGCATTCATTATATAAAATTCAAAGAAGAATTTGATGCACTTTTAAAAGAATTAACCGGCGAATAGAAAAAATATAATAGCCACCAATAAAAAAGGGAAAACACCATAAATGTGTAATCCCTTTTCTTTTAATAAAAATATTAAATAATCACCTTAATCCCTGAAGCCATAATTTTTACTTCAGTTTTTGGTTCTGTAATTTTATCAATTTCACTTTGAGGTTGTTTTGCATCTTCAGCAAAATGTTTTAATTCAGCAACGGATGTAGTTGCCATTTCAATTTTACCATTCACCATTACTCTTTTTCCGGTCAATTTTGTTGGTACGAAAAATCCGTAGTCTTTCATCTTTACAGTAACTACACTTTCGTCTTCTAATTTTAACTTCATCCAGCATCCTTTATTGGCGCACACTTCCACCACTTCACCGGTGATATTTGCTTGAATGGGACCGGCTTGTAGCATTGATTTTAATTCTTTTGCGCTTACATTTTTATCAACGGTAATATCGGCGCCATATACATCGCCTACATTTGCATCACCTGCAGGTGGCTGCGCATTAATAATCGTCGCAAAGAAAATAGAAAAAAGAGTTGTAAAAAGAAATCGTTTCATATTGTTCAAGTTTTTTGTTTGTACATTTAAATTTGAGGACAAATGTAACGACTTTTTAAAATGTTTGGATTGAATAAAATTGATAATTATTTCACAATCTTCTATAAATAAAACCATGTTCAAATTTATCACACTGTTATTCTTCTGTTTACCTACAAGTATTTTCGCGCAAACAAATACATTAACTGTCGAAAAAATAATGCGCGATTCTAAATGGATGGGCACTTCGCCTTCAAATCCTTTTTGGGCGGATGATGGGAAAACTCTTTATTTTAATTGGAATCCAAATAATGCGCCCTCGGATTCTTTATATTATACCACTCCGGAAAATAAAATTCCTACCAAGGCCACCGTTCAACAAAAATTAAATTTAGTGCCATGGCAAAGCCTTCAATTCAATCAAAATAAAACGGCATTTGTATACGCAAAAAATGGAGATATCTTTTATAAAAATAACAATACGAATCGTTTAATCCAAATTACTAAAACCGTTGAAACCGAATACAGTCCGGACTTTTCGTTTAATGATTCAAAAATCGTTTATACACTTAATCAGAATTTATTTTCGTGGGATATTGCAACGGGCGAAACCACACAATTAACAAACATTCAAACAAAAGAAAATACTCCGGAAAAAGAAAATTTATCCACTCAAGAGAAATGGTTAGAGAATGATCAAATTCAATATTTAGAAGTATTGAAACAAAGAAAAAATAAAAAACAATTAGCGGAAGAGTATAATAAAAATTTACCGAAAGATGAACTCAGAAAAATTTATACAAAAGGAGATAGAATTCAACGACTTTCTATAAGCCCCGACGGAAGATATATTTCTTATATTTTGGTAAAAAATGCCCCAAATCAAAAAAGAACTATTGTACCAAATTATGTGACAGAATCGGGCTTTACTACCGACATTTCGGGAAGAACAAAAGTAGGTGTAAACCAAAGCAGCAGTACGTTTTACATTTATGACCGCCAAGCCGATAGTATTTTTCAAATTAAAACAGATCAAATAGAAGGCATCAAAGATTTGCCTGATTATGTGAAATATTATTCCAAGAACAAAGAAGAAAATAACAAAGCAAGACCCGTTAATTTCAACTTCATTTCTTGGTCGCCTGACGGAAAAAATTTGGTCTTAGATATTCGTTCGCAAGATCACAAAGATCGTTGGATCATGAAATGGGATGCCCAAAAAAGTACTTTACAATTATTGGATCGCCAGCGAAATGAAGCTTGGATTGGAGGCCCGGGAATGTGGAATATCGGATGGATCAATAACGACACATTTTGGTATCAATCAGAAGTTACAGGGTATTCTCACCTCTATTCTGTGAATGTAAATTCCGGACAAAAGAAAGCACTTACTTCCGGAAAATATGAAGTGCAGCAAGCAGAACTTTCCAACGATAAAAAATATTTTTATATTACCACCAACGAAATAAATCCGGGAGAAAAACAATTTTATCGATTACGCATTTCTGATGGAAAGCAGGACAGGATTACAACACAGACCGGCGCTAATGATGTAACCGTTTCTCCCGATGAAAAAACGATTGCCATTTTATATTCGTATTCAAATAAACCTTGGGAGTTATTTGTACAAAATAATCTTCCAAATTCTACAAGTACACAAATTACTTTCAAAGCACAAAGTGATGAGTTTAAATCTTATTCATGGCGCGATCCGGAAATAATCACTTTTACGGCGCGCGATGGCGCAGAAGTATATGGACGATTGTATAAACCTGCCAATGCGCATCCGAATATGCCTGCTGTTGTTTTTGTGCATGGAGCCGGTTATCTTCAAAATGCGCATAAATGGTGGAGCAGTTATTTTAGAGAATTTATGTTTCATAATTTATTAGCAGATAATGGCTATTATGTTATTGATATCGACTATCGTGGAAGTGCAGGTTATGGGCGTGATTGGCGCACAGGAATATATCGGCACATGGGTGGAAAAGATTTAACTGATAATGTGGATGCTGCCAATTTTTTAGTAAAAAATTATGGAGTAGATGCAAAATCAATCGGAATTTATGGAGGCTCTTATGGAGGTTTTATAACACTCATGGCTATGTTCACCACACCTGATGTATTCGCCGCCGGTGCCGGGTTACGCTCTGTTACTGATTGGTCAAATTATAATCACGGATATACTTCTGAAATTTTAAATGAACCTTTTAATGATAGTATTGCTTACCATCAAAGTTCTCCGATTTATTATGCCGAAGGATTGAAAGGACATTTATTAATGTGCCATGGAATGGTAGATGAGAATGTACATTTTCAAGATATAGTAAAACTCACACAACGATTGATAGAATTAGGAAAAGATAATTGGGAATTAGCAGTCTATCCGATGGAAGATCATGGATTTGTAGAACCTTCCAGCTGGACAGATGAATACAAAAGAATTTTTAAATTATTTGAAACCAATTTGAAAAAATAAAATTTAGTGAAGGTTAGATGTAAAATAAATCAATCAATACTAAATCCTTTCTTGCATAAATTTGCTCCATGAATATTGAAGAGATTTATCAAATTTATTTGCAGTTTCCGAATGTGCAAACGGATTCAAGAAAATTACAAAAAAACGATTTATTTTTTGCATTAAAAGGTCCGAATTTTAATGCCAATGAATTTGCTAAACAAGCGTTAGATTTAGGAGCAGCCTATGTTGTAGTGGATGAAGTTCAAGCATTTCAAAATGATAAAATCATTTTGGTAAATGATGTGCTACAAACTTTGCAGGACTTGGCTAAATATCATCGTAATCAATTTACCATTCCATTTATTGCCATCACCGGAAGTAACGGAAAAACAACCACCAAAGAATTATTGCACGAAGTGCTTTCCACTTCTTTTGTCACATACACTACCACAGGAAATCTAAACAACCATATAGGCATTCCTTTAACCATTTTAAAAATAAAAAAAGATGCAGAAATAGCGGTGATAGAAATGGGCGCTAATCACCGGCATGAAATAGAAGGTTATTGCGAATATGCGCAACCGACGCATGGTTTAATCACTAATATTGGCAAAGCGCATTTAGAAGGATTTGGAGGTGTGGAAGGCGTAAAAAAAGGTAAAGGTGAATTGTTCGATTATTTGGACGCCCATGATAAGCTTGCCTTTGTAAATGAGGATGACACTGCAGTTGCGGACTTAGGTCGACAATTAAAAAACAAGATTTACTATGGAATCAATTCAAAAAATGTTTTCGGAAAAATAATAAGTAATTCACCTTTTATTGATGTTGAAATTGGCGGTGAAAAAAAATTTTCTATTCAGACAAAATTAGTAGGAAATTATAATTTACCGAATATTTTGGCGGCAGTATGTGTGGGAAAATATTTTTTGATACCAGATGAAAAAATAAAACACGCGATTGAAAATTATGAGCCTACCAACAGCAGATCGCAATTATTACAGCGAGGCAACAATACCATTATTTTAGATGCTTATAACGCCAATCCGAGCAGCTTGAAATTGGCAATAGAAAATTTTGCAGCAATAAAAAGCCCTACCAAGATTTTACTTTTAGGAGATATGAAAGAATTGGGAGATAATAGTTTGCAAGAACACCAAGCAATCGTATCATTGATTCAACAATTTACATGGGCGAAGGTAGTTTTAGTTGGAGAAAATTTCGCCGCAACCCGGCATCCATACATTAGTTTTAAGAATGTATTAGAAGCAAAAGATTGGTTGCATAAACAGGCTTTTGAAAATAGTCATATTCTTGTGAAAGGCTCTCGCAGCCTACAAATGGAAAAGGTTTTAGAATCATAAGAATTCGAAAAAAAATTAAAATTCTCATCTTTCAAGTTAAAGGATAGTACAATTGTTGTACATTCGCGCACTATTTTAATAGAGTTGGAGACTTGTCCGAGTGGTTGAAGGAGCACGCCTGGAAAGTGTGTATACGGGAAACTGTATCAAGGGTTCGAATCCCTTAGTCTCCGCCAAATAAACGCTATCATTTTTTGAATAGCGTTTTTTTATGTGCGCATCCCAACATTTTTTATATTTGGAAATTATTTTTTAGAAATCATTTATGAAAATCAATAAGAAACTATCGACCAAAGAAAAAGAAGTGCTGCTTCAAACTTTACAAACTCGTTTTGAAAAAAATAAAAAACGACATGCGAATATAAATTGGTCCACGATAGAAGCAAAGCTGGAAGCTAATCCCGACAAATTATGGTCATTGAATGAAATGGAAAAAACCGGAGGTGAACCTGATGTAGTAAGTTTCGATAAAAAATTCGGAGAATATTTTTTCTTTGATTGTTCACCTGAAAGTCCGGCAGGAAGGCGTAGCTTATGTTATGATCCCGAATCTTTGGCATCTCGAAAAGAACATAAACCAAAACATAGCGCAGAAGGTTTGGCTAAAGAAATGGGCATAGAAATTTTGGATGAAACCCAATATCGAGAATTGCAACAATTAGGAAGTTTTGATAACAAAACATCAAGTTGGTTAAAGACTCCTTCGGAAATTAGAAAATTAGGCGGTGCTATTTTTGGCGATTTTCGTTTCAATACTGTTTTTGTATATCATAATGGAGCTGAATCTTATTATGCCGGAAGAGGGTTTCGTGGATGCTTGAAAATTTAATCGGTTTTCTTAAAATGGTATAATAGCGCGCACTCCAAAACTCCTGCCCATGTTATAAATTCCCGTTTTAGCATAGGATGATTGGCTATAATATTCAAAATATTTTAACCTGCTTAAATTAGATTGATAGGCAACATTAAATGCATTATTGATTTGAAATTGTAATTGAATCAATTGAGTTTTGGTAATTTTAATTTCAGTGTTTACTGAAAAATTAAACAAAGTAAATTGTGGAGTTGCAGTTTCCGTATTATTCAATGCTAAGTAGCGATTTTGTGCGGCATTCAATTCCATTTCAGTCTTGAAAGTCGCTTTGGTAAATACTTTGGAATGAATCTGAAATTCTTGACTAATACTGCTTAGCAATTTTGCCGGAGGAATTAATGGCAAATAATTTCCTTGAATGCCTGTCTTTTGAAAATCGTCTTTTCGGTTGTAACCATACACGATAGAAAATGAATTCTCAAAAGAAAAACCTCTGATAGAATGTGGTTGCCAAGTGAATGAAGTTTCTAATCCAAATAATTGTGCTTTTGCTTGTTGATATTGAAACGTTTTATTTCCTTGTGCATCTACAATCGCATTTCCATTTCCATCAGCCAATTGAGTAAGATAAATATAGTGGTCAATGTAATTATTGAACACACTTAACGAAACTGCAAAATCTTTAAATTTTCCATTTACACCAACATCTTGTTGAAAACTAAATTCCGGTACAAAATCTCTATTGCCTAAGTAAATAATATGCGCCCCCGGATCTAATCCGTTAGAAGCGATCTCTGTAATATTAGGGCTTCTGTAACCTCTTGCCACATTGGCTTTCAAACTTATTTGATGGGATAATTGATAAGTGAATCCGAAACTCAATGAAACTCCATGGTATGTTTTGTTCAATGCAGGAAATTGCAAATGAGCTCCGGCAGTATCCGGTAAAAAATATTGTTGTTCAAATCCCGTCAAAGCATTGGGTCCAACATAAAAATCATTGCTTTTTAAAAAACGTGTATCATAACGAACACCACCACTTACGGTAATTCTATTTTGCTTCCATTTTCCATAAATAAAACCGCCAATATCCAACAGATTATAATTCGGTATAGGAAAATCTGTAGCATCCAAACTTTTATTATTTTGATACATACCATTTACTCCCAAAGTAAATTCTACATTTTGAAATGAAGGAGTAATATAATTTATTCCATAATTGATGGTATTTAATCGAACAAATAAACCCGGTTGTATTGGTACAGTAGGATGACTATACTCTCTTCTAATATTTTGCTGAAACCCAAGAGTGGCATGTATTTCACCGGCACCAATTTGATATTGGCTATTTGCGTATACTCTGTAATGTTGGATATGTTGATGCAATGGGCTCAAAGCATAACCATTTAATTCATCATCAGAAACAATGGGACGATTTGTAAGATCATCTAAATCTCCTTCATAGATTTGTTTGGTAAATTTTCTTGTCAAAGAATCTCTGCTGCCATCCGGTATGCCTTGTAAATTATTATACAAAGAAGCATTTAAATAAGTGTATCCTATATTGGATTTATAGCCAAAAGTAGCGCTGGCATTGGTTTCCCTGAAACCCGAATTATATACTCTGCCATCAATAATATTGTTATAATTTTTTGCCATTCGATAACCACCTCTAACCATCCAAAGCCATTTTCCATTATTGAAACCTATCCTACCACCGTTGCCAATTAATCCGTTATTGCTTTGGTATTCACTCAAAATTCGGACGGAAATACCCAAATTTTCTTTTGGTAAATAGGGAAAGAAACTTACTACACCTGCTACTGCATCAGAGCCAAACATGAGGCTGGTAGGGCCTTTTATTACTTCTACCCTATCTACATTATAGGCATCTATTTCAATTCCGTGTTCATCGCCCCATTGTTGGCCTTCTTGTCGCAAACCATCATAAAGCGTCAATACCCTATTATAACCTAAGCCGCGAATGAATGGTTTAGAAATATTAGGGCCGGTTTTTACTGCATTCAATCCCGGCACATTTTTTACCAACGCATCAATTATATTGGTTTCTATTGTATGGTCAATTCGCTTACTTGACACACTGCTGATGGCGATAGGATTCTCTCTAATTAATGTAGTTCTCGAAACGCCCGTAATAACCACTTCGTTTAAAATATCTGAACTCGGTTTTAAAAAAATTTCTAATGAAGCTTCTGCCGAAGAGACGAAAAGTGTATCGGAAATATAACCTAACGAACTCACTATTAATTTAGAGGAGTTAGTACATTTCGATCGTTTGAAATGAAATGATCCGTTTACATCAGTAGTGGTGCCTATATTCGATTGGAGTAACTTCACCGTGCCAAAGGCAATAGGAAGCTGTGTTTCAGCATCCTTCACAATCCCCTTTATCTCCTGAGCCACAGAAGAAAAACCAAAACCGATAATAAAGATTCCACAAAAAATTAATTTTTTAATTCGATACACTCTTTTCATTTTAATTAATTGCAAAGAAAAGGTAAAATTGTTAGACTTCTCTAACAATTTTATTTATAGGCTAAAAGAATCAATAATTTAGAAACAATTTTAATTAAATTTGAAAAATGAATTCATTAACCGAAGAAAATTATCTTAAAGCCTTATTTACTATTGCTAATGAAACGGGCGAAGTGAACGTAACCGAACTTTCAAAAAAGTTGAACATAAAAATGCCTACAGTTACCAGTATGATGAAAAAACTATCAGAAAAAAAATTGGTGCATTACGAAAGTTACAAACCTCTTCGGCTAACTGAAAAAGGGAAAAAAGTGGCGGGATTAATTATTCGAAAACATCGGCTTACAGAAATGTTTTTGGTAGAAAAAATGAAATTTGGTTGGGAAGAAGTGCATGATATCGCAGAACAGATGGAGCATATTCAATCACCTCTATTCTTTGACAAAATGGATGAATTATTAGATTATCCCAAAATTGATCCGCACGGCTCGCCCATTCCGGATAAAACAGGAAAAATGGTGTGGAAGGAATTCAATAAACTTTCGGATTGTAATGCAGGCGAAACAGTAAAATTAGCAGCAGTACTCAATACTTCATCGCAATTTTTAAAATTTCTAAATAATAGAGAATTGAAATTAGGAACAAAAATAAAAATCAAATCGATAGAAGAATTTGATCAATCCATTACAGTGAGTTATGGTAAACGAACAGAAGAAGTGCTAAGTAATATCGTTTGTGAAAGATTATTAGTTGAGAAATTGAAATAATAATATGCAATCAACTATTTCTTACAAAAATAATTTGCTCTGTTTTTAATAAAGGCATCCCTTTGAATTTGAGGATAATATTTCCAACAGTTGCCACATCTTTTTCGCAATAGCAAGCAATGCGAGTTAAATCTTTTTCCTTCCAATACACATGCCCCACTTGACTTCCATCAATATCGTCTTTGGGTGATGGCACTCCTAAAGTAGCAGCCAATAAATTCAAAGAAGTATAATGTTTATAATCTCCGAAGCGCCATAAATGTAAGGTATCGATTACCGGCGTTTCCCAAGGTTTCATATTTTGAAAATCTATAAAAGTTGGAATTGCAATTCCATTTACTAACATTCGTCTGCACAGAAATGGCACATCAAATTCTTTAATATTATGTCCGGTAAAAATCCATTGTTGATTGTTGCTGTGTAATTGTTTGAGCGTTTCAACAAATTGTAATAACAAATCATTTTCATTTTCGGCATGCAAAGATTTGATACGCAATTGCCATTCATTTTTTTCTTTTTTAAAATATCCGAAACTAATACAAATTACTTTTGCAAATTCAGCCAAAATAGCCGCTCTCATTGGATAATATTGTTCCGCTGTGGTATTTTCCGGAAGGCTTTTGCTAATTTTTCCGATCCATAATTCTTTCCAAACATCATCCAATAAATGAAAATCTTCTTTTTCTGAAACCGTTTCTATATCTATCAGAAATAAATTTTCCAATTGAAATTTTTGCATAGCTACAATTTTGAAATAATAAATTTACAAAAAAAGTATAATGAAAATCAGAATCAAACAAACGAAAATAAAGTGGGTTCTGAAAAACAGCCAACAACTTGCATTCTATATTAATTGTCAATTAAAAATTACATTTGCCCGCAAATCATTCTCAATTAATGGATCCACAACAGTTTTATCAGCAAAGAATTAATACGCTTCAAACCGAATTGAAAGCACTTCAAAAAAGAAAATCTTCTTTTGCTTGGCTCAGATTGGGAGCAATCATCGCGATTGTTTTTGCGTTTTATCTGTTATGGTCATTCGGAATTTTGTATGTAATAGTCGCCAGTGTGATTTTAATTTTCACTTTTATCAAATTGATTTATGCCGACATTGATAATCAATCCAAAATTGAGCATGCGCAATTATTAATCCATATCGTAGAAGATGAAATCAAATGCTTGAATGACGATTACTTTCATCTTCCTGATGGTTCTAATCATATTTCAAAAGAACATCCTTATACCAATGATTTAGACATTTTCGGAAGAGCTTCTTTATTTCAATACATCAATCGTACTACTTCTGAAATGGGCAGCAAACAATTAGCAGAATATTTGAGTGCACCTGCATCTATTCAAGAAATTTCAGAACGTCAAATTGCCACTAAAGAATTATCGCAACTTGCTTTGTGGATAGAAAATTTTCAAGCATTTGGTCGAAAAAAAGAGATCAGTTTTCTTACTCAAAAAAGATTGAATCGTTGGATGCAAGAGCCCCCGGTTTTCTCAAAATTTAAACCATGGAAATGGTTGCGATATCTTTTACCAGCCATTGTACTTTCTGTAATTGGATTATTTATTTATGATATCGTAGGTTATACAACTTTCTTAAGCACGTTATTTTTATTCGCAATTATTGCTTATCAAATCAATAAATATGTGGCACCCGTTCATGAGCAATTATCAAAAATAGCAAATGAGTTAAATACGCTATCAGCCAGCATTGCACACATTGAGAATCAACAATTCGAAAGTGATTTATTGAAAAAATTACAGGCTTCCTTTCTGAAAGAAAATCAGAAAGCATCTCAAGATATTAATGCCATTAAAAAGATTTTAGACAGATTAGATCTAAGATATAATATAGTGCTATCGGCTCCACTCAATCTTATTTTATTATGGAATCTACAGCAGATGCTCGATCTGGAAAAATGGAAATCCAATCAGCATCAAAGTTTGGACGCATGGTTTAATACCTTAGCTCATTTCGAAGCAATGAATAGTTTTGGAATCCTTTATTTCAATCATCCTAATTGGGTTTTTCCAACTATTTATTCTGACTATTTTTCTATTGAAGGAAATGAAATTGGCCATCCATTAATTCCTGAAAAGAAAAGAGTGAATAATTTTATTACCATTCCTAATAATCATCAATTGATGTTGATTACTGGTTCTAATATGGCCGGCAAAAGCACTTATCTGCGTAGCATTGGTGTAAACACGGTTTTAGCAATGGCAGGCGCAGCCGTATGTGCAAAGGAATTTAAATTATCTCATGTGCACTTAATAAGCAGTATGCGCGTAACTGATAATTTAGAAGAAAGTACTTCTACTTTTTATGCGGAATTAAAAAAATTAAAAACAATTATTGAAAAAGTGAATGCCGGAGAAAAAGTTTTTATTCTTTTAGATGAAATTTTAAGAGGCACTAATTCGCTCGATAGGCATACAGGTTCTAAAGCACTCATCAAGCAATTGATTAAAAAGAAAGCTGCCGCAATGATAGCAACGCACGATTTAGAATTGGCACATTTGAAAGAAGATTTTTCAAATAATATTTTAAATTATCATTTTGATGTGCAAGTAAATAATGAAGAGTTATTTTTTGATTATCAGCTGAAACCGGGTATCTGTAATAGTTTGAATGCTTCCATCTTGATGAAAAAGATAGGAATAGAATTGTAATTTCAAAAAGAAAAGTGGAGGATAGCGGGTTCGAACCGCTGACCCTTTGCATGCCATGCAAATACTCTACCAACTGAGCTAATCCCCCCTTCAAAAAACCGCCGCTAAAATGCATCTTAGCGGCGGCAAATATAATACGGAAATGATAGAAATAAAATTCTTTCTTATCCGCCCCAGATTTCTTCTTTTCCTTCCAGCCATAATTTTACTAATCGAGTAGAAACTGATTTTGGTCTTTCTAATGGAAAGCCCAAAGCCCTGTCCCAGCAAAGGTTTGCCATTACGCCCAATGCTCTTGATACTCCAAAAAGCACTGTGTAAAATTCGTATTCTACCATTCCATAGTGCACCAATAAAGAACCACTATGTGCATCTACATTCGGCCAAGGATTTTTAATTTTTGCGATTGAATCTAAAATCGGAGGAACAGTTTCATAAATATTCCAAACGGTTTGAACCAATGGATCATCAGGCATATGTTTTTTACCAAATTCCATTTGCGCTTCAAAACGCGGATCTGTTTTTCTCAACACCGCATGTCCATAACCGGGAACCACTTTTCCTTCAGACAATGTTTTCTTCACATACTCTGCTATTTGATCTTTGGTAGGTAAATCACTTCCAATTTCTTTTTGCATTTCAAAAATCCATTTAATCACTTCTTGATTGGCCAAACCATGTAACGGTCCAGCTAAACCATTCATTCCGGCTGCTAAAGAAAGATAAGGATCGCTCAATGCAGAACCCACCAGATGTACCGCATGCGCAGAAACATTACCACCTTCGTGATCCGCGTGAATCGTCATGTATAGACGCATTAACTCACGGAAACTTTCGTCAGTATAACCAAGCATGTGCGCGAAATTACCTGCCCAATCTAACAATCCGTTGGGTTGAATATGTTTTCCATTTTTATACTTACGACGATACACATACGCAGCAATTCTTGGAAGACGAGCAATTAGATCCATTGCATCATCAAAAGTGGCTTCCCAATAATCTTTTTTATGCATTCCTTCTGCATATTTTCTCGCAAACTCGCTCTCAGTCTGCAATGCCATAATTCCTACTACAAATTGCGTCATTGGATGGGCAGACTCCGGTAAAGATTCAATTGTATCAAAAACATAATTCGGTACATGGCTTCTTCTCTGCCATACACTACTCATGTGTTGCACATCATCTTCAGTTGGTAATTCACCAACCAACATTAAATAAAATAAACCTTCGGGCAAAGGTTCGTTACCACCTTCCGCCTTCGGCAAAGCTTTTTGTAAATCAGGAATGGAATACCCGCGAAACCTAATCCCATCTTGTGAATCCAGCAATGAAGTTTCTGACACCAAGCCTGTAATTCCACGCATACCTTGATAAATTTGGGATAGTTTTACTTCTCCAATTACTTTATCTCCATGCTCTTTCAATAAATCTTTTACTTCTACAGAAAGCTTGTCTGCCTTCGCTTTAAATTTGTCTTTTATAACTCCCATTTTATTAAATATTTAGAAAATCGAACTGATTATTTTAAAAAAAATCGTGAGCCATAAAGTTAATCATAGCTTGAATGTTAAACAAAAGAAATTTATCAATTCATTTTTTAAAGAGATTTTTTGCATCCATATTTTGAATTTAAAATTGATCCAAATGAATGGTTTGAATTAAAAATTTGTCAATAAAAATGTTTCGAGGGGAGAAATTATTTAGATGCTTTGCGATATAAATACCAAGCGAGTAAGGCAAAAACTACATTGGGTAGCCACGCTGCGAAGATTGGATTGAAATTGGCTTTTAAAGAAAAAACAGCTGAAAATCTGCCGACCAAAATATACAAGACACAAATTAAAAATCCCAAGGCCAAATGAAACCCGCTGCCACCGCGCACTTTCTTTGATGCCAAAATAGCACCGATAAGCGTTAATATTAAAACAGAAACAGGATTGGCATTTCTATTTTGCTTTTCTAAAATTAGAGAATTTACATTTTCAGAACCGCGCATTTTTTCTAATTCAATAAATTCCGTTAGTTCAGGAGTCGTTAATTTGTCTTTCATATAATCATCCATCTGAAGATCTCGAGGTTTGAAATTGAAATTCATCGTCATGCTGGGAATTTGTTTTATTTCACTTCGCAAGCCGTTAATTTTTCTCTCACTAACATTCGTGAGCACCCATTTATGCTGTGCAGTATCCCAATTAATATTTTGTGCTCTAAGATTATAAATCAAATTTGTTTTATCAAATCGTTGTATAAAAAAATTGTTACCGGTCTTTTTCGTTGTATCATAATATCGAATTCCGGCGTAAGAAAAAGAATCCAATTTGAAATATTTGTTGGTGATGATGGCTGTATTTTGAAAATTGGCATAATTAAAATCAATGTACTTCGCATTGAAGTTGGCCCATCGTGCATTGGCCGGAGGAAGCACATATTGATTGGTGGCCCATAACGCCAGCGTAAATAAAATTCCTCCAAAAATATAAGGATATAAAAATCGCTTAAAGCTAATACCATTGCCTAATATGGCGATAATCTCTGACCGATTGGCCATCTTAGAAGTAAAAAATATAACCGCAATAAAAATGAACAAAGGAAAAAGCATTGCAGTAATGCGAGGTACAAAACCAAAATAATAATGCGTAATAATGTAAGACGCAGGCAATTTTGTTTTGGCAAAATCGTCAGTTCTTTCACTCAAATCAATGATCACTACCAATACTGTCAATGCAATAAGGCAAAAGAAAAATGTGACCAAAAATTTTTTGAGGATGTACCAATCAATTATTTTCATACCGACGCAAAAGTAAAGAGTAAAAGGTGATTCTGATTGAATTAATCATTTCATTAATCAACTAAAAAACATCGTTTTATTTTTTGTTTGATACTAAATGATAGGAATCTCCAATCCACTCCTTGATCAAGTGATCAGGAATATCTTTTACAATAATTGTATTCCAATGCTTTTTATTCATGTGATAGCCGGGTTGCACAGATGAATATTGCTCTCTTAATTCTATCGCTTTTTCAGGATCACATTTTACGTTAAACTGCAATGGCGCTGCATCTAAGGCTAACAATAAAAATATTTTATTGTTGGTTTTAAAAACAAGCGTGCTTTCCCCAAAAGGAAAACTTTCGGACACATTACTTAATGATAAACAAAACTCTCTTATTTCTTCGCTATTCAAAATTTGAAATTTTACATGAAATAAAAAAAGCCGATTTTTCAATCGGCTTTTCAAAATTATAAAATATTAATCGGTTTTTTCAGGCCTTAAAATTCCTGTTACTACATTTTTTGTATTTAATAAAAGTTTAGCGGCATCTTGGATATCCTTTGGTGTAAGGGCATTCACATATTTTTCATAATTAATAAAGTAATCAGGATTATCTCCAACGAAATAAAATTGTTGCAAATTACTCAACCATACATTGTTTTGTTTGATGTCCACTTTATGTTTTTCCAACCATTGTTTTTTTACTTTCTCCAAATTTTCTTTTGAAGGGCCATTTTTTATTAGGTCTTGCATTTCTGCATTTGCAGCAAATAACAAAGTATCCACTTTTTCCGGGCCACAAGGAAGTTGTAAGAAAAGTGTGTAATTAGGATAAGGTAATTTTTCAAATTGCATTTGTGTACCTCCGCCATAAATTCCTTGAATTTTTTCTCTTAATTCTTCAATGATAGTAATATTCAACACTTCACTAATTGCTTGCGCTTTTAAATCTAAATCTTGGCTGTAAGGTGCTTCACCACTGTATAATGCTACTATCAGCGCTTTTGGATCTTTTCCTTTATACACGTTGAGATCTACTTTTCCTTTTACAGGTCTTACTTTGTTATCTACATAAGTAAAATTACCCGGCTTAGAAGGTAGGCTGGCTATGTATTTCTCCATCAATGGCATTAATTCTTCTTTCGAAATACTTCCCACAAATGTGAAATGCATTTTATTGGCATTGCCAAATATTTGGTCGTACATCTCCATCACCCTATCCAATTTTACTTGATCAAAGTAGCTTGCTTTAGGAACAGAAACGGGTGCTAAAGGATTGTGATCATATACCGTATTGAATAAAGAATCAATAAAAACTACTTGAGGATTAGCAGAAAGAAAAGCCACTTGAGCTTTATTTTTTTGTACAAAAGATTTGAATAAACTCGTGTCTTTACGAGGTGATGTACTGTACAAATAAATTAATTGCATTAATGATTCTACATCTTTCACCGAACTGCTTCCGCTAAATCCTTCGGAAAGCGAGCCTAATGTAGGCGATACATTCACAGTTTTTCCGGTTAAAGATTTTTTCAAATCTACCGGAGAAAAATTACCAACACCCATACTGTTGATTACTTGGGTCAAATATTCGGCATTGTATTTATCGGCCAAACCATATCTACTCTTTCCACCGGCTCTAATAGCACTCACCAAAATTTGATCATTTTTAAAATCGGTTTGCTTCAATGTAACCGTTACACCATTGCTTAATGTAAATTCAGTTGTGCCCAAAGTGTTGTTAGCAACTGATTTGATAACTTTCCCCGGAGTTGGATTTTTATCCATCAAGGAAGAAGAAATTTCTTTTTCTTCATAAGGTTTCAAATCCATCGCAGCAACGGTTTTGCTAACTGCCAAAATTTGCGCAGGCGTAGGCAACACCACACCCGGTGCAGGATCCGGACCTGTCAATGCCGTAAAAGAATTTTCATTTTTGTCTAATGATTTACCAATTGCATTTACATCTTCTAAAGTAATGGTAGGAAGTAATTCTTTATAATAATTTAATTCATTTTCAATTCCGGGAATGGGTTCATGAGTTAAGAAATTACGCACGTATTCATCTACATAATTATCAGATTCTGTTTTATCTTTTTCTTTAAATAATCTTTCCATTGAATTGAGCAAATTAGTTTTTGCTCTATCTAATTCTGCTTGTAGGAATCCATATTTTTTTACCCTTTCCAATTCGGTTTCGAAAGCAGTTAATCCTTCCAAACTACTATTACCCGTGCCTATACTTGCATTGAAGGATTCGTAACCTCGAGCAAAAGAACTGAAACCTGCATAAGCATATAAAAATGGTGGATTTTCTTTTTGAGTAATTTCTCTTAAACGCTGATTCAATAAGGTTGAAAAGATATTTTTAACCATATCGTTTTTATATCCTTGCAAAGTGGTTGTAGGTTCCACTTTGTGGGAAGAATAGATAGTCAGATAAGAATAGCTGGTCGCTTCCTTATCTGTCACTACTTCTGCAGTACTTGTTTTATAAGGATGTAAAACAGGAGAAAATCTTTCTCTCTCATTCTTAGGATTTTTCAATCCGCTAAAATATTTTTTAATTAGATCTTCCGCTTTCTGTACATCAATATCTCCTACAACCACTACTGCCATTAGATTAGGGCGATACCAATCTTTATAAAATCTTTTAATCACATCGTATTTCTGAAACTTAATGATGCTGTCTAATCCGATTGGTAAACGATCTGCATATCGTGATCCTGAAAATATTTGCGGATAAATTTTTCTAAACATTCTATCCTGAGCTCCTTTTCCTAATCGGCTCTCTTCTAATACCACAGCGCGTTCTCCATCAATGTCGTCATTATTGTAGGTAACATTGTGCGCCCAATCTTCTAAAATTTGAAATCCTTTTTCTACATTACTAGGATTATCTAATGGTATTGGTAGAATGTAAACTGTTTCATCAAAACTTGTGTAGGCATTTAAATCATTTCCAAAACCAACACCGATGCTTTGCAAAAATGAAACGATATCATTTTTCTTAAAACGCTTAGTACCATTGAATGCCATGTGTTCACTAAAATGGGCAATACCTTGCTGATCATCATCTTCCAAAATAGAACCGGCATTTACCACCAACCTTAATTCTAATTTTTTTTCGGGCTTATTATTTTGTCTGATATAATAAGTAAGACCATTGGATAATTTTCCAATTTTTACCTTCGAATCAATCGGTAATTTTTCAGAAAGATTTTGCGCAAACAGCGACGGAGATCCAAGCAAAAAGAATACAATAAGTAAACGTAAAGATTTCATAAAAGATAATTTTCTAGTGTGTGACAAATGTAATGAAGATACTATTTATTAAGCGTTTGATCCTCGAAATAGGAACGATAAAATTGTTAAAAATTACTCTATTCGCTAATTAATTGCAAACATTTAAAAAGGCTTGTTTTCCAATTTGGTATAGAAAGGGATAAATCATTTTTGATTTTAGTAGTTTCTAAAACCGAGTACAGTGGCCGCTCTGCGGGAGTTTTGTATGCAGATGTGGGTATAGGATTTATTTGGCATTTGGCATTTGTAAACTCTTTGATCGCTGATGCAAATTCAAACCAATTAGTAATTCCTTCGTTAGAATAATTATAGATGCCGGAATACTTCTGCCCTTCTTCCATTCGATGAACAAAAAGTAAGATCACGGAAGCTAAATCTGCAGCGTAAGTTGGGCATCCAATTTGATCGGCGACTACATTAATTTCTTCTTTTTCTTTAAATAATCGCAGCATTGTTTTTACAAAATTATTTCCAAAAGAAGAATACACCCATGATGTTCGAATGATTAAACTTTGTTCGTTTTTTTCTTTTGCCAACTCCTCGCCTTTCAATTTGGAAGCTCCATAAATATTTTTCGGTTGTACAGAATTGAGTTCTGTCAAAGGTTCTGCAAGAGTACCATCGTACACATAGTCAGTAGAGATATGAATGAATTGTGCCCCATATAATTTACATATACTTGCTAAATTACCCACCGCTTCTGCATTGATTAGAAAGGCTTTTTCAGATTCAGTCTCCGCCTTATCCACCGCAGTATAGGCTGCACAATTAATGCAATAATTAATAGAATGATTTTTAAAATAAGAAATTACTTTTTCAAAATTTTCAATAGGTAATTCTTCTCGCGTTACAAAAATAAATTTCCAATGAGGAAAGTTCGGTTGGAGCATTTTTATTTCATTGGCTAATTGGCCATTGGCTCCTGTTACTAAAATTTGGATCGTATCTTTTGTTAATGGCATCTTGGAAATTATCAACCTTCGAAAATAAAATTATTGTTACATTTTTCGAATGTTGGATGTAGTTTATCTTTTTCTGAAATGATCACTTTATCTGCCGGTAAACCCCAATCAATATTGAGCGAAGAATCATTCCACATAATACCGGCTTCACTTTCTTTATGATAAAAGGAATCGCATTTGTACAAAACTTCTGCTTGTTCGCTGATGACAGAATATCCATGAGCGAATCCTTTAGGAACTAAAAATTGTCTTTTATTTTCGGCTGATAATTCTATCGTGTATGCCTTACCGTAAGTAGGTGAATTTTTTCTTAAGTCTACCACTGCGTCTATGATTTTACCGCTGAGCACGCGCAATAATTTGGTTTGAGCATAAGGAGCTAATTGATAATGCAATCCACGAATAATTCCATAAGAAGAACTCGCCTGATTATCTTGAACGAAGGAAATATCTATGCCGCCTTCCTTAAAAGTTTTTGCATTATAACTCTCAAAAAAATATCCTCTATTATCTTCAAATATTTTAGGTTCTATTATCATTAATCCCGGAAAATCGGTCTTTATAAAATTCATTTTGTAAAATTATTTTTTGAAACTAAATCTTTATCGAAATTTTCTTTCAAATTCTTTCGGTAATTTATATAGATCATCTTTAGGGAGAGTTTTAAAATATTCATAAGTAATCTGTAACCCTTCTGCACGCTGAATTGTAGGCTCCCAACCTAATAATTCCTTAGCGAGAGAAATATCGGGTTGGCGCTGTTTAGGATCATCTTGAGGTAATGGTTTGTACACAATTTTTTGTTGGGTTCCTGTTAAAGAAATAATTTCTTCTGCAAAATCCTTTAAAGAAATTGGATCCGGATTACCCAAATTTACAGGCATGGAATAATCACTTAATAAAAGACGATAAATACCTTCAATTAGATCATCAACAAAACAAAAACTTCTTGTTTGGCTACCATCTCCAAATACGGTCAAATCTTCGCCACGCAATGCTTGTCCGATAAATGCCGGTAATGCTCGCCCGTCATTCAATCTCATTCTTGGTCCATAGGTGTTGAAAATTCGAACGATTCGTGTATCTAATTGATGAAAAGTATGATACGCCATTGTAATGGCTTCTTGAAAACGCTTTGCCTCATCGTACACTCCTCGCGGCCCGATTGGATTTACATTGCCCCAATAATTTTCATTTTGCGGATGCACTAACGGATCACCATACACTTCACTGGTAGAAGCGACTAATATTCTGGCCTGTTTTGCAAGCGCTAAACCAAGACAGTTGTGCGTTCCAAGCGAACCTACTTTAAGTGTCTGAATCGGAATTTTTAAATAATCAATAGGACTTGCCGGAGATGCAAAATGAAGAATATAATCTAATCGGCCGGGAACATGAATAAATTTTGAAACGTCGTGATGATAAAATTCAAAATTTTCCAATTTGAATAAATGCGCGATATTTTTTAAATCACCCGTAATCAGATTATCCATGCCAATTACATGCATTCCTTCTTTTATAAATCTATCACAAAGATGAGATCCTAAAAACCCTGCAGCTCCTGTAATTAAAATTCTTTTTTGTGCCAATGCTATAGTTTATTGTTTGTCTATTTTTCGAAATTAATTGCTCAATTTTTTTTTATTGTTACTTCTTCTCTTCCTATACTTACGTAATGAAATCCAGCTTCCTTCATGTGGTTAATTTCAAAAAGATTTCTTCCATCAAAAATAACTGCATTATTCAACAACTGTTTTATCCTTTCAAAATCCGGAGTTCTAAATTCATTCCATTCTGTGGCAATTAATAATGCATCTGCTCTTTCCAAAACATTGTACATTGTATCCGCATATTGAATTTTGTCTCCAATTTCTTGTTGAACATTTTTCATTGCCTCTGGATCGTAAGCCACTACTGACGCACCTTGTGAAAGAAGTGAATCAATCATTTTCAATGCAGGTGCTTCTCTAATATCATCTGTGTTTGGTTTAAATGACAAACCCCATAAAGCAATTTTTTTACCTTTAATGTCGTTATTAAAATAAGCCAATAATTTGGAGATCAAATGAGTTTTTTGAATCTCATTTACTTTAATTACCGCTTCTAAAATTTTGAAATCATAATTTTCATTTTGAGAAGACTTTACCAAAGCTTGTACATCTTTTGGAAAACAACTTCCGCCATATCCAATTCCGGAAAATAAAAATCTTCTTCCTATTCTATCATCACTTCCTATTCCTTTTCTTACCATATCTACATCCGCGCCTAATCGCTCACAAACTTGTGCAATTTCATTCATGAATGAAATCTTTGTAGCAAGAAATGCATTGGCGGCATACTTTGTTAATTCAGCCGATTTTTCATCCATACAAATAACGGGATTTCCTTGCCGCACAAATGGAGCGTATAAAATCTTCATTATCTTAATAGCCTTTTCGGAAGAGCTGCCAATCACTACCCTATTAGGTTTCATAAAATCTTCTACAGCCACACCTTCTCTCAAAAATTCAGGATTACTTACTACATCAAAAAGAAGATGAGGAGAATCAATCTTTCTTTCTTCCAAACTTTTTATGATTGTTGCACGCACTTTTTCTGCCGTACCTACAGGAACAGTACTTTTATCAACAATTATTTTGTAATCATCGGCTTCTACCAAAGCGCCAATTTCTTTTGCAACACCTAATACATATTTTAAATCTGCACTTCCATCTTCATCTGAAGGAGTTGGTAATGCTAAAAAAATCACTTCGGCATTTTTAATTCCGTCGCTCAAAGAAGTAGTAAATATTAAACGACCTTCGTGTGTATTTCTTTCAAAAAGTTTTTCTAATCCGGGCTCATAAATCGGAATTTTTCCGGATTGTAATTGATTCACTTTATTTTGATTAATATCAACACAAATCACGCTGTTGCCGCTTTCTGCTAAGCATGTTCCGGTAACTAACCCAACATATCCCGTTCCTATTACGGCAATCCTCATACTAATTTTTTTTATTGATGTATTCTAAAACTTTTGTACAAATCCATTCTTGTTGATCTTTGTCTAATTCAGTGTGCATTGGCAAAGAAATAACTCTATGGGTCAACCAATCTGTAATAGGCAAATCAAAATCTCCACCACCAAATGCTGCAAACATTTTTTGCTTATGCGCAGGTACAGGATAATAAATCATTGAAGGAATTTTATTTTCTGCTAAAAATTCTGATAAACCATTTCGATATTCCGCAGGATTTTCTTCTTCAATTATAAGCGTGTATTGATGAAAAACATGCGTACAATAATCGGCACGAAAAGGGGTAGTAATTTTTTCATATCCGGAAAAAGCTTGATCATAATAATCAGCAGCTTTTTGCCTTGCAGCAATATATTGAGCTAAAAGAGGTAATTTAATATTTAAGATTGCGGCTTGAATCGCGTCCAGTCTTGAGTTACAGCCCACCACATCATGATAATATCTTGTGCTCTGACCATGATTGGCTATCATTTTTAATTTAGCTGCTAATTCATCATCATTGGTAAACATAGCACCACCATCTCCATAACATCCTAAATTTTTACTTGGAAAAAACGAAGTGCATCCGATAGTTCCGATGGTTCCTGTTTTTTTTGAACTGCCATCTTTGAAAAAATAATCGCTACCTATTGCTTGCGCATTATCTTCAATCACAAATAAATTATGGGCGTTTGCGATTTCCAATATTTCTTCCATCTTGGCAGAATGGCCGTATAAATGAACCGGTACAATCGCTTTTGTTTTTGGAGTGATTGCCATTTTTATTGCCTCCGGATCAATACAAAATGTTTGCGGATCTACCTCTACAAATACAGGTTTCAATTTCAATAAAGCAATCACTTCAGTAGTAGCAACATAAGTAAAAGATGGAGTGATCACTTCATCGCCCGGTTGAAGTCCTAAAGCCATCATGGCTATTTGTAGCGCATCGGTTCCGTTTGCACAAGGTATTACATGTTTTATGCCTAAATATTTTTCGAGCGATTTTGAAAAATCATTTACTTGAGGGCCGCCGATAAAAAGTGCACTATCTAATACATCTGCAACTGCAGTATCCACTTGCTCTTTTATATGCGAATATTGTTGTTTTAAATCAACCATTTGAATGTCTCTCATGGATTTCAAATTTTTAAGGTGTGCAAAGATAACGATTGGAAAAGAAAAAAAATTAGACAAATACCTTATAGATTTGTAATTAAATCGTTTGTTTTGATTGTATTCTACCAACTATTTTTATTGCTTTACCGAATCGGAGTTTTTATCGTGTCCTTTTGGAGCCCGAAAGCAAGACTTTGGATAAAAGGCCGAATAGGCCTATTTGAAAAAGTAAAAAGAGAAATCGGAAAAAATCCAAAAGATATTGTCTGGATGCACTGTGCAAGCCTTGGTGAATATGAACAAGGAAAGCCTGTTTTAAAATTGTACAAAGAAAATTTTCCGGAGGCAATTATTGTAGTTACATTTTTTTCTCCTTCAGGTTATGAAATTATTAAGAAGAAAAATGAATTAGAGTACGTTTTCTATTTGCCCATGGATTCGTTTATTAATGCAAAAAGATGGATGAAAATTCTGCAACCCAAATTAGTTCTTTGGGTAAAATATGAATATTGGTATTATTATTTAGAAGAAATAAAAAGGAAGAACATCCCGCTATTATTGATTTCCGGCGTATTTAGGCCTAACCAAATTTTCTTTAAATGGCATGGTGGCTTTTATAGAAAAATGTTGAAAAATTTTACTCATTTCTTTTTGCAAAATGAAGATTCTAAAAAATTATTATCTTCTTTAGTTGATGAAGAAAAGATTTCTGTATCCGGCGATACTCGCTGTGATAGAGTGATACAAACGGTTGAAAATTTTAGTGACATTGCTATTATTCAAAAATTTTGCGGAGATTTTCCGGTAGTAGTGGCAGGAAGTACTTGGGAAGATGATGAAGCCATTTGGCTTCATTATGTAAAATCTCATCCTGAAATAAAATTTATTATCGCACCGCATGAAGTTGATGAAGAAAATATAAAAGACATTCAAAGAGAATTTGAGGGTTCTATTTTATTCTCCAATGCAGTTAATGATTATGAAAAATTAAACTCGAATTGTTTAATTATTGATAATATCGGAATGCTATCTAAATTGTATCATTACGCTTCTATAACCTATATTGGTGGCGGATTTGGAGCGGATGGGTTGCATAATATTTTAGAACCTGCCGTATTTGGGAAGCCGGTTCTATTTGGCCCCGAGTATGATAAAAACTTTGAAGCTCACGAATTAATTAATTGTTACGGCGCTATTTCAATTTCGAGTGCTATTGAATTAGAAGATGCAGTCAATCATTTATTTTCTCATCCGGATGAATTAAAAGAAAGAGGAGAAGCGGCGCGAAAATATATTTATCAAAATGCCGGAGCTTCTCAAAAGATCATTCATTTCATCAAAGAAAAAATAAAATAAAACGGTAACTATTTTTTAGAAAGTTGGGCAAAGAGATTGCTTTTTATTTCCAAAATATTCTTGATAAAATCCTTTCTTCGTCAAATTAAATTCTGAAGCTCCCATCGAATTATTAAAACTTTTTAAAGAAGATGTGGTAACATCATAACTAAAAGTAAAACGAAAATTATTTATCTCTAATCCAATAGTTGGCACGAGTGCATCGCCCCACCGATAATAGGCGCCGGCAATAATTTGTTTTGTACCATCGCCTGAAAGATTATAGGCTGCATTTAAACCAAACAACAATTCGCTTGATGATGCTTGATTAGTATAATAAGAATTTGGATTGATAATTACCCGATCATTTAATTTAATAATAGCATTTAAAAATCCTATATGCCGCATTGGTATTACATCTTCCCGATTATTGCCGCCAAAAAAAGATTCTTTCGGAGCGTTTACATGCTGAATAGAATAGCCGGCATTAATGTAAATTAATTCTGTGGGGAAATATGCATAATTCAATCCCACCTGCATATCAAAATAACTGACGTTATTGTTTTGCAATTGCGCATTTGTAGGAAGACTCGCATCGAAAAATTTTCCGTCAAATTGATCCGGAAAGGTAAGTTTGCTCTGATCGATTCTTTTATTGGCCCAGCCTAAATTAAAACCTGCCGTAAGCAAACTACTTTCGCCAAGCATTTGGTGGTAAGCAATAGAGCCATAAATTTTTGTCGAAACCAAACTTCCCGAGCCGGCTTCATCTCTCAATATCACTCCACCCAAACCCATCCAACCATTTTCTAATCTATCTCTAAAAATTTGTGCATCGCCATAAATGCTCATGGTTTTATATGGCGATGCCATAATGTTAGAAAATTGATTTCTATAAGATGCACCCAATCTATAATCTGCATCAGGAATAAAACCGGTATTCGCAGGATTGGTCAATAATGGATTATTATAAAATTGAGAAAAATGCAAATCTTGCCCGGAAGCATTTTTAAAATGCACTAAAAATATAATTGTAATCAGTAAAAAAAATCTTAGTCGTTGCGTCATCTTCAATTCTAAATTATTCTTGAAATTTAATTACCTCACAAAGTTCTACATTATCTCAATAAAGTAATATCTCCGGTTTTTTTGGCCGTAGTACCATCACTAAAATTCACTTCTAAAGT
This sequence comes from Ginsengibacter sp., assembly GCA_034676505.1. Taxonomy (GTDB): domain Bacteria; phylum Bacteroidota; class Bacteroidia; order Chitinophagales; family Chitinophagaceae; genus Ginsengibacter. Next base: position 160,902 of record JAUCCB010000001.1, read on the forward strand.
ATAGGCATACACATCCATCGGTTGCAATTTTCCATTGAAAGTTCCATCCCAACCTGTAGACGGACTTGTTGATTCAAATACTTTTTGTCCCCATCTATTGTAAATAGTCCATTGCATTGTTTTAATTCCAAATCCTCGCACTTTGATGGTACTATTAATGCCTCCTTTTCCGGGAGTAAATGCAGAAGGCACATCCAGCAAAGGATTAATAATCGCTGTCACCGACATGCAAGTATCTGCCGCACAACCCTCGTCGTTACTGCCTTGCAAGCAAACATCATAAGTGCCTGATGCAGGAAATATGTGCGAAGGATTTACCAAATTAGAAGAATCTCCATCACCGAAAGTCCATAAATAACTGGTTGCTCCGGTAGATAAATTAGTGAAGTCAATCGCTGTATTTTCTTTAGGTTGCAATGGGCTGTAAATAAATGCTACATTGGCTTTGGGGCTTACTTTTATAGTTGTAAAAGCAGAATCAATCTTATTACAAGTCTCATCATCATAGGCAATTAATTTCACTCTAAAAGTGCCCACTCCATAAATATGTGTTGGATTTTCTTCTGTAGAAATTGGGCTTCCATCACCGAAATCCCATTCAAATCTTTGGCCCGCCATCGATTCATTTTTGAATACAGCAGTGTAAGGCGCACAACCGGATGGAGGCGTAGTAAAAATTGCTTTCACCAAAGGTGCCACACGAATAATCGAATCTATTGTAATAGGAGAATTACAAAAATTCGGATCGTTTACTGTCAATGTCAAATGATAATTTCCGGGCGCTGCAAATTGATGTGAAAATTGGGAAGTGTCTGCAGGCGTGAATTTTGGTGTTCCATCTCCAAAATCCCAAGTAAAGGAATTAGGAGAAAAAGGAATACCTTTTTCATTAACCGATTTGTTGGTAAATAAATAATTCAAACTTTCACATGGTAATAATTTATTGTATTCAAACTTTGGAGTCACCGCATTTTCACCTACTTTGATTTCAATAAAAGAACTATCTCTTTCATTGCAGGTAGATAAATCTTCAGAGATCAACTTCACCATAAAGGTTCCTAAAGCATTGTAGGTGTGGTTCACATTCGGGGTGTTCGTTTGTACAATGGGTGAGCCGTCGCCGAAATCCCAATAATAAGTTTTCCCTAATTGAAGTGTGTCTTGAAAAGAAACGGTGAGTGGCAAACAACCGGAAGAATCTTGCTTTCCATCAATAGAAGATTTTATTCCGTTTTTAATACCTGTAAAATCCATTTCTATTTTTACCATTCCCAAATTACACATATTGGAATTTGATTTTGGAATAGCTCCACTTCGTGGAAACCAAACTCCCGGATTACCTTGTATTGATCCGGTATAAGGGCCACCACAATCAGCACAAATGGCTTGATAAATAACTCCATTTCCATCAAATCTGCTGGTGCCTCCATCCACATGATCGCCTACTCTGCCTGTGCCTGTTTCACCAAAATAAGATCCGTATAACAATGCAGACGCATCTTTTTGAATTACTATAAAATAAAAATTGGTTCCACTTTCTGTTCTGCTTTTATAAGCATCGGCTGTAATGGGCATCCCTTTTACATTTCCGCCGCGATAAGCACCATTAGAATTACCACCCCAACCGGACACATACACATTCTCACAACGATCTACCAAAAAAGCAGTAGGAGAAATATTAGGAACGGGAGAATTTTCAGATCCAAATATGGTTTGATAAATTACTTGATTCAAAGTGGGATTTAATTTAGTAATAAATTGTTTTGAGCCTGGATTAGAATACGCCGCATTAATCACCGGCATGTTTCCTTCGGTAGTACCGGATACATACACATTATTATTCTTATCAATTTCAATACCATATATTTGATCAGGTAATCCGGTACCAATATACGTACCTCTTACTCCGGCAGAGCCATCATTTTTTAATTCAAAAATATATCCATCGCATGAATCTCCGGAAGATGACGGAATGGAATAATTAGGTTTTACTACTCCGGCAATAGAAACATTTTGAAATAAATCAGGACTGTTGGTACCACCGGCCACATAAATATTATCAGAATTTCCTAAGGCGAGCACATAACCCGCATCATCTTTACTGCCACCAAAATAAGTACTGAAAATTACATTATCACAATTAGGATTCAATTTCAATACCACCGCATCTTGCATTCCGCCAATAGTGCTTTGAAAAGCTCCGGCGGTAGTAGGAAAATCTGCAGATTGCGTACTGGATGCTAAATAGATATTATTCGCTGCATCTAAAATAACCTCACTACGGGCATCATCTCCATAATTTCTTTTTAAAGAAATAGTGTGATTAACTCCTCTATCTACAATATTTACTCCATCAGAATTACTTCCTCCTATTTTCATAGAACCAATAAGTGCTGTGCCGGATGCATTTAATTTGGTTACAACAATATCATAACCCCCACCTACACCAAATACAGGCGCGGTAGTAGGATAATCAATCGAATTAGTTCTTCCGGCCATAACTAAATTACCATCCGGATCTTCAATTAAACTATGAGGTTGCTCTCTGCCTCCACCACCAATATAGGTTGCATACAAACGTTGAGTACCATCAGAAGATAATTTGATGATGCCAATATCTTCTATTCCATTGAAAGATTGATCAAAACTTCCGGGCGATGTTGGGAAACCTGAACCAAAGACCAATCCGCCACCATACAAACTTCCATCTTTTCCGAATGTAGCGGTGAAACCCCAATTATCATCCGTACTTCCGGAATAACTAAAGAATATGTAAGTGGGATCAATAATTAATATTTTATCAGGCGAATAATTTTTTACTTTAAATCTAACTACATCACCTTTTACTTCATATTGGCAATCTACTTCTTGATTTACATTATCGATCGTTTGATAAGTATAAGGTTTCATTTCTTTACTCTTCCCGAGAGAAGTGGTGAGAATTAATTCTTTTTTCTTCACTTCAATTTTATCCAAACCTGTATATTTCATTGCCACTTGATTGACATCAGCACCGGGGTGAACAATCAAATCGTACTTTAAATTACTTCCATTATCAACATAATATCTTAAATCGATTCCGGGATAAATATTTTTATACACTACTATCTGATAAATTTTGCAATTAGAAGCCCATTTACTTTTATCATTCCCAATAAAATAATTATTGTAGGTCTCAAGTGGTTTCTCAGCAATGATTTCAGGGGTTTGTGCATTTAAAAATTGTACTGAATATGCGTGAGCTTTAAAAGTTTCGGGATTTTTATCGGTGTATAAATTTTTAGAAGAATTATGCTGGCGTTCTTTATAATTTTGTAATTCTTGAGGATCATATTGCGAAATCGTATATCCTTTTTCTTGTAAGAAAAAAGCACCATCGCCCGCTTTGGTCATATATTTCACCTGCGAATTCCATTGGCCTTTATTCTCAATAAAATGCCCTTGCGCCATCAAGGAATTTTGTATGAAGCAGAAAAAAATAATGGAGAAAGAGATTGCAAAAAATTTCAAATGTCTCAAATCGAAAAATTTAAAAAGAGAAAATGTACCCATATTTAATACAAGTTACAACAACAAAATTTTGAAATGAATTTTCCTTTAAAATTATCCCTGCTTTTATGTGTTATTAACAAATCCTTTACGCAAAAAAAAATCAAGAAATTTTACTCCAAACAGTTTTCCCTTTTTTAATGCTCAAATAATTTTTCAATGAAGCATTATCGGGATGCGATAAGGAAGGATCTTCTTCAATGATTTTTTGTGCGGCAATTCTGGAAGCTTCTAAAATATTTTTATCCTCAATTAAATTGGCTAATTTAAAATTCAATAAACCACTTTGTCTCGTTCCTTCAATATCGCCGGGCCCGCGGATTTCAAGATCTTTTTCTGCAATTTTAAATCCATCATTGGTAGAGCACATAATTTTAATTCGCTCTTTGGCATCTACAGATAATTTTACTTTCGAAATAAGAATACAATAACTTTTTTCATTACCGCGCCCTACTCTTCCTCTCAATTGATGCAATTGCGTCAATCCAAATTTTTCCGCACTTTCAATCACCATTACACTTGCATTAGGAACATTTACGCCCACTTCTATCACCGTTGTGGAAACCATAATATTTGTGTCTGCTCTTACAAAGCGTTCCATATTCGTTTGTTTCACTTTCGGTTTTTGTTTTCCATGCACCATGCTGATGTAATATTTTGGTTCGGGGAAATAAGCTTTCACCTCTTCATAGCCTTTCATTAAATTTTCAAAATCTAATTTGGCAGATTCTTCTATTAAAGGATAAATAACATAGGCTTGTCTTCCTTTTTGCACTTCCGATTTGATAAAGTTCATCACTTCTGCCCGCTTATAATCATACCGATGTACGGTCTGAATAGGAATTCTTCCAATCGGCATTTCATCCATCACACTATAATCTAAATCTCCATACACTGTAAGCGCTAATGTACGCGGAATCGGTGTTGCAGTCATTACTAACACGTGAGGTGATAATTTATTTTTCTCCCACAATTTAGACCTTTGCGCCACACCAAAACGATGCTGTTCATCTACAATTGCTAATCCTAAATTTTTAAATTGCACTGCTTCTTCAATCAAAGCATGCGTGCCGGTAATGATATGTAAAGAACCATCAGCACATTCTTCCAATATTTTTTTTCTTTCTTTTGAAGAGGATGAGCCTGTTAAGATGCCAACTTTTATTGGCAAATCTTTCAATAATTCGCTAAGACTTTGAAAATGTTGGCGAGCTAAAATTTCCGTAGGAGCCATAAAACAACTTTGATAACCATTATCAGCTGCAATCAACATTGCCATTACGGCCACCATAGTTTTTCCGCTTCCTACATCTCCTTGTAATAAGCGATTCATTTGTTTTCCACTTCCTACATCTATTCTAATTTCTTTGAGTACTTTTTTTTGCGCATTTGTCAATTCAAAAGGAAGATGATTTTTATAAAAATCATTAAACAAATCTCCTACTTTATTAAAAACAAAACCTTTGGAAACCGTATGCCGCCTCATTTTTACCAAACCCATTTTTAATTGGGCAACAAATAATTCTTCAAATTTGATTCGCCTTACGGCATTTTCATATTCAGTCGTATTTTTTGGAAAATGAATTGATTTATACGCATCCCACCTTTTTACTAATCTAAATTTTTCTAAAAGAGAATTGGGTAAATTTTCGAGTATATCTTTTTCAGAAAGTAATTGAAAAAGTGTGAAGGTTAAATTAGCAATTTGCCTGCCTCCCAAACTTCTCATTTTTAATTTTTCAGTACTTGGATAAACGGGTTCCAGAAAATTCCGAACGGCAACATTTTCCTCTTCCAATTTTTCTATTTCCGGATGAGAAATTTGTGGCGAATTCATAAAGAATCCAACCTTTCCAAATACCCTATATTTTTCACCAATGTGTAATAATTTTTCTACCCAATTAATGCCTTGAAACCATACCAACTCTAATTCGCCGGTGCCGTCAGAAACTGTTGTTATCAAGCGTTTGGTTCTATGCTCGCCATAGATTTCTACAGAAGTAATTTTACCGACTACTTGTACATAATCCATTGAATCATCTAAGTTTTTTATCGGAGTAATTTTAGTGCGATCTAAATGTCGAAATGGAAAATATTCCAACAAATCATTGAAAGTAAAAATACCCGCTTCCTTCTTCAAAAGATCACCGCGAATTGGGCCAACTCCTTTCAAGTATTCAATCGGATTTTGTAATATGGAAGCAATATTTGAGATGGCTAATTTTTTATACAAATATAACTCCTACTACCTTTTTAATGCTTCTAAAAAGTGAGGTAATTTAATTTTCTTTCACTAAAATAACTTCTGCGACCGGGCTAAATAAATAATTTTTTTGAGTTGCAACATCTCTGCACAAAAAGCGTTTTCGTACTTTATTTCCTTTTTTAAAAAGTCTTCCATTTTTCATTTTGAAATAACTATTTTCAGGCAGGTCTTCTACTAAAAAAACGTTCGGTTTTTGTTGGTCATATTTTCTAAGAATTCTCAAAAGCGAATCTTCGGCACATGCTGTAGCAGCAGGGTTTTTAAGCGTTCTTAATAATTCCGTTTGAATATCTTTAGGAAAAATATTTTGTGTAATAAAAGAAGCCAAAATAGATGCATATTCTCTCTTCCATTCTTCGCCGTGTGCCGGAATCTTTGAACCATATTTTTCAAATGCTAAAAGATGTCCTAACTCGTGCAATAAAGTGATTAAAAAATTATAAGAATTAAGATTACCGTTTACCGTAATTCGATGATTTTTATTTTCATGTTTACTTCTATAATTTCCTAACACAGTAGTTCTTTCTCTTGTGATTGTTAAATGCACTTTGTGCGCTACAAGATAATGTACGACTGCATCGTAGGAACCTTCCGGTAAATATTCTTTTAATCCTTCTAAAGGAGATTTAACTTTAGGCATCCGGCTTTTTACGTACAATTTTTGTTAGAATAATCACTTCTACCGCGGTGTATAAAATGTATAAACCCATGCAAGTAAAAACTGCATTTTGATTAATGCTTCCACCCACAATAGCAATGTAAATAAATAATGCACCTACCACCACCAACATTTTCATTAAAAGAGAAGAATAAATTCCTCGCAAAAATGCATTTACATTAGCAGAAGAAGCTCCTTTGGTTTGAATCCAAAATCCCAAAACAGTAAGAGAAAAAAGAAGCAGATTGCCAACAACAATAAATGTCACATCAAAATTTTGGACTTCCAATTTTTCCCTAAATACGGTTAATATAGAATTCACGAGTATTAAGATTAAAATAAAGGGAAGAATTTGAGTGAGAAAATTTGGTTTCTTCATTTGAGATTTATTTTTTTGAAGTGTCTTTCATAATTTTTATAATCATCGCCACAATGAAAATAAGCGGTAATAACCAAACTGCTAAAGGAATACTGAGATGCATCCATTCGTCAATCTTTAATCCAAGATAAAGCGAAAAACCGATGCTCAATAAAAATTGTAATCCTAAGCCCGCATAGCGCATCAACTCTTTATTCGATTGATTTTTTTTTCTTATCCAAACAATTTATTTTTTATCGTTTTCTTTTTTTCTTCTTCACGTCTTTGTTTACATCAATCACATTTTTTTGAGTGTTGATATTCAACACAGCAGTATCCAACGGAACCGGATTTCCTTTTAGAACCATCTCAATACCGTCATAATATTTTTGTTTTATGATCAATGCTTGTTCTATTGAATCTGCTCTAAATTGTAATTGTTCATAATCTTTGGCATTACCCGTATCTCCATATCCGGGAATATAATATTTCAATGGTGAAAAGGCAACTAATGTAATTGTGAGCCCAACCAAAATAATAAATATGGCACTAAAAACTACATACACACTCCAGCGTGTGAGTTTGAAAGCAATAATTTCTTGAAATGAATCTTCATTGATCAACACCAACCGATATCGATTTCTCAATCGTTTTAAAGTGCTCTGATTCCCTCTGAATGGCATAGTTTTCTTTTGATGTTGTTAAAAATAAGACACCATTGTCAATTAATGCGACAATACCTCAAAATAACCGTATTTTTAAAATATTTTTGTAAGCAAAATACAATCGGATTTATCCAATTTTTTACCTATTCTTGTGATTAAACAAAAACATTCATGAACCAAAGAATGCTAAAGTTTCTATTTATTTTTTTCACCTCTGTATTAGCGGTTTCTCAGGTTCATGCCCAATTACAAAAAATCACTTTCGATTTACAAAAAGATAAACCCAAAAAATTTGAAAATCGCACATTGCGATCAGAAAAAACAGGCGAAACTAAATTTACATTTCCTCGTAGGTTCATGCAAAATACCATGAGCCATTATAATTTTTATTTTAATGCTCAAACAAAAGTAACCAACGTTATTGAAAGAGCCAGACTTGGTCAGAAAGACAATTTCAATCAATTACTTCCCTACTATAGTTATTCACTTGAAAATACTGCCAATCAAAAAACCGAATTAGATTCAGTAATTTATAAAGCCACCGCCGGTATTTTATTACACGATTTAAGAAGCGATTGGGTAGATGATTTATATCTTTTAATTGGACAAGCGTATTATCTACGAAAAGAATTTGATTCGGCTGCAATTACTTTTCAATTTATTAATTACAATTTATTTCCACGAACAAAAAAATCGGATGATCAAATTGTTGTAGGCACAAATAATAATGCACTCAATTCGCTGAGTGTTTCAAGTAAAGAAGATAGAGGATTTTTCAAAAAAATGTTTACAAGACCGCCACGAAGAAATGATGCTTTAGTTTGGCAAATTAGAACATGGATTGATATGGGAGAATATGCCGATGCAGCCGGCTTAATTAATACTTTAAAAAATGATCCTTTATTTCCTGAAAGATTAAATCCTTATTTCGCTGAAGTGCAAGGCTATTGGTTCTTTCAACAACATATGTATGATAGCGCCATCGTATATATGGAAGATGCTTTATCCAATGCTATTGATGTAGAAGATAAAGCTCGCAGAGAATTTTTGCTCGCGCAATTGTATGAAAGAAATGGCCAATTGGAGGAAGCTTCTGATTACTATGATAAATCAATAAAACATACCACAGATCCGCTTTTGGACATTTATGCAAATCTCAACAAAGCAAAAATGCTGCGCTCTGATGATCCGGAAGAAATTACAAGAAGTATTGATCGCTTAATTAAAATGTCGAAGAAATATAAATTCGAACCTTACAGAGATGTAATATTTAATTCGGCCGGTCAACTCGCATTAGAAATTCCCGATACACTTTCTGCGATTTCATTTTTACAATCAAGCACTTTCTTTAGCGGTAAAAATCTTCCTTTAAAAAATCAATCTTTTTTACAATTAGCTGAGATCAGTTATTTACAAAAGAAATACAAAGATGCTTATGCGTATTACGACAGTATAAAAACGGACGATATTTCTCTAAAAAATATTGATCAAATTAAAGAACGAAAAGAAGCGCTCAGTAAAATTGTAAAATATATTTTGGTCATTGAGCGAGAAGATAGTTTACAAACCATCGCTAAATTATCGCCAGCTGATAGAGATGCGTTGATAAAAAATTTATCAAAAAAATTACAAAAAGAAAGAGGCATCACAGATGAAGAAATGGAATACACCAATTCTTCCAATGCTTTTTTCGATGCTAAAAATGCAAGTGGAGATATTTTTTATAACAATAACTTGAAAGGCGATTGGTATTTTTATAATTCATCAGCAAAAGAAAAAGGTTTTGCTGATTTTAAAAGAAATTGGGGCAAGCGTGATAATGTAGATAATTGGCGTAGAATAAAGTCCGGAGGATTAAATTCTATTTCTAATCCAACTGAAAAGAAAGGGAATTTTCTAACGCCGAAAAAGCGGCCGCCATCCAATTACAATTCAGATCCGATGGTAGAGATTGTGGACGAAGAGAATATGGAAGTAGAAGATTTTTTATCAAGCAATATAAATAATAAGCAAGAAGATATTTCGGTAGAAGGTTTACTGGCCCACGTTCCTCTTACTCAGTCTATGTTGGATTCATCGAATACAAAAATTTCTTATTCACTTTTTCAATTGGGTAAAAATTATCAAAATTTATTAGAAGAATATCCAATGGCCATCGCCACTTATGAAGAATCACTTCAAAGATTTCCGGATAGTTTATATGATGGAGAATTGTACATGAATCTTTCCTATTGTTATGGAAAAATAGGGAATAAAGCAAAAGCAGATTTCTATAAAAATCAACTTTTAAATAATTATAAAAATTCCAAGTTTGCAGATTATTTAGTGCATCCTGAAAAATTTAATCCGACAAAAAATAATCCGGCAGCTACGCAACGTTACGAACAGATTTATACTTTATTTATTGAAGGCAAGTTTAAAGAAGCTTTAGAAGAGAAACAAAAAGCGGATAGCCTTTATGGAAATACTTTCTGGAACCCGCAACTACTCTATATTGAAGCAGTATATCATGTTCAGAAAAAAGAAGACAGTATAGCGATTAATGTACTTAACCAAATAGTTAATTTATATCCGAATGAACCCTTAAGCGAGAAAGCAGCTATCATGATTGATGTAGTGAAGCGAAGAAAATCTATTGAAAATTATTTGACCAAATTAGAGATCAAACGTGTGGAAGAAGCTCCGGAGCTTTCTGTTTTTGATGATACAAAAATTGAAAGAGAAACGCTGAAAGAAAAAACAATTCCACAAGTAGTTAAGAAAGATGATAAAGTAGTTACGCAACAAATTGAGATCAATCCGGAAAAGCAAAAACCGACTCCAATTTCTAATGCTACATTTACTTTCGATGCTTTCAAACCGCAATACGTAATGATGATTTTAGATAAAGTAGATCCGGTCTATATCAATGAAGCAAAGAATGCATTTACGCGTTACAACCGTTCTAATTTTTATTCCGATCACATCGAAATAATTCGCGACACGCTCAATAGCGATAAAACCATTTTACTCTTCTCGCCATTTGTTGCAGCTGAAACGGCTATTACATATCGCGACAGAATAAAAAAAGATGCACCGCGAGAAATATCTTGGTTGCCGGCGAATAAATATTCCTTTATAATTATTTCGGCAGCAAATTTGGAATTGTTAAAATCAAATCAAAAACTGGAAGAATATATTAATTTGTTGAACGAAAAATATCCGGGTAAATTTTAAAAATAAAGCCACGAAAATGAAAATTCCCATTTTCATTTCAAAAGAATAATGATGCAACAACAAAAAAGAAATGTAAGAATCAAAGAAGAAAGCCGCATGAGGCCTAATGTGAAAATATTATGGACAATAGTGGGGATTGGTTTTCTACTTTGCAATTTGGTATTATTAGCCGCGTACTTAGGAGCCTTCGGAAAATTACCTTCACTTCAAGAATTAGAAAATCCGCAAGCTAATTTAGCTTCTGAAATTTATGCCAACGATGGTACTACTTTAATGGGAAAAATCTACGCTGAAAACCGCGTGTCTGTTGATTATAAAGATATTTCTAAAGGTGCAATTGATGCATTAATTTCCACAGAAGATGAAAGGTTTTATGATCATTCGGGAATTGATGCAAGAAGTTTTGCTCGCGCTTTATGGGGTTTAGGAAAAGATGGTGGAGGCAGTACCATTACGCAACAATTAGCAAAAAATATTTTAGGGCAAGGGCGCGGAAACGTGATCCGCAGAGGAATTGATAAAATAAAAGAATGGATCGTTGCATTAAAATTAGAAAGAAATTTTACCAAACAAGAGATCATTGCCTTATACCTTAATAGAGTTTCTTGGCTCAATGTATATGGTATCAAAAATGCTTCGTTAGTTTACTTTCAAAAGAACCCCTCACAGTTAAGCGTAGACGAATCTGCATTATTGATCGGAATGCTGAAAGGGCCGGGATTATATGATCCGGTAAATAACCCGAAAGCCGCGACGGCACGACGAAATACCGTTATAGATCAGATGGTTCGGAATAATACACTTACTCCTACCGTGGCAGAACAACTCAAGAAAAAACCTCTGAATATAAATTATAAAAGATTGGATGAAAATATGGGTATCGCTCCTTATTTCAGAACTGTATTATCCAAAAAATTAAAAGAATGGTGTGATACGCACAAAGATCCAAAGACCGGTAATAATTATGATCTCTATCGCGATGGTTTAAAAATTTATACAACCATTGATGCAAAAATGCAATTGTATGCAGAAGAAGCTGTGGTGAAACATATGTCTGCTATGCAAAAAACGTTTGATCGTCAATTAAGTAAAAATGTATGGAAAGGTCAAGATTTAATTTTATCTCGAGCGATGAAGGCCAGTGAGCGATGGAAGAATATGAAGGAAAATGGTGCAACAGAAGAACAAATAAAACACGCATTCACATTGCCAGTAAAAATGAAAGTATTTGCATGGAATAAAAATCGAGAAAAGGATACAACCATGAGCCCAATCGATTCTATAAAATATTACAAGCAAATGATGCAAACAGGATTCTTGGCAATGGACCCAACCACAGGAGAAGTAAAAGCTTGGGTCGGCGGAATTGATTTTAAGCATTTTAAATTTGACCATGTAACTACCAGAAGGCAGGTGGGCTCTACATTTAAACCACTTCTTTATACATTAGCCATTACAGATGCCGGCCTTTCACCTGATAGTTATCTGGGTGGTACTACCATCACGCTGGCGAATAAAACCATTTCAGGTCCGGGAGGCACAATGGCCTACTGCCTTGCAAAATCTATAAATGTGGCTGCGTATGATTTGATGAATAGAATTGGCCCTAAAAGAACAGCAGATTTTGCTCATTTATGCGGCATTAAAAGTGATATTCCGATAGTGCCTTCCATTGCTTTAGGTTCGGCTGACATACAATTGATTGAAATGCTTCAGGCGTATAGCATGTTTCCGAATCGTGGATTTAATACACAACCCATTATCTTAAATAGAATAGAAGATAAAAATGGCAATATTTTAGAAACATTCCAAACAGAAACGAAGCAAGTCATCAGCGAAGTAGATGCCTACACCATGTATCGTATGATGCAAGGTGTGGTGGACTTTGGTACGGGAGGATCTATGCGTTGGAAATATGGAATCAATAGTGCCATGGGTGGAAAAACAGGAACCACCAATGATAATACTGACGGTTGGTTCATTGGTTATACTCCACAATTACTCACGGGCGTATGGGTAGGTTGTGATGATCCATTTTTGCATATCAGAAATGGCTGGACTGGAGGAGGTAATGATATGGCGATGCCCGAATGGGCCTACTTTATGCAAAAAGTTTATGCAGATAAATCTTTAGGCATTGACCCAAATGCAGAATTTGAAAAACCGGAAGAATTAAATAATAATCCAATCTACGCAGATCAAAATTTTTCAGCAATTGTTCAAGAAGGTGTAGGGAATGAATTTACAGAAGACCAAGGCAATGGGGATGCAGGTGATTATGGAAGTACTGATGTTCCTGTAGAATCTGAATTTTCAAAAGAGAATAAAACAAATCCGGCTGATAAACGAATTATTGGGCCTGTAAATCCTTATGCAGATAAAGACAATAAGAAGGATACCACGAAGAAAAATCAAAATAAAAAAGTGATACCGCCACCGCCTGCCAACAAAAAGAAATCAGGTCCTAAACCGGAAAAATCTCCAACAGATTATTAATTGAGGTATTTGCCATTTATGGAATAAATCAATTTGCTAACAGAAATGAGTTTACTTTTAGTTTTACATTCAAAGAAATAAAATAAAATTTTCCATCATGAAATTGAAGTTTTTAAAATCAGCTATTTTTATTTTTTTAATAGGCGGTTGCATTAGTTTAGCCTATGCTTGGGGTTCATGGGGACATAAACATATTAGTCGTGCGGCAGTATTTGCCTTACCGGATAGCATGCGACCATTTTTTTATAATCATATAGATTTCATTACAGAAGGTGCTGTAGTACCGGATTTGAGAAAATATATTATCAATGATAAAGCAGAAGGGCCAAGACATTATATAGACATAGAAGATTTTGGAAACTTACCGATTTCCGAATTTCCAAAGACTACCAAGGAGGCCTACACGAAATATGATAGCGCTTTTTTATACAAAACTGGTTATTTGCCTTGGTACATCCAAAACCTTACCTACAAGCTAACAGAAGCATTCAAGAAAAAAAATAAATCAGAAATTATTTTTGTGGCAACAGAATTATCTCATTACATCGCCGATGCTCACATGCCACTTCATACTTCATCGAATCATGATGGTCAGAAGACCGGACAAAAAGGAGTTCACGCTTTGTGGGAATCTTTATTACCTAAAATGTTTGGAGATAATTATAATTTTAAAGTAGCTCCGGCTGTGTACATCAATGATCTTACAGCCGAAACATGGAAGATTATTGAACAATCACATTCTCAAGTAGAACCTTTATTAAAAATAGAAATGCAGGTACGCAAGTCTTTCAATAAAGATAATATGTATAAAAAAGATGCCGACGGCAACTTAATTAAATCATATAATTCACCCATTTATTCTGATGAATATGCCGAACAATTTCACACTGCATTGAACGGAATGGTTGAGCAGCAATTGCGTCTATCCATAACTGATATAGCCAACTTTTGGTACACGGCATGGGTTAATGGCGGTAGTCCTAATATCACAGCATTAGATGATCCTCATCTTACCAAACAAAACAGAAAGAATTATAAGAGAGAACTTCGGGCATATAACAAGGGCAAGATTTTGAACCTTTCTTTAGATAGAGAAGACTAAAACTCAGAAGAATATTATTTAAAAAAAGCGGTCATAAATTGGCCGCTTTTTTTATAATAGGTTGGAAAGAATCATTATAAATATCTCACAGGATTACGACGCGAATTTCTAATGTAATTTTTTATGTTGATCCAAAAGGCCATGAATAAATAAAACACAATAGGAGAACCTAATGTCAATAGAGAAAGATAAATAAAATATCTTCTTATGGCAGATGTAGCAATACCTATCCTTTCGCCGATAGCGGTACATACACCAAACACTTGCCATTCAATAAAATTTTTTATCTTATACATGCCGCAAATTTAAAATTATTTTGCCAGAATGGAAGAGTTAAATTTTTCTAAATATCATTTTGGTAAAAAAGGTCAATGACTTTCTATCTTAAGATGCCATACCATTTTTAATTGCTATTTATTATTTGTAATTTTGCACAAAAAAATTTCACAATAAACTTATAGAAATGGTATTTGATCTTGACATGATTCAAAAATTCTACGAAGGATTTTCAAAAAAATTAGACGCTGCTCGAGGCGTGGTTAATCGTCCTTTAACGCTAACAGAAAAGATTTTATATACCCATCTATGGTCGGGAGAGGCAACGCAAAGTTTTGAAAGAGGGAAAGATTATGTGGACTTTGCGCCCGATAGAGTGGCCATGCAAGATGCCACCGCACAAATGGCTTTATTACAATTTATGCAATCCGGCAGAACGAAAGTAGCTGTACCATCCACTGTGCATTGTGATCATTTAATTCAAGCTGAAGTAGGCGCCGGACCTGATCTTTCAAGAGCAAAAGCACAAAATAAAGAAGTGTACGATTTCCTTTCTTCAGTATCAAATAAATATGGAATTGGATTTTGGAAGCCGGGTGCCGGAATTATTCACCAAGTAGTTTTAGAGAATTATGCCTTTCCCGGATGTTTGATGATTGGCACTGATTCGCATACTGTAAATGCGGGCGGACTTGGATCTGTAGCCATCGGTGTCGGCGGAGCAGACGCATGTGATGTAATGGCCGGCTTACCTTGGGAATTGAAATTTCCTAAATTGATTGGAATTAAATTAACCGGAAAATTAAGCGGTTGGACTTCTTCGAAAGATATTATTTTAAAAGTGGCGGGTATTCTTACCGTGAAAGGAGGTACCGGTGCGATCGTTGAATATTTTGGTGAAGGAGCTACCTCATTATCATGCACCGGAAAAGGAACCATTTGTAATATGGGCGCTGAAATTGGTGCTACCACTTCCATCTTTGGCTATGATAAAAAAATGGCTGAATACTTAAGAGGAACTGGGAGAAGTCGCGTTGCTGATTTAGCCGATAAATTAGCTCAAGATTTAACAGGAGATGAGGCAGTATATGCTAACCCTGAAGCCTATTTTGATCAAGTGATTGAAATTAATTTATCAGAACTTGAACCTCATATCAACGGACCTTTTACGCCGGATTTAGCGTGGCCGATTTCAAAATTTGCCGAAGCTGTTGCCACCAATAATTGGCCTGAGGAATTAGAAGTAGGTTTGATTGGTTCTTGCACCAATTCTTCTTATGAAGATATTACCAGAGCTGCTTCCATTGCGCAGCAAGCAACCGAAAACGGTATCAAAGCGAAATCAGAATTCACTATTACACCCGGTTCAGAACAAGTAAGATATACCGTAGAAAGAGATGGCTATTTAGATACTTTTGAGAAGATGGGCGGAATGGTTTTGGCAAATGCATGCGGCCCTTGTATTGGGCAATGGGCAAGGCACACCACCGATCCGAATAAAAAAAATTCAATCCTTACTTCTTACAATAGAAATTTTGCTAAAAGAAATGATGGTAATGCCAATACACATGCATTCGTAGCTTCTCCGGAAATTACAACCGCATTGGCTATCGCTGGTTCACTTTCTTTCAATCCTTTGACAGATTATTTAACCAATGATAAAGGAGAGAAATTTAAATTAGAAGAGCCACAAGGAATCGAAATGCCAATCAAAGGATTTGCTGTGGAAGATGCCGGATATCAAGAGCCCGCAATCGATGGAAGCGCGATAGAAGTGTTGGTATCCCCTACTTCAGATCGTTTACAATTATTAGCGCCATTTGCTCCTTATCAAAATGGAGATTTCAAAGGACTTCGTTTGTTGATCAAAGCCGCGGGAAAATGTACTACTGATCATATTTCTATGGCAGGCCCTTGGTTGAAATATCGCGGTCATTTGGATAATATCAGTAATAATTTATTAATCGGTGCCGTTAATTTTTTTAATGAAAAAACGAATTACGTAAAAAATCAAATCACCGGAGAATACGGCCCATTGCCTGATACACAAAGAGCTTATAAAGCCGCAGGAATCGGTTCTGTAATTGTGGGTGATGAAAATTATGGTGAAGGATCTTCTCGCGAACATGCTGCAATGGAACCGCGCCATTTGGGAGTAAAAGCCGTATTAGTAAAATCATTTGCGCGCATTCATGAAACGAATTTAAAGAAGCAAGGCATGTTGGGAATCACATTTAATGATAAAGAGGATTACAATAAAATTCAAGAAGACGATATAATTGATATTGTTGGCTTGGATGATTTTGCAGAAAACATTCCATTAACTGTTGTACTTAATCATAAAGACGGCACCAAAGAATCGTTTATGGTAAACCATACTTATAATGAACCACAAATCAATTGGTTCAAAGCAGGTGGTGCATTGAATATTATCAGAAAAGAATTTGAGGAAAGTAAGAAATAGAAATTGATAATTCTTCTTTCTATTTCAACTCTTTTGAGTTTTGAATTGTTCATTTGTTTTATTGTTGCATTATTTCAAACACAAGTCGTGAGGTATGTAGGAGAATATAATTTAGTAATTAAATTCTATGATAAAATCTTTCTTATCCTTTTTATTCGCAGGAGTTCTTTTTGTAAATACGTCTGCGCAACAGAAAGATGTTGGTTCGTGGACAACGATCAATCTCAAAAAAAATATTTCTCAAAAATGGAGTGCATTTTCGGAATTTCAAATGAGAAGTTTATCTATCTACAACCGTTTTTATTACTATGAAATAAAGGCCGGTGCCAGTTATGTGCTCAATAAAAAATTTCAATTTACTTTAGGAACCGGCTTCTACAGCACCTTCGAAGAAGGCATTGATTTCGATAATTATGAAAAACAAAACGAATTCAGAATTTGGGAACAATTTGTTTTCAAACAAAAAATATCCATTTTAAATTTGGAACATCGAATAAGAGTGGAACAACAATTCAAAGAAAATTATGATAATCGTTTTCGATACAGATTTGGAACTTCCATTCCTATAAACCATTCTGAAATAAAAGCTAAAACTTTCTATGCAACTATCAATGATGAAATCTTCTTCAATGAAGACTTCAGTTATTTTTCTCGCAATCGTTTTTATGCAGGATTAGGCTATAAGTTCAGTGAAAAATTTAATTTCCAACTTGGCTTACTTCGCCAAGTTGATTTTTCTAATTTAGATACAAGAAGGAAGAATTATCTATTTACTTCTTGGGCGGTTGGGTTGTAAATTGTTTTTTTACGCCGTTTTATTATTTCCAAATCTTTTAGAAAATAGATTGTATAACACTCTCATCTAAATCTGTGATAAAAGAGGTATCTAAATAAAACACTAAACCATGAGGATAAGATAAAAGTTAAGTTGAAATAAGGTATGGCGTTACCATGATTGCATTCCAAATACATTTAGGGTATAGAAACTCTTTTGGCTAAATAATAATTAGCTCGTCATTAGCATCCCCATCATTAGAGAAAAGCCTTCATCTCTATTGGATATCTTCTAATTTTTCAATGCGGAAATGCTTTTGCCGGTATTTTTTTTCTTCTTTAGTGGGTTTCATTTATTCAAAATAAATTCTTTTGATTCGAGTCAATTGCTCCATCATTTCTTCGCCACTTCTTTTACAAAATGTTCCACCTTATTTGAAATAGGTTTTACTGTTTTTAAATAGGCATAAATGGAACGTAAATCAGAAGTATCCATACCTGCAAACATAGTCCACGGCATAATTGTATTTACATCTCCGGCACCAAGAACGGGTGTGGTAGCAGGATTCGTGTATGCTTTAAAACGAGCTACGAATGATTCAGCTGTCCAACTACCTATTCCGGTATTTTTATCGGGAGTAATATTTGCAGAAACTACTTGTCCGTTAGGCATTTTAAAAACTCTACCACCACTAAATGCCATTTCAGGAATTATTTGTCCTTTCTCTACTTGAGTATGGCACTCTATACATGCAGCAGCATTGGTAAGATACGCACCATATTTTAATGTATCAGCGCGAGAAGGTTTGGTAGTAAGCGCAGCGTTTGCAGGGATGGTATTCAAAATAAAATTCATCGGGAAATTAACTTCGTGAGCAGGAGTGTTATTTTCGATAGGCCTCAAACTTCTGATGTAAGCGATGATATCATAAATATCTTCTTTATCCATTTTACCATAATAATGATAAGGCATCACCGGAAAGAGTGCATTGCCCCATTTATCTACGCCTGTAGTGATGGTGCGAAAAATTTCTCCATCAGTCCAATCTTTAAGATGATAAGGAGTAATGTTTTTTGCATAAAACTTTCCGGGGAATCCGGCATCTTCATTAAAAAATTCTCCACCCTTGCCATTTGTTCCGGCAACCATAGGCCCGGCAAAGGTATTCCAATCGCGGGTAGAGTGGCAATCCATACAAAGGGTAACATGGTTGGCGAGGTATTCACCATGCTGTACCCTTTCAGGAGTTAGATCCACTTTTAAACCGGGTGCATCTTCTACATTGGGTAAAGCAAATTTTACATAAGAAGCCACGCAAGCAACTACCACGATCAAAATGATCCCGATAGTTAATAGGATTTTTTTCATTGGGGAATTATTGTTTGACCCTTCCTAAAATTACTTGACACATTTCGAGGTTAATTTAGAATTTGCTTGTCAAGCTTTTTTGTTATTACTGATACAAATTACAGTTTTATTCTTTACTGCTAAAAATGCATTTCAGGGTTTACAGTTATTCCTGGTTTTGCTTGTCAGCATGGGGCTTTATTCCTAATCATTTTGTACTGCTTTTTTTGTTATTACTAAATGGGGCTTCTACCTATTTTCTTAATACGGATTGAGGGCTATTTTTTATTCCTTAATCCTGTTTTTGGTTGACGCCCTTTTTGTGCCTTTTTCAAAGTGTAGACTCATCCGTGTGGGTAAGTCGGTTACTATCAAAGAACTTTTTGTTCGGCGTCTATTTTTGTGTACACTTTTGATTTCCAAAACTTTTTTAAAACGCCTTTTTCTTCATGTGCTTTTACAGGAGTAAGACGACCGCAACTATCATGTATCCTGATTTCGTTATATTTTTTTACTGCCTCATCTACTGCTTCTTCTGCTTGCTTATAACCGGAAAAAGTTTCCTTTAATCCGTGCTCATATTTTAAAATACCGTTCACTCTTTCGGCAATGGCATTTTCGTAAGGATCTCCTTTTTGAGTCATGGATAATTGTATCCCAAAATGATTAATCACTCTTACATATTCGCTACAGCAATACTGTATTCCTCTGTCGCTATGATGAACTAAATTACCTAACCTTTTCACATCTTTACTTGCCATTATTAAGGCATCAATGGCACCCTCGGCCTGTAAAGTTGGATGGAGTTTATAACCAACTATTTTATGGCTATAGGCATCTGTAATAATGCTCAAATAGCTAAATCCACTCAATTGTCTGATGTAAGTGATATCGCTTACCCATAGTAATCCGGCTCGCGTTAATACCATTTCTTTGATGAGGTTCGGATATTTTTTATAATGGTGATTTGAATTGGTGGTATAAGGTTTTCTCTTTCTGTGGCGAATCAATAAACCATAACGGCCAAGCAGAAAGTACAAGCCATCTCTGCCTAATTTAATACCATGTTGGCTGAAAGATTTTTTTAAAAGAAAGTACATCTTATCGGTGCCACATCTGGGTAAATCTCGGCGTATTTCTTTTACCAGTTTTAATACCACAGCATCTTGGAGGCCCTTATCTTTTGTTTCATTTTTTTGCTCATAAAATGCCTGACGGCTTTTGCCAAACAGCTTGCAGTAATAGCTAATACTAAAATTGCTATACATCTGCGTAAGCAAGATTACTGTTTGGCACCAGGCTTTTTTCTGATATTGATTTTGAGTTTTTCTTCCGCTACATCTATGAGCGTGTCTAGCGCAATAGTACGCATCCGAGAATCTACTAATTGCTTTTCGAGAGCCTTCACCTTTTTTTGAAGCTCGGCTAATTTATGTTTTTCGGCTTCTGTCATTTCACCCAAAGATAAAATCATTTCCGGTGCATATTTATCTCGCCAATAACGAATTAAATCCACCCCACTTTTAGGATTAAAATTGAACTGTTTTATTGCTTCTGAAACAGTCATTCTTTGTTCTTCTATTTCTCTTACCAACCAACGCCTAAAAGGGATTTCATAATTGCATTTTTCATCCGTCTGCTCGAAAGAATCGGATACTAAAATCGTGAACTTCTCTTCAACTACTTGTTTACTCATTTTGATTTTGTTTGTTCAAAATGTGTCAAGTTTTTTTAGGAGAGGACAAGGTTGAGTTCCAAGTTTACAGGTGTGAGATCCAAAAGGATTTATGGTGAAATAAATTTTCACGATGGGAACTTGTGGCTTTTTGAGAGGAGCAAAATCTACATAAATCTATATATCTTTTAATTAATTGTAATTTTTTTTGGAGATTTTTTTGAAGGAAAATTTGTAAATTTGTTTTATGAAAATTGCACTTCAATATGTAAGCGATGGTGATGGAAAAACTCAATCTGTTCAGATACCATTAACAGATTGGGAGAAAATTTTGGGTAGGCTTAAGCATTATGAACAGACGTTTAAAATAAAGAGTGATCTAAAGGAAGCCTTTGATCAAGTAGATAAAATGAAAAAATCGAAAGGAAAAAAACAAACCCTAAACGATTTTATTCATGAATTATAACATAATTCCTACTGAAAAATTTAAGAAGAAGCTAAGCGACTAGTAAAAAAATATCCCTCCCTAAAAAAAGAATTAGCTGAACTAAACGGAATTTTAATATCAGCACCAACTACCGGAACATCTTTAGGAAACAATACTTATAAAATTAGAATCTCTATAAAAAGTAAAGGAACCGGAAAAAGTGGAGGTGCAAGAGTGATCACCTATCTTGTTACAGAAGAGAATGAAATTTACCTATTGACAATTTACGATAAAGGAGAATTTGATACGATTGAGGATAATACACTTCGAAAAATTGTAAAAAATATAAAGAAAAAATTGTAAAATCATAACTAACGAACGCTGAGTTATCTGAGAGAAACTCGGGTGAGATAAAGGTCAGTTTTCAAGAGTAATCTTTTCATTTATTGCCTCTGCAATTGCATCCTACCAATTTATTTTCGCTGCAATTGTATCTTTTATTTTTTCAATTTCTTGGGATGATAAATTTCTCTCCAATTCTTGTTGGGAAACTGTTTGAATATCCTCTTCGTTGAGAGAATAGATTATTTTACTTCGCATTTTAAAAAGGATTAATGATGAACTTTATTTTCACAATGGCAACTTATTGCTTTTTGATAGCTGGAGCAAAGTCTGCATAAAGCTAAATATCTTTTAATTAATTGTAGTTTTTTTTGGGGATTTTTTTGGAAGAAGAAAGTTAGAGCGGCAACAATTCATGCACAAGAAGGCTTCGCTAAGAGCTGCGCCTCATACTTGCGCTAACGAGGGGTAAAGGTTTCCTATATTTTTATTTTTTTGACTCATAACACAAATCATAAAAGTAAATTTGGCTAACTTAGTGGCTACAAAAAATTTAAAATGAGTGATCTATTGACGATAAAAGAGGCAAGTGTTTGGGCGTCGGAGCATCTAAAGAAAGATGTTACAACTTCCAACATTTCCTATTTGGTGAGTTACGGGAAAATCCGCAAAACAGAGAACAATGGTAGTTCCCTTATTAAGAAAGATGACTTAGAGCAATACTATGCATCCTTTTATGGAAAGCGTGAAATAAATTGGAAAGACCAATTGGGCAGCGATTTGAATTGGCATCTTTCATTTGATTATCTGAAAGAATCTGACACAACAAAACATATTCACCGCTTGCATCCATATAAGGGAAAATATATTCCACAACTTGTAGAATATTTTCTTGATAATCACACAGACGAATTTAAAAAACAAACCTACTTCAAAAAAGGTGACATTGTTCTTGACCCATTTTGCGGCAGTGGAACAACATTGGTGCAAGCAAATGAATTAAATATTAATGCCGTTGGGATTGATGTTTCTGCTTTCAACGCTCAAATTTCCAACGCAAAAATTTTCAAATATAATTTAACAGAGGTTCAGCAAGAGTTGAACAACATTTCCGATAAACTCAAACAGTTTATTGGAAATTCTTCAAACACAAAGTTTGAAGAACGGCTATTGAAAGAACTAAATATTTTGAACCAAAAATATTTTCCCTCACCCGAATTTAAACATTGGCTCAAAGACAAAAAAATAAATGAGTTTGAATACGCTGAAGAAAAAGTTAAGGAGTTCCAACCAGTATTTGATAATTTGGTAAAGGAGTTTTCAATTCAGCTTAAACAAAATTCTCAAAAAACATTTTTAGACATCTGGTATTTACAACCGATAAGGAGCGAAATTGATTTCGTTTTTGATTTGGTAAAAAAAATTAAAAACCCTTCCACTAAAAAAATCATTACTATAATTTTAAGTAGAACTGTACGTACTTGTAGGGCAACAACACATGCAGACCTTGCAACTTTACTTGTACCAATCAGTAACATTTATTATTGTGCTAAACACAGAAAAGTTTGCAAACCACTTTTCTCAATTTATAGTTGGTGGGAACGGTATGCAAAAGACACAGTAAAAAGATTAGCGGAATTTGACAAATTGCGGACAAACACAAATCAGTTTTGCCTCACAGGAGATTCAAGAAGCATAAATATTTTTGAAGAATTAGACAAGAAATTTTCAACTTTTGGTAAGATCGTGAAGAACAATAAAATTAACGGAATTTTTTCATCACCACCATATGTTGGATTGATTGACTATCACGAACAACATGCTTATGCTTATGATTTATTTGGTTTTGAAAGACACGACGAATTAGAAATCGGACCACTTGCAAAAAAACAAACGAAAGAAGCACAACGACTTTACATCGAAGGGATTTCATCAGTGCTAAATAATTGCAAACAATTTTTAAAAGAAAATTACAATGTATTTTTAGTTTCTAACGACAAATTCAATTTGTATCCAACTATCGCAGAAAAATCAGGAATGAAAATCGTAAATCAATTTAAACGCCCAGTATTAAATCGAACAGAGAAAGATAAAGCTGCTTATTCTGAAATTATTTTTCATTTGAAAGCAAAACTTTAAAAAATCATTTCTACAAAAGGCGGTGCAAATAATGAATCAAAACTAAAAACTCAATTAAATGGCATTAACTGATTTACAAAAAACAAATGTGGAAGTTGTTTTAAGAACTAGTTTAAGAAATAAATTTCTTAATTATAATCCGGAACCTGCTTCTATGCCGTTTCATACAAGGTTATTAGGAAAAGATAGAATGGCATTGTTTTCATTTATTCATTCTTTAAATACCAACTTTGGTACTAGTATTTTCGAGCCAGTTGCTTTAGCCCTTGCAACTACCAATTTTGCCAGCGCATCTTCACAACAAACAGCTGGTAATCAGATATCATCCGAAGCTCATATCGTTATACAAAATATAATGGATAGTCTCTCTATAGCCCAATCAACTCCAAATAAAATTGAAGAAATAAATGCAATTAGAGAAGTTTGTCAAACAGGTGAAATGAAAATAGTTAAACCGACTAAAGTTGACGTTATGCTTATTGGCCATGATCAAACTATATTTTTAATTGATATAAAAACTGCAAAACCCAATGCAGGAGGATTCAAAGAATTTAAAAGGACTTTATTAGAATGGGTTGCGACAACATTGGCTTTCAATCCATCTGCAAATGTTCAATCTTTAATTGCCATACCTTATAATCCATATGACCCAAAGCCTTATTCACGTTGGACAATGAGAGGAATGATTGATTTAAAAAATGAACTAAAGGTGGCCGAAGAATTTTGGGATTTTCTTGGTGGAACGGGAGCATATATGGACCTTCTTGATATATTTGAAAAAATCGGAATAGAGTTACGTTCTGAAATCGATTTATATTTTTCGAAATACAACCGTCCCTAATATAAAGGTTCCTCAAGTTATTCTCATTTCTTGATTATGACAATGAAATCTCTATTTCAAATACAATAAGACGAGCCTTCAATTTTCGTAATAAACAAAAAACCCTTTCCAAATTACTGGAAAGGGCTCTTATATTTTTTAGAATGTGGTATGGATTAATATCCCATATCACCCATTCCGCCAGGCATACCACCCATTGGAGGCATTCCCGGATTATTTTTTTCTGGTTTGTCTGCGATTACACATTCTGTAGTAAGGAACATTCCTGCGATAGAAGCGGCATTTTCTAATGCGATTCTGGTAACTTTTGTAGGGTCAATAACGCCTGCAGCCATTAAATTTTCATACACTTCGGTACGCGCATTGAATCCAAAATCTTTTTTACCTTCTTTGATTTTTTGTACCACGATGCTTCCTTCAATTCCGCTATTCACCACTATCTGGCGAAGAGGTTCTTCTACGGCGCGTCTAACGATTTGGATACCGGTAGTTTCGTCGTCATTCAATCCTACTAATTTTTCGATGCTTTCTAAAGCACGGATGTAAGCCACACCACCACCGGGAACAATTCCTTCTTCCACAGCAGCTCTGGTAGCATGAAGCGCATCATCTACACGATCTTTCTTCTCTTTCATTTCTACTTCGGTAGTAGCACCTACATATAGTACGGCAACACCCCCGCTTAATTTTGCCAAACGCTCTTGTAATTTTTCTTTATCATAATCTGAAGTAGTACTTCCTATTTGCGCTTTGATCTGGTTCACTCTTGCAGTGATATCTTTCTTATCGCCTTTACCACCTACGATAGTTGTATTGTCTTTATCAATAGAAACGGCAGTTGCTTGTCCTAAATAAGTAAGATCTACATTTTCTAATTTGTAACCTTGGTCTTCGCTAACCACAATTCCTTTGGTAAGTACAGCGATGTCTTGTAACATTTCTTTTCTACGATCGCCAAAGCCGGGAGCTTTTACAGCAGCTACTTTCAACGTACCGCGTAATTTATTCACTACCAAAGTAGCTAATGCTTCTCCTTCCAGATCTTCAGAAATTATCAATAACGGACGACCGCTTTGTGCTACTTTCTCCAAAATGTGAAGAATATCTTTCATGGAAGAAATCTTCTTATCGTAAATAAGGATGTAAGGATTGTCTAAATCCGCCAACATTTTTTCGCTGTTAGTTACAAAATAAGGAGATACATAACCTCGATCGAATTGCATACCTTCTACTACTTCTACCGTAGTGTCGGTTCCTTTGGCTTCTTCAACGGTAATGACACCTTCTTTACCTACTTTGGCCATTGCTTCAGCAATTAATTTACCGATAGAACTATCGTTGTTCGCTGAGATAGAAGCTACTTGTTCAATTTTATTTTCTTTACCATTTTCGCCAACAGCAACAGATTGTTTTTTCAAATTAGCCACGATCTCAATCACCGCTTTGTCGATACCGCGTTTTAAATCCATCGGATTAGCGCCGGCAGCTACGTTCTTCAAACCTTCGCTGATAATGGATTGTGCCAACACGGTAGCAGTAGTAGTACCATCACCTGCGATATCGGCAGTTTTAGAAGCTACTTCTTTTACCATTTGTGCACCCATATTTTCAATTGGGTCTTCCAGTTCAATTTCTTTTGCAACAGATACACCATCTTTAGTAACTTGAGGTGCACCGAATTTTTTATCAATTACCACATTACGGCCTTTCGGACCAAGGGTAACTTTAACCGCATTGGCGAGAGTATCTACGCCTTTTTTCATCTTATTGCGGGCTTCTATTTCGAAAAATATTTGTTTAGCCATGATTATATTATTTATTAAAAATTTTTAGGTTGATTAACTCAATTTTATTAAAATATCAGATGCGCGCATGATGAGGTAATCTTCACCATTGATGCTGATTTCTGTACTACCGTATTTTCCGTACATGATGGTATCACCTGCTTTTACTTGCATAGGGATTAAAGTGCCTGTTTGCTCTGCATATTTTCCTTTACCTACTGCAACTACGGTTCCTTTCTGAGGTTTTTCTTTTGCTGTATCAGGAATGATAATGCCGCCGGCGGTTTTTTCTTCTGCCGCATTGGGCTTTACAAGAACCCTATCATCAAAGAGTTCGAAAGTTTCTTTTGCCATAATTATTAAATTTTTATAAAAATTTGTTTGGTTAGTACACTTACACGAATAATTGTACCAAAGAATTTTTTAAGATTTGTTGGCAGTAATTGATAATTGGTGGCAGTTTTTAAAAGTAAAATCAGCCAAAATTTCATTTTTGTATAAATGATGAATTGAATCAAGGTTGCCAACCTTATGAACTAAACTCTAAATTGAAACTAAAAGTAAAGTTTGGCAACCTAAGTTGGCTGAAGGTTGCTAAACTTTAAAATAGATTCTAAATTAAAATTAGAAATGAAGGTTGGTAACCTTATAAACCTATTTCGGTAACTCGATTTTCCATTCTTTATATAATCTTTCCATATCAGATTGAGGTAAACGAACTTGATCATAATGACCTTTCGATTTTTTCTGCCGAAATGCCTCGTACAAAGTGATGGCGCAGGCCACAGAAATATTCAACGATTTGATAATGCCTACTTGAGGAATGATGAAAAAACCATCGGTATATTGTTTTATTTCTTCACTAACTCCGGTAGTTTCATTTCCAAAAATCAATGCCATGGATTGCGTTAAATCCATTTGATACAAGTCTTGAGAATTTTCTTGCAAATGCGATGCGTACACTTTTTCATATTTGCTTTTTACCGCTTTGAAACAAGTGGCAGCATCAGTAAATTGATGAATGGTAAGCCATTCAGCGGCCGTGGAAGAACTTCTATAACCCCATTTTTTGTGGGGAGGAATTTTATCATTGAGAATATACAATTCTTGAATTCCGATGGCATCGCAAGTGCGCATTACCGCAGAAACATTGTGAGGGTCGAATACATTTTCGAGCACAACAGTAATATCGGGTTGGCGATGATTGAGCACAGTAGTGAGTCTTTTATATCTTTCGGGAGTCATAATCCAAATTAGAATTTTGTAAAAATAATCATTCTGATAATTAACGATTTTTGTGGCGCTTTTCTAATACTTCGATGACCTCATCCAATGATTTATTTTTTGCTTGCAATAAAATTAAAAAATGGAACAATAAATCGGCAGATTCATTAAGGAATAATGTGTCATTATTATCCTTGGCTTCTATCACTGTTTCAATGGCCTCCTCGCCTACTTTTTGTGCAATTTTATTGATGCCGGATTTAAATAAAGAGGCTACATAAGATTTTTCAGTAGGATTATTTTTTCTATCCGCAATTATTTTTTCAAGTGCTTGTAAAAAATTGGGATTATTTTTTTCGTTGAAACAAGTTGCAGCGCCCGTGTGACAAACGTTTCCGGCCGGGTTGGCTTTTATCAATAATGTATCGGAATCACAATCTGTTTTTATATCAATGACATGCAAATAATTTTTACTGGTCTCACCTTTTACCCATAAACGATTTTTACTTCGACTATAAAAAGTCACCAATTTAGAATCAATTGTTTGCAATAATGCTTCTTGATTCATAAATCCAAGCATTAAGATAATATTGGTAGAAGCATCTTGAATTATTGCAGGAACTAATCCGTCTTGTGATTTGGAAAAATTAATGTTGTTTACCAAAGACTCAAATTCTTTTTTCATAACCTCATATTTATTTTTTGTTGAGCTAAATAATTTTTTAATTCGGGTATTTTTATTTCACCAAAATGAAAAACACTTGCCGCCAAAGCTGCATCAGCATTGGCATTGATAAAAACATCCGAAAAATGCTGCATCCTTCCTGCACCACCTGATGCAATGATGGGTACAGAAAGTTCGGCGGTAAATTTTGAAGTGATGTCTTGGGCAAAACCATTTTTGGTGCCGTCATTATTCATGGAGGTCAATAAAATTTCGCCCGCGCCTAAATCGATTGCTTGCTTGGACCAATCGAATGCTAAGACTTCTGTATTTACTCTACCGCCATCTAAATAAACATACCATTTTCCATCGGCTTCTTTCTTTGTATCAATCGCTAATACAACACATTGATTTCCGAACTCTTTGGCTAATTCTTTAATTAATTCAGGATTTTTAAAAGCAGCAGAATTAATGGAAATTTTATCCGCACCATTTTGTAATAATTCAAATGCATTTTCTACAGAATTAATTCCGCCACCTACGGTGAAAGGGATATTGATTTTTGAAGCAATTTTTTTTACTAATTCAGAAAGTGTTTTGCGCTTCTCAATCGTGGCGGTGATATCTAAAAATACCAATTCATCTGCACCTTGTTGCGAATAATACATCGCCAATTCTACCGGATCGCCGGCATCGCGGATGCTTTCAAAGTTAATCCCCTTCACGGTTCTGCCGTCTCGGATATCTAAACAAGGTATAATTCTTTTTGAAAGCATTGCACAAATGTTTTTTGATTGTCACTAATGCACGAATGGATTATTTTTCCATAATGCACGAATGGCTATTTTGTGTTTTTTATAAATTTATTTATTTGTTTCAGAGTAATTTTTGCTTCGTAGATGGCTTTGCCAATTATGGCGCCGGAACAACCTGCTTCTTTTAAAATTACCAAATCATCATAACAAGAAATACCACCACTGGCGATTAAATGTAATGCCGGAAATTTCAGAAAAATTTCTTTGTACAATTCAGTGGCAGGGCCTTGCATCATTCCATCTTTAAAAATATCTGTACAAAAAATTTGATTGATTCCTTTTGAAATTAAATCTTCTATGAAATCAAAAACATCAATTCCTGTTTCTTCTTTCCAACCGTGAATTTTAATTTTTTTATGGAGCACATCTGCGCCGGGTAAAAATTTATTGGCACCAAAATCAATAATCCATTGAGAAAATAAATCAGGATTTTTAATGATCACACTTCCTACACTCACCATTGATGCGCCTGCATTAAAAACTGATTGTAAATCTTTGGTAGTTTTTAAACCGCCACCAAAATCAATCACCATCGAAGTTTGCGAAGCAATGGTTTCTAAGGTGTTCAAATTCATTAAAGAATTTCCATTGGCACCATCCAGATCAACGATGTGCAATCTTCGTATTCCTACGTCTTCAAAACTTTTTGCTATTTCTAAAGGATACTTATGGTAAACGATTTTTTTTGCGAAATCACCTTTGGCTAATCGTACACATTTACCATTTATAATATCAATCGCGGGTATAATTTCCATTTAAATAATTTTTAAAAAATTGGTCAGTATTTGTTCGCCCACCATCGCAGATTTTTCTGTATGAAATTGTACTCCATAAAAATTATCTTTTTGAATTGCCGCACTAAAAGGACTAATATAATCAGTGGTAGCAATCGTTTCAGCCGATAGTTCCGCATAATAGCTATGCACAAAATATACAAATGATTCTTCGATAATTCCTTCCATCAATGGTGAAGAAAGATGGTAAATTGTATTCCATCCCATGTGCGGAATCTTTACAAAATCACCTTTATCTTGACTAACATTTTGTTGAAATTTTTTCACTTTTGTATCAAAAATTCCAAGGCATTTTGTATTTCCTTCTTCGCTGAAATTGCACAATAATTGAAGACCCAAACAAATTCCCAAAACAGGTTGTCGTAAAGAAATGATCAGTTCATCCAATTTTCTTTCTTTCAAATACTCCATTGCCGAAAACGCATTTCCAACTCCCGGAAAAATGATTTTATCGGCAGAAATAATTTCATTAGGATCGTCGGTTACAATTGCGTTTACTCCTAATCGTTGTAAAGCATATAACACGCTCTGCACATTGCCTGCGTTATATTTTATTATCGCAATCATAAAATTCCTTTTGTCGTCGGAAGAGAATTATTCGACGGATCTCTCTTTATCGCCGTCTTAATGCATTTTGCAAATGCTTTGAAAATGGCTTCTATTTTATGATGTTCATTGGTTCCTTCTGCTTTAATATTTAGATTGCATTTTGACGCATCAGAAAAGGATTTAAAAAAATGAAAGAACATTTCTGTCGGCATCTCTCCTATTTTTTCTCTTTTGAATTCAGCATCCCAAACTAACCAACTTCTTCCACCAAAGTCAATGGCAGCCTGTGCTAGACAATCATCCATCGGCAAAAGAAAACCATATCTTTCAATACTTCTTTTATTTCCTAAAGCCAATAATAAAGCTTCGCCAAAAGCTATTGCCACATCTTCAATTGTATGATGTTCATCAATATGAAGATCGCCCTCACAATGAATTGTCAAATCCATTCCGGAATGTTTGGCCACTTGCTCCAACATGTGATCAAAAAATCCAAGACCTGTTTTTATATCTGCTTTACCCATTCCATCCAAATTAATTGCTACCGAAATTTTTGTTTCATTGGTATTGCGAGAGTGATTAGCTTGACGCGGAGGTTGTTTTAAAAATTGATAAAAGTCTTCCCAATGTTGTGATTCAACAGCAATCACATCGCGCAATTCATTTTCTGTAACTGTTAGTTCATCATTTCCTAATCCATCAAAATTCTTAATCCAAAACGCTCTACAGCCAAGGTTCTTAGCCAACATCACATCCGTCAATCGATCGCCAATCACAAAAGAATCTTTTAAATTGTATTTAGTTTCATCCAAATATTTTGAAAGCATACCGATGCCAGGTTTGCGCGTATTTTTATTTTCATGAGGATACGTAATATCAATACATACTTCAGAAAAAAGAATGCCTTCACCTGCAAAAGTGTTGATCACAAAATTTTGAATGGGCCAAAAAGCTTCTTCCGGAAATGATGCCGTTCCTAATCCATCCTGATTAGTTACCATCACCAATTCGAAATCAAATTCTTTCACAATTTTTACAAGGAATTCAAAGACATGCGGATAAAATTCCAATTTAGAAAATGCGTCCAATTGATTGGTGACAGGCGGTTCCATAATTAACGTTCCGTCTCTATCGATAAATAAAATTTTCTTACTCATAATTTTTTAAAGCATTGATTAAAGATTTATTTTCTTGTGGAGTGCCGATGGTAATTCTTATACAATTTTCACACATCGCCTCCTTACTCCTGTTTCTAACAATAATTTTTAAGGATAAAAGATGCCGGTACAATTTATTCGCATCATTTACTTTTACTAAAATAAAATTGGCATCAGAAGAATAAATTGTTTTTATAAAATCGAATTGTTTCAATTGATCATGCACCCAATTCCTTTGTTCGACTGTGTTTTTTATGTTGGCATTTATTACTTCAATATTCGATAAGGCCCTAATGCCCAATTGTTGTGAAGCCGAATTAATATTATAAGGAGGTTTTACTTTATTGAACAAATCAATGATGTTCATAGATGCATAACCCACGCCCAGCCTTAATCCTGCAAGGCCCCATGCTTTCGAGAGAGTTTGCAATACAATCAAATTTTCATATTCCGTTAATTCCTGAATGAAAGATTTCTGAATAGAATAATTTATGTACGCCTCATCTATTACCACAATTCCTGAAAAATTATTTAAAATTAATTCGATATCCATTCTCTTCATACTATTCCCTGTTGGGTTGTTGGGAGAGCAAATAAATATCAATTTTGTATTGGCATTGATTGCATTTAAAATTGCTTCAACATCTAATTCAAAATCTTTGGTAAGAACTATTTCTTTAACCTCAATATTATTGATAGCCCCACACACTTTATACATGCCGTAAGTAGGAGGACAAATTATTACATTATCAATACCCGGTTCACAAAAAATGCGATAAGAAATATCGATCACTTCATCACTTCCATTTCCTATAAAAATATTGGTTGAAGGCACGCCTTTTATTTTTGAAAGCGCTTCTTTTAATGACCATTGCATCGGGTCCGGATAGCGATTATATTCTTCATCTAACGGTGAACCATAGGCGTTTTCATTGGCATCCAAAAATACAGATGCTTCTCCTTTATATTCTGATCTCGCGGAAGAAT
This sequence comes from Ginsengibacter sp., assembly GCA_034676505.1. Classification (GTDB taxonomy): domain Bacteria; phylum Bacteroidota; class Bacteroidia; order Chitinophagales; family Chitinophagaceae; genus Ginsengibacter. The sequence continues at coordinate 193,472 of JAUCCB010000001.1, forward strand.
AAGGTTGGAGATTTTTAATATTATCTCTTACTAAATTATCTAAATTAAATTTTGACATTTTATTTTTTTAATCGAATGGTGATGGCATTTTTGTGCGCTTGTAATCCTTCTGCTAAAGCCAATGTTTCTACAGCAGGGCCAATGTTTTCAATTCCGTCCCGACTTAGTTTTTGGAAGGTTATCTTTTTTACAAAGCTATCAACCGATGCTCCACTAAATGTTTTTGCCAATCCATTTGTTGGTAACGAGTGATTGGTACCCGATGCATAATCACCGGCACTTTCAGGCGAGTAATTTCCCAGAAAAACACTGCCTGCATTTTTTACATAATCGGCTAATGCATCAGCATTTTCCGAAGCAATGATCAAATGCTCAGGCGCATATTCATTTAAAAAATCAAAAGCTTCCTTTTCATTTTGTATCACAATCAATTTTTTATTCAAAAGGCTTTTTTCAATGATGTCTTTTCTTGAAAGAAAAAGAATTTGATGATTCATTTCTATCATCACTTTTTGAATAATTTCCTCATTACTTGCCACTAAAATTACTTGGCTATCGGCGCCATGCTCCGCCTGGCTCAATAAATCTGCCGCCACAAATGAAACTTCACAAGAATCGTCGGCATATACCGCCAATTCACTCGGGCCGGCCAACATATCAATAGTAACACCCTGGATGTTTACTAACTTTTTTGCACAAGTAACATATTGATTTCCGGGGCCAAATATTTTATCTACTTTACTTAAGGTTTGTGTACCGTAAGCCAATGCTGCTATAGCTTGTGCGCCACCACCTTTATAGATTTTTTCAATACCCAGAAGATCTGCAACAAATAAAATGGCAGGGTCAACGTTCCCTAATTTATTTGCCGGAGTTGTAACAGTAATATCTTTGCAACCGGCAATCACCGCAGGAATACCCAACATCAATAAAGTAGAAAATAAAGGAGCACTACCGCCCGGAATATATAATCCTACTTTTTCAATAGGTACACTTTTCCGCCAACAAATTACTCCATCAGAAGTTTCAATCTTGGTGATTTTCTCTAATTGATTTTGATGAAATTTTTCAATATTATTTTTTGCCAAAAGAATTGCCTCTTTCAATTTTGAATCAATTTCCAATTTTGCAGAAACAATTTCTTCCCTTTTTACCCAAATATTTTCAGGAGAAAATCCATGAAATTGTAAAGAATAATTTTTTACAGCTACATCTCCTTCATTAATAACCGTGCGGATAATATCTGAAACGGTTTGTTCCAAATCTTTTGAATTCATTAAAGGCCGCTTTGTAAGTTCGGCCCATTGTTCAAAGGGTGGGTTTATAATAATGTTATCCATATTTTTATAAGATCATTTTTTCAATCGGTACAATTAATATTCCTTCTGCTTGAAAAGATTTTAGTTTTTCAATCACGCTCCAAAAATCATTTTCATTGACTACACTTTGAATGCTACTCCAACCGCTTTCTGCCAAAGGCACTATGGTGGGGCTTTTCATTCCGGGTAAAACACTGCAAATATTTTTTAATTGATCATTAGGTGCATTCAATAAAATATATTTATTGTTCTTAGCCGTTTTGACTGCATTGATTCGAAGCAACAAATTGTCAACGATTTTTTGTTTTTCATCATCCAAATTTTTGTTGGAAATTAATACTGCCTGCGATTGCAAAACGACTTCAACCTCTTTTAATCCATTGGTAAATAAGGTGCTTCCGCTACTTACTAAATCGCAAATAGCATCAGACAAACCAATACCGGGCGCTATTTCCACCGATCCGCTGATCTCATGCAATTCTGCATTGACCTTATTTTTATCTAAAAAATTTTGTAATAAAAATTTATAAGAAGTAGCGATTCGCAATCCTTCCAAATCATAAATATTATTATACACAGTATTTTTAGGCACTGCAATACTCAATCTGCATTTACCAAATCCGAGTTGATTGATGACGTGAATGGATTTATTTTTTTCTAACAAAACATTTTCACCTACAATTCCGATATCCGCTACTCCATCAAAAACATATTGAGGTATATCATCATCTCGGAGAAAATAGGCTTCGAGCGGAAACTCAGAAGCCACGGCCTTTAATTGGCCATTGCCGTTATTAATTTCAATACCGCATTCTTTTAAAAGCTGTAAAGAATGATCATGTAATCTCCCTGATTTTTGTATCGCTATTTTTAGCATTTGAATATTTTTAAAAATAAAAAAGGCTCACTTTTCAGTAAGCCTTTTTTGAAATATATTTTGTTACATACACATCAACGCAGCATACCGAATGGTAAGTTGTTATGATGATGGATATGCGTAAATGTTTGTTTCATTCGATTGCAAAGTAAGGGAGGAAAATCTATTTGAGCAAAAAAAATTAAAAAATTAAAATGGTTCTACTGAAATACCCAAGCCTTTTTGTTCTGTATAAATAATTTTTCCGTTTTCAAATTGTACTCCTTCTGCATTATCTCCTTGCAAAAGTAAAGGGCCATCCATATCCACGTAATCCAGTAGGGGCAATAGTTGCGCGATAGCAGCCGTACCAATAGAGCTTTCATTCATACTGCCTACCATTACTTTCATTTCAAGCTCCCTTGCCTGATTGATCATGCGTAATGCAGGAGTGATACCGCTGCATTTAGTTAATTTAATATTGATACCGTGAAAATGCCCTTTGCATTTTTCTACATCATGTTCGCTTACACAAGACTCATCTGCAATGAGTGGCAACGGAGAATTTTCGTACAAAAATTTCATTCCTTCCCAATCATCTTTCGCTAAAGGTTGTTCAATAAATTCAACATTTAGGTTTTGAAAAATCTTTATTTTTTCCAAAGCGTCTTCGGCCTTCCATGCAGCATTGGCATCAATTCTAAACACAGCATCTGTATGTTTTCTGAGTTCTTCAATAATGGAAACATCGTTGTCTGTACCCAATTTAATTTTATAAATCGGCCATGGTGTTTCCTTCATTTTTGCCACCATATTTTCTACGGTATCAATTCCAATAGTGATGTCTGTTAAAGGATTTTTGGAAATATCTAAATCCCAAAGTTGATGTAATTGTTTTCCTTTCATCTTACCATAAATATCCCATGCAGCGATATCCAGCGCAGCAACTAAAAAAGAATTATTAGGAAAAAGATGATGTAAATAATGCCAATATCTATCAGGTTCTGTGAATGAAAATTTTTCTATAAATAATTTTTTTGTCGTCAGATCTTCCACCATTTTTTCAATAGGAATATTATAATACCAAATAGCAGGTGCCTCGCCATAACCTTTGATACCAAAGTGTTCCAGCTCTATCAATAAAGCTTCTTGATGCGTTTTTGTACCCTTAGAAGTGGTGAAGGGATATTGAAACGGGAGATTAGAAATTTTATATTTTACTTTCATTTTGCCCCCCTTCCGCTTTCGATGATGTATCGATTGATTTCATGATTGAATTCTGTTTGTTGAATGAGCGATTCTAAAGTAATATGCATTCGATAATGCCAATAATGATTAGGATCGGAAGGAATATTAATTCTTTCATCGTTAGGATTTTCGAGACGAATGGATTCATTCATTCCTAATAAATCTTGCAATTGAAAAATACTTAACATGGCCGGTGAATACAAATGTTGCAATACAATTTCTTTATTGATCCACGCGTCACAAAAATAAGGGGCTTGCCCATAATGGCCGAGCATGAAATTGTAAAACTTTTGCGTCTTCTCTCTATCTTCTTCCCACCAACCTCTGATGGTGCTCATGTCGTGCGTAGAAGGAGTTACAACTGATAAATAAGGTGCATCATTCGGATGGAAAAATTCTTTAGAAGAATCCTTTGGCATCCTTTCAATCTCAAGACTTAATATTCCTAATTGGTCCATTACCTCCGGAACACAGTGTGGCACCATTCCTAAATCTTCACCACAAACCAACATATTGGTACTTCTTTTTAAAGCAGGTAATTTTTTCAGCGCTTCATTTTTCCAAAAATCATCTTGCCTTCTATAAAAATAGTTGACGTATAAATCCTTTAATTGTTGTTGGGTATTATTTTCTAATTGAGAAAATGAATACGTTTTCTCCATCGAAATTCGGAAATGAAATTGTTGGCCATTACTATTTTTTTCTTCAACTAATATCACATTACTAATTAGATCAAATAAACCTTGCTTCAATTTTTCATCCGGATTTTCTCCTAAATGATGAACTACCTTTTGTTGTGTATTGACAAATTCTTTCAATGCTAATCTTCCATCTTGATATTCTAAAAATTCATTTTTGATCTCTTCGACTCTATCGCCGAAAATTTTCCATAATAAATCTTCATTGATAAAAGGGCTGCAATATCTGTGGTAATCAAACCAAATATTTTTAGAATGAAACTCAGCAATATCAATAGGAATCGCAGGAACAAATCTTCCTAAAATTCCTTCTACTGCATCCATCGGAATACTCCAAATTCTAAAAAAACCTAAAATATGATCGATACGAAATGCGTCGAAATAACTACTCATTTGATTGAATCGTTTACGCCACCATTCAAAATTATCTTCCTTCATCTTACTCCAATTATAAGTCGGGAAGCCCCAATTCTGCCCTTTCACCGCAAAGTCATCAGGCGGCGCACCTGCCTGTTCATCCATGTTGTAGAGGGATGGGTTTACCCAAGCATCACATCCATATCTATAAATACCAATCGGAATATCACCTTTTAAAACCACACTTTTTTTATGAGCGTAATCACATACTTCTTTCATTTGCAAATGCAAATGATATTGTACAAAATAGAAAAAAGCAATCTTATGATAATGAGCATTGGATATAGCTACCAATTTTTTAATTGCGGAGGCATCGTAGTTGGAATTTTTTTTCCAAAGAAGAAAATCAGGCGTTTCATATTTATCTCTCAAAAAACAAAATGCCGCATAGGGTATTAACCAATCACTGTTCGTTTTTATAAAGTCGGTAAAATTTTTATCATTCTTTAATTTTTCTTTTTGGGCATCATATAATTCTTTAAGTGCAGAAATTTTAAATTTCATCACTTGCTCATAATCAAATTTGGCTAAACCATTTAGTTGTTTTTGCTTTTTTCTTAATGGTTTTACGATAGAACTAAATTCTTTGCCAGCGACCTTTTCTAAATTAATGTATAAAGGATGTAATGCAAACGCAGAGATAGCTGCATAAGGATAAGAGTCTGTCCAATTATGATGCGCCGTAGTATCATTGATGGGTAAAAGTTGAATTAATTGTAAACCCGTTTGATGCGCCCAATCAATTAATAATTTGATGTCATTGAATTCTCCGACACCAAAACTTTTTTGTGAACGCAAACTAAAAACAGGAATCGACACTCCTGCTCCTCGCCATAATTTACCTTCAGAGTTAAGAAATTCATCTGTGAGAATGATTAATTTAATAGGATGCTCACGTTTTGGTAAAACGCGATTATCGCCTTTTTCTAATTCTACTAATTGTTTTTTTTCAACGTTGTAAATCCCATATTTGTAAGTGACCGGCCATTCATTTTCGTTAAGGTGAATTCTTGCAATATACCATCCAGCTCGTTCTGATAATAAGATGGGATTGTCAGTATCCCAAGTTCCAAAATGGGCTGAAGAACCTGTCAGACAAACCACTTCATTATTTTGAAGCATGGGAGCTTTTACTCGGAACTCGTAATTATACACGCGAGGCAAAGCGATTTTTGCAATTTTATTATTGGGTGAAAGTGCATGTAAAAATGGTGCAGTGTTGAAAACATTTTTTATTTCTCCCGTTGCATTCCAAGTATCATAAATGGCAATTTCTTCTTTTTTTAAAACGGGGCTTTTAAAATAACGATTCGAGTCACCATCAAAAATTTCTGTTCCGTCGGCATCTTTTAAAATGTATTTATAGGAAATAGGTTCTTTGGGATATTCATCAAACTCGAGAGTAATTTTCCAAAAATCTTCATTTAAATAAGAAAGAGCAACAGCCTTATTTTCTTCATTATTTCCAAGTGCCTCGTGATTGCCTAATATGTATAATGATTGCCCAAATTGTGTATGGTATTTTAAATAAAAATGAATTGTCATTACGTTGATTTATAGAAAGAGGCAATTTAATCGGTTTATTCTACAATGTAAAATATACACGATAAATATTTGAAGAATAATTTTGGCATAGAGAAAATTGTTTCAAATATAATTCATTCTGAAATTATATTTCTGCAATTTCTTTATCCTTATATCAAATAAAAAAGCCGGAATTAACCGGCTTTTTTATCAATCTATTATTTCAATTATTTTACTTCTTCAAATTCTGCATCAGTTACATTCTCATCTGAATTAGAAGTTTCTTGTGAAGCATTCTCTTGAGATGGTTCGCCACCTTCAGGCGCAGCACCGGCTTCTTGTGTAGCCTTGTACATTTCTTCGCTTGCGGCTGTCCATGCGGCATTCAATTCAGTCATTGAAGAATCAATTGCACTCACATCCTGAGTTTTATGTGCTTCTTTTAATTTTTCTAAAGCGGATTCGATCGGCGCTTTTTTATCTGCTGATACTTTATCTCCGTATTCTTTTAATTGTTTTTCTGTTTGGAAGATTAAGCTATCTGCTTGATTCACTTTCTCCACTTTTTCTTTCGCTAATTTATCTTCGGCTTCATTGGCTTTCGCTTCGTTCTTCATTTTTTCAATTTCTTCTTTGCTTAAACCACTTCCTGCTTCAATGCGAATGTTGTGCGATTTTCCGGTGCCTTTGTCTTTAGCAGATACATTCAAAATACCGTTAGCATCAATATCGAACGTTACTTCAATTTGAGGTACGCCTCTTGGTGCCGGTGGTATTCCGTCTAAATTAAAAGTACCCAGACTTTTATTTTGATTAGCCATCGGACGCTCACCTTGTAATACATGAATTTGTACTCCAGGTTGATTATCGCTTGCTGTAGAGAATGTTTCAGTTTTCTTAGTTGGAATGGTGGTATTGCTTTCTATCAAACGAGTCATCACGCCGCCCATAGTTTCAATTCCTAAAGAAAGAGGTGTAACATCTAACAACAAAACATCTTTAATTTCTCCTGTTAAAACTCCACCTTGAATGGCTGCACCAATAGCAACAACTTCATCAGGATTCACTCCTTTGTGTGGTTTTTTACCAAAGAAATTTTCTACTATTTCTTGTACTTTAGGAATACGAGTAGAACCACCCACTAAAATTACTTCGTTGATATCATTCACTGAAAGGCCTGCATCTTTTAATGCAACTTCACATGGTTTTAAACAACGAGCAAATAAATCATCGGCTAATTTTTCAAATTGAGAACGAGATAATTTTTTTACTAAATGCTTTGGAACACCGTCCACCGCTGTTATGTAAGGTAAATTGATTTCTGTTTCGCTGGAAGAAGATAATTCCACTTTTGCTTTTTCGGCTGCTTCTTTCAATCTCTGCCAACTCATTGGATCTTTATGTAAATCTATTCCTTCATCTTTTTTGAACTCGGCAGCTAACCAATCCATAATCACTTTATCAAAATCATCACCACCTAAATGCGTATCACCATTGGTAGATTTTACTTCAAAAACTCCATCGCCTAATTCTAAAATAGAAATATCAAATGTACCACCACCCAAATCGAACACTGCAATTTTTTGATCTACACTTTTTTTATCAAGACCATATGCCAAAGCTGCTGCTGTAGGCTCGTTGATGATACGACGAACTTTTAATCCAGCGATTTCACCGGCTTCTTTAGTAGCTTGCCTTTGAGAATCGTTAAAATAAGCAGGAACGGTGATTACGGCTTCTGTTACTTCTTGACCCAAATAATCTTCTGCAGTTTTTTTCATTTTCTGTAATGTCATTGCAGAAATTTCTTGCGGAGTATATTGTCTTCCGTCTATATCTATTCTGATGGTATCATTATCTCCTTTTACCAATTTATAACTCCAATGGCCTGCTTCCGTGCTTACTTCATCCCATTTGTGGCCCATAAATCTTTTTACACTTATGATGGTATTCACCGGATTGGTGATGGCCTGCCTTTTCGCCGGATCTCCTACTTTTCTTTCTCCATTTTTTAAAAATGCCACAATGGACGGCGTAGTGCGTCTTCCTTCATCGTTGGCAATTACCACGGGTTCATTACCTTCCATTACAGCGACACAACTATTCGTAGTTCCTAAGTCAATTCCTATAATTTTTGACATAATCTTAGATTTTTATTTTTGATTGTAAATTAAAATACAATGTTTATGCCAATGGAGAAGATGTGCAAAATTGGCAGTTTGAAATCTGATATTGTCTGAAATTATTTTTTCTTGGCCTTGAAAGTATAATGTTTTTGAGAAAGGTAACTGAAGGTTACAATAATGGCAATGGCAATCATTTTGGCAATGGTAGGAAATACATGAAGGTATTGCACCAAGAAATTCAGAATGGCATAATTCAAAAATAAATTGATCGCAACGATAAGTAAATATCGAAATAATTGAATTCTACTTTTTAGATTCGAGCCTTCAAACACAATAAATTTTGATAATAAAAATCCTATCGGAAAAGTAATGCAGAAGGCAAGAATTAATGCGGCATTGTAAGGCTTCAATGCGATGAAACCTAAGTCTAATACTTGTTTGTTGAGAATAAAATTAAAACTTACATAAAATAGAATAAGATCTAACAACATATTACTTCCGCCGCATACCGCATAACGGAAGGTTTGAATCGGTAATATCTTTTTAAAAGGAGGATAAAAAACATCTATGAATCCTCGGATTCTTTGCCTAATCAAAAAGTAAATGTTTTATAAAATAAAAATTCCCGATTTGCATCAGGAATTGTTACAATTATTAAATGAATTAACGAATGGTATATCTAAATCCGATACCGAGTGCTAAATTAGAACCGGTGTTGGGTGCCACATAAAAAAATGGATCGAAACCTAAACTTACATTAATAGGCGCATCAGCGAAAGTGTAATCAATACCACCTGTCAATCTTAATGCGAAGATGGCTTCACTATTGCCTCCTGTACTAAAACCTAAAAGTCCGCCACCACCAACAAAATAATTAAGACCGTTGGCACCACTTATTGGCCCTTGAAACTCATATAATCCTTCAAGGCCAAGGCCGCCATTAAAAAATAATAACGAACCTTCTAAGGCTGTACTCGCACTCATATTGTGTCTTACATTAATTCCGCCTAAGGAACCATTTCCTGTGTAAAATTTAGCACCAATTGCGGTTTTATAATTTTGGGCATTAGCAGTAAAACCTGCGATGCAAATAAATGCGAATAGAAGAAACGATAATTTTTTTATCATGGGAATAAGTTTTTAATTAAAGAGTTAAACAATTAAAATTTGAGTGACAAAAGTATTAATTAATTAGTACAAATAAATTTAGAATACCCTTTTGATTTTTTATTAACAAATATCGCCGATCGAAATTGAAATAAAATCGAAATGGAAAATTACCAAAGCGGTTTTATTAAATCTATTAATTTTCTTTCGGAAGGAATTGTTTTTAGAATGGGAGTAAACGGTTGTTTTAGAATTTTATAAGAATCAAATTCCCCTAAATATTGAAAGATATATTGTTGCTCTTTAAACATTCTTTCTCTACCGCGTGATGCTGTAGCATCTATTTTTCCGTTGATTTTAATTTCTACAGGAATTAGTTCTGTCAACTCACCTAATTTAAAATTTGCTCTTGAAGGAATTCCGATTTCGTATTTATCATATTTCAAAAATATTTCAAAATTGTTGTGAACATCAAATATATCTATCAGATATTGTTTAGAATAAGGAAAACTCTTGCTCAGACCGGATTTAGGGAAATTATTAGATGAAATAATATGGGTATCTTCTATGGAAATCAATGCACTTTCATTCAACCTTGAATTATCAATAAGATATTCAGGAATAAATAATTCATTATCTTTTACATAACCGTTACTTGAATTGAAATCATTCCATTTCATCACCTCTTTGCGCGATTCAAAAGATTTATTTTCTTTACCGTAAATATGAATTTGTTTAAAAACCTGCAATACTTTCACAGGCTTTTTAAAGCGGCCTTCTTTAAACTTCATGGTCAATAAATGCTAATGCTTAATAAGGTCTATAAAAGTGAAATGAAAAATCACACGTGGAGTTTATTTTTCTTGTACAAATTGAATCTTCGTAAAATTAAACCATGTAATTCATCAAACGTACAGTTCAATGATTTTGGAGCAATACAGATGGGTGTTGAAAAACGTTCTTGATAATTCGATAAAATTTTTTGATGCTTGGGATGATTAAATTTATCAAGATAAAATGTAGGATTGTTTACAAAAAACAATAAAAACTTCTGCTCATGAGTTTTTCTTTTTTTAATTTCTTCTATATCCTTCCAAGCAATAAAACCATAAGGTGGTTTAGAAAAATTATCAAATATTCCTTCATTACTAATCGTCATAGCAATTTTGGTTTCTACTATTTTTTTAGCCATTGTGTACGCACCGAAACCAAAAACGAGAATACCAATGACACCTATAGTTTTCCAAAAAGTTTTACTGAAATTGGGCGAGCTTAGCAAAGGATCTACTAATAAAAAGATACCCAATAAAAATAAGATACCAAATACAATAAAGAAAATAGAATATTTCTTTTTGCTGAACGATATTTCAACAATAGGTACCGGCATTGGGGTTTTGGTTTAAATTCATTTTTCGGGTCGTAAATCTAATACTTTTTTTACTTATAAATAAAATTTTTAGACTTTTTTTAAAAGTGAATTTCTTAACCAAAATATCTCAATTGAATCCTTATCAGTTGTACATTTCTTCTTGCAAGGCTTTCACACGATCGTCTTCCAAATATTCGTCGTAAGTACAAAGCCGGTCAATGATTCCTTTAGGCGTAATTTCTATAATTCTGTTAGCAGTTGTTTGCATAAACTGATGGTCATGCGTAGTCATCAATACTATTCCCGGAAAATTGATCATTCCTTCATTGAACGCACTGATACTTTCCAAATCTAAATGGTTTGTAGGTTCATCTAAAATAACCAAGTTTGGATTTTGCAACATCATTTTACTAATCATGCAGCGCACCTTCTCTCCTCCGCTAAGTACATTGGTTTTCTTTTTTACTTCGTCACCACTAAACAACATTTTACCTAAAAAACCTCTGATAAAATCTTCATCCACATCCGTATAATGCTCAGGCACAAATTGCCTAAGCCAATCCATCAAGGTTAAAGAGCCGGTAAAAAATTCACTATTATCATTAGGTAAATACGCAGAAGTGATAGTAGTTCCCCATTCATATTCTCCTTTATCAGCCTTCATTTTACCATTTATAATTTCAAAAAATGAAGTGAGCGCCACAGGATTTCTTCCTAAAAAAGCAATTTTATCTCCTTTTACTACATCAAAACTAATATTATCAAAAAGTACTTTGTCTTCTACTTTCTTACTTAATTTTTGGACATTTAAAATTTGATTTCCGGGTTCTCTTTCAGGTTTAAAAATAATGCCCGGATATTTTCTATTACTGGGAGTAATATCTTCAAACACTAATTTATCCAAAGCTTTTTTTCTAGAAGTAGCTTGTCTGCTTTTGGATGCATTCGCACTAAATCGAGCAATAAATTCCAATAAGTCTTTCTTCTTTTCTTCTTGTTTTTTATTCTTATCAGTTGCTTGACGTGCCGCTAACTGACTACTCTCGTACCAGAAAGTATAATTTCCTGTATAAATTTTTATTTTTTGTTTATCTACATCCGCCACATGCGTACAAACTGCATCTAAGAAATGTCGATCATGGCTCACAACCAAAACAATATTTTCATAATCTGCTAAAAAATTCTCTAACCACGAAATAGTGGACACATCCAAGTTATTAGTCGGTTCATCTAATAACAAAATATCCGGATTGCCAAACAATGCTTGAGCTAATAAAACGCGCACCTTCATATTGGCAGGTACATCGTTCATCATCATTTGATGAAATTCATCAGGCACTCCCAATTCATTTAATAAAGTAGCCGCATCGCTTTCGGCAGTATAGCCGCCCATTTCTCCAAATTCTGCTTCTAAATGTCCTGCCCTCATGCCATCTTCTTCGGAAAAATCTTCCTTCATGTAAATAGCATCTTTTTCTTCCATAATGCTCCACATTTTTTTGTGACCCATCATTACTGTATGTAATACACTTACTGCGTCAAATTCAAAATGATCTTGTCTTAATACCGCCATTCGCTCGCCCGGTGTAATACTTACTGAGCCTTTGTTTGGTTCAATTTCGCCACTTATTATTTTTAAAAGTGTTGACTTTCCGGCACCATTTGCACCAATTACACCATAGCAATTTCCTTTTACGAAATTGAGGTTCACTTCGTCAAATAAAACTCGTTTGCCATAGGCTAAAGTCACATTATTTACACTTATCATACTGCATCTATTTTTAAGAGGCGCAAAGGTATGAATTTAATGTGAAGCCCCCTAACGATAAGGCATTTATTGCCTGTAAATTGCCCTTCTAAAAACAAAGAGAAAAGTATAAACGGAAGAAACGATTGATAGTTGATTAGAAAACAATTCCCAAACAGATTATATTTGCCAAATGATTGTAAATGATGAATTGATTGATAAACTTTCTCACCTTTCAAGAATAGAATTGAAAATGGAGGAACGCGAAGAGATGAAATTTGAATTGGAGAAAATGATTGGATTTATCAATAAATTGAATGAATTAAATACGGATGGTGTGAATCCTTTAATTCACATGAGTACCAATCAAGATATTTTTAGAAAAGATGAAGTCTCCGGTGAAATCTCTCACGAAGAAGTGTTTAAAAATATTCCGTCGCACCAAGGAGAATTTTTTAAAGTGCCGAAAGTAATTCAGAAAAATAATTCAGAAAAATAATTCATAAAGAAAATATAGCAGACAGAATGAGCTCCATCATACAATTAGAAAATATTCAAAAAAGTTATTACTTAGGCAAACAAGAATTGAAAGTTTTGAAAGGCATTTCTTTAGAAATTTTTAAAGAAGAATATGTAGCGTTGATGGGCCCCAGCGGAAGCGGAAAATCTACGCTAATGAATATTTTGGGATGTTTGGATTCACCTACAGCCGGAAAATACATTTTAAATGGAGCGGATGTAAGCAAAATGCTCGATGATGATTTGGCAGAAGTTCGTAATAAAGAAATAGGATTTGTGTTTCAACAATTCAATTTATTACCACGCCTTACGGCAGCGGAAAATGTAGCATTACCGCTGATTTATAATGGCACGCCCAAAAAATTACGAATTGAACTAGCGCTGGAAATGCTTAGTAGAGTGGGTTTAGCAGACAGAAGCCATCACAAACCCAATGAATTATCTGGCGGGCAAAATCAGCGAGTTGCCATTGCTCGAGCATTGGTGAATACTCCTTCTATTATTTTAGCAGATGAGCCTACAGGAAATTTGGATTCTAAAACATCTGTAGAGATCATGAATATCTTTGATAAAATTCAAGCAGACGGCAATACCGTTATTTTGGTAACTCATGAAGAAGATATTGCTAATTATGCGCATCGCATTATTCGTTTGAAAGATGGAATAATAGAACACGACAATAGAAACAAACCAAGTGTGGCAAATGTTTCCGCTTAGAATTAACGTATTTACTTTCGCTATTTTTTTTGTAAGAATTGATTGGTAATTTTAGAAAAATGTGCGCACGATGGTTTTTCAATTTAATTAAATTTTATTCAAAATGGGTATGAAAATATATACTAAAACCGGCGACGCGGGAAAAACCAGTCTGATTGGCGGAACCAAGGTTTTAAAGAGCGATGACAGAATAAATGCCTATGGCACCATTGACGAATTAAATTCTTTCGTAGGGATGGCTTCTGATTATTGCAATGACGAACATTCGAAATCTATTTTAAAAGAAATTCAAGACCGTTTATTTACCATCGGTTCCGAATTAGCATGTGATCCGAATAAAGAAACCAAAATGATCATTCCTGATCTACATGAAAGTGATATAGAAATGCTCGAAAAAGAAATGGATCAAATGGATGCAGAATTACCTGTGATGAGGCATTTTATTCTTCCCGGCGGACATCTGGCTGCTTCATCTTTACATGTGGCTCGGTCTGTTTGCCGACGTGCAGAAAGATGTTGTGTATTGCTTCATGAAAAGGAAGGAAATGTTTCTCCATTAATCATCAAATATGTAAATCGTTTGAGCGATTATTTCTTCATGCTTTCGAGATATATGTGCATGAAAAATAATTCTCCGGAAATAGAATGGAAAGCAAGAATTTAATTGTTATTATTTTTAAATTATTTCATCTCATTTTTTAAAACTACATTTTGAAATTAAATATCTCCACTCCAAAAGGCTATGACAACTTAGTTGCACGTGTAAATAATTTATCTAATAATTTTGAAAGGCAATGGGGAACAATGAATGCAACGGAAATGTTAGTGCATTGTAATAAAGCCAATCAACTCATTCTTAATAGCCCGCCTTCATCTCGAGGCGATACTTTTAAGCAAAATTTAATGAGAATACTATTTCTGCATTTGCCGTTTTCTATTCCAAAAAATATACAAGCACCAAAGCCTTTGAGAAAAAAAAACAGATGCAAATCCTACTGAAAATTGGGAAGCTCACAAAGCAGAATATCTTGAAAGTATTAAAACATTAAAAACGTATGAATTCCCTAAGAAGATGTACCATCCTGTGTTTGGGAACTTATCGGCGAAAGAATGGGGCCTTGCTACTTGGATTCATTTAGATCATCACTTACGACAATTTGGTGTGTAATATTTTATTTTTAAAAGATTAACTGATAAATACTAATTAATAATGAACCCTTTTTTAAATACACTTTTTAATCAACAACAATACGATAAAAATAATTTCTTCTTAATTGCAGGGCCATGTGTTGTTGAAAGCGAAGAATTGGTTTTTGAAGTGGCTGAAAAAGTAGCGCTCATTTGTAAGAAATTAGCTATACCCTATATTTTCAAAGCATCCTATCGCAAGGCGAATAGAACTAGCGCTTCTTCTTTTTCAGGATTGGGAGATGAAAAAGCTTTAGAGATTTTACAAAAAGCAGGAAAGCATTTTTCTTTGCCAACCGTTACAGATATTCATGCACATGATGAAGCCGCTATGGCAGCGTATTATGCAGATGTATTGCAGATTCCGGCGTTTCTATGCAGGCAAACGGATTTGCTGGTTGCTGCTGCAAAAACGGGTAAAATTGTGAATGTAAAAAAAGGACAATTTCTAAATGGCGAGTCCATGAAATTTGCTGTTGAAAAAATTAAGAATGAAGGAAATGAAAAGGTAATGCTGACCGATCGTGGTAATTCATTTGGATACACCGATTTAATTGTTGATTATAGAAATATTCCGATAATGCAAGAAACCGGAGCGCCTGTTATTATGGATTGTACGCATAGTTTACAGAAGCCTAATCAGAGTGGCGGCATTACCGGTGGCGATCCGCAAATGATTGAAACCATTGCCAAAGCTGCCATTGCAGTGGGCGCTGACGGTTTATTTATTGAAACGCATCCAAATCCTGCTAAAGCAAAAAGCGATGGCGCCAATATGCTTCACCTTGATCTTCTGGAAGATCTTTTGGTGAAATTGATCAAGATTAGAAAATCGATCATCCAATAAAAAAAGGATTTTAAAAAAATTTTCAAATAAAAATCCCCGCAAGAATTGTTGCGGGGATTTTTATTTATTATTTATTCAGAAGATTAATAATTCCTCAAATGCATTTCTACTCTTCTATTCTTAGCTCTTCCGGAAACAGTTTTGTTATCTGCAATCGGATCATTAATACCATGACCTTTAGAAACGATGCGGCTTTCGTCAATTCCGTTTCCAATCAAATAAGCTTTTACTGAACCTGCACGATTCTCAGATAAAATTTGATTTTTATCTGCATTACCTGTGATATCAGTATAGCCATCCACATTTATTTTGTAGCTTGGATTTTCTTTTAAAATTTCAACCACATCTTTCAATGATTTAAAAGATTTAGGTAATAATTTGTAACTACCTGTTGCAAAGAAAATATTTTGTGCTGCCTTATTTACTCTTTCTACAATTACTTGATCAATTACAGGGCAACCAAAATTAGATGCAGGGCCTGCTTCAGTTGGGCATTTATCTTCTTCATCATTTACACCATCACCATCTGTATCAGGAATAGGGCAACCTTTGGTAACGAGCTACACCCGGTACATTCGGACATTTATCAACTTCATCATTGATACCATCTTTATCTGTATCAGGAATTGGACAACCTTGGTATTTTGCCAAACCATATACATCAGGGCATTTATCATCAATATCTGCAACGCCGTCACCATCACGATCAGGACAACCTTTTAAGGCTACAAGACCCGGAGTATCAGGGCATCTGTCTAAACTATCAACTACTCCATCACCATCACGATCTTGGATTACAGGAACTACCACGACAGTTTTTAAAGGCTCTACTTTTTTCTCAGAAATATTACTCACAATACCAACGCTGTGGTACAAATGATAACTTGCATTTTCTGTTACAGCAATTCTGTATTGAGAATTAATTAATAGAAATGCTTCGTCAGCTAAATTGACTTGAAAACCTAAACCTGTAGGAATAAAAGCTCCATAGCTGCTACCATATTTGCTAACACCCACACCTAAATCGATAAAAGGTGTTACCCAATAATTATCAGTTAATAATTTAAAATTAACCGAACCTGTAGCTTCTAAATAAAATTTATCAGTACCAACAAATGACATTCCATCATCTTTTGGATAATCAAAAAATGCACCACCTAAGGTAGCACTGAAGTCCATGTGATTGGTAAGACCTTTCATATAATTTAAGGCCAATCCCGGATTCATACGTGAAGTTTTGAAGAAGTTACCATTCTTAAAGACATCTACTATACCATTACTTCTTAATTCAGAAGCAGTTTTAAAGTCATTTAAGAAAAAACTTACACCGAAGGCTTTGCCTTTCTTATAATCATTTGTCTGACTAAAAGAACTTGTAAAAAAGCTCAAAGCAATAAAAAGAAAGAATAATTTTTTCATATTTAGTTTTGTTTACTTCCGGCAAAAATAACTTGTTCCCATCAAAGCAGGAAATTCTTTTTTTGAATATTTTAAGAGTATAACTCTTCGTTTATGCATTAACGTTTGCGGCCGGAAAAAACATAATTTTCTAAAACTTCAATTTTTACTTTTGAAAGTCCTCGTTTTATATAGCCCAATTCTTTCGCAGCGATGTAGGAAAGGTCTACCAATCTTTTATTTTTCGGATGCAATCGATCATTAATTTTTACAATCACACTTTTATTATTTTTTAAGTTGGTCACTCTTATCCAAGTATTGAGTGGTAGCACATTACAAGCCGCAGTGTATAGTTCGTGTTGATATATTTCGCCATTAGCGGTTATTCTGCCTACAAATTTAGAAGCATAATAACTTGCAATTCCGAATCGATAATTATGTTTTTCAGAAGATAAATCGGTTGGTAAAGAATCTGTTTCATTTGTCTGTACATCTTGCGCATAACTATAGATGCAAACAGAGAATAAAAAAAGAAAAATGAAAAAGAATTTATTCATGTTGATCCTATTGGAGCATCTAAAAAATAGCATTTTATCCAATAATCAAATATAAATCAAAGTTGTTTTCCGAAATATTTTTTTGCTAATTTTTCATCTTCACGATAGATGTCTTTGTAAAAAATAACTTCATCATTTTTGCCGACACAAGTATAATAACTGATAAATAATCGCAATTTATTTTTGATGATGATGCGCTTTCTATCTTTTTGAGCAATCCATCTTTTAATAGAATCTTCATTGTAAGCAATCCGCTGAGATGAAGACATGCCGGCACTATCATAACGTGCAATAAAATAAGATAAGCCTTGCCAGTCTGCCACTCTAACGCATCCATGGCTTAATGCTCGATTAGAATTTTGAAATAAATATCTCTGATTGGTATCGTGGAGATAAACACTGTACGGATTATTAAAATTAAATTTCAATACTCCCAATGCATTATCATCTCCACTTCCTTGCACTACATTCCACGGAATTCCTTTGGAATATTTATTCCAATTAATTGTATAAGGATTGACTGTTTCGCCCTTTGCATCTACCAAACTAAAACCTTTGCGCTCTAAATATCCGGGATCAATTTTTAATTGTGGTAAAATGTCTTTTCTGATAATACTTTGAGGAATCGTCCATTTTGGATAAGTAACCAGATCTGATATTAATGAAGTTAATTCAGGAGTTCTTGTATTCGGTTTTCCTACAATCACTTTAGACCATAATGCAACCGTATCATGATCCCAAACACGCAAATAATATCCCGGAATATTTACCCAAATAAAACTTTGTGGAAGCGCAGGTAATAATTTATAGCGGTCAAGCGTAATCGCAATTCGAAGAAATTTATTTTGATCAGTTAAATTTAAATTATTAACCACTTCGGCACCTACTTTTCCGTCCACCGTAAGATTATTTTGTTGTTGATATCTTTTTATTTCTTTGATAAAAACTTGTTCAGAAGGAACTATATTTTTTATCGAATTCGAATCATTCGGCGCTATTCTTCGAAAAATTTTTTTGACAAAATCCAAAGAATCTTTGTAAGGGAATTGAATCAATTCATATTCTGTAGTGTCCATTTTTTTTAGAAAGGATTTCATGGAAGCCCTAAGCATAGCGTATTCCGGATGATTAGGCTCCAATAATAACAAAGGCTTATTTACTTCTTGTAGTTGGATCGCATCCTTCAATGTTTTGATAAAAAGAGAATCTTTAAAATTTGTTTGATGAATAATTGAAATACTATCATCCACCAGCCTGCCTTCTTTTACATCTTTTACCAAATTCATGAATGCATCCGTAAGCATTAAATCAGCCTTGGTCCATAACGTAGCATCTTTTGTAGCAATAGTATCTGAAGTAAATTGCAAACGAATAGATTCTAGCTCCTTTAAATGATACGATTCAGGATAAAGACCTAATTCTTTGGCATGGCTTAAAAAATGAAACAAAGAATCACTTATTCGCAGCCAGTCACCTTTTTTGCTCCAAATATTTTCATAATTATTTTGCTCATAAAAAGCATTGGTCAATTCAAATAATTTAAGTTGAATTGAATCAGTAATTTTTCCTTCATTCTCTGCCGCAAATAACAATACGGCTTTTATATTTTGTGAAATAGCCTCGTCCATTTGTTCGGCAGTCATAACAACCTTTGGCTCATTTGCAGCATGTTTTTGCTTACAACTATTTCCTACCAAGAAAATAATTACTACCAAAAAAATTGAGTGTACATTTAATTTTCGAATCACATTATTTATATTTTACCCAATAAATCATGAGAAAAAATAACCGATTTTCGATACATCTTATTCGCAACTTATTGCTTTTGATATTTTTTTTCCTAAATGCGAATTATAGTTTTTCCCAATCAAATGTATATAATAAAAGCGGCTTACTAATTGTGAAAGATGCGAACTTTTTTATGGCGCAAACACAAACGGATGAGCTATTGAAAATGGTAGATTTAAAGAACGAAATTCCGTCTTTAGTTTTAGATTTAAAATACGCAACTTTTGACAATTTTATGGAAGAAAAATTGTATCCAGTTATTTCCACCACATATCTAAGAAAAGCCGCTGCTGATGCGCTTTCTAAAGTGGTCGAGTATTTAAGAGAATCAGGTTTAGGAATAAAAATTTGGGATGCTTATCGCCCCTACTCGGTTACTGAAAGAATGTGGGAGAAAATAAAAGATCTGCGCTACGTGGCCGACCCGGCTCAAGGCAGCGGACATAACCGTGGAATTTCGGTAGATCTTACGCTCATGGATTTGAAAACTAAAAAGGAATTATTGATGCCTACCGGTTTTGATAATTTTACTGACACGGCACATTCTGATTTTATTTTTCTATCGGAACCAATTTTAAAAAATAGAGCCATACTAAAAAATGCAATGGAAAAATTTGGATTCATTCAATTGGAAACAGAATGGTGGCATTTCTATCTTCCAAATTCTTTGAAATATGATGTGTTAGATTTTTCATTCGAAGAATTAAACCAAATGAAAAAAGATTAAATCGGATTCTTAATACTCTCTTGCAATTTTTCTATAAAAGCCATTGTAGCCGGGCAATATTCAATATTTTGTTTGTGAATATGAAAATAATCTAAAATCGGCCGACGAATTGTATGAGGAAATTGGGCGCAATCTTTTGGTCGTACTTCGTAAATAGAACATTTATTGGTTGTTAAATCTAAGAACTGACAAGGCCTGGAAACATTCATCCATTCATTTCCTCTTTTATCCAAATACAACCATTTTTTCTTAAACTCATCGGCATTCATTCCTAAGTAAGTGGAGATTCTTTTTATGTCTGCCTCATCATAAGTTGGGCTCATTACTTTGCAGCAATTAGCGCAGCTCAAACAATCAATTTCATTCCAAACTTCTTGGTTGGCTTTCAGTACCATTTTCTGAAAATCTTTGGGAGGATTATTTTCGAAACGGGTAATAAAATATCGAAGTGATCTTTTTTGGAGATCAAACTTCTTTTTATGTCTTTTTAAATTGATGGGTAACATTCAGCGAATAAGAGAGCACCAAAAGTAGCGTATATTTCACGAAATTTGGAGCAAAGTTTTTCAAAAAAAATGATTTGAATTTATGTGGGCAAATTATATAAAAGGCTTCAAGGCATATTTACAATTAGAAAAATCCTTATCAGGAAATTCTGTTGATGCCTACTTGCATGATATTGATAAGTTCATTCAATTTCTTTTGTTTAAAGATTTAAAAATAAATCCTCAAGAAGTGGATTTAGCATTGCTCGAAAAATTTGTACAATGGATTAATGAATTAGGCATGACACCTGCATCACAATCCAGAATTATTTCCGGTTTAAGAAATTTCTATAAATATTGCTTGGAAGAACAGATCTCTTCTGCTGACCCAACATCTTTATTAGAAACACCCAAACTAATCAAAAAACTTCCGGATTTTTTAAGTTATGCAGAAATTGAAAAGATCATCAACGTAATTGATTTAAGTACCGCAGAAGGCGTAAGAAATAAAGCGATTATTGAAACCCTTTACAGTTGCGGATTACGCGTAAGTGAATTAATCAATTTTAAATTATCGTGCTTATATATGGATTTGGGGTTTGTAAAAATAACCGGCAAAGGCGATAAAGAAAGATTGGTACCAATTGGCGATTCTGCCTTAAAATTTATTGGTATTTATTTAGAGACAATTCGTGTACACATTACCGTTATGAACGGTCATGAAGATTATGTATTTCTTAATCGGCGCGGTAAAAAATTATCGAGAGTAATGATTTTTATGATTGTAAAAGAATTGGCTAAAAGAGCCGGCATCGTAAAAAATATTTCACCGCATACTTTTAGGCATTCATTTGCTACGCATTTAGTAGAAGGTGGTGCAGATCTTCGTGCCGTTCAAGAGATGCTGGGGCACGAAAGCATTACTACCACAGAAATCTACACTCATCTAGACAGAGAATATTTAAGAGATACACTTCATCAATTTCATCCCGCGTTTAAATAAATGAGAATATTGTTTATGAAATTAAACAGTTAATTCGCCGGTTTGCTCGTGCGAATTTTTTACGCGGTATTGATAATTTTTGAAAAGACTCATCCATTTTAATTTTAAAACTCCAAGGATTCCTTCTTTAACAATTCCTTTATTCATCTTGGATACACCAAATTTTCTATCAATAAAAGTTATGGGCACTTCTTTTATTACAAAGCCTAATTTCCAAGCAGCAAATTTCATTTCGATTTGAAATGCATAACCTACAAAATTTATTTTATCCAAATTAATTTCATACAACACCTTATTCTTATAACAAACAAAACCGGCGGTAGGATCTTTTATCGGCATAAAAGTGATCATACGTGTATAAGCAGAAGCTCCTTTAGAAAGCGCTACTCTTTGCCATGGCCAATTTTCAATTTTCCCATCTTCCACATATCGCGAACCTACTGCCACATCAGCTCCGTCGTAAGCGCAAGCATTGTATAGGCGTTGTAAATGTTCGGGATTGTGAGAAAAATCACAGTCCATTTCGAAAATATATTGGTACCCTTTTTTCAAGGCCCAACGGAATCCATAAATGTAAGCGGTGCCCAATCCTAATTTGCCGATGCGTTCTTCTAAAAAAAGTTCATCGGGGTAAAAAGGAATTAAATCTCTAACAATTTGAGCAGTGCCATCGGGCGAACCATCGTCGATGATGAGTATGTGAAAGCCCTGCTGAAGAGCAAATACTTTTTTGATAATAAGTGCTACATTCTCACTTTCGTTATAGGTTGGTATTATAACTAATTTTTCGAGCAGAGACTTAAAGTTTTAAAGGTGTTTTAAAAATAAATATACATTTTTTGAATGGAATACAAATTTTTGAAAAGTATTATTTATTGAGAAGCGTTCTATTAAGAATTTCAGTAAGTTTTTTCTTGGTGTGTAATGGAAAATCTCCTTTCATCATCCAATCATAATATTGGCGTTCTGTTCTTAACACTTCAGCGACGGATCTGCCTTTATGTTTTCCGAAATTAAAAACTTCCACTCCTTTGTCCATCACAAATCTTCGAGCAAAATCCACGATCTCATCTTCACCTGTAAATTGCAAAATGGTTTCAACGGTTTCGCCCAAATGCGGATAGCGGCTTAATTGAGACTCCAAAATTTCCCAAGTAGCTGTTGCATCTGCTTCAGCAGAATGCGCATCTATTAATTCTTTCTCACAATAAAATTTATAAGCCGCCGATAAATTTCTTCGCTCCATCATGTGAAAAATGGTTTGTACATCTACCAATTTTCTATTCGTCATATCAAAATCTATTCCTGCTCGAAGAAATTCTTCCATCAAAAGCGGAATATCAAATTTATTAGAATTGTATCCGGATAAATCTGCATTATCGATGAATTGTTTTATTTCATTCGCTAAGGTTTTGAAGGTTGGAGCATCTTTTACATGTGCATCTGTAAATCCATGTATTTCGCTGCTGGCTTGTGGTATAGGCATTCCCGGATTGATAATAAAATGTTTTACTGATTTAGTTTTATCAGTTAAAATTTTTACAATCGCAATTTCTATAATTCTGTCTGTCGCTAAATTAACGCCGGTAGTTTCTAAATCTATAAAGGCAATAGGTCGTGATAATTGTAAGGCCATTCTTTGTTTTTATTTAATTTTTGTGTGCAGCAATTAAGAAAATTGTAAAGTGGTAAGAATGTCTAATCCATCATAATTTCCGCTGCTCATAAAAAGAAAATTAGTATTGTCTTTGGACATTGTTTGCAATTTAGTTTTTAAATCATTGGTATCATGAATCACTTCTAAATTATTTTTTTGAAAACCTTCTTTTACAATTTCCGGATCCAATGGATTCATTCGTTTTAATTGTAACGCATGTTCACTATAAAATACAATTGCCTCATCTGCCTTATCCATCGCGCCTTTATACTCTCGCATAAAATTAGCATTCAAACTACTGAAAGTATGCAATTCCAAAATGGCTATTAATTTTCTTTCGGGAAATTGATTCTTTACAGCTTCTATACTCGCTTTCACCTTACTTGGAGCATGGGCAAAATCCCTATAAACATTCGTTTCGCCTTGAGTAGCCAATAATTCCAATCTTTTTGCAGCTCCTGCAAAAGTAGGAATCGCTTTGGCAAATGTATTATCGGAGATATTGAGTTCTTTGCAAACAAAATAGGCCGCTTGCATATTCAATAAATTATGATCGCCAAAAACTTTTAGTGAAATATTTTCTTCACCTATCTTGATTTGAGTTGTTCCGGTATTTATTACATGTTCAGGAATTTTGTAAGGAATATAACGAATGTCATCTCTCTTATTTTCATTCACCAATTTTTTCAAAACTGCATCGGTTTCATTATAGATGAGGACTCCATTTTTTTCAATTTTATGTATGTAAATAACAAATTGTTCCAGGTAAAAATCAAAGGTGGGAAATACATTGATATGATCCCATGCAATGCCCGTGATCACTGCAATGTGTGGAAATAGAAAATGAAATTTTGGGCGCTTTTCCAAAGTGCTTGCAGGATATTCATCCGCTTCGCAAATAATGATCGGTGCATCAGTAATTTTTACGCTTTGTTCAAAACCGGCTAAGCGAGCACCTACCAAATAATCAAAATCAATTCCTGCATATTTTAGTACATGCATTACCATGGCCGTAGTCGTAGTTTTACCATGACTACCACCTATGCCTACACGAATTTTTTGTAAACTTTCTTGATAAATATATTCGGGGAAAGAATAAATTTTTAATCCGAGAGAAATCGCTTTTTGTAATTCCGGATTATCTTCTTTGGCGTGCATTCCTAAAATAATGGCATCTATATCCGGTGTAATATTTTCTACAAACCAACCTTCTTTTGATGGCAGTAATCCTGCATTTTCTAAATTGGAGTGAGCCGGTTCAAAAATTTCATCATCACTTCCCGTTATTTGATAACCTTTTAGATGTAAAGCAATTGCCAATTGATGCATTACACTACCTCCTATCGAAATAAAATGAATTCGCATTAGTAAACTTTATTTTTATTGCTCGAAATATAATCTGTTTTTGATTAGGTAAACAATTAATATCTTTACAAAGTAAAAAGAATTAAGTCATTCAAAAATGAATGCATCCTAATTATATCAATTACAAACTATGAAAAAAGTAATCATTTCCCTTTCTCTCATCGTCTTGATGGCATTTATATTGAGTGCTTGCTCCAGCTCGAGAGGTAATAGAGGGCACTGTCCGATGACAGAAAACACAATTTTATAATTTTAGAATTTTACAAATATGGACTGGATTTCTTTAGAAGATGAATCGCAATTGAAAGATATAATAGAGCGTTCAGAACAGAGGCCACAACTCATTTTCAAACATAGTACAAGATGCTCTGTGAGCAGCATGGCTAAAAATAGATTGATGAAAAACGAACTCCCGGAAGAGGTTGATTTTTATTATTTAGATTTATTAAAACATAGAAATATTTCCAATAAAATAGCGGCTGATTTTGATGTAGAACATCAATCACCACAAGTACTTTTGATAAAAAACGGAAAATGTGTTTACACTGAAAGCCACTCTGCCATTACAATGGATGAGATTGAAGAGATGGCAACTGCATAAAATTTACAAAAAATAATCTTGTAATTCAGCTTCAGTTTTTACTAATACATCGCGCACTTTACTTCCTTGGCTAGGCCCTACGATGCCGGCTGCTTCTAATTGATCCATCAATCTGCCCGCACGATTATAACCTAATTTCATCCTTCTTTGAAGTAATGAAGTACTTCCGCTTTGCGTCTGCACTAATAATTTGGCTGCATCTACAAAAAGAGCATCTCGCTCCGACGCATCAAAAGATTTATTTTCATACTCTTTCTCATCTACATATTCGGGAAGTTGAAATGCTTCAGGATAACCTTGTTGATCGCCAATAAAATCAGTAATCCTATCCACTTCAGGAGTATCAACAAAGGCACATTGTAATCTGATTAATTCTCCATTGTGACTTATGAGCATATCACCTTTTCCAATCAATTGCTCCGCACCACCTATATCTAAAATAGTTCGGCTATCAATTTTACTGCTCACTTTAAAAGCAATTCGTGCAGGGAAATTAGCTTTGATAGTTCCGGTAATAATATTCACGGATGGCCTTTGCGTGGCAATTATTAAATGAATACCAACGGCACGTGCTAACTGCGCCAGTCTGGCTATTGGCATCTCCACTTCTTTTCCGGCAGTCATAATTAAATCGGCAAACTCATCAATAACCAACACGATAAACGGTAAAAATTCATGGCCTTTTTCAGGATTCAATTTTCTGGCAACAAATTTTTGATTGTATTCTTTTATATTTCTTGTTCCGGCTTCTTTTAATAAATCATAGCGGATATCCATTAAAGTACAAAGTGCATTCAGCGTATGAATTACTTTTTTGGTATCAGTAATTATCGCATCTTCTTCTCCGGGTAATTTGGCTAAAAAATGTTTTTCAATCGTTTTGTAAATACTAAGTTCTACTTTTTTTGGATCTATCAATACCAATTTTAGTTGCGAAGGATGTTTTTTATAAAGCAGAGAAACCAAGATGGCATTGAGTCCTACGGATTTACCTTGCCCTGTTGCACCGGCCATAAGTAAATGCGGCATGGTCGCTAAATCCACAATATAATTCTCATTATCAATTTTTTTACCAATGGCGATAGGAAGAAGATAATTATTATTTACAAATTTACTCGACTCCAAAAGTGTTCTCATACTCACCACTGATTTCTTCAAATTGGGCACTTCTATTCCAATCGTTCCTTTACCGGGAATGGGTGCAATAATTCTAATTCCTAATGCAGAAAGACTTAATGCAATATCATCTTCCAAATTTTTAATGCGAGAAATTCGAACTCCCGGCGCCGGAATAATCTCGTACAAAGTAACAGTAGGGCCTACTGTAGCAAAGATCTTTTGAATTTCTATATCATAATTTTTCAGCGTACTGATAATTTGATTTTTATTCGTTTCCAATTCTGAATTATCCTGAACAATTTTTTCATTATCATGTACATCTAATAATTCAGTGCTCGGGAATTTGTAATTTCTTAAATCGAGAATGGGATCATAAGGATCTTGACGAATTTTTTCTTTTGTGGTAGAAGGCAATGGCGCTTTATCTTCATCTACCAAAGAATCAACATTTTTTACTTCTAAAGTAAGTCCGGAGTTTGTATTATTTTTTGCAGCAGATGAAAACGGAGTTGTGTTCGCAGGAATAATTGTCAATTCACTTTCATCGGCATCTTCTTTCTCAATCACATCAAATTCTTCATTATAATCAGAAGAAGTATCGATAGGATTTTCTGTTAGCGGATTTACATTCCCTACAACTGAATTCATTGAAACTCTTTCCTCGCCTGTATTTTCAAGGTTTTCAACTTCGTCTTCAGAAGGGAAAAATGGAGATTCGATTTTTTTACGAGTAAAATTAAAGGATGGATTGAAACGCCAAATAATATAACTCAATAAGCAAACAATTAGAAGTGCTGCTGTACCTAAATAACCAATCACTTGTTGTAACCATTCATTGATCATATCACCCACTTTACCTCCCCAAAAAAATTCCGTACTTATTCCTTGTGCATGATTGGAATGTGGAGTATGCATTAAAAAAGAAGCGCTCACACTGATCACTAACAATCCTACAATCACATACCGGAGATTTCTTGTAACAGAAAATATTTTCCTTTTAGAAAATAAATTGATGCCCACCACAAAGAAAAAAAGACAAAATAAATAAGAAGCAATTCCAAAGCCTGAGCGAAAAAATATATTGGAAATATAGGCCCCTGCTGCACCCAGAGCATTCGCAATTGGTTCTTCATAACCGGGCATTAAAATTTTCGCACCTGACAGTACTTTATCTTGATCTTGTTGCCAAGTGGTTAAATAAGAATTGAAAGCAAAAAATAACAACAGACCGATTAAAATAAAAAAGGTTCCCAAAATTTTATGAGAACGCTCATCATGAATTAATTGTTTCACTTTCACTTTCTCTTCTTTCTCGGGCTTCATTTTTGCGGCCTCGCTCTGCGTAACTTTTTTATTTTTTTTTGTGGTTGCCATGTATAACAAAGATAGAGAAATGCAAATATGCAATAGTTGATTTCAAAAATAAATTGTTTCAATAAAAATTAGGATACCAATTTACAAAATATTATTTTTTACTAAAACCCACCAACAAATAAATCCAACCGGAAATAAAACACAATCCACCAAAAGGTGTAATGGCACCGACCCATTTCATATTTTCAATTCCTGAGCCTTTTAAAAAAGTGAGCAAATACAAAGAGCCGCTGAATAAAATTATTCCGGCAATAAATAATTTACCTGCCCAAAGAATGGATTTTACAGGAAATTCTTTAAATAAAATTCCTACGGCCAATAAAGCAAATACATGATAAAATTGATAGCGGACTCCTGTTTCAAAAATCATTAACACATCCGGAGATACGGCTTCTTTTAAACTGTGTGCAGCAAATGCTCCCAGTGCTACAGAAAGGGCTCCTAACAAAGCTGCCATTTTTAAATATCCTTTGTGCATAATTTTTATTTTAAATTTTCAATGGATGATTGGGACAAGTTTTCTACTGATAAAATCAAATCGGCTCGTGCGTATTCTCTCTCTCTTTCTGCTAATTTTGTTTCAATAAAAAATAATAATTCTTCCGGATTTTTATCTTTTAATAAAGGCCTGGCAGCCATTTCATTCAGTAATCTTTTTTGCAAATATTGAGGAGTCGCTTTTAAATAAACCGTAATTCCATTCTTCAACATCCAATCCATATTATCAAAAAAAACCGGCACACCGCCGCCGCATGAAACGATTTGTTTTTTATGAGTATCTATTTTTTTTAATAGTTCACTTTCTATTTTTCTAAAAGAAGCTTCCCCTTTTTTTTCAAAAATTTCAGGAATGGTCATTCCAAAATATTGTTGAATTAGTTCGTCGTGATCTGTATGAGGCCAATGATATTTCTCCGCCCAAATATTGGCCCAGTAAGATTTTCCGCTTCCCATAAATCCAATTAAAAAAATGGTATTGCGCATAGAATATGGATCGTAAAAGCTAATTATTTAAATGCATTGAAACCCGTAACATCCATTCCGGTAATTAATAAATGAATATCATGCGTGCCTTCATAAGTAATAACACTTTCTAAATTCATCATGTGTCGCATCACAGAAAATTCGCCTGTAATGCCCATTCCGCCTAGCATTTGGCGAGCATCACGCGCGATGTTCGTGGCAATTTCACAAGCATTTCTCTTCGCCATACTTACTTGTTGCGGAGTAGCTTTCTTTTCATTCATCAATACTCCTAAGCGCCAATTAAGCAATTGTGCTTTGGTGATTTCAGTAATCATTTCTGCCAATTTCTTTTGTTGCAATTGAAATCCACCAATGGGTTTATCAAATTGAATTCTTTCTTTTGAATAGCGCAAAGCCGTGTCGTAGCAATCCATTGCAGCTCCTACAGCGCCCCATGCAATTCCATAACGAGCTTTAGACAAACAACTTAATGGGCCTTTCAATCCTTTAACCTTCGGCAAAATATTTTCTTTAGGTACTTTTACATTATCGAAAACTAATTCACCTGTAGCGCTTGCACGCAAACTCCATTTGCCATGTGTAGTTGGAGTAGAAAAACCTTCCATTCCTCTTTCTACAATAATACCATGTACCACACCTTCTTCATTTTTAGCCCACACCACTGCCACTTGCGCAAAAGGTGCATTGCTGATCCACATTTTACTTCCGTTTAAAATAATCGAATCTCCTGCATCTTTGAAATTCGTCAGCATCCCTGCGGGATCACTTCCATGATCAGGTTCTGTCAATCCAAAACAGCCTAACCATTCGCCATTGGCTAATTTTGGAAGATACTTTTTCTTTTGCTCTTCACTGCCATATGCTTCTATTGGAAACATGACTAAAGAACCCTGAACGCTAGCCATACTGCGCACTCCACTATCACCTCGTTCTAATTCTTGCATCATTAATCCGTAAGAAATATAATCCAATCCGCCACCGCCATATTTTTCAGAAACCGTCGGACCGAAACAGCCTAAACTTCCTAATTGCTTTACAATTTGTTGCGGGAATTCTGCTTTCTGTGCATAATCTTCAATCATCGGAGAGATTTCTTTCTTTACATAATTTCTTACGCTTTCGCGAATAAGTTTATGTTCCTCACTCAAAAGTTCATCTAAATCATAATAATCCGGTGATTGAAATAAATCCTGTGCCATATTTTTTTCTTATTTTATTTGGATGATTCTTCGAAATATTTTATTGCATTTTGATCAAAGAATTATCAAAGATAGTTCTTCATTTCGGTTTGATATTGCAAGGCTATTTGTCTTGCTTCAGTAGCAAAATTTTCGTGATTACTGGCGTAAATGATAGCTCTGGAAGCATTTACTAAAAGTCCACAATCCTTATTGAGCCCAAATTTGGAAACTTCAGAAAGGCTTCCACCTTGAAAACCCACTCCGGGAATTAATAAAAAATGATCGGGTACTAATTGTCGGATTTTGGCTATCTCTTCAGATTTCGTAGCACCCACCACCATCATTAAATTATTGGGAGTTCCCCACTCTGCCGTACGTCGAATCACTTCTTCATATAAATGATGTTCATCTAATGTTCGTTGTTGAAAATCTTCACTTCCCGGATTGCTTGTAAGTCCTAAAACTATGGTCCATTTATTTGGATAATCTAAAAAAGGTTTCACACTATCTCTGCCCATGTAAGGCGCTACCGTAACGGCATCGAAAGGAATTGTTTTAAAAAATGCTTTGGCATATTGAAACGAAGTGTTGCCAATATCTCCGCGTTTTGCATCGGCAATTTTGAAATGAGTAGAAGGAATATAATTTACCGTTTTCTCAATGTCCTGCCATCCTTTTACTCCGGCCGATTCATAAAAAGCGGTATTAATTTTATACGCTACACAAAGATCTTTGGTAGCATCAATGATTTGTTTATTAAACTCGAAAACCGCATCAGGGTTCGATTGTAGATGTGGAGGAATCTTTTCAATATCTGTATCTAATCCAACACATAAGTATGATTGTTTGGTTTTTATTTGATCAACTAAATACGCTCTATCCATAATTTTTTAATCATTTTTAATTCCTCCGAATTACTGTTGAATTGGGTGAATATTTTTTAAAAAAACTTGGCCAAAAGTATAAATTTCTTCAAACTTATTATAAAGCGGAATAGGCGCAGCGCGGATTACATCCGGCTCAAACCAATCTAATAAAATGGAATTTTTTCTGAAAATATCAAAATAATGTTTTCCATTTTCGAGCATTCTGAAGGATACTTGACAACCACGAGATTCCTCTTTTTCCGGAGTGATTATTTCAATTAAATTTCTTCCTGCGGCTTTATTGACTTCCTTTAAAATATAAAGAAAATACGCACTTAATAATTTTCCTTTCTGTATAATATTCTCAAAGCCCGCTTTCTCCACAATCTCCAAAGATGCTCGCTGAACTGACAAACTCAAGATGGGCGGCAAACTCAGCTGCCAACCTTCTGCTGAAGGAGTAGGATCAAATTGATCTAATTGAGCAAAACGTTTTTCTTTTTTTTGTGCCCACCATCCGGCTAATCGTGGTAAATTAATATCCTCGGCATAACGGTGATGGATATACGCACCACCAATTCCACCCGGCCCGCCATTTAAATATTTATAAGAGCACCACACGGCAAAATCAACGTCCCATTCATGTAATTGTAGAGAAATATTTCCTACAGCATGTGCTAAATCAAATCCACAAATAGCGCCTACTCCATGCGTTGCTTTCGTAATGGATTTCATGTCAAATACTTGTCCGGTATAGTAATTTACTCCACCTATAAAAACCAATGCCAATTCGCTTCCTGCATCGTTGATAGCGGATAAAATAGCGTCATCATCAATCGTATATTTTCCTTCTTCAGCTTTTACAATTATTAAAGCCTCTTCTTCGGTGAATCCGGCCAATGCCAAATGAGATGCTAACGCAAATCTGTCGGAAGAAAAAGTATGCGCTTCACAAATAATTTTAAATCGACTTTTGGTGGGCCTATAAAAAGTGGTAAGTAATAAATGAAGATTCGCAGTTAATTGATTCATCACAATTATTTCTTCCGGCAAAGCACCAAGAATGGGAGACAATTTGGTAGAAAAAATTTCATGATAATTAGTCCACGGATTTCGTGCATGTTGTTTTCCTTCTGCGCCGTAGGTCGCCCAATCTTCCATTTCGTTCAAAACCATATCCTGAGCGGAACGCGGCTGTAACCCCAATGAATTTCCTCTAAAATAAATACTTTCTTTTCCATGTAAAATGGGAATAAAAAATTGATTCCTAAAAGATTTCAACGGATCATCATTATCTAATTGTTGAGCAAACTCGAGCGTATTTTCAAAGTTCATATTTTTGATTTTTTCAATTCCCTATCCATCACTTTTGCAATTATAAAAGAGCGCCAAAGTTAATCGAAGCATATTTAATTAAAAAGATGACTATTCCAATTATCTAAATGCAAGAAAATAGAATCCAAATAAGTATTATTGCACGAATTGAAAATAAATTATTGAATGGATCATTATTTTACCATTGAAACCACGACTGTTGCTGAATTTAAGGATAGAGGAAGTAAATTTTTGGCCTATTCATTTCCTATAAAAAATGCTGCGGAATTAAAAATTCATTTACAATCTTTAAAAAAAGAACATCCAAAAGCGGTGCATCATTGTTTTGCTTATAGATTAGGAACTGATAAAATGATCTTCAGATCGAGCGATGATGGCGAACCTTCCGGCACAGCCGGCAAACCTATCTTAGGACAAATTGATTCAAAAAATCTAACCGATATTTTGATCATTGTAGTTCGATATTTTGGTGGTACTTTATTAGGCGTACCCGGATTAATTAATGCCTATAAAACCGCAGCCTCTTTGGTGTTACAATGCACGCCCATCGTGCAAAAGGCGATAGAGATTCATTATGAATTGCATTTTAATTATACGGAAATGAATGAAGTAATGCAAATCATTAAACAATATAATTGCACTGTTTTAAAAAATGAAATGCAATTATTTTGTATTCTTCAAATCGGCATTCCAAAACAATATAAAAATGAAGTGATTGAAAATCTCAATCAGGTGCAAAACATGGTGATGAATGCCATGTAGCGATCATAAAATTTTTCGTATTTTCATTCAACCAAAAAAAATCATTTTAATTATGGAAAAGAAATATCGCAGTTTTCGCTCGTTCTATCCTTATTATTTGACGGAACATAGTAACCCTACCAGTCGTGCCCTACATTTCATCGGCACGCTTCTATTAATTGTTTGTCTCATCATTGGAATTGTTACCGGAAAATATTTATGGTTTATCGCTATACCCTTTGTTGGGTACGGATTTGCATGGGTTGGACATTTCTTTTTTGAAAAAAATAAACCGGCTACTTTCATTTATCCTTTCTATAGTTTAGGAAGTGATTTTGTGATGTTCTGGCATATTCTTACAGGACAAATTGGAAAGAAATTAAGGGAAGCAGAGAAAACCGTTCTTACATCTTAAATTGATTGCTTACTATCAATTCTTTATTTCCGGGCGTGTATTTATAAAAACCTTCACCGGATTTAGCTCCTAAAATTTTTGCATTCACCATATTGGTCAACAAAGGACAAGGAGCATATTTTGGATTTCCAAAACCATCATGCAATACTTTTAAAATAGAATGGCAAACATCTAATCCAATGAAATCCGCGAGCTGTAAGGGTCCCATGGGATGAGCCATTCCGAGTTTCATAATGTTGTCAATTTCTTCCACACCTGCAACGCCTTCATACAAACTATAAATGGCTTCATTAATCATCGGCATTAAAATTCTATTGGCAATAAAACCGGGATAGTCATTCACTTCACAAGGAATTTTTCCTAATTGTTTTGAAAGTGCCACAATAGTTTCAGTCACTTTTGGATCGGTGCTATAACCATTAATAATTTCTACCAATTTCATCACCGGCACCGGATTCATAAAATGCATTCCAATTACTTGATTCGGACGATTAGTAACCGACGCCATTTTGGTAATAGAAATCGAAGAAGTATTCGTGGCTAAGATGCAATGTGTAGGGGCATTTTCATCCATCTCTTTGAAAATTTTTAATTTCAAATCGAGATTTTCTGTAGCGGCTTCTACCACCAAATCTGCATTTGCAATTCCTTCTTTGGTAGATGATGAAGTTGTAATATTGGCTAAGGTTGAATTTTTTATTTCTTCAGTGATACTTCCTTTTGACAATTGTCTGTCTAAATTTTTTTGAATAGTTGCCAGTGCTTTTTCTAATTGCTCCGGAGCGCGGTCAATAAGATTTACGGTAAAACCATTTTGAGCAAATACATGCGCAATGCCATTTCCCATGGTTCCTGCTCCTATAACCGATACATTTTTTATCATCATTTTTAATTTTAAAAATCCAGACAAAGTTAAAAATAAATTAGCGTTGCAAATTTTTTAAAAACTATTTATTATTAGAAGCAGCTTGAATTTTTTCTGCAACCATCGCATTGAATTTCGTTTCTTCCAAATGCAATACAGGTTCTACTTCTACTTGAATTAAATGATTGTTTTTAAAATCCATCGTGAGCAAATTATCTTTTAAAATCACATTGGAAAAAACATTCCATTCAAATAATTTCCTTGGGATATTCATTTTTTGAATGCCCGTTTCATCTACTCTGAAATGTAATTTTTTATAACTCGATATAAATAAACCTCCCATTATCAAGCATATTAAAACAGGAATAAAGAATTGTAAAAATGCCCAACAGATTGCGGGTAAAATGTACATCCATTGATCCATCCAAGATGTGGTCAATTTCCTTTTAAAAAGAATCCAACGAACAAATGTAAAAACAACAATGACCAACAATGCAGCAATGGCGGTAGTTTGATAGATTTCATAAAATGATAAAAATCCAAACGCTGCCAAATTCGCGAGTAAAAACATACCTGCGATCAACCGATAGGATTTTACTTTTTCATTTTTTACAAAGAAATCAATTGCTTGCATGGGCCTCATTAGAAGCAATCATCAGATTGCATAATTTGAATAAAATTCTGGCACCTACATTTTCATCCCATTCATTGGAACTCACTCCTACTTCATTTAAATCAAAACCAATTAAGTGACGGCCGCTTTCTAATATTTTCTTAAATAAATAATACACTTGAGCCACTTCTAATCCGCCATGAACGGGCGTTCCGGTATTAGGACATAATTTTGGATCTAAACCGTCAATATCAAAACTGATATACACTTT
The DNA here is from genome assembly GCA_034676505.1 of Ginsengibacter sp. Classification (GTDB taxonomy): domain Bacteria; phylum Bacteroidota; class Bacteroidia; order Chitinophagales; family Chitinophagaceae; genus Ginsengibacter. Next base: position 228,502 of record JAUCCB010000001.1, read on the forward strand.
TTGAGGTAGATGATTCACAATATCTTCAGCAATTTCTTTCCAAGTTTGTCCTTCAAAAGCTCTTTCTTTTAAAGCATTATCAAAGAAAGTTACCACACGGCCATTACTATTTTGCATGTATTCTTTTTCTCCCAAAGAATAATCGCGCGTACCTACTTGTACTAATTTAGATAATTGTGGCACTTCTTCCAAAGCATTGTACATGATGGATGCGTGAGAATATTTTAAATTTTCGTACGCAGGTCGTAGATCTAAATGAGCATCGATTTGTAAAATGCCAAAGACACCATGTTTCTCCGCAATCGCTTTATAGAAACCTAAAGGCGTGCTATGATCTCCGCCCACTAATCCTACTAATTTTCCGGCAGCTAATAATTCTTTTGTTTGTTCATACACCCATTGATTTAAAAATAAACTTCCGGCATTTAATTCCTTCAACACCTTCGACATAAATTTATTTTCCGCTACCACTTCTCCATCGGTGATATAATTGATATACAATTCCGCTTCCTTGCGCAAATAATCACTTTTTTGTAAAATATTTTTGTCAAGCTCACGCATGAAAAATCCACGTTTCCAACCATCTTCCATATCATCATCTATCAGATCCACTTGAAAACTTGCTTTTAAAATATTCTCTGCAGCCCTTGCTGTGCCTGCTTTATAGCTTACAGACACTTCCCACGGCACAGGTAATAATACCAATTGCGCTTCTTCTTCAGTAAAAGGGAGCCCAAAAATTGTGTTATTAGGATTGCCAACTGAATTGGGATCAAAATCTAAAAGGTCAGCCATTTTTATAGATATTTTTTCGGCAACAAAGGTAGTACGGAATATCCTCTTTAGCGAATTCTTACTTTCTTTTTGATTGATGTATCGATTTTAATATTCCGGAATCCAAGCGCGATACACTTTGTGTGTGATCATAAATTTTTTTGCTCCGCTGGTTCCAAATATTTTGATGATTTTTTGCGCTACATCATATTCCATTGTATAATAATTACCGGCGTCGCTTTTTATTTTCAATTCATAAGCTCCGGTTCGTTGGTCTTTCTCAAAATCATTAATGACATATTCGGAAGTGATGGTTGGCGTGGTGTGTGTAAATCCCGACATATCTTTTTTGAATTCAAATAAAGTAACCACTTTATCATCTTCACTCGACAAAACATATTGATCTCTTCCGGAATCCCAAACATAATCAGAACGCAATATGGTAAAGGCATTGATCTGTGCAAAAGCAAATTGGCTCGCCACTAAAAAAATAAATAAAAAACAAAAATTCTTTCTCATATCGAATTGGTAAATGGTTAAAGAATTGGATTTAAAATGAGTATTTACGATTGTTTCAAAAATATAAAAATTAGCATAAAAAAGAAATTTCACTTGGATTATTCCTTCTCCCTCAATTGCAATAAAATTAATACCAACACTAAAAAGTTCACGATTCTCGAAGCACTGTTCATTCCATTCCAAGTTTCGCTTTGCCACATCGCAAACCATTCGCCGCCAACTACCTGAAATAAAACAAACCACAAAAATATTCCCAAAATAATTCCTGCAATCGCCCAATTTTTCGAGTCGTGAAATTGTGCGGCACTACTTTTTAAATTTTTAAATAAATGCCAACTTCCTTTGAGGCAACAAAAGGCAATCATGATTTCCAACAAAATAATAAAGAGGTAGGCTGCATGAAAAATTATCGGTTGCTGAATACTTCGATATGTAATATGGCTGTCCGGAAAAATGGTATCCATTTTTAGTACATGCATTACGAATTGATAATTGGTATTATAATCCGTCACATTTCCCACAACAACCAAAAGCGACATCAACCCAATTGCGGCAACGGAAATAATAGAAACCAGTCGCAGCAAGATTTTGGTAGAAAACATCATTTGAAATTTTTAGCTAAAATACACGATTACTTTTATTGAAATAATCATTGCGCCAATTCCAAATTTCGGTAATCAACTATTTAACGATTACCATCACTTTTTTGCCTAAATTTGCACTTTAAAAAAATATAGTCTTATGAAAACTTCGAGCATTATCATTTTAGTAGCCATCGCTGCTGCGATTGGTGCGCTTTTAATGTATTCCGTAGATTTTTCAACTTACGATACCATCGGTTCTGCTAAAGAGAAGCAAGGAAAATATGTACACATGATTGCTAAATTGGATAAATCCAAACCTATACAATACGATGCGATCAAAGACCCTAACTATCTTTCTTTTTATGCAGTTGATAGTTTGGGCGGAACTACCAAAGTAATTTATCGCGATACCAAACCACCTGAATTAGAACAAAGCGAACGCGTAGTGTTGAAAGGAACCATGAATGGCGACGTGTTTGAATGCGATAATATTCTACTTAAATGCCCGTCGAAATACAAAGACGATAAAATCCAATTACAAAAAACGGTTACACAACAATAAGACGGCCACATGATTTTTGAGAATGAACATTTGCTTCCCGGACAGGTAGGACATTTTTTTGTATTACTTGCGTTCGTATCATCCATTATTTCTGCTATTGCTTATTTCAAGGCCTCTAAGATTGATTTAGAAAATGAAAAACGTTCTTGGTTGCAATTTGCTCGAGGAGCATTTCTATTGCAATTCGTTTCGTTGATCATTGTATTCGGTTGTATTTATTACATCTGTTCCAATCATTATTTTGAATATTTATATGCATACAAACATGCTTCGTTAGAATTAGAAGCAAAATATTTATTGGCTTGTATTTGGGAAGGTCAAGAAGGAAGTTTTCTTCTCTGGTCGCTCTGGCATTGCGTTTTAGGCTGTGTAGTAATACTTACTGCAAAAAAAAGAGAAGCGCCTGTAATGGTAATTGTGAATGTGGCGCAATTCTTTTTGATGTTGATGATTGTGGGCATTTATGCATTTGGAGTTCGAATTGGCAGCAATCCGTTTATGCTTACGCGCAATGAATTAGCGGGACCGATTTTCACTCAACCCGATTATTTAAGTTTCATAAAAGACGGAATAGGATTAAATGTTTTATTGAGAAATTATTGGATGGTCATTCATCCTCCGGTTTTATTCTTAGGTTTTGCCAGCACCATTATTCCTGTAGGTTTTGCGTATTCATCTCTTAAAAATAAAGATTGGGGAAGCTGGATAAAACCCGTACTTCCATGGGCATTATTCAGTGGTTTGGCTTTAGGAGTAGGAATTATGATGGGAGGAAAATGGGCTTATGAATCTCTTTCATTCGGCGGTTATTGGGCTTGGGATCCTGTAGAAAATGCATCCTTAGTTCCTTGGATCATTATGGTAGCAGGATTACATTGCATGGCCATTTATAATTCCACCGGAAACGCATTGAGAGCCTCGTATCTCTTTACCATCTTGACTTATTTCTTTATTCTCTATTCTACCTTCCTCACGCGTACAGGTATTTTGGGCGATACATCTGTGCATTCCTTTACAGAAGCGGGAATGGCTACGAATGTGATCATTGGTATTTATGTGTTGGGCATTACGCTGCCGATGTTGATCATGTATTTTAAAAATTTCAAAAAGATTCCTTCGATAGAAAAAGAAGAAAATATTTCTTCAAGAGAATTTTGGATGTTCATTGGATCGTTGATACTTTTCCTTTCTGCCTTATTTATTATTTCAGTTACTTCATTACCGGTGTATAATAAAATTCTGGGAACCAATTTAGCCGATCCGCAGGACAGAGAATTCACTTACAATAAAGTGTTGGTGTTAGTGGCAGTATTGATAGGTCTTTTGACCGGAACAGGTCAATATTTTAAATATAAACAAACGGCAAAAAAATATCTCTTCAATAAATTGATGTGGCCAATCATAGTCGCAGTGCTGATTGCAGCATTTATTCTCATCTTCTACCCTATTGAATACCATAAAAAATGACCCGGATTTTTAGTCGCTATTTATGCAGCTTTATTCGCTTGTATTTATTCAGTAATTGCCAATGCCGCTTATTTAAAAACCGTTTTAAAAGGAAATTTAAAAATGGGTGGCGGTGCCATTGCGCATCTCGGATTTACTTTGATGATTGCAGGCATGTTGATCTCTTCAGGAAATAGAGAAGTGATCAGCGATAATAGAGTTACCGGTTTGAATATTCCATTTGATAAAGACCCGACAGGAAGAAGTACAGAAAATCCAATGGAAAACCTGACCTTATTGAAAGGTGTGCCTACTCGCATGGGAAAATATGTAGTGACTTACATGAGCGATTCGGCTTCGCCGGATGAGAAGACGCGCACGTTTTACAATCTTCATTTTGAAAAGAAAGATTCTGCCGACGGAGAAGTTTCTGAAAATTTTATTTTATCTCCCGATTCCTATCGGATGAAAGATAATAATTTGAGTTCCAATCCTGATACACGTCATTATCTTACTCACGATGTATTTACTTACATCTCCACGATCTCCATTCATAATGAAGACCCGGATACCACTTCTTTTAAAATTCATGAAATGGGCATTGGCGATTCAGTGTATTACAACAAAGGCTACATTGTGCTCAATGCAATTGAGAAGAATCCAAATAATGATCGTTTTCATTTTGCCCCTACAGATACCGCACTGGTAGCGGATATTACGCTGTTCAGCAATGATAGTACGCGCTATAAAGCATATCCGGCACTTACCATAAGCCACAATGAAATTGATTTTATTGACGATACGGTAGTTACTCAAAATTTGTATCTCCACTTATCCGGAATTGCCAATGACGGTAAATTCAAAATCGGATTAAAAGAAAATAATCGCCTCACCGATTTTATTACTTTGAAAGCATTTATTTTTCCGTATATCAATTTAGTTTGGGCAGGATTAATTATTATGGCGTGCGGTTTTACCATCTCTTTATTACACCGAGCCAAAGCCAATAAAAAGCTTTCTTTTGTTGCGATTGGTTTTGTTTTAATTGCGCTGATTTATATGTTCTTGTTGGCGAATGCATAGACTCTGGTTGGATTTGGGCTATTGATTTGAGCTGAGATTTTTTTATAAATCACTTGTAAAGGGAGGTTGGAAAAATATTGTTGGGAGAGAGGAATTGCGTAGTTTAGTGAAAATGTAATCGTTGGCTGTAATTTTTGACACTCAATTATATGAACTGCTTTCATTTTTTACAAGGGGAATTTTGGAACTTTGCGCCTAATTGGTTTGATTGGTTCTCGGTGGTTGTGGCAATTTTAACCATATGGGGAGGGTATTTGATCGCAACGGCAATTTATTCTAAAGAAAAGCGTGACAAAACTAGCGAAGAAAAGGAACTTTTGGTCTCAGAAGTTAATTTATTTAAGAACAGCTTGAAACAGTTAAGCATATCGGTTGAGAACCAGATAGAAAGTTTAAAAGAATATTTAGAAAGAAAAGACTTTAAAATTAAGTTCAATCAAGGAGTGCAGACTGATTTTCTACATTTCATAAACGTTAAATACTTATACAAAGTCATAGGTGTTAAAAACCAAAAAGAAATAGAGCAAATTAACAAACTTCTATCGAGTTTATATACTCTTAGCGATATAAGAGCTTCGTTAAGAGATGACTTGAGAACTTATATTAGAAAGTATAACTTTCATGAAGACAAGTTTTATTCATACAGAAAACTTTTTTATACTAAATATTTTGAGCTTTGTAATCTGCGAGGTTTAGACGCCAAATTTGATAAGGGAATAAAAAAATGGAAATTTAGAGATGATGACTTTTTTATGAAACGTTACACAGAAAAAAGATTAGATGTTTTTCAAGACACTGAAGTAATAAAAGATAACGAATTAAAGGACAGAAAAAAACTTATTGAAAAATTCATTATTCCTTTATCACAAATTTGTACTGACTACATACCAGAGGACTATCATGCAATTGAAATTTATGACATTGCGAATGAAGTTAATTCCGCTCATTCGGACATGGACCATGTAACTCAAGCTCATTTTGAAGCAGTCAATTCATATTTGAATATTTTGGAAGACATAAACATCAAAATCTCTGGGTATTTGCAATAAAACTACATCCAACAGCAGTTTTAGCAATAGCTGGCTGATGGAATAACAATCCGCTCTAGTTCACTATCAGCATTAGTTCCACTTGGGGAATAAATATCGGCTTTTTGTATTTACCTTCGGCAGTGATTTTTCAATCACTACCCTTCGGGCCTAAAAGTGACGATTAACCATTCACACGATGATAGAAAATAATTATATTTCAGACTTAGAAAGAGCATTAAAAGACGTTGACTCCTCTTACATTAACTATGACACATACATTGGACTTAGTAAAAATGAAAACATTGCACAAAGTGCGTTTTTCAAGCCAATGTTAGTTGAACCCCATTTAGACAAATATATTTTACAGTTTTTAGAGAGTCAAAAACAAATTAAGGAACATTCTTCAGAAAGAAATTTTTGTTATCAACTTTATTACACTTGGCAGACAATTATAAAAATGAACAACAATAAGACTTACGATTCATTAAAACTAAACGGTGAAGTAAGCAAGACAAATCTAACTCTTGCATTAAAATCTTATTCAAAGCTGAAAAACTCAAAACTGTTTGAAAAAATTAAAGCAAATAACCTTTTACAAAAGACATATTTTATTCCTGATTTTGTTCTTCATGGAGGGCAAGATGATATTAAAAACCAAAAACTTATTGTTGAGGTAAAGTATAGCGACAACTTGAAAAGTGGAAATTTTGAAAAAGACTTTTACAAACTTGCTATTTATCAAAAAATATTTCAATTCGCGTATAGCGTCTTTCTTATGGTCAATATCACTTTAGAAGACTTGCGTGAATATTTAAAAAAAAGTTGACACTTCTTTAGTTGACAAGTCAGGATTTTGGTTTATGATTAAAACGGACAAAAAAACTTGTACTTTCAATCTCAAGGATTTGGTTTGAATAGACAAATAAAAAGTAATGCCAGACTTAACAACACATTTACAATAAGGAGGTTTTTGTGCTCCTTGGACGCTTTTGTAATTTTAAAGAACCCATGATAACATTCAACTATATCAGACATAAAATTCAAAAGTTCAAAAAAATTGATATTCTCACCAAATGTTATTCTTTCCTTTCAGCTAATAATAAAGGAGTTCCGATATGGAATATTTTCTTACTAATGAAATGGACATATCTTTATGGCGAAGAAAAGTATCCCCCAAAAGAATTTACTGACAACGATTTTGCAAAAATTATAAACTCAATAGATAAGCTGAATGAAGGCTATTTGACATTTTATTTTGAGGCAGGTGAGATCAAAAAAGGCTTTCAGATTCTATATTCGCAGCAGTTTTATTTACAAAAATCCGTTTATAAAGAAGTTTTTGCCACACAACTTAAACTCTACATTTCTCTAAAGCATAAATATAACATTGAAAAATCCTTTCATGATAAAACTGGATTGTCAATATTTGAGTTTATATATCTATTACAAATTACATGGCTTTTCACGAACGTAAATAAGCTTAATAAACCGGGTCATTTTTATAATGGGACATTAACAAATGAATTTTGGAAGATTGGTATGCAATTAACGAGTAATAAAATAATTGAAAATTTTAGACAATTGCTAACTTTAGATCCTGCAAATTCCATTGAAAAAATCAAAACATTTAAAAGAGGAATTAAAAGAGAAGAATTACAGTCTCTTGAAACTACATTCTTCACTATATTTCCTTTCCAAATCCATAATGGTGAAATTAAGGTTATTCACTCATCGGTATTCCAACATACCGTAAATTATTATGTCTACGACTACTTAAAGGCGAATGACATTTTATTTGGAGCCGAATTCGGTAAACGTTTTGAAAAATATATTGAATTGGGGTTACAAGAAGTAAGTTTAAAATATAAAACTGAAAATGATTTAAAGAAAATATTACCTCCGAATTCGAATGTTGTAGACTTCATGTTAGAAGACGAAAACATCTTCTTAGAATGTAAAGCTGTTGAGCTGCAGGCTTACACATCAATAAACCCAACTGACACGCTTATTTACAATTCATTAAAAGATAGCATAATAAAAGCATACTTAAAGCAGATATTATCTACATCAAAGCTCTTGAAAGGCAATTGTGAAAATTGGGGAATAATATTGACCTATAAGCAATTATTTTGGAGTAAATTCTCGGATGTGTGGGAGATTGCAAAGAAGGAATTAAAGGAAATTCCAGAGGTTTCAACTTTACCACCCGAAAACGTTTACATAATTGACATTTATACTTGGAATGAAATTATTCAAATTATTAAAGAAAAAAAAGCTACACTTTTAGAAATATTAAAGAAGGCGAAATTAAATAATTTAAAAAATGAAACGAGTAAACAACTATTTGATATGCAATTGGACGAGTATGAAATAAAACATTACGATTTGAGTTTTTTAAAAAAGGAATTAGATGATTTACAAATCAAAAAATTGGAAAGTAGCTAAGCTACCTACAACTTGAACTATGTAAAAATTAAATGAAAATGGGCATATTTAAAGGCACACGTCATTTTGAAATTTATAATCGTTTTGTGGAGGAAAATTTTAAGTAGCATTCAAACTGGTACGCATTCATTCGTTATCTCAAAAAATCTATTAATCATACTTAACCCACTAAACAATTAATTATAAATTTGACAACGGTTCGGCACAATGAAATATCAACATGAAAGTATTAATTACAGGAAGCAGTGGTCATTTGGGTGAGGCATTGGTTCGCACGCTTAAAGAAATGAATTATGATGTAATAGGAATTGATATTATTCCATCAAAATATACAGACAAAGTTGGTTCAATTTCAGATCGTCAATTTATTAAGCAATGTATAAAAGGGGTTGACGCCATTCTTCATACTGCTACTTTACACAAGCCACATGTTGCTACTCATACTAATCAAAACTTTATAGATACCAATATAAATGGAACATTAAATCTTTTAGAAGAAGCTGTTTTGGCCGGTGTTAAAACTTTCGTTTATATCAGCACTACCAGTACATTTGGAGATGCGCTCACACCCGCAGAAGGAGGGCCTTCGGCTTGGATAACAGAGGAAGTTGTGCCCATCCCAAAAAATATTTATGGTGTTACGAAAACCGCTGCTGAAGACCTTTGTAAACTTTTTCATCGTAATCATCAACTTTCATGTATAGTTCTAAAGACTTCACGATTTTTTCCGGAAGAAGATGACCGAAAAGAATTGAGAGAAGCCTATGAAGATGGTAATTTAAAAGCCAATGAATTTCTTTATCGTCGTGTGGATATTGAAGATGTAGTAAATGCACATCTTCTTGCGCTTGAGAAAGCCGCTGCAATTGGGTTTGGTCGCTATATTATTAGTGCAACTTCACCTTTTACGAAGGTAGATTTAATCAATTTGAATGTAAATGCTCCTCTTGTTGTAAAGAGATTATTTCCACACTTCGAAGAATTATATTTTCAAAGAGGATGGAAGATGTTGCCAAAAATTGATAGAGTATATGTCAATGAATTAGCAAGAGAAGAACTCGGCTGGCAACCCAAATACGATTTTGCTTATATTCTTGAATGTTTAAAATTTGGTAAGGATGTATGTAGCCCATTGACGAAGGCAATAGGAATAAAAGGTTATCACAATCTCTAATTTTAAGATGGAATCTATCCAATCTAAAATAAAAAATAAATAGCTGCAAGCATTTTGATTATGAGAGAAGAAATTTTTTGATGGAATTTCGCTCATGGATAATTTTGGAGAAATTGTTCTATGGATAGCATTCTAAAGGAAAAATCTTATATTTGAGTATGACATTACAAGTGGACATATTAAATCCAAAAGCAGAAAAATTACTTCAAAATCTTGCTGACCTCAATTTAATCTCAATTAAAGGAGTTAAGGATGATGGCTTTTCAAAAATTATTAAAAAAATCAGGTCGAAAGCCGTTTCAAATCCGCCATCGATAGACGACATAACAAAGGAAGTCGAATTAGTAAGAGCAAAAATACATGCCAAAGAGAAAAAATAGGATTGTAATTGATACAAATATTTGGATCAGTTTTTTACTGACTAAAGACTTTTCTTATTTTGATAAAATTATTTCTAATCCCAACTTGGTACTCTTATTTAGCGATACCTTTTTAGAAGAATTTATTGAAGTCGCTAGGAGGCCAAAATTTAAAAAATATTTCTCGCAACGTGATTTAGAAGAATTACTAATTCAAATGAGAAAACATAGTGAATTTATTGATGTGAAAAGTACTACAAATATTTGCCGTGATCCCAAAGATAATTTTCTTCTTAATTTATGTAAAGATGGAAAAGCTTCTCATCTTATTACCGGAGATAAAGATTTACTAGAACTAAAAAGATATGGAAAGGCTCAAATCATCACTATGAATAAGTTCCTACACTAAATCGAAAGAAAAGTTTATGCCTTAGAACAAAATCTTCGGTAAATTTATATCTGGGTGTTTTTTCAAAAACAATTACCTCCTCCCAAATTCTATTGCTTATTTAAATACACACATTACATTTGTTTAACCAATCCAATCTGATACCCAACCAACACTAACATGAGAAAAAGAACCCTCATTTTATTAGGTTTTATCGCGCTTAAATTTTTCTTGCAAATTATTTTATTGAGCAGCGAGTACGATTTGCAACGTGATGAATATTTGCATTTGGATATTGCCAATCACTTGGCGTGGGGCTATCTTTCAGTGCCGCCATTTACTGCGTGGACATCTTACGTTATTCAACTTCTCGGCAATTCTATTTTTTGGATCAAATTTTTTCCGGCACTGTATGGCGCATTGACGATTTATATTGTTTGGCGAGCCATTGAAGAATTAGGAGGCAATTTATTTGCATTGATTTTGGGTGCTACTTGCGTTTTATTTTCTGCATTATTACGATTGAATACTTTGTATCAACCCAATTCGTTTGATGTTTTAAGTTGGACGCTTTTGTATTTTGTGATGATAAAATATTTCAAAACAGAACATATAAAATGGTTGTATTTCGCAGCAATTGTTTTTGCCATTGGGTTTTTAAATAAGTACAATATTGTTTTTTTGTTGATTGGATTTTTGCCGGCATTATTACTCACCCAACATCGAAAAATATTTTTAAATCGCCATCTATATTTTGCTATTGTATTAGGTGCTATTTTGATTATGCCAAACCTTGTATGGCAATACCACAATCACTTTCCCGTGTTTCATCATTTAAAAGAATTGTCCGCAACGCAATTAGTACATGTAGACAGGATGGATTTTCTGAAGAGCCAATTGTTCTTTTTTCTCGGTTCATTGATCGTCATCTTTGCCTCTTTGTATGCCTTAGTTTTTTATCCACCTTTTAGCAATTATCGCCTATTTTTCTTCTCTATTATTTTCACTTTAATCGCTTTTATTTATTTTAGAGCAAAGGATTATTATGCCATAGGAATTTATCCTATCTACATCGCATTCGGCTCCGTATTTCTGGGAAATATTTTAAAAGATGGTTGGAAAAAATATTTACAACCTGTGCTGATTGCCATTCCTGCATTGTTATTTATTCCGATGTACAATATTGCCTTTCCCAATAAAAGTCCGGAATATATGATTCAACATGCAGAGAAATATCGAAAAATGGGCATGCTGCGTTGGGAAGATGGTAAAGATCATTTATTGCCGCAAGATTATGCTGATATGCTTGGCTGGAAAGAGTTAGCGCGAAAAGTAGATAGTATTTATCTAACGCTTCCCAACAAAAATAATACGATTATTATTTGCGATAATTATGGCGAAGCAGGAGCCATTAATTTTTATACAAAACAAAATTTAAGAGCGGTTTCCTTGAATGCAGATTATGTCAATTGGATTGACCTCAATAAAAAATACGACAACCTCATGCGAGTGAAAGAAGAAGCGGATGATGAAATGGAAAAGATTGCTCCCGCTTTTGAAAACGCTGCACTTGCTGCAACCATCACTAATCCTTATGCAAGAGAATTTGGCGCAGCTATTTATTATTTTGTAGGTGCGAAAAGAGATATCAGACCTGCCATTCAGAAGGAAATAGATAGGGTGAAAAATGATGAGCGCAAATAAAGTTAGGATATAAATCCCCGTCACTTTTTTTCAGCTTTTTATTCCTATCTTCCCTTTATTATTTTAGTTTCGGTTGATGTAGAAATTTCTAAAAATAAATGCAGGAGCCGATTCCATTGCTAACTTTTAAACATCTTTTCATGAGAAAATTTGCAGGTTATTTATTTTTGGCTCTTTTTTTAGGATTGTTGATTTTCCGAATTTATTCAAGCATCACATTGAAGCAAGAAGTGACCGGACATTTAAAAAGAGCAGCAGGTTCCAATAGCATAGAGCTCGCGTCTGCGGAATTAAAAACTGCTTTAGACTATATCGAAAAAAATAATCTCACGAATGGTTATACTTCGGTTGTTTATAAAATACCTTCGGAAGACATTGGGTTTTGGTATCAAAATTTAAAAGCCAGTGCTTTAGAATTAGAGAAAACCAAAGACTCGCCTTCTTTAGAAAAAACTAACCTGCTTTTAAAATTAAGAGAAACTTTACTCGATGCAGGCGATAAAGGAAGTAGAATTACTTATCCGGAAGGACTTGCGATTTATCCTTACAATAAACAATTTACTGTTCTATTTTTAATCTCTTTATTGTTCATTCCCTTCCTCGCTCCCGACATAGTGAAATATGAAAAACAGAAAGCATTAAAAAAGAAAGAAAAAGAATGGAAGGGCTAAAAATAAAATGGTAGGTATGATTACCAATTATTCCTTCCTGAACTTATTGCAACATTAAAATCAATATAGATTAATTCACTTTGCGATTGTAAAATAAACAAGAAAAAAATTCATTTTACCAATGAGTAATATACCCTTCCAAACTATAGATTGGAATTCAATAGAAAAAATTGAATACAAAGGAGAACAAGGAATAGCCTTGTGGCAGACCATTCAATTTGGTGGACTCAGAATTCGATTAGTAGAATATTCTCATGAATACCTGGCCGATCATTGGTGTCAAAAAGGACATATAGTACATTGTTTAGAAGGAGAATTTATCAGTGAACTAAGCACCGGAGAAAAAATAAATTTGACAAAAGGCGGGACCTATGTAGTGTCTGATGATTTGAGTTCACATCGTTCCGTTACAGCTAATGGCGCCAAACTCCTTATTATTGACGGAGATTTTTTAAAATAAATTGAGGGGAAGTAAATGTTTACTATGATAATCCAAAATCCAAATTTATGAACAACAGAAAAATTGAAATTAAATGGGCCATTCTCTTTTCTTTAATGACCTTATTGTGGATGACCTTAGAAAAATTGTCCGGTCTTCACGGGAAATATATTGACTACCATTTGTATTTAACCAACCTGTTTGCCATCCCTGCAATTTGGTTTATGGTCTTAGCATTAAAAAACAAAAAGAAAAATTTTTATCACGGAATCATTACGTACAAACAAGGTTTAATTTCCGGAATTATTTTATCCGTCATCATCGCTATCATTAGTCCGTTGACACAATGGATTACTTCCTTCCTTATCTCTCCGGAATATTTTCCCAATGTGATAAAACGCTCTGTGGAATTGGGTTATTACCCTACCACCGCCGAAGCCGAAGCAAATTTTAATTACAAAAATTATGCAATTCAAGGAGCCGTAGGGGCATTGATTATGGGAATAGTAACTACCGCAGTTGCAATGATTTTTATAAGAACAAAAAAAGAAAAATAAATCTTAGGTTCGCTTTGTACAATGGAAAATTAAAATGGATTTATTCACTAATGAAAATGATTCCCAAAGAAATTTATTACCCAAAGATGGTATCGTAAATTATTACGGAAAACTTTTTACCAACAAAGAAGCCAATCATTATTTCGATATTTTAATGAATACCATTCAATGGGAAAATGACCAAGCCATCATTTTTGGAAAATTGATCATCACCAAAAGAAAAGTGGGGTGGTATGGTGATACTGATTTTGAATACACGTATTCTAAAACTACCAAACGTGCTTTGCCATGGACTCCCGAATTATTACAATTAAAATCAATTGCAGAAGAAAAAACCGGCGAAAAATTTAATTCTTGTTTACTCAATTTATACCACGATGGCAACGAAGGCATGGCATGGCATAGTGATGCCGAAAAAGATTTAAAGAAAAATGGCGCTATTGGTTCCTTGAGCTTTGGAGCAGAAAGAAAATTTGCTTTCAAACACAAAAAAACCAAAGAAATCGTTTCATTAATTTTAGAAAACGGAAGTCTTTTGGTGATGAAAGGCACTACACAAATGAATTGGCTTCATCGACTTCCACCAACAAAATTAATTACCAAACCCAGAATCAACCTAACTTTCAGAACAATTGTAAAACCGTGAACAATTCCTAAAAAGAATTTCAAAAAATTATTTTCAACAATAAATGACTTCAATTCTAAAAGCCCAACCTGAAGATATTTCATTATTAGCGCGTCTCGGTTGCACTACATTTATAGAATCGCATGGCAACAGCGCTACGAAAAAAGATATAGATCAATTTGTCAATGAAAACTTTACTGAACAAGCATTTAAAGAAGAATTGCAAGACCCAAATAACATTTATTACATCATTTATCATGATAACCAACCGGCGGGATATTCTAAAATAATATACAATTCTCCTTACCTGCATATTCAAACTAAAAATGTAACCAAGCTCGCAAGGATATATTTACTCAAAGATTTTTATGGCTTACAATTAGGTCGCGATTTGTTACAATTCAACATCGAATTATCCAAACAAAATAATCAGATGGGTATGTGGTTATTTGCTTGGATTGAAAATCATAGAGCACTCAACTTTTATAAAAAATCCGGATTTGAAATTATCGGAACCTATGATTTTAAAATTTCTGAAAACCATACGAACCCTAATTATCAGATGTTGGTGAGGTGGTAGGTGAGGGAGCAAGACAAATTAGCCGAGTTCGAAACAGTTTTCATTTTATACCCTATTTGTGTGGAATTTAAATTATAAAATATTGTTTTTGTAACATCGGATAACGTACTTTGTCTTAAAATTACTCTCACTGCCAATACATTTTACTTAATTATATTAACATGAAAAATGTCTTTCAAGTTACCCGTAGGAATCTAAAATATACAATAGATAGTTATTTGTTTTTTGCCGCTACATTGAATAATCCTGAATGCAGAACGCTCGTAACAACTCATCATTTTAAGAATAATAAGGAAATTAATGCATACGAAATTGAATTATCATGGGCCTTTTTCACAAGAATGGAATCAGTTCTAGAATTTTTAATAACCCAAATTTATAATAAAAATCCAAACCAGAAAAAATGTATCGAAGATCTTTTTGGTGTAGAAGGAATGAAAAATTTTGATGAAATAGAAATTGAGGGATTAAAAATATATCGTGTAATAAGGAACACGCTTCACCATGAAGATGGAAATCCTAATTTAATAAATAATAATAAAGGATTAAAAGTTGAAGATGGAAATGAAATACAGCTAAAAAAAGATCACTTAATTAACTTTTATAATTTATTTATGAAAGTCGTTGACGAATTGGAAAAACGAGAGATATCGAACAAATCTATCAATTTGTAGAGTGCAGTTTCGGAAGGGAAGAATTAAGTTAAGTACTTTAATCTTTGAATGAATGTTTAAGTTCCTCAATAGATACTAAACTTTTCCAAATGACAAAACTTAATGACCTTCAAGATTTGACAGAAGCTATACTAGTAGCAGGAAAATACTATAATTGCCAATCACAATTAACAGAAAAGCTTGACAATCATTTTGCTGATTTTTCTGGAATGACACTTTTAGAAATTGCGCTTTGGAAGACAAAACGATATCCCCCTTCGTGGCGATAGAATGAATTTCGATCTGACCACTCTTGGCGCAAGAATGTTCTTCACACTAGCGCAGAAATGAGCCCCACCTACCGTCATACCTTCCTATCCCTTCATACAAATTCTAAATCAAATTCAAAAAGCACCAAGATATTGTAAGAAGAGCCACCCTTTGCGCCTTTGCCCCTTCCCGTCTTTGCGAGAAATAACTCCTTCTCCTCAAAATAAAAAATTATAAATCCACTTTAAACCAAATCCATTTTTAAACAATATTTATAGAATAATTCCTCTTACCTATTCGGTTATTATATAAATTTACTTTCGTAATGTGCTTCTTACCTCTTTTATATCGCAGGGTGTGTACATTCTTCCTCTTCGGAATAGCGATGAGTGTGAGTTTGCATTCCCAAGCCCAATCAAAGTATGGCATCAATGATACCATTACTACTTATGCCATAGTGTATGAAGGCGATACCATCACCGCGCAAACTTTAGCGGGTGTTTATATCTGGAGAAAAAGTTCCATCTCTAAAGCAGAATGGACTCGATTGAGAAATGCGGTGTATGTAACTTATCCTTATGCCAAACGCGCCGGTTACATTTTCGTAGATATTCAAAATCATATCGCAGGAAGTACCGATAAAAAATTTATCAAAAAATATATCAACAGCAGAGAAAAAGAATTGAAAAAAGAATTCGCGACACCGCTGAAGGAATTATCCGTTTATCAAGGAAAAGTGTTGATGAAATTAATTAATCGCGAAACCAACGGCGTAGATTGTTACAATATCATCAAAGAACTAAAAGGCGGATTCACTGCCCGGTTCTGGCAAACAGTTGCGTTCTTTTTCGGCGGCGATCTCAAACAACCCTATGATGCGGCAGGCCAAGATGCCGTGTTGGAATCTATCGTTCACGAAGTACGAAGAATGTACGGCTATGAACTGCCCAATAAATCGAATACACTCCTTTATTCCAATTAGAGATAACGTTAAATCTCTTGCGCAATTGGAAATAATAAAACCCATTTTCACAAAACCTGCCTCAAATGATGTAATTTGCACGCAACAAATGAATATCCTTTTTCGCATAACAACACAATGAAATTAGATCTTTTAGCCTTTGGTGTCCACCCGGATGATGTAGAATTAAGTTGCTCAGGCACTTTATTGGTGGAGAAAAAGAAGGGCAAAAAGATAGGTGTAATTGATTTAACCCAAGGAGAATTAGGAACACGCGGTACCGCGGATACAAGGAAAGAGGAAGCTACCAATTCCGCAAAAATTTTAGGTTTAGATGTTCGCGATAATTTGAAAATGGCAGACGGCTTTTTCAAAAATGATGAAGCACATCAAAGAAAAATTATCACAGTTCTGAGAAAATATAAGCCGGAAATTATTTTTTGCAATGCCCCTGATGATCGTCATCCTGATCATGGTCGTGCTGCGCAATTAATTAATGATGCCGCTTTCTTATCAGGATTAAGAAAGATTGAAACAGAAGACGAAGGAAAATCGCAAGAAGCATGGCGACCTAAATATGTATTTAACTATATCCAAGATAAATATTTAGAACCCGATTTTGTAGTAGATATTTCTGAGGTGATAGAAACAAAAAAGGAAGCCATTCGCGCTTTTAAAACTCAGTTCTATCAACCATCGGATAAGAGTAATGAACCGCAGACTTATATTTCTTCACCGGCATTTTTTGAAAGCATCATTAGCAGAAGTGCCATGCTGGGAAAAATGATTGGTGTAGCACATGCAGAAGGTTTTATTTCTAAAAAAATGATTGGAGTAAAAACTTTAGATGCATTCATTCAACAAACAACCTGATTAATAGTAAATTCGTATCATAATAAAATAACAAAACCATAATGGCCAATCCCAAGTTCATACAAGACAAAGACAATTTTCAAGTAGAATTAAAAAACCGTGTCAACAAATATTTCACTGATAACAAACGCCCAATGACGGGTGATTTCTCACTTTTATTCAAAGCCGCCTTGTTGTCTGTTGCGTATTTGGCTATTTATGTTCATTTGGTGTTTTTTACTCCCGGTGTTTGGATCGCCATTCCTGAGTGTATTTTATTTGGTTGCCTTACCGCTGCTATTGGTTTTAATGTAATGCACGATGGCGCGCATGGTTCTTTTAGTAAGAGTAAAGTTTTAAATAAAATGGCAGGTTCGTCTCTGAATTTTCTGGGAGCAAGTGCCATCATGTGGAATATGAAGCATAATATTATTCATCACACTTTTACCAATATTGATGGTGTAGATGATGACATTGAAGCTCGCCCGTGGATGAGGTTTACCACTACACAAAAGAAATTATGGATGCACAAATTCCAACATTATTATTTTTGGTTTTTGTACACACTTCTTCATATCCTTTGGATTTTTATGACGGATTTTCAAAAATATTTCAAAAGAAAAATCGGAACAGTTCCTATTCGTAAAATGTCATTGTATGAGCATTTCTCTTTTTGGATAGCGAAGGTTATTTACATCTTTATGTTTGTAGCTCTTCCGATTTATTTATTAGGTTTCGGTACATGGATCGTTGGATTTTTGTTGATCACAATGGTTACAGGTTTAGTAATTAGTATTGTTTTCCAATTAGCACACACAGTAGAGCATACAGAATTTCCAATGCCGGATGTAGTTACAGGAAAAATTGAAAATGAATGGGCAATACATCAAATCAATACTACTGCTAATTTTGCAACCAGAAATAAAACCATTTCATGGTTAGTTGGAGGATTGAATTTTCAAATCGAACATCATTTATTTCCAAGAATTTCCCATGTACACTACCCTGCTATCAGCAAAATAACTAAGAAGGTTTGTTTAGAATATGGAATCAATTATATCGAATTTCCGAAAATGAGAAATGCCATTTATTCGCACATCATGTATTTGAAAAGATTAGGACAAAGCGCTTAATATATTTTATAAAATCATTGAAGCTCAAACTGTAATTAGTTTGAGCTTTTTTATTGAGTAAATGTTGGTGAAAAAAAATTTTATTATTTTGATGTTTTGAATTGTCTGCAATTATCTGGATTTGCAAAGGTCGAAGGCCTGTTTCTATTTTTTAACTTCGGAATTTATTCCGAGGTTAATGAACACAAAAATCAACCAAGTGCCAGCGGCACGAACCATATTGTATGAACCGAGCCTACGGCTCTCAACTTCTATTTCCTATCTCTTTAGACGGACTAAAGTCCATCTTTACAAAATTTAAACGAGGCTATGCCTCTCAGACTCATTTCCAAACTCATAAAAAACAGCAAATAATAAATTCTGTGTTTTGTAAATGTTCTAATAGAACTACAAATAGGATATTCTTAAATTCAAATTGCAAAATAAACAAGTTGCAAGGCCGTAGGCCTGTTCCAATTTTATAACTTCGGAATTTATTCCGAGGAAGACCGAACACAAAATCAACCAAGTGCCAGCGGCACGAACCATATTGTATGAACCGAGCCTACGGCTCTCAACTTCTATTTCCTATCTCTTTAGACGGACTAAGTCCATCTTTACAAAATTTAAACGAGGCTATGCCTCTCAGACTCATTTCCAAACTCATAAAAACAGCACAAAACAAAGTAGTAAATTAACCAATCATTTTTAGAATACTTACTAACTTTACCGCATGAATATTCATTTTCAAGATTTAATTCCTGCTGATTTCAGCGATAGTTCCAGAGTATGGGTGTATCAATGTAATAGAATTTTTACCCTAAGTGAAGCTTTAGAAATTGAAGAATTATTGGAGAATTTCAGTAAAGAATGGAACAGTCATGGTGATGAGGTAAAAGGATATGCGAATTTATTTTTTGGTCAATTTATCATTGTAATGGCAGATGAGAGCGCAACCAAAGTAAGCGGTTGCAGTACCGATTCTTCCGTTAGATTGATTAAAAATATTGAACAAGATTACCAAGTGCAATTATTAGATCGTCAATTACTTGCCTTTATCGTAAAAGAAAGAGTTCAAGTTTTACCATTATCTCAATTCAATTATTCCATAGAAAATGGTTTTATCACTCCGGATACATTTTATTTCAATAATCTGGTACTTACCAAAAAAGATTTAATGAATCAATGGATTATACCTGTAAAAGATAGTTGGTTGGCAGGTAGAATGAAATCTGCGGTCACTAAATAAATCTCTTTTCCCAAATACTAACCTAATCTTCTTTTTAAATAGAATTTAATTCTATACTGCCATACTGTCGCAATTATTATTACTATCTTTGCCACCCGAATAAATAAAATATAATGATCGATTTTACGCTCGATAAAAAGCATGATGAGGCAAGACAAGGAGAAGCATTGGCTCCGCAGGTACTTACTGATTTTTCATTTATCAAAAAATTCTATATAGAAAGTTATGGTTGCGCAATGAATTTTGCCGACAGTGAAGTCGTCGCATCCATTTTACAAGAAAGAGGTTATGGAATTACACAGCATTTTCAAGAAGCAGATATTATTTTTATCAATACTTGTTCTATTCGCGAAAAAGCAGAAGCAACTGTAAGAAAAAGATTGACTGAATTTAAAAAAATAAAATCCTATAATCCGGGATTATTGGTAGGAGTTTTAGGATGTATGGCCGAAAGATTGAAAGCGAAATTTCTGGAAGAAGAAAAATTAGTAGATATCGTTGTAGGTCCGGATGCGTATCGCAACTTGCCTAATTTAATTGAAGAAGCAGAAAGTGGTCAAAAGGGTGTAAATGTATTATTAAGTCGTGAAGAAACTTATGGAGATATTTCTCCCATCAGGCTGAACAGCAATGGTGTTACAGCTTTCGTAAGCATCATGCGCGGTTGTAATAATATGTGTTCGTTTTGTGTGGTTCCTTTTACTCGTGGCCGCGAACGCAGTCGTGATGCTATTTCTGTAATAAAAGAATGCACCGATTTGTTTAATGAAGGTTATCGCGAGGTAACTTTACTCGGACAAAATGTAGATAGTTATCAATGGGTAAATCCGGAAAATAATAAAATCGTTTCTTTCGCAAATTTGATGGAAGAAGTGGCTAAAATATCTCCTTTATTGCGCGTTCGTTTTTCTACTTCTCATCCAAAAGATATTACCGATGAGGTGTTATTTACGATAAAAAAATATCCCAACATTTGTAAATACATCCACCTTCCGGTTCAAAGCGGCAGCACCAGAATTTTACAATTAATGAATAGAACCTATACGCGTGAATGGTATATTTCTAAAGTGGATAGAATTCGTGAAGTGCTTCCCGGTTGCGGATTATCCACGGATTCCATCACCGGATTTTGCACCGAAACGGAAGAAGATCATCAAGCAACGCTCACTCTTTTTGAATATTGCGAATACGATTTGGCTTATATGTATTATTACTCAGAACGCCCGGGAACACTTGCTGAAAGAAGGTTTGAAGATGATGTACCTTTAGAAACAAAGAAAAGAAGATTGCAAGAAATAGTAGCTCTACATAGAATTCATTCTTTGAAAAGTATGGAAAGAGAGATTGGAAAAACACATCAAGTTTTGATAGAAGGAAATTCCAAAAAAAGTGATAGCGATTGGGCAGGAAGAAGCGACAATAATAAGATGGTCATTTTCCCAAAAACATATCCTCATCAAAAAGGAGATTATGTAAATGTGCTGATAGAAAGCTGTACTGCCGGCACTTTGATAGGAAGGGCAATTTAAAAAATTTCAAAAAAGAAAACACTACATGGATCAACAAGCAATAAGAAATAAATTTGGTATCATCGGAAGTTCTGCGGAATTATCATATGCCATAGATGTAGCGATGCAGGTAGCTAATACCGATTTAAGCGTTTTGATTTCTGGTGAAAGCGGCGTGGGTAAAGAAGTTTTTTCTCACATTATTCATTCACTTTCTGCCAGAAAACACAATCCATTTATTGCTGTAAACTGTGGAGCGATTCCTGAAGGAACGATTGATTCCGAATTATTCGGTCATGAGAAAGGATCCTTTACCGGCGCGGTCGATAGCCGAAAAGGATATTTTGAAACGGTAAATGGCGGTACCATTTTTTTAGATGAAATTGGAGAATTACCTCTTGGTACACAAGCGCGACTTTTGCGCGTTTTAGAAGCCGGAGAATATATTCGTGTGGGTTCTTCTAAAGTGCAAAAAACAGATGTGCGTGTAATTGCCGCCACCAACAAAGATTTACTTGAATATACCCATACAGGCAGATTTAGAGAAGATTTGTATTATCGCTTAAACACAGTGCCCATCAGGGTTACGCCACTAAGAGATCGCAAAGAGGATATCATTTTATTATTTAGAAAATTTGCTGCTGATTTTGCGGAAAGATATAAATCTCCCTCCATACAATTAGATGATGAAGCCAAAGAAATGTTGATCAATTATGATTGGCCGGGCAATGTGCGCCAATTGAAAAATATGGCTGAACAATTATCCGTTTTATCTAAAGAAAAAATTGTGACCGCACAACAATTAAAAAAATTTTTACCGGAAAATACTATGAGCCGATTACCGGTTCTTTCTTCTTCCAATCCGTCTCCACATTCTCAAAAAGAATTTGCGAATGAAAGAGAGATCTTATACAAATTATTTTTTGATGTAAAAAAAGATGTAACAGAATTAAAGAGAATGTTTTTTGATGCAATGCAAAATCCTACTCTTGCCAGAACCAATCCTGTATTTAAAAATGAACCTTTGTTAGATGATTACCATTCGAGCACGGTTCATCAAAATACTTCACCGGCGCTTGCTTCATCTCATCCGGTGATTTTGCAAAACAATGCCGCAATTGATGATCATCAAGAAGTGGAAGAATCGCTTAGTATTATGGATGCCGAAAAAGATTTGATTGTAAAAGCATTAAAAAAACATCGAGGAAAAAGAAGAGATGCTTCGAGTGATTTAGGTATTAGCGAGCGCACACTTTATAGGAAATTAAAAGAATACGGAATCAATGAATAAGATGAAAATAAATATTCGATTATTGGCAATCCTCAGTTTTTTGATGCTCATATTTAGTTTCGCAACTTGTCGTTATTCTACTACAGACAGTTCGCCTATACCTGCCGATATCACTACGTTTCATGTAAATAATTTTCAAAACAAAGCGCGCTATGTGAATCCACAAATAACACCGCAGCTCACTGATAATATCAAACAAAAAATAATTAGCCAAACACGTTTACGACAAATTAATGACCAGACAGCAGATTATGATATCAGCGGTTATGTTTCAGATTATAGCATTACTACGAGTGGTGTAGCCAATCAACAGGCGGGAACTAACCGTTTAAGTGTTACCTTTCATTTGATTTTTAAAAATAATGTAGATATCTCTAAAAATTTTGAAGCAGATATCACGAATAATTTCGATTTTGCAGCCAATCAAACTTTACAACAAGCAGAATCAAAATTATTTTCTGAGATAATTAAAAATATTTCAGATGCAATTTTTAATCGAATTTTTTCAAATTGGTAAAAAAGAATTATGGATTCGATACTCAATTATTCTAACTCTTTTATAGGCAACCCTTCCGAGGATGTGGAGGCGTTGGAAAAAAATGTTAGTGACTATCCGTATAGTTCTTTGGCGAATTTTCTTTTGCTCTGTCATTATAAAAAAGAAGACCCCGAAAAATTTGAAAACTTTTCAAAGAAAGCAATTTTATATTTTTCAAATCCTCATTGGTTAAATTTTCAAATACAATATACTGTCGCCGAAGAAACAGTTTCGGAAATAGTTGAATTTTCCAATTTAGGTGAAGAAGCACCCGGTCTTTCAGAGGTAGAAATTACCAAAACCGAATATAAAATTGAGCATCCGAATAAAATTATAGAACCGGAAGTACCCACCGAAAATTCATTATCGCAAGAAAATAGTGAAGCCATCATCGAAGAAAATAATGAAGTGCCTATAGAAGAAAAAATCGAACCGGCAGAAATTGAAAAAGTAGAAGAAACCGTAGAAAAAAATGAGGAACCGATAATTGAAGAAGCGCCCAACCAAACTAATGAAACTGAGCCACAGCAGGAAACTCCGAATATTCATCAAGAAGAAAAAGAACAAAAAGAATTCACCATCGCATCTTCTTCTACCGAAAATAAAAATGAAGAATTATTGTTTGAGCCTTTGAGCATGTCAGATTATTTTGCCTCTCAGGGAATTGATATAAAACCAGAACTTTTGCTGAATGATAAACTGGGTAAGCAAATGAAGAGTTTTACAGATTGGCTCAAGGATATGAAAAGGCTTCATGCGAATAAATTACCCGATCAAAATCCTGCTGTAGAAAGAATGATTCAAATGAAGGCAGAAAAGTCAAATGCAGAAGCAGAAATACTTACAGAGACTATGGCCGAGGTTTTATTAAAGCAAGGAAAGCCTGAAAAGGCGATCGAATTATACGAAAAATTAAGTTTGATGAATCCCTCGAAAAGTATTTACTTTGCAGCCAAAATCGACAGTATAAAAAATCAATAGCATGTTATTTATTTTCGGAACCATCATAATTCTTGCGTCAATTATCTTAGGCGTTATCATACTCATCCAAAATCCAAAAGGTGGCGGACTTAATTCCTCTTTAGGTGGATTTGGAAATCAATTAATGGGTGTAAGACAAACAACAGATGTGTTAGAAAAAGGCACATGGGTATTTGCAGCTATCATCGGGGTTTTATGTATTACGTCAGCATTATTTATTCCGGCAGTTTCCGGTTCTCATTCTAATGATGAATTGATTAAAAATGCACCAGCGAGTTCTCCGGTAACTCCTCAAAATACGGCGCCGTTCCCAAATACACCGGCACCAACACCGGCTCCTGTAAGCCCTACACCACAACCTTAATTTTAAGAAAAAAAATAATAATACCCTGTCTGAATCAAAAAGACAGGGTTTTTTGTTAAATTGATATTTCATTAAATCAAAACTTTTGAGCTTTTTCTAATTTTATTTTCAGCTTAACTCAATTCTTCAATGAAAAAACTAATAAAATTTCTCTTTGTTGTTTTGCTAATAGCGGCAATAGTTTTAGGATGGATGGTTTTCGGCCCGACGATTAATTCCGATAAAAAATATTTATACATTCCTACCGGAAGCAGCTATGGGCAAGTGATTGATAGCCTTAAAGCAAATGATTTGTTAGGCGAAACTTTTTTGTTTAATACGCTTGCAAAATATTCTAAATACTCCAATAATATAAAGCCCGGGAAGTATAAAATAAAGAGTGGAATGAGCATGTACAATCTAATCAGGATGTTACGATCAGGAAGGCAAGAACCGGTAAATTTCGTCATTACCAAATTGCGTACAAAAGAAGATCTGGCAAAAAAAATAGGAGCCAATTTTGAAACTGATTCATTACATGCAATAGAATTTCTAAATAATAATGATTCACTTTCATCTTTTGATGTAGACACCAATACCGTTATGACGAATGTGATTCCAAATACGTACACTTTTAAATGGAATACTTCTGTTGAAAAAATTTATTCTAAACTTTTTAATGAAAAAAAGAAATTCTGGAACAAAGAAAGAATGGAAAAAGCCGAGCGATTACAATTGACGCCACAACAGGTTTATACTCTCGCATCTTTGGTAGAAGAAGAAACCAATAAACAAGATGACAAAGGAAAAATTGCCAGTGTGTATATCAATCGATTACGCAAAGGAATGAGACTGGCAGCGGATCCTACGATAAAATTTGCTATGAAAGATTTTAGTTTGAAAAGAATTTATCATAAACATTTAGATTATCCATCACCGTACAATACTTATCTGAATGCAGGTTTACCGCCGGGGCCAATTTGCACTCCATCTATCAAAACAATTGATGCAGTTTTGAATAGTCCGGAAACTGATTATTTATTTTTTGTTGCAAGAGCAGATTTTTCCGGATACTCTGATTTTTCTACTTCTTATCAACAGCATCTCATCTATGCAAAAGCGTATCAAGAAGCGCTTAATAAATTGATGCAATCAAAAGCTGATAATCCATAAATTTTTAAAATAAATTTGACCAAAAAAAAGAAAATACCGATTTTACTTTTACCCCTCCATTTCGTGGTGCAATTGAGTAAGAAGTGGCATCCGAAAGGATTACAAGGTTTAAGTCTTTTCAAAGTTGCTCAAAAATTCTTTAAGGAATTTAATCTGCCTTATTTTACCGAAAGAGCTTCTGCCATTGCTTTTAATTTTATGTTATCGGTGCCGCCTACTTGTTTATTTTTATTTACTTTAATCCCACATCTTCCATTTTTATCCAAGCGCGGACTTAAATTTCAATTGCACAGTTTAATCCACGATATCATTCCATCGCCAACTTATAATAGAGGAATTATAGAATTCATAGACAGTTTTATGGATGGTTCTAAAATAGGACTTATCTCATTTACATTTGTTATCTCTCTATTTTTTGCATCGAGTGCTGTTATAGGTTTGATGCGTTCTTTCAATAAAGATTATATAGGTTTTGAAAAAATAAAAGGATTGAAAAAAAGATGGGCCGCCATAAAATTAACTTTGATGCTTTTTGGACTATTGATGATTTGCCTTATGCTTCTTTTGCTTCAAAGTAATTTAATGAAGTGGATTGGAATTGAAAATATTCAATTAAGAAATTTGATTTTGTATGGTAAATGGATTTTTATTACCGGACTTATTTTTTACTCTTTCGCTTTCATTTATAAATACGCACCATCTACTACCATCAGGTGGAAGTTGGTATCTCCGGGAGCGATAGTAGCTACATTTTTAAGCATTTTAGTTACACTCGGATTTATGGCTTTTGTAAATAATTTTGCCCAATATAATTTCTTATATGGTTCCATAGGAACGCTAATGGTAATTATGATTATGGTTTTTTTAAATTCATTGGTTGTGTTGATTGGCTTTGAATTTAACTTAAGCATTCATACTTTAAAATCTATTGAAGAAGAAAAACAAAATAAGTCGTCGAATTAAATATTTTCATTCAAAAAAGAGTTTGATAATGTTTTTCTAAATTAAAAATTGGTTGCTTTATTAACTGCAATATTTGTACCTTTGCAGGCTAAAAAATAATAATTACGTATGTCATCTATTACAAAAAACGCTATCGATTTTAGCCTAAAAAATAAGGTTAAAGATATCAGCCTTGCTGCTTGGGGACGCAAAGAAATTTCTTTGGCCGAAGCAGAAATGCCCGGTCTAATGGCTCTAAGAGAAGAATTTGGAAAAGAACAACCTTTGAAAGGTGCGCGCATCGCGGGTTGCCTTCATATGACCATCCAAACTGCGGTTCTTATCGAAACTTTAATTGCCTTAGGTGCAGAAGTAAAATGGAGTTCATGCAATATTTTTTCTACGCAAGATCAAGCTGCTGCCGCAATTGCTGCAGAAGGTATTGGTGTTTTTGCATGGAAAGGACAAACTCAAGAAGAGAGTGATTGGTGTATTGAACAAACATTATT
This sequence comes from Ginsengibacter sp., assembly GCA_034676505.1. Taxonomy (GTDB): domain Bacteria; phylum Bacteroidota; class Bacteroidia; order Chitinophagales; family Chitinophagaceae; genus Ginsengibacter. Next base: position 255,825 of record JAUCCB010000001.1, read on the forward strand.
CTTTGGTAGCGAAGACCGTCCTTTAAATATGATTTTGGATGATGGTGGTGATTTAACCAACATGGTATTTGATAAATATCCTGAATTAGTACAGCATGTAAAAGGTTTATCAGAAGAGACAACCACAGGTGTACACAGATTATATGAAAGAATGGAAAATGGTACATTACCAATTCCTGCAATCAATATTAATGATTCAGTTACCAAATCAAAATTTGATAACAAATACGGTTGTAAAGAAAGTTTAGTAGATGCTATTCGCAGAGCTACAGATATTATGATGGCCGGGAAAGTGGCTGTAGTAGGCGGTTACGGAGATGTAGGAAAAGGATCTGCAGCAAGTTTACGAGGCGCAGGCGCAAGAGTTATTGTTACTGAAATTGATCCTATTTGCGCTTTGCAAGCTGCAATGGATGGTTTTGAAGTAAAGAAAATGATTGATGCAGTGAAAGAAGCAGACATCATCGTTACTGCATCAGGTTGTAGAGATCTAATCACCGGCGAGCATTTCAAATTGATGAAAGACAAAGCCATCGTATGTAACATTGGCCACTTCGATATTGAAATTGATATTGCTTGGTTGAATAAAAATTACGGCCATACAAAAGATACTATCAAACCACAAGTGGATATGTACACGATTGATGGAAAAAATATCATCATCTTAGCAGAAGGCCGCTTGGTGAATTTAGGTTGCGCTACCGGCCATCCAAGTTTTGTGATGAGTAATTCATTTACTAATCAAGTGTTGGCTCAATTAGAATTATGGCAACATGCAGATAAATATGAAAATCAAGTGTACGTACTTCCTAAACATTTAGATGAGAAAGTAGCGAGATTACATTTGAAAAAAATAGGCGTTGTTTTAGATGAATTAACTCCGGAGCAAAGTGCTTATTTAAATATTCCAAAAGCAGGCCCATACAAGCCTGAAGCTTACAGATATTAAAATTTAATTTTAAAAAATACATAAACCCGCTTTGAAAAAAGCGGGTTTTTATTTTAATACAATTTCAGAAACCATCTATCGAATTAATAAACGAAAAATTAAAAAAAAGCACTATTTTGTTTCTTATGCAATCGAATAAACAACCACTCGATATTATCAATATGCTTTTGGAAGATTGTATCATGGCATTTCCTGTGTCATCATTCGTAATTAGCATTTACCAGCAATATCAAAAAAGAGGATGGTTGAGTAAAAAACAATTACAAGGTTTATATGATAAATCTTCCAAAATAAATGGCGTACTTCCCGGAAGATTAGCGGCTTTGGAATCCATCATAAAAAAAATGCCGACGCGAGAGAATTCTGAACTTCCTGAAAACACTCCGTTATTTGAAAAAAATATTGAGGCAGAAAAATTAATCGAAGATATCTTAGCCAAATACCCACAACACAAGCGGGTGTTGTTTTTGAAAGCCAAGTACGATAATAACGAGGTAATTTCTGCTGCTGAAATGGTTGAGCTAAATAAATTTAAAAAACTACTTTTGAAATAAATTACCATCCCTAAATAATAACTTTTATGAAATTGATTATTTTTCTTTTTGCCATCATTTTTTTGACTTCTTGTGATTCCAAACAAAAGATTGATCTTCTTGTTTACAATGCAACTGTTTACACCGTTGATAGTAGTTTCTCAAAAGCAGAAGCGGTTGCAGTAGATAAAGGAAAAATTATAGAAGTAGGAAAAACGGAAGATTTACAAAAGAAATACACTGCAAAAGAAAATGTAGATGCAACCGGAAAATTTTTATATCCGGGATTGATTGATGCGCATGCTCATTTCTTAGGATACGGATTGGGCTTGCAAACTGCTAATCTTACAGGCACTGAAAGTTGGGATGAAATTATTGAAAGATTAAAAGCATTTGATGCAGAAAATAAAGAGGGCTGGTTAGAAGGAAGAGGTTGGGATCAGAATGACTGGAAAGTAAAAGATTTTCCTACGAATGAAAAATTGAATGAATTATTTCCTAACAGGCCTGTCGTTTTATCAAGAGTAGATGGTCACGCAGCGATTGCAAATCAAAAGGCACTTGACCTCGCAGGAATCAAAGCAGGCGACCGTTTGGATGGCGGAGAAATAGAAGTGATCAATGGAAAATTGACCGGCGTATTGGTAGATAATGCAACTGAATTAGTTTATTCAAAAATTCCACAACCTTCCGTAAATAAATTGAAAGAGGCCCTATTAGATGCACAACAAAATTGTTTCGCTGCCGGGCTCACTACGATTGATGATTGTGGGGTGGATTATCGCGTAGCGTTATTGATAGATTCACTTCAAAAAAAGAATGAATTAAAAATGCGTCTATTCGTGATGTTAAGTGATGCCAAACAAAATTTTGACTTTTTATTTTCTAACGGAAAAATAAAAACAGATAGATTAAATGTTCGCGCCTTCAAAGTATATGCTGACGGCGCTTTGGGCTCTCGTGGAGCATGTCTTTTGCAACCTTATTCAGATAAGCCGGATTGGAATGGATTTCTACTAAGTTCTATTGCACACTTTGATTCTGTTGCTAATATTATTTATGAGCATGGATTTCAAATGTGTACCCATGCTATTGGAGATTCAGGAAATAGAGTTATTCTCAACACCTATGCAAAATATTTAAAAGGAAAAAATGATTTAAGATGGCGTATTGAACATTCACAAGTGGTGAATGAAAATGATTTTCATCTTTTTGCAGATAACAGTATCATTCCTTCTGTACAGCCCACACACGCTACATCTGATATGTATTGGGCAGGAGATCGTTTAGGAAAAGAAAGAGTAAAAAATGCCTATGCCAATCATAAATTGATGTTGTTGAATGGATGGATTCCTTTAGGAACTGATTTTCCTGTAGAAGATATTTCGCCAATTAAAACATTCTATGCTGCCGTAGCACGAGAAGATGCAAAAGGTTGGCCGGCCGGTGGTTTTCAAATCGAGAATGCATTAAGCAGAGAAGATGCGCTTCGTGGTATGACCATTTGGGCAGCTAAAAGTAATTTTGAAGAAAAAGAAAAAGGAAGCCTTGAAAAAGGAAAATTTGCTGATTTTGTTTTATTGGATAAAGATCTAATGACGACTGCACCTAAAGATATTTTAAATACGAAAGTACTGATGACATTTGTTGGAGGAGAAAAAGTTTTTGGGAAATAGAATTTATTCCCAATTATTTTTGTTGAATAAGAAATACTGTAGGCACGGGCCTTTGGCCTACTTTATCTGAAGGTTCATTGGTTTGTTTTCCATTAATTAATAAACAAGTACTACCGCCGCCATCTAAATTGAGCGCTTCTGTGCAACCTATTTGTTTGAGTATTTCAGCCAGCTGAATTAGGTCAAGGCCGGCTGCTTTTTCACTTCTACCTTCGCAAACAAAAATGATTAATTGTTGATCATTGGTATAACCAATTGCGGTACGAGGATGACGATCGTAAATGGCCTTATTAGCAAATTTTAATTCTTCATTGTTAGCAATTTTTACTTCGTTATTTTGAATTAAAACCGGGCCACCGCCTACAGCCGTTTGTACTCTCCATTCTTCAAAATCTTTTTTTAATTCATCAAAATAAATATAGTTGCTAGAATCAGAAAAATGTGGAATGGGTTTTTGTGAAGCATACAAAAATTGTTGTGAAGAATCAGACAAAACCCAAGCAACATCCGCCTTTCTATTTTCAAAAATTCCCAATGCTCCAAAAAAAGAGTGCCAATAAGTAAGGGTGTCTTTACCTTTTCGAGGAATCGAATGTTCATTATAACCCAATACCCTACTGTCTTTCACTACTACATTCAAACTACTGTTGGTAGCATACGAAAAGAAAGAAGTGTTTACTACCAATAGCGGATGATTATTTTTTTCAAAAAATTGTGTAGGTGTAATTCTTCTATTTTGAGTTGTATCTGTTGTAAATAATAAAGAAGAATCTTTCAAATCAACAATCGTATAATACATTACATTCGGTTTGCCGCCCACCGAATCCGTAGATTTAAAAACATGCATCAGATTAGGTAAAGGTTGATAAAGCGAATCGATGTTCGTCCAATTTATTTGCGCATTTGTGCAAAATGACATTAAAATAAAAATGAAAAAACAGCTACTAATTTTCATTGAAATAATTTTAATTATTTTATCAAAACAAAACTTCCTTGAAGTTCATACATTTTTCCTAACAAATCTTCCGCTTTTAAAATCCATCTAAAAGATCCGGATTGATAGAATTGTCCATTTATATTTCCACTCCATCCTTTAGTCATATCAGTTGTAGAAAATATTTTTTTTTCCCCAACGATCAAAAATGGTAAAATAATAAAGAGATTTTATGCCTATGTAATACGGTTTTAAAATATCGTTCAATCCATCTTTATTAGGAGTAAATGCAGTAGGGACATAGATTGCAGAACCTTTAAATACAGAAATATTGATGGTCGCCTCATCCACACAACCATCTGCAGAAGTAACAGTTAATCGATATTTCATATCATCACTTATTGTTGCAATTGGATTCGCAATCATGGGATTATTCAATCCTAAACCGGGCGACCATGAATAATATAAGCCGCCGCTTCCATTCAATTGCAAGGGTACATTTTCAGCAATTAAAGTATCTCTACCTGCATCTGCCTGCACAGAATAAATAGTAATACTTTTTTGATCATTGGCTACGCAACCTTTGGCAGACGTAGCTTGTAAGGAAACCAAATAAGATTTATTTTCCGAAAAAAGATGAGAAACCTCTTTGCCGTTAGCAATTGTTTGATCACCAAAATCCCATTTCCAATTTTGAATAGTTGTTAATCCATCATTTTGTATTCCTGAAAAAAGTACCGGCACATTTTCGCAAGCACCTTTATTTTCTAATGAAATTTGAGGAGCATTATTTATCACAAATGCATCGGTTACAGAATTAGAAACACATCCGATACTGCTTGTAGTTGTAAGTTTCAGAGAATGATTACCCGGAAGAAGAGTGCTCAAATCAGGATCTTGAAGCGTAGAAAAAGGAGTTCCATCTAATTCCCAATGCCATTGATTGACGATCCCCACTTTTACATCGGTTTGTAAATTTATAATTGGATTTATTTTTTCACAAGTATCTCGAATTTCCATATTCAAAATTGGAAAATCACCGACTATTATTTTTTTAGTAAATGGTTCACTTACACATCCATCTGAGCCGGTGATTGTCAATTTTAAATTGTATTCTCCCGCGTTTGAATAATTATGTGAAGGAGGCGCAGCATCCGCGCTGGTAGTGCCATCGCCAAAATCCCAACCATAATTTTTTATTGTGGTAAAGGAAGTAGAATTATCTTCAAATTGAATAGGAGTGCCTAAACAAACCGAACCGTTTTGAGGAGAAAATTTTACGGAAGGATTGAGTGCAGTACAAAATTTTTGTAAATTATAATTTCCTCCGGTGGCTGCAGAAAATCCCCAATAAACCATAGGATCATTACTAAAAATATCTTTTATCAAATCAACCGTTGCTGTAAGACGAAACTCACCATCAAAATAAGTATTCATGGTATGAGAAGCCGCATCCCAACTGATTCGTAACGTGTGCCATTGTCCATCTTCAATATTATCACTAAACGCCGAAGCTCTAACCGGACCGGCTAAATCATTTCCATGTGTGATCACACCATTTTTTTGAATGCTGATATGATCATAAGCAGGATCATTGTTATTAGAATTTTGATACGTGTCCAAAACTACACCAACCGAAGGCGTGACGCCTTCAAAGCCCATACCCCCACCGGATGCACCCAAACTGGTACTTAAAGGCTGAAGTATAAATGCCATTCCATCAGCGCCATCATCATTATTTCCTAAGAAAACATTGAACACAAAATCGAAAGATTTGGTAAGATCAATTTTGGTTTGTTGCCACACACTTCCACCTTGAAAATCTTTGGGCTGGGTAAGTACATAACAATTACAACTCTCTAAAGTAGCATCGCCATTTAAAATATATTGAGCAAAAACATGCGTAGGCAAGAAGAAATTTGCAATACAAAAAATTAGAAAAAAAACATACGCCCTAAGTTTCATCGCACGGATTTAAATTCTTTCAAATAAAGCAATGACGCGTATTTAACTTAAATAGAGAATCATTTTCTTTTTCCGAAAACAAGTGAAAAATAAGCTCCAAAAAAGAATTGTTTTCGTTCATTGTAAACCATTTGAGGAATTCCTTTTGTGTAATATTCTGCAGTAACGCCCACTTCCATTGCAGTTACCATTTCGTTGTAAGATCCATAATCAAATCGGAGTGATGTTTTCACATATGCACCGGGAGTAACGGTTATTTCATCCCAACCTTTTGTAAAGCTCGGGCCATTATAAACTTGTCCTGTTAAGAATTCTAAACTATCGGCAGAATTATATTTTACGTATTTCAATTTGCCGCCATTATCGGGCACTTGAACGTAGTAAGGACGAAGCAAAGCGAGAGAAACACCTCCGCCATAATTGGCAGTTACTTGCACTCCGTTTTTATTTCCTTTGTTTCCTAAAAGTAATTGTTGCTGTACGCCTAATTTTAATGGATAAAAGAAATTTTCTTTTCCAAAAATAAATCTACCGCTATTGTAAAAACGCCTAATTTTTTCTTCTTTAACGTGCTTGCGTTCGCTAAAATCTATTTGAAATAACCATGCTTTATTTACAGAAACTGCTCTTCCCCATTCCAAAAAAACTCCGTATCCATCATTGGTAATTTTAGGGCCACCTGCAAAACTTTTTTTAAAGACAACGACACCTTCTTCCTCTTGTTGCATAATCTTTTCAATTCTCAATCTTTTCTCTTCTTTTCGAGTTTCTTTATTACTTTGTGAAAAACAATTGAGCGATATTGCAGTGGCTATAAATATTAGGGTGGTTTTTAGCATCTTAGTTGATTATAATTAGTACTGTAAATTTATACAAAAAAAGAACAATGACTGCTTCAATAATTTATACGGGTAATTTAAGATGCCAAGCCGTGCATCTTCAAAGTAATTCTTCCATCGAAACAGATGCGCCAACTGATAACAGAGGCAAAGGAGAAAGATTCTCTCCTACTGATCTGCTGTGCGTTTCGTTAGCTACATGTATGGTAACTACTATGGGCATTAAGGCGAATGATTTAGGAGTAAATATTGATAATTCGAAAGCAGAAGTTACTAAACACATGGCTGCCGATCCACGCAGAGTGGCTAAAATAGAAGTGTCTGTAAGTTTACCAAGTAATGAGGATGAAAAAATTAGAACCATTTTAGAAAGAACGGGCAATAATTGTCCGGTGGCTAAGAGTTTACATCCTGATATTGAATTAGTGATTACCTATAATTGGGCAAATTCATAAAACAGTAATTATTTCTTTTGAAGAATTGCATTTCCAACGGCACAATGCAGGCATAGTTTTTTGTCGCAATATTCATTTTTTAATTGAATCAGTGCTTGTGAATCCAAAGCATTTTTATTCTCGAAATGCAGGTTCTCAAATCCTTTAGTGATATAATTTTTTTCAGGAGAAATGTTTTCTAACCATTCGATTGCTTTCTCTTTGTATTCATCTTCTTGATGCAAATGGCCGTAAGAGAAAATGATTGGCGTGATGGTATTGATGATAATATTTTCAACCATTTTCATTCCCAATTTCTTCTTACGAAAATTCGTTTCTTCTTCAAAAATATAATGGTAATGCCAATAATCATTGGCGCTCAATTGCAGCAATTCTTTTATTTCATTTACAGAATTGATCGCTTTAATTTTAGAAAACAAATGTTCGCTTTTACAAATGAGTTGTGCTAATTGTGCTAATCTGATAGTAGGAAAATTGGCGGGCCTCATTCGCAAAAATTGCAATTCACCATCTATTGGTTTCAACTGATATTTTTTTTGATAAAAACGATATTCCTTTTGAAGCATCAATGGATATTTCTCACTAAAATTTTGATTCAATAATCCTGTTTGCCCAAATAATAATGCTTCAATTACGATTGTATTATTCTTATGCTTTGCGAGAAGCGATTGCGGTAAAGATTGAGCTAATTTTTGAAAAAAATAACTATTTACTTTTAAGCCAAAATTAGCTGCAATAAGCCACCAGAGAGTTTCTTCCCAATGATTGCCATTTTGTTGATACATTTCCAAAATAGGTTTTGATTTACGAATTAATCTTTCCACAACCAATCTTTGTTTCCAATTGGTCAAGGCCAATTCACTCATTGCGGGTATTTGATTTTCGCATGGAATAAATTGAGGACTGTCCATTAATTGTTGATATTTTTTCAACAAAAAATTAGACACTCTACTTTGTAATTCTAAAGTAGGAAGATGGTTTCCTGATACATCCGTAATCTCTTTATCATGTATCCACACCACATGTAAAATAATATTCTGATAGTTTTTGTCTGAAGAATGTTGGTGCAAAATCCAGTCGGAAGATCGAATATGAATTTCAATATTTCCGGCCCAAATAGTATCCTTGATTCTTATTTTTGCTTCGCTAAAATCCGGCCCTTGATTTTGATTATGAAATCCCGCTTTGATAATGGTTAACTCTTCGCCTGCGGTGGTTTGTAAATCACCGGAATTGTATAATTGAAATTTCCAAATATACTGCAGCAAATCTTCCTTCATAGCCGAAAGTTTTGTATCAGAAAGATAGTATATTTTTTTATTGAACGAAAAATAAAAAATAAAAAACTTAGTCGTGAATCTTTTGAAGTTCTTGTACCACACGGCTTATTGGCAATCCCATTACATTGTAAAAATCACCTTTGATGGATTGAATTCCTATAACACCAATCCATTCTTGTATCGCATAACCTCCGGCTTTATCATAAGGTTTGTAAGTATCTACATAATGTGAAATCATTGATTCGGAAAGTGGATGAAAAGTAACTTCAGTACGTTCTGAAAAAATAATTTTTTCGTTACCCGAAATAATACAAACACCTGTAATTACTTCATGCGTATTCCCGGAAAGTTGCGTGAGCATGTGAATAGCATCGTTTCTATTTTCAGGTTTTCCAAAATGGATTTCATTTAAAAACACCATTGTATCCGCAGCAATTATCGTGTATTCATTACTGTTATGTAATTTAGTAAGGATCGAATTGGCTTTGTGGATTGCAATAAATTCGGCTTTTTGCGAAGAAGATAATCCATCAGGATAAGTTTCGTCTATGTCGGCAACTTTTATTTCAAAAGAAATTTCTGCTAATTCCAATAATTGCTTTCTGCGCGGGAGAAGACGATGCTAAAATTATTTTTTTCATTTCAATCGAAATTATTTAAAAAAATACCATCGTAAGAATACCGGCAAGCATAATCAATTTAATAACGGTACTCAACAAATGAAATTCTTTAGGAGATTTCGCAGCATACAATTTTTTCAAAACCCAAATCAACGGAAGTATGACAGTAACCAATGCATATAAAGCAGAAAACCACCACCCTAATTGAAGCAAATAAATTTGAATACCTGCTACAATACCCGCCAATACTACAATCCAAACGCCTGCAAAAACTTTCGAAACTTGAATTCCCCAAACAATAGGCATCGTAGTACATCCAAATTTTTGATCTCCTTCCATATCTTCCATGTCTTTGATTACTTCTCGCACTAAAGAAATAATAAAAGCAAATCCCGCATAAATAAAAGTCAGTTTTAATAATCGTTGCCAAACAACATGACTAACAGAGATGCTTAAACGATATTCTGCTACCGCCAATACCACGATTACCCAGGCCGTTAATAAAGAAATTAAAATATTACCCACCAACAATTTCTTTTTAAAAGTGGTGGAATAAACTATTAACACAGCAATAGCCACTAAATTAAAAACAGCAATGTACGGATTAGAAATTTTCATTCCTACATATAGACTCAATGCAAAGCCGATCAAAGACAAGAGCGCATGTAATAAAATAGCTGCGCGTCTTTTGATAATACTTCCTACAATTACTTTTGCTGATTTATTGATCTGATCAATATTTACATCGAAATAATCGTTGATGATATAACCCGCTGCAGCAATGCAAACTGATGCAATTACCAACATCCAAAAAAGTACAGGAGAAAGTAATTTACTTTCTTGCAAAGGAAGAGAAGCCTTAAATGCAAAAGGCAAAATAAATTGCCAGAAAAGAAATTGGGTGAGTGCAATAAAAACCAAATTCGGCCACCGGATCAATTTGAAAAACGCTATGATTAATTTCATGATTATTTAAGTGGAAGTGATGGAAGTTTCCAAAGGCCAATGATTATTTAATTTCAACACCTTTTCCAATACATCTCTCACACATCCTTTGCCACCGGCAATGGGAGAAATATAATGTGCAATTCCTTTTATATCAAATGCAGCATCCAAAGGGCATGCAGCGATTCCCACCATTTTCATACATTGGTAATCAGGAATATCGTCACCCATAAATAACATTTCGGAAAGAAGGAGATGATTTTTTTCTGCAAAATCTTTTAAAAAAATTTCTTTGTTCTTGATATTCATAAATACCTGAGTCAGTCCTAATTTTTTTAATCGATTTTCTACTGCCACTGATTCACTACCGGAAATCACCATCACATTATAGCCTAATTTTACAGCCGATTGCAAAGCGTAACCATCTTTTACATTCATTTGCCTTACCCAATTTTGGTCATCTTGCACCAATAAATTTCCATCCGTAAGCACCCCATCCATATCAAAAACAAAAGTCTTTACTAACTTGAATTGAGAAAGAATCAACATAATTTATTTTTAAAAATCTGATAACAAAACTAAGGGATAGTAAAGAAGATTCAATAATAGCGTTAAAATTACAATTTGCCCCAGCCGTTTATATAAAATAAGAAGGTAGCAACAAATTAAATCGTAATATCGCAGATAGCTTTTCTCTCAAAAAAAATATTGAAAAGTTATCTGTAAGTGATTTAAATTTTTCTTTCTCTATCCTATCCGTCCTATGAAGATTTTACGAATTTTTTGTATTCTATTTTTTAGTTTTCAAATATCGGCTAAAAGCCAAGTGGTCATCAATGAAATTTATGGCGGTGGCGGCAACAGTGGCGCATTATACAAAAATGATTTTATTGAATTGTATAACAATGGAGCCAATGCCGTGAACCTTTCCGGGTGGTCTGTACAATACACCAGCAGGTCAGGATCTTCATGGAGTGTTACAACACTTAGCGGAAGTATTCCTCCAAAAGGATATTTCTTAATTCAACAAGCAGCAGGTGGAACTAATTTCTCAGACTTACCAACTGCAGATGTAATCGGAACCATTTACATGGCCGCATCCGACGGAAAAATTGCGTTAGTTAATCAATCATCGGCGTTGAATACTTCTTGTCCCGTGAATGATGCTCGCGTTATTGATTTTGTAGGATATGGAAGTGCGGATTGTTCTAAAGGAAGTAGTGCCCCCTCGCCTTCCAATACCAATTCAATTCAAAGAAACCCTGTAGGAATCAATACCAACAACAATTCCAAAGATTTTAAAACCGGTTTACCTTCGCCCACCAATTCTTCAGGAATTGATAAAACACCTCCTTCCATAGTTTCTTTTTTCCCCGCGTCGAATGCCATAAATGTTGGGAATACTTTTATGGCTCATCTCACATTTGATGAATCTTTAAAAAAAGGAGCTACCGGAATTATTAGCATCAAAAAGAAATTAGACAATTCTATTTCTCAAACATTGGATATCTCGAATAATGCTATTCAAATAAACAGTAAAGATCTATATTTCCCGATAAGTAATTTAGAAAGTAATACTTCCTATTACATTGAAATGAGCAACGGTGCAATTTCAGATCTATTTGATAATATTTTTGAAGGCATTTCCGGAAATGCTGTTTGGAGTTTTACTACCGGAAATAATCAACCAATTGGTGCGCTCAATAATACTTACGATTTTAATGATTGTGCCTCTTCATTGAATGCATTTAGCATTTTTAATGTTTCAGGAAATGAAGTTTGGGGCTGTACTAATTATGGATTGAATCAATCACAACCTTCATCCAATGCGCCTTACGAAGGAGCCATACAAATTCAAGGATTTAGCGGTGGGCAAAATAAAGAAAATGAAGATTGGCTTATTTCTCCTCTTTTCGATTTATCTGCTACCACCTATCCTGTCATTTCATTTTGGAGTAAAACGCTTGATATAGGCAATGCGTTGAAATTAAAAATTTCAACAGATTATCCGGGCTATGGTAATCCTAATAATTATACTTGGACAACCATCAATGGAAATTTCCCCGAATTAGGAAGTAATTCTTGGACGCTAAGTGATAATATAAGTTTGAGTAATTACAAAAATGCGCATGTTTATTTTGCATTTGTTTATACTTCTACCAATACAGGTGCAGCGCAGTGGAGCATAGATAATGTGATTCTAAAAAACTTATACAATCCTCCACCACCTAATTTAAATTTACGTTCTACAAATTTGGATTTTGGCTATGTAGCACCTCAATCAGATTCTATTAAAAAAATCCGATTTACTCCCAATTATCTTTTAGATGATATTACTATCCAAGCTCCGGAAGATTTTTTATTATCGAAAGACGGTATTCAATTTTCTTCTTCGGTAACTTATTTAAAAGCGAGTGCCAATAATCAACCGCAGGTTTTATTTGTAAAATTTACTCCCACTACTCCCAACAAAGATTACACAGATGTGATCACTTTCAACACCCAAGGAATCAATGCAACAGATATTAATTTAGTAGGAACGAGTATTGATTATGATCTTACGTTAGAAGTTGTGAATTGGAATATAGAATGGTTTGGAATCGAAAGCACGTCGTTTGGTCCGCCTAATAAGGATCTCCAAGAAACCAATATCAAAACAATTACTAAAAATATTGCAGCAGATATTTTTGTATTTGTGGAAGCAGTGAGTGAACCTCGATTACAAAATGTAGTGAATTATTTGAATGAACAATTTGGAGCCGGCACGTATGCTTATTTCATTTGTGATTATGGTTCTTATTCTAATCCGTATAAGAGTGGTACTCTTCCGTTAGATCAACTCCAAAAAGAAGCTTTTGTTTATAAAACTTCGGTTATTCAACCGATTGAAACTCCGAAAGCCATTGTAACGGAAGGACCCAATACCGCTTTGGATACGAAAAGTCCGGCGTACAGTTATTTTACTAGTGGTCGATATCCGTACATGCTTTATGCGAATGTAACTTTAGGTTTGATCACCAAACCGGTTCGATTTGTTGCATTACATGCAAAAGCCAATACCAATCCGGTGGATGTTTCTTATCGACGCAGAAAGAGTGGTGCTGACACTTTGAATTACACACTCAATCATTTATACCCTAATGATAATATAATTTTGTTAGGAGATTTTAATGATGATTTGGATCAAAGTATTACGTATGGTTTCACTGAATCTTCTTATTCTGTTTTTAATAATGATTCTCTAAATTTCTTTTCACCAACACTTTCTTTAAGTTTAGATCGTCAGCAATCTACTGTAGGTTATAAAGAAATGATTGACCATGTAGAAATTTCAAACGAAATGAAACCTTACTACATCACTAATTCTGCGAAAGTGTTGTATGAAGTAAGCACTATGGTTTCTAATTATGGAACTACCACCACAGACCATTATCCCATTCTTACTCGATATGCTTTTGATAAAAGTGTGGTGCCTGTACAACTCATTTCATTTACGGCAATCAAACAAAATAATACCGCTTTGCTAAAATGGAATACAGCACAAGAAATGAACAGTAAATTATTTGAAATAGAAAGAAGTGCTGATAATAAAGACTGGAAAAAGATTGGCTTCGAAGCCGCTGCAGGCAATAGTTCTATTGAAAAACATTATTCATTTATAGACGATAAACCGAATCCAACTATTAATTATTATAGATTGAAACAAATTGATAATGATGGAAAATTTGTCTATTCCAATATTCAATCTGTTGTATTTCCGTTAGAACAATCCATAACTATTTCACCGAATCCTGCGCATAACTTTATTAAAATAAATTTTGGCAAAACGCCTACAAAAAATATTTCCATAGATGTATCGGATGTGTTTGGCAGAATGATTACCCAAAAAATTACAAACCAATCATCTATTACAATTGATGTAAAAACTTGGGCAAAGGGAATTTATTTTATTAAAATAAATAACGAACAACAAATCAATACGTATAAAATAGTAGTGCAGTAAAAAAAAGATTATAGAGAAATTTTATTTGGTTTGGAAATGAATAACAATCCAATAAAAGTAAATAAACCATTTACTAATAATAATTCAATTCCTATTTTATAACCATCGAACCACGAAGTATCGTACCGGCTTAAGATGAAACATAGTATGGGTGATAACAAGCAAACAACTAAAGTTGAATAACCTTTTCGCACATTTCTCTTAGTAAGAATACCGAAGGCAAATAAACCCAATAAGGGTCCATACGTATAGCCGGCTAATTCTAATAATAAATCGATTATTGATTTATTATCGAGCCATTTAAAAACAATCAAACAAATAAAAAAGATGATGATGAAGAAGATATGCACGAAAATTCTTTTCCTTTTTATTTTTTGTTCTGTATTATTTTTATTTCGTTGAAGGCCCAATAAATCCAAGCAAAAAGAAGAAGTAATTGCAGTGATCGCTCCATCGGCACTTGGAAAAAGCGTAGAAATAATTCCTAAAGTAAATACTATAGAAACCCAAGCCGGCAAATAATTCAAAGCGATTTCTGGAAACAAATCATCTCCTTTTACTCCTATATGATTCGCTGCTGCTGTGAGATACAGCAAACCACCCAAAAACAAAAACAGTAAATTTACAATTACCATTATGGTACTGAAAGTGAAAATATTTTTTTGAGAATTACGCAGATTTTTTACACTGATATTTTTTTGCATCATCTCTTGATCCAAGCCTGTCATAGCAATGGTGATAAATGCTCCTCCCACAATTTGTTTTAACCAAAATCCTTTGCTGTTTACATCTGTGTTAAAAATTTCTGTGTAGCCCTTAATTTTTAATTGATCTATTGCTCCTAAAAAAGAAAAATTAAAATAGTGCATGATAAAAACTAAACAAACAATTAATGCAATAATCATGAAAGATGTTTGAAGCATATCGGTAAATACAATTGTTTTTACTCCACCTTCAAATGTGTACAACAATACCATTAATAACACGATCATTGCTGTTAACCAAAACGGAACACCCATTGCATCCAAAATAAAAATTTGCAACACATTAATCACCAAATACAGTCGGGCTGTGGCTCCTACGGTTCGTGATACAATAAAAAAAAGTGATCCGGTTTTGTAAGCAACCGTTCCAAAACGTTGGTTGAGATAATCATAAATAGAAGTAAGCTGTAATCGATAATACAACGGTAACAGCACAAATGCGACAACAAAATATCCTAAAAAGTAACCTATTACTACTTGGAAATATCCGAAATGTTGAACGCCAACTGTACCCGGAACGCTCAAGAAAGTTACTCCCGTCATGGAAGTGCCTATCATCCCAAAAGCCACCATCACCCAATTACTATTTCTATTTCCGATAAAAAAAGATTCGTTATTAGAATTACGACTTGTACGCCAAGCCGCAATTAACAAAACCACAAAATAAATAATTACGAAAGTGCTTAATAAAATGGGAGACATACAAGATTAAATGATTCGATACAAGAATGACAGGATTTTTTATTTACAATTCATATTTCTCATTCACTTTTTTCCAACCACCACCTGCTTCGCCTGCAATTCCACAACTCTTTAGTAATTCCGCCGCCTTAATATTTCTTGTACCGCCGCCGCATACCAATACGATAGGAGATTTTATTTTTTTGATTTCATCTAATCTTTCCTCCATTTCTTGCAAGGGTATATTGATACTTTTTTCTGCATGGCCTTTAGCAAATTCATCGGCACTTCGCACATCAATTACTATAGGTTTTACAAATTTTTTTTTCATAAAAATTGTTGAAATTATTTAAAATCATTTATCGCCTTTCCTAAATCAATGACTGCTACATTTCCATCTACTTCATTTTTTATAATGCTGGAAGCCGCTGCACTCCTGTATCCTGCGGCGCAGTGCACCACAATAGGTTTATCAGTCGGAATTTCATTTACTCTTTCTCTAAGCTCTGGCAAAGGAATTGCGATTGCATTCTTAAATATTTTTTGCGTAGCTACCTCATTCGCATTTCGTACATCGACAATGGTATAATCATTGAGATTATTTTTAAAATTGTCTAATTCTAAAATGGACTCCGACAACCCATCTACATCCTTGGCTACAAAGCCCATTACAATTTGTGATTCATAACCAATCTTTGCAATTCTTTTAATTAAGATTTCTAACTTTTCTCTGCTGTCAGATAATAAATAAAAGTCTTCACCGGGCGAAACTACACTTCCTAACCAAGTTTCAAATTTGGTATCATCCATCAAATTGATGGCATTTTTTAAATGTCCTTCTTTGAACGCAGTTTCATTTCTTGTATCAATGATGATATGATTTTTTAAATTTTGCGGTAGCGAATCTTGAATAATTACTTGGTTGATTGAGTCTTTATAATTAGGCGCTCCTTTCTTATTCATTTCTACTGAATTAGTAAAATATCGCGGCACAAATGGTTGATTGGCCAATAATTCATTCACAAATTCATCTTCACTAATATCTTTTAAACACCAATTGCTTGCTTTTTCAATTCCGATAGTACTTGATTTATTAGCGCTCAAACCCTTACCACACAAGCTTCCTGCGCCATGCGCCGGATATACAATTACTGAATCGGGTAAATTGATCAAATTATTTCGAAGCGAATGATACATATCTTTTGCAAGATCTTTTCTTGCAGAGGTAATATTTCCGGCAGTTTCTCTCAAATCCGGACGGCCACAATCACCAATAAATAAAGTGTCTCCTGTAAAAACAAATTCAGGATTTCCTTTTTCATTTTTTACCAAAATACAAATACTATCCGGCGAATGGCCCGGTGTATTCATTGCATGCAATGTGGCATTCCCTACTTTCAAAATATCGCCTTCATCAAAAGATTGATGAGGATATTCTGCTCCTAATAATTTACTTACATAAATGGTAGCGCCGGTGGTGCGATGAATTTCTGCATGGCTGCTCACAAAATCTGCATGAGGATGCGTTTCAATTATTCCCACAATTTTCAATCCTCTATTGGTTGCTAAATCATAATATGCTTGCGGATTTCTTTCAGGATCTATAATTACCATTTCATCCTCACTAATAAATGCATACGAAAAATGCGCTAAACTTTTATCTTCAAATTGAATGACTTCCATTTTACTTTTTGCAGGTAAAGGTAAAAAAGACCAACGAGTAAGTTTACAAATTGATTTATTTTTTATAACGTACATTTGCAAACGTTATATACTCATACTTAGCAGACTGGATAATCTTCCGCCCAAGAAAAGCTCATCAAGTCATAGGTTTAGGGCATATCTGAAACAAACTTTCTAGATTATATTTTTCAGGGAAGTTATCATTTACATTAAAGCAAATTAAATTGTTATTTAAAGATTTACATTTAGTAGCGCCCATCTTGAAGGCGCTCGAAACTGAGGGCTACACATCGCCCACACCCATTCAAGAACAATCCATTCCACATATTTTAAGAGGAAAAGATCTATTAGGTTGCGCACAAACCGGCACCGGAAAAACGGCTGCCTTTGCGATTCCTATTTTACAAAATTTATTATTACAACAAAAAGAAGACGCTTACAATCACAATATTAAAGCACTGATTCTTACTCCCACTCGCGAATTAGCGATTCAAATTGATGAGAGTTTTGAAGCTTATGGTAAACACACCGGACTCAGGCATACCGTGGTTTTCGGTGGTGTGTCTCAATTTCATCAAACCAATGAATTAAGAAGAGGAGTAGATATTTTAATTGCAACTCCGGGAAGATTATTAGATTTAATTAATCAAAAATTTATCCATATTGAGCACATTAAAATGTTTGTGTTGGATGAAGCAGATCGCATGCTGGACATGGGTTTCATTCATGATGTAAAAAAGATCATTGCGCTTTTACCAGAGAAAAGACAGACTTTGTTTTTCTCGGCTACCATGCCTTCTGAGATCACAAAATTATCAGCATCTATTCTTACAAACCCTGTGAGAGTGGAAGTATCACCGGTTTCATCTACAGCAGAAAAAGTAGATCAGCATATTTATTTGGTTGAAAAAAATGATAAGCGACAGTTATTAATTCATTTACTAAAAAATGAAAATAATATTGAGAACGCTTTAGTATTTACTCGCACAAAGTATGGTGCCGATAAAATTACCAAAGACTTACGCCGTGCAGGAATAAGCTCTGATGCCATTCATGGAAATAAAACACAAGCTGCAAGACAAAAAGCATTAGGACAATTTAAAGAAGGAAAAATACGCGTGTTAGTAGCTACAGATATTGCTGCCAGAGGTATTGATGTAGATTCACTAAGCCATGTAATCAATTTTGAATTACCGAATATTCCTGAAACGTATGTTCATCGAATTGGTCGTACAGGCCGTGCCGGAGCATCAGGTTCTGCCTTATCTTTTTGCGATATGGAAGAAAGAGCTTACTTGCGTGATATTCATAAATTAATTGATCAAACCATTCCTGTTGTGGAAGGACATCCTTATGCAAGCACTATGAAATTTGTGCAAGCCCCGGTGGCAGCGGTAAATCCTTTGCAGCGCAAACCTGCGTCCCACAGCGGTTTCAGAAGAACAAGAAATTGGAGTCAAGGTAGATAATAAAAGTTTAGAAAATTTGTTTTATCATTTTTATAAAATCTTTTCTTCGTAAATTGTTTCTTTAAAAGTCAATCGAATGCATAGAAAAGATTTTATAAAGACTTCCTTATTAACTATTGGTGCACTCACCTTAGCTAAACAAAAAGTGTGGAGTGCCTTTATGAATGAGGCTTGGAAAATCACAATGCTCACCGACACCATCGGTATTTTTACAGAAAGAGGCGGCACCATTTTATTTTATTTTTCTAAAGAAGGAATTGTAGTTATTGATGCACAATTTCCCAATACTGCTACGCATTTGATTGATGAATTAAAAAAGAGAAAAGATCAACCTTTTCATTTATTAATCAATACGCACCATCATGGAGATCACACTTCAGGAAATATTGCTTTTAAAAGTTGGTTAAAGCGCGTATTAGCGCATGAAAATTCTTTGGCCAACCAAAAGAAAGTGGCTGCCAACAATCATTCTGAAGATCAACAATTTTTTCCTACTGAAACCTTTGCTCAGCATCATGAAGAAAAATTAGGAGATGAAAAAATTGGGATGTATTATTTCGGCTCGGGCCATACTAACGGTGATGCAGTCATACATTTTAAACATGCTAATATTGCGCACGTTGGTGATTTAGTTTTCAATGGCCGACACCCTGTGGTGGATAGAAGCACCGGTGCCAGTATAAAAAATTGGATAAAAGTTCTAGAATCTATCAACAAAAAATTCGACAATAAAACTGTGTATGTCTGCGGTCATGCAAATGATGTTGAAAAGGTAGTTGGTGATAAGGATATGATTTTAAACTTTCGAGAATATTTAAATAACCTCATTCAAGTAGTTGAGTCAGCAATAAAAAGCGGGAAATCAAAAGAAGATATTTTAAAGATTACCGCTATTCCTTCTTTCGAAAAATATCCGACTAACGGAATAGAACGCGCACTGCAAGCAGCTTACGAAGAATTAATCTCAGCATAAATAAATCTGAAAAATTAGATTAATACAATAATCTCACCTTGATAGTGCCTTTAACTTTCTTTAATAATTCGGCCGCATCTTTTGATAACTTTTTCTCAATATCCAACACCACATAACCGATAGTATCATTCGTTTTTAAATATTGGCTTACGATATTTATTTTATTGGATGATAATTGAGTATTAATTTCTGAAAGAACACCCGGTACATTTTTATGAATATGCAAAATTCTATGCGTATGGGCTTGCAACGGCAAATTCAATGCAGGCACGGAAAGTGATCCGGTCGTAATTCCTTTTTCTAAAAAATTAAAAAGTTTAGTACTCACATCTTCACCAATATTTAATTGCGCTTCTTCAGTAGAACCACCTACATGCGGTGTCAAGATTACATTACTAAGTCCACGTAAGGGGAGAGATAAAAGCATCTCCATTTTTTTCCGGTTCTAAAGGAAAAACATCAACCGCTGCGCCCGCCAATTCTTGCTTCTCTAATGCATTTTTCAATGCCTCCAAATCCACTACTTCGCCTCTTGCATAATTAATTAAGACGGCAGATTTTTTACAATGCTTCAACATTTCTTTATTGATCAAATCTCTTGTAGTCGGCAGATCCGGCACATGAAGTGTAATCACATCGGCTACTTGAAGTAATTCTTTCAAAGATTTTTTTGCTTCCGCATTTCCTAAAGGCATCTTTGTTTCCGCATCATAAAAAATCACTTTCATACCAAAAGCTTCTGCGAGTACGCTTACTTGTGAGCCTATATTTCCATAACCAACAATTCCTAAAGTTTTTCCTCTTAATTCATGGCTTCCTTTTGAATCTTTCATCCAAATTCCTTCATGCGCAAATTTATTTTTGTCGGGAATTTTTCTAATCAACATAATTGAAGAAGCAATCACTAATTCTGCAACCGACCGTGTGTTAGAGTAAGGAGCATTAAATACTGTAATTCCTTGTTGAGTGGCATAATCAATATCCACTTGATTGGTGCCAATACAAAAGCAACCAATTGCTTGTAATTTCTCCGCGTGTTTCAAAACTTCTGCAGATATTTTTGATTTAGATCGAATACCTAAAATATGCACATTCTTAATTTTCTTTATTAATTCACTTTCGCTGAGTGCACCCGGAATTTGTTGAATAGAAGTATATCCTGCATCAGTAAAACGCTTTACAGCCGAATTACTAATATTTTCTAAGAAGAGAATATTTATTTTTTCTTTAGGATAACTGGTAGATTTTTTCTCGCTCATATAAATTTAGTAGTGTAATATTGCAAATATAGACTGTTAATCCCTGAATTTTTTTGAATGAGTTCTTATAAGATTTCTAATGTATTTTTTCTATTTTTTTGCTTAGTGTTTTTTAGCTGCCACAGCGGTAGTACTAAATCAAAAAAAACCGACAAAGATTCTTTAACCTACATTCCGCCAACACCGGGAAAAATCTCTCCCCAAGATTTTAAAAGATACCATGAAGGAGTAAAAA
Source organism: Ginsengibacter sp. (assembly GCA_034676505.1). Taxonomy (GTDB): domain Bacteria; phylum Bacteroidota; class Bacteroidia; order Chitinophagales; family Chitinophagaceae; genus Ginsengibacter. The sequence continues at coordinate 277,088 of JAUCCB010000001.1, forward strand.
ATTATTATGAAAATAATCTTTTAAGAAGAGGATTTAATGGCGGAATTTTAGTGGCTAAAAATGGTCAAATTATTTTTGAAGATTATCATGGATTTTATAATCTAAGAAGTAAAGACAGTCTTACAAAACATTCCGCATTTCATTTGGCATCGGTTTCTAAAACATTCACGGCGATGGCGATTTTAAAATTGGCGGAGATGGGCAAACTTTCTATTGACGATAATGTAAAAAAATACCTTCCCGATTTTCCTTATGACAGCATTACCGTTAGGTTGTTATTAAATCATCGAAGCGGCTTACCTAATTATATTCATTTTATGGAAAATTTAGGTTGGAATAAAAAACAATATTGTTCTAATCGGGATGTGTTGGATTATTTAATAAAGTTCAAACCTTTAGGAACCGGTAACCCCAATACGCACTTTAGTTATTGCAATACCAATTATAGTATGCTTGCATTAATCATTGAAAAAGCCTCAGGGCAAAGTTATTCCGACTTTCTCACCCAAACTTTTTTCAAACCGCTACACATGATTGATACCTATGTATTTACCATGTCGCGAGATAGTGCTACAGCAATGCCTTCTTACGATTATCGAGGTCGCCAAGAACCTTACACTTTTTTGGATGAATCTGTTGGCGATAAAAATATTTATAGCACTCCTGAAGATTTATTGAAATGGGATCAAGCATTATATACGCATCAAATATTTTCTAAAGAAACATTGGAAGCTGCGTTTACGCCTTACAGTAATGAAAAAAAAGGAATTAGAAATTATGGTTTGGGATGGCGTATGAATGTATATCCTGATAATAGAAAAGTAATTTATCACAATGGATGGTGGCATGGTAATAACACCGTTTTTATTCGCATGATTCAAGATTCTGTTACCATCATTGTGCTCGGCAATAAATATAATTCCTTTATTTATAAATCGAAAAATATTGCAGATGTGTTCGACTCAGGTTTAAAAATAGAGGACGAATAATTTTTACTTTTTAGCTTTTCTACTTTTTATCCACTCAATGATTTATAATTATTTGCGACTTTTAAAAAAAATAGTTTGCAATTTTTGCGTTTATTAAATATTTATCTATATTTGGTTAACAATTCATTAACATGATAAAGGGAGAACGTCAATCGTTTATAATACATCAAGTTAACTTGCATAATAAAGTATTATTAGGAGACTTATCCCAACAAATGAATGTGTCTACAGATACTGTTAGGCGCGACTTACAAGAATTAGCAGATATAGGAAAATTAATAAAAATTCATGGCGGCGCATTGTCGCCATCGTTTCATAATAACAAACCTGAAACGAATGAAGTGTATGCCTATACGCAAAAAAATATCATTGCAAAAAAAGCAATTTCATTGATTAAAGATGGAATGTTTATTTTGACAGGAGGTGGAACTACCATCATTGAATTGGCTAAAATTTTACCGCCTGATTTAAAAGCTACTTTTATTACCGGAAGTATTCCCGCTCTGCTGGAATACAGCGCCCATCCTAATATAGAAGTGATTGCAATAGGAGATAAAGTTTCTAAAAATTCCAGAATTACCATTGGTTCCGAAGCCATCTCAAAAATAAAAGAATTGAGAGTGGATTTATGTATTCTGGGAATTAATTCGATCAATTTGAACACAGGAATTTCTGATAATGATTGGGACATTGTTCAATTAAAAAAAGCAATGTTAGAATCAGCAGAAAGATTGGTTTGTCTTACTATTTCCGAAAAAATAAATACACAACAACCCATTCAAATTTGTGATGTAAGTAAGATACATACATTAATCACTGAATTATCCCCCGACGATGAAAAGTTGAAGCCTTATGCAAATGCAGGGATTATTGTGATATAAATAAAGTATAAAAAACGTGAGTACTTAACTATTAATTATAAAAAAAGAGGAATTAAAAACCTCAAAACCACTTGAATCATCTTAAAAATTAGCTATGAGAAAATTTGTTACGGCTATTATGACGTTGCTACTATTGCAATTTTGTCAATCCTCCTTTGCCCAACAGAAAACAGTTACAGGCACGGTAGTATCAAATGATGGTACACCGGTAGAACTGGCTTCAGTTGTTGTAAAAGGAAAAAAATCAGGAACCAAAACTGATGAAAAAGGAAACTTTTCCATCTCTGTTTCTACCGGAGATGTTTTAATTATTTCTGCGGTTAACTACACCAGCCACGAAGTAAAAATCGGCTCTGCTTCCAACTATCGAATTACGTTGCTTGCCTCCGGCAACGAATTAGAAGAGGTAGTAGTTACTGCGATGGACATCAAAAGAAACTCACGGGAACTTCCTTACTCGGCACAAACCATCGGCGGTAAGCAAGTAAAAGAAACCCAAAGAGAAAACTTCCTTAACAGCTTGCAGGGCAGAATTGCCGGTGCCACCGTGAATTCTACTTCAGGTCTGGCAGGAGCTTCTACCAGCATCGTGTTGAGAGGTTTCAACTCATTATCAATGAGTAACCAACCATTATTCGTTGTGGATGGAATTATCGTTGATAACCAAACCATCGATGAGAACTCCAATGGCGGATCCGGTGTGGGAATGGTAGAACGCACGGGACTTACGAATACAAGTAATAGAAACACGGATTACACAAACCGTGTAGGCGATGTGAACCCGAGTGATATCGAATCTATTACAGTTTTAAAAGGCCCTGAAGCCACTGCGTTATATGGTAGCCAAGCAAGTTCGGGCGCAATTATTATCACAACGAAAAAAGGTAAAACAAACAAATTTGCCTTGCAGTATGATAATAGTTTTCGTGTACAAAAAGTAACTCGATTCCCTGAAATTATTGATCAATATGAGAACGGAGTAAATGGAGATACTTTGGATGTGTTCAGGTATTTTGGTCCCGCATATGCACCCGGCACTAAATTATACGATAATAAAAAATCATTTTTCAAAACAGGATTTTCTCAAGAGCATAATATAGGTATGGATTTCGGATTCAAAAAATCCGTATTTAGATTTTCAACTTCTCTTTTCGATCAATCTGCAGTAGTACCTAATAATACTTATAACAGATTTAATATCAGATTATCGAATACCACTACATTTGGAAAATATATGGATATCACTCCATCAGTTTCCTACATCAGAACCAATAATCATAAAGTATTAAGAAGTGCCGGAGGATTTTTAATCGGATTGTTGATTTGGCCCGGAACCAATGATATTACTGCCACACAAGGAGATTTAGGAAAAAAGATTCCCATTTTCAGACCAGATAATCTCAATGCAGATTATGACAACCCATTATTTAATGTGAACTCTAATGCCAATGGAGAATTGACTGACAGATATACTTACTCGTTAGGTATTAATATTCGTCCTACAGATTGGTTAAGTATTGCAGGAAGATTTGGTTATGAAAATTATAATACAGATGGTTATTTAAGATATCATCCGCTTTCCTACTACCTTTCAGCATCTACAGGAGGTTTACAAGATAATTTTTACAGAAAATACAATGGCTATAATCATACCATCACTGCTACAGCTACCAAAAAGGTAAATGATTTTGGTTTCCGATTGATGTTAGGAACCATGTGGCAAGATTACAAAACAGAAATGTACGCTGTATCAGGAACAGGTATTGTAGATTCCATCGTAAATGGAGTAATGTATAAAGGCGGACAAGTAGTTACTGCCGCTAATTACGGACAACTTGTAGGTTCACCATCAGATAGTGACCGAACTAAAGTATCCACTCGTAATAGGCTTTTGAGAAATGTTTTTGGAGAATACAATCAATCTATTTTAAGAGAGATTGCCTATTTCGGTGAATTTGCAGTGAGCTATAAAAATTTAGCTTTCTTAAGTTATACGCATCGTTTTGAACAAGCCTCTACTTTGCCTGAAAGAAATAGAAATTTCAATTATCCCGGTGCAGGATTGAGTTTAATTTTGAGTGACATCTTCCCAAGTATTAAAAAGGGCCCAATTGGGTTTGTGAAATTGAGAGGTTCAATTGCTGCCACTGCCCGACTAAATAGTCCTTATTCCACCCAATCTGTGTTTGTAAATAACCTATCCAGCGGAGGTGGATTTTCCTATGGATTCTTTAATAACAATCCTGACTTGATGCCCGAAAAACAACAAACTTATGAAATTGGTACTGAATGGCGGATGTTCAATAATCGATTAACTTTTGATGCATCGTATTATAACACTTTGAATAAAGGTCAGATCATTGAAAATTTCAGATTAAGTTACGGAACAGGTTATGTATTAAATACCCAAAATGCAGGTAGTACTCGTAACCAAGGCGTGGAACTAACTTTAGATGCATTAATAATAGATAAGACAGATTTCTCTTGGAACACTACTTTCAACTTCTCGAAGATGTGGAATAAAGTAGTAGAACTTCCAAAGAACGTGAAGGAATATTACATTGCTGATACCTGGTTGTTCGGAAATGCAAGAGGTGGTTTACAATTAGATGGTTCTACTACTACCATCACTTCTTACGGATACCGCAGAAACGATAATGGTGATATTCTTATCAGTCCTACAACAGGCCTTCCTGTTGTAGATGCTACTTTCAAAGTGAGAGGAGATAGAAACCCTGATTTTGTTTTAGGGTTTAATAATCAGATCACTTATAAAAATTGGCGCTTAAGTTTCCTTTGGGATTTCAAGATCGGCGGAGATATTTTCAATGGTACAGAACAATTCTTAACTACCATTGGAAAAAGTAAATTAACGGAGGATAGAATGACTCCACGTGTAATAAAAGGAGTATTAATGGATGGTTTAGAAAACACTTCTACACCTACTCAGAATAATATTTCAGTGACTCCTTATTACAATGATTTATATTATCGCTCACTTCCTGAAGAAGCATTTATTGAGAAAAATGTAAACTGGGCAAGACTCAGAGACATCTCAATTGCTTACAGCTTTGCGCCAAGTATTACTAAAAAAATCAAAGGGCTTAAAAACCTCGGATTATTTTTAACCATCAATGATTTAATTCTAATTACAAATTATTCCGGAGCTGATCCCGGAGTAAGTGGAAATACCGCAGGCGCCCGAGGCGTAGGTAGTTTTGGTTTTGATTATGGAACCTTACCTGTACCTGTTAGTTTTAATTTCGGACTAAGAGCCTCATTTTAAAAATTTAAATGATTATACAATGAAAAAAATAAATCAAATAATAGGAATTGCTGCTGCATTGATTTTTCTGGGCGCGTGTACTAAAAAAGTGAATGAAGCCTATATTAATCCAAATGCACAGGTAGTACAACCTATTGAAACATTATTACCCAACGTGATCTCGGCGATGGCTGTAAGTTACACCGCGCAAGGAACGAATTATGGTTATCAAAATGATGGCATTTATGTAGGCCGTTATATTCAATTTTGGGAAACCAATACGGCCGGAAGCCAGTACGATCAAATGGGTGGTGCTACAGGAGGAAGTGATATCCTCGGTGCTATTTGGGCGATGCATTACTACGGACAAGGTCAAAATTTGAACCGCATTATTCAATGGGGAACCGAACAGAAAAAATGGGACTATGTAGGCGTTGCGCAAGCCATTAGAGCATGGAGTTGGCTATCACTAACGGATATGTATGGTGAAGCCATTTTAAAAGATGCTTTCAATACAAGTCTTTTAGTATTTACTTACGATACCCAACAAGAAATATATGCGGAGGCTAAAAAGCAAGCCTTACTTGCTATCGAAAATTTAACTAAAACAGGAGATAGCGTAAGTGCTTCGAACTTAGCGAAAGGCGATCAATATTTTTATAATGGCGATGCACAAAAATGGAAGAAGTTTGCTTATTCAGTCCTTGCACGTTTATACAATCGCACTACGAACAAATCTGATTACAAACCGGATTCTGTTATTTATTATGCCAACTTGGGTATCAATTCTAATGCAGATAATGCATCTGTAAAATTTGCAGGATTAGGTACAAGTACCAATAGCTATTATGGTCCGTTTAGAGGAAATATTGGTACGCTCAGACAATCCAAATTTATAGCCGATTTATTGTCCGGCGGAAATAATAGTTTCTTAGGAGTAAGTGATCCAAGAGCATGGTATCTTATCAGAGAAAATGACAATGGAACCTTTAAAGGAATTCGTCCTAATAAAGGAACTGATGGATTAAGTGTTTCCGATCGTCCACAAAATTTTTGGGGAAATCCATTTTCAAGTACTTCCGGAACAGATGCCAATGCGCGTTATATCTTTAAAGATGCAGCTTCTTACCCTATAATCACAGCGGCAGAAATGCAATTTTTGAAAGCAGAAGCTTACTATAGAAAAGGTAAAAAATTAGAAGCGCGTGATGCTTACAGGCAGGGGATTAGTTTAAGTTTCGATATGCTTTCTTCTGATTATGCCAGTTCTGTACCTGCAGCGCATTTAATGACTCCTGCGGATAAAAATGCTTATATTACTAATACCGTAGTTGTACCGACAAACGAAAACAACTTGACACTTTCTCAAATTATGCTTCAGAAATATATTGCTATGTATGGTTGGGGATTTTTAGAAACTTGGGTTGATATGAGACGCTTTCATTATACTGATTTAGAAGCAGGTACCACCCGACAAGTCTATACGGATTTTGAACCACCTGCTCCTGCTGATTTGTACGTGAACAATTTAGGTGAATATGTTTATAGAGCAAGACCACGCTATAATTCTGAATATTTATACAATGTAGATGCTTTAGGAAAAGTTGGCGGTCTCGATTTAAATTATAACACAAAAAAAATGTGGTTTTCAGAACCTTAATTATTAATTGTAAAACTTACATACATGAAAATTTTAAAATTAACCATATGCTTGTTCGCAATAGCCTCATTACTGCCGGCATGTAAAAAGCATACCATAGAAGCCTTGCCAATAGATTTTACACCCACTTCCACGCAAGCAAATATCAAAATAGTTTATGCAAGTGCCTACACTACTAATTATAAGGTGCAATTGAAAACTAATGATACTCGAATTAGCGGCATTATTACCTATTCCACTCCTTTTTCCGGGGGAGGATTAAATACAGGTGGAGCCAATTTCCCGGATTATTATTCCATCAAACCGGGAGCCGTAAAAATTGGTGTAAGTGTGCCCAATAATTTAATGAACACTGACTCTATTGCATTATCGAGCAATGTAGTAAATGTAGATGCAGGAAAATTTTATACCATTTACTTGTCCGATACTGCAGCGAGTACAAAAGCTTTTGTAGTTACTGAACCTAAGGCTCCTGTAGAAGGTGATTTCTCCAATTTCAAATTTGTCAATACCATTCCAAATTCCACTGCCATAGATTTGTATTTTGATGGAGTGTTAGTGGCACCGAATATAGCCTATCAAGCAGTAAGTCCTGATTTCAAATTGATAAGAGGAGCAACCGGACAATGGGCGATTAGGGCCGCGGGAGCTTTACCCAACTCAACTCCAATTGCAGTATACCCATCAGGAACCGGTAAGATGACCGTTCCTAATAAATTAACCATGTCAGTATATTCAAGAGGATATTTAGGAAAGACCGGTAATTTAATTCCTGCAATTTCGTTATTGTATAATTAAATGAAAGGATAAATAAATTGGCTGTATCTATTCGGTACAGCCAATTTTCTCAGCAGTTAAAAAAAATAGAACAATTACTTTTTTAGTTTTCTTTTCTCAGAACAAATTGATTTATTTTTCACCACTCTTCGGAGTGGTTTTTTATTTTTATACTTCCCTATTCATCAAATAATTTGCAAGCACATGTAAAGGTTGTTTTCTTTCAGATGTAACCGCTACTTCTTCTAAGTGATGCATCGCTTTATCCAAAAAATGTTGTTTCAATTTTTGAGCCCATTTATCAATATTACATTCTTTATAAATAGCTAATGTGGAAGAAATTTTACTTTCATCATTCAAATTGATTAACCGAGTCAATTCTTCTCTCTGTGCAGGCGTAGCAACATTTGTAGCCTGTATCCATAAAAAAGTTTTTTTATTTGCCATGATATCTCCACCCCACTTTTTGCCAAATTTTTCGGGATCGCCAAAGGCATCTAAATAATCATCTTGCACCTGAAAGGCGATTCCTAAATTTTTTCCAAATTCAAATAATTGCTCTTGATTTCTAATACCCGCTCCACCCAAAATAGCTCCCAATTGGATACTTCCGGCCAAAAGCACTGAGGTTTTTAATTCAATCATCTTCACATATTCATCAAAATTTACCTCCTTCCTATTTTCAAAATCCATATCCATTTGCTGACCCTCACAAACTTGTTGTGCCGTTCTATTGAACAGATCTAAAACCGGATGTAAATATTTTAAATCAATTTTATTGAGATAATTATAAACTCCAATCAACATTACATCTCCCGCTAAAAGTGCCGTAGATTCTCCAAATTTTGTATGCACTGTTTCTGCTCCTCTTCTTAAAGGAGCCTTGTCCATTATATCATCATGCACTAAGGTGAAATTATGAAATAATTCTATTGCCATCGCAGCCTGAAAAGCATCTTCGCTAACTTCTTCAAATAATTCATTTCCCATCAAACACAATACAGGTCTAATTCTTTTACCACCAAACGAAAGTAAATATTGCGCCGCCTCATATAAATTTTGAGGATGATTTGGGAAATGTGGGATATCAAATTTTTCTTCAAATCGTGCCGACAATTCTTTAAAAGATGACATTCGATTATTTATTTCTCTATCAGCCATACATCATTTTGTTTTGGAATTGAATACTGAATTTTAATTACTGGCGCTAAAATCTTTATTGGCTAATTGCCCGCAAGCGGCATCAATATCTTTACCACGGCTCACTCTCAGCCTTACATTCACTCTATGTGCTGCCAAATAATCCATAAATTTTTGCGTATCTTCTCTATCGGGTTTTTCAAAATCCGCATTTTCAATCGGATTGTATTCAATTACATTTACCAATCGAACCGGCACTTGTTTATAGATTTTAATGAGGTCATCCGCATCTTTAATAGAATCATTTTCACCCTTGAATAAAATATATTCGAAAGTGATATCATTCTTTGTTTTTTCATAAAAATAATTCAGCGCTTCTATCAAAGACTTGATATTATTGGATTCATTGATCGGCATCAATTCACTTCTTTTAGCATCATTAGCTGCATGAAGTGATAAAGCCAAATGAAACTTCACTTGATCATCTCCTAACTGACGAATCATTTTTGAAATGCCGGATGTTGATACAGTAATTCTTCTTGCACTCATTCCCAATCCATCCGGTGCTGTAATTCGTTCGATAGATTTTAAAACATTTTTATAGTTTAAAAGCGGTTCACCCATTCCCATAAAAACCACATTACTTAATTTTTGGCCATAAGTTTTTTCAGCAACTTCATTCAATAAAGCCACTTCATCATAGATTTCGTCAAATGTAAGATTACGTTGCCTCACCATGAATCCGGTGGCACAAAATGCACAATTCAAACTACAGCCCACTTGCGAAGATACACACGCAGTTTGCCTGCTTTCTACCGGAATGAGCACTCCTTCCACCGCATGACCATCCACCGTTTTAAATCGTGTTTTGATGGTTCCATCATTACTGTATTGAGTCGTTTGAGTGGAAATTGTGGGCAGTGTAAAATGTTCCGCCAATTTTTCTCTTAAATCTTTACTTAGATTGGTCATATCTTCGAAACTTCGCGCATGCTTTTTCCAAAGCCATTCCCACACTTGTTTTACCCTAAATTTTTTTTCACCAATTGATGCAAAATATTCGGTCAATTCTTCCAATGATAAATGTCTGATATTCCTGATCTCACTCATTTTGCAAAGGTATTAATTGTTGAAGAGTTAATTGGTTAAAATATGATTTTCTTAGTCTTTAGTAATTTTAAAAATCATTGTTTTTTAAAAATATCTGTTAAGAAAAAAAGAAGATTTAACTTGCTCATTTTAAAATAAAAATAAAAAATGGAAGCCGTATATGTAATTGATGCTTTGAGAACCACCGTGGGCAAGTACGGAGGCGCACTAAGCCAAACCAGACCGGATGATTTGTTGGCATCTGTAATAAAAGGAATTTTAAAAAGAAATCCTTCTATCGATCCTGAATTGATTGAAGAAGTAATTGCAGGAGATGCTAATCAAGCGGGAGAAGATAATAGAAATGTGGCCCGAATGGCCGCACTGCTCGCGGGTTTACCGGTTTCAGTAGCAGGAATTACCGTCAATCGTTTATGCGCAAGTGGTTTGCAATCTATTATGGATGCTTCGAGAGCGATCCAATGTGGAGATGGAAATATTTATTTAGCCGGAGGTGTAGAGAGCATGAGCCGCGCTCCATTTGTTGTTGGAAAATCTGATCAGCCATTTTCCAGAAAAGCCGAAATGTACGATACCACTATCGGCTGGCGATTTCCAAATCCTAAATTGAGCGAAAAATATTTTCCATTTTCTATGGGTGAAACCGCAGAAAATGTAGCTAAGCAATGGAACATTTCACGCGAAGCACAAGATGAATTTGCCTACAATAGTCAGCAAAAATATTTCGCTGCATTACAAACCGGCAAATGGAAAGATGAGATAATGCCTATCGAAATAAAACTCAATAATAAAGAAAGGCTTCTTTTCGATACAGATGAACATCCAAGAAATTCTTCTTACGAAAAATTGGCACAATTAAAACCGGCTTTTGTAAAAGACGGTACGGTGACTGCCGGTAATTCATCAGGAATTAACGATGGTGCGGCGATGTTTTTGTTAGCAAATGAAAGTACCCTAAAAAAATATGATCTTCAACCTATGGCCAGAATTGTAAGCATGGCCGCAGCCGGAGTTGATCCATCCATCATGGGAATTGGACCGGTACCTGCAACACAAAAAGCATTAAAGCGTGCAGGCATTACCGTTAGTGATTTAGATTTAATAGAATTAAATGAAGCCTTTGCTTCGCAATCGTTGGCTTGCATTCAAGACTTGAATTTAGATATTCAAAAAGTGAATGTAAACGGCGGTTCCATTGCAATTGGTCATCCCTTAGGATGCAGTGGCACAAGGATTTCCACTACACTTCTTCATGAAATGAAAAGACAGAAATTGCGATATGGTTTGGCTACAATGTGTGTGGGTGTTGGCCAAGGTGCCGCTATGATTTTTGAAAATTTTTAAGAAAAATTTGATAAGCGATTCAATTCTTTTTTTACCAAACTTGAATTAACCCACATCGTAGTTAATAATAACAAGATTGCCATGATGATGACGCTCCAATGCAGAAACCATGACAATTGAAATTGTTGTACAAAAGCAAATTGTAAAAATAGCACTTGAAAAATTTGAGTAATTCCTAAGGCTATTAAAATAATAAAAGCATAAATCGGAATCCACGTTTTAGTAACTCCATTGCTTAACCACCGAGGCGAATAACCCAGTGTGAGCAAAAGTTGTAAATTATTTTTACTTCTGGCAATCATTAATTGCAAATAAAAAGAAAATAATAAAAGTGCCATTACAATCACCAAGATCCCAAACACGCCAAGCGCGCTAACTACGTTTTGTAAAATACTTTTGATTCTACCGAATTGTATTTTATCATGATTCAGATAATATCCATGCGTATCCAAATAATGAATCAATTTCGGATTGTTGGCATCTTTTAACTTCAAAAAAACTCTTGTAGGAGCAATGGTAGAATCGCCTGAAAGATGTTGATTACTCCACGACATAAAAGAGGGTGGCACCAAAATAGAATTAATTTGATCGCTCAGTCCTACTACATTTCCACGAAAATTTTGAAAGCCTTGAGTGCCCGAACATTCTAAAAATAAATTCAAAGAAGTAATGGTTTGTGCAGAAAGTTGAGGCAAACCTTGAGCAGGTGCAAAGACATTATACATTTCTAAAAAATCAGAAGATAAAATTATAGGAACGATGTCTTGTCCGGGTTTCCAAACAAAATCCTGAGGTTGATTACTCATAAAATTTTCATCCAAACTTTCAAAAAATAATTCAGTGCTAAATGCGAACACACTTCCGGCCGAAGCCCTTACTCTATAACGATTTGAGACTAATGGAGACACGGCAGAAATTTCAGGAAGAGTTTTTAATTTATTGATTTCTTCTACAGAAAATAAATTATCCTTTCCCATATTTTCATTTGTAATCGTTTTGGAAATAGACACAAAATCAAACCCACTTTTTCTTGGATTATTTTCTTTTAAGATTTGACGAATATTTACAAATAATTGCATTGAAACGAGTAACAAAACTATACCAATTAACAACCCTATATATCCCATCCATTTAGAAAAATAATTTCCTTTGGAAGAAATTAGAGGTTGTATGGAGTGATAGGAAAGTTTCATTTAAAATCAGATTTCGTTTAAATTTTACAACTTCATCAATCTTTCAGAATGAAAAACTTGAGTAGATTTTAAATCAGCAAATACAATATCCGCCTGCCTTTTCACACATTCTTCTTCAATTAATTGAAGCGCTAATGTTTCATTCCCATCATCTAAATGACTAAAAGGTTCATCCATCAATAAAAATTCAAAAGGCTGCATTAGCGCACGAATGATCGCTACTCTTTGTTGTTCTCCGTAACTACATTTTCCTACTTGTTGATGCAACTTAGCACCGATTCCTAAACGGTTTGCCATTTCTTCAATTTTATCTTCGGGATGATAAGGTGATAACCTTCGTTTGATATCAATATTTTCCTTCACACTCAATTCCTCAAATAATCGCAAATCCTGAAAAACTATACTCAATTTATTTTGCCGAATCGCGGCAAACTCTTCAGCAGTAAGAGTTTTAACTTCCTTCCCATCAAGAAAAATTTGTCCAGAATAATCCTTTCGTAATCCGTAGATAAAATGAATTAAAGAAGTTTTTCCACTTCCTGACGGAGCAGAAATATGCACATATTCGCCTTTCTTAAACGAGATGGATTGTTTCCAAACCTGAGACAAATTTTCAATTTCATCCCGAAAGTAATTGGGCAATACATTTTGCAATTTCATCTCCATCATCAATACAATTTAATGCTATTTTTTGGGAGATGAAATGGGACGTACTGTATCCATCGGCGGCGGAGTCAACACAGAATCTAAAATTCTTTCTTGATTATAATTTTCTATTCTATTGCGATTGAGCGTATACATTTCATTCATGAATTTATTTAATTGTCGAAGGCTATTTTCTTCTTTATTCATTAAATAAATATTTCCTTTAAAATTAAGTGAACCATCTTTTACTTCGCCTCCTTTTACAATTAATTCTTTCCACATTTGCAAATTCAAAGTGAGATTTTTTTTGTTTAAAGAATCTTTAGAAACTTCTGCTGTGGCCATATTTAAAAAATTTTGAAAATTAACAAAAAGCCCAAACGGATGATCTTTAAATTCATTAATGAACTCAAATTTTTGCGTACCACTTTTTAAATATTGGTTAGAAAAATTAGCATTATTTCCTACCACAAAATATTGGTCATTCATAATAATGTTTAATGAAGAATCCGATAATTCATTAGATAAAATTTGTTGTGCACTTTTATAAATTTTGTCAAAACTCTTTGCATCTTTTACTCCAAGAACCAATAAAGAATTCATTCCGGGTGTCGATAAAAAAGAAGAATCCAAAACTTTAAAATCAGTAACAGCCATCATGAGATTGCCATTATTTGCCTTAGAAAAATCATCCAAATTAATTCCAACCGTTTGTAAATACATATTTGCCAAACCATCCAATCCTAATAATTTAATTAACTCTTGAAGCGCCTCCGGTTTGAAATTAGCTGCTAAAACTCCGACCACATTTTGTGAAGGAATTTTTTCAATCATGGCTGTATTAATATTTGAACCGGAATATTTTTTTAGAAAATCTATTAAATCTTTACTCAAATATTGTTGCTGCTGAATGTCAATATTTCCCTTTTCAAAATTGACTATAAAAGCACTAAAACTTTCGCTAAAAAGTTTTTCTAATTTCATCATTGACAACATTCCGAATGAAGGAGATTTTTTTAAATCTTCCATCGGGTTCATCCAAATATGAACATCTCCTTTATTATTTAGCAAAGAACTAAATTTTTCATTTTTTGCAAGGCTGCTATCTTTTTTTAAAGAAAAAAGTTTTGAACAAAATTCCAATTTATCATCATCGCTTTCAACAGGTTTAATAATGATAGAATCTGTTGAATCTCGCCCCAGATCTATCTTCATACTATTGATTGCATTTCCTAATACTAAAGAAAATTGTTTATCAGTCCATCCAATTACATCATGATTTTTCAATAGCAACAGATTTACTTTACCAATGGTTTTGGCAGTTTGCGTAGGATCTAAGTGTTGAACAAATGTTCCGAATTCCTTTTCATTTTGAATGAAGCCATTAACCACCAAATGTTCTGAAGCAGATAAACTTTTATCGGCAAAAAGAGTTAATCCTTTTTCAAAATCGATTCCACTTTTTTCGGGTTGTTCAAAAATATTTCTAAACCAATCCGGAGTGGAAGGATGGCTATCCACTTTTTGTAACCAACCTGCTTCTTTGAATTCTTTCCACGAAAGTTTTTCACCCATAGATTTTAAATTCACTTGCATCACCGCAGATGCATTTATCGGAATTCTTTCTCCGATCGGATTACTTTTATTGCATGAAGCAAATAAAAAAATAAATGCTACTCCTGCAATCCATAATTTATTCAACTGTTTCATATAAAATATTTTGAAAATTTATTTATAATTCGCCAAGTGATTTCTTACTTTGCTTTTAGGAATTTTACTAAATCATATTGCGCCATTGTTGACTGCATTCCGGTAGATAGATTTTTTACTACACAATTTCCGGCATTTAATTCTTGCGAACCTATTATTACCGCAAATTGAATACCTTTTTTAGTAGCATATTTGAACTGCTTATCCATTTTACTATTTTCATAAAATAACTCACAACTTATTCCTTCATTTCTGCACATTTGCATTAAGTTGAAGGCGAATTGACTTTCTTTTTCTCCTAAATTAAAAAATAGTGCAACGCTAGTATTAGCAATACTTTCAGGGAAAAGTTTTAATTCTTCCATCACATCATAAATTCTATCTAAACCAAAACTAATACCTACGCCGGGTACATTGGGCACATCGAATAATCCGGTTAAATCATTATAGCGGCCGCCTCCACCAATACTTCCCATCGATACATTATTGGCTATTACTTCGTAAATGGTGCCTGTATAATAATTCAAACCTCTCGCTAAAGTAAAATCAATCACCACATTTTCCGCTCTTCCATTTACAAATTGTAAAATTGTTTTCAATTCTTCAATTCCTTCTTTACCAATTTCGGATGTAGAAATGAGTTGCTCTATTTTGTCTAATTTTTCAATATTATTTCCATCAATATGGATATAATTTTCAATTATCAAAACGCTTTTTTCTGATAAACCAAATTTTCCCATTTCTTCTAAAACTCGCTCTTGTCCTATCTTATCTAATTTATCTATCGTAGCGGTAATTTCATTCATTAAAGAAATATTACCACAAATTTCTGCTAAAGCGGAAAGAATTTTTCGATTATTAATTCTAATGGTAACCGGCAATTTTAACCTATCAAAAACTGTTGTATAAATCAACGCAAATTCTGCATCACTTATAAGAGAATAAGTTCCTGCTACATCGGCATCACATTGATAGAACTCTCTATAGCGGCCTTTTTGAGGCCTATCGGCACGCCAAACCGGTTGTATTTGATAGCGTTTATACGGTAACGTTAGTTGGCCAAAATTCATAGCCACATATCTGGCAAAAGGAATGGTAAGATCGTAGCGTAATGCACGTTCCGTAATATTTTTGTCATTTTTTCCGGAAAGAATATTTTCAAAATTCTTGCGTGCACTTTCTATTTTTACCGGATTATCCAGACCATTATTCAAAATTTTAAAAATCAATTTATCTCCTTCATCACCATACTTTCCCATTAACGTTTCTAAATTCTCCATAGCCGGAGTTTCTAAAGGTTCAAATCCATATAGTTCAAATACAGATTTGATGGTATTAATAATGAAGCTCCTTTTATACAAAGTGTTGGCCGCAAAATCACGATTGCCTTGAGGTAATGATGGTTTCATAAATAAATCCGTTCTCCTGATGATTATGGCAAATTTAAGTTTTCATGTTTATAAACACGAACTATTGCGATGCTAATAAATGTAAAGAGAATTATGGAAAGTAGTAATCTCTGCATTTCATTATAAAAAGTTTTTCATTTTAACAATTACATGGCATCCGAATGAATGAAGCCTGCATCTCATAAGTAAGAATTAAGATGAAAATCAAATTTGGAAAAAGATATTAACGAATATTTTAAAATAGACAAAGAGTGGTAGGCACAAATTCTATATTTTTTTTTATCTTGCCAGCCGCGTTTTAAAATAAAAGTAATTATGAATCAAGAAGATAAGATAGAGCCAAAAGTAAAAAGATATATTTTGATGAGGCGCATCAGTGATTTTGGAATGGGCTTGATTTATATAGCGATTGGAGTATCAGTGATGTTTGCGAAGCAATTTAATTTCCAAAATGATTTTACGTTGAGCCTTCCGGCCAAATTTTTTGCAGGTGCTGCATTGCTTTACGGAGGATGGAGAATTTATAGAGGTCTTAAAAAACAATATTTTAAAGAATCATGATGAACAAGGCAACATATACACGCAATTCTTCTATACTCTTGGTTTTAATCTGGGGTTTATTTTTCGTGAGTTGTAATGGAAGAAATGTAAGAACTGATTTGGATACGCCCAATTCAGGAACAATACATATTAGTGTGGATGAATCTTTTCAGCCTGTAATAGATTCTCAGATTCAAGTATTTGAAGCATTAAATCCTAAAGCAAAAATTATTGCAGAATACAAAACCGAAGCCGAGTGTTTTAAAGATTTGATGAAAGATAGTACGCGCATGATTATCGTGACAAGAGGTTTAAATAAAGAAGAAGAAAAATATTATAAAGACACTTTGAGTTATTTACCTAATTGGTCAAGAGTAGCCTATGATGCAGTAGCTGTTATTATTAATAAAGAATCAACAGATACACTTTTTAGTATGGAGCGTTTGAAAGGAATTTTAGATGGCACTACAGGCGATAAACAAAAAGCGGTATTTGACGGGCTTTCCGGTTCAAGCAGTGCGCGCTTTGCAGTGGATTCTATTTTGAAAGGAAAACCTTTGGATCCTAAAAAAGTATTTGCAGAAAAAAATAGTTTAGGTGTTATTAAATACATAGAAAAAAATAAAAACGCGATTGGTTTTGTTGGTGTCAGTTGGATCGGAAATCCGGAAGATACCGCACAAATAAGTTTCTTAGACAAGGTGAAAATTGTATCCTTACCATGTTCTTGTCCTGATGAAACTTATGTAAAACCTTATCAGGCCAATATTCTATTGAAGAGATATCCTTTGGTACGAGGATTGTATTATATTTTAAAAGAAAATTATGCAGGATTAGGAAATTCCTTTGCTAATTTTCTACAATATGAAAAAGGACAAATGATTTTTTGGAGAGCTTACTTAGCTCCTTCTAAAATGAATTTCACATTAAGAACAGTAAATTTTTAGTACTATTTAAAAAGTATTTGTTTAATCAGAAAAAAAGAAAAGATGAAAAAAATCGGACTATTATCCACTTTACTCCTTGCCGTTAATATTTTATTTGCACAAAGTATTGATGAAGGAAAAAAGTTTCTAAATTATGAGCGGTTTGAAAGTGCTGCAAAAGTGTTTAAACAGATGCTGGCTACTAACCCTAATGATGTAGAAGCTGCCTATTGGCTTGGTCAAACTTATCTTCAAAATTCCGATTTTCCGGATAGCATTGCTGCAAAAAATTTGTATCAAAAAACTTTAGAAACAAATCCTAACAGTCCTTTATTGATGGTAGGTATTGGCCAAATAGAATTAATGGAAGGCAAACTCAATGACGCACGAAATAGATTTGAAACTGCCATTAATCTTACAAAAAAGAAAGAACGCCCACAAATACTATTAGCCGTAGGCCGTGCAAATATTGATGCAAAAAATGGAGATGCTTTATATGCTATAAGTAAATTGAACGAAGCTGCAGATAAAGACAAAAAGAATGCAGAAATTCAATTAGCCTTGGGTGATGCGTATCGTAAATTGATTGATGGTGCTAATGCTACTACTTCTTATCAAAATGCGATTCAATTAGATCCTAAAAATGCACGGGCTCACTTTATGATTGGCAGAATTTATGAAACTCAAGGCTATGGCCAAGAAGCCATTTATATGCAAAATTATAATGACGCCATTGCTGCCGATCCTAATTTCGCACCGGTTTATTATTGGCTTTACGGTTATTATTATAAGCGTGATGTAAATAAGGCAAGAGAATATTTAAATAAATATATTGCAGTAGCTGATCAAGATTCCAAGAATTGTTATGCAGAAGCATCTTTATTATTGGTGTCAAAATTATTTCAGCAAGCAATTACAAAAGCAGACAATTGTATCAGCACTGCCGGAAATCAAAAACCATTTCCTAATTTATATGGTGTAAAAGCTTATGCTTATTATGCATTAGGAGATTCATTAAATGCGAAAACTTATTTCCAAGAATTTTTCAACAAAGTAAATCCGGAAAAAATAGGACCAAATGATTATGCTACTTATGCAAAATTATTAATGCTATTTCCGGGTAAAGAAGATTCCGCGACTTACTATATTGAAAAAGCAATTGCTTTAGATACAGTTCCTGCAAAGAAATTGGAATATGTAACTGATGTAGCAAAAAGTTTGTACGACTCCGGCAAATTTGTAGAAGCAGGAAAATGGTATGGCAAAGTTTTAAAAATGAATCCTAATTTCAATAAGGCAGATTTGTTCTGGGCCGGCTATTCGGATTATAGAGGCGGAAATTATAAATCAGCAGATTCTGTTTTTACTATCTACCAACAAAAATTTCCTGAAGATTTGTATGGTTGGTATTTAGGAGCAAGATCTAAGGAAGGTTTAGATCCAGAAGGAACAGCAGGTTTAGCAAAATCAAATTACAATCAAATTATTATTCTTGCCGATACTATTGTTGATAAACAATCTATCAAAGACAAACTGATACCTGCTTACAGATATATGGTTGCTTATTATTACAACATTTTAAAAGACGTGAATAATGCAGTAAAATACAATGATCTTATTTTGACTGTAGATCCTGAAGATGCAACAGCATTAAAAACGAAAGAAGCTTTTATTGCTGTAATGAAACAAATGAATTCCAATAAACCAAAAGGAAAATAAAAATTTATTGGTCATAAATATTCAAAGGGCTTCTCATTTTGGGAAGCCTTTTTTTTATGAAATAAAAGGAGTTTATTTTTTTTAAAATCAAAATCTTCCCACACTTTTTTTATTAAAGTTGTTGATCTATTTTGAATTATGGAAAATTGCGCTTACTATCTTATTTTTGCAATTACAATTTAATCAATTAGATGTCTACATTTTTACAAGTTTCCAATAACATAAGTACCAGTGCAGATTTTGCGCCCATCGGAATTCAATTGGCTTTTGCAGTCACTCTTTTAGCTATTCTCATTTTAGCCACTCATCTTTTAGGTCCTAAAAGAAAACGTGCGGATAAATTAGTCAATTTCGAAGCGGGTATCAAATCGCAAGGAAATGCAAGATCACCAATGGCTATCAAATATTTTATGGTAGCGATTCTTTTTGTATTGTTTGATGTGGAAGTGATATTTTTTTATCCGTATGCCGTTAATTTTAAGCAATTAGGTTGGGAAGGATTTTTAGCCGTTTCGATGTTCGTTGGATTTTTTATTTGCGGATTTATTTATGTGGTTAAAAAAGGTGGATTAAATTGGGAAGATTAATTAAGAACAAAGATGCAATGAATGATTTAGTTAGATTGAATTTGCATCAACAAAAAATTTAAAAATATGGCTCGCCCGGTTCAATATAATATTACAGATAAAGGTTTAGAAAAACCTATCAGCATGGTGGGTGCACCCGATGGATTTTCCGGTGAAGGTTTCTTTGCTACCAAACTAAGTGATGTAGTGGGGCTTGCTCGAAAAAATTCTTTATGGCCTTTACCATTCGCTACAAGTTGCTGTGGCATTGAGTTCATGGCATTAATGGGCGCTCATTATGATTTAGGAAGATTTGGTGCAGAACGATTAGCATTTACTCCTCGACAATCAGATTTATTAATGGTAATGGGAACCATCGCAAAAAAAATGGCTCCAATTGTAAAACAAGTTTATTTACAAATGGCAGAACCACGCTGGGTTTTAGCGATGGGTGCTTGTGCCAGCAGTGGCGGTATTTTTGATACTTATTCTGTATTGCAAGGCATTGATCAGATCATTCCTGTGGATGTGTATGTACCGGGTTGCCCTCCGCGTCCTGAAGCAGTGATAGACGGGTTCTTAAGAATACAAGATTTAGTAGGCAATGAAAGTTTGAGAAGAAGAAATTCTCCAAGATATCAGGATTTAATGAACAGTTATGGTATTCAATAAATAGAGAAATAAAAATTACTGAAAAGTAATCATGTGCAAATATTAAAAAGCTAATGGCGCTAACGAACGAAATAATCAAGAATCAATTAATCGAAAAATTTGGTGAACAAATTATTGACCTTGAAGAGCCTTATGGTATGCTCACTTTCACCACGCATAAAGATTTAAATTTAAAAGTCTTGCAATTTCTTTTCGACGACCCTACTTTACAATTTAGATTTATGACCGATTTATGCGGTGTACACTTTCCTGAAAAAAAAGGTGAAGAACTCGGCGTAGTATATCATTTGCATAATCTAAAAGATAATATTCGCATTCGGTACAAAGTATTTACCGACGTTCAAAAGCCGGACGTGTATAGCGCTACTGCATTGTATTCTACCGCTAATTGGATGGAAAGAGAAACCTACGATTTTTATGGAATTAATTTCGTCGGCCATCCGAATTTAGTTCGGATCTTGAATGTAGATGAAATGGAATATTTTCCGATGAGAAAAGAATTTCCTTTGGAAGATCAAAAAAGAACGGATAAAGACGATGAAATGTTTGGAAGAGAAAATTTAAAATCATTGTAAGAATAAAAATAGTTAAACGAAAAATTAATCATTGACGATTCATGAAGAAGGCAGGAAAATAAAATAGAGATTAACCAATGAGTGAACACGTAAAATTGCCGGAGGGCGAAATAGAAAATCAAACCAACACCATTAATTTGGGTCCTACCCACCCTGCCACTCATGGTGTGTTTCAAAATATAGTAGAGCTCGATGGAGAAGTAGTAGTAAGTGCAAAACAAACTGTAGGCTATATCCACCGTGCATTTGAAAAGATTTCTGAACATAGAAATTTATATCAAATTACTACGCTAACTGATCGCATGAACTATTGTTCGGCACCTTTAAATAATTTTGGTTGGCACATTGCCTGCGAAAGACTATTAGGAGTGCAAATTCCAAAAAGAGTAGATTATTTACGAGTAATCATCATGGAATTATCGCGGATTTCAGATCATCTTATTTGTAATTCCATTGTAGGTGTTGATGCCGGAGCATTTACCGGATTCTTGTATGTAATGCAATACCGTGAATTAATTTATGAGATTTATGAAGAAATTTGTGGCTCTCGATTAACTACCAATATGGGTCGTATCGGGGGTTTTGAAAGAAATTTCACCAATCAAGCTTTTGAAAAATTAGAAAGGTTCATGAAAGAATGGCCGAATGTTTTGAAAGAGTTCAATAATCTTTTCATTCGCAATCGAATTTTTATGGATCGTACAATGGGCGTGGGTGGTATCTCTGCAGAGAGAGCCTTGAACTATGGATTTACAGGACCTAATTTACGTGCTGCAGGAGTAGATTATGATGTACGGGTTCATACACCATACAGCAGTTATCAAGACTTTGATTTTACCATCCCGGTAGGCACCACCGGCGATTGTTATGATCGTTTCTTAGTTCGTGATCAAGAGATGCATCAAAGCATGGAAATCATTAAACAAGCCTATCAAAAAGTACAAGAATTTAAAGGCGCCGAATCAGAAGTTTTCCATGCAGATATTCCAGAATATTATTTGCCTGATAAAAAAGATGTGTACACCAGTATGGAGGCATTGATTTATCATTTTAAAATTATTATGGGCGAAACAAAAATTCCGAAAGGAGAAATTTATTCATCTGTAGAAGGTGCTAATGGAGAACTCGGCTTTTATTTAATAAGTGATGGAGGCCGCGCCCCGTATAGATTGCATTTCAGAAGACCTTGCTTCATTTATTATCAAGCTTATGAAGAATTGACCAAAGGTGGAATGCTAAGTGATGCCATTGTAACGATGAGTAGTTTAAATTTGATAGCAGGAGAATTAGACGCATAAAAAAATAAAAGACAATTAATTTAAAATAATGACCTTTTCAGAAGAACAATTAAATAAGGTACAAGATTTTATCAGCCGATATCCGGAAGGGAAAGAAAAGAGTGCGCTATTGCCCATCTTACATTTAGCCCAAGAAGAGCATGGTGGCTGGCTCGATACAGATGCTATGGATTATGTGGCTTCTTTATTAAAAATTGAACCCATTGAAGTTTACGAAGTAGCCACTTTTTATTCGATGTATAATTTAGCTCCCGTAGGTAAATATATTTTTGAAGTTTGCCAAACCGGGCCTTGTATGCTCAATGGCAGTGATCAAATTATTGATTACATTAAAGAGAAATTATCAATCGGAGTAGGCGAAACTACAGAAGACGGTATGTTTACTTTAAAAACGGTAGAATGCTTAGGAGCATGTGGTTACGCACCAATGATGCAATTAGGAAAAGTGTATAAAGAACATTTAACGAAAGAAAAGATTGATCAGATTGTAGAAGATTGCAGGCAACAAACAACTCAAAATAATTAATATCATGGAGGCAATTATTCCATATTTAAATTTCAATGGCAACGCTGCAGAAGCATTACAATTTTATGCAAAAGCGTTAAATGGAACTATAGAATATCAACAAACTTTTGGTGAATCTCCTATGGAAACAACAGAAGAATTTAAGGATAAAATTTTGCATGCAAGTTTTAAAGCAGGCGATCTACATTTCCTGGTTTCCGATTGCCCGCCCGGCGTATCCGTAAAGGAGGGAGATAATTTACATCTTTCTTTGAATTTTACCGATGAAGCTGAAATGGATAAAACCTTTGCTGCATTATCTGACGGAGCAAAAATTACCATGCCATTACAAGATACTTTTTGGGGAGCTAAATTTGGTATGTTGAACGATAAATTTGGATTTAACTGGATGTTCAATCATGATAAAGCATAGATCAATTCATTCGTTGATCTTAAACGATAATTAAGAAAATTTCCTTCGGGAAAAAAAGTATGGCAAAAAAATTATTATTAGATAAAGTACACATTGAAGGCATCAAAAATTTTGATGTTTATCGCCGTGAAGGAGGTTACAAAAGTGTGGAGAAAGCTTTGAAAATGTCGCCGGATGAATTAGTGGAAGAAGTGAAGAAAAGTGGCTTGAGAGGCCGTGGTGGCGCGGGTTTCCCTACAGGATTGAAATGGAGTTTTTTGGCAAAACCGGATGGCATTCCACGTCACTTAGTTTGCAATGCGGATGAAAGTGAGCCAGGTACTTTTAAAGATAGATACTTGATGGAATTCATTCCTCATTTATTAATTGAAGGAATGATTGTTTCGTCCTACGCGCTTGGCAGTAATGTTTCCTACATTTACATTCGCGGTGAATATGATTGGGTGTGTGATATTTTGGATAACGCCATTGCTGAAGCCAAACAAAATGGATTTTTAGGAAAAAATATTTTAGGAAGCGGCTTTGATTGTGAAATATATACGCATCGTGGTGCGGGCGCTTATATCTGTGGTGAGGAAACTGCACTCTTAGAAAGTTTGGAAGGCAAAAGAGGATTACCAAGAATTAAACCTCCCTTCCCTGCAGTAAAAGGAGTTTGGGGTAGACCAACTGTGGTTAATAACGTAGAAACCATAGCAGCAGTAGTTCCTATCATTAATGATGGTGCTGAAGAATATGCAAAAATTGGAGTTGGAAAATCTACAGGCACTAAATTAATTTCAGCATGTGGTAATATCAATAAACCGGGTGTGTATGAAATTGACATGACGATTTCTGTAGAAGAATTTATTTATAGTGATGAATATTGTGGAGGAATTCCTAACGGAAAAAGATTGAAAGCTTGTATTCCCGGCGGATCATCGGTTCCTATTTTACCTGCCAATTTATTATTAAAAACTGCTAAGGGCGAAACTCGGTACATGAATTACGAAAGCCTTTCTGATGGCGGATTCTTAACAGGAAGCATGTTGGGTTCCGGTGGGTTTATTGTGTTAGATGAAGATCAATGTATTGTTCGTCATACACTTACTCTTGCAAGGTTTTACCATCACGAAAGTTGTGGCCAATGTTCTCCTTGTAGAGAAGGTACGGGATGGTTGCATAAAGTTTTTGCTAAATTAGAAAGTGGCAAAGGAGAGATAAAAGATATTGATTTGCTTTTCGATATTCAAAGGAGAATAGAAGGCAACACCATTTGTCCGTTAGGAGATGCCGCCGCATGGCCGGTAGCCGCTGCTATCAGGCATTTCAGAGATGAATTCGAATGGCATGTAACGCATAGAGAGGAATGTTTGGAAAGAAATTATGGATTGGGGCATTATGCGAATCCGTTAGAAGTGATGGGGTAGAGAGTTAAGAGTTAAGAGTTGAGAGTTATGAGTGTTGAGTGTTAGTTGATAAATTATTTATCAAAATAAATATTTTAAACAAAAAATCAAAAATGTAAACTAAAGATTAGAAATATGATTTGTAGCAGTTCGTTTCAAATTTTAAATTTTTAATTTTAAATTTTAATTCTTTCTTAATCATGGCTGAAGAAAAATTGATAAAAGTAACCATCGACGGGATTACGATAGAAGTACCGGAAGGCACTACTATCTTGAATGCCGCGCGTAAGATTGGTGCAGAAGTGGCACCGCCTGCCATGTGTTATTACAGCAAGCTTGAAGGTAGCGGTGGTAAATGTAGAACCTGTTTAGTAGAAGTAGCAGCCGGCTCTGAAAAAGATCCTCGGCCTATGCCGAAATTAGTAGCCTCATGCAGAACCAATGTGATGGATGGCATGGTGGTAAAAAATGTTTCCAGCGAAAAAACATTAGATGCGCGAAGAGGTGTGGTAGAATTTTTACTAATCAATCATCCGCTCGATTGCCCTATTTGCGACCAAGCAGGCGAATGTTATTTACAAGATTTAAGTTATGGCCATGGCGATGGTTTTACTCGTTACGAATTCGTAAGAAGAACTTTTGTAAGAGAAGATATTGGCCCCTACATCCAATTGCACATGACACGCTGTATCCTTTGCTACCGCTGTGTTTATGTGGCTGATCAATTAACTGATAAAAGAGTTCATGGAATTTTAGATCGTGGTGATCAATCAGATATTTCTACTTATATTTCTCGTGCGATCGATAATGATTTTAGCGGTAATATGATTGATGTTTGTCCTGTGGGTGCTTTGACTGATCGTACTTATCGTTTTAAAAATAGAGTTTGGTTTTTAAAACCTTTTGATGCGCACAGAGATTGTGATAAATGCTGCGGTAAAGTTACCCTTTGGAATCGAGGTGATGAAGTGTACAGAGTAACTTCCCGTAAAGATCCTTGGGGCGAAGTACAAGATATTGATGGTAAGGCTGCTTGGATTTGCAATACATGTCGCTTTGAAAAAAAGAAAACATCTGATTGGGTGATTGAAGGCCCAACCACCATTGATAGACATTCTGTTATTTCTACCAATCATTATGAAGTAAAAGTAACACCTCCCGATCCGTTGAATAAAGTGTTGGCCGATCGTGATCCAAAATTATTAATGGATATCAAAAAAGAAAGTGGAGTGAACCAAGAAGATATTGATTTGAGTATTCTTCCGGGCCCTGCTACTTCTATTACTTTTGAAGAAGAAAATGAACAAAAAGAAATAGAAAAATCAACTGAAGAAAGATTAGGGATCAACGATTATAAGAAAGTATTTTAATTAAAATTAGTTTTTACAGTATGTATTTTCACACCACATTTTTAGCCATTAATTGGGCACTTTTTACAGAAAAACTAATTCTAATTTTAGCGGTAGTTTTAGGATCGTTGGTTGTGGCCATGTATTGCACTTTAGCAGAAAGAAAAATTGCAGGTTGGATTCAAGATCGCCGAGGACCAAATCGTGCCGGGCCTTTTGGAATATTACAACCTTTGGCTGATGGCTTAAAATTATTTTTCAAAGAAGAAATCATCCCGACTCATTCTAATGGGTTTCTGTTTATTTTAGGTCCCGGATTAGCCATGCTTGCAGCCATGATGGTAGGAGCAGTTATTCCTTGGGGAGATAGTATTCATGTTTTTGGAAGAGAAGTTTCTTTGCAAATTGCAGATGTTAATATCGGTATTTTGTACATCTTAGGAGTGCTTAGTTTGGGCGTGTATGGAATTATGATTGGAGGTTGGGCAAGTAATAATAAATATTCTCTTATTGGTGCCATGCGTGCGGCTTCGCAAATTATTAGTTACGAATTAGCTATGGGTATTGCCATCATTGCTTTATTAATGGTTTCAGGAACGCTCACGCTAAATGGCATGGTGGATCAACAAAAAGATCAAATCTGGAATGTATTTAGACAACCTTTAGGCTTTGTGATTTTTTTGATTTGTGCATTTGCAGAAACGAATCGCACTCCATTCGATTTACCCGAAGCAGAAAATGAATTAATTGGTGGCTACCACTCTGAATATTCTTCCATGAAATTGGGATTCTATTTATTCTCAGAATATATCAATATGTTCTTGAGTGGCGCAGTGATGGCCACTTTATATTTCGGAGGTTATGATATTCCTTTTGTAAATGATGCACGATTATTAGAAAGCATTGGACAAAATTGGATGGCACTGTTACAATTTGCAGCATTGTTCGCAAAGATTTTAGGATTCATATTTCTGTTTATGTGGGTTCGTTGGACTATCCCAAGATTTAGATACGATCAATTAATGAATCTCGGATGGAAAGTACTGTTACCTTTGGCATTATTGAATATGTTGGTGACAGGAGCAATCATTTTATTAAAACAAAATAACTGGCATTTCTAAACATAACAATATTTTTGTGAGGAGAGTAAAAGATTAAAATTTAGAAAGAGCCCGGAGGAAAAAAAAGAAATAATGGAACCATTAACAAATAGAGTAAAACCGGTTTTTAGAGGCCCAATGACCTTTTGGGAAAAGTTATACTTGCCTGCTATTTTCAAAGGAATGATGATCACACTTCAGCATTTGTTTAAGAAAAAAGTAACGATCAATTATCCGGAGCAAGTAAGGCCTTACAGCCCTATTTTTAGAGGCTTGCAAATATTAAATAGAGATGACGAAGGCCGTGAAAACTGTACTGCTTGCGGGTTGTGTGCAGTTGCTTGTCCGGCCGAAGCAATTACTATGGAAGCTGCTGAACGCAGACCGGATGAAGAACATTTGTATCGCGAAGAAAAATATGCTGCCAAATATGAGATCAATATGCTCCGTTGTATATTTTGCGGATTGTGCGAAGAAGCTTGTCCGAAAGATGCAATTTATTTAAGCGAAACCTTTGCCCCTGCTAATTATCAGCGCAAAGGATTTATTTATGATAAGGAAGATTTATTAATTCCTCATCCTAAAAAAGATCCGGAAGCCTTTGCAAAAGCAAGAGGTAATAGAGCTACAAGGCCCGAAGGACATGGGAATGAGCGTTAGAAAGATTTTAAAGAATAAGGAATTTTAAAAAATATTGAAAAGTAATTTTATAAAAAACGAGAACAAAAGATAATGGTACTATCGCAAGTTTTATTTTGGTTTTTGGCAATTTTGTCTGTAGGAGCAGCGCTGGGCGTTATTTTGAGCAAAAATCCTATTCATAGTATTTTGTGGTTGATAGTTGTTTTCTTTTCTATCTCCGGTCATTATGTATTGATGAATGCACAATTTTTAGCAGTAGTGAATATCATTGTTTATGCAGGAGCAATCATGGTACTTTTTCTTTTTGTAGTAATGTTTATGAATTTAAATTCTAAAACAGAACCACCAAAAAGAATCTTTTTAAAAATGGCAGGAATTATTTCCGGTTTGTGCATTATGCTTGTTTTGATAGCAGCTTTTTCTGATGCAAGTATTCATTATGGTAGAATGAGACCCAATACAGACATAGGTTTGGTAGAAACTTTAGGAAATGTATTATTCACTCAATATGTAATTCCATTTGAGATTAGTAGTGTTTTATTTTTGAGCGCAATGGTAGGTGCGATTGTAATCGGTAAAAGAGATCCTATCGAAGAAGGAAACATTTCAATGGAAAATGATAATGCAGAGTTTAAAATTTAAATGAGACATTTTGTTTGATTCTGACAATAAAAAATAAAATTGAATCGTAAGAAAAGAATAGATTATGGAAATTAAATGGTACTTATTTTTAGCCATCACCTTATTTAGTATAGGTATCATTGGTGCACTTACTAGAAGAAATGCAATCATTGTATTTATGTGTATTGAGCTTATGCTCAATTCTGTGAATTTATTATTAGTGGCTTTTTCTAAAATGCACCTTACACATCCTAATGCATTTGGAGAATCGATGGCTACGGGTTCTCAAATTTTTGTATTTTTTATAATGATTGTTGCAGCAGCAGAAGTGAGTGTGGGCTTGGCTATCATCGTAATGTTGTATAGAAATACGCGATCAATTGATATAGAATTTTTAAACAGGTTAAAAAATTAATCCTCTCGGAGGAAAACAATATTTATTTTAAATACTGATGAAGTTTGGTTTATGAATGCAATTCAACTTATTTACTTAATTCCGCTTTTACCATTAATTGGTTTTTTGATTAATGGTCTTGGAAGAAAATATTTATCAAAATCCTTTATCGGCGTTGTTGGTAGCGGTACTATTTTTATTTCATTTTGTTTAAGTGTAATTGTTTTTCGGCAGGTAGCAGCAGTTGATTTTGTTTCTCAAAATATTCACTTTTTCGATTTTATACAATTTCAAAATTTTAAAATTCCTTTTGAATTTCAGTTAGATCAACTAACAGCGCTCTTTCTTTTAATCATCACCGGCGTAGGCTTTTTGATTCATTTATATTCTATCGGTTACATGAAAGAAGAAACCAATGAAGGATTTGGCAGATATTTTTCTTATTTAAATCTCTTTGTTTTTTCCATGTTGATTTTGGTACTCGGTGGTAATTATGTCATCATGTACATGGGTTGGGAAGGCGTAGGTTTTTGTTCTTACTTATTGATCGGATTTTGGTTTAAAGATCATGCAAATAATAATGCCGCGAAAAAAGCATTTATTATGAATCGAGTTGGGGATATGGGTTTCATCCTCGCAATACTTTGGTTGCTCTCCGCGTTTGGCACTGTTTCTTATCACGAACTTTTTAATTCTCAAAACGGTTTAATTACTTTATTATCTACTCTAAATACTACCGACATGGTAGGTATTTCTTTATTACTTTTCATAGGCGCGGCGAGTAAAAGTGCGCAAATTCCATTATACACTTGGCTTCCGGATGCAATGGCAGGACCAACACCTGTATCAGCGCTAATACACGCTGCTACAATGGTTACAGCCGGTATCTACATGATTGCAAGAAGTAATATTTTATATTCATTAGCTCCTACAACGCTTGGAATCGTTGCTGCTATTGGTTTAGCTACGGCTATCTTAGCGGCCATCATCGCCTTACGACAAAATGATATTAAAAAAGTTTTGGCCTATTCTACCGTTAGTCAATTAGGATATATGTTCTTAGGATTAGGCGTAGGCGCGTATTCCGCCGCAGTATTTCATGTAATGACACATGCATTTTTCAAAGGATTATTATTCTTGGCAGCAGGTTCTGTAATTCATGCGATGAGTGGCGAACAAAACATTTTGAAGATGGGAGGATTAGCAAAAAAAATGAAGATCACTTACATTACTTTTTTTGTGGCGTGTATTGCCATTGCAGGTATTCCGCCATTCTCAGGTTTCTTTTCTAAAGATGAAATATTAAGCGCAGCTTTTGCTTCCTCTCCTACTTTGTATGTAATTGGATTGATTGGTTCATTGCTCACTGCCTTTTATATGTTCCGTTTATTAGGACTCACTTTCGGAGGAAAATTTAGAGGTTCTGTAGAGCAAGAAATGCATGTGCATGAAAGCCCCAAAATAATGACCCTACCTTTAATTATTTTGGCAATACTATCTGCTGTTGGCGGCTTCTTGGGTATTCCGGAAGTGTTTGTAAAAAATAGTAATTACATGCATGATTGGCTGGCACCGGTTTTTGCGCGTTCTGCTCAAATACTGCCCAAACATGAAGTAACACATCAAACAGAAATTATGCTCATGGCGATTGCTACCGTTTTAGCAACAGTAGTTTCAATTTGGGCTTACAGAAAATATAAAAATTATCAAGTTTCAGAAAGTGCTGAAAGTGGGTTAGCAAAATTTATTTCTAATAAATTTTATGTAGATGAATTATATGATTTTGTCTTCGTAAAACCTTATTATCGATTAGGCCATTTTATCAATAATATTTTTGATAAAAAAGGAATTGACGGCATTGTAAATGGTGTCGGAAAAAGTATTCAATATGGTAGTCGGCAATTAAGATTATTACAAAGCGGACAAGTGGGTTCTTACTTATTATTGATGGTATTGGGAATGTTATTGTTATTTATTATTCAATTGTTTACAAAATAAATTTAATGCTGGGTACATATTTTACTTTTCCGGAATTATTGATTTGGATTCCCTTCTTTACAGGGCTGGCAGTGATTTTTATAAAAAATGCGAAGAGTGTGAAAACATTTGCTTTCATCTCTTCTATCCTCACACTTGTTGTATCCATTATCAGTTTGTGCTATAGCGATATGGTTCATCATCCTGAATATTTTTATTTCCAAAATGTATCTTATGTATGGATGCCATACATCGGATCTGCCTACTCTGTAGGCCTTGATGGAATGGGCTTTCTACTCACTTTTTTAACCGCATTTTCTTATCCGCTTATCATTGCTTCTACCTACAAAGCAGCATATAAAAATTCAAATATTTTTTACGCTTTATTACTTCTTACTCAAGCCGGAATGATGGGAGTATTTGTAGCTACTGATGCTTTATTATTTTATTTCTTTTGGGAATTAGCTTTAATACCGATTTATTTTCTTTGTAGCCAATGGGGCGGAGAAAAAAGAATCAAAGCAACTTTCAAATTTTTCGTCTATACATTCATGGGATCTTTGTTGATGTTGGTCGGAATTATTTTTGTGTATTTACACACTCCTTCAGTTTCTGCTACATCAAGTCATTCGTTCTCATTGCAGGCATTTTATCATTCTATTTTATTACCCGAACAACAAACTTGGTTAATCTGGTTATTCTTTATTGCATTTGCTGTAAAAATTCCAATTTTCCCTTTTCATACATGGCAACCTGATGTTTACGAACAAGCGAATTATCCTTCTGTAATGGTGTTGAGCGGTTTAATGGTAAAGATGGGAGTCTTTGGATTATTAAGATGGTTAATGCCAATTTTTCCCGATGCCAGTGTACAATTTGGCGACGTTTTAATTTTACTTTCTTTATTTGGTTTAGTGTATGCAAGCGTGGTTGCATTAGTTCAAAATGATTTGAAACGCTTTGTAGCGTGGACTTCCATCGCGCATTTGGGTTTGATGGCCGCAGCAATTTTCGCAAGCAATACAGCCGGTTGGCAAGGAGCTATGTTAGAAATGCTCAATCATGGTATCAATGTTTTAGCGCTTTGGATCGTGGTAGATATTGTAGAAAAGAAAACAGGTATCAGAAAGATAAATGAATTAGGCGGCCTCGCGATCAAAGCGCCCACCTTAGCCATTTTCTTAGTGGTGATTGCTGTGGCCAATATTGCGCTGCCTTTTACAAATTCGTTTGTGAGTGAATTTTTAATGTTCAATGGCTTGTTTGAATATAATAAATGGTATGCGGTAATTGCAGTGTTCGGAATTTTACTTTCATCTGTATATATGTTGACCATGGTACAAAAAGTTTTCTACGGAAAATTAAATACCATAACAGAAAAAATTGGAGAGATAAGCGGAGTACAAAAAATAATATTGACAATTTTAGTTGTGGCTATAATAGTGTTAGGAATTTATCCGGAACCAGTAATACGCCTCACTGAAATTTCTGTAAAAGATATTTTAGAAATGGCTTTGAGAAAATAAAATAGTGGCTTAAGTAAAAAAAGTGTTTGAATTTTTTAATTAAATAAAATGAAGACCCAATAGGGTTTGTGGCAAACTATGAATGCAATTATATTAACAGCGGTTTGGGGAATTGTAATGATGTTTGGTGGAATTTTTTTCAAGAAAAAATCAACACCTAAATATTGGGCAATAGCCGGCATTATCATCATTCTGGCAGCTAATATTTTTGAATTTTTTGGTATCCCTCTTTTCACTGTTAACACCAGAGGCATGTTACGTTTCGATGCTTTCTCATTACATTTTAATACACTCGCCTTTGCTTGTACACTGCTCTACTTTTTATTAAATGGGAAAGACATGGAGAAGATCGGAAATCATGTATCAGAATATTTCAGTTTGATATTTTTTGTTTTGTGCGGTGTAGCTATTTCTGCTTCCTTCAATACTTTGTTACTTTTATTTTTAGGAATTGAAATTATGTCCATTCCATTGTACATACTAACAGGTAGCAATAAACGAAATTTAAAAGGTAATGAAGCAGCTTTGAAATATTTTTTAATGGGTGCCTTTTCCACAGGTTTACTTTTAATGGGAATTGCTTTGATTTATGGAGGAAATAGTAGTGGTTCCTTTTTTATTAACGATATCCATTTAGGCACAGGCAATATGCCGATATTAATTGCAGCAGGCTTAGTGTTGATGGTTATTGCAATGTCATTTAAAGTATCTGCAGCACCTTTTCATTTTTGGGCACCCGATGTGTACGATGGAGCTCCTGCAGTGATCTCATCTTTTATGATGACCATTGTAAAAATTGCGGCCTTCATCGCCTTCTTCCGTTTATTTCAAAATGCATTCGGCACCATGCAATCGCAATGGCAAATGTTGATTGTAGTAATTACTGCCGCCACATTATTGATTGGAAATATTACTGCCGTATTTCAACAAAGTGTAAAACGAATGTTGGCCTATTCGAGTATTTCTCATGCAGGCTTTATGATGTTTACACTTTTTGCCATGAACGCATTAGCCAAAGAAGGCTTATTAATTTATTCGGTTGCTTACAGTCTTGCTACCATCGGCATTTTTGCTATCTTAATTAAATTGAGTGATTATACCATTGAGGGCTTTAATGGCTTTGGAAAAAAATATCCCGCATTGGCTTTTCCTGCTACTATTTTTTTATTATCATTAACCGGTATTCCGCTCACAGCAGGCTTTACAGGAAAATTTTACGTACTTATGGGAGCCGTACTAAATGGCCATCATTTATGGTTGGTGATCTTTGCAGTTCTATGTGCAGCAGTGGGCGCGTATTATTATTTTAAAGTAATTCAAGCAATTTATTTTAAAGAGCCAAAAGAAGGAGTGAATGAAAATATAGAAGTTTCTTCTTCGTTTAAATTTTTACTTTATCTCACGGTGGCATTGATAATTTTAATTGGTGTTGTTCCCGGCTTAGTGATCGATTGGATATACTATTAATACAGGAATGGTAGAAAAATTACTTTAAGTTGAATTAACTTTACCAACCCTAATGTAGGATTAAATGCAATTAAAAGATTCTCTTTCTTTATCGTTTCGAACTATAAAAAGTAATAAACTTCGTACAGGCATTACTGTTGCCATCATTGCTTTTGGTATCATGGCATTGATTGGAATCGTTACTGCTATTGCCGCGATGAATCAAAGTTTGGCAGAAAGCTTTTCTACTATGGGTGCCAATTCATTTAGTATTCGATATAGAGAATCGAATATGAGAATGGGAGGTTCGAGAGAGATAAAGAAAAAATCAACCAAATCTTTAAGAGAAAAATCTTCTAACGCAAGAAAAATTATCACGTACCAAGAAGCAAAACTTTTTAAAGAACGATTTAATTTTCCCGGCAAAGTTGGGATTGTAATTGGCGTGGGGCAAGTAATTGTGAGTAATGATAAAGTAAAATCGAATCCAAATATTTCTTTGATAGGAGCTGATGAAAATTATATCGGACAAGGAGGATATACTCTTGCTGCCGGACGAAATTTTAATAAAATGGATGTGCAAAGCGGAAGCAGTATTTGCATCATTGGATATAGTGTGGCCAAAACTCTTTATGGAGAAAATATTGCTCGCGCAGTAGATAAAAACATAAAAGTAGGCGGTAATAATTATCGTGTTATTGGAGTTTTAAAAGACAAAGGAACAAGTGCTTTTCTCAGTTCCGATAATATTGTAATTACCACCTACAATAATATTAGAAGGTTTTATCCCACAGATAATACTTCGTTCGGAATCAGTGTTTCCGTTAGTGATATTTCACAATTAGAACCCGCAATCGCAGATGCTACAGGCACTTTCAGGCCAATTAGAAAATTAGAAGTAACCGACGAAAGTAATTTTTACATCACCAAAAGTGATAGCTTGGCCGAAATGTTTATTAATAGTTTAGGTTCTATTACTACTGCTGCTGCTTTTATCGGATTGATCACTTTATTTGGAGCTGCAATAGGATTAATGAATATCATGCTCGTATCCGTAAATGAACGTACCAGAGAGATTGGATTAATCAAAGCAATTGGCGGAAAAAGCAAAAGTATTCGTCAACAATTTTTATTCGAATCGGTATTAATAAGTTTAATTGGAGCCATATTTGGTATTATCCTCGGAGTTATTGTAGGCAATGTAGTCGGGCTCTTTTTAAATACAGGATTTGTAGTGCCATGGAATTGGGTAATTATTGGAGTAGTAGTTTGTTCAGCCGTTGGACTTTTTGCAGGATTATATCCTGCCGTTAAAGCTTCTAAATTGGATCCAATTGTGGCTTTGAGATACGAATAAATTTTTAATACTGATTTTAAAACTACGATAAGGACTTACATTTTTCTCGAATTTTTTAAATTAGAAATAAAAACAATAAAATTTTCGGCTTTTTAAATAAAATTTCCTTTAATTGCACGATATTGTTCTTCGTTGAAATAAATTGATAAGGAATCTTTTTTTGAGTAAGCACAAATTCGATTAATTTATTAACTTGTGCCCTCGATAAAAAAATATAGACTACCATCAATTTTTTTCGAAAAAAAAAACAATAGGCTATATTTAGAAAACATTTTTAAATTTAAACATTAAAAAAACCCAACAACATGGCAGATCTTAAATCAACTGCAAATTCTTCAGTGAAAGCAACCACTTCGGTTCAAGCAAAAAAATCAAGTAATATTATTTCATTACTTGCACCTATTATTTGTGTAGTGTTAGGCTACATTATTTGGCGTTATTTAATTGGCGCAAATGGAAATTTTTCTGAGCCCGATATGAATGGAGGTTTTTGGCCTGATCATAAAGGTCCGAAAAGCGCATTAGCAGGTATTTATGAAGGAGGAATTATTGTACCAATTCTTATTGGATGTTTATTAATCGTGTTCACATTCGTAATTGAAAGAGCATTAACTATCGCAAAAGCAAATGGTAAAGGATCTAATGCAGAGTTTGTAAGAAAAGTTCAATTTTTCTTAGCAGATAAAAACGTAGATGCTGCAATTGCAGAATGCGACAAACAAAAAGGTTCTGTAGGAAATGTAATGAAAGCCGGTTTGCGTAAATACAAAGCAATGATGACCGAAACAGAATTAACTACCGAACAAAAAGTATTGGCTATTCAAAAAGAAGTAGAAGAAGCTACCGCATTGGAATTACCTATGTTGGAGAAAAATTTGGTTTTCCTTTCTACGTTAGCATCTGTATCTACTTTGATCGGTTTGTTAGGAACAGTAATGGGTATGATTCGTGCATTTAGTAACTTAGGTGAATCAGGCGGTGGAGAAGCTACCAGACAATTATCTATCGGTATTGCGGAAGCACTTTACAACACTGCATTAGGAATCGGTTCAGCTGCATTAGCCATTGTAACTTATAACATATTTACTACCAAAATTGATGGTATTACTTATGGCATTGATGAATCAGGTTTCACATTAACACAAAGTTTTGCATCACTATACAAATAGTTTTGTGGAATTTTTCAAATGTTGAATCTAATTAACAATAAAAAAAATAAAAATGGCCAGAGGCAAAATAAAAAAAGGAAGTACACATGTTGACATGACAGCCATGTGTGACGTTGCATTTCTTTTATTAACCTTTTTTATATTGGTAGGACAGTTCAAACCCTCAGAAGCAGTAGCAGTCGTTACTCCATCTTCTGTATCTAATAAACATGCACCTCAAAAAGACTTTTTTAATGTGACCATTGATAAAGACAATAAGGTGTATATCGATATGGACGATAATATGAAAAAGGAAGTGTTAGAAGATGTTGCGAAACAAAGAAATCTTACTTTCTCACCCGAAGACATTGCCGCTTTCCAAAAAGCTTCTTTTGTAGGAGTTCCATTGAGTCAATTAAATCAATTTACAAGATTAACTCCTGATCAACTCTCTAAAACCAATTTAGAAGGAATACCCTATGATAGTACCAATAATGAGTTATTATCATGGATTACAGCAGCTGTAAATGCAAGTCAAGGGAAACAAGTTAGTTGGTTGATCAAAGGCGACAATGGTTCTAAATATCCAACATTCAAATCGGTAATTAATGCATTTAAGAAAAACGAAGTGTTTAAATACAGCCTCGTTACCAATGCAGCGCAAGTTCCCGAAGGAAGTGAATTATGGAAAAAGAATATGTCAGGCGGTATGGAAAAAAACAAATAATGCGTCTATATAATAGACATCAATTTTAAAAAGAAAAATTTTACAGCTATGGCAGAAATGGAAGTTAAAGACAACGGTGGCAAGAAAGGGCCTGGTGTCAAAAAAAGTAAGAAACAATCAACCAAAGTGGATTTAACTCCAATGGTGGATTTAGGATTCTTATTGATTACCTTCTTCATTTTCACTACTACCATGTCTCAACCAACCTCTATGAATCTTAATATGCCAAAAGATTCTCAAACACAGGATGATGACACAAAGGTGAAAGAATCAGGTTCACTTACACTTATGTTAGGCAAAGGAAATATCATTTACTATTATTATGGAAGTGATCCTACTACAATGCAAACAACCGGATATAAGGATGTAAGAAATATTATTTTAGAGAAAAAAAGAAAAACACCTGCAGATGACCTTTTCATTATCATTAAACCTGATAAAGATGCGAGTTATAAAAATGCAGTAGATGTACTCGACGAAATGAATATCAATGATATTAATAAATATGCTATGGTAGATCCCACAGCAGATGAGTATAATCTAATTCAGTTGACAGAAAAAGCCGGAGGTGTTCAATAACACTTGCTCTAAAATCATTTAATAAATGAAACACAAAAATTAATTTTTCATGGAAAGAAGTCAAATTTTAAAATCGGACATTCTTGATATCATCTTCGACGGAAAGAATAAAGAGTATGGTGCGTACGAACTACGCAGGACGTACAACAAGAGAATAGGTATAGCCGTAGGTTTTACCATCGCTCTTATGCTTCTTCTCCTTATCGCTCATGCTATCTCGAGTAACCTTTCGACTAAAGAGGATATAAAACCTCTTATAGTGAACGAAACCAATTTAACGAAGGTGAACCCGGATGAGCCACCACCGCCGCCTCCTCCACCACCTCCAAAATTACCTCCACCGCCGGTAGTTCAAACAGTACAATTTACTCCACCAAAAGTGGTGAAAGATGAAGAAGTGGTAAAACCACCACCAGAAATTAAACAGATTGAAGAATCAAAAATTGATTTGAAAACTGTAGAAGGAGTGAAAGATATCGGTATCGTGGCACCACCTTCCGATATCAAAGGTAGTAATGTAGTTACCGCACCGGTACAGAAAAAGGAAGATCCGGATGAAATTTTTACTAAGGTAGAAATTGATGCTAAATTCCCCGGAGGACCCGGTGCTTGGGCTAAGTACGTAACGAAAGCCATATCTGCAGAAATTGATGAGTTCACAGATGAAGATTATGGAACTGT
Organism: Ginsengibacter sp.; assembly: GCA_034676505.1. Taxonomy (GTDB): domain Bacteria; phylum Bacteroidota; class Bacteroidia; order Chitinophagales; family Chitinophagaceae; genus Ginsengibacter. Next base: position 315,380 of record JAUCCB010000001.1, read on the forward strand.
GAACATACGCTTTGTGGTAGACGTGAATGGTAATGTGAGTGATGTACAAGCATTGAATATGAAAGGATCTAAATTGGCTCAAATAGCAGTAAACGCTATTAGAAAAGGACCGAATTGGACACCTGCTGTTCAGAACGGTAGATCAGTAAAAGCTTATAGAACTCAGCCAGTTACTTTAACTCCTCCTGATTAGTAGATACTTATTAAAAAATAAAAAGCTCGCATAATAATGCGGGCTTTTTTTATGCCCCTAAAAAAGAAATTAAACTACTAAACTTAATTTATATGGCGATATGGAAATTAAGAAATAAAGTATCTATATAACAAGAAGGCATAAAAAAAAACTAAAATTTACAATTATGGCGGAGATATTAATTAAAGATAATCTTAGTAAACAAAGTGTCGGTGTTAGGAAAAGTAAGAAAGAAACAATCAACCAAAGTGGGAGAAGATAAATTAATCAGGATGTTAGAAAAAAAAATAGATAGATAAAGTACCAAGCATTACTTTTTTAAAACCTAAACTACATATCATGGAACAAAGCCAAATTTTACAATCGGATATTCTTGATATCATCTTCGACGGAAAAAATAAAGAGTATGGTGCGTATGAATTACGCAGGACGTACAATAAAAGGATTGGTATTGCCATGTTTCTTACCATCACGCTTATATTGCTCCTCATTCTCGCAAATGCTCTTTCGAATCATCTTACCCCTCAAGAAAAAATTAAATCGATTTTTGTTGACGAAACAAAACCTAAAAATATAAAGCCTGACGAGCAACTGCCTCCACCTCCAGTACCGAGAAAATTACCGTTACCGAAAGTTCAAACAGTTCAATTTACTCGAATAAAAGTGGTGAAAAACGACCAAGTATTACAACCTCCACCGGACATTAAAGAAATAGAAGAATCCATAATCGATTCAAAAACTGTGGAGGGATTAAAAAATATTAAAATTGTTTTACCACCTTCAGAAATAAAGGGAAGTGCCATAACCTCAACTCCCTTTCAAAAAAAAGACGAAGCAGATAAACCTTTAATAATTGTAGAAATTGATGCGAAATTTCCCGGCGGCCCTGATGCATGGAATAAGTACGTAACAAAATCTATAGCAGCGGAATTGGATGAGTTCACAGATGAAGATTATGGAACAGTCAACATACGCTTTGTGGTAGATGTAAATGGTAATGTAAGTGATGTACAAGCATTAAATATGAAAGGTTCAAAATTGGCTGAAATAGCGTTAAATGCGATAAGGAAAGGGCCAAATTGGACGCCTGCTATACAGAACGGTAGGTCAGTTAAGGCTTATAGAACTCAACCTGTTACTTTAACCCCACCAAATTAGTAGTTTAATTATTAAAAAATAAAAAAGAGGTTGCATTAATAGTGCAACTTCTTTTTATTTATATTATGGAAAACGCAATCGTCAAAAGATTTAAAAAAAATTTGTATAAATCAATTTTATTAAATACTTTCACTATATAATTATAAAATATATACACCATGAAACAATTACCTTTTTCGCTTATGCTTCTGACTATTCTCATATGTGGCTTTGCACCATTTTCATCATCTGCTCAATGTTCCATCTCTATTTGTGAAGAAACCGGGGCTTTCGCCTATGCTTATAATGCTAAAAATGAGCACTACTCTATGGCAGAATTAAAAAAAATGTCACTCAACTCGTGCAGAGAAGTTGGTGGAACCAGATGCTATAACTATCTCGAAAATTATACCGTAGGTTGGTGGGCTTTTATAGTAGGAAGAGACCTTCAAGGTCGTTTTATCAGATCAGGTATAATGGGTGCATCATCAAAAGATAAAGCAATATCCACTGTACGACTTAAATATATCAAGGATGGAGGACAAAATGTCTTTAAAACTCAAGTACACTCATGGTATGTGAATAGGAATAATAAGAACTAATTTCATTTGAAACGTAATAATTTTCATTCCTTAGTAAATAAGATTCCTACTCAAAAAATAAAACTGAGCTTTAATTAGAAATCGGCGTTGGGGCAAGTAGTAATCTTTCGTGTAATGCTATCACCTGTGGTATCAACAATTTTTCTTCATTATTTACAATGATATAATCACAAAGATTCATTTTAGTTTCTTCGTCCATCTGATTATTCATTCTTTCTATTACTTCTTTTTCTGAGATGCCATTGCGCAGCATGGTTCGTTGAATTCTTAAATGTAGCGGAGAGGAAACACCGATTACTTTATCTAAATTTTTTTGTGAGCCACTTTCAAAAATTAACGCCGCTTCTTTAATTGCATAAGGTGCTTTCTGATCACGCATCCAATTATCGGCATCCGCAATAGTAGCCGGATGTACTATAGAATTTAAAAGTGATAATTTTTCTTTGTTATTAAAAACTTGTTCCGCTAAAAAACTTCTATTTAATTCATGATGATGATAAGCTTCTTCACCAAATGCCTTAATAATTTTATTTCTTACTTCCCGGTTTTCAATCATCAATTTTTTAGAGGCAGCATCTGCATCATAAACAGGAACACCTAAGGTCGCAAAAATACGCGCCACAGTGGTTTTGCCACTTCCGATACCACCGGTTAAGCCGATACGAAGCATACGCATTTTTTAAAAAATAAAAAAGGTATGATATCAAAGATGTTGTTCGCTTCCGTATCATACCTTTTAGAAAATTATTTGATTGGAGCCGCTGTAGTAGCTACTTTATTCACATTGGCAGTCATTTCCATACTTACTGCACTCTTTTCCATTTTGATGTAAGAACCCGGATTGATTTCCAACATGAAAGTTCCATCTTCATTTATTTTATTGACAGTGCCATGAATTCCGGCAATGGTAACTACTTTATCACCTTTTTGCATAGACTGTAAAAATTGCTTTTGTTGTTTGGCTTTTTTTGCTTGTGGACGAATCATAAACATCCAAAATACCACAATCATCAGACCTAAAAATACAAATTGAAAACCGCCACCGCCTTGGCCACCGGCACCCATTGATAAAAATACTGTTGCTAAATTCATTGTTTTTGTTTTGATTGCTGTTTTTACAGCGGTTATAAAAAAATTATTGTTTATTGTTTTGGAAGCACTTCGCCTACTAATTGCAAAATAGGAAATTTGGGAACTGCATTGGAAATTACATTGATTTCTTTTTGCACCGGTCCTACTCTTCCTTTACTATCAAAAACTACTTTTATCACTCCTGTCTCGCCGGGCATTAAAGGTTCTTCAGGTTTTTCGGGAATGGTACAGCCACAACTCGCATTAGCAGCAGAAATAACCAATGGTTTCTCTCCTGTGTTTTTAAACCGATAACTAAATACTACCTTTTCTCCATCACTTACTTTTCCAAAATTGTACACTGAATCAATCATCTGAACGGAAGTAGTATCAGTCGTGTTATTGGCAGAAATAGGATTGCCTTGCTTATCGTTTTTTCTGATATCACAGGAAACAATAGATGCTGCTATTACAATTAATAAAATTATTTTCTTCATGATGCTCATTTTTTCAAAGATATTATAATGTGCTATTTTTAAAATTCTTCTTGTGAATTTTGTTTTGTGCGCTTAGATCTTTACTAATATTATCTAAAATACCATTGATGAAATGGCCGCTTTGTTCCGTACTATATTCTTTTCCCAAATCAATATATTCATTGATCGTAACTCGGGTAGGAATCGTCTCAAAATATAAAAATTCGCACACTCCCATTTTAATTAAAATCAGATCTAATGCGGCAATTCTTTCTGAATCCCAATTTTTTAATTTGGGTTTAATAATTTCCAGACACAGATCATTTTTATCAATCACTGCTTCTAAAAGATCTTGTGCAAAATCTATTTTTTCTTTACTTACTATTTCTTGTAAGTTAAACTGAGTGGGCTTTTGCAAAAATTGGCTTACTAAAAGAATTAAGACTTCTGCATCATCATCCCAATGAATAAATTTTCCTTCTACATCGTTTAGAAAATCCTCGTTGGAAATCATTAATTCAGAAAAAATATATTCCAATATTTTTTTCTCGGATTTTTTATCACGAGAATGTTCGTTGATATAGTTTTTATATTCCGGAGATTGTAATAGCTGCAAATAACTTTTTTTCACCAAATCGTTATCTACCAAATATTTTATTTTATGGTCTTCAATTGTTTTTTTTAAAGTTAGATTTTCCAAAGCGGCCCATACTATTTCATTTCCGGAAATTTTGGTACTCGTTTGCAAATCACTTTCAGAAGGCAAATATTTTCCTGCTTTATGAATCGCATCTTTCTCTGCATATAAGGCTACTTCCAATATGTAATTAATCAGGTAAGCGAATAATTGTTGCGATTGTTCTAATTTTTTTTGAAGTATCTGAAGCGGCTCTCCCGGTCGAGTAATTTTATTAAGCGATTCTACACTGTATAGCGTCTGCATTACTTTTACTCTGATATTTCTTCTGCTTAGCATTTGTAAGAGCTGTTTTTTGGGCTGCGAAGATACTTGAAATCATGAATTCTTCCATCGCTATTTTGTTAAAGACATTTATTTAAATGAGATACTAAATGGAAATGCTCCTCGAAGAAATAGAATTTCAAAAAGAAATAAAAAAAGGCAATCATTTTCAGACTACCCTTTTAAAAAAAATATTGCAAATCTATAAGCCGGATTCTGTATTTCATAAAGATTTAATCAACATGAAATGGCTATCATTTATCTTGCTGTTACATTACTGCAACAATCTTGCTGCCTACCCTTTCCCGCTCTTAATGCAGATGAATCTACATTAAAAAGTAAACGAGCCGCTTACCTTGCTTACACAAACTGAAATATACATGGCATTACAGCACACAAGGTTTACCCACTTGGATAATTACTTACCAAAGTTGTGAGCTCTTACCTCACATTTTCACCCTTATCTCCACATTGCTGTGATGACGGTTATTTTCTGTGGCACTATCTTTCCGATAAAAATCAGAACCGGCTATTAACCGGTGTGTTGCTCTACGCTGGCCGGACTTTCCTCCCTAATTTTTCCTAAAAAAAAATTAGAGCGATAACCCGATTTGCAATGATGCAAAGATACAAATGAATCTATGAAACGTAATTAGTATTGGAAAAAAATCTCTGTAGCACCAAATCCAAAATTAGGATGGTATTGATTGGCAAAACTTTTCACTTCCTTCTTAAAATGCAATATCTCATGAATTTCATTTTTTAGTTTTCCGGTTCCCACTCCATGAATTACAATTAAATTGGGTTGTTTATGTGCAACTGCCAATTGATAATATTTTTCAAAATAATTTAATTGAATCGTCAAGATTTCAAAATTGCTCAACTTCTTCCATTCGTCAGTTAATTTCTCAATGTGTAAATCAATAACAGAGCGCGGTGACGCTAATTTTTCTTTGATTCTATTGACATCATACAGTGCACCTTTTGCATAATTATAATCAGGAATGATCTCTTCGATTTTATCAGGATAAGTATCAAATAATTGAAATGAAAATGAATTTTCTTTATTGAATCGCATCTCTTCTATTTTTTGAAATAAAGTTTTTGCTTTTAGTTTAAAAGTAGTTTCAAAATGCGCAGCCTTTTTTTTTATTGGTTTGAATTAATGAAAAATCAAACTCAAATTTTGGAGCATCATTCATTTCTTCAAAATCTATATCATGAAGATGAAAATCACTCGCAGCCAATATTTCATCAGATAATTGAAAATCAGAAATATGTTTGAAATGTATTTGGTAATTGAAATGATAAGGCTCGTTGTTGTGATTGAGTAAATGAATTTCAATTTTTTTTACCACATCATCATCAAAAACATCCTTATCAAAAATGGGACGAAAGGATATCCAAACACCGGAATTAGCTAATGTATTTTCAAATCGAATATCCTTCTTCTTCTCTTTTTGGAATACATCTTCAATTTTTTTTTGGACCTGATTTTTTCTCAGTAAAATTCTTGAAATAAGGAAAATCAATCTGGTCTTTATATACAGGAAATTGTATGCCTTCTACCTCTACTAAAATCATTTCTTCATTTAGTAGATCTATTACTTTTCCTTCTTCATTAGAATGTAAGAGCAATATTCTATCACCAATCTGATACTTCATTCATCAAAGGTACTTTCTTTACAATTGAAGAATAATTTTACCATGAATACTAATTTATAGGCGCATCTAAATTGACTTTCTCCTCATGCGGATGATTTCCAAGCTTACTATGTTTTCTACTATACAAGAAATAAATAGCCAGACCAATTAACAACCAAATTAAAAATCTCATCCAATTGGTATAGCCTAACTCCGTCATTAAATAAAAACAACTTGCTAAACCTAACACCGGAATTAAAGAAAGCTTTTTAATGAAACAGGCGATAGTCAAGGCTATTGAAAGAATTACAAATAAGAAAAAAGGAAGTTTATCTTTAAAAACGTCCCAACCTTCTGTAAAATCAAACAGCCCTAAGAAATTTTTATGAAATATCAGTGCACCTACAATAAAAAGTATCGGCACTATAAATTGGGAATTCACATAAGGAATTTGAAATTTTGGTTTCATTTCATTCGGTCCTCTTTTCGGCAATAATAATACTCCACCGCACACCAAAACAAATGCAAATAAAGTTCCGATACTTGTGAGATCAGTCACCTCAGTGAGGTTCATAAATAAAGCGGGTATCGCCACAAATAATCCGGTAACAATGGTGGCAAATGAAGGCGTTTTATATTTAGGATGAATACGGCTAAAAGCCTTTGGTAGCAAACCATCGCGGCTCATGCTCATCCAAATTCGGGGTTGTCCCATTTGGAAAACCAATAACACGGTAGCAGTAGCAATTACCGCACTAAAAGAAATGATATAACTTATCTTATCAAGGCCCACTCTTTTGAATACAAAGGCCAATGGATCTCCTACTTCTAATTCTTTATAAGAAACCATTCCGGTAAGAACCAAAGCAATTAAGATATACAAAACGGTACAAATAATAAGCGAATAAATCATCCCGCGAGGTAAATCTCGTTGAGGATTTTTACATTCTTCGGCGGTAGTGGAAATAGCATCAAAACCAATATAGGCAAAGAATACAGCAGAAACACCTTTCATCATTCCACCAAAACCATTTGGTAAAAATGGACTCCAATTTTCGGGAGCTACATAGAAAAACCCAATTGCTATCACAGCTAACAGAATAATAATTTTTAAACCTACCATAAAATTGGTTGCCTTTCTCGTTTCTCTTATTCCAATATAAACTAACCAAGTAATTAAGAACACAATCCCTAAAGCCGGTATATCTGCAATTAATCTTAACCCTCCAATTTGAGGTGCAGTACTCCACGCCTCATATCCTGAGCGCACACCTTGTGTAAGTGATTCTAAATTACCACCGCCGGCCAATGAAGCAGCTCCTTCTTTAAATCCTCGGGAAGCACTTAAATAATCGGTAGTTAAATAAGAAGGAATATGAAGATGTAACCCTTCCATTAAATTTACAAAATACTGACTCCAAGAAATGGCTACTGCAATATTTCCAATAGCGTATTCCATCAATAAATCCCAACCAATTATCCAAGCAATTAATTCACCAAATGAAGCATAGGCATAGGTATAAGCACTTCCACTTACCGGAATACGAGAGGCAAATTCGGCATAACATAATGCAGAAAATCCGCAACAAACAGCTGTAATAATAAATAATAGTGAAACACCCGGCCCGCCTTGATAAGACGCATTTCCTATGGTAGAAAAAATTCCTGCACCAACCACTGCCGCAATACCCATAGCAGTTAGATCTCGTACGGTTAAAACTTTTTTTAATCCTGAAGCAGAATGCGTCGCATCAGATAAACCCGATTGCGCATCAGCTAAAATTGCAGTAATACTTTTTTTTCGAAAAAGAGGATTGGCCATAATGCTAAATATTATTGAATTAAAAAGCTCCAACAACTTATGGTTGTAGAAGATGGAAAGATAAAGATGTTAGAATAAAAACAAACAATCCCAATTCAATTATTTTGAAAAAAAATAAAAAATACTATTTGCCCAATTCCTTTTTCTTCATTTTGAAATTTTTAAAAGTCGATTTCTTTCGTTTATAAAAATTTTTAGGGTTAAAATCCAAAAAGGTTAATTTTGAATTTTATTTACTTCTAGGATAAAATGTGTAAATTTGACACATTAATCACCGGAAAAAACATAAATTAATCATCCTTTGGAGAAGAGAATTATTTCTAAAATAGGTGTTCTTACTTCCGGTGGAGACGCACCGGGTATGAATGCTGCCATCAGAGCCGTAGTCCGTACGGGAATTTATCATGGAATGGAAGTGTTTGGAATTATGCGCGGCTATACCGGTTTGGTAGAAGGTGATATTATAAAAATGGAGAGCAAGAGTGTAGCGAATATTATTCAGCGAGGAGGAACTATATTAAAAACGGCACGATGCAATGAATTTCTTACAGCCGAAGGAAGAAAAATCGCTTATACCAATCTCAAAAAATTTGGAATAGAAGGATTGGTAATTATTGGCGGTGACGGTTCATTTAGAGGTGCTCAAACTTTCAGCAATGAATATGATATCCCATGTATTGGGCTACCGGGTACAATTGATAAAGATATCGCCGGTACTGATTTTACTATTGGTTTTGATACAGCCGTAAATACAGCCGTGGAAGCAATCGATAAAGTACGGGATACCGCAGATGCGCACGATCGTCTTTTTATTGTAGAAGTGATGGGGCGTGATTCGGGTTACATCGCCATGCACAGTGGAATTGCAACAGGCGCAGAAAATATTTTAGTTCCCGAAAGAGAAACTGACATTGAAGATCTGATCACTACTCTAAAAGAAAAACACGGCAGAAAAAAATTAGTCAATATAATCATCGTAGCAGAAGGTGAAAAATTCGGGGCCAATGAGTTATCTAAAATAATTAAAGATAGAATTCCGGGACAAGATTTACGTGTTTGTATCTTAGGTCATATTCAAAGAGGAGGCTCGCCTACTTGTTTTGACAGACTTATCGCCAGCAGAATGGGATACGCTGCTGTAGAGTGTTTGAGAGAAAACAAATTCAATGTGTTCGTTGGAATAGTTAATAATAAAATGCATTATACTCCTTTAAACCAAGCCGTAAAAAATAAACAGAAAATAGATCAAGAATGGATTAAGATTGTAAAAATACTATCTTCTTAAAATGTAATTAAAGACCTTTTAAAAAGGCATAAAATAAATGAAATGACAAAAGACCTTACAAAATACCTACACCGTGAAATGGATAATAAAGCGGGCTACGATCATGCGGTGAAGAAAACTAAAATAGTGGCAACTGTAGGTCCGGCATGTGATAATTATGAAGCATTAGTGAATTTAGTAAAAGCCGGAGTAAATGTTTTTCGTTTGAATTTTTCGCACGGAACGCAAGAAGATAAAGCGCGAATTATAAAACTTATAAAAAAAATCAATGACACGCTACCTTTCAATATTGCTATCCTGGCAGACTTGCAAGGTCCTAAATTAAGAGTTGGTGAAATTGAGAATAACGCGCTTCAAATTGATCCGGGAGATAAATTAATTTTCAGTAACAATAAATGCATAGGTAACAAAAATGAAATTTATGTGAGCTATCCTAATCTTCATAAAGATGTGGAACCGGGAAATATTATTTTAATTGATGACGGAAAATTGGAGGTACGCGTAACCAATATTTTACCCAATAATAATGTGGAAGTAGAAGTTATTATCGGAGGAATTCTTTCTTCTAAAAAAGGATTGAATCTGCCCGATACAAAAATTTCATTACCTGCATTGACTGAAAAAGATTTATCGGATTTAGATTTTATCATCGACCAAGAAGTAGACTGGATAGCACTTTCATTCGTTCGACAAGTAAAAGATATTTTAGGTTTAAAAACCATTTTAAAAAATAGAAACAGCACAGCGAAAGTTATTGCCAAAATAGAAAAGCCCGAAGCAGTAATGAATATTCGCGATATCATTATTGAAAGCGATGCCATTATGATTGCACGTGGTGATTTAGGTGTAGAACTTCCGGTAGAAAAAGTGCCTTTGATTCAAAAAGAAATTATTCGAAAATGTATGCATCGTGCAAAACCCGTGATTGTGGCTACGCAAATGATGGAGAGTATGATGGATCGCATAAAGCCTAACAGAAGTGAAATTACCGACGTCGCGAATGCCGTTTTAGAAGGTGCTGATGCATTAATGCTTAGTGGAGAAACCGCTACAGGCCAACATCCTACGTTGGTGATTGAAACGATGAGTAAAATCATTTTGGAAATTGAAAAAACTGCTTACGATTATAACAGAGATGATATTTTAGCACCACAACCTCACTCACCTTCTTTTTTAAGTGATGCCATTTGTTATAGTGCTTGCAAACTCGCCGCAGATGTAAAAGCGGATGTATTGATTGGCATGACCGCCAGTGGCTACACAGGTTTCATGCTCAGCAGTTATCGTCCTAAATCGCTTTTGTATGTTTTTAGTAAAGAAAAAAGTTTGATCAATCAACTAAGTCTTAGTTGGGGAGTTCGTGCTTTGTTTTATGATGAAGAAGAAAGTTTGGACGAAATTTTTTCAGATCAAATCGGTATTTTGAAAGAGCGTGGTTTCTTAAAATCCGGCGACGTGGTAGTAAATACCGGAAGTACACCGGTGAATCTTCATTTGCCCACAAACGTTTTAAAAGTGACTAAAGTCAAATAATCGCTTTCTTTTTCTTCTTGATTGTAATGCCGTTAATTTTTTTGTATTTTTAATGGATAAATAAATTCATGCATGAAAAAGTTGATTTCATTTTTTGTCTTAGTAACCTTTGCTTTTACATCATTCAGTCAGAATGCAGACAGCATTTGGTTTGTAAATAATTACACCAAATCGGAAGTGATGATTCCTATGCGTGATGGCATTAAATTATTCACTTCCATTTATGTTCCTAAAGACAAAAGTGCAGCGCATCCTTTTTTGATGACTCGCACTCCATATTCATGCGCACCGTACGGCGTGGAGAAATTTACTCCTATTTGGAATTCTTATAAAATAAAATATGCAAAAGATAATTTCATTTTTGTAACACAAGATGTAAGAGGAAGATATATGAGCGAAGGCGAATTTATGGATGTAAGGCCTTTCAATAAAAATAAAAAAGGAAATGAAATTGATGAAGCAAGCGATACTTATGATGCCATCGATTGGTTAGTAAAAAATATTCCGAATAATAATGGAAAAGTAGGAGTTTTTGGCACATCCTATCCCGGTTTTTATTCCACACAAGCCGCACTGAGCAACCATCCTGCGTTAGTAGCCGTAAGCCCTCAAGCTCCGGTTACCGATTGGTTCATGGGCGATGATTTCCATCATAATGGGGCATTTTTTATTATGGATGCATTTTCATTTTATCCGTTCTTTGGTCAACCTCGACCTAAACCCACTACTACCTATCCCAGAGGATTTTCATTTAATTCTCAAGATAATTATAATGCTTATTTAAAAACCGGTGCACTGAAAAATTTCGCTGCATTGATGGGAGACAGTATTCCTTTTTGGAAAGATTTATATGCGCATCCTAATTACGATGCATGGTGGCAAGAGCGCAACGCGCGTAACGCTTTATACAACATTAAACCGGCAATGCTTTGGGTCGGCGGATTGTTCGATGCAGAAGATTGTTTTGGAGCTTGGAATGCTTATAAAGCTGCAGAAATTCAAAGTCCACAAACGAATAACAAAATTATTATGGGCCCCTGGTATCATGGACAATGGAGCCGCGAAGGAAGTTTTTTAGGAAATGTGAGATTCGGCAGCAATACTTCTGCTTTTTATCAAGATAGTTTAGAAATTCCTTTTTTTGAACATTATCTCTTGGGTAAAAAAGAACCTAATCTTTCTGAAGCTACCATATTTTTTACCGGAGAAAATAAATGGAAAAGATTTGACAAGTGGCCTCCAAAAGAAATGGAAGAAGAAAATTTTTATCTCCGCTCGAACGGAAAATTATCGCCTTTTCTTAAATCAATGGAGATAAAAAGATTTGATAAATATTTGAGCGATCCCAATCATCCTGTGCCTTACACGCAAGATATTCATTTTAGAAGAACAAGAGAATACATGACCGACGATCAACGATTTGCGTCGCGAAGAGCAGATGTATTGACTTATCAAACTGATGTACTTAATGAAAATGTAACCATTGCGGGGCCTATCATTGCTGAGTTGATGGCCTCTATCAGCACTACTGATGCGGATTTCGTGATGAAAGTAATCGATGTCTTTCCTGATGATTTTAAATATCCGGATCACATGAAAGGAAATGATAAAAATTATCCGATGGGAGGTTATCAAATGTTAGTACGCGGAGAAATTATGCGAGGTAAATTTAGAAATAGTTTTGAAAAACCCGAGCCTTTTGTGCCCGGAGATATTACCTCTATAAGATGGGTTTTGCCTGATGTAGCTCACACATTTTTGAAAGGCCATCGCATTATGATTCAAATTCAAAGTTCTTGGTTTCCTTTAGTAGATCGCAACCCACAAAAGTTTTTAAATATTTATGAAGCTAATGATTCTGATTTCATTAAATCTGTAATTCGAATTTTTCACGATAAAGTAAATGCCTCAAAAATTATTTTGCCGGTGTTAAAACAGCCCTAATTTGTCAAAAAAAAAAATTTAACTAACCTACATTATTTACCTTTGCGCTTCACCTACTGTTGCAAAACAGCAAATAGCCCATTATGAGCCAAGATCCTTTTAAGAAATTTATCAACCCAAAAAACAATGCTGCCATAAAGGAGAAGCATAAGCAGGATAAGAAAAAAGCCAAAAAACAAAGAGCCATTGAAATCGAACAACATTTCGAAGCCAAAAGAATGGCGCGTCAACGAGGCTTTGAAGTAAAACCTATTCCGGAAAAAAAGATAGATAAGAGACAAAAATATCCTCAAGGAAAACCGGCTATAATCAGCACTGCCACTTCAGCTACATCTCCGGTAGAAAAAAAGAAAGTAGTTCCTGGCGAAATGCCTCTTAATAAATTTATAGCTCATTGCGGAGTTACTTCTCGAAGAGATGCTGTTGCGTTGATTATTCAAGGGAAAGTAACGGTAAATAAAAATGTAATTACACAACCTGCTTTTAAAGTAAATGAAAAAGATGATGTGTATTATAACGGTAAAAAATTACACATCAGTAAAAATTTAGTGTACATTTTACTCAACAAACCCAAAGATTATATTACTACCACGGATGACCCTCAAAATAGAAAAACCGTTTTACAATTAACGCAAAAAGCTACCGATCAAAGAATTTATCCCGTAGGAAGATTGGATAGAAATACTTCCGGAGTTCTTTTATTAACCAATGATGGCGAATTAACGCAAGAGCTTACCCATCCTAGCTTTAATGTAAAAAAAGTATACGAAGCAAAATTAGATAAACCTTTAACCAAACCGGATTTCGAAAAAATTTTGAAAGGGCTTCAATTAGAAGATGGAGAAATTTTTGCCGATGCTTTAGGCTATGTAGATGCAAAAGATAAATCGATCATTGGGATTGAATTACACAGTGGAAGAAACAGAATTGTTCGCAGAATATTCGAACATTTAGGATACGATGTAAAAGCATTAGACAGGGTAATGTATGCGAATCTTACTAAAAAAAATGTAGAACGCGGCCATTGGAGATATTTGAATGATAAAGAAGTTCGCCAGCTTAAATACATGAATCAACAAAAAAATATTCGTGGCGAAGGATATCATTCCAAAAAAGAAAATAAATCTGCATCCAAAAAATAATCAATTGAAAGGATACTCGATCATATTCGAAAATGATGATTTTGTGGCGATTGATAAAGAATCGGGCTTACTCACTATTCCTGATCGGCATGATGATACGCAATTATCATTGTATAAATTATTGACACGTAAATATGGCAAAATATTTATCGTACATCGATTAGACCGCGATACAAGCGGACTTATTTTATTTGCCAAAACTGAAGAAACGCACAAACATCTTTCTCAATTATTTGAACAAAGAAAAATCGAAAAAATATATTTAGGAATCATTCGCGGCAATCTCTCTGCTGATGAGGGTTCTATCAATGAACCGATTGCAGAACATCCGGCGCGAAAAGGAGAAATGATCATCAGTAAAAAAGGTAAACCCTCTTTGACAGATTATAAAGTTCTTGAGAATTACGGCATTTATTCTTTGGTTCAATTTGATATTCATAGCGGCCGTACGCATCAAATTAGAGTGCATACAAAATCTCTTGGTCATCCGATTATTTGCGATACGGTTTATGGAGATGGGAAACCTATTATGTTATCTTCCTTTAAGAAAAAATATAAATTAAGTAAACATGATGAAGAAGAAAGGCCGATCATGAATCGCTTGGCTTTGCATTCTCATTTGCTTTCGTTTACTGATATCCATAATAAAAATCACACGCTTGAATCTCCTTTACCTAAAGACATGCGCGCACTTTTACAACAATTAAAGAAAAATAAAAGAATCTAAAAATTTCTGCATTTTATTGTCCGGAAGCACGGTGTACCAAGTCGGAACCAAATCGATTTTTAACTTCATCAATGGTTTTATAAAGCACATTTTTCTTTTCTGTATTTTGAAATAAATTCGTTTGTACGGTATCGTTAGTAAGGTTACTAATTTTCACTCCTAAGAGTCGAATTAATTTTCCTTTATTATATAATTTATGAAATAAATTCTTAGCTACCGCCAACACTTCATCATCGGCAGAGGTAGATGGGATGCTCATTTGCTTCGATACGGTTTCAAAATTGGCGTATTTAATTTTAACGGCTACACAACTCGCCAATTTTTCTTCGCTCCTTAATGAGAAACAAATTTTTTCCACCATATGCACCATTTCTTTCATTAAAAAATCAACATTGGCAGTATCCTGTTCAAAAGTATTTTCGTTAGAAATGGATTTAGATTCTCGATAAGGAGAAACGATGGAAGTATGAATTCCTAACGATTGTTGATACAATTCTGCACCCCATTTCCCTACTAATTTTTCAAAATCCGATGACGAAATTTTATGTATATCGCCAATCAAATGGAAGCCATGATAATTTAAAATTTCTTTCGCCTGCTCTCCCACTCCAGGAATTTTATCAACAGATAAAGCCGCTAAAAATTCTTTTTCTTTTCCTAAGGGCACTTGTAAAAAACCGTTAGGTTTTGCTTCATTGGTGGCCATTTTGGCTACTAATTTATTTTTTCCGATACCAAAAGAAATCGGTAATCCTGTTTCCTTAATAATTTTTTCGCGTAGCGCAATCGTCCATTCTAAAGGATCAAAATAAACATTCATGCCATTTAGATCCACATAAAATTCATCAATAGAAGCTTTTTCAAATAAGGGCGCGGCATCCGCTATAATTTGTGTAACCCATTTTGAATATTTCACATAATCTGAAAAGTTGCCCGGAATTACGATTGCCGTAGGACATAGTCGCAGCGCCACTTTCATTGCCATGGCGGAGTGAATTCCTAATTTCCTCGCTTCATAAGTACAAGTGGTTACAATACCTCTTATTCTATCGCCGCCAATTATTACAGGTTTCCCTTTGAGCTCTGGATTTTTAATCAGCTCAACAGATGCAAAAAAAGAATCTAAATCAAAATGTGCAATCATATTTGGGATGAAAAGAAAATAATTAAGCAATACAATTTATCATTTCACTCGTCAACTATTTCGATAAATATCTAATAAACCTTCCGGGATTTTCAAATGCAATTGTCGATTGTTCACATCCATTTTTTCTAAAGAACCTTCATGCACAGGAATCAATGCTTCTTTATTTTCTAACATCACTTTACATAAAACTTGATGAGGTTGTTCGATAACTTCTATTATTTCACCAATTATTTTACCTTCATCAATAACCGTAAAACCCAATAGGGATATGGGTGCTGAGCCGGAAGAATATTTTTTGAAATCAGCTTCATCAATCCAAACTTCTTTTTTCAAAATGAATTGTGCCGCTTCTTTCGAGTTGATATTTTCTATAAAAATAAAAGTTTCATCGTCATTTTTTGCTTTGGCATTTGTAATACAAAAAGGCAAAAAATCATTATTGTTTTGTTCGATAAAAATCCATTCTAAACCGGGGAGCGAAGTCTTTTTACCTAAAGAATGACTTAATACTAATTGGCCTTTCACACCATGCGTAGCAGCTATTTTTCCAATTTTATAATATTGCTTCATACCGCACAAATATATTGGTAAAAATTAGGACAAAAATTATCCAATTCATGGATATAGTTAAAATATCACAAATTAACCGGAGCAAGCATTTATTGATTTAATTTCCTTTATCTTCCGAAAAAAAAGTTTTTTAGTAGTTCTTTTATTTCTTTCCAAAAATGAATTACAATTGTGCAAAGAAAATTTTAAATAAGGCTTAAAATTATTTGGGATAGTGAATTTATTTTCTATTTTGCACATAATGAGAACCGATACAAATTAAACGATGAGTAAAAAAATTAAATTTACAGTGGAATACCCGGTAAGGTGCTCACCTACCATATTATACGAATTTCTTTCTACGTCTTCCGGGCTACAGGAGTGGTTTGCAGAGAAGGTTTCAGACAGTAATAATATATTTACATTTTCATGGTCAGGCTCTGAAGAAGATGCAGAAGTGGTGGAGAAAGAAGAAAATAAATTCATTCGTTTTCATTGGGATGGTTCTCCAAAAGATGAATATTTTGAATTCAGAATTGAAAAATCTGAAGTTACTAATCAAACAATTTTAGTAATTCATGATTTCGCTGAAAAGAAAGACATCAAAGATCAAAGCCAACTTTGGGAAAGCCAAGTAAAAGATTTATTTCATCGCTTAGGCAGTAGTTAAATACTCCCATCTTCAAAAGAGATTTTTATTCCAACCTTATTTCTTTTAATAAAGAAATTCAATCCGCTAACACCTACATTTAAAAACGTATTTTTGCGCCCATGATTTCTCTATAAATAGAGCCACTCATTTTTTGAATCGATTACATGTTTAAAAAAACTAGACACTCTTATTTTAAAGGCGTTCTTCTGGCCATTTGTTGCCACTTTTTTTATCACACTATTTGTATTTATGATGCAGATATTGTGGAAATACATTGATGATTTAGTAGGAAAAGGTTTGGATTTTGTAACGCTGATGGAATTCTTAGTTTACGCAAGTGCCACGCTGGTAACGCTTTCGTTGCCTATTTCTATTTTAATTTCTTCCATTATGACTTTTGGAAAATTGGGAGAAAATTTTGAATTGGTGGCCATTAAATCTTCCGGAATTTCTCTACTAAGATTTATGCGGCCTTTGTTTTTTATGTCGCTTTTTCTTTCCGGAGTGGCATTTTTATTTGCTAATTATATTGCTCCCGTTGCCAATTTAAAATTCGCAGTTATCTATCACGATATTTATGAAAAAAGCCCTGCGTTTGATTTAAAAGATGGAGTATTCTATAACGGGTTTACGGGTTTTTCAATCAAGGTTGGGAAAAAAGAAAAAGATAAAAGTACTTTGCACGATGTACTAATTTATGAACAATCGTACGGGCTTCAAGATAATACCATCATTTCCCAGAAAGGAAAAATGACGATGAGTAATGATAAAAGATTTCTTCAATTCAAATTACAAAATGGAAATCGGTATGAAGAAAAAGGCACGAATAGTTTTGATAAAACAGAATTCATCAATCTTCATTTTAAAGAATACAATAAATTATTTGACCTAAGTCAGTTGAATTTGCAAAAAACAAATGACAGCCTTTTCATGAATAATATTCGCATGAAAAATATGCGGCAAATCAATGTAGCCTTGGATTCTATTAAAAAAGTTCCAATGCGGCTTTCGCATAATACAGAAATTGCTTTAAAGCCTTACATCAAATTAACACAATTAGAGGATAGTGTTAGCATCAAAAATTCCACTCCTATTCCTGCGAAAACAATTCCTGTTTCATCAGCCACTAACAATTTTGATGCGTTGATACCTGATAGTTTAAAAACCATTGTCAATGATTTGGCCATCAATGCAGTGGGTAGTGCAAAAAATATTATTGATGTAGCACAAGTAGAAATTGATAATACAGCTGAAGAAATTCGTCAACATAAAGTAGAATGGCATAAAAAATTATCTCTTTCTATCGCTTGCTTGGTGATGTTTTTTATAGGTGCGCCTTTAGGTTCTATCATTCGAAAAGGCGGATTGGGTATGCCTTTGGTGATGGCGCTAATCTTTTTTATGATATTTTATTTGCTCAATATTTTTGGAGAAAAATTTACAAAAGACCACATCCTCAATCCATTTTTTGGAATTTGGTTGCCGGTTATCATCCTTTCACCGGTGGGATTTTTTCTCACGTACAAGGCCATGCATGATTCTCAATTATTCAATAAAGAATACTATTTCAGAGTTTCAAAAAAAGTAAAAGCCAGTGTGAAAAAAATTTGGGGCAGATCAACAAAAGCAATTCCTGAAGTGTAATTTATTACAGCTTTAAGTCTTTCTTAAAATAGACTCAGCCTTTGTAATAGAGGCATCTTTAAAAAAATGATACAACTAAAACAAAGGCTGATGTATTGAAAAGCAATCTGTCGCAAATGTAATAATTCTCTTTGATTAAAAGGAAAATTTTTGGAGCAATTTTTTATTCATTTCATTAAATATTTTTACAAATAAAATACTATTCAAATGTGCTAAATTTGTTAGATTACATCAATCATTTAAATACCAATATATTATGGAATTATGGAAGGAATATCAAGAAAAAAATAAAGAAAGATTCTTGACTGAAATGATGGAATTATTACGCATTCCATCTGTTAGTGCAAAAAGCGAACACAAAAAAGATATGCTCACTTGTGCCGAAGCAGTGAAGAAAAGTTTATTAGCTGCGGGTGCAGATAAAGCTGAGATTTTACAAACGGATGGTTTTCCCGTAGTGTTTGGTGAAAAAATAATTGATAAAAATAAACCAACCGTATTAGTGTACGGCCATTACGATGTACAACCCGCAGAACCTTTAGAACTATGGCACAGCAATCCTTTCGAGCCGGTAATCAAAGACGGAAAAGTGTATGCAAGAGGATCAGCAGATGATAAAGGCCAATTTTATATGCATGTAAAAGCATTTGAAACAATGGTTAAAACCGGCACTATGACGACCAACATTAAATTTTTAATTGAAGGCGAAGAAGAAGTGGGTTCTCCTAATTTAGGAAAATTTGTTGCTGAAAATAAAGAGCTCCTCAAAGCGGATGTGATCTTAATTAGTGATAGTTCGATGTTGAGCATGGAAAATCCTTCACTCGATATTGGCGTGAGAGGTTTGTCTTATATAGAAGTAGAAGTTACGGGCGCAGACCACGATTTGCATAGCGGCACTTATGGTGGTGCTGTAGCGAATCCAATTACCATTTTGGCGAAAATGATTGCCGGTTGTCATGATGAAAATAATCACATTACCATTCCCGGATTTTATGATGATGTAGCAATTGCTTCTCCCGAAGAAAGAGCCTTAATGGCCCAAGCTCCTTACGATGAAGAAGAATATAAAAAAGAAGTAGGTGCACCGGAATTATGGGGCGAAAAAGGATATACAACAAATGAGAGAACCGGCATTAGACCTACGCTGGAAGTGAATGGAATTTGGGGCGGATATACAGGTGAAGGAGCTAAAACAGTTTTACCTTCTAAAGCCACTGCAAAAATTTCTGCACGATTAGTTCCTAATCAAACTTCAAAAAAAATCACGGAAAAACTATTGAATTATTTTAAATCAATTGCTCCAAAATCAGTTACTATTTCTGCTTTTGAACATCATGGAGGTGAACCTTATATGACGCCTATTGACAGCAAAGGTTATAAGGCCGCGGCAAAAGCCATTGAAACTACTTTTGGAAAAACTCCCGTACCCGTTCGTGGTGGAGGAAGTATTCCTATTTGCTCAATTTTAGAAAAAGAGTTAGGAGTAAAAATTATTTTTATGGGATTTGGGTTGGATAGCGATAACCTACATTCTCCTAATGAAAAATATGGACTTGCGAATTTTTATAAAGGCATAGAAACCATTCCTTATTTTCATAAATATTTTTCAGAAGGATAATTATTTTTTTCATTTTGGTTTATAAAAGCGAGGCTGCTCTTAATTGGAGTGGCCTCGTTTTATTTTTATTTGTCGGTAGTCAAAGACATGCAGACAGCAGGATTTTTTTAATTTGAAATACTAAGGATAGCTGGGAAATTAAATTCCTTCATAAAAACGCGCTGAGTCCCACGAAGGAGACTCAGCTGGGACAGAAAACAGAAGATGAAAGATTTTCAGAAAAGAATTTAGATAGAAGAGAAATTATTTTTTCCCTGAAATTGAAAACACAAAAGGCTCACTCCTACTTTCACCATTTCCATCTGTTTGTAAAAGCGGTTGTTTGTTTTCATCTAAAGTTTGTATGGTCCAAATAAATTGCGAAGGCAAAGAATCGGAAGTATTAAAAACCAATTTCGGCTGCCAGATATATTGGGTAAGTCCTCTTACTATTTCATCTAACAATGGTTGATTACTTCTTAATGCTTGCATGGGTTTTTGATCAGGCAATATTTCAAAAACTTGGATTCGATAACAGGATGGAATTTTTGCTATGGGAGTCAATGGTGTCCAACGAAATGTAATGGCAGTCTGAGCTGCGGTTTTATTTAATTCCGAATTGTTTGGCGGCATTACCAAAAAAGGGAGTTGAAACGCAACTAAATTAAAATATTTGCATTTTACATTTGCCAGTGGCTGATAGGATTCTGCATTTAAAGGTTGAACACATATCTGATAATTATCCGCAGGCAGCTTACCTGTTTTTTCTAAAATGGTTCTATATTTTCCTGAAAAAATCATTAGCTGTAGTTGCATTACATCCTTGCAATAAAACACCGTAGTACCGGCTCTTATAATAATAGGCATTGCTTTCGTAACATCTGTTGTAGCAATCACCGTTCCATCGGTGAGTTTAATTTCTGTTTTAAAAATAATTGTTTGCGGGTTGGGTTCAATTTTGGTGATAATAAAATTGAGAATATAATTGCTGGTAGCCCATTGGCTCAATACCGCAGTGGGCGAGTTTTGTACTTCGAGTGTGGTATTTAATTGTGCAGAGGCTGCAAATGCATAAAAAATAATTAGAACCCATAGAATATATTTTTTCATCTTACTTTTTTTAAGTGGAATGATTTACTTTTTTAAAATTTATATTGTAATCCTGTTTTCAAATTCGATTCTAAATAATTCGCACCGATTAAAGGGACTGAACCTAATTCATCTCCATATTTATAATAGTTGGTTGATAAAAAAAGATTCCAACTTAATTTTTTATTAATCTTCCAATCTACATTACATGAAGCGATTAAATTATTATTCGGAGTAAATGTATTTAACTTCCCAAGAGTATATTGCAATTGGCCTTTGAATTGTATTTTCTTTTTTGCCATCGGGAAACCCACTCCTCCACTCAAAGTGAGTAAAGAAATTTTAAAAGTAGGAGAGGTATTTTTAAAATATAAGACACTAAAATCCGGCGTAAGTTCTTTATTAAAAAATATGGGCACATAGGTCAGCAGAGCAGTATGAGTGTTATTACTGGTTGTAATGCCCGTGCTAACATCTCTTTCATCGTACTTACTATAATTGTAACTCATGGTTAAGATATTGGTCATGGTGGAAGTTGACCAAGTATAGGTAGGACTAATTCCCAAATCATTACTTACATTTTTTATTCCGAAAGGATTAGAACCACTTGCGGTTTCAAATCCAAAATTATTGTAGTTAATGTTGAGACTCAATTTAGCACTGAACTGGGTAAACCAATTTATGTTCGTAATAAATTGTTCGGCTCTAAGAGACGTGTTACTTAAATTATTTACTCTTTGTCCGATACTTGCATTCACATTTATTTTATTTTTCCAAGCATTAAATCGTGTGTTAATTGTGTTATCCCATTTATCAGGTTGCATTAATGGAAAGCCGGTAGTTTGATATCCGGCTCCAATATATTTGGTGGCATAACTTATATCGAAATTGGGAGATTTTTTTCCTATTGAACCCATACCTGCAAAATCTTTAATAGTAGATGTGTGCCCATCTATAAAGGGTTTGAAAGATAATTTCATATTGGCATTGGCAACAGGTTGATTTAAATCTTGAGTAAAATAACTTTCTGCCACTTCACCTTTGATGAACCATCCATTCTTGAAAAATTTATCAACTTGCAAACTGAAATTAAATCCTTCCTGAGGCTTTACTAATAATGGAGGAGAGCTCACAGAATTAATCACATCTTTTCCTTTTGAAAAATTGAGCGTCATCTTATAATCTCCTTCTTTCTCTTTCCCTAATTGGAACATAAAATGATTCCTTTTAAAAGCACCGGTAACGCCATTCGGTAAAGGCAAGGGATTATAATTGATCGCTTGCTGAGAAAGTCCGGTAAAAAATTTAATCATAAAAGCTCCGGGGTGCAAATTAAAACCCGCGCCAAAAATGCCTATATCGCCCGTGCTTAAATCACTGTAATTCAAATATTGAGTGCCTAATAATAATTCGGCCCATTTATATTTTGGATTGACGGAAAAATTATTCATGGGATTGGTAATGAACTGCCCAATACTTTGATTTTTTAAACCTGCATATGGCCCGGCAAAATTGGTAGGTATAGCCGAAAAATTAAAATTAAGCGGGAGTGTAAAATCTTTACTGAATTGGATGGAAGGAGTAAATTTAAATCTTACTTGGTTCCATGGTTTGCGTGGGTTGTAAAAACTACTTCCTGATGGCTTTGCATTTAACCCGTAGCCTTCATAAGTAATACTGATATTACCGGTTATTTTTACGGGAAATTTTACTTTACTGCTACCTTTTTGGGCTATCAAATTCACCCAAGCAAATAATAGAAAGAAACCAATAAAATATACTTTTTTAATCTGCATGATTGGAGATTTTTTTATTAAAAAACCTGTTGAGAATAATAAAATAATAAATTTGGAAGCGCTTCATATCAACCATTTGTAGGTAAACGACTACTAAAATAGATTGATAAAAAATTTGGTTTTATAGTTATTGTGTCAATAACCCTAACAAATGATTAAAGTGTGGTTTTGGATGAGTAAAAGGTTTTACCTATTCGTGCTGCGCCTTTAACCAAGCATCATATAAATCAGAAGGGATGAGAAGTGTAGTTTTATTACCCGGATTTTTTTCATCAGAAAAAGCTGGCGCAGAATTGAATTCTATGGGAAGTTTTACAAAATAATTGAGTGCCTTTATTCGCTTTTTTATTAAGGTCATTCCATGACTTTTATGTAAATTATTTTGATGTAATAATTTACGATTTTCCATTCCTATTCCATTATCTATAATTGCAATTACCAAATTTTCATTTTGTTCTATAATATTAATTGTCATTATACCTGCAATGGAAGAATTCATAATGCCATGTATCAAAGCGTTTTCTATCAAGGGTTGCAGCATCATCGTAGGAATTTCCCAATTATCCAAATCCACATTTTCATCCACATTAATTTGATAAGTAAACTCATTGGTAAAACGCATTTGTTCTAAGCGTAAATAAATTTTTATATTTTCTAATTCTTGTTCTAAAGGAATAAAAGATTGTTGGGCTCCTTCAAAATTTTTACGAATTAAGGAGGCAAAATCAGAAAGGTATCTATTGGCATTTTGCCTATCCTGTTTATTGATAAAATATTGAATGCTGTTTAATGCATTGAAAATAAAATGGGGATTCATCAAGCTGGTAAAAGCTTGTTGCTCCAAAGAGGCCGTTTGGATAGCGACTAATTTTAAGGCTAATTTTTTTTTCTTTTTCTTTTTTATAAAATCTAAATAATAATAAAAAAGTTACCATCTGGATAACCAGAATTACAATTACCCAAAAAATGGGCTGTTTATAAAATGGAACAGCAATATTAAATTGCAGGGTGAGCATTTTATCACTAATATTTCCATTTACATCCACCGCTTTTACTCTCAACACATGTTTACCATGATTGAGATTTAAGTTCAAATTATTTTCGTTGAGCGCAATCCAGTTGGGGCTTCCATCTATAGAATAAATTAAATTCTTGTAATGCCCATCCAATTCAACTGCGGCGAATTGTAAAAAAATATCTTGTTGATTAGAAAGCAATTCATATTTATTCGATATAATGGTATCGCGCTGATTAATTTTAATTTGAGTTACAAAAACCGGTATGTTGAATTTGGGCAAAGAGATGGAAACGGGTATTACAGAAATTCCATTTCCCGTAGCTACATAAACGGTATCATTTGCATACATCATTTCATTTATTATATCGCTCGTCAATCCATCTTTTACGGTTAAATTTTGAATTTGAAAATTTACTTTTTTAGCCCCATATTTATAATGAATAATACTTAAACCTTTATTAGTTCCTACCCAAATCTCACCGCGTTTGGCATTCAAAACAGTTCGTAAAGAATTGCTGATCATTCCTTGTTTCTCGGTGATGTTTAGTAAAACAGAATCATTTTTTAAAACTACAATTCCATTGCTGGCAGTAGCAACCCACAATAAACTATCTTGAGAATAAGTAATAGAAACCACTCTTGATTTTAGTAAATTATTTTTTTTACTAAATGTTACTAATTGGTTTTTGGCATAATCATATTTATATAAACCGTCAGTGGAACCAACATAAATAATTGATTGAAGCGTTTTGCATAAAGCCGTAACTCTTTTGGCAATTGTATTAAGCAAAATACCCTCCTCAGTTATCGTATTTAATTTGAGAAGGGTATAATGATTACCGATTATGATAATACTATCATTGTAGTTGATAGCTGTTTTGCCCCAGTATAATTTCATATCCGGAGAAGTCAATTGATTTTTAAAATTTTTAAAAACACCATTTTCAGAAAATGTAAAAACTTTGCCTTGAGAAATAACTATTTTTCTCTGCCTAAATAATCCCATTTTTTTATCAGGAGAGGGATGTACTATATTTCCTGAATAATCAGTTTCCAATATTTGTCCATAAAAATTGCCTACTAATAATTTCCCATTCGATCTTCTGGCGATACTTAAAAAATGAGTGCTCTTTAGGTTATCGGATAGCGGCATATACTTTATACTTTTTGTTCGGTAGCGAACCAAACCTTTTTCTATCGTAGCCACCCATAAATTTCCTTTGGAATCTATATTCAAACTATTAGGCAAATAATCTCCTTTTATGATGCGCTCAAATTGTAAAGTCTTTTTATTATACAATTGAATGATTCCATCGAACGAATAAAAAATTATAAAATCTTTTGAGAAAGTCAGTTGATAATTTGTTTCAGTTAAATTAATTATACTTCGTGAGTATGAAATAGGATTAATTTTCCAATTTGAATAAACGAAACATTTTTTTTTTCTCGTTGATATAAAAATACAATTTGCCATCACTATAAGTGGGATACCCCAATAGTTTTTTTACATTATTAAATGTTTCGAAAGTTAAAGAATCCACTAATTCCTTATTTTTTACTTCATAGATTAAAGTTGAATAAGTGTTTCCCGAAGAAGAAGATTTTTTTTTTTATTCCAAGAAATAGCTGAGACGAGTTTATACTATCATTGATTAAAAAATATAAATCTTTATTAGTACCGGCATAATCTACCAATTTTTTATCCTTAAAAGTAATGCATCCATTTTCTGAATAATAGGTAACACCACCATTTTTTAAAGGGTATACAAATGAAAAAGAAGTACCCATTGATTTGTCTTCATATCTCCATGTTGAAGGCACAATAAATCGATTAGTGATTTCATCAAAATAGGCGGGCGCTTGTTTAAAACAATTTACCCAAATAGTACCATCATTTTCTTTTACAACAGCTAAAACTTCATTGTCGGGCAATCCATTATTTGTTGTAAATATTTGAAAATATTTTCCGTCGAATCTCGCGATACCTGCATCAGTAGCCACCCACAAGAAGCCTTTATCATCTTCTACGGTTCCATAAATATAATTACTGGGCAATCCATCTTTGATAGTGTAAGTGTCATACTTGGGTGTTTGGGCATCCATTTGAATGACCATTAAAAGAAAGCATATTATTAAAATGTGCCTCAACATTTATTAAAATTTATTTCCCAAACATTAAACTCGTTGATTTCATTTTAACTAAAAAAGAATCTAATTGTCTCCGACTGATAGACCATTGATTCCCATCAGTCATTTTCACAATTCCGCCGTCAGTTGTGCTATATTCTTTAATGTACTTTAAGTTTACAATATACGATTTATGGATTCTAGCAAATTGAATTGGATCCAATAATTCTTCAAATTCTTTAAGTGTTTTTGTAATAACTCGCTTCTGCATATTATTCATATGAATGATGGTGTAATTGCTGTCGGCTTGTAACGAAACAATTTCATCTACTTCTATAAATTGAATACCGCCCAATTGTGGCAAAGCGATTTTTTTTGGAGCAATATTTTTATTAACTGATTGTAATAAATTGTTGATTAATTCTTGATTGGTATTTTGTACAGAAGAATTCGAATGCGTTTGTTTTAATTTTTCTACGGCAATTTTTAGCTCATCAATATTTACTGGTTTTAGCAAATAATCTAAAGCACTTGCCTTGATGGCTTGCAAAGCAAATTCGTTGTAGGCAGTTACAAATATGATTTGAAAACTTCTGTTGGCGATACTTTCTAAAAATTGAAATCCGTTTTCCACAGGCATAGAAATATCCAAAAAAATAACATCTACGCTTTGTTGACTTAAATAATCTCTCGCTTGCGTAGCACTCTGCACTTTTGCGACAACTTCAATGCCCTCACAATCATTTTCTAAAAGAAAACTAAGGTTTTGCAAATTATTTATTTCGTCATCTACTAATAATGCCTTTAACATATTTCAATTGTGAGTTTAAAGATACTATTTGTAAATACTTTTTTTACCTAAATATGCAAACGGCACCTTGTGGTGTGTGAAGTACATCGTTGTTGATCAAACGGGGGAAATGACCAAAAAAATATACCACCAATTATCTAAACTAAATTCTAATAAAAAATTGATCTTCAATTCTTTTTTAATTACCTTTTTGTGATACCTCTATGGATAATGGAGATTGTCCACCATCGGCCGTGAATACTTTTATTGAATAAATATTTTCCTTCTTGATCACAGTATCAGTAAATGTTTTTTCAATAATTTTCTTGTATTGCACCCATTCTCCTTTCTCATTTTTTTTATAAATAGCAAAAGTGGCTCCTTTATATTTTGCAGGATAATCCCAACTCAATACAATTTTTTTATCTCGAATTGTAGTAGATAGATTGGTTACAACCGGCCTTACACCACTATCATAAGGCTTTCCATAAACCATATGAGCAAATTTTGAAAACAAATTATTTTCATCCATGGCTCTAATAGAATAATAATAAGTCTCTCCTATTTTTACATTCGTATCTATCAATTGTTTTTCTTCTGGTTTTAATTTCATCAGCATTCTCCATTCGTCTGCTACATTTGTTTTTCTATAAACAATTTGTTCTTTTACATCTTTGCTAGAGCTTGGTGCAAAATATAATTCCACTTGATTTTCTTTTACGATTACATTATTAAATACAGGCGTTACCGGCGGAATGGTATCCGGTTTTTTCACAATGACCATCTCTGAAAAAACGGATTGATTATAATTAAAATCAAGTGCTTTAATTCGATAAAATAATTTTGAGGTCAAAGAATTAAGACCAACTGTATCGTATAAAATTATTTGAATTGCTGTAGTGTCAAATTTGTCTTTCTTAAATAATTCTTTTACTACACTCAATTCGTGCTCACCACTATTTCCTTTATAAATTCTATACCCTTTTAAATCCTTTTCTTTTCCTAATTTGATTTTCAAAGTAACGACTCCTAATGAATCTATAATCGCCGAAGCTATTTCAGGTTTATCAGGAGGAATACTATCTATTACAGTAAGAAATGCCGGGTAAGATGAACTGATATTTCCGGCAGTATCCAAAGCATACACCACATAATAATTATTATCATTCGGATTGAAACTATTATCAATGTATTTCCTGGTTTTTTCATTTAATAAAGTGGAATGAAGGATCGTAAAATCTCCCGAATCTTTATTGGATCTGGCAACTATGAACCCTTTTAAATCTTTGATATCGCCATACATTTCCCACGCCACTTCTGCTTCTTTAGAACTAATTTGTTTGGGAAGTTTTACTATCGGAGCTTCGGGTGGAGTTAAATCTCTCGGCATTCCTTTTACTTCTGCAAAGAGAACTTTTTCACCAAAAGAGGTTAATCCGTAAAAACGATATTGATACCATGTATAATTAATTAAAGTATCATCATTATAGCTCCCATTTATTTTACCGTCATATCCCTCTCCTTTTGCATCATAAAAAGGCGCTTTGTTCAATGGTTTAAAATTCGCTTCTCCTTCTGCTTTTCTTTCAACAAAATAACCGGATATTTGAGAATTGGTGGTCCATGCAAAAGTCAATTTTTTATCTCCCGTATAAACAAAAACTTCATTTTTATATTTATTAGGATTGTTGGATGCCTTAATATCTACCAAGCCATTTTCAATTTTATATAAAGCAGATTTTGCGGAAAGAGTAATTCTATAAGTATATATTTTCCCTTCTTTAGCCGTTTTATCAATAAAGCCCAAACCTAATGCCTCAGCTACTTTTGCTTCTTTGATGGCCGTTAAAACAAAAATCGCATACACCATATCTTCTTTTCCTTTCTGTTCTGTGAGTTCAGAAATTCCTCCGTCTAAATTAATTTCATTTTTTTCTGATGATGGTTTTGCAAACAAAAATTCCATTGCAACTTCTAGATTAGATTTCGTGGACGAATCAGTTTCACTCGCAATTAATTGCTCCCATTGAGATTGATTAAATGCTTTTACTTTTCCAATCATCTCAAAATGATTAGCACCGGAATCGGATCGTTCAATGATAAACTCATTTTCAAAACTGAGTTTAAGAATGGTCCTATTATCCGGTATCCATCTTAATTCAACACCTGTTTGAGAATATCTTGCTATGGTGGCAATTTTACTAATGCCTATCTCCATTTGGGCTTGGGATACAAGGCCCATAGTCATCACGCCAATAAACAAAATATATGGAACGAATTTTTTCATGGTATAATTATTTATTTATCTTGTTTATTTGATTGGTATTTGCTTGTAACACTTGCATTGGGCCTGTTCTAAATAATACAATTTTCGTTTCGGTTACAATTATGCCCGCTCTTGTTTTTGCAGGCGCCCAAGACGACGAACTATATTCCATTAAAGTAGCAGTAACTACAAAACGATAATCATTATTTATTTCCAAATTATTGACCGGATCGGGAACCGGATTTGGATAATTTGGCGGAGTTGGCGGTGGAACAGGATTTACAATGGTGTTTATTTTAAATGTGCCCGTATTTGAAATGAGAGCATTTGCATTGTTAGTATTCACTACATTCATCTGAGACATTTGTGAAGACTGAGTTACAGCATGATTTATATTTATCGTAGTTTTCTTACAATATTGAAACTCTCCAAGATTATTCACTTTCGAAATAAGAGTTTGTGCCACCCAAACCCCGCTTGAATTTTTCACTTCCAGTGTGGTTAATACTTTTAATTTAAAGGTTCTGTTTTTGATGCTTCCATCACCCTGAGTTTCTGCAATGTCAAATGATTTTTCAGGCACTAATGCATATCGAACATTGATCGGAGAAGTGATAGGAAAATTGTATTTGGTAGTAGGTGCTACAGATTGAATGAGCTTATTTTTAAATTCATTTACTTTATCCGGAGTATCCGTATTTACAGGCGCAGATACTTGAGTCATTGTACCACAATCAGCTTCTCCATAAGTAAAATCTTTATGAAAATTAATATTTACAAGGTCATCAAATAAACCCACCTTTCCATCTATAGCTCCGGCAAAATAATAAGGTTTCGGAAATGCTCCAACCAACCACCCACCCGCTCTTATATCACAAATATTATAATGCTTATCATTATACACTTTTCTAAGAGCCTTACTTTTTACTATGCCATCCAAAGAACCGGTCATCTGTGCATAAAATCCTACACTGCCACTTGCTCGATAACCATTAATTCCAACGGGATTATAACCACCACATGAACCACTGTATTGCAATAAGGCTGCATTTAATTCAGCACCTGCACTTAGTTTAAAATTAAAATCCCAATTCCTAATAGTGCCACTGGGTAAGGAAGTAGATAAATTTTTATCAAACTTTACTCCTACACCAAATGCAATACCCACGCCCGTTGCAGTGAGACCGGCACCTCCATCACTATTATTCGTAATTGGATGTCCGGGAAATGTACTGTTATAATTATTTACAAAACCGGTAGTAAATCCATGAGGAACATCCGTTCCTAAATCATTACCAAACATGAAATAGGAATATGAATTAACTCCTAATATTTTTATATTATTAGTAACCTTAGGAGTGCCTGCTTTAAAGTACCATTTGTTCAGAGATCCATCAATGTTCATTACAAATCCAACTGTGGGCGCCGTTTCAATAATAGAAGGAACCTTTACAGACAAGAGGGCCGCCATGTAAAATATTTTATTCGTAAAATTATATTCTGCTATTACACCGCCCTTTATTTTTGAATCTACTCGTTCAGATAATTTAGCAGCAAGCCAAAAATCTCCTGTAAATCCAATTTTTGTAATTCCTCCTGAACTTGTAAATTCCGCCAATAAACCCACATCCGCATTAAATGTTTCAAATTTTGGCAAGGTTCCTATGGTTGCCATTACTTCAAAACCTAAACTACTTTTTTTAGGTTCGAAAACATATTTATATCCTACTTCGGGTAGGGTTCTTTGGACTTTTTTAGAAGTCATATTATAAAAGGCGCCACCACCAAAACCATAAAAACCAACTCCGGTTAAGAAAGGAATTCCCGGTGCAAATTTAGCATCCGCTTCTACTCTCCAATATCTGTAATATTGATTGTTATTATTGTAAACTGTATTCCCAAATTGAACCAATGCATTTACTTGTAATGAAACAGCAGTAAAGCTTACACCTAATGTAGCTAAGAATCCATCTCCATACATTGGATCATTATCATACATTTTCAAACTACCATCAATTTTAACCGCAGGCATGTCTGCATGAACTTCTATATCATCTATAAATACCCCTTTGAATTTAGGACTGAATTTGAAAAAATTACTTTTATTCTGTTCAATGGCAAATGCACCACCCAATGTAGTTTTTCCCCCAATATTATCGGTTAAATTCACCACTACATCTATCATTAGCGCACCTCTTAATAATTCTCTATAATTAGTATTAGCAGGGACTACCGTAGTTAAAGATTTATAATAAACTTTTTTTATCGTTACCGGAAAATTAGCAATCAACTTTTGAGGGCTTGCGAAACTCCATGTGCCCGGATTAAAAGTTAGTTTTTGTACATCTGTGTTTGAATTATTATTGTAAGTAAGAGATACATTTTCAAAATCCAATTCCATTTTAATTCCTTTAATTCCTTTTTTTCTTACAGGAGTACTTCCTATATTTAGAGCAGTATCCGTAACGCTAAAATCTTTGTTGCCCCAATCAAATTGTCCATTCAAATTGATGGCCATAGACTTCACCGTATCCGTAAGAATTGCAGTTATATTAGATGTAGGACTCAGCGTCATTTTTCCTCGCAATACATCTGCATCAATCGGCCCGCTGGGAACAATTACAATTTGCAAACTATTAGAAGATGGAGCTTGCGAAAAAGTGGCGGTATATTTAAGTGTATTCGTAATCGTATCGCGACTAATTGGTAATACCAATTTACCTTTTGCATTTCCATTTGTAAGAGAACCTTTAAGAATAGAAAGATCCAAAGTATCCAGACTGGCACTCATATCTGCGAGCCTCCCGATGGGGAAAGTAATGATGTTGGTAGCCAATATTTTCATCGTTACTCCTTGGTCATCAATGATACAATTGTTCGCAATTATCTGAGTTGGATTGGATCCGGTTTTCCACGCATCCGGTAAAGTCAGCATTAAATTTTTCATATAAAATCCTTGCCAAAGTAATCTTCCTTGCGCAGTCGTATCGTTGGTATAATTTGTCGGAAAGTGCATAGAAGACGGGCTGCGCAAATCAGATAAATCCAACGCAATGGAATCCACCTTTAATTTCACTCCTTTTGTTCCTACGATTTCACATTGAGATAAACTTCCTGTTAGCATAATATCACTCAAACTACTTCCATTTCCCGTAATGTTTGCCTTTACAGAATCCAGCGCTGTTGGAAAAGGCAATAACCAATCTCTTGAAAATTTTACATCCAATCCTATCCCAATATCTTTTACTCCGCTGCTATCCCATTCTATATAACATCCTGTTTGAGGTGCTCCTTTTTTAAAGGTAAAAGTCATCTTGGGATTAGAAGTTAAATTCGGTACTTTAATATCTTCTGCTAATTCCACTCGGCCACTACCGAATTCAATTTTGTTTAATCGAATTTTAAAATATTTTCCTGCAAATCCCAATTTGTAATCAGTCACTCCTTTGGTAAATAATTTTTGTGTCAGAAAATTAATTTTAGATTCATTCGGTCTAAAAATTATTTCCGTAATCACCAACATATCATTGGGATTTTTAAATACCAATCCAAAAGGCATTTTAAGACAATTGTTAGGAAGTGTAGGCGTTGGAATGGTATCGTTGTAAGGAATCAAAGGTTGCTTCCCGGGTGCTACATCATTCACCCAACTCACCAAATTAGTAACTAAATTATTCGTCCAGTTCATACTCGCATCAAGTACACTAGCTGCTCCCGGTCCGGAAATTAAACTCATCGCCCAAGCTTTCGGATAATCTAAATAGGAACTCGGAGAACTTCCGCTTTCAATGGTTACAATTCCTCCCAGCGTTAATCTTTTAGTGGTATCTATTCTAATTTTTTTAAACTCCACCATTACACAAGCTTTCAGCCATGGAATTCTTACCGTTCCTTTACCTGTTAGTGAACCATCAGCTTCAACAGTCATGGACGTTACAAGTACTTTAAACTCTCCATCTTGACCGGCTCTTATGGTATCTCCAACCGCAGCAGTTCCTGTATCCACGGGATTTGGAGGAAGTGAATTTGTAGTGGTATCAGTGGTGGTGCTTTTCCTCTTTGTATTTTCATTGCCAATCGTAAATGTAGTCGGATTGCTGGTTCCATTATGATTACCTAATGATTTTCCTTCTTTATCTACGGCTTGCACAACCCAAATAAAACTGCATAAATAAGGTGGTTTGCAAGGCCCGCTTATCAAATTGGTAACAACAGCCTGCGTTATATTATCCACCTCCTTCGTAATAATGGGTTGATTTGTATTCATCGCTTGTGTGCCCGTCTGGCCCTGCATCAACTGCCAAACTCTCAATTGATAGGTAACCGTTTCTTTAGGTTTTGGGATAACAGGTGTCCAACGAAAAGTGACAGGTTTTTTAATATCCGATTCCGCAATTACCGACTCATCTATTGGAGAAATATTTTGTGGAGATTGATAACTTATTTGTTCCGCACCTCTTATGGTAAATGACTTCGATTTTTCTTCACTCAAAGGAATCGGTCCTACTGCACCATCACCAAAGAATTGCACACTTATTTCATAATCTCCCGGAGGCAATGTGCAATCGCCGCCCAATAATGAAATGGAATTAGAACCATTCCACACTTTTGTGGGAGAATTAAAATTAGAAGAAGGAGCTGAATTGCTGTTGAATGATCCGCAGAATTTCGATCCGCCATTTTTTTTTATTATTACTAAAATTCTGCTTTCACTAAGCCTTACGTCCATCTTTCCATTGATTAATCTTGCATTGGCAGTTATAGTGAACGAGCTTCCCCATCTATCAAATATTGCATCCGGATTAGCAGGCAATGAAATATTGATGGATGTTATCGGATAAGTTTGGGCAGTTATCTGTAAACTAACAATCGCAAATAAAAAAACCAATAATTGTTTCATACAAACTATTTTAGGTAGTTAAACGACTACCAAAATAGATTGATATAAAATCATCTTAGATAGTTATTGTGTCAATAACCCTAACGAATGATTAAAATGAGGTTTCGGATGAGTAAAAGGTTTTGGGAAGGAAAATTTTTTTCTATTTAATTGTCCGTAATTAAATGAAGTCTCAGCCGGGTCTCTCGCAGAGACTCGGCTGAGACAGAGACCCAAAACTTTAAGGTGTTTTACTTGAAATTTAAATATTGATTTGTTTTTGTGGTAAGCATTTCTAGAATATCTCCCATTTGTTCTGGCAAACTTGCCGCAGTTATCTTCGCAATTTCAAAAAGTTCATTGTTAATCGTCTCTTCATCGAAATAAATTTCTTCTCTGTTTAAGGATAAAAACACAAAAAGTGCCATGACGGCAACTCTTTTATTACCATTTAAAAAAGGATGATTTTTGTTGATTAATAAAAAAGCATAGAAGCTTTTTCTTCTAGACTTGGATATAACTCAATTCCGAAATAGTCGCTTTGAATTTGGTTTATTATACTTTCAAGCCTATCAGAAAACCTGGTTTCAAAAGGTGGCATATCTTCTGAAAACTCCTCCTTAGCCTCACGAAGTTGATTTACAATTATTTCAAAATCGTCTATCGATAAATAAACTACACTATTACCCTTTGTCATATTTGGCAAGTTTATTCAAAGTGGTTGCCATTTTACGCAAGCCTTCTTTGCGAACACCCTTGAAAACACCTCCGGTTTCTTTCACTTCCATTAAAAGCCCGGTTTGGGAGTTGCGCTTAACCCATAATCCTGTTTTGGGATTGAAAGTTTGAGAACGATTTTTTACTGCTCCGATTCTTGCATTGTCAACTGGTTTGTTCTTTGCCATTTCAAAATTTTTAATAAAGGTACGATTTTTTTGTTCCGGCCTAATCTCTCCTACTGCACTCGGCGTCAGTTTTAGTATATTATTCATCGTAAGTCATGTTTTAAAAAATAAATAGTGTGCATTCCTTTATTACCATAAATAAAATTACAAAAACCAAATTAAATTCCCCCATAAATGAACTGAGCCTCCCCGCTTGAAATCCAGAATGACTGTAATCTATAATCTAAAAGGAAAAGTAAACCAAGAAGGCAAATGGATTCCCGTTATGAGTGATATAAAATTTATAGTTAAATACAAAATGATGACCACTAAGAAAAGTGCGCTGGTTTTATTATAGCGCTTAAATATCTTCCCTTGACTTTGAAGGAAAAGAGAAAATAAAAAGCCCACAATACAAATAAAAAATAAAGCATCCAAAGATTCCAAAAGAGACGGGCTGGTTAATCCTATTTTTACAAACATCTTAGTGAGTATATCTAAGAACAACCAACTTAAGATAAAAGAAATAAAAGTACCCACCACTACCCAGAAAAAAGCCTCAATTAATATTGAAATTATTTTCTTAATCATAAATTATTAGTAATTTTTTTCTTCCTTCATAGCTTTTTTGATTAACATTTTTGAAAGTTTTCTCTCATATAGAATTCTCGATTAAAATTTTCAAAAAATTCCTTCATGTTTTTAACTTCTGGAGAATTAGGATATTTTTTTTCTATCTCTTTAAATTCCAAAATGCCACGAATCTTGCCATCTATAAAGAGTAATAATGAAGCTCGAGCCAACAAAATTTTTAAATTAGAATTGTCTAATTTGAGTAAACTATCATATTTTCTTAAGGCATGGTTATAATAAGAATTAGCAGAATCTTGATGGCCAATTTCTTCAAAAATTAATCCTTTATAAAGTATCAAGTCAATCGAAGCAGAAGAAGAGTCTTTAGCTAAATAATTATTTATAATTTGAATAGCGTTAGAGTAATTTTTCATTTCACATTCAATCTGTGCTAAATTACTGTAGTACATAATATTAAGACTATCAAGTTTGATGGCCTTTTTTAATAAGCCTTTTGCTTTATCCAACGAATCTTTATTGCATGAATAAAGCATAGTTTCTACAGCTTGATCGTTTAACATTCTTGCATATTCCTTGTCTTTATTTTTATTTTGATGCATGCAAGACAAAAGGAAAAAAATAAATAAAAAAAAAAATAATTGCTTTTTCTAAAAAGTTTCGGCGTCAATTTGCGTGGTGTATTCATAGCAATTGATAATTATAAAATAAAAATTTACATCACTTTATTTCTGCTTCCTTTCCATAAATGAAATTACAAAAAGGAAATTAAATTGAAAACCTACATGTGCTGAGTCCATTGTGGGAGACTCAGCTAAGACGGAATAACTAAAAATCACACAATCGCTACTTCAATTCCCAAATTCAGGCTACCGCATAAAGCAACCAATTCTTTGGGTAAATATATATATTGCGCAAAGTATTTTTTAGAAACCGATTTTTGAAGAACCATAAAATTAATAGTAGCATATTCAACTCCTTTGATACTATTAATCAATGCTAATTTTTTTCTATTTTTTCTTAAATATAAAATCGCATCAGAAATTTGCTTTTCAAAATCTTGAAGTTCAGCTTCACTGATTGTAGCACACACAAAGGAATATTGCTTTCCTAGTTTATTCGATTTTGATGGAAAATTTTGATCCTTATACCTTTTTACAAAACCTTTCAAATTAGTTTTTGAAATAAATTCATCTATGTCTAGATTTTTCCCAGCAATATTAATTAGACACCCCATTATTTTTATTGTTTACTTTCTATTTGTCTCAGCCGAGTCTCTCGCAGAGGACTTGGCGTGAATTCTTGGAAATTTTTCATTGGTAGTCATGGTTAAAAATAAATTGTGTGACTTCAATCATTTCCATAAATGAAATTACAAAAAGGAAATTAAATTAGAAACATAAACGCGCTGAGTCCCCTGCGGGAGACTCGGCTGGGACAGAGGAGACTCAGCCATTACAGAAATTCAGCCTATTGACTATTCATCAATTCTTCGGTATATCGTTTTGTATTTCTATGATATCAGCACTATGCCTGTAATCGCCCAATAAATATTCTGCAAAATATTCGCCCATTTTCCAGAAAAAATATTCTGTCATACTTCCATAACTATGTCTCTGTTCAGGTAATAACATAAAGTCAAAACGCTTGTTGGCTTTTATCAAAGCATCTACCATCCTAATGGTATTGGCAGGATGCACATTATTATCAATATCGCCAGTAGATAATAATAAATGCCCTTTTAAATTTTTAGCCAATGAACTGTTCTTATCAATGTTATAGGAAAAAGTAGTATCACCTTTAGGAGAAATTCTTTCTGTTACTTCGTGGTGGCGCTCACTCCACCACCTGTTGTAAATATTATTTTCATGATTCCCCGAACCGGAAACTGCCACTTTGAAAAAATCCGGATAAACTAACATCGCTGCCGTTGACATAAAGCCACCACCCGAATGTCCGGTAATGCCAATTTTATTAATATCTATAAATGAATAGCGAATAGCTATTTGTTCCGCTGCTGCTTTCTTATCTGAGAGCCCGTAATTCCTTAAATTCCCATAACCATAAGTGTGGTACCATTTTGAGCGTGCAGGATGTCCGCCACGGTTACCAACTGTTATCACCACAAAACCGAGTTGAGCCAAGCGGTCTGTTCGATCCATACTTTTACCAAAAGAAGCATTTACTGCTTCTGTTTGCGGACCGGGATATACATATTCTATCAATGGATATTTTTTCGTAGAATCAAAATCAAACGGCTTGTACATTACGCCATACAAATCGGTAATGCCATCGTCAGCCTTAACTGTAAACGGTTCCGGAAATTTATAACCGGCAGCAAATAATTGCGTAAGATCTGCTTTTTCTAAATTAATAATTTTTCTTCCCAACCTATCAAACAAAGTGCTCTCAGGATTCGTATTGACCCTTGACCAATTATCTACATAAAAAGTTTGTGCATCATTGAAGTCAATTTGGTGATCAAAATTTCCTTTGTTCAGAAGCGTCATATTGCTTCCATCTAAGTTGATGCTGTATAAGTGATTGTAGTAGGGGTTTTCACCAACTTCTTTTCCATTAGCGGTGAAAAATAATTTACGACTTTTTTCATCCACACCTTCTACACCCGAAATAAAAAATTCTCCTTTCGTAATTTGATTTTTTAAATTTCCATCACTTCCATATAAATATAAATGTCCCCAACCATCTCTTTCAGACCAGAATACAAATTCTTTATCATTATTAAAAAATAAAGGGCGTTGAATATCCAAATACACATTGGATCTTTCTTCTACCAATATTTGTGTTTTCCCTGTGGTGGTATTCACTTTCAACAAATCAATACGTTTCAAATCTCTGCTCGCTCTGTAGAGATAAAAATTATCATTAGTACCCAACCAAGTTAAAATCCGTGGACCATCATCCGGCGTTGACTTTGGAATTTTCGCAGACCATAAACCTACCGTTTGATTTTTAAATGCAGACACATTGATTTCTTTGTGAGTTTTAGCCGGCCAATCAAATAAATGAAGTTCTGTGCGTGTAGAATCCGATTCGCCGGGCATTTGGTATTTATAAGTTTCTAATTTAGGTCTTCCCGAACCAACACTGTGTATCACCCAAAGATCATTGAGGTCGCGATTGTCTTTACGAGTTAATATAAACTGCTTGCCATTGGGCGACCACAGAATTCTTACACCCTTTCTTTTATCCAAAACTGTATCGCCGGTAGTAAAATTATTATCATCGCCACCCCACGCATAATCTTTTATACCGTCGGTGGTAAATTGATGTTCGATGATGGTAGAATCCTTTTCATCTTCCTGCGCCTTTTTATAATTCTCTCTATCCATCCAGTAGAGATTGTAATTTTTTGCATAAATAATTACAGAAGTATCGGGCGAAAAAGAAGCCCAATTAGTTTGCGGTTTTGGTCTCAGAGAATCATTCAATTCCCTGAGCACAGTAGTTTTCAAGTCATACTCAAAATAAAATACTTTCTTCTTGATTGTATCGTTGGGCGATTTCGAAAGCTTTCTCTCCTTCTTTGTCTTCACAGTATCTTTGGTACTTTTCACTTCAAAGAAAATCCGATTTTCATCATCGGAAAATTTGATACCGTCCAATTCTAAATGTTTAGATTCATGCGGGTCTTGCGTAATCAAACTTAATTTAGCCGCCAAATCAGCATTATCAAACAAAGGATTTTTCTGTTGTTTTTCAGGATCTACAAGATACCACATGGTAGAAGTAGAAGTGCTGTACGAATACCAAAACCTACCGGACTTAAGCCAGTTGGGCGATACAGTCGTTGAAAAAATCATTTTCTTCAAATTCGTAGGCGAAAATCTTGTCGCCAATTGATAATTGGCTTGATTCACTTTCTCATTATTTTGTTGTGCAAAAACAGAGAAGGAAATAAAAATAATAGAAGTAACAGTTAGTAATATCTTTTTCATAATTTGGTAAATTGGTATTGGCAACTTACTTATTTGTTTTTATAATTATGGAGGAAAAGAAAGAATTTTTGATGGGCGGTAAGGGAAGGGTATTAGTAGATTTTTGGAAATTAAAATTGCATAAATATAAAGCGGATGTTCAAGCGAAAATGTGGAAGAAGGAAAGGAGGGAAGTCAGCCTTTAAGAAAATATAAGAAAAAGATTCTCTGAAATGGCTATTTTATTTTATAAAATCGTTAATTCGTTGTTTTGTGTATTCTGGTAAATCAGAATTAAATAAACCAAAGCGTTTAACTTTCATCTCCTTAAACCACTTTGCTAAAACAGCTTTTATAATATCTTCATCATTTTTATAGTTCGGAGAAGGAGAGATTTCAAGAACTAATACTTCCAAATTTTCTAGATCGGTTCGTTTGGTAATTAGCCCAAAGTTTTGCTTTTCTAACTCTTGTTCCCAATTTGGATTTTTCCTAAGATTATATTTTGCGATGTTTTCCGGAAGTAAGTACGCATACCTATTTCCATTACGGTCTTTGGAGTCTTCATGGTAAATATATCCATCAGTTAGTATAACAAGTATATTCCGATAATTGGGGTTATTTTCAATACAATAATCCTTGACATCATTTTTGAAAAAACGCCAAATATCTGACCCAATCCATTTACTTTGTGATAGCGTTGCGTTGTAAATTTTGGTAACATTGTCTGTAAATATATTGGTCAAATTATCATGGATATCTTTTTTTTGCTTATTATCCATAGTTGATAAGTCTACATTTAGCTTTTCAGCAAAAAGATTTACGTTTGGGTCTTGAGGTTTAGGGCTGAAAATAACTTTTAATTTGCCCTTTGCCATGAACGTACCTTTCTTCTCCATGTCCCTGACAAACAGTTCGGTGAAGTATTTAATATTAGCAATATCTCTTTGGAAGTGTTCTGGTTTCTCCGGATATTTCTTAGTATCAATTCTATCAGAAAGATCTAACAGTAAAGTGATATTCAATTGGTCAGGTTTTACAGTTGTTTTATCACCTGCAACTTTTGCTATTTCTTCATTTGGTGCAAAATCAGAACTGCTAGATCCACACCCAATAAAGAAAAAAACAGCAAATAGGATTAAAAGATATTTCATGCTACTTTAATTGATTCTAAACTATAAAGTGTACGTTTTACAAACTCATGTGTAAGTTTATCTGCTTCATCTAAATCGTTATGTGGTTTTCCACTTTGTTTCATCCATGTCATCCATCCAGCTAAGAAACTGAAAATATCGTGTTCAAACTCGCGAGGAATTATAGAACTTTCAAGGACTTTATATAATTTTTTTATTTCCTTGTTATTTTCATCAACTGTGTAAATCATTTTGTCGATTTGTACTTCAAAATCTTTTAGTTCTGTCTCCGCATCTTTTATTTGTTTTTCTTTTTCCTGAATAGCGACTTTTACTTTATCCATTTTTGCGTAGGATTCCATAACAAAATCAAAAACAAACCCCCAAATTATATACACTACAAACCCCGCAAAAATAATTAGCCAAAAATTTATGGCATGAAATGCCATTGAAACTGTATAATCAGGTATGCTATTAAAACTATTTTCTTTCTTAATGTTGTAAATTTTTTCTGTTATCTCATAAGCTAAAATGGAGTCAAAAATAAAAGTTATAAAAATGAGCATAGCTATTTTTATATATTTTTTATTAGATTTTTGTTCTTGAAACTTATGAATTAAATATCCCAATCCTAAAAATACAAATGGTATCGTTAGAATTAATGTTAGCTCGGTAATGCCATCCGAAAAAGCTTTTGAAAGAGCTTTTGAATCAAAAATGGAATTGGCTACTCCAATTTCATTTAATGAGAATTCTTTAAAGAAAGCTGAATAGGAGGCTGAACTGTAAAATATAAAAAGGTAGATTGTTAAAAATAATAAGATTATCCCCCCAATTACAAAACTTGCCTTCCCTGCATCATCACCTGTAATTTCCTGAGGATTTTTTTTGATGTAGGATAATTCTTCTTTTAATTTTTCAATTTTTTGAATCGCCCTTGGTAAGTAATCGGTTTTTACTTTTTCAATTTTCTTTTCAAGCCTATCTATGTCGCCTTTATATTCCTCAATCTTTATTTTGTAAGGTTTTTTTAATTCATCTTGTCTAGCTGTATCATCTTTAACTTCCTGTTTAAAATCTTGGTAAATTTTATGTAAACAAGTATTAAGACCTGGCGTGGTTCCACCTAAACGACTAGCTTGTTGAAAGCCATAATCTGTATATGTAATTTTTTCTGTTCCTATTATTTGCAATGAGGTAACATCCTCTTTTTTATCTTCTCGCTTATTTACAGCAAAAATTCCTTTTTTAATTTTTGATAAATCCATCTGGTTATAAATTTTCTGAAACAATTTTAAAAATTTCAACTTTAGAAGTACCCTTGTTAGCTTGGTCTAATAAAAATTGAATTATAGTTGGGATATTTTGTTTTTCAAATCCAAACTTTGTGCAGAACATTCGCATTACTCTTTCTTCATTTTCATCAATTCTACCATCTGCCCATGCAATTCTTGCAAGGTCATAGAGACTTTCAACTTTTTCTAATACCGTTTCTGGAGCTTTAAATTTAATTGTGTCAGGATGAATTACCACTTCGTCAATTTCAGCTCTTGATACTCCTTTTTCTTCTCCGATTGTATAAAGCATTTCTAATTCAGTTGTGTCAACTTCTGCGTCAGAAAGTGCCATATTATAAAGATTTAGGAAATGCCCTTTTAAAGTTGCTTCCAATATCAATGATTTATGGGGTTAAAATTTATCAAACATGTGAACATTATAATCTTTTAAGGTATTATGATTTACTTTTAATTTTACCTATAAGTTAGTTAATAAAGATTTGCAATACCCTCGTTGGTAACATTTTTAATTATGCTAAAGTACGCTATAGTTTTTTTTAAATCAACTTTTTTTATGCATGTTTTTCAACTCATAAATAAAAAAATGGTAATGATAATTAGTAACTAAATACAATTTAAATTCATTTTAAATCCATAAATAATTTAACAATTAGCATTCAATTTAAACCACCATTCCTCTCAAGGTAACACAAAGATTGCGGTAAAAGCCTTTAAACGCTGTGCTGTAAATCTATTTCAGGCATTTCATCAAACGTCCTGCCATTGAGAAGTCTCCCAGTTGCTTTTTTATTCTTTCCTCCCCATTGTTTAAAGAAAAATGCAACTTCACTAGTTTTGCATTGTTCTTGGATGTCGAGCACCCAATCTGGACTCATGGGTCTTGGGTTATGTCCACTTTCACCTCCTACGATT
The DNA here is from genome assembly GCA_034676505.1 of Ginsengibacter sp. Lineage (GTDB taxonomy): Bacteria > Bacteroidota > Bacteroidia > Chitinophagales > Chitinophagaceae > Ginsengibacter. Next base: position 358,230 of record JAUCCB010000001.1, read on the forward strand.
ACCCAATCAATTTTAGTCAAATTTAGTTTCGGCAATGGTCCTATTAATGGTTCGAGTGATAGGAACTTAACTTTAGCTTTTGTCTTTCTTAAAAAATCAATACGCTTTTTCACTTTTTCATTTTCAACAGAAACGCCCATCCAAATATTGTGCGTCCATTTCAATTCTTTATTAAGTTCTAATAATCTTTCCGCTCTTTTTGTTAAAACTTGGAAAACGTGTTGAGGGTTATCATTCATAACTGCAAACACTTGCTTGATAAATTCCGTAGGAATATCTTTATGAAATAAATCACTCATTGAATTAACGAAAACTACTTTTGAGTGCTTCCATGTATATGGGATTTTAAGTGAAGTTGGATGTGTTCTAACTTCAAAATTGTCTTTATATTTCTCAACTCCCATTGCTTGTAATCGCTTAGACATGATTTCAGCATAACAGTGTTTGCAACCTGCCGAAACTTTTGTACAACCCGTGGTTGGGTTCCATGTCATTTCTGTCCATTCTATGCTAGATTGTGCCATTTTATTTGAATTTAATTATAACAGTTCGTTCCTTATTTCCAAGATAATAACCTTTCGCCGGTTTATTATCTAATGAAATAATTTCAATATTATCTTTTATTTTGTCAAGAATTGTTTTTGTATGAGTTGGTAAGAAGTTATTTTCATAACTAAAATCAGTCAGTTCCGAATTTTTGACATCCCCTCTTCTTAGATACTCCGCTACTTTCTGATCATAATGGGATACCTCCATCTCATCAAATAAATTAAGAATGCTTCCATTTCCATGCTTAAACTCTGACCCTTGTTTTCTATCAATTGACCATTTACTTTCAATCATTTTATGAAATCCTTTCTTATTATTTGTGAAAAAGAAAATACAGAACCAATTATTTTTTTCTCTTTCAATTTTGAAAGTATCAACAAATTTTATTTTTAATAACTCTTTAAATTGCTGTTGGATTTTGTAAATAAGATCTTTTTGACCAATAACTTTTTCGAGATTATCAATATTCCCAAATAAATTAATGACAAAATTTCTAATTGCTCTCCCACCTTTATATTCTTCATTTCTAGCTTTTTCCACGAATCGAGACATAAAATAAATTGGTAAAAATAACAATACTTCGGTTTTTTGATTTTCAATTAATTCTTTGATATTTAAAGGGTTTATTTCTTTATATCCCCAAGGATCAATAAATATTAAAGCTCTTTCGTCAGATTTTAATTTATTTGTTCTAACAATCACTTTCAGCATAAGTTCATTATAGTCGATTTTGGTATAGTGTACATTTACATTTTCAGGTCTGAAAATTTTATTTGCGAAAATTGCTACTCTTTCTACTTTTGTTTTTTCCGGTTCTATTTCTGATTGCCCAACATCATTGAATAATATTTCCATATTAAGACAACTCTTATTGTTTCCAAAAAAATGATTTTTAATACATTCCAGAATCACAATAGGACTGCCTTTTCCACCGTCTTCATAAACTCCTTCACCACAAAACAAATCAAATAAATATATTTTTCGAATTGGGCTTCGAGAAAGAACATTTAGATAAACAGAAAGATATTTTCCAAGTAGGGTGACTTTTGCATCAGAATGTTCTAATAGATTCTTTTTAGCATTTTTTTTAGCCATAGATTATCTTAACTGAATTGACGTTTTATAGTAAACTTAAAGCCGATATCCAAATATATGCTATTAAATAGTACTTCAATAATATTTAATACTGCTCCTAAACCTTAGTAGAAAACAACCCATAATTCCTCCCACATTATTATCTTATCAGGTAATTTTAAAATCGGTGTTAGCGCAAGAATGAGCCATAGCTTTTAGCCCGGCCTTCTTGTGCTTGTTGCTAATTATCTCCCTCATTCTGGCAGGGTTGCCAACCTTCGGAAGGTTGGCAACCCTTAGCATAATTCCCTCCCCCAAAAAAAATTATTCCCAAAAAATTTGCAAATAAAAAATATTTCGATTTAACCAACCATTTAATGAAAAAAGCGGCGAGGTCAATTTATAGAGTAAATAATAGTTTAAATTAATTTTAAATCGTCCAAAGAATAAATGATTTTGGTAGGGCATAAATCCCTCCCCGAAAAAAATTATTCCCAAAAATTTGCAATTAAACATCGCTGAGTCAGAATCAATAAATTATTGTTTATAAATCTTTAAATTTCTGATTCTCATTAAATGTCCTGTCCACCAACCATAAGGTGAGAATGAGATAGTATTAATTTTACTAGTAGATGTTGTCGGAATTATTCCTGCTAAATCAATTGCTTGATCGCCATCAATATCTACATTTATATATCCCGTTGATTTATCAAATATAATTGTCACTCCCTTAAGCCACCTGTCATAAAATGAGGCACTTGTAGCAGTCAAGAAGGAATTCATTCGCTTTAAATTTTGAGGACAAATAGCGGATGTTGAAGGTTCAGAAAAAAACCTGAACGTAGGGAGTATTGGGTCTCCACAAGGATTATCAGGCGAATAGTAATTGGTTTGCATTTCAAATTGAATATTATCCCCAACTATTTTTTGACTTGTAGGGGAATATTCAAAAAAACTTATTTGAGGAAAATAAAAATCATAGTTTCCTTCATAATATTGCCTAGTTCCTTCGTGATAAAACAAATCGCAAACAATTTTTATTCTATTTGCAGAAGAAAAATCATAGTTTACTAAAGCATTTGAGTTGGCGTCAGTTTGATCCATTCTAAGTTCTAAATAACTATTTGTTACAGTGTGTGCAACTGTATGCTGTGTTGTTCCCCAATTAGGATTTGTAAAAATGAAGTTGTTTTCAGTCGTTGTTACATTATTAAAATCATCTGAAAATGCAAGTTTATAATTATTACTCGAATTAGGAATAAAATACGTGTCAAAAATATTTTTTAACTCTTTGTCTGATAGAGCTCCTGCCAAAGAAGAAGATACACTTAATTGTCCTGCAAATAAATTTTGTACGTCTCCATATTGAAAGGTGTTAATAGTTCCATCCACATTATGTGTAAAGAAGTTTTCTACACCTGGAATATTAGGATCGTAATAAAAAAATGTTCCACCGCCATTAGAGTTCTTGCTGTATTTATAAATAACTACAACATGCCCATAATTTCCATTATTATCTTTAATTGCAAGTAAAATAGGTGTTCGAGTTGAATTAAGAGTATTGTAAATACGAACTGCCATAGTGTTATCTTTTATTGAGTGGAAAGAAAAATAATCACCAAAAGCATTCCACAATTTTACGAAAAAACCTTGTGCATCACTAGCAACCTTATTAATACCTTGATAAATTGAATTATAATAAATAACATTAGAATTTGGCTGACTATAATTAGGGTCTGGCCCTCTGTATGAATAATCATATAATCCTTGATTAGTGATATTTTTTAAATGATTATAAAAGAAAATAGATAAAATCGAAAAACCAACACAATTTCCTTCTCCATGCTTTAAATTAAATATTGTTGTTGTGTAATCGTATGGAGCTGGGAAGTTATTAATGAAAGGAAAGCCATCAATGTTAGGGATAAATCCAGTATTAATTGAAGACGCAAAGCTGCTTGTTTGATTTACCTTTTGAAAAAAATTATACAAAGACCATTTTGAAAAATGTGCTGTATAAAAAGAAACTTTGTGATTAGTTAAATCAATATTTGAAATTTCAGCTGGAATCCATTTTTGAGCAATATCAGAATAATATGCTACTGCTAATGCTGATGGGTCTGATACTTTAGATGGGTCATAAGGTAGTGTTACGGTTGCACAAGAATCTAAATTGTTTATAAGGTTTGTTTCAATTTTAAAAACTTCGCTTGCAACAGAAAAACTATTACCACCTATTAAGGTTAAATTACTCCTTGTTTGGGATGATTTTGAAATTGTAAAATTTAAACTTTGTGATGTGGCATTGGGAGGTACAACAATTGTAACTCCTGTTGCATTGTCCTTGATAGTTGTTCCAGAACTTGTTACTGTATAAGTTTGATCAGATGTGTCTTGTTTTTTGCAAGCTGTCCATATTAAAGCAATTGAAATAACAGCAAGCAAAATAGTATGTTGCAGTTTCATATTTTTTTTTAGGTTAGTTAATTTGACTTTTCACATACAACGGCTGTCAATTGAAGCCGGCATGTAATACACAAATTTATGCTATAATACCAATATCAATAAAAAAAATAATCATTGATTATCATGACCCTAACATTATATTTTTTCTATTGACATTAGTACCATCGGATTTTTATTTTTCAAATTCCCCTCTTACTGCAAGAATAACCCAACTCCGTGTTTCGTGGCACACGAAACTCTCACCTTCCCCCCAAATAAAAATCCTCGTTAGCGCAAGAATGAGACATAGCTTTTAGCCCGGCCTTCTTGTGCTTGTTGCTAATTATTCTCCTCATTTTGGTAGGGTTGCCAACCTTCGGAAGGTTGGCAACCCTTAGCATTAACCCCTTCCCCAAAAAAAATTATCCACAAAAATTTGCAATTAAAAAATATTTCGATTTAACTTTATCTCGTCCATGTTCCTATGCCTTTTATTAACAATTAAAAACAAAAAAAATGGCATCAACATCCGAAACAGGACATGCTAAAAATGTGGCAAATTTTGAAACATTAATTTCATTTTGCTCAGGTTACGGAGCCTCCTACAATCCGAGTAAAGCAGCTATCAAATTACCTGCTTTAAACACACTTCTTACCAATGCAAAAGCTTCTCTCACCGCCATCAACGCCGGGTTGCCGGCCAGCACCAATGCAATTAACGCGAGAGAAATTGTTTTTGCGCCTTTATTCAAATTAATCACCCGCGTCGTCAGCGCCGTCGACTCAAGTGATGTACCCAAGCAAGTAGTAAAAGATGTAAAAACCATCGCCCGAAAACTACAAGGAAAAAGAGCTGCCGCTAAACCCGACTCTGTTCCCGACGATCCCAACACACCCGAAAACGAATCCAAAAAAAGCAATTCGTCTTCCCAATTGAGCTTCGATAATCGTATCGAAAATCTGGACAAACTCATTCAGCTTTTAGCCTCTCAGCCCGGCTATGCGCCCAACGAAACAGATTTGCAAGTTGCCTCGCTCACGACTTTGTTGGCCAATATGCAAGCAACAAACACCGCCGCTGTCAACGCCCTCACACCGATAAGCAATGCCCGAATTGCGAGAAACAATATTCTCTATAAAAAAAGGTACCGGTCTCGTTGACACCGCCGGAGAAGTAAAAAAATATGTAAAATCAGTGTTTGGGGCATCAAGCCCTCAATTAAAACAAGTAACTGGGGTAAAATTCAAAAACGGGTAATTAAATAGAACAATTCCCGTCATTTATAGATATTAGGAGGGTTGTCCTCTCCTAAAAAAACTTGACACATTTTGAACAAACAAAATCAAAATGAGTAAACAAGTAGTTGAAGAGAAGTTCACGATTTTAGTATCCGATTCTTTCGAGCAGACGGATGAAAAATGCAATTATGAAATCCCTTTTAGGCGTTGGTTGGTAAGAGAAATAGAAGAACAAAGAATGACTGTTTCAGAAGCAATAAAACAGTTCAATTTTAATCCTAAAAGTGGGGTGGATTTAATTCGTTATTGGCGAGATAAATATGCACCGGAAATGATTTTATCTTTGGGTGAAATGACAGAAGCCGAAAAACATAAATTAGCCGAGCTTCAAAAAAAGGTGAAGGCTCTCGAAAAGCAATTAGTAGATTCTCGGATGCGTACTATTGCGCTAGACACGCTCATAGATGTAGCGGAAGAAAAACTCAAAATCAATATCAGAAAAAAGCCTGGTGCCAAACAGTAATCTTGCTTACGCAGATGTATAGCAATTTTAGTATTAGCTATTACTGCAAGCTGTTTGGCAAAAGCCGTCAGGCATTTTATGAGCAAAAAAATGAAACAAAAGATAAGGGCCTCCAAGATGCTGTGGTATTAAAACTGGTAAAAGAAATACGCCGAGATTTACCCAGATGTGGCACCGATAAGATGTACTTTCTTTTAAAAAAATCTTTCAGCCAACATGGTATTAAATTAGGCAGAGATGGCTTGTACTTTCTGCTTGGCCGTTATGGTTTATTGATTCGCCACAGAAAGAGAAAACCTTATACCACCAATTCAAATCACCATTATAAAAAATATCCGAACCTCATCAAAGAAATGGTATTAACGCGAGCCGGATTACTATGGGTAAGCGATATCACTTACATCAGACAATTGAGTGGATTTAGCTATTTGAGCATTATTACAGATGCCTATAGCCATAAAATAGTTGGTTATAAACTCCATCCAACTTTACAGGCCGAGGGTGCCATTGATGCCTTAATAATGGCAAGTAAAGATGTGAAAAGGTTAGGTAATTTAGTTCATCATAGCGACAGAGGAATACAGTATTGCTGTAGCGAATATGTAAGAGTGATTAATCATTTTGGGATACAATTATCCATGACTCAAAAAGGAGATCCTTACGAAAATGCCATTGCCGAAAGAGTGAACGGTATTTTAAAATATGAGCACGGATTAAAGGAAACTTTTTCCGGTTATAAGCAAGCAGAAGAAGCAGTAGATGAGGCAGTAAAAAAATATAACGAAATCAGGATACATGATAGTTGCGGTCGTCTTACTCCTGTAAAAGCACATGAAGAAAAAGGCGTTTTAAAAAAGTTTTGGAAATCAAAAGTGTACACAAAAATAGACGCCGAACAAAAAGTTCTTTGATAGTAACCGACTTACCCACACGGATGAGTCTACACTTTGAAAAAGGCACAAAAAGGGCGTCAACCAAAAACAGGATTAAGGAATAAAAAATAGCCCTCAATCCGTATTAAGAAAATAGGTAGAAGCCCCATTTAGTAATAACAAAAAAAGCAGTACAAAATGATTAGGAATAAAGCCCCATGCTGACAAGCAAAACCAGGAATAACTGTAAACCCTGAAATGCATTTTTAGCAGTAAAGAATAAAACTGTAATTTGTATCAGTAATAACAAAAAAGCTTGACAAGCAAATTCTAAATTAACCTCGAAATGTGTCAAGTAATTTTAGGAAGGGTCAGGTTTTTATAGGTATTTCCCGTCAGAAAGTTGGAAAAACCCTCCTACATTTTAGAAAAATCCTTCCGCCATTTGGAAACTCACTTCCGCTACTTGGAAAAATCCTTCCGCCATGTGGATAAACACTTCCACCATTTAGATAAATGATTCCGCCATTTGGATAAATCCATCCGCCACTTGGAAAAACTCTTTCGCCACTTGGATAAATCCATCCGCCACTTGGAAAAACTCTTCCGCCACTTGGAAAAATGCTTCTGCCATTCTAAACTCATAATTCTCAACTCAGAACTCACCCACCACTTTCACCACTCACAACCCACCACTTTACCACTCATTTAATGAGCTCCTCAATCACTTTCCCAATACTTCCACTCGGCATTTGAATATTTAAAAGTGCGGATAAGGTGGGCGCTATATCCGTCATATATACTTCACGATGTGTACTACCCGGCTTGATGTGCGTACCAAACCAAAGTAATGGAATATGCGCATCGTAAGGATTCCAAGCGCCATGAGTAGTTCCTGTTTTTCCCATTCCTATATATCCGGGAAGGGCAACAAATCCTATTTGCCCGCTCCGCTTAGGGTTATAACCATTGATGAGCCTATTTTTTATAGTCGCAGGAATTGAAGTGTTGGCAATATTTTCTGTAGCAAATGCGTAAGCAATCATGGGTTGCTTTTGTAAAAATTGGATGATTGCAGCAACAATCGTTTCTCTACTTTTCCCGCTCTTTGCAATTACATTTTCATCTAAATACACTTGGTTATTTTGAATTTTTATCACTGCATTTTTCAAATCAAGAGTGGTAGCAAGTTCCTCTTTTAATTGTTTAAATATTTGGGACGAAGAATAATTCCCGCCGGGAATATTATGTTCTTCTAAAAATCCCGGAACATGCGCCCCTGCATGATCAGCGGTTAAAAACAAAAGGTATTTTCCTTTACCAATCGTGGCATCTAAATATTTTAAAAAGTCGGCAATATCTCTATCTAATCGTAAATAAGTATCTTGGGCTTCTATGGAATTCGGTCCAAATGTATGCCCCATATAATCCGTAGAAGAAATACTAACGGTAAGCATATCCGTGAATTTTCCGGCACCCATTTTTTCATTCTTGATGATTTCTTTGGCGGTATTAAAAGTGTAAGTAGCTGCAAAAGGAGTAAACTTAAACACTTCGTATTTTGATTTGGTAATCAAAGAAAGTTTATGTGGAAATGTTGGCGAATCTTCTCCTTCTAATTTTCCTTCATACACTTTATTATCAGCTGTACTTTGGGTATATTTTTCTATCGGAAGAAGGGTATTCCAATCTTGCTGCATGTATTTATCTACCCAATTTTGATTGTTATAGGCCACCATCCAATCGGGTAATTGTTGTTGATAATAAGTACTGCTGATCCATTTGCCAACAGTTGCATCAAACCAATAAGCGGCATTGGCCGCATGGCCTGCGGGTAATATGGCTCCTCTATCTTTTAAAGAAATACCAATCACTTTATTTTGAAAATTATTGCTCAATCGCAATTCATCCGTAACAGTAGTAACCAATAAATTATTCGGACTCATTTTCCCTTGAGAAGAATTACTGCCAACCGTGGATACAGAAGTATCTTGGGTGCAATACATATTTTTACCGGATACCGCATCGTACCAATCATTCCCCACAATACCATTGATGGCGGGCACACTTCCGGTATAAATGCTCGTATGTCCGGGCGCGGTATAAGTGGGTACATAAGGCACTAAAGTATTCTCACAACTGAAACCTTCTCTTTTCAAACGATTAAATCCATCGGCACCATACAAGTCTTGATAACGATATAAATAATCCCATCGCATTTGATCTATCACTATTCCTACTACTAATTTCGGTGGTTGTACCGCTTGCTTCGTTTGCCCAAACATCCATTGGCTGCACATAAGAAGTATCCATACAAAAAAATACTTTTTCATTTTTCTTTTTTCATAAAGATAAGAATCGTGAGGAAAAAAGAATTAATTCGAATTGTAAACGGTAGTATATATGGTTGCCATCCTTTTGAACAGTGTTTTTAAACTTGGATTTATCTATTTAAGGTTGGCAAACTTTCGAGATTTTAGTATTCTCGTTATTAAACTTTTTATCTCTATTTACGGCGCGATTATAGTACTTTTGCCAACATTAATCACACAAAAGAATAATGAATGACAGATTTATTTGAAAAATTTGAAAAAGATGCCGGCCCTTTAGGACAGTATCTTGAGAGAGCGCATGGATATTTCGCTTTTCCCATTTTAGAAGGCGAATTAGGAAGCAGAATGACTTTCAGAGGAAAAGAAAAAATTGTTTGGAGCTTAAATAATTATCTCGGCCTTGTAAATCACCCTGAAGTTAGAAAAGTAGATACACTCGCCATAGAAAAATACGGAATCGGAAACCCGATGGGTTCCAGGATGATGAGCGGAAATACCAAATTGCATGAAGAATTAGAAGTGGTGCTTGCAGATTTTGTAAGCCGTGAAGATGCCATGCTTTTAAATTTCGGTTACCAAGGAATTATGAGTTGCATAGATGCGCTTGTAAATCGTAGAGATGTGATTGTGTACGATGGAGAAGCACACGCCTGTATTGTAGATGGAATAAGGCTTCACATGGGTTATAGTTATAAATACCAACATAATAATATTGAAGATTGCGAAAAGCAATTAGAGCGCGCACAAAAGATGGCAGAGAAAACCGGTGGTGGTATTTTATTAATTACCGAGGGAGTATTTGGTATGAGCGGCCGACAAGGAAGAGTGAAAGAAATTGCGGCTTTAAAATCAAAATATAAATTTCGTCTTTTAATTGATGATGCACATGGTTTTGGTTCAATGGGGCCAACAGGCGCCGGTGCAGATGAAGAACAAGGATGTCAAAATGAAGTGGATTTATACTTTAGCACTTTTGTAAAAAGCATGGGAAGCATTGGTGCTTTTATCGCCGGGCCGAAGAGTGTAATTAATTATTTGCGCTACAATGTTCGTTCGCAAATATTTGCTAAGAGCTTACCAATCGCAGCAGTAGATGGTCTTTTGAAAAGAATGGACATGTTGAAAACCATGCCTGAATTAAGAGAGAAATTGTGGCACAATGTAAAAAGATTGCAAGAAGGTCTTACTGAGCGCGGCTTTGATATTGGCCATAGCAATAGTCCCGTAACTCCGGTTTATTTAAAAGGAGATTTACCTGAAGCCACCGGAATGGTGATGGACATTCGTGAGAATTATAACATCTTTTGTTCTGTGGTGGTTTTCCCTGTAATTCCAAAAGGACAAATTATTTTTCGTCTAATCCCTACGGCTTCTCATTCTGATGAAGATGTGGATATTACTTTAAATGCGTTTGAAGAAACGAAAAGAAAATTAGATGCAGGTTTGTATAGAGCGTCAGAAATTCCTGATATGGCGGATGCGCATATTGCCTAATAACTTTTAGAAAATTTATTACATAAAGTTCATTGCCAAAACAATGAACTTTTTTTTGTTTAAAAATAAAGAGGGCCGTATAAAAATACGCCCTCGTTTTAATCCATATCCTATAAAAAACCGTCTTTATTATAAAGCGAAAAATTGATTCTTTAGATTTTCTTGATCAATGAGAACAAAAATAAAAAAGCACTTTACCATCTATTGGCAAAGTGCTTTTTTAATCATTCATCAAAAAAAAATTATCTCAAATCCACTATTTCTGCATTCGGATGTTTTGCTTTATTGTACCCAAATAAAGATTCCGGCATGGCAATATTTGTTTTAAAATCCTTGATGATATACAAATATCGATTACCATTTTTTTCAAAAATTTTCGCAGCTACCACATTCTTATGAACCTTATCTACATCAATCAATATTTTGAAATAGGTATTGGTTTTATCTCGTGGTGTTAATTCTATTTGTTGAATTGATTTATTGGAAATTTTTGAATTTTTATTTAACTGCGGATCATCATTCAATCTGTAAAGAAAATCTTTACTATAAAAATCACTAAATAATTTTTCCGGTGTGATGTTGTTGGAAGATTTATCAATTACCGTTATCTGCGTTTCATTATCATCTTTATCATAACTCCACAAACTACTGCCATCGCTGATCATTTCTTTTCCGCCAAAATTTAGTTGGTATTTTTTCCCTTTCATTTTTAATGATCCGTTTTGAGTCTGTAATAGCTTACCATTACTATTTTCAATTTTTACTTCAAATTGAATCGCTACATTTTTGTAAGTCGCATATTTAGCATTTACGCTTTTTACCAATTTAGTAGCATCGGCATCATTGGTTCCCAAAGAATTAGATTGAGAAAAAGATGCAACTACAAACAAGCTAAATAAAAGAGAGAGTATATTTTTTTGTATCATAATTATAGAATTAAATTAAACTTTCGAACAGTCATTACTAAGACGCACATGAACCTTCAAAAGTTGAACCTAATTCGATGAAATAATGTTAAAGATTTGTTGGTTCTGAATTAGAGAGTTCATTTTCTTCTGTAGCAGCAATGTTTTCAATCAATTCAGATTCGTGGTATTTCTTTGCAGCCTTGATAAATTCTACAAATAAAGGATGAGGTTTTACAACCGTACTTTTCAATTCCGGATGATATTGTACTCCAATAAAAAATGGATGGTTAGGAATTTCGATAATTTCTACCAATTCAGTTTGTGGATTCACACCACTGGCAATCATTCCGGCCTTTTCAAATTTTTGTAGATATTCATTATTAAATTCCCAACGATGACGATGGCGTTCTGTAATTTCTGTTGTACCATAAATGGAATGCGCTAAGGTATTTTCTTTGATAATACACGGGTAAGCGCCCAAACGCATCGTTCCTCCTTTGATGGTAATTTTTTTCTGTTCTTCCATCATATCAATGATCGGGAATTCTGTATCCGGATTCATTTCTGTAGAATCTGCTTCGGGCATGCCCAAAACATTTCTTGCGAATTCGATAGCGGCCATTTGCATTCCCAAACAAATTCCAAAGAAAGGTAGATTATGTTCTCTGGCATATTTTACGGCAATTATTTTCCCTTCTACTCCTCTGAAACCAAAGCCCGGCGCTACTAATAAGCCATCTAAGCCCAATAATTTTTCTTGAACATTTTCTTCTGAAATAAATTCACTATGAATATTGATCACATGAACTTTACAATCATTCATCGCACCTGCATGAATAAAAGATTCTAAAATGGATTTATAAGCATCTTGTAATTCAATGTATTTTCCAATCAAACCAATATTTACTTTTTTACGAGGATGTTTTACTTTCTCTAAAAACATTTTCCATTTCTCTAATTCAGGTTCACCAAATGAAGTGATATTTAATTTCTTGAGAACTGCAATATCTAATTTTTCGCGAAGCATTAATATCGGTACTTCATAAATGGTAGCTGCATCAGCTGCTTCAATTACAGAATCTAATTTTACGTTACAAAACAAAGCAATTTTCTTTTTCAATTCTTCGCTGAGTGGATGTTCTGTGCGGCAAACCAAAATATCAGGATGGACTCCATTGGCACTCAATAATTTTACACTTTGTTGAGTTGGTTTTGTCTTTAATTCTTTTGCTGCTTTTAAATATGGAATTAATGTGAGATGCACCACCAAACAATCTTCTGTTGGCAACTCCCATTTTATTTGACGAACTGCTTCTATAAAAGGTAAACTTTCAATATCACCAACCGTTCCGCCTATTTCTGTAATTATAATATCGTATTCATTCTTTTCGCCAAGCAACATCATTCTCCGCTTAATCTCATCGGTAATATGAGGAACCACTTGAACGGTTTTTCCCAAATAATCTCCTTCTCGCTCGCGATTGATCACTGTTTGATAAATACGACCCGTAGTTACATTATTCGCTTGACTTGTATTGATGTTCAAAAATCTTTCGTAATGGCCTAAATCCAAATCAGTTTCTGCACCATCTTCAGTTACAAAACATTCTCCATGTTCATAAGGATTTAATGTTCCCGGATCTACGTTGATATACGGATCAAATTTTTGAATAGTAACCTTCAAACCCCGTGCCTGCAATAGTTTGGCAAGAGATGCTGCTATAATTCCTTTACCTAAAGATGAAGTAACCCCGCCGGTAACGAAGATGTATTTGGCCATTTTTTTTATATTAATTGTTTAATTTTTTTTCAAAAAATAAAATGTCCTTCAACGATTAATCTTAGCGAGATTAAATTGAACGACTCAATTGACCATCGAAAAATTGGATGAAATAAAATCCGAGAGGTCGTGCAAACTTACATTTATTATTTCAGGTTCAAAAAAATGAATGCACATTTCACATAAAAAAAACAAAAACTTGAGAATCTTCCTTTTTGCGGAAAAAAGAACTCAGAAAGCAACGAATGTTTAGAAATATTTATTGTGCTGCAAAAATTGGGTCACATATTCGGCAATTCCTTCTTCCAACGAATAAAAATCTTCCCTATAGCCGGCATCTTTAATCTTTTGCATTTCAGCTTGCGTATAATATTGATAGGTGTTTTGAATATCGTTAGGCATATCAATAAAGTGAATATTTATAGGTAGTTCCATTCCTGCAAAAGTGGCTTTTACTAAATCAATAAAAGTTCTTGCCTCGCCGGTTCCCACATTATAAATTCCGGCAATAAAAGTTGCGGGATCTTTTTGCCAGCATTCTTGAAACCAAAAACAAATTTTAATCACGTCTTTTACATAAATGAAATCGCGTAATTGTTCACCATCTTTGAATTCTGATTTATGCGATTTGAATAATTTTACGAATCCGGTTTCTTGTATTTGATTATAGGCATGAAATATTACACTTGCCATTCTTCTTTTGTGATATTCATTAGGCCCGTAAACATTGAAGAATTTCAAACCTGCATAAGCGGGAGGTGTATTTTTTTGTTGTAGAACCCAAATATCAAATTCATTTTTAGAAACTCCATACGGATTTAGCGGATGAAGTTGCGGAATTTTATTTTCATCATCACTATATCCTAAATCGCCACTGCCATAGGTTGCAGCGGATGAGGCGTACACTAATGGCACATTATTTTCACAACAAAAATTCCAAATCTTTTTTGAATAATTGACATTTAATTCTTCATGAACTGAATAATCAAATTCTGTGGTATCTGTACGCGCACCTAAATGATATATAAAATCTATGGTGGGTTTTTTGTTCTCCAACCATTCAAAAAAAACTTTGCGTTCTATTTTTTCCGAGTATTTTTTATTGACCCAATTATTTATTTTTTCTTCGATAGAAAAATCATCTACGAGAATTAAATTTTGATATCCTTTTTGATTTAATGATTCTACCAAACAACTACCAATAAAGCCGGCAGCGCCTGTTACTACTATTTTTGAAAAATGATCCATCTAATTTTTTTTATTTAAAAGATTTGAAATTGCATTCTCATATTTTTCTTTCCAAGAAGAAATAGCTCCCCAATCTTCATTATCTACACGTACCATTTCTGAAGTTACCACTCCTAATCTTTCAAAAGGAATGTCCAATTCTTGTTCAAATAAAACTGCATGCGCTTTTTCAATAGTTACTACCACCCTTCCTTGTGCTTCTCCAAAATAATAGGCATCTTTTCTAATGCGATCGTTTTGTTGATTTACAGAAAATCCCAAATCATTGAAAAAAGCAGATTCCATTAGTGCAACAATCAAACCTCCTTCTGAAATATCGTGTGCGGATAAAATTATTTTTTTCTTTATTAATCTACTAACAGTATTGTGTAAACGAAATTCCTCTTCTAAATCAAAATAAGGCGCGGGAGAAAATTCAACCTTTTTAATTTTATGCAAATATTCAGAGCAATTAAAATCTTCTTCATTTTTTCCTAATAAATAAATTATGTCACCCTCTTTTTTAAAATGAAGCGTCATTTTATTTTCAATGTTTTCCAACAAGCCCATCATTCCAATTGTCGGTGTAGGATATACCGGCCCTGAAGGAGATTGATTGTAGAAACTTACATTTCCTCCTGTAACAGGAGTATCAAATTTTGAGCATGCCTCCGACATCCCTTTGATACTTTCTACAAATTGAAAATACACTTCCGGATCGTAAGGATTACCAAAATTCAGACAGTTAGTAACTCCCAAAGGAGTGGCTCCGCTACAAACAATATTCCGCGCCGCTTCGCTCACCGCAATCATACAACCCGCTTTGGGATTGGCATACACGTATCTGCTATTGCAATCAGTAGTTAGCACCAAAGCTTTTTTAGTAGGCCGAATTGCCACAACGGCTGCATCAGAAGGAGCATTCGTGTTCAAATTTGACGCTCCAACCATACTATCATATTGTTCGTAAATCCATTTTTTACTTGCGATTGAAGGCAATTGAATTATCTCTGATGCAATCTCTTGAATGGGAGCATTTAATAAAATTTCTTTTGCATCAAATGCTTTTATTTTTTCAAAATATTTTGGAGATTGAAATTCCCTTTCATAAACCGGAGCACCACCGCCCAATACCAAACTTTCTGCAGGCATTTCTGCTTCTAATTCTCCATTCATATAAAACCGCAGCATTTCACCATTAATAACTTTTCCGATTTGCACGCAGGGCAGATCCCATTTTTCAAAAACATCAATTACTATTTTTTCTTTCCCTTTTTGCACCGTCAATAGCATTCTCTCTTGGCTTTCGCTTAATAATAATTCCCACGCTTTCATTCCTTTTTGACGAGCAGGAACATTATCCAAATTGATTTCCATTCCTACACCACCTTTCGAACTTGTCTCTGCGGTAGAACAAATAATTCCTGCTGCACCCATGTCTTGCATCCCAATCACAGCGCCGGTTTGAATGACCTCAAGACATGCTTCCAATAATTTTTTTTCTTGAAAAGGATCACCTACTTGTACTGCCGGTAAATCATCTGCACTACTGTCTGTAATATCTGCTGATGCAAATGCTGCTCCTCCCATTCCGTCTTTTCCGGTGGCACTTCCTGCTATAAAAACCGGATTACCTTCTCCAACTCCCGTGGCACTAACGGTATCGCCTAGACGAACTACTCCTGCACTCATAGCGTTTACTAAAGGATTAGTATGATAGCAATCTTCAAAATATATTTCTCCACCAACAGTAGGTACTCCAAAGCAGTTTCCGTAATGACCTATACCGCTTACTACACCTCTTAATAAATGTTGCGTTTTATCATGATTTAATTCTCCAAATCGTAAAGAATTTAAAGTAGCAATAGGCCGTGCACCCATTGTAAAAATATCTCGATGAATTCCACCAACTCCTGTAGCAGCACCTTGAAAAGGTTCTATAGCAGAAGGATGATTATGGCTTTCAATTTTAAAAACTACTCCCATTCCATCTCCAATATCCATGAGTCCTGCGTTTTCATCTCCGGCTTTTACTAAGAGTTTTTTGCCTTCTCGTGGAAGTGTCTTCAGCCACTTTATGGAATTTTTATAACTGCAATGCTCGCTCCACATCACAGAGTAGGCGCTTAATTCAGTAAAATTGGGTACACGCCCGAGAATTTCAATTATTTTTTGAAATTCATCTTTTTGCAATCCTAATTTTTCGGCTGTTTCAAAAGTTATTTCCTTCATAATAGATGGCAAATTTACGACGGCTTCTCGCTTAAACTGTTTTATCTAATATATTAATTTTAACTAACTTTCCACACTTTAAATCTGACTGATTGAGCTATCTTTTATTTCTTCTTTTTATTATTCTCTGCTGTTGGTTAATTACCCGAATTTCATTTTTCACAAATTCCGGTATTAGCCATCGACATTTAATTATTTTATTTCTAATTCGAGTTATTGTCGCAATGTTTGGTTGTTACTTAGCCATATATTATTTTCCGGTTTCCGATTCTTTGGCATTTCAAAACATGGGTGATCAGGAATATCAATTGCTCTTTCATCAACCTACGGAATATTTTACTAATTTATTTCACAGTAATTATTCCAATAAATTTTCAGGAGTTTTAGAAGTCAATCAATCTTATTGGAATGATCTCCGAAGTAATTTGATTATAAAATTAATTTCCATTTTAAATATATTCAGCGGTTCCAATTTTTATATCAATACGCTTCTATTTAATTTTCTCATTTTCTTTAGTTCCACTGCATTGTACAAAGTGTTTATTCAAGAATTTCCAAAAGCAAGTCGTTTGTTAATTTTTTGTATTTTTTTATTACCATCTTCCTTATTTTTTTCGGCAGCTATTCACCGCGATGGGTTGATTCTATTGATGATCGCTATGGTAATGTATCATTTTTATTTTTTGTTGAAAAGATTTTCGATTAAAAGAATATTGTGGCTCTTACTATTTTTATTGTTTGTTTTTCTGTTAAGAAGTTTTGTGTTTTTATTTTTAATGCCTGCGTTAATCGCATGGTTCATTGCATATCAAAAACCCAAATTCGCCTTTCTATCTTTTATAATTGTGTATGCATTTTCAATTCTTTTTTTCTTTTTATCTCCTTTTATCTCAAATAAAATTGACTTTCCTAATTATGTCGCAGAAAGACAAAACGAATTCATACTTCTTTCAAAAGAAGCCAATTCTACTATAAGTATTGATACGCTACAACCCAATTTGAAAGGTTTCATCCACAATGCTCCGCAGGCATTCAATCATTCTGTGATGCGTCCGTATTTAAATGAAATATCCAATCTCACTTATCTGCCATTTTCTGCAGAGATTTTTTTGATGGAAATGTTATTCGTGCTTTTCTTATTTTTTAAAAGAAAAAATCTTCATCCACCGCCAATTATTTATTTCGGGATATTTTTTAGTGTTTCAACATTATTAATAATCGGATACACCATCCCCATTTTAGGCGCTTTAGTAAGATATCGAAGTATTTATTTGATGTTCTTATTTATTCCTTTATTACTTTATATTGATTGGGAAAAAATCGGATCTTTCTTCAAATTAAATTTTAAAAAATATAACTAATTTTCGAGTTTTCTTTAAAATTTTAGCCCATTTTATAAAATAAATAAGTTTTATTTGGAAAAAAGTTGTTTTTTTGTATCCTAAATACAAAAAATAATGAAATCTTTACGCCTTAACGCATTGCATGAACTTTTTTCTAACTCTAAGTTTACCGATGTTCCTCCTTCAAAAAAAATCACTTCTTTTTTTGGTGAAAATGTATTCGATCTAAAAAAAGCAAGAGAATTTATGAGCGACGAAGCTTTTAAAAGTTTAGTTTTTTCCATAAAAAACCAAAGTAAAATAGATCGAAAAATGGGTGATCAGATCGCTGCCGGTTTGAAAAATTGGGCAGAGTCGAAAGGTGTAACCCATTTTACTCATTGGTTTCAACCATTAACCGGAGCCACAGCTGAAAAACACGATTCTTTTTTCACCTTAAAAAGTGATGGATCGGCGATAGAAGAATTTGATGGAGCCGCTTTAATTCAACAAGAACCGGATGCATCTTCATTTCCGAGTGGTGGATTGAGGGCTACTTTTGAAGCTCGAGGTTATACTGCATGGGATCCATCTTCTCCTCCATTTATTATGGAAATGAGAAACGGTAAAACCTTGTGTATACCCACCATTTTTGTTTCTTATACCGGAGAATCATTAGATGCAAAAACTCCTTTATTAAAAGCAACCGTTGCTTTAGAAAAAGCAGCATTAGATGTTTGTCAATATTTTGATAAAAATATCACCAAAGTCACTCCTACCTTAGGTTGGGAACAAGAATATTTTGTGATTGATTCAGGAATTGCCAGCGGTCGTCCGGATATAATGATTACAGGAAGAACTGTATTTGGTCATGCACCGGCAAAAGGACAACAACTTGATGATCATTATTTTGGAGCCATCCCTGAAAGAGTTTATTCTTTCATGAGAGATTATGAAGAAGAAGCTTATAAATTAGGTATTCCTTTGCGCACGCGTCATAATGAAGTAGCTCCTTCTCAATTTGAATGTGCGCCCATATTTGAAGAAATCAATTTGGCTGTAGATCACAATACTTTATTGATGGATGTGATGAGCCGAGTAGCTAAAAAACATAATTTAATTGTGTTGCTCCACGAAAAACCATTTGCAAAAATAAACGGTAGCGGCAAACATAATAATTGGAGTTTGGCAACCAACACCGGAGTGAATTTATTAGCACCCGGAAAAACTCCAAAAACTAATTTAATGTTCTTGGCATTTTTTGTAAATACCATTAAAGCGGTTCATGATTATGCCGATTTATTAAGAGCATCTATCGCTTCTGCAGGAAATGATCATCGGCTTGGAGCCAATGAAGCGCCACCGGCCATCATTTCCATCTTTATAGGAAAATATTTAACCAACGTACTTAATGAAATTGAAAAAAGAGTCAGCAGCCATTTCGATGAACAAGATGAGGCCATACTCAAATTAGATATTCATAAAAGTATTCCGGAATTAATGTTGGATAATACAGATAGAAATCGTACTTCTCCGTTTGCATTCACAGGAAATAAATTTGAATTCAGAGCCGTTGGATCTTCAGAAAATTGCGCCGGACCAATGACAGTTTTGAATACTATCATGGCTGAAACGCTGAGCCAATTTAAATTAGATGTAGATAGTTTAATAGAAAAGGGAGATAAAAAAGAAGTGGCTATTATGCAAGTAATTCAGAAATATATTGTAGAAAGTAAGTCTGTTTTATTTGAAGGCGATGGCTATAGTGAAGCTTGGGAAAAGCAAGCAAAAAAATTAGGATTGGCTAATATCAAAACAACTCCTTTGGCATTAGATGCTTTTGTAACCAAAAAATCAAAAGACATTTTCAGTAAACACAACATTTATTCAAAAGCAGAATTAGAAGCGAGGCATGAAATTTTATTGGAAAATTATACAAAGAAAATTCAGATAGAAGCCAGATGTATTGGTGATTTGGCGAGTACATATGTACTTCCGGCAGCCATTAGATATCAAAATGTATTGATAGAAAATATCCGAGGGTTGAAAGATCTGGGTTTCAAAGAGGAGCAATATAATGCGCAATTAAAAATTGCCACAAAACTTTCTGAACACATCAATGTAATTACACCAAAAGTAAAAGCAATGATTGAAGCAAGAAAAGTTGCGAACCAAATTCAAGACTCACGCGAGAAATCAATTGCTTATTGCGATGATGTAAAAAAATATTTTGATGAAATCAGATACCACGTGGATAAGTTAGAATTGTTGGTAGATGATGAATATTGGGAATTGCCTAAATACAGAGAATTATTGTTTTTAAGATAGTTTACTTTCTTTTAACAATTTAGGTTTTAAACTTTTGAATGCATTCCGCATCTATGGTGTAAAGAAAAACATACCATTATGAAAAAATTATTTTTAATTGCCATCACCTTGGGAGCTTTATCATTCAACAGTTCCGCCCAAGTAAAAAGAAATGTAGATTCTTCACAAACAAGAATAACATCTCAAAAACATCATCGTAAATCTCTTGAAGGTTTAGATTTAACGAAAGAGCAAAAGATTCAAATGAAAGAAATGAATCAAAATGCTAAACAACAAAGAGAATCGATTAAGAACAACACTGCTCTTACGCAAGAACAAAAAATGGAGCAATTAAAAGAGTTGAAGAAAAATCAAAAAGAAAAGATGAGTTCTATTTTAACTCCTGACCAAAAACAGAAGTTTGAAAAAATGAAAGAAAATAGAAAAGATGGAAAAGATTGGAAAAAGGGTGATATGAAAAAGGGAGATCAATTTAATAAATTAAACTTATCCCAAACTCAGAAAGACCAAATGAAGACACTTAGAGAAGATGGCAAAAAACAAAAAGATGCCATTAAGAATGACGCGAACCTTACACAAGATCAAAAGACACAAAAATTAAAAGAATTAATGTCTAGCCAAAAAACAAAGATGCAAAGTATATTAACTCCGGAGCAAAAGAGCCAGATAAAACAGCATGGAATGCATTCTAATAAAAACGGTAAGAAAATGAATCGTAAGGATGAGAGAGTAGAAAGAAAATAATAATAATGATTTTCAAAAAATAAAGCCTCTACATTTTTGTAGAGGCTTTTCTTTTTATGTAATTGAATAAACAATTATTCCACCACTTCTTCAGATTTAAATTCATTTCTAAATACTACAGTTCCATCAAAAACATCTACCAGTATGGGTTTGGTTTTATCGATAGAATTACTCAATAATTTTTTACTCAATTCATTTACGATTTGTTTTTGAATCAATCGCTTCAATGGCCTTGCGCCAAATTGTGCATCATAACCGTTATCTGCCAAATAATCTAATGTATAATCGGTGAATTCGAGTGTTACGCCATTTGCTAATAATTGACGTTTTACATCATGTAATTGAATGCGAATAATTTCTTTGATATCCTTACGCAACAATGGCTGAAACATGATGATCTCATCAATTCTATTCAGGAATTCCGGACGAATTGTTTGTCGTAATAAATCCATCACTTCTCTTTTCGTGTTTTCAACTACTTCCTCTTTATTATCTTCTGAAACATTTTCAAAATTGGATTGTATAATTTGACTTCCCATATTGCTCGTCATGATGATAATGGTGTTTTTAAAATTCACCACGCGGCCTTTGTTATCAGTCAATCTTCCATCATCTAATACTTGTAATAAAATATTGAAAACATCAGGATGCGCTTTTTCAATTTCATCGAAGAGAATTACGCTATAAGGTTTTCGTCTAACCGCTTCCGTTAGTTGACCGCCTTCATCATAACCTACATAACCGGGAGGCGCACCTACGAGCCTGCTTACCGCATGTTTTTCTTGGTATTCACTCATATCAATTCGTGTCATCATCGAATCATCATCAAAAAGATATTCCGCCAACGCTTTTGCTAATTCTGTTTTACCTACGCCTGTACTTCCTAAAAAAATAAAAGAGCCAATTGGTTTTTTAGGATCGTGCAAACCTACGCTGCTCCTACGTACTGCATCCGCCACTGCTTCTATTGCTTCATCTTGACCTACAATTCTTTTATGCAATTCATCTTCTAAATTGAGTAATTTATCTTTTTCACTTTGAAGCATTTTATTTACCGGAATTCCGGTAGCTTTTGCTACACTCTCTGCAATATCTTCCGCATCTACTTCTTCTTTTAATAGACGTTTTTCAGTTCCTTCGCTCAATTCTAAAGTATATTCTTCAATCAATTTTTCTTGATCTTGTAATTTACCGTAACGTATCTCGGCCACTTTTCCATAATCCCCTTCTCGCTCCGCTTTTTCTGCAGCCATTTTCAGATTTTCCATTTCGGCTTTCGCATTTTGCACTTTTTCTACCAATTCTTTTTCTTGTTGCCACTTGGCTTTAAAAGTGTCTCTGGTTACCGAAAGATTTGAGATTTCCGTATTTAATTCCTTCAATTTCTTTTCGTCTTTTTCTCTTTTTATGGCTTCTCTTTCAATCTCCAATTGACGAATAGCCCTTTCCAATTTATCTAATTCTTCAGGCATCGAATTCATCTCCAATCGAAGCTTGGCAGCACTTTCATCAATTAAATCAATTGCTTTATCGGGTAAAAAACGATCAGTAATATAACGGTTAGATAATTCAACGGCAGCTATTATTGCCTCATCTCTAATTCTTACATGATGATGTGTTTCATATTTATCTTTTAATCCTCGTAAAATTGAAATTGCATCTTCCACATTCGGTTCATCTATCATCACTTTTTGGAACCGTCTTTCTAAGGCTTTATCTTTTTCAAAGAATTTTTGGTATTCATTTAGGGTCGTTGCACCGATCGCTCTTAATTCTCCACGCGCTAAAGCAGGCTTCAAAATATTCGCCGCGTCCATTGCTCCATCTCCACCTCCGGCGCCTACCAAAGTATGTATTTCATCAATGAACATGATGATTTCTCCATCACTATCCCCAACCTCTTTTATCACAGATTTTAATCTTTCTTCAAATTCACCTTTATACTTTGCACCCGCAATTAATAATCCCATATCCAAAGCAAAAATTACTTTAGATTTTAAATTTTCCGGTACATCTCCGCTTATAATTCTGATCGCCAAACCCTCTACAATCGCGGTTTTCCCAACTCCCGGCTCGCCTACTAAAATCGGATTATTTTTTGTTCTTCGAGATAAAATATGGAGCGTTCTTCGTATCTCTTCATCTCTTCCGATAACAGGATCTAATTTATTGCTTCGCGCCATTTCATTTAAATTCTTGGCGTATTTATTCAATGCATTAAATTTTGTTTCAGAAGTTTGGGAAGATATCGTTGATCCTTTTTTTAAATCTTTTATAGCAGCGATGAGATCTTTTTCGGTTAAACCGGCATCCTTTAAAATCTTTGCTGTATTATCATTTCCTTGAAGGATGGCTAATAATAAATGCTCCACACTCACAAATTCATCACCAAAAATTTTAAGATTAGCAGATGCTCGCAACATTATTTTATTCAGATCATTACTGATAGATTGCGCAGGATCGCCTTCGCTCATCTTTGGTAATTTCTGAATAGATTCATCTACTTTTCCGGTTATAAAATTGATGTTGACATTATTCTTTTTTAATAAAAAATTCACCGGACTGTCCTCATCCATCAACAGCGCTTTCAATAAATGCTCTGATTCAATATTTGGATTTTTTTCATTGAAAGCGAGTTGTTGTGCTTTCTGAAAAATCTCTTGTGATTTTATCGTTAAGTTAGAATTCATATTTTACGAATTTATTTTTTGTATTTACCACAAATCTTAATCCAAACCAATCGAGATGGAAGAGTGTCAGTAAATTCTTAACAAACTGACTGAAATGCAGTTTCAATGGACATTCTATGAAAATTTAGCAGATTCATTTTTACTAATTTATCTTCGCCACATAATCTATGATAGAAAAATCAGCATACAGTTCATTCATAAAATCTACTGCGAAATCTTTAGGTTTCGATTATTGCGGTATAGCCAAAGCGCAAAAATTAGATGAGGAAGCTCGATATTTAGAAAATTGGCTCAACAAAGGATACCATGGGAAAATGGGCTACATGGAAAATTATTTTGATCTCCGAACTGACCCGACAAAATTAGTACCCGGCGCAGAATCGGTGATCACTTTATTACTAAATTATTTTCCGGCCGAAATACAAAATGATAGTGCACCACAAGTTTCTAAATATGCATACGGTAACGATTATCATGAAGTGATAAAAGAGAAACTGCGTACTTTTTTACAATTATTAAAGGAGAATATTGGAGAAATAAACGGACGCGGCTTTACAGATAGTGCTCCGGTATTAGAAAGAAGTTGGGCAGAAAAAAGTGGCCTGGGTTGGGTTGGGAAAAATGGAAATTTGATTACTAAAGATTCAGGCTCTTTTTTCTTTATCGCTACACTCATCACGGATTTAGAATTGGAAGCCGACAATCCGTTCATAAAAGATTACTGCGGTACTTGTACAAAATGTATTGATGAATGCCCAACTGATGCCATTTTACCGGATAAAGTAATTGATGGAAGTAAATGCATTTCTTATTTTACAATCGAACTAAAAGATCTTCTGATTCCTGACGAGATGAAAGGCAAATTCGAGAACAAATTATTTGGTTGTGATATTTGCCAAGATGTTTGTCCTTGGAATAGATTTTCAAAACCTAATACAGAAGCCGGTTTCACACCAATTTATGAAATTTTAAATTATAATAAAAATGATTGGGAAGAGTTAACCGAAGAATCCTTTAAAATTATTTTTAAGAAATCACCATTGAAAAGATCAAAGCTTGAAGGAATAAAAAGGAATTTGAAATTTTTGGAATAAAAATTATTTCTTCTCAACGGATCTATTAAATTGTTCTAAAATAGATTCGTAATATTTTCCGGATATTTTATCCAAGAAAATACCTTTTATTTTCTCCAAGGATACCATTCAAAATAGGTATTCACATTCAAAGTTAATTGAGTGGTATTAGGACCGTGAGGCAATAATAAAAATTGATACTCCGTGTTAGAAGAAGCTGGTAAAATCACTTGAACAACAACAGTATCTTTGGAAGAGAGAAGATTGATGAGTTGTAATTCTTTGCCCTTCTTGCCAGCAATTACGACAGAATTGTTTTCTTTTTTTGGATAAAAAAATATTTTTGATGAAACATCTTGCATCGGTGGATACCATGCTTTCCAATTATTGAAATCAGATAATTGTTGTTTTATATTTTCTTGAGAAGAGCTAATTAATATCGATTTTGCAATCGTGATTTTTGAAGGTAAAAGCAAAGCTGTGACACCCAAAAATAATAAAATCGAAACACCACCAATAATAAAAAAAATAACTTTACGCATTATCTTCAAAAATTAAATTCATGATTTTTAATGGAGGCAAATCTATCCGAGAAAAAATAAATAAAAGAAAAATTTGAAAATCCGGACAGATGTCGTATATTTGGGTAACAATTGACAAAGATGAAGAAAAATAAAAACGATAACGAATCTTTAAAAAAGAATAAAAAGCTGGAAGAGCCGGTGGTGGCGTATTCTACCTCTAAGGTGGTTGTGTTACCTACTTATTTTTCATTCGATCGTTATCAAGAAATAGCACAAAAAACAGATTTCACCCAAAAAGAATGGGCCGATATCTTACACATTTCTGAAAGAACCCTGCAGCGATATGCAAAAGATAATACCAATTTTAATTTTAGCATCTCAGATAGAATTGCTCAAATAGATAAAGTATTAGAACGAGGCAAAGAAGTTTTTGGAAGTTATTCCAAATTCCTCATGTGGTTAAGAGATAATCCATTTATGATGGAAGGAAGATTGTCTTTACAATCCTTAGCCAGTATAGATGGTACTAATAATATTCTCAGTCAATTAGGAAGAATTCAACACGGTCTTTTTGCATGATCATTTACAGAATTACCAGTGAAATTTACAAAGACGACATTTCTGGAAATGGAGCTGCCATTTTTGGAGCTAGATGGAATTCAATCGGAAAAAGAATGCTCTATGCATCTCAACATATTTCATTAAGCATTTTAGAATCATTGGTTCATTTTAAAAGAGAACAAATTCCACCAAACCTTTATCTACTTTATATTTCATTGCCGACCAATATTGAAATATCAACCATTTCCTTACAAAAAATGAAAAATAAATGGTCAAATCATATCGACTATACTCAGTGGATAGGAGATAGTTTTATAGAAAATAATCAATCTTTAGTTTTACAAGTGCCATCTGCGGTTGTTCCCGAAGAATGTAATTTTTTATTGAATCCACTGCATAAAGACTATAAAAAAATTAGCATTCAAAAATCAGAACTGTTGCAATTAGATGAACGTTTGATGAATCTAAAATAGTAAGATATGAACCAACTATTTCTAATCACGGGAAGTAATCTAAAAAATAAGTTAGGCAATTTAGAAAAGGCAAGTGAGGAAATAAAAAGACATGTGGGCAATGTTATTGCAAGTTCCTCTATTTACGAAACAGAAGCATGGGGAATCGAGAACCAGCCTACATTTTATAACCAAATTCATTTAGTAGAAACTCCACTATCTCCTCAAAAAGTAATGGATACATTTCTTCAAATAGAAAAAAAAATGGGACGAGTACGAACTACAAAAAACGCTGCAAGAATAATTGATATTGACATTCTATTTTATAATCAAGAAATCATCATTACCAAAGATTTAATTATTCCACATAAAGAAATTCCTAACAGACGGTTTGTACTGATGCCATTGAATGAAATTGCTCCCGATTTCCTTCATCCTCAATTACAAAAAACGATACAACAATTATTGCATGAATGTACCGATCCGCTAAAAGTAAAATCGTTATCCACATTTTAGTAAGCAATGCATTTCAATTTCGTTTATTTAGAATCCAATTATTACTTTTGGCACTTACCGTTAAAAAATGAATTGAATAAATAGTCCTTCATGGAAGATTTATATCAGTTGGAAAAATGAAGTACAATTTCATCACCATTGAGGGAAATATTGGAGCGGGAAAAACAACGCTTGCCCATTTATTGAGCAAGCATTTTAATGCTCGATTAATTCTTGAACAATTTGCAGACAATCCTTTTCTACCTAAGTTTTATGAGAATAAAGAGCGCTATGCTTTTCCCTTGGAATTGTTTTTTATGGCTGAAAGATATAAGCAATTGAAAGAATTGTTACAAACAAAAGATATGTTTCAGACGGTTACAATTTCGGATTATCTTTTCACGAAGTGTTTGTTATTTGCAAAAGTAAATTTACCTGAAGAAGAATTTTTATTGTACCAAAAATTATTTGATATCATCAATCCACAATTGATACAGCCAGATCTGCTTATTTATCTTCATGCTCCTATTTCTCGATTAAAAGAAAATATAAAAAAACGAAATCGTTCTTATGAACAATCTATCGATCCTAATTATCTTTTTTCATTGCAGGAAACGTACACCCAGTATATAAAACAACATAATATCAAAACACTTTTTATTGATGCTTCTTCTGCGGATTTTTTGGGAAATGAAGCTCATTTAAATACTGTGATCAACGCGTTAGACAAGGATTACAATAACGGGCAAAATTATTTAGTACTTCCGTAAGATTCATTTTCTCTTTATAAAAAAAGCACTTTTCGCTAATGCAAAAAGTGCTTAAAAATTTGATAGAATAATTTATTTTACTTCTACCAATTCAATATCAAAAACTAATTCTTTTCCGGCTAATTCGTGGTTTGCATCGAGTACAATCACATCATCTTTTATTTCTTCTACAACCACAGGAAAAGGCCTGCCACTTTCATCTTGCAACTGCAATTTCATTCCTACAGATAATTTCATATCCGGCGGAATATTTGCTTTTGGAAATTCAATAATGGCATCTTTATTTTTTTCTCCATAGGCTTCTTTTGGAGAAATAGTAATCGTCTTTTTCTCGCCTACTTCCATCCCGGGAATAGCGTCATCAAAACCTTTGATCATTTGTCCGGCACCTACAGTAAACGCCAATGGCTCTCTACCTACGCTGGAATCAAACTGTTCGCCGGTAGTTAATTTTCCGGTATAATGTACGGCTACGTGATCGCCTTTTTTTGCTTTGCTCATAGTTCTTTATTTCATTTAAAGGAAAATAAAAACATCTTTCGATATTTTTTATATCAAGTAAAGTAACAAATTTATTTTCGTTTTGTTAATAAGGAATTGGTAATTGAAAAAATTTTACAATAATTTTATAAGAATCTTCAACAAATAAAATACAATGCTCAAAAAATATTTTCTACTTATAATCGTTTCCTGCATTGGATTATGCGGCTTTACTCAAAATAATGTAGCACCGGGAGCAGCCAATATGAAAGAGTATTTACCTCTTTTGAAAGGAAAAACTGTGGGATTTTTTGCCAATCAAACGTCCATAATTACCAATAAAAATTGTGAAAATGTATTTTTGATTGATTCACTTTTGAAACTGGGAGTGAATATCAAAATTATTTTTGGCCGGAGCATGGTTTTAGAGGGGAGGCAGATGCAGGAGAAAAAGTAGGCAATTATGTAGATGAGAAAACAGGCATTCCGGTGATCTCTCTATACGGCCCCAAACGGAGGCCATCAGCTGAAGATTTGAAAAATATTGATGTGCTCCTTTTTGATATACAAGATGTGGGAGTAAGGTTTTACACTTTTATTTCATCGCTTCAAGAATATATGGAAGCGGCTTTTGAAAATGATAAACCATTAATTATTTTAGACAGGCCCAATCCTAATGGTTATTATGTGGATGGACCAGTTCTCGATTTGAAATATAAATCTTTTGTTGGAATGCAGCCTGTTCCTATAGTTTACGGGATGACGATCGGCGAGTATGCATCCATGTTAGTAGGTGAAAAATGGCTTAAAAAAGAAGCCAATGAAAAATATGATTGGTATAAAAAAAGATTAGTATCTAATCAGCAAATGCCTCCACTTACAATTATTAAGAACAGCCATTATAACCATAATTTAAAATTGCCTTTATCGGTAAAGCCTTCACCGAACTTGCCGGATCTTCAATCCATTCTATTATATCCTTCTACCTGTTTTTTTGAGGGAACTACTTTGAGTGAAGGGCGTGGAACTGATAAACCATTTCAAATATTTGGTGCACCTTCTTTGCCGAAAAATTTATATTCTTTTACGCCCAAACCCAATAGCGGCGCCAAAAACAGCAAACACTTTGGGGAGATATGTTATGGTTGGAATTTATCCGGAACGGTGAAAGAAGTTTTAAAAAAAGTAGATGGAAAAATTCAATTAAAATGGTTGATCAAGGCTTATCAATTATTTCCTGATAAAAATAATTTTTTCATTCTTCCAAAATCAGGAAATATGGAGCAATCATTTTTTAATAAATTAGCCGGCAATAATGAATTGTGGCAACAGATTAAAGATGGAAAAAGTGAAGAAGAAATTAGAGAAAGTTGGGAGCCGGAATTATCTAATTTTAAAAAAATCAGAAAAAAATATTTACTATATCCCGATTTCAATCTATAATTATTTCAATAATTAATTAAGCAGTTTGAGTTTACGCATTATTTTTATGGGCACGCCGGAATTTGCTGTTCCATCCTTACAGGCTTTATTGGAAGCGGGTTACGAGATTGCTGCGGTGGTGACTGCGCCTGACAAAGCCGCGGGAAGAGGAATGCAATTGACTCAAAGTGCAGTGAAAAAATTTGCGCTTGGAAAAGGTTTAAAAATTTTACAACCGGAAAAATTAAAATCCCCTGAATTTATAAAAGAACTTCAATCTTTAAAAGCAGATGTGCAAGTGGTGGTAGCATTTAGGATGCTTCCCGAAATTGTTTGGAATATGCCTCCATTGGGAACTATCAATTTGCATGGATCACTTCTACCCCAATACCGCGGCGCAGCTCCCATTAATTGGGCAATTATAAATGGTGAAACAGAAACAGGAGTCACTACTTTTAAATTACAACATGAGATAGATACCGGAAATATTTTATTGCAGAAAAAAATAAAAATTGAAGAAAATGATAATGCCGGAACTGTTCATGATAAAATGAAAGTCATAGGTGCACAATTACTTTTAACTACAATTCAACAATTAGAAAAAGGCGCACTTGAGGAAACTAACCAACCTTCGCTAATCCACGACCAGAAAGAATTACAGCATGCACCCAAAATTTTCACGGAGACTACAGAAATTAATTGGAATCATTCAGTCAAAGAGATCCATAATTTGATCAGAGGTTTATCTCCCTATCCTGCGGCATATACTTTTTTGAATGGAAAAAAAATGAAAATTTTTGAATCATCCATTGAAATTGCCAATCATAAATTAGAAAATGGTGCAATGGTTACTGACCAAAAATCTTTTTTGAAATTCGCAGCAAAAGATGGTTTCGTACTTTTAAAAGAAATTCAATTAGAAGGAAAAAAAAGAAAATGACAATTGACAATTTTCTTAGAGGTTGGCGCGGATAGATTAATCTTTCGTATAAGAAATGGAGCAATTAAAACGTGGTTCCGCATTTCCTAATTCTTCTGCAGCAGAATTACTGATAATAACCGATAAGCCTTCGTTTTGTTTGATATCCGGAATATTATCTAACACTTTTGCATAGACGCTTTTTCCCGTTGTATTATCCGTAATTTTTAATATGGTTCCTGCAGGTGCATGATTACTGAAACAATAATATTTTCCATCTTGCCAACCACTGGTAGATTTAAAAGTACCGGCAATTCCCGAAACTTCTTCAGGAGTTAATTGCTGAATTTGCTCATCATATAAAGATTTGAAAGCTCCACCATTAAAATTGATAGTAGGTTTTTTTTCTACCACAATCACGGTATCAACAATTGGTTGAGAAACAACCACCTCTTCTTTTACTTCCGGTTTTTTTTCTGTAGGAAGAACAATAGTTGTAACAGTTGGAATTACAGTTGTATTTTTTGAAACCAAAGAAGATTGATTTTTATCCACTTTTAAAAATCCTACAATCATTGGAACGCCTGATTTCACTGCATTTGAGGTAAGATGATTCCATTTTTTCAAAGAAGCAATATCTACTTTATTATAATTCACACTTAATCTGAATAAAGTTTCATGTGCTTTCACTGTATGATAAAGCGGAATTAAAAATTCATCACCTGAAATTTTTTCTGTTTGAGTAAAATTATTTTTATCTAAAGGAATTTTTATTTTCTGTGAGATAGTTAATCCTGATTCGATATTTAATTTGTTATAAGCCGCTAATTCTTTGGGAGTCACATTATACATTCTTCCGATGCTATACAAACCTTCCTTTGGTGCCACTTCATGTTCCAAATAAACATTAGAACCGGTTCCATTTATTTCGAGATGAGATTCTTGTGCCAACAAGGAAGTACTCATCAATAAACTGATTACCAGAGTGAAATACCATTTAGCCATAACAATTCATTAAAAGTCAATTAATTTTTTAAATACCTATTCAATTATACTTTTCGAAATTTCGAATACGAGTAAAAATAATTATTTTATCCTTAGTAGAAGAGATAAAACACGTTAAACTTTTTAAAATGCACATTCCTTCAAATATTAAAGTGAATAAAAGAATAAGAAAGACGAATCCTTATGCGTTTGATTTCTATTTTTGTAATTCAAGTATATTGTAATTTCATTTTCATGAAAATATTTCCGGAGTCCGCGATTCATCAATTAGAGTTTGATAAAATAAAGAATTTATTGCACGCATATTGTCAATCTGATTTGGCAAAAGCCAAAGCAGATGATTTGCGAATTCATACCAAAAAAGAATTTATCATCCCTGAATTATCTCAAACAAATGAATATCAACTTCTACTTTTAAATCAATTGTTTTTCCCGGATGATGGCGCTTTAAATCTCACCAAAGAATTAAAATTATTGAGTATTGATGGTTCATTACTTACCGGAAATCAATTTCATGAAATAAAAAAATTAACCAATGCCATCAATCAAATTATTAGATGGTTTAAAACAGATCGAAGAGAATCTTATCCTTATCTCGCTCAAATAATTGATGCTACTTTTTATGAAAAAATAATCGTTCAACTAATTGATGAAATATTAGATGAACACGGAATTGTAAAAGACAGTGCATCAGAAAATTTGGTGAGAATAAGAATGTCGTTGTACAAAAAAAGAAATGAATTAAGAAAAGTTTTTGACAAGACGGTGAGCCGTTTAAAAAAATTAGGATACTTAACTGATATCGAAGAAAGTTTTATGAATGGTCGCCGAGTGTTGGCGGTTTTTGCAGAACAAAAAAGAATGATCAAAGGAATTCTTCACGGTGAAAGCGAGAGCAGGCGCACATCTTTTATAGAACCGCTTGAAGTTACTCATTTGAATAATGATGTATTTGCGTTGGAGAATGATGAGAAAAAAGAAGTGAATATTATTTTACAAAAACTAACTGCAAAGATTCGCAATTACCATCCACTCCTATTGTCTTATCATCATATTTTGGGAGAGTATGATTTCATTAGAGCGAAAGCGAAATTATCTTTAGAATACAATGGCAGTATGCCTGCGCTCAATGATAAAGCAGGAGTAAAATTGTTTCAAGCTTACCATCCTCTTTTATTTATTTATAATAAAAAAGCAAAAAAGCCTATCATCCCAGTGGATTTGACGCTTGATGAAAAAAATAGAATTCTCATTATTAGCGGACCTAATGCTGGCGGGAAAACCGTTACTTTAAAAACCATCGGATTGTTGCAAATGATGGTGCAGAGTGGCTTATTAGTTTCGTGTAGCCCTGACAGTGAGTTCGGTATTTTTAAACAATTGATGATTCATATTGGTGATACTCAAAGTTTAGAATTTGAATTGAGTACTTATTCTTCGCATCTCATGCACATGAAGTATTTTATGGAAAATGCGAATGGGCGAACCTTATTTTTCATCGACGAATTAGGAAGCGGAAGTGATCCGAATTTAGGCGGCGCATTTGCAGAAGTTATTTTAAGTGAATTGTCAAAAAAACATGCGTACGGCGTGGTAACTACGCACTATCTCAATTTAAAAATTATGGCTAATAATACCAATGGGATAGTCAATGGTGCTATGGCTTTTGATGAAAAAAATTTACAACCGCTTTATCAATTAAATATTGGAAAACCGGGAAGTTCTTACACTTTTTCAATCGCGGAGCGAATAGGTTTATCACCTGTGCTGATCAAGAAAGCCAAACAATTAGTGAATGAAAATCATTTTAAATTAGATCAATTATTAAATAATACAGAGCAACATTTACAAGAGGTACAATCGAATAAAAAAGAATTAGATAAACTTTTGAATGAAAATGAAAAACTGCGAAAAGAAATGCAAACCATCATCAATAAAGAAACGCATTTGCAACAAATAGAATTATTAAAAAATCAAAATAAAATTACCGAAGATAAATATGTCTATTTAAAAGAAATGGAGCGAAAATTAAAAGCCCTTTTGGTAGAATGGCGAAAAGCAGAAGATAAAAATAAGGTAGTAAAAATGATGCAATCTGTTCTTTTCAAACAACCGGAAAAACAAATTCTAAAAAAGAAACAACGAAAAATAGAACATCAATTTATTGAATCAACAGAAGCCGTAAAAGTTGGTTCCAGAGTACTTCTTACACAAAATAGGCAAGTAGGAATTGTAATAGAAATGAGAGCAAAAAAAGCAATTGTACAAGTTGGCTCAATTCCTATCACGGTTAATATTAACGACTTAATAGTGCTCAAAGAAAAAATGGAGCCGTTAGTAGAAAATGCTTCCGAGAAAATAAAAAAGAAATAAGAATGTTCCGTTTTTAATCAACAAAAATGGTAGAATCAGAAAGTATTTTTACTTTCTCAAAAACTAAATATCCCCAAGCTTTTAGAAAAACAGAAGTGATTGTATCAAAAGTAAAATTCACATCCGGACCACCGAAAACATTTCTAAAATCTCCATTTACTGCCTTTACTCCAAACTCTTTCGGAGTGCTGCAACAATTTAAAATTACTAACACTTCATCGTCATTATTTTTTCTTAAAAAAGAAAAGAACTCCGGCTCTTCCGGATGAGAAATAATTTTAATTAAGCCATCTTCATTTGCAGCGTCAAGCGCAGGATTGGCACTTTTTAAACTTAAAAGTGTTTTATAAAAATTATGCAATTCTACTCTGTCGCTCCATTCAATCACATCCTTCTCAAAAAATTTGAGCCTTTTTTTATTAGGCAATTCCTGTCCGGAATAAATCATAGGAATTCCTTTCCAAGTGCATGAAAAAACAGCAAACATTAAAGCCGCATCACCGTACTTTTCATATTCGGTACCATTCCAACTATTCTCATCATGGTTAGATGTGAAGTAAGTTCTTAATGCTGTTTCCGGAAATTCCGTATTCGTTTTATATAAAACCGTCAGCAGACTTTGCAAATTCATTTTTTGCTGATAAAATTCTTGCGAGGCGTGCATCCAGCGCCAGGTATAGGTTGCATCGAATGCATTGTGATATTCAGGCACTTCACATTCTGCCAACCAAAATAAATCTTCTTTCACTTTTGATAATGCATGTGTAGCTTCTTCCCAAAAATCTAATGGTACTAAATGCGCCATATCACATCTATAACCATCAATATCACATTTCTTTACCCAGAATTGTAATGCCTCAATCATTTTTATTCGTAACTCAGGATTCTCATAATTTAATTGCGATACATCATCCCAACCATGCGGATGCAATATATTTTGAGATTCATCTATGATATAAAATTCCGGATGCTCTTTTACCCAATGATGATCATTGCCTGTGTGATTTGCCACAAAATCTACAATTACTTTGAAGTTCATTTCATGCGCTTCCTTCACTAAATTTTTAAAATCATCCATCGAACCAAACTCCGGATTGGTTTCTATATAATTCTGTACTGCATAATAACTTCCTAAAGTACCCAACCTATCCTCTTTGCTAATGGGCGTTATCGGCATAAACCAAAAAATTTTTACGCCCATATCTTTTAATCGGGGTAAATGTTTTGCAAAAGCTGTAAAAGTACCTTCAGCAGTGTATTGCCGCAAATTCACTTCATAAATATTTCCGTTTTTACTCCATTCGGGATGTTGCTTTTTCAACTAATTTGATTTTAATAAAAATGATTGGTTGGTTTATGAAATGAAAGTAACAAAAATTATTCTTTTAGCTTCTCCCATCCTATTGAATTTTGTAACTTTACAATTAGATTAAAATAGAATGAAAAAATTTGATGTTCCGCTGATTTATCGAAGTCCTCTTATAGCTGCCATAAAAAATAAAAGAAAGCTACATGATAAATTAAAAAAGGATTTTTCACCTAGCCTTTTGGATTTTGGCCCTGTACAAATTTATCTGGCACGTCATTTTGGTTTTTGTTACGGAGTAGAAAATGCCATTGAAATTTCTTTTAAAACTGTAGAAGAAAATCCTGATAAGAAAATTTATTTGTTGAGCGAAATGATTCACAATCCACATGTGAATGCAGATTTGAAAGATCGTGGAGTCCAATTTTTAATGGATACCAAAGGCAATACATTAATTCCTTTTGAAAATTTACAACCGGAAGATATTGTAGTGGTTCCTGCATTTGGAACTACTTTGCAGATAGAAGAAAAATTGAAAAAAGCAGGAGTAGATATTGCTCAATACAATACCACTTGCCCCTTTGTAGAAAAAGTTTGGAACCGTGCCGAAGCAATTTCTAAAAATAATTATACCATCATCGTTCATGGAAAACCACAGCACGAAGAAACTCGTGCGACCTTTAGCCACAGCGCTTCTCATTCGCCTACGATAGTTGTAAAAGATATGGCGCAAACTATCGAACTCGCGAAATATATTTTAGGAGAAAAAAATCCTGCTGATTTTTATAGCGAATTTGCGCATCAATATACAGACGGATTTGATGTAGAAAAAGATTTACAAAGAATAGGTGTTGTGAACCAAACTACCATGCTGGCAAGCGATACACAAGGCATTGCCGATTATTTAAAAAATATAATGATTGAAAAATATGGCTTAACTGAAAATAATATTGCAGAAAGATTTGCAGATACAAGAGATACGCTTTGTTACGCTACGAATGAAAATCAAAATTCGGTGTATCAATTAATAGAAACTCCTGCCGATATCGCAGTGGTGGTGGGAGGTTATAATAGTTCTAACACTTCTCATTTGGTAGAACTTTGTGAAGAAAAATTGCCTACTTATTTTATTCATTCTGACGAAGAAATTATTTCCTCTCAAGAAATACATCATTTCAATTTGCATAAAAAAGAAATGGAGAATACAAATTCATTTTTACCCAAAGAAAGTCCTGCAAAGATTCTAATAACGAGTGGTGCCAGTTGCCCGGATGCTTTGGTAGAAAATGTAATTATGAAATTAGTTAGTTTTTATCCGGAGGCTAAATCGGTGGAGGAAGTATTGAGCAATTTTAATGAATTGGCAGATGCTGTTGTAAAATAAATTCAACGATTTATTCAAACATTTGAAAGACTTATTCTGCTAATCTCTCTTGCTGCAATCCAACCGGTAGTCCATGCATTTTGAAAATTAAAACCACCGGTGATGCCGTCTACATTTAATATTTCTCCTGCGAAAAAAAGATGAGGTATGATTTTACTTTGCATGGTGTTCGCATTTATTTCATTCAACTGTATGCCGCCGGCAGTAACGAATTCCTCTTTGAAAGTGGTCTTTCCTTTTACCAAAAATTGTTGCGCTGTTAATTGCTTCCCTAATTGATTTTGCTGCTTCGCCGGAAGATCTGCCCATCTGATTTCTATATTAATAGTGCATTGTTGTACATGATATTCCCATAATCTTTGTGGCAATCCAAATGGATTTCTATTCGCTATTTTTTTCGCCGCCATTTCATGACGAACCAGTTTCAATTTTTCTAAAATAGAATTTTCATGATAATCGCCGACCCAATTAATGGAAATGGAAAAATCATAATTATTTTCAGCCAAATATCTTGCAGCAAAAGAAGATAATTTCAACACTGCCGGCCCGCTAAAACCCCAATGCGTAATCAACAAAGGACCCTGTTGTAAAAATTTAGTTCCATTAATTTTTACAATCGCATTCTCTACCGAAATACCCATCAATTCTGAAATAGAATTTTTAGGAATATTAAATGTAAATAAAGATGGTACAGGGTTTTCGAAACTATGACCTAAATCCGAAAGCCATTGATATTGCAATGATTTCGGATATCCGCCACAAGCGATACAAACAAAATCCGCTTGTAGAATTTCGCCATTTTTAGTGAAGAGTTGAAATTTTTCACCTTCGGATAAATTATTTTTTTCAATCTTTACAATTTCTCGATTCATCACAATGGTGATGCGATTTTTATTCGCTGCTTGCATCAAGCAATTGATAATCGTTTCAGAAGAATCAGTTATCGGAAACATTCTTCCATCTGATTCTGCTTTTAGCACCACGTTTTTTTTCTCAAACCATTCGATGGTATCTTTTGTAAAAAAAAGATGAAAGGCTTGCTTGAGAAATTTTTCTCCACGCGGATATTTTTTAATCATCTCAGCAATGCTAAAGCAGTTGTGAGTTACATTGCATCTTCCGCCACCACTGATGCCAACCTTCGTCAATAATTTTCCCGTCTTTTCTACAAGAATAATTTCCAAATCAGGATTTTGTTCGGCCGCATTGATGGCACAAAAAAAACCGGCAGCGCCACCTCCAATTACAAGTAGCTTCTTCTTCATAAGCAATACACATTTAGAAAAATGGAAGAAAAAAGAATAACAATTTTAATAATCGGAGAATAATAATTCATTGGCTTTCTCGGCAATTTCAATAGAATCAAAAGAAGAAAGAATATCCGCTTTGCCACTTCTTACGCAGATGGTGTGCTCATAATGCGCGGCTGGTTTACCGTCGGCAGTTCTGATGGTCCAACCATCTTCATCATTATAAATTTCTCTACCTCCCAAATTAATCATGGGCTCAATTGCTATCACCAAACCATTTTTTAATTTGGGCCCCGAACCTCTTTTTCCGTAATTAGGCACTTGTGGATCTTCGTGCAAATCATGTCCCAGCCCATGTCCTACCAATTCTCTTACGACGCCGTAGCCATGTTTTCTTTCCGTATAATCTTGCACTGCAAAAGAAATATCGCCTATTCGATTACCTACAACAGCTTGTTCAATTCCTTTATACAAGGCAGTTTTCGTGACGCGTAATAATTGCTTAATTTTTTCATCAATATTTTTTATGGCAAATGTATAAGCACTATCTCCATGGAATTTATTGATGTAAGCTCCCACATCTACTGATACCACATCACCCTCACGCAATTCTATTTGAGTGGGAAAACCATGCACCACTGCATCATTTACAGATATGCAACAAGTGTAAGGAAATCCTTCATAACCTTTGAAATTAGGAACGGCACCATGATCCAAAATATATTCTTCGGCACGATCATTCAAAGCCATGGTAGTAATTCCGGGTTTTATCATAGATGCTACTTCTGCGATGGCATCGTTAACGATTTTGCAACTGAGTCTAATTAATTCTACTTCTTCTTGACTTTTATAATGAATCATATAGGATTTGTTCTGAATTGCAAATGTAGGATTTTTCAGGGTGTAGAGTGGTGAATGGTGAGGTAAGAGTTGTGATTGGTAGATGCCGGATTTACGTTGACAGGTTCAGGTGTTTATTTTCTTAAAACTATTAACTCTTAACTAAAAAGATTGCAGTTTAAAAAAATTAAAAAATAATTTATGACCACAAGTAGGTGGTTTTCTTTTTTGTTTAGATTTGAGAAAGAAATTAAGCACTGCAAATGTATTAGAGTTCTGTAACTCAGAAGAGCGAAGCTTTCTATGAATATTGAAGACGGCAAAGCCGAACATATAACATTAGGTTTCCTTCTACGCGAGAGTCGGAATAAAAATAAACTTTTGTATTATCCTTCGTCTATAGGTTCATTATTCGCAAATTATCTCCAAAACATCTTAAAATGACACAACAAAAAATTAAACGAAAATGACAAAGAAAGAAATTGCATTAAACTTTTTAAGACTTGCAAGCAGCGGACAAGCCAGACAATCATTTGAATTGTATGTTGCAGAAAATTTCAAACATCATAACGTATTCTTCAAAGGCGACAGACAAACATTAATGCTCGCTATGGAAGAATCACATCTGCAAAACCCAAACAAAATTTTTGAAATTCAAAGAGCATTGGAAGATGGAGATTTAGTTGCGGTTCACTCGCGCGTGGAACAAGAAGGAGAGCAAGGTTGGGCGGGTGCTATCATGCACATTTTCCGATTTGAAAATAATAAAATTGTTGAACTTTGGGACTTTGGACAAAGTATACCCAAGGAAATAATCAATGAAAATGGAATGTTTTAAATAATACAATGAAAGAGACAGAAAAACATAACGAACGCGTTGCTAAAATGACATTTGCAAATGTATATCCATACTATGTAAAAAAAGTGGAGGCAAAAGGCAGGACCGTTAAAGAATTACACCAAGTTATTGAATGGTTGACAGGCTTTGACGAAAAGAAATTGCAACAACTCATTGACGAAAAAGTGACGTTTGAAACATTTTTTGAAAGAGCAAAATTAAACCCAAAGGCAGAAATGATTACAGGATTAATTTGTGGTTACAGAATAGAAGAAATTGAAAATCCTTTGACAAAAAAAACAAGATATTTAGACAAAATAATTGACGAGTTAGCTAAAGGAAAAACGATGGAAAAGATTTTACGAAAATGAATAAAATTATTTAGTGCAATTCAAATTGAATTTTGGCGCCATTGTTGAGCTATTGCATTCATGAACTAAAATATTTTTTCATGAAAATATCCACCTTCTTAGCGCCGATTTTTTTTATAATGATGTGCTCTTCTTGTACAAAAAATTATATCGCGGTTCTTCCCTCTCCCACTCCTACAGACACATTGGTTTTTTATGATAAAAATTCTTCTACACAAATAGTATTTCAAATATTTTCTTACGACGGCCACAGCGAAAAAAATCTTACGAATGATTTGAATTGGAACTATTGGTGGGTAAGGGTTTCGCCCGATAAAACTAAATTTCTCTGTTATCGATCTCCAAAGATTAGCAATAATTATTTAGACAATAAATCGAATGATTATGCCAATGCAGATTTGATGGTATTTAATATTGATGGCTCTAATCCGGGAGTAATTATTCCAAAAGGGAGTTATGGTTGGACGGAACAAGGAGTTGCTAAATGGAGTCCCGATGGCACAAAAATATTGATGGCCGTTTCTTGTAAAGATCCTGCCAGAGGCAGTAATGACGTGCATTGGCGCTTGGTAACTACTGATATCAATGGACAAAATGTAAAAATTATTTCTACAAG
The DNA here is from genome assembly GCA_034676505.1 of Ginsengibacter sp. Classification (GTDB taxonomy): domain Bacteria; phylum Bacteroidota; class Bacteroidia; order Chitinophagales; family Chitinophagaceae; genus Ginsengibacter. The sequence goes on from JAUCCB010000001.1 coordinate 398,669, forward strand.
AAATAGCTTGTTTGCTGACCCTGCTTGGAGTCCTGATGGAAAAAAAATTGTTTACGTAACAATTCCTCCCGGATTAGCTTGGGCATATCAAGATAAATGGGAATTATATGTGGCAGATTTTAACGCTACAACCAATGAAATACAAAACGAAACACGATTGACCACAGACGATAAATATTGTTTTGATCCATGTTGGAGTCCGGATGGCAAATATATTGCCTACTCTCGTTCTTTCTTTTCAGAGTTAATACCATTACCCGGCAATGCGGATATTATTCGCATAAAGCCGGATGGAAGCGATGAAAAAATAATTATGGATGATGATAAAATAAATGGAGTGCCTTATTGGACGCCCGATAGCAAGCGCATTTATTTTCACACACTCGGCTGGGGATTGAGTTTTTCTATTGCGAGTTGTGATGCAATAAATGGCGGCGATAAAAAAATTCATTTGTTAGGTGGAGGCAATGAAAACACATTGTACACAACACCTCAACCAATTTTTAAATAGCATTCACTTCCATCAAAATAACGAAGGAGCTTTGAATCAATTTTTAGTAGAATGAAATTATTCTCGTTGATATTAAAAAGCATTTTAGGAATTGTTTTTCTTGTAATTATTATTGGCGCTGCGTTATTTATTCCTTTCGGTAATTTCCATTACAATCTTGCGTGGTGGTATTTAAGTTTGTTTACAATTTCAGTAATTTCAATCACGGTGTATTTGATTTTATTTGACAAACATTTATTAAAAAGTAGAATTTCCGGAGGCCCTATTGCAGAAACTCGGCCTGCACAAAAGATCATTCAATTAACTGCGAGTGTTGTTTTTTTAGGAATCTTTATTCTATCTGCTTTGGATTATAAAAATAAATGGTCAAATGTTCCCATATCGTTTTCTTATCTAAGTTTTTTATTTTGCCTTGCTGCTTTTGTGTGGGTATTCTTTGTTTTCAAACAAAATACTTTTCTGAGTGCTACCATTGAACTACAAAAAAAACAACAAGTTATTTCAACAGGCCTATATAGTGTTGTTCGCCATCCAATGTACACAGGAGTGCTGATTTTATTACTTTTCACACCCATCGCTTTAGGCTCATATTACGGCTTGTTGGCAGTAATAATTCTTTTAGTTGTTATTATTTTCAGGGCGATGGATGAAGAGAAAGAATTGAAACAAAATTTGGAAGGTTATAAAGCGTATTGTGAAAAAGTAAAGTTCCGATTGTTCCCATTTGTGTTTTAAAAATTAACAAAGAATAAATTATGCGAAAAGTAATTGCAGCCTTCAACATTGACGCTGGACGGCGTTTGCGACCATACTACCGGAATCGCAGACGAGGAATTGCATCAACATTATACTGATTTAATTCTAAATGTTGATATGATTTTCTATGGAAGAAAAACTTATGAATTAATGCAATTTTGGCAAACATTATTACAGAATCCTTCCGGCCAAAAGTCGATGGATGACTTTGCAATTGCCATCGATAAAATTCAAAAATTAATTTTTTCCAACACTTTAAAAAATACGGAATGGGAAAGTGCATTCATTGCAAAAAAATCACTTGAAGAAGAAGTCTTGGAACGTAAACATCAAATTGGTAAAAATATTTTGATTGGCAGCAGAAGTTTGATTATTCAACTTCTAAATAGAAATTTAATTCATGAATTGCAAATTTGTATTCATCCTATAATCGAAGGAAAAGGGCTGTTACTTTTTGATCAAATCACCAACAGAATTATGCTGAAACTTCTTAAAACTAAAACTTTGCAATCAGGTGCCACGGTTTTTTATTATGAACCAAAAATGAACAAATAATTTCTATTTCCAGCTACAAAAAAATAAAAGTACTACCAAAATGATATCCGAAACCATTGTAAGAAAATTAGCTCTTTCTTTTCCTGAAGTAACCGAAGCTCCACATTTTGAAAAAACTTCGTTCAGAATAAGAAACAAAATTTTTTTGACTTATGACAACAAAAATAAAAGAGCGTGCATTAAACTTTCTGAAATAGATCAAAGCATTTTTTCCGAAATTGATCGCTCAATTATTTATCCTTTAGCCAACAAATGGGGCCAACAAGGTTGGACAATAATTGAGTTAAACAAAGTGGACAGAAATATTTTTTTTGATGCATTAACCACTTCTTACTGCGAAGTCGCACCGAAAAAATTGGCTAATGAAATTAGAGAAAATAAAAAATGACCTTTCAACAATGGTTCAATTGTTTTTTTATTTTTGATTTAAAAAAAGAAAAATTTCTCAAAAAAAATGGTATGAATTCACACCTTAATCCATCAATCCAAACTTTAATACAAAACAGAATCGCCGCGATAAAATCTCAGGACGTGGAAAAGGCTGTGGCAGATTATAGCAATAATTTGCTCTTATTTGATGTAATTGGAACCCTTTCCAATAAAGGCATTCAAGCCGCGAAAGAAAGATTACAAGAATGGTTTTCTACAATGAAAAAATTGATCAATTATGAAATTCAATCTCTTGAAATCGTCGAAGACAACCATGTAGCGTTTTGCAATTCCTTTAATCATATTGTAGCGATCACAAAAGACGAAAATCATTTAGATATGTGGTGGCGCGAAACATTAGGATTGAAAAAAGAAAATGGTAAATGGCGCGTTGTATCTGCACATAGTTCGGTGCCGTTTGATGCATCAACCGGAAAAGCTTCTCTTTCATTAAAGCCTTTTTAAAATTAATAATAAAAAACAATGACAACCACATTCAACACTAACCAAAAAATAATTCCGAATCTTTGGTTGGACAACAATGCTCAAGAAGCCGCCGATTATTATCTTTCTATTTTTAAAGACGGGAAAATAATCACCACTACCTATTACCCTTTGACAGAAGAAGAAGGATTAGCAGATTTTCAAAAAGAATTTGCAGGTAAAGTTCTTACGGTTGAGTTTGAAATATTAGGAATGCGATTTATTGGAATTAATGCCGGGCCGTTATTCAAGTTCAATGAATCCGTTTCTTTTATGATTTTATGTAAAGACCAAACAGAGATTGATTATTATTGGAATTCTCTCACAGCCAATGGTGGCGAAGAAAGTGTTTGTGGTTGGCTAAAAGATAAATACGGATTAAGCTGGCAAGTATGTCCTGAAAATTGGGAAGAGCTTTGAAAAAAACCGGGTGCTTTTAAAAAGATGATGGGAATGAAGAAACTGATTATTGAAGATTTTTAAAAAGATTAAAATTTTCTTTCGAAGAAAGTCATTTTTAAATTCGATCATAAAATAAAAACCCTGACAAAATTGTCAGGGTTTTTATTTCAATTTATTTATCAAAAATTTATTTAAAACTGTCCTGTAATTCCCGGTGCGGCACTTGATTGTCTTCCTTGAATTCTTCCTTTGCTCATCAATCCATCATATTGTCTCATCAACAATTGAGTTTCGATTTGTTGCAAAGTATCTAACACTACTGCTACCATAATCAGCAAAGATGTACCTCCGTAGAATGTAGCAAAACCTTGTGATACGCCCATTAACTGAACGAGCCAGGTAAAATACCCACTACTGCTAACAATATAGAGCCCGGAAGTGTAATGCGATCCATAATGGTTCCGATATAATCCGTAGTTGGCTGACCCGGTTTTACACCCGGAATAAAACCATTGCTGCGTTTTAAATCGTCAGACATTTGTTTAGGATTAAATATAAGTGCTGTATAGACGAAAGTAAATCCGATAGTCATTATCGCAAATATCAACATATACACTCCATTGGTATGATCTGTAAAATACGCTGACCAATTTTTTCCTGAAGTTTGGAAACCTGCAAAAATAGTTGGTAAGAACATGATCGCTTGCGCAAAGATGATAGGCATTACATTCGCAGCATTTACTTTTAATGGTAAAAACTGTCTTGCACCACCAAATTGGCGATTGCCCATAATTTGTTTCGCATAATTCACAGGTACTTTTCTTACACCTTGTACTAACACGATCAATCCTAAGATAACAGCAATAAATGCGGCAATCTCAAGAGTAAAAATTAATAAACCGCCACCACCCCGAGATTGCTTGGCAGCTAATTCTTGCATGAAAGATTGTGGAAGACGAGCCAAGATACCCACCATGATGATAATGGAGATACCATTACCAATTCCTTTATCAGTAATTTTTTCACCTAACCACATTACGAATAATGTACCCACGGTTAATAATACTACTGTAGAAACCCAGAAGAAAGGTGCATACCCAACTAATAAAGCTTCTTTACTGGATGATTGTAAAAAACCGATATAGGCAGCTCCTTGAAAAGCAGTAACTATAATGGTGAGATAACGAGTCCACTGAGTAATTTTTTTCTGTCCGCTTTCGCCTTCTTTCTGAATCTTAGAAACTTGAGGTACTAATACCGTAACTAATTGCATAAAGATGGACGCAGAAATGTATGGCATTACACCTAATGCAAAAATGGAAGCCTGAGCAAATGCACCTCCCACAAAGGAGTTCAACAAACCAAGCATACCGCCTTGGGTGCTTTGTTGCAAATTAGCTAATTTATTAGGGTCGATACCCGGAAGTACGATAAAAGATCCTATTCTAAAAATAAAAAGTAATAGTAAAGTATAGAGGAGTTTATTTCTCAGTTCTTCTATGGACCAGATGTTTTTTAATGTATTGATTAACTTCTTCACAAGCTTTTCGGAATTTAATTATTTACAATTCTAAAAAATAGAAAGCAAATATCAATTAATTATTTGATTATTTCTACAGTTCCTCCGGCGGCCTCAATGGCACCTTTAGCTTTTTCACTCACTGCATTTACTTTGAAGGTCATTGTAGCTTTCAACACACCATTGCCCAATATTTTCACTCTATCATTCTGACTGATCAAATTATTGATGTATAAGTTTTCTGGATTGAATTCTTTTAATTCATGCTTTTCAATCAATTGGTCAATTTGACCCAAATTGAAAACTTTATATTCTACACGATTGTTGTTTTTGAATCCGCGTTTGGGAACTCTACGTTGAATCGGCATCTGTCCGCCTTCGTGAGCCATTTTGATTTTATAACCTGCGCGACTTTGTCCCCCTTTATTACCTTTGGTAGAGGTGCCGCCTTTACCGGATGCTTCACCGCGGCCTAATCTTTTTACTTTGTGAGTAGAACCTGTAGCAGGTCTTAAATTGTGTAATTGCATAGTACTTTTTTTTACTTAACGCTCCGTACAGGGAGCTCGCTTTATTGAATAATGAATAATACAAAAGAACTAGTTAGGCTAGTTCTTCTACTTTAATCAAGTGATTTACTTTTTTTACCATCCCCAAAATTTGTGGCGTGGCTTCTACTTCTTTAGTGGCATTTACTTTGGTCAATCCTAAAGCTTGTAAAGTAAGCTTCTGGCGTTGAGAACGATCAATACCGCTTTTTATTTGTGTTATTTTAATTTTTTTCATGACGCGTAATTCTTAATTCGTAATTGAAATCTTCTATCCGTTAAAAACTTTTTTCAAAGAAATATTCCTTGTTTTTGCTACAGCTATTGGCTCTCTTAATTGAGACAATGCTTTTACAGTAGCTTTTACCACATTCTGTGGATTTGCAGAACCGAGAGATTTAGCCAATACATCTGTAATACCGGCGCTTTCTAATACCGCACGCATACTACCTCCGGCAATTACACCTGTACCTTGAGAAGCAGGTTTGATAAGAATCTTAGCTGCACCTTCTTTGCTCCATTGTTCGTGAGGAATTGTTCCTTTTGAAACCGGTACTCTGATTAGGTTTTTCTTAGCATCATCTATTCCTTTCAAAATAGCTTCTTGTACTTCTTTGGCTTTACCCAAACCTTGTCCTACAATACCATCTCCGTTTCCTACAACTACTAAGGCTGAAAAGCTAAATGCTCTACCACCTTTAGTAGTTTTTACTACACGGTTAATAGAAACTACTTTCTCTTTTAATTCAAGGTCTGAACCTTTTATTTTTTGATTTGATTTCAACATTCTGTCGATTTTAATTTTTTGCCCTGATTTTGTCAGGATGAGATTTCAAATTTTTTATTTGAAATACTTATTTTAATTCTAAACTATTTCTTTGTTTTTTAATTGAAATGTCAGTAAAAAAATTACTTCCATTTCTGATCAATTAAAATACTAATCCGCCTTCTCTTGCACCATCGGCTACCGCTTTGATACGGCCATGGTATAAATATCCGCTTCTGTCAAAAATAACATTGGTGATTCCTAATTCAGCACATTTTTTAGCAATAGCCATTCCTACCAATCTGCTACTATCTACTTTAGTTACTTTTTGAGCAGCGATATCTTTTTCGCGAGAAGAAGCAGCAGCTAACGTAACTGCATTTTCATCATCGATTAATTGCGCATAAATATCTTTATTGCTTCTAAATACGCTAAGCCTTGGCTTTGCAGCAGTTCCACTTACTCTTTTACGAATACGATAATGGATTTTACGCCTTGCATTTAATTTTGAACTCATTTTATTCTTTCTATTTATTTTTTCTGCTTAGAAGATATTGTATCGTAAAACAGAAAATGATTTTAATTTTTAAATTCAGTATTCTTTTAAATCTATTTGCTGGCCGATTTACCTGCTTTTCTGCGTAAAACTTCACCTTCAAACTTAACACCTTTTCCTTTGTACGGCTCAGGCTTGCGTAAGCTGCGAATTTTAGCGGCTACTTGTCCTAATAATTGCTTATCAATACTTGATAAAGTAATTTTCGGGTTTTTACCTTTCTCTTGAGAAGTAGCTACAGTAAGCTCTTTAGGAATTTCAACAATAATATTATGAGAATATCCTAATGAAAGATCTAAAAGATTTCCTTGGTTGGCTGCTTTATAACCCACCCCCACTAATTCTAAAGTTTTAGAATATCCTTCGGTAACACCTACCACCATATTGTGAACCAATGAACGATATAAACCGTGCATTGCTTTGTGCCTGATCTGCTCTGTAGGACGAACTAATTCAATGGAATCATCTTTAATTTCTACTTTCAAATCGCGGTCAATGGCTTGTTTTAATTCGCCTTTAGGACCTTTTACAGTAATTATATTATCCTTTCCTACAGTTGCCGTAACTCCTTTTGTAAGTTCTACGGGTTTTTTTCCAATTCTTGACATAGTCGGTTTTAGTTTTATAAATGATATTGATAGTGTTCAGCCACGACTAAAGGCTTAATGATCTTATCAAAAAAATATTAATAAATGTTACACAATACTTCTCCACCCACATTTTGAGTTCTTGCTTCTTTATCAGTCATTACTCCTTTAGAAGTAGAAACGATAGCGATACCCAAACCATTTTTCACTCTCTTAATTTCTTGTGGTTTAGAATAGGTACGCAATCCCGGACGGCTTACTCTTTGTAAGCTTTCGATGGCAGGTACTTTAGTTTGTGGATCGTATTTCAAAGCGATTTTAATAATACCTTGTTTTGAGTCGTCCTCAAATTTGTATTTTAAAATATACCCTTTATCGTACAATATTTCTGTAATGCGTTTTTTTAAATTACTTGCAGGGATCTCTACGAGACGATGACTTGCCATCTGTGCGTTTCGTATTCTTGTTAAATAATCTGCAATAGGATCAGTAACCATTGATTGTTTTTATTTTAATATTATTAATTACAATGCGATATCCATTTCTCTTTGTAGAGGAAGGTTTACCAGCTCGCTTTTTTTACTCCGGGAATTTTCCCTTCTAAGGCCATATCGCGAAACATATTTCTTGATAAACCAAAATGTCTTATATAACCACGCGGGCGTCCGGTAAGTTGACAACGGTTTTTAAGGCGAACAGGTGATGCGTTTTTTGGAAGTAGATCCAAAGCTCTATAATCACCGGCTTCTTTTAAAGCAGCTCGTTTTTCTGCATACTGTGCCACCATTTTCTCCCTTTTTCTCTGCCTCGCTTTGATTGACTCTTTAGCCATATTTTTATATTTTATTACCGATATAAATTATCGGAATCAGTTTTTAGTTATTATTTTTTTTCATGTTCTTGAAAGGCATTCCCATTTCCTTCAATAATTCGTAAGCTTCTTCATTAGTATTAGCAGTCGTTACGAAAGTGATATCCAAACCGGTAATTTTATTTACTTTATCGATATCTATTTCAGGGAAAATGATTTGCTCAGTAACACCCAAAGTATAATTTCCACGGCCATCAAAAGCTTTGTCATTAATACCTTTGAAATCACGTACACGAGGTAAGGAAACAGAAACTAATCTGTCTAAAAATTCATACATATTTACACCGCGTAAAGTAACTCTTGCACCGATGGGCATGTTCTTACGAAGTTTAAAATTTGAAATGTCTTTTTTAGACATGGTAGCTACTGCTTTTTGACCTGTAATAGCAGTTAATTCTTCAATAGCGATATCTACTAATTTCTTATCGGCTACTGCACCATTTACACCGCGGTTTATACAAACTTTGGTTAATCTTGGCGCTTGCATTACAGTCTTGTAGCTAAATTTTTTCATTAAGGCCGGTACAACTTCTTTTTTGTACTTTGTGGCAAGCCTCGGAGTATATTTTTCAGTGCTCATTATTTAATTACCTCCCCTGATTTTTTTGCTGTTCTTACTAATTTACCGTCTTCTTTTGATTTGCTGATTCTTGTATGAGAATGAGATTTGGCATCCCAAAGCATTACATTAGAAATAGCAATTGGCGCTTCTACTTTTACAATACCACCTTTAGTGTTTGTGGCAGAAGGTTTAGTATGTTTGGTTACTATATTTACGCCTTCTACTAATACGCGGTTTTTATCTGAGATAATCTCCAACACTTTACGCGGTTTCTTAAGGTCTTTATCATCACCGGTAATTACTACCACTGAATCGCCTTTTTTTATGTTGAACTTCGGTTTAAATCTTGTCTTCATTTTGACAAATATTTTGTCTTGATTAATTACTTATTAAATATCCTTTTTTTCAAAAGGGGTGCAAAGATACAATTATAATTACAATACTTCGGGGGCTAATGAAATTATTTTCATGTATCCTTTATCACGCAATTCGCGAGCCACGGGGCCAAAGATCCTTGTTCCTCTTGGATCATCCGCTGCATTTAATAACACTACTGCATTATCATCGAAACGAATGTAAGAACCATCTTTTCTACGAAGTTTGTGTTTAGTACGAACGATTACTGCTGTACTAATTGTTCCTTTTTTTATACCACCTGCAGGGATAGCATCTTTTACAGTAACTACAATTTTATCTCCTACATGTGCATAATCTTGTCCGGAATTACCCAACACTCTTATACAAAGTACTTCTTTCGCACCGCTGTTATCTGCTACATTGAGCCTGCTTTCTTGCTGTATCATTTTAAATTTTAGTTTAAGCTCTTTTCTTTTCGCCAGAGCATTTGATATAACTATTTTATTTTTTTATTCTTAAGACATCTCGTCTTCACTAAGAGAAGATTACTTCACTTTTTCTAATACCTCTACTAATCTCCATCTTTTGGTTTTGCTCAAAGGTCGGATTTCCATAATCTTTACTAAATCACCAATACTGCATTCGTTCTTTTCGTCGTGTGCATGAAAACCGGTAGTTTTTTTCACGAATTTACCATAGAGTGGATGTTTTACTTTTCTTTCCACTTTTACAGTAATTGTCTTATCCATTTTATTGCTGGAAACTAATCCAACCCTAACTTTTCTTAAATTTCTTTCGGACATTTTGTTTAATTTGATAATCTGATAACACGCTTGGCTTTTTTACAGCGAAGCATCTCAGCAAATTAGTTATTTTGCTTTTTTGTTAACTCGGTTTTAGTGCGTGCAATATCTTTTCTTACATCGCGAATGCTCATTGGATTCTCCAATGGAGAAACGGCATGGGCAAATTTTAATTTCTTTAATCGTAATTCGTCTTCTGCAATTCTTGCTTTAAGATCTTGCTCACTCATCTCTTTTAAACTATTTACGAAATCGTGTTTGTTTGACATTGTATTCTGTATTTGAAACTTTAAATTTTAAATCTGTTCCTTTTCAATTAACCTTCGTAATTTCTGCTCACTACAAATTTGGTTTGAATCGGTAATTTTTGCGCAGCTAATGCGAAAGCTTCTTTAGCTACTTGCATCGGAACTCCGTCTGCTTCAAAAATGATACGGCCGGGTTGTACTACAGCTGCCCAATATTCAGGGTTACCTTTACCTTTACCCATTCTCACTTCTGCCGGCTTTTTTGTAATAGGCTTATCAGGGAATATTCTAATCCATACATTTCCTTCACGCTTCATGTGGCGGGTTAATGCTTGTCTGGCAGATTCAATCTGTCTGTTAGTTAACCATACGGAATCAAGCGCTTTTAATCCAAAGGATCCAAAAGCAATTGTAGCTCCACGTTTTGTATCGCCCTTCATACGGCCTTTCTGCATCTTTCTGTGCTTCGATCTTTTTGGCTGTAACATATTCTTTTCTTTTTTCGTTCTAAGCGTTTTCTGCTTAAAGCTTTATTCTAAAATATTATTGTGATCTTCTTTTATTATTTTTTTTATCTTCTTCCGCCGCCGCCTCTTGGCCCGCCGCCGCCACCACGTCTGTCATTAAATCCTCCGCGTCTGTCGCCACCACCATGATGTGAATGAGGTTCGTTTTCTTTACCGCCGCCTGCGATGATATTAGGATTCAAATCGCGCTTAGCCAATACTTCACCTTTACAAATCCACACTTTAATTCCTATTTTACCATACACAGTTTGTGCAAATACACTCGCATAATCAATATCCATACGAAGTGTATGCAATGGAGTTCTGCCTTGTTTTATTTCTTCACTACGAGCTATTTCTGCACCACCTAAACGGCCACCTACTCTTACCTTAATTCCTTCCGCACCCATTCTTAGAGCTGAAGCAATAGACATTTTGATAGCTCTTTTATAATTGATACGATTTTCTATTTGTTTAGCAATAGTATCCCCTACAATAGCTGCGTCTAATTCCGGGCGACGAATTTCCAAAATGTTGATTTGCACATCGTCTTTACCGGTCAGTTTTTTCAATTCTTCTTTAATACGATCTACTTCTCCTCCACCTTTACCAATGATGATACCCGGCTTAGATGTATGGATAGTGATGATTAATTTATTTAGCGTACGCTCAATAACGATTTTCGCAATTCCACCTTTACTTATACGAGCATTCAGGTAGGTTCTGATTCGATCATCTTCAATCAATTTCTTGGCATAATCCTTAGGATTTGCATACCAATTGCTATCCCATCCACGGATGATCCCTAATCTTGCTCCAATCGGATTTGTTTTTTGACCCATTATTCGGAATTTATTTTTTAGTATTTTTTTCGGTTGTTGTTTTTTCAGCTTTCACTGAAGTTTTCTTTGCAGTTGCTTCTTTTTTAGGAGCTGCTGCTTTCTTTGGTGCTGCTGCTTTTGTAGCAGTTTTCTTTTTAGCTACAGGTTTTTCTGCTACTTCTACCGGAGCTTCCACTTTTGCTTTGCTCTTCTTGATGCCCGGAATAGATTTGCTATGAACGCTATCGACTACAAGAGTAACATGGTTGCTGCGTTTGCGAATACGGTAGCCACGACCTTGTGGTGCCGGACGCATTCTTTTAATTACTCTGCCACAATCTACCATGATAGTTTTCACTATTAATCCGGCATCTTCTACTTTTTCATCAGTATTTTTTTGCTCCCAATTATTAATGGCACTTTTCAATAACTTATACATCGGTACAGCAGGATGTTTAGGATTGAATTGTAAAATACCTAAGGCTTTCTCTACTTCTAATCCGCGTATTAAATCAGCCAGCAAGCGCATTTTGCGTGGCGAAGTGGGATAATTATTAAGTTTTGCTACTGCTTCCATATTATTTTTATTTCTTTATTCAAATATCAGTTACTTAAATCCTGATATTATCCAATCTTTTTACTTGAGTGACCTTTAAAATTTCTTGTCGGTGCAAATTCACCCAATTTATGGCCCACCATAAATTCTGTTACATATACAGGGATGAATTTATTCCCATTATGAACGGCAAATGTATGACCTACAAAATCCGGTGAAATGGTTGATCTGCGAGACCAAGTTTTTATCACCCCTTTTTTGCCGGTTCCTTCATTGATAGCAAGCACTTTATCTTCTAATTTTGCTTCTATGTAAGGACCTTTTTTAATTGAACGAGCCATATTCTGTTTTTTATTTTAAATCTGTCAATTTATATTGACCAACTTTAATTGAATGTTCTAATTTTTTATTTATTAGGTAATTTTTTACCGTTTCTTCTTTGAATAATCATCTTGTCAGATCCTTTTCCACGAGTACGAGTAATTTCACCTTTTGCGTATTTACCTGTTCTGCTTCTTGGATGTCCGCCGGAAGCTCTTCCTTCACCACCACCCATCGGGTGATCCACAGGGTTCATCGCAACACCTCTTGTTCTTGGACGAATCCCTAACCATCTGTTTCTACCGGCTTTACCTTTGCTTTCCAAACTATGATCGCTGTTAGAAACTTCACCTACTGTTGCATAACAGTTGATCAAAATTTTTCTTAATTCACCACTTGGCATTTTTAAGATGGCGTATTTTTCTTCTTTATTCGCTAATTGAGCTGATGTACCTGCACTTCTTGCTAATACACCACCTTGGCCGGGTTGCATTTCAATATTATGAACTGTAGTTCCCAAAGGCATATTTTTTAATTTCAATGCATTACCCAATTCAGGGGAAACTGCATCACCACTAATCAATGTGCTTCCTACTTGAATACCTTTTGGTGCAAGTATGTATCTTTTTACTCCGTCTGCAAATACTAATAATGCGATAAATGCACTACGATTTGGATCGTACTCAATTGTTTTTACAGTAGCAGGGATATCTTTTTTATCTCTTTTAAAATCAATAATCCTGTACATTCTTTTGTGTCCGCCACCTAAGTAACGCATACTTCTGCGTCCTTGAGTATTACGGCCTGCGGTATGGTGTACTTTCTCCACTAAGCTCTTTTCAGGAACATTGGTGGTGATTTCAGCATAGGCATTACCAATTCTCCATCGGGTTCCTGCGGTAGTCGGTTTATATTTTCTTAAAGCCATGACGATTTTGATTTTAGTAAGTAGAGGTTTTAATTTCCTCTCTAACTATTATAAATATTGTGTTCTTTTATTTTAAATTATACATTTCCATAAAGGTCGATGGTATCACCTTCTGCCACAGTTACGATTGCTTTTTTCTTAGCAGATTTGCGACCTACTAATAAACCGGCTTTCGTATTTCTTTGTTTTACTTTAGAAGGCATTGTCAAAGTATTCACGCTTTCTACTTGAATACCATAGAATTCTTCTACTGCTTTTTTAATTTCCAATTTATTGGCTTTTCTATTTACTATAAAAGTGTAGCGATTATACTTTTCCGTTAATTGATTCACTTTTTCTGATAAAACCGGCCTTATTAAAACTTCTGAAAGTTTCATGTTCTGTTATTTTATTTTTATTTACCTAACAAATTTTATTAGGCTTGTAATCTGAAGTTTTAAAAATGAATTTCATTTTTCAAGAACTTCACTTTTAATTTATGCTTCTACTTCTACTTCTCCTTCTTCAATAAATACTTTAGCAGCATTTTCTGTAAAAATTACTGAATCAGCATTTAATATTTCATAAGTATTGATATCACTCAATAAAGTACCGGAAAGAGTAGGCACATTTCTGAAACTCTTGTACACTACTTCATTGTAATCAGGTAGAATGAATAATGTTTTTCTACCACCGGTATTTAAATTACCTACCATTTTTACAAATTCTTTGGTACTTGGTTTTTCCATTGACATGAATGCATCTTCCAAAACAAACAATTTGTTTTCTTTGGCTTTGCTGCTTAAAGCACCAATCTTAGCTAAGTCTTTTACCTTACGGTTTAATTTAATATCATAACCATGAGGTTTTGGGCCGAAAATAGTACCACCACCTTTGTACAATGGATTACGAAGATTTCCTTTACGAGAACCACCGGTTCCTTTTTGTTTGTGTAATTTCTTTGAAGATCCTTGCGCTTCTGCACGAGTCTTTACTTTATGAGTACCTTGACGCTGAGCAGCAAGATATTGTTTTACTGCAAGCCAAATTACATGGTTGTTAGGAGTTGCACCAAAGATTTCATCAGGCAGTTCAATCGTTCTGCCAGTTTTTTGTCCTTCTATATTAATTATATCTAGTTGCATATTATTTCTGGATTAAAACGATGGCACCATTATGACCTGGCACCGAACCACTGATTAATAAATAATTTTTTTCTGCGAATATTTTTACGACTTTCAAGCCTTTTACTTGAACTTTTTCATTACCCATACGGCCACCCATGCGCATTCCTTTGAATACTCTTGAGGGCGTAGATGAACCACCAATAGATCCTGGTGCTCTTGATCTATCATGCTGTCCGTGAGATTGCTCACCAACACCATGGAAACCATGACGTTTTACAACACCTTGGAAACCTTTCCCTTTAGTATTGCCCACAACAGTCACCTCATCACCTTCGGTAAATATGTCAACACCAATGGTGTCGCCAACATTCTTATCTGTTTCGCTATCGCGTATTTCTTTTACGAATTTTTTTGCCGATGTATTTGCTTTGGCAAAGTGGTTTTTTTCTGAGAGGAGGGTTTGCTTTTCTTTCTTATCGCCAAAAGCAATCTGAACTGCATTGTAGCCGTCCGTATCCACAGTTTTTTTCTGGGTAACTACACATGGGCCAGCTTCAATAATGGTTACGGCCGTTTGCCTACCATTAGTATCGAAAATGCTGGTCATGCCAATCTTTTTTCCAATAATACTTTTCATTTCTATTTTATTATACTCAGCGGTACCGGTAATCCGGCACATAAGTGTTACAATTTTTTTAAGAACTTTTCTTTTCCATTCTTCTTTTAGGAAGTCCGGAAAAGGCTTTATGCTTTTATCTCTACATCAACACCTGAAGGCAAGTCTAATTTTGACAATGCGTCAACAGTTCTTGAGCTACTGGTGTAGATATCTAATAAGCGTTTGTGTGTACACAATTGAAATTGTTCACGAGCTTTTTTGTTCACATGCGGTGAACGCAAAACAGTGAATATTTTTTTATGTGTAGGTAAAGGAACGGGTCCTGTTACAACTGCACCTGTACTGCGTACTGTCTTTACAATTTTTTCTGCTGACTTGTCAACCAAGTTGTGATCGTAAGACTGAAGTTTTATCCTGATTCTTTGAGACATTTTTAAAGAACTTTTTATTCCAAATTTGTTTTTGGGAGTGCAAAAGTAGGTGGAATGATTTACATAACAAAAAAATTATGCAATTTTAGCAAAAATATTTTTCCAAATAGAAACAAGCTACTTTGTATTGCTTATAAATAGTGGATTACATCGTAAAATAAAAAACTAAAATTTACTTCAATTCATCAAAATCTGAATGCTATTTGTCTCATTCCATTGACTTTATTAAGTTTACATTTTACTCTTTCTCTAATTTTATCGGCAACAAAAGTTAATTTCGCATTTAGATTTTTAAATAGACATGATATTTACAACTAAGATAGCAGCCGCAGTGAATGAATCGCTACAAGATTTATACACGCAAGATATAACAGGTTCCACCGATAACAATTTCCAGTTTCAGATAAATGATACTAAACCGGAATTCGAAGGCGACTATACCATTGTTCTTTTTGCCTTAGTAAAAAGTTTGCGGAAAAGCCCCGAAGCTATAGGACAAGAATTAGGCAACCATTTATTGAAAAATAACCCAAACTTCTTTTCTTCTTATAATGTAATCAAAGGGTTTTTGAATGTAAGTATTAAGAATGAAACGCTTTCTTCTCTTCTACAAGAGAATTATCAAAATAAAAACTTTGGCAGCAAAGCAAAGAACAATCAGAAAGTAATGGTAGAATATTCTTCTCCCAATACTAATAAGCCATTGCACTTGGGTCATTTGAGAAATAATTTTTTAGGATGGAGTGTTGCAGAAATCTTAAAAGCGAATGGCAATGACGTAGTGAAAACCTCTATTGTAAACGATCGCGGTATACATATATGTAAGAGCATGATTGCTTGGCAGCAATTTGCAAATGGCGCAACGCCCGATTCTACAAAAGAAAAAGGAGATCATTTGGTAGGACATTATTATGTAAAATTCAATGATGAATATAAAAAAGAAGTAGCTGATTTAATAGAACAAGGAAAATCAAAAGAAGAGGCTGAGAAAGAAGCTCCCATTATGAAAAAGACCCAACAAATGTTGTTGGACTGGGAAAACGGCGACCCAAAAGTGATGGATTTATGGCGCACCATGAATGGATGGGTTTATAAAGGATTTGATGAAACCTACCAAAGAATAGGTAGCGATTTTGACCATACGTTTTATGAAAGCAATACCTATTTATTGGGTAAAGATTTTGTTCAAGAAGGTTTACAAAAAGGAGTTCTTTCTCAAAAAGAAGATGGTAGTGTTTGGATTGATTTGAGTGATAAAAATTTAGATCAAAAATTATTATTGCGTGGCGATGGCACTTCAGTTTATATCACGCAGGATATAGGTTTAGCCAAACAAAAATTCGAAGAATACCATTTAGACAAAAGTATTTATGTTATTGGTGATGAGCAATTGCATCACATGAAAGTGCTGAAAGAAACTATCAGAAAATTGGGGATGCCCTTTGCAGATAATATTTTCCATTTGAGTTATGGAATGGTAGAATTAACCACAGGAAAAATGAAAAGCCGCGAGGGCACTGTAGTAGATGCAGACGATTTAATCAATGAAATGGTTTCCACTGCTGAACAACACACGATGGAATTGGGTAAAGTAAAAGATTTTACATCGCAAGAATTAAAAGAGTTGTATGAAATTTTAGGATTAGGTGCCATGAAATTTTATTTGTTGCGTGTAGATCCTAAAAAGAAAATGTTATTCGACCCTAAAGAAAGTATCGACTTCCACGGTTTTACAGGACCGTTCGTACAATATACTTATGCGAGAATACAATCCATTTTAAGAAAAGTAGCTACAGAAAATTTTGATTTCTCGAAAGGGATTCCTTCCAATGATTTACTCCCAATGGAGAGAGAATTAATTATTTCTCTTGAAAAATATGATACAGCAATTAATGATGCAGCCAATGAATTGAATCCGGCTGTAATTGCGAATTACGTGTTCAATTTGGCCAAACTCTTCAATGCATTTTATGTAAATCATTCTGTGATGAACGCTGAGAACGAAGAAAAGAAAATACTGCGTTTACACTTATCCGTTATGACGGCAAATATTCTAAAAAATGGTTTGCATTTATTAGGCATTCGAGTACCACAAAGAATGTAATCTTGTAGCATGAATAAAAATATTTCACCATCATTGAATCAGTCTGCTTATTGGGATAATCGATATCTGAACAATGAGATTGGTTGGGACATGCATCAAGTTTCACCTCCATTAAAAACTTACATTGATACTTTGACGAATCGGAAGATGGCTATCTTGATTCCCGGTTGTGGCAATGCTTACGAAGCAGCTTATCTTTTGCAAAAAGGATTCAACAATGTTACATTAATTGATTTTTCAAAAATAATTACCAATCAATTAAAAGAACGCTATCAAAATGAACCAATTCAAATCGTCAACGAAGATTTTTTTAATCATGAAGGGAAATACGATTTGATTCTTGAACAAACTTTCTTCTGTGCTATTGAGAATTCTCGCAAGAATGCTTATGTAAAAAAATGTTATGAATTGCTCAATAAAGGAGGAAAAATTGCCGGAGTACTTTTTAATAAAAAAATAGTGAATGAAGGACCTCCATTTATTACTTCTGATGAAGAAACTAAAGCTTATTTTTCTCCTTTTTTTATTTTGAATAAATACGACAATTGCACCAACTCTATTGCACCGCGACTTGGAAGTGAAGCCTGCTTTGAGTTTGAAAAGAAAGAAAATATTTAGCTACTTTATTTTCTTTTTCTCCAGGGAGAAACACTTCGTTTTTTAATTGTTTTTAAAACAGGTAACACATCAGGAGACAAATCAAAATAAATAATAGCACCTCCATACAATGCAGCAAAGACGCTGCTTTTGACTAAAATTCCTGCAAAACCATGCATTGATAAAAATGTATAATAGCAAATGAAATAACAAACCAAGGCAATGGCGATGGCATAAAATGTTTTCTGATTAAAAGGTTGCATATTGAATTTTCTTTTCAAAAAAGTCAATCTGATTATGTTGTACGCCGATAAAGAAATTAAGTTGGCATAACCCGCACCTATAATTCCAAAATGCTTAATCAAAATATAGTTCAGAGGAAAAGCGAGTGATAACAAAATCATTCCGCTTATAAATTCAAAGCGCCAAAACGTAGATGTACCAATGATTTGCGCATTGACACCCGTGCCTGAATCTACAATGCGCGCCATTCCTAAAAAGAAAAATATCCAAGTAGATTCTAAATAAGCAGGTTTTAATTTAAACGTATGAACCGCATCTGCATAATTCAACCAAATGATTAAAAACAATCCTAAAGAAGCGATTAATAAATTAATTCCGGAACGTTGATAGATTGCATTAATCTTTGGATAATCTTTATCCTTCCAGGCTTTTGATAAAACCGGAATGGATGCGGCGATCACACTTCTTTGTGGCGCTTGTACCAAACCCGCCACCACACTGCCTAACGCAAAGATACCTGCAGCCGCGGTACCCAGCAGCGACATGATGATGATAGTATCAATAAAAGTAGCAATCATAAAAATAAGGCCTCCGGTGTACACCAAACTGGCCATAGAAATCATTTTTTTATAAAATCGTTTTGTTACTCTACTAATAGTAAAAGTTATAGGAAATTCTTTTTTCCATAATAAATAAATCAATAAACAAAGCGAGGTAATGCCGTAAGTGAATGCATAGAATTTAATGAATTGATCAAAATCAGAAATAAAATGAAAACTCATTAATAAAATGAGTAACAACGTCAATAATTTAAATAGTACCTCTTTTAAAAAAGTAGTGAAAATAGATTTGCGAATATTCCAGGCAAAAACTTCTAACATAGAAAAAAGTAAAATAGAAAATCCAAAGGGAAATATCCATAAATAATATTTCAAAAACAAAGGAGAATTAGCTCCAAATTTTCTAACTACCAAATCTTTAAACACAATACCGGCAAGGATTACAAATAGAAAACCGATAAAACTTATTAGAAAAGTCCAAGTTAAAAGATCATTTTTTTTCTTCGGTAAATTATCATTGTAATAAGGATAAAATTTATAGACAACTGAAACCATTCCGAGATTGGCTACTGCAAACATTATATTTCCTACTGCAATAAAAATTCCTGTAATTCCATATTCGGATGGAGTAAAAGGGGAACCTTGGCGGGTAAAAAGATACGTATTTACAAAGCCCACGAGAAAGCCGGCATAAACTAAAATAGTAGAAATAATACTTTGCCTCCTTACTCTCGACATAATAAAAATTAAGCTTCTAAATTAATGCAAATATTTGGTGAGAATATTTAGAGAAAATTTTCAATTTACTTATCGTTAGTTTCTACTCTTTTTGTAAATACATAAAAATTTCGATCTACTTCTATCTCCTTTATCTCCGGCGACAATTTTTTAAATTCTTGTGTAGGATAAATCAATTCAAAATCACCATTTGAATTTTTAATTTTCACCGGCATATTAAAATCATTTACACAATTTGTCCATCGGTAATAAATAGCTCCATTCGTCGTTTTATATTCCAAAGTAGGAACTTGAATTGTTCTTAAATATTGGTCAAATACTTTTGAAAAATTAATTCCTGATTGGCAACTCACATAATCTTCAATCTGAGCCGTAGTAACGGTTTGATGATAAAAATTTTGATTAAGACCTCGTAAAATATTTCTGAATTTTTCATCATCATTTATAATCTGACGAATGGTATGAATCATATTGCCCGCTTTATAATACATATCGCCACTACCCTCTTCATTTACCCCATAAGGGCCGATGATTGGTTTATCATTTTGGATTCTTTTTCTCGTTCCGATGACATAATTATTGCCTGCTTCTTTACCATAATAATATTGAGTAAAAAGTGTTTCGCTATAATTTGTAAATCCTTCATGAACCCACATATCAGCCACATCTTTCGATGTGATATTATTTCCAAACCATTCGTGCCCACTTTCATGAACAATAATAAAATCCCATTTTAATCCTTCACCACTTGCAGATAAATCCGTACCACGATAACCATTCGCATATCCATTTCCATAACCAACAGCACTTTGATGCTCCATCCCCAAATACGGTGCATCAACCAATTTATATCCATCTTCATAAAACGGATATGGCCCAAACCAATATTCAAACGCTTTCATCATTCGAGGTGCATCTTTAAATTGTTTTTGCGCTTTCGTTAAATTAGAATCTAACACCCAATAATCCATTGTCAGATCTCCTTTTTCACCGGAAAAAATTTCTCCAAAATGAACATATTTGCCGATATAAAAACTGATGTCGTAATTATTGATTGGATTCACCGTGCCCCAAGAATAAGTAGCAGTGCCGTTTTCATGTTTTTCCACTCCACTCAATCTGCCATTACTTACGGCGACCAATGAATCGGGAATCGTAAAATGCATTGCAGAACTATCAGGTTCATCACCTTGATAATCTTTACACGGATACCAAACACTTGCACCCAAACCTTGGCATGCAACCGCTACCCAAGGACTCCCTGATTTATCTTTCTTCCACACTAAACCTCCGTCCCATGGCGCATTTCGCGCAATCTTTGGTTTACCATGATAGTACACAATTAATTTTGTAATGGAATTTTGATCATTTTTTATTTTATCCTTTCCTTCTAAATAAACAAACCAAGCATTTCCAAAACGTTCAAATTTTAATTTCTCTTTTGTGGGTTTGTAAATTCTTGCATTAATTATTTTTTCAGATTGCAACATAGGAGAGCCATAATCAATAAATACAGAATCCATTACCAGCGGCTCTTGTAGATCTATTTGAAAATAATTCGGATGTTCATCCATCAACTTTTGAAAACTAATAATATTGTATCCTTGAATTGTTTTTTCCGTCAAATTAAAATCAACATGCAAATCGTATTTCGTAGCATTCCACCAAAATCTTCCGGGCCCATTACTACCTCTTAAAGTATCTGCATGGGTAAAAGTTTGAGAAAAAATAAATGTAAAATTCAATAAAGCAAAACATAAAATGCCGATTCTCTTTTTCATTCGCTAAATTTATTTTTTATAAAGTGAAGGTAAATAAACATACAACTATAACGAGCATGAATTATGTTAGAAATAAGTTTTTATTTCTTTTAGCGGCATTTTGTTTTTTTTCATCTTGCTCGCATCATGAAAATGCAAAAAATATTTTTCATTATAATGAACAATCGGGTATAGCTACTTTGGATCCTGCATTTGCCAAGAATCAATCTATTATGTGGGCCGTACACCAATTGTACAATACTTTGGTAGAAACAAATGATCAACTTCAGATAGTTCCTTCACTTGCAAAATCTTGGGATATTTCGGATGATCATCTCACTTTTATTTTTCATTTGCGTACTGATGTTTTTTTTCATGATAATGATGCGTTTCCCAATGGCAAAGGAAGAAGGATGAATGCATATGATGTCAAGTATAGCTTTGAGCGCATTCTTGATAAAAGTACCGCAAGCAGCGGAGCATGGATTTTTAATAATCGTGTTGACACCATCGAACCTTTTAAAGCGATTGATGACAGCACATTTCAATTAAAATTGTTAATTCCTTTTCAACCCATTTTGGGTGTTTTGAGTATGCAATATTGTTCGATCATTCCTAAAGAAGCGATTGATAAATACGGTAAAGATTTCAGACGACATCCTTGCGGCACAGGGCCTTTTCAATTTGTAGCATGGGAAGAAGGACAAGCGCTGGTGATGAAAAAAAGTCCGAACTATTTTGAAAAAGATAGTTTGGGAAATCGTCTTCCCTATTTGGATGGAATCAATATTCGTTTCTTGGATAATAAAGCCACAGAATTTTTAGAATTTCAACAAAAAAAATTGGAATTTATCAATGATATTGATGCTTCATTTAAAGATGAAGTAATTACCAAAAAAGGAGAATTAAGAAATCAATGGAAGGATAAAATTGTTTTAGTAAAACATCCTTATTTAACTACAGAATATTTGGGCATTTTACAAGACACTAATTCAGACATTGTAAAAAATTCACCTCTCAGAGATGTAAGAATTAGACAAGCCATTAACTACGGATTCGATCGACGGAAAATGATGATGTATCTCCGCAATTCTATTGGCATTCCGGCAGAGAATGGATTTGTTCCTTCAGGATTTCCATCATTCGATACATCAGTAAAAGGATATTCGTATAATCCTGCAAAAGCGCTACAACTCTTGAAGGACGCAGGTTTTCCGAATGGGAAAGGATTAACTCCCATAAAATTATTAACGGTTCCCATTTATGGAGATTTTGGCTTCTTATATCTCCAGCGAACTTCGACAAATTGGTATTCCAATAGATGTAGAAATTGTTCAGAAGAGTTTATTATTGGAACAAACTTCAAAATCTGAAGCCTTATTCTTTAGAGGAAGTTGGATCGCCGATTATCCGGATGCCGAAAATTTCTTGAGTGTTTTTTATGGAAAAAATCCCGCACCGCCGAATTATACACGCTATTCTAATCCAAAATTTGACATGCTTTATGAAAAAGCTTTGGCAGAAAAAAATGATTCTCTTCGCTGGATTATTTATAGGCAAGCAGATCAATTAATGATCAAAAATGCGCCTGTGGTGCCTTTATGGTACGATATGGTTATCAGATTAGTGCAACCTTATGTGAGAAATTTTCACCCGAATAGTTTGAACTTATTAGAATTGAGAAGAGTAAAATTGGAGAAATAAATTTCTAACCTTATAAAAATTCTGATTTTAATTTCTCAGCAAAAACTTTTTTCAACTTATCCAACTTAGGTTTTATAACAAAATGACAATAAGGTTGGGCAGGATGATTTTGATAATAATTAGAATGCACATTTTCCGCAGGATAAAATACAGTCGCAGGTTGTATGAAAGTGACAATTGGTGCATCAAATACTCCACTTGCATCTAATTCGTTTTTATAAGAGATTGCTTTTGTCTTTTGTTCTTCATTGTGATAAAAAATAACACTTCGATATTGCGGGCCAACATCATTACCCTGTCGATCTAATGTAGTCGGGTCATGTGTTTTCCAAAATACTTCTAATAATTCGTCGAACGAAATAATATTCGGATCGTAAGTAATTTGCAATGCTTCGGCATGTCCCGTTTTTTTATTACAAACTTCTTCATAAGTAGGGTTTTCAAAAGTTCCGCCGGTATAACCACTCACCACTTTTTCTACTCCTTTTAATTGTTGGAAAACCGCTTCCGTACACCAAAAACATCCGTTGGCAAACGTGGCTATTTGTAAATTATTATTTGTAGACATTTTCTGTTCTTTAAAAATTTATTTGTTACGAACGAAATTCATGCCACATACATCTTTTCATTTTTTATAAAAAATTATTTTTTACAAACGTTGTTGCCATTTCACTACCATCTCATTTTTCCAAGAATTGAAATCTCCTTCAATGATATGTTGTCTTGCTTTTTTCACAATATCCATGTAAAATGCGAGGTTATGAATGCTGGCAATTTGTAATCCTAAAATTTCTTTTGATTTCATCAAATGTCTTAGATAAGCCTTGTTATAAAAATTACTCACTTCACAATCGATACCATCATCAATGGGAGAAAAATCCTTTTCCCATTTTTTATTATCAATATTGATAACTCCATTGCTGGTAAAAAGCATGGCATTGCGGCCATTGCGTGTAGGCATTACGCAATCAAACATATCGACGCCTAGCGCAATATTTTCTACAATATTCCATGGAGTACCTACGCCCATTAAATATCTTGGTTTATTTACAGGAAGATGATCGCAACATAATTCGCATATTTCATACATTTTTTCCGTTGGCTCACCAACACTCAATCCGCCAATCGCATTTCCTGTCGCATTTTTTTCACTGATGTATTCACACGATCTTTTTCTTAAATCATGATGAACTCCTCCTTGCACAATAGGAAAAAGATTTTGGGTATATCCGTATTTATCTTTCGTAGAATTAAATCGTTCGAAGCATCTATCTAACCAACGAAGTGTAAGCCCCAATGAGCTTTCCGCATATTTATATTCACTCGCACCGGGAGGGCATTCATCAAAAGCCATAATGATATCGCCGCCGATAATTCGTTGAATATCCATTACTTTTTCGGGAGTAAATAGATGCCTGCTTCCATCAATATGACTTTGAAAAAGTGCACCTTCTTCTGTCAATTTCCTAACGCCGCTTAAAGAAAAAACTTGAAACCCGCCACTATCGGTCAATATAGGTTTATTCCAATTCATCAATTGATGCAAACCACCAGCCGCTTCCAACACTTCCAATCCCGGACGCAAATACAAATGATAGGTATTTCCTAAAATGATTTGCGCTTGCACATCTTTGTGTAATTGTTGCTGAGTCACTGCTTTTACGCTTCCTACAGTGCCAACCGGCATAAAAATCGGAGTCTGAATTTCACCATGATCGGTGGTAATCGTACCGGCACGAGCCTTCGATTGTGTATCCGTATGTTGAAGTTGAAAAGTAAGCGCTGCCATTCAATTATATCATTTAAAAAAAGGGGCGCAAAGATAACTATTCTTCTCTATTTTTTTTTTGAAATAAGTGATGTGGAGAAGGTTTATCCTCATTATTCATTAGGATGAAAATAGATATTTTGCTCCTATCAGTAAGAAAAGTAAGTTTGCACCCGAATGCACATCCAAGAGTTTTTATTTCGACCGGAAAATTGGGCCTTTATTGGCTTTTGTATAATTTCTATTGTACAATTATTTTATTATTTATTCTTTTTTACAAAGCTTGCTTTTTATAAAAAGAAAAATGAAAATAATTCTCAGACTCATCCTGTTTCCGTTATCATTTGCTCCAGAGATGAAGCAGATAATTTGATAAAAAATTTGCCGGGAAGTTTGGTACAACAATATCCTACCACTCATGAGGTAATCGTAGTAAACGATAATTCTTATGACGACAGTAAATATATTTTGGAAGAATATCAACGAAGTTTTAAACAATTACAATTAGTAGAATTAAAACAAGAAGCGCGGTTTATTCCGGGAAAAAAATTTCCATTAAGTATCGGTATCAAAACCGCTAAACATGAAATTGTATTGCTCACAGATGCAGACTGCGTGCCGGCTTCAGAGTTTTGGATACAAAAAATGCAAGAAGGTTTTCGTGAAGGAATTGAAATTGTTTTGGGATATGGTCCATTGCATAAGAGAAAAGGAATTTTCAATAAAATAGTTCGTTGGGAAACCTTTCATACTGCTTTACAATATTTATCTTATGCGCAAAGAGGTTTGACATACATGGGTGTAGGGAGAAATCTAAGTTATAAAAAATCGGTATTTTTTAGGCATAAAGGTTTTTCGGCTCACAATCATGTTCCCGGTGGTGATGATGATTTATTCATTAATAAAGCGAGTACTAAAAAAAATACTGCCATAGTAATTGATAAGGATGCATTTACTTTATCAGAGCCAGCCACTACATGGAAACAATGGGTAAAACAAAAAAGAAGGCATTACACTACCAGCAAGTATTACAAAGGAATTCATCAATTTTTATTAGGCCTATATGCCTTCTCACAATTTGTATATTATCCTTTATTAATTACTTCATTTTTCTTTTTTGATTGGCGTTGCGTTTTGGGAGTTTTTGGATTAAGATTTATTATCCAAACCATCGTGTTTTTTAAGACAACAAGAAAATTAAATGAGAAAGATCTTTTCCCTTGGTTTTTATTTTTAGATGTGTGGATTTTTTTTTTATTACTTGTTTTTTGCAGCAGCACTATTCAAAAAGCCTAAAAAAAATTGGAAGTAAATTAATCTTCAACATCTGGTTATTTTAATTGTACAGAAATGGAAATCATAAAAAAATATTTTGCAGATTTTACTCCTCAACAGATTGAACAATTCTATTCTTTGAAAAATTTGTATGCAGAATGGAATCAAAAAATAAATGTGATTTCAAGAAAAGATATGGATCATTTTTATGAACATCATGTACTTCATTCACTTTCTATCGCTACCCAATTTGATTTCCCTGATGGTTATGAGATAATGGATTTAGGCGCCGGTGGCGGGTTTCCGGGGATTCCGTTGGCTATTTTTTTTCCCGAAGTACAATTTCATTTGGTAGATAGCATCAATAAAAAATTAAAAGTTGTTCAAGCAATTGCTGAAGCCATAGAATTAAAAAATGTTACAGTTCAACATTCAAGAGTAGAAGAAATTAAAAATAGGCAATTTGATTTGGTGGTTTCCAGAGCGGTTGCTCCACTTAAAGAATTATGGTATTGGAGTAAACCATTGTTGAAAAAGAAGCCTATTGATCAGCCCAAAAAACTTAAAGGACTAATTTGTTTAAAAGGAGGAGATTTAAAAAAGGAAATTGCTGAAAGTGGCTGTCAGGTAAAGGTGTGGCCGATTGATTCAATTTTCGAAGAACCATTTTTTCAAGAAAAATTTATAATAAAAATAGGCTGACACGTTTCCCCTCATCAGCCTATTATTTTACCAATTCAATTTCAATAAATTATCTCGTCCGTTAACATCTGCCATCCTTTTTGTGGGATCAATTTCTACCGAAACTAATTCCGACAAACGATGTTTAAAAATTACATTGTAGGTTCTATTCGTCCAATTCCATTCACCATGAATAATTCTTGTTACCTCATTTTCTGCAGGTTTATTTCCTAACATTAAATCGGATGGAATATAGTGCAATTCTTTAGTTCCATCTTTAAAAGTAAGCTCAAGATCAATAGGCATAGGCATTTCACCAATTTTTTCTAACCGTATTATAGATTGTCCATTCTCTTCCCAAAGACTATCAATTTGATAATCAATTTTCTTAGTTGTATTGATCCAATATTCTTTATACCAATCCAATTGAATTTCACTAACGTCTTGTGCTACCTTGATAAAATCATTTGGATTAGGATGTTTGAACCTCCATATTTTGTAATATTCCAACAAAATTTCATCACGAACTTTATCGCCCACTATGTATCCTAATTGCTCTAAAAATATTTCTCCTTTGGAGTAAGAGTTAATACTGTATCCAAAATTGGTATTATAATGATCGGAAAAAGTGGTAAGCGGTTCCTCTAATCCTTTTTTTATCAAATAAAAATAACCATCATAAGCTCCGGAATGATTTAAAGGCAAACTCGGATTGGCAGCGGGTTCTGTAGTAAGTCCTTGATAATAGGCAGTAACTTCGCCTTCTGCCCAACTCGTAAACCCTTCATCCATCCAAGGATGTTTATTTTCATTCGTTGCCAACATCATTTGATACCAACTATGCATCCATTCATGAAAAACAGTTCCTAAACTTGGGCCTTTGATTAACGTGGCCATGGGATATTCCATACCTCCATCTCCACCTTGTAAAAAAGTGTATTGAGGATAATCATATTTTCCAAATCGCTTTTGAATGTAAGGGAAAACGGTGCACGCAGCATCCAAAACAGTTTGCCATTTTTGATCATTGGCTGCATCTTTCTTTTTGTAAATGACATGTAAATCAACACCATCTTGCTTTTTAACCAAATGCTCGTAATCCGGATCTGCAGCCCAAACAAAATCATGCACATTTTTTCCAACGAAATGCCAAGTTCTTTTTGGAGTTGAAATTGATTTCAAAGCAGTGCCGGGTTTATCATAACCCCAACCGATTTCTTTTGCATTCATTAATACTCCGGTTCCACCAATTTTATATGATTTATCAATTTTAATAGTCACATCATAATTACCCCAAACTCCATAAAACTCTCTCGCAACATACTGTGCAGGATGCCAACCTTCATAATCATACTCACATAATTTCGGATACCATTGACTCATACTATATCGTACTCCCTCTTCATTATCTCTGCCGCTTCTTCTAATTTGGATGGGAACTTGTGCTTCAAAAACCATATCGAATACCACTTTGCTTTTCGGTAAAATGGGTTTAGAGAGTTTTACTTCTAAAATGGTTCCATGAAGAATTTGTGTTTGCTCCACTCCATTTATAGTAAGAGATTTTATTTTTTGATAACCGATCTCTGAAGGAGTTAATTTAGAAATTCTATCCTTTACACGGCTGTCCCAATCAGGCTTTCCATTGATTTTCACTTCGCCTAATGCGCGGCTTCTTACATCCATTTCACTTCCGGGTTGAAATGCATTCCAATACAAATGAAAAAAGACTTTATCTAATTTATCGGGCGAATTATTGGTGTATTCCAATTTTTGTACACCTTGAATAAGATTGGTATTTACATCTACATCCGCTATTATTGTGTATTGTACATGTTGTTGCCAACGCTCAGGTTGTGCAAAACCAAAAACCATCCATAGACTGGCCACCAGAAATAAAGCGATTCTTTTATTCATAATTTTTATTTAAAAATGATAATTGTAAACATCGTAAAAAATAAAGTTATAAAAAAACAAAAATGGCAAACGGAGTCCATTACTTTTTTCCGTCTACCACAATTACAATTTCACCCTTTACGGTTTTCGAATTGAAATATTGATATACTTCCTCTAATGTGCCTCTTTTATTTTCTTCAAACATTTTAGTGAGCTCTCTGCTTACGCAACACTGTCTTTCAGCACCAAAATATTCTATAAAATCTTTTAAGGTTCTTGGTAATCGCATTGGGCTTTCATAAAATACCATAGTTCTTTCTTCATCAGCCAATCTTTTTAAAAAAGTTTGTCTTCCTTTTTTCAGAGGCAAAAATCCTTCGAAACAAAAACTATTCATCGGTAACCCACTATTTACAAGTGCCGGTACAAAAGCCGTAGCACCGGGAAGACATTCTACCTTGATATCATTTTTAATACATTCTCGAACCAATAAAAATGCAGGATCACTCACACCGGGAGTACCGGCATCCGTAATTAAAGCCATCGTTTTTCCGGCAAGTAATTGTTCGCATAAATGCGAAATTATTTTATGTTCATTATGCTGATGATAAGGTGTTGTAGGTTTTTCAATTTCATAATAACGGAGAAGCTTAGACGAAGTTCTTGTATCCTCTGCCAAAATTAAATCTACTGATTTAAGCACATCAATTGCCCTAAAAGTGATGTCGGCTAAATTGCCTATGGGAGATGGAACGAGGTACAGCATGTTTATTAAAAATCACTCCATTCATTTCTAAAAAAAAAAATGAGTAATTCCTTTTTAATTTTTTGTTCTAATTTATAGAAATAGTAAATTCTTCCATAACAGGATTGGCCAATAATTTCTCTGCAGCTTCTTGCGCAACTGAATGGGCTTCTTCTTTGGAATCTGCTTCCACCAATAGTTGTAGGTGTTTACCCATTCGTACATCTTGTACGTTTTTAATTCCTAAATTATTCAAGCCACCTAAAATTGCTTTGCCTTGCGGGTCTAATAATTCTTTTAAAGGCATCACTTTTATTTCTACAAAGAAATTCATTGTATTCTTGTTTTTTTTGAAGTTATAATTGATAAAAGCACATAAAAAATAAAAATTACCGGTACGGCTACCCAATGTAAAAATATTGCTGCCAATACCGTTGCCAACATCAATATGAATTTGGCTTTGTTATCACTCAATTTATAATTCGCGAATTTCAAAGACATAATATTCAAATTGGAAATCATCAAAAAACTGCAAACCAAAATTGTAGCATATAAAAACCATTCGTTCATAATAAAACTATTTACCCAAGTCATTTCATTGAAATGAAGAATAAGCGGGAAAGAAGCGACCAATAATCCGACTGCCGGAACCGGAACTCCTTTGAAAGAATATTGTTGATCAGTGGCAATATTAAACTTTGCCAATCGATATGCTGCTGCACAAGCCAAAATCAATGCAGGCAATAACCAGCCGATAGAAACTTCTAAACCATTTTCTGCACGAGCATAACTCAGCCTTAATAATTGATATAAAATCACCGAAGGCGCTACTCCAAAACTAACCACATCACTCAATGAATCTAATTGCTTTCCTAATTCACTAGAAGCCTTTAAAAGCCTTGCCACAAAGCCATCTAAGAAATCGATTACTGCAGCGATGATAATACAAATCGATGCCCAAGCTAATTTTTCAGGAATATTAAAACTGCTATTTAATTCTTGATCCAAAAAAATGTAAACCGTATTTGTTTGCAATGCAAAAATAATAGCCATACCGCCAAAGAATAAATTGAGCAGCGTAAAAATGTTGGGAATCTGTTTCATATTTTATGGTATCACTTTGCTTTTATTCAATTTGAAATTAGAAAGTGATAATGGATTAGTAATTTTTTTTTGACAGAATTATTTTTTCATCAAACTTTCAATCTCTTCTACAGTGATGGGAATATTTTTCATTAAATCTTTATTCCCATTTTTAGTGATCCAAAAGTTATTTTCAATTCTTACACCCATTTTTTCTTCTTCAATATAAATCCCCGGCTCAATGGTGAAGAGCATTCCGGCTTTTATTGGTTCTGTTTTGGTTCCTAAGTCATGTACATCTATACCTAAATGATGCGAAATACCGTGATACAAATATTTTCTATACGCTCTATTTTCCGGGTCTTCATTTTTTATTTCTGACTTCGTCAATAATCCTATTTTTTGAAATACCACAGTAGCTTCATCGGCTACTTTTTCTGTATAATCATTGATAGAAATTCCGGGTTTTAAAATGGATGCACAATATTGATGTAAATGCAAACACGCATTGTAAACTTGCTTTTGTCTTTTGCTAAATTTTCCATTTACAGGAATAGTTCTCGATAAATCAGCATTATAATTTCCATAAGATGCTCCAAAATCCATCAATATCAAATCTCCATCTTTACATTCTTGATTATTATCTACATAATGTAAGGTTCTTGCATTATCACCACTTGCAATAATACTTCCATAACCCGGACCTGTGGCTCGCTGCGATAAAAGTGAATGCCATATTTCCGCATCAATTTCATACTCCATTACACCGGGTTTTATGAATTGAAGCAAACGCCTAAATGTATTATCGGTGATATCAATTGCTTTTTGAACTACCTCAATTTCTAATGGAGTTTTAATGGCTCTTAACTCCTTCATAATTTTTGCACTTCGGCGATAATGATGCAATGGATAACGATTGCGCATTTCTGCAGCATACCTGTAATCCCTTACTCGTAGTTCATTTGCTTTGCGATCATTTTCATTTGTATTTAAATAAATGGTATCCGCCAGATGAATCCATTGTTGTAAAAGACCATCCAAAGTATCTAACCAAACAATCGTTTTCATTCCCGAAATAGTTTCGCCTTCATGCGCTCTCAATTGATGGCCGTTCCATTTTTCTCTTAATTCATTCGGGCGAATCAGCACCAAAACTTCTCGGTATTTCGGATCAGGATTATCCGGAAATAAAATCACCATTGTTTCTTGTTGATTGATACCGCAAAGCCACAGCAGATCAGAGTTCTGAACAAAATTATGCACCGCATCGCCATTCATCGGCAGTTCATCATTACTATTAAAAATGGCAATGGAATTTTTTTCCATTTTGGCAATAAACCTTTTGCGGTTTTGAATAAAAATTTCGGGATTTAGAGGAAGGTATTTCAAGATATTCAATTTTTATAAAGGTAAATCTCTGTTTTAAAAATGATTCAGTTGAATCTTTTGCAATATACGGTAATAAATTTTTTATCACTTGTGCGCTCCTCACCGCGTATGATGTACACATTAAATATTCTTTTTTTTGGAAGTCTTTAAAAAATGATACCTCATATTCTATTTTGTCTAAAGAAAAAATGATTCATTAATTAATTTTCAATGTAATTGTACATTTTTAATATAACATCTGAATTTTAGCATTTTTTTTCTATTGAATGGAAAAATTGAAAGGCTAACTTTGCAGAAATCTAAACCAAATTCAACCTTCATGTCAGTACCAACGTTACTAAAAACGCCTAAAAATCTTTTACACACGTTAGGAGTATCTTCTCCCTATAATCTACATTATCAGCTTCCTCCCACTACTCTTGCAGAACAATGCGTGAATAGAAAAGAAGGTGTATATAATGATACGGGTGCTTTAGTGAGAGAAACCGGCAAAATTCACAGGCCGTAGCCCTAAAGATAAATTTACAGTAAAAGATAGTACCACAGCGGATTCTGTGGATTGGAATAATTTTAATCAACCTTTTGATAATCAACATTTCGAAGGTATTCTTGCAAAAATGTTAGCTCATCTTCGAGATAAAGAATTATGGATTAGAGATTCATTTGCATGTGCTGATCCTAATTATCGTATTGGTGTTCGCACTATTAATGAAGATCCTGCAAGTAATTTATTTGCATACAATATGTTTCTTCGTCCTACAGAAAATGAATTAGAAGAATTCACTCCTGATTGGACAATTCTTCATGCCCCTTCATTTTTTGCAGATCCAACGGTAGATGGTACTCGCCAAGGTAATTTTACGATTGTAAATTTTACCAAAAAAATGATTTTAATAGGAGGCTCTGCCTACACAGGAGAAATCAAAAAAGGTATTTTTTCTATTTTGAATTTCATTCTTCCTCATGATAAAAATGTGTTGAGCATGCATTGCTCAGCTAACATGGGTAAGGATGGTGATACCGCAATTTTCTTTGGATTGAGCGGTACGGGAAAAACCACACTTAGTGCCGATCCTAATAGAAAATTAATCGGTGATGATGAACATGGTTGGACAGAAAATACCGTATTCAATTTTGAAGGTGGTTGTTATGCAAAAACCATCGATTTAAGTAAAGAAAAAGAACCTGAAATTTTTAATGCCATTCGCCCGGCGCTTTAGTAGAAAATATTACTTTTATTGAAGGCACTAATCAAATAGATTTTAGCAGCAAAAAAATTACTGAAAATACAAGAGTTAGTTATCCATTAGATTATATCAGTAATGCCATTCATCCATCCGTAGGGAATATTCCTAAAAATATTTTCTTACTTACTGCTGATGCTTATGGTATTTTGCCTCCGGTAAGTAAATTAACTTCCGGGGCAAGCAATGTATCAATTTATAAGCGGATACACCGCAAAAGTAGCCGGCACAGAAGATGGAGTAAATGAACCCAAACCTGCATTCAGCGCATGTTTTGGTGCACCTTTTCTACCGCTTCATCCCACAAAATATGCAGACATGTTTGGTGAAAAAATGAAAAAACATGATGTGCATGTGTGGATGATTAATACGGGCTGGAGTGGTGGACCTTATGGAGTGGGAAGCAGAATGAAATTAGTGTATACTCGTGCTATGATTACAGCAGCATTGAATGGTGATTTAGAAAAAGTGGAGTATACTCCTCATCCTATTTTCGGAATGTTGATGCCTAACGAATGCCCCGGTGTACCCACTGAAGTATTAAATCCAAGAAATACTTGGAATGATCCTGAAGAGTATGATGAAAAGGCAAAAGATTTAGCACAACAATTTATTACCAATTTTGAAAAATTTGCAGATCATGCATCAGAAGAGATTTTAGCAGCTGCACCAAAAATATAGTGGTTCAATATTTCAAAAAAAATAGGCTCGTAATTGAGCCTATTTTTTTGGGATCTAATCTATTTTTTGGTTATTTAAAAACTAAAGTTCCATTTCCGGAAGTAGTGATTTGAACAGTATTGCCTGATTGTACAGAATAACCAGATCCAAAAGACGCACCGGCTAAATTAGAGCTTACCATAAACGATGGTGAGCCATTGTTTTGAACTCTATATCTTCCTGATGTCAGATTTCCACCACCGGCCGAAATCACATTACCACCACCTGCCGCAATTACATTGCCACCTCCTGCAGCTACAACATTTGCACCGCCCGCTGACACTACATTTCCACCGCCCGCTGCGATTACATTAAGTCCTCCTGCAGCAACTACATTGCCGCCTTTGTTGGATAAAAGATTGACTGCTATATTCACTCCATTTTTTTGAAAAACGACTAAATTGTTTTCACTATTAACGATGGCTGTTTTAATGGTGATACCATTGTCCTTAAGTGATTTTTGAAATTGAATTATATAGTTTTTCAATTGTTGATAAGAACTCCAACTTCCATTATTATAGTTTTTGATATTGTACTCCCATGAATTCGGTTGACGATAATACAATTCTTTATAAATGGATGTAATCCAAGGATCTCCGGTAATATTTGCTGAGGAAGTAGTGGATGAGGATTTAAGTGAATTTTGATAATTTTTGATTAAATCGGTTAATTGCTGGTAACTATTCCATGAACCGTTATTATAATTTTTGATATTACACTCTTGATCGGACGGTGCTCTTTGATATAAACTTTTATAAATAGAAACAATCCATGGATCGCAACTTTGTGCAGATAATGTACTGCCAAATAATAAAAATGCTAAGACAAAAATTGATAATGCTTTTTTCATATGATATGATTTTAGATATCAAATATATATGTACACGTTTTAATAGCAAAATATTTTGGATATTTATTTTTAATGGTTTAAAAATAAATATCCTTGAAAATTGTGTGAATTATAGGAATAGTGTTCTTGGAAATTAAAGTTTTACCCGGCACCAAAGTCAAGGTAAGATTAGCAACAGAATATCCGAAAGCGAGAGATTTAATAAGAATGAATCTTAAAATAATCCAAATAGCTGAGCATCTACTTGATTAATTATTTCACCTAAATGTTCCTCATTTTCGGCAAATTTTATTTTATCTGCATTGATAATTAATAATGGACCTTCTTTATAAGTTTCTATCCATTTATTATAGTAATCATTCAATTTTTTTAAATAATCTAACCGAATATTTTCTTCATAATCTCTTCCTCTTTTTTGAATTTGCGAAACTAAGGTAGGGACGGAAGCATTTAAATAAATTAAAAGATCGGGAGGCTGAACCATTGTTTTCAATGTCTCAAAAAAAGTATAATAATTTTCAAAATCCCTTTTATTCATCAATCCCATATCGTGCAAATTGGGAGCAAAAATATTCGCATCTTCATAAATCGTTCTGTCTTGAATCACCGTCTCCGTGCCTCTTTGAATTTCTAAAATTTGATTGAGCCGACTATTTAAAAAATAAATTTGAAGATTAAAACTCCATCTTGGCATTTCTTCATAAAAATCATTGAGATAAGGATTATGGTCTACATCTTCAAATTGCGGAATCCATTTATAATGCTTGCTGAGTAATTCAGTAAGAGTAGTTTTTCCGGCTCCAATATTTCCGGCTACTGCAATGTGCTTTATTTTTTTAGATTTTGCCATCGAATTGTTGTAGTTTTTTGATTGTCTATTTTTGAGATCTTACCTCCATAATGGCAGGCACATTTGTGTAAATATAAAGAAAACCTTACTTCTCAAATCTTACATTTTTTTTCGAATTTCTTTGAAGAATTATTTAATTACTTTGAAAAATAATTAAGCCCCATAGCGTTTCGCACCATTACCATTGTCTCTTCTGCATGCACCGATGCCTTTTCTGCACCGTGTTTCATTACTTGATTCAAATAAGATTCATCATACAAAATAGTATTGGTTTTTTCACGAATCGGTGTGATGAATTGAACCATATCTTCGGCTAATTGTTTTTTCATATCGCCATATCTGATGGTACAATTATTAAAACCTTCTTCATACTGTTGCACAATTTTTTCGGAACTTACTAATTTCATCAATGAAAATAAATTCTCAATATACTCAGGTTTTACAGAGTTATTTTCCGTTGGGCCACTATCAGTTTTTGCTTTCATCACTTTTTTTCTAATCACTTCATCTGAGTCGGAAAGATAAAGTGTAGATAATTCATTTACACTTTTACTCATTTTTCCCGTACCATCTAAAGAAGGCACTTTTACCAATTCTTGATTAAAATTAAATGCTACCGGCTCTGGGAAAACCTCGCCATATCTGTGATTGAACCGATTAACATAAGTTCTTGCCATTTCAAGATGTTGTTCTTGATCTTTCCCAACAGGCACATATTTCGTTCGATGTATTAAAATATCTGCAGCCATCAAAACGGGATAAGTCAGTAAACCGGCATTAATATTATCAGGATGTTGACGCGCTTTATCTTTAAAAGTAACCGTCTTTTCTAGTTCACCTTTATAAGCAAGCATATTCAAATAAAGATATAATTCGCCCATTTGCCTTACATGGCTTTGACAAAATAGAGCAACTTTATCGGGGTCTAATCCGCATGCGATATTTTCTGCTAACACCCGATGAACATTAGCTTTGAGCTCTTTTGTATCAGGATGGGTAGTTAGAGAATGTAAATCCGCCACCATAAAAAAGCAATCATATTCATCTTGCATTTTCACATAATTCCGAATGGCACCAAAGTAACTTCCCAAATGCAAAAACCCCGTAGGCCTTATGCCGCTCATTACTATTTCTTTCTTTTTTTCCATAAGTGCAGCGAAGGTAATGGATTTTGATTTTTTTAAAAATCGATTAGAGATAAAAAAGTATTCTCTTTTTTACCATTTCCTATTTGTGTTTTCTTCTAAGATTTGTAAATCACTGGCAACCATTTCTTTTATCATTTCGGCCAAAGTATAGTTCGCTTTCCATCCTAATTTTTCCTTTGCTTTAGAAGCATCACCAATTAATAGATCTACTTCTGTAGGCCTGTAATAAGATGGATCTATTGCTACTACTTTAGTACCAATCGGCATTTGGTAAGATGGATGATTGCACGATTGTATAATAGCGATTTCATCGACTCCTTCCCCGATAAACTCCAATTCAATTCCCACTTCTAAGAAAGCCATTTTTACAAAGTCACGCACCAACGTGGTAATGCCTGTAGCAATTACAAAATCTTCGGGTTGATCTTGTTGTAAAATAAGCCACATAGCTTCTACATAATCTTTTGCATGACCCCAGTCGCGCTTTGCATCTAAATTTCCTAAATACAATACATCTTGGCTTCCTTTTACAATGGCTGCGACCGCGCGCGTAATTTTTCGGGTAACAAAAGTTTCACCGCGTAATGGACTTTCATGATTAAACAAAATACCATTGCATGCAAATAAATTATACGCTTCTCTATAATTTACTACAGTCCAATAAGCAAATAATTTGGCCACTCCATAAGGGCTTCGCGGGTAAAATGGAGTTGTTTCTTTTTGTGGTACTTCTTGTACCAATCCGTAAAGTTCAGAAGTAGAGGCTTGATAAAATTTCGTTTTCTTTTCTAATTTCAAAATGCGAATAGCTTCTAATAATCGTAAAGCTCCCACGCCATCTGCATTTGCCGTGTATTCTGGCATATCAAAACTCACTTTTACATGGCTCATAGCTGCCAGATTATAAATTTCATCAGGCTGGGTTTCTTGAATGATGCGAATTAAATTAGTACTATCGGTCATATCGCCGTAATGCAAATGAAAATTTACATGATCTTCATGCGGATCTTTATACAAATGATCGATTCTATATGTATTGATCGAAGATGAACGGCGTTTAATTCCGTGTACGAGATAACCTTTCGATAATAACAAATCGGCAAGATAAGCTCCATCTTGACCTGTAATTCCTGTAATAAGCGCCGTTTTCATTTTTAAAAATTTCTAATTATTTCCAATATATGCGCAATAATAAATACTTTATTTGTAAGTGAAAGCAATTTCTATTATTCATATTTTATTAAGCCGAATAATTATGATAGTAGGGTAAGTTCTCCCCAAAAAACTCAATTAAACATTTTTGGCATCAAATTTATAGTGTTATTAATAAAGAAACATTTTTTGAGGGAACGGGATAAAATATTTTCAGGATTCTAAAAAATTCAGGTTATGGAAAAAATTTACAAAGCATATCGACGAAAAGTAAATAACGAGGTACTATATTTCGTTAAAGAATATTATTCCTTTCCTGATTTATCCGATTCGGCAGTAATTTTAGAAAATTACGGTATGCATGCTAATTTTTTTAAGGCTTGTAAGATCGCTCAAATCCGCGATAAGCAAGTGATACGTTCACTTCATCAACAATTTGAACCGGAAAAACATGAAGGCAAAATCGTTTCTATAGAAACTGAAAATGCCGGCAATAGTTTTTTAAACAATACACGAAGAGCTTTCTTCAAATTAAAATTAGCAAGTATTTTCTAAGAGAAATGTAGATTGGGAATTGATGTATTAAGTTTGCAATATGCATTCATTCAACAAACCCAGTAGAATTACCATCACTTGCAGCAAAAGATTAGCACCCTATTTAGAACAAGAAATCCTCGAATTAGGATATAAACCTTCGCGTGTTTTTCAGACAGGAGTACAACTCAACGGCACTTTAAATGATTGCGTTCGATTAAATCTACAACTTCGATGTGCCAGCCAAGTTTTGTATTCATTAAAATCTTTTTCTTGCAATAACCCAACAGATTTATACGAAATTGTTTCAGAAATTCAATGGGAGACAATCATTGATAAAGAAGGATATTTTTCTATAACAAGCACGGTCAATAATAATACAGTCAATAATTCTTTATTCGTAAATGTAAAAATAAAAGATGCCATCGCCGATCGTTTTCGTAATCAAATAAATGTTCGTCCCAATTCAGGACCTGCATTGGATAAAACGGTGATTCATTTATTTTGGAAGGATGAAGAAGCGGAATTATTTATTGACACTTCGGGCGAAACCTTATCCAAACACGGTTATAGAAGAATTCCGGGAGCGGCTCCTATGTTAGAATCACTGGCAGCCGCTACTATTTTAGCAACGAATTGGGATCGCAAATCCGCATTTATTAATCCGATGTGCGGCTCGGCTACACTTGCTATAGAAGCCGCGATGATTGCAACGAACAGGCGTCCCGGTTTGTTTAGAGAAAATTATGGATTTCAACATATCTTAGGTTACACTCCGGAATTTTTTGAAGAAGAAAAAGAAAAATTAATTTCTCAGATAATTGAGTTGGAGGATATTCAAATTTCTGCAACCGACATAAGTGAAGACGCCATTAATATCTCAAAAATCAATGCAGGAGCCGCGGGAGTAGAAGATCTGATCACTTTTGAAGTGTGTGATTTTGAAGAAACAACTTTACCGAATGAAGCAAAGGGAATTATTTTTCTCAATCCGGAATATGGAGAACGATTAGGAGATGAAATAGAATTGGAAGAAACCTATTCGCGCATAGGCGATTTTATGAAACAAAAATGCAAAGGTTTTACCGGATATATTTTTACAGGAAATTTTAATCTTGCGAAAAAAATAGGTTTGAAAGCAAAAAGAAAAATTGAATTTTATAATGGTAAAATTGATTGCCGTTTGTTAGAATACGAATTGTATGCAGGCAGTAGAAATAAAGAAAAAGCAACCACTTAATTTTTCAATAAAATGAATGCCAAACTATTTGTTTTGCATCAATTCACGAATATCATCCATCACCTTTTTTACCATTCCGTCGCAATAAATTAAATTGAATTCAAAAATTTCTTCTGAAGAATACGTTTCTGAAATTTTTGTCTGTAACATAATCTTCGCTCTGTTTAATCTTACTTTCACATTGCTTTCTGTAATGTGCAATGCGTCTGCAGTTTCAGTGGTGCTCAATCCATTTAATTCGCGCAGTGTAAAAACCATTCGATAATTTTCGGGGATGGTATGAATCGCATTTTCGATTACTCTGCCTAATTCTGCATTCACAATTTTGCTCCGGTTATTTGAAGAAGTATTCAACATAGAATTTGATTTTGAAAATTCATCACCATCATTTAAAATGACTTCATTTTTTATATTTAATTTTCTTTTTTTACGGTAACACTCGTTCAGCATAATGCGTGTGATCCATGTTTTAAAAGAAGCTCTTTTTTCAAATTTATCAAGGCTTTTAAATGCATTGATATAACTCTCTTGCATCAAATCTTCCGTATCTTGATGATTGAAATGATAGGATCTACCAATTTTATACAAGAATGGATTGTATTTGCGAATTAAAATTTCATAATAATTTATCTCACCTAAAATTACTTTATTGATTATTTCTTCATCCGATAAAGTTGTTTGGTAATTTTCCAGCATGATCAATGATTTAATATTCTTTCCCTAATATTACATTCCAAAATTTAAGTTACTGATTTAAAATGATTTTACCTTTCATTGTAGGATGGATGGAACAAAAATAATCAGAGCTGTTGACAGGAATTAATTTCCAAGAACTGCCAACTCTTATGGTGTCAGAATAATATTCTTTGCTCGAATTAGTAACATCGTGCGACACATAATCATTATTAATAAAAATAACTGTATCACCTTTATTCACTTTTAATTCCGCAGGATTGAATTGCATTTGCTTAATAAAAACAGTATCTGTTTTATTTATTGCAGACGAGTCTTGTGTTTCAGAATTACAAGAAATCATAAAAAGTAACGTTACTACAATAGCAACGTTACTTTTTTTATTCATCATCATAGTCCTCATTTATTCAAACTTTTTTGAACCATTTCAGCATGTGCTAAATGTTCTTTGAAAAGAGGTAAAACAGATTCTAATAAACTTTTTAGTTCAGCATTTGTAGCATCTGCTACCAAAGTATTCTGAACCAATTCTATCGCAGCTTTATGATAAGCTACTTCATTATCTACATAGGCTTTGTCAAACTCAGCACCACTTTTAGATTGAAGCATTGATTTCGTTTCGTTTGAACCTGACACTAAAGATTGTGTAGTAGAATTATCTGCCGGAGTAACTCCTAATTTAGTTACCAAAGCTACGGCTTGGTCAATAACAGACTGGTGATCTTTAGACATGGTTGTTGCAAATTTTTTCACTTCAGGATTGTTCGATTTTTCCAAGGCAATTTTTGCATAATCAATATCGATCTGATTGGCAGTAACCGCTACAGAAGCGATTTCCGGATCAGTAAGCTTTTGAGGAGCAGGTGGTGTTGTAGATTCCACAGGCACTTCTGATTGTACAGTGTCTGTGGTGCTATCATCCTTTTGGGAATTACAGCTGCTCATAATAAATAAGGCTCCTGAAATGCAGGCTCCTAATTTGATTGCTTTCAATAAATTTTTCATAATAAAATGTTTTTTTAGTACCGGATGATTAATTCCTGATACAATTCTTTTTTAAATTTTGAGAACTATAGGAATAGAGTACCAATCCAATTAAAGGTTACAATTTTTAAAAAATATATTTTTAAGAGGAAACTTAGATGTGAAAAAAACTTTTAGGAAAAAAGAAAATATTAATCTGCCAATTGCTTTTTTTGGATATAACTCATAGCAATTTCGAATTGTTGAGTAGGACTTAAATTTGTATTGTCAATTATGATCGCATCTTCTGCTTTTCGCAAAGGACTTATTTCTCTATTAGAATCAATATAGTCGCGCATTGCAATATTAGATTTCACTTCTTCTACGGTGATGTTTGGATTCTTTGCATACATTTCTGTAAATCTTCTTTCTACTCTTACGGCTTCATCGGCCGTCATAAAAAATTTAACTTCTGCTTGTGGAAATACGGTAGTTCCAATATCTCGCCCATCCATGATGATTCCTTTTTGGATGCCTAATTTTTGTTGTGCTTCCACTGCGAAAGTTCGAACTTCTTTAATAGCAGCAATTTCTGAAACCTTTTCAGCTACCACCAAATCTCTGATAATGTATTCTACATTTTCTTCGTTAAGATAAATTTCCGATTGGCCCGTTTGTGGATTTACAATAAACTGAATTGAAATATTTTTCAAAGCGTCTTTAACTGCATTATCATCTCCACGATCTACATTATTTCTAACAAAATACAATGTGATGGCTCGATACATGGCACCACTATCGATATAGGCATATCCTAATTCTTTAGCCAATTGTTTCGCTAAAGTGCTTTTTCCACAAGATGACCAACCGTCGATTGTAATGATTAATTTATGCATACCTACAAAAGTGCCACAAAAAATAGAAAGTTCAAAGTAATAAGACTTAAACTTGATCGAGTGCAAAAAAAAGCCATCGTTTCCGATGGCCAATGTATCATGTATAATCTTTTCTTACACTTGAGAAGGTTTTTCTTTTTTCACCCCTCCTTTAATTTCAAAAATAATTTTAGAATTTTCTTTATCCAAAGAAGCAATCAATAAATCTCCGGATTTAATATTCATATTCAAAATCTCTTCTGCTAAAGGATCTTCTAAATATTTCTGAATCGCCCTGTGTAAAGGCCTTGCACCGAATTGAGAATCATATCCTTTTTCAGAAAGGAATTTCTTCACTTCTTCAGAAAGCTCCAATTGAAGTCCTAATCCATCCAATCTCTTGGTAACTCCTTTCATTAAAATATCGATGATAGAATAAATATTTTCCTCTGTAAGTTGATTGAAAATAACTACATCATCTATTCGATTTAAAAACTCAGGACTAAATGTTCTTTTCAATGCTTTTTCAATAACGGCTTTGCTATTCTGTTCAGCATTTTCTATTCTTGCTGCAGTTGTAAATCCTACTCCGTCACCAAAATCTTTCAATTGTCTTGCACCAATGTTAGAAGTCATAATGATCATGGTATTTTTGAAATCTATCTTTCTACCCAAACCATCTGTAAGTTGACCTTCGTCTAATACTTGCAATAGAATATTATAAATATCAGGATGCGCTTTTTCAATTTCATCTAAAAGAATTACTGAATAAGGTTTGCGTCTAACCTTCTCCGTTAGTTGTCCACCTTCTTCATAACCCACATATCCCGGAGGTGCTCCAATTAATCTTGATACGGTGAATTTTTCCATGTATTCACTCATATCTATTCTTATCAAAGCATCTTCGCTATCGAACATATAACGTGCTAAAGACCGCGCCAACTCTGTTTTACCGACACCGGTAGGACCTAAGAAAATAAAAGTTCCAATTGGTTTTTTTGGATCTTTCAATCCTACTCTATTTCTTTGAATGGCTTTTACCACTTTTTGAATTGCATCATCTTGGCCAACAACTGCACCGGTTAAATCTTCTGCCATTCTCCTTAATTTAATGGTTTCTGCTTGTACCATTCTCTTAACCGGAATTCCGGTCATCATGCTTACCACTTCTGCAATAGCTTCTTCATTAATCGCAAATTTTTTATTCTTGCTTTCTTCTTCCCAATCGGCTTTTGCTTTCTCTAAACTTTCCTGCAAACGTTTCTCGGTATCTCTTAAAGAAGCCGCTTCTTCAAAACGCTGGCTTTTAACCACTTTATTTTTTTCCTGTTTGATTTCATCAATTTTCTTTTCCAATTCAATCACTTCATCTGGTACATTGATATTTTTTAAATGAATTCGCGCACCTACTTCATCTAACACATCAATCGCTTTATCCGGAAGTAAACGATCGGTCATATAACGATCGCTCAATTTTACACAAGCTTCGATGGATTCTTGATCATAAATTACATTATGAAAATCTTCGTACTTGCCTTTGATATTATTGAGAATTTCAATGGTTTCATCTACACTCGGCTGTTCGATCAATACTTTTTGAAAACGGCGATCTAATCCTCCATCTTTTTCAATATGCATTCTATATTCATCCAACGTAGAAGCACCAATACATTGTAATTCGCCACGAGCTAATGCGGGTTTGAAAATATTAGAAGCATCTAAAGAACCACTGGCTCCACCTGCACCAACAATGGTATGAATTTCATCGATGAATAAAATCACATCTCTGTTTTTTTCCAATTCATTCATGATGGCTTTCATTCGCTCTTCAAATTGACCACGATATTTGGTACCTGCAACAAGAGCTGCCAGATCAAGTGCCACTACTCTTTTATCAAATAGCACACGGCTCACTTTTCTTTGAATAATGCGTAACGCCAAACCCTCTACTATTGCGGTTTTACCAACACCGGGCTCTCCAATTAAAATTGGATTATTTTTCTTTCTTCTACTTAAAATTTGCGATACTCTTTCTATTTCTACTTCTCTTCCTACTATCGGATCTAACGCATCCATCTCTGCTAATTTGGTAATATCTCTACCAAAATTATCAAGCACCGGAGTTTTAGATTTTACTTGAGTTGTACTTCCTTTTCCCGTTCTTGATTGAGAATAAGATTTTTTGTCTTCATCAAATTCTTCGCTATCATCATCCGGAAATTCAGCTTTTGGTTCAATTTTTACATAACCTAATTCGCTTCTGAATAAATCATAATCCACTTCAAATTGATTAAGAATTTGTGTGGCAATATTTTCTTTATTTTTTAAAATAGAAAGCATCAAGTGTTCACT
Organism: Ginsengibacter sp.; assembly: GCA_034676505.1. Classification (GTDB taxonomy): domain Bacteria; phylum Bacteroidota; class Bacteroidia; order Chitinophagales; family Chitinophagaceae; genus Ginsengibacter. The sequence continues at coordinate 443,074 of JAUCCB010000001.1, forward strand.
TTCTACAGTGGGGCTTTTTAAAGTCTTCGCTTCTAAAACAGTTATGCGAATTACTTTTTCGGCTTGCTTAGTTAAAGGCAAGGAATTAATATTAGAAATATTTTTTCCGGTTTTATCTTTTACGGCCAATTCTATTTCTTTACGTAGTTCTGCTAAATCTATGTTGAGAAGCCGTAGTATTTTTATGGCGGTATTTTCACCATCTCTAATAAGGCCAAGCACTAAATGCTCAGTTCCTATAAAATCATTTCCCAACCTCAAGGCCTCCTCGCGGCTGTACGAAATAATTTCTTTTACTTGTGTTGAGAAGTTGTTGTCCATTTATAATCAATTAAATGCTGTACAATAATAATAAATAATTTCAATTAACCAATGTAATAAAGAGTGCACAGAGTGTTGAAAAGTCTATAACGAAAGGTTAAATCTAAATTAGAAATCTCGATTGGGTTTTTATTATATTTTTTTAAAGAATTATAACCTTTGTTGTTTTCAATATCTTTGAACTTTAAATTCTTAGATTAATTTTCCTAAAGATGAAATTCAAAATTGATACCAAAGAAAAAATGCACGTCATTACGGTGGAAGAAACTGTTTTAACTGCTAATATGACAGAGGATTTTCAGAATACGGTTTTGTCTTACTTATCCGCGCCCATAAAGAATTTGGTAATAGACATGGGCCGGATTGAGGAAATAGATGAAACATTTGCAACAGCTCTTTGTAACATCCAACAAAGTTTCTACGAAAAAAATAATTCTTTAGTGTATTGCAAATTTCAAAAAAGTATAAAAGAATATTTAGACAAATTGGAATTGTTAGAATTACTAAATGAAACTAATACCGAAAGTGAAGCCTGGGATATTGTACAAATGGAAGAAATAGAAAGAGAATATTTATAAAAATAGAAACGTGATTGCTGTAACCATATTAGGAAATAATTCTGCAGTGCCTTCTCATGGTCGGCATCCGACTGCACAAATTGTACAGACCGATGAACATACTTTCTTAATTGATTGTGGAGAAGGCACTCAAATGCAAATGGCGCGATACAAAATAAAAAGAAATAAAATTAGCCACATCTTTATTTCTCATTTGCATGGAGATCATTATTTTGGTTTAATCGGTTTATTAAATAGTTATTCTTTGAACCATCGTGTTACGGAATTACATATTTATTCACCCGATTTATTAAAAGATATAATTCAACTTCAATTAGACGCTGCGAATGCCAAACTAACTTTCGATTGTTATTTTCATGTTTTGAAAGAAGAAGGAATTATTTGGGAAGATGATAAAACGACCGTATCAACTTTTAAAGTAAATCATCGCATTGAATGTTGGGGTTTTTTATTTAAAGAAAAACGTAAACCCAGAAGAATATTGCCGGCAATGGCGCATCAACATCAAGTGCCTACAGCGTCTTACGAGAATTTACAAAAAGGAGAAGATTTTATAAATGCAAAAAATGAGGTAATTAAAAACGAGCTACTAACGGTACCGAACAAACGCGGAAGAACGTATGCGTATTGTGCCGATACTGCCTATTACGAACCCATTTGTAAAAATATCTTCGAAGCAGATTTAGTGTATCATGAAGCGACTTATTTAGATGAGTTGCACGAACGAGCTCAGAGCAGATATCATTCTACTTCTAAACAAGCAGCATTGATTGCCAAGAAATCGAGTGCGAATAAATTAATTATCGGGCACTTTTCATCCATGTACGAGACGTTGGAAAAATTTAAAGAAGAAGCCTTTGAAATTTTTGAAAATACAGAAATTGCCGAAGAAGGAGTTTCGTATATCGCTTAAATTTTTTTGATGAAAAAAATTCAATTATTTCATGATCGTCCATTCATAGAATGCAGGAAAATATTTTCTCCACGCGGCTTCATTATGATTTGCTTTGGGATCTATCAATTCCCTGACTTGTGATTTTGATGAAGTACGAATTAATTTTTCAATACGCACCATATCAGGAAGCATGCTCTCACCTTCTTTTCCTCCGGCATAAAAAAATAATTTGGAGTTCAACTTTTTTGCCTTTGCATTTACTAAACTGTCTATTCCGGATGCAGTCCAAAATGCAGAGAAAAAATTCCAGCACCGCCAAATACTGCAGGATATTTTAATACAGCAACCAATGAAATAAGCCCGCCCATTGAGCTTCCCGCGATATATGTATTTTTCTTTCCGGTAAAAGTTCTATAATTTTTATCGATAAATGGCTTTAAAGTTTGCACCAAAAAATCTATATACAAATCTCCTTCACCTTTTCCAAAATTTTGGAACTCCCAAGGATTATATTCACTCATTCTTTTAGATAAACCATTATCAATTCCTACAACAATCACTTGCGTTTTTCCTTTTAGAAAAATAGAATCTAAATATTCATCTACGCCCCATTCACCGGAATAAGAAGTAGCATCATCAAAAAGATTTTGCCCGTCGTGCATATAAAGCACGCCATATTTTTTATTGGATTGATTATAATCAGTGGGGAGATAAATCCAGATTCTTCTTGTACGGTTTAATTGAGGCATAAAAAAAGCTGTGTCGATAATTCGCACATTTTGGGAAGCAGTGTGTTTTATAATCTTCGACGAAGGAGGATTAAAATTATCGTTCCAACCTTGAATTACCACATCCATCGCAGTATCTGAGCTCAATTTTAAAATACGATTTTTCACAGGTTTGCCCGTTTTATCAGTTTCCCCTTTGTCCCAATTTCCACGCGTAAATTTATATTCATAATCTCCATTTGGAAGTTGTATTTGGAGAATTGTTTTTCCATTTATTTTTTTGAATTGATAATTCGAATCGTTTGGAACCCAATTATTAAAATTACCCGCGGCGAAAATCATTTCGCCGGAATCCTTAACTGGCGCTGATTGTAAAAGAAATGTAATTTTATTTTGACAGAAAACTATCGAAGCATTACCTAATAAAAATATGCAAAGGATGAAGTGTTTTATTTTCATTCTAACAATTTACATCTTCAATAAAAAATCTTTTACCTTTTGATGAATTGGCGTACTCAAAGGAGTTAATGGAAGCCTCAATTCATTTTGAATAATTTTCATTTCGGCTAAAAACGCCTTTACACCCGCAGGATTATTTTCTGCAAAAAGAAGATCGCAACCTTCTAATAATTTATAATGCAATTTTTGTGCACCCGCAAAATCATATTTCAAAGCAAGCCTTACCATCTCCGAAAAATCTTTAGGAAAACAATTGGCCGCAACACTTATAACTCCATCCATTCCGCAAGCAATTAGTGGAAGTGTAATATGATCATCGCCACTCACCACCAAAAAATCATTAGGTCTATTTTTTAAAATGTGCATGCATTGCACCATATTACAGCTCGCTTCTTTGATACCGCCGACATTACTGCATTCGTTTGCCAACCGTAAGGTTGTTTCCGCAGTAATATTTGATCCGGTACGGCCGGGTACATTGTATAAAATAATTGGTTTGGGCGAAGCCGTTGATAAAGCTTTATAATGTTGAAAAATTCCTTCCTGAGAAGGTTTGTTATAATAAGGACTGTTACTCAAAACAGCACTTACTTTTTCCAAAGGAAAATCGTTTAATGACTCAATAACATCTTTGGTAGAATTACCGCCAACGCCTACTACTATTGGTTTACGGCCATTTATTTTTTCAATTGTAAAATTGACAATCGATTGTCTTTCACTTTTTGAAATAGTTGGAGTTTCACCGGTTGTTCCTAAAGAAACAATATATTCTACACCATTTTCAATGATGTAATTGATCAATTTTTCAAGCGCATCATAATCTACATCCGCATTCTTTGTGAATGGCGTAATAATGGCGACACCAGTTCCTCTTAAAATATTTTTCAGTGACACGTTTTTAATTTTTTAATGAAATGATTTTAAAATTTACAAACTCGAAAATTATTCTTCTTCCCAAAAACCCATATTTCCATACTTTTCGATACGCTGAGAAATTCTTTCTTCAGGATCTATTTTTTTTAATTCTTGTATGATGGGTTTAATATAATTTTTTAAATTTTGAGCCGCTTCATCATAATTCCAATGCGCGCCGCCTAAGGGTTCCGGAATAATTCCATCTACCAATCCGAATTTGAGCATATTATCGGAAGTTAATTTTAATTGCTCGGCAGCCACTTCTTTTTGTGCCCAACTGCGCCATAAAATAGAACTGCAATTTTCCGGAGAGATTACTGTGTACCAAGAATTTTCCAACATCAAAACTCTATCGCCCACTCCAATTCCTAATGCACCACCACTCGCACCTTCACCAATAATTACACATATAACAGGTACCTTTAGACGCAGCATTTCATAAATATTTCGAGCTATTGCTTCACCTTGTCCGCGCTCTTCAGCTTCCAATCCGGGATAGGCTCCGGGAGTATCGATTAATGTAAGAATGGGTTTATTAAATTTTTCTGCAAGTCGCATCAAACGCAGTGCCTTCCTATATCCTTCGGGATTAGCCATACCAAAATTCCGCATTTGACGCATCTTTGTATTAGTACCTTTTTGTTGGCCAATTACCATAATTGTTTCACCATCTAATTGCGCAAAACCACCAACCATGGCTTTATCATCTTTTACATTTCTATCGCCATGTAATTCTATAAAATTGGTAAACATTTTTAAAATATACTCCAAGGTATAAGGCCTATCCGGATGACGGCTGAGTTGCACCTTTTCCCAAGGAGTCAAATTTTTGGTAATTTCTTTTCTCTTTTCAAGAATGCTATCTTGCAATTTCGCATTTACTTCATCATAACTACTATTCGGGTTTTTCTCTGCCAATTTATTATTCTCTTCGATTTGTTCATACAATTGTTTTATTGGTTCTTCAAAATCCAAGAATTGTCTTTCATGTGTAGTTGCCATAATAATTATAATTTAAACAAAAACTATCCTTTATTGGGGCGGTAAAGTTAATACCTACAATTTAAATATAGAAGTATTGGTTTTGGATGGATTTAACTGAAAGGGATATCAATTATCAAGCACACTTCTGTCTCTATCTATTTTAAATTTTTATGAGCTCCTTTATTCATTAATATTTTGATGGTAAGAATGATGGCCGTAATTGAAAAAATTCCACCGATTATCCAATTTAGCAGACTTTGATTGGCATCCAATTTTTCTACAATCATTTTACCTCCAAATATAAAAACACAATTACCTAATAAAGTACCCAAGCCAATTCCAACAATATAAAGATTGTAAAAAGAATTTTTGGGAACAAGAATTTTTTTTGCAAAAAGAACCGTACTCCAACCAAACCAAAAAGGAATTTGAACCGGATTGATGGCACTAATAAATACGCCCAGAAAAAAACGATGAATAGAATTATTTAACAACACATTTTTAGAACCATGTGATTGCGTGGCTGCAACAAAGCTTCCGATAGCCAATGCCACCACAATAGCTACTGCAATCCATTCCATCCATTTAAATAATTTTTTTCTCTTGGATACCCAATTAATTCCGACTAAAGAAATTCGAACATAGATCATCTCTACCAATAAAGCGCCCAACGCGAAATAGATACCGTGTAAAATACTTTCTTGCACGCTGATTTGCATGGCCGCCACATTCAAGGTACCTAATGGCAAAGTGCCTAAAAAACTTACCATGAGACCCCAGAAAAAAACTTTCGTTAATCTCATATTTTTTATTGGTGTTTGGCCAGCACTTTAAGTTGTACAATTACCATATTTCCTAAAACCATACTTCTTTCTCCCACTCCAAACGTTAAACGATTTATTTGGAATTCACCGGTAAATAAATAATCGTCGTTTATTTTTTCTACTTGAAAAGGAAATGAAATAGTTTGAGTGACACCTTTGATTGTCAAATTTCCTGTGAAGTAATAATATCCTGCATTTGTTTTGTTTGTAGTACTAATTTTAGTAGATGTCATTTTTATTACGGGATATTTTTTTACATCGAAATAATCTTCACCTACCAAACTTTCATCTCTTTGAGAATTGTCTGTATCTATAGTTCCCGCAGAGACTGTTACATCAAAAGTAGCGTTCGTGATTTGATTGGGATTAAAAGAAATTTTTCCTTTTAATCCCGTAAAATCTCCTCCCGTTTTTATACCAAAATTTTTAATAACAAAATGCACTTTACTTCCTGCATCTTGCGGCACGTACTGTTGACTGTACGCAGCGATAGATATGGTTAAAAATAAAAGAAAAGAAAAATATACTTTCATTAAATGCATTTTTAAATTTAATCAAAAGACAGATCAGGCAATCATTTTATCTATTTGTTTTAATTTTTTAAAATCTTTCTTAGCCTTTCTTAAAAAATGAAATCCTTTCCAAAATGGCCAATAATCGATTCCGTGCGAATAATTGTACCTGCTTATTTTAAAAAGAATTTTCCAATGTTTTAAAATTTCATTCCAAGCTTGTACAATCGTAAATTGATTATCGTAAAAATGATTGGGTTCAGCTCCACAACCATTAAATTCTAAAATAAAATAGTTTTTCCCTTGTTTTAAATCTTCCAGAGATTGGCACATAATATCATAACGGCCATAAAAAAAATCATTTATTCCAATACTTATTTTATCAAGCATGTTTACCATTCCTTCGTTTACCTCATTTGTCAAATTTACAAATTGTGCACCACGATTATGATTGGCGGCATAAGACAAAATATATTTTTCACCGGAAGGAATTATTTTTTCCAAATTGCCTTCATTTTTTACACTTAAGTTTTTCCAGAATTTTTTTGCTTTAGGATGAGAACGTATTAGTTCGACCAAAGATTTATTTCCATCACCAATTACATGCAAAGGTATTTTTTGTATAAAGCCCGTGATCATCCCTTTCTGTTGATTGGGATACCTGCAATAAAATAAACTCGCTTCTATCGGATAAGAAATATATTCTTGAATAAAATAATCCACAGGAACTTTTTCGTGATAATCCTTCAATTGATTTTCATTATCCAATTTTCGAAATAGAACTCCTTGCCCGCCAATTTCCGGTTTTACAATTATCGGATAGTGAAAACCTACTTCAATTATTTTATTGGCTATTTTTTTGAAATCTTCTTGTGCTTGTACATTAAAATATTTGGGTAATAAATGTGGAGGAATTAGTTCGTGCATTTCTTTTTTAGGCTCACCTTCCATGCCGCCAAAAGTTAGTTTGGGATTGCTTGGAGTGAAGAACCACACAGCTTTTGAGCGAATCATATACCAAAGCCACACCGGAGCTATAGGTGCATAGATTACCTGAAATGGCCATTGTTCCCAATTTTTAATTTTTAAAATCATACCTTATTTTTCAATTTCAAAAGGGTTTTCATTGATTTCATCTCAGCAAAAATAACCGTAAACATTTGAAAGCATAAGAGCCGCATCAAAATTGTTTTTTGTATTTTAGCTGCATAAAATAGTAGAAATGCATATACCCACCATGGCGGAAATGATGGCCGAGAATAAAGAACCTGATGTATTGTTCTTTGTAGGTTGTTCGGGAAGTTATGATCAGCGTTCGCAAAAAATAACCAAAGCTTTTGCAACCATATTAAATAGAGTGGGCGTGAGTTACGCCATTCTCGGTAAAGAAGAAATGTGCAATGGCGACCCGGCAAGAAGAGCCGGAAATGAATTTTTATTTCAGATGATGGCGCACCAAAATATTGAATTATTTGCACGCTATAATATCAAAAAAATAGTAACCACTTGTCCGCATTGTTTTAATATTTTCAAAAATGAATATTCCAAACTGGGCGGCCATTACGAGGTGATTCATCATGCTACATTTCTTCAACAATTAATTGATGAAGGAAAAATTATAATGAAAGAAGGAGGCGCATTTAAGGGCAAAAAAATTACCTATCATGATAGTTGTTATTTGGGCCGCGCGAATAATATTTATGAAGCTCCTCGAAAAGTTTTGGAAGCCTTAGATGTAGAATTAGTGGAAATGAAAAATTGCAAAAGCAATGGAATGTGCTGTGGTGCAGGCGGAGCGCAGGTTTTCAAAGAAGAAGAAAAAGGTACAACCAGAATAAATACAGAAAGAACCAAAGAAGCAATTGATACAGGCGCTAAAATTATTGCTTCCAATTGCCCATTTTGTATGACCATGTTGAGCGATGGCGTAAAAGCCAATGAACATGAAGAAGTACAAGTTTTGGATTTAGCCGAATTAATTGTAGAAAGCATGAAAGAAGAGGATTTAAAAAATTAATTTTTCATTTCTATCCAAAATTTATTATCGGATATTTGCCTTTAAATATTTGAATTCAATCCCAAATGCAAGAAGAAAAAAGCCTCAATTTTATTGAGGAAATAATAGAAGAAGATTTAAAAAGTGGTAAATATACCACCATTTTAACGCGCTTTCCACCGGAGCCGAATGGCTATTTACATATTGGCCATGCGAAAAGTATTTGTCTCAATTTTAGCCTTGCCAAAAAATATGGAGGCGCTACTAATTTAAGATTTGATGATACCAATCCAATTACGGAAGACACCGAATATGTAGATAGTATTAAAGAAGATATACAATGGTTGGGCTTTCAATGGGTTAATGAATTTTATGCGAGCGATTATTTTGAACAATTGTATGAATTCGCTGTAACACTGATCAGGAAAGGATTGGCGTATGTGGACGATAGTTCTTCCGAAAAAATTGCCTCTGAAAAAGGAAGCCATACAGAACCGGGAATAGAAAATGAATTTCGTAGCAGAAGCATTGAAGATAATCTTCAATTATTTGAAGAAATGCGCAACGGAAAATATGAAGATGGCGCAAAAGTATTGCGAGCAAAAATTGATATGGCCTCGCCAAATATGCATTTTCGTGATCCGGTAATGTATCGCATCAAACATGCGCACCACCACCGAACCGGCGATGCTTGGTGTATCTATCCGATGTACGATTTTGCACATGGCCAATCTGATTCTATTGAAAAAATAACGCATAGCATTTGTACATTAGAATTTATTCCTCATCGTCCATTGTATGATTGGTATATTGAACATTTAGAAATATTTCCTTCTCATCAGTACGAATTTGCGAGATTGAACATGACCTATACGGTTATGAGTAAACGCAGATTATTACAATTGGTAAATGAAGGCATGGTAAATGGATGGGATGACCCCAGAATGCCCACCATATCAGGGTTTCGGCGCAAAGGATACACTCCATCCAGCATTAGAACTTTCTGTGATAAAATAGGAGTTGCCAAAAGAGATAATCTGATTGATTTGAGTTTATTGGAATTTTGTATCAGAGAAGAATTGAACCAAAGTGCTCCGCGAACAATGGCAGTTCTCAATCCGGTAAAATTAATTATTGATAATTATGAAGATGGAGTTTCGGAAGAAATGATCTTAGAAAATTTACCTAATGATGCAGAAAATGTAAGAAGCGTTTCCTTTTCCAAAGAACTCTGGATAGAGCAAGAAGATTTTATGGAAGAACCGATGAAAAAATGGTTTCGTTTAGCTCCGGGACAAATGGTTCGTCTGAAAAGTGCTTACATCATTCAATGTGAAAGTTTTAAAAAAGATGATTCAGGAAAAATCATTGAAATACATGCCACCTACATTCCACAAAGCAAAAGCGGCAACGATACCAGCGGATTGAAAGTAAAAGGAACCATCCATTGGGTAGATGCTAAGAATGCAGCTACGGCCGAAGTAAGATTGTATGAAAACTTATTTATCGCAGAAAATCCTGCGGCAGCAGAAGGTGATTTCAAAGATTATGTAAACCCTCATTCTTTAGAAATAAAAACGGCCTTCATAGAACCACAATTGACGAAAGCCAAAGTAGGCGAGCATTTCCAATTTATGCGCAATGGATATTTTTGTGTAGATCCTGATTCAAAAGAGGGTCAACCGGTTTTCAATAGAACAGTCGGTTTAAAAGAAGGATTTAAGAGCACGCAAAAATAATTATCGCGAAGCAAGAATACTGTCTACTGCATTTTTTACATTCACACTTACAAATTCTTCTCTAATCGGTAGGTTATAATCGTTTGAAACAAATTGGATAATGATAGAATCATTATTTACTTGAGTAATGGTAATCTCGTTTATTTTTTCTTGAGGGATTAAACGTTCTCCAAAGCCATTCAGATTTATTTTCACATCACCATTAATTGTTTTTACAAATAAATCAGGCGATGCTTGATAATAACTCACCAAATTTTTTGTACGAATGGTGTAATTCCCATTTTGATAAAGCACTTTGCCTTGGCAACTAATTAGAAATATGCTTATCAGAATAATCGAAAATAAATAAGTAACAACTTTTTTCATTTGTAATAATTTTAAAAATGAAGTGTTAGAAAAATCTGCAAACTTTTCATATTAATTTTGCGATTTTCAACCAATTGCAAAATGGGCTTAATTCAATTCAAAAGAAATACCCGCTATTGGGTATTTTTTACGAATAAGTATAAAATATAGATTAATCCATTTAATAAGTTATTTTTGGCAAATTCAAATGGGGATTTTCATGGGATTTTTTTCACAAGGCTATATGAGGCGGTATTTAATTTTTCTTTTTGTAGGAATAATTTTCCTTATTTCTTCCTGCAAAAAGCAGGAAAATCATAGAGATGTAGAATTGGCCGAAAAGTTTCAAACCTTTACTAAAGAGTATCAACTTGGTAATCCAATTTTATATCAAACAAAAATGGATAGCCTTAGATCATTTATTGATAATGATGATCCATTAATTGCTGAATATTATTATCAGTCGGCCAAATTGAATGTGGAAAATCTACCCATCATGAAGTTGTATGCTGATAGTTGTTTTAGCTACTATAATTCAAAAGAAAGAATTGCAGCCAATGAACGAGGCTATCTTAGGGCTTTAATGATTAAAGCGGAATTCTTTTATTTATCAAAACACTATTCATTAGCATTAAGTTATTTTGCTCAAGGAAATGAAATAATTGAAAATGGCAATTATCCTTGTGAAGCCGCAGGATTTAGCCAAAATGTCGGTAATATTTATTATAATCAAAAACGTTATTCCAATGCGCGTCTTCGGATGAAGATTTATCTGACTCAATTACCACAGTGTAATCAAACACCGCAAAATTTTTTCTTCAAAAAACAATTTGCTCTCAATGTTATCGGGCTGACTTATGAAAATGAAAATAAATTGGATAGTGCTTTATATTTTTATCACAAGACCATTCAATTTACAGATTCTATGGGCAAGGCCGCTTCTATAAAAGAAAGGCTATTAATTCCTACAATCGCTAATGCCTACGATAATATTGGAGGTGTTTATCTCAAAAAAGGTAAGTTAGATAGTGCTAATTATTATCTAAATAAAAGTTTACAACTTAATAAACATAATCCGCCTGATATAATTCCTCCATTATTAAAAATGGCCGATTTACAACTACAAGAAAAAAAATTTACCGAGGCTTATAAAAATTTAGTAAAGACCGACAGTTTACTTATAAAATATAAGAAATCAAACACGGACTCGTATCGATTAAAATGGTATCGATTGCTCGCAAAGTATTATTTTAATGAGAATAAAATTGAAGAATCTTACAAGTATTCTAATCTCTATCTCATCAATAAAGATTCTGCAGACATGAGCAATATTTCTTTATACAGTTTTGATATTGATAAAGAATTCAACCTTTTAACTAGTAGAAAAAAAGTTATCCCATTTAACACAACAAGATTCAATCAAGAACATTTACTTAATTGCCGGTGGTATTTTTTTAATCATGTTCATGATCATTATTCTATTACTTTTTTCAAATTTAAAAAAGAATAAAAAAAGAAATTTAAATACCAGATTACAAAATAATGCTTTACAAAAAGCGCTTGAAAAATTAGAATTAACGAATAAAAATTATATCCGAATATTGAGAGTAATGGCTCATGATTTTAAAAATCCTTTGGTAGGTATTTCAGGCGTAGCGGCTATATTAACCACAGATGAAAAAGATCCGGAGAGAAAAGAACTTTTAGAACTAATTGAAGAAAGCAGTACCAATGCAATTAACATGATCAATGATTTATTGAAACATGGATTAGCTGAAGATGATGCCAATCTCGAAAAAGAAAAAGTGAACTTGCATGAATTGTTAGACAGTTCAATTTTTCTTTTAAAATTCAATGCCGCTAAAAAAGAACAAACCATTGATTACAATATTCCTGACAATATTTATGTGGATGGAAACCAAGAGAAATTATGGCGCGTGTTTAATAACATTATCGTAAATGCCATTAAGTTTAGCCATATAGGAGGATTAATAAAAGTAAGTGCGATCGTTAAAGATCAATCAGCAATAGTAGCCATTGAAGATAATGGTGTGGGAATACCTCTTAAAGATAAAGACGAAGTTTTTAAAATGTTCTCCCCTGCCAAGAAATCCGGAACTGCCGGTGAAGAGCCTTTCGGTTTGGGACTTTCTATCTCCAAAAGGATTTTAGAAATTCATAATGGTGAATTGTGGTTTGAACCGAATCCTAATGGCGGAACTATTTTTTATATCAAGCTACCTTTGTACAAAGATTAAAAGGTTTTCGTTTTAAAATGCATCCAAAAGATTTATCCATCCTCGATTTCGATTATGAATTACCGGAGGAAAAAATTGCTAATTATCCTCTCTCAGAAAGAGATCAATCCAAATTATTAATTTATAAAAAGGACCATATTTCGGAAGATATTTACCGAAATATCGCTGACCATTTACCTGCAGATTCTTTTTTAATTTTTAATGATACGAAAGTTATTAAAGCGAGAATTTTATTTCAAAAGATTACAGGATCTATTATTGAAATTTTCTGTTTAGAACCTCATGAAAAAATTAAAGATTATGCAGTCATCCTTCAACAAAAAAATAGCATTCGATGGAAATGCTTAATTGGAGGATTGAGTAAATGGAAAGAAAAATTTTTAGAGAAATCTATTGAGATAAAAGGTATCTGCATAATTTTAAAAGCACAATTAATTGAAAAAATTTCCGACGCCTATATTGTAGAATTCACATGGGCTCCCGGAGATTTTTCTTTTGCAGAAATAATGGAACATGCAGGCCAAACACCGCTGCCACCCTACATTAAACGAAAAGTGGATGAAAGTGATGCGAATAAATACCAAACGATTTATTCTGCACACGAAGGTTCAGTAGCGGCACCTACAGCCGGTCTTCATTTTACTGATTCTATTTTTACTTCTTTTGCAAAAAAAAATATTCATTATGATTTTGTAACTCTTCATGTGGGTGCAGGAACTTTTAAACCGGTGAAAGCCGATAAAATGGAAGGGCACGAAATGCATGCGGAATGGATGGATGTATCAATTTCTTTGATACAAAAATTAATTGACCATATCGAGAAAGGTGTTGTTTGTGTTGGTACAACTTCTGTAAGAACCATTGAAAGCCTCTACTGGATGGGGTTGAAAGTGATTCTTACTCGGGAGATTTCTATAGAAAATTTAATGATTCACCAATGGGAAGTATATGAAGATGAATTTAAAAACTCCGGCATTTCTGCTGAAGAATCTTTAAAGAATTTAGTTGAATATTTAGAGAAGAAAGAATTAAATCATTTATTTATTCCCACACAAATTATTATTGCTCCGGGATATGATTTTAAAATAGTGAAAGGAATGATTACAAATTTTCATCAGCCCAAATCTACTTTACTTTTATTGGTTTCGGCAATGATTGGAGAAAAATGGAAAGAAGTGTACGATTACGCTTTGCATCACGATTTCCGATTTTTAAGTTATGGTGATGGTTGCTTGATCTTTAAATCAAAAAATTAATTGACCATTTTATCGGCACAACAACTGCTGGCAAACGCATCAGGCTTGGCTTTGAAAGCAAAACCCATTCCTAAAATATAACCCATTGCATCTCGTAAAGCTTCATTGCTTTTAAAATTAGGACTTGTATTGATATCGGCATGTACTTCCATTTCTACTTGATATTTTGTAAACAGATCACAGAGTTCATAAGCAATTTCTATACTCTTCGCCACTTCCAACAACATGCGTTCTTTTAAACTGTGCGGTTGAGTAGTTTGGTCATTATGAATAAACATGAATCCGCCTTTTCCTTCTCTTAAAAAAACAATAACCGTCGCAAATTCCGTATGATGACTTTTTACCTGACTGTCCGTTCCTATGCACACTTTTAATCGATTACCTTTTTCAAATTCTAATTGCAGTGTGTCTTCAACTGCTTGCCTGATGGGCATTAGAAGAGATTCACCATTAAATTTTCTCCAAAGCATAAGCGTTAGTTTTAAAGAAAAAAATCGAAAAAAAATTACTTCAACCCAATTAATATTGTCCTGTGTGCAATAAAACTAAAGTGCAAGCCTCTTGCGGAATAATATTATTTTGTAGTGCCAATTCTGCTAATTCATCATTTTCTGCACCCGGATTAAAAATAATTCTTTTAGGTTTCTGAGCTAAAATATAATCGTAATATTCTTTTTGATTATTCGCATTTAAATAAAGAGTAACAGTGTCCAAATCTTGTATTGGAGATAATTCCTTATTGATTTCTACGTCATCCACTTTAGTTTTTTTTCTTCCGATGGCTACTACTTCATGATGATAGAAACGCAGGTCTTTGATGGCTTTATAACTATAACGGTTAGGGTTATCCGAAGCTCCTAAAACCAATGTTTTCTTTGAAGTCATAATAAATTAATTTAAAAATTTAGCCCTTACTTCAGGTGTCGGGATCATGCAATTATCGGCTTTACCAAACCATTGATATCTATACTTTGCGATAAGATTATAAAATGGATCTCTTAAAAAAGTTGGTATAATGATGAATGCGTAAAGTAATGGCCACAAGCCGGGAAGTGATTTGCACACTCTCAATGCAGCTGTGGTTTTGGTGTATAATTTTCCATTATCCACTAAAATAAATGAATCCAGTTTTTTAAAAGAATCATCTGCTGAAGATAATATTTCTTGCGCTCTTTCACTTTGAATTGGAGCAAATTTAAAAACAGAATTTTTATCCCTTTTAATTACAAAATTGACACTCGAATTGCAAAAATTGCAAACACCATCAAATAAGATAATTTTTTCGGCATTCATATATCAAAATTAGAGAAAACTCACCATAAATGCAGGAAAAGGTAAGTAAGATAGATGATTATTTTAATCGCTTATTGAGCCACATTATAAAAATAAGCATCAAAATAATTACAATTAATATTTCAAAAATTAATGCTACAGTTATAGCAGCAGAGGAATATTCTTTATGTAAAGTTTTAGCCCAAATTCCAAATACCATTGTAGCAATTCCTAAAATAATTGCAATCCATGTAATATATTTTTTCATATTGGAAAACGTGTTTCGGTAGTATAAAAATAATTGTACTCAAAAAAACAAACAGTTTTTTGGTACAAAATCATATAATTCAATTTGAATTTTTTACACTAACATAGTCACCGGATTTTCTAAAAATGCTTTTAGTGTTTGCAGGAAAGCCGCTCCCACAGCACCATCTACACTTCTATGATCACAACTTAAAGTCACTTTCATAAAATTGGATACACCAAATCCATCGCCTTTTTTCACTACTACTTCTTTGATTTTACCAACGGCTAAGATGGCACTATCAGGCGGGTTGATGATGGCAGTAAATTCTTCAATATCCATCATCCCTAAATTAGAAATGGTGAAAGTATTTCCACTAAATTCTTCAGGTTGTAATTTTTTATTTTTCGCTTTTTCGTATAAATCTTTCGCTCCGGCAGCAATTTGTGAAAGTGATTTTTGATCAGCAAAACGAATTACCGGAACAATCAAACCCTCGTCCACAGCCACTGCTGAACCAATATGAATATGTTTATTCCTACGAATAAAATCTCCCATCCAACTGCTATTTACCGCAGGATGCAAGCGAAGTGACATCGCGCATGCTTTTATCACCAAATCATTAAAAGATATCTTTACCGGACTCAACTCATTCATTGTCTTACGAGATTTCATGGCATTATCCATGTTAATTTCCATCGTTAAGTAAAAATGAGGAGCTTGGTATTTACTCTCACCTAATCTGCGTGCAATGGTTTTACGCATTTGAGAATTAGGAATGTCTTCATACGATTCTTCGCCAATCGCCGCAAATGGTTGTACAGATTGAATTGCACCGGGAGCATCTTTTTGTCCATCCGATTTTTGCTCAGCTTTAGGCACATAAGCATCCACATCTTTTTTCACAATCCTACCGCCATCACCGGATCCCTTTACCTTAGCAATGTCAATTCCTTTTTCTTGTGCCATTCTTTTGGCCAATGGAGAGGCTTTAATTCTTTCTCCGTATTCAGAAGATTCTTCATTCGTTTCCTCTTTAGATTCCTCTTCTGAATTTATTTTTTTTGTCTCTTCTTGAGATTCATTTTTACTTGTAGCAGTTTGTTTATTTTCTGCATTCCCGGTATTTCCGGTACTTTTCAACCATTCGGCATAAGCACTGATATCGGTCCCTTCTTTACCAATAATCGCAATTACATCATTAATTTTCGCAGCATCGCCGGCTTCGGTGGTGATGTATAAAAGTGTACCTTCTTCATAACCTACCACATCCATAGTGGCTTTGTCGGTCTCTACCTCTGCCAAAGTATCATCACTTTTTACTTTGTCGCCTACTTTTTTATGCCATTGAATAATTTTTCCTTCCTTCATCGTATCACTCATCAGCGGCATTCTGATCAATTTTGCTCCTTCCGGTAAGGCTACTTCTTTTGAATCGTTTTTTTCTTCTTTAGAATCACTCGTCTCTTTTTTATTTTCCTCCGACTTATTTTCTTCCATTTTGTTTTCGCTTTTCTTTGTGTCTTTAGCTTTCCCGCCTTTTTCAGCATCTAAAACACTTTGATAATCTTCTCCTTCTTTTCCAATGATGGCGAGCAAACCCTCTACAGGAACGGATTTCCCTTTTTCTACTGCAAGATATAAAATGGTTCCTTCATTATAACTTTCCAATTCCATGGTGGCTTTATCCGTTTCTACCTCTGCAATCGTGTCGCCTGGTTTTATCTTATCTCCCACTTTTTTATGCCATTCTACTATTACTCCCTCTGTCATAGTATCACTCATTCTCGGCATTTTTATCGCTTCCGCCATAATATAATTACAATTTTTTTATTAAAATTAAGCTGTGAAATTAATGCAAAATTAGCAAATCCTATGCAAGAGAAGTGAATGTAATAAAGATGTGCGTTATATATGCATTTTCCCGGTTGAAAATAAGGTTGATGAAGGTGACCAAATTCGATTCTTAAGACTTGTATTTATTCATTTATCTGCATCAATTTAAGAAAATCATTTGCAATTTGATCTAGGACTCTCGTAGTGATGTTTAGTTTTTCTTTTGCAGTTAAAGCTTGATGCGACTCAGTGAAATTTTCAATTTGCAATCCAACATTACCGATATATTTATCGTGCTGATATAAATCTTCTATTGATTCTACATCAGAAATATATTTTTTCAAATTAGAAAATTGATAAAAAGGAATTTTTTGAATTGCCTTTCGAATAATTGGATATTCAAAATCGAGTAAACAAACTTTCTGATTAAACGTTTTTTGAGAATGGTCTAACACATCATCAAATGCCAATGATTCTTCAGAGGATCCTTGATTCAAATGAACTGAATAAAATTTTCTTTTTAAAGGAAAGATGGAAATCGATTTCCTATTTAAGTTTTTTGAATTTAATTTTTTTTGCGCAATAGGCCGTTTCATTTCTTCTTCGCTCGCACGAATTCCAATGGTTACTAAAGCTCGGCTCAATTCTTTGATATATTCCGGATTATATGCATTGTGATAATAAAATTCTTCACCTATTCGCATTTCATTTTCTAAATCATCATCAAATTTTCTTTTGAATAATGGTTGATGATGATTGAGTCGAAATGGAAAATATCTTGCACCACGACCTATGAGCTGAGCCTCTGCCACCGTGGTTTTGCTAAGTTTTGAAGAAGAGATATTTTTTGTTTCATACAATCGAACAATATCAAATAAATTCAACACATCCCAACCTTCATTTAATTTATCAACTGCAAAAATTGCGCGAAATGGATTATCTGCAGCCTCTAAATTATTTACAGCTAATTGCTTCGCTTCGCTTTCTTCTTTACTATTGATAGAAAGTAATTTATTCTCTGCAAAATCAACTTTTAATTCTGTGACTAAATTTGGTAAAGTAATTTGTTGCTCTTCAAAATAGAGAAAAGCCTTGGCAATAGGTGCTGCTAATTTTTGATTTTTAATAAGAAGTAAATCTTCACTTTTTAAATTCCGGATACCATCTATAAATTCCTGAAAAAAAGCTTGACTATCTGCAATTGTCCTTGATTTGAATAAAATTACCGGCTTACAAATAATTTTATTTTTTTCAAAAACTTTGCGACGATATTGACTTAATATAACCGCCTGTAATGCACGTCCAAAGGGAGGCAGATCCGTTTGTAATACTTTCACTTCCTTAGAATAACCTTCTTTCCTAAATTGCTTTAATGAAAAATCAAAGATTAATTTATCACTGTATTTTCTCTTTATTTCAGCATTCGAGAAATCGGCAGTTGCTGTAAATTCTAACAATACATTTTGTGAATTTGAATTCAAAATTTGATTCACGGTTCCTTCCCAACTAATCATTTCTTCCAGTTCAATCGCATTCAAATCTTTAGATCTTTTCGTCTGTGCATTAATGTGATGTGCCTCATCTGATAACAACACTACCTTTTGTTTTTCGAAATCTGCATAAGTAGCTGAATTTTCTTTTGGCGAATTTAATCGTGAATGAAGCCCTTGAATAGTTGTAAAAATGATTTGAATGTGATTATTTTCTTCCACCTGAAAATTATTTACATCTTTTATCGAAATGGATTTTCCGTCAATCGAAATCTCTTCAGCAAATAAATATTTATTAGATTGGCTGTTTAAAAAATTATCTCTTGTTTTATCAATAATATTATTGCTATGCACAAAAAAAATAAAATTTCTAAACCCCATTTTATACAAATAAATTATTAAGCCAGCCATTATCAAAGTCTTACCACTACCGGTTGCCATGTGATATAAAAGATGAGTAGGTTTATTTTTTTGAGTGGATTTATGTTCTTCCCAATAATATACAAATCGGCCTAAAGCTTCCTGCTGGTAAGCTCTTTGTTGATACTTTGATTTAAGATTGCGGGAAACAGAAGCAGGAACTTTATCTCTAAAAAAAGCAGAATTATCAATCGATAATTTAGAATTCAATATTTCACAGAGTGTATGCATTTACAGAAATCCCTTTTGTGAAATAATAATTTCATTCCCCCACAACTCATTCAAAATTCGAATATCCACCGGAAAAAAACTAGAAGATTGATCTCGATTGTATTTTATGGGGCATTCCAAAATATCATTAATCTTTTGACAAGTATTTTCTCGATTATCTTTTATTAGAATTTTCTTTTGTTCTATTTTTTGATACAAAGATTTTAAATTTATAACTGCAAATTTTAAAAAATCAGTACACGTAGTTGGATTTGATTTTTCACCATTCGTAATTCCGTAGGTAAAAAAGCCTGCTTTCATTTTATAATATTCTGATTCGTGCCTTTCCTCAAAAGGATTTCCATCGCGCCTATATCGAATGGTGAAATCAGAAAAATGATTGTACTTCATTTCTCTAAATCTCTC
This sequence comes from Ginsengibacter sp., assembly GCA_034676505.1. Classification (GTDB taxonomy): domain Bacteria; phylum Bacteroidota; class Bacteroidia; order Chitinophagales; family Chitinophagaceae; genus Ginsengibacter. Next base: position 462,785 of record JAUCCB010000001.1, read on the forward strand.
CTGAACGGTTTTGAATTCCCCTTCTACTTCAAACACATAATCAATTCCGTAGTTCATATCTAATTTTAAAGTTCGCGCTACATCAAGAGGAATCTTTTTCCAATTCATTGGATCATAAATTTTAGGTATTGCCAAATTTTGGTGAACAAAATCGGAAAACCCACGATCAGTAAGGTAATTAGCCATACTCATTGATTTATTATGTGCGATAAAAAAATCGATTTAATATTTTTTCAGGTTCATTTATTTTAAATTTTTTGTCATCAATTTCTGAATAAGGAATGTATAAAAAATTCAAATCCAGTAATCGAATTAAAATCTTCTTCTGAGTTTCTACATCCAAATTTTCCAATTCATTTATTTGGCCATCAAAAATATTTTTATCTACATCATAAGAAATAAATCCACTTTCAAATATTTTCCGTGACAATTTTTTAATTTCCTTTTTGTCTTGAATGGAAAGTATTTCCTCCACTAAATTCTCGTTCCATTTTTTTATTTCTGCATAAATAAATGAGCCACCACCCTTCCATTTAACCGCTTTACTTATTCCGGAAGAATCACCATTGATTACATTTTGTAAACGAACTACAGAATCATTTTCACCATAATCCATTTGTTCTATTCCGATGTATCGACGGTTTAATTTATGAGCAACAGCAGCGGTAGTGCCACTTCCCAAATGATAGTCCAACACAATATCATTTTCTTTGGTCGTCATTTCAATAATCCGTTTTAATAATTTTTCCGGTTTTTTCCCATTGGAAAATTGAATTCCTCCTTCATTAGCAGGTGTAGTGCCAATATCTACCCAGAGATCAGAAGCTAAAACACCAAAATAATTTTTCCCATTTTCCGAAATAATTCTTTCTTTCAATGGAACCAAAACTCCACCATCATAAATCAATACCGTTGCACCTTTCGAATTGATAAACTCTTCTACTATTCCCTTCGATTCATTCGCCTTCGCAAATTTCTTAAACTTCTCTCCTGCTTTTTTTATATTTTTTTCTAAAGAATAAATATGGTCTGCATTCTGTAAAGCATAGTCGATAAATTCTTGCTCTATACGCATTAACTCCACTTCTGAAATATCCTTTTTCTTTCTCTTACCAAATTTTTTTTCTGTAAAATTTTTATACAAATTGGTGATGAAATAAACCCCATTTTTTTTCCGCACTTCATACTTATAATTCATATTGAATGCGGCTTTCGTATAAAAAGGAGTGAATCGAAATGAAGTAGATTTGGCATAAAATAAAATATTTTCTTTTACCTTAAACAATCTCTCGCCATTTTTCACATTGATGGCATTTACCCCACTTTCCGTGCTCGATTTTAAAACAATATTTTCTTTAAAATGTTCTCGACCAAAAAGTTCGTCACAGAGCACTTTCAGATAAGCAAATTCGGTATCATCTGTCTGAATAAAAATAGCGCCATCTTCTGCTAAAAGTTGCCAAGCAATTTCTAAACGATTTTTCATAAAAGTGAGCCATGTAGAATGACTGAAATTATCATGGTATACAAAACTATCAGAGCCTGTATTGTAAGGCGGGTCAATGTAAATCAATTTAATTTTATTGGCGTATAAAGGTTTTAAAGAATGTAAAACCAATAAATTATTCCCTTTTAAAATAAAATTATCACCCACACTTATCGAAGTAGGAATTGTAATTCCTTCTTCAGAATATTTCTTAAAAATGGTGAAAACTTTTGGATGAAATAAGCGATCAATTTGATGTTTGGCTAAAGTCTCATTCCAAATTATTTCATTGCGTTTAATATCTTCTTTTGTTTGTCCGCCTTCTAACACGCCATCTTTGTAAGGCCAGGCCAGCACTACGTTTTCGCTTCTTGAAATGAAGTTATTTTCCTCATCAACCAATCCAATTTTATTTATAAAAGAAGTATAACTGTCCGGTAAAATAGCAGCATTGCTAATAAATTGTTGGAATTTTATTTTATCAAAAACAACCACATCTTCCACTTGTATAAAAAAATTAGACCTCATTTCTGAATGAGATAATAATAATTTCAATAAAGAAGAATCTAATTGCAATGCTAATTCAACCACTTTATTTTTCAATAATTTCCCATTTGACATAAACCTTGAATCAACTTTTAGAAGTTGTTCCAATTGTTCAGATAAATGAGTTGGATTATTGAGCATTCAGCACTGGCTTTTAAAAAATTAAATATACAACTGATTAGGAGTTTTTTAAAATTGAAGAAAAATAAAATTTCGTTTGAAAAATTAATAATTTTTATAGTCAACTCAAGAAAAGAAAAGAAAGATTGATTAATTTTAAAGGACGTCAAAAACAAATTATAGAATGCCGATCATAGAAATTCATCCTCATCAAGCATTTGTCCCGAAGAATGTAAAAGTATTGATTTTAGGGAGTTTCCCAGGAAAAGATCATTCGGATGTGCAAGGAAAAGATGAATGGTTTTATGCTTCTAAAAGAAATCAATTTTGGAAAATAATGCGGGGCGTTTATAATTTACCTCTACTTACCACACAAGAAAAGAAAGATTGTTTTGAAGAAAAAGGAATTGCCGTAACGGATGTCTTTCTTAAAATAAAAAGAAAAGAGAACAATAATCTGGATGCTAATTTGGAGATGATCGAAGACAATTCTAAAGCTATACAATCCATTCTTAATTTACCCAATTTACAATCCATATTTTTTACAAGCCAATTTGTAGAAAAACAATTCCGAAAATTATTTCCTTCCATAAAAATGGGTGAATCATTACCATCCCCCTCGCCACGATATGCAAGAATGAGTTTGCAAGAAAAAATTGATCATTACAAAAAAAAATTACCCAAATAGTTCTAAATTAAATTCACGATTTTTGAGTGAGTACAAAATAAAATTTCATTGTCTAAAAAAGATATTTATAAAAATTTATTGTTAGGAGTAGCTATTGGCGATGCTTTGGGCGTGCCGGTAGAATTTATTGATCGAGAAACACTTCGTTTAAATCCCGTAACGGATATGCGCGAATATGGTTCGCATCAAATGCCGGCGGGCACATGGTCTGACGACAGTTCGTTGACTTTTTGTTTAGCAGAAGCATTAACCAATGAATGCGATTTAGAAACTATTGCACAAAATATGTTGCTATGGGCGCGAAAAAATTATTGGACCGCAAGAGGAGAAGTTTTTGACATAGGTATTACGACTAAAAAAGCCATCGATCAAATTGAAACCGGTGTCAGTCCTACTCTTTCGGGATTGACTGATGAATTTTCTAATGGAAACGGTTCTTTAATGCGCATTGCGCCGTTGGTTTTTTATTTGATGGATAAACCCATTCAAAAAAGATTTGAGATTGTTCGACAAGTTTCTTCCATCACGCATGGGCATGTAAGATCAGTTATTGCTTGTTTTTATTATGTAGAATTCGCTCGACAAATTATTGAACAAAATGAGCCTTTAAAAATTTATCATGATCTGCAAACCAGAATTCCGAATTTTCTTCATTCCATATTTGTACAACAAAGTGAAATCAACCATTTCAGTCGATTGTTAGTTGATAATATTTATGAACTATCGGAAAATGAAATTAATAGTAGCGGATATGTAGTGGATACTTTGGAAGCGAGTATTTGGAGTTTTCTCACCACATCAAATTTTAAGAATGCTATTTTAAAAGCAGTAAATTTAGGAGGAGATGCCGATACCACGGGAGCCGTCACAGGAGGTTTGGCCGGTCTCTATCATGGTATCAAAGGAATTCCACTTCATTGGAAAAAGGAATTAGCGAGAGTCAAAGACATTGAAATTTTAGCAGAAAAAATGAGGGACAAATTTGAATAAGCTCTTTGTTTAAAAAAATTTACTCTTTCATTTTACCAATACACGGTAATTTGTAGAGCTATTTTTGAAGCAATAAAATCGAATTTTAATTCAATAGAAATCATGAAAAATCATTGCACAAAATGACAACAAGCAAGAATGTTCATCAACAATTTGCTGAATATTTTCCTTCTGAAGAAGTGAAGCCATTTTTTTATTTGCTTTCAAAAAAATTAGAGGAAGGTCATATCTGTATTGACTTAGAGAATATTAATAAAGAAGATTTAGATGGATTATACAAACTTCCTAACTCCTCATTTTCTACCAATCCGTTGGTCTCATCCGGGACGAAAAAAAAACCTTTGATACTTCATCAAAACCGACTTTATTTCCAGCGATATTTTAATTATGAAACCATCATTTTAAATTGGATCAATGAATCTATCGCGAGAGAACAACAACAATTTGAAAATAATTTTGAGCATCTTAAAAAGCAAATCGAATTTATTCAAAATTTATTTCCCACGAATATCCAAAGCGAAACCGATTGGCAATTAGTAGCAGCCATTAGTGCCGTTTTAAATAATTTTACCATTATTACCGGTGGCCCGGGAACAGGTAAAACCACTACAGTTGCCAAAATTTTATCTATACTTTATCAGATAAATCCTGACCTTAAAGTTGCTTTAGCAGCACCTACCGGTAAGGCTGCAGCAAGAATGGATGAATCGCTGAAAGCTGCTGCCAGCAAAGAAGATAAAATTGTACAATCTAAGTTTGAAAACATTCAACCTTTCACCATTCATCGTTTATTAGGTTGGAAAAAAAATTCGATCTATTTCCGACAAGATGCAAACAATCCTTTAAATTATGATGTAGTTATTGTAGATGAATCCTCCATGATTGACGTTGCGCTATTTGCTAAATTATTAGATGCAATCGGACCAAAAACAAAATTAATTTTATTAGGAGATAAGAATCAATTGACTTCGGTAGAAGCAGGAAGTTTATTTGGAGATTTATGCCAAGCACAAAAACAATTAAATATTTTTTCAAAAAAAAAGAGCGTCCATAATTAATTCGATTATTGAAAACGAAAATCAAAAAGTAAACCATATCGACAATTCGAATCATCCACTTTTTGAGCACGTAATCGAATTACAGAAAAGTTATCGATTTTCTGATGATAAAGGAATCGGAAAATTCAGCAAAGCGATTATTAAAAATGATCAAAAAAATATTAGAGAATTTTTTGAAAATAAAGATGATCAAATAATTATAGATACTCTATATTCTTCGAAAATTTTCAATGATTTTATTTATGGCTATAAAGAATATATTGAGGAAGAAGATGTGAGAATCGCTTTTAAAAAATTAAATCAATTAAAAGTATTGGTGGCTGTAAGAGAGGGTGATCAAGGATTGTACACGATTAATGCAGCGATAGAAAAATATTTAGCAGAAAAAAAATTAATAAAATGCGATCAAGAATTTTATGAAAATCGGCCGGTTATGGTTACGTCAAATAATTATGATCTGAATTTATTTAATGGAGATATTGGAATTGTAAGAAGAGATAAAAATAAGATTATTAAAATCTGGTTTGAAAGTAATGGAGAGATTCAAGGGTTTTCACCATTCTTAATTTCAAAAGTAGAAACAGTTTTTGCTATGACTGTTCATAAAAGTCAGGGATCAGAATTTAATAAAATATTGATTGTTTTGCCCAAAAAAGAGGAAGTAAAAATCTTAACCCGAGAATTACTTTATACTGCTATCAGTCGTGCAAAGGAAAAAGTAATTATTCAAGCAACTGAAAACACGATTTTGAAAACGGCAGAAGCAATTGTGCAAAGAGGATCCGGAATTCAGAATCGATTTAAAAAATAAATACAATGGGTTTTCAATTACAAATATCCAATTCGCTACAACAATTAGCCAATCAGCTTTCTGAGGATATTCGTGAAATAAAAGAACCTATTTTTAGAAGTGTTCCTATTGTAACACAAACCGATGGAATGAACAGTTGGTTGAAATTACAAATTGCTGAAAAAATTGGAATTGCTGCTAATCTTCGATTTGAAAAACCAAATGATATCATCAATAAAGTGTACCATTTATTAGGTGGCACTTACACACAACCCTTGTCCAAAGACAATTTGAGCTGGGTGATCTATCAAATATTAAATGAAAAAGATTTTATCAATCAATATCCGTCCATTGCAGAATATTACCAAAGCGAAGAAATAGACAGTAATCTAAAACGAATGGCACTCGCCGAAAAAATTGCCGATTTATTTGATCAATACCAGATTTATCGGGCGGATATGATTACGAATTGGAATAATAATATTTCCCAAAACGAAGAAGAAGAAAATTGGCAAAAAGAAATATGGTTGCGTGCCAGAACAGTGGCCGATAAACAATTTCCGGATAAAACTTTAATAGGAAATTTTATTAAAAATGAATTAAATGATCCGGATAAAGTAAAACAACTTCAAAGAAAATTACCAACCATTTATCTATTCGGAATCAGTGTGATCACTGAATATCATTTAGAAATATTTCAAAATTTATCATCGCATATCGATATTCATTTTTTTCTTTTGAATCCTGCGCCGTACGATTATTGGTTTGAAGATAAAAGTGAAAAATTATTGACCTTTTTGAAAAGAATCGGCAAAATAGAAATGACCGAAGAAAGTAGTAGTAATCCACTATTGACAAGTTGGGGCAAAATAATTCAAGATACTTTTTCTTTATTGTTTAAAAATGATGAACTCATTAATGCATACAATGAATTAGAAACCATCGAACCAAAATCAGATACACTTTTACATAAAATTCAGAACGCTATTTTTAATAATAAAAAAGAAGAACCTGAAAATTATTATGAGGATAAAATAATTACTGACGGCACAATTACTATAAATTCTTGTCATAGTGCTGCGAGAGAAGTAGAAACTTTGTACAACTATTTGGTGCATTTAGTAGATCAAAGAAAAGAAAAACTTTCTTCAAGAGATATTGTTGTAATGGTTAATGACATTGACTTGTACGCTTCTTACATAAAAGCGGTATTTGATACAGCACCTTATCATTTTAATTATACTATTGCCGATGAAAGTTATGCAAGTGCCGATAGTATTTCAAATGCGTTATTATCCATTCTTGCTATTTCCGAACAAAATTTTACCGCAGAAAATATAGTAAGGCTTTTAGATTTTTCATCAATAAAAGATGGATTGCAAATTCAAAATACAGATTCCATAAGAAAGGCGCTTGATAAAGCCAACATTCGATTTGGTATTGAAGGAAATAAAATTGATGATACCAATTTCGTTAGTTGGAAATATGGAATACAACGAATTATGTACGGCATTTGCATTAGTGGAGAAGAGGAATTTGGTGAAGATGAAAATAGTTTTTATCCGCTTGATATTCTTGAAAGTGCAGAAACGTATGGAGTGATTCGTTTTATTTATTTTATTGAAAAATTGATTGAATTAATTAAAGAAAGAAAACATCCAAAAAATATCGAAGGCTGGGTAGAATATATTAAAAGAGTGCTCGAATTATTTATTCCTCAAGACAACGATATGCAGGATGAAGCCTACACACAATTGCTATTAGCATTAGAAAAATATAATCTTATTAATGAAATTTTTACTGACGAAGTAAGCTATGAAATATTTAGTCACGGATTTCTGCCAACACTCACCAATGCCAAGCGCAGCAATAGTTTTGCAGGATCAGGAGTTACTTTTTGTTCATTAATTCCCATGCGAAGTATTCCGTTTAAAGTGGTTGCATTGTTAGGATTAAATTATGATAATTTTCCGCGGAAGGATAAAAGAATTAATTTCAATTTAATTGAAAAACAAAAGCGTAAAGGAGATAGAAATGTAAAAGAAAATGATAAACATTTATTTTTAGAAACACTCATTTCGGCGCGTGAATATTTTTACATCAGTTATATTGGCCAAAATATAAAAGATAATTCTCCCTCTCCTCCTTCCATTTTGGTAGATGAATTATTAGATTATATTGAATCAGTTGCGATACATCCTGAAATAGTTAGAGAAGAACTCATCATACAGCAGCCCTTACATAATTTTAGCAAAAAATATTCGTCTACCGATTACCGTTACTATAATTATCTGTTAGAAAATAAGCAGGAGGAAAAGATAATTTTCCAAGAACAAATTGTAGAAGCCCACACCTTTAGTGAAATTCCGCTTTATCAATTAGTCAAGTTTCTAAAAAACCCCATCAAAGGATATTATAACAACACACTTGGTATCTATTTTCAAGATGATGAAATCACTTTAAAAGACACTGAGATATTTAAATTCAATAATTTGGATGATTGGAAATTGAAAACCGATCTCTTAAAAATTCCTGAAGATGAAAAAGAAAAATTGACGCTTCAAAAATTAAAGCAAGGTGAGTTGCCATTAAAAAATATGGCAAATGTGGTTGTAGAAAACATTGATGAAAACATTTCAGTTGTAAAAAATATTTTCCAAAACTTAATAGGAGAAAATAAGGAAGATCAAATTTCAATAGAAATTCAATTAGAACGATCTCTTCTGAAAGCCAGTGTAGGCAATATTTACAACCGGAAGCTTATTCATACTTCCTTCTCTAAAAATGAAATGAAATATTTATTGGATGGTTACATTCAATACTTAGCCTTAATCGCTTCCGGTGAAGAAATTGAATTTCATTTTATTTCTCAAATAAATGAAGGCGTTTATCGCGCAAAAAAAATAAATCGAGAGGATGCAATTTCATCATTGAATTCGTTGTTAGAAATTTACATTGATGGACATCAAAACATGCTGCCATTCCATGTTGATTTCAAAACAGATTTGAACAAATTAGAAGAAATGAATGTTGATAATTTTTATAAAATAATTGATAACCATAAAGGAGATCCCTATTTTAATAAAGAATGCGAATCCGGATTTTTTGATAATGAAGAAAATTGTGAGAAATATCTTTTTCTAACCAAAAAAATATTAGTTCCGCTATTAGAAATCTTTCCCGAATATTTTAATAAAAAATAAAAATGCCACTTCAAAATAATTTCAAAGATTTCGACTCTATAAAGGTTCCATTAAAAGGAAGCAACTTGATAGAAGCCAGTGCAGGCACGGGTAAAACCTATTCTATTGCCATTTTAGTACTTCGATTGATTTTAGAAAATAAAATTCCTCTTCGGAAAATTTTGATGGTGACTTTTACCAAAGCAGCAGTTGCTGAATTAGAAACACGAATCCGAAGTTTTGTAAAAGATGCGTATAAAGCAAGTACAGGTTTAACTATAAAGGATGAAACTATTGTTGTAATAGTGGAAAATTCGATTAATAAAATTGGGAAAGAACAGGTAACTCTTCTTTTAAAAAATGCAGTTACCACCATGGATGAAACCTCTGTGATGACGATTCATAGTTTTTGTCAGCAAACACTTAACGAATTTGCATTTGAAACCAATCAATTATTTAGTGCTGAAATGGTAGGCGATACTTCAGATATTTTACAAGAAGAATTAAATAAATTTTGGAGGAAAAACATAACTACGCTTTCCACCGAACTGTTGTCATTACTAATGGATAAGGGTTTGAGCCAAAATGAAATTTATTGTATTGTAAAAGAACATCTCAATGGGAAACAATTTTATAAGTACAATAGTGATATTTCCGAGCCATTAAATGACAAGCAACAAATTACCATTATCAATTCGATTGCAGAAATAAATAAAAAGAAAAAAGAATTAGAACCGGATTTTGTTCATCTAATCAACAATAATAAAGATGCTCTTCTACACCGAACATTATCGAATAGATACGCCAAAAAAACTACTATACCGGATTTATTAAATGATCCTATCCGCTTCATGGAATATCTTCTTACTCTAAAAACATTTCCTAATTATATTGTAGAATTATATGAAGAATGCGGTGCAATAGCCGTAATAAATGATCTCAAACAATTAGACAAGGAGATAGAAGTACAGCTTCAAAAAAGTTTGGACCATCTATATAGTTTGGCCATAAATGAAATCTCTGCAGGCTTTCATAAATTCCAATTGCACAATAATCAATTATCCTACGCTGATCTAATTTATAATTTAAATGAAGCACTTACAAAACGAGAAAATCCACGTCTGGTAAAGGCTTTACAAGAAAAATACAAAGCCGTTTTTATTGATGAATTTCAAGATACCGACAAACTGCAATACGAAATTTTCAATACTGCATTTAGCACCAATACTATTTTATTTTACATTGGAGATCCAAAACAATCAATTTACGCATGGCGCTCAGCCGATATTTTTACCTATCTCAAAGCAAAAGAAGCTGTAGAAAATAGGTACGAAATGAACACGAATTTTCGATCTACTGAATCGTATATAGATGCAATGAATGCCTTCTTTTTACCGGAAGAAAACTTTGATACTTTTTATTTTGGCGAACAACAAAATGCGATTCAATACAATCCGGTAAAATCACCTAATCCAAATGTAAAAGGGAGATTACTTTTTGGTGAAAAAGAAGTAACGCCTATTTCCATCAATGACGAATCTTCTAACATAAAAAATATCGCTTTAACAATAGCAAAGCACGTTGCTGAACTTATCTCTAATGAAAAATATTTTATTCAAAAAGGAGAATTGAGCAAAAAATTAACTCCGGCGGATATTGGAATTTTAGTACGTTCGAATAAAGAAACAACTGAAATTAAAAAAGCGTTAGCAAAATATAATATTCCTTCTATTTCTATTGATAAATCCAAAATTTTAGAATCGCCTGAAGCAAAAGAATTGCTGTATGTGCTGATGGCAATGGAAGAACCGAATAAAAATAATATCAATAGAGCTTTGTTCACTTGTTTTACTCAATACAAGCTTGAAGAAATTTTGAATTTAAATCATGAAATCGTAACCGAATTATTTCGGGATTATAAAAGTACCTGGGAGAAAGAAGGCGTGTACAAGGCTTTAATAAAATTCATTACTGAATTTGAAATTAGAAAAATATTATTAAACAATTCTACACCGAACGGTGAAAGAATTCTTACCAATCTTTATCATTTAATCGAACTTCTTTATAAAAATCAACGTCATAAAAATTGGCATTCTATAGATTTGATTGAATGGCTGAAACACGGCATCGAACAAAAAAATGCAGAAGGTGATGAATTAGAAGTGAGAATGGAAACCGATGAAGAAGCCGTAACAATCACTACAATCCACAGCAGCAAAGGGTTACAATACAATATAGTTTTGGCGCCCAATTTAAATTTTGTAGAAGGAACTCACAAAACGGGAAGTTTTAGAGATCCTGAAAGCGGTAAATATTTAAACGGAAAAAAGGAACAATTTACTGAAGAACATTTGGCGCTTTTTAAAGAACAGAGTGAACAAGAAAATAGAAGACTATTGTATGTAGCACTTACCAGAGCGGTTTATAAGTGTTTTATTTTTAAAAATCATTCAACGAAATCCACACTTGTACAGTTTACCAATCATCTGAAAAATGCAAATCCGAATTTAATAGATTGGATCAACACACCTGAAATTGATGAGAACTTTAGATATCAATTCAAAAAGGAAAAAGAAGAACCAAGAATAATAAGACCAATTAATTTTTCCATTGAACAACAACAATGGAAAAGAATGAGTTATTCCGGATTGACCCACAAACCTGAAAGGAGCTACAAACCACCATTTGAGTCTTCGAAAAAAGACTACGATAATTTTATTTTTAATGAATTAACGAAGGGTAAAATTACCGGAAACATGATTCATTTTATTTTTAAAAAACTTGCATTTAATAATGAAAAACTTTGGGAAAAAGTGATTCAAAATGCAATTAAAAGATTTGCTCCAACGCGAGAAAAAAATTATGCAGAGTGGTTACCTCAATTATTACAACATGTAATGAAAGCCAATATAGAAACGAGTTCTGGAAATTTTCAACTTTCTGAAATAGATTTTGAAAATCGAGTTCATGAATTAGAATTCGATTTCCCCGTGGGAATGTTTAATCCAATTCAATTAACGGAATTTGCATTTTTAGAACAATATATTCTCACTTTATCTCATCAAGAGATGGAAGGAATCATGAACGGCAAAATTGATATGCTGTTCGAATTGAATGGCCAATATTTTATTCTTGATTGGAAATCTAATTATTTAGGATGGGAAATGGAACATTACTCCAAACCTGCACTGGAAGTAGCTATGAACGAAAATAATTTCCATTTACAATATTTCATCTATACTGTAGCTACTAAAAAATATTTAGAATTACGATTACCTAATTTCAATTATGAAAAAGATTTTGGCGGAGTATTGTATTGTTTTGTGAGAGGAATGAGAAAAGAAAAAAACACCGGAGTTTTCTGGATTAAACCATCTCTTGAAAAAATTAATAAACTTGAAAATCTATTGAATGTAAAGAGCAACGTTGAATAAGAAATTAACTCTTTTAAAAAATCTAGTTCAATTTTTCCATTTCTTCATTTACAAATTCCATAAGGGTTTTTATATTTTCAGAAGAAAAATCAAACGATAATCCTGCAGCTTGATACAATTCAGGCAAGGTTTTGGTGCCACCTAAACTCAAAGCTTTTATATAATTATCTAACGCAGCTTCAGAATCTTTTTTGTATTGCATCCAAAGGCCAATAGCACCTAACTGCGCAATTCCATATTCAATATAATAGAAAGGCACTTCAAATAAATGCAATTGCTTTTGCCATGCATTTTCAACATATTTTTCTAAACCCGAATAATCAATTACACCATCAGAAAATTCTTTAAAAATTTCCATCCATCGTGCTGATCTTTCTGCTTCAGTATGAGTAGGATTTTCATAAATCCAATGTTGAAATTTATCGATAATGGCGATCCATGGAAAAATAGTTATTACTCTTTCTAATTGATGCTCCTTCGCTCTTCGTAAATCATCTTTATTATCAAAATAAACATCCCAATAATCCATCGAAAAAAGTTCCATCGCCATGCTCGCTACTTCTGCTATCTCCATCGGGTAATCCTTGAAGGTACTGAGTTCCAGCGAATGCGTCAAAAAAGATTGCACCGCATGTCCACCTTCATGCACCATAGTTGTTACATCATGCATTTGGCCTGCTGCATTCATGAAAATAAATGGTGCTCCGCTTTCTGCTAAAGGCATATTATATCCTCCTGGAGCTTTACCATTTCTGCTTTCTAAATCCAAATGTTTCATGGCTGCCATCTGACGTAAACAATCTCCAAAAAATGGACGTAGTCGAGTAAAACATTCAATAGTTTTATTCAATAAATCTTGACCATCAGAAAATGGAATTAAAGGTTTTGTTCCTTCCGGTTCAGCTTCTGTATCCCATGGGCGAAGTTCTGTAAGTTGTAATTTTTCTTTTTTCAGTTGATGAATTTTTTTCACCAAAGGAACTACATGAGCTTTTACTGATTCGTGAAATTGAAAAGTATCTTCTTTCGTATAATCAAAACGACCTAAAACTTTAAATTTATAATCGCGATAATTTTCAAACCCTGCATTGATGGCTTCTTTATTTCTTTTTTCTACTAACTGAGAAAAAAGTTTATTGAGTTCATCTTTTGCTTGCAACCTGCGTTCATTTATTTTAAAATAAACTTCTTTTCGCAAATCACGATTAGGGCTTTCAAAAAATTTAGCTGCTTGCTGTAAGGTGTATTCCTTCTCGTTTACAGTAATGGTCATCTGTCCGGTGATGACTCCATATTGTTGTTGAAGCATAGCCAATTCAGAATGAATTGGAATATTGGCTTCGCGAAATAATTCAATACTATTTCTCACACTTCTTAAATAAGTAAAGAATTCATCTTTGTCTAATTCGTTGACGAATGGAGAATCGATTAATTTTTTATTGAGTGCAAAAGCATAAGGTTGAATGTGTGGTTGAATATCGGTGCAATAAAAATTAAATGCTGCTTCCAGTTCTTTATTATTGGTATCGCAAGTCATTCTTATTTGTCGCCAACAAATATCTTCATTCAACATTGCTTCCAATTCGCTCACATCCAACAACCATTTTTTTAATTCGTCTTTAGAATGAATTTCTCTATTTAAAAGTTCTTTAAAGAAAGGCTCAATTGCCGGCCAATCAGAAACGACAAGCGTTTCAGGCAAATAATTTCTTTTCAATTTTTGAATTGATGCTGACACCTCCATACTTATTACTATTTCAATTATTGATTATTTTACTCCTCTACTTTCAATTTTTCTAGGATTAGATTGCTGAGGTTTCATATCCTTTACATGTGGAGTATCTACATGTACCGGCTTCGAGTTTTTTAATTCTAATGCGGCTTCTTTTTCTTCTTCAGATTTTATTTTTATCTCAATTTTATTCTTCTTAATAATTTGAAACCATTTAATCATTTTCTTCATGTCGCTCGCATATACTCTGCTGAAATCTAATTCAGGATATACTTTTTCAAAATAAGATTTCACTGCATTATTATCTTTCACATCAGGAAGAGTTTCTTTGCTTTTATCCATTGCTTCGAAAACTTCTGCCAGATTAGTATTTTCTTTAGAAGTGTACACTTCTATACTTTCTAAATGTGAAAAATTATGTTGACGAGTACTTATAAATTTGGAGGTATTATCTTCCAATGAACGCACTACAGCTCCATCTGATTTTGAAGATAAAAGTTCAAACAATCCGGTTAATCCTGTAACCGACACAATCTTATTATAATCCATGAGGTAATTTTTAAATTTACGGAGTGCAATATAATTGAATTGGTTTGGAGAAGCGTTAAGGAAGTATAAAAATTAATATTTCTTCGCAGGTTATAGAAAAGAATGGCGTCTTATAAGTATTAAATTTTATTATGAAAAGAATTTTGAGTGTTTTAGTGTTCGTGACCTTTGTAAATGCAAGCCTTTATGCACAAACGGTTTCAGGAATTTTGAAAGATGCAGGAGATCAATCGACATTATCTAATGCAACAATCCATTTATTAAAAAAAGATTCCAGCAAGACCAATCTTTCTGCAGTAAGTAATTCTAAAGGAAATTTTACCATCAATAATGTGCTGAAAGGTGATTATATTTTATCTGTCAGTTCTGTAGGATATGAAAATTTCTATAAAGATTTTTCTGTAGCAGATCAAAATATAAATCTGGGAGAAATTTTTGTTTCTAAAAAATCACAAGTACTCTCTGAAGTGGTCATTAGCGGAACGCCGCCACCGGTAAGGCAAAAGAATGATACCTTAGAATATTCTGCAAATCAATTTAAATTAAATCCGGACGCAACCGGAGAAGATTTGCTAAAGAAAATGCCCGGCATTACTGTAGATAAATCCGGCTCTGTGACGGCACAAGGTGAAAATGTAAAAAAAGTAACAGTAGATGGCCGTGATTTTTTTGGTGATGATGCGACCGCGACACTTCGAAATCTTCCTTCTGAAATTATTGAAAAAATTCAGGTATTCGATAAATTAAGTGACCAATCCCAACTTACAGGTTTTGATGATGGAAACACTGAAAAGTCCATCAATATTGTTACAAAGAAAGATATGCGATCCGGTAATTTCGGTAGAATATTTGCCGGATACGGCACCGATGATAGATATAGCGCCGGTGGCAATGTTAGTTTTTTCAATGATGCACGAAGAATTTCTTTAATCGGATTAACTAATAATGTAAACCAACAAAATTTTTCCTCTCAAGATTTATTAGGAGCCACCACCACTGGAAATCGAGGCGGCGGAGGACAAAGAGGTGGCCGTGGTGGTGGAGGCAGTGATAATTTTATGGTAGGCCAGCAAAATGGAATTTCAAAAACCAATGCAATAGGAATTAATTATAGCGATGCATGGGGAGAAAAAATAAATGTTACCGGAAGTTATTTTTTCAATAATAGTAATACCAATAATGATCAAACCATCAATCGTCAAAATATAAGAACCAAAGATTCTACACAATACTATGATGAAAATACACTCTCTAATACAAAGAACTATAACAATAGAGTAAACTTTAGATTTGATTATAAAATAGATTCTAACAATTCTCTATTAATTACTACAGGATTAAATTTTCAGAAAAATAATTCAAGCAATATAGTTTCAGGAATTAATTATTATGATGCGCAAAATTTGATCAGCCAAACCGGAAATAATTTGAATAGTAACAGGCAAGGATATACGCTAAATAATAATGTTTTATTCCGCCATGCATTTCCTAAAAGAGGAAGAAGTATTTCTATTGGTTTTGGGATCAATGTAAATGATAATAGCGGCCTAACTTACATTGATGCACTGAATAATTATTACAAAACTTCGTTAGTATCTGATACCACACATCAATTAGCTGATAGAAATAGTAATAGCACGCGATACAATGTGAACTTAGTGTACACCGAACCTGTAGGTCAAAAAGCACAATTACAAATTAACTACAACCCGTCGTTTCAAAAAAAGTAGTGCGGATCAAAAAACGTTTGATTTAGATAATGGCACTTCCAAATATTCAATCATAGATACAAGTTTGAGTAATGTTTTTGACAATACTTACAATACGCAAAGTACCGGCGTTACTTATCGATATGGAGATAGAGACAACATGCTTTCTGCAGGAGTAACTTATCAATACAGTCGTTTGAAGAGTAATCAAATTTTTCCTGCGCAAAGCAATATTGACAATACTTACAGCAATTTCTTAGCAAATGCTATGGCAAGAATTAAACTTTCTTCCAAAAGTAATTTACGTGTTTTCTATCGTGGAAGAGTGAGTGCGCCTTCTGTGAATCAGTTACAGAATGTAATTAATAATTCCAATCCATTATTTTTTAGCACAGGTAATCCGGATTTGCAACAACAATACACCAACAATTTAGTCGCGCGTTATACTTATACCAACAGCGTAAAAGGTCAGAGTTTATTTGCCAACGTATATCTTTCATCCATTGATAATTATATCAGCAATGCAACCTACACGGCTACGCAAGATTCAGTTCTTTCTAATACTGTTATTCTTCGAAAAGGTTCTCAATTAAGTAAACCTATTAATCTAAATGGATATTATAGTGTAAGAAGTTTTCTCACTTTTGGAACTCCCATAAAAGCCGTCAAATCTAATTTGAATTTAAATGCAGGATTTAGTTATTCAAGGCTTCCGGGTTTATTAAATAATGTGGCTAACATTTCTGATAATTACAATTACAATTTAGGAGCAGTAGTATCCAGCAATATCAGTGAATACATTGATTTCACTTTATCTTACACCGCGAATATCAACAATGTAAAAAATTCCATTCGTCCGGATTTAAATAATAATTTCTACACTCAATCATTAGGATTAACAACTAATTTTTTAACTAAAAAAGGAACGTTTTTCCAAAATGATATTTCTAATCAATCTTACAAAGGATTAACCGACGGATACAATCAGAGTTATTGGTTATGGAATATGGCAATCGGACAAAAATTTTTAAAAAATCAAGATGGAGAATTAAAATTATCTGTGTTTGATTTATTAAAACAAAATAGCAGCATCACAAGAGATGTTACAGAATCTTACATTCAGGATGTAAGAAATAAAGTGCTGCAACAATATTTTATGCTAACTTTTACCTACAAATTGAAGACATTTGGAAAAGGAAAAGTTACTAATAAAGAGGAAAAAAGAAAGCCTTCTCCTTATGGCGGATATGGCGGTGGTAATCACTCTTAGCATAAAAAATTCATTTTGAACGAAAGGGAATTAATCACCCTTCTTAAAAAAAAAAGATAGGGCAGCTTTTAAGGAAATTGTAGACAATCTTCAAGGGTTGGTGTATAATACTGCTTTAGGAATTTTGCAAAATGCAGAAGACGCAGAAGACACTGCCCAAGAGGTTTTCATTCAAGTATTTGAATCAATTGATTCTTTTAAAGAAGATTCAAAACTATCCACTTGGGTGTATCGAATTACGGTTTCAAAAGCGCTGGATCATATCAGGAAAAAGAAAAGAAAAAAACGATTTGCTTTTTTACAAAGTCTGTATGGGAAAAATGATGAATTAATGATAGAGCCTCCGGATTTTTTTCACCCCGGAGTAAAAATGGAAAATAAAGAAAATGCGGCTGTTCTTTTTCATGCGATAGATCAATTATCCGCCAATCAAAAAGTGGCTTTTATTTTAAACAAAACAGAAGGATTAAGCTATCAGCAGATTGGTGAAATTATGGAGTTAAGTAGTTCTGCAGTGGATGCTTTGCTACAAAGGGGCAAACAAAATTTACAGAAAAGTTTAAAAAAATATTATCAGCAGTTTAATGAACAATAATCGAAGGTTTTAGTACAATTAATCGTCAAAGTTAAAAGGCCAATAGTCTAAAAATCAAAAGGGAAATGAAAAAAGATATCGATGAAAAAATAGAACAAATTCTACACAGCTTAGATGGTATGCAGCAAGCTGCTCCTACTCCATTTTTCTTTACGCGATTAGAAGCGCGCATGAAAAATAAAAAATCCATTTGGGAGAAAGTATCTTATTTAATGGCTCGACCTGCTGTGGCTTTTGCAGGTGTTGGATTTGTAATTATTTTAAATGCTTTGGTGATTTTTACTTCGCCTAATGATATAAATCAAAATACGAAACAAGGAACAGAATTGGCTACTGTAGATGAATACAGCCAAGTGAATACTAATTTTAATGAATTCGAAAATTTAAATCCATAATGAAATTTACTTCCACCAAATCTTTAGTATTTATCATTTTGTGTTTATTTCTCACAAATGTGCTATTACTATTTTTTTTCGTTGCCAAAAATAATAAAGGAAATAGAAATCATGAATCAACCGGAATGTACTCTGTATTGAAAGATAGCGTACAATTCTCCGAGAATCAATTAGCACAATATCAAGATCTAAGAACGCAACAATTCAAAAAGGTAAAACCATTATTTGACCAAATTAGAAAATCAAAAGAAAATTTTTATCAATTATTGTCGGTAGAAAATTTAAGTGATTCGATCAAATTTCAAAAAGCAGATTCCATTGGCAAAAGCCAGCAAATGTTGGATCTTCAGATGTTTCATTATTTTCAACAAGTAAGAAAAATTTGTACTCCGGAACAATTACCGCAATTCGATAAAGCCTTACAAGGAGTAGTGAAGAATATGATGGGAAGAAGAAAAAAATCTATGAAACATTAATCTTAAGTCATCAATTTAAAAACAAAAATATGAAAACAAAAATTGCCTTGTTATTCACTTTAATTGTAATGACAACGGCCGCTTCTTTTGCTCAAAACTCGCCACAGATGCGACGTACAGTGGAAGAAAGAGTTCAGTCTGCTATGGAAAAAATAAGTACCCCTTTAATGCTTACTCCTGAACAAATTCAAAAAACGGATAGTGTATTCACGGTATTTTATAAAGCACAAGATAAAATGAGAGAAGAGATGATGGCTTCCGGCAATCGCCCTGACCGAAGTGTTTATGAAAAACTTATAACAGAAAGAGAAGCAAGTTTGAAAACCATTTTTACCGACGACCAATACACAAAATATACTAAAGAAATTTTGCCTACACTACAACCTCAAAGGAGAAGAAATTAAAAATCGTTTTGGTTTTGGGATGGTTAATAAGAAAGTTACCGAAAGGTAACTTTTCTTTTATTCTTTATTTTCTTTCAAATAATCTTCATTCATTTCAGAGATCAACTCCAAAACTTTATTTTTTCCCAATCGTTTTTCAGAACTTGTTACAAAATGGCGTGGTAAAAATTGTTGAGTCGTTAATAATTTTGCTAAAAAAGATTTTACATTTTTACTTACCACTGCTTGTTTTTCTTTATCTGCTTTTGTAAAGATGATCGAATGTGGTACTTGCCACAACACCAATCGTTGAATAAAATCTAAATCCAATTTTTGCGGAGTATGCCTTGAATCTACTAACACAAAAACGTGTGCTAAATTTTCACGATTGCGCAAATAATTTTCAATCATTTGTTCCCATCGTCTTCTGCTACGCAAAGAAATTTTTGCAAATCCATATCCAGGTAAATCCACCAAATACCATTTGGTTTGCACTTTGGCTTCCGGCGAATCAATACTCACAATTTCAAAATGATTGATCATTTGTGTTTTTCCCGGTTGATTAGAAGTCTTTGCTAATTTAGTATTGCCGCAAAGCATATTGATTAAAGAAGATTTGCCCACATTACTTCTTCCAATAAATGCATACTCAGGCCTGTTAGGAATCGGACATTGTTCAAAATCGGGGCTACTGATTAAATACTCGGCTTTCGTAATATGCATACTTTAGCAAGATACAAAAGATATAATCTTCTCAATTCTTCTTATAAAATTGAAATGGTAAAGTTTTTAAAAAAGCACAATTGATAATGCCATATAGAGCCAAAAAACTATCTTTGATCAAATGACTACATTTCCTCACGATACGGTTATTCCATTTAAAGAATCTGCTGACACAAAAAAGCAGCAAGTAGAAAATATGTTTGATAAAATAGCTTTTCGCTATGATTTTTTAAACCGTTTTTTAAGTGCCGGAATTGATGTGCGCTGGAGAAAAAAAGCCATCCAATATTTGATTCCGGATCAACCAAAAAAAATCTTGGACCTTGCGACAGGCACGGGCGATTTTGCCATAACCAGTTACCACATTTTGAAACCCGAAAAAATAATCGGAATAGATATTAGTAACGGTATGTTGGAAATTGGAAGAAAAAAAATCATCAAAGAAGGATTACAAAATAAAATAGAATTGTTACAAGGCGATAGTGAGAAAATGATGTTTGAAGACAATTCTTTCGATGCAGCCACAGTAGCTTTTGGAGTAAGGAATTTTGAGAATTTAGAAAATGGTTTAAATGAAATATTTAGAGTGCTAAAGCCCGGAGGAAAATTAATCATTTTAGAATTTACACGGCCTACAGCTCCTATTGTAAAACAATTTTACCATCTTTACATGAAATATATTACTCCATTTTTCGGAAAATTAATTTCAAAAAATAATGAGGCTTATCAATACTTAAATGACTCCATATTTCAATTTCCCGAAAGAGAAAATTTAATCACCATTTTAAACCAATGCCAATATAGAAAAGCTTTTTACAAAACATTGACTTTAGGAATATGCACCATTTATTGCGCAGAAAAATAATTTTTTTATTGACGTTCTTGTTTTGTAGCACAGCATCTATTGCTCAGCTCAGTAATAATTACAATCAAGAAAACCACGATGATAAACCTTATCATTTTGGGATTAATTTAGGAATGAATAAATCTCATTTTTCATTTACACATGATCCGCGTTTTTTACAATATGATTCTATTATGGGAGTAGAAAGTATTAATAGTACCGGCATCAATCTCGCGTGGTTAGTGAATTTCAGATTAAGTAACCATTTCGATTTAAGGCTTCATCCTTTAGATCTCACCTTTTCGGAAAAAGCATTTTTGTATAGAGAAAACTATTCTGCCGATACGAATATTACCAAAAAAATTCAATCTATTACATTGAGTTTTCCGGTTCACATCAAATTCAGCAGCGATAGAATTGGAAATTTTAAAGTTTATACCATTGTCGGCGCCAAGTTTGATTATGATTTAGCCAGCAATGCAAAAGCAGAAAAAGCAGAAGATCTCATCAAATTAAAACGCACGGATTTTAGTGTAGAAGTAGGATTAGGATTTCATATTTACTTTCCCTATTTTGTATTATCGCCAGAAATAAAATTGAGTAACGGTATAGTGAATTTGCACAGTCGTGATGCAGATTTACGTTATTCTAATGTGATTGATAAGATCAATTCTAAGATGATCACTTTTTCAATCACCGTTGAATAAAATTCTTTTTCGACCATTAAAAATTATAATCTCTTCGTAAAGAATTTAGTCTTATTCCGATATGAAATACATTGATATTATCATATCCATTTTCTTTTCTGAAAAGATAATTGGCTTCAATAAATAAATTTTCTTTCAACTCGTAACCTACGGTGAAAGCGGCATTCAGCACTTTTTTCTTTAAACCGTCTCCTACAAAAAAGCCTTCATTCTTCTTACGTGTATTGTACAATTTAAAGATATCACCTCCAAAATTTTGATCAGCTGTATCCAAACCTTTGTAATAATAAATTACTCGTGCATCAAAATGCCATTTCGGGGCGGGTTGGTATTTTACTATACCAATGTATTCCTGAAAATTCGCTCCTAATGGATGCGCTAAAGGTTGATTATAATGTGTATAGTTTGCAGTAGAATCATAATGCGAGTAGGTAAAAGGACGAACGCGATTAGTTTCGAATTGTAAATCGAGATTATTAATTTTGAAGGCATCTACATATTTTACACCCAATTGATAACCATATTTATTTACCCAAGAACCATTGTTTTTAAAAATTTGATTTACATGAAATTCATCTAAAATAAATTGACCGTAAAACTGGAACTGCTTAGCTACATTGGCTTTGAAATCAAAACCTACCATCGCATTATCCGGACTACCTACACTACCTTCTACATGTCGTAAGAAAATTATTGGGTTCAAATATTGAAAATCAAAATGATTTTTTCTTCCGAAAGAAACACTTTCAAATAATCCTAAATTCAACCATTTCGTAACATCTAAACTAAGATGATGTAAAGCCGCATATTTTCTATCCAATAATTTATCACCTTTTACTTTGTCGTAAGTTGGAATTAATTCCATGAAAATATTTTCATAATTAAATTTCCAAATCTTGGTATTGAGTTTTAAAAATAAGGCACTATTGCCGGCACCATCCAAAAAAAGACTGCGATATCCATTACCAATAAAATTTTTATCGTACCCAAATTGTACATCGATATATTTTGTTACACCAAAACTAATATAACCTCTTCCATCAAAATAATCATAGCCATTTGTACCGAATTTTTTGTAAAAACCCTCGCCCGGCAAGGCTCTCTGCGCAATTACATAATCAGTAAAAAACTGTGGGCCTCGCTCTTGATTATCACTGATGGTGGTAGAGAACCCGATTTTGTTGGCAATCATTCCTCTCAACGTAATTCCTCTTTTATTATAATAAAGCATTCCATCTTTTCCGGATTCTGAGCCTACTTGTAAATTTAAAATCGGGTTCACAGCCAAGAAAAAATCTTTTGTATTTACTTCAAATAAATTACCCGGCGTGGTATAGAAAGTATTCCATAAAGTATTTTTGCTCGCAAAATTTTCTTTAGAACCGGTAACCCATTCACTATTGTTCATTAATAAACGTTGCACATTATATTCATCCACCGGCGTTAATTTTATCGCATTGGGCAACAATTTCATTGAGTCCGTATGAAACATACTATCAATAAATTCTGCTTGTTGCACAATAGCCTTCCGTGTATAAGGCTTTTGAGTAGAAAAATTAAGTTGAGTATTTTTACCATACTTAATTTCGAGTCTATCTATAATTTGGTATTCTTTGCTCCCTTCGGGAAGATTCGTAGTTTGTGCTGCGGCCCAAATCGGACAAATAAATACGAGTGGATAAACAACTCTTTTTATAATTTGCATCATATTATTCTCAATTAAGTAATCTTAGAAAAATGCGAAAATACCTTTTAAAACAGATAAATATCGTAAATGAAAATAAAATCGAGCAAAAAGATATTTATCTCAAACAAGGTCGCATAGAAAGGATCGATAATAATTTTGGCGTTAAGGAAAAAGTGATAGAAATAAATGGCGAAGGAAAGCATCTTTTCCCCGGATTAATAGACGATCAAGTACATTTTAGAGAACCCGGATTAACGCATAAAGCCACAATGTATTCAGAAAGCAAGGCAGCTGTAGCAGGCGGAGTGACATCTTTTATGGAAATGCCCAACACAATTCCCAATGCACTCACTGTAGAATTATTAGAAGAAAAATATGCAATCGCCAATAAAAATTCTTTGGCGAATTATTCTTTTTACATGGGCGTAAGTAATACCAATGCAGCCGAAGTTTTAAAAATCAATCAAAAGAAAAATGAAGTGTGCGGTATAAAAATTTTTATGGGTTCCAGCACGGGAAATATGTTGGTAGACAATGAACCGGCGCTTCATAAAATATTTAGCGAAAGCGAAATGCTGATTGCTACACATTGCGAAGATGAAAAAATTATTAAAGCCAATTATGCAAAATATAAAAATGATCATCCCAATCTTTCACCAAGAGATCATCCGTTAATAAGAGATGAAAATGCCTGTTATACTTCTTCTTCTTTCGCCATTTCTTTAGCAAAAAAATACAATAGCCGATTACATGTATTGCACATCACTACGGCAAAAGAGATTGCACTTTTTTCAAACAATATTCCTTTAAAAGAAAAAAGAATTACATCGGAGGTTTGTGTGCATCATTTACATTTCACTGCAGATGATTATGAAAAATTGGGTTATCTTATAAAATGCAATCCGGCAATTAAAGAAGGTACTAATAAAGAAGCACTTTGGAAAGCCTTACTGGACAACCATTTGGACGTAATTGCCACAGACCACGCACCGCATACTTGGGAAGAAAAACTACCTCCTTATGAAAATGCACTTTCAGGTTTGCCCTTGGTACAACATCCTCTTTTATTGTTATTACATTATTACAAAGAAGGAAAAATTTCTTTAGAAAAAATTGCAGAAAAAACGAGTCATGCTGTGGCAGATTGTTTTAAAATAAAAAACAGAGGCTTTATTCGAGAAGGATATTTTGCGGATTTAGTGTTGGTAAATTTAAATCGCTCTTCAGCAGTAAATAAAAATAATATTCTCTACAAATGCGGATGGAGCCCGTTGGACGAGATTACTTTTCCGGCGGCAATAGAAAAAACATTTGTAAATGGAAATTGTGTTTTTCAAGAAGACGATTATGGAAATAGTGTCTGGGATGAATCTTCGAAAGGAGAAAGATTATTTTTTGGAGATTGATCAAGTATTTAAAAACTAAAATTACAATCTGAATTCAGGAAAATTATAAATCATGGAAATAGATAAAACCACCTTGAATGATATCTCCATTTTTAATCATGAGGAGGAACTTTCTATTTTCTCAAAATTAAATTATACAAAAACAGTTGGAGGAAAATTAAGGTTACAAAAAATATATCATCAATCTCTTCCAAATGCTGATTCTATTATTGAAGTTCAAAAAATTCTACAATTAATTATTGATAAGATTCAAGCCTGGCCTGAGAATATTGGCAATGGCACTATCTTAATGATTCATAAATTTTACGAAGCAGTTCTTGATCAACCGCCGCAAAACCCAACTTTAATAAGTACAAAGTATTATCAATTTTTTCATCGTGCAGATTACTCGCTGCTGAAATATTCAGTAGGCCATTGTTTCAATTTTATAAAAGGAATGCATCAAATTGTAGATGTCTTTCTGACAGAAAATGCACCCAAAAAATTAAAAAGTATTTTGGAATTGATTCAATTAAAACTCCAAAAAAATCATCTACAAATTATTAGAGATTGCGAAAAAAAAGAACAACTTTCTCCAACTGAAATAATTGCTTTAGGTTATTATTTGCGGTATCATTATAAGCAATCGCTGTTAGAATTAATAGAATTATATTTTCAATTGGATGCGTGGTATGGAATGGCAAAAGCCACTAAAGAATTGAATTTAGTTTTTCCTGTTTTTAAAGAAAGTACCGAGCCTATTTTAAAAGCCACACAATTGTATCATATTTTGTTGGAAGATCCGGTGCCTTATGATATTGAACTCAATGAAAAAAATAATTTTATTTTTTTAACCGGAGCTAACATGGCGGGCAAAAGTACTTTCATCAGATCTGCGGGTAGTGCAGTTTTTTTAGCACATATCGGTATGGGAGTTCCGGCACAATCTATGGAACTATCTTTTTTTGATGGATTGCTTAGCAATATTAACGTAGTAGATAATATTGTAAAAGGAAAAAGTTATTTTTATAACGAAGTGCAGCGAATAAAAAATACCATTTTAAAAATTTCTGATGGAAGAAAATGGTTGATTTTAATTGATGAATTATTCAAAGGAACGAATGTACAAGATGCCATGAAATGCAGTACTGTAGTGATTGAAGGGCTGATTAAAATAAAACATTCACTATTTATTTTATCTACACATCTTTATGAAATAAGTACGCAATTAGAGAAATACCCTAATATAGATTTCAAATATTTTGAAACAAAAGTGAACGATGAAAAACTTTCTTTTAATTATCAATTAAGAGATGGAGTAAGTAATGATCGATTAGGTTATTTAATTCTCAAAAGAGAAAAAGTAATTGATCTATTGGAAAATTTATAACGAATTATTTCTTCTAAAAACATTCTTCTATTTTTCTTTTGCGAAAAATGATAAGTCCCACATAATATTTCAAAAACACTCCTAAGTTTATTTTTTGTACATTAGGTATTACAAAAAAGTGCATTTATGAATGAATTGAAAATGTGGGTTGAAGAATTGTTGCAGAACATGGGATTGTCAGCAGAAGCTATTCCTTATTTGCGTTTATTTATTCTTTTACTATTATTAGTTTTGGCGGCTTATATTTTATTTCGAATTACAAAACTTCTTATCGTAGGTCCGTTAAATAAATTTTTTATAAAGACAAAAATAAAATGGGATGATGCACTCGTAGATAATAATGTTTTTAATAGCGTGGCTCATATTGTTCCTGCTGTTGTGGTGAAAATAATGGCTCCCATTATTTTCAAAGATTTTATTGGTTGGTTACCATTCGTAGTCAAATTAACCAATGTATATCTCATCATTGTAGGCATGAGCATTTTAATTGCTTTATTAAAAGGCGTGGAAGCAATTATGTCGAGATCTGATGTATTTATCGGCAAACCTATTTCCAGTTATTTTCAGCTGATTAGAATTGTGCTATTTATTATGATGGCAATTTTAGTGCTTTCAGAATTAATGGGCCAGTCACCATTGTATTATTTAGGTGCTTTTGGAGCAATGACGGCCATTCTGCTGTTGATTTTCAAAGACACTATTTTGGGCCCTCGTAGCAAGTGTTCAAATTTCTGCCAATGACATGGTGAAGGTGGGCGATTGGATAGAAATGCCAAAATTTAATGCAGATGGAGATGTGGTCGCCATCAATCTTAATACGGTAAAAATTAGAAATTGGGATAAGACAATCACCACCGTGCCTACTTATTATTTTATTACGGATAGTTTTAAAAACTGGCGCGGAATGCAGGATAGCGGCGGAAGACGGATCAAACGGTCTATTTATATTAATGTTCGTTCGATCCAATTTGTGGATCCAAAAATGAGAGAAAAATTTAAAAATTATAATCTCATTACTGAGTATGTTGGCGAGCGCCAGCAAGAAATTGAACAGTTCAACAAAGACAATCTAATTAATACTTCTGAATTAATTAATGGAAGAAGAATGACGAATATTGGAGTCTTCAGAAATTATGTAATTGCTTATTTAGAGAATCATCCAAAAATAAATCATGACATGACACTTTTAGTTCGACAATTAGAAATGGAAGATCGTGGTTTGCCTTTGGAAATCTATTGCTTTACCAATACTATTAAATGGGCTGAATACGAAGAAATACAAGCCGATATTTTTGATCATCTCTTAGCTTCGGCCTCCTTTTTTGGATTGGATGTTTTTCAACAACCAGCTGGTAGTGATTTAGCACGAGCTCTAAATAGAGATAGAATTAATTAAAAATTCCTTGTTCAAGAAAATTAATATTGAATTACATTTTAGTGAATTACGGTTAATCATTTAATCAATACCATTTTCAAAATAAATTATTTAATTTCATTTCATGTTAGTAAAAACATTTGGCAGCGCTGTGTATGGTGTAGAAGCTATTACAATCACTGTAGAAGTGAATGTGAGCAGCGGTAAATACACTTCTATTGTGGGCCTTGCCGATAATGCGGTTAAAGAAAGTTTAGAGCGAATGGAAAGCGCTATTAAAGCGAATGGCTATCATTTTCCTCGCACAAAAGTGGTAGTCAATTTAGCACCTGCTGATATTAGGAAAAGTGGAACTGCCTTCGATTTACCCATTGCCATGGCCACTTTGGGCGCCAGCGAGCAATTAGAAAATTCAGAGAAGTTAACAGATTATGTCATTATGGGTGAGCTCAGTTTGGATGGAATGGTTCGACCCATAAAAGGTGCCTTACCCATAGCTATTCAAGCGAGAAAAGAAAGTTTTAAAGGACTCATTTTGCCCAAAGAAAATGCGCGTGAAGCTGCCATGGTCAATAATTTGAAAGTTTATGGCGTTGGACATATCAGCGAAGTAATTGATTTTTTTATTGATGAAAATTGTATAGAACCTACTGTCGTAAATACGCGCGAAGAATTTGCTCATGCACAAAGTGATTTTGAAATCGATTTTTGTGATGTAAAAGGACAAGAAAATATAAAAAGAGCTTTAGAGATCGCAGCTGCCGGCGGACATAATGCGATTTTGATTGGGCCGCCCGGTGCCGGAAAAACCATGCTGGCAAAGCGTTTGCCGACTATACTTCCTCCATTGACTTTGCAAGAAGCTTTAGAAACTACCAAAATTCATAGTGTGGCCGGAAAACTTCCGGAAAATGCAACACTCATTTCTAAACGGCCATTTCGTTCTCCACATCATACCATTTCTGATGTAGCATTGGTTGGTGGTGGTGGTTTACCACAACCGGGAGAAATTTCATTGGCACATAATGGAGTTTTATTTTTAGATGAATTGCCGGAATTTAAAAGAACCGTTCTTGAAGTAATGCGTCAACCTATGGAAGAAAGAAGGGTAACGATTTCTCGCGCAAAAGTAGCGTTGGATTTTCCTTCAAGTTTTATGCTCATCGCTTCTATGAATCCCTGTCCGTGCGGGTATTACAATCATCCTGAAAAAGAATGTACTTGTCCGCCGGGAGCTGTTCAAAAATATTTAAATAAAATTTCCGGACCACTTTTAGATAGAATCGATCTTCATGTAGAAGTAACACCTGTGGCATTTAATGAATTATCTTCTACCAAGGAATTTGAAAAAAGTGAGGTAATTCGTGAACGTGTGATCAACGCTAGAATTCAACAAGCAAAACGTTACGAAGAAAATCCCGGAGTGTATTGCAATGCACAAATGAGCAGTAAAATGCTCAAAGAGATTTGTGTCATTTCACAAGCCGGATCGAATTTGCTAAAAATTGCTATGGAAAAATTAAATCTTTCTGCAAGAGCGTACGATCGAATTTTAAAGGTAAGCCGCACCATTGCTGACTTAGCAGCAAGCGAAGATATAAAACCGGAGCATCTTGCCGAAGCAATTCAATACAGAAGTTTAGACAGAGAAGGTTTGGGCCGGATAATAAATGTTAATTGAAAAATCACTTAATTTTCTCTAATTGATTCCCTCTATTTTTGCATCATGAAATTACTCATTCAATACCTGAAACCTTATAAATGGTTGATGGCGTTAACTCTTTTATTGGCCACCATCAATCAAGTTTTTTCGATGATGGATCCATTGATTTTTGGTAAAATGTTCGATAAATTTATTACCCATCCTCATGCAGGAAATAGAACCCAACAAGAATATTTATCTGAAGTATTGGTTTATTTAGGAATGTTGATTGGCGTAGCAATGGTATCTCGGATTGCAAAAGCTTTCCAAGATTATTTTGGAAATGTAGTCGTACAAAAATTTGGCGCACGTTTATTTACAGATGGATTAAAACATTCCATGAAATTACCTTTTCAAGATTTTGAAGATCAAAGTAGCGGAGAGACTTTATCTATCCTTTCGAAAGTGAGGTCTGACACAGAAAAATTTATCACTTCATTCAATAATATTCTTTTCGGAATTTTAGTAGGCGTGGTTTTCGTAACCATTTATTCTTTCTCATTACATTGGTCTATCATGCCCGTGTATGTAGGAGGTATTATTTTATTGTCGTTCATGACTAGCATCTTAAGTCGTAAAATAAAAGTGATTCAAAAAAGAATTGTAAAAGAAACCAATTCGCTTGCAGGAACAACTACAGAATCTTTACGAAATATAGAATTGGTAAAGAGTCTGGGATTAACGCATCAAGAAATAAACAGACTCAATAGTAATACTTATAAAATACTCGGACTCGAATTGAAGAAAGTAAAAAGCATTCGTACGTTGAGTTTTATTCAGGGAACTTTTGTGAATTTTATTCGCCAATCCATCATGTTTATTTTGCTGTGGCTTATTTTTAAAGACACCATCACAGCCGGACAATTGATGACGCTTACGTTTTATTCATTTTTTATTTTTGGACCATTACAAGAAATTGGCAACATCATTATTTATTATCGTGAAGCACAAGCCTCTTTAGAGAATTTTAATAATCTAATGAAACGCCCGCCGGAAGAGAAACCCAACAATCCAGTGAGTTTAGGAAATATCAACGAGTTGCAATTCAAAGAAGTTTCTTTCAAACATCAATCTGCACAACAACCAGCGCTGAACGGAATTAGTTTTGATGTAAAAAAAGGTGAAACCATTGCATTTGTTGGGCCATCAGGATCAGGTAAAACAACTTTGGTAAAATTATTAGTCGGTCTTTACATTCCTCAGAAAGGACACATTCTTTACAATAATATCGACAGAAAAGAAATTGACTTTGATACTTTAAGATCGCAAATAGGTTTTGTAACGCAAGACACGCAATTGTTTGCCGGCACCATTAAGGAAAATTTATTGTTTGTAAATCCATATGCAAGTGATGAAGAAATTGTCGCTGCCTTACGCAAAGCAGCAGCGTACAGCATTTTGGAACGAGCGGAAAATGGAATTGATACCGTAATTGGTGAAGGCGGAATTAAAATTTCAGGCGGCGAAAAGCAGCGTCTATCAATCGCACGAGCACTTCTGCGCAATCCTAATTTATTAATTTTTGATGAAGCTACTTCTTCTTTAGATTCATTAACCGAAGAAGAAATTACCAACACCATCAAAGAAATTTCTTCGGAAAAAGAGCAAATTACTTTACTAATTGCGCATCGTTTAAGCACCATTATGCACGCCGATAAAATTTATGTTTTAGAAAAAGGAGTCATCATCGAAACAGGAAACCATGAAAATTTATTATCGCAAATGGGACTCTATTACGCCATGTGGCGCCAACAAATTGGCGAAAGAAAAATAACAAAAATGGAAACTGTAGAATAAATTATTTTCTGAAAATAATTTTCAATTATCTCCGGTCATTATAAATCATGATGTATTGCAAAAGCATAGCAATCGATGCTAAAGCCGCTACCACATAGGTTAGCGCTGCCCATTTTAAAGCATCTTTTGCATCTTCATGTTCTTTTCCTAAGGTGATGTGAGAAGAATTCAACCATCGAAGCGCACGTGCCGAAGCGTCGAACTCTACAGGTAATGTAATAATAGAAAATAACGTAGAGATTGCAAATAAAATAATCCCAATTAAAAGAACAGTTGGATTACCGCCACCTACCGTAAAAAGTCCTAATCCAATTAAAATAACCCATTGCGCCAAATTACTACTGATCTGTACCATAGGAACCAATGCACTTCTTAATTGTAGCATGGAATAAGCTGTTGCATGTTGTACTGCATGCCCACACTCGTGTGCGGCTACAGCCGCAGCAGAAACATTTTTACCTTCAAAAACATCAGGACTTAGGTTTACCGTTTTTTTGGAAGGATCATAATGATCGCTCAAAAAACCTTGCACGGAAACGACACTTACATCATGAATTCCATTATCCGCAAGCATTTTTTCAGCAATTTCTTTTCCGCTTAATCCACTGCTCGTGGGCACTTGACTATACTTTTTAAACTTCCTTTTTAAAGTACTTTGCACTATCATTCCCAGTGCCATGAATAATAAAGAGATAACTATAATGGATATGGGCATTTCATTAAAAATTTAAATTCAAATTTAAACTTGTTTGTCAATTAAATTCTAAATACAAAATAATTTAGAGAATAATTATAAAATTCGGAAAACAAAAAAGACCGCATCAAAATGATGTGGTCTTTTTAAAATTATAATTTAGAAATTTATCCTTTAAACTGATGACTGATTTCAGTAGCTAAATCCACCATCTTTTTAATTCCATCTTCAGGCAAATTACCTTTCTTAAATTCTGCGAGTACTTCGGGTAGTTTATTTTCCATTTCTATTAAAAATTGCTCTTCAAATTCTTGAATATTTTTTACCGGCACTTTACTGATCAATCCAAAAGTTCCTAAGTAAATAATAGCAACTTGTTTTTCAACAGAATATGGAGTGAATTGTGGTTGTTTTAATATCTCCACATTACGAGCACCTTTTTCCAAAATGGCTTTGGTAGCCGCATCCAAGTCACCACCAAATTTAGAAAACGCTTCCAATTCACGATAAGAAGCTTGTTCTAATTTTAAAGTACCTGCTACTTTTTTCATGGATTTGATCTGCGCATTACCACCTACACGGCTAACAGAAATACCCACATTAATTGCCGGTCTGATACCTGCGTTAAACAAAGTACCTTCTAAGAATATCTGTCCGTCAGTAATGGAAATTACATTCGTAGGAATATACGCAGATACGTCACCCGCTTGAGTTTCAATAATTGGTAACGCAGTTAAAGAACCACCGCCTTTTACTAAATGCTTAATATTTTCAGGCAAGTCATTCATCTTTTGTGCAATCTCATCTTTAGAGATAATTTTTGCAGCTCTTTCCAACAAACGGCTATGCAAATAGAACACATCACCCGGATACGCTTCACGTCCCGGTGGGCGTCTTAACAAAAGTGAAACCTCACGATAAGCTACTGCTTGCTTACTTAAATCATCATAAATAATTAAAGCATGACGACCGGTATCTCTAAAGAACTCCCCGATTGCTGCTCCGGCAAATGGTGCATAGAACTGCAATGGAGCAGGCTCTGATGCAGAAGCCGCAACAATTGTAGTGTATTCCATTGCTCCATTATCTTGCAATACTTTCATCACATTCGCAATGGTAGAGGCTTTTTGGCCTATTGCCACATATATACAGTAAACAGGATTTCCTGCTTTGTAAAATTCTTTTTGATTAATAATCGTATCCACACAAATGGCACTCTTACCTGTTTGGCGATCACCAATTACTAATTCGCGTTGACCACGACCGATAGGAATCATTGCATCAATTGCCTTGATACCTGTTTGTAATGGTTGTTTTACAGGCTCACGGAAAATTACTCCCGGAGCTTTTCTTTCTAAAGGCATTTCATAAAGGTCACCCGTGATTGGCCCTTTACCGTCAATGGGCTCACCCAAAGTATTGATAACACGGCCGGCTAATCCATCTCCAACTTTTATAGAAGCGATTTTTCCGGTGCGTTTTACTGTAGCACCTTCTTTCACATTGCCGCTATCACCCATCAATACCACACCCACATTATCTTCTTCGAGGTTAAGCGCAATAGCTTTTACACCATTTTCAAATTCCACTAATTCGCCGGAACTCACATTATTCAACCCGTAAATGCGGGCGATACCATCTCCTACTTGTAACACAGTACCTACTTCTTCCAAATTTGCTTCTACATTAAAATTGCTCAATTGGCTTCTGAGAATGGCCGAAATCTCATCGGGTTTTATGTCCACCATATTAATATGTTTTTTTAAGGCTGCAAAGGTAGTGAAAGCAAATCCAAAATCAAAAGGAAAGGCTTACAAAATTATAAGAAAAAGAAATTTTAATAAGTAGCTGGTAAATTTCAAACATTAGCTCCCTAAATAAATGAAATTTCAAAAAAAGTTGGAAGTAAAAAACCCACTCGAAGTGGGCTTATTTAAAAAATATTCAATGAAAAACAATCAATTAATTATCTCAACCGATGCATATAATCGTTATTCGCAAATTGTTTTTTCACATCATTCAAATCGCGTAAAATACTCGCATCAATCAATTTTCCTTCCATCTCTAATACAAATCCACCTATTATATTTTCGTCAACAGCAGTTTCCAGTGTAAGGTTATCAAAAGAAGAAGAACTTTTTATTTTTGAAATAAAAGATTGAACCATTGCCTCGCTAATAGGTGCTGCAGTAGTGAGTTTGGCGGTGTGGAGGTTATTGATCTTATTATATTGGTCCAAAAACGAAGATACAATTCCGGGCAAATTAGCTTCTCTATGTTTATTACAAAGAAGGTGTAAAAATGTATCGAAAATGGTTGAAATTTTCCCTTGAGTTACCGCCTGAATAATTTTAAATTTCTTATCAGATTTGATAATAGGGCTATTCAACATCACTTCAAACTCTCTGCTTTGTTGAATAATTTTTTGCAACAATAAAATATCTTGGCGCACCGCATCCATTTGTTTCATTTCCATAGAAATGTCAATCAAACTTTTGGCGTATCGTTGTGCTAAACGGGGATTATTCATAATGGCTCAATTAATTCAGGTCAACGTTTTGAGTAAGTTGTTGAATGTATTTCTCTTGTTCTGATTTATTGCTCAATTCTCTGCGAATCACTTTTTCGCTTACTTCCAATACTAAATTACCTACTTGATTTTTCAAATCTACAATGGCGGCCATTTTTTGTTGGTGAATTACACTTTGTGCATCAGCTACAATTTTTGCCATTTCTTGTCGAGCTTGGTCTTTTGCGTCAGCAATTATTTTGTCGCGAGTTTCTTTCGCATCTCTCATCATCTGTGCTCTTTCTTCACGCGCTTGCGCTAACAATTCTTCATTCTCACTTTTCAATAGAGACATTTCTTTTCTTACATTTTCTGCCGAAAGTATAGAATCAGAAATGTTTTTTTCTCTTTCTTTAAGTGCATTGATAATAGGTTTCCATGCGAATTTGGCCAAAATAAAAAACACAATGGCAAATACAATGGTCATCCATACGATAAGGCCCAATTTTGGAAGTAATAATTCCATAAAAATTGATTTTAAATTTTACAAATAGTTTTTTTCAAAAACTACTTTTTATTGATAATTCAAAGCGAATTTTAAAAATTAAAATACTGCATCCGCCGCCCTGTGCTTGAGATGCAGTAATTTTTTTTCGTTGCTTACGCGGCTGTTTTTAACACGGCCAATAATCCTGCGATAACTGCAAAAAGGGCAACACCCTCAATAAATGCAGAGGTCAAGATCATGTTTGCACGAATGTCGTTAGACGCTTCCGGTTGGCGAGCAATAGCTTCTACTGCACCTTTACCGATTTGTCCAATTCCGATACCTGCGCCAATGGCAGCTAAGCCGGCACCAATCGCTCCACCTAAGTGAGAGATTGAAACGTCTGCTAATAAAGTCAATAATGACATAATACTTGGTTTTTGTTATGAATAAAAAATTTATAAAAGTCCACCTTCTATCGAATGAGGGTGTACATCATGGTCGCTTCCTTCAAACCCTTGCCCAATAAACACTGCAGTCAATACCGTAAAGATAAATGCCTGCACAAACGCTACTAAGATTTCTATAAAATACATAAATGCCGTAAATAAAATAGAAACGGGAGAAAATGCCCAACCTGCCACATGCGACATTTCACCAAAAATGAATATCAAGGAAATGAAACTAAGAATAATAATATGCCCTGCCACCATATTGGCAAAAAGACGAATGATCAATGCTCCGGGTTTAATAATAAATACACCTGCTATTTCCACCGGCACTAAAATGACCTTAACGAAAAACGGAATTCCCGGAGGCCAGAAAATATGTTTCCAAAAATGAGTAGTAGTGCTTCCTAAAATAACTATCAATGCGATGATACCCAATATAAATGTAAAGGCAATATTACCTGCTACATTCGCTGAACCCGGTATCATTCCGAAAAGTGCATTGAATAAAATAAAGAAGAAAATAGTTAATAGAAAAGGCATGTATTTTTCCCAGCGGCTTCCTAAATTAACTTTTGCCACATCATCCCTCACAAAAGTAATGATAGGCTCCATGAAACTCTGAAACCCTGATGGTGCCGAGGTAACACCAAATCCTTTTTTATATTTTTTAGCAATATTGATCATTAAAATCACAAAGATCAACATCGCCAACATAGATTGAACAACATTCTTTGTTAGAGAAAAATCGTAAACGGTAACTCCCTCTTCTATAGGTACAATATTATTATTTACTAATTTATAGCCATCGTAGGTTTCAGCACCTTCGTGCCCAAATTTGGAAGAAGAGAAAAAAGACCAACCTTTTTGAGGTGAATACAATATCACCGGAAGATGGATAGCCGCATTAAAATCACCTAAGGTAAAAAAGTGAAATTCATACGCATCTTGTATGTGACCCATGATTTCTTTGGTAGGATCAAACTTTTCTTCTCTTTCTTGAAAAGTTTCGTGATTTTCTTGTGCCAAAACCAAATTAGGCGACAACCATATAATAAGGCTAAAAACTGCTACCAATAAGGATTTTAAACTTTTAGAAACCATATTTCCTCTAAATTTTGCGCAAAGATAAGGGGTTTACCTCATTGAATGAAATGAAGCCAAAAAAAATTGGCCTTCCCTTACAATAAAAGTGAAAAAAGTTCCAAAATTTTACCGCTTATATTATGTACCATTTAATATTCTTTCAAATTATTATCTTGCAAGCCATTCAAAAACACTACTTATGACGCGCAATCAACTAATGAAAGTTTTTCTTTCCCTTGTATTTTCTCTATTTTTTTCTACCCTATTATGGGCGCAAAAGAAAGATTTTACCGAAGATCAATTATTGAAAAATAAAATGCCGGATATCATCAACTCGCTTCCACAAACCACTTGGACGCAAGCTGGCCAATTTATTATTACTCGTTGGAATAAAGAAAGTAAGAAATTTGAAAAATTTTCCGTTGATCTTAAAACACAAAAGGAAAAACCATACGAACAATCGGCAAACAATGTATCATCCGATAATAAAAGAGTAGTTATTGCCGATAATGATTTGTATTTGAAAGTAGGAGATAAAACTACTCGACTTACTAACGATGAAGGAAAAGAAATCAATCCTACTTTTTCGCCGGATAGTAATTATATCGCCTACACTAAAAATAATAATTTATACATTGTAAATACCGCCACATCTAAAGAAACACAACTCACTTTTGATGGTTCAGAAACTATTTTGAATGGTTATGCAAGTTGGGTTTACATGGAAGAAATATTAGGAAGAGCTTCTCGCTATCGCGCTTTCTGGTGGAGCCCTGATAGTAAAAGCATTGCATTTTTTCGTTCCGACGAAAGTATGGTTCCTGTATTTGTAATTACTAATTCTGCAGGCCAACACGGTGAAGTAGAAAAAACGCGTTATCCAAAAGCGGGCGACCCCAATCCTGAAGTAAAAGTGGGCATCGCTTCTGTAAATGGAAGTCCAATAGTTTGGTCAGATTTCAACGAAAAAGATGATCAATATTTTGGAATGCCTTCATGGAAACAAAATGGTGATTTATTAGTTCCATGGCTTAATAGAGATCAAAATGATTTAAAAATTTATGAAGTCAATCTTCAATCGGGCAATAAAAAAATTTTCTATGAGGAGCAGCAAAAAACTTGGATCGATTTGGATGATAATAATCGCTTGACTTTTTTGAAAAATGGAAATATTCTTTTGATGAGCGATAAAACAGGTTGGATGCATTTATATTATTTAAATGCCGATGGAAAATTAATGAATGCAGTTACTTCAGGAAAATTTACGGTAAAAGATATCAGCTATATTGATGAGAAAAATAATAAAGTATATTTTACCGCTCGCGGCCTTGAAAATACTGCCCGTATTGACTTTTACAGTGTTTCATTAAATGGAAAGAATTTTAAACGTCTTTCTTTCGGCGATTATAATCATCGCGTTCAAATGTCGCCCGACGGAAAATATTTTACTACTACTTATAGTAATGCAACTACTCCTACTCGCATTGCTTTGATGGATAATAATGGCAAAAAATTAATGGACATTGCCGATTCCAAAGGAGAAGAATTTGATAATTACAATATTGCCAAGACGGAAGTGATTCGTGTAAAGAGTGATGATGGATTGTATGATCTACCGGCACTTATCACTTGGCCTTTGCATATGGATCCTAATAAAAAATATCCTGTTTTAATAAGTATTTATGGTGGGCCAAATGCAGGAACCGTTTGGGATAGTTATTATTTTGGAGCCAATCAACAATGGTATGCAAAAGAAGGATTAATTCAAATTGCGATAGACCACAGAGCCAGCGGGCAGTTTGGAAAAGAAGGTGTTAATTATATGTACCACAATTTGGGCTATTGGGAAATGAAAGATTATTCTACAGTGGTAAAATATTTAATCAACAAAGGATATGCCGATGCGGATAAAATTTGTATTACCGGATTTAGTTATGGAGGCTACATGAGTTGTTATGCATTAACTTATGGTGCAGATGTATTCAAATATGCAATGGCCGGTGGTAGTGTTACTGATTGGAGTTTGTACGATTCACATTACACAGAACGCTTTATGGGCACTCCAAAAAATAATCCTGAAGGATATAAATCAAGTTCAGTATTTACCTGGTTGAATAAATATAAAGGAGGATTACAATTAGTACATGGAGAAATAGATGATAATGTTCATCTACAAAATACACTGCAATTGGTAAGTAAATTAGAAGATTTGAAAAAGCCGTTTGAATTAATGATCTATCCCGGCGGAAGACATGGTTGGGGTGGAAATAAACAATTACATTTTCAAAATTTAAAAACTGCTTTCATTTATAAAAACCTATTAAATAAAGAAGTGCCTGAAAATTTGTGGCGATAAAAATTTATGGCTTTTTAAAAAGAGAAATGCTCTTTGATAATTTTTTATAAACTTCTTTCAATTGAGGATATTTTTTTAAAGCGGCTTCATGCAATTTCAGGGTGCTTACATCTTTTCTGAGAGCAGGACCGGTTTGCGATTGCAAAGGCGATTCTTCGTTTGCTTTCCTATTTACTTCATTAATCAATGGAAGAAGGGCTTTGAAACTAAGCCCTTCTTCTTTACAAAAATATTCTCCCAATGCCATTATGTGATTGGTAAAATTGCTTACAAAAACAGCCGCTATATGATAATGTAATCTTTCTTCATCATCCGCTGTTCTAACATCGCCTGAAATACTTTTAGCCAAATGAGTAATCGTTTGTAAAGATGATGCTGATGATCCATTCACTAAAAAAGGAATCGTTGGAATAATTTTAGACGATTTCGAAAGGGTTTGTAAAGGATACAAAACTCCGTACTCCTCAGAAATATTTTTTAAAATATTCATTCCTACCGCTCCGGCTGTATGCACGACAAATTTATTTTTCAAAGCTTTTACACTTTCAATATTTTTCAAGCCTTCATCACTCAAGGCAATAATATAAATATCTGCTTCAGCAAAAGATTTATCAGTTAGAGATGCAGAACCGGTTTGATACCTGCGTGCTAAAATAGCCGCATGTTGAATATCTCTACTCACCACTTGCACAATTTGATGACCGGCCTTATGAAGCACCAAAGCCAGTACCGTAGCTGTATTCCCCGCGCCTATCATTACAATTTTCATTCTTTCAAAATTTAAAACACTGATTGAAATTGATTTTTAACTTATTCCTTCCACCCTAATTTTCTAATTCATTTTGCACCTCTTTTTTCTCTGAGAAAAAAAGTTTATTTACGAAGATACACTCACCAAACAATATGAATGTTTTCCCAAATAAAATTTGAATTTTAATTTTTAAACTAATATTGCATAGAGAGCATCAATAAGCAGATGCGAAAAATTTAGTGTGAATCAGATAAATATTAAGGAAACAGAAGATCATTATGGCTAAGAATTTATTGATAGTGGAGTCGCCTGCAAAAGCAAAAACCATTGAGAAAATATTGGGTAGTGAATATGAAGTAAAGAGTTGCTTTGGGCATATTCGTGATTTGGAGAAAGATGATATGGGCATAGACATCCATAATAATTTTGAACCCCGATATAAAGTACCGGCAGATAAAGCCAAAGTAGTAAAAGAATTAAAACAATTATCTAAAAAAGCAGACACCGTTTGGCTTGCATCGGATGAGGACCGTGAAGGGGAAAGTATTAGCTGGCACTTAGCAGAAGTATTGGGATTAGATATTAATACCACTAAAAGAATTGTATTTCATGAAATTACTAAACCTGCGATTACTTCAGCAGTGCAGAACCCGCGGTTGATCAATATGGATTTGGTTAATTCGCAACAAGCAAGAAGAGTATTAGACAGATTAGTTGGTTTTGAATTATCACCCGTTTTATGGAGAAAGATTGGAATGAAAGGAGGACTCAGCGCAGGAAGAGTACAAAGCGTGGCCGTAAAATTAATTGTAGAAAGAGAAAGAGAAATCAATCAATTTCAAAGTACCAGCAGTTTTAAAATTGAAGCCACATTAGCCGCCAAAGATGCAGATGGTAAAAGCATTTCTTTCAAAGCAGAAGATGGCGGAGCGAAAACAATTGAAGACGCCGAAAAGTTTTTATCTAATTGTAAAGGAGCAGAATATTTTGTAAAAGATATTGTAGTGAAACCGGGCAAACGCAGTTCTGCACCGCCTTTCACCACTTCAACGCTGCAACAAGAAGCAAGTAGGAAATTAGGCTATGGTGTAAGTAAAACCATGTTGCTCGCACAAAAATTATATGAAAGCGGAAAGATTACCTACATGCGTACGGATAGTGTTAATCTCAGCCAAACCGCTAAAGACCAAATAGAATCAGAGATCAAAAAAAATTACGGAGATAAATATGTACAACTGCGTAATTATAAAAATAAAAATGAAAGTGCACAAGAAGCCCATGAAGCGATTCGGCCGACTGACATGAGCGAAAGCAAGATCGATGATTTTGAAACTTCCCGATTGTATGAATTAATTTGGAAGCGAACCATAGCCAGCCAAATGAGTGATGCCGTTCTTGAAAAAACAACAGCAAAAATAAAAATCAGTACCGTTAATGATGAATTAACTGCCACCGGTGAAGTATTGAAATTTGATGGTTTTCTTAAAATTTACAATGAAGGAAATGATGAAGATGATAACGAAAATATTGCTTCAGGAAATGAAAGTAGATTACCTGCCTTAACTGTCAATCAGCCATTGGATTTTGAGCAAATGACCGCCACAGAAAGGTTTACACGTCATGCCGCGCGATATACAGAAGCCGCTTTAGTGAAAAAAATGGAAGAATTAGGAATTGGCCGACCAAGTACTTATGCTCCTACTATCAGTACAATTATAAAAAGAAGTTATGTTGAAAAAAGAGATAAAGAAGGTACCCCGCGCACCATCCGAGCTTTGAAACTCACCAAAGAAAATGAAATAAAAAAAACTTCTTATTCAGAAAATACAGGCGCAGAAAAATCTAAATTATTTCCTACCGATTTAGGTTTGGTAGTTACAGATTTTTTAGAACAATATTTCTCTACAGTAATGGATTATTCTTTTACGGCCAATATTGAAGAAGAGTTCGATAAAATTGCCGAAGGAAAAAAAGAATGGCACAAAATGGTCGCCGATTTTTATTCTCCATTTCATGAAAGCGTAGAACATACTTTAGAAAATGCTGAAAGAGCGAAAGGCGAAAGAGAATTAGGTATTGACCCAACCACACAAAAACCTGTTTCTGCAAGAATGGGAAGATATGGACCGATGGTACAAATTGGCAAACCTGATGATGAAGAAAAACCTCAATTCGCAAAACTAAAAGCGACTCAAAGTATTGAAACTATTACATTAGAAGAAGCGTTGGATCTTTTTAAATTACCACTCACCTTGGGCGATTATGAAGGTCAAGAAGTGTCAGTAAATATCGGCAGATTTGGTCCGTATGTAAAATGGGGCGAGCAATTTATTTCGATGCCAAAAGGTGCAGAGCCCACCGAAACAGATTTGGAAACAGCCATTGAAATCATCAAAAATAAATTGGTAGAAGACGCGCCTATTGGGCATTATCAAAATAAACCCATCACAAAAGGTAAAGGACGTTTTGGTCCTTTCATAAAATGGAACGATTTATTTATCAATGTTCCGCGAGCTTACAATTTCGACTTATTGACGCAAAAAGATTGCGACGAACTCATTGAAAAGAAAATAGAAAAAGAAGCCAATCGCTATATTCAACAATGGCCGGAAGAAAAAATTTCTATAGAAAATGGCAGATGGGGACCTTTCATTCGTGTAGGTAAAAAAATGTTGAAACTAACCGCAAAGGAAAACGGAGAAAAATATACTCCTGAAGAATTAGTTACCATCGATTTAGAAACAATCAAAAAAATGGCGCTAAAACAGGACCCGCAAGTCTTTGGTAAAAAAACATCTACAAAAAAATCAGCTAAAAAATCTACTGCAAAAAAATCAGCGACAAAAAAGGCGACAACAAAAAAAGCAATAAAAAAGAAATAGGTAACTTTATACAACAAGACGGCTTTATCGGCTTTCTACATTTTAAACAGTTGATTGTTTATGATTGATGAAAACAAAGAAATAACTGCTCTTTTTCATCTGATGGACGACCCTGATGAGGAAGTGTTTACAACAGTTACCAATAAAATTATTTCTATTGGCAAAGAGATCATTCCTAATTTAGAAAACCTCTCAGAAAATAGTGCGGATGAAATGGTGCAAGATCGAGTGGAAGACATCATTCACAAACTCCATTTCCGCGATTTGTTTGAAGAATTTTTGGAATGGAAAAATAATTCCCACGATTTATTAGAAGGCGCCATCTTAGTTTCGAAATATCATTATCCCGATCTTCAACCTGAAGCCACTTATAAAGAAATTGAAAAAATTCGTAGAAATATTTGGCTCGAACTCAATAGTTATTTAACACCTTTAGAACAAGTGAATGTAGTAACCGGAATTCTTTTTAGTTATTATAAATTACAAGGCCTCGAAGTAAATTATGAAAAGCCTGAAGATTTTGTTTTGACTGAAACAGTTATTTCCAAAAAAGGTAATCCAATTACTAATGGAATTTTATACCTCATACTTTGTGAACACCTTGATATTCCTGTAAAAGCGACGAATGTTCCCAAACAATTTATCCTTCGATATTCCGGCTTAGAATCTTATTCTCCACAAAACAAAATTCAAGAAGCGCATAGTTTTTTTATTGATCCTGTGAACGGACAAGTGTATTCGCCATTAGATGTAGAAAATTATTTAGAAAGAACCGGCTATGCAAAATCTACTTTCAACATCAAGGATTTAAATAATCAACAAATTATTCGAACCCTTCTTTTAGAATTTTCGAAATGCTATACTTCAGAAAAATATCTGTATAAAAAAAATGATCTGCTTTTATTGGCAGATTTATTCAATGAGTAAAATTTTTTAGATCCTATTCAAATGTTTACATCTTATTATTCATCGCCAATAGGAGTACTTAAAATAATTGCAACCAACGATCACATTCAGGAAATTTTATTTTTAGATGAAGAAACCAACGTCGAGGAAAATAAATTCGCCATTCCTAAAAATAATGTGATAGTAAAATGCCGGCAAGAATTAGATGAATATTTTAAAGGAAAAAGAAAAATATTTTCTGTAGCCTTTCATCAAAAAGGCACTCCGTTTCAAGAAAAAGTTTGGAATGAATTAATGCATATCCCATACGGAAAAATGGTTTCTTATGCACACATTTCCGAATCAATCAAAAATAAAAATGCCGTAAGAGCAGTAGGTACAGCCAATGGCAGCAATCATTTACCCATCATCGTTCCATGTCATCGAGTAATTGGAGCCAATGGAAAATTAACCGGATATGGTGGAGGAATCTGGCGGAAACAATGGCTTATTGAGCACGAATTAAACCATTCCAAAAATAACGGACTTCTTTTTTAATCAATGAAAATTTCAAAATGAAAT
Organism: Ginsengibacter sp.; assembly: GCA_034676505.1. Taxonomy (GTDB): domain Bacteria; phylum Bacteroidota; class Bacteroidia; order Chitinophagales; family Chitinophagaceae; genus Ginsengibacter. The sequence continues at coordinate 506,479 of JAUCCB010000001.1, forward strand.
CCCAACATCATCAAGAAGAACATTTACAAAGTTCAGATTTTTTAAGAGATGTAGTTATTGGTATGAGCGATGGACTTACTGTTCCTTTTGCTTTAGCAGCGGGACTTACAGGCGCGGTAACGAGTAGTTCAATTGTAGTAATTGCAGGTATCGCAGAAATTGTAGCCGGTAGTATTGCGATGGGATTAGGAGGATATCTTGCAGGAAAAACCGAACAAGACCATTACACCAGCGAATTAAAAAGAGAATACGAAGAAGTAGAAAGAGTGCCAGATATGGAAATGAGAGAAGTAAAAGATTTTTTTGAAAATATCGGATTAAGTGAAGAATTACAAATAAAAGCCACCGAAGAGATTGCAAAAGATAAAAAGCAATGGGTAGATTTTATGATGAAATTTGAATTAGGACTCGACAAACCTGATCCTAAAAGAGCCACCAAAAGCGCGATGAATATCGGTATCTCTTATGCCGTAGGAGGCATCATTCCATTAAGTCCTTATTTTTTTATTGCTTCATCTGCTGAAGCTTTGAAATATTCTGTAGTTGCCACTCTTATTTGTCTTTTTGTTTTTGGTTTTTTCAAAAGTAAAATAACCGGAGTACCTGTTTTATCCGGAGCATTAAAAGTAATGTTGATTGGTGCTTTAGCGGCGGCGGCAGCCTATAGTATCGCTTTATTAATAAAATAGTTTGATAAATATTTTTATTTGTTGAACCATTTAGCACAAATTTATTTTTTACCAAAATTGAAACATTAAATTTGCCGTATGCGCAAAACGCTCACCATCCTTTCGAATTCTTTTAAATTGACCATGCAGGAGCTGATGGTAAATAAATTGCGTACAGGCCTAAGTCTTATGGGAATTTCATTTGGCATTTTTTGCATCATTGGAGTGTTGGCCACAGTGAATAGTTTAGAAATGAATATTCAAAACCAATTAAAAAGTTTAGGTTCCAATACAGTGTATATTGATAAATGGGATTATTCAGGAAGTGCTGATTACCCTTGGTGGAAATTTATCAATCGGCCCGTGCCTAAATATAAGGAAGTAGGTTTTATCAAAGAACGAAGTGAATTAGCGAGTAACATTGCTTTTCAGATTAATTCAAGAGGCAATATTGAATACAATAATTTTGCTTTAGAAAACGCAACGCTCACCGGCATCACAGAAGAAGAAAATAATATTCAACCCATTACGATTGAATATGGAAGATATTTTTCAGGGAGTGAATTTTTATCGGGCAGCCCGGTCAGTATCATCGGTTACACCAATGCAGAAAATCTTTTTGGCGAACCACAATATGCAGTCGGAAAAGTGGTAAAACTCAAAGGAAAAAAAACCACCATAATCGGTGTTATTAAAAAAATGGGTGAAAGCATGATCGGACAAGATTATGATCAAGGACTTTTTATTCCTTACCGATTTGCCATTCAAATCTTCAATGAAGATCAGAGTAATCCAAAAATTATTGTGAAAGGAAAAGAAAATGTTTCTTCTGAAGCTTTGGCCAATGAATTGGAAGGTATTATGCGATCCATAAGAAAATTAAGCCCTACGGAAGATGATAATTTTACACTTAATCAAATTTCCACTGCAAGCAAACAAATTAGTTCTGTTTTTTCAAGCGTGAATTTAGGAGGTTGGGCGATTGGTTTATTAAGTCTTGTAGTAGGAGCTTTCGGTATTGCCAATATCATGTTTGTAACTGTGAAAGAACGCACTCCCATCATCGGATTAAAAAAAGCCATTGGTGCAAAACGAAGAAGTATTCTTTCAGAATTTTTATTAGAAGCCGCCATCATCTGTATTTTGGGCGGTTTGATTGGATTAATTCTCGTTTTCATTCTTACACTTATTCTTACTAATGCATTTAATTTTCCTGTTTACATTTCTGTGGGGATTCTTTCATTGGCATTATCTATTTGTATTTTTATCGGTATACTTTCGGGAATCATTCCCGCAATAAGTGCTGCTCGATTGGATCCTGTAGTGGCCATACGTTCTAAATAAAATGGAACTCATCATTCTTTTATCTTTGCAATAAATTTTTTATAAATAACCATGGCGACAATCCTTGCAATAGAATCTTCCTGCGACGAAACTTCAGCAGCAGTTTGCAAAGATGGTATCTTATTAAGCAATGTTATTTTTACTCAAAAAGTACATGAACAATATGGTGGTGTGGTTCCGGAATTAGCGTCCAGAGCGCATTTGCAAGCCATTGTTCCGGCAGTAGATCAATCTTTACAGAAAGCAGGAATCAAGTTAAAAGATATAGATGCATTTGCTTTTACTCAAGCACCGGGATTAATTGGTGCACTTTTAGTAGGTGCTGAATTTACAAAATCAATGGCGCTTGCGTTTGATAAACCCATCATTGCAGTCCATCATATGCAGGCGCATGTATTGGCTAATTTGATTGAAAAGCCCGATGTAAAAAATAGTACTCCATCTTTCCCTTTTTTGTGTTTAACCGTTAGTGGCGGACATACGCAAATTGTCATTTGTCATTCTCCTTTAGAAATGGAAGTGATTGGTGAAACCCTTGATGATGCAGCAGGAGAAGCGTTTGATAAGTCGGCAAAAATAATTGGTTTGCCTTATCCCGGAGGACCATTAATTGATAAATATGCACAGAGTGGGAATCCTCATAAATATCCATTTCCCGAACCAAAAATAGCAGGCCTTAATTTTAGTTTCAGTGGTTTGAAAACAGCCATTCTTTATTTTATTCGAGATGAGAAAATAAAAAATGAACGTTTCGTAGAAGAGAATTTGGATGATATATGTGCCTCTATTCAAGAACGTATTGTTTCTATCTTATTACATAAATTAAAAAAGGCCGTAGATAAAACCGGTATTAAAGAAGTATGCATTGCCGGTGGAGTGAGTGCCAACAGCGGATTACGCAAGGCCTTCAAAGATTTAGGAGAAAAAGAAAATTGGAATACTTACATTCCCGCATTTGAATATTGCACCGATAACGCAGGGATGATTGCCATTACAGCTTACTATAAATATTTAGCCGGTATTTTTGAAAATTATTCGGTGGTACCTTCTGCAAGAACCATTTAAAAGAAATTAAAACCGAAAATTCCCTTGCGAAATAATTATTTCCAATTCAAACAATTCAAAATAATTCAGGAAAAGAGTGCATTGAAAGTGTGTACTGATTCATGTTTGCTGGGTGCTTTATTGGCCAAAAAATTAGATGAGAAAAATATTTTAGCCAATTCCATTTTAGATATTGGAGCAGGCACCGGCTTATTGAGTTTGATGCTGGCACAAAAATCAAAAGCAGAAATTCGTGCCGTAGAAATAGATGCGCCTTCGTTTGAAGAAATGCAATTTAATTTTCGTGCCTCGCCCTGGAGCTCACGGCTGATTGCCTTTTGCACCGATATAAAAAATTATCGACCCAGCAAAAAATACGATTTTATCATTTGCAATCCTCCCTTTTTTGAAAATCAATTAAGAAGTAAACATCAACAGAAAAACACTGCCAAACACCAAGATAGCCTTACCCTTCAGGATTTGATGAAGTGCATAACTCACCTTTTATCTGATGATGGAAATTTTGCTGTACTGCTTCCTTTTGAGCGAGCGGCATATTTTAAAACCCTCGCTAATGAGTACGGCTTTAAAATAAAAGAATCGTATGCTGTGCAACAAACACCGCTGCATCCTTTTTTTAGATGTATTTTAATATTGAACAAAACCGCACCTCAACCAATGGAGTATGCGCTTATTATAAAAGAAAAAACCGGTGAATACACACCGGTTTTTAAGAACTTATTGCAGGATTATTATTTATGAAATCAGCTTTTAGGGATTATTTTTTTTAAGTCTTATACTATTTTCTTAGCACGAAGTTAGGATCCTTTCCCTCAGATGCTACTCTATCCCATAAGAAGGTCCCATTAAGCCAAACTTTATCAATGATCAAAGAGCCAGAAATTCCATTTGGACGTAAAAATGTTGCTTCAATGGTATCTCGGTAATTTTCTTTCCAATTTACATAAGTCACGGATTTACCATTTAATTCGGAGGAATTACATGCAATAGCTATCTGGTTTTTCGGTGTATTATATTCAGACTTCTCTAGATATCTCCATCCACTTTTAAAGTAATCATACCTCGGTTCCTGATATAAAATTTTCTTACCATCAATCATATAATAAATCTTGATCTGCGAAGTGTCTATAAAACCATTTTTTAAATCAAGTAAATCATCGTCCTCTACATTTACAATACTAAATCTGACAATCCTACTTACAATGATTCCATTTTTAATCGTATTTTCTTTTTTACAACCAAATAAGGTTATTAAGCTTAAAACCATAAATAAATATACCTTCATAAGAAAAGTTTTAAATTATAAGTTAAGGAACAATGTTATAAAGCATTCTTTTATTATCATTAAAATCAAAAAAATTAGGGTTAAAATTATTAAATGAAAACCATGCATTATATTCATCAGTCTCCCATCCCCAATTCATGTGTAAAAAGAGGCTTTGCGTACCACTGCAATCATCAAAGTAATAGGAAATAATGGAGTATCCATCGCATACCCACGTATGTCCAAGAGAAACGCCATCATCGCCACTTAATATAACGGGCCTATTATTATCCAAATCATTTTCGACTGTATTCCAGTTATAAGTTCCAAAACTCGCGGAGGAATATCCGAAAAATATTTTTAAAACTGCTCCCATATTCTTTGCTGAACCTACCCATGTGCCGGTGCAATCGTAAGATGGTTCCCCGGGGTAAACATTATTAATATTGGTATGAATATCTTTTATAAGTGAAGCAGTTGTGGACGTTGCATATGCCAACGGCATGTGCGACCAATCGTAGCTGATAGGATATTCGTTATATTTCATTACCTGCGCCATTGCTATGGGCACACATCCTGCATAAGCATGAATTGCTCCACCACACGAAATATATGGTAACGAATCCTGAAAACCGCCTGTTTGATACCACTTTGTTTCTAAAATTGGACCGACCATTGTTAGATCGCTGTGTTCATAACATTCTTCCACAGGGGGTAATAAACTTGCGCTCTTTTCGTTAGGCGAGAAAGAATATTTTACATTCTTCCAAGCTAATTTTTCTTTTTCTGTTTGTTGAATATTGGATTTTTGAATTCCAGTAATTTGTTTTTTAGCGTCTTTAATCCAAAATGCTAACCCATCCGGGTAAGAATTGTTATTAATCTCAAATTTATTCCTTTCAGAAAAAGCCAGTATTGGCATTGTTCGCCTATCTGCCGATAAAATTATAAAACCTCCTCCTTCATAATTAATCACATAAAAAGAGGTTTGTTTTTTTTCATTCTTAAACTCGTCAATATTTTCCACAATTCGTTCAGATGAAGCACCGCTCTTAAAATTAGTTTTATTATCTTTTGCTGAAAAAAGAATACTCGCAGCAACTTCTCTCGCTTGTGTAAGATTGACAAAATTTTCTTGTAAGAGAAAATTATGGTTGCTTATTTGAGGATTCTTGTTGCAAGAAAATAAAGCGAACAAAACCAAGATAAGTAAAAATCGTTTCATTCTGTATCTGTTTTATTAAGTATCTTATTTATCAAACTTACATCAATTAATTAATTAAAAAAATATTAAATTTTAAACGCAAGTAAATAATTTGCTTCTTATTCACTTGACTACTTATTTTATCTTTTCATTGCAAAGAATATAAAAATTTTAAAAATTTATTTTGTTAACCTCCATACTCTTCCATGTATTCATAAGTTTTGGTAATACTCCCTGCTTGTAAAATGGTGGCTTTTTCAATAATGAGCGAACCACCTAGTAATAGATCATCCAAAATAAATTTGATAAACTGTTCCCCAAAATACCTCGATGCATCTCTTGGTAATTCATTGGGCAAATTACCCACAGACATTACATCTACGGATTCATTTTGATAAGGAGCCATCACCTTGCCGGTGAGTCTGTTTACGCCATATACAGGATTTTCGATAGTGGCATCGCCTAAATTGCAAGGCACAGAACCATTGCGATCGTCAGAGATATCAGCAATGGTATTCATTCTAAAATTAGGATCTTTCAAATCTTCCATTTCAAAAAGCCGTGGTATTTTTTTCTTCCCAATAAATGCCGTTCATTAAAATATCTGTGTCAAATAAATAATCATGAAAAAGGCAGCGATACCTTTCAGGAAATTGATGAAATTCTTCACGGTTGTATATTCCGGTTTCTTTATTTTCATACAAATTCGCTCCCTTTAGATGCACATAAACAGGGTAATCAAATTTTTTCACTTCTTTATATTCTTCGGGCTCAGCTTCATGAATCCCCATCAAGTTCATTATTTCGGTAATACCGTGTGCTACCCTTCCACTTCCCGTAATAGCAATTTTTACCGGGGGAATTTTTAGTCCGAAATAAGTATGAATTAATTCTTGAAAATTCTTTTGCTGATAGACTCGGTCTAAACTAAATTTTCCCGTCCGGTTTCCATAAGCCATCATTCCATTGTGCGCACCAACAACACCAGCAAAAAATCCAAACCCTAATAACCGAGTGCCATCTTCATGCACCAAACATTCGTAATCAATCAGCGTAATTTTTTTTTTAATCATCGCTTGAAAAAGTTGTTGATTGTAGGGTTGTAATTTTTTGGTGTGTGAAAAGAAAAGATAAGTTTTATTTTCCATCAACATATCGATGGGAACTTCTTTAATGCCCAATAAAATATCACATTGGCTCAAATCATCGGACACTTTTATTCCCTGTCTAGAATATTCTTCATCGCTAAAACTCCGTGTAGTAGAAGGTTCTACAACAATCTCAATACCCTTATTGTCCTTTATCCATTTACATTGCAGAGGAGTAAGTGCTACTCTATTATCAGAAGGAATCTTCCCTTCTTTAATCAATCCTATCATGAGCATTCAGAATTTATTTATAGAATGGCAATTTACTACAAGTCTTTTTATTTATCTCCCAAAGAAAGAATTGCCATAAATAATAAACTTAAAGGCATAAAAAAAACCACTTTAAAAAGTGGTTTGTGCCCGGGACTGGAATCGAACCAGCACATCCTTGCGAACGGCAGATTTTGAGTCTGCTGCGTCTACCAATTCCGCCACCCGGGCAAAATAAAAGCGCAAATACTTCTCTTATTTTTCGGGAGGCAATATTACGCTTTCCATAATATCTATCAAAATAAAAATTACAAATTCTTAGAAATATTTTTGTCTTAACATCATTAAAATATTTCAAACCATTTCATTTTGCTTAGATAGATTTTTCTTGAGGATCAAGCTATCAATCAAAAATTTCCACTTCATTTTTTGTCATTATTTTTGAACCGTGAAAAAATATCAAGGCTATCTATTTTATTTTCTTTTTTGGTTGGTATTTTTTGCCTTGGCCAAAATAATATTTCTATTGTATTATTTTCATCTCGCTCAAACTTTAAGTGCAAGTGAAATTTTAAAAGTATTTCTTTACGGATTGAGAATGGACGCGTCTTTCGCTGCCTACATCTGCATTGTGCCTTTTATTTTATTATTGATAAAATCCATTTTTCTCAATTTTAAAATCAATAAAATAATTAAGATTTACACGATTGTACTGGTACTTATTATTTCTTTTTTGATGGTAGCAGATTTAGGTTTGTATAAAGCTTGGGGCTTTAGAATGGATGATACTCCGCTTCAATATTTTAAGTCGCCTAAAGAAATGATGGCAACTGCATCTTCTGCTCCGCTATTTTTGTTATCCATTATTTTTATTGGTTTTGTTGCTTTAGTAATTTTAATTTATAAAAAATATTTCAATCAGTACATCGATAAAAATCAGTCTCGGCTTCACTTTGCTGATATTTTCATTTCACTTTTTTTAATTGCTGTTTTATTTATTCCTATTCGCGGAGGTATTCAAAAAATTCCATTAAACATTAGTGATGTATATTTTTCTGAAAAAATATTTGCCGATCATGCGGCTATAAATTTGCCATGGAATGTGATGTTTTCTATTTTGAATAGACATGATGCACAGAATCCGTTTGATTATTTTCCTTTAAAGAAATCCGAAGAATTAGTAAAGAGTTTATATAATCAAAAAGATAAAAAAATTCCATCGATTTTATCTGTTGAAAAACCCAATATTGTTATTATTATTTTAGAAAGTTTTACCGCAAAATGGGTTGCAAGTCTGGGAGGTGTTATCGGTGTAACTCCGCAATTAGACAGCATTGCAGCAGATGGTTTATTATTTACCCATATTTATGCTACCGGAGATAGAAGTGAAAAAGGATTAATTGGAATTTTGAGCGGATATCCAAATCAAGCGATTACTTCTATCATAAAAACGCCCACAAAAACTCGTGAATTACCAAGCCTTAATCAAACACTAAAAAAATTCGGATACCATTCCAATTATACTTACGGCGGTGAGCTTGAATTTGCGAACATCAAATCTTATTTAATTAATACCGGTTTTGATCGATTAACCGATAAATATTCATTTCCAATTTCACAAAGAACTACCTCTTGGGGTGTACACGATGAATTTGTAATGAATCATTTTTTTGATGATTTAGAAAAAGAGAAGTCTCCTTTCTTTTCTGTGGTCTTCACGCTAAGCAGTCACGAGCCGTATGATGTGCCATTACAACATTTTAAAGAAAAAGATGAAACGTCCCAATTTAAAAATTCCATCTATTATACTGATAGTGTGATTGGTGATTTTATTAATAAAAGTAAATTAACGAAATGGTGGCCAAATACACTGGTGGTGGTCGTTGCAGATCATGGTCATCCTTTTCCGGGAAATGATGCGAATGATGTACCATCCAAATTTCATATCCCATTAATTTTTACAGGAGGTGCGTTAAAAACAAAAGGAATGATTTCAACTATTGGTTCACAAACTGATATTATCACGACCCTTTTACATCAATTAAAAATTGCTGACTCCTCATTTAAATGGGGAAAAGATTTGTTAGATTCCTCTGCCAAACAATTCGCGTTCTATTCATTCAATAATGGCTTTGGGTGGGTAACACCATCGGGAGGAGAAACGATGGACAATGTGTCTAAAAAACCCATTTACGTTGATAAAGATTTTGATACTGCTAACATTAAATTTGGCAAAGCCTACATGCAATTTTCTTATCAGGATTTCTTAAAAAGATAAAGGGCAGATTCAATATTTTTGAACCTACCCTTTCTGTATCGGGGAGCGGACTTGAACCGCCGACCTTCGGGTTATGAATCCGATGCTCTAACCAGCTGAGCTACCCCGACCTACCAATATGCATTTTGGGCGGCGAAGATAATACTTTGTGTAAAATTGACCATACAAAAAGTAGCAATAATTAATTTATTTTATTGTTGGCGGCCAGGATAAGCCACCAATGCATTTTCCAGACAATCCATCGCTTCGTTGATTGCTGTTTTTTCCAGCACATAAGCAAGCCTGACTTCTTTTTTACCTAATCCCGGTGTGCTATAAAATCCAGAAGCGGGTGCCAACATTATTGTTGCACCTTTGTATTCAAAAGATTCTAAAAGCCATTGGCAAAACGTATCGGCGTCATCAACAGGTAAAGAAGCCATTGCATAAAAAGCTCCTCCCGGATTAGGACAAAAAACTCCGGGAATTTGATTCAATCTTTTTACAAGCGTATCACGTCGAGATAAATATTCTGCTTTAGTTTTTTCAAAATAATCTTTAGGTAAATCTACTGCTGCCTCTGCTAAAATTTGTCCGAATTCGGGCGGACTTAATCTTGCTTGCGCAAATTTCATAGCCGTAGCAATCACTTCTTTATTTTTGGTGATAAACGCTCCAACCCTTGCCCCACAAGCACTGTAGCGTTTACTAACCGTATCCATAAGAATAACATTCTCTTCCACACCTTTCAAATTCATTGCGCTATGATGCGTACCTTCATAACAAAATTCTCTGTAAGCTTCATCAGAAAATAAATAGAGATGATGTTTTTTAATCAACGAAGCCAGTACTTCCATTTCTTCCAAAGAATATAAATATCCGGTGGGATTATTTGGATTACAGATCACAATCCCTTTTGTTTTTGAAGAAATTTGTTTTTCTAATTCATGCATGGGAGGCAATGCGAATCCTGTTTCAATGCTACAAGTAATGGGCTTTACAGATATTCCGGCAGTGATGGCAAATCCATTGTAATTCGCATAAAAAGGTTCAGGAATTAATACCTCATCACCGGGATTTAGACAACTTAAAAATCCGAATAAAATAGCTTCACTTCCTCCGGTCGTAACGATGATTTCATCTGTATTCACATCAATATTTACAGAATGATAATACTCAACTAATTTTTTTCTATAGCTTTCATTTCCCGCGCTATGGCTATATTCTAAAACTTTGAATGTAGTGTTTCTCACAGCAGCCAATGCACTTGGCGGAGTTTCAATATCAGGTTGGCCGATATTTAAATGATAAATTTTGGTGCCTCTTTTTTTCGCGGCTTCAGCAAATGGAACCAATTTTCTTATGGGAGAAGATGGCATTTCTCGCCCTCGATTACTAATGTTTAACATACTGCAAATTTAGAAGTAATAAAGCAATTGTAGAGAATGAATTATATAAAAAAAGCCTCTCGAATTCGAGAGGCTTTTTTTATATTTTATTTTAAAATCTTCTTAGTTAGATCTTACATCTACTGTATTAGAAGCATTACCAACTTCGTTAGTTGTCATAACGCGGTCTTTAGTAATACCCTCTTTATCAGAAAGATAATTTTTAATTGCATTCAATCTTGCATTGCTAACTGCTTGTGATGCTTTAGTTGAAGCAGGGTAGGCAGTAACAGTAATCGTACAATTAGGGTTTGCTTTCATTTTAGTAGCTACAGTTGATAACATCACTTTAGCGTCGTCACTCAACATTGAAGAGTTACCACTGAAAGAGATACTTGGCATATCGCCTAAGTTACAAACTTTGTTAGTACCAGAACCCATTCCTGAGCAACAAGCAGGTACCGGACAAGTTCCAACACCATCAGCATCTACAGGTTGACAATTAGTAGGTGTGACTTTTTCTTTATCACGACCATCAGGAACACCGTCACCATCTGTATCTAATGATACACCACGGAAATCTACTGGGTATCCTGCAGGTGTGTTAGGTTCTTTATCGAATTGATCAGGAACGCCATCACCATCAGAATCAGTTAAGCTCAACTGAGAAGCTAAAGCATCCACTTTAGTTTGCATGTTAGAAACTTGGGTCTGTAACATATCGCTTACACGAGCAGCTGGGTTATCAAACATTAACTGAGGAGCACCCGGCTTGCCTAAAGCAAATTCCAAACCTAAGAACATGTAAGAAAATTTGTCTTTGTGAGTTCCACCATATTTTTGCGTACCGTTTAGATTATCATGGTCATAGAAATTTGCTTTATAACCCAAATCTAAGTTAACAGCATTTGAAAGATTAAATTTCAAGCCAGCGCCTACAGGAACATAAAATCCTTGTTTTTCCTGATTTGCAGCACTAGGATTAACAGTAGTCGCGGTATTATCAAAACTTAAATAACCTCCTCCAAGTGAAACATAAGGAACTACCGTTGATTTTTTGCTCAACCAATTGATATTACCAAAGGTAAATACGGCTGCTAAATCAATTGCATATTTCAAATCTGTGCTAAACTTAGCATTAGGATCTGCAGGTAAATTACCATTACTTAATTTTCTGGTATTATCACCTTCTAATTTACCTTTTAAGAAATTCGCTTGTAAAGCAAAATAATGAGTAAATTGGTATTTAAGGTTTGCACCGTAGCCTAAAGTATATTTAGACTTCGTATAATCATTACTTCCTCCCGTAATTACTGACGGAGTAAGGGCACCAGCATTTATGCCTATTGAAAATTTCCTAAAATCTTGACTGCCGGAAAAGGGCGTTTGTGCAAACATAGTTATTGCTCCTAGCAATAAAACTGCTGTTAGTGTTGTTTTTGTGATAAATTTGATCATCGTTTTTAGTTTTTGTGAATGTAAGTTAGATTTTTTTTTAAATTATTGATACAATCGTTATAAATTTTTTTATACTTAATTTTTTTGTTACTCTGTAATTACAGTTTTCTTTTTATTTAGATTAGTAATTTAATGCAAATATACTAACCTGAAACGGAATAAACATCACTAATTTCTGATTTATCCAATTCTTCATATTCTGAATTTTTACTTTTATACTCCGGAACCGTAATTTTCATTTGCATTACAGATTCTCTTTTTTTATTATTTTCTGCCAGTTCAATCAAATAATCAATATTCTCAATTATTCTTCCATTATTCGGGTTACTTACTTTTGAAATCATTATCTTTTTGTGATGAGTTGGAATAATTTCCTCATACTTACTTAATAATTCTTCATACAGTTTCTCACCGGGCCTCAAACCGGAAAATTCTATTTTAATATCTTTATCCGGAATCAATCCAGCTAACTTAATCATTTTTCGTGCCAAATCTATAATTTTCACCGGTTCGCCCATATCAAATATAAAAATTTCACCTCCGTGTCCCATTGTTCCTGCCTCCAGAACCAATGAACAAGCTTCAGGAATTGTCATAAAATATCTTGTAATATCGGGATGAGTTACTGTAACAGGTCCGCCTTTTTCAATCTGATCTTGAAATCGAGGAATTACTGAACCATTGGAACCTAAGACATTCCCAAAACGGGTAGTTATAAATTTTGTATTACCCATCTTTGTCGAAAATCCATTAGAATCTATAACATCAAAGTTTCCGAGTGGCATCCGCGGAATATTTGTTTGATTTTTTTGTAACTCTGCTACATACATTTCAGCAACTCTTTTGGTAGCCCCCATTACATTGGTAGGATTAATGGCTTTATCGGTCGAAACCATTACAAATCTTTTTATACCATACCTAATGGAAAGATTAGCAAGAATCTTCGTGCCTTTTACGTTGTTAAGTATAGCCTGACAGGGATGTTGTTCCATAAGAGGAACGTGTTTGTATGCTGCTGCATGAAATACAATTTGCGGTTTATACGTAGCAAATAGGTCCTCCATTACATCCGGATTTCTTACATCACTAATTCTTACGACTATTTTATCTGCATCGCATAATTGTTGACTTAATTGGTATTGTAATTCGTATAAACCGGTTTCTCTATTGTCGCACAGAATTAATAATTCTACATTAATTCTGGCTAATTGTTTCACGATTTCACTTCCAATGGAACCCGCAGCTCCGGTAACCAATATTCTTTTACCTGCTAAATAATTTTGGATATGCGCCGGTGCTAATTTTATACTTGGTCGATTTAATAAATCTTCAATTTTTAAATCTTTGATTTGTCGATTCTGTAATTGACCATCTACCCATTTTTGCATCGCAGGTATTACTTTTATACTGAGATCTGCTTCCAAACAATAATCTACGATTTTGTTTTTCAATTCCAAATCTATATCGTCTGAAGAAAGAAAAAGAGTTTCTATGGGAAATTTTTTTATTAAGACTTTGAGATAATCGAATGGGTAAATTTTTACATGATCGATAGATTTTCCCCAAAATACCGGGTCTTCATCTACAAATCCAATCACATTATATTGGCCTCCATTGATAGATTCTATTGCTCCTTTTAGCAAAGCCCCATCTTTCGTTTTTCCAAAAACGATTACATTCTCTGTTGTTTTTCTTCTTTGGATACTTCTGTTGTACAACTGTTTTACCCAAACTCTGTAAGCAAATAGTAAAAATGAGGCAATAAAAAAATAAATAAATATTACAGAAATGGGAACTAAGTAATCCCATCCTAATGCCGCGCTAAATGCAATTGACAATAATAATACTGCACAAGACCAAAAAACTGCAGAGATACATCTTAACCCTTCTTGCGCACTTGACAAACGAATTATCCCTTCGGCAGTACGAAATATTTTAAAGAAAAATATATTTAAAAGCCCAAGAACGGTAACAGGGATGATTAAATTAAAACCAATAACCAACTCAAAGTCCATATTAAACCTGAGCAAGTAAGCGTACAATAAAGCGAATGTGCAAATCCCTAAATCTAATAAAAATATAATCCATCTGGGGGCGGTAGGGCGATTCCGAATGAACTTAAATATTTTATTTAAGAAATTTGAGTGACTCATTTTAATTTATTGATAAGTAGTTTGTGTGTGTTTGGCAAAAGTAGTTACTTTAATATAAAGATAATCTTTATTTCAAAAAAGATGCCAAAGACTCAAATAATTTTTATTTTTTTGTTCTGATTTATTTTTGGATTTTTTTATGGGATTATAATCTACCATCTACTATGTTTCGATCTAAAAATGCTTTTGTATCATAAATAATTCCATTATTTTTTTTGAAATTTTTAAAATCACATTTCAAGAATTCATCATGAGCTACTGCAACTATTATGGAATCATATCCGTCAAGCCCATTCACTTCATTTAAAATATCTAAACCATATTCTTGTTTTACCTCAATTTTATCAGCCCAAGGATCTACAATATCTACATCCAAACCAAAAGAAATCAATTCATGGTAAATATCCATCACCCGCGTGTTTCTAACATCCGGACAATTTTCTTTAAAAGTAATACCCATAATCAAAACTTTAGATCCTTTAATGGTATGCCCTTTATGAATCATCAATTTGACAACTTTATCAGCAACGAAAGCACCCATTTGATCATTCACTCTTCTACCTGATAAAATTACCTGGGGATGGTAACCCACCATTTGTGCTTTGTGTGCTAAATAGTAAGGGTCAACTCCTATGCAATGACCACCTACTAAACCGGGCTTATACCTTAAAAAATTCCATTTTGTTGCCGCAGCTTCCAAAACATCATTTGTATCAATGCCTAACCTATCAAATATTAAAGCTAATTCATTTACAAAAGAAATGTTCACATCTCTTTGGGCATTCTCAATCGCCTTCGAAGCTTCTGCAACTTTAATGCTCGGTGCTTTATGAGTACCCGCCGTTATGATAGAACTGTATAGAACATTTATTATTTCGGCTATTTCGGATGTGGAGCCAGAAGTGACTTTCTTTATTTTGGTTAAAGTATTTATTTTATCACCCGGATTTATTCTTTCAGGAGAATACCCTACAAAAAAATCTTTATTAAAAACTAAGCCTGAAACTTTCTCCAATACAGGTACACAAATTTCTTCAGTGCATCCGGGATAAACAGTCGATTCGTAAATGACTATATCCCCATTTTTTAAAACCGAACCAATCATTTCTGATGCTGTTATAAGGGATCGCAAATCTGGAGCCTTAAAATGATCTATAGGAGTAGGAACTGTAATTATAAAAACATTGCAATCCTTTAATTTTTGATAATCCGAAGAAAAAATTAAACCTTTTTCATCAGAGCATTTTAAAACAGATTCCAGATCTATAGAAGATCGATTTGTTGTGTATGATCCTTTCCCATTTGTAATTCTTCCACTCTTGAAACCTGAATATCAAACCCCAAAACAGGAAATTGCTTTGCAAATTCTACTGCTAAAGGTAGCCCTACATACCCAAGACCTATAATAGCTATTTTATGAGATGTCATCAAAGAAAATTAAGAGAATATAAAAAGCGTAGGGAATTTAAATATTTTGAGCTTTGAAATATTCTGTAGGTAATTTAAAAATTTTTTTTCCAAATGCTTTTTGAAGAATAATAATTATTGTTTTCACCACAATTTGAATATCATACCAAATGGATTTTTCTCTAACATAAATTACATCCATTCTCACTTTTAAAGGTAATATCTTATTTGTGTAGACTTGTTCAACATTGTCTTCGTTTAAACTATTCTCTACATGAGTATAGTTATATAAGCTACCCGGACTTGCTAAACCGGGATTAACGTTTAAACTTTCCCACATAATTTCATCATAAAAATTTTCAACGATAAATAAATCTTCAGGTCGCGGACCTACTATATTCATTTCACCTTTAATGATATTGAATAATTGAGGTAATTCATCAATTTTTAATAATCTTAATAATTTTCCAAATGGAAAAATTCTTGGATCGTTGGTGCTTGTAATTTTTGAGGTAGCCGAATGATTTACTCTCATAGTTCGGAATTTCAAAACATCCAAACTTACCCCATTTTTTCCAGCTCTCTTAGCTTGGAATAAGATTGGCCCCCAATCTGAAATAAGTATGCCTAATGCAGTAATTATCAAAATTGGAGCTAATACTATTATTGAAATTAAGGCTATAATTCTGTTAAACATCCTCAATATTTCTAAGAGTTCTCCTTACAGTAATAAAAGCCTCCGCTGCCTCCATTAAACACTCTGCACCCGTTGCGTAGGCTTTATATTCGATAGCTTTTAATGACCTTGGATGAGGATAATCTCTTAACTCTGTTTTATACATCGACATTGCTTTTAATTTTATTTCTAAAGTAGAGGAGATATCTATCCATGTGTCAGGAACAAAATTTCGAGGAAATCCCCATTCAGTAGAGGATACTGTATCGAATGCATAAATACTTTCAATAAATTCCTCTGTAGGTCTTGTTGCAACTAAGATAGCTTCAAAAAGTATTTTATGATCTCTGTTGATATCTCCTCCAAATTGGCAATAAATTATTTGAGGTTTAATTTCTCTCACAATGTTTAAAATAGGTTCTATCAAATCCGTAAGGATAATGGTTTCTAATCTTTGATCCGGAAATTGTAATGATCGAATATCCTTAACACCGAGTACCTCTGCCGCTTTAAATATTTGGCTTTGATGATTCTCACTCAACCCATCATACCTTAAAGAATCACCCTCACATACAATTATTGAAGTTACCTGATCGCCTTTCAATACATGCTTGGCTACTGTACCGCCACAGCCCAACAATTCATCATCAGGATGAGCAGCTATTACCAATACTTTTTTTTCTCATATTTTATCGCCTTTAATAAAAAATTTGTGTAGTTTTTTACCTTTAATAATTTTCTTTTCTACTTGAATTTCGTGTATAATAATTGTTCCTCCTTTTACTTTCAATCCAATTCCGCAATATTTATTATCAAAACTATATATAAAATCAATTGAAGGTTTTACAGGAATCGATGAATCGGATGTAATCAAACCGGCTTTCCAAATGGTTACTTTTTTATCTTGATAATAAAAAAATGCACCCGGATAAGGCTGCGTTAAGGCTCTAATAAAATCATATATTTCTTGAGCCGAACTCTGAAAATTAATTAATCCATCCGAGGGTTTTCTTCTCGGTAAAAGTTCATCATCTTCAATTGGTTGATATCCTATTCTACCCTTTAAAGAAATCAATGGCAAAGATTTTTCTAACATAATAGCATTTGATCTTGCTACTTTTTCATATAATGAATTACACGAATCGTACACTTCTATATCAAATTTTATTTGATCTATTATTTTACCTGTATCAACTCCGGCATCTAACCAAATCAATGTATTGCCCGTTTGCGAAAGTCCTTTTATTATTGCCCAATTGATAGGAGCACTGCCTCGCATTTTTGGAAGCAACGAAGCATGAGCCCCTATCGTTCCAATTTTTGGAATGGATAAAACTTCTTCGCTTAAAATCTGACTCCACCCTAACACAATCAACAAGTCAGGATTCGTTGCTTTTATATAATCAATAGAAGTAGAATCATTCACATGTTCAACCTCATAAAATGGAATATAATATTTTCTTGACGGCGTCTTATAATCAAAAACCCCACTTCGTTTATTAGCAGCTACTTGGGTCAATGACATCGCTCCCACCAAATAATTATTCTTTAATAAATAATCAAAAGCAAACCTTCCTTCAACATGAAATCCAATCCAAAAAATTCTCATGCTATATTTTCTATCGTTAATTTATAAAAATTTATTAAAAAAATATTTTCTCAAAGCTTTTAAGACTAAATAAATTTAAAATTTAGAAACTGTAGAGAAATTATTTAATTAGAAGGAATTATTTCCATTTCATACACTTTTTCATATGCTGAAATAAGAGTAGTAGTTACGAAATCTATTTCTTCTTCTGTAAGTTGAGGATAAATAGGAAGCGAAATTTCGTTAGAAAAATTCTGATAAGAAATAGGATAGTCTTCAATTTTATACCCCATGTTTTTAAAAAAGGTAAGCATAGGCAACGGAATAAAATGCACATTCACTGCCACTTCATGTTTTGAAATCTCATCAATAATTAGATCTCTTTGCAACTCTGATGCTCCTTGAATGCGCAAGGCAAAAATATGGTAAGAGGTTTCTTTCCCATCAACTATGGAGGGAGGTAATATCGCCCATGAATATTTTTTTAAGATCTCTGTGTATTGATTGAAAACTCTTTTGCGTTCTTTTAGAAGATAATCGTATTGCCGCATTTGAGCTAAACCTAAGGCGGCATTAATATCTGCCATATTTATTTTCATTCCAAAACCTGTAATATCATACCTCCATCCACCCGCCTTACTTTTTGAAAAAGCATCTTTTGTCTGACAATTTAGGGTCATTTGACGCAACGAAATATACAGTTCAGCATTATCAAAAGGAACAGGAAGGTTTAAACAAATGGCTCCACCTTCGGCTGTAGTCACATTTTTCACAGCATGAAGCGAAAAGATTGCCACATCAGTTTCGCATCCGGTACGGATGCCCGGTTGGTAAAAAGCTCCTAAAGAATGAGCTGCATCGTTCATGACTAAAATTCGGCCCAATTTTTCCTGAACAGAAGAATTCGCAGTAAAAAGTTTTTGAATTGCAGCATCCTTTACAACTGCCATTATTTTCTCATAATCGCATGGAAAACCGGCAATATCTACAGGAATAATTGCTTTAGTTTTTGAAGTAATTGCTTTTCTAATTCCTTCTACCGAGATATTGAAATCTTCATTAGAATCAACCATTACAGGTGTGGCGCCTACGTGTAGAACAGCTAATGCGGTAGCACTATAAGTGTAAGCCGGTACAATCACTTCATCGCCCGGTTGTACTCCTAACCATTTCAGCATCATCATGGCTCCTGATGTCCATGAATTCACGCATAAAACTTCTTCAGCGTTTACAAAATTTTTGATCTCTTGTTCTAAAGCTTTGACCTTTGGCCCTGTGGTAATCCAGCCGGATTTTAATGAATCCACAACTTCATCTATTACAGATTCATCAATATAAGGCGGTGCAAAATTTATTTTCATATTTTGTTTATTTCTTTAATCATTCGATACATTTTTCTATTTGGATAGGTTATAAAATCGTAATAAATATCATAACCTAGATTTTTATAAAACCCGACAGCCTTTTCATTATTGTGAAAATCAGTTGTCAACGATAATTTTGAACAACCTTCTAATTGCATTTTTTTCTCTAATTCTATTAGCAACTTTTTGCCAATTCCCATTCCTTGCCTTTCATGGGAAACGCCAATAGATAAGAGTTCTGCATAATCCTCGTTATCTGTAACGGATGTACTTGTCTTAGAAAAATTTTTGAAAAGCCTTATCAGTGCATGCATTCGGGTTACCAACAATTTGATTCCTATTAAAGAAAATGGAAACCAATTAGATTTAATTAAATTTTTATTGAACCCTTTTGATAAAGTTGTAGCGGCGGCAAAACCATATAACTGACCGCCTTCAAAATAACCCAATAGAATACCTTTAGAATTTTTTCGAATACTCTCGTAATATATTTTTAAAAAATGATTACCCAATTCTGTGAGAAAAAATCCTTGGAAAGATTCGTTGTGAACCTTCACTACTGAATTTATTTCTTGTTTTGAAACTACTTTTATTTTCATGATGTAATAGCATCAAGAAGATTGACAATTTTTCCAAGGTTAGCATTTTTTGTCAAATGTAAATTAGCGTACTCCCTACCTCTTCTACCTTTCAATTCTAATTCATATTTAGTAATTGAATGGACATTTTTCATACATGTAGCAATAGCTTCTATATTTTCCGGCTCTACTATTAATCCACAATCCGTCTCATTTATAATTTTAGCTACATCGCTTTCAGGCTCTACACACGCAATTATAGGTTTAGCCGATAACAAATATGCGGTTAATTTGGATGGTGTTGCATTTAAAGATATCCCTTTTTTCAAAGGTAAGAGCAATACATCTGCTTGTGCTTGCATTTCTGCTACCCTTTCTGGTATCACTTCTAAAAAATATACATTTTGGATATCCAATTTTTTAGTTAATTCCACGCATTTTTCTTTTTCTGCTCCATCACCAACAATTAATAATCTACTTGTATCCAATTTCGCGTGATGAAAAGCTTGCAATAATATTTCAACTCCTGCACTTGGACTAAGACTTCCGACATACATAAAAGTAAAAGGTGAAGAAGAGTCCTTTTGCGGCACAAAGTTTAAAAATAAATTATCATCTTGCCAATTTCGAACTAGCGTAAATTTTGACTTTTCAATATTTCTTGTGGTAGATAAATAAGAAATCATTTTCTCTGAGATTCCTAAAATTTTTGTTGCATTACGTAAAATATATTTATCAAACGGTAAAAGTAATTGGTAAAAAAAAGTACGAGCGAATTTGGGTAATTTATTCATTAAAGATTCCGGGTAAATATCTTGGATATGTATCACACAAGGAATATTAAATCTCTTTGCAGCCTTTACAATTAAAAATTGAGAGGCAAGCGGCCAAGAATTTATATAAATACAATCAATATCATTTTTATTTTTTGAAATGTATTTAGCACTACATTTTCCCAAACTGTAACTTTCTTTTACTCTTCCAGATAAACCTGAATCAGGAAATATAAAGGAATCCAAATAAACAAGTTGAAATTTTTTAATCTCAATTACATCTTTGAAAATAAATCCTTTGGGGCGGCTTGGACGGGGAGCCAAAACTATCACATCGTCATGAATAGATAATTCATTTGCAATATCCCATGAAAGCCTTGCTGACACTACAGGTTCCGGAGGAAAAACGGCAGAGATAATTAATATTTTCCTTCTTCTTGATTGCTTTAAATTCATAATTTTTTACTCCACACCACTCTATTCACATAATCAGTGTAGCTCAGAATAATTCTTACCATTTTTTCAGAAACATTGGGCATTGAATAATCTGTCACATTTCTTAAATTCCGATTTTCTCCTACCTCCTGATGTTGTAATTGGGTTAACCCTTGTAATATTCTTTCAGGGCTTAAACCTACCATCATAACAGAGGCCTCTTCCATAGCTTCTGGACGTTCGTGTGCCTGCCTAATGTTGAGGGCACGAAAATTTAAAATGGAAGATTCTTCAGAAATGGTTCCACTGTCTGACAGAACTGCAAATGAATGCATTTGTAATGCGTTGTATTCAATAAATCCTAAAGGTTTTAAAAAACGGATCTCGGGTCTCACTTCTACTTTTTTAGATTCAATCATTTTTCGAGTTCGAGGATGGGTACTAACAATAATGGGTAGACGATATTTCTCAGCCACCATATTTAAGCTATCAATCAAACCTTTAAAATTTGCCTCACTATTTATATTCTCTTCGCGGTGGGCTGAAACAACAAAAAATTTATTTTTTTCAAGTTCTAATCTTTTTAATACATCACTTGCATTTATTCCGGGTAAATAATAATTTAAAACCTCGAACATAGGAGATCCTGTTTTAATAATCCTGTCGGCAGATAAACCTTCTCTTAATAAATACTCACGGGCTATATCACTATAAGTAAGGTTTATATCAGAAACATGATCTACAATTTTTCTGTTAGTTTCTTCTGGTACACGTTGATCAAAACAACGGTTACCGGCCTCCATGTGAAAAATAGGAATATGTCGTTTCTTTGCCGGAATAGCGCAAAGGCAACTATTGGTATCACCCAATACTAAGAATGCATCCGGTCTTTCCGATTCTAATAGTGGATCTATTTTTATCAATATCAAACCCACCGTTTCTGTTGCAGTGGTACCGGCTGCATTTAAAAAATGATCGGGTTTGCGAATTCCTAAATCACTAAAAAATATTTCGTTTAATTCATAATCATAGTTTTGCCCTGTGTGAACTATAATATGATCGATGGCTTCTGAAGCATCTAAAGCCGCCATTACCCTTGATAAACGAATTATTTCAGGTCGGGTACCAACAACCGTCATTACTTTTAATTTAGTGATAGGTGAATTGTTATTTGACATTTGATTTTAAATATTTTATTAGTCCATTCAAAAGTTTTCCTATTGTTTCAATCTTAAGTTTTAATTCTAAGTATTGGTCTTCAGTAATAAATTGAAGTTTGTAAGCAATTAGTAATTGGGTATCCACTTCCTGCTGACTTCCCAAAGCAATATATAAAAATTGAATAAATTCTTTTGATGAATGTCGCGCGGCACCTTCAGCAATATTGCTCGGAATAGAAACAGAAGCTCTCCTAATTTGATTAGATAACCCAAAGATTTCTTCTTTAGGAAATTTTGCTGTTACATGATAAATAAAAGTTACTAAATCTACACTTAACTTCCAAACATCTAAATCCTTGTGGGTTTTCATGATCAATCATTATTTACAAATCACCAATCACCAATCACCAATCACCAATTCAACCTTCTTACCTTTCTCACACTGTTTCAAAATAGGTGTCCGCATCATCCGGATTAAAAAATTCATTGATCCAGAAAATAGTATACAATTCTTCTTCACCAATGTTTTTAATATTATGCGTAAACCAGATAGGCATGTCAACATATGCCGGCTGATCGCCGTCCAATTCAAAATTCATTATTTTGTCAGTTCCTATTTGACGAAGTTGAATAAGTGCCTTTCCTTTAATGACTGCGAATCTTTCTATTTTACGGGTATGAAAATGATTACCACGTGTAATGCCTGGGACTGTCGTAGAAAAAGATACCTGCCCACCTACGTTCAATCTAATCACTTCTACAAATGCACCACGAGGATCAGTATGTTCAGTAAATTTTACCGGAAAATAATTTTCAATATCCATATAACACCGATAAGTATTGAAAAGATTTAATTCGAATATAGAATCAATGCCGGGAATAATTCCTTTATCCTGGTATTCACTTTTATATTTTTGAAGCAAACTTAAAATATCTGAAACTTTATATTCAGCAGTATGAGGAACAATAAAGAGACCATTACTTATCGACTTCCTAATTTCATGTAACATAATTGCAACCAGTTCTGTAACAAAAATTAATTTTAATGTTCCATCAACTTCAATTTTTGGATTTTCATTTCTACTAATCTGGTGACAAAAAGTGGCAACCACAGAATTATAAAAAGGATGCCCAAATGGACCAAAAACATTTGGAATGATCATTCCTGTAAAATTGCCTCCAGAATGTTGAGCCCAATCCTCAAACATTTTACGGCCTTCCTTTTTTGATTGGCCGTAAAGGTTATCTCTCTCTTCCTGTGAAGAGGAAGAGAATAAAATATGTGCTTTACTTTTTGTACGCTCCAGGGATGCTACTAATAATTTTACCAACGAAGTATTGGTTTCATAAATTACTTTCGGATCATTGTGCCTGTTCAAAGCAGCCAGGTGAACAATTACATCGCACTTCTTTACAAAGGCATCTAAATTTTCTGCATCATCAAAAGATGATTTATCAAAATCAACCCTTTCAAATTCATCCGGAAACAATCCTATTGTATTGTATAAATGTTTTCCAACAAATCCGGACTGACCGGTTATTCCAATTTTTTTCATTAAAAATTTTTTAGGAACTCAAACCAATTTAGAATTTTTTAAAAAATCATTCCCAATTATACCAAAGGTTTTTATCAAACCGATAATCGTCACTTCCTGCATCCGACATTGCAAAATCTGAAAAAACAAGGAATTGTGAACCCGGTTCTATTGCCTTAAACCCACTGGCGAAGCCACCCGGAACATGGATGATTTGATTGTCCCCATTTTTCAAAATAAATTCCTGATGGGGTAAATCCAGCGAAGGGTTTGCCCAATTATCAGGTTGTACTAAAATTATTTTGAAGGCTCCTTTCAAAACATGAAACCATTTCTGTTCTATTTTATGTGCCTGCCAAGCCCTAACTACTGAAGTATCCGGATGTTCGATTAAATAAAAACGCCGAATCAATTTCATATCAAAATCATTGAAGAAAATTAATTGTCCTCTTGCATCCACATGTTTACCTCCTTGAATTACACCAACTAATTTTTCCATCTTTACATTCATTTCCTACTAAATAATTATAATTTAAACATTAGCAATTATTTTTTATCCCGGCATTTGTGGCACCTCTTTTCCGAAAACTTCTTTTTGAATTAACGGTAATTTTACCAATAATTTTTTCATTCCTTCTACCCCTAATTGCTGGGTATTGTGAGAATGGTAATCTTCCACTTTTGAAAGATCTGTTTCTCCTTCAGAAAAATATCGGTTATAATTTAAATTCCTATTGTCAGCAGGTACCCTGTAAAATTCACCCATATCCTCTGCTTTAATCATTTCCTCACGTGTGCATAATGTTTCATACAATTTTTCACCGTGCCGCGTTCCAATTACTTTAATTTCACTTTTTGAATTGCACAATTCTTTTAATGCCTGCGCCAGATCACCAATGGTTCCGGCCGGAGCTTTATTTACAAATAGATCACCTTGGTTACCATGTTCAAATGCAAATAAAACCAACTCAACCGCCTCTGTTAGTGACATTAAAAAGCGCGTCATTTTAGGATCAGTAATGGTTAAAGGTTCGCCGCTTTTTATTTGCTTCAAGAATAAGGGAATTACTGAACCCCTTGACGCCATTACATTTCCGTACCGTGTAAGGCAAATTGTAGTTTGATTTGCCGGAACATTTCTGGAAGCAGCGATAGAAACTTTTTCCATCATTGCCTTTGAAATTCCCATCGCATTAATTGGGTAAGCAGCTTTGTCGGTACTTAAACAAATAATTTTAGCAACCTTATTTGCAATGGCTGCATTAATAGTATTTTGTGTACCTATCACATTTGTTTTTACAGCTTCCATAGGAAAAAATTCGCAGGAAGGAACCTGCTTCAATGCTGCAGCATTAAATACATAATCTACGCCGTGCATTGCACCCTCTATGCTCGAATAGTCGCGCACATCACCTATATAAAATTTGAGTTTTTCATTTTTTAGCTGATTGCGCATATCATCCTGTTTTTTTTCATCACGGCTAAAAATGCGTATTTCTTTAAAATGATCGGTATGCAGGAAACGATGAAGAACTGCATGGCCAAACGATCCGGTACCGCCCGTAATGAGAAGGGTTTTGTTTTTTAACATGATCCTGAAAAATAAATTTTTAGAGTGAACAAACGTTGGGAAATCTATTAATAAATCATAATTGAACTTCCTCGTTTTTTAATAACTGATCGATCTCACTTTTAGGGAAAATTTGCAATTTGCCTCCAATTGTAAAATCTGTTATCGGTATTCCGTGATTATCAAAATAATTCTTTCCAATCTTATAAGCTATCTCACTTCCATCTAAATCCGGAAGCCCCCAAAGTTTGTCTTTAAAGTAATTCGGATCAAAATGATTCAAATCATCGCCTTCATGGATTTCTATTTTGTTCCCGGTATATTTAAAATTATGATCGACACCTACGATATTTACAGATTTTACTTTCGCAAATGCGGCAATTTGCATACAGGTGAAAGTAACTGTGCTGCCTATTCCCATAGGTTTTTTAATATTTTCTTGAAAGTAAACTGAATCCGAAATTTTAATGAATATGATATTAGGCCTGCGTTTTATACCTAAGTAAAGGGATTTGATTGGTAAAATGAGAGGTATAGTGGTACTATTATAAAAATCCAAATTTTGTCTGATTACCAATCCGTTCACACAAACGATTACATCAGGTCGCCATGTAGTTCTATCAAAAAGAATATTAATTTTATTCATTCCCATTGACAACATATTTATCTTTTCCAGCGGTGTTATATTTAAGCTTGGTCCGTTTCCTACAATTAAGCAATCTTGATCTTTAAATTTATCCAGTAAGGAATAATCATTCTTGATTAACATGAATAATAAAGAGTCAATAATTAATCTTGGATAGTAAGATAGTCTTACTAATATATTGGTAATTTTACCCTTCATTTTTAAATTCTTTAATACAGTTTATTAAATTTTCCACCGCTTTTGTTCCTTGTTTTACTACACTTTGGAAAGTTCTCGAACCTACATGAGGTGTAATAATTACGTTATCAAGTCCTTTCAATTTTTCATTCTCACACATCGGCTCAATTGCTAAAACATCTGCCAAATATCCTCTGATTTTTTTTTTTCTTTTAATCCCTTGATTACTGCATCTACGTCAATTAATTTCCCTCGTGCTGTATTGATAATTATTGGGAATTTCTTGAGTTTGTTGAAAATCACATCTTCATTTATCAAACTGTCTGTTTCCTTTGTAGGAGGAATGTGTAAACTTATTACATCACACAGAGCATAAATTTCATCAATGTTTGTTGTGAAATTTAATTCAGGAAATCTTTCCAAAAAATTTTTATCAGAATGAATGTCATACCCGTAAACATTCATCCCTAATGCCAATGATTTTTTTACTAATTCTTTACCTACAGCTCCTAATCCAATTACACCTATCGTTTTACCTTCTATTTCATTTCCGGTTAAGCGATGCCAACTTCCGTTTTTAGTGGTTTGAAATTGTAGATGTATATTTTTTTCAAAAGCGAAAAGCAAAGCCAGTACATGTTCAGCAACAGAAACCTGATTTACTCCAGGGCAATTGCAAACGCGAATGCCTAACTTCTCAGCGGCTTCTAAATTGACCTTATCTAATCCTACACCGTATTTTGAAAGAAATTTTAAATTTCCTTTTTTACCTTTTTCTAATACTTTTTCCGTGTACTCATCATCACCACAAATAACCGCATCGTATTGATCGATTATGGGCAGCAAAATTTCTTCAGTAACAGGGCCTCTAAGAAAATCTATTTCAAACCCTTGGTTTTTTAATAAATCGTGATGCGCCCCAGGAGTATCTTGAAAAGAAGTTGATGTAAGTAATACCTTCATTTGCTTATTTTATTAATAAATTTTATCCGCCAAAATCTTTTTGCAAGATTTGATGAAGCGAGCTTAGGTCATTGATTCTCGGACCATTAAAATCCAAAAATAAATGTTTCGCTTCAGGAGTTTCTCTTAAAATAAAGGGAATTTTATTGCTCGCAGCGGCTTCGTAATCTGCTAAAGCATCTCCTATGAATACGCATTCAGCAGGATTAATTTTGTTTTCATTTATTATTTTCCTCACCCAAAAATCTTTTTTTTCCGGAGAACCAAAAGCTTCAATAAAATATTGATTCATATTTCTCTTCTCCAAAATAATTCGGATTTCGTGGGTTGGAGTTCCGGTGATTACATATTTGTGAAAGTGGTCGGCATTCTTTAAGAAATCCGTCGCACCATTTACTTCCTTACTCTGAATCACTCCTTCTACCACTTTATTTCCATATACTTCAGCTAATTCCAGAATTCGTAATTCATCGATTTCTTCACCCAACCATTCGCCATTGTATATTTTAAATTTTTCAAACCTTGATACGCCCCCATTTTCAACATGATGGGTTACTACTTTTTCGGCAAATTCATCTCCATGAGGTAAATACATTTGCCTAAAAG
The DNA here is from genome assembly GCA_034676505.1 of Ginsengibacter sp. GTDB lineage: Bacteria > Bacteroidota > Bacteroidia > Chitinophagales > Chitinophagaceae > Ginsengibacter. Next base: position 534,116 of record JAUCCB010000001.1, read on the forward strand.
CCTCTGTTTTGATATGAACAGATTCTGCAAGTACACCATCAAAATCGAAGAAGATATATTTAATTTTCATCTGATTTTTTCTTTAGAATGAACTAAGATTCTTCCTCATTTTTATACACTGATCTTACACATTCTAAGAGCCCTTGCCCCATATCAATATGTGGATTAGCAATTAATTTTTTACTAACGGCCGGTTCGAAAGAATAAGGAGTATAGCGATAATGATTGTCATAGCCGGATGCACTGCAATTGATTTGGACTTTATTATTCAAAATTTCTTTAATCATATTGAATAATTCCATTCTTTCCATTCTTTCTGTACCCGTTAGAATCACATGAGTGTTATTAAATTCTGCGGATTCATTTACATCTACAGATAATTTCGCGGCGTCTGCTGCGTGGATATATTCTCTTATTTCATGCCCATCACCTTTGTGATTTATTTCGCCTGTTAAGACGGCATCTTTTACTAAGCTGTAAATATAATTATTGTCGTAAAACCTTTCCGAATAAATTGAACCGTATCTCAATATCACAAATTGGAGATTGTATTTTTTGTGGTATTCTTCTATTAATTTCTCTGAAGTAAGTTTACTTATTCCATAAAATGAACCTTTGGTACTTACTGCATAGGCACTGCTGGCATAAATAAATTTTGGGATTTTATGGGCAATACAAGATTCAATAATATTTATATTCCCCAACACATTCAACTGCATGGTAAGCAATGGATTCTTAATTGCTTTATCTAAATTGGCAAAGCCCGCTAAATTGTATACCACATCGTAATCACCACTTTGAAATGCTGCTTCCACTTGGTTTTTATTCGTAATATCACAATGTATGAACGTTACTTCTTTTTCTAATTCCTTTTCACTCGAAATCTCAGCGACAGTTACCGTATAATTTCTTTTCAATAATTCTTTCACCAAATAATATCCGAGAAAACCAAAACCTCCAAAAACTAATGCTTTTTTCATTTTAAATTACTTTTTAATAGATTCATTTCCTCTCTAGCCTTATCTCCCAGAAAAAAGAAATCTAAGCTGAATGCTAAGAAGGAATATCCTTTATTCACTTTCTCTAATAGCTTCTTATGATCTGAATCAACAACATGGAAACCCAAAGGTTTATTTTGCTTTTTGGTTATTTCATCTATTTTATTCAGCGCTATTTTTACATCGTCTCTATCATATTCGCCGGGGTAACCCATGGATGCTGATAAATCATATGGCCCTACTATAATTCCATCAATACCGGGAACGGCTAAAATTTCTTCTAAGTTTGTAACTGCATCAATATGCTCGATTTGACAAATGATCACCACTTCATTTTTGACCCATTCTTGATATGACTTAAAAGCCGTACCATATTTTTGCGCTCTATTTAATCCGACGCCTCTTTTTCCAAGCGGTGGGTATTTCACATAATTGACGGCTTCAATAGCTTCTTCTTTGTTTTTTATCATTGGAATAATTACTCCATCCGCTCCTGCATCTAATACTCTTTTTATAATCACTTCCTCATTCTTACTTACTCTTACCAATGCCTGCATTCCATTTCCTTGAATATGGCCAATAAGATTCATCACCGTTTCTATACTTATGGCGGCGTGTTCTATATCTATGGTTAACCATTCAAATCCTGCTGTTCCTAAAATTTCTATAACAGATTGATGTGGAATTGTTAGCCAAGATCCAATCGTTAATTCTTGATTGTTTAGTTTATTCTTTAGGGGGCTATTACTATGCGAAAAGTTCTTCATTAATTTTTATTACTACTTTTTTTAAATTACTTATTGTACCATCCACTGCCAATTGAGGTTGGTGAATATCATCCGGGAAAAAAACTGCCATATATTCCGGAATTAAATCAATCGTGGCAATGGGCGGATTTACCGGATTATAAAATTGGCAATCGGTTTCTTCATTATAACTATTTTTGACAGAAACCGATTTTTCATTATAAATTTTGATATGCTCTTTTCCAGAGAATAAAATTTGCACATCAATTTCTTTGCAATGCGATTCAATAATATCACCCTCTAATTTTGTATCATAACTCATTACTTTAAAATAGTAATGATCATTACTTTTATAAACGCCATTGGGAGTATCTTTCGAAAAATTGTTCAATTCTTGAAAAATCTCTACGAAAATGGGAGAGGTAAAATACAGTTTCCAATTTTCTATTTTATCCAATATCATCTCAATAATTTATAAAGTGATTCGGCGATTATAAAATCTTGTGGTTCATCAATATCAACCGCTTCAATTTTATCAATTTCATACATGAAAGGATTGTTTCCTATTCGTTTTTGGCCGGCATTATTAAAAGAATTCTTGGTGAAAATATAAAAGTTAGAATTTTCTTCAAATAACGGTTCTAAATCTTGGGTTCTCAAAAGTTCATTTGGGTTATGATTAAATGGATCACCATTCGATTTATATAGGCGCGTTTGTAATTTAGTTACGGAAAAAATGGAATCATAATTTGAATTTTCTGACAAAAATACAATCATTTTTTCAATAGCTGCGTCGAGCGGTTCAGTTCTTAAGAGAGGATTGGTACTATGAGTTTGCAAATAAATATCCGCATCACTATGGTTTAGATCGTATTCAATTATTCGATTCATAGAAACAAAATCACCTTTAATTTCATCGGGTCGTAAGTGAATTTTTACTTTCTGACGGAAATTTTTTTTCACATCGTCAATGATGGCATCACTATCCGTATTGATTATTATTTCATCAATGTGTTTTGAATTTAAAAGCGCTTGTAAAACACAATGGTACAAAGGCTTTCCTGCAAAATCTTTTAAATTTTTATTGGGAACCCTTTCCGAGTTTCCCTTCATTGGTAAAAGTGCAACTATTTTCAAAATATTTCTTTTGCTATTATTGGTTAGTTTTTTCTTCGTTCTCTTTCAACGCGTCTCTTAAAGCTTCTAAATATCCTCGACCAAATTTGATATCGGGCTCCATATAATTACCTTCTGCCCATTCGTTCCACGATTTTAGATAAACAATTTTCTCCTCATCCGGTTTGTGTTTAATGGAATCAAAAACTTCCAAAACATGCTGTTTAAATAATTCCGGAGTTGAATCTTTTAAAATAACTGCCTTCTTTTGCAATCGTGCAGTTGTATCCCAGCCGGGAACGAGACATGGATATTCTCCCGAAGGCGTGGGTTTATTTCTTAAGAAAAACTTCATCGCATCCTTATATTGGAAGACTCTTAAGGTTCCGGGAATCCTTAAGATATTTCGAGAAATCCATCTAAAATATTTATTCTTAAAATTTCTGTTTTCTATTTCACGATGATGCGAATAAGTAACGGCATCTACTCCATAAATTTCTTTTTCTTCTACTAATAAATTTTCTCCCACGATATGCAATCCTTTCAAACCTGCATCAACAGCTAATTTCCGCCAATATTCCATATATTTTTTACAATCAGGAATTCCTTTTGGATTAAAAATATGAATAACCGGTTTGTCATCCACTCTTACATATCGTGGATCCACAAAGGCTTTCAACAAGTAGTCAAAATGCAATTTGAAATCTTCATATCCACCATAAGTTTGCTCTACCAATGTTTGGCCGCCACTACCAAAAAAGACACCCTTCCAGGAATGATTGGCCCATCCTAAAAAAAATGGAAAATCAGGTGATTTGGATTCTAAAACTTCATTAAAAGGTTTTTCTAATAATCTTTTTCCGTTTCCTAACCAATAATGCCAATAGCAAAATCCCAATACCCCATGTTCTTTGGCTAATTCGGCTTGTTGTTCTCTTGTTTCCGGCAATCGCAAATCATAAAAACCTAATTCGCCCGGTATAATTGGTTGATAATGATTTTTGAATAGTGGACGAGCTTTTGCCACACTCACCCATTCAGTAAAACCCTTTCCCCACCACTCATCATTTTCCTTTATAGGATGATATTGAGGTAAATAATATGCGTATATTTTAATTTTGTTTTTCATTTACTTTGACTAAATCAATATTTTATTTTAAATTCTTAATAAGTTTCGCAGGAATTCCTCCAAAAACACTATACTCAGGAACATCTTTTGAAACCACTGAATTGGCTGCAATTATCGCCCCTTGACCTATCTTTACTCCGGGTAAAATAGTTACCTTATCGCCAATCCAAACATTCCTGTCTATGATGATACTTCCTTTTGAAACTAAATTCCTTCTTGCAGGGGCAGTATCTAACTCGGAAAATAAATTTAAGCCATGCGAATTATCTGTTATTGTTACCTTTTGGCCCATTAAAACATTTTCCCGGATATCAATACAATTTATTGCTGTTATATGAAAATTATCACCAATGGATACATTGTCACCAATAGAAATCGTGGGAGAAAAAGATTGCGAATAATATTTATTCCAGGCAGTAATACGGCCATCACGCCCAAGCACTACATTATTACCAAAAGATATATATTTTTCACCTAAAATAAAGGTTCTTTTGTTGAGCCTAATGTTTTTACCTGCAGACTTTAAATTTTGAATCATATAACCAGTGTAAAAAATACCTCCTACAGTACTCAAGAATCTAAATACCGAAAAAGGGAAAATTATTGAAAATAATTTTCCCAAATTATGTAAAATGTATCTCATAGTCTTCCTTATATTTTATCTTTTAGCTTTAAGAACAAAATGATTTTTCAGAGTACTAAATTTAAACAGAATAAATAAGCAAGCAAAAATGATAATCCGCACATTGCCATTTATATCGGCGTAAGGAAATAAAAAGATCCCGAAAGTTATTGAATTCCAAATAAAATATAAAAGAAGAGTTTGATGGAGATACGCTGTTTCTCTAATTTTTGTTTTAATCGTCATAAAAATGGAAAATAAAACAAATAAAAAAAATGTTACTATTGGTCCAAAGTCTAATGTAAATTCACCTATAAACGTACTAAAAACCCCATCATTTATTTTCATTTCTCTATGTTTATATCTCACTTCTTCCCACCCTTTTGGTACATTATCATAGACCATCCTTTTAAATAAATTCATAGTACGTTCGCCATCTCGAATGCCATTGGCATCGAGGCCATAGTTATTGAAATATAAAAAAGATTGCCCTGTATAGGTTTTTAACGCATAACCTGAATCTATGCTTGAAGTAGGAGTTCCAAATCTTCCTATTGAAATGGCTATAAAAGGGATTGATATTGCTATAAAAGAAATTAGGATCCCAATTTTAATTCTCCTTCTCACTATTGATGAATAAAATCCTTTAAAAAAAAAGTAACAAAATACTGATGAAAGAAGAACGAAAATCACATTCCCTCTTAGTCCATTTACTAATCCTGAAAGAATAGAAATTAAAACTACACTCATTAGTAATATTATTAATAATTTATTAACCTTTCGGAAGGTTAAGAAATAAAATAATAGAAATTGAGGGTAATCTCTTAAGGCCGGTGCCAAAACGCCAATAATATTGATTCCAGTTGAACTTTGTGCAGTTCGAGTTTGAAGATAAATGTCTCCTGCTTTTGAAGAATCTATTATCAAATTAGTAAGTATTTGGTCAAAGGAACCGATAACATCAATCACAGATAAAAAAAATACAATTATTACAAATAGTGTAAAAGCTATTACCATTTGGTCACTCGGTAAATATAATTTTTGTATCTTTTTTTCATTTAATTTTAATATAGGATAAGAAGCTATTAACAGTAAAACGAAAAGGTAGAAAAATGGGAAGAATGTTACTTCTTTAAAATAGTAATAGCTATTTGGATCATTAAATAAAAAAATACTTACAACAGACACTATTGCATATAGAAGAAATATAAGTGAGGCAATTGAAAGGAATTTCCTTTGTTTTATAATAAAAATAAATACAATTAGATATAAGCAAGTATTAAATATTAGTATAAGATTATCGCTATTCACCTTATTATTTTACTTATTAAAATAATTTTTTAGCATTTTCCCTATCGCCTTCTTTTCAAAATTTCCTAGCCCAACTATATATCCCGCCAAAAGTGTAAATAGAAAACAACTAACGGTTTCTGCACCTAATTTAAAAAACCTTGAAAGAGATGAAATCTCTAATACTTTGTAGGTTAGAAAAATTAAACCTCCGGCAGTAATTATTGTTCCAAACATTGGTAAGATTGTCTTAATAAAATATTCATTAATGGAAAACTGAATCATCTTTTTCAAAATAACTAATCTCACATAATGAGCTAAAGTGAAAATGCCTATGCTTACCCAAAATGTTGATTGAGCGGGCAGGCCTAAATAAAAAAGAAGATAGCTAATTGGCAAACTTAAAAAAACAACAGATTCAACGATAATAAAATATTTCCTAATTCTCCCAGTTGCTTGTACAATAGTCGAAATTGGATTATTTAGAGCAAATATAGTGCTGAATATCAATGAAAGTCGGGTAAAAATAACCATGTTATCGGTTACCTTAACTAACCAAAGATTTAATAACTCTTTTGTGTTTAAAAATAAAGGAAAACATATTAGTATGTGTAAAAAGAATATGGATTTGGTTCCAAAATAAAATAATTGCATCATGTATTTCAAATTGTTTTCCGCATAACTCTTTATCATTTGAGGCTTGAAAGCCATATAAACACTATTTGAAAAAGATAAGATTGCCGTTTGTACTTGCAGAGAAACATCTCTTGCTGCATTTACAACCGGACCGAAAAAAATATTAATTATTACATTATTACCTTGATTATCTACTATGCCTGCCAAGGTTCCAAATAGTGACCAACCGGAAAATGATGACATTGATTTTAAAAGTGATTTGTCATAATAGTATTTAAACCTAGAATTTGGATATTTTCTAGTCGTTACTATAAAATTAATCAGGAAAGACAATATTGCTACAACAAGCAAAAGAATTCCATAGAAAAATAAATGATCTTTCCCAAATAATGGAAGCGATATTATCGCGAATAATTTTAGAACACTCTCGATAACGTTTATTATCGCGAATAATTTCATATCCTCATAAGCAAATAATATCGAACTGAATGGTATCCGAAGCATTGATATCGCAAAAGTAAAAATGGAAAAATGATAAACCCAAATAACAGCTTGATAACTTTTAGTCGGAATAACCAATTGAGTTGTTACAAACCACAACCCAAGTGTTTCCCCCACTATAATAATTAAAACTGCAAGAGATAAAAATATTAAGAAACTAATGCTAAATATATGATTTAGCTCTTTCTCATCTCCTTTACCTAAGGCAAAAGAATAAAACCGTTGAACCGCGATTGCCATAGATTGGCTTAAAAAATTCAGCATAGAAACAAATCCTGCTACCACAGTATATATTCCATAATTTTCAACTCCCAGTATTTCTAAAAGTAATCTTACTGAATACAATGTGATCACCATTGTGACTCCCATCCGAAAAAAGAGAGCCACCATATTTTTCCCTATTACTTTATTTTTACTCATGCCATAAGGATAAGGGTTTAATTTTATTAACGGTTATAAAGTCTTGAACTAGCCGAGTGTTGAATACCTCTCTAAATATGTTAAGATTTATTAGCTATAGATGTAGTGAAATCGCATGGCTTCGCCCATCCTAAGTCACGTGAGAATTAGCGATTAGATTGATATAAGGATTTCTTATTATTATTAAGAAATTTTCCACCATTTCTTTTTTAATCTCTCCTCGGTATAACCGTAACCATACCCATATTTTCCATAGGCGCCATACCCGTAGCCACGTACACCTCTGGGTTTAATGCCATTGTAAATAATAGCACTGTTTTTTAAAGCATTATTCTTTCGAATTTCTTCTAATTTTTTTACGAAAACTTTGGGGGTGTAATTATACCGAATTAAAAATAAAGTAATATCGCTTAAAGGAGAAAGAATATAAGCATCAGTAACTGGCCCTATGGGAGCAGTATCCATAATGATATAATCAAATTCTGTTTCCAATTTGGTTAGTAATTGATTCATTTTTCCATTAGATAATAATTCTGATGGGTTTGGGGGTAAAGGACCGGATGTAATTATAGAAAGGTTGTCGATTCCTGATTCAAGTATAATTTCTTCAATTGTTTTTTTGTTGATTAAATAGTTACTTACCCCAACAGATCTTGATATCGTAAGTATATCGCTCAATTTTGGTTTGCGTAAATCCAACTCCAACAAGATCACTTTTTTCCCAATTAAAGATAAACTGATTGCTAAATTAATAGCAATGAAACTTTTTCCCTCTCCTGAAATACTTGAAGTAAGAAGAATTTTTTTATGCCCCTCATCTAAGCCCATAAAACCTAAAGAGGTTCGCAATTGTCTAAATTGTTCAGCAATAAAGCTGCGCTTTCCGTCTGCCACAACGATTGCAGCTTTTGAATCATCATATAATATTTCACTTAAAATAGGCATTTTAGTCAACGTCTCTATTTCAGATCTGTCCTGAATCGTAGTAGAAAGTAAATCTTTCAAATAGAAAATAATAAATCCTATTCCTAAGCCTAATATTAAAGCAATAATATAAGTAAGTGATCTTTTAGGCGAAACCGGCTGAAGACTGGTTTGAGCTTTATCAATTATTCTACTGTCAGGTACAGCCGATGCATAAGATAAGGCTGTTTCTTCCCTTTTCTTCAGAAGAAATGTATAAATATCATTTTTTATTACTTGCTGCCTGCTTATGCTTAATAATTCTCTTTCTTTTGCGGGAACAGTTCTCAATAATGAATTATAGCTATTGTTAACTTGTGCCAAATCCTTTCTTGAAGCTAAGAGATTTTTTCTTTGATTACTAACGTTTTCAATAATAGTTGGTTTCAATTTATTAATCCCATCTACTATAGATTGCAATTGTGGATTATTTTCCGGAACAGTCTTTTTTAATTGAGTGTACTGTAGTTCTAATTCTGCTAATTTTTGAATATTTGCAGTAAAAGCAGGGTTAGGTATATTCATTGAAGAAATCGAAACTATCCCACCAACTGCGCCCCCCGTTCTTACGTATTTCTCCACTTGATCTAAAGCCGCTAATTGCATATCAATTTCACTCAATTTTTGATCATTTTCAGCAACTGTTTGTAAGTAGATTTGACCTTGCGTAGTAATATCAGTAATCTGATTTTGAGATCTAAAATTTTGTAAATTACGTTCAACCGAATCTAATTCCTGAGACACAAATTTCAAGCGATCCTCTACAAATTTTAGTGTATTACCGGCCAACATATTTTTATCTAAAATGGAAGCCTGATTGTAAACTTTTAGTAATTCATTTAAAATGTCTTCGCCTCTTTGAGGTACTTCATCTTTAATACTTAAACTAATTACATTTGATTTGTTATCAGTCGAAATGGTGGTATTTCTAATATAGGCATTCGCTGTTCTCTCAACATTTCTTAATTCAAAAAAATAATCAATGGTTGAAACAGAAGAATAGTCTTTCGTTAACTCATAATTTTTATTGATAACAAATTTTAATTTGCCGTAAGGAGTTTCTATAAATGTATTTAACGGATAATTTTTATTTTGAATAGTTACGAGTTGTTTTTCTCGAGAGAAAGTAAACGGGATCTCTGATTTTTCATTAAGTTTCGGACTTTTAATCGAATCTGGAAAAGGAGATTCAACTCTTATAGGACATGATGCATAACCGGAATGACTTTGAACCCTACCGGTTACAAACACGGGTGCATATAAATGTAAATTTCTAACAACTTCTTGCATTAGTGTGCGAGATTTTAATATCGCTGCCTCATTTTCAACAGAATTTACTGAACCGAATAAATCAAATGCTTGAAGTGGGCCTAAGTCGCCGCCTGCTCCCTTTTTATCATCCTTGATCAATAGAGTGGCTTTAGTTTCATAGACCTTAGATGTATATCTTAAATATAACCATGCACTTGTTAAACCCATTATTACTAAAATTGCAAAGTAGGGCCAATAGGGTAAATATTTATTTAAAAAATCAGCCAAGGGAGATTCATTTCCAGTATCCTGAAATTGATTTATTGAATTGTTAGGTTGCATTCGCAAAAAAATTATTTGAGTAATAAGCTTAGTGCTAATACCACCACTGATATTCCACTAAAAATAATGGGTAATAATTGTAAGGTACGATCGCTCGCAGCCACTTTAGTTTTGCCGGGTTCTATATATAATACATCGTTCGACTTTAAAAAGAAATAAGGCGAAGTAAGCAATTCACTCGAATTTAAATTAAGCCTTTTCATTAGCTTTTGATCTCCTTGTTGCCTAATTAAAATGATGTTATCACGCAAGCCATAAATCGTCAAATCGCCCGCTGCTCCTATGGCTTCTAATACAGATATTTGTTCGCTCGGAGAATATATAACTCCCGGATGCGCTACCTCACCCAACACAGTTACTCGAAAATTTAAAAATCGAATATTGACAATAGGATCCAAAAGTAATTTCCTTTCAGATAATTCATTAGTAAGGTATTTGCTCAACTCTTTTTGGGTAAGCCCTGCCGCTTTTACATCACCGAGCAGTGGAAATTTAATATTACCATCATCATTTACTAAATACCCCGCGGTTTGCGGTGACGTGGTGGTTGTATTAGCATTAGGTGTGATGGGTAAATTCGGTTCGTTAAATATAATCGAAGCATCAGGATTCAAGCTACTCACACTTATGCTTAGAATGTCTTTCTTTTGAATAACAGGTTCTAAACCTGATTTGGATTGTACATAAGCAGAATCAGCAACATCACTGAAATAGGCAATTTTCTTCGTATCAGCACAAGAAATCAATAAAGCAGATACCAATAAAATAGTGATTAGATATTTGAAGGAAATTAAGCATCTATACATAAGATAAGTTAGAATTTGCGCAAATATATTGTAAATAAAAAAAAGAATTTAAAAAGATTTTCTCCTTACGCAATAAATATCCCAAGGCCTTCTCCTTTTAACTCTGTTTTTAATTAAATCTTTTCTATTCCAATCACTCTCTCACATAAAAAAAGCGGCATTACAACCGCAATTTTTGTAGCACGTACGGGATTCGAACCCGTGATTCCTCCGTGAAAGGGAGGCGTCTTAACCCCTTGACCAACGCGCCATTTTTATTAAAGGATGGCAAAGATAAGGGTAGGTATTTTTGCTGCCAAATATTTTAATTAATTATTGAAATTTTCTTTTTGGCTTTTAAAAAATAGGACATGGAATTCCTTTCGCACCGGCAGGCCGCTTTATATAAATTAATGAAACCTCCATCCCACCACGGCTTTGCGAGGTTGACTTTAAGGAAGAAGTATTGATATCATAAGATACACCGATTCTAAAACCTGCATATTCTATTCCGATGTAAGGAATAATGGCGTCGTTCCACCGAATCCAAGAACCTACATACACATTAGATGGGCTCGCACTTTGGTCATCAAATACCGCAGAAAGTGCTCCTCCAACAACCGCTTCTGAAGATCCACTTTGTGATTGATAAATTCCACTTGCATGAAAAGTAAGTAAGTCCGATATAGGAAAATAGCCGCCACCATGCAGGGTAGTTCGCGGTGCTAAATTCCAACTTCCTCCTTTAAAACTTTCATTAGGTCGATTGATATGATACATCGATGCACCAAAATAGAAATTATTTCTTTCGTTAGTAGAACCTGAATATAAAATCCCGGCAGCTAAATCGAAGTATTTAATATCTAATTGATCATTGGCATAAATTTCTTGGGTAACGCCCGTAAATCCAAACGGAGTCAACATATCTTCATACAAAAGATTATTATTATTCAATGTTTTTTGCCCGTAAGTTCCTTGAAAACCAATCCCGATTTGTTGGTAGCCATCTTCATCTAATGCCTTATGGTAGGATGTTGTAAGCCCTATGTAATTATTAGTAATTATCTTTCCTCCCGCTTCATCTTTCATTGCTAAAATTCCTACGCCCCAAGTATCATACTCCGGAATTTTATTTTTCAAAATCCCAAAATCTACGCTCACAGAAAAAGTTCTATAATAATTATCCAAGGCGGGCCATTGGTTTCTGTAATTTCCGGCAACACGTAAGTCTCCATCAAATTTTCCTGTCAATGCCGGATTTAAAGTTAGTGGTGACGAAAAAAATTGAGAGAAGTGTGGATCTTGTGCTTTGGCATTAATGGCCAACAAATGAAAAAGAATAATCACAAAAAATGTACGGCTCATCTTGCTGAATGTAAAATAATTAAAGATTAATTTCTTTGCCATCTTACATTTGAACTTTTACGCCGTAAGCCAAATCACCTGCATCACCCAAACCAGGAACAATATATCCTTTTGCGGTAATTTCATCATCAATATCTCCGCACCAAATGGTAGCTTTTGGTTCTACTCTTAATACATATTCAATTCCAACCGTGCAACCCAATGCACAAACAATATGTATTTCTGAAGGGTTTCCTACTTCTCTGATAAATTGAATTGTTTTTACTAATGAAGAACCTGTTGCCAACATAGGGTCAGAAATAATCACCACTCTATTTTGCATTTCCGGACAAGAGATATAATCTAATTTTATCTCAAAACTTCCATCGTTGGGATTATGCTTTCTATAAGCACTAATAAAAGCATTATCGGCTTTATCAAAATAATTTAATAATCCATTGTGCATAGCCAAACCTGCACGTAAAATAGTGGCCACTACCGGTTGGCTCTTCAAAACTTTGCAGGTGGAAATGCCTAAAGGTGTGGTAACTTCCTTTTCTTCCCATGGTAATTTTTTACTGATTTCATAAGCACACACTTCGGCCACTTTTTCCAAATTTTTCCGAAAACGAAATCGATCTTGTTGCACATTTACATCTCTTAATTCGCTTATCCAATTACTCACCAAAGAATGTTGATCACTTAAATTAATTACCATCTTTTTTTAATTTTTCTTGATTACAATTTGCAATCTTATAAAGCATAATTTTGAACAAATCTAATTCTGATAACTAACTGAACCAAAAAAAATAAAAGTCGCCATCGAATATGCAGTATAAAGTAATCGGCTTAATGAGTGGAAGTTCTTTAGACGGACTTGATGTAGCCTACGTGCTATTCGATCTTCAAGATGGAAAATGGAATTATCAAATCCTAAAATCGGAATGCATTCCTTATCCGAAAGAATGGGAAAAAAAATTAGCAAAAGCAACTCTTTTATCTGCAGAAAATTATATGCTTTTGCATTCTCAATACGGAAATTTTTTGGGTGGATTAGTTAATGATTTTTTACATCAAAATAAATTTCAAAACGGAGTACAATTGATCGCTTCGCATGGCCATACAAGTTTTCATTTTCCCGAAAAAAAAATGACGCATCAATTGGGCGATGGCGCTGCGTTAGCAGCTAAAACGGGAATTAATGTTGTGAGCGATTTACGCGCAATGGATGTGGCATTAGGCGGGCAAGGTGCGCCCATTGTGCCTTTGGGCGAGAAATTGTTATTTCCCGAATATCAATATTTTTTAAATCTGGGAGGCATCGCCAATATTTCAATTCATAAAGATGATAAAGTAATTGCGTTTGATATTTGTGCTGCCAATAGAGTGTTGAACATGTTAGTGAATACAATTCAATTGCCTTACGATGATGGAGGAAAAATAGCTCAATCAGGTAAAATAAATTCGGAATTATTAGCCGCATTAAATGCTTTAGAATATTACCAACTTTCTTTTCCAAAATCTTTGGCGAATAGTTTCGGCACTGAAATAGTTTATCCTTTAATACAACAATTTCAATTAAGTCTTGAAGATTCTTTACGAACTTATATTGAACACATTTGTATTCAAATAAAAAATTCACTTGCTCCTTTTTCAAAAAAAGAATTACAACAAATGATGATTACCGGCGGCGGAGCCTATCATTCTTTTTTAATAAATTGTTTATCAAAAAATTTACAAGAAATTAATTTTGGAATTTTTCTTCCTGACGCGGAAGTTATTTCTTACAAGGAAGCATTAATAATGGCATTGTTAGGAGTGTTAAGATGGGAAGAAAAAATAACAGTTCTCTCAACCGTAACCGGCGCTGTTAGAGATAGTGTAGGCGGGGCATTATGGAAAGGGAAATGATAAGTTTTTTAAAACAGAAAAAAACAACTAATTTACTTTCAGAAAAAATTTCGTCTAATTTTTAAATAAATGTATTCATGAAAAAATTGGCTGTAATGCTCTTTGCATTAAGTTTTCTTTATTTTTCTTGTGGTTCTACAACAGAAAATGATCCCCAATCAGAGCAAAAGAATTATCAACTTACTAAGGAAGAATTATTAAAAAAAGAATTAAAAAGTGCCTCTAACTTTTTGAAGATAACAGGTACGCATAAACGAAATATTCTAGGTCAAACAGTAATTAAAGGATCTATTACGAATAGCGCTGCTGTAGCAGTGTATAAAGATGTGCAGATAAAATTATCTTTTTACAGTAAAACGAAAGCTCTTTTAGACACAGAACAGGAAACCATCTTTGAACAATTTTTTCCCGGTGATACCAAAAGATTTAAAACCAAATATTTTGCCCCCAAAGGAACAGACAGTGTAGCCTTAGCCGTAATCACTGCAAAATCAGATGCAGCCAATCCTTAATGATAAGAATTAAAAACATTGACATACAGACTAACCCTTGTTTTTGAATTTCACGCTAAAAGCTTTTATTAGCAAAATATCTATGTTATATTTGTCGAGAGTCAATATGATAACTGTATAATTTTTGTTCATGAATTTGGTTACTCTACATTTCCATCAATTTTCAAAAAAGATTGGAATAAGCATTTTTGCATTCCTATTATTTTCATTCAGTTTTGTTCCCAAAGCACAAGCACAAGATTATACCTCAGATGAACTTTTTCAAATGGCGCGCAGAGCTGCATTTGATAGCTCCAATTATCCGAGAGCAATTGAATATCTTAAAGAGGCACTCACCTATTCGCCCAATTACAGTGATGTTCGAATTTTTTTAGGAAGAATTTATACTTGGACAAAAGAAAAAGACAGTGCCCGAGCTGCTTTCACTTATGTACTTCAAAATAATCCGCAGAGCGAAGATGCCGCAAGTGCCTTTACCGATTTAGAATATTGGGATGACAAATATGAAGCGGCTCTTAAATATTGCAATTGGGGACTAACCTATCATCCGGAATCTGAAGAATTATTGCTTAAAAAAAGTAAAATTCTCAATGCCATGCAGGAATATGAATCCGCGTATAATGTTATTGATTCCTTGCTTAGGCTTAATCCGAAAAATGAACAAGCGAGAGCATTCATGAACACCATCAAAGAAAGTAGCAGTATCAATAAAATAAGTATTGGCTACAATTATGTGTATTTCGATAAACAATTTAGCGACCCTTGGCATCTTTTAAATGTGGCGTATTCTCGCTCTACCAAATTAGGCTCTGTGGTAACTCGTATCAATTATGCCAACCGTTTTCAAAATAATGGAGTGCAAGGCGAGATTGATTTTTACCCAAAAATATCTAAGACATTTTATGCCTATACCAACATAGGTTTTTCAGGAACGAATAATGTATTTCCGCGTTTTAGAATGGGAGCTTCTTTGTATGCCAATCTACCTTGGAGTATGGAAGGAGAAATTGGATTTCGTTATTTGAAATTTACCTCGAATGTATGGATGTACACAGCTTCCGTAGGAAAATATTATCGCAATTTTTGGTTCAATTTAAGGACGTTCCTTACACCAAGTAATTCAGATGTATCCAAATCTTTTACCTTAACTACTCGTTATTATAATGGTGGCGCTGACGATTATTACTATTTATCATTAGGTACCGGGGTGTCACCGGATGACCCTGCCAATGCACCCATTTTAGGATTACAACAAAAATTAAAATCAAAAAAAATTGGTGCTGGTTTCAATCATGTCATCAATACTTTCAATATAATTTCAGTAGGCATTACTTGGTCTCATGAAGAATATAAAGCTGACACTTTTGGCAACCAATACAATTTTGGCGTTTCTTATCAAAGGAGATTTTAATTGTCGTTGCCGCATAATTTTTTATCATGAAGTCAATTAAATTATTTTTTAGAATCTTTTTCGGAATAATCTTTTTGGCGCCCTTAATTTCTTGGGTGGTATGGCTTTGTACTCCCAAACGAAAATTAGTAGTAGCGATAATTGATAAGACAGAACTAAATTACAAAGGCCAGGAACGTACCTCACTCAATTGGGTTTTAAATCATGAACGATACTCAAAAACTGTAACTAAATTGTACAATAAAAAGTACGACTACTTTGGTTTTGACCCGCTCACCGATACTTCTTATCGATTGAAAGGTTTAGAAAATTTTTCTTCTGAAAAATTAGAGCAATTGAGTGAACTCAGTGATGTCGCTTTTTTCACAGACACTTACGGGATGTATGAAAATGAATGGAACAAAATTAATTATACAGAAAGATCGCATCTTCTGTATGGCGGCATGAGTGATACAGACATTGAATTTCTGCAAAAAATGAAGAGTAAGAAAAAATTAATTTTAACCGAATTTAATGATATCGCTTCACCAACACCCGCAGGAGTGAGAGCTAAATTTGAATCGCTTTTTTCAGTGTATTGGACAGGATGGATCGCTCGGTATTTTGAAAATTTAGACACGCTTAATAATAAAGATATTCCTCGTTGGGCCATTAAAAATTATTTAGCCCAACACAATAATAGTTGGCCATTTAAAGAAGCAGGAATTATATTCGTAAATAAAAATGATCAAATAGAAATTTTAGGAACTGAGCTCGATTTAAAATTTCCGGTTCCTATCATTCATACTTTTAAATATGGACAAGAGGTTTTTGGCCTTCCGGCAAAAATTAAATATCCTTATTGGGTAGATATTATGACGTACAATGATTCTATTAATCATGCAGTATCTGCTTATCAAGTATATCCAACTTTTAGAGGATCAGGTATTTTAAAAGACAATGGGATACCAGAAAGGTTCCCGGCAGTATTGATGCATAACGGGCCTGATTATAAATTTTATTATTTCAGTGGCGATTATAGCGATAATCCTATACCGCATATAACCTCATTCTTCAAAGGCATTTCGGGTGTATCTTGGCTATTTTATAATGAAGCCAATCTTGATGAAAGAAAAAGTTTTTTTTGGAGATATTATCGCCCGATGGTAACCAAAATATTTAAAGATTACTATAAGGAAATTCAACCTTCTCGCAAGAAATAAAACTTCATATTTCTCCCTATTATCTTACTTTATATTTCTGATAAACACTGTCCGGAATTAGAGCAGAACCCTGGATAAAGCGATCGTTTCTAATATTAAATTCTTTCAGCGCATTTAAAATTTCGGCCATTTTTGCAGGATCTGATTCAGGTTCCAAATCCATTGTAGGTGAAATTTTAAATAGGTTTTGCTGCCCGTTTAATATCCAATCTCCTAATACAAAATCTGATACTCCATTTTTAGTTTGCACATGCGGATAGGCGTGAATATTTCTAAAAGATTGAGCCGTATCCAAACCTGTTCCCATCCAAGATGCAACAGTAGGAGTATTGATGCCATAATGTTTACGCAAGAAGGCCAACAAGCTCGGAGTAATATCGAAATGCGTAGAAATATTTTGAAACTTCGCAGCTCTTTTTAATAACGGAGAATAAATAATCAATGGCACATGATAGCGGTCTATTTTAGTAGACATAGGTATTTCAGGCATTCTATGATCTCCGGTGATTAGGAAAATAGTATTTTTAAATTCCGGCCTTTTTGAATATTCTTCAAAAAATCCTTTGATAGCATCATCCGTAAAAAGAATACTGGCAAATTGTAATTTATATTTTTCACGATCCGTTTTATCCATGGGAGATAAATTCAAATCTGCCATGCGCTGTTGGAATTTTTGTAAATAGTAATCTTCTTCATTTATCAAAAACGGACTGTGGGTAGAAACGGTTAATAATACATCTATGAAAGGAGTTTTGTTACGGCCATTTAATTTTTCAAAATAATGACGGAACAATTCTTTATCGCCATAGCCCCAAGAAAATCCACTTGAACTTTCAGGCATTTTTACATAGCCCGGCCCAAAAGTTTTGATATCATTGATGGCATCTACACCTTGATGTTTCATAAACACATCCATGAAATCAAAATGAGAATCTCCTCCATAATTATATCCCGAAGCATAGCCATTATATTTTAGCAAACTCATGAGTGATAATTGCGGCGGCATCTTGTCTCCCAATTCAGTAAATCCGTGCGCGCCATATGGCAAAGACCCTAACACAGAAGGTAGTACAGCAAACGTTCTACCGCCCATACTCATGAAATTTTCCCAATACAAACTTTTCTTAGAAAGAGAATCTATAAATGGTGTAAAGTTGCCTAAATAAGCTCCTTCATTGGTAAAGGCTCTTCCCAATCCTTCTACTAATAAAAATACAATATTGGGTTTGGTGCTTGAATCAATATTAAAAAATGGAGTTAGTACATCTTCACTACTATCCGTATGTAAAAATGGATAAAGCGTAGGATTTAAATATTGAAATGATTGAATTCCTTTTACATCCACATTTACATTAGAAAGCCCAATAAAATTATCGGCATAAATATCAATATCATGATCTTCTTCCGGCGGGAAAAAATATTGTTGAGAGCTTTTGAAAAAATAGAAAGATTTATTAACTACAGAAGTATTGACATAATCATTTTTAAAATTGACTGAGGGAATTAATGTTTTATTCGGAATCAATAAAAAAAGTACCATCAATGCAGGTACAATAAGCACGATGTAGATTGGTAAATACATTTTTACAAACAAATACTTAAAAGCTGCGATGATAATGGCAATGATGAATAAAAATCCTACGATTGTTAACCAATTGAGGCTTCCGGCAGCTCCTACAGTTTGTTTAATTTCTGCCATCGAATATCCATATAGGTCGGCACCTAAAGGAACCAATGCAGTGAGGAAATAAAATACTAATCCAAATTGAATCAATAAAAGAATAGTGGCAAAAACTACATAAAAAATTACCGCTATTTTTCTTGAGAAATAAAACAAAATGGCAAACGGTATAAAAAACCAACAACTGCTCATCAAGAAGAAAATAAAATCTCTATAAATTGATGCCCAAATAACACCGCCTAAATTGGAAGGATAACCGTTTAAATGCCCGCCATAAATAATTTCAACCGCTCTAATTAATAATAATAAAATGAGGTAGATCAGAGATAAATTGAAAAACCTTTGCCACATTCCTCTGAATCTGTAACGGTGCGAATATTGAATGCTGGAAGTTTTTGTAAACATTTTTTAAAATTTAATTAGTTGGTGGTAATTCAATATCTAATTTCTCATTTTCAAATCCTGTTCTTTTCATTTCGCCCCAACCTTTCTTTTCTTGAATAAGATGAATCAATCCATTGATGGATGAAAACACCACGAAGAAATGAAAAATGAATGGCTCAAGGTAAATAGATCCTACTAATCGGGAAATATCTTTTCGGTCTTTATATTGATTGTAAGTAAGTACTTCCATCAAAACCGCAAACGCGGAAAATAAATAACCGAAACTAATAATGAAAATAAATAATTGAAAAAAGAAGCCCCATCCAATCATACCAAACATCCAAAATAAAATGAAAACAAACAATCCGATACTTTCTACAATTGGTGCTAAAAATTCATAAAAAAACCAATAAGGATAACTTAACATTCCTAAAACGCGATAAGAAGGATTGAAGAAAATTCTGCGATGAGCAAATAAAGTTTCTACCAATCCGCGCATCCATCGGCTTCGTTGTTTTATTAAGGTTTTATAATCCGATGGTACTTCAGTCCAACACAATGGATCGGGAATATAAGTAACGCGATATTTAATTTTTCTTTCCTCCAGATGTCGGCGCATACGCACTACCAATTCCATATCTTCTCCTACAGTTCTTGTTTCATAACCACCTACTTGTATGGCTATCTCTTTATCGAAGGCACCAAATGCACCTGAAACTATCAACAATCCATTCAATCTACTCCAAGCCATCCTGCCCAATAAAAAAGCTCGTATGTATTCTAATGTTTGTACTCTCAGCATAAAGGAATCGGGCAAATTCACTTTCATTAATATACCATTTTCAATCACACAAGAATTAGCAATTCTTACTACACCGCCGGAACAAACCACCGGAACTGTGTTTGTGGTAAGAAACGGTTTAATTATTTTCAGAATCGCATTTTGTTCCATGATGCAATCCACATCGATGCAAACAATTAATTTATTGGAAGAAACATTGATGCCCACATTCAATGCATCAGATTTTCCGCCATTTACTTTATCTACAATGATGAGTTTTTTAAAAACCGGATTAGTACTTTTATAGATACCTAAAATAGGCTGAGTCTTGATTCGTTGATTGCAATAAAAAGGAATTTTTTGAAGTTCATACGCTTCAATTAATCTTTCTAAAGAATCATCTTTACTACCGTCATTTACAATAATGATTTCCAAATTTTCATAATAAACAGAAAGCAGAGAACGAACATTGGAAACGATAGATTTAGATTCATTAAATGCAGGCGCAATCACACTTACGCTCGGAGCTAATGAAGAAATTGCTAAATCTTTTGGATCAAATAAACGACTGGCATACAGATATTTTTTTACTTCTCTGATGGAATAAACACCAATGAAAATGTAAAATGAAATTAGTACAACGGAATAAATTAATAATCCATATTGAAAAATATCCACTAAAATTGATTGCCAACTTATCATTGTAATTCAAATTTTAAGTGTTGGATAATTTGGTCGTTTTCCAAAGCCGGCCTTGATTCGAAAATCTGTTCTAAAATTTGAATACCATATTTGGATATATGCGCAATCGCACTTGCAGCAGCGAATTTAATGTCTTTATTTTCACTTCTTAATTCACGTTGTAAAAAAGGAAGCAAATCATTGTTACCAATCACTTTCAACGTTTCTAAAGCTTTTATACGCAAAGAAGATTGTACAAATGTATCGTACACCTCCACAATAGATTCGTCCGTATTATCTGTATAAACTGCCTTTAATACTTCTAAGGTTTGTAATTTTATTTCTTTGTTGGCATGTTGGAGGCACGCTGTTACTTCTTTTTGAAAATTAAATAAATGATATACTCCTACAAACTTCAGTGCAAACATCACCACGGAATTATTGGATGATTGTAGCCACAGACCTACATTTCCCATTGATTCATAAGTTACGTGCGAGAGATGATTTAAGAGCCTTATCTGATCCCATTCTGATACCGGCAATTCCAAATTATCCAAGAACACCAAACCTTCAAATTCTTTCAAGAAGATCATTCCCGCTTGCGCTTCTGCTCTTACAAATTCATTCGGATGGCGAGTTAATTCAAATATTTCGGGCAGGTATCTGGTATTCTCCATCATGTACAATTCTTGAATTCCTAAAGCTTTTACATGCCATTTATTATCATTTAATTTTTTAAATGAGGTTTCATGTAAACCCAATTGATCATACAATTTTTCAAGATTTTTTGTAGCCATTCCCGACAAATTCTTTTTGGTGGCAATCAGATCTTCAATAAACCAATTTCTGTAAAGTTCATTTTTCAATAATTTTTGAAAATCATCAGGCAAGAGAGAGAGATTATCTTCAGCATCAGCATCTGACCATATTACATCTTGTAAAATAGAAATAAAATAGATACGCATTTCTTCGCGTTCTTCTTCTTTCACTTGCTTACGACGATGTATGATTAAAATGGCCATTACCATGATAAACATGGTTAACCAAAAGAGAACGGTTAGTGTATCTAAAACCTGAAAAGAAAGGTTGCAAGTAACGATTGAATAAATCATAAAAATTTTGTCGCCAATAAAAAAGTAAGATACAAATTCGTACAAATAATTAGGGGAGAAATGTCTTTATTATCCAAAAAAGTAAGAATAATAAAAAAATATAGGTGTTACCCATTATGAAAATATAGCTACAAAAACCTGTAACGGCTTATCCTTGCTAATAATTCATTCGGGCTAAAAGGCTTGGTTACATAATCATTAGCACCTAATTTGAAAGCTTGTACCATTGTGTCTTCTTGGCCCATAGAAGATAGCATGATGATAGGAGTTTGCAACTTTAAAACTTGTCTTACTTCTGCTACGATTTCTAAACCGGAGAAAAATGGCATCATAATATCTAACACAATTAAATCAGGTGATTGAGTTTTTATTTGTTCTAAGGCAGCCATTCCATCCGACACAGCAATCACTTCGTACCCTTCTTTTTTCAACCTCATTTCAATAGTCTTCAGAATTAATAATTCATCTTCGGCTATTAATATTTTTAACTGATGCATATTTTTTTATTAAACCTTTTATTCATTAAGATTCAAATACTGAACCAAAACTTTAAACGGTGCAAATTAAATTTAGTATTTCTGGATTTAGCAGCTTAGTAATTTTTAAATAGGTATTTCTTGAAATACTAAATGTTGGGATATGTTTGTCAAAAATACGAACTTTTTATTCGCAAAATAAATTTATGGCAATTTAAATTAATTTCATTAAAAAGAATATTTTTCTTCATTATTTTTATGTATGGCTATCTCTCCTAAAAATCATGTCGATTTCAATGTGATTCATTTGTACACTGAAAATGATGTAGAATTTGAGAAAGTATTTGTGGCATTGGCGATAGATTCTGTTGCGGATGCTTTTAAAAATATTTCGCAAGCTATCGAAGAACAAAATTTGATCAACACACGTGCGTGCGGCCACAAATTAAAAGGCGCATCTTCTATCGCAGGATTAATTACATTAAATAAATTGGCTTATACTTTAAATGAAATGGTAAGTATAGATCCTGATAATTTACAAAACCTACAAGTCGAATTACAAGAAGAAGTAAAATTGGTTACTCAAATTTTGCAAGAATATTTAGAAAGTTTTTAATTGTTTATTTGCAAAAAAAATGGTGTAAGAACAATTCTTACACCATTTACTATTTTGAATGAAAATTAATTATTCTTCTTCATCAAAAGACATCGCCTCTTTTGTGGTCATCAACAAATCATATTCCTCTTTACTTCCCACAATCATATTTTCAAATTCTCTCAATCCTGTACCTGCAGGTATTGGATGTCCGGTAATTACATTTTCTTTCAAACCAAGCATGTAGTCGGTTTTACCTTGAATAGCTGCGCTAGAAAGCACTTTAGTAGTTTCCTGGAAGGAAGCTGCCGATATCCAACTTTGTGTACCCAAAGAAGCCTTAGTAATACCTTGCAATAATGGAGACGAAGTAGCCGGTCTTGCATCACGGTATTCTACTAATTTCTTATCGGCACGACGCAGAATGGAATTTTCTTCTCTCACTTCGCGAAGCGTTACAATTTTGCCCGCACGCATTTTTTCGCTTTCACCTGCATCAGTAATTACTTTTTTATCAAAGATCCAATCGTTCTCTACATTAAAATCGTATCTGTCTTCAGTATCTCCTTCCAAGAATTTTGTATCTCCTGCATCTTCAATAGCCACCTTACGCATCATCTGACGTACAATCACTTCAATATGTTTATCATTAATTTTTACACCTTGCAAACGATATACTTCTTGAATTTCATTTACTACATATTCTTGTACTGCATGGGGTCCTTTGATAGAAAGAATATTGGCAGGTGCAATTTGTCCATCAGATAATGCCACACCTGCTTTGATGAAATCGCCTTCTTGAGCCAAGATCTGACGAGTAAGTGGAACTAAATATTTTCTAACAACACCATCTTTAGCTTCTACAATTACTTCGCGATTACCACGTTTGATATTTCCAAAAGAAACCACACCATCAATTTCAGAAACCACTGCCGGATTGCCCGGATTTCTTGCTTCAAATAATTCGGTAACACGCGGTAAACCACCGGTAATATCTCTTAATTTTCCAAGAACACGAGGTATCTTTACAACTACCTGACCGGCTTTCACTGTATCCCCTTCATTCATGGTAATATGTGCTCCTGCAGGAAGGTTGTAACCTTTGGTATCTTTTTTCCCTTCTATCAACATTGATGGAATACGTGCCTTATCTTTTGTTTCGATAATCACTTTTTCTCTATGTCCTGTTTGTTCATCTGCTTCTTCACGATAAGTAACGCCGTCAATAATGTTTTCAAATTTCAACACACCATCAATCTCAGAAACAATTACATTATTAAATGGATCCCAAGTGCAAATCACATCGCCTTTAGTTACCTGAGCTCCATCTTTTACATTTAAAGTAGAGCCGTAAGGGATATTATTTGTAATTAATAATCTGTCGTTCTTCACATCCATGATTCTAACTTCACCCGTACGACCAATTACAATTTTTACTTTTTCACCTAAATTATTTACCGCATCAACAGTTCTTAAACCATCGAATTGAATAGTACCATCAAACCTTGCATTCAAAGTAGATTCTACTGAAGCAGAACCTGCCACACCGCCCACGTGGAACGTACGCAATGTAAGCTGGGTACCCGGTTCACCGATTGATTGGGCTGCAATAATTCCTACTGCATCACCTCTTTGGGCTATATATCCTGAAGCTAAGTTTTTACCATAGCATTTCACACAAACGCCACGATGGCTTTCGCATGTCAATACCGAACGAATTTCTACTGTTTCAATTCCGGCATCAGTAATTGCATGAGCCAGATCTTCTGTAATGTGTCCGCCTGCAGGAATAATTAATTCATCACTTACGGGATCATACACATCATGCAAAGAAGTTCTTCCTAAAATTCTATCGTATAATGGTTCAATGATATCTTCATTATCTTTTAATGCTGAAGTAGCAATACCTCTTAACGTACCGCAATCTTCTTCATTAATTACCACATCTTGTGCAACGTCTACTAATCTTCTTGTCAAATAACCTGCATCCGCGGTCTTTAGAGCCGTATCCGCCAAACCTTTACGAGCACCATGCGTAGAGATAAAGTATTCCAATACATTCAGCCCATCTTTAAAGTTGGAAAGAATTGGATTCTCAATAATCTCACTTCCTGTACTACCTGATTTACGCGGCTTAGCCATCAAACCTCTAATACCTGCCAACTGCTTGATCTGTTGTTTAGAACCTCTTGCACCGGAATCAAGCATCATGTACACGGAATTGAATCCTTGCTTATCTGCTGCTAATTCTTGAATTAAAGTTTCTGTCAAACGAGTATCTACACGACTCCAAATATCAATGATACCATTGTATCTTTCATTATTGGTGATTAAACCTGCATTATAGTTATCCCAAACTTCATCCACCTCATCAGTGGCATTGTCAATCATAGATTGTTTTGTATCCGGAATGATTAAGTCATTAATATTAAATGATAATCCACCTTCAAAAGCCATACGGAAACCTAAACGTTTAATATCATCGAGAAATTTCGCAGTTGTAGGAATGTTGGTCCACTTAATAATGTCTCCGATTATTTCACGAAGTGATTTTTTAGTGATCAATGCATTTACAAAACCAACTTCTTTTGGAACGTGTTGGTTAAAGATTACTCGACCAACAGTTGTTTCGATTAATTTATTGGTCAAAGTTCCATCAGATTCTCTAACATTCACTTTTACGCGAATGTTTGCATGCAAATCTGCTTTTTCTTCATTGTGTGCAATGATTACTTCTTCAGGAGAATAGAAAGCTTTTCCTTCGCCTTTTACTTTTTCTTCTTTGGTAGATTTTTTTCCTTTCGTGATGTAATACAATCCTAAAACCATGTCCTGAGAAGGAAGGGTAATCGGTGTACCATTTTGAGGGTTCAAAATATTATGAGAAGAAAGCATCAACATTTGCGCTTCCAAAATCGCTGCATTGCTCAAAGGAACATGCACGGCCATTTGGTCACCATCAAAATCCGCGTTGAAGGATGTAGTTACCAAAGGATGTAATTGAATTGCTTTTCCTTCAATCAATTTTGGCTGGAAGGCTTGGATTGATAATCTATGCAAAGTTGGAGCACGATTCAGCATTACCGGATGTCCTTTTAAAATATTTTCAAGGATATCCCAAATGATGGCTTCTTTTTTATCAACTAATTTTCTGGCGCTCTTTACTGTTTTTACAATTCCTCTTTCTATCAGTTTGCGAATAATAAATGGCTTGAATAATTCAGCAGCCATATCTTTCGGCAAACCACATTCGTGCATTTTTAATTCCGGGCCTACCACAATTACAGAACGACCGGAATAGTCAACACGTTTACCTAAAAGGTTTTGACGGAAACGTCCTTGTTTACCTTTTAATACATCACTTAATGATTTCAACGCACGTCCACCTTCCGCTTTTACAGCATTAGATTTACGGGAATTATCAAACAATGAATCTATCGCTTCCTGCAGCATACGCTTCTCATTTCTAAGAATTACTTCAGGAGCTTTAATTTCTAATAATCTTTTCAAACGGTTATTACGAATAATAACTCGACGGTATAAATCGTTCAAATCAGATGAAGCAAAACGACCTCCATCCAAAGGAACTAATGGACGCAATTCCGGTGGTATTACAGGAATGTATTGCATTACCATCCATTCAGGACGATTATTTATTCTTGAATTAGCATCTCTGAAACCCTCTACCACACTCAATCTTTTTAAAGCATCTGCTTTGCGTTGTTGAGAAGTTTCATTGGCAGCTGCATTTCTAAGATCAAAAGACAATTGATCTAAATCAATCATTTTTAAAAGATCATGAACTGCTTCTGCACCCATTTTGGCGATGAATTTATCAGGATCTTCATCAGGCAACATTTGATTTTCGCGAGGTAAAGTATCTAAGATATCTAAGTACTCTTCTTCGGTTAATAAATCACCATGACTTTGTCCTTTATCCGCACGCAAGCCGGCTTGAATCACTACATATCTTTCATAATAAACAATGGTTTCTAATTTCTTAGAACTCATTCCGAGTAAATAACCAATTTTATTAGGAAGTGATTTGAAGTACCAAATATGCACTACAGGAACTACCAATTTGATATGTCCCATTCTTTCACGACGAACTTTTTTCTCTGTAACTTCTACACCGCAACGATCACATACAATACCTCTATAACGAATACGCTTATATTTTCCGCAAGCACATTCGTAATCCTTTACCGGGCCAAAAATTCTTTCGCAAAACAAACCATCTCTTTCAGGCTTGTAGGTGCGGTAGTTAATGGTCTCCGGTTTTAATACTTCACCATAACTTCTTTCTAAGATAGAATCCGGAGAAGTAAGGCCAATTGTAATTTGAGAAAACGTTGGACGCGGACGATTTTCTTTTCTTTGCATATATTTTTTAAGCTTTGAGCTACCATTTTTGTTTATCAAAAAAGAATAGCGTGAATTTTAATTTTTGTTCTTCTCTTGAACCGATTTGATTTTAAAAAGGTTATTCAAATTTTAGGTCTAAACCTAATCCTCTCAATTCATGTACTAATACATTGAAGGATTCAGGAACACCCGGTCTTGGAATATTATCACCTTTTACAATGGCTTCATAAGTTTTCGCTCTTCCGATGATATCATCAGATTTGAGTGTCAACAATTCTTGAAGAATATTAGATGCACCATAAGCTTCCAATGCCCATACTTCCATCTCACCAAATCTTTGTCCACCAAATTGTGCCTTACCACCCAATGGTTGTTGAGTAATCAAGCTGTATGGTCCGATTGAACGAGCATGCATTTTATCATCCACCATGTGGTGAAGTTTAATCATGTAGATAATTCCTACGGTTGCTTTTTGATCAAATCTATCTCCTGTTTCTCCATCGTATAAATAAGTATGACCAAATAATGGAAGCCCTGCTTTCTCTACCTCTTCAGCAATTTCTTCTACAGAAGCACCATCAAATATAGGAGTAGCATAGGTTTTACCTAATTTCTCTCCGGCCCAACCTAAAACGGTTTCGTATATCTGACCTAAGTTCATCCTACTTGGTACACCCAATGGATTCAACACAATATCTACCGGTGTGCCATCTTCTAAGAAAGGCATATCTTCCTGACGAACAATTTTGGCAACGATTCCTTTATTTCCGTGACGACCTGCCATCTTATCTCCCACTTTCAACTTACGTTTTACGCCGAGATACACTTTCGCAAGTTTTAAAACACCTGCCGGCAATTCATCACCAATAGAAATATTGAATTTCTCTCTCTTGTATCTACCTAATTCTTCGTTGAATTTAATATTGTAATTGTGCAATAAAGTATTGATATGGTCATCAATTTTTGCATCACCTGTCCATCCTAAAGGGTTGACATTTTGATAATCGATATTACCCAAATTCTTCGCGGTGAATTTTGCATTTTTACCAATTAACATTTCACCGAAATTATTGCTCACCCCTGCCGAGTTATGATCTTTTAATAAGACCAATAATTTGCTGATCAATAATTCAAGAAGATCCGTTTCATTTTTCTCATGAACCTTATCTATTTTCTCAAGAGCGGCTTTTTCTTTTACTTTACCGTTCTTATCTTTCTTAGCACGTTGGAATAATTTTTTATCAATTACCACACCTTCAGTTCCGCTTGGAGCTTTTAATGAAGCATCTTTTGCATCACCGGCTTTATCACCAAATATCGCACGCAATAATTTTTCTTCCGGTGTAGGATCACTTTCTCCTTTAGGCGTAATTTTTCCTATGATAATATCTCCTTCTTTTACATGAGCACCAATTCTGATTACACCATTTTGGTCTAAATCTTTGGTAGCTTCCTCACTGATGTTAGGGATATCCGGAGTCAATTCTTCTTCTCCTAATTTGGTATCTCTCACTTCCAATTCAAATTCATCAATGTGAATAGAAGTAAACAAATCTTCTTTTACTACTTTTTCGCTGATTACAATCGCATCCTCAAAGTTGTAACCTTTCCAAGGCATGAAAGCTACTTTCAGATTACGTCCTAAGGCTAATTCACCATCTTTGGTAGCATAACCTTCGGTTAAGAAATCGCCTGATTTTACTACTTGGCCTTTTTTCACCGCAGGTGTAAGATTGATACAAGTGCTTTGGTTGGTTTTTACAAATTTGGTCAATTTGTAAACCATCAAATCATTTTCAAAACTTACAATTTTCTGCGTATGATTTCTATTATAGCGAACATGAATTTCATTAGCGTCTACATATTCCACCACACCATCTCCATCTGCATGAATTTGAATCCTTGCATCTCTTGCAGCTTTTCCTTCTAAACCTGTTCCTACAATTGGAGCTTGAGGTAAAATCAATGGAACCGCCTGGCGTTGCATGTTTGATCCCATCAAAGCACGGTTAGCATCATCATGTTCCAAGAATGGAATAATAGAAGCACTCAAACCAACAATTTGGTTAGGAGCCACATCCATGTATTCTACTTCGTCTTTATCTAAAATAGGAAAATCGCCTGTTTCACGAGATTTTACTTTATCTAAAGCAAAATTATTATTTGCATCTAAAGGAGCATTTGCTTGCGCAATTTTTGCAGAATCTTCTTCTTCGGCACTTAAGAAAAATACTTTCTTCATATCTACATGACCGTCATGCACCTTGCGATAAGGAGTTTCGATGAAACCCATTTCATTAATTTTCGCATGTACACAAAGGGTAGAAATCAAACCAATGTTGGGGCCTTCCGGTGTTTCAATGGTACAAAGACGACCGTAGTGAGAATAGTGAACGTCACGAACCTCAAAACCTGCACGCTCTCTACTTAAACCTCCGGGGCCTAACGCTGAAATACGACGCTTATGCGTGATCTCACTCAAAGGATTCGTTTGATCTAAGAATTGGGATAGTTGTGAAGTACCAAAGAATGAATTGATTACAGAAGAAAGTGTTCTTGCATTGATCAAATCTACCGGGGTAAATACTTCATTATCTCTCACGTTCATTCTTTCACGAATGGTACGAGCCATACGCGCTAATCCTACACCAAACTGAGCGTATAATTGCTCACCTACTGTACGAACACGACGATTGCTTAAATGATCGATATCATCAATCTCACTTTTCGCATTGGTCAATAAAACCAAATACTTAATGATAGAAATGATATCTTCTTTCGTCAATGTTTTTTTAGTAATTGGATAATCCAATCCTAATTTTTTATTGATTTTATAACGGCCAACTTCTCCTAAATCATAACGCTTATCGCTAAAAAATAATTTATCAATTATTCCGCGAGCCGTTTCTTCATCAGGAGCATCAGCACCACGCAATTGGCGATAGATATGCTGAACCGCTTCTACTTCACTATTAGAAGTATCTTTATTTAATGTATTGTAGATAATTGCATAATCACCACTCACTTCTTCTCTTTGAATAAATACGCTTTTCACTTCTAATTCAAGAATCATAGCGATATTATCTTCATCTAAAATAGTATCTCTCTCCAATACTATTTCATTTCGTTCTAAGCTTACTACTTCTCCGGTATCTTCATCCACAAAATCTTCTACCCAGCTGCGAAGTACTCTTGCCGCAAGGCGTTTGCCCAAATTAGCATTCAAATTCTTTTTATCGGCTTTCACCTCTACAGCCATTCCGAATAATTCAAGAATGTCTTTATCAGTTTCATAACCAATAGAACGAAGTAAAGTGGTTACAGGAAATTTTTTCTTACGATCGATATAAGCGTACATCACATTATTAATGTCTGTAGCAAATTCCATCCAAGCTCCTTTAAAAGGAATTACTCTTGCAGAGTAAATTTTAGTACCATTTGGATGCGTACTTTGACCGAAGAATACACCGGGTGAACGATGCAATTGACTTACAACTACTCTCTCTGCACCATTGATTACAAAAGTACCGCGAGGAGTCATGTAAGGAATATTTCCTAAAAATACATCTTGAACAATGGTTTGAAAATCCACATGTTCTTCATCGTTACAACTTAGGCGTAGCTTGGCTTTCAAAGGAACTGCATAGGTAAGTCCTCTTTCGATACATTCTTCAATAGTATAACGAGGCGGATCTACGAAGTAGTCCAAAAATTCCAGCATAAAAATATTCCTAGTGTCATTGATAGGAAAATTTTCTTTGAATACGCGGAATAATCCTTCTACATTTCGCTTGTCCGGGGTTGTTTCCAATTGGAAAAAATCTCTGAAGGATTGTAGTTGTATCCCTAATAAATCAGGGGTTTCTGCTAAATGTCCAATCTTTCCAAAACTGTGTCTTTGTGCAGGAGATACTTTAGTTGAAGGCATATTTTACTTAAAATATTTTAGGATTGAGAGAGCCTTAAAAACGGATACTTATCTGATATTTAATACTTACCCAAAATTTAAAGGATTGCAAAAGTAAGGATTTTTTTTAAATTGGACAGAAGTAAAAAAAAACTTACCATTTATTTTGTAAAAAACAGAAAATTTTCCAAAAAAATAAAAAATAGATTTTCTTACTATTTCGGGAATTTCAAATCTAATTTGTCATATAGATGTAAAAGTGCTGTTTTAGAATTTTATATTCCCAACATTAGGTGTAAATTTGCACCTCTTAATTAAAACTTTAAAAAAAAAGCAAATGAAAAAATTATTTTTTATTCCCGCTGTAGCAGCAATGGTATTTTTAGCCTCTTGCGGTGGAGATCAGACTGCAGACACAACAGACACTACAACTACAACCACTTCAGAAGCGCCGGCTCCGGTTGAAGAAGCTCCTGGTGCAGACATTCCCGGAATAAATGATGTAGTAGTTACAGATCATATCGATATTCAAGGTACTGACGATATGAAATTTGACAAAACGCTTTTTAAAATTAAAGCCGGCCAAGATGTAAAATTGACTTTGAAAAATGTAGGTAAATTACCTAAAGAAGCAATGTCTCATAACGTAGTTATCTTACAACAAGGTACCGATGTACAAGCATTTGGTGAAGCTGCTGTTGCTGATAAAGCGAATGATCATATTCCTGCTTCTATGAAAACAGATGTAGTAGCTCATACTAAATTATTAGGCCCGGGTGAAAGCGATACAATTACCATTAATATTAAAGAGCCAGGAGTTTACGATTTCATTTGTAGCTTCCCAGGACACTTTGGTTCAATGAAAGGAAAAATCGTAGTAGAATAATTTTATTCGATGTTATAATTTTTAATAGGCAGTCCGAAATGGCTGCCTATTCTTTTTGAAGGAAGTTTGATTTATTTGTGTAAGTAATCATTGAATTTTTGAAAAGTATTTCTTTAAATCATGTTTCATTATTAAATGGGAGAAGAATACCGGTGGATTCATTCTAGGATACACTTTTACAATGTTGAAGTATATTTTTCTTTCAGAAATAATAAATGTGATATTTTCCGACCAAAGTCCATCATAAGAGAGTTCACTCTCTTCGTTGACTATTATTATTTCTTTTGAAGATCTAAAAGTATCATATTGAAATTCCTTTAGAAACCCACAAAGTAGCTCATGGTTTTTAATTTGTCCGAATGAAGTTTCGATACCAGTAAGTCGGTTTTCCATAATTGTTCTATACAGACCATAAAGAGCAAATAAAAAAAATATCGGTAATAGTATTGTTAGAAAAGAAGCTCGATCTTTAGGATCCTCGAAATTAATATCAAGAAAAGATATAGTAGAGTTGATCATTAATGTGATAAAGATAAATGCAAACCCTATTCTGTTAAGAATATCTATCCAATCGCGTTTACAAATTAAGCTTCTTGTTTCAATGCTTTTTGATATATCAATATCTGAAAATTGAATCATGAGCAGCGAGGTTTTGTAAATTGTCTATTGGTCTTGCATTCGCTAAATTACAATATTCAATCAAAAAAATAATCTCTTCAAAATTCTATATCAACCAAAACAAAAACTTGAGTTGAAAAAATAAAGCATTTAGTCGAAGCGTATGTATAAATCAAAAAGCCGAAACATCTCTGTTTTGGCTTTTATCAATTTTATTTTGTAAGAAATTAAGCTAATTCAACTTCGGCTCCGCCTTCAGTCAATTTAGTTTTGATTTCTTCAGCTGTAGCTTTATCTACACCTTCTTTAACCGGTTTAGGAGCGCCATCTACTAAATCTTTCGCTTCTTTCAAACCTAATCCTGTAAGTTCTTTCACTAATTTTACGATCGCTAATTTGTTAGGACCTGCTGCTTTTAAGATTACATCAAAAGATGATTTTTCTTCAGCTGCTGCTGCACCGCCACCGTCTGCACTTGCAACTACTGTTGCTGCTGCCGGTTCGATACCGTATTCTGATTTCAAAAATTCAGCTAATTCTTGAACTTCTTTTACTGTTAAGCCTACTAAGTTTTCAGCTAATGCTTTTACGTCTGCCATGATTGTGTGTTTTAATTTTTTCCACCTTCTTTTCGTTTTGTTGATCCGGCGGATGGGTTTTTAAAAAATTTGTTTTTATTTAAATTGAGTACTCAATAAAATACGATTTATGCTTCTGCAGGAGCGTCTGTTTCTCCCGCTACCTCTACTGCTTTTTCTTCAGCAACGGGTGCTGCAGCGGTTTCAGGACGATTTTGTAATGCACCTACTACACGTTGGATTGGTGACATTAATAATCCGATTACTTCACCGATTAATTCATTCTTAGTTTTAATCTTAGTAAGATTTACTAATTGATTATCGCCTACAAAAATATCTCCGTTTAAGAAAGCTGCTTTCAAAGTAGGTTTTTCACCTTTCAATGATTTTCTAAAGCTGCTGATAATTACCGCAGGATCTTTAGGGTTTTCGCTAAACATCAATGCAGTTACATTGTGCAATGAATCATATACTCCTGAATATTTATCATTATCTAAGCTTTCTAATGCTTTTTTGATAAGGGTATTCTTAGCCACTTTCATTTCTACTTGCTTATCAAAACAATGGCCACGCAAAGTATTGATTTGTGCAACAGTAAGGCTTTCTGTATCGGTAATATAAAAATTAGAATACTGAGAAAATTTAGTTTTCAAAGCTTCTATCACTTCTTGTTTTTGTTCTTTGTTCATACTATTGATTTTGTTGCTTTTGAATGAATCATTCTAAGCAAAATAATTTTAATTAGTTCTGTACTGATTTAGTGTCGATCATAATACCCGGGCTCATGCTGCTCGCCATATTCAATCCTCTCAAATACACACCTTTTGAAGTAGCCGGTTTTAATTTGATGATAGCATTAATCAATTCAAGACCGTTCTCTTCGATT
Source organism: Ginsengibacter sp. (assembly GCA_034676505.1). GTDB lineage: Bacteria > Bacteroidota > Bacteroidia > Chitinophagales > Chitinophagaceae > Ginsengibacter. The sequence goes on from JAUCCB010000001.1 coordinate 568,245, forward strand.
TTCTCAGGAGAGAAACTTACTCTTCCGATAGATGCATGAACAATCCCTACTTTATCCACTTTAAAAGCGATTTTACCGCCTTTTACATCATTCACCGCTGCGGCTACATCGTTAGTAACGGTACCGGTTTTTGGATTAGGCATCAAATTTCTTGGTCCTAATACTTTACCTAATCTACCAATTTTAGGCATTACAGAAGGAGTAGCAATGATCACATCGATATCTGTCCATCCGCCTTCAATTTTAGTAATGAATTCATCAAGACCCACATAATCTGCACCAGCATCTTTAGCGGCTTGTTCTTTATCAGGGGTACAAAGTACCAATACTTTTTTGGTTTTTCCTGTTCCGTGAGGAAGAGATACTGTTCCACGAACTGCTTGATCCGCTTTCTTCGGATCTACGCCCAGACGAATGTGTAGGTCAACAGAACTATCAAATTTTGTAGTATTAATTTCTTTTACGAGTGCCGATGCCTCTTTGAAAGAGTAGGCTTTATTTGGGTCAACTTTGGCGTTGGCCTCTTTTCTTTTTTTAGTAATCATTTTTCAAAAGTTTTATTTCCGAATCCCGATAGCTATCAGGAAGGAGCTCATTTACAATTTAGTTTTCCCAAGGAGCATTACCTTCTACTGTAATACCCATGCTGCGTGCAGTACCGGCCACCATTTTCATAGCGCTGTGAATACTGAATGCGTTTAGATCAGCCATTTTATCTTTGGCGATTTCTTCTACTTGAGCCCAAGAAACTTTAGCTACTTTATTTCTATTCGGTTCTTTACTTCCGCTTTGAATTTTTGCAGCTTCTTTTAATTGAACAGCAGCAGGTGGGGTTTTAATGATAAATTCAAATGATTTATCTCCATAAACTGTAATGAGAACAGGAAGTACTTTTCCTTGTTTATCTTGGGTTCTAGCATTGAATTGCTTACAGAACTCCATGATATTAATTCCTTTTGATCCAAGTGCAGGGCCAATTGGCGGTGCCGGATTGGCTTGTCCTCCTTTGCATTGGAGCTTTACATCGCCGGTGATTTCTTTTGCCATAATTAAATTTTTGGTGTTAACGTCCGTCGACATGCTCGGGACTCCCAATCAAATGATTTCTATTAAGAACTTTTTTGGGAGCGCAAAGGTAGGAGGAAAATGTGAAATAACAAGCGATTTTGAAATTAAATTTATTTAATCGATTGAATTAAATATACCCAATTGCACGGATATAGATTATCGTTTTTTATACGAATATTTGAATTCCAAATTCTGATTTATGAAAAAAATTATTTTACTCCTATTCTTCACATCCGGTTCTATTTTATCTTTTGCCCAACATTGTCCTTTTGATGGAGGAAGTGCCATTGTCGTTTGCTTGAAAAATCCGGAAGGGAAAATTATTACTGATACTGCTTATCATATTTTTCTTACTGAAATAAAAAACCCGCGTGCCGATTCGTGCACCTATGCGAAAGGATTATTAAATATTCCTTTTGGCGTTGTACAAAAAACTTTGGTTGAAAAATATTCCGGTACATGGACAATCTGGGCTGCAAAAAGAATTCAAGAATGTAGCTTCAATAAAATCGGTTACAGTGCTGTGGTGATTGACCAAGCTGAAACCGATTGCATGGTTAAAAATGGAAATGATTTTTCCTACTATCCTCGGTTGTTTGAAATTCGAATTTTCAAAAATAAAATTTTGGAAAAAGTACAACCTATCAAAGAAACTGATATCTATGCGCTTTGCACTAATTATGGTGGTTGGTCGAGAATAATTCCGTTGGATATTGTTATTAAAAAATAATTTTTTATAGATTTCTAAATTCCATTTGGTTCTATTTTTTTTGTCTTTCCAATGACAACATCATTCTTATTTCTCCATAACTGATGGTATTCGGTAAATTTTCTTTTAAAATGGTCACACCTCCAGAGCCGTGAGTTTTGATGGCATTTACAATTAAATTTTGCTTTTCCTTCGAAATAATTTCATTCAATTTTATTTTTCCATTTGAAACGAATTCTGCCAAATGCCCTTCAATAGTACTGGTAGTCATATTTCTTTCCTTCGCAATTTCTGATACTGGTTTTCCTTCTTTAAATAAACTATAAGAAATAGTTTTGGAATCTATTTTTACTTCTGTACTTTTTTCTTTTCGAATCTTTTTAGGGCAGTCTTCTTTGTTGTGCATATTAGACTCAAGGTTATTTGCATAACAATATTCCTGAACTAATTCTACAATTTCATCTCCATATTTTTCTGCTTTCGCTTTTCCAAATCCTGAAATTTGCATCAACTCTTTTTTAGTTAAGGGTAGAAAAGTGGCAATTTCTTTTAAAGAATTTTGATTGGCGACCATATAAATTGGTAAAGAAGAATCGTTACAAATTGTATCCCGCCAATGTTTCAGCGAATTAAATAATGGAGCATTCGGAATATTTGAATCCAATTGTTTTTTACTGCTTGCATAACAAGAAATATTGATTCTCGTTTGCGCCCATTTTAATTTGTGTTGCAAAAAGGTAGTAACAGAAAATGGTTGTTCGCAATATTTCAAAAAATAATTGCTTATTAAAAATGCTTGTAACAATTCTGCCAAATGCTCATTGACCGCCGTGGCAACTTCTCTGTGCTCTGTTACCAAAGGATGATTTTCCAACAATTTTTGATAAGATTCAAAACGAGGAATAAAATGTTTTGCGGCCGATAATACTCTTTCCTGCAGCATTTCATTTTTTTCGATGATGGGCTCCGTGCGCATATATTGGGCTGCATGTCGAGTAAATTTTTCGCCAACAATGGCATCTTCTTCAATGGCCGATTTAAAATTTTCTATCCAATTCATCGCATCTACATTTAATTTTTCCCGATGAATTTTTATGGCGGACTCCAATCGATGCAAATGAATAATAATTTCCGAGAAGAAAAATATTTCTTCTAATAATTGTTGCGTAAATATTTGTCGTGCTCCGATGAACCGCTCTGCCAGAGAGCCTTTCGGGCTCAAAGATTGTTGGCCTTTAATTACATTTCCATTACTGTAAATGGCAGCGGAAGGAATCTTAGATAAAAGTACAATACCATCCAAACTTGTGCAGCGACTTAATGCCACGTACACCTGGCCGCTACTAAAAGCAGCACCGGCGTCAATCATAACCTTTTCAAATGTCAATCCCTGGCTTTTATGGATGGTAATCGCCCATGCTAATCTTAAAGGAAATTGGGTAAATGTGCCAATCACTTCTTGTTCCAATTTTCCATCTTCTCTATTTAAAATATACCGAGAATTTTCCCAAGTTTCACGATGAATAGTTATATCAATTTCATCACAATTGACAATGATTTCATCTTCTTTCAATGATTTTACTACTCCAATTTTCCCATTGAAATATCGTTGTGCCATCACATCATTTTTTAAAAACATTACTTGTGCTCCTTCCTTTAAAATCAAATCGCCTTCGGCCGGATAATTATTTTCGGCAAATTCCCCTTCGATGATTGCTTGATATACAAATGGAGCAGAAATTATTTTATGCAACTCTCTACTATTTATTAAATCAGCCTGATTATTATGAGAGGTAAGTGTGATGAAATTTTCAGCATCATCCGGCCGAAATGCTGGATGGTATTGCTTATGCATATCTTCAAAATCATCTGCACTCATTTCATTATTGCGAATTTTATTCAGCAATCGCACAAAGGAATCTTCTTTTTGTCGATAGATGGTATTCAATTCTATCAGCAAAGGCATTTGTTCTTTTATCACATTGCTATCGAAGAAAAAAGGCGAATGATAATATTCTTGCAAGATATTCCATTCTTGTCGCTGAGCTACCGGCGGTAATTGGTACAAATCGCCTATGCACAAGAGTTGTACGCCTCCAAAAGGTTGGTCATATTTTCTTCTTACCGATTTCAAAATAGTGTCGATGGCATCCAATGTATCGCAACGAACCATACTGATTTCATCTATCACCAATAACTCCATTTTACGCAATAAATGTTGGCGTTGTTTATTGAATTTTAATGTAGAAAGTAATTCTTCTTTATGATTTTTGGTTGGTAAAAACGGATGAAAAGGTAATTGGAATAAACTGTGTAATGTAGCGCCACCCGCATTGATAGCCGCTACACCTGTGGGCGCAGCGACTACAATATTTTTAGAACAATTCGCTTTTAAATATTTTAAAAAAGTAGTTTTACCCGTTCCTGCTTTTCCGGTAAGAAAAATATTTTCGCTCGTTTCGGTTACAAAACGAAATGCCAATTCAAATATTTCATTGCGATCTAAATCGAGCAAATTTTCCATTACCAATTTTATTGTGATGGGAATTTAATTAAAAAAAATGTTTGAGGGAAAGATTCTTTCAAAGATAAAATTTTCCTCTCAAGGAAAGCAAACACCCATAAAAAAAACCGATCCCTTTTCAAGAATCGGTTTACCCATCGAAATGATTTGTATTAAACTATTTTTTCTACTTGCATGTAACTCAATTCTACAGGAGTGGCACGCCCAAATATTTTTACCTGAACTTTTAATTTTTTCTTTTCATCATTTACCTCTTCAATCACTCCGTTGAAATCATTGAATGGCCCATCAATTATCTTGATGGTTTCACCAACAATGAATGGTTCGCTCATTGTGATGCCGCTCGCGTCAGACATTTCATCTACTTTACCGAGCATTTTATTTACTTCCGATTTGCGAAGACTAATGATATTTCCTTTAGAACCTTTACCATCCGTAAGGAAGTGCATTACATTGGTAATATTGCTTAAATGTTGAATCATTTCATCATTTAATTTACCATCCAAAACTTCTATCATAATATAACCCGGATAGAAATTTCTTTCTCTCATTACTTTTTTACCATTCACTACCTTGTACACTTTTTCTACCGGTAAAAATATTTGAAGAATATATTGATCCCAATTTTGACGAACGATATCTTTGTCTAAATATTCTTTTACTTTTCTCTCTTTACCACTCACTACCCTTAATACATACCATTTTGTTTCTTTTGCAGGAGTTGCAGAAGGGTTTTCGGTATTTACTTCAGGATTTTCGTCGCCGATATTTTCTATTGCTTCCATAAAACTAAATAAATAAAGAATAAATGAATTTTAAAAGACCGTTTGACACGAAGTCCATCAAGGCCACGATAGCCGTAATGATGATAGTGGCTATCAATACAATCATTGTAGATTGTTGTAACTCTTCCCAAGTAGGCCAGGTTACTTTATGCATCATCTCTTTATAAGAATCGCGAACGTACATAGCTATTTTATTCATAAACACAATTTAAAATTTTTAAAATTCTATGGAAAAACAATCCATTTATCTTAAAAGTACCGTACTAAGATAATGATTCGATTGTTTATTTCACAAATTTACTGGCACGGGCACAAGGATTCGAACCCTGATCAAAGGTTTTGGAGACCTCTATTCTACCATTGAACTATGCCCGTTTTTATTTTAAAGAACTTTATTCTCGTAAAAACTAAGAATAATTGAGCAGGGAGATATTAACCCAACTCTATAAAACCAAATTAGCTAATTAGCAAATTGCTAATTAGCTAATTTAATTTCTAAGATATCACTATCTTATTTTATAATTTCAGTAACCTGTCCGGCTCCTACTGTACGACCACCTTCACGAATTGCAAATTTCAAACCTTTCTCCATTGCAATTGGTTGAATCAATTTAACAGTAAGTGAGGTATTATCACCGGGCATTACCATTTCAGTTCCTTCCGGTAAAGATACTTCACCTGTAACGTCTGTAGTTCTGAAGTAGAACTGAGGACGATAGTTTTTAAAGAATGGAGTATGACGGCCACCTTCTTCTTTGCTCAATACATATACTTCACCTTTAAAGTCGGTATGTGGAGTAATAGAACCTGGTTTGCAAAGTACCATACCACGACGGATTTGAGATTTCTCAATACCACGTAATAAAAGACCTGCGTTATCTCCTGCTTCACCTTCGTCTAATAATTTCTTAAACATTTCTACACCTGTAACAGTTGAAGTCAATGCTTTTTCCATCAAACCAACGATTTCAATTCCTTCACCCACTTTAATACGACCTCTTTCGATACGACCTGTAGCTACTGTACCACGACCTGTGATAGAGAATACATCTTCTACAGACATAAGGAATGGTTGATCAACCGGACGTGGAGGTAATGGAATGTAAGAATCTACAGCATCCATTAATTCGTCGATTTTAGCAGTCCATTTTTCTTCACCGGCTAAAGCACCTGTAGCAGAACCTTGGATGATTGGTGTATTATCACCATCAAAACCGTATGAAGTTAATAATTCGCGGATTTCCATTTCTACTAATTCCAATAATTCCGGATCATCTACCAAATCCACTTTATTCATAAATACTACGATCTGAGGTACACCTACCTGACGAGCCAACAAGATGTGCTCTTTAGTTTGAGGCATAGGACCATCTGTAGCAGCCACAACTAATATAGCACCGTCCATTTGAGCAGCACCGGTAATCATGTTTTTCACATAATCGGCGTGACCCGGACAATCTACGTGCGCGTAGTGACGAGCAGCAGTTGCGTATTCCACGTGAGATGTATTAATAGTGATACCCCTTTCTTTTTCTTCAGGAGCAACATCAATATCTGCGTAATTTCTTTTTTCCGCCAAACCTTTTTTAGACAAAACTTCGGTTATAGCGGCTGTTAAGGTTGTTTTACCGTGATCCACGTGGCCGATAGTGCCTATGTTTACGTGGGGTTTATCCCTTTTAAAATTCTCTTTTGCCATTTTGTTTGTTTTTATTTTATTGTTTAAAAAAATCTACCCAATATTTCTTTAAAAGAAATAATGAATTTTTTATTGAGCGGAAGACGAGTCTCGAACTCGCGACCTATAGCTTGGAAGGCTATCGCTCTACCAATTGAGCTACTTCCGCTTAAATTACTTTTTAGTTGTTTCAATCTTGATACATTTTTTGATTTGGTATTTCACTTTCAAAATACTGAGCTGTTGATGAGAATTGAACTCACGACCTCTTCCTTACCAAGGAAGTGCTCTACCCCTGAGCTACAACAGCTTGAAAGAAGTCAATAACAACTATTCAAAAATTGTTTACATCTCAATCCTAATAAGGATTTCAAGAAGAAGAACAACTATTTCAAATAACTAAATGTGGGCAGAGTAGGATTCGAACCTACGTACTCGCGAGAGAACAGATTTACAGTCTGTCGCCTTTAACCACTCGGCCATCTACCCATTTTTTTTGATTTCAAATTATATTTTGGATGAAAATACATTTTAAAATCTAAGAGCCAGTGGAGGGATTCGAACCCCCGACCAGCTGATTACAAATCAGCTGCTCTGGCCAACTGAGCTACACTGGCACTAGCTTTTTTGTAATCTATAAATGAACTATTCCGACCAAAAACCACGTATGGCTTTTTTTTCGGAAGGCAAAGGTAATGGAAAATGTTTAATGGAAAAATTTTGTCAAGATTTTTTTCTTATGATTTTTTCTAAATTATCTATGAGTATTTCTATCTGAATATTTTTCCGGGTTTTTCATCCATAATTAATTCATTTATTCATAAAAAAACCCTCCTTTGAAGAGGGTTTGTAATTATTTGATTTCTATAAATTTATTTTTCTTTTTTTCTTTTGAGTTGTTTAATAACTGAATCTAACGCACTATCAAAACTTTCTTCGAAAGATTTAGAAGAATGTTTTACAAAAAGTTGATGCCTTGGAATTTGAACTTTTATTTCCGCAATTTTATCTTTTATTTGATGCACTACGTTGTCTAATTTCAAATACACTTCAATTTTTGTAATGCGATCATGAAAAAGCGCTAATTTTTCTAATTTCTTTTCTACATAAGATACCAATTTTCCATCTGCAGAAAAACGCTGAGTTTGGATGTTTACAGTCATAGTCATCTTTAATTTTAAAAAGTGAAGAATAGATTATTGATGTAAAAATTATCATATAGAAGAGTTTGGTATAAAGTTACAAATTCAATGCACTTTGAAAAAATAATTTATGCCTTTGGATGCGTTTGTTTATACACTTCTTTTAATTTTTCAATTGAATTATGGGTATACATTTGAGTGGCTGCCAAACTACTATGGCCTAATAATTCTTTGATGGCATTAATGGGAGCGCCATTATTAGTGAGATGGGTGGCAAAACTATGTCTTAATATATGAGGACTTTTTCTTTCGATAGTAGAAACTTTGCTGATATGTTTCTTTACTATATTATATACATATTTGGGATAAAGACGTTTTCCTTTATTATTTACCAAAAGAAAATCTCCGGTTATTTGAGGAAACAATTTTCTTTTCTCACTTAAATAATGGTCTATTTCTGCTATCAATTGATTATTTATAGGAATAATTCTTTCTTTATTACCCTTACCCAATACTTTTATTATTGAAGAACTTTTATCAATGTCACTTTCTTTTAGATGAATCAATTCGCTCAATCGAATTCCGGTTTGATAAAAAATAGTAATAATCGCTAAGGCTACAATTCCTTCCCAAGAAGAAGTAAAATCACCTTCTGAAAATAATTTTTTCATGTCCTCTTGTTCTACATAAGCAGGAAGTTTTCGACTAATTTTGAGTGAAGAACTGGTAGCCACAGGGCTGGTACTAATAGTTTTCAACCTCAGATGAAATTTAAAAAAAGATTTTAAAGTTGAAATTTTTCTATTGATGGTTCGAGAAGTAAATTTTTTTTCTTTCAAATCAGCCAACCAAGAACGCACCATGACCGAAGAAATATCTTTTACTTCAGTAGTTTCAAATTCAATTCGTAAAAAGTCGAAAAAATTATTCAGATCATTCTCATAAGAAATAAGTGTATGCGGCGAATACCTTTTTTGAAAAGAGAGGTAATCTAAAAATTCTTGTAAGGGATATGGTTCGTGAGCATGCATAAAAAAACCGGTAGCTATAGTAAAGTTAAGCTATCCGGTAATAATATAAGGAATAAAAAATCGACTAAATCTCGATTTTTCCGCTTGCTATTTGTTGTTTGTATATCGCTTTCAAACGCTGAGTCCTTTGTCTGATGGACGGCTTAATAAAAGCTTGACGCTCGCGAAGTTGTAATAAAGTACGGCTTTTCTCAAATTTCTTTTTGTACTTTTTGAGTGCTTTATCAATATTTTCGCAATCTTTTGAATCAATTATCAACATAAAAATGGTCTTTTTTTATTTTAGGAGTGCAAAGATACTATTTTGTTTTTAATTCCATCATTTAAAATGAGCTAATTTTAAAAAAAATAAATGAACTAATTATGTTTACAGGAATCATCGAATGTGTTGGAGAGATTGCTTCAATTTCAAGATTTGGAAATAATCGAACTTTTCATATTAAAAGCAGTATCGCCGCCGAATTAAAAATAGATGAAAGTATTAGTCATAATGGAATCTGCTTAACCATAGAAAATATTGAACAAGATATTCACACCGTTACTGCCATTGAAGAAACTCTTTCTAAAACGAATGCCGGTCTTTGGAAAATTGGGGATACAATTAATTTAGAAAGAGCGATCAAAATGAATGATCGATTGGATGGGCATATCGTACAAGGCCATGTAGATGGCACGGCCATTTGCGCAGAAATTTCAGATAAAGAAGGAAGTAAAGAATTTACGTTCAAATTTGATGAAAATTTTGCAGCCTTAATTATCGAAAAAGGTTCTATTTGTGTAAACGGAGTGAGCTTAACTGTTTTCAATGTTTCCGAAAATAAATTTACAGTTGCCATTATTCCTTTTACCATGACACATACTAATTTTAATCAAATGAAAGTGAACGATTTAGTAAATATCGAGTTCGATGTAATCGGAAAATATGTGCAGCGTATATCCCAACTTCAATTAAAAAAATAGTTTTTTTGCTCTCAAATAAATTTGTTGAAATAAAATTACTTACCTAAATTTTGCAGAAACATATTTCTTAAAATGAAAATTAGCACTCTCCTACTTTTTATTTTCTTATTTGCTGATTACAGTTTTGGTCAGATTAAATTTGAAAATGGTTATTTTATCAACAACAGCGGAAATAAAATTTCTTGTTTAATTAAAAATATGGATTGGAAAAACAATCCTACTGATTTTGAATATAAATTATCTGAAACAGATAAGATACAAACTGCCACCGTACAAAGCGTGAAAGAATTTGGTGTAGATAATTATTCAAAATATGTACGTGAAGTAGTGGATATGGATACTTCCATCCAAACACTCAATCTATTAGAAAAAGATCCCAATCCGGAGTATAAGCAGATGGAAGTTTTCTTAAAAGTGGTTTTGGAAGGAAAAGCAACTTTATACTCTTATGAAAAAGGCAACTTGCGAAAATATTTTTTGAGTTTGGATAATGGAGATCTCATTCCGCTTATCTACAAATTGTATTTGTATGGCGAAAGAAATATTGGAACTAATAAAACTTACCAACAACAATTATTGAATCAACTCCAAAGTAAAAATATTTCATTAGCAGAAATAGAACGAACCAATTATGCTGAGCGAGATATTGCGAAATTGGTTGAAAAATATAATTCCGCCAATGGAGGTTCCTCGGTTACTTACAATCTTCAAAAAAAAGTGGGCTTTCATTTTTCTATAAAACCAAGAACCAATTTATCCTCCTTAGAAATTAGAAATACCGGATCAGGTGGTTCTAATTTAAACAGCAAATTCGAAAGTAAATTTAATTTTTCTGCAGGCATTGAAGGAGAATTTGTACTTCCTTATTATAAGAGCAAATTAAGTATCCCGGTAGAGATTGATTTTCAATATTTCAAAAGTAATAGCACCACACAATACGGCACATCGAGTGTGGATTATACATCAGTTGAAATACCTGTAGGATTGCGGTATTACTTGTTTTTAAATGATGCATCAAAAATTTTCATCAACGGGTTATATGTTTTTGATTTTGTAATGTCTAATTCAAAAATTGTAGTAAAGCCGTCACCAGATTTAAAAATAGAAACACATGGCAATCTCGCTCTGGGCGTGGGTTATCAGCACGAAAAGTGGAGTGCAGAAATAAGGTATTTCACTAAACGAGATGTCTTAACCAATTATACTTATTGGAATTCAAGTTTTAATAGTGTTTCTCTAATTCTAGGATATAGAGTGTTTTAACAATCTTTTTATTCCTCAATTTTACTACTCATTTTTATAATGGGTATAATCATTTCTTCTAAACTTACTCCGCCGTGTTGAAAAGTATTTTTATAATAATTGGCGAAATGATTAAAATTATTTGGGTAACAGAAATAGCCGTCGTTTCTGGAAAAAATAAATGAAGAATTGATATTGGGAACCGGAAGTCCTGCTTGTCGAGGATCTCTAAACGCTAATACTTCTTTAGGTTCATAATTTAAATTTCGTCCGTGTTTATATCTAAGATTGGTCGTTGTTTGTTTGTCGCCGATTACTTTTTGCGGAGTGTTTACTCGCATACTTCCATGGTCGGTACCAACGATTAAATTCAATTTTTTTCCTGCTACTTTTTTCAAAGCGATGTGTAAAGGAGAATGCTCAAACCATGATGCCGTAAGGCTTCTATAACTTACTTCATCAGCGGCTAACTCTTTTAATACTTCCATTTCCGTACGAGCATGACTTAGCATATCCACAAAATTATAAACGATGACATTGATATCATTCGTCAAAAAATTGTGCATAGAATCTACTAATTTTTGTGCATCTTGATGATTGGTAATTTTGGTATAAGAATATTTAATTTCCTTTTTGAAAAAACTTTTCAATTGTTCTTTAAAAAATAATTCTTCGTATAAATTTTTACCTCCTTCTTCCGCATCATTTTTCCATTCTTCAGGAAATTTTTTTTCAATATCGATAGGTAACAATCCGGCGAAAATGGCATTACGACTATATTGTGTGGCGGTTGGTAAAATAGAATAAAAAGTATCTTCTTCTTCGATCCTAAAATTTTCACTAAACATGGGCTGAATAGTTTTCCATTGATCCCATCGTAAATTATCAATCAACACAAAAAAAAGCGGTACATCTTTTTGAATGTGAGGAAATACTTTTTCTTTTATTAAAGTATGACTCATAATGGGCGCGGATTCTTTTGGACCGGTTACCCATTTGGAATAATTTTTTGAAATAAATTTGAAAAATTCATTGTTGGCTTCGTCTTTTTGCGACTTCAAAATTTCAATCATTTCGGGGCTGTCGCTTTTTTTCATTTCGAGCTCCCAATACACTAATTTTTTATAAATATCACTCCATTCTTTTTCATCCGGATTGTCATTTAAAGCCATAAACAATTCTCGAAATTGTTGTTGATAAGTGGAGGTAGTTTTTTCGGCAATCAACCGTTTATTATCAATTATTTTTTTCAATGAAAGCCACACCTGGTTTGGATTTACAGGCTTTATTAAATAATCTGAAATTTGCGAACCTATTGCTTCATTCATTAAATTTTCCGTTTCGTTTTTGGTAATTAAAACTATGGGAATTTGCGCATTTATTTCTTTGATTTTTTGTAAAGTTTCTAAACCTGTGATACCCGGCATGCTTTCATCTAAAAGAACCACATCTACTCTATTAGATTGTACAAAATCTATCGCATCATATCCATTGCTTAAAGGAGTTACATCGTATCCTTTATTTTCCAAAAACATAATTTGAGATTTCAGGCTCTCCATTTCATCATCTACCCACAAAATTTTTGTTGCATTCATTCCTTTTATTTTATTTGAAATCTTAAATTCTTGTTGATTATTCTTTTCGCTTATTCAAAAAACGCTATTTTACAAATATAATTTATTCCCCTCCCAAAAATTACCTTTGTGGAGAAGGATAATCAATTTAACAAAAGGAAAATGCAATTCAGAAAAATAATCAATGATCCTTTGTATGGATTTATTACGATCGATGATGAGTTAATTTATAAAATTATTTGCCATCCCTATTATCAACGACTCAGAAGAATTCATCAAATGGCATTGGCACAATTAGTTTATCCCGGTGCAGTGCATAGCAGATTACATCATTCTTTGGGTGCTTTTCATTTAATGGGAAATGCGCTGCATGAATTGCAAGCAAAAGGAATTCCGATTTCGAAAGAAGAAATTCAAGGTGCCAAAATTGCGATTCTATTACATGATATTGGCCATGGGCCTTATTCTCATGCACTCGAACATACATTGATTCCTAATACAGATCATGAAGCGATTTCTTTGCTTATCATGAAAAAAATCAACGAAGAATTGGGAGGTAAAATTTCTTTAGCTATTGAAATTTTTACCAATTCTTATTACAAAAAATTCTTGCACCAATTAGTAAGCGGACAATTAGATGTAGACAGAATGGATTATTTAATCAGAGATAGTTTTTTTACCGGAGTAAGTGAAGGTGTGATTGGGTATGATAGAATTATCAAAATGCTTACAGTTCATAATGGCGAATTGATGGTAGAAGAGAAAGGCATTCATTCTATTGAAAAATTTTTAGTGTCAAGAAGATTTATGTATTGGCAAGTGTACTTGCATAAAACCGTTTTGTGTGCAGAAAAAATGTTGATTAATATTATTAAGCGTGCTAAATTAATTAAAGCAGAATCCGCTTCGCCAATCTTGAATTTATTTTTAAATGAAGAAAAAAGTAAAAATGGTATCGAAGGCATGTTGGAAGAATTTTGTCAATTAGATGATTTCGATATTATGTTTTCTATAAAATGCTGGGCTCATCATTCAGATAAAATTTTATCCATCTTGTGTAAAAATTTAATTAACAGAAATCTCTTAAAAGTGCAGTACATGCATGAACCTATTTCTGAAAAATTATTGCAAGAAAAGAAAGACATCGCCATGCATTATTTAAATATTAATGACGAAGAAGCAAGCTACTTGGTCTTTTCAGGCGAAACACAAAATAGAACTTACAGTCGCGAACATGAATACATCAACATCGTTTTTAAAGATGGAAGTGTAAAAGATATTTCGGAAGTAGATGATGCACTCATTAATCAAAGCCTCTTCGGAACGGTAAAAAAATTTTATATTTGTTTCATGAATTTGAATTACGATCAAATCATGTAATTTTAATCCATCAAACAAAAGACTACTCATGGAGTTTACCGCACAACAAATCGCCCATCTTATACAAGGCACAATTGAAGGAGATCCTCAGGTGGCGGTAACCTCATTTGGCAAATTAGAAGAAGCTACAAAAGGTCAATTAGCGTTTTTAGCCAATCCGAAATACGAAGATTTTATTTATACCACAAAAGCTTCGGTAATTATAATTAATAATTCTCTTCAGTTAGAAAAAAAATTAGAAGCCACCTTAATCAGAGTACCTGATGCGTATTCCTCATTTGCTGTGCTATTAAACGAATATGCAAAAATGGCCCAAGGAAATTTGATTGGAATTCAGCAACCATCTTACATCAATGATTCGGCAAAAATGGGCGAGAATGTTTTCGTAGGTGCATTCAGTTATATCGGTGAAAATGTAGTGATAGGCAATAATGTAAAAATTTATCCGCAAGTTTTTATTGGCGATAAAGTCACTATCGGTGATGGCTCTATACTTTTTCCCGGAGTTAAAATTCATCATGATTGTGTTGTGGGTAAAAATGTTTCCATTCACGCAGGTTCGGTAATTGGCGGTGATGGTTTTGGTTTTGCTCCACAATCGGATGGAAGTTTTAAAAAAATACCTCAGATCGGAAATGTAGTTTTAGAAGATAATGTAGAAGTGGGCGCTAATGCCACGATTGATAGAGCCACCATCGGCTCCACCGTTATTAAAGCAGGTGCTAAATTGGATAATTTAATTCAAATAGCACACAATGTAGAGATTGGTAACAACACCGTAATTGCTGCGCAATCAGGAATTAGCGGCAGCACCAAGATCGGTAAAAATGTAATGATTGGCGGACAAGCCGGTGTGGTAGGCCACATACAAATTGCAGATGGAAGTAAAATCAATGCACAAAGTGGTGTGAGTAAATCCATCAAATCACCAAATACCGCTGTTACCGGATCACCTGCTTTTGAATATGGCCATGCCATAAGAAGTCAAATATTAAGCAGAAACTTGCCTGAGATAGAAAAAAGATTAAAACAATTAGAGCAAGCGATTGAAAAATTATTGAGTGAAAAAGAATTGGAATAAATTCATCTTTTACTTTTCATTTTTTAATTTAAAAAATCCCCTCACGGTTAGGTAAATAAAACCAATTCTTTTCATACTTTCGCAGATATGGATCGAGCGAATTCCCCCACTAAATATTTTCAGCACACATTAAGTGAGCCCGTTACTATTTCAGGAGCCGGTATTCATACCGGTGGTTTTGTAACTATCAATATTTTGCCAGCAGAACCCAATACAGGCATATATTTCAAAAGAATTGACTTAGAAGGACAACCCACTGTAAAAGCTGATGTAGATAATGTAGTAGAAACCAATAGAAGTACTACCATTGAATCCAATGGTGCGCGAATCAGTACGATCGAGCATCTAATGGCCGCGTTAATGGGTATGGAAATTGACAATGCGATCATTGAAATAGATGGAGAAGAAGTTCCGATATTAGATGGTAGTGCTCAAGTGTTTATTGATCATATTGCTAAAGCAGGAGTTACTCAACAAGATGCTGAAAAAATTTATTTCAAAATACATCATAACATCACTTTTGTAGATGAAGATAAAAAAGTGGAAATGGTAGCGATGCCTTATGATGGTTATCGAATCAATACATTAATAGATTTCAATTCTCCGGTATTAGGAACTCAGCACGCATCATTAATTAATATCAAAGATTTTCAGAAAGAAGTGGCATCGAGCCGCACCTTTTGTTTCTTTCATGAATTAGAATTATTGATTGCCAATAATCTAATTAAAGGAGGAGATATTAATAATGCCATTGTGGTGGTTGATAAACCTGTAGATGAAAATCAGGTAGAAAGAATCTCTAAAATATTTAATAAAAAAGATGTAAAAGTAAGTGAGGCCGGCATTTTAAATAATCTTACACTTCGCTTTCCTAACGAACCGGCAAGACATAAATTATTAGATGTGGTAGGAGATTTAGCATTGGTAGGTTTTCCCTTCAAAGCCCACATCATTGCCAATAGACCGGGCCATTATTCGAATGTGCAATTTGCTAAAAAAATAAAAGAGCACATTAAAAAGTTCAAATATCGCCAAGAGATTCCTCAATACGATCCTTCCGCTCCTCCATTATTAGACATTCAAGAAATAGAACAAATTCTACCTCATAGATTTCCATTTTTAATGGTAGATAAAATTATTGAACTCTCTGATAAACATGTGGTAGGTATAAAAAACGTTACCTACAATGAACCTTTTTTCCAAGGACATTTTCCGGGTAATTCTGTAATGCCGGGAGTATTGTTGGCAGAAGCATTGGCTCAAGTAGGCGGATTTATTGCTATTCCGCGGAATTCGCCTGATAAATATGATACGTATTTTCTTAAAATAGATAATTGTAAATTCAAACAAAAAGTAGTTCCGGGTGATACTTTAATTTTAAAAATGGAACTCATTCATCCCATTAGAAGAGGGATTTGTGAAATGAAAGGAACCATCTATGTTGGAAATAAAGTAGTGACTGAAGCCATATTAATTGCACAAGTAGTAAAACGACCTAATCCATAAAATGATAAGTCCCCTCGCACATATACATCCCGAAGCCAGCATTGGAAAAAATGTAACCATAGACCCATTTGCCGTTATTGAAAAAAACGTAAGCATTGGAGATGGCTCTCACATTATGTCGCATGCGGTAATTATGGAAAATACTATCGTTGGAAAAGAATGCAAAATTTTTCCCGGAGCTGTGTTAGGTGCTATTCCGCAAGATTTAAAATTTGAAGGAGAAGAAACCATTGTTACCGTTGGTGACCGTACTACCATTAGAGAATGTGTTACTGTAAATCGAGGAACAAAAGATAAATGGAAAACAGAAGTAGGCAGCGATTGTTTATTAATGGCTTACAGTCATATTGCGCATGATTGTATTATCGGTAATCATGTGATCATTGCTAATTCTGTACAATTGGCCGGGCATGTGGAAATCGGTGATTACGCAATCATTGGCGGTATGGCAGCAGCTATTCAATTTTCAAGAATTGGTGCCCATTCTTATATAGCAGGCGGCACGGAAATTATTAAAGATATTCCTCCATACATCAAAGCCGGTCGAAAACCTTTGAGCTATGTGGGCATCAATTCCGTAGGACTTCAAAGAAGAGGTTTTACCAGCGAAAAAATTAATAACATTTTAGAAATCTATCGAATTATTTATTCGAGAGGTCTTAATATTTCTCAAGCAATTCAGCATATCGAAAAAGATATTGCCGACTCTGAAGCCAAAAAAGAAATTCTTCAATTTGTGATTGAAAGTAAAAGAGGTCTTCTTAAATTATCATCGCAAGAAAAGGAAGAGAATTAAAATTTTCGATACAAAATTAATTGTAGTGCCGTATGGAAATCCGTCTAACGAACATGGGTAAACGCTTTAATAGAGATTGGATTTTCAGAAATTTGAATTATCAATTTTCTTCAGGAAAAAAATATGCCATCACCGGCCCAAATGGATCTGGAAAATCTACCTTATTACAAATTATTTCGGGAGCTGCTATTTCCAACGAAGGTTCGATAACCTATCAAGAAAATAAACAAACAATTGATCCGGAAAAAATTTTTAAAAAAAAATATCTTTTGCAGCGCCGTATCTTGAATTGATTGAAGAAATGACTTTATTGGAATTTCTTAATTTTCATGAAAATATGAAAGGATGGATGTCAGATTTTTCTTCTGAAAAAATTATTGATATCATCCAACTTCAAAAATCTGCCCTTAAACAAATTAGATATTTCAGCAGCGGTATGAAACAAAGGGTAAAACTTGCCCAGGCTGTATTTGGTAACACACCGGCTTTATTTTTAGATGAACCGCTTACTAATTTGGATCAAGATGGAAATGAATTATATCATAGGCTGATAGAAAAATATTGTGCCGATCGTCTAATTATTATTAGCAGTAATGATGAAAAAGAATATTCTTTTTGCACTGAAAAAATATGCATGAATGACTTCAAATAAAGTCTATTATTTACTTACATGCAATACACAAATCCATTAACTTTACACCTTAATTTTATGAAGTGAAAGGAAGGAATATTTTTATTTTTATTTGTCTAATAGTTTTAGCAGATCAGGCTTTAAAAATTTATATCAAAACTCATTACCACATTGGAGAATCTCATCAAGTTCTTGGTCAATGGTTTCAATTGTATTTTATAGAAAATGAAGGCATGGCTTATGGCTGGAAGTTGGGCGGCGATTGGGGAAAAATGTTGCTCACTTTATTCAGATTAGCCGCAGTTATTTTTGGTGTTTTTTATATTAGAGATATTATCAGAAAAAAATACCACAAAGGTTTTATTATTTGCGCAGCATTAATTTTTGCAGGTGCGTTAGGCAATTTAATTGATAGTATGTTTTATGGTTTGATATTCGAACACAGTAGTATCGAAGTACCGAATGTTGCCAAAATTTTTCCTGAACATGGTTATGCAGGCTTTCTTCATGGCAATGTGGTGGATATGTTGTATTTCCCGATTATTCGAAACGCTACTTTTCCGCAATGGTTGCCTTTTTGGGGCGGACAAGAATTTGAATTTTTCAGACCTATTTTTAATATCGCCGATGCATCCATTTCTTCAGGAATTATTGCTATTTTAATATTTCAAAAAAGATTTTTCAAGCCTACTAAAAAAGTTAATCAAACCGTAGAAACTAACACGGTCATCAACGACGAGAATCAAGTTTCCTGATTTTCGTTATCTTTAATTCCTATCCATCCATATCCTGTATGAAAAACATAAAGATTGCACTATCTATATTTATTGCTATTGTATTATTAACCGGTTGTCAAAAAGATTTCAGTTATGAAGGAGATAATTTAGGCCCTGATCAATGGCAATTTCGATTCTTTCCGACTTTTTATACAGGCATACTTAACAAGAGTTATATTGCTAATAATACTTTATTTATAAAAGGTAAGAGCTCAGATATGACGCATGATTTTAGAATCACGCTCTTTTCGAGCGATAGTACTTTTGAACCCGGCGATTACAGAGCTTCTTTACAACAAGCTAATTTGTCCTATTCTGTTGGTGGAGCTACTACTTTTCAGTCCGGGTCAGGTGCTCCAGAATTGCACGTACGAATTACACTCATCAATGATGAACGAGTGTTAGGAGATTTTTTCCGGATTTGTATTGGATTCTGCAGGTAATCAATTGAAATTAACTCAAGGAAAATTCAATGCAAATCTTTCTAAGGGCCCATAAATATTTTCTTCGTTTTTATCTTAATTACTCCATGAAATGATGCTAACTTTCCGTTATTGAAAAACGTAAGTTGATGGCATCACTTAAAAATAATTTTTTCTTATTCCTCTTATTTTTTGGAAGTTTTTTATTTTCTCAAAATGGTAATGCGCAATATTTGACTCATACAAAAAAGTCAGAGCGAAGCAGATTGATGAGTCTGATTGTTGAAAAAACGATTCATGAAAATCTTACATCTTATTTAAATAATGATAATGAATATAAATGGCAAGATGCCTTTGATGCGTTAGAAGTGTATCAAATTAATAATCCATTTGTATTTGAAAAAATTAAGTCCGCATTCGATAGCATTTCTTATCGAAGCACATCATTTCAAAGAGCGCTTTTGGAATTAATTTATACCAATTATTCCACCGCTTTTATTCCTCAAGTTCAAGTTTTATTAGCGCAAACCTCGCATCCGAAAATATTTGCTATGTGCGCTGAGTATTTAATGAATGCAGAAAAGAATGAAAATTTAAAATATTCCTTACGAGAAAAATTATTTGAAAAATTTGGAGATTCGGTTTATGAAAATCCCATTTTACATTCTCTGCGTCAAAGAATAAAAGAACCACAACATTTTGTTACACAACAGGAATGCATACACGAAATTGTAAAACCTACTTTTTTACCCAATCAATTAGTACTTTTTAGTTTTCAAAGAAAAAATAGAAATTATCCGGGCTTACTTTTAATTAGAGATAGTGCAGGAAATTTCATTAAAGATTCTTTGGGAGAATTTTTTCATATTTCGCAATTAGCTCGAAGCATTTCTAATTTGCCCGGATATCTAACTAACGGAAATACACCTCAAGGAATATTTAGCATGATGGGTTTAGGAATTTCTATGAGTGCCGTTATTGGGCCTACTCCTAACATTCAGATGGGCATGCCGAAAGAAGTAAGTCTGCAACAATTTTTTCATGATTCTACATTAGCTGATTCATCGTGGTCATTAGAATATTATCAACAATTAATTCCTTCAACTATTCGAGGATATTCTCCTTTGTATGAAGCCTATTATGCAGGGCTTGCAGGAAGATCAGAAATTATTGCCCATGGAACTACGCTCGATCCTGAACTGTATGTGAATCAACCTTATTATCCATTAACGCCAACACAAGGATGCCTATGCACCAAAGAAATTTGGGCTGGAGAAAGAATAGAAAGTGATCAACAAAAATTAATTGATATAATAAAGAAAATAGGTAAACCCATAGGATATGTAGTAGTGATAGAAGTAGATGATAAAAATGAGCCCGTAACCATAAAAGATTTAACGCCTTTTTTACCTAAATAAAAAAAGTATCATCGCCATTCTATTTTTAAAATGGCAATTTTGTTTGTAAAAAATAAATATCATGTCGCCATTGGCAGAAAGGCTTAGGCCAAATACTTTAGATGAATTAATAGGTCAAGAACATCTCACCGGACCGAATAGTATTCTTCGCAAAGCTTTGGAATTAAATAAAATTCCATCCATGATTTTGTGGGGACCGCCGGGTGTAGGAAAAACCACCATAGCCAACATAATTGCCAATACTTTACATGTTCCTTTTTATACTCTGAGTGCTATTTCCGCAGGTGTAAAAGATGTAAGAGATGTTATTGAAAAAGCAAAATTGCAACAGAATGTAATTTTATTTATTGATGAAATTCATCGGTTTAATAAAGGTCAACAAGATGCGCTTTTAGGTGCAGTAGAAAAAGGTGTCATCACCTTAATAGGTGCCACTACAGAGAATCCTTCTTTTGAAGTAAACAGTGCATTATTGAGTAGATGCCAAGTGTATATTTTAAAATCGCTTTCAAAAGAATCGATGATGAATTTAATGGATCAAGCGATTAAAAAAGATCCGATTTTATCAAAAAGAAAAATTGAAATAAAAGAAAGCGAAGCACTCATTAATCTTGCGAATGGCGATGGAAGAAAATTATTGAATTTATTAGAACTCACCATTCATGCAGAAACAACGGTGCATTCAAACACAGCGCCCATCGTACTTACAGATGAAAAAGTAATGGCTGCTGCCCAACAAAAAACTGCTTTGTATGATAAGAAAGGAGAACAACATTATGATATCATTTCTGCTTTTATAAAATCAATGCGAGGCAGCGATCCCAATGCCGCTGTATATTGGTTGGCGAGAATGATAGAAGGCGGCGAAGATGTGAAATTTATTGCAAGAAGAATGATCATTTTTGCAAGTGAAGATATTGGTAATGCCAACCCAACTGCATTGGTTTTAGCCAACAATACTTTTCAGGCCGTGAATGTAATCGGCTATCCTGAATCAAGAATTATTCTTTCACAATGCGCTACTTATTTAGCATCATCTGTAAAAAGTAATGCCAGTTATGAAGCTATTAATAAAGCTCAATCATTGGTAAAAAATTATGGCGATTTACAAGTACCTCTTTCTGTAAGAAATGCTCCTACGAAATTGATGAAAGATTTGAATTATGGTAAGGAGTATAAATACGCGCATAGTTATGAAAACAATTTTACCGAAATGGAATTTTTGCCCGAAGAAATCAAAAACACATTGATTTATAATCCCGGGAAGAATGCACGTGAAGAGGAAATTCGAAAATTTTTAAAAGCGCGATGGAATAAAAAATATGGGTATTGATTTTTTATTAAAAATAAAAGAAGATTTCAAATAATTTATCTTCGCACTCTATGTATTCGATTTGTAGAAAAATTCTTTTTCTTTTTGACGCCGAAAAAGTGCATTATTTTTCTATGAACCTTTTAGTTTTTTTTTTGCAAAATTCCTTTTACAAAAAAAATAATTCAAAAGAAATTCTCTCCTTCTCAAAATAAATTTTCAAAAAATATTGCCGGAATTCATTTTCCCAATCCAATAGGATTAGCTGCGGGCTTTGATAAAAATGCTTGCTATTTGAATGCCTTGCAAACTTTAGGATTTGGGTTTGTAGAAATTGGTACTGTTACACCACTTCCACAAAAAGGAAATGAACAACCACGATTGTTTCGATTGCCCAAAGATAAAGCCATTATTAACCGAATGGGATTTAATAACGATGGTGTAAAGGCGATTGCTGAAAGAATTAAAAATTATAAAAATTCGCACCCGTTAACAGAAAAATATCCGATGATCATTGGAGGCAATATTGGAAAAAATAAAATAACTCCCAATGAAGATGCATGGAAAGACTTTGAGATTTGCTTTAATGAATTACATGATGTAGTGGATTATTTTGTAGTAAATGTTAGTTCGCCAAACACACCCGGATTAAGAGATTTACAACAAGTAAATTCACTCAAAAAAATTCTTACTCATCTCCAAAAAATAAATGCGCAAAAAAATATTGCACGGCCAATATTTTTGAAAATCTCACCGGATCTAAATGAAAATGATCTCGATGAAATCATCAATCTTGCATTGGAAATTCAATTAGAAGGATTAGTAGTAGCCAATACAACAATTGGAAGAAATAATCTGAAAACTAATTTCGAAAAAATTGAAAAAATCGGTGCAGGAGGATTAAGCGGTCAACCATTATTTAATTCTACAAATGAAATGACGCGCTATATTCATCAAAAAACAAATGGCAAAATTTGTATCATAGGAAGTGGAGGAATTTTTACCTCTGATGAAGCAAATGAAAGAATGGCTAATGGCGCTGATTTAATACAAGTATGGACTGGCTTCATTTACGAAGGACCCGGAATCATCCAAAAAATTGCGAAAGGTTTATAAAAAAGTTTGAAATCTTTTCTTCAACTTTTATTTCTTTACTATTTCTTCTTCTTCAATTGGAAAATGAGGTTCGTCTAATTGAACTACTTTTCTATTCATCTTTTTTATCATTACCATGTTCAAAACTTCTACGATAAATGAAAAGGCCATTCCGAAATAAATATAATTTTTCAAATGAAGTTCTTCTGCTTTTTCACCCGACCATCCTTCAATCACCAAACTCAAACCAATCATCACTAAAAAAGAAAGCGCCAACATTTTAAATGTAGGATGCTTATGAATAAAGGCCGCAATAATATGGCTAAAAGAAAACATTAAAACCATGGCGATCACCACCGCTGCAATCATGATCTCCACATGCTTCGCTGTACCACCCGCAGTTATCACACTATCAAAAGAGAAAACCATATCCACCAAAACGATTTGAAAAATCGCTTGTGTAAAAGTAAATTTCTTCCCATTTTTCTTCACTGCGTCAGGATCTTCTCCTTCCAATTTTTGATGAATTTCATGTACAGATTTATAAATTAAAAATAACCCACCACCCAGCATTACTAAACTCGCTAAATCAAAACCTTTATCATAAAGAGTAAAAATGGCTTTTCCTTTTTGAGCCAATAACCATCCGAGGCCGAGCAATCATATACTCCTAACAATGGATCCCAAAACCACCCAAAATAATCGGGCTCTTTTATGCAATTCTTTCGGAAGCCGATTAATAATGATACTTACAAAGATCACATTATCAACTCCCAAAATCACTTCGAGGATTACTAAAATAAAAAAACTGATAAGACTATCGGTAGTGAGTAAATGGCTCATAGAATGTTTTTAAAAACCTTGAAATTATTGTGCCATAAATTAAATTCCGTATTCACTTACTAAATAAATAAGTGCTGCCATCACTCCTGCACCTAATTTCAATTCTCTTTCACTTACATTTTCAAAAACATCTGTCGTTGCATGATGAATATCAAAATAACGCTGACTATCGGGCATTAATCCTGCTACAGTTGCTCCAATTTTTTTCAAAGGGCCAATATCTGCTCCTCCTCCACCTCTATAAAATTCATACACTCCGTATGGATAAAATAATGGTTTCCATCCTTCTATTGTTTTCATCTTTTCATCGGAAGCATCAAAACCAAACGCGCGCGGAGAAAAACCTCCCGCATCACTTTCTAATCCGAAAATATGATGCTCCTTATTCGTAATTGCATTAGATAAATACGCGTCAGAACCTCCACCTGTCATTTCTTCATCAGCAAATAAAACCGCGCGGATCGTGCGTTTCGGATGAATGCCTAAAGACTTAAAAGTTTGTAACACTTCTATACTTTGCACCACACCTGAGCCATCGTCATTAGCGCCTTCCGCCAAATCCCAACTATCTAAATGGCCGCCAACGGTTATTATTTCTTTAGGAAATTCACTTCCACGAATTTCACCGACTACATTGTAGCCAATTACATTTGGTAAAATTTTACATCCGGAAAAAAACCAAACACTTTTTACTTGATTATTTTTTAATTCTTTACTTAATATTTCTGCATCGTTGGTGCTAATAGCTACGGCAGGAATTTTAGGAAATGAATCATTGTATCGGGTAACTCCTGTGTGAGGTATATCATTGATGTTGACACCCAAAGTACGCACCAATGCACCGATGGCTCCATATTTTGCCGCGAGAGATGGCCCGCGAGTTCTTGAACTTGCGCTTTCACCATAAGCCCTGAAAGTATTGATATAAGTGGGATTCATTGGAATGTTCAGAAAAACAATATTGCCTTTTAATTCATTGGCCATTTTGGGTATATCACTCAAACTTTTTACTTCGATTATTTTTGCAGAAGAAATTCCTTGTTGCGGAGTGCCCACAGAATTTCCTAAAGCCGTAAGATGCAATTGGTATTTCTTACCATTTTTAAAAGTGATCTCTCCTTTTTCTTTTTCACCACGAACCCAATGAGGGATGGAACATTCTTGTAAATAAACTGTATCAGCTCCGGCATCTTTCATCATTTTAGAAGTGAGTTGTACGGCTTTCAAAAAATTCTCAGAGCCCGATAATCTTTGCCCCACATCTTTACAGAGTTTTCTTAAATTGTTATAAGAATGGCCATTAATTAAAACTTCATCCACTATTTTTTTCACCATCATAGAATCGTTATTCTGCGCCCAACCGGAAAAAGAACAACAAGCAAATACAAAGCACAATACAAAAGTTTTCATACCTATTTTTTTAAAAAATTTCGCCGAAAGCATTCATCAATTTTGGATTAGATGAATAAGATTAATTTAGATTAATGAGATAATTATTTGTTTATAGAAAATAAAAGTAAAACAAAAACATGCATTTTAAGTAATTGAAACGCAAGTATTTCGAAAAGAATATTTTTAATAGGAGATTCGATTGCCTAAATCTTCTTTCCAAAAAATTATAGAAAGGGCGGAGAAAAAGAATAGTAAATTTGCCAATATTTTAAGTCACAGATCTTAAAAATAAAAATTAAAAATCATTGTATGAATATAGGAATCGTTTGTTATCCCACGTATGGCGGCAGTGGAGTTTTGGCTACCGAATTAGGAAAAGCGCTTGCCGAAAAAGGGCATAATATTCATTTTATAACGTATCAACAACCGGTAAGATTGGGAGGATTTCATGCGAATATATTTTATCATGAAGTAAGAGTACCAACTTATCCGTTGTTTGATTATCCGCCTTATGAAACTGCTTTATCCAGCACCATGGTAGATGTAATATTGAATCATAAATTAGATTTACTTCATGTGCATTATGCTATTCCGCATGCTTCTGCAGCTTACATGGCTCGACAAATTTTACTCAAAAAAGGATTCAACATTCCGGTAATTACCACCTTGCATGGAACAGATATTACTTTGGTAGGGCGTGATAAAACTTATTCGCCCGTAGTAACTTTTTCCATGAATGAAAGTGCTGCCATTACAGCGGTTTCTAAAAATTTGCGAGATGAAACTTATCGCAATTTCAAAATGGAAAAGGAAATAGAAGTGATCTATAATTTTGTGGATGCTGAACGATTTAATAAAAAACCACTCACACCTTTCAAGCAATTAATCGCTCCAAAAAATGAAAAAATTTTATTACACGCATCTAATTTTAGAAAAGTAAAAAGAGTAGATGATGTAGTAAGAGTATTTGCTAAAGTGCGAGAAAAAATTCCCAGCAAATTAATATTTGTAGGTGATGGCCCTGAAAGATCCTTTGTGGAAGGGCTTTCCAGAGAAATGAATGTTTGTGATGATATTCGTTTTTTAGGCAGGCAAGAAGAAATAGAAGATATTTTAGCGATCACCGATATTTTTATTTTACCGAGTGAATATGAAAGTTTTGGTTTAGTGGCCTTGGAAGCGATGGCTGCTGAAGTGCCCGTAATTTCATCCAATGCCGGAGGATTGCCGGAAATAAATATTGAGGGCGTTACCGGATTTTTAAGTGATGTAGGAGATGTAGAAAGTATGAGTAAAAATATTATTCAACTTTTTTCGGATGAAAATGCATTTAAAGAAATGAAAAAAAATGCACTCATTCAAGCACAAAAATTTGACATTCAAAATATTGTTCCGTTGTATGAAAAATTGTATGAAAAAGTATTAGCCGATTCGTCAATTGAAAATGAGGAAAATACAATGAGTTTGAAAAAATAAGACATGACCAATCGAGAAATATTTTTAAATCATATCGGCCAAACTTCGCCGGCGCCACTCGCTTTGGAAATTGTGCGTGCCCATGGAAATAAACTGTATGATACAAATGGTAAAGAATATATTGACTTAATTGGTGGAATTAGCGTTTGCAACGTAGGCCACGGAAATGCAAAAGTGATTGATGCCATCAAAAAGCAAGCAGATAATTTTTTGCATGTGATGGTAAATGGCGAATTGGTTTTATCTCCACAAACGGCCTATGCACAATTATTAACGGATCATCTTCCTGCTACTTTGAATTCTGTATTCTTTGTTGCATCAGGTTCTGAAGCTACAGAAGGTGCGATGAAACTGGCTAAAAGATTTACTCGAAGAACACAAATTGCCGCTTTCAAAAATTCTTATCATGGCAGTACGCAAGGCTCTTTAAGTATTATTGGAAATGAGTATTGGCGCAATGCTTATAGACCTTTATTGCCCGATATTTTGCATCTGAATTACAATTCTTTTGAAGACTTAGAGCAAATCACATCGCAAACTGCGTGTGTAATTGCAGAAACCATTCAAGCAGAAGCGGGTGTTATTTCTCCGAAAAAAGAATGGATTCAAGCACTTCGAAAAAAATGTACTGATACCGGTACATTATTAATATTAGATGAGATTCAGTGCAGCTTTGGGCGAAATGGAAGTTTGTGGGCGTTCGAACAATTTGATGTAATTCCGGATGTTCTTTTATTAGGAAAAGCATTAGGTGGCGGAATGCCTTTAGGAGCATTTATCGCTGATAAAAAAGTGATGGATTCATTCACGGAATTTCCGGTATTAGGACATATCAACACATTTGGAGGTCATCCGGTTTGTTGTGCCGCAGGCCATGCCGCGATGCAATTTTTGTTGGAAGAAAATTTAATTGCTTCTGTTTTTGAAAAAGAAAAACTATTCTTGCAAAATATAAATGCACCATTTTTAAAAACTATTCGAAGCCATGGACTCATGATGGCGCTTGAGTTTGAAGATTTTGAAAGAAATAAAAAAGTAATTGACGCATTAATTGAAAATGGAGTTTTTACCGATTGGTTTTTATTTGCATCATCTTGTTTAAGAATTGTACCGCCTCTCACCATTAGTAAAGATGAAATTATAAAAGCTTGCCAAATCATTAACGAAGTAATTTCTAAAAATTAAAAAGAGTATGAAGCGATTTTTAAAATCATTTTCATTTGCCCTGCAAGGATTGCAGAAATGTTTGGCTCAAGAAAAAAATTTTAGGATTCAATATTTTATAGCACTATTTGTGATTGCAGCCGGTTTTTATTTTTCTATTTCGTCTCAAGAATGGATTAGCATTTTAATTTGCATCGCGCTTGTGCTGAGTTTAGAAATTATTAATTCTGCAATAGAAAAATTAGCAGATTTTGCATGTCCATCTGTAAATCCGGCAATAAAAACGATAAAGGATATGGCAGCGGGAGCAGTATTATTAGCAGCGATTATTTCATTTATTATTGGTAGTATTATTTTCTTTCCCAGATTATTAAGTTTATTTTATTCATAAAAAAAAGCCCGGAATTACCCGAGCTTTTTGAATGTATCAATATCAAATCTCTATTTACTGAACCACTAACTTTTCTATGCTGATGCCATTGGTAGTGATTATTTTTAAATAATAAACACCCGAAGTTACATTTGGAAGCGTTAGATAATTTTTCTCATTTTTTGCCACATAAGTAGCTAACGATTGCCCCGCAGTATTTAATAAAATCACTTTCGTATTTTCTTTATTTCCCTTGATCGTCAAGACTATTTTATCCTTTGCAGGATTAGGAGATACGGATACGAATCCGATTAAATTATCGAAAACGAGAGAGCGAATATCAGTATAAGAAGATCGATCATCTTTGTCTGTCTGTAAAATTCTATAGTAATTAATACCGTTCAAAGGACTGTCATCCACAAGTGAATAATTAGAAACAGTACTTGAGTTTCCGGCAGCATTCACACTTCCTATCGATGTAAAGTGAATACCATCATCACTTCTTTCCACAAAGAATTTCGCTGTGTTAGCTTCTTGTGAAGTAGACCATTTTAATAAAGCAGTATTGCCTGATTTCTCTGCGGTAAAACTACTCCAGGTAACAGGAACAGATCCTGCAATAATTTGAGTAACGGTACCTTGAGAATTTTGTAAAACATTCGAAGCATCATACAAATAAGCGGTATTGAACACTGTTGGTGTTTTGCTTAGTACGATATCATCAATGTACCAACCGGTGCTTGATCCACCATCATCCGAAGCAAATCTAAATCTGAATTGTAAAGGCTTATTGACAAATTTTGAAAGGTTAATAGTAGTACGAATAAATCCTCCGCTATTGCCGCTATAAGCATTTTGATTCGTTAATGCCGAGGTGCCAATGATCTTATTATTATAACCATTCTCAAAGATGTAAGGTGCTGCATCAAACCAAGTATTGCCACCATCTATTGATAATTCTACCACTCCGCCATCATAACTTGATTCTGTATTATAAGAATGCCAGAAACTCAATAATCCCGGGGCAGTTAAAGTGTAAGAATTACTGCTCGTTAATTTTTGTTCGGACACGCTGGTAGTAGATTTCGTTTTCACCGAATACGAAGGACTATGATTCACTGTGCTCGGACCCCAAGTATTTCCTGTAGATGGAGAAATCGTAAAAGTAGATGGAATTGAATAATTCGGTACAGTCTCATTTAATAAATCTGTAGGCACATAATAGGCGCCGCTATTTACCTTTACTTTTAAAGTAACCGCTAAATCTTCAGCCGCATTCAATGAAGGAATGGTAAAGGTTACGGTTCTATCAGTAGAATTGTAAGTTCCGCCACTCACCCATGTTACATTATTAGGAAGTGTATCTATGATTTTATAATTAGCGATAGGACTACATTGCGCTTTAATTGTGAACGTGTATGTAATAATATCTTCCTGCATGGATTGAGTTTTATCTGCCACACTGGTTACGTTGGCTCCGGTAGGCAAAGAAAAATCTGCAGTTTGATCTTTGGTATCATCAGAACTTCCTTGAATAGCATTTGCACCCATTCCTCTTTTGGCAAAAGCATTCCAAATAATGCATCTGTGTTTACCGCCATACAAAATTTCATCAGCTTTTATAATGGCATCTCTTCCATCTAAAAATCCGGGACTACATGGTTGCAATTTCATTCCTAATGTTACTAATTTCAACGCAACAGAATTACCTCCGGTTCCTTCTGCATTATATAAATTGGTATTGATGCCTTCTGATTGAATTAACCCCCATGTCATTTCCCAAAGAGCAGTAGCCCATATTTCACCAACATCGTGCGGCTCACTATCTGTAACACCTGCTAGATCCGCATAGGTGTAAGGATTGTAAAACATATCGGTAGTGTAAGGATATCTGCGGATACCTCCTTCAGAAACATAATTTCCCATTCTTCTTAATTGAGTTCCGTCAGTTGTATTGGCAGTAGCCCAGTTGGTGGTTAACATTAAAGCGTAATAATCGCTCCAGCCTTCTCCCATCTGTTCTTTATTTTGCAAACATGTAGCACTTGCAGGCCCGCCGGTAAGGCGGTTGGAAATACCATGTGTATATTCGTGGGTTACAATTCCATTATCTAAATCGCCATCTTTAAAATTGGCTTTTAAAGTAACATTTACATTTCCTAATGCATTGATTGTATTTTTCATCGCATCGGCATCGGATTTCGTAATCATAATTGCCGGAATGTAAATTGAATTATCACTACCACCCATGGTGCCCACTGAATTATTGGTAGAAGAAACCATTACACCAATAGCCCCTGCTGATTGCGCATTTTTTACAATGGCCGCAAATGTAGTACAGCCACCGGTTTGATTTTGATATACTAAAGCAATCTTACCGCTCATGGATGCTGCGTTGGCAGGCAAACCACAAGTAGTTACGGAAGCCGCGTACACGATTACATCTCCGGTTACAGGGCCTACATTTTTTAAAACATTGGAAGTACTCATTCTGCCTTCCGCCGATTTGCGAATACCGCTTAAAGACTGAGGAGAATTTACAATTAAAGGATTGAAGCTCCATAAAAACATACGCATTTTTGGAGAGGCACCATCACTTGGTGTGGAGAAATCTGCATTATCTGTACTTGCACCATTCTGCGCTTCAGCCACCACATAATCGTTTCCAAATCCACCTCTGCTTAAATTATCTTTTTGAAAATTTCCTGATACTTCATCAAAGCCATATTGGTAAACGATGTCGTGAATAATATTATTCCAATAAAATAAATTAGTGATGCCGAATTTTAAGTTGTCGCCTGTGCTTATGTCAAGCATTGGATCTTCTACGAAATTGAAACTCAAATCCGGCGCAGGCGTAGTGGAAGATGCCGATGTACCCGGACTATTTCCAGCACCTGATAAATTATCTTTTGCCCAAACATTATTTCCTCTTGTAATTGTATAATCTGTAGAACCATCATAATGCCAACCTAAAGTAGTGGCTGAATTACTATTTCCGGCATTAAGCCAAGGATTATTTAGCACTACAGGCGAAGAATTAAAAGGACTTTCTGCAGGATAGGGAATTACACGATAATTAGCAGTTGAAGTTCCTGCATTTACATTTAGTGAACTGCTTAGAATATTTTTTATTGGATTGGTTTCTGATAAAATATCATAAGGCTGATGAACGTGCTCATCTATATTTTCATAACTCGGCCCACTCCAAGTGCAACTCACCGTTAAATTATCTTTCCCTAAAATAGAGCCATCTTGAGAAGCTACTCTTACATACCAATAATCGTTATTATCTGTAGGTAAAATTTTTACTTGCCAAGCCAATTTAACAGTACCATCTGTTTGAGGAACCCAAATCAAATCTGCAGTAATATCTTCTCTTGAAATGGAGGAAGCATTGAATTCTACTTTTTGATTATTATTCGTAGAACGTTGTACTGAAAGATTGGTTTGTTCTAAACTATTCACCACCACATTTACAGATTTGGCGGCTAAGAAAACGGCCTCTTTCGCAGAAATACCATTTCCGGTTTTAAGATTATTTTGTTTTTCAATCTCAGGAATTCTTCCGCCTGTGTTTGAAATAACTTTTTCATTTTTTAGTGCAATAATTTGGATTGAATTATACACCGGAATTCCTTCAAAAGTTTGTTGCAAATAAAACAATTGCATGCCCGAAGCCTTATCTGTGTAAGAACTTGTAATCAATACATTCTCCAGATCTTGTGGAGTAAGATTTAATGCATTGCTATTTTTAGAAAGAATCTCGTAAGCTTCTTTTTTAGAAATCTCTTGCGCTGTACCAATCTGCCAAATAAAAAATGTGGATAGAAATAGTAAAATGGTTCTGTAAAAAAATTGTCTCATAAAGAGTATTAAAGTTTGAAATAAGTATTAAAAATAAGAAAATTATAGGAATGATGAGTAAAAAGACTTTGAATCAATTGAACTGATAATAAAGTCTTGATTTTCTCTAAAATACAATTAAAAATCTAAGCCCATACTTACATACCAAATTGGTTTTCCTCTGAAGATCCCATTCATCGGCCAGCCTGCATCTACTTTTAGAAAATATCCCAATAAAGTACTTCTTGCACCAAATCCATAGCCGCCTAAGAATGGCCCAATGCCCGGAGCTTTTACCGTTACCATCACGGTTGGATCATTACCTTGGTAGGTTAATTCAGGTCGACCGATTTTACTGAAACTTCCATTCCATGCAGATCCTAAGTCAATGAATTGCGTGAGTTGAAAATTTCTTAAAAATGCATTATTGATAGGCTTACTAAAAAAAGTGGTAAAAACAGGCAATCTAAATTCACTATTAATTACCATCGCATTATTTCCGTTAGATGCATTTTGGATATAGCCTCGCATGTTTACTGCAAGTGTTTGAAATGCATAATCCGGATCAGGCGCCGGCTGATTGGCTTCATTAAAATATCTGTTTGTACCATCCTTTTTCCTATTGCTTCCAAGCATAAGCCAATTATCAATACCTCCTAAATAATAAATCATTTTCTGAGAGCCCCAACTAAAATCTGCAGCCACTCTTCCTGCCCAAATGAAATTTCTATAAATGGGATAATAGATTCTTCCATCAAAACCGAAATTAAATGTGTACCGCCCGGTTTGATTAGCATTTAATTTGCCTAATTGTGTATTCCAATCTACATAAGCCTTATAGCGCACTCCATCCCAAATATTTTGTACAGGATTGAGTGTATTATCATACACATATTCTAAATGCATCAAACCATATTGTTTATCTTCCGACGGATAATCAATGGTATTCAAATCCACTCCTTTTACTACCGCTTTATCATTCCTAACACCTATGTTTAGACGAAGACTTTTGGTTTCATCAAAGGGATAAGAAATATTCGCTTGATACAAATTTGAAATTAATTTTCCCGGATAAGACATACCTCCTCCGGTAAATCCGATTTGTTGTACATTTCTGTAATAGGTTAATCCCCAATCTACTCTTCTCTTTAAATTGGTAAATTGAAATAACCAATCATTGTCATTCAAATCAGTGGATAATCGAAAGCCGCCGGAAATTTTTATATCTTCCATCACATCTGAAATGCCCATTCTTACCATTCCATTTAATCCATTATTAGAGGTGAGAGAAATGGGTCCTGTACCATAACCATATTTTTGGAACCTTGTTCCCAACACATTATTATTGAATCCTACTACCACATAATCGGTTGAAAACTTTAAAGGTTTGTAAATATATTTTTTGGAAGTTTTTAAAATGATGGAATGATCTTCCGCAAGAATAGTAGATCTATTTTGTATGGTATCCGCCGGTTGATTATTTTTAAATTCATTTTGAAAAACATCATCCTTACTTTCAACTTTAGGTCGAAGATTATTTATTTCTTCGCCTTGCGAAAGCTTATTCAATTTCATCAATCGAATCATATAAGCACTCGGACGATTGCTCACATTTCTTCGAGTCAATGCATTTTGATCAATCTTTAATTTGTACAATATTTTTTCATCACTTTGGCGCGTCACTTCACTTACTTGATTATTATCGCCTGCTTCTCTGGTTTCTAAAATACTACTCGCATAATTGGTAAGCGGAAATACATAAGCCGAATCTTTTGAAAGCGAAATAATGGCGATAGAATCTACATCAGTTTTATTATTCGCTTTCAAGGTAGAATCTACTTCGCGCATAGTGGGATTGTGCAATACATCATCACCGATCAAAATTAAAGTATCGAGACCTTCAAATTCGGTAGAGAAAAATCCTGCGTACCTATTTCCAATTCCATTTTCATCGCTCACAAATGTAAAATGATGGCCGGTGTATTGTGAAGGAAAACGCGCATTCCCATATTTCAAATTAGATAATTGCGTTAATTTTTTCTCTTGAATTTTATTGTCTTCAAAATCGGTTAATAAAAAAATATTGAAATTATTTTTGAGCAAAGAAGTATCACTACCTTTTGCATCTGCAGATGGCCTATTGCTCGAAAAAATAATTCCGCTTTTTCCGGGAAAAGAAACATACGAAGGATCTAAATCATCAAAAACATCATTGGTTATTTGTTTTATTTTTTCATTTTCAATATCGTAAGTGTAAATATCCGAATGGCCATTTTTTACCGCACTAAAAAGTAAAATTTCATTTTTGTACAAATATTTTACATCTTGTACTTGATCAAAAAATTGATTCAAATCTCTCTTAAACGGTTTCGTATCCGAAATAACATCGTACACAAATAATTTTAATTTTGCTTGCTCTTCGTAAACAACTGAAAGTCGGTTCCCTTTTGGATCCCAAGCCATCAATGGATAATTCGGATTCACATCATTGACCTTACTTCTCGGACCAAATTTTAATAAAGTGATGTCTTTATCTCCATCATTTAAGATCAATCTATATTGACCTTTTTTGTATTGCACTACCGCAAAAGATCCATTGCGTTTATTCGGGTTTACATTGAAATGAAAATAATCAATTCGCTTACCAATATCTACGCTTGTGATCTCATTTCCTTTCGGATAAAATTTTCTTCGTCTTATATCTTGACTGTATTTTTCATCTTGAAATTCCATGAATTCAGCCAACAAATCTTTAAACTTTTTTATTTTAGTTACCGTTTCTGTGGCCTTGTTTAGATTTTTATAAACTCTTGCCAAATACAATAAATAGGTGGTGCTTTCTTTCTTATATTTTTCTTCAATAAAATACCAAAAAGCATGACCCGCTAATAAAGGTTGGTCAAAAGCCAACTCATAAAAATTATCATATTTACCGCTTAAAATTTCACTCTTCAAATCATCATCTAATTGAGTGCTCCAATTTTCTCCTTGATAAGCAATATAGCCATCCACCAACCATTCAGGTAAATCTAACAGCGCTTGATTGCTGGCCATTTCTCCTAAATCATCTCCAAATAAAACATTTTGTGTAAGTACTTTTGCAATGCCTTCTCTAATTTGTTTTCTCAAATCAGCATGATTGCTGTTGTAATACACAATCATTTTATTATTCACTAAAGTAGTGGTTCCACCGGTATTTTGCCAATCAATTCCCAATCCGATATTACTTGTTTTCATATCATTGAATGTGTTATACACAATGATATTCGTTCTCCGCTGCATGGTATATTCTACCTCTTTCTCAATTTTCAATAATTCTTCTTCTGCAATCTGCGCCACATACTTGGCGAGCTCTTCTCCATTTTGATAGAAATAACTATTAAAATTTTGTGTTTGATAATATTGCCATTTAAATTTTTCATATTGAATTCTATTCTTCCCAAACTCAACACTACTCACCTGAGCGGATGCCATTGCCACAAACACCAATAGCAGCGCGGTAAGCATAAATATTTTTTTATCCTTTAGAATCTTGTGAACTTGCATATAGTATGGTTATATTGCTCTAAAATTAATCGTTTAATAGTAATCCATAAAATGAATTTACAAAACTTTAAATACCTATGTTAGAAATAAAGAAATTCACTTTCAATCCGGTTCAAGAAAACACCTATATTTTATACAATGAGTTTAAAGAATGTATCATCATCGATCCCGGTTTTTATTTCGATTATGAAAAAGATGAATTAGTTTCTTTCCTACATAAAAATCAATTAAAACCCGTTTTATTATTGAATACTCATTGCCATCTTGACCACGTTTTCGGCAATAAATTTATTGCAAGTGAATATAATTTAAAGTTAAAAACGCATCCGCTTGAAGAAGCTGTGTTGCAGATGGCTCCCGCATCCGGATTGATGTTCAATTTACCATTCGATAATTATACCGACGAAATTATTTTTTTGGAAGAAGGTGATACGATTTCGTTAAGAGAAGATTCACTACAAGTCATTCATGTGCCGGGTCATTCGCCCGGAAGTATTTGTTTTTATTCTGAGCAGCAACATTTCATTATTGCAGGCGATGCACTTTTTCAAAATAGTATAGGTAGAACGGATTTGCCCGGAGGCAGCCATGAAGATTTAGTAAAAAATATTAAAGAGAAATTATTTACACTGTCCAAAAATGTGGTAGTTTATCCGGGTCATGGGCCGGAAACTACTATTGGAGAAGAGATCATTCATAATCCTTATTTGCAATAAAAATTTTTACATTTTTCGCTCCATTACTAATTCTATCAAAACTCCATTGGTATCTTTTGGATGAAGAAAACAAACCAATTTATTATCTGCTCCTTCTTTAGGCTGATCATTGATAAATTGAAAACCTTCCGATTGTAAACGTTGTATTTCTTGATGAATATCATCCACCTCAAAAGCAATGTGGTGAAGACCTTCACCTTTTTTGTCAATAAATTTTTGAATCACATTTCCCGGTTGTAAACCTTCTATTAATTCTATTTTACTGTCGCCTGTTTTGAAAAAAGCAGTATTTACTTTTTCGCTTTCTACTTCTTCTATTTTATAGCAATTCGTATGCAATAATTTTTCAAATAAGGGAATTGAAACCGATAATTGTTTTACCGCGATTCCTATGTGTTCAATTTTTTTCATAAAATTTTATTTCAAAAAATAATAAATGATTTACTGAATACAATCCATTGCAAACTTAATAGAAACCTTACTATTCTTTTCGGATATTCTAAACCACTTCCTATTTTGATGCTTGCTGAAAAATAATTTTAGGAAAGGCCGTAGGCCAGTTTCAATTTTGTAAATCGGAATTTATTCCGATAATCAGGAATACTA
This sequence comes from Ginsengibacter sp., assembly GCA_034676505.1. Taxonomy (GTDB): domain Bacteria; phylum Bacteroidota; class Bacteroidia; order Chitinophagales; family Chitinophagaceae; genus Ginsengibacter. The sequence goes on from JAUCCB010000001.1 coordinate 605,334, forward strand.
TAATTTCACAAGTGCCGTAGGCACGCTAATATAATATTACAAAATATTAAATAGTTTTTTTTCTTGAATGATTCCTCCTTTTCTTTTTCTTTAAATTTGTAAGGAAGCACCATTTTTACAATAAATAATTGCTCACTCTTTTTAATAATTCTCATTTCGAACCATGCTGCATCTTCCCATATTTCTTGATAATAATTCTACCACTCGTGTGGATGATAAAGTATTGGAAACGATGCTTCCGTATTTTTCTGAATATTATGGAAATGCAGCCAGCAAAAGCCATTCATTCGGTTGGGAAGCCGCTGAAGCGGTGAAATATGCGCGTGAACAAATTGCCCAATTAATAAATGCTGAACCGAATGAGATCATTTTCACCTCGGGAGCCACAGAATCTGATAATCTGGCTTTAAAAGGAATTGTTGAAAAATATGCATCCAAAGGAAATCATATTATAACGGTAGAATCAGAACACAAAGCGGTGTTAGATACTTGCGCACATATTGAAAAATCTGGTGGAGAAATTACTTATTTGAAAGTAGATTCAGAAGGATTTATCTCTTTGACCGAATTAGAAAATGCGATTCGTACTAATACAATTTTAATTGCTACAATGTACGCCAATAATGAAACAGGTATCATACAACCAATCAAAAAAATGAGTGCTATTGCAAAAAAACATGGAATTATTTTTTTCTCAGATGCCACTCAAGCTGTAGGAAAAATTCCCGTAAATGTAATGGAAGACGGTATTGATTTAATGGCTTTTTCTGCGCATAAAATCTATGGTCCAAAAGGTGTTGGCGCACTTTTTATTCGACGAAAAAATCCGAGAGTAAATCTCACTCCGCAAATAGATGGTGGAGCGCACGAACGTGGATTTAGAAGCGGAACGCTGAATGTGCCGGCAATTGTAGGTTTTGGAAAAGCAGCCGAATTGTGTCGTCTGCAAATGAAAGAAGAATCGAAAAGATTGGCGGAATTACGCGATTATTTAGAAAGCGAATTACTCCAAATCCCGCGTACAAAAATAAATGGAAGTGTACAAAATCGTATTCCCAACACAAGTAATTTAAGTTTTAAAAATTCACAAGGAACCCAATTAATTTCCGCGCTTTCCAAAAATATTGCTGTGAGTTCCGGCTCTGCTTGCACTTCGGCTGATTTAGCTCCATCTCATGTATTGAAAGCAATGGGTTTGGAAGATGAATTGGCATTGTCGTCCATAAGATTTAGTTTAGGTAGGTTTACAACACAAGAAGAAATAGATTATACCGTGAGCAGTATAACAAATATTTTAAAAAAATCTTAAGGCGATGCCGCAAAAAATGAGGTTCTTTGCATCGTAAAAGAAAGGAAACAATACTATGATTTACATAAGTGATAAAGCAAAATCGAGGGTATCGGAAATTATGGAAGAGCAGGGTTTTTCTTCTTCTGAATATTTTGTGAGAGTGAGCGTAATGAGCGGAGGCTGTTCGGGACTTACTTATAAAATGGATTTCGATAATGTCAAAAAACCCATGGACCAAGAGTTTGAAGATAAAGGCATTAAATTAGTAACTGATCTAAAAAGTTTTCTTTATTTAGTAAATACTACTTTAGAGTTCAGCGAAGGTCTTAATGGAAAAGGATTTTACTTCAACAATCCCAATGCCAGCCGCACCTGCGGATGCGGTGAAAGTTTCGGAGTTTAAAAACTTTATAAAAAAAAAGAACCTCCATAAATGGAGGTCTTTTCAGCAGTTTGTTTTGGCAATTAATTTTCTTTTCTCTTAATTGAAAGAATTGCTTTTCAATAAATTATTTCAAGTAACAAGAGTCATTCAATACATATAAGACACAGCGCATTTCAAATACGCTGCTTACTTAAAAAATAATTATTTTACCATAATCATTTTACTGAATGTTTCGCCATTACCTGAAATTATTACGGAATAAATTCCTGTTGACAGGGTCGTATTCAAATTAATACTATAACTATTGCTACCATTGGGTTTTATTGAAGTTTGAAATATTTTCTGCCCAACTGAATTCGTCATTTCTACCACCCAATTTTTTTTGGAAGAAGAATTCAATTCTATTTTTAAAACTCTGTTGGAAGCAGTTGTGTAGGCTTTAAAATTATTCGATTCACCTGCTTTTATGGAAATAATTTTTGAAAATTCTACTTGCCCGTCTTTACTTACGATTCCTAATTTATAAAAATTATCGCCGGAAAGTGGATTTACATCTTGGTGACTATACAATTGTTCTACATCTAAATTATTAGCTTTCACCAAACCAATTTTTGCAAAGTTTTTACCATCCTCAGAACGTAATATTTCATAACCATCTATATTACTTTCTTGGGAAGTTTTCCATTGAAGATTGACTACATTGTTCTGAATCATTCCTTGAAAACTCAATAAGGTAACCGGCACAGGATCGGTGTCTCCAATAAATGTGGTGGAAATATAATCTCCCCAACCCGGATTAGTATCCGGTCCGGGATCTCCAATAAATTCGTTGGAGCGATATCCATCGCCTCTAACATAATTTAGCAAGAGTCCCAACTCAGACATAGCACTCTCAATTTCCTCGGTGGTTGCAGTACCATCACCAATTTTAAAACCGGCAACGTAATCAACATCATAAGGAGAGTAAGTTTTAATCTTAAATGACATTTCACCAATATAAATATGCGCTCCATTCTCCTGCAATTCATACATTGATGCATGCGTTTTATCCATTACAAATGCCACATCAGGCTTAAACTTATTTGCAAAAGTGAGTACCGAACGATTGGAACCATCAAAGCCGGAAATGGCTCTTGTAAATGCATTGCTAATATCAGTAAAGTTAGCCGTAGATGAAATACCCGTTGGATGACCCGGAACATTCCCTTGGGCATAGATTACCACTATATCATTAAAATCACCGTTTCCTTTTCGTAGAATATAAAATAAACTGTCATTCTTCACTTTTATTCTAAGTCCTCCATTCCCCACGGCACCACCAAAACCATCTTTGTTATTTCCAAAATATTCCTTTTCATACTCTATATCACTCGGAGAATATCCAACGGCATAACCGGTAGCCTCATATTCACTATGTCCGGGATTGTTCGTAGGACCGATATCTCCTACAAATTCATTAGATCGAAATCCTGTTTCGCTGATATATGAAACTATAAATCTAAATTCTTCTTTCCCTGAAGCAACTTTTTTTACTCGGCCAATAAAGGTATTTTGATCATCATTTTCATCTCCGTCATTGAATGGAATGGCAAATGTAAATTCACTTGCATTTTTATCGCCTGAAGGTCTAAGGTTTGCACTAAATATAAATTGATGCGAGCCATTTTCCCTAAGCTCAAATGCACCTGCAAAGTCTGAATTAAAAGCAATGGCTGCATTCGGCATAAAACCATTAGCGAATTTTAAAACTGATCTTCCCGAACCCGAAAATCCGGAAATTGCCCTACGCAATCCATCTGTATCATCCGTAAAATTAGCCGTAGAAGAATATCCTATATCTTCCGGATCATCACCACCGGTTTGCAAATAAAGCACCATCACATCATTCAATGCGCCGGCCCCTCTGGTTAAAGTGAAATATACACTATCCCTATGAAAATCTATTTTTATGGAACCTTGACCAATCGTTCCTCCAAATCCTGTTTTTCCATTACCATAGTAAGTTGAATCCCAAAGAGATTGACCGAAAGCATTAATTGTAAAAAAGCATACAATTAGTAAGTAAATTTTTTTCATAATACAATTTTAATATTGGTAAAAGTCTAAAGTTATTCAAATAAGTCAAATAAAAAAATTAAAGTATTAATGTATTATTCAGATATATTGAAAAAATCATTTGTAACAAGCTATTAAAACAGATTTTACACCATTTTAAATCGAAAAATGCTTCAAGAATTTGAAGAATTCACAGTTTTAAAATATAAAAAACGGTATTTGAATTACTTCAAATACCGTTCTAACTTTTAAAAAATTATTTATGCAAATCCTTATTTTACCAGAATCATTTTACTGAATTTCTCTCCGTCTTTTGAGATTGATACCGCATAAATTCCGGTAGCTAATGTTTTATGTAAATCAACAGAATATTGATTGGTTCCATTATAATTTACTTGAGTTTGAAAGATTTTTTGCCCAACAGAATTCGACATTTCAATCAATAAATTTCCTGAGCCGGCATCATTCAATTCAATCTTTAGTACACGATTGGATGATGTGGTATAGGCTTTGAAACTTACTGCTGATGCAGCTTTCAATAGAATTATTTTTGAAAACTCTACTTGGCCGTCTTTACTTACTATTCCTAATTTATAGAAATTATCTCCAACCAAAGGATGTACATCATCATAATGATATAATTGTTCTAATAAATTATTAGTAGCATTTACGGCTCCTATTTTCTGGAAATCTTTACCATCAGCAGAACGTAATATGTCATATCGATCTATATTACTTTCTTGTGCGGTAGTCCATTGCAAATTGACTTTATCATTATTATTCGATCCAATAAAATTAATTAGCGTTACCGGTACAGGGTTTGCCGGTGCTGTTCCAGAATGATAAGTAGTAGGATTATAAGTATTCCAACCAATATTTGCTGAGGGGCCAATATCTCCCATAAATTCATTAGAACGGTAAGCAGATGTACTTAGGTAGGTCACCAAAAACCGGAAAGTTTCATCAACGTTAGGATCCTCTTCATTATCAGAACCGCCATAGGGAATGGAAAGCCTATAGGTAGTGGATTGCTTATCACCAACAGGTTGAATGTTCGCACTTTCTCCATAATCATGCAATCCATTTTCTTGCAGCCAATAAAAACCTCCAAAATTGGCATCAAAAGCTAAAGCCTGAGTAGGTTTGAAGCCTGTGGGAAAATTTAAAATAGAACGATTGGTGCCATCATAACCGGAAAGAGCTGCTCGGAGTGGATCGCTAAAATCTGTGAATGTGGCGGTAGAAGTGAAACCTTCTTCACCAAACTCCGGATTATCAACATTTGCTTGTATATACACTACCACTGCGTCATTAAAATCTCCGGGGCCTTTTGTAAAAGTAAATATGACACTATCCGGTGTAAATTTTATATGCAGCGACCCTTCGCCCACCGTACCACCAAAACCGGTTTTGCCATTGCCATAATAAGTAGAATCCCAAAGCGTTTGGCTAAAAGCGGAAACAGAAAATAAACAAAGAACTACCAAGTAAATTTTTTTCATGATGCATTTTTAAAAGTAAAAAAGTGAAAATATGCAATTAAAAAAAATAAAAAGAATATAATATTTGTTAATCTATTCACCTTAAATAAAAAAACGGTATTTGAATTTCATCAAATACCGTTCAAACCTTTAAAAATTATTTAAGCAATCTTTATTTTACCATAATCATTTTACTGTATTTTTCACCGTCTTTTGAAATAGTAACGGCATAAATTCCGGTAGCTAATGTTTTATGCAAATCAACAGAATATTGATTCGTTCCATTAGAATTTATTTGGGTTTGAAATATTTTTTGTCCAACAGAATTGGACATTTCAATCAATAAATTGCCGGAACCGGCATCATTCAATTCAATTTTCAATACACGATTAGATGAGGTGGTGTAGGCTTTGAAAGCTACTGCTGATGAGGCTTTTACTGACACCACTTTTGAAAAAGACACTTTACCGTCTTTACCTACCATCGCTAATTTATAATAATTATTTCCTGCTGAAGGATGAGCATCTTCAAAATTATACTCCTGAGATAATGGATTATTTAATGCAGCCACTGATCCTATTTTAGAAAAATCATTGCCATCTGCAGAGCGCCAAATTTCATAAGAATCCATATTGCTTTCTTGTGAAGTACTCCATTGTAAGTTTACACTTGTATTGTTTGCAGAAGCAGTGAAATTGGAAAGAGTTACGGGAACACTTCCAAAATTAAAGAGTGCATAAGTAGTTGCATCGTAATTTCCAGTACTACCCGGATTTGCAGAGGGTCCTGCATCACCGAAAGATTCATTCGACCGATATGCCGTTGGACTAATATAGTTGGCTAAAAACCCAAAAGTTTGTGAGCCACCCTCCAAATTCAAATCTGCAGTATTAATCGAAACCGTATATGTAGCATCCGTTTGCGAACTACTTGAATTAAGATTGGCAGACTTTATATAATTTAGATTGCTTGAGCTAGTAAATAAATCCCAGAAACCACCGAAACTCACCCCGCCACCAGGCATAAATGCAAGAGCATAATCCGGCTCAAATGGGGAAGGAAAATTTAAAGTTGTTCTATTAGTTCCATCAAATCCTGAAATAGCTTTCCTTAAACCATCCGCAGCATCTGTAAGTCCAGATGTTGAAGTGATTCCACCTGATTTAGAATCAATGTAAATTACAATAGCATTGTTGAAATTATCAGTTCCTCTGGTGAATTCAAAAGTAAGCACTCCCGCATTTTCAGTAATTTTCAAACTTCCATTTCCAACTGTACCGCCAAAACCGGTTTTTCCATTACCAGAAAAGATACTATCAATTTGTCCAAATGCCGTAAGTGCCGTCATACAGCATAGTAATAAGTAAATTTTTTTCATGATTTTTTAATTTAAGGTTTAGAGTGTGTAAATTTTACACTAAAGTAAATTTTTTTTACATTTCACCAAAAAATATTTGTTAACGAATAATTGGATAAAACTCAAGTATACGGGGTATTCTATTTTTACTACTTAAATTGCACTTTTATTCCTATGCTTTCAATTGCTAAAAAAGAAATTCATCAATTTTTCAGTAGCCTTTCCGGCTATATCACTATCCTTATATTCTTATTAGTGAATGCTTTGTATTTATTTGTACTAAAAGATAGTAACATTTTTGATTTTGGTTATGCTACCTTATCTGCATTTTTTAATTTGGCTCCTTGGATATTCATTTTCATTATTCCGGCTTTTTCCATGCGCAGCATTTCGGATGAATTGAAATCCGGCACATTTGAAATATTGAAAACATTGCCTCTTACGAATTGGCAAATTGTATTAGGAAAATATCTCGCTAATTTGTCTATCATTTTAATTGCCATTCTACCTACGCTGCTTTATGCAATAACCATTTATTCTTTATCTTCTTCAGGAGGAATAGATACCGGAGGAATTATCGGTTCTTACATCGGATTATTTTTATTGGCAGCAGTTTTCGCAGCAATTAGTATTTGGTGTTCGAGTTTATCTTCCAATGCGATTGTGGTTTTTTTAATGAGTGCATTTGCGTGTCTCATTTTATATTTTGGATTTTCCGCCATCAGTAAATTGCCTGTATTTTTTGGAAATGGAGATTATCTGATTGAAATGTTGGGAATAGATTTTCATTATCAAAGCATGAGCCGTGGCGTAATAGACACACGCGATGTGGTGTATTTTATCAGCATAATTTTTTTCTTTTTGTTTGCTACCAAAATGAAATTACATAAAAACTAAGGCGCTTCATGAAAAGAGGTTTTACAAATAATAAATGGTGGATAATAGTGGTAGTGGGCATTGTAGCGCTTAATTATGGCGCTTCTTTATTTCATAAAAGAATAGATCTTACGGATGAAAAACGTTTCACTATTTCAACACCGGTAAAAGAAATTTTACATTCTTTAGATGATAAAGTAGAAGTATTGATTTTTTTGAAAGGAGATATTCCGGCAGGATTTAAAAAATTATCTTCTTCTGCTCAAGAACTTTTACAGGAATTCAATGAATATTCCGGCGGCAAAATTCATTATCGTTTAATATCTGCCGATGAAAAAATGCCCGGAAGCGAAAGAATGTACGCGGATACACTTTCCTCTCTGGGATTGATTCCTATCAATTTAAAAACACAATTAAAAGCAGGCGAACAATCACAATACATTTTTCCGGCAGCACTCGTTTTGTATCAACAACAAATACAAGCGGTGAATTTATATTCCGGCACGCAAACCATCATCACACCTCCGGAATTAAATAGTTCGGAGGCCATGTTGGAATATCAATTTGCCAATGCACTCGATAAAATTATTCATCCGCAAAGACCTATGATAGGCTATGCCACCGGAAATGGAGAACCCACAGGAGCCAATACTTATGATTTAGTAGAAAATGTTTTACGGAAAAATTATAGCCTTTATACAGTCAATCTTTTGAATGAACCCATTGTGCCCGACACTTTTAAATTGTTGATGATTGTAAAACCAACCCTACAATTCACTGAAGAAGAAAAATTAAAAATTGATCAATATGTAATGCGCGGCGGAAAATTATTGTTTTTTATTGATCGATTAGAAGCCGAAACGGACAGCCTTCAAATTAAAAATGAAGTAGTAGCCTATGATCGAAATCTAAATTTGGAAGATTTATTTTTTCGTTATGGAGCGCGCATCAATCCTGATTTATTGATGGATTTGCAATGTGATTATTTACCATTTAGTGTAAACGGAAAAGATCAATTTGATTTTTTGCATTGGAATTATTTTCCCTTATTTGAATCGCCACAAAATTCTGTCATCAATAAAAATGTAGGATTAGTAGCCGGAAAATTTGTGAATTCAATAGACACTTTACCTCTGGAAGGAATTAAAAAAACTATTTTATTAAGTTCGTCCAATAATTCCAGAACCATCAGTACGCCTGCATTAATCAGCAGTGCAGAAAATAGGAATGCTCCCAACGATGCACTATTTCAACAAAAAGGAATTGCCGCCGGAGTTTTGTTGGAAGGAAAATTTACTTCATTATTTAAAAACAGAGCGAGCCAATCCATCCGCGATTCTTTGGCCGCGTATGGCACTCCTTTTATGGGAGAAAATAATTCAGACAATAAAATGATCATCGTAAGTGATGGCGATATTGTATTGAATGGAATTTTTCAAAATTCACCCTTGCCAATGGGCGTAAATTTATACACCATCAATACGCAGTACGAATATCAATTTGCCAATCGTCAATTTGTAGAAAATTGTATTGAATATTTAATCAATCCATCAGGGCTAAGTGAAGCCAAGGCAAAGGATTACACACTTCGTTTGTTGGATTCAAAAAAGACCGAAGAAGAAAGAGGCTTTTGGCAAATGATTAATTTATTATTGCCCGTTTTACTCGTAATTTTTTCAGGATTTATTTATCAATATTGGCGAAAAAGAAAATACCGTTATCAATAATCAAGTGTTTCAATTTCTCTAAAAGCCCGAAGATATTTATCAATATAATCTTCTTTTGATTTGGATTTGTATTGCATGATATATCGTGGATGTTCCAGCGCTATGATTCTTTTGAAGAAACGATGCGTTTCATTTATTTTTCTTAAAAATTTTTCATTTTTTCCTGTTCCAAAGCAATAACAAATCTCTCGGCTCACTCCTAATTTTATTTGATCGCGAATATTTTGAATCATAAAATCATGCACTGCTTCGGTTAATTCTTTGCTGTCGTAATAATTATAATTCACTTCTTTTCCATGTTCCTTTTGAATCGTAAAACCCAAGGGACAAATAGAATTGATATAAAATTTTTGATAAAAATTTTCTACTCCACCGTACGCTTGAATCATTTCATAAATAAAAGTAGCTGAAGGTTCGTGAGTAATTTTTCCTTCGAAAGAGATGTCACATTCTTGCAATAATCTTTTGGTATCGGTAAATGGAACACCGGTAATTCCTGCACCAAATCTTCCGGGATTAATTCCTAAAATGAGGAAACGAGTATTTGCATCATCGTAATATTTTTTATAGAATTGAGAAGAAATTTGCAAGGCATGCGCATTTTCTCGAAAAGGGTTCATCACAGAAATTCCGGGAGGTAACTCTCCGGTGTAATGAATTTTTTTATTGAAGGCAATTATTTTATCGGCAAATGTTTTCATCTCGTACAGAAAAAAGTGAATTAATTTGTTTTTTAGTTTAATAAAATGGAAAGGTATTTTAATATTTAAACACTTGATTTCTCCGGATATTTTTTTACGATTATGATTGGAGATACCATCATTTTCCATTCGAATATATTATCTTCGTCTATTCGCACTTTTTCTCAAAAGCGCATCATAACGTAGAATTTTGATCATGAACCGAACTAAATTATTAAAAAACAATGGATATTACATCAATCATAATTGGTGCCGCGGCATTAATTGCAGGCATTATCCTGGGTAAAATACTTTTTTCTAAAAACACTAAGCAATTAATAGAAAACGCAGAACAACAAGCCCAGTTAATTATCTCAGAAGCTCAATCCAGAGCAGAAACCATCAAAAAAGAAAAACAATTAGAAGCAAAAGAACATTTTGTTTCTTTAAAATCTGAATTCGAAAAAGAAACCTCTCAAAGAAATTCAAAATTAGCTGAGGCCGAAAATAGAATTAAACAAAAAGAACAATCCTTAGGACAAAAAGAACAAAATGCAGAACGGGCTTTAAAAGAAAATGAAGCCATCAAACAAAATCTAAACCGCCAAATGGAAGTGGTGGAAATTAAAAGGAAAGATTTAGAAAAACATCAAGAAGAACATATTAAAAGATTGGAAGGCGTAGCAGGACTTTCCGCACAAGAAGCCAAGGCACAATTGATTGAAACCTTGAAAAATGAAGCGCAATCGCAAGCGTTGAGTATTCAACAAGAAATAGTAGATGATGCTAAATTAAGAGCCAATAAAGAAGCACGAAAAATTATTATTCAAACCATCCAACGCACCGCCGCAGAACAAGCCATTGAAAATGCAATTACCGTTTTCAATTTAGAAAGTGATGAAATCAAAGGTTCTATCATCGGCCGTGAAGGAAGAAACATTCGTGCTCTGGAAGCCGCTACAGGTGTAGATTTGATTGTAGATGATACCCCGGAAGCGATCATTCTTTCTTGCTTTGATCCATTGCGTAGAGAGATTGCCCGTTTATCATTACAAAGATTAGTAACAGACGGAAGAATTCATCCGGCACGAATTGAAGAGGTGGTAGAAAAAACAAAAAAACAAATTGAAGAACAAATTGTAGAAATCGGTGAACGCACCGTGATAGAATTAGGCATTCACGGTTTGCATAAAGAATTGGTGCGTATCGTAGGTAAAATGCGTTTTCGTTCTTCTTACGGACAAAATTTATTGATGCACAGTCGCGAAGTAGCCAATCTTTGCGGTGTGATGGCGGCAGAATTAGGAATGAATGCCAAATTAGCTAAGCGAGCAGGTTTATTGCATGATATCGGAAAAGTGCCTGACGAAGAAACTGAATTGAGCCATGCGCTTTTAGGAATGAAACTCGCCGAAAAATATGGCGAAAATCCTGCAGTATGTAATGCCATTGGAGCCCATCATGATGAAGTAGAAATGGAATATGTAATTTCTCCGGTAGTGCAAGCCTGCGACTCTATGAGTGGTGCAAGACCGGGCGCGAGAAGAGAGATCATGCAACAATATTTGCAGAGAATTAAAGATTTAGAAAACTTAGCGCTTGCTTATCAAGGAGTAGAAAAAGCCTATGCCATCCAAGCAGGGCGCGAATTGCGCGTAATAGTAGAATCAGAAAAAGTAACTGATGGCGAAAGTGATCAACTAAGTTTTGAAATTGCACAAAAAATACAAACTGAAATGACCTATCCCGGTCAAATAAAAGTTACGGTGATTAGGGAAAAAAGAGCTGTAAATGTTGCGAGATAGTACCTATTTAAAAATAAATTGATAGGAATTAGTTAAAGAAAAGACTTAATAAGTTCTTGTAAAATATTATTGTAATAATTTGAGAAACAATTCCTCATTTTATTAAAATTATCTTACCTTCGCACTCCTAAAATAAAAAAGGTTATGAACGCAGTTGCTTTTGTACACGAACAGTTGACAACAAAAAATAAAATCCCGAATTTTAAAGCGGGTGATAATATTACCGTAAACTATAAAATTACTGAGGGTAATAAAGAACGTATTCAGAGTTTTAAAGGAGATGTGATCAAGCGTCAAGGCGAAGGTGGTACTGCTACTTTTACCGTTCGTAAAATCAGTAACGGAGTAGGCGTAGAGCGTTTATTTCCAACCTTCTCTCCGAATATCGATAGCATTCAAGTGCATAAAGTAGGTAGAGTACGCCGTGCAAAATTGTATTTCTTAAGAGAAAGAAGTGGTAAGAGCGCACGTATCAAAGAAAAAAGAATGAAATAAACTTTATAATATTGATAAAAAACCGAAGAGTATTTACTTTTCGGTTTTTTTATTTTTATAAATGAGATGTAGATTTTTTTAACACCCATTAGTATTCAACACTACTTCCTTTTTTATTCCTATAAATATTAATACTGTATCTTTGTTTGCTAATAATTACATGGAATGGCACTACTATTTTTAAATACCACATTATTATTCGCAATGCCCGGCGGCACCGAATGGTTATTGATTTTGTTGGTAATACTTTTATTTTTTGGAGGCAGAAAAATTCCCGAACTCATGAGAGGTCTTGGAAAAGGTGTGAGAGAATTTAATGATGCTAAAGACACCATGAAAAAAGATATCAACGAAGGCATGAAGAAAAAAGATGAATTACCACGCACGGAAAATTCAGATGCCGTAGAAAATACTAAATAATTTCTTACTTCAAGTACTGGCTGAGGTGTGCATCTTAATGATCACCTGAGCCATTTTTCATTAAAATCGAATTCTTGTTTTCTTTTCAAAATATAGCCCAATATCAACAGCAATTACAAGATGGCACTACCAATTGCGTAGAAGCCCTTTCGTATTTTTTAGATAAAATCAAAACCCATCAACACTTAAATGCATTTGTGGAAGTGTATGAAAAGGAAAGCTTAGATCGCGCAGCTAATCTTGATCGTAAAAGAAATTCCGGAGAAAATTTAGGAAAATTACATGGAGTAATTGTGGCCATTAAAGATGTAATTTGTTACAAAGACCATCAAGTAAGTGCAGCGTCCAACATGCTCCAACATTTTATTTCCATTTATAATTCTACGGCAGTGGAAAAATTATTAGCTGAAGATGCTATCATTATTGGTAATTGTAATTGCGATGAATTTGCCATGGGAAGCACGAATGAAAATTCCATTTACGGAAGAGTAAAAAATGCTTTGGATGAAAATAAAGTTGCCGGCGGATCATCAGGAGGATCTGCGGTAGCAGTACAAGCAGGAATGTGCATGGTAAGTTTGGGTAGTGATACCGGAGGTTCCGTAAGGCAACCCGCAGATTTCTGTGGTATCGTGGGTTTCAAGCCATCGTATGGAACTATTTCACGCCATGGTTTATTAGCTTACGCTTCTTCTTTTGATCAGATTGGCATTTTTGCTACCAATATTATTGATGTAAAAAAAGTCATCGAAACGATCAGTGGAAAAGATGAATACGATGGCACTGTGAATCAAGAAGGGCCTCTTGATTTTTCCCAAAAAGATTCAAAAACTAATCCCGATAAAAAATACAGAATTGCTCTTTTCAAAAATGCGTTGGATAATGGAACTTTAGATCCCGAAATAAAAAAGCGTATTTATGAATTGGCTGAGAAATTAAAAAATAAAGGGCATATAGTTGAAGAGATTCATTTCGATTTATTGGATTACATCGTTCCAACTTATTATGTACTTACAACTGCAGAAGCTTCGTCTAACCTTTCCCGTTATGATGGAGTAAGATATGGATATCAAACAAAAAATGAATTCAACAACTTAGAAGAATTTTATAAAAAAAATCGTGGCGAAGGTTTTGGAAAAGAAGTAAAGAAAAGAATTATGCTCGGCACATTTGTATTAAGCGAAGGTTATTACGATGCCTATTTTACCAAGGCGCAGCAAGTGCGACAATTATTGATAGAGCGTACCAATGAAATTTTTGCACAATTCGATACCATACTCTTGCCTACGGTTACTTCCACCGCTTTTCTTGCAGGAAGCACACAGCAAGATCCAATCGCTACTTATTTATCTGATATTTATACCGTGTATGCGAACCTTGCCGGCATTGCAGGTATTTCTATTCCCCTCTATAAACATAGCAATGGAATGCCTTTTGGAGTTCAAGTATTGTCGAATAAAAAAGATGAAGAGATGCTTTTAGATTTTTCGGATCATTTGCTGAAAGAATTTAAATCTTATTAGAATGAAGAAAAAGTATTTTTTATATTGTCTCATTGTACCGCTCTATTTGTCGGCTAATAATTGTTTTGGTCAAGAGCAAAAGCAGGTGCAGCAAGGGATTGAATCCATTTCAAAAGATACGAGTATTGACAATTTAAAAGAAGAAAAAACCATTGAGGAAGTAATAAAATCAAAAACAAATATTGACAAAAAGAAGGTTACTTATTTAAATGAAGTCACCAAATATGGATTCAAAGACTTGTTCAAAAATTATTCTTACAATCCCACCATGCCCTATTCTTCTCAAGTAAATCCTTATGCGGAAAGTTATATGCAAGATTATTTGAGAGGTAATTCTCGATATTTATTGAATTTGAAAAAAACGGCCGTTCCTTATTTCAATTTGATTGACGGCATTCTTTCTCAATATGGATTGCCGAGAGAATTAAAATATTTAGCTGTTATAGAAAGTAATTTAAAATCTACCGCGCTTTCATCTGCCGGTGCTCTTGGCCCATGGCAATTTATGAGCTACACGGCAAAAGATTATGGATTAAGAGTCAATGCCATGGTAGATGATAGAATGGATTATCAAAAAAGTACGCATGCAGCAGCAAAATATTTATTATCGCTTTACAAAGATTTAAAAGATTGGCTTTTAGTAATTGCAGCCTACAATGGCGGCCCGGGAAGGGTTTCCGGTGCTATTAGAAAAAGCGGTAGTCGAAATTTTTGGCAACTTCAATATTATTTACCGGAAGAATCACGCAATCATGTGAAGAAATTTATTGCGACACATTATATCATGGAAACTGATGCGAAAGATATCAAATTCAATTACAATCAACTTTCTCCGAATAGTATTTCTACCAAACCACAACTTTCAGAATCTGAATTAAGTGCGCTTTCTGTATTACCAATTTCAGGAAGATACCAATCGGCTATCATCGCTAAAAATATTGAAATGCCTCAAGAAGATTTTAATAGATTCAATCCAAACTTAGACCAAGCAATAGTTGCAGGGCTTACTTATCAATTAAGATTGCCTGCAGATAAAATGCAATTATTTAAAACGAACAAATACATCATTCTTGAACAATGCATTCAGCAATTATTGCAAAATGCTGATATGAATGAAAAATTAATTCCGAAAAAAGAAGTGCCCATTAAAAAAAATAAAAAATCACGATAAGGCTTTTTTCATCGCTTCCAATTTTGCCATACATTCATCAAACTCTTTTTGAGGAATACTTTTCATAGTAATAGCGGCACCCACTTGAATAGAAATATATTTTCGTTGTGCTTCATAAAGAATACTTCGAATCACTACATTAAAATCGAAATCACCATCCGGAGAAATATAACCAACCGTTCCGGAATACAAACCACGTTTGGTGCGTTCATATTTTTCTATCAATTCCAAAGCACGTTTTTTAGGCGCACCCGTCATAGAGCCCATTGGAAAAGTAGCTTTAAGAATAGCGCTCAAACTCACGCCATCATTCAATTTTCCGCCAATCGTAGAAATCATTTGATGCACTTGAGGGAAAGAATAAATCTCTAAAAATTCTTTCACTTTTACAGAACCACTTTCGCAAATTTTGGTGAGATCATTTCGTACTAAATCAACGATCATCGTATTTTCTGCACGTTCCTTTTCATCATTTCGTAAAGTTTGTTTTTCTTCTTCATCTACTTTATTATTAATTCCCTTTCTTTTTAAAGTGCCTTTAATGGGCTGAGAAATAATTTCCTTTCCATATTTTTTTAAAAATCTTTCCGGACTTGCGCACATTAAATAAGAATATTCATTTTTATAAAATGCAGCAAACGGATTGGGAGATAATTCATTTAATTTTTGAAAAACATCAGTAGGAGAAATGATGGCATTTTCCGCAAAAAACTCTTGGCACAAGCAAACTTCATAACAATCGCCAATGGCAATGTGATGCTGCATTTGGGCTATAGTAGAAAGATATTCTTCTTCAGAAAATCTGCATTGTAATTGTATTATTTCCGACAAATTTTTTGATGGAATAATAGAATTTATTGAATGAAATATTTCATCCGAATTCATTCCTACCGTTCCGATAGCAACTTTATTTTGAGATAATATGATGACAATCTTCGGCACAAAAAAAACAAAATTCGGAAAATGAATTCCATCAAAATGATGAGAAGATAAATCTTCAATTTTATTTTTTAGGTCATAATTTACATGTCCGAAAATCCAATCTTCATTTTCCTTTTGAAATTGATCTAAATTTTCAAAATCATTCTTTTCCGAGAATTCTATTTTCTTTTCAACACCAATACCCGCAATACATTCAAAAGATTTATTAAAATCATAACCATTATTATCCAATAAACAAAAATTGCTGAACATGTCGCCATAGTTCAGCAATTGCATTTTAAATTTCGTAAAGGAATCCAGCGGATAGGATATGAATTTTCTAACCAAATCTTTTGATTAAAAATAGAAGCTTTTAATTAGAAATCATCATCGTCGTCAAAATCATCATCGAAATCCAGATCTTTGAAGTCATCGTCTATATCAAAATCTTCTTCTTTTTCTTTCTTGCCTGAAGACTTTTTATTTTTGGATTTAGGAATATCGAATTCCGCAAAATCGGGATCGAAATCATCTTCAGCAGTATTCCAATCATCAACTTCCTCCTCTTCTTCATCATCAAAATCATCATCGTCTTCTCGCTTTTTCGCTTTCTTTTCTGTTACTTTTTTTGCGCCTTTATCGCTTGTCTTTTTTTGCGGAAAATCTTTTTCCTTATCTGATTTTGCTTTCATTTGTTTCAGAATTTTTCAGGTAATACTATATTCTTTTTTCAAAAATAATAAAATGTTTTAAAATAGGCCAATAAGCTATTTTATTTAACGATAATTATTTGATCTGTTCCCGGACCATTAGAAATATAATTCACATTCACTCCCAATTTTTCATTGATGTAATGAATATAAGTTTTCATTTCCGAAGGTAAATGATCATTGTCTTTAATTGCAGTGATATCTGTGTTCCATCCTTCAAACTCTTTGTACATCGGTATTATATCCAAACGATCCATTTGAAATGGAATTTGAAAAGTATTTTTTCCATTTATTTGATAACTCTCTGCCACTTTTAATGTGGGTAAATTATCCAACACATCTGCTTTGGTCATCACTAATTGCGTAACTCCATTTATCATGCACGCAAAATTTAACGCCACTAAATCAATCCATCCACAACGACGAGGACGACCGGTAGTACTGCCAAATTCATTTCCATTGAGGCGAATTTTTTCTCCCATTTCATCTTCTAATTCTGTTGGAAAAGGGCCGCTGCCCACGCGAGTGCAATAGGCTTTTGTAATACCAATTACTTCTTTAATTTTTTGCGGCGCGATTCCTAATCCGCTGCAAACACCACCTGCCATTGTGCTTGACGAGGTTACATAAGGGAAGGTGCCGAAATCCACATCCAACATGCTCCCTTGTGCGCCTTCGGCTAAAATTTTTTTACCGTTTTTAATGGCATCGTTTACAAAATATTCTCCATTAATTATTTGTAACGATTTTATAAATTCCAATGCTTCAAAAAATTCTTCTTCGTGTGCAGAAATATCTTCGTTGAAAGAAAAATTATCCAATAATTTTTGATGCTTTAATCGAAGTTTAATGTATTTGGAAACAAAATTTTTATCTAAAATATCTCCTACACGCAAACCGTTTCTTCCGGTTTTATCCATGTAAGCCGGACTAATTCCTTTTAACGTAGAACCAATTTTACTATTCCCTTTTGCGGCTTCACTGGCGCGGTCTAATGCTCTATGTGTTGGTAAAATAAGATGCGCTCTTTCGCTGATAAAAATCGATTTTTTATAGTCTATTCCAAACGCTCCGACAGACTCACATTCTTTTTTAAAAATAACAGGATCTAAAACAACTCCATTTCCAATTAAATTAATTTTATTTTCTCTGAAAATACCGGAAGGAATTTGGTGGAGTACAATTTTCTTTCCTTCTACATATAGCGTGTGGCCTGCATTTGGGCCGCCTTGAAATCGTGCAATGATATCATAATTGGGAGCAAAATAATCTACAATTTTTCCTTTTCCTTCATCGCCCCATTGGAGTCCTAAAATTACATCTACCATTCCTTCTATTTTGTATCAAAATGAAAAAAACATTTTGATGAATTAAAATAATAGGGTAAAAGTAAAATTAAAAAAAGAAATGGAAGGCTTATTCACTAAAAGAATTTTATTAAGCTACTTTCAGTAAACTTAATTTGCTGGTAGTAAATTTTCTTTCAGCATATTCTTGCGTAACATTAAAAGTTTTCACTTTAGAAGATGGCAATTCGTACATCGCATCGGTTAAAATACTTTCGCAAATACTTCTCAAACCACGAGCACCCAATTTGTATTCCATGGCTTTTACTACCATAAAATCAAATACACTTTCTTCAAAGGTTAATTCGATTCCTTCTAATTCAAACAATTTTTTATACTGCTTGATCAAAGAATTTTTTGGCTCAGTTAAAATGTTTCTTAAAGTATCTGCGTCTAAAGGATTTAGGTAAGTGATAACAGGCAATCTGCCTAAAAGTTCAGGAATCAAACCGAAAGATTTTATATCCTGCGCATTTACAAATTGTAATAAATTTTTTCTTTGATAATCTTGAAGTTCTTTATTGACGCTGAATCCGATGGCATTGGTATTAATCCTTCGAGCAATCAATCTATCTATTCCATCAAATGCACCACCGCAAATAAATAAAATATTAGAGGTATTTACTTTTACCAATTTTTGCTCCGGATGTTTACGACCGCCTTGTGGTGGCACCAAAACTTCTGTACCTTCTAACAATTTCAATAATCCTTGTTGTACTCCTTCTCCACTCACATCGCGGGTGATGCTTGGGTTGTCGCTTTTACGAGCAATTTTATCTATTTCATCAATGTACACAATTCCTTTCTGAGCGGCATTCACATCGAAATTACACACTTGTAATAATCGACTTAAAATACTTTCTACATCTTCACCCACATAACCTGCTTCGGTAAAAACTGTAGCATCCACAATGGCAAAAGGAACATTTAAAATTCGTGCAATCGTTTTGGCTAAAAGGGTTTTACCGGTTCCCGTTTCTCCCACCATGATAATATTGCTTTTTTCAATCTCTACTTCATTATCTACTTTTTGATTCAAGCGTTTGTAATGATTGTAAACGGCAACTGAAAGAATTTTCTTGGCATCATCTTGTCCGATAACATATTCATCCAAATATTTTTTGAGCTCCATTGGTTTTTTAACCGTGAGTTTATAGTTGGATTCATTGTTTTTATCTAATGATGGCGCAATCTCTTGAACAAGAATTTCCTGTGCATGCTCTACGCAATTTTCACAGATATGTCCTTCTTGACCTGCAATCAAAATCTTCACTTCGTCTCTACTTCTTCCACAAAAGGAACAATGTAATGTTTGTTGTTTCTCCATCGAAATTCTTTTATTTATGCAAAGTTAGCCATTTCTGTTGTATAGGGGCTTTGGCTTACCATATCCCAACTATTTTTTAACGATTATAATTTTTTAACGACTGCATCTACAATGCCGTATTTAATACTTGCATCCGCATCCATCCAATAATCGCGATCAAAATCTTCCATTACTTTTTCATAAGATTGACCGCAATTATCTGCTAATAATTTGGCGCCTAATTGTTTGGCTTTTTGTATTTGTAATGCCATGATTTCTAAATCGGCACTTGTACCCTGTCCGCCACCACTCGGCTGATGAATCATCACTTCGCCATGAGGAAAAATAAATCGTTTCCCTTTTTTACCACCACTGAGTAAGATGCTTCCCATGCTGGCAGCCATTCCCATACAAACGGTACTAACCGGTGAGGAAATCATCTGCATGGTATCATAAATTACCATACCACTTGTAATTACGCCACCCGGGCTATTGATATAAAATGTAATTTCTTTTCCGGGATTCATTGCTTCTAAATACAAAAGCCGATTGGTAATATCTTTTGCGCTCTTATCATTTACCTCTCCCCATAAAAAAACTTTTCTTTGCTCGATAAATTTCTTATCGAACATCATAGCGCCCATCATCATTTTCTCCATCGGGTTTTCGGCATTTTCTTTTTCCGGTGTTTCTTCTTCGTGTTCCAATTTCATAAAATTATTTTTATTAAAATTCATCATCTATTTTTTTGGAATTTTATTTTTTAGATTTGCGTGCATTGGTTACCAATACTTCATCAATTAAGCCATAGGCTTTGGCTTCGTCAGCCACCATCCAATAATCACGATTACTGTCTTTGGCTATTTTTTCTACAGACTGACCTGTATGATTACTTAAAATATCGTACAATTCTTGTTTGATTTTCCTCACTTCATTCACGGTAATTTCTACATCAGAAGCTTGACCCGCCGCTCCCGCACTTGGTTGGTGCATCATAATTCTGGAATGTTTCAAGGCACTTCTTTTACCGGGTGCTCCAGCCGCCATTAACACCGCTGCCATACTTGCTGCCATGCCGGTACAAATAGTCGCGATATCGGGAGTTACGAATTGCATGGTATCATACAAACCTAAACCTGCATATACACCACCTCCGGGAGAATTGATGTACAATTGAATGTCTCGGGTTCTATCAGTGCTTTCTAAAAATAATAATTGTGCAGTGATAATATTCGCCACCTCATCATTGATCGGATATCCCAAAAATATAATTCTGTCCATCATGAGCCGGCTATACACATCCATAACCGCTACATTCATGGGCCTTTCTTCAATAATATTTGGAGTAAGGTTAGTTACATTATGTTTTACATAAGCATCAAGGGTATTGCTGCTAATTCCTTTATGCTTTACCGCATACTTTTCAAATTCATTACCAATATTCATAAATATAGTTTAATACAAAGTGATGTAAAGTTCCAAAGTTCCAATTATTATGCTAAAAAACGAAATAAGACAAAAGGGCAGGAAGAAGCAGTTGTTTTCATTCTAATTTGAATTGCCACTAACAACAGAATAAATCATTTCAGAAACTTTAGCCATGGCCTTTACGGCGGTGTCTTCATCCTTAATATTTTTAGAAAGTATCACCAACACATATTTTGTTCCATCAGGTAAAAATA
Organism: Ginsengibacter sp.; assembly: GCA_034676505.1. GTDB lineage: Bacteria > Bacteroidota > Bacteroidia > Chitinophagales > Chitinophagaceae > Ginsengibacter. Next base: position 626,565 of record JAUCCB010000001.1, read on the forward strand.
CAATTCCGGAATCGTGATGCACTCCCGTAATAGAACCTGTTTTATGAGCGACTTTTACATTAGCCGGAAGATTAGCAGGAATGATGGAATTGTGTTGTTGATCTAATAAAATTTCAAGCATCTTTTCAGAAGCCTCTTTATCAACTGCTTTTCCTGTGGCAATCATTTGGAAAATTAATGCCAGATCGTAAGCGGTTGTCGTATTATTTAATCCTGCATCATACGCCTTTTGATCTTCCACACCACGCAAAACCATAATATCTTTAGCACCATAACTACGCATTGTTTGGGTAACTTTTTTTGCATCTATTAAATCAATCACAAGATTAGTAGCGAGATTACTGCTATTAATAATCATATGATAAACGAGATTATACAAAGTAGTTTTTTCTCCAAGATGTTGATATAGATTGGAATAACTATCCTCTGAAGAATCAAGGCTGTAAAGGCTTCTATCAACAATGCTTTTGAATTCATTTTTAATAGTTATAGAATCTTCTAAAGAAAATTTACCTTCTTTTACTTGTTTGAAAACTTCAATCATCACCGGAGTTTTCATGGTGCTCGCTGCGTGAAAATTTTCTTTCTCATTGATCAATAATTTTTTACCGGTTTTCAAATTGATAAAGGCTACAGCAAAATCACCTTGTTGATTGTTGAATTCAGTAAGAATATCGGCACGCAATTGTTTCAGAGATTTATTAGTTTGGGCATAAGAAAATAAATTGATGAAGACTAAGGTAATTATCATTAATAATTGAGCTCCTTTTTTCATGAAATTATTTTGATGTTTTTGATAAACTAATCTCTAAAAATTAAAACAAAGTCTTTTGAAAAATTTGTTTCCTTTAGTTAGAAAAAATTGACATAGAAAATAAATAATTACAATACCTTTTGATTAAATTCACTAATCAAATATAATTCACACGATTAAGCAATCAATTTTTTTATGAAAAATCATCCAAAAAAACTGTTGTTCGTTGCTATTATTTTCTTATTGGTTTCTTGCGGAAAAGATAAGTCAAGTGAGAGTATTTCTTCCAATAGGGTAAAGACTTACACAGAACAAGTAAGTCTTCAAGGTAGTAGTTACTCCAACACATTTAATGTTGGTTACGATGGCAGCCAGCGCATTACTTCATTAATATCTACAACTTCGCCGGGAGATAAATTTTTATTCAATTATCGCTCTTCAGATAACTATTCTATGGATCTTTATAATTCTAATTCGATAGAAATTCATGAAGAATTTTTTCTGAAAAATGGTTATTTAGATAGCACCATACAGTTTACCACTTCGATGGATACGCTGTCTGAAAAATATTTTTACAATGCACAGAATCAACTCATAAAAAAGTTGGAGTACGACTATAATAATGGCCTGCATTTAATCAACACCATTTTTTACACTCCCGATCTGGGAGGAAATATAATAAAATCAACAGACACAGATGATAATGTTGAAACATTTGAATACTACCCAAACCTCGTATATGCCATGCCGGCTGTATTTCCATTTACCAATTTTAAAAAACAAAATTTGGTAAAAACTCATACAATAACGAACAATGGCATCTTAGAAAATAAAACAGAAAGTAGTTACACTTTTGATGGCCAAAATCGAATCATTACAATTAAAGAAATGGTAGATGACGGAACTGTAGTCACAAAAACCTTTACTTATTTTTAGTACCGAATACCTTACAAATAAAGGGTTTCAGAACAATTTAGAAATTAGCAGTGCTCAACACCGTTGGTCCATCGGGATATTCAATATTACCATCATCTTCGCCGGTTATAAATATTTTAGTGGGCTGAAAAGGAGAAACTGTCTTTAAAGAACTTTTTAAAGTGTTTGAAAGAAAGCTGCTTGAAGTATTCAACTGACCAATTTTTTTTGTACCGCTACCATCAGTTTCCATCCAAACAATATAAGTCTTTTTTGGTGGGCTAAGTCGAGAAGGATCAGCCAAACGCTTTAAGGTTAAATCAATATTGTAATTGTTGTTGGCATCTTTTTTTACTTTTACAAAACCTTCAGCAGCGGGCACTACATCGGATGTACCAAAAGTAATTTTCTTTGCACAAGATTGGAATACAAACGCTGCGCAAAAAATAAAAGCAATTCCTAAAATGCTTTTAAAAATCATTGAATAATTTTTCATTGTTTACTATTTTTTATAAATTTTGAAACCGTAAATCGATTCGAATAACCATCCATTCCTAGTAATTAACATTACCGGTCATGATAATAATGTCTTTGCTATAGTAAATATTTTTTTGGGAGAATTGCGCCTATTGGATATCTATAAACTGTCTTATGCAACAACCGAGCCTGATAATTTTATAGCGCTTTATTGTTGTTCAAATGGCGCAGATATGCAGCATAGCTTTGGTGGTGCAGGGTATTTGTGCTTTGGAATTAAACCTCTCAATTATCTCAAACTTATATTTTTACTCATTCTTAAAAGTAAGAAATAACTTTTATATAATTAAAATTAGCACAGATACGCTAACGCCACATTACCTTTGCTGCATATCTGCGCTAGTAGGGTTCTTATTTCTAATTGCCTCATTGTTTCCTGTATACCCCTTGTTGGCGCAAGCGTCCGCTTGTGTCAATTATCAAGACTAACTAAAATTCAATTCAATCAACCCTCTCATTCCGCAAAAATCTCTTGCACTACTATACTTCCAATCTTCAGGCTTCGTTACAAAGCCGGCCATTACCGGATTCAAATGGATATACTCTAACATTTTGTCAAACATCTCCTGATCTTTTATTCCTAATGGTTTGTTATGTTGCTGCCAGAATTGCCAAATCATTATTATTGCCATTTTTCTTGCCTGCTCTTTCGCACATCCCAATTATCCATTCTTTTCTGCTTTCTTGTACATTTTCTTTGATTGCTTTTTTAAGCGCTGTTGATGTATAACTTTTCATGTCCCGAACAATATCCTCCAACTTATTTTTATTGCTGCCGATTATCATGTGTACATGACTTGGCATGATACACCAGCCATAAATTTCAAGACCTTTATTCTCTTGGCAAAACTTCCATGAATCTAAAACTATCTTCATGTACTCTCCTCTTACAAAAACGTCTATCCAATTAATTGTGGCAAAAGAGATAAAATACAACTTATCATTGTCATGAAACTTATATTTCCGACTCATAAGTAAATATACAAATCTCTTTCAAACAACAGCACAAGCGGACGCTTGCGCTAACATCCAAATTGCAACCTTGCGCCAAGAAGGGGTAGTCCAAGACATACGGACAGCAGTACTCTTTTTATTTTGACATACTAAGGATAGCTGAGGCAATACCAACACCGGTCAATCACCACTAAATTTTTGAAGGTATAATGAAGATTGGGGAATCGCTTTATCTTTTCCAAAAATTTCATCTATCTCATACTTTGCATTTTTATAACCCATTTCATACGACTTTAATAAGTAATACATAGCAAAATTCCTTGTCTTGTCATCCATCATATCTAATGCCTCTTTGGCGTCTTTGGGAGTTGAGTAAGCAATTATTTTATAAACATGATAACTGGCTTCTGCACTATTATTTTTATTTGCCATAGTAAAAGCATAGTAAAAAAAGTCCGACTCCATATTTTCAATAAAATAATATGAGGCTACTTCATTATATGCCTTATCATTTCCGTTTAATAATGCACTATCAATAAGTTCATGCATTCGCCTTTTTTCGTCAATTGGCGTTGATGGCTTTTCTGACATGGCTATCTTCTCTGATTGCTTTGTGTTTTTTCTCATATTGCAACTTATAAAGCCAATAAAAAATAATATTATGAATACTACTGTTCTCATTCGTCTTTAATTTTTTTCTTTTCTTCCTTTTTGGTGATCCCCGTTTCATTATTGTAAGCCATTTGTCGCTTTGCAACAATTTTACCGTTTTTGATTGTAACAAATCCCCCTTTATTTGTATTCTTTGGCCTTACTGTAGTGGTTTGTTGAACCCCTATAATTGCAGGCTTTCCTCCCGATATACCATACCATACATATCTTTTCCCGCCGTTGTTGGTGTTCGTGCGGCAGCCCTTTGCGGCAGAGCCTTCACCAACAACAAATTTAATATTCAAAGATTGGTTTCGTTCTATTCGTTTTGTTGGTGAGGCAACCGCGCTTAGCCTTACTCAACACCAACAATGGCATAAAAATAAAAATACAAATAATCTTTATAAAAATTTTCTCGAAAACCCCGAACACAAAAAACCCCTAAGCGAACTCAAGGGAATTTTTTATTTTAAAATCATTTAATCCTTAATGAGAGTGATTATGCTGCATGGCAGTAAATTCATCTACAGAGATTTCCTTTTCGGTAGGAGTCACTTGCGTTTCAAGCCAGTTAAATAATTTTTCTGTAATCATTCTTCTATAATTGCTCTCTACTTGTTTTTCATCTTTCATCATTCTATCCACATAACTTTCTAACCATTGGGTATCATCGCCGGCTAAATTCATCTGACCAAAATAACGCATAATTTCTTCCTTCATACTATTACGCAATTCTTCTTCAGAAACTTCTAAATTATTTTCGGTAATAATTTGGTCGCTAATTAAAGTCCATTTTAATTGATTGACAAAAGATGGATATTCTGCTTCTACTTCTTCTCTTGATTTTCTTTTTTCACCACCGATTTCTAACCAGCGTTTCAAAAATTCATCAGGGAATTCTACAGGAGTATCTATCAATGTATGATAAAGCTGATCGTGCATTTGATTGCGTGATGCTTTATCCCATTGCTTTTGCATTTCTTCTTTCAAAGCATTTCTAAATTCTTCTTCAGTCTTTAGTTCTTGCGAAGGAAAAATTAATTTGAAAAACTCTTCGTTTAATTCTTTCTTTTCTACCAAACCAATCTTGGTGATGGTCATTTTGAAATGCTTTTCTGCAGCACCTTCATCTTCTTTGGTCAATCCTAAATCAGATAAAATCCATTCTCTTTCTTTCTCAGGAAAAGCAGTGTTCAACTGAAATACAATCGAATCATTTAATTTTTTTCCTTTTAATTTTTCTTGAAATTCTTCTGTAAAATATTTTAATAGAATAGAATTATCTTTTGAAATACCGCCTTCAATAATATTGCCTTCTGCATCACATTCTTCCAACAAAACATTCAATACATTTTCCGGAGCAGAAACTTCTTCTACATCTTGTAAATTACCATTCTTAGTTACCAAATTTTCTATTTCCTCATTCAGCATTTCATCAGTAATTTTTATACGATGCAATACCGGCTTGGCTTTTGAAAGCGCGTCCAAAGTCATGGCGGGCTTTAAACCAATTTCAAATGGAAATTCATAATCCTCAGGATTATTCATATTCAAATGACTCAAGTCATTTTCCATTGGTAATGGCTGCGCAAAAATGGATGGCTTTTCTTGCGTTAAATAATTTTGCAATTCTTTTTCTACTGCACGAATTACTTCATCATAATAGATAGAAGGACCATACTGTTTTTTTACCATTCCTGCAGGAACCATTCCCTTTCTGAATCCGGGAATATTAGCGGTCTTTGCATATTTTTTTATTGCTTTTTCAAATGCGTCGAAATAATCTTCTTTTGAAACTTTTACTGTCAATTTATCGTGGAGATTTCCAAGATTCTCTTTTGTTACACTTGCCATTACTGATTTTTTTCAACCGCCCATTAGCGATTGCTTTTTCTTTTAGAAAAATAATTGAAGAAAGTGCGCATGGAGGGACTCGAACCCCCACACCTTGCGGCATCAGATCCTAAGTCTGACGTGTCTACCAATTTCACCACATGCGCATTTGGGTCGGCAAAAGTAGTGGATTTGATTTGGAAATTAATATTTCTACAGAAAAAAATTATTTTTTTCGATTCTCAATTGAAGAAAAATTCTGTTCACGAAATGTCGGTATAATTTCTTTCGATAAAATCTTATTTGAAAAATGGAATACGATCCAATAAAATTGATTCCTTTCTCCTAAAAATAATTTTCCTTCTTATTGACATATTCTTATGTAAATTCGTAACTCATGGCTCAACAGATTGATATTCCCCAATACACAATGAACGAAGAAGAAGAAAAAAAAAAGATATTCTTCGTAGATACCGTGCTCTTTTGCGTGCGCTTAAACCGAAATTAAAGCCGGGAGATAAAGAACATGTAAGAATTGCTTTTGAAATTGCTGCAGATGCTCATAAAACCATGCGCAGAAAAAGTGGTGAACCTTATATATTTCATCCGCTTGCTGTGGCTTTGATTTGTGTGGAAGAAATAGGTCTAGGAGTAAGAAGTACTATTTGCGCTTTGCTTCACGATACAGTCGAAGACACAGATATCACTTTGGATACAGTGAAACGTGAATTTGGAGAAGAGATTGCAAAAATTGTAGATGGACTTACCAAAATCTCGAATGTACTTGATGCCAACACTTCGCAACAAGCAGAAAATTTCAAAAAAATTCTTCTTACGCTTACCGATGATCCGCGAGTAATATTGATAAAATTGGCCGATCGCCTGCACAATATGCGCACGATGGATAGCATGAAACGGGAGAAACAATTAAAAATTGCTTCTGAAACGGTTTATGTGTATGCTCCTCTTGCGCATCGAATGGGATTGTACAATATCAAAACGGAATTGGAAGATCTGGCGATGAAATATATGGAGCCGGATAGTTACCATTATATCGCGCACAAATTAGATAAAACCAAAAGAGAACGCACACGATACATCAATGATTTTATCAGGCCCATCAAAGAAAAATTACAATTAAGTCTTTTCAATTTTGAAATTTACGGACGGCCAAAAAGCATTCATTCCATTTGGAATAAAATGAAAAAGAAAGGTGTGTCTTTTGATGAAGTGTATGATCTTTTTGCGATTCGAATTTTATTAGATTCTCCTCCGGAAAGAGAAAAAGAAGATTGTTGGAAAGTGTATAGTCTGGTTACGGATGAATACAATCCTGCACCGGAGAGGCTTCGCGACTGGCTGAGCAATCCAAAGAGTAATGGTTATGAAGCGCTACATACAACTGTGATGGGACCGCAAGGAAAATGGGTGGAAGTACAAATACGCACTAAAAGAATGAATGATATTGCAGAGAAAGGATTAGCGGCTCATTGGAAATATAAGGAAGGCACTTCGGAAGAAAATAGATTTGATAAATGGTTTCAACAAATACGTGATATGCTCGGCAATCAAGAAACCAATTCCATCGATTTCTTACAAGATTTTAAACTCTCATTTTTAGCAGAAGAAATTTATATCTACACTCCCAAAGGAGATGTAAAAATGTTACCAGTGGGTTCATCCGCATTGGATTTTGCTTTTGCTATTCATACTGCTGTAGGAGAAAAATGTATTGGCGCTAAGGTGAATCATAAATTAGTGCCGATAGGACATGTATTGCGAAGCGGCGATCAAGTAGAGATCATTACTTCTACCAAACAAAAACCAAAGAGCGAATGGTTGAAAATGGTAGTGACCACGAAAGCAAAATCAAAAATTAAAGATTCTTTAAAAGAAGAAAAACGTGCCATAGCCGAAGACGGAAAAATAATTATTGCTAAGAAATTAGACAGCATGGGCGTGTCGGCAAGCCAATCTAATTTAGAAGAAATTGCCAATTACTACAAGATACAATCCACGCTGGACTTGCTTTATGAGATTGCTATTAAAAAAATTGATTTAAAAGAATTAAAAGATTTTCAGGTATCCGGAGATAAATTATTACCGCCGAGAATTGTAAAAATTCCTATAGAAGAAAGAACCGATGGCCATCATCCTATCAAACCAAAAGATACAGAATTAATCATCTTTGGTGAATCGAGTGATAAGATTATGTACACCTTGGCGAATTGTTGTAAACCCATTCCAGGTGATGATGTGTTTGGTTTTGTAACCCAAGGCGAAGGACTGAAAATTCATAGAACTAATTGTCCCAATGCTACTCGCTTATTATCGAATTATGGGCATCGTGTGGTGAAAACAAAATGGGTGAAAAATAAAGAAATTTCATTCTTAACCGGAATAAAAATTATTGGTTTAGATGATGTAGGTGTGATCAATAAAATTACCAATCTCATTAGCGGTACGCTCAAAATCAATATCAACGCGCTAACCATTGAAGCCAAAGAAGGTTTGTTTGAAGGAAATGTAAAAGTATATGTGCATGATAAAGATGAATTGGAAGAATTAGTGAATCAAGTATTAGCGCTTCCGGGCATTGAAAGCGTAGAACGATTTGATACAGAATAAATTCCTACATTTATTTTATGACGCAAATATCCTCCCCTTCTATTCTTTGGAAATGTCAATCTTTTGAAGAATTATCCCATGTAGAATTATATAAAATTCTTCAATTAAGAAATGAAGTTTTTGTAGTAGAACAAAATTGTCCTTATCAAGATTGTGATGAAAAAGATTTCAATTCTTTTCATTTATCTGGTTGGCTCGATACTAACATTCTTGCCTATTCGAGATTAATCCCCTTCGGGATTTCTTATCCGGATGCCGCGTCCATAGGGCGTATCGTAACATCGCCTACGGCAAGAAAACAAGAATTGGGAAAAATTTTGATGCAAAATTCTTTAGAAAAAATGAATCAATTATTTGGTGAAATACCAATCAAAATTGGTGCGCAAACTTATCTTAAAAAATTCTATGAATCTTTTTCTTTTTTTTCTGTAGGAGAGAATTATGCTTATTTAGAAGATGGCATTCCGCACATGACCATGGAATTAAAAAGATGATTTTTAATTTGAATTATTCAATTCTTCTTTGAGATATTTCGCCGTAAAACTTTTTTTGTTGTTGGCTAATTCTTCCGGAGTTCCTTCAAATAAAATTTCACCTCCTCCATCTCCGCCTTCTAATCCCATATCAATAATATAATCGGCCGATTTGATAATGTCCATATTATGTTCAATTACCAAAATCGTGTTACCTCTATCCACCAATTTATTTAATACATCTATCAAATGTTGAATGTCCTGAAAGTGAAGTCCGGTTGTTGGTTCATCCAGAATGTAAAAAGTTTTTCCTGTATCTCTTTTACTCAATTCAGTGGCTAATTTCACGCGCTGTGCTTCGCCACCACTCAAGGTCACAGCGCTTTGACCTAAAGTGATATAACCTAATCCTACTTCTTGCAACACTTTTATTTTACGATATAAGAAAGGTACATTTTTAAAAAATTCTACGGCTTCATCCACCGTCATTTCCAACACGTCACTAATGGATTTTCCTTTGTATCGAATTTCTAAAGTTTCTCTATTGTATCTTTTCCCATTGCACTTTTCACAATTCACATATACATCGGGTAAAAAATTCATTTCTATAACTCGCATTCCTGCGCCTTCGCATACTTCGCATCGGCCACTTTTTACATTAAAAGAAAATCTTCCCGGTTTATATCCTCTAATTTTTGCCTCCGGAATTGCGGCAAATAAAGTTCTGATATCCGTAAAAAATCCACAGTACGTTGCAGGATTACTTCGTGGAGTTCTTCCTATCGGGGATTGATCAATTTCTACAATTTTATCAATAAATTCTAATCCTTCTACTTTTTTATAAGGCAAAGGAACCATCTTACTTTTATAAGCATGAAAACTTAAAATAGGATATAATGTTTCTGTGATTAATGTGGACTTTCCGCTGCCACTTACACCTGTAACACCAATTAATTTTCCTAAAGGAAATGTAGCATTTACTTTCTTTAAATTATTGCCTGTGGCTCCAAATATTTTTAATTCTTTTCCATTTCCTTTTCTTCTTTCTTTAGGAATGGGGATAGAAATAGTACCGTTCAAATAAGCCGCAGTAACGGTGTTCATTTTCATGATCTCTTGTGGAGTTCCGCTTGCTACTACCTTACCACCATGCTTACCCGCTTTTGGACCGATGTCTATTAAATAATCAGAAGCCAACATAATATCTTTATCATGCTCTACCACCAAAACACTATTACCAATATCTCTTAAATTTTCTAAGGCTTTTATCAATCGATGATTATCGCGTTGATGGAGCCCGATGCTCGGTTCATCTAAAATATACGTGATACCTTGCAGTTGAGAACCAATTTGAGTAGCCAATCGGATTCTTTGTGATTCGCCACCACTCAAGCTTTTAGACGGACGATTCAAACTTAAATAATTCAAACCTACATCTAAAAGAAATTGAATTCTTTCTTTTATTTCTTTTAAAATATCTTTTGCAATGGTGTTTTCTCTTTCTGAAAGTCGAAGTTCAATTCCATTAAACCAATGCAACAATTTATCTAAATTCCATTCACTTAATTCTGAAATATTTTTGCCATCCACTTTAAACCAAAGGCTTTCTTTTTTTAATCGGGTTCCTTCGCAAGAAGGGCAAGGTTTAAGTAGCATAAATTTTTCGGTCCAAGCTCTCAATCCATCGCTGGTATTAGCATTGCTAAACCATCTTTTAATCATATTTACCACGCCTTCATATTCTTCCGACTTCGATAAAGAATCCAATAAATCCATTTCATTTATTTGCGTATAGTCATCACCGTTAGTAGAAGTTTCTACTTGTTCTTTTCCATAAAGAATTAAATTAAGTGCTTGAGCAGATAAAGTTTTTATCGGTTTATCTAAACTAAATTTATACTTCTTTGCTAATTGTTGAATTTGCTTGAAAGCATAAGCTTCTCGCTCTTCACCTAAAGGCGCAATACCTCCTTCATTGATACTTAATTTATCATCAGGAATAATGGATTCTAAATCCACCTGATACACATTTCCTAATCCTTTGCAAGTAGGGCAAGCACCGTAAGGCGAATTAAAAGAAAACGCATTTGGTGAAGGTTCTTCATAACTGATTCCCGTATCCTCACACATTAATTGGCGGCTATATTGCACCAATTCATTTTCATCTTGAAGCAATAAAAATAGTAAACCATTGCCCAACTGTAGCGCTTTTTGGATGCTTTCGCTCAATCTCAGTTTTTGGCTTTCATTCACTTCTAATCGATCGATCACTAATTCTATATTGTGAATTTTATAGCGATCTTCTTGCATTTTAGGAACTAAATCTTTGATCTCGCCATCTACTCTAACTTTCAAAAAACCTTTTTTACGAACCTCTTCAAACAGTTCTCTGTAATGGCCTTTGCGTCCTCTTACCAATGGCGCGAGAATATTGATTCTCTTATTTAAAAATCGAGAAAATAAATTGCTTACTATTTCTTCCTCACTCCATTTGATCATTTGTTTGCCGGTATTGTAACTATACGCATGGCCAATCCTTGCAAATAGTAAACGCAAAAAATCATAGATCTCTGTAACCGTACCAACGGTGCTTCGCGGATTTTTGTTAGTGGTTTTTTGTTCGATAGCAATTACAGGAGAGAGGCCTGAAATTTTATCTACATCCGGTCTTTCCATATCGCCCATAAATTGGCGTGCATAGGCCGAAAAACTTTCCATATATCTGCGTTGGCCTTCTGCAAAAATCGTATCAAAAGCCAATGAGGATTTGCCGCTTCCACTGATACCTGTTATTACGACTAATTTATTTTTCGGAATACCAATGTCGATATTTTGTAAATTATTTTCTCTTGCACCAAAAACTTCTATCTGATCATTTTCTTTAAATAGCAATTCCTCGTTTTCTTTCGTTTTTTGTTTTGTCATAATTGAGTTGGCAAATTTAAATGATTAATCATTGTCGTTTTACATCCTATAACATTTAACAAAATCGCCATTTATTAAAAAACTTTCTTTGAATAGATTTACTTCTATTATATTTACGATTCACTTTTTTTTAATAAAACTAATTCACTATGAAAAAACTTTTTACCCTACCTATTTTATTAATGTTTCTTTTGTTTGCTACTACATCAGAAGCTCAGGTAATCTTTTCCGAAAAATTTGATGCACCCTCTACATTTCCTTCCGGTTGGACGATAGCTAATGTGGACAAAAAAACTCCTGAAGTAGAAGACATAACCGACGCATGGGTTAGCTTAGACGATGGTGCAGGCAACTTTTCTGCTTACTCTACCTCATGGTATGATCCTGCCGGTAGATCAGATGATTGGATGTGGACTCCGGCCATTACACTTACAGGCACCAGTGCTAAACAATTGAGTTGGGATGCAATGGCCCTTGACCCTGATTATCCTGATGGTTACGAAGTGCGAATCATGACGGTGGCACCAACAGGTTCTTATGGAGTGATTGGCAATATGCTCAGTTCCTCTACACAATACTTCACCATATCTGCTGAAAATCCTGATTGGACGCACAGAATTATTGATTTAACTGCATTAAATGGTAACACTATCTACATTGGATTTAGAAATAATAGTAATGATCAATTTTTACTAACAATTGATAATATTGTTGTAGAAGCACTCAAGGACTATAATGGAGCGGTTACAAATCCTATTAATAGTACAGGAGAATATGCTATAAAACCTTTCAGCCTTACTTCTTCATTACCATTAGAGGCTACCATTGAAAATAAAGGCGGCAAAAGTTTAACCAATGTAAAATTGAATGCGACTGTTTCCAATAGTTTGAATCAAGTAGTGTATACCGCTTCGAGTAGTGTAACAGCGTCAATGGCATCTGCCACCAGCAAAGTATTTAGCGTCCCTGCTTGGGTACCAACTGTATCGGGAACCTATACCGTAAAATACACAACTTCTTTTACAGAAACAGATTTGGATCCATCTGATAATGAAATCTCCACACAGTTTCAATTATCTGATTCGGTTTATGCGCGCGATAATGGCGATGTAGTGGATGCCATGGGATTAGGAGTTGTAAGCGCTTCTGATCCAAATGCCTATATGGGTCATTCATTTTCTATTTCATCTGAAGTGTATGCTACCTCAATTACAGTTTCTTATTCACAAGGATATATCGGCAAAAAATATGCTTCTGTAATTTGGAGCACAGATGAATTTGGTACTCCAAATCATATTGTCGCTTCCACTGATACAGCGTTGTATCCTTCTAATGATGCCTTATTAACTACCCTTCCCATTCATGGAGGTAAATTTTTGCTAACACCGGGAGAATATGTTGTTACCGCAGTTGAATTTGATTCAGCAATAGTGATTGATCTTGCAGATAAAATTTATACCGAAGGCACTAGCTGGGCCTATGTAGGTTCTGCTTTAGGAGGCACTGACGAATGGATAATCGTCGAAGATGCCGTTGCTTTTGAAAACCCTTTTTATATTCGCTTGAATGTAAAAACTTCAGCGCAAGTGCCGGTAGTTTTAATTTCATTTAACGGAAAAAACACAAAAGCAGGTAATGAACTTGAGTGGAAAGTGGGTGAGCAAAGCGGTATCAAAGAATATGTAATAGAGCGTGCAGATGATGCTAAAAACTTCATACCCATCGGAAGTGTAAAAGCCAATTTGTTGAGTTCTTCAACATACCATTTTACTGATGTGAACGCAAGTGGTTCAGAAAATTACTATCGTTTAAAAATCGTAGATTTTGATAACTTTAAGTATAGTGACATCGTTAGAATTAGCAATCAATCTAATTCTGCTATCAGTATTTCTCCTAATCCGGCGAAAAATATAGTTACTTTAAAAAGTACAAATTCGCAATTACTAAATACCAATGCGGTACTTACAAATATGGAAGGAAAAGTATTACAACAATTAAGAATTACTCAATTGCCTTTCCAATTTAATATCTCTAATCTTTCAAAAGGAATGTATTTAATTCAATTAGAAGACAAGAATGTTTTAAAAATTATCAAAGAATAAAAGAACAAAAAATTCAAAAAAAACCGGCATACAATATGTCGGTTTTTTTTTGCAATCAAGCCACTGATTTTAATAAAAATAATTTCATTTAAAAATAAATCACTCCATCCATTTTAAAAAGATTTTTAAAAAAATAATTTTTTTTGGGTTGAATTGTTTTATTCTTATTAATATTACAAAAGTATTGATGAGCGCGTGTTGTTTGAATAAAAATTGGAGGAGGTGTAAAACTGAAAGTGCAAAAGAGTAAATGTAAAAGAAAAGACAAAAAAGGATAGAAAAAGGAAAATATTTTAGAATTTATTTTTGGTACTCAATTTTTTCGTAATTTTATTTTCTTAATCCGGTTTCTACAAAAGTTTGTTTAATTTTAAATAGGAATATTTGGTCATTTTTTTACTACTTAATTTATAATTTTCCTTTCAAAGTATTTGAAAAATTTTATCCATACCAATATTTCAAAAAACAAACAATATACTCAACAGATATTAATTAAATTTGACCTTACTCTCAAAGTTTAGAACATGATGAAGAACAAGTTGTTCACCACTTTAGCCGTATTTGCAATTATCCTTTCGGGTTGTGGTAAATTAAAATTCGGAAAATCCAAAGGCATGCCCAACGACGGACAATTGTATGGAGTGGCTCCTACCGGTAAATATATTTTCACTAAGCCCAAAGGAATGGTATTGATTCCTCAAGGTACATTTCACATGGGACCAAGTGATGAAGATGTGAATTACTCCTTTACTGCTCGTAATAAACAAGTATCCATGAGTAGCTTTTGGATGGATGCAACCGAAATTACCAATAATCAATATCGTCAATTTACCAAATGGGTTACAGATTCTATTGCCGGTAAATTATTAGGATTAGTAGTAAAAAGTCCTGATGGAACTGAAACTTTAGACTGGAAAAAAGTTCAAGCAATTAAATGGAATGATAAATCTACTTTGGAGAAAATAGATGCAATTATCGTTACTCCAAATAATAGAATTAATGGCAAAAAAGAATTAGACGGACAAAAGATCGTTTATCATTCTGAAATATTTGATTTTGATGCAGCTTCTACCGGCGCTAATATTGGTAAGCCTCGTGAAAATTTTATTGTGAAATATGACATTCAAGTTTATCCGGATACTTTAGTTTGGAAAAGAGATATTACCTATTCCTACAATGAACCTATGACCAAACAATATTTTAGTCATCCGGCGTACGGTAATTATCCCGTAGTAGGTGTGAATTGGAAACAAGCTACTGCCTTTTGTGAATGGAGAACCCATTATTTAAATTCATTTTTACAAGAAAAAAATAGAGCCACTGAATCTCCGTTCCGCTTACCAACAGAAGCAGAATGGGAATACGCTGCTCGTGGAGGTCGCTCTCAATCACCTTATCCTTGGGGCGGGCCTTATTTGAGAAATAAAAAAGGTTGTCTTTTAGCTAATTTCAAACCGGGCCGTGGAAATTATGCCGAAGATGGAGGTATCTATACCGTAAGAGCAGATGCTTATTGGCCTAATGATTTTGGATTATATAATATGTCCGGAAATGTAGCCGAATGGACTTCTTCTTATTATTACGAGGGAAGTTATAATTTTCAACACGATTTAAATCCGGACATCAGATACAATGCAAAAGAATCAGATCCACCAAGAATGAAACGCAAAGTGGTACGTGGTGGCAGCTGGAAAGATGTAGGTTATTTTTTACAAGTTAGTACTCGTACTTATGAATATCAGGACAATGCTAAATCTTATATCGGATTCCGCAGTGTAATTGATTTACCGCCTACACCCAAAAAAGGTAAAAAATAATTACTGAAAAATTCATTACAGTTTTAATAAATAGTCATTCCCAATAATCCAATCCTTTTAAAAGTCAATAAAATGAATACTTCGAAAAAGACTCAAACCGCTCCCAAAAGAAATTTTATAACCGTAGTAGATGTATTAGTGAGTGCCGGTGCTGCTGTAGTAATATTTGCAGCTTGGGCAAAACTTACTCATAAACCTTTCGCTGATGCCATGCTTACCTGGGGTATGTGGACAGAAACCGGTATCTTCTTGGTTTACGCAGTCATTGAGTGGGTGCGCCCCCAACCACATCCAAAACATTCTGTGGATGATGATGATAGAATTGTATTGGTTCCTACACCGCAAGAAACCGGAAATCCTGCCTTAAATAAAATGGAAGAAATGATGGAAAAAGCAGGCATCAACCCAACTAATTTACAAAGACTAAGTGATAGTTTTCAAAAATTAGATACTACCGTTGGCCATTTAGGAGATATAGGAGATGTGGTGAGATCTACTTCCGATTTTTCTGCAAAAACCAATGAAGCCAGCCATGCTTTAAGTCAAATGAAAGATGCATTTTTGAATTCGGCCAACACAATGGGAAGTTTTAATAGTGCTGCTGAAAGTGCCAAAGGATTTCATGAGCAAGTACAAGTTTTGACAAAAAATTTAGGTTCATTAAATAGCATTTATGAATTAGAATTAAAAGAAAGTAATTCTCATTTAAAATCCCTCAACCAATATTATAGTCAAATATCACAAGCGACAGAAGTAATGGTCTCTACAGTAAGTGATGCACAAAGTGCCAAAGACCAAATGAATATATTAGCGAATAACCTGGGTAAATTAAATCAAGTTTACGGCAATATGTTGAGTGCTATGCAAGGCAGACAATAATTTAATAATTAATAAAAAGAAGTACCGCATAAATTTAAAATAACATGGCAGGACTACCTAGGGATCCCCGGCAAAAAATGATCAATGTAATGTACCTCGTACTTATTGCCATTTTAGCACTCAATGTATCGAATGAGGTAATAAATGCATTTAAAGTGGTAGATAAAAGTTTAACCACTTCAAATGAAGTAATCAGTTCATCTAATGAAACTATCTATAAATCTCTTGCTCAGAAATTAGCCGATCCTAGGTCAAAGGAAAAAGCTGAAATGTGGGCGCCAAAAGCTGAGGCAGCGAAAAAATATTCTGATGAATTGTACAATTACATCGAAAATTTGAAATATGAATTGAAGAAAGAAGCTGATCTAAAAATGGTATACAATGAAGAAACTAAAGATAGCGTAGAAGATTATAGAGCAGATAATTTAGATGCCTCTACTCGGCTTTTTGAAAATAGAGGAAAAGGAAAAGAATTAAAAGAAAAATTAGAACAATATCGTACCAACATGCTTTCTCTTGATCCTTCTATAAAGAAAGAATATGAAAAAACTTTTCAGGTTAATACCATTCCTCCAAAATCGTTAGAAGGAAAACAAAAAGATTTTACTCAATCTTATTTTCATATGACGCCTACTGTGGCTGCATTGACTATGTTGAGTATGTTTCAAAATGATGTAAAGAATGCTGAAAACGAAATCATCAATTATATTCATAGCCAAATAGGTGCGGTAAAAGTAATTTACGATCAATTTTCCGCCTTGGTAGGTCAGAGCTCCAATTATTTAATGCCCGGAGATAAATTGGATATTACCGCAGGTGTTGGTGCGTTTAGTAAAGCAGCTCAACCTCAAATAACTATCAATGGCGCATTTAGCCCAATTGATGCAGAAGGTAAAGCAAACTATAGTGTTACTGCCAGCGGCACAGGAAGTCACAGTATTCCGGTGAATGTAACTTTTACTAAGCCTGATGGAAGTAAAGAAACCAAATCTTTCAATGTACAATATACTGTAGGTACTCCTGGTGGTGCCGCAGTGATGTTAGACAAAATGAATGTATTTTATATCGGCGTAGATAATCCGGTTACTATTTCTTCAGGAACAGGTTGGGATAAAACCAAAGTTTCTATGTCCGGTGGATCTTTAATATCTGCAGGTGGTGCAGGAAAATATGTGGTTAGGGTTAGTTCTCCAGGAAATGCATCTATAAGTGTAAATGCAGATGGTAAAGTAACTACTTATAATTTTAGAATAAAAAATGTGCCGCCTCCAATTTTAATGGTTGGCCCAAGTGATGGAGGACGCATTCAATCTGTGGTATTCAAAAATCAGGATTATGCAAGGGCGGAATTGAAAAATTTTGATTTCGAATATCATTATAGTATTGTTGGTGCTACCGTTTATTTCACCGGTGCTAATTTTCCAAGTTTACAACAAGGCAATATTACCAGTGGAAATTTATCAGGTATTAAAGATCAATTATCAAGATGTATTCCCGGCACTACAGTTACTTTTGATAATGTAAGAGTACAAGGTCCGGGTGGTCCGGTGATTTCTATTCCGGGTGCAGGTTTTATTTTATATTAAGCTATAAATAAAAGAATTATGAAAACAATTATAAAAAGAGGACTCACAGTGATGCTTTGTATGAGTATCGTTGGATTCGCAAGTGCTCAAAAAAAGACTACGACCAAAAAGAAATCCACTACGACAAAGAAGACTACGCCTAAAAAAAGCAATACTTCTTCGAATAACGTAACGGCCATGGTTCCTACTGCACCCTCCACTCCTACTATTGTAAAAGACACCGTGCCTAAAGTGGATAGTTTGCCCATTCCCTTTGTAAAAAAATCTTTACGGAATGACAATGGTGTTGAGAGAGAATTAATAAAAGACAGAACCCCATTACAGTATGAGGATTTAAGAGAAGATGATGCTATGTGGAGTCAAAAAGTATGGCGTGAAATTGATACCAGAGAAAAAATAAATCTTCCTTTCAGATATTCTGCGGATGAAGACAATGGCAACCAACGTTTTATTTCTATCTTATTCGATGCCATACAAAAAGGAGAAGTAACTGCCTTTAGTGCAATCGATGATCGTTTTACAACTCCAATGACACTTTCGGAAGTTTCTAAAGTGGTTTCCGGTGATCCTATAGTCGTTCCTCAATATGATTCCTTGGGTAATTCTTTACCTCCAATAATTAAACCGGCCGAAATCAATTTAGATTCTATTTATAGATTTAGAATTAAAGAAGAAGTAATTTTTGATAAAGAAAGTTCTCGTTTATTTTGGCGCATTTTAGGAATTGCACCGGTAAAAAGTGTTATTTCTTCACAAGGAATTTACTTAGGAGATAAAGAATTATTTTGGGTGTACTACCCGGATATGAGGCCTACTTTTGCCAAGTATGAAGTGTACAACGGAAAAAATTATGGAGCACGCATGAGTTGGGAAGAATTATTTGAAAGTCGCATGTTCCATGGCCGTATTATAAAAAGCACCATGGATAATCCTTATGATCAATACATCAAAGACCAACAAGGATTTAAAAATAATCAACTATTCCAATTGTATGAAGGAGAGAATATTAAGGAAAAAATATTCAACTTCGAACAAGGATTATGGAGTTATTAATTCCAAAAATTTATTATCGAACCGCATTCAAACAATGCGGTTTTTTTATGCCAATACTGCAATTAAAAAAGGGTCTTAGTTTAAACTAATGACCCTTTTTATATTTACATTCTTAAATGATTATACAATCAACATAGCATCGCCATAACTAAAGAAACGGTATTTATCTTTAATAGCTTTTTTATACGCTTCCATCATCAAATCATAGCCTGCAAAGGAACATGCCATAATTAATAAACTCGTTTTCGGTAAATGGAAATTCGTAATTAAAGAATCTGCAATATTAAAATTGTAAGGCGGATGAATAAAATGATTCGTCCAACCTTCGGATGGTTTTAAAAATTTATCTGCAGTAAATGAAGTTTCCATAGCACGCATAGTAGTTGTTCCTACGGAACAAATTCTATGGCCTGTTTCTTTCGCTTTATTGACAATCTTACAAGCTTCCTCATCAATTCTATAATATTCCGCATCCATTTTGTGTTTACTCAAATCTTCAACTTCAATCGGACGAAAAGTACCTAAACCAGTATGTAAAGTTACTTCTGCAAAATTTACTCCTTTAATCTCCAATCTTTTAATTAATTGCGGACTGAAATGCAAACCTGCAGTAGGCGCAGCTACAGCTCCTTCATGCTTTGCATATACCGTTTGGTACCTTTCAATATCTTCTTCGTCGGGCTTTCGCTTAATGTATTTAGGTAATGGAGTTTCACCCATTAAGTAAAGCGTTTTTCTAAAATCCTCTTCAGAGTCTTCCCAAAGAAAACGAATCGTTCTTCCACGGCTTGTAGTATTATCAATTACTTCAGCTACCAATTCGTCATTCTCACCAAAATATAATTTATTTCCTACACGAATTTTACGCGCCGGATCTACAATCACATCCCACAAACGATTCTGTCTGTTTAATTCTCTTAATAAAAAAACTTCAATCTTAGCACCTGTCTTTTCTTTACGGCCATACATTCTTGCCGGAAAAACTTTGGTATTGTTTACCACAAATACATCCTTGTCGTCGAAATAATCTAAAACATCTTTAAAATGTCTATTTTCAATATTGCCTGTAGCACGTTCGATCACCATTAGGCGGCTGTCTTCACGTTTTTTCGTTGGATTTTGGGCAATAAGATTTAGAGGAAGGTCAAATTTAAACTGACTTAATTTCATGTGCAATTATTGATTTAAAAGTTAATTGTCACATGCCATTTACTGTGTTTAGCAGAAGATACGTACCCGATTTGGGCCACTTATCATGTTACGGCATGATTTTTCAAAGTCCGCAAAGGTAAGTAATATTTATCTCTTTTAAAAATTTACTGTAGGAATAGAACTAATCAATTCTTGCGTGTAAGGATTTTGGGGATGATAAAAAATTTCATCCGCGGTTCCCATTTCTTCAATACGTCCTTGTTTCATCACCATAATTCTATCACTTATATAGTGAACTACTCTTACATCATGAGAAATGAAAATGCAAGTAAAGCCTAATTCAATTTTCAAATCGTTTAATAAATTCAAAACTTGTGCTTGCACACTCACGTCCAATGCGGAAACACTTTCGTCGCAAATTATAAAATCAGGACTTAAACTCAATGCTCTCGCAATACATATTCGTTGCCTTTGCCCTCCGCTAAATTCGTGTGGGTAACGATTAAAAAATTCTGGTTTGAGATGTACTTTTTCTAAAAGCGATCCAATTTTTTCACGTCGTTGTTTTTCGGTTGGTAAAATATGGTGCACTTTCATCGGTTCATTGATAGCCTCACCGATAGTCATTCTTGGATTCAAGGAACCATAAGGATCTTGAAAAATAATTTGAATATCTTTTCGCATTGTTCGCATTTCTTCTTCAGCTATTGCACTGATATCTTTTCCATCGAACAAAATTTTTCCCGAAGTAGGTTTTAATAATCGAATCAGAGTTCTTCCTAAAGTAGTTTTACCACAACCGCTTTCACCAACCAAACCCAACGTTTCGCCTTCGAAAACTGTAAAACTAACATCGTTAATGGCTTTGAATTCATTCAAAGTTTTTCCGAAAAAATTTTTTTTCGTGGGAAACGATACACTTAAATTTTCAACTTGTAATAAAGGCTTTGGTAACTTTTCTTTAAGTGAAGAAAATGATTTTTCTTCCATTGAAAGATTGTCCATTCTTTCTAAAGATGGATTCAAAAAATCGCTGATGACAGGTAACCGCTTTCCCTTAGAATTCGGATTAGGCCTGCATTTCAGTAATGCTTTCGTATAAGGATGTTTCGGATTTAAAAAGATTTCTTTGGCATTTCCTTCTTCCACAATTTCACCTTGGTACATTACAATTACCCGATCTGCAATTTGCGCAATCAATTCCAGATCATGAGTGATATAGATGACACTCATATTCTTGGCTACTTGAAGATCTTTGATCAACTTCAAAATAGTTTTCTGAACCGTTACATCCAAAGCAGTTGTGGGCTCGTCTGCAATAAGAAGTGAAGGATTACAACTAATCGCCATTGTAATCATTACCCTTTGTTTTTGTCCACCACTAATTTGGTGGGGATATCGATTAAATATGACAGCCGGATTAGGTAGATTAACTTGTTCAAAAAGAGATAAAGTTTTTTCTTTGGCTTCTTTTTGAGAAATGTTTTGATGAATTCGAATAGCCTCAACTACTTGTTCACCGCAGGTTTGAACAGGATTCAATGAAGTCATTGGCTCTTGAAAAATCATTGAAATCTGATTGCCTCTAATTTTCCTAATCTCATTTTCTTTCAACGATAATAAATTGACAGATTCATTTCCATCTTCCGAAAAAAGAATCTCACCGCTTTTATAAATCGCCGGAGGTGAGGGCAATAATTGTAAGATAGATAACGAAGTAATTGTCTTCCCGGAGCCTGATTCACCCACAATTGCTACTAATTCTCCTCTATTAATTGTAAAGGAAATATTTTTTAATGCATTGGTAATTGATGATTCTGTTTTAAAACCAACGCATAAATTATTTATTTGTAGAAGCGGTGGCTTCATTGAATATTGATGGGTTTAAATAGAATTGCCGGATGAGAAAAATTTATCTAATTAAAATTTCAAATGCCTAACTGTTAGGCCATCATTGATTAATTGTTTTAAAGAATCAATACCAATCTGTAAATGTTTTTCTACAAATTGTGCCGTAACGCTGGCATCACTTTCGCTTGTTTTTACACCTTCAGGCACCATAGGA
The DNA here is from genome assembly GCA_034676505.1 of Ginsengibacter sp. GTDB lineage: Bacteria > Bacteroidota > Bacteroidia > Chitinophagales > Chitinophagaceae > Ginsengibacter. The sequence continues at coordinate 648,889 of JAUCCB010000001.1, forward strand.
GAATCACTCACTAATAATAAAGCCCCGGTAGGAATTTTATTATAAAATCCTACAGTAAAAATGGTGGCAGTTTCCATATCTACAGCGTACGCTCTAATTTTTCTTAAGTAAGATTTAAACGTTTCATCATGCTCCCAAACTCTTCTGTTAGTGGTGTAAACTGTACCCGTCCAATAATCGCAAGCAGAATCGCGTATCGTAGTTGAAATAGCTTTTTGCAACGCGAAGGCAGGTAATGCAGGTACTTCCGGCGGAAAATAATCATTGGAAGTTCCTTCACCTCTTAAAGCAGCAATAGGTAAAATTAAATCTCCTATTTTATTTCTTTTTTTCAATCCGCCGCATTTACCCAAAAACAATACAGCTTTAGGTTCTATGGCACTTAATAAATCCATAATAGTAGCGGCACCCGGGCTGCCCATACCGAAATTAATGATGGTGATATCTTCTGCAGTAGCGCATTGCATTGCTTTTTCTTGCCCACGAATTGGAACTTGATGCTTTTCAGCAAACATTTTTACATAATTACTAAAATTGGTTAATAAAATATATTGACCAAAATTTTTTAAATCTTCTCCGGTGTAACGTGGGAGCCAATTATCTACGATGTCTTTTTTTGTCTTCATTTGTAAAGTTACTTTGGTATTTTTAATCTTGCTATGGATAAAAATACGATTTTAGATTTTATATTATTTTTTTTCTTGAAAAATTAATCCAAAGGATTCTAATATAAGAAATAAAAATTGCTATAAAGTTTGTGTAGGCTAATAAAGTATAAACTTATATTGCAGTGAAATGATGACGATCGAATTTCCAAAAAACAAATTACTCTTAAGACAACGGTTAGGCATAAACGAAGTTTTTGATACCATTAGAAAAAAGTGGATTGTATTAACTCCCGAAGAATGGGTGCGCCAAAATTGGATTCAATTTCTTTGTATCGAAAAAAAATATCCTGCTTCTTTAATTGCGGTAGAAAAAGAAATACAATTGGGTGAGCTTAAGAAGAGATGTGATTTGGTAATCTATTCTCGAAACACCCTGCCATGGATGATCATAGAGTGTAAAGAAATGGAGGTGATCTTATCTCAAAAAACTATAGAACAGATTTTACGCTATCATATTTCTTTACCGGCAGAATATCTTATCATCACCAATGGATCTTACTCCATAGGTTTCAAAAAAGAAAAAGGTCAATTTTTTGAAATCGACCTTTTTCCTGAATTTGACAATTAATATTTTTATGGGAACAGCCCTAATTCTGCATAAGAAGTGGCTACTTTATTGATCGCACAAACATAGGCCGCCGTACGCATATCAGGAATCGCAGGATTGCTCTGCCAAATACCTACGATTTCGCGAGTAGCTGCAATCATCGTTTCTTCCAAACCACTGCGTACCAAATCAACTTCATCTGCACCATGCACAATCAATTCGCGATCACTGGCATTCATCGTTTTTCCGGTTAAACCTTCTAATTGATCCGCAATTCTATGATTCATATTTTCATTAAATCTTTTTTCCAAACGGCCATAGCGCACATGGCTTAAATTTTTGAGCCATTCAAAATAACTAACTGTAACCCCTCCTGCATTCAAATACATATCGGGTACAATCAATACTCCTTTGGCATTTAAAATTTCATCTGCTTCAGGCGTCAAAGGCCCGTTGGCGGCCTCTCCTATTACTTTAGCTTTTATTTTATCGGCATTATTTCCGTTGATTACATTTTCTAAGGCAGCAGGAATCAAAATATCACAATCCATTTCTAAAGCATCCCCGCTCTTTTCAAAATTAGTTCCGCCCGGAAAATCTAAAATAGAACCGGTTTTTTTACGGTGTAAAAAAACTTGTTCTACATCCAAACCTTTATCAGAATAAATAGCTCCTTCATATTCGGAAATACCAACAACCAATGCACCTCCTTGTTGAAAAAATAAAGCCGCATGATAGCCTACATTTCCCAGACCTTGTACACAAATTCTTTTACCCTTTACTCCAACAGGCAATCCTACTTTATCCATCAAAGTAGCCATGTTGCACACTTCTGTCAATCCATAAAACACGCCTAACCCTGTGGCTTCTTTTCTTCCGCGCACGCCACCTTGTGAAACAGGTTTACCGGTTACACAGCCTGCAGCATCAATTTCTCCGGGCCTCATTGCGGTGTAAGTATCTAAGACCCAAGCCATCTCTCTTTCCCCCGTTCCGTAATCGGGCGCAGGCACATCAGTTCCTGGTCCAATGAAATTTTTCTTTATTAATTCTGCAGTATATCTACGCGTAATTTTTTCTAATTCATAAGCGGAATATTCTCTCGGACTAATTTTAATTCCACCTTTTGCTCCTCCGAAAGGAACGTTTACAATAGCACATTTATAAGTCATCAAAGCAGCCAGCGCCATTACTTCATCTTGATTTACTGCAAGGCTAAAACGAATACCCCCTTTACATGGCGTTTTATGATGCGAGTGCTGCACACGATACGCTTCCAAGGTTACAATCTCTCCGGAATCTCGCTTCACAGGAAAACGAATTTGGAGCACACTGTTGCACTGTTTTATTTGTTGTAATATTCCTGCATCCCACTCGGTAAAAACGGACGCCTTATCAAAACTTTTTTCTACATTTTTAAAAAAACTGTACTGCGAGGTAGAGGACATAATTAGGTGTTATTTAAGATGTAAATGATTGATTAATGCAATTTACACAGTTATTGCCGTGTGAAATTATAATTTTTCTTTTCTCGAAACCTTTCTGTCTATTCTAATAAGATATAAAAAGAGTGCCAATAAAATCACGATACATACGGCCATTACTACATAAATTTTATCATTGCTTCGCATCGTACTATCTAATGTACTTCCGGGTGGCACTGCATCCGACTGAGCCAAAGTAATGGTATACAAAAAAAGCGAACTAACAGTAAAGCATAAACGCTTTAGAAATGATTTAATCATTTATAATATTTTTATAAGAAATTAAATGGAGCCTGATTTTTAAATTACTGATCCACACTCCTAATAGAATCCAGCCAAACACGGCCGGCCAAAAAACCAATCTCATTCCTGCATCTAAACTGCCTCCACCTAATGCAGGATTACCGCCACCTTGAGCTCCTTCCATGCCGCCGGGATGAAGTGATTGCACCAAACGAGGCAAGATCATAATGAGAGGAATATAAATAAAGTAAGCAAAAATATTGTATACAGAAGAAACTCTGGCGCGTTTGTCCATATCGGTCATAGAACCACGAAGTACCACATACGCCAAATAAATTAACACCGCAATGGCAGCGGCCATTTGCTTGGGATCATTACTCCAAAATTCTCCCCAAGTATATTTGGCCCAAATAGCACCTGTAACCAAACCTAACACTCCGAAAACAATGCCGGTTTTGGCAAATTCTACTGCATACAAATCATGTTTTAAATTGTGAGTACGTAGATAAGCAATAGAATACCCGAGGGATAAAGAAAGTAAGGCGATTTGCCCAAACCACATCGGCACGTGGAAAAAAAAGTTACGGATGCTTTCATAGAGATTGCCAACAAAAGGTACTCTTACCAAAAAGCCGGCAATAAAAGTGAAAAATAATAATGCCATACAAAGTATTTTCCACCATTTCAATTTCATCGCAATACGTTTTAAAAGTTGCTACTTTTTAATTCTTCAAAAGTAGGTTTTATTTGAAATAATCCATCCTAAACTTTTTTACAAACTTCTTCTTATTTGATTTAATCTTTCCATAAAAACGGAAAAAGTACCAATGCTAAAACTACCACAAGCGTATTTAATCCTAACAATAAAAGTGAGATTTGAAAAATAGCACCATCTCTGAAAACCTCACCAAATGCGGCTTTTGAAAGACGAATCAATAATAAAAGTTGAGGAATAATCAACGGAAATCCTAGTATCGCCATAATAGCTGCATTTTGTTGCGCCTTCGCTGCAATAGCTGCCATTAATGTAAAGACCAAACTCAAACTTAAGCCGCCTAATAAAGCAATGCCTATAAAAAGCAAAGGATCTTTTATCGGATTTCCTAACAAAATCAAAAATAATAAAAGACTCACCAACACCATGAATAACATGATAATGGTGCTATAAATTAATTTACCGATAATAAAATGAACAGGGCTGCAAACGCTGTAGAAATAAAGCATACGGCCTTTGCTTTCTTGCAAAAAGCTTTTAGCAACTGCATTCACACAAACAAATAATTGAATCATCCAAAACAAACCATTGTAGATAGTGCTGTCCGGCTGGCCCATGGCGAGATACAAAACAAAAATGGTAGAAGCCACATACAAAATAATTCCAAAAAAAGTATGTTGTTGTCTTAATTCTAACAACAAATCCTTTTTTAATAAAGTAATTATTTTGGACATTTAGGATTTATTAGAAGATGAAGCGGCGGCTGATTTTTCTTCTACAATAGCAGCACATGATCTGCAACGAGGTTCATAAATATCCATTTCACCCAATAATACTTGTCCTTCTGTGCTTACTTTTCTATAACTCACATTGGCAATATTTCCGCACACCACACAGATGGCATGAAGTTTTGTAACATAATCAGCCACGGCCATGAGATTAGGCATTTGGCCAAAAGGTTTTCCCAGATAATCCATATCTAATCCAGCAACAATTACTCTCATTCCTTTCATTGCTAATTGCACACACACATTGGCAATATCTTCATCAAAAAATTGTGCTTCGTCAATGCCTACTACATCTACATTTTCTGCTAACGATAAAATAAAACTTGAATTTTCTACAGGGATAGAATTAATTTTTCTTGCATCATGACTTACAATTTTCACTTCGTCGTAACGCGTGTCTATAGCGGGTTTGAAAATTTTAGAAGAGAGATTAGCAATCTCTACTCGACGCAATCTACGAATGAGTTCTTCCGTTTTTCCGCTAAACATGCTTCCGCAAATTACTTCTATCCAACCTTTGCGTTCACCGTTGTAATTAGGTTCTATAAACATTATTTGTATTTGGTTTTGATTTCAATTTGTAACTTAGCTCCGAATGCAAGGTTAAAATGATTTTTTGTTAAATCAAAATCAAACATTTATTTGGCGATTTTTAATTATTATTTTTTACTTTACCTGCTATGGAAAGAGTGTCCACACTCCTTAAGAAATTACAACAACAACTTGAAGATAAAGCGCCGGCACAAACGATGATGCAAACGGTAGAACTTATTCGAGCTGAATTATCAAGCCATATAAAAAAATCACCGCTTCCTCAAGAAAATAAGGTTTCGATCTTAATGCCAATTACTTTTATTAATACAATTCAAATAGAAAGTACGGAAGAAAATTTGCCGACGGAGAATAAAATTATTTCCGTGCTGGAAATAAATCCAAAAGAAGTAGAAGAAGAATTAGAAGAAATAAAAAGAAATGCAGAATCTTTACAAGCCATGGAACATGCAGCCAAAGAGGCTTTGCATTTTGATCCCTTAGAAGATGTTCCGACATTGAGCCATCAAGATGCACCGGGCAAAGGAACCATTCAAGAACAATTAAAATTCGATTATTCGGAATCTTTAAATGATCGTTTTAGAGAAGATAAAACAGAACTTTCTCAATCGCTTACATCTGCGCCCATAAAGGATTTGAAAAAAGCGATTGGAGTCAATGATCGTTTTTTATTTATCAATGAATTATTTAGAGGCGACGAAGCGATGTATGAAAGAAGTATTAAAACCATACAAAATTTTTCCATTTACCCTGAAGCGGAATTTTGGATCCGGCGCGAATTGAAAGTAAAAATCGGGTGGTTAGATTCTGATCCGGTGGTGAAACAATTTGATGAATTAATTAAAAGAAGATTCTCTTAATTTTTACAAAAAAGATTGATTTACTTTTATTCCATATAGCCTACACGTCGCATCAACATTACTCTGTATTTATTAAAGATTCTATTTTTTGTAACAAAACCAAGATAGACGCCATTCGCATCCGTCACCGGTAAAATACGCGTATCTAATCTGTCCATAATTTGCATTACTTCATACATAGGAGTATCTACTACTATTGTTTTATTCGCCGGTTGAGCAATATCTTTTATCAATCTTATTTGATCTTCTGCATCTTTGCTTACTAACAATTCCAACAAACGATCGCTCAATAAAATTCCTTTTAAAACTCCCGTTTCATCTACCACAGGAAATATATTTTTATCCGTGTGAATGATATCCATTTTACGACTCAAAGGAGTATCATCCGGACGAAGTACTACAAAATCTGTATCTAATAAATACTTTAATTTCAGCCTGCGCAACACGCTATCATCCTTATTTTCATGAGATAAAAAATTTCCTTGTTCGGCCAAGGGTTTTGTATAAATAGAATATTTTAAAATGCTTTTATTGATGAAATAGGAAATAGCCGAAACCAACATTAATGGAACCATTAACACATAACCTCCCGTAATTTCAGCGGCTAAAAAAACTCCCGTGAGTGGAGCATGCATCACGCCACTAATTGATGCAGCCATTCCTGCGATTATAAAATTGGTAACATTCAAATGCACTATCCCGGTTTGATTTAATCCGTAAGAAAAAACAAAACCTAACAATCCGCCTACAACCACACTCGGGCCAAACATTCCACCATTTCCTCCACTCGCCATTGTGATTACGCTGGCAAAAGTTTTGCCCACCATCGAAAGAAATCCAAAAAGAATTAAAGCCCAACCGATGGTTTGATAATGAGAAAAGAAACTATTGGCTAAAAGGCTTTGATAATTTCCATCTAATAATTTTTGAATGGTAATATAGCCTTCACCATAAAGCGCCGGAAAAATGGCAATCATAATTCCTAATAAAATTCCTCCGATCCAAACTTTGTTGTATCTATTTTTTATATTTTCAAATACTTTAAACAAATGATTATTGAGCTTACTGTAAAAGATGGAATAAAATCCCATCAATAAACCCAATACTACATAAAACCAAAAGGCCTCTGTAACCCAACCTTCTGTAACTAACGCAAAAAGTGGTTCATCATAAATAAATTTGGAAACTACCGAAGCGATGGCGGAAGCAATTAACAAAGGAATAACGGCCGGTATAGAAAATTCCGGAAGAATCACTTCAATGGCAAAAATCATTCCTGCCACGGGGCTATTAAATGCACCCGCAATGCCCGCGCCTGCTCCACAAGCCAATAATAATGTTGTTTCGCGATAGCTCAATCCAAAGAAGCGACCAATATTAGAACCAATAGCAGAGCCACTTGCCACTGCCGGTGCTTCCAAACCTGCTGATCCGCCTAAACCAACAGTTAATGCGCTGGAAATTATTTGGCTATAAATATTATGAAAATCGAGTCGGCTGGAATTGCGTGAAATATTTTGCAGAATTGCCGGAATGCCATGTTGAAATTTACTACGCCTAATAAAAGTGCGTATATAGATCACCGTTAGGAAAATACCAATAAGTGGAAAGAAAAAATAGAGATAATATTTGTATTCCCAATGAAGATCATTTTGCAAAAAACTGGCTACGGCGTGTGTCAATTTTTTTAAAACTGAAGAAGCAATTCCGCCCAACACACCAACAACTGCGGCAGCGATAATTAAGAAATTGGTATTGGAAATTCTGTGCTTTCTCCATTGATTAATCGAAGCGAGATATTTTAGAAGTTTCCTATACATTTATTGTATTACGGTAAAGAAATTTAGTTTATTGAATGGCACTAAAATTAAGCCATATTCAATAAAAAGATTTTGACTTCGTGAAGAAGATCTTTCTTATTTTTTCAATTCACCATTTGGATCTACTTCGCCTTGATCTTCTAACTTTCGCATCAATTTCGCATCTTTTAAAAATTGAGAAGCAAAAATAAATTCATTCAATTTTTCATGTTCACTATAAATCAATTCATCTTTAGAACCTTGCCATTCTTTTAATCCTTGATTCAAATACAAAATATTTTCACCAATCTCCATCACGCTATTCATGTCGTGGGTATTGATGATGGTAGTGATATTATTTTCTACAGTGATCTCATGAATTAATTTATCAATAACCATAGAAGTTTGCGGATCTAATCCTGAATTGGGTTCATCGCAAAATAAATATTTAGGCTTAAGCACAATAGCACGCGCAATTCCTACACGCTTCATCATTCCACCGCTTATTTCAGCAGGATATTTTTTATTGGAACCGGTTAATTCTACTCTTTCCAAAACATCATTTACTCTTTCTATTTTTTTCTTATGATTCCATTTGGTAAACATGTCTAAGGGGAATTTGATATTTTGTTCCACGGTCATACTATCGAATAAAGCCGAGCCTTGGAACAACATTCCTATTTGTTGACGTAATTCTTTTCTATCTTCTTCGGGCATGGTGGTTAAATCTTTTCCATCAAATAAAATTCCACCTTCATCCACTTCAAATAAACCTACTAAACATTTTTGTAAAACAGTTTTTCCGCTACCGCTCGTGCCGATAATTAAATTAGTTTTTCCTGTTTCCATTACAGAAGTAATTCCTTTCAAAATTTCTTTGGAACCAAAAGCTTTTTTCACATTTTTTATTTCAATCATAATTATTCTTTTGATTTTTTCCGCTATAATAAAAGGAATGAAAGTAAGAAATCGAATATCAAAATGAGCACACAACTTACAATTACAGAAGTAGTACTGGAGCGGCCTATCTCCAATGACCCACCCTTTACATGATAACCGTAATAAGAAGAAATACTGCTAATAATAAAGGCAAATGTATACCCTTTGATGATTGCGAAATATACATTCTTAGGATTAAAATTTTGAAGCAACCCCCTATCAAAAGTTTCAGCTGAAACAATACCGGCAAGGCTTCCGGCCAATCTTCCCCCATAAATTCCTAAAACCATGGATAATACAACCAATAAAGGAATGGTTATTAATGCACCCAAAATTTTCGGGGCTACGAGATAAGATTTGGTATTAATGCCCATAATTTCTAACGCATCTATTTGTTCACTCACGCGCATATTTCCTAATTCACTGGCGATCTTACTTCCTATCACTCCTGCTAAAACGATACAAACCAAGGTAGGAGCAAATTCCAGAATAACCGTATCTCTTACAATTTGCGCAATAGTTTCTTTAGGCACCATCGGGCTTGTCAATTGATACGCCGTTTGTACCGCACTTACCGCTCCCATAAAAATTGAAATTATACAAACGATACCCAATGCTCCGAAACCAATTTCAACAGATTGATGCATTAATTCTTTCCAATACATCTTACCATTTTCAGGTTTAGAAAACATGCCTTTAAGCATTTTGAGATAGGCACCGAAGGTTGAAAAGAATTTCATAATGATTTTTAAAATGGTCGCTTAGTTTTTATTTCTTTTTGATTTTCTTTCTATCGCTTTTTGACAAATTATTTTTGCGACTGCATTTTGCTTGTGCATCAATTACCGCTACAAGTATCATGTTGTAAATACTGCGAACATGACTGCCTAATTGTAAAATATGGATAGGCTTATTAAGACCTAATAAAATAGGACCCACCGCATCCGCTCCACCTACTTCTTGCAAAAGATTGTACGCCACATTACCTGCTGCTAAATTGGGAAAGATAAGTACGTTCACATCCTTATTGGCCAAAGTACTAAACGGATAATTGTCGCGTAGAATTTCTTTATTAAATGCAACATTGGCCTGCATTTCACCATCCACAATTAAAGTAGGATCTTTTTGTTTTACAATTTCACTGGCCTTTGCTACTATTTTTGCTTCGGATGAATTACTGCTACCGAAATTAGAATAACTCAACATAGCTACTACCGGCGTAATGCCGAAAGTTTTTACTTCTTTGGCTACCAATAAAGCGATGTCCGCTAATTCTTCCGCGGTAGGATTAAAATTGACTGTAGTATCTGCTAAAAATAAAGGGCCTTTTTTTGTCATGATGATATACATCCCGGCCACTCTTTTCGAATCACTTTCTAAACCCACAATTTGTAGCGCCGGCCTTATTGTATCCGGATAATTTTTAGAAAGCCCCGAAATCATCGCATCTGCCTCTCCGGTTTCCACCATCATGCAGCCATAATAATTTCGATCTTTCATCGCTTTTTTTGCTTCATAAAAATTATAACCTTTGCGTTGTCTTTTTTCAAAAAATAATTCTCCAAAAATTTTTCTCTTAGCTTCTGCCTCTTCACTTTTAGGATCTATAATCGGCATTTGATTAATATCAATTCCATTATCGGCAGCTATTTTTTGAATTTTTTCTATATTTCCTAAAAGAATAGGAAATGCCACTCCTTCGTCTTGCGCTAACTGAGCCGCTTTTAATATTTTATGATTTTCGGCTTCTGCAAAAACAACTTTTTTAGGATTTTTTCTTGCTTGTGCTCCAATTACTCTAAGCAATTGATTGTCGATTCCCAATCTTTCATTTAACTCGTTCGTGTAAGCTTCCCAATCCGTAATAGGTTTTCGAGCTACACCGCTATCCATCGCCGCTTTAGCAACAGCCGGAGCTACAGTAGTTAATAATCGATTATCAACCGGTTTAGGAATAATATAATCCGGGCCGAAAACAATATTTTTTTCATTGTAGGCCATCATCACAATATCAGGTACGGGAGATTTGGCTAAATCGGCCAAAGCCCTTACTGCAGCCAATTTCATGGCTTCGTTAATTTGAGTCGCTCTCACATCTAAGGCACCTCTAAAAATATAAGGAAAACCCAAAACATTATTTACTTGATTGGGGAAATCACTTCTTCCCGTCGCCATGATGACATCTTTACGAACCGCGATAGCACTATCGTAGGTAATTTCAGGATCAGGATTAGCCATTGCAAATACGATGGGGTTTTTAGCCATCGATTTTACCATGTCTTGGGTTACCACATCACCTACACTCAAACCAATAAATACATCTGCTCCTTTCATAGCACCGGCTAATGTGAGGTCTTTATTTTTTGTAGTTGCAAATAATTTTTTTATTGGATCTAAATTTTCTCTTCCTGCATGAATTGCGCCCTTTCTATCGAAAAGAATAAAGTTGGCAGGATTAGCTCCCACTGCTACATATAATTGTATGCAGGCCAATGCAGCGGCACCGGCGCCATTCACCACAAATTTTGCTTTACTGATTTTCTTCTTTTGAAGTTCTAATGCATTTAATAATGCAGCGGCACTGATAATAGCAGTTCCATGCTGATCATCATGCATCACAGGAATCTTGAGGCGCTCTTTGAGTTTTTCTTCAATATAAAAACATTCAGGTGCTTTGATATCTTCCAAATTAATACCTCCAAAAGTGGGTTCCAATGCGGCTACTATTTCTACAATTTTTTCAGGATCACTTTCATTTATCTCAATATCAAATACATCAATATCTGCAAAGATTTTGAAGAGAACACCTTTTCCTTCCATCACAGGCTTGCCTGCTACAGCACCAATATTTCCCAAACCCAATACCGCACTGCCATTGCTAATTACTCCCCACCAAATTTCCTTTCGCCGTGTATTTATATGCTGCTTCAGGATTGTCGTGAATTTCCATACAAGGAACCGCTACTCCGGGTGAATAAGCTAATGAAAGATCTCTTTGCGTTTTGGTGGCTTTTGTTGGTACCACTTCAATTTTCCCCGGACGTCCTTTTTCATGATAATCGAGCGCCTCTTGTTTTCTAATAACCTTTTGCATAAATATTGAATTAAATCATTTTTCCTAAAGTGGAAACTCTTTTGAAAAAAGTAAAGATAGTTAAAGTGAACAATTCTTGTAAAATTGCATTTAGAGAGATGAAACGGCTAACCAAGCCATCATTCCCACACCATTTTTAATAGCATCTTCATCTACATTAAAAGTAGGAGTATGCACACCGGAAGTAATATTTTTTGATTCATTTTTTACGCCCAATCTGAAAAAACATGCAGGAATTTTGTGCGAATAAAATGCAAAATCTTCAGCACCCATGCGCTTCTCTGTTTCTTCTATATTTTCTTCACCCATGTACTCTTTGGCTTTTAATTTGGCTTTTTCTGTTAATGAAATATCATTCACCACACAAGGATAACCCACATCAATTAAAGTGTCAATATTTGTACCCGTAATAGATGCCGTATGGTTACCAATATTTTTAATGATCTCGTGTGCTTTAAAACGCCATTCTTCATTCATTGCTCTGAAAGTGCCCATCAGCTTTACTTCTGAAGGAATCACGTTGGTGGTATTACCTCCTTGAATGGAAGTAATAGAAAGCACCGATGGATTAAAAGGATCATTCATTCTACTAATCACTTGTTGCAGATTTACTACCAACTGCGATGCTGCCAAAATGGTATCAGAAGTAAGATGAGGAGCAGCTGCGTGGCCTCCTTTACTTTTTACAGAAATATAAATTTCATCCGCACTCGCCATCGCCATTCCGCCACGAAAACTACATTTTCCTACTTGCAAATTTGGATGCACATGCAATGCGAAAATAGCATCCGGTGTAGGATTCTCTAAAACTCCTTCTGTAATTAAAATACTTGCACCACCCGGATTTTTTTCTTCGCCCGGCTGAAAAATTAATTTGACCGAACCTTCCCATTCTTCTTTTAATTCATTCAAAATTTTAGCAGCGCCTAATAAACAAGTGGTATGTACATCATGGCCGCAAGCATGCATCACGCCGGCATTCAACGATTGATAAGGAATATTATTTTCTTCTTGAATAGGCAATGCGTCCATATCGGCACGCAAGGCAATTATTTTTTTATCAGGATTTTTTCCCTTGATAAGTCCTACTACACCTGTAATTCCCATTATTTGAAACGGAATTCCCCAATCAGATAATTTTTGTTGAACAAATTTTGACGTTTCAAATTCTTTGTAACTCAATTCAGGATGGGCATGCAAATGATTTCTTACTTGAATCATTTCATCCGCATATTTTTCGGATAAGAATCGTATTTTTTCTTTTATCATAATGATATAATCCATTCAAATTTAAAAATTTTTTGGCTCTCCATATTTTTTAAATTAACGTACATCTTCTCTTTCTTCAACGATAGAAATTGTTGCTCCATTTAATAATTGGTCAATCATAATTTGACAAGATAAACGAAGATTTGGAAGTTTTACGGCACATTTTTCTAAAGTACTTTTTTCATTTCTTTCTAATTCGGGCAAAGGATTTATGGTAATAATTTCAACCAAACAAGTACCGCAACGCCCAATGCCTTTGCATTCTCCGAAATCTTCTACATAAATTTTTTCATTGATTAGCACCATTAAATTTCGATACTCACCTTCGTGGCATGTAATCGAAATTGTTTCTCCCAAATGATTTAATTCAAATTGGATCAAATCCTCTTTACTATCCATTCTATTTGCCAAATTATTCCCTTGTTTTTTTCAGCCAAAATTCATCTTCATAATTATCTTTCAAAGGTGCATCCTTAATTATTTTCCCAATATTTTCTAATTGTTCTTCCGACAATTCTTTTTCTAAATGAGGAAATAAAACCCGTTCTTCATAGCGCACGTGTGCATCTATCAAATCAGCAAGATGGACTAATTCTTCCATTTGATTTTCAGGAGATGATTGATGAATTTTTTGCAGCGTTGTTTTAATAATTGTATGTTCATCAATCGCTCTTTGCACTTTAGCATCTTGCAATGGTGCAAATAAAATTTCTTCCTCTTCTTTAAAATGAGGTTCTAAATGATTAGCAGTAAAATAATCTACATAATTAATCATTCTTGCAGGATCGATTTGAAATTTTATTCCATGCCGCAACTTCCAACAAAACATAAGACTGGCGTGATGATCGCGTGAGAGTTTCGCAATATTTTCATTCCTTTTTATTGGTTTTTTCTCCATTTCTTTTATTTCAAATTAAGCAATTCTGCGGATTGATTTTCCGTTACCATCTCTACAAATTATTTCAATCTTCATTTTTATAAATTCTTGGTAATCGCCAATCAAAAGTGACCGCAAGAATTCTTATTAGAAAAACAACAATGATGCAGAGCACATTCGTGAGTTCCAAAGGAAGATGTAAGTAGTGTAAAAGAAAATATAAACTGCCACCGGCAATACATGCTGTGGCATAAATTTCTTTTTTGAAAATCATGGGAATATTATTCAATAAACTATCTCTTATTACTCCGCCAAAACACCCGGTAATAGTGCCCAAAGCAATACAGATAATAGGATTCAAGCCGATCGCCATTCCTTTTTGAATGCCGAGAACCGTAAAAAATCCGAGCCCGATTGAATCAAAAATCAGTAATGTTTTTTGAAAGTTTTTGAAAATTTTATCCTTAAAAATTATGACAATAATTACCGTAATTATTATGGTAATACAATAATCTAAATTCCGAATCCAACTCACCGGTAAATCTCCGATCATCATGTCACGCAAAGTACCGCCACCAATAGCTGTAACAAATGCAATAATCAACACTCCAAAAACATCCAACTTCTTTTGCATGGCAGCATACACGCCGGATATAGCAAATGCAACAGTTCCTAACAGATCAATAATTTTGATGAATTCTTGTTGCATAGAAGGATTTGAATAAAACTTATTTATTCAAAAATACATTTTCGTGTAGTAATAACTGTGAGAGAATTTAAAACTGCAATTTTAATTACACTCTTTGTATTTTTTCGGACGAATAATTAATCGAAGGGTAGGGTTGTTGGTAATAAAAGACCAAAACCAACTAAAAGCAATTTTTACTTTATTTCTAAACCCTACTAACGGTATTATGTGTACGAAAAGCCATACCAACCAGGCAAAAAATCCGGTGAATGAAACCTTTGGCAGGTCTGCCACTGCTTCATATTTGGAAATGATTGCCATGCTTCCTTTATCATTGTAATGAAAAGGTTTCCATTCTTTATTTTGCGCTCCACGCAATAAATTTTTTGCCAATAGATCTCCTTGCTGAATGGCAACTTGTGCTAATTGAGGATGGCCATTCGGATATTTTTCTTCCCCTGTCATTAAGCAAATATCTCCTAAGGCATAGATATTGGGAGTTCCATTTACTTTATTAAATTCATCTACTAAAATTCTTCTTCCTCTACCAATTTGTTCGGACGATAAGCCTACAACTTCTCTTCCTGTAACTCCGGAAGTCCAAATTAGAGAATTGGTTGGAATTCTTTCTCCATCTGATAAAACCACTTCTCCATTTACATAATCTTTTACGGCTACATTCAATTTTATTTGCACACCCAAATGGCTAAGTACTTTGAGTGCCGACTCTTGCGCTTTATGACTCATTGGCCCTAACAAATGTGAAGACGCATCTACTAAATGGATTTTAGAATTGATACCGGATAATTCAGGATATTCTTTTCGGGCCACCGTGTGTCCCATTTCTGCTAACATGCCTGCCACTTCTACACCTGATGGGCCTCCGCCTGCAATAACAATATTCAGCAATCTTCTTTTTTCGGCCACATCTTTTGAAATCACCGCCTGCTCTAAGTTTGAGAGCAAATGATTTCTAAGATTAATGGCATCGTCGATAGACTTCATGGGAAGTGAA
This sequence comes from Ginsengibacter sp., assembly GCA_034676505.1. Lineage (GTDB taxonomy): Bacteria > Bacteroidota > Bacteroidia > Chitinophagales > Chitinophagaceae > Ginsengibacter. The sequence continues at coordinate 664,427 of JAUCCB010000001.1, forward strand.
TCTTTTTCCACATTCGCCATTCCGAAATAATTTGTTTCTGCTCCAATCGCTAACACCAAAATATCATATTCTAAAAACCCGGTGTCAGTTTCGATAGTGTTCATCTGAGGATTTACCTTGATGAATTTTCCTAAATGAAAATGCATATTATTTTTTCCAATAAACATTCTTCGAAATGGATAACTAATGTTCGAAGGTTCTATAAAAGCCGTAGCTACTTGATATAAAAGAGGCGGGAAAAAATGATAATTATCTTGATCTACAAGAGTTACTTGAAACTCCTCTTTATTCCACATTTTTTTTACAAAATTTACTCCCGCAAAACCACCGCCAACCACCACTATTTTTGTCCGATCTAATTTCATATTTCTTTTCTTGCAAAATTAATTCCAAAAGGAGTATAATCTTTTATCATATCAGGAAACACTGCGTCACAATAATGTAAAATCTTGTGTAGTAGTGGTTTTCATTACGGTTGTTGCTTAAATTCTCCATCCGCTTTTATTTGTACTTCATCACTTAACATAGGTGATAAAAATTTAGAACCTAAATTAAAATCTGAGCGTTTGATAACTCCGGTTAATTGAAATCCTGCAATAGATTTTTTTGTTTTCGCATCTTCAATTGTACCACGATGCCACAACTTCATACTTACAGTTTTTGTAATTCCATGCAGTGTAAGATTACCTGTGAGTAGATATTCTTCATCAGAACGTTTTATACAAGAAGTGCTTTTGAAAGTCATGATCGGATATTTTTTTACATCAAAAAAATCATCGCTTCTTAAATGATTATCTCGCATTTCTACATGCGTATTAATAGAAGACACATCTACATTGAGTGTGAAAACAGCATCACTGAAATCTTTGTTAGGTTTTACAACGGTAACATCAAATTTATTAAATACACCATCAATATCTGAGATTCCTAAATGCACAATACTAAAACTTAATTGTGAGTGCATCGGATCTACTTTCCAAGTCGTTTGTGCGAAAATTGATGTGCTTAAAAAAGCCATAGTTATAAAGAGAAATATTTTTTTCATAATTTTTTTTTGAAGGATTATTTATAAAAAAGACTATCAGGAATATACTCTTTATTCTGATAGTCTTTCGAATTGGTTTATTTAGCTAAACTTATATTTGGTTTAGGCTTCTGCAGGAACTTGTTTTACCAATTGCAATTCGCCATTGATTTTTACTTCATCTCCTACTACTACTCCACCGGCTTCTAAGGCTGCATTGTATTGCATTCCAAATTCTTTACGGCTCAATTTTCCTTTGATACTAAAACCGACTCTTTCTCCTCCCCAAGGATCTTTTACGATACCGCCAAATTCTACTGCTAAAGTGATTGGCTTTGTAACACCTGCAATCGTTAAATCTCCTGTAAGTGTTCCTTCATCACCTTTCACATCTAATTGGCTGCCTACAAATTTCAATTCCGGATGATTTTCTAAATCGAAGAAATCTGATGATCTTAAATGTTCATTACGTTGTTCATTTCCTGTATCGATAGAATTTATATCCGCAGTAAATTCAATTTTCTTTGCAGTATTAAAATCATCTCCTTCAGTTTCTACATCGATAGAATATTTTTTGAAATGTCCGGTTACCGTTGTAATCATTAAGTGTTTTACTTTGAAAGTAATTTCTGTGTGCACAGGATCTACTCCCCATTTAATTGTTTGCATTTTTTCTATTTTTTAGTTGATGAAATATTTATTTACCTATGGTGAAATTTTTACTGAATCAATTCAGTATTCAGATGTGATTGCATTAAAAACCCGGCTTGTTGGAAAAGATGAGAAATTTCATCCAACTTTTGGGTATCGCTGCCCTTGATCTCCAATTCTTTAAAAGGATAATTCCAATAAATGTTGATTAATTTAGAATAGGGCAAAAATGAGTCCAAATTAGTACTGGAAATTTTTTTATCAGAAATCGCTACTACCGTTTTTTGAATGGTTACTTCTTTAATCTTTTCTGCAATTGATATTTGCTCATGTTCTGCCATTGCCAAAATAATTATATCCGCTTCCCAACAGCCTTCCTTTGCGTCTTCTATAAATTCAATATCTGCTAATGGATTTTTACCGATTAAATCTTTTGTGAAAACTTTCAAATTTTCGTCATTATTTGAAATCAATAGCAGCCTACAATTTGAATTAGCTAATTCTTTAGAAATCACTGTTCCCAAATTTTTATTTCCGTCGATTATACCAATTGTTCTCCTCACTGACATGTTTTTCTTTTTTCTTAATACAAAATTACTCTATACACATGCCATAGAAAATGACATAGGATAATAAATACAATTGACTTACATCAATGAATCATCTCCAAACGCTTTCAATTCGGTCTATTATTTGTATTAATTATAATGAACTGTTTTTTTATGAAAGAAAACCATTGTAAAATTTAAAAATTCCGATTATGCCAAACGAAGAAAAAAAAAGATAAGGACGTAACAGAAAAATCTATTCCCGGAAATCCAATTTATTCAGCAGAAGATGATATTTATGCTCACGAAAAAAAAGAATCTTTTGAAGAAGGAATGTTAGAAGATGTAGATAGAGCCAAAAATGCAGAAGAAGAAATTCCCGATCCTACTTTATTAGATGAAGGATTAGATGTACCGGGCGCAGATTTGGATGATGCAGATGAGATCATTGGAGAAGAAGATGAAGAAAATAATTATTACAGTTTAGATGATCAAGACGATTAAATTTCCATTCATTATTTTAAATGTAAATTGTTTAAAAATTGAATCATGGATGAAGAAGTAAATTTGGATTTGAACGAAAATGGGGAAGGACATTTTTATATAAAGGAGAATGGAGAAAAAATTGCTGAAATGGAAATTGGAATTTCAGCAAATCTTTTGACAGCCTACCATACAGAAGTACTTCCGAAAGCTGAAGGAAGAGGAATGGCAAAAAAATTATTCAATGAAATGGTGAAATATGCTACAGAAAATAAGTTAAAAGTAAAACCGCTCTGTTCTTATGTTCATGCACAATTGAATCGACATCCTGAGGAGTATTCATCCATTTGGAAAGCGGAAGAATAATTTAAAATCTATTTTCCTTTTGATGCTAATTGGCTTCTTATTCTACTCAAGGTTTCGCGCGTGATACCTAAATAGGCAGCAATCATATGTTGCGGTACACGCTGCATACAAGAAGGAGAAGTTTCAATTAGGTTTAAATACTTTTCTTCTGCGGTTTCACTCAATGAACCCATTAATCTTCTTTGTGTAGCGATTAAATTATTCTGTACTAATATTCTAAAAAAGCGTTCTAAAGTGGGTACTTTTTTTAATAACTCTTGCCAAGCGGGTTCTGTTATTAAAAGCAATTCACAATTTTCTAAAGCTTCTACATTATAGGGAGAAGGTTCTTGGGTAAGAAAACTATACAGGTCTGCAATCCACCAACCTTCCATTGAAAATTGCAAGATAGGTTCATTGCCTTTTTCATCTGCGGTAAAAGTGCGTAATAATCCTTTTTCTACAAAAGCCGTGTACCTGCATACATCTCCTTCTTGCAAAAGAAATTGGCGCTTCCTTAATTTTTTGGGAATAAACAGTGTTTTACAAATTTCTTTTTCAGCTTCCGTTAGTGAAACATGTACTGCGATGTTCTCAAATAATAGATCATACATAATCCATAAAAATGAATGAATGTCAAATTTATGGATTATGCATGTAAAATCATTTTAGCAACAATCCGGGCCGCAACATGCTTTCGGCTTTTCAGCATAAACAGTAATACTATAAATTCCTAATGCTGAATTTTTAAAAGATTCAATTTCTTCAGCAGTTAAAAAATTGCTTAGAATATCATCAGGAACAATAATTATTTTCTCTTTCTGCACCTTGATATTTTGAAATCCGTTAGCTTCGATTAATTCCAAATAAGTACTTTTCTGAATAGCGCCTGATACGCATCCGGCGTACATTTCAGCAGCAGATTTTAGATTATCGGGTAATTCGCCTTCCAATACAATATCAGAAATACTAAAATGGCCACCGGGTTTTAACACCCTAAAAATTTCTTTTAAAACGGCATCTTTATTAGGCACTAAATTTAATACGCAATTACTTACAATTACATCCGCTACATCCGAAGTAACCGGCATTTTCTCAATATCACCTTGCCTAAATTCTACATTATGAAAACCCAATGACTGAGCATTTTGGCGCGCTTTTTCAATCATTGCGGGAGTAAAATCTATCCCAATTACTTTTCCTGTTTCTCCGGTTTCGTGCCTTGCTACAAATGCATCATTTCCGGCGCCGCTGCCTAAATCAATTACAACATCGCCTTTTTTAATTTTAGCAAATTGAGTTGGTAATCCGCAGCCTAAACCTAAGTCTGCATCAGCATTGTAGCCTTCTAAAGAATTGTAATCTTCAGACATTATTTGATACACTTCGGTACTGCAACCTCCTGCACCACAGCATGAGGATTCGTTGGTTTCTTTGTTTTGTAAAGCAATTTCAGAATACTTTTGTTTTACAAGTTCTTTGATTTGTTCTTCAGTTGACATGTGTTTGAATTTTTAATGTTATCGATATTTTACGATTAGTTTGTTGGGTTGTTAACAACATTTTTTTGCAGCTTTATAAGAATCAAAAAATTGGTCTAATTTTTCTTTAGCCAATTTCCATTCTTTGTCGTTGATACAATAGCAAACTTTAGCGCCACTGATATTTCCTTGAATTAAACCTGCTGCCTTTAATTCTTTCAAATGCTGTGATACTGTGCTTTGTGAGAGTGGTAATTCATCTACTATGTCACCACAAATGCATTCTTGTTTTTCTATTAATAATCTAAGAATTGCAATTCTGGCGGGATGTGCCAACGCTTTTGCATAATTGGCTAAAGTGTTATCCTTTAAAGTAAACTCTTCAGATTTCGTGATTCCCATAATTGTATATTTTGAATCGCAATATTACGATATATATATAATTCCATCCAAATTTTTTTTCCGAATCCGTAATTTCTTTAGAAATGGAAGGTGTACTTTTATTATTAGTACCATTTAAAACTCAAAAACCATTATAATAGCTATGGATACACCATACGATGTAGAACAATTGAATGCAATCATAAAAAATCGAAGAAGCATTACGCCGGTATTATTTGAAAGAGGAAAAAAAAATTGCAGATGAGATTGTTTGGCAAATATTAGAAAATGCGAATTATGCGCCCAATCATAAACATACGGAACCATGGCGATTTACTGTTTTCAGCGATGACGGATTAAAATACTTTTCCGAACTGCATTCGCGCCTGTATAAAAAATTTTCAGGAGAAAAATTTAGCGAGATCACCATGAAAAAATTAATCGATTTCCCATTAATGTCTTCTCATGTGATTGTAATAGGAATGAAAAGAAATGTAGAAAATAAAATAAGAGAAATAGAAGAAATAGAAGCCACTGCATGCGCTGTTGAAAATATGTTTCTTACCGCCACTGCATACGGATTAGGAGCCTTTTGGAGCACCGGAGGAATCACTTATTATGAAGAAGCAAAATCTTATTTCAATTTGGATACAGAAGATAAATTATTGGGATTCTTTTACATCGGCCATTTAGCAAAACCCTTTACCGGCGGATATAAGAGAGGAGACATTCAAGAAAAAGTAGAGTGGATAAATAACACCAAACTATAAAAATAATATTATCTTATCAACACAAAAATGCGGCTACATACTAAAATAGATAGCCGCATTTATTTTTATTCGGAAAATTTTATTGCGTTATTTTAAATCTAAATCCTGCATACAATAATCTTCCACTCACAGGGCCCCAAATCATGGAAGCATCAAAGAAGTTTCCGAAAGGCTGATCAGCAGCGATGATTACATTTTTTTGAAAATAATTAGTGAGATTTTCTCCTCCAATATAAAAATCTAAATTCTTGAACTTGCCAACTGTTTTACTAATCTGCGCATTCATCGTCACAAAAGCCGGCGACTTTTGCGGCATCTGATACATCATTGGATTTCCGGCTGTTGACGGGATTCTCTTTTCGCCAATATAATTAAAAGTGTAGTCGAATTTCCATCCTTTGATCGCATAACCAAAATTCGCGAAAGCCCTGCCTGTAGCGGTAAACGGCTTCATCAATAAATCATTGCCATAAGTAGTTTTTACTTCAAACCAGCGATAGGCCAAACGCACATCTAAGTCTTTCACAGGAATAAAATTTAATTCTGTTTGGAAACTATTAGAGAATGATTTTCCATTTAAATTATAAAATTTAATGGCTCGTACATCTTCTAAATCGACAACTACTTGATCGGTAAAATCATTTCTGAAATAATCCACACTCAACATCGCATCTCTTGAAAATAATTTGAATTTTTGATCCACGCTAATTCCTTTATTCCACGCTACTTCAGGCTTTAATCCATAAGCGCCTTTAGTAGATGAAGTAGTAATTTGAACATTTCTTGCACTTACTAATGCACCCATATTTTCTGCAAAAATATTCGCCGTTTGTTGTCCACGACCTACGCTTAATCGAATAGTAGTTCCTTTAACTGGTTCATATCTCACATTCAGTCTTGGGGTAGCAAAAAATCCGTATAAATTATTATAATCACCTCTCAAACCTAATACAGCAGTGAATTTCTCATCTGCTGAATAAGTATATTCAAAAAATCCACCGCTCACAATTTCATTTCTTTTAAAAATTTGAGTCTTAAAAAGTTCATTGTATTTATCGGCTGCGAGGCTTAATCCGGTTCTAAATTTATGCGCAGAATTTCCAATGATATTTTGATAAATTAAATTACCGTAAAAATTATTTTGCGTAGCATCATATTGTGTAAGCCCAAAATAAGAATCTTGTTTATGATTAAATGCAGAAAGCTGAAGTCCGATACTTTTATATTTTTTATCAGGAAAAATGTATCCGATTTTTGCAAATCCTTCTACGCGATTGGTTTTAATTCCAAGTCCATAAACCGTAGTGCTCATTTTATCGCCTGACTGAAATGCAGTCTCACCACCGGTTCTATCATCCAACAAAACTTTTACACCAAATTGCACCATCCAACCTTTATTATCAGAATAATGCCAGCGATTGATTCCGCTGAATAAATTTCCTGTTGGCAAATCGCGAAAACCATCTTTATTGAAATCGACTTTATTATTTAAAAAATCATCGTGTAATAAAAGTCCGGTTGACCATCTTTCATTGATTCGTTGCGACCAATTCACATTCAAATCCGTCCTTCCCATATCATTTACATAGCCATTCAAATAAAGCTTGTCGCTATTTTCAGGTTTCTTTAATTCTACATTAATTTGTCCCGCAATACTTCCTGATCCATTCACCACAGATCCAACTCCTTTTATTAATTGAATATTATCTATCCATGGACCGGCAATACTATTCAGTCCCAAAGGAGTTGCAATTCCTGTAAGTCCGGGAATATTTTCTACCAACAATTGCGAATAATTTCCTGCCAAACCTAATAATTGTATTTGTTTAGAACCGGTGATCGCATCGTTGTAAACCGCGTCTACACTGGGATTCGTTTCAAAACTTTCACTCAAACTGCAACAAGCGGCTTTCAACAAATCTTTAGAATTAATCATCATAGTTCTAAAAGGACCGAGCGCATCGATATAAGTAGTTCTGGATTTTCCTTTGATGGTAATGGATTTCAATTGTCCGTTAGCCGCCAAAATAACTTGCATTTGTTTTCCATCTTCAACATGTAAAGTATCTGTTTGAAAACCTGTATAACTAATAACTATTCGATGAGCATTCGGATTTTTTGCAATTAAAAACACTCCATGTTCGTTAGAAATAGCGCCTTTTGCACCACCTTCCCAAATCACATTGGCACCTACAAGCGGAGTAAAATTTCCTTTGTTATCTTCTGATAATATAACACCACCTACATATTTATCTAAGTCAATAGGTTCGTCATCAAAATGATTTTCTTTATCAGAATTTCTATACAAACAACAATCCGGCAAATTATTGTACACAGCATCAGGAGCTTTTTTTTAATTCTGTATCATGCCCTACTGCAGCCATTTTGGAATGAATGTCATCCAAACTAATTATTGACGGATTAAAACTTACAGTAAGAATTTCTGATCTTACATTCCAAACCGCAGAAGAAACTCCTTTAATTTTTAGTGCTTTCTCAATTCTGCTTTTACACTGCGTACATTCCCCAAAAACTTTCAAACTATCTGTTACGAAATTATTTTGCGAAAATGATGAATGCACCATCAATAAAGAGATACAGAGAAAAAGAAAAGGTTTAAAAACTATTTTATAATTTGATAATTTCATGATATTTATTTTAAGAAGGGATTTATCAATTGCTAATCAAATGAATGTTGATTGAATAATCCCGAAGAATGAAAAAATAATCAGTTCAAGAATGAACTTACATAGAGAATAAAATATCTAAATGAAATTCGTAGAAAAACTGACGAATTCAAAGATCATTTCATTTCGAAAAATATCAAATTAAGAAAGAACAATACAGCACACAATACTCCACCGATTGACTTCGAAGTTGGTGATTGGTAGTAAAATTTATAGCATTGGAAGAAACTGTATTTAATGGACTCAACCTTTCAAACGTAATAGGGAAAGCTATTACAGGCGAAAGAATATTTTTTACAAAAGAACTCGGCAGTTGAAAATCACTTTGAACTTTTAATACCTTGGCTTGAACGGTACAACAATCATTACTTGTCTTTTCAGTTTTTGACATGCCACATTTCTCGCACGCATTTTTTTCATCATGCTGAAAATTCCATTCCACCACTTTCCCCATGCACTTATGAAGATAAATGGTAGCGCCTGAGGTAGAAGTAAAATAGGCGAGAGTTAATAGGAGAAAAAAGAATCCGTTTCATTATTCGCAAGCGAAGTTAGTTTTAAAAAAATGAATTTAGATAAAGTGAATTCAAATGATTCATAAAATTGGTTGATTGTTACACTAATTTTTCTGCTTTGTATCCCACCGATTCCACCGCTTTGATTACCTCATTTACTTGCAAAGAATCATTATTTACCGTAAGTATCTTTTGAGGATTGGCGGTATCCACCTTCCAATTATTTTCTCCAATTACCTCATTTAAAATTGGAGTAACTTTTGCGATGCAAGAACCGCACATAATATTTGTTTTTAGTTGTATCGTATTCATATCGTAATTTATCGGAGCAAAATTAAAGCATTGGATTTTTGATGCATTATATTTTTGTGGTTTTGAAGTACATCCTTTTGGGAAATAGTAATTTTGTATTCTGTATGTAGAAATGTTTTTTGTTTTTAGATAAATTCACCAACCTCTTTAAAATTTTTTTTTGAAATCATTTAACCCACCCCATCCTTCCGTAATAGCCATGAGAACTACACTCATCGGAATAGGAGTGAGTTTGGTATTGATTTTTATAAAAGGTTTCGCAGGTCATTTTGGAAATTCTTATGCCTTAATTGCAGATGCTACAGAATCCGGAGCTGATATTTTGAGTTCGGGGTTATTATGGATTGGATTACGAATTGCATTAAAAAAGCCGGATAAAGAACATCCTTACGGACATGGAAAAGCAGAGCCATTAGCTGCGATTGGAGTCGCCCTATTTTTGATGGGAGCGGCTGTATGGATTTGTTATCATGCTATTCAATTTATCAATACGCCTCATGCGATGCCTAAAAGTTTTACTCTTTGGGTATTATTAATTGTCATTATTATTAAAGAATCCATGTACCAATATGTGCTCGCCATTGGTAAAAAAATAAAAAGTAAAGCCGTTATTGCCGATGCTCAACATCATAGAAGTGATGCAATAACTTCAGTTGCGGCATTTATTGGAATTTCTATTGCATTGATTGCCGGCAAAGGATATGAGGGAGCAGATGATTGGGCAGCCATCTTTGCTGCATTGCTTATTTTTTATAATGCCGTTATCATTTTGCGACCGGCTTTAGCTGAAATAATGGACGCAGCTCCTTCTAATGAAATCGTGGATAAAGTAAAAAGAATTGCTGCTTCTATACCTGAAGTAAAAGACATTGAAAAGTGTTATGTAAGAAAAATGGGGTTCGATTATTTTGTGGATATTCACATCGAGGTAGATGGAAATGAAAGTGTAACCGAAGGCCATCGAATCTCCCATTTAGTAAAAGATGCTATTTTACAAAGTGATTTAAGAGTGCTAAATGTGTTGGTACATGTGGAGCCGCATCAATAAATTTTTTTTCAAATTAGATTTACTAAAAAAGGTGTTCGACACACTTGGGGTGGGTCGAACACATTGAAGATTTGTAATTAATTCGTCTTAATTATTTTAAAAGTTTGCACCATTTTTCTTTCATCGATTACCTCACAAGAGCAAAATAAAAAAACCATTTTCCTGAGATATCACTCAAGAAAATGGTCATCAATTTTTGATCTAAAATAAATTATTATTTCCCTCTTCTACCTTGCAAAATTTTATAAAAACTTCTGCTTCTTATTTCATCCAAAGTAAGCCCGGTTACTAAAGCTTCTTCTTCGGTAATCGCGCCGCAATTCAATGCCTTTAAGAAGAAATTCAGTAAGCCTTGTCCGGTGGCGGCATCATCAAAAACATCTCCGGTGAGAGTGGATATGGCGGCTCTTTCTACAAATATTCGTAAACGATTTACGGCATCATCATAACTGCTCAAAAAGAAATTATAAGTAGCTGCATAGCGCATGGGTAATTGCGCAGGATTCAAATCCCAACCTTGATAAAAACCATTCACTAATGAATGAGTAGTATGTTTAAATCCTTGTCGCCATGCATTGTGAACAGCATCTCTATTTTCTTTTAATTGTTCAAAAGAAAGGTTGTCGCCTCGGTGTGGCCCTATCGGCATAATGTTGGTAGCTCCATCTGACAGAAAAATTCCGGTACCACCTAAAGCCACTTTTGTCATGTGGTGCGCAAAATCACAAACGGGATGATCCATTGTTTGGTATTTAGCGGTAATTCCACATGAAGCGGTATAATCGTAAGTGCCGAAATGCGCAGCAATCAATCTGCCTTCGCCGGCTCTTATTATTTTCATCAATGGATTTCTTCCTTCGTCATCCATAATAATTTGAGTGGCCTCCACCATGGTTTCCATTTTCAAAGAACCGGGTTTCAAATTATTTTCTCTTTCGATAATTTCTAATAAACGCACCATGGTAGTTACCTGTTCGGTGATGGTAACTTTCGGTAACATCACAATAAAATTATCCGGTAAGATCCCATTTGTCTTTTCTAAAAGTGTAGTTAGAAAAATATCTAAAGTTCGTACTCCTCTTAATTTTAAATCTTCCGTAAATGGTTTTATTCGAATACCTATAAATGGAGAAATCGTTTTATTTTTCATCGCCAAAGCCAATTCAGTAGCTGCATTCACGGCTGTAGCATCTTCTTCTTCATTTGGTCTGTTACCAAAACCATCTTCAAAATCTATTCTAAAATCTTCTACCGCTTCAGTTTCTAATTTCTTAATAATTTTATTATAGATAGAATAACTAAGCCAGGCCGCTTCTCCTTTACGTTCTTCCTCACTCATGCTATCTAATTTTTTTGTGAGTGCCCAAATATCTTTTTCTAAATGAGGTAAATGATCGTGCCCGTCTAATTGGAGCGTCTTTCCTAATGAAACAAAATCCGGAGCATACATTTTAAAATTTCGTAGTGCTACCTCGCCCATTTTTACAGTGGTATCACTCTTAAAAAGATTGGCTCCGCCATAAACTGTATGCACTGCTTGGCGCTCGGGTTTATCTCCCGGATAAGTTTTTTGAAATTCAATATTTGCCGATCTTAATTTCTCCATTAAAAGATCTTTCTCTTCATTTTTTACAGAAAATTTCATACGTAATTTTTAAATTAAGAACCGCGATAAGTGCTATAACCAAAGGGATTCAGCAAAAGCGGCACGTGGTAATGTTCATTATTTTTTATAGTAAAAACGATTTCGATAAAAGGATAAAAACTTTCCATTCCTAATTGTTGAAAATAGGCGTTCGTTTCAAATCGGAGTTTAAAATTTGCAGGAACAGATAATTTTTCTTCCGATAATAAATTCGCTACTCGCCCATCGGAATTTGTAATTCCTTCGGCCAAAAAATTCCAATCTTCTCCATTTTGTTGGTATAAAATAATTCGTACTCCCGCAGCAGGTTTTCCTAAAGAAGTGTTTAGAATATGCGTGGTTATTGGGCTCATGCAAATAATTTTTGAAGTCTTAGTTTGGTAATTTTATCTTGCTCGGCTGCTGCTGCCATTAATTCTTCATGAGGAGAATTGAGTAAACGTTGATTTAAAATTTCTAACATTTCTGCCGCCGTTTTTCCTGTGGCGCAAACAATAAAAATATAACCGAATACATCTTCATATTCTTCATTGGCTTTTAATAATTCTTCCAAAATTTTAGTATCATCAGCAGAAACACCGGCCTGTTCGTTCGTAGCGTAGTCGGCTGTGTTAGCAAATTTCTTTTGTATGGATGCTAAATCTCCGATACGCGGATGATGTTCAAATGCGGCCAACCATTCGGCAGGATTACAATCGTACCATTTCTCTTCAGCATATTCCAATAAATCAACTAAATCATTCACCGGAAATATTTCTAACATTCCTTTTACCCATGCATCGCATCCGCAACAATTAAACAATAGTTCTTTTTTCTCTTTGATATCCAGATGATCAAATTCAGCTATGGTCATTTTTATTTTTTTAAATGGCTTAAGAGCACAAAATACTTAATTAGATGGTAGTAGGAAAACGATTTACATTTTTGTAATAAATATATACGGCAGGCTCTTTGCCCATCGCGGTAAACCATTGCTGGCAATAAGGAGCCATCCAAATAGAATCTCCTTTTTTAATAGGATACCATTTGTGATCAAGCATATAAACTCCCTGCCCTTGCAGATACATTAATCCATGTTCCATGATATGCGTTTCTACCATTGGTAAATGTCCGCCACTATCATACGTAAAAATATTTACCGCCATATCGAATGATAAATCTTCAGGCAATAAAACTTGTAATCTTAATGCCGGATCACCCAAATAGGCCGGCCCTTCTACATTTGCTGCGTCGCCGAAAAGTACAGAAGGAGTTTTTTGTCCTTCTAAAGTTTGATACACTTTATGAAAAGTGAGCACTTGAGTACCTTCTTCTATTTCATTAAAATCATAAGAACAATCCACAGGTACATATACAAATTGTCCTTTGGAAAGTGATTTTTTTTCTTGATTGATTGTAGCATTACATTTTCCTTCTACTACATAAAAAAATATTTGCGATTCTTTAGTTACCCCTGAAAGCTTACAATCCGACTGCGCTGTAATTAAAGTCTGGCAAAGGTTTGCACCCATTTGTTCATTTATGATCACATTCACTATGCAATTATCCCAACCGGGAACCTTGCTATTAATATAACCATCTGGGCTGATGACTGCGTGATTTCTGTTGACAACCGATCTGGTTAATGCCGAAATTTCCATAAGTAATTTTTATTTTTAAAAAATAGGTTTAGTTATTCGATACTGAGTTAATTAAATTCGCTAAAAAACGATCGCCGGTTTCTATTGCGGCTGCAATATCCTTATTTTCTACATTTTCCAATGGATGATGACTTATTCCTTTGAAACATCTCACGAACATCATCGCCACAGGAGCTACTTGAGCCACCACCACTGCATCATGGCCGGCGCCACTCACCATATTCACCAACTCAATATTTTTTTGTTTGATAGCATTTGATAATAAATCTCTAAGATGTGCATCACATTGCACCGGATTGGATTCTTGTACTAAGGTCCATTCAAAATAAACCCCTCGTTTACGACAAATTTCTTCACACAATTTATTGAGCGCTTCATATGCTTTTGCCAATCTATTTTCATCGGCACTTCTAATATCTAAAGTGCAAATCGTTTTACCCGGAATCACATTGCTGGCTCCATTGGGCACTGTTATTTTCCCCACAGTGGCCACCATATTTCTTCTATCATGCGACGCATATTCTTCTACTCCTACAATAAAATGTGCTGCAGCACACAAAGCATCCGATCTCATACTCATAGGTACAGTGCCCGCGTGGCCTGCCTTTCCGGAAAATTTAATTTCAATTCTTTTTTGACCGGCAATGGCATTTACAATTCCTACAGGCACTTTTTTTTCGTATAAAACAGGTCCTTGCTCTATGTGAATTTCTAAATATCCTAACCAATTTTCTGCAGGTATTTTATCATTCATAATTTTTGAAGAATCTAATTCCAATGTTTGTAAAACTTGAATTAATGTATTTCCATTATCATCCACTCTGGTAAATAATGATTGTTCAAAACTCCCCACCACGGCCTTACTGCCCATGTAAGCTGCATGAAATCGAACTCCTTCTTCTTCACTAAATGCAATAATTTCGAGATGAAAAGGAAGTTCTATTTTTTTTTTGGATTAGATGTTCTGCCAAATCAATTCCTATAATAACACCTAAAGGGCCATCGTATTTTCCGGCATTAATTACTGTATCAAAATGAGAACCGATAACAAAAGTTTTGGCTTCAGAATTTTTACTTAACAAACGGCCTCTAACATTTCCTATATTATCTACATGAGTTAAAAGTCCTGCATCGCGCATCCAGCCTGCAATTTGAGCACTGGCATCTTTAAATGCTTTTGTTCCGAAAGTTCTATTAAGGCAAGTTGTATCATCACTACAAATTGCGAGTGCTTGTATTCTTTCTTGTACTTTTTTTGCCCTTGAGGTATAAATGGCCATTTTTATTTTTTAATTTTACTTCTTTTATTTTACTTGATTTAAAGAAAGATAAGATTTTTATGAGAAATGATTTTTTACCTAAATCTACCTCATTTTTTAATTTTCTGTTCAACTCCTTTCAAAAAAACTCGTTCTACTTTTCCAATTAATTTTTCTCCTAAATAAGGAGTCGTTTTATGCTTATGCAAAATCATTTCTTCCTCGACTATCCATTCTTTTTCATCATCCCAAACAATTATATCTGCATCGAAACCAACAGCAATTTTTCCTTTATGATCTTCTTCTCCAATTAATTTTGAAGGCTTTTCACAAAGCCATTTGGCAATGTCTGTTAAGGAAGCATTATGTTTCTTAGCTGCCGTAAAAAGCACCGGCAGAGCGAATTGTAAGGATGCAATTCCTCCCCAAGCTTTCATAAAATTTCCTGAATTTAATTCTTTTAAATCAGGAGTAGAAGGTGAATGATCGGTCGCCACAAAATCGATAATACCGTCTTGTAAAGCTTTCCAAAGCAATTCATTATTTTCTTTTTCGCGAATCGGAGGAGCACATTTGTAAGCCGTACCTCCATCGGGAATTTCTTCTGCATTAAAATAGAGATAATGTTGGCCCGTTTCTACAGTTAATGGCAGCCCTCTTTTTTTTGCTTCGGCGATGACCGGAATAGAATTCGAAGAAGAAAGATGAACTAGATGAACTCGGCAATTGAATTCTTCGCACAATTGAATCATCATTTGGATAGCATCATCTTCCCATTTTTTAGGGCGCGATAATAAATAATTTTGATAGGAGCGCACATCACCTTTTGCTCTACCTATATCATCCGTTAATTCGCAATGAACTAAAAGAGGTAGATCATATTTCGCAATAATGGGCATTACTTTTCGTAAATCATTCTCCGTCACATTCGGAAATTCGTCTATGCCTGAATGAGTAAGGAACGCTTTGAAACCCTTCACTCCTTTTTGAATTAATGGTTCGATTTCATTTTCATTTCCGGGTATTACGCCACCCCAAAAAAAACAATTCGTGTGTAATTTATTTTTAGTGGAAGCTATTTTTTCATCCAACGCTTGAACGGTAGTTGTAACTGGAGAAGCATTTAAAGGCATATCAACTAAAGTAGTTACTCCTCCCCAAAGCGCAGCCCCTGGTAGCTGTTACAAAGCCTTCCCATTCCGTTCTACCGGGTTCATTAATGTGTACATGAGGATCTATTACTCCGGGCATCACCACTAAATTTCCCACATCTATTATATGATAAGAATGAGATTTTAATTCACCTTCAATAATCGATTCTATCAATCCATCCTTGATGAAAATTGTAGCTTCAATAATTCCATTTGGAGTAATGATTCGTTTGCTATGAATGGCGGTTTCCGACATATTTTATAAAAAAATAAAAATCAATCTTTAAAATTAGAAAACAAAATTCTAATTTGGTCTATAATCATCCTATGAAATGGTTGCAAAAATGAGAATGACCACAATATCCAAAACTAATTTCTTTATATGATAAACACTATTATATTTTCATTGTTATTCATTATTCTGCTTTTTTTGATTGTAACGACTTATCGTTTGCGAAAAGCCCATCTTTCAATTCAAGAACAAAATTTTGAGAATGATGAAATAGAAGAAACTGCAAAAAGAAAAGTAGCGATTCGACAAAATATTGTTTATACCGCGCTTGTGCTCACGATTGTATCGCTTTTAATCAGCATCTATTTTTTTATAAAAGGAACTGTTTATGAACCGCACATGATGGAATGGTTGAATATTCTTGTAAGGCTGATGCACATTACATTTGGTATCGCATGGATTGGAGCTTCATTTTATTTTGTTTTTTTAGAAAATGCTTTAAACCGAACTGAAAATGTAAGAGATGAACTCGCCGGAAATTTATGGGCTGTTCATGGTGGAGGTTTTTATTATTTAGAAAAATATAAAATAGCTCCACAAAAAATTCCTAAACATTTACATTGGTTTAAATACGAAGCCTATTTTACTTGGATATCAGGTTTTACACTTTTGTTTGTAGTGTATTATTTTAATGCCAAAGCATTTTTAATTGATAAAAATGTGTTGGACATGAGCTCTCTCGCGGCTGTATCTATTGGTATTGGATCGTTTGTAGTTGCCTGGATCATTTATGATGTATTATGTAAAACTTCTTTGGTAAAAAAGGGAATGTGGTTTGCATTAGTAGGTTTTATTATTGCTACCGGATTTGCATATTTCTATGCACATGTTTTCAGTGGCCGTGCAGCATACATTCATTTCGGTGCGATGTTAGGAACCATCATGGCGGCGAATGTATTTTTTGTAATTATTCCTTCTCAAAAAGCGATGGTAAAAGCTGCGAAAGAAGGCAAACCTTTAAATCCTGCTTTAGGAAAAAATGCCGGATTACGTTCGCTTCACAATAATTATTTTACCCTTCCTGTTTTATTTGTAATGATTAGCAATCATTTTCCAAGCACCTTCGGAAATGCGCATTCATGGCTGGTTTTAGCGGCTATCACATTAGGAGTTGCGGGAGTAAAACATTATTTGAATCTTAGAGAAAAAGGCCAATTAAGCGTTTGGATTTTGCCTGCTTCTATTTTAATTATTTTAGGTGTGGCGTATGTAACAGCTCCTCAAGTTTCTACTTCCAATTGCAAGAAGACGGTTGAATTTTCTGAAGTAAATACCATTTTTCAAAGTAGGTGTGTCACATGCCATTCTTCGAAACCAACTGATAAAATTTTTATTGTGGCTCCCAATGGAGTGATGTATGACACTCCGGAAGAAATTGTGAAGTACAAAGATAAAATTATGCAGCGAGCAGTGGTTACAGAAACAATGCCTTTAGCCAATCAAACACACATGACTAAAGAAGAGAGAGAATTATTAAGATGTTGGATTGAACAAGGAGCAAAAACGCCGTAAATAGTTATGATGAAATTATTCTTGCTATTTTTTCTTCTTTCGACTTTATCATTTCCTAAAGAGAAAATAAAGAAGATAATAGTTGATAATAATCACCATCCTTTAGCCTTTACTAATGTCACTTCTATACAATCCAATAATGGAAGCATGACGAATGCTCATGGAGAATTTACATTGGATGCCGATATCAATGATACTTTGAAATTCACCAATATCGCGTATCAAACTCGCTTAATTTCTGTAAAAGAATTATTAATGATGGATACCATTTTTCTTTCAGAGAATGTAAAAGAATTGACTCAAATATTTATCCAAAATTTTAATTTGTTCAAAACCGAAAAAGAAATGGGGTTTTATACATCAGCCGGTTCTAGTTCTTTTTCTTTTGGCGCAGGTTCTCAATTAGCTGTGTATTTAGAAAATGTAAAAGCAAAGGAAGGTTGGATAAAAAAAGTCAATTTCAAAATTGGTCAAATGAACCAGTGTAAAAATAATTTCCGAATACGATTTTTAGAAATTGATCCAATTACTCTGTCGCCTGGAAGAGATATCCTGACCGAAAATATCATCATTCCTTTTAATAAATTAAAGAAGAAAAATACCATCGATGTTGCAGTGAATCATATCATTTTTCCGAAGGAAGGACTGTTCGTTGTATTAGAATGGCTTGATACTAACGAAGATTGTTCCAACAAAAAATCACCCGCTATAGAAGCGAATAATGAAGTGATTAATAATAATCTTTGGATAAATTATCGCGATAGAAAATGGAGCTCTTATAGCTTTTCTCAAAGAAAAGTGGGCACACCTAAAATAGGAATTTCAGTTGCGTACCAATAATTTTTACTTAACTTTTTTCAGGGTGTAAAGTATTTCCTAAAACGATTTTCCAGAATAATCCCAATCGATAAAACCCTTTTTTTTCTGCTGAAAGTTCCCAACTCTTTCTAAAAATATTTTCAGTAGAAGGTAATAAAAGTAAGATCGCATTTATCTGGCTTTTCGATTCTTCTTTTCTGTTTTCCAATCTTCGATTGATCCATTTAGTTGCTATAGGCTTAATAAGATAATACCAAATAAAAATTATTAAAAGCGAGCGAATAAAAATCATCAAAGCTTGATTGGAAGGAAGAATAGGCTCTCCAATTTTAAAAGTGGATTGCAAAAATAAAAGCAAAAGAATAATCCAAATAAAGAGCAAACCTTTTTTTATTTTTTGTTTTTTCTTCGAACGAGTTTTTACAAAATTTGGATTTTCCAATGCCATATCTTGAATGGCATATTTTGGTTCAAGCAATACACCTTTTTGAGATTTTTTAATAATTCGCGCCACCAATAATCCAATAAATATTCCTACGATTGCATGAACTAAAATATAAATGCCTGCTAACCGAAAAGTATAATTCGTAATGGTTTGCACACCCAATAATTTTTTAATAAATTCATTGACCGCCTTCCAAAAATCGCTGCCATAAAGGATTACAAGCACTAATATTCTTTGAATTGCAGATTCTACCAATGCCAAAACTCCCAAAATAATAGCAGCAAGTTTATGATAATGAATAAAAGAAAATAAAGTTTGTCCCACAATTCCTTGAAATAAAACTGCGATATATGCGGTGGGTGGTGTGTGCGGACTCAACATCATTTTGAATATCATCACCACAATTGTTGCTTTTAAGATCGCACCTTTCACCGGTACAAAATGCCCGATCAAACAAATACAAACTACTGCACTTCCCGAAATGATCATTCCTGAAAAAGGAATTCGTAATCCATGCATGATGCCACCGGCAACGCCTTCACAAATTACCCACAACGCAATGAGCCGATAATATAATTGTTGAAATGCCCCTAAATTTTCCACGCCTTTCATTCAACAAATATTGTAACTTTATCCCCATAAACCATTTTTAATTTGATAAAATTTATTTTAAACGAAAAGGAAATCGCTACAGATCTTCCTTCGGGATTTCTATTACTCGATTTTGTTAGGTATCAAAAACATCTCACAGGTACTAAAATTGGATGTAGAGAAGGCGATTGCGGAGCTTGTACTGTATTGGTAGGCGATGTTGTAAACGGTGAAATGGAATACAGAAGTATGACCTCATGTTTATTGCCATTAGGAAATGTACAATTCAAACATGTGGTAACTGTGGAAGGAATTAATTTAGAAAAATTAAATCCGATTCAACAATTCATGAGCGACGAAGGTGCTACTCAGTGCGGGTTTTGCACACCCGGTTTCGTTGTTTCGTTATCAGGTTTTTGTTTAAGCAAAGAAGCGCCCACTTACGAAAATGCGATCACTTCCATTGATGGAAATATTTGCAGGTGTACAGGATACAAATCCATAGAGCGAGCTACCGCCAAGATTGCTCAATTGATGCAACAAAAAAAAGATGGAGAAAATCAAATTGAATTTGTTACAAAGCACCATATTTTACCGAACTATTTTTCGGAAATAAAAAACAGATTAGAAGGTTTAAGAGAAAATAATTCTGAAGATTCATCAAAGAAAAAAAACAGAAAAATTTTAGGAGGCGGTACTGATTTGTACGTGCAACAACATGAAACTATGGTGCATACTGATATTCATTTCCTCTTTAACGAACCTATTTTAAAAGGCGTGAAAGTGAGTGGTGATAAGTGTTACATTGGAGCAGCTGCCACGGTAACAGACATTCTTAAATCAGATGCTTTTAAAAAACATTTTCCCAGAACCACTTCACACATAAAATTAGTTTCTTCTACACCCATTAGAAATATGGCAACTGTAGCAGGTAATTTTGTGAATGCATCTCCCATTGGCGATCTATCCATTTTCTTTTTAGCATTAGATGCGCAATTAATGCTTACTGATGGAAATAAAAAACGAAAAATAGCTCTTAGAAAATTTTACAAAGGATATAAAGACCTCGACAAATCGCCGGAAGAATATATCGAGTATATTGAATTTAATTTACCGAAGAAAAATTCATTTTTCAATTTTGAAAAAGTAAGCAAACGAACTCATTTAGATATTGCGAGTGTAAACACCGCATGTTTGTTAGAAATAAATAATGGCTATATTGAATCCGCGTCTTTGTCAGCGGGCGGTGTAGGGCCAATTCCAATGTACCTCGCCAATGCTTCTTCCTATTTAGTAGGTAAAGAGCTTTCTGCTGAAAATTTTTCAGCAGCTATTCAAATAGCTACGGAAGAAATTTCTCCTATGAGCGATGCAAGAGGAAGTAAAGAATACAAGACTTTATTATTACAACAATTAATTAAAGCGCATTTTGTTTCTCTATTTCCTGAATTGAATTTTGAAAAATTAATGATCGATTAAAATGCAAAACGTAGATACATTCACGCACCTTAGAGGAGAATCCATTTATTTAGATGATATTCCTGAATTAGCCGGAACCCTTTATGGTGCAGCTTTCGGCTCGCCTCACGCACACGGAAAAATAATCAAGTTGGATATTTCCGCTGCAGAAAATACTCCCGGCGTAGTAAGAGTTTTTACTCACAAAGACATTACGGGAATTAATCAAATTGGTAGCATTGTAAAGGATGAAGAATTATTTGCAGAAGATATTGTTCATTTTCAAGGAATGCCGATAGCCTTTGTGGTAGCTGAATCTGTAGAAATAGCACAAGCCGCGGTTAAGAAAATTACTATTGAAATTGATCCTCTTCACATCATTACTGACCCAAGAGAAGCGAAAGAAAAAAATGAATTATTAACTCCACCAAGAACTTTTAATTTAGGAAACATTGATTCCGTTTGGGAACAATGCGATTATATTTTTGAAGGGAAAACGGAGACTAACGGTCAAGAACACTTGTATATTGAAACACAAGGTGCGTACAGCCTTCCCTTGGATCATGATAGTATAAAAGTATTTTCTTCTACTCAAGGACCAACAGCAGTACAATCTCACATGGCAGATGTATTAGGTATTCCAATGCATCGATTAGAAATTGATGTAACCCGTTTGGGTGGCGGTTTTGGCGGAAAAGAAGACCAAGCAACCGTATGGGCAATTTTATGTGCTTTAGCAACTTATCATTTGAAAAAACCGGTGAAATATTCTTTGCATAGAATGGAAGATATGCGCATGACCGGAAAGAGAAATCCGTATTCATCCGATTTTAAAATTGGATTAACCAAGGATTTAAAGATTATTGGTTATGAGGTAGAATTTTATCAAAATGGTGGTGCTGCTGCCGATCTTTCTCCATCCATTCTAGAACGAACTTTATTTCATTGTACCAATACGTATTTTATTCCGAACGTAAAAGCGACTTCTTATTGTTGCAGAACCAATCTTCCGCCCAACACAGCTTTCAGAGGATTCGGAGGACCACAAGGTATGTTTGTAATTGAAGCCGCTATCAATAAAGCTGCCGAAGAATTAGGAATAAATGCGTTTGAGATTCAACAAAAAAATTTATTAAAAACCGGTGATGAACTTCCTTTTGGTCAGAAAGTGGTGAGTGAAGCAAATGAGTGTTGGAGTAAAGCGAATGAGCTACATCAAATTGAAGCCATTCAACAATCTGTACAAGATTTCAATGCTACTCATACTTTACACAAAAAAGGAATGGCGATTATGCCGATTTGCTTTGGAATTTCTTTTACAAAAATTACACTCAATCAAGCCAGAGCTTTAGTACACGTATACATCGATGGAAGTGTAGGTGTAAGTACCGGAGCAATTGAAATGGGACAAGGAGTGAACACAAAAATGCTTCAGGTAGCGGCGCACATATTTTCAGTTAATCCTAAAAAAGTAAAAGTACATTCTACGAATACATATAGAATTTCGAACACTTCTCCTTCTGCAGCAAGTGCCACTGCTGACTTGAATGGCAAGGCCGTAGAAATGGCTTGCAATGCGATTTCCGGAAGATTAAAAAAAGTAGCAGCAGGTATGTTGAATTGTAAGGATAATGAAATTTCTTTTCTTAATGAAATGGTCTGTATCAATAACAAAACCTCAACTACTACTTGGAAAGATGTAATTATAAATGCGTACAATCAGCGTGTGGCACTTTCAGAACATTCGCACTACGCTACTCCGGTTATCAATTATAATCCTACAATAGAAAAAGGGCATCCTTTTGCATACCATGTTTTTGGGACAAGCATCACCGTTATAACCTTAGATTGCCTGCGTGGCACCTACGAAACCGAGGAAGTAAAAATTGTCCACGACTTTGGCAGTACAATGAATGAATTAATTGATTTAGGGCAAATAGAAGGCGGTGTAGTGCAAGGTATTGGTTGGATGACCATGGAAGAGATCGTTTATGATAAAGAAGGAAAATTAAGATCGAATGCTTTATCGACTTATAAAGTTCCCGATATTTATTCCGTGCCTAAAAAATTAGATATTCATTTCTTAGAAACCTCTAAAGATAATTTAGCCATCTTCAGATCTAAAGCAACTGGCGAACCTCCAATTATGTATGGAATTGGTTCTTATTTTGCGATACGCAATGCAGTTAAATCCTTTAATGATCAGCATTTCCCGGCATTTGATGCCCCGTTTACGCCTGAAAAAGTTTTGATGAATTTATACGCAAAGAAAAATAATTCGGTTCCATCAACCGAAAAAATTCAAGCGGATTTAGTTACAGCTTCTAAATAATTTAATTCTTCTCTTTTTTATAAAACATGGAAAAACAATTAAGTATTTGGGAATTCATGGAGACAAACCTTAAAAAAAAGGTGAACACCATTTTATTGTATGTGGTAGAGAGTATCGGGAGCAGCCCCGGAAGACGAGGATTTTTCATGGCGGTAAATACCAATGGTGAAATGGAAGGTTCTATCGGGGGCGGCATCATGGAACATAAATTTGTAGAAATGGCTAAACAAATTCTCAAAGAAAATGAATCCGCTTCTTTAGTGAAAAGACAAGTTCATGATAAAGAATCAGGTAATAATAAATCAGGCATGATTTGTTCCGGAGAACAAACTATTTTAGTCTATCCGTTACAAGATCAAGATATCATTCCCATTCAAGAAATTATTGCCACTTTAAAAAATTATTCAACGGGTACACTTTCTTTTTCTCCGGATGGAATGAAATTTTCTAGTTCTACATCCACTAATTTCGTATATCAATTTAATTCAGATAAAGATTGGCATTACAGCGATACCATTGGATATCGTAATCATTTGTACATCGTAGGCGGTGGGCATTGTTCTTTGGCATTTTCTAAATTGATGCGCAGCATGGATTTTTATATCCATCTTTTTGATGACCGAAAAGATTTGAACACAATGGTCCAGAATCAAAGTGCGCATGAAAAAAAATACATTTCCAGCTATTCAGAAATCGGTCAATACATACCTTCGGGTGAAAATAATTATGTGGTGATCATGACCTTTGGGTATCGTTCCGACGATGAAGCATTAAGAGCACTTCTTCATAAAGAATACAAATATTTAGGCGTAATGGGAAGTAAGAAAAAAATTCAAAAAATGTTTGAAACTTATCAAGCAGAAAATATTTCCATAGAAACTTTACGAAAAATTCATGCACCTATCGGCATTCCGATTCATAGCCAAACTACCGAAGAAATTGCCGTAAGTATAGCCGCAGAAATTATTGGCATTAAAAATATGCCGACTAAATAATTCTTTCTTTTATTTCTTAAAGTGTTACCTGCAAAGCATTTCAGCTGCTTCTAAATATTTTCTATTCCATTATTTATAAAAATATTTTTTTAAATCTGTGATTTATGAAGTGCCTTTGCGAATAATAGTTATCGAACTTCAAGAAAATAAATGAATCAAGAAAACTACCATCAAGAAACTGTAGATAGAATAGTAGAAAATCAAGGAATTATTTTCAAGGTTTGCAATTCTTATTGCGATAATAAAAGCGACCGTGATGATTTAGCACAAGAGATCATGTATCAATTGATCATCTCTTCTAACTCTTATAAATCCGAATTAAAATTATCGACTTGGATGTATCGCGTAGCGTTAAATGTAGCCATTTCGTTTTATAGAAAAAGAAGATCGAGCAAGACAATTCTCATGGATGAAATGCCGCAACTATCTATTGATGAAGTTCCACATCATTCTGAATTGGAAAAAAAATTAAACACGTTAGAACAATTTATTCATGAACTAAAAGAATTAGACAAAGCCTTAATGCTACTGTATTTGGAATCAAAAAGCTATCAAGAAATTTCTGAGATTCTCGGCATTTCTGAAACAAATGTGGGCACCAAAATCAGTAGAATTAAAGAAATACTTAAAAAGAAATTTGAAAAAATAAATTAAAATGGAAGACATCGAATTAAAACAAATTTTAGCCAGCTATCAAAAAAGATTAGAAGCGACAGAAGTTTTGAATCAACAATCATTCAAACTCAATCAACAAATTTTAAAAAATTGGCAAACTCAAAAAGCCAATTCAAAATTACAATCATTGATTCCGATTAAAGTGGCTGCGGTAGTTTTAGGGATCATTTGGGTAATGGCCTTAATTTATTTAATAGCGCATTCTTTGCATTGGAAGAATATTTTTTTTCTAATCTCTGCATCAGGAATCGTCCTCATTACCATCGTTGCCATTATAGTTTATATTTATCACATCGTTTTATTAAAACAAATCAATTGGGGAGATGCGATCGTTACAACTCAACAAACAATTGTGAGATTAAGAATCTCTACGCTTCAAGTAACAAAAATTTTATTTCTGCAATCCGTATTCTATTGCACTTTTTGGTGGAATACAGAAATGATCATCAATGATCCTGCAAAATTTTGGTTAATATCTTTTCCAATTGCACTTTTATTTTTGCTGGGCTCGTTATGGTTGTATAAAAATATTTCTTTAAAAAATGTAGGAAAAAAATGGTTTCGAATTTTATTCAGCAGTCCCGAATGGCGCCGTCTTTCAGAAGCAGCACGATTTTTAAATGAGATAAAAGATTTTGAGAGATAATGGGTAATGATTTGCATTAGGCTTTCAGATAGTAATTGGCTATCTTCGAAAAATGAGATTCCTATTATTGTTGATATTATTTATTGGCTACTCGATCTCTCCAAAACAAGTAGATGCATTTGGTATTTCTATAAATGATCCATATCAAACCGAAGATGCTCAACCACCATTTGAATCTTCTGACGATTTAAAAAAGAATAACACTCCTACCAATCTTATTTTATTTCAACAAAGAAATAATTATACTTTTCCCAGAACAAACGGGCTTTTATCGTCAAACAATATTTCTCAAGAATTTCGTACACTTTCTTCAGAAAAAATTCAACCAACAATAAATAGTTCTTTTCCCTACTGGAAAAAAATTCGTCTCCGATTAATTTATCCTAAACATTATTTTTTCTAATTTCTTTGAAACCTTGTCCCTATTGCATTTCAGAGTTTTTTTAAAAAAATAATTATCATGTCTACTACTATCATTTCTCTTATACTCATTGTTTCTATTGTTCTTTTAATTGCTGTTTTTCGTTTTATCAATAAGCGAAACCACATCAAGAAAAAAGATAAATTAGTTTCACTTTTTCAGGAAGCCGGCGAAAAATATCATCTGATGTTTTCCAGTCAAGAAATTTTACATAATTCTATCATTGGGTTTGATGGCTTGAGTAGAAAATTATTATACATTGATGAACATGGAGAAAGTATACTCATCTCTTTAGATGATGTAAAAAACTATGCGGTTAATAAAAAAATCGATTCCTATATCGAGCTTGATAATAAAGCCAACAGAAGTGAAAACTTTGTTTCCACAATCGATTTGGATTTTGAATTTAAAAATAAAACGCCCAATTTTTCTATTCCGTTTTATAATAGGCTCATTCATCCATTAACTGATTTAAAAAAACTTGAAGCCAAAGCAACAGCATGGGTCACCATCTTAAAAAAAATGAATTATCCGTCTGAAGGCAAAGTAGGATAATTGTAAAGGAAGAAAATTCAATAAAGAAAGTGCTTTCCAAGAATTATTATTTAATATTGTTTCTGATCCATTTTTCAACATTATTCAATAAGCACGTGAGAGTTTTCTTTATTTTTTTCATTTTAATAATTCTTCAATTTAATAGTAAAGCTCAATGTGATAATAGTCCCGGACAATGCCCTACGTCTACATTTCCGGTTTGCGGCACTTCGGTATTTGTGCAAAATTCAGTTCCACTCCGAGCAGGCAAAAGGCTTCCGGGGCCTTGTAATGCTGATGGTGTTACAGATATTAATCCTTATTGGTATCAATTTACTTGTTATCAAGCGGGCACTTTAGGATTTGAAATAACTCCGAATAATTTAAATGATGATTATGATTGGCAATTGTATGATATCACCGGTCGCGATCCGAATGATGTGTACGCAGACGGCTCAATGGTAGTCGCTGCAAATTGGTCAGGGTTATCAGGAAAAACAGGAGCTTCTGCTGCAGGAAATCAATTAATGAATTGTGGTGGCAACAATTATCCGAATTACAGTGCGATGCCAACACTTCAATTAAATCATAAGTACATTTTATTAGTAAGTCATTTCACTTCTTCTCAAAGTGGCTACACGCTTAGTTTTCAAGGCGGTACAGCAAGCATTGCGAATCCTGTTTTACCAAGCCTGCAGAATACAAGTGCCACATGCGATGCTTCTACGATTTATGTAAAACTTAGTAAGCCGATGAAACGTAGCAGCCTTACCAATACCGGAAATGAATTTTCACTTTCTTATCCCGGAATCAATGTTATCAATGCCACGCCAATTAACAATAGCAATAGTTTTGAAATGGATTCTATTGCACTCACATTGGATAAACCATTGCCACCCGGAGATCATTTTGTTATTATAAAAAATGGATCGGATGGAAATACTTTACTAGATAATTGTGATGTCGGTATTCCTGAAAATGAAAAAATAGAAATAAAAATTTCAAAGATCGACCCGACACCGATGAATAAAATGACTCCTTTGAAATGTGCACCGCAACAAATAGAATTACTATTTGACAAAGGGATAAAATGTAATTCTATTGCCACAGACGGAAGTGATTTTATTATTACAGGAGCTTCGCCGGTAACGATTTTGAGCGCAATAGGAAATTGCAATAATGGTTTATCAAGGAGCATAATTGTTTCACTTTCTGCACCGATAATTGTTGGTGGTAATTACCAAATTTCATTGAAGAATGGAAGTGATGGAAATACAATTATTGATTCCTGTGGACAAGAAACATTATCCGGTGCATCCATATCTTTTGATTTAAAAAATACTGTTTCAGCAGATTTTATTTATCAATTATCGAGCGATTGTAAATCTAATACAGCCCAATTCAATCATGATGGAAATAATGGTGTGAACGAATGGAAATGGAATATTGATAATCAAATTTTTACGATTCAAAATCCTACGGTTACTTTCCTTTCTTATGGAAGTAAAAATGCTGAATTGATTGTCAGCAACGGCTTCTGTGCAGATACTTCTTCTCAAACAATTGTATTAGATAATGAAATAAAAGCAGATTTTGAAACGAATTCTGTGCTATGTCCGGAAGATTCAGCGAGTTTTGTTGATCGAAGTATCGGTAAAAATTTATCTTATCAATGGTTGTTTGATAATGGCGAGAGTAGTATTTTAAAAGATCCTCCCACGCAAAAATATCCGGTGCTTCTCTACGAAAAGAATTATCAAGTAAGACTGATTGTAAAAAATATACAATGCGCCGATACCACATTTCAAACGATTAAAGTTTTAATGAGTTGCCACATTGCAGTACCAACGGCATTTACGCCTAATGGTGATGGACTCAATGATTTCCTTTATCCTTTAAATGCTTTTAATGCAGACAGTTTAGAATTCAGAGTTTATAATCGTGCAGGACAAATTATTTTTGAATCTTTTGATCCGAATAAAAAATGGGACGGAACGGTTGCCGGCCAACAACAACCCATTGGAAATTATGCTTGGGTATTGAATTACGTGGAACGGAATACAGGCAAAAGATTTTCGATTCAAGGAAAAACTGCACTGATTCGATGATCAAAGAATCAAAATTCAACACATCCTATTATCTTGTAAACAAAAGCTAAATTTAAGTTTTACTTTTTTTTGAAAGAAGGTAGCACTTACATTCGCACATCGTACATTTTTTTATAAAAAATAAATCATGAAGTTTCGATTTTCAAAAACATCTTTAGGCAGATTTAGATTGGTTGCACTCTTAGAAGGAATCTCTTATGTGTTGTTGTTATTTATTTCTATGCCATTAAAATATTATGCAGGTATGCCTGATTTTGTAAAATATAATGGTTGGGTGCATGGATTATTATTCATCCTTTATATTCTCGCTTTGATAAATGTAAAAGTGGATCAAAATTGGAAATTCAAAAAAACAACTTTGGCTTTTATCATTTCACTCGTTCCTTTTGGAGCTTTTTATTTTGATAAAGAATTACAAAGAGAAGAGAATTTATTGATGGCGGATTCTAAGGTGCAATCATAATTACACAGAAAATTTTTTTGGAATTATTATTTCAAATTCAATTTGATTTGTAATTCTTCCAATTGCTTAGGATCTATGCCGGACGGGGCATCCAGCATTACATCGCGACCACTGTTATTTTTAGGGAATGCAATAAAATCACGAATAGATTCGCTACCACCCAAGATGGCACACAAACGATCAAACCCAAACGCAATACCACCATGCGGTGGAGCTCCATATTCAAATGCACCCAATAAAAAACCAAATTTTTCTTGTGCCTCTTCTTGGCTCATTCCTAATGCAGCAAACATTTTTTCTTGTAATTCTCTTTGATAAATTCGAATAGAACCACCGCCGATTTCGTTTCCGTTTATCACCAAGTCGTAAGCATTGGCTTTAATTTTTGAATAAGGATGTTCTAAATATTTTTCAGAATTTTCAATCAATGGAGTATTCTGAATCATCGTTGCAATATCTTCCGGCTTAGGTGAAGTAAATGGATGGTGCTTAGCGACCCAACGATTACTTTCTTCTTCATACTCAAATAATGGAAAATCAGTAACCCATAAAAGTTTGAATTCTTCCGATTTGCGGAAACCCAATCTATCAGCCATGTATAAACGCAAATCGCTAATGGCTTTTCTGGTTCTTTCTTCTTTTCCCGCTACAATCAAAATGAGATCGCCCACTTTGGCATTGGAAAACTGCACTAAATTTTCTAATTGTTCTGCTGTAAAAAATTTATCAAAACTACTTTTCAGCGTTCCATCATGTTGGTATTTTACAAAAGCCAAACCACCCATTCCTACCTGCGGGCGTTTTACCCAATCAATTAATTCATCCGTTTGCTTTCTGGAATATTCGCTACAACCCGGTATGGATATAGCTAATACGGTTTCTGCATTATTGAATACAGCAAAATCAGTTTGATTTAATCCTTCAAAATAATTTTTTCCTTCTACTTTAAGATTAGCAATTTTTATTTCAAAACGAATATCCGGCTTATCATTTCCGTAATGCCACATCGCATCTTCCCAAGTCATTCTTTCAACAGGTTCATTATATTCAAAACCTTTCACTGTTTTAAAAATATATTTTATCAAACCTTCGAACATTTGTAAAATATCTTCTTGTTCTACAAAAGACATTTCACAATCTATTTGGGTAAATTCAGGTTGCCTGTCCGCTCTTAAATCTTCATCTCTAAAACATTTTACAATTTGAAAATAACGATCGTAACCGCTGATCATTAATAATTGTTTGAAGGTTTGAGGAGATTGTGGCAACGCATAAAACTCACCCGGATTCATTCTGCTTGGAACCACAAAATCTCTTGCACCTTCAGGAGTAGATTTTATTAAGAAAGGCGTTTCAATTTCTACGAATTGATTATCGTACAAATAATTTCTGGTAGCCCTATTCACTGCATTGCGCAATTCCAAATTTTTCTTTACCGCATTTCTTCTCAAATCCAAATAACGATATTTCATTCGGATATCATCGCCACCATCGGTATCATCTTGAATCGTAAATGGAGGTACCGCCGATTTATTTAAAATAGAAATTTCGTGTACCACAATTTCAATTTCACCTGTAGGTAATTGATCATTTTTATTACTGCGTTCATTCACCATTCCCTTTACCTGAATTACAAATTCTCTTCCCAAAGGATTGGTATCTAATTGCGCAGATAAAGTTTCGTTAAGCAATAATTGTGTAATACCATATCTATCTCGTAAATCCACGAAAGTGATACTTCCAAATTTACGAATGGTTTGTACCCAGCCGGCGAGCGTTACCTCTTTTTGAATATCCGTAATTCTTAATTCACCGCAGGTATGAGTTCTGTACATAGAATGGTATTTAAACGGCTGCAAAGATAGGGTTTATCCGTTTTTTTGGGAAGAAGGAATTAGATGTACCCTACATAGAAAGTAAGAACAAATATTTGTTCAAAGAAAAGTATTGAATTAAAAAAGCCGGCAAAATATTTAGAGAATAATTCTAATTATTTAGCCGGCTTAGTACCCGGGATGGGAATTGAACCCACACGACCATTGCTGATCACAGGATTTTAAGTCCTGCGTGTCTACCAGTTCCACCACCCGGGTAAACACTATTGTAAAAATAAAAAAAGCAGCTACACTGCTTCTCTATTTTGAGCGGAAGACCGGGCTCGAACCGGCCACCCCGACCTTGGCAAGGTCGTGCTCTACCAAATGAGCTACTTCCGCTTATAATTTTATAAAGAACTTAAAAATGGATTGCAAAAATAGGGTTTGTACCTATGCCACCAAAATTTATTTGTATTGTGGATTGTAATGCGTATTGGCAGGGATTTCTACGTCAGGCTTGCCTTTGTATCTATGCTCATACATAGTGTAACAACCGCCTGCTACCAATGCCACAAAAATGGCGATTTGGCAATAAAATAAAAATCGTGAGGTAGATACCCAACTGTAAGCAAGGTCCTTCCCATTATTATCTATTATTTCTTGGTTCTCCATAATTTTTTATTTACCCGACAAAAATAACCCTTTGATTTCAAATATCATTATTGTTGCTCAGAATTTCTGAAAAAGTTTTTCTTTTTTGAATAAAATATTGCCACACCACACTTTTCATCAAAACTCCATTTAATTTTTTTAGAGAAATTTGAGGTAAAACATTTTCATTTTTCTTTACAAAAATCCACCGCACATAGGCCAAATGCGCTTTTACAATCGCCATAAAAGTTTTTTCATCCAATTTTAATAAAGCATGAAAAGCCGCCACCATATCTAATACAATTCTAAAAGGAATGATGTAAATAGCTTCTTGCCATCGCAAATTTTTTGAAAGCATAATTAAATTATTCCTGAAATTTAAAAACACTTTTCTGCTGCTGCCCATCGGCAAAGTACCACCGCCCACATGATATACAACTGACTTAGGTTCTACATAAATTGAATATCCTGCTCTTTGCATTCGCCAGCAAAGATCTATCTCCTCTTGATGCGCGAAAAAGTATTCATCAAATCCATTGAGTTCATTAAAAATAGAAGCTCGAACAAATAAGGCTGCACCTGTTGCCCAAAAAATCGGCGTGGAATTATCATATTGTCCTGTATCTTTTTCGCAAGAATCAAAAACTCTTCCTCTGTTAAATGGATAACCCCATTGATCAATCCAACCGCCACTTGCTCCGGCGTATTCAAACCTATCCTTTTGTTGATACGATAAAATTTTTGGTTGACATGCTCCAATTTTTTTATCATTTTCCATCAAAGAAATGATGGGCGTAATCCATGAAGAAGAAACTTCTACATCGCTATTTAATAAAACATAATAATCTGCTGAAACTTGCTTTAATGCAGTATTGTAACCTTTTGAAAAACCTTCGTTCGATTCATTTTTTAGGATGCGTAATTGAGGATAATTCTTTTTTATAAACTGAATAGAATCATCCGTAGAAGCATTGTCTGCAATGATAACAGAAAGGTTTCCATAATCGGATGCCATCACCGAAAGAAGAAATTTTTCTAAAAAATGTTTTCCGTTCCAATTAAGAATTACAATTGCTACTGATGGCAAGGAGTTCAAAGCATGTGATATTTATGAATTACAAACATAAAAGATTTTAATTTTTATTCCGATAATTCTCGGAAACCTTTTAGATTTGAAGATAATCATTTCGGCATGTTAAGGCAATTTCTAAATTTACGGTCGGCGCTCACTTTCATTGCCCTTGCTATTGTAATCGGTACCATTTTTTATTCTAATTTTTTAGCCAAAAAAATAGAATTAGAAGAAAGAGAAAAAATTAGTCAATGGGTAGAAGCTAACAGATTTATTGCACAAGCACCCGCGAATGTAGATATTACTTTGGCCAGTAGAATTCAACAAAAAAATAATGATATTCCTATTATTGCTACCAATGAAAATGATAGCATAATTGATACAAGAAATTTAGATTCTACAAAAATAAATTCTCCCATTTATCTTGAAAAAAAATTAAAAGAATTTAAAGCCACTAACCAACCCATTATTTTAGTACTGAGCCAAAATCCTTACATCGCAGATAAATATTATTATGGCGAATCCAAATTATTAAAACAAATCCGCTATTTCCCTATCATACAATTATTGATTGTAGCCTTATTTATTTTACTCACTTTATATGCTATGTCCATCAGAAATAAATCGGCACAAAACCGAGTGTGGGCGGGCATGGCAAAGGAAACGGCGCATCAATTAGGAACGCCTATTTCTTCTTTACAAGGTTGGGTAGAAATGTTGAAAGAGCGTGATGTAAAAGATATTTCTAACGAAATGGAGAAAGATGTTGATCGATTAAAATTGATCAGCGATCGCTTTGGAAAAATAGGAAGCACTCCTCAACTCGAAGAGCATAACATCTCGGAACAAATAGAAAATATGGTGAGCTATATTAAAAGGCGCACCACCCACAAAGTAAATTTTATTGTAGAGAAATCTGCAGAAATAATTCCTGTAAAAATATCGGCTCCGCTTTTCGATTGGGTAATAGAAAATTTATTGAAAAATGCATTGGATGCAATGAATGGCGAAGGAACTATTCGAATAAAAATTAGTCAGCTCGAGCATTCTGCAATCATTGATATCAGCGATAGCGGCAAAGGAATTCAAAAGAAAAATCTAAATAAAATTTTCAAGCCCGGATTTACTACGAAAAAAAGAGGTTGGGGTTTAGGACTTTCACTTTGTAAAAGAATTATAGAACAATATCATCGCGGACAATTATTTGTAAAATCTTCAGAAGCCAATAAGGGCACTACTTTCAGAATTGTGTTGAATACTTGATTGTAAATAAATTGGTTTTCTTAGATTTGCAATCCTTTTAATGCGGCGATGGCGAAATTGGTAGACGCACTACCTTGAGGTGGTAGCGCTCGAAAGGGCGTGGGAGTTCGAATCTCCTTTGCCGCACCTACAATCCTTCATCAAAAATGGTGAAGGATTTTTATTTTTTAAGGAATCAGTGGCGATGCTTCCCAAGTAGAATTAGGATTAAAATATTTCCATAGCATGGCCGATAATTTTCTCGTAAATACCCAAGCTGCGTTGTTCGATTGCCAACTTGTGTCTTTATTATTTTTAGTATTGATACAAAAAATATAAGGATGGGCTCCACTCACATATACCACTTCACTTCGGCTTGCATCCACAGCACCTCCTTTAGAAGCTACCATTACATTTGGCGGAATTTCAGAGAGTGCATATTCATCCCAATATTGGCGACTTAGTAAACGCAACATTCTCTCACTGATGGTCTTATTAATAATTTTATTATCAACAATCATCTTCATCAAATTAGCCATTTCTTTAGGAGTAGTTTGCCCCCAACCATATTGTTTCCAATTTTCTTTTCGGACTTCAGTTCTACTATTTACTCTTGTATTTTTCAAACCTAATTCTTCCAAATATTGATTGATTACTGTTCCCGAACCGGCAAGCCCTTGTAACCACAAACTCGCCGTATTATCGCTCGTGCTCAACATTAGCATTAGCAATTTTGCCAACTCAATTTTTTTCTCCAAATTTAAAAGAAGCCAAAATATCTTCGCCTTCAGAATAATACAAAGAATCCGTATAGGTAAGGGATTGATGATATTGTAAATGGCCATCATTAATTTGATGCATAATACCAATTAGTATTGGAATCTTGACTATACTCGCGGTTGGAAAAATAGTGTCTTCATGATAGGCAGCGATTTTATTTTTATTCAAATCATACACATAAACACCCACTTCGCCTGAGGTATATTCTTTCAATAGTTCCGTGAGTTTATTTTGTAAATGATGATCTATTTTTTGTGCTTTACTACCAAAAGAAAATAAAACAAGCAGGCAAAACAAAATGTATTTCATTCGTTTATTTTTAATAATTAAATATAAACAATGTTGAATTATCCCATGGAAATTTCATAAAAAAACTACCCAATATTTTATTGGGTAGTTTCTATTAAGTGCATATTAAAAGCATTATCCGAACAAACCACCTTTGGTTAATTCTCGATTTCCTTCGCCAATTAAAAATCCATTTTGATAAATTTGCACTTTATAATTTCCTTCTTTGAAATGATCGGTTGGTGCAAAAGAGAATTCAATATTTTTAGTAGTGGCAGTTTGTAAATCTACCGGAAGCATCGCAGTAAAATATTTTTCGCCTTCTTCTCTTGTTTTAAAAGATTCTGTTCCCGCACTTCTAATCGGCTGTCCATCAGGGCCAATGATAACCACATAAATATTGGTGGTTCCCGGTGTGATGATTCTATTATTTACATCAAATTTTACGAGTAATTTATCTACTTGTTTTGCGGATGTTTTTACTTTTTCTTTTCCATTACTTTTTATTTTTAAAGGAGTAATAGTAATGTTAGAAGCATTTAGAGTAGAGGCTACTTCTACTTTTTCTTCTAAAGATCTTTTTATAACGATAGTAGAATCCAGATGGCGTGTTAAGACTTGTTTATCGGCAATTAAATTAACTCTATCAGTTTTTAATGAATCGTTTTGTAAAGTAAGATTCGCAATTTGTGTTTCTAAATTTTGAATTTGTCCGTTTAATTGTTCAATCAATTTTCTGGCTTTATTCAATTCGGCAGTGGTAGCATCTTTTTTATTTAGAATGCTGCGAATTTCAGATTTAATCTTAGCAATTTCACCATCTTTTGCGGTCAATTGATTTTGCAAATTCGTGTTGGAAGTGGCCATAGAATCTAATCTGGATAAGGACGCATCAAAACTACTTTGGAGTTCACTTTTCTCAGAAGTTATGGTTCCAATTTCTGTTTGTTGGGCCACCAATGTTTGTTTGGTCTGATTATTATTGAAAATTAGAAAGCCTGCAAGCACTACAATTGCGGCTATCAAAACTCCAATTACAATATTTTTGTTTCTGGAAGTTTTGACTGAATTTATTTCGGTATTGTGTTCCGAATTAAAAGAGGAATTCATGGTTTTTAAATTTTAAATGATAAAAATAGTAATGTAAAAAGGGCCATATCTATCTAATTTTAAGATTCAAAAACCGTGTAGGTAGCAAAATCATGCCATTATTAAAAATTCATAATTTGAAAAATGTTAAACTTTTTAAAAAGCATATAGAACTTAGAACAGTAAAGGCTTTCATCAATATGAATTAATAAAATAAAAAGATCCTCTTTTAAAAAAAATTGTCTTCAAAAGAAGAAGATCATAAATAATTTCTTTGTCGCTCCGATATTTTTCATTTACTTTTAAGACAAATAAAATCGAATTGACATGTCTACCAAAACTCGAGTGAAATCCAAAACTTCTGCATTATTAGCCGCCTTATTTCTTTTGCCTTCTTTAATTCTATTAGTGATTTGGATATCCACAGGAATTGGAAATTCCGGCATGAGTGAGGTAGGTAGACAAAATGAATTCCTGAGTTATTTTCCCACATGGATGCAAAATTTTAAAGCACTCCATTTATTTTCTCTCGTGTGTTGCGGAATAGTTTTATTCTTTGCTTCAGGCAGTTTTAAAAAGCATTCTTTATGGATAAGAGTTACTATGATGGCCATTGTAATGGCGACCATTCTAATTATTTTGTTTGATATTATTCAATTATTGTAAACCTTATTTGTATTCATATTCAATCGTTCCTAAGAGCCGCTTTTCTTTGGAATAACCTTTCTGTATTTCGGGTAAATTAAATTCGTTATAAGCATATTTCCAAACGATGTAATTACTTGCATTCGTTTCAATGGAGATCATTTGTTTTACTAAATTTTTAGTATTGTATTCAAACATAAAATCCGGTAATAACTTTTGTGCCTTCTCATTAAAATGAACCACATCCGTTAATCTATTTTTAGCATCATAATAATAGAGGTAATTAATATCTCCACTTTTTCCTAATACTTTTTCTTCGATGATGTTTCCATTTTCATCCGCTTGAAAAGCAATGGTAGAAACAATTTGACCATTTTTTCTACGAATCATTTTTTCAACTTTTTTATTCGGTGAATAAAAATATTCGTGTGTTTCTTCCATCTTACTGCTATCTAAATTAGACGAAGTAACCATGGTTATTTTATTCAAATTTCCATCAGAATTATATTCATATAAAACGGTGTTTGTTACAGATGGTGTGGAAGTAACGGCTTTGATAATTCCATTTTTATTATCGTAAAATGTGGCCACCAAAGACTCTTCAGTTAATAAAGATTTAGAAACCATTTCCGATTTTGAAAAATCGGCATTCAACTTTTTTTCACAAAAAAATCCATCGCTTGGAGTATCATCATCTTCAAAACTTTTCAATTGAATCAAATGCAAATTCGCTTCTTTTAAAGTGGCAATCTCACGATTAATTTCGTTGGTTTTTAAAATATCTTTGTAATAATATTGGGCATTTACCTTCATAGACAACACACAAATAAAACCAATCAAACTAAGGCTTAGATAGAAACGAGATACCATTTTTGTAAAAAATTTATTTTATTTGTAAAATCTTATTTTGTAAAATAATTGATTCTTATTAAGTACTACGATTGTTTACTTATTTTTAACCCATAATTATCAAATCTAAAAA
Source organism: Ginsengibacter sp. (assembly GCA_034676505.1). GTDB lineage: Bacteria > Bacteroidota > Bacteroidia > Chitinophagales > Chitinophagaceae > Ginsengibacter. The sequence continues at coordinate 702,224 of JAUCCB010000001.1, forward strand.
AGAATCTTTGTCACATAAGTCCATTAGAAAAGAGAAGGATTGCTTGAACTGCGGCAGATACGTTGCGGATCGGTTTTGTACGCATTGCGGACAAGAGAATATCAATCCGCAAGAATCTGTGATGCATTTTGTAACGCATTTTATTGGTGATCTATTTCATTTTGACGGCAAATTTTTTAAAACCCTCAAACTACTTTTTATCAAACCGGGTTTTCTTGCAGAAGAATATTCTAAAGGAAGACGCGCCGATTATGTCAATCCCATTCGGTTGTATATTTTCACTTCCTTTGCATTTTTTTTAATCTTTTTTTCTGTAAATCATATTGAGGAAGAAGATCTTTCAAATACCACTCGTGCTTCTATATTAAAACCCACCGATCACTTTACGCCTGAAGAATTTTCAAAATTTACGGCACAGTTTAATAAAGGCGTACCGATGGATTCTGTAACTTTTCAAAATTACAAAGACAGTGTTGTAAGATTAGATTCATTTACTTGGGATAGCAATAAATACAGATCCATCGCCGAATACGATTCTTTAATAAAAACTGGAAAGGTAAAAGATGGTTGGTTGGATCAAATGCGAATCAGAAAACAAATCTCCATTACAGAAAAGTACGGTCCCTATGGTTGGAGCAAATTTTTAAAAGATTTTTTAGATTCTTTATTGCATAGTTTTCCGCAAATGCTATTCATTTCTTTACCGTTGGTAGCGTTGCTTTTGTATTTGTTATATCATCGTCAAAAAAAATATTTGTATGTCAGCCACGCTGTATTTACTCTCCATTTTTATGTAGTATTTTTTATTGCAATGCTGGTTGGTGTTGGATTAGATGAATTAGATGATCGAGTGAATTGGGCAATTTTAGACTATTTACAATTAGCCTTTTATTTCGGAGTATGGTTTTATTTGTACAAAGCATTACGCCGTTTTTATAAACAAAGAAGAGCGAGAACTATTTTAAAATTTTTCCTTTTCATGTTTTCATTTTTTTTCATTCTACTGTTTTTAATCGTCGTGTTTTCGATTAAATCTTGGATGCAAGTGTAATAATTTTCTCTAGAATTTCTTCACGGTTCATTTTTAAATTTCAAAAAAAATTGTGGCAAAACCTATTTATCGAAAACAAAAAAATTGTCTTAATTGCGGGTATAGTATCGACAAATTTTATTGTTCCAATTGCGGACAAGAAAATTTAGAACCGAGAGAACCTTTCTGGAAATTTCTAACCTATTTAGTCAGGCTTAATTTAGCACTTGACGGGAAATTTTTAATTACTCTAAAAACATTATTTACCAAGCCCGGTAAGGTTTCCAAAGACTATGTGGAAGGCCGAAGAGCCAGATATATTCATCCTATTCGACTATATTTATTTGTTTCTTTTATGCTCTTTTTTTTATTTTTCATTTTATACAATGTCAAAAGAATTCCTATTGGAGAAAAAACAATTTCTGAAATAAAATCATTGCCACAAGAAGAATTTGAAAACTACACCGCTCTATTGAATAATGGCCAACCTATGACCAGAGCCGAGTTTAAGCAATATTCAGATAGCATATTAATCGGAAATATTCGATTCACTGAAGACAAATACAGAGATAAAAAAGAATACGACTCATTAATACAAGCCAGTGTGGTAAAAGATAATTGGTTAAAAAGAAAGGACACTTACAAAAGATTAGAAATTAATGAAAAATTCAAAGAAAATCCAAGTGAAGTAAATTTGGAAATATTTGAAGCTGCACTACACAGTATACCAAGAGTTATCTTTTTTTCATTACCTCTTTTAGCGCTCTGGTTAAAATTAATTTACTTAAAAAGAAAAGAATACAATTATGTAAGCCATGCCATTTTTTCCATTCATTTTTTAATTTTTGTTCTTATTTGTACTTTGGGAATTTTAGGTATTCAAGCAATTGGACAATTCATAAAATGGCCTGCCATCAATTATGCAAGTATTTTGATAGGCTTCGGGATTATATATTATTTGTATCGAGCCATGCGAAAATTTTATCCGGATAAAAAATCAATCGTATTCTTAAAATACATCTTTTTTAGCGTTTCATTTTTTCTTACATTGTTTATCTTGTTCAGTGCTTTTTTTATCTCCTCATTTTACGCAGTCTAAAACATGAAAATTAACTCAGCAGATTTTAGTTCATTAGTAAAAATCATGAATGAATTACGAGAGAAATGTCCATGGGATAAAAAGCAAACCATACACACACTTCGTCAGCAAACCATTGAAGAAACTTACGAATTAGCCGAGGCTATCACTGAAAAAAATTGGGAAGGCTTAAAAGAAGAATTAGGCGATTTATTGTTGCACATTATTTTTTATGCAAAAATTGGAGAAGAAGAAAATAAATTTACGCTACAAGAAGTAATAAACGGAATCTCTGAAAAATTGATCCGAAGGCATCCGCATATTTATGGCGAGGTGAAAGTAAAAAATGAAGAAGAAGTTAAAAAAAACTGGGAACAAATAAAATTAGGAGAAGGAAAAAAGTCAGTATTGAGCGGTGTTCCAAGCTCTTTGCCGGCATTAATGAAAGCCATGAGAATTCAAGATAAAGTAAAGCAAGTTGGTTTTGAATGGGCAACTAAAGAAGATGTTTGGGAAAAAATTGAGGAAGAAAAAAAAGAATTAGTAGAAGCGCTTTCTTTACAGAATACTGATCATATTGAAGAAGAAGCGGGAGATTTATTATTTTCTGTTATCAATTACATTCGATTTTTAAAAATAGATGCAGAAAATGCATTAGAACTTACCAACAAAAAATTCATCAGAAGATTTACACTTTTAGAAGAACAAGCACAAAGGAAAGGTTTGAATTTAAGTGAAATGAGTTTAGAAGAAATGGATAAAATTTGGATAGAAGTAAAAAAGAATAATCAATAAAATTGAGAACGATAGTAAACGATACTTTTCTAAAAAAAAATAACTACTTATTAGTTATAGCCGCGTGGGTATTTACGTTAGCATTTATAATTAATAATTATTGGAGCAGCGCTTCTCGCCCTGAGGTAGTTCAAAATAATATCCAACAACTCCTTGATAAAAAAATAGAAAAGGCGCAAGAATTTTTTAATGACACAGCTTTACTTGAAAAAATTATACATCATAAAATCGATGAAAGCCGCTTACAGCAACTAACAGCACAAAAGGACTTAATATTTCTTTATGAAAAAAATGATTCGCTTCCATCCAATCTTATTTTTTGGAATACACAAATTATACAACCCAACGAAGCAATATTACATAACAACGAAAGTCCTTTTTTATACAAATTGAGTAACGGCTGGTATGTTGCTTGCAAAAAAATTTACAAAAGCCAACAAAATAAAGACTACGATATCGTTGTTCTAATTCCTGTGAAATGGAATTTTTATGCAGAGAATAAATATCTTAAAAATGATTTTGTAGGATTGGATAAAGCTGAAAATTTTGTTGACATCACCACCCAACCAACCAAACATGTAATTAAGAATTCTAACAATCAACCACTCTTCTATCTTTCCACCATTTCTCAAAATACGACTTATAGTGATTCCCAATTGGCACTTTGGTTAAAGATCATAGGATCCATACTGGTATTGTTTTTCATCCATACATTAACCAATTTTTTGGTAAGGAGAAGAGGATTTGTTTTCGGATTTTTTGTGCTGGCAGGGATACTACTTACGATTCGAATATTGAGTTATATATTTCCGATACCTATCAATTTTTCTCAATTAGAATTATTTAGTTCTTCAATCTACAGATCCAATTTTATTTTAAAATCGCTGGGAGATTTATTAATTAATTCCATTTTATTTCTTTGGTTGATTCTCTTTATAAAATATCATTTTCATTTTAATTATGCTGCAATAAATTTTAAAAAGAAATGGCACATCTATGCCACATCAATTTTAATCGCGTGTTTAATTTTCTTAATCACCATTTTAGGCGGAAATATTATTAAGAGTTTAGTTGCTGATTCTAAAATATCTTTTGATGTACTAAACTTTTTCTCTCTAAATATTTACAGTGTCATTGGATTAATTATTTTGAGTTTATTGGCCATTAGTTATTTCTTTTTGGTACAAATTCTATTACATCCTTTACATGTATTTTTGAAAGGAAATCGGATGGAAATATTGATGGTAGCTGCTTTGGGCGGATTATTGGTATTGAGTATTATTCCCTATTCATCTCATTTTATTTTCTATCTCGTTTTATTAATATGGATGATCGGCTTTTTATTTCTATTAAGTTTTAAAGTTTTACTCTTCCAAATTTCAGAATTAGTTTCTTCGTTGTATGTATTTTGGTTACTCTTTTTCTCCATCTCATTTACTTTTTTAATTGTAAAAGAAAATCAATCGAAAGAATTAGAAAAGCGAAAACATTATGCAGAAAATATTGCCAAGAAAATGGACCTGGCCATTCCATCTACGATGAATATTACATTGTCAGACTTCAGTACTCAACAATTTGATGACATCTTTAATGGATTTAAAAATCCTACACAAAACAAATTTCTAAAAGATAGTATTATCAATAGTCTCTTCACGGGTTATATTAATAAATACGACACCAAAATATTTACTTTCGATTCGCTCTATCGTCCTCTCTACAATGAAGATTCTGTAAGTTATAATTCCATCAATACCTTGATACAAACCAATGGTAAGCCGACAGGACTTCCTAATATTTTTTATTACGATGTATCGTTCGATAGATTTGATTATATCGGGAAAAAGGAAGTTCAAGATACAAGTGGAAATGTCTTAGGTTATTTGTTTTTGATTTCTAAACCGCGCGATATGGAATCAGGGCAGATTAATCCTGAGTTTTTCTCTAAGCGAGAAGATAATACCATCGAAAGTTCTAACATTTATTCTTATGCGGTTTATCAAAATAATTTACTAACGGTTAGCCATAACGATTATCCATTTGCTTCTTCAATTGATGCCAATTTATTTTCTCCAATTGAAACCTTTATTTCGCTTCAAAGAAATGGATATAATGAACTATGGTATAAAGCGAATAAAAATAAAGTAATTGTAATTGTAAAATCTGATCGCGTATTTATTGAATCTACTACGCTCTTTGCCTATTTATTTTGTTCATTTCTTCTTTCATCTTTGTTTTTTAATGTGATTAATCATCTTCTATCTTCTCCATTACAAATCAGAAAATATTTCACCTTCGAGAATTTTACGATTAGAAGACAGATACATACCGTGATCCTTTTAGTGACCGTTTTTTCTTTTTTAATTATTGGAATTACAACTATTCTTTTTTTTATAAACCGCTACCAGCGTGCTACACAAGATGATTTAGGCCGTACTATTCGTATCATGAAAAATGAATTGTATGAAAATATAGACTCAGTAACATTAGCTGAATTTAATTTAAGCAACGATAATTCTTTTAATAATGTTTTAGCCAATAAGATGAAACGAATTTCGGATATCCATTTGGCTGATATTAATTTATATAATTTAAAAGGTGATTTAAAAATATCTTCAGTCCCTTTTCCTTATCAAAAAGGTATACTAAGTAAAAAGATGGACCCTATTGCATTTTACCATCTCAATGAAATGAAAAAAATTCAATTTTTTCAAGAACAACAAATCGGCAGTCTTAAATATTTAAGTAATTATGTACCGGTAAAAAATGCAGAAGGAAAAACTTTTGCTTATTTGAATATTCCATTTTTTGATTCTCAAAATAATTTGGAAGACCAAATTTCTAATTTCCTTGTTACCATTATTAATCTCAATGCATTTATTTTTATTATCGCCGGCATTATCGCATTATTTATCACCAATAGAATTACTCGCTCCTTCACGCTCATTAGTAATAAAATGAGAAAAATAAATTTACAAACTACCAACGAAGAAATTGTTTGGGAACGCAATGATGAGATTGGTGAATTGGTAGATGAATATAATAAAATGGTGCGGCAATTGGAAATTAGTGCCAAAAATTTTGCTAAGAGTGAGCGTGCTGATGCTTGGAGTGAAATGGCAAGACAAGTAGCGCATGAAATTAAAAATCCTTTGACGCCAATGAAATTAAACTTGCAGTATTTGCAAATGGCGATTACAGAAAATGATAAAGATTTAAAAACAATAACCTCACACGTAGCAGAAATAATTTTGAGACAAATTGATCATCTCTCTCAAATTGCCAGCGACTTTGCGCAATTCGCCAACATTGATAATATTAAATTAAAAAAGTTCAATGTGAACCAAGTTTTGGAAGATGTGATTTCATTGTATGCTACCAATGAAAAAGTACATATCAACACTCATCTTGATCGTGCGAAAATAACGGTGGAAGCGGATTACACGCAAACCAACCGATTATTTACGAACCTTCTTCAGAATGCAGTTCAAGCTGTTCCCGAAAATAGAAAAGTATTTATTGAAATCAAAAGTCAGTTGATAGGAAATAAAGTGCACATCTCAATAAAGGATAATGGCAATGGAATTCCGGCATCCATGATTGATAAAATATTTACCCCAAATTTCACCACCAAAACTTCAGGTACCGGCCTTGGATTGGCCATGTGTAAAAGCATTGTAGAAAAAGTGAATGGAAAAATTTGGTTTGATACAGAAGAAAATATGGGAACTACTTTCTTTGTAGAACTTCCTATTATCGCTTAACTTTTTGTTTCTGTAAAAATGTTTCTAACTCATTTAAACTAAAACTGCTCAAATTATCTTTCGCAGTTACCATTCCCTTTTGAGCCACCAATACGCCATAGCGGGTATTATCAAATTCAGGAATAGAGTGCGCATCCGGATTGATAGATAACAAAATATTTTTAGAAAGTGCATAAGAAATCCATTCCCATCTCATATCTAATCTTCGAGGATGAGCATTAATTTCAATCACCACATTATTAGCTGCACAAGCATCAATAATTTTTTCATGGTCTAATGGAAAACCTTTTCTACTCAGTAATAATCTACCGGTCATATGGCCTAATATAGACGTGTAGCGGTTTTCAATAGCATTCATTAATCGCATCATTGCTTTCTCTTGATTCATTTTTAAATTAGAATGAACAGAAGCAATCACTAAATCGAAAGTAGATAGAACAGCATCACTATAATCTAAACTTCCATCATTTAAAATATCACTCTCTATACTTTTGAAAATTTTAAAAGGAAATAATTTTTCATTCAATTCATCTATCAATTCGTGTTGTGCTTTTATTCTATCCTCGTACAAACCTTTTGCATAAGTGGCCGATTTACTATGATCGCTTAACACTAAATATTCTTTTCCACTTTTCTTACAAGCTAAGGCCAATTCTTCAATAGAATTGGAACCATCACTCCAATTGCTGTGGCTATGAATAATTCCTTTTATATCTTCCGGTTGAATGACGTTGGGTATTTTATATTGTGAGGCGATGGAAATAATATTTCCTTCTTCTCTTAAATAAGGAGGAATGAATTGAATTTTCGATTGAGCAAAAATTTCTTCTTCAGTGGTACATTTTGAATAATCTAATGAGGAAAAATGATTGAAAAAATTGGTAATAAAGTTTTCCGATCCGGTTGTTTCAAACTTTTTTTGAATAAGAGAATCAGTTTCGGCAGAATGTAATTTTATTTTTACTCCATGATTGTATTGATATAATAAATTATCATTGGCTTCTTCCAATAATTCAAAGCCTTCAACTTCTCTTAATTTTTTTTGTATTTCCAAAATAGAAATCGGAATTAAGAAATCTATAATTTCTATTACTTCTATTTGTCTTGCAAAATCACCGGTGATGGTTATCGATTTTGTATCAAATAATTTTTGAAATAATTTTTGTAATTCATTCGCAAAAGATTCTACTTGTGCGTATAAAAAGATTCCTTGTTGACTTAAATAAAACTCTATCGATTCAATAACATTTTGTTGCGTTTTTTTTCCGAAACCTTTATACAGTTCTAATCTATTTTCATTACAAGCGTATAATAATTCGCCCAGATTTTCAATTCCCATTTCTTTCCAAATAATTGAAATTTTTTTAGGACCTAATCCTTTTATTTTCATTATTTCAAAAATTCCTTCAGGAGTTTTTTTTATTAATTCTTCTAAAAACTGCATGGTGCCTGCCGATAATATTTCAAGAATATTATTTCCTATCGTTTCTCCAATTCCATTAATAGAAAAAATTTCTTCTTTACTTAATGCAGATAATGGCGTTGGAATTTTTTCAATTTTATAAGCAGCAACAGAATAACTTTTAGATCGAAAACTATTTTCGCCGTGAATATCCATAAGCTTTGAAGCCATCGAAAATTGATGTGCGATTTCTTTATTGGTCATTTTTTTATTAAGAAAAAATTGAAAAAATAATTTATGAATTAAAGATAGTGGACATTTTTATATTTTCATCAACCGCCTTACAATCCTTTGTTGGCGAAGGTTTTGGCAATAAAAAAAGTCTCGATGAATCGAGACTTTAAGCTATTTGCAAGAAAAATTTTATTATTTTTTCTTTTTTGCTGCTGCCTTCTTTGGAGCTGCTGCTTTTTTAGGAGCTGCCTTTTTTGCTGCTGCTTTTTTAGGAGCCGCTTTTTTTGCTGCTGCTTTTTTAGGAGCTGCCTTTTTAGGAGCCGCTTTTTTTGCTGCCGCTTTTTTAGGAGCTGCTTTTTTTGCTGCTGCTTTCTTAGGAGCTGCTGCTTTTTTTGGTGCCGCTTTTTTTGCAGTTGCCATGTTTTTAAAATTTAATGGTTAGTAAATAAAGACTAAAATTAAAAACAATTTGTTAACTACCAAAACTTATTTAAAAAAAAATTATACGGTAGCCTCTAAAGCACTTACAGAAACAATGGTTTTATCACCTTTCGTTTTTCTAAATTCTACAACACCATCCGTAGTTGCAAAAATGGTAAAGTCTTTTCCAAGACCAACATTTTTACCGGGATGATAAACTGTTCCTCTTTGACGAAGAATAATATTTCCTGAAGTAGCAGCTTGGCCACCAAATATTTTTACACCGAGTCTTTTACTTTGTGAGTCCCGTCCGTTTTTTACGGAACCTTCACCTTTTTTGTGAGCCATATTCTTAGAATTAAAAAATTAAAATTATTGAAATGAAAAATTAATTTTCATTTCGCTTATGCAATACCGGTTATTTTTATGTGGCTGTATTGTGTACGATGACCATGCTTTTTTCTAAATCCTTTTCTTCTTTTCATTTTAAAAGCAATCACCTTATCACCTTTTACCATTTCATTTAAAATTTCAGCTTTTACAGTTACTTTAGCATCTTTACCTAAAGAAATTTTACCTTCATTATCATGTAAAAGTACTTCTGAAAATTCTACTGCATCGCCTTGCTTACCACTCAAATGGGGTACATACAAACTTTGACCTGGAGCTACTTTAAACTGTTGGCCGGCGATTTTTACTATTGCGAACATATTTTTCCGATTTTAGGATTGCAAAAGTAAGAAAATTATCCTTAATTTCTAATAAATTCATGGATAAAAAATTAATTTAGGATTTTACCGTTTAAATTGCCCTTTTCCATATAACGCAATACTATTATAAGGAAGGTTTTATAACGCATTTTATAACTTTCAAAGCAAAATTGAATGGCATGATTCTATTGAAAAAGATATTTCAATTTATTTTCAGCATATACGGATTTCTTATTTTTTTAATAGGAATGTTTGTTCTCCTACCCTTTTTCGTGATCGCTTTTCTACAAAAACCGGTTAGAGCCGGAAATTGGGTAATTTCTTTAGCTCGCATTTGGAGCAATTTCTTTTTCTTCATGACAGGCATTATTCCAAAAATGATTTACGAACACGAACCAAACCCGAATACGGAATACATATTTATTAGTAATCACATTTCGTACATCGATATTCCGATGATGATGAATGCTACGCAAGGAAGGAAACTACGTGTATTAGCAAAAGTAGAAATGGCGCACATTCCGATTTTTGGTTCCATTTATAAAAGAGGCGCCGTACTTTTAGACAGAGAGAATACAGAAGAAAGAAAAAAAAGTGTACTGCGATTGATTGAATTAATCAACCAAAAGATTTCAGTTTTTTTATGCCCTGAAGGAACTTTTAATAAAACTCATCAGCCGCTGAAATTTTTTTATGATGGAGCATTTCGCACTGCTATTGAAACTCAAAAGCCCATTCAACCTATTTTATTTTTAGATACTTATAGCCGATTAAATTACCATTCTATCTTTTCATTAAATCCCGGAAAATGCAGAGCAGTATTTCTTAAAGAAACTCCCACATTAGGTTTATCTGAGGGTGACATAAAAGTTCTGAAAGAAAAAATTTTCCAACAAATGGAAGAAGCTTTAATAAAGTATCAAGCAAAATGGATTAAAGCATAAACATTTTTTCAATGGTATCTTTGTAGCAATGAAAAACAATTCTCTATCTACTGAATTATTTGATGAAATCGAAAAACCAACTAACACATGGATAGAAGTTATTTTGCCTTTGGCACTTGCTCAAACATATTCTTATTCAGTACCGGAAAATTTGGTGAAGAAATTACAAATCGGTTGCAGAGTAGAAGTTGTTTTTGGAAAAAATAAAAAATACGCCGGCATTATTAAATCCATTTTTTTTAAAAAACCTGCATTTGAAACCAAAGATATTTTGGGCGTAATAGATGATGAGCCGGTTATTTATCCCAAACAATTACAATTTTGGAAATGGATCAGCGATTACTATATGTGCAGCGAAGGCGAAGTAATGGCAGCCGCTTTACCAACGCATTTGAAATTAAGCAGCGAGGCTATTTTAATTTTCAATGAAGAATATGGTGATGATTTTTCTCAATTAAATGATGATGAATATTTATTAGCCGAAGCATTATTAATTAAAAAAGAATTAAAGATTACAGAGGTACAGCAAGTCACCAATTTGGCGCACGTGTATCCCTTAATAAAAATGTTGATTGAAAAAAAAGTATGTTTCGTCTGGGAATCCTTATCAGAAAAATATAAATTAAAAACTGAAAATTTCATTTCCATTAATCCGTTTTACCTCAATGACGAAAGGATGAATGAATTGATGAATGATTTATCGAGAGCGCCAAAACAATTAGAATTACTATTGGCATTTTTGCATTTTACAAAAACAGAAAATGAAGTAACTCAACCGCAACTTTTAAAAAAGACTAATGCGAGTGCCGCGCAGCTAAAGGGTTTGATTGATAAGAAAATTCTTTTCTCCCAAAAAAGAAGTATTGATAGATTACCTTCTTTACCCAAAATGATGGAAATCAATTTTGAATTAAATGATGGACAAAAAAAAGCACTGAAAGAAATCAATGCAGCTTTTACCAACAAAGAAGTTTGTTTATTACATGGAGTTACCAGCAGCGGAAAAACCCAATTATACATTCAGCAAATTGGACAAATGGTACAAGAAGGAAAGCAAGTTTTGTATTTGCTTCCGGAGATAACACTAACGGCACAGATCATACGAAGATTACAAATGTATTTCGGCGGAAATATTGCTATCTACCATTCTAAATTTAATAATAATGAAAGAGTAGAGATCTGGAATAAAATAAAATCAGGAGAGTTAAAAATTATTTTAGGAGCAAGAAGCGCTTTATTTCTGCCTTTCAATAATTTAGGTTTAATAGTTGTAGATGAAGAGCATGATCCATCTTTCAAACAACAAGACCCGGCACCACGCTACAATGCACGCGACGCGGCAATTTATTATGCTTCCTTGTATGGAGCCAAAGTTTTATTAGGAAGTGCTACTCCTTCTTTAGAAAGTTATTACAATGCATTTAAAAATAAATATGCTTTAGTACATCTTACAGAAAGATTTGGTGGCACACAATTACCGGAAATAAGAATTATCGATACCAAAACTGTCGCTGCTTCTAAGAAAGGTAAGGTGATGATTTCACCACAATTAAAAGCAGAGATTGAAAATGCTTTACAAAATGATAAGCAGGTAATTCTTTTTCAAAATAGAAGAGGATACGCACCATTTTTAATTTGTGGAACCTGCGGTTTTATTCCACAATGTGCAAATTGTGCGGTAACACTTACGCTGCATAAATTCTCGAACAAATTGCATTGCCATTATTGTGGAAATACCTACCCCAAACTAAGTACTTGTCCTGCATGTGGTAGCGTAAATTGGAAAGAGAAAAATTTTGGAACAGAAAAAGTTGAAGAAGAATTGACGGAAGATTTCCCAAAATACAAAACCGCACGAATGGATGTAGATGCGGTGCGCGGAAAGAATGCGCATGATACTTTAATTAAATTATTTGAACAACATCAAATAGATATTTTAGCCGGTACGCAAATGGTGGTCAAAGGATTAGATTTTGAAAATGTAAGTTTGGTTGGAGTATTAGATGCAGATGGTTTGTTAAGTTTTGCTGATTTTAGGGTAAATGAAAGAGCGTTTCAATTAATGGAGCAAGTGAGTGGAAGAGCAGGCCGCAAAGATGCGCGGGGACTGGTTCTTATTCAAGCATCGAAAACCAATCATCCTGTTTTAAATTTCGTAAAAGAGCATGATTATCTTCAATTTTACGATTATGAAATGGCGATGCGTCAACAATTTTTTTATCCGCCTTTTAGCAGATTAATTCGCATCACTCTGAAACATGCGATGAAAGAAGTAGTAACAGAAGCGGCAGAAATCTTGGGTACTATTTTAGAAAAGGATTTTAAAAATATAGTGGGGCCAGCAGCACCGGTCATCAACCGAGTGAGGAATATGTATTTAATGGAAATTCTTATAAAATTACATCAAGACGCTGCACAATTAATTAACCAAAAAAAAGTGTTATCAAATCATCTTAATTATTTAAAATCCAATAAAAAATATAGAAGCGTGGTTACTATTGTGGATGTAGATCCTTTTTAATTTTTGGCCAAATCCTTCATTGATTCGTATGTAAAATAATGTACCCCTGTATTTGATTTTTTACTTTCTTGAATCATCGCCTTCGCCACATCAGCAGCATCAATAGCTCGGTATTTTTTGAGCCCGCCTAAAAGAAAAAGTGAAAATAATTTCATCAATTTTTTCACAATTGCTTCTCCGGATCTTTTTTCATTTCGTGCACCTAATAAAATGGATGGCTGAAAAATGCCGATACTTTCAAAATTGAATTCCGTTATCGCATTTTCTGTTTCGCCTTTTAATTTCAAATAAAAATTCTTGGATTGTTCATTAGCCCCAACAGCTGAAACCAAAAAATATTTATTAAATCCGTTTTCAATTCCGAATCGTGCTGCATTTACCGGAATATCGAAATCTACTTTTCGGTACGCTTCTTTATCGCCGTGTACTTTTTTTTGAGTAGTTCCTACACAACAAAATATACAATTTCCGCTACCTAATTTATTGCTGAAATCTCCGTCATCATTGAAATCCACCAATTCTTGATGAAGTTTCGGATGTTCGATTTCTAAAGGGGTTCTCACCAAAATTTTCACTAAGGAAAATGAAGCATCTTTTAATAATTGTTCCAACACTTGCGAACCGATTAATCCGGACGCACCAATAACAACAGCAATTTGTGTAGGCATCATTTAATTTTTTGAAAGTAATTTTACCGAATGCAAGTTCAAGAAAATTTTTCGCTTCGTACTTATAATACTTTTGGCATTGATGCATCCACTTCATACTTCTCAAAATTTCATTCAGTTGAAGAACTGAAAGAAATTATAAATCATTATAAAAATATTTCTCAAAAAATGATTCTGGGGGGAGGCAGTAATATTTTATTTACCAAAAATTATGAGGGCCTTATTTTGAAAAATGAAATTGATGGAATTGAAATAATTAGGGAAACCGCAAATGAAGTTTTTATTAAAGTAGGTGCAGGAATTAATTGGCATCAATTTGTACTTTATTGCGTCAATCGAAATTTGGGAGGCGTAGAAAATCTTTCTTTAATTCCGGGAAATGTTGGAGCATCACCTATGCAAAATATTGGTGCTTATGGAGTAGAAATTAAGGATGTATTTTATGAATTAAATGCATTGCATTTACAAGATCAAACCATTTTGTCTTTTTCGAATAATGATTGCCATTTTGGATATAGAGAAAGTGTTTTTAAAAATAAATTCAAAAACCAATTTGTAATTATTGATGTTACTTTTCGTCTTCAAAAAAAACCCAAATTTAATATTTCTTATGGTGCGATAGCAGCTCAATTAGAGAAAATGAATATCGCGGAACTAAGCGTCAAATCTATATCTGATGCAATTATTGAAATTCGAACTTCTAAATTACCCGATCCAAAATTTGTTGGAAATGCAGGAAGCTTTTTTAAAAATCCTGTAATTTCATTTCATGAATGGAATGATTTAATTCAATTAAAAAAACTAATCGAAGAAACTGTTCCTTTTTTTAAAATTGATGAAGACCATTATAAAATTCCTGCGGCATGGCTTATAGAGCAATGCGGTTGGAAAGGCTTTCGAAAAGCTGATGCCGGATGTTATGAAAAACAAGCATTGGTTTTAGTAAATTATGGAAAAGCTTCAGGAAAAGAAATTTATAATTTGAGTACCGAGATTATCATTTCTGTAAAAGAAAAATTTGGAATAACATTAGAGAGAGAAGTAAATGTTGTGTAAATAATTTTACAATACTAGGAGGATTAAAAATCTTCATCGTCCAATTCTTCATCACTGAAGGTTTGGGCGTTTAAGTTTAGCATACTCCCCATCAAATCAGCAAACTCAATTTTGCCCTCAACAACTTTTTTACTGATCTGCGAAAAGGTAGATAGGCCGTGCAATACAAACTCCATCAATAATGCATTTTCTTTTTTGCTCGCATGCGGATAATGCTTTTTTACTAAACCCGAAAGCCCATCTACTTTATTCAATTGTTGAATTTTATCTTCATCTTTTATGTCTAAAAAAAGATTTAATTGATTGCCTGCATCGAACCATTTAGAAATGCTTTTGTATGGATTTTCTTCTACAACATTTTCTTTGTTTTTTTTCTTTTTAAATGTTTCAGGATTGGGGAAATAGGAAATGAATTGCGTGCGAATGGCTTTCTCTACTAAATTATACGCTACTTGATACGGGCCTTCTTGTTCGCCTTCATACACCAATTCTATTTTTCCGGTGATGGCAGGAATGATGCCTGTAAGATCGCGGATCCAAACTTGTGTCTCGGGTTCATTATTGATCAATGCTCTTCTTTCCGCAGCACTCACTACATTTTCAAATGCAGCAATGGTAAGCCTTGCAGACACTCCGCTTTTTTTATCTACATACTCACTATTGCGCGCTTCAAAAGAAACTTGCTCAATCAATCTTTTTATCAAATCACTCACATTTACTTTTTTCAATTGATTGTCATGAATGGACGCTTCTTGTTCGGTTATGAATAAAGAGTTCTCAATCGATGTGGGATAATGCGTTAAAATTTGACTTTCGATTCTATCTTTTAAAGGAGTAACTATAGAACCACGGTTGGTATAATCTTCAGGATTGGCGGTAAATACAAACATAATATCCAACGGCAATCTCAATTTGAAACCACGAATTTGCAAATCACCTTCTTCTAAAATATTAAATAAAGAAACTTGAATTCTCGCTTGCAAATCCGGTAATTCATTGATCACAAAAATGCCTCGATTACTTCGTGGAATAATTCCATAATGAATCACTCTTTCATCTGCATAACTCAATTTTAAATTAGCTGCTTTAATAGGATCGATATCACCAATTAAATCGGCCACACTTACATCAGGTGTGGCTAATTTTTCACTGTAACGTGCATTTCTATTTTGCCAGATGATGGGTGTATCATCTCCTTTTTCTTTGATTAAATCTACCGCATATTTACTGATGGGATGAAATGGATCATCATTGATTTCGCTACCTTCGATAACCGGAATATATTCATCCAACAAATCGACCATAAGCCTTGCCAGACGTGTCTTTGCTTGGCCTCTCAATCCTAAAAATAAAATATTATGTCGCGATAATAATGCGCGTTCAATATCCGGAATTACAGAATCTTCATAACCCACAATTCCGGGAAAAGTCAATTCTCTTTTACTAATTTTTTGAATTAAGTTTTCACGCAATTCTTCTTTTACACTTCTTCGTTTATAATTGCTTTGTTTTAATTCGCCTAAAGTTTTAATGGTATTATGTAAATTCAATGTCTATTTTTTTAGAGTACGATTACGCAAAATTACGCAATTGCGAAGTGATGCAAGTAAAGGCAAAATCAAGTACAAGAAGCAGAAAAAGTGTTAAGCTTTTTTGACTTTTAAATTAGGTAAAAAATAAGTGATCAAACCAATTAAAGGAAGAAAGGAACAAACTTGATACACAAAATAAATAGAAGTATGATCAGCCAACGAACCCAAAACTGCCGAACCAATTCCTCCCATTCCAAAAGCAAATCCAAAAAATAATCCTGATATCATTCCCACTTTTCCGGGCATTAATTCTTGTGCATAAACTAAGATGGCAGAGAATGCCGAAGAAAGAATAAATCCAATTATAATACTCAGTACACATGTCGTCAAAAGCCCTACATACGGCATTATTAATGTGAAAGGCGCTACTCCAAGAATGGAAAACCAGATCACATATTTTCTCCCAAATTTATCGCCCAATGGTCCGCCAAAGAATGTACCGACCGCAGCTGCAGCCAAGAAAATAAATAAATAAATCTGAGAACTTTGTACCGAAACGTGAAATTTATTGATCAAAAAAAATGTGTAGTAACTACTAATGGAAGCCAAATAAAAATATTTAGAAAAAATTAGTACCAACAAAATAATGATAGAATGTTTGATTTGTTTTTTACTAAGATGACTTACAATATCATTCTCTGCTTTTTTTATTTTTGGCTTAATCAAATGCAAATTTCGTTTTGCCCAATCGCCCACTTTCGTAAGCACCACAATAGCAATTAATGCCAAAATACAGAAATACAAAATATGGCCTAACCCATAAGGGACAATGATCAGCGCCGCGAGCAAAGGCCCGATAGCGCTTCCCGTATTTCCTCCTACTTGAAAAATAGATTGAGCTAATCCATGTCTTCCGCCTGAAGCCATGTAGGCGATTTTAGAAGATTCAGGATGAAAAATAGATGAACCGATTCCAATTAATCCGACGGAAACAAGCGTGGCACCAAAGCTTTGCGCAAATGAAAGTGCTGTTAATCCAACTAATGTAAAACCCATTCCGATGGCCAATGAATAAGGCTGTGGCCTTTTATCAGTAAACCTTCCAACAAATGGTTGTAGCAGAGAAGCGGCCATTTGAAATGTAAAAGTGATGAGTCCGATTTGGGTAAAACTCAAATTAAAAGATTTTTTTAAAACCGGATAAATAGAGGGAATGAGCGATTGTAAAGTATCATTTAATAAATGCGAAAAACTGATACTGAATAAAATGGTAAACACCGTTTTTTCAGCAATATTTTTTGAATAATTAGGTAGCGATTCTATATTACTTTTCATTTTCCATGGATCAATCTTCTATGCGTGATACTTTCAGAGGCAAAAGTATTATTAAAAGAAATGGATTTTTTTTAAAATTGGATGAAAGGAAATTACATCAAACAAAATGCCTATTCTTCAAGATTAAAATCAAAAAGAATAGGCATAAAATTTATTGACAATTGGCATGATTAATCTTTACCGTGACAATTTTTATATTTCTTTCCGCTACCGCAAGGGCACAATTCATTTCGACCAATTTTTGGTTCAACTTTAATAGGCTCTTGTTTCACATTTTCTGAAGGATCATGATATTCATTTTCTTGCGAAAGATACTCCGGACCTGAGCCGGCACCTGCAAATTCTTCTTTGCGTTGCCTCATTTTGCTCATATCGGTTCTTCTTTTTTTTCTCCTCCGTAATTCTACTTTCTTGATTTTGTTCTACCGGAATTTTACATTGAGTAAGAAAACTAACAATGTCTTTATTCACTTGATCATCCATTTGTTTAAACGCACCAAAGGCTTCAATTTTATAAATTACCAAAGGATCTTTTTGTTCATAACCTGCAGTTTGTACACTGTGTCTCAAATCATCCATTGCTCTCAAATGCTCTTTCCACGCATCATCTATCAAAGCCAAAGTGATACTGCGTTCAAGCGCATTGGTTAATTCAGCTCCATTGGTCTCGATCGTTTTATCCAAATTAGCAATGGCCTGCATGGCTTTTTTCCCATCGGTAAAAGGTACTGCTACATTAATAATATGATTGCCTTGTTCTTTACGAATGTTTTTAATAATCGGCAGTGTTTGTTGATTCATCAACTGATTTCTACGATTGTAATTATCTTTTGCTTCATAATACAATCTATTCGCTAATTCTTCCACACCTTCTTTATCCAATTCTTCTTTGGTAATGGTTGTATCGATTCCGAAATTCATTATCACCGCTAATTTGAATTCTTCGTGATTATTGATTTCTTTGAAAGTAATGATCAATCCTTCTGCCACAGAATAAAATGCATTATCTAAATCCAATGCTAATCTTTCTCCAAACAAAGCATGATTTCTTTTACCATAAATTACAGTACGTTGTTTATTCATTACATCATCATACTCCAATAATCTTTTTCTGATACCAAAGTTATTTTCTTCTACTTTTTTCTGGGCGCGCTCAATACTTTTTGAAATCATTTTATGTTGAATCACTTCGCCTTCTTTGTAGCCCATCCTATCCATAAGTGATGCGATTCTTTCACTGCCAAACATGCGCATCAAATCATCTTCTAATGAAACAAAGAATTTTGACGAACCCGGATCTCCTTGTCTTCCTGCACGACCACGCAACTGTCTATCCACACGACGACTCTCATGTCTTTCCGTTCCTAATATCGCTAAACCGCCGGCTTCTTTTACTCCCGGGCCAAGTTTAATATCTGTACCACGACCCGCCATGTTGGTGGCAATCGTAATTGCTCCCGGCAAACCGGCTTCTGCTACTACTTGCGCTTCTTTAGCATGTTGTTTCGCATTCAATACATTATGTTGAATCCCTTTCTGCTTCATCATTCTGCTCAATAATTCACTCACTTCCACAGAGGTAGTACCCACCAAAATAGGACGGCCTTCTGACCTCATTTTTTCTACTTCATCAATTACTGCTTTGAATTTTTCGCGCTTGGTTTTGAAAACTAAATCTTGTTCATCCGTTCTGATTACAGGTACATTCGTGGGAATCGAAACCACATCTAATTTATAAATATCCCAAAACTCCGCAGCTTCTGTTTCCGCTGTTCCCGTCATACCGGCGAGCTTATGGTACATTCTGAAATAATTCTGTAAGGTAATAGTAGCGTAGGTTTGAGTAGCACTTTCAATTTTTACATTTTCTTTTGCTTCAATCGCTTGGTGCAATCCGTCAGAATAACGACGACCTTCCATGATACGACCTGTTTGCTCATCTACTATTTTTACTTGACCATCAATCACTACATATTCTACATCATTTTCAAAAAGTGTGTAAGCTTTTAATAATTGTGTAATGGTGTGAATTCTTTCTGCTTTTACAGAATATTCATTTAATAAAACTTCTTTCTTTTCTAATTTTTCTTCAGGAGAAGCATTCATTTTTTCTATCTCCGCCAACTTCACACTGATGTCGGGCATGATGAAAAATTCAGGATCTTCTCCCGAACCGGTGATTAAGGAGATTCCTTTATCAGTTAATTGTACTTGATTATTTTTTTCGTCGATCACAAAATATAATTCCTCATCTACGATGTGCATATTTTTTTGTTGATCAGATAAATAGTGGTTTTCGGTCTTCTGCAATTTCACCTTCATTCCCGGCTCGCTCAAATATTTGATGAGTGCACTATTCTTTGGTAAACCTCTGTGAGAGCGGAATAACGCTAATCCTCCATCTTTAGGATCATCATTTCCTTCCGCAATTTTCTTTTTAGCTTCTATCAAAAAATTGTTGGTCACTTTTTTTTGTGCCTCTACAATTTTTTCTACTCGTGGTTTTAGTTGTTCAAATTCTTGTTGATCGCCTCTTGGTATCGGGCCGGAAATAATTAATGGAGTTCTTGCATCATCTATCAATACACTATCCACTTCATCCACCATTGCAAAATGATGTTTTCCTTGCACCATTTCTTCTGGAGAATGCACCATATTATCTCTCAAATAATCAAAACCAAATTCATTATTGGTTCCGTAAATAATATCTTTCTCGTAAGCCTTTCTTCTGTTTTCGCTATTCGGTTGATGCTTATCAATACAATCAACGGTAAGTCCTAACCATTCGAAAATAGGACCGTTCCACTCACTGTCTCTTCGTGCCAAGTAGTCATTCACAGTTACAATATGAACACCCAAACCGGCCAATGCATTGAGGTACGCAGGTAAAGTAGAAACCAATGTCTTTCCTTCACCTGTTGCCATTTCCGCAATCTTACCTTGATGTAATACAATACCACCGATCAATTGCACATCATAATGCACCATATTCCAAGTAATTTCTGTACCGCCGGCAATCCATTTATTTTGGTAAATGGAATGATCGTCTTCGATGCGAATGTATTTTTTGGTAACACTAAAATCTCTGTCTAAATCTGTAGCCTTCGATTTTAATTCTGCATATTCTTTAAAACGACGTGAGGTTTCTTTTACCACTGCAAAAGCTTCAGGCAAAATATCCATCAACACTTCTTCTAATTTTTTATCGCGGTCTTTTTTTAAAGAATCTACATCTTGGTAAATGGCATCTCGGCCTGTAATATCCACCGAATCTAATTTTTCTGCTTCCGCATTTTTAGATTCTATTTCTGTATCTATTTCTTGCAAATATTCTTTGATCCTTTGTCTGAACTCCACCGTTTTATGACGAAGTTCATCGTTGGAAATATTACGGTATTCTTCAAAGAATTTATTTATTTTACCTACGTAAGGGGTAATTATTTTTACGTCTTTTTCACTTTTACTGCCACCAAAAAGCATAGATAGAAATCCGGCCATATAAATCTGATTGATTGATTAATTGTTGTTTTCTTGTCAAATTTGATGCAGAAAAAATTTAAAGTCAAATTGACAGGGTTGCAAAGTTACAAAATTGTAGGCGTTTCCACATTGTACAAAAGGTTTTTGGCCAATATTTTCTTGGTAACTGTTAAATAATTGGAACAGCGTAATTGTTTTTAAAAATTTGAATTTGAATTTTCTATTTATCAAACAATCCTTTATGTAATAATTGTAATGCTTTTTCTTTATGATCATGCGGTACCAAAATAGAAATATTGTGTTGACTACCACCAAAACTTACCATTCTAATAGGAGTATCGCCCAAGCTGGTAAAAATTTTCGAAAGCACATGTTCGGTTGAAGCAATTTTATTTCCCACAATCGTTACAATCGTTTGTGCCGGATCTACAGAAATAGTTCCAAACACTTCCAATTCTTTTACGATCTCTTTTAAAAAAGCATCATTATCAATTGTAAGAGAAACGGCTACTTCAGAAGTGGTTACCATATCTATGGAAGTTTGATATTTTTCAAAGACTTCAAACACTTTTCTGAGGAAGCCATATGCCAATAACATTCGCGTGCTTTTGATTTTTATTGCCGTAATGAAATCCTTTGCTGCGATAGCTTTTACGCCATCACCTTCCGCTTCGCTTTCTATCAAGGTTCCTTCTGATTCAGGTTCCATTGTATTGCGCAGCCTCACCGGAAAATTAAAATATTGCGCCGGCCAAATTGAAGCAGGATGTAAAATCTTTGCGCCAAAATAGGCCAACTCAGCTGCTTCGCTAAAACTCAAATGAGGAATAGGTTGGGTATTTTCTACAAATCGAGGATCGTTATTATGCATTCCATCAATGTCTGTCCAAATTTCACAAACAGAAGCCTGAACTGCAGCAGCAATTAAAGAAGCGCTATAATCACTTCCGCCGCGTTTTAAATTATCCACTTCGCCCTTTGAATTTCTACAAATAAATCCTTGCGTAATAAATATAGGTACTTGCGGATGATTGCGTAAAATCTGTGACAGTTTCACTTTAATACTTCCTATTTGCGGTTCGCATGAAGGATCAATTGTAACAAAATCCAAGGCTGAAAGCCATACATGGGGAATAGATTGTTCGGTTAAAAAGGTACTGAATATTTTCGTGCTCAATAATTCTCCTTGAGCTAAAATGTCTTTGTTTAAAGCTTCGCTATAAGAAATTTTCAAAATGATATTGAAGAATTCGAAATGTTCGTTTAGAATTTTTTTTCCTTTTTCATACGCCTCTTTTTCGGTCAATAAATTCAAAATGAAATTTTGATAATGTCTTTCTAATTCATCGATGGTATTTTTTGCCGCAATTCTATTGCCTTTGGCCAATAATTTACTGATTTCTGATAAGGAATTAGTAGTGCCACTTAATGCACTCAGTACTACAATTTTTCTTTCTTCGTCTTTGGTGATAAGGGTTTTAATCTCTCTCATTCTTTCGGGGCTTCCAACGCTGGTGCCGCCAAATTTCATTACTTTCATTTTCTAACTCTGTGTTTAATTGAATGCGCAATATTTTTTGTGATGTTATGAACATCTAACAAATTTGATTCCTGAAATTGTAGAAACTTTTTTAGGAAAATAATCAAACAGCGCAAAAGTAAGTGATAGCAGGAATTATTTTAGATTTTAGATTTTAGATTTTAGATTTGCCGTAATGAGTTCGTAAGAAAATAAAATATCTTTTGGATAAAATTGAATTGATTAATACTTAAAACTAATAAATAAATGGGAAGGATTTTTGAAGTCAGGAAAGCCAGCATGTTTGCGCGATGGGATAAGATGGCCAAGCAATTTACCCGCATCGGAAAAGAGATAGATATTGCCGTAAAACAAGGCGGCCCTGACCCCGACAACAATTCTTCTTTACGCCGTTGTATCATCAATGCAAAAGCGGTGAATATGCCCAAAGACCGTGTGGATGCAGCTATTAAGCGTGCCATGGGAAAAGATAAAACGGATTATCATGAAGAAGTGTATGAAGGCTATGCACCTCATGGAATTGCCATTTTGGTAGAAACCGCGACAGACAATCCAACCCGAACTGTGGCGAATGTGCGCATGCATTTCAATAAAAATAAAGGCACATTGGGAACCAGTGGAAGTGTAGCATTTTTATTTAATCACTTAGGTGAATTTAAAATCAAAAATGACAACATCAATGTGGAAGAATTAGAATTGGAGTTGATAGATTTTGGTTTAGAAGAAATTGGAGAAGACAGTGAAGACAATATTATCATTCGCACGGCCTACAATGAATTCGGAAATATGACCAAAGCATTAGAAGAAAAAAAGATAGAAATTATTTCTTCAGAATTAACGCGAATTCCAATGAACACGGTAGAACTTTCTGAAGATGATGCCAATGATGTTTTAAAATTGGTTGATCAATTAGAACAAGATGAAGATGTACAGAAGGTGTATCATAATCTGAGGTAAAGACTTCTACTCATAAATTAGCTTTTATTGTTACCAGAACCAGTAAAGATTTTTATAAGCACTTTGTCGCTAATGAATCCCGTCGAGGCGATTGGAATAATCTTTAATAGCCAAAACCTAATCAATTTTTCCGCCCTAATTTTTCCCAAAATGAAGCTTTAAGAAAACGGTTTATGCATTTTCCCCAATTACGCATCTTACCATTTAATCGTTCAAGCTTTCATTCAATACACTAAGTATATTTTTATAATAGTATTTTTAGCAAGAAACCAATAATCAAAATGGTAGCCCGATTTTTGAATCACTATTTTTTTGCGAACCATAAATTACAATTCATGCAGTTAAAGCAATTAATTCGACCTCTATTTTTACTGGCCCTATTTATTACGGGAAGTTTTTTTTCTCAAGCGCAAACAAAAATGAACGACTATAAATCCCAATGGGATCAAATAGAAAAGTTTATGGAAAAGGGTTTGCCGCAATCTGCAGCCGCAGAGGTTGAAAAAATTTATGCTTCCGCAAAAAAAACAAATAATGAACCTCAAATAATAAAAGCTTTATTATTTAAAATTTCCTTGGATAAAAATGTAAAAGAAGATGCTGATGAAAAAGCAATTCAAGAATTAGAAAAGGAAATACTCAATTCCAAAGAACCTGCTAAATCTATTTTGCAAAGTATCACGGCACAAATGTATTGGGATTATTTTCAAAATAATCGATACAAGATTTATCAATTAACCAACACCGTCAATTTTGAAAAGAAAGATATTGTCACTTGGACCGCCGATGATTTTTCCCAAAAAATTTCTGAATTGTATTTGGCTTCTTTGAAAAATATTTCACTTTTACAATCCACTCAATTAGCACCCTATGATGCAATAATAAAGAAAGGAAACGCTCGCGAATTACGTCCTACTTTGTTTGATTTATTGGCGCACCGCGCATTAGATTTTTTTAAAAATGATGAACGAAATATTACCAAACCATCCTACTCATTTGTAATTGATGATACGAATACTTTTTCGCCGGCTGAACAATTTATTCAGATCAAGTTCAAGACCAAAGACAGTGGCTCATTGCAACACAAGGCTTTACTTCTATTTCAGCAATTATTGGCCTTTCATCTAAATGATGCAAAAAAAGATGCATTGTTAGATGTGGATATTGAAAGGCTCAACTTTATAAATCAATACGGTGTAATGCCGGATAAAGACGAGTTGTATATAGCTGCGTTAAAAAATCTAAGTGTTAAATATGCTACTAATTCTGCTTCCGCAGAAGCCACTTTTTTGATGGCTAACACCATTTATCAAAAGGCCTTAGAATTGAGCGATGATAATAAATCCGATTCTAATTATACGGTAAAAAATGCAAAAAATATTTTAGAAAAATTAATCAAACAATTCCCGAAAAGTAATGGAGGTATTCAAGCTCAAAATGTACTTACAGAAATTTTGAAACCGCAACTTTCATTCACGACCGAAAAAGTAAATGTGCCCAATACTCCTTTTCGTTCACTCGTAACTTTTAAAAACATTTCTCAAATTTTTTGTAGAATAATTCCATTTACTGACGAGCTAAAACAAAATAAAAAACTCATGTCGGATAATGAGTATTTACAAAAATTGTCTGCTCAAAAAAGCATTGAAAGTTGGGCTCAGCCACTTCCTATTACGACCGATTATTTAAGCCATTCTACAGAAATAAAAATAAACGGATTACCTGTTGGCGAATACATTTTATTGAGCAGTAATGAAGACAATTTTAACCTTGGAAAAAATATAATTTCTGCGCAAAATTTTTATGTTTCCAATATCAGTTATATCAATAACAATAATGAATATTTTGTATTGGATCGCACTACAGGCAAGCCTCTTAGCGGAGCGAACGTTCAAGTGTGGAGTGAGAAATATGATTATGATTCCAGAAAATATAAAGTGATCAAAGAAGAAAAAATCACTGCTGATAAAAATGGATTTTTCAAATTATCAAGAAATAAAAATGACAAGAGAAACAGTAATGTAAAACTCGAAATTAATTACGATAACGATCATTTATTTTTAGACGATTTACAATATGTGTATTATAATTTTTACCAAAAAAATGATACCGATTATAAAAATCAAAAAGAGTTTGATAAAATAAATGCCAAAGTATTTCTCTTTACGGATAGAAGTATTTATCGTCCCGGCCAAACTGTATATTTCAAAGGAATTGGAGTAACAAAAGATTATATCACCAAAAAATCAATTCTACTTCAAAATAAAGATTCACTGAAAGTATATTTTCATGATGCCAATTCTCAAAAAATAGATTCGATGAATGTGGTATTAAATGATTTTGGTTCTTTCAATGGTAAGTTTCGGATTCCTGAAAATAAATTGAATGGAGTTTTTGGCATTCAAGTAAATATCAATAATTATTCTTTTGCCTTTTTTTCAGTTGAAGAATATAAAAGACCTAAATTTTATACAGAATTTGAAAAACCAAAAGGTAGTTATCGTTTGATGGATTCGGTAGTGGTAACGGGTTTTGCAAAAGCGTATGCGGGCAATAATATTGATGGAGCTTTAGTGAAATATAAAGTAAGGAGAGTAGCCAGATTCCTTTATCCATGGATGTTTTGGCGAAAAGGATTTCCAACTTCTTCATCCATGGAAATTTCTCATGGCGAAATTACTACCGATGAAAATGGACAATTTTCTATAAAATTTATCGCCATTCCGGATCTCAGTTTGGATAAAAGTACCAGCCCTGTTTTTGATTATACTGTTGAAGCGGATGTTACCGATATCAATGGAGAAACACGAAGTTCTACTATTCTCATTCCTGTGGGATATCAATCATTAAATCTCCAAATTACCGTTCCTCAAGATGGAGTAATCAATAAAGACAGTCTTAAAAATATTTCGATCAGCAGTAAAAATCTCAGTGGAGAACCTGAATCGGTAAAAGCGGATATAAAAATTTATCAATTAAAAACACCTGAAAGACTGATTAGGCAAAGATTGTGGGAAGAGCCTGATTTATTTGTTTTGAGTAAAAATGAATTCATTCAATATTTCCCGCATGATGAATACATGAATGAAACAAAAAAAGAATCGTGGGATAAGGGTGATTTAGTTCTTGAAAAATCTGAAACTATTTCCAACAATTTTCAGTTACCAATTAATAAACAATTGAGCCAAGGTTGGTATGTAATAGAAGCAACAGCCAAAGATAAATATGGAGAAGTAGTAAAAGACCAACAATATTTTCAAGTGTTTGATACGCATTCTTCTTCTTTGCCATCCATGGAATATGTATGGACCAATGATCAACAAAAACCTTTAGAGCCGGGCGATACAGCGAAAATTATTACAGGTACTTCTGCGAAAGATTTGTATTTAATTTCTCAAGTTAATCGTCCAAATGATAGCACGATTTATACTTATTCTTCTATCTCTAATGATAAAAAAGAATGGGATTATTTTATAACCGAAAAAGATAGAGGAGGTTTTGGTGTTAATCAATTTTTTGTAAAAGACAACCGATTTTATTTTACAAGCAATACAATTAGTGTTCCTTGGAGTAATAAAGAACTCAACATTTCATTCGACACTTATCGTGATAAAACTTTACCGGGAAGTGAAGAAAAATGGAAAGTAAAAATCACCGGAAATAAAGGAGAAAAAGTAGCTGCCGAAATGCTGGCTTCCATGTATGATGCGTCTTTAGACCAGTTTAAGCCACACTCTTGGAACCGTTTGAATGTATGGCCTACTTTTTCTAATTCCAATTTCTGGCGAGGAGAACAAAATTTTTCTACAGTGAATTCTGTTGAAAATTATTTAAGCAGTCCTTATGTGGCACCTAAAGAAATAATTTATGATGAGTTAGATTATCTACCTAACAAAAGATATAATGACCATATTGTAATAAGAGGAGTTTCTTCCATGACTGGGTCACAAAAAAAAAATGAATAAGGAAGAGATGAAACAAATGGATCAAGATGTCCAATTTACTTCACCGCCCACAGTAAACAATGATGAATCGGACAGTTCATCTTTAAGTGAGGTAGTAGTAATTTCATCTAAGAATGAAAAAAAATCTGATCCATCTCAAATTCAAATTCGTAAGAATTTCAATGAAACAGCTTTCTTCTTTCCTGAATTAAAGACGGATAGTGCAGGTAATATTGAATTTAGTTTTACCATGCCCGAGGCGCTTACGCAATGGAAATTAATGGCTTTAGCACATACGAAAGATTTGGCCAGCGGCTATTCACAAAAAACAGTGATTACACAAAAGGAATTAATGGTACAGCCTAATCCACCAAGGTTTTTACGCGAAGGCGACCGAATGGAATTCACCGCAAAAATTGTGAATCTTGGAGATAAAGAAGTAAGCGGACAATCAGAATTACAATTATTAAATGCTACCACCATGAATCCGGTGGATGGCTGGTTTAAAAATATTTTTCCTGTACAATACTTTACAGTAGCTGCAGGACAAAGCGCTTTAGTAACTTTCAATATTGAAATTCCTAACAACTTTAATAGTGCCGTGGTTTATAGAATTGTCGCAAAAGCCGGCAATGTGAGTGATGGAGAAGAAGCACCAATTCCTGTGGTGACTAACAGAATGTTGGTAACAGAAACCATGACTTTACCTATGCGAGGAAATGGTTCTAAGGATTTTAAATTAGAGAAATTAATTCAATCCGGAAATAGTGAAACCCTTACCAATTATGGGTTAACGGTAGAATATACAACAAATCCTGCTTGGTATGCGATTCAAGCACTTCCCTATTTAATGGAATATCCGTATGAATGTGTGGAGCAAACTTTCAATCGTTTTTATGCTAATGCATTGGCAATGAAAATTGTCAATTCTTCTCCAAAGATTAAAGCAGTTTTTGAAAAATGGAAAATTACAGATACCGCTGCATTAATGAGCAATCTTCAAAAAAATGAAGAATTAAAATCTGTATTACTCCAAGAAACACCATGGATATTGGATGCACAAAATGAAGCGCAACAAAAGAAAAATATTGCCTTACTTTTTGATGCGGTAAAAATGAGCCAACAATTAGAAAATTCTCTCCAAAAATTGAAAGAAATGCAATCATCCAATGGAGGTTTTACTTGGTTCAAAGGCGGTCCTGACAATCGTTACATGACTCAATACATTGTTTCAGGCATTGGGCATTTGAAAAAATTAAATGCTATTCCGACTGCACAAGAAAATGCAATTAATCAAATTTTAATTAAGGCGCTTCCTTATTTAGATAATAGAATGCAGGAGGATTATGATAATTTATTGAAACATAAAATAGTGTTGAGTAACAATAATCTTTCTACTACGATTGTACAATACTTATATATGCGAAGTTTTTTCCCAAAACAAATAGTTCCTTCAAAAAACAAAACTGCGTATAGCTATTACCGTAAGCAAGCAAAAAAATATTGGCTTACCCAAAGTAAGTACATGCAAGGAATGATTGCATTAGCATTGTATCGTTCCCATGATTTGAAAGCTGCACAAGTCATTATACAATCCTTAAAAGAAAATTCGATTAATAATGAAGAATTAGGAATGTATTGGAAAGAATGGAATCGCGGTGGTTATTGGTGGTATCAAGCGCCCATTGAATCACAAGCATTGATGATAGAGGCTTTTAGCGAAATTGAAAAAGATCAAAAAACAATCGGTGATTTAAAAACTTGGTTGTTGAAAAATAAACAAACCAATAATTGGAAAACAACCAAAGCCACTGCAGATGCAGTATATGCGCTGTTATTACAAGGCACTGATTGGTTGTCAGCAGAAAAAAATGTTACTATTCAATTAGGTAATACTAAAATCAACAGTTGGGAAGAAAAGCAAGAAGCCGGCACCGGATATTTCAAAAGAAGAATTGAAGGCGATCAAGTAAAACCTGAAATGGGAAATATAACAGTTACTGTTTCTGCTCCTTTAAGTGTTACCAGAACAGAAAATAATACTTCTGTAACTTCTCTTCCATCATCTAATAAAACTCAATTACAATTAACTAAAAAGCCTATTGATAACAGTCCGAGCTGGGGTGGAGTTTATTGGCAATATTTTGAGAATTTAGATAAAATAACTTTTGCTGAAACTCCTTTGAAACTTTCTAAAAAATTATTTGTAGAAACCAATACAGATAAAGGTCCTGTATTAAAACCGGTGAATAATGGAGATAATTTAAAAGTAGGAGATAAAATAAAAGTGCGAATAGAACTTCGAGTAGATAGAGATATGGAATATGTACACATGAAAGATATGCGCGCATCTTGCATGGAACCTACTAATGTTATCAGCAGTTACAAATGGCAAAGCGGATTAGGTTATTATGAAACCACCAAAGATGTGAGTACGAATTTTTTCTTTAGTTATTTAAATAAAGGAACCTACGTTTTTGAATATCCAATGTTCGTAACACATGCCGGAAATTTCAGTAATGGAATAACCACCATTCAATGCATGTATGCTCCTGAATTTACTGCACACAGCGAAGGCGTAAGAGTGAATGTAAAATAAAGAGTGCAAATGAAATCGCCTCGAGAAAATTTCTCGAGGCGATTTTTATTTTTGTAAAATTGAATTTGTTTTCACGTTTTGATTAGACAGTAATTTCTTCAATCTTAAATTTAATCATTCCGGCAGGTACTTGTATTTCTGCAATATCACCCACAGATTTCCCTAACAAACCATTTCCGATTGGGGATGCAGCGGAGATTTTTTTCTCTTTAAGGTTCGCTTCTTTTTCTGAAACGATTTGGTAGGTCACTTGTTTTTTAGTGGCCAAATTAGTGAGCGTTACTTTAGTAAGAACAGATACTTTGCTTACATCAATATTAGATTCATCCACAATTTTTGCGGTAGCAATAATTCCTTCCAATTGCTTGATCTTAGCTTCTAACATTCCTTGTGCTTCTTTGGCGGCATCGTATTCTGCATTCTCTTTTAAATCGCCTTTTTCACGCGCTTCGCCTATTGCTTTCGATGCTGCAGGACGTAACACACCTTTCATGTGTTGTAATTCTGCTCTCATTTTATCAAAAGTAGTCTGGGTTACATAATTTATTTGACTCATTGCTTAATATTTAAAGTTCTCAGTTTCCATTTTCTAAAAAAAAATACAACGCCCCTGAATTTTCTGAAGCGTTGTATAAATACAAATATAATAATAAAAATCTACTTATTCAAGTTTCAATTTTTGTAATAAAATTTTGGCCATTTTATAAAAAGCTTCTTGGCTGTAACCCGCTATATGAGGCGTTAGGATGACATTTGGTTGGGCAACAAGCCATTTAAATTGTTGTTGTTCTTCTTCCGAGTAGGTCGGTAAGTTTTCGTTTTCAAGCACATCCAAGGCAGCACCTGCGATTTTTTTTGATTTGAGTGCTTTTATCAAAGCATGTAAATCGGTCACTTTTCCTCTACAAGTAGAAATGAAGTAAGGACATTGTTCTAAAGAATCAAAAAAAGAATCATTGGCCAGATGATGAGTTTCTTCCGTCAATGGTACATGCAGGCTGATTACATCCGCATACTTTAGTACTTGATTTAAATTGGCTTCTTTTATATAACCGCTTCCAAAATCAAATTTATATTTATCGTAAGCCAATACAGTCAAGTCAAAAGAAGATAATAATTTAGTAAAAGCACTTCCTGTATTTCCGTATCCGATAATGCCGATGGTCTTTTGTGATAATTCTACTCCTCTATTAGCCGATCTGATCCATTTACCTTCTTTCACTTCTTCAAAACTGCTGCATATTTTATTAGTAAGATTTAATAATAATCCTAAAGCATGCTCTGCTACAGCATTTCGGTTGCCTTCAGGACTACTCACACATTCAATATTTTTGAAAGTTGCATATTCTACATCAATCAATTCCATACCACTTCCTAATCTGCCAATCCATCTGAGTTGCGTAGCTCTATCAATCATTGCTTTATCGATCTTCAATCGAGTAGTTACTATCAAACCTGTTGCTTGGCCAATGATAGCACTCAGTTCATCGTAATTAATTTTTTCTGAATAGAGCACAGAATAACCTTTATGCTGAAGGGCTTCAGTTAAATAATGATGGGTTGGTGCCGTTATAATTACCTGAGGATTCACTTAGATTGAATTAATTTTTTACCGCAATCATACTAATTTCCACATTCACATCTTTTGGTAATCCTTTTACGGCTATGGTTTCTCTTGCAGGAAAATCCGATTCAAAATATTTTCCATAAACTTCATTTACTTCACCAAAAAGATTCATGTCTTTTAAAAAAATAGTTGTTTTCACTACATTCTTAAAATTCAATCCCGCTTCAGTTAATACGGCTCGTAGATTATCCATCACTTGTTTTGTTTCTACCGAAATATCTCCTTCTACTAAATTAGATGTGCCCGGCACTATTGCGATTTGTCCGGAAAGAAATAAAAATCCTCCAGCCGTAACGGCTTGGCTGTAAGGCCCAATCGGTGATGGTGCGTTATCTGTTTTAATTATTTGTTTATCCATAGCTTTTATAATTCGTTTAAAGTTCAAAAAAAAATCTTCAATTAACAATCTTATTTTTGCAAAAATTGAAGAATGCAAATTTACATCAATGCAAGTGCGGAGCAAAAGGAAGAATTGGAAAGTAAAGCAATAACGAAGGAATTCTCTTTATTTTTTAGTAATGAACTGCCTTCCAAAAAAGATTGGGACGAATATGATGTATTTTTTATTTTAAATTCAAGTATTTCTAATTTAAAGAATGCTGATTTACCTCAAAAACCTATTTTTATTAATGCGGTGATTGACACTTTAGAGGAAATGAATATTCCTCAGAATATACACAGGATAAATGGATGGTCCGGTTTTTTAAACAGAAATATTTGGGAAATCGGCACTCAAAATCAAAATGAGGTGAAAACATTTTTTGAAAAAATAGGATGGCAATATATCATCGTAAAAGATAGTCCCGGATTAGTGACAGCGCGAGTAATCAGCATGATAATTAATGAAGCATTTTATGCATTAAAGGAAAAAGTAAGTACTCGAGAAGAAATAGATATCGCGATGAAATTAGGAACCAATTATACTTGGGGGCCGTTTGAATGGTCAGAAAAAATTGGCTTAGAAAAAATTCATCAACTTTTATCAAAATTATCCATCAAGGACGAACGCTGTCAACCTTCTTTTGAAATAGAAAATAAATAATGGTATTAAATATTCATACAACTACTGAAAAAGCAATTATCAATTTATGTGATGACGAAAAAATAATAGGCAGTTTGTACAATGATGACAGAAAGCAACATGCGGCTTTTCTACACCAAGCCATTCATGAATTGTTAGAAAAACATGCTGTTTCTTTATCCCAATTAAAGGCGGTTGGAGTTACTCACGGGCCGGGATCTTACACGGGAATTCGAGTAGGTTTGGCCACAGCAAAAGGTTTGTGTTATTCTTTGCAAATACCATTAATCACATTTAATACATTAGAACTTTTGGCCTGTTCTACTATACAACAACTGCCCAACTCAAATGACACGGATTTATTTTGCCCGATGATTGATGCAAGAAGAATGGAAGTGTTTACTGCTATTTATAATTATCAATTGGAAGAAATTATGCAACCACAATCTATGGTTTTAAATGAGGAATCTTTTTCCGATTTCTCAAATTCGCATCCAATCTACTTTTCAGGAAACGGTTCAAACAAGTTTAAAGAACTTCACATACAATCAAATAATAATTTTTATATTGATGCTGAAATAACTACGGAGTCTATTTTCGAAATCTGCAGAAAAAAAATGATATATAAAAAATATTCAGACTTAATTCATTCCGAAGCTTTTTATTTGAAAGAAGTTCATTTTATGCAAAAGAAATCTTAAAGATTGACCGTTTAAATATTTGTAAAATTAATATCTATTTTTTAGCCTTATATTTGTTGATACAAAATAATAAATCCATCTTGTCATATTAAAAACTAAAAATCAAATGGCACCGAACACAAATTTATCCCACGAGACCAATTCCGAAAAAGGTCACCACAACGATCCCCTATTAGCAGTAGATTATGTAAAAGTAAAAAAAGCGGCATTGGTATTAAGAGCACTTAACCATAAGTTGAGACAATTAATTCTTAAGACTATTCACGATCATAAAAGAATTACAGTTACTGAACTTTATGTAAAACTACGTTTAGAGCAATCAGTTGCCTCTCAACATTTAGCTATTTTGAGAAGAGCTGAAATCGTTTCTACAGTAAGAGAAGGTAAATTCATTTTCTACGCAATTAATAATGAACGCGTGGCAGAGATCAATACTTTTGTAAAAAATCTTGTTGGGTAATCTACCGAAAGATTGATTTACATCTTATAAACTTCCGATTGTGCAAGAGATTAAAGAGCTACTCAAGGGTAGCTCTTTGCATTTACATTAATGACTTTTTTCCAAAGTTGAAGCAAAAAAAAGCGACACTAATTGTATCGCTTCAATAATTTGCTGATAAAGATTACCAGCCTTTTTTTGCTACGCCGTCTTTTACAGCTTGCAAAGCAGTAGCCTCGCTAAGCATGGTAGTCATCTTGTTTCCTTTGCCATCATTTCCTTGGGCCATGTACCCGCCACGAGATGTTTTTGTAATAACTGCATCTTCCATCGGAACATTTTTCTCTTTGGTTTTCATGCAATAGGCTGTTAACTTTTTTGACATTTTAATTTGGTTTATGGTTATTAATGGGTTTCCCTTATTTTACTACTTACTAAGTAGAACTCAAATGTAACTATTTAAAGCAGAACCTACTATATTATTTTTTTATTTTATCCACACTCTAATGTGGATTTCCTAAATTTTTAATTTTAGTAAGTAACACATCCATCTGGTAGGAGAAATACATTTCGTAAGAGTATTCCGTCTTTTTCTCAATAAAATCGCGGTACGGACTGATTCTGAAATTGAAATTTCCACCTTCAAATATCGGAGTATTATAGATGAATCCTAATAAAAGCAAATGGCGATGGGTTTCTGTTAAACCAATATATTTTTCTGATACAGAACTGAATAGTGAATTTCCTCGCGGGTTAATGAAACCATAGCTATTCCAATATCTTACGTCAATATCAAAATATTTGAATTTGAAGAGTGCATGGCTCAAGTAAGCATTGCCTGTTATGTAAGGTTGTTTTTTCTCGCCGGATATATCTCTATAATTCACATAATAATTATCGAATCCGATCTTTTGTAAAAATTGATTTCCTAAATTAAAATTCATCGAAAGCCCTACGGCATCATTTACCAAAGAAGTCAAAGATTCATTCGTGTTATCAATCTGCCCACCTTTATGCGAGTACAACATTTGAATTGGCACTTTTAATTGGAAATTTTTATTGTTGATTACATTAAAATTGGCGCTATAACCAATATCAAATTCTTCTTTGAACGGATCACCTAAATGGATAGCCCTTCTCCAATTGATATAAAAATCGTGGGTATAAGGTTTGGTATCTACGAAAAATTGAAAACCATTTTCTAATCGTTCATTAAGTAATAATTTATAATCATAAATGGGTTCGATAAAACCGTGATTGATATTTCCTTCCAAAGTACCTATGATATAAGAAGATTGTTTGGCTTTATATTTTACCGAAAAAGTGGGTAATAGCGAAGTGTATTCTTTTCTTCCAAATTCCTTTTGAACATACACTCCTGCACGAATCACAAATCGTGAATTAGGTTGGTATTTTAATTCAGGAATTAATTGATAGCCGAATAAAGTACCACTCAAAGGTATGTTGGTAAAATATTCTGTGTTATTGATATAACTAAGATTGTAAAGACTTAAAGTTAGTTTTTCACTATCCGATGGTTGAATATTATTGGTATGTTTAAATATAGGATAATCCATTTGTGCATAGGCCCCAAATGAAATAAAAAGAAAAACTGCGAGAATAAATGCTTTCATCAATTTAGCGTTAAGGTAAAATAATTTGGTGTTGCAATAATACGCCAATAAAAAAAGCTTCTTCAAAATGAAAAAGCTTTGCTTGATTATTTTTAAAAAATATTACACGTCTAATTTTGCATACTTCGCATGTGATTCAATAAATTCTCTGCGAGGTGGTACATCATCTCCCATCAACATACTAAAAACGGCATCCGCTTCCACTGCATTTTCGATGGTTACTTGTTTTAAAGTGCGCGTTTCAGGATTCATGGTAGTTTCCCACAATTGTTCACTGTTCATTTCTCCCAAACCTTTGTACCGCTGAATGTTGACAGAGCTTTCATTTCCGGCAGCTACTAATTGTATCCAAGCTTTTCTATCTTCTTCATTCCAAGCATAAGATTGTTCTTTTCCTTTTCTTAATAGATATAAAGGCGGCTGAGCAATGTACACAAATCCTTGTTCTACTAATTCTTTCATGTATCTATAGACGAAAGTAAGAATAAGCGTAGCGATATGACTACCATCCACATCCGCATCCGTCATGATGATTAATTTATGATATCTTAATTTACTTAAGTCTAATGCTTTTGGATCTTCGGGAGTGCCAATCTTTACACCAAGCGCCGTGAACATATTTCTGATCTCTTCATTATCGTAGATCTTATGCTCCATTGCTTTTTCTACATTCAATATTTTACCACGTAAGGGTAATATCGCTTGATAACTTCTATCTCTTCCTTGCTTAGCAGTACCTCCGGCCGAATCTCCTTCCACTAAAAATAATTCGCATTTGAATGGATCCTTTTCACTGCAATCGGCTAATTTGCCCGGTAGCCCACCACCTGAAAGTACGCTTTTGCGCTGCACCATTTCTCGTGCTTTTTTCGCAGCGGCTCTGGCTTGTGCGGCAAGAATTACTTTTTGAATAATGATTTTTGCTTCTTTAGGATTCTCTTCTAAGAAAGCTGTTAATACTTTACTCAATGTAGAATCTACAATTCCCATTACTTCATTATTTCCTAATTTGGTTTTTGTTTGCCCTTCAAACTGAGGCTCAGGAACCTTTACAGAAATAATTGCACTTAAGCCTTCTCTAAAATCATCGCCTTCAATTTCTACTTTGGCTTTTTCAAACATACCTTGTTTTTCACCATAGCTTTTAAAAACTCGCGTGATAGAACGACGAAATCCCGATACATGTGTACCGCCTTCGATAGTATTGATATTATTTACATAACTGAATAAATGTTCTTGGTAGCCTGTATTGTAATTCATCGCCACTTCTACCGTTACATTATTCACTTCATCATAACCATCACAATAAATTACATGCGGAAGTAAGGATTGTCGATTTGCAT
The DNA here is from genome assembly GCA_034676505.1 of Ginsengibacter sp. GTDB lineage: Bacteria > Bacteroidota > Bacteroidia > Chitinophagales > Chitinophagaceae > Ginsengibacter. The sequence goes on from JAUCCB010000001.1 coordinate 738,995, forward strand.
TTTTATCGATGATTTCTACAAACTCTACAATACCGCCTTCGCTATGAAATACTTTGGTAAAAGTTTTTCCATCTTCATCTGTTTCGCGAAGATCATTCAGTACAATAGTAATTTGCTTATTTAAAAAAGATAATTCTCTCAATCTATTGGCAAGAATATCTCTGCTATATTCTGATACAATAAAGATGGAAGCATCCGGCAGAAAGGTAATTTCTGTACCTGTTTTATCGGTAACACCGATTTCCCTAACAGGATATAACGGAATGCCTTTTTCATATTCTTGTTCAAAGATTTTTCCTTCACGATGCACTACCGCATGAAATTTAGTACTCAATGCATTTACACAACTAACACCTACACCATGCAAACCACCACTTACTTTATAGGTATTTTTATCAAACTTACCACCAGCGTGTAATACAGTCATTACTACTTCAAGTGCGCTACGGCCCTCTTTCTTCATAATTCCTGTCGGAATTCCTCTACCATTATCTAATACTGTTATAGAATTATCGGGATTAATGGTTACACTTATTTCAGTACAATATCCTGCAAGTGCTTCATCAATGGAATTATCTACAGTTTCATAAACTAAATGATGTAAACCTTTGTTACCTACATCACCAATATACATTGCGGGACGTTTTCTAACTGCTTCGAGGCCTTCTAAAACTTGAATACTATCGGCACCATAATTTCCTTTCTGAGGTACAACTGGTTCTACTAATTGGTCTGCCATAAATTGGGGGATATAATTACTTTATTGGTAAAAAATATGATTGGCAAATTTACAAAAAAATAGCCTTATTTCCTAAAAAGAAACGGTAATTATTAGAATAATTCTTTCCCAAAAATAGCTTGTTTATTCACAATTTAAACGGCTTAAAATTTTTACATTTTCATATAGCTTTGTAAAGCTTCTACATAATTTTCGAATGCTGAAATGCCCGTGGGTGTTATATTACAGATGGTTTGCGGATAATTATTGTGAAATTTTTTGGTGATCTCAATGTAGTCAGCTTCTTTTAATTTAGAAAGTTGCACGCTCAAATTTCCTGCGGTAGCATTGGTCTTTTCTTTTAAAAAAGTAAACTCCGCCTCCTTTACGCTAATTAATAGCGACATAATGGCCAATCGTAATTGAGAATGCAGTAAAGGATCGAGTTCTTTAAATTCCATGCTTTAGAATGAATTACTTTTTTTTGCCTGCTTGTATAAAATGAAACCGGGAATAATATAACCAATAAAAACAGCCGCCGCTGTGATGAGCATATCATATTTAAAAACGGTGCAATAAAATATCGCCAATGCTCCTATCCAATTAATAACGGCTCCAAAAATCAAAGGTTTGAATTTCATTGCACCGCCTTGTATCATCATTAAGAAAGCATACAGCATTAAGAAATATCCGAACCCATTATTAGGGCCTACACTGATATTTATTGAAAAAATGATAACAAACAAACTAATCGCAAAGCCCACTTCGGCCCATTGTAGAATTTCATCTATATAAGTTTTTACTTTCTTTTTTTGAGGCTTAAGCCAATTATAAAAAAAGATGATGATAGCAATAATGCCAAATACATTCCAGCCAATAAAAATATTTTCCGCTTCAGCATCTATCAGAAAAAAAAGTAGCTAAAGAAGCCAGAATAATAAGCGATCCCCAGAGAAGCCAACTAATGCCATTGTCTACAATTCGACTACGCGCATTGTCAATCATTTCATGAATGATACGGAGGCTTTCTTCGTGTTTCAAATCTTTTTCATTCATAATTTTAATTTTCTTTTTTGTACTTTACTTGTAATAAATATCCGGGAATGATCCAAGCTGCAATAACAGATAGTGCTATCAACAACATGTGAAATTCTACTTTGACAAAAGGAGAAATTACTGCCAATACCCAACAAAAAATACCGCCGAAGACTAATGGTTTAAATTTCATGATCGCACCCGAAAGCACTGTAGGTACACCATACAATACCAACAATAGTGGATTGATCATTTCGGCATTTTGAAATTGAATACTGATGAATATGACTAACACCATGCAAATAAAAAATACTAACCATACCATTCCGGTAATTTCATTGGTGTAGGTTTTTGACCTTTGTAATTGTTTTCTTTTTCTCAAATAAAATATTTGATAAATCACTACAGCCCAAGTAAGAAACCATACAAAATGTGCATAGGGTAAATTAAAAAAATATGAAGCAATAAATTGTGTGGTACAACAAATTAAAACTACCCAACCCCATAAAAGATATAGCATACCATTTTCAGCAAAATTATTTTTTGCCTTATTGATCATTGAGGCAATTAATTCTAAACTCTGTGATTCATTCAGTACAGTTTCTTGTTTCATTATTAATTATTTGTATTGTGAAAGGAAATATTCTAAAGTTCCCTTACCCCACATTGGTGAAATTTCTGTCTCCGGTTTAAAATTAGCGAATAATAATGCGGCTTTGTCAAACAATACTTTGGCTACATCTTTACCACCGCCAAATGCTTCAGGCGTATAAAATTTCATTTGTGCATCTAATAAAATCGGACGCGGATTTGTAGAATCCAATGATTTTGCATCTTCACTATAAGAAGCTGCTTCGGGCCCATAAGTCATAAATCTACTTTGCGGATCTACCATTAAATGGGCTGTTGCAATCATACTTTTGATCACTTTTATTTCAGAATTATCTTTACCCAAAATGGAGGAAGCTTGGTCAATTAATGCAGTTGCTTTATCTGCCAATGCATCTTTTACAGAATTATCTTTGCCTGTATAGGCTTGCATTACATAACAATAGGCGGCGTAATAATAAGGAAGCCATTGCGTTTTTTCCGCATCTCCAATTCTCACAAAACTGTTGGCCATTTCTGTAGTAAAATTGGAATCTAATTGAGCAATATTTTTTTTCATATTGCTGATATATTTTTCACTTTGCGCAAAGGTGAGAATAGTGAAGCAAGTTGCTGTCACTAATAAAAAGAGTTGTTTCATTTTTTTTGTTTTTTAATTTTATGAATTGTTGTTTTTTAATTTTTCGTATTCACGTTGTTCAAGTGTATCGGGCGAATGATAAGCTCCGATATATTGGAAAATGAGTCCGATTCCCCATCCAATCATGGCCCATAATGGCCACGGAATATGACTCCATTCTTTATCGGAAGAGAAATGAATTCTTTCTCCGCTGAAATACCAAATGACCCAGAAGAAAGCGTTCATAATAACATATACCAAAAGACTACGCTTGAATTTGGCTCTCTTCTTAGCGATTCTCCATAAGGATTCTTCTTTTAATTCTGCTTCTGTTTTCATGATTTTTGTTTTTAGATTTAGAAAAGATTTTTATGAAAATTATAAATGATTATTAATTGCATCTTCGGTTCTATCAATTCCCAGACTGATAAAACATCCAATAAATAAAAATCGTTTTGCCGGTGCAGTTACCGCCACTTTATTTTTTCCATTCGCCGAAAAATTATAAGTGTACACATTGTTGAACCCCAAAATATTGGTCACCTGAAAAACAAATACAGTAAAACTTTTGGTATCTTTTTTTCCAATTGATGGAATGTAATTGATACTAAAACTTACATCATTATAATTTTTAGTAAGACCTTGTTCCTTCATCTGATAAGTTTGTGAACCGTTATCAAAAACTAAATTATAATAAGGCCTTCCGGAAGCAAAAGTGTACGAAGCATTGAATTGAGTTTTTATCGGTAGAAAAAATTTCTTCAATACCAAAGATGCGGTGTGTTTCGCTGCAAACGTGGGTTGTAGCGCAGTGGGATAATTTAAAAAATCTCTTTTTGTATCCAAAAAAGAATAGGAAATCCAATAGTCAAAATCAGTAATTGTTTTTTTATCTCTCCAAAAAAATTCTATTCCTTTTGCATCACCAAATCCTTCATTATTGATTGCTGTAAAACTATTTTTATCTTTTGATGTCTTTACTAAATCATCATATTTTTTATAAAAAATTTCTGTTCTGAAAGTGCGACCGCTTCCTATTTTTTGATATTGAAGAATGTAATGAGTTGCTTTTTGAAAATGTAATGCATCTACTGAAGGCAAATATTTATTCTCCGGATTTTGATAATAAATTCCATAGGCCGCAGATACTTGCCCTCGATCAGGGAATTGATACGCCAAAGAAAATCTCGGAGCTACATTCCATTGTTGAAGCATGGCAGAATGTTCGGTACGTACTCCCAATTTTGCTGCAAATTCTTTGGTGAGATAAATATCTGTTTCGGCAAAGCCGGAAAAAATAGTTTCATTTAGATTTCTAAAAAATACCTTTCCATCGTATTGTGTGTATTGATTTTTTTCATTGCTAAAATTATACTCACTACCAAAGCGGATCACATTAATACCTCCCATTCTTTTTTCCAGCACTAATTTTCCATTGGTATAATTTCCTTTGTTATCTACTTTAAAATTTTTCTGTGCATATAATGGATCAGAATTGATGGATTGCTTTTGATTATTGGCATCTTGCAATTCCATATTGATATTGTCCTCATTGTTTGTATAAGTGGCCGCAGCATTCATCAACCATCCACTTCCTAATTTTTGTTTCCACGAAAGGCTTTGATAAATATTTAAATTCTTCAAAGCAAATGCATCTTTCAAATTCAATGAATCCACATCTTGATTTCTAAATCCTACATTGGTGCTGGACATCACACCGTAATATTTCAGCATTCCATTGCCGAATGTTTTTGTTCTAAAATTTACATCTCCCTGATGAACGACAGGTACTTTGAAATAATCAAATTTTTGTTTGATTAAATTATATACCAGTATCAAATTAGTATACGCATACGTAACGCCCCAAGATGATTTTTTATCTTTTGATAATTTTTGAAAACCTGCATTGACTCCCAAATAAGACACACCAAAATCTGCCGAAGTTTTTTCCGGCAAATCAATTGACTCCATCAATAATACGGATGAAAGTGCTTGCCCGTACAGAGCAGAATATCCACCCGAACTAAAAGTAGTTCCTTTAAATAAGAAAGGGTTGAACCTTCCACGCGTTGCCATTCCCGGTTGGCTTGAATAAAAAAAGTTATTCACCAAGGATCCGTCTATAAAAAATTTGGTTTCCGTCGCAGTTCCGCCTCTTACGAAAAGGCCTTCACTTTCGCCCACTTGTTGAGTTCCCGGAACCGTTTTAAAAGCATTAGTAATATCTCCATTGGCACTTGCGGTAGTTACCACATCCAAAGAAGTAAGCATTGTACCTTTTTTTTGATCGCCTGCGGCAAAAGTGCCGGCACTAATTACAACCGCATTTAAGAGCGTAATCTTCTCTTTTAGCTCAAAATTGACTACTAAATTGGTGTTTTCGATGGTAATTGGCTGATTTACCTCATTATATTCAGAAGATGAAGCAATTAAAATATGAGCTCCTTTTTCAGATGTAGAAAAAGAATAATTCCCTAAAGAATCGGAAGTAGCACCGTCATAAGTATCTTTTAAAGTAATACTTATTCCGCTTACAGGCTTGTTTTTACGGTCGGTAACTTTTCCTTCTATTTTCACTTGTGCTTGTGAAATAGAACTGATTAATAAAAATAAAAAAAGAAATATACGGCTCATACCAATTAATTTTTTACAAAAGTAAAGTAGTTTATTTTATAAACCATATTTTTTCTAAAAAAATTTTTTTACTACTTAAAAATCACTTTTCTGAGAAGTAAGAATCTGACATTAACTAACTGTTTATCAAGACGATAGATTAAAGAAATAAGAATAAAAAAAATATTTATTTTCGAATAATAAATCAACTCAAAGCCAAAATTAATTTGTTTATCACGGGTAAATTTGTAATTTAGCAATAGAATTTAATGGGTTAGTAAGTACAAAGAGCTGATAGAAATATCGGCTCTTTTGCTTTTTAGGATTTGTCTGATTGAAAAATTTTCTATGCTATTTTTTCTTTTCTTAAATCATCATTTCTTTTTCTTCTTCATTATTTTTTTCTAAAAAATTTTCAAGTTTAAAATTTTGGTTAGAATATTTTCTTTTCGGAAAATGAGAATTGTAGAAATTATTTTTCAACGCAATTAGTTTAATTTCATGGCTTATAAAATTTGGAAATGAGTAAAACGAAGACTGCTTTTTTTTGTAGTAATTGCGGACAAGAAAGTGCAAAATGGTTAGGCAAATGTCCGGCATGTGGCGAATGGAATACTTTTGTAGAAGAAATAATTACTAAAGGAAATGAAAAACCAAAAGAAGAATGGAAAGAATATTCGCGTTCGAATACTGGCATCAAAACCATTTCTTTAAAAGATATTTCGAGTACCGGTGATGAAAGAATAAGTACCGGAGATATAGAATTAAATAGAGTTCTCGGCGGAGGCATTGTGCCCGGAAGTATTGTCCTTGTTGCAGGAGAGCCCGGTATTGGAAAATCAACTTTGTTTTTGCAAGCCGCTTTACAAATGAAAAATTGGATCACACTTTATATAAGTGGCGAAGAAAGTGAGCAACAAATAAAAATGCGAGCCGATCGATTAGAAATTCAAAATGATCAATTTTATTTATTGACCGAAACGAATACGCAAATTATTTTTAAAGAAATAAAAAAATTAAAACCGCAATTAATTATTGTTGATTCCATACAAACAATTCAAACGCCGTACATAGAATCTGCTCCGGGAAGTATTTCTCAAATAAGAGAAAGCGCCGCAGAATTTCAATCATTCGCAAAAGAAACCAATACTCCTGTATTTTTAATTGGGCACATTACTAAAGACGGAAACATTGCCGGTCCAAAAATTTTGGAGCACATGGTCGATACGGTTTTACAATTTGAAGGAGATAGAAATTATGCGTATCGGATTTTACGCACGTTGAAAAATAGATTTGGTTCTACATCAGAATTGGGCATTTATGAAATGACAGAAAAAGGAATGAGGCAAGTGAATAATCCGTCGGAAATATTAATTACACAAAAAGAAGAACAATTAAGTGGTGTTGCCATCGCCGCAACGATGGAAGGAATTCGCCCGCTATTAATAGAAGTACAAGCTTTAGTTACGCAAAGCGTATATGGTACTCCACAAAGAACCAATACAGGCTTTGATTTGAGAAGACTTCAATTACTGTTAGCCGTTTTAGAAAAAAGAGGCGGCTTTCATTTTGGAGTAAAAGATGTGTTCATCAATATTGCAGGAGGAATTAAAATAGAAGATCCCTCCATCGACTTGGCGGTGTTGAGCGCCTTACTTTCTTCCTATGAAGATGTAGCGATCCCAATGCTCACTTGTTTTGCGGGCGAAGTAGGTTTAAGTGGAGAAATTCGTGCAGTAAACAGAATAGAACAAAGAATTGCAGAAGCAGAAAAATTAGGCTTCGAAAAAATAATTGTGAGTAAATATAATCTCAAAGGAATCGGAAAAAGTAAACAGCAAATAGAAATTGTTCCTTTAGGAAAAGTAGAAGAATTGTATAGGTATTTATTTTAAAAACCATTCTAGAAAAGCCGTAGTCTTATTTTCAATTCGCCTATCAAATTTTATTTATCTCCTCTTCAATTTTATCGGATTCCGATCAGTATAAAATATTAATACCAAAAGTTCTAAATTTTCCCTCTTCCATGCCAAGTTTATAAAAAGCTCCAAAAGTGAGTGGTCGAGAATCTTTAGAAATTAAAAAACTAATTCCGGCGTGTACAATGGGGCCATAACTATTCATGTTTTCATCACCGTAACCACTACTTATTCCTGTATAATTGTATCCGAAACCTAACCCTACATACCCGCCAAAGCCACTTTCATTATCAGGAGTTGAATTGCATCCCATGTTATAATCAAACATTAGAGGAACATCAAAACTAAAAAAAACACCATCACCACCTCCATTTACATTTCCTATTCCCGCACTCAATGGCACACCAATACTAAAAGAGGAATTATCTTTTTCTGACAAATTATATTTTGGAAAATAAGTGCCTAATTTTTGTATAGATTGAGTTTTATAACTATTGGTAGATGGATTTTTTGCTTGTAAAAAAGAAAGTGTCAAACCAAAACTATTCATAAAAGATTGCGAGAAACCAATCTGAGAAATAAAAAAGAACAGCGAAAAGGAAATAAGAAATTTTTTCATTGATATTAGTTTTAATTTAGTAAAAGTAATTCAGTGGCTGATTGTATCAAAAATTATTATTAACCAAAAGGAGGTAATTATTTTGAAAACTTCTCTCATCAATTCATTTCCATTATTGCATTTACTCTATCCGCATCACTGTGCCGGCTGTGGCAGCGATGTAATTGATCAAGAGAATTTTTTATGTTTATCTTGTATTAATAATTTACCGCACACTCATTTTTCACAACACGCCAACAATCCTGTAGAAAGACTTTTTTGGGGACGCATTCCTGTAAAAAATGCCATGAGTGAATTTTATTTTTCTAAAACTTCGATCATCCAAAATTTAGTTCATGAATTAAAATACAAAGGCAATAAATCCATTGGAAATTATTTGGGCAATTTGATGGGTTCGAATATGCTCAACAGTAATCGGTTTCAAAATATTGATGCAGTAATTCCCTTACCTCTTTTTGAAAAAAAAGAAAAAATGAGAGGATATAATCAAGCACAAATTCTTTGTGAAGGTATTTCATCCATAACCGGCATCCCCGTTATCTCAAAAAATGTAATTAGAAAAATTCATACCGAGACCCAAACAAAGAAGGGGCGAATTCAGCGTTGGGAAAATGTTTCCAATACTTTTTCTGTCAGCAATTCAGCGCAATTGGAAAATAAACACATCCTTTTAGTGGATGATGTATTGACCACCGGCGCCACATTAGAAGCGTGTGGAGCAGAAATTCTAAAAGTGAATAATGTGCAATTGAGTATCGCTACTCTGGCGATTGCTACAAAATAAATTTTACTTCGTATCGTACGCCCATTTTATCAGCGTAGCACCCCAAGTAAAACCGCCACCAAAAGCAGCCAATACAATTAGGTCATCTTTTTTCAATTGCTTTTCCCATTCCCATAAACATAATGGAATAGTAGCCGATGTAGTATTACCATATCGCTGAATATTAAGCATTACTTTATCCATGCTTAATCCCATGCGGTCGGCGGTTGCATCAATAATTCTTTTATTTGCTTGGTGTGGAACGAGCCATGCAATATCATCACCTGTCAAATGATTTCTTTGTAATAATTCGTACGAAACATCCGCCATTCCTTTTACCGCAAATTTAAAAACCGCCGGACCTTCTTGAAATATATAATGCTCTTTCGCCATCACAGTTTCAATAGACGCCGGTTTTTTAGAACCGCCTGCTACCATTTTTAAATAATTTTCTCCCACGCCATCAGATTTCAATAAACTGTCTTGCACTCCATAACCTTCTGTGTTAGGCTCCAACAAAATTGCGCCTGCTGCATCTCCAAAAAGCACACATGTTTTACGATCACTATAATCTACAATGCCACTCATTTTATCAGTTCCTACTACTACTACTTTTTTATACCGTCCGCTTTCAATAAAAGCTGCACCTGTTGTAACTCCAAATAAAAATCCGGAACATGCTGCTGAAAGATCAAACCCAAATGCATTTACTGCACCAGTTTTATAAGCAATAATATTGGCCGTTGCAGGAAAGGTCATATCAGGTGTAACGGTGCAACAAATAATACAATCAATTTCGGTAGGATCAATTCCTCTTTTCTTACAAAGTTCCAAAACTGCAGGTGCACCCATTTCAGAAACACCCATATTTTCTCCTTTTAAAATTCTTCTTTCTTCCACCCCTGTACGAGTTTTAATCCATTCATCATTGGTATCGACCATTGTTTCTAAGATAGCATTGGTCAATTTGTATTCGGGTAAAAAAGCACCTGTAGCCGTAATAGCTGCTGAAATTTTTTGGGTCATCGGATATAAAAATATTTATGATTGAAGCGATAAAAATACGACATCCGAGTAAAATTCCATCCACTTACGGGATTTATTGTTAATTAATCCCTTTCATTAGCTTGAATTACCTATTTTTGAATGCTTAACCTGTAATGGAATGATTGCTTATTTGTCTGGTAAATTTTCTTATAAAACTCCGGGGTTGGTGTATATGGATGTGCATGATGTGGGCTATGAGGTGAATATAAGTTTGAATACCTATTCTCATATTCAAAATCTTACTGAAGGTAAATTATATACCTATCTCCAAATAAAAGAAGATGCACACACGCTATATGGATTTTATGATGTGGCAGAAAAAGAAATGTTTATTTTGTTGATTAGCGTTTCGGGAGTAGGTGCAGGCACGGCAAGAATGATGTTATCCAGTTTGCAACCGAATGAAATAAGTAATGCAATCATAATGAACAATGCACGGCTTTTGGAAAGTGTAAAAGGTATCGGAAAAAAAACTGCAGAGAGATTAGTATTGGAACTTAGAGATAAAATAACGAAACTTCCATTATCCGGATCAGGGCCGGTATTGATAGGAAATTCTTTGGAACAAGATGCATTGAACGCGTTAATTTCTTTAGGAATATCACGACCTGTCGGCGAGTCGGCTATTAAAAAAATCATTTCATTCGATTCTTCTATAACTGACCTCGAAGTATTAATTAAAAAAGCATTGAAAGCTATTTGATAGAACTCTACATTAATTAAATTATTGGATGCTTTTTTATAAAAGATATACACCACAAGTTTTTGGGCGCGTAAGGACTATTTTCTTTACAGGATTATTATGTGTAATGGGTGGAAGTATTTCTTATGCGCAAGACACTTCTCATTTACCGAAAAAAGATACCTTACCTTATCCCATTCATGATAGAAGAGGAGACTTTATTTCTGTAAAACCTTCCATTTTCGATTTCAAACTTCCTTCTAATATTTCTGATTCAGTAGTGTACGATCCGGTGACGAAAAATTATATTATCTATGAAAAAATAGGCTCCTATTTTTATAGAACTCCTACTTATTATACGGCTGAAGAATACAGAAAATTATTAGCACAAAGGCAGGAAGAAGAATATTTCAGAAAACGCGCCAACACAATGAGCATCCTCAACAGAGGTCTTCTTCAACCAAAGTTGAGTATTTACGATAATTTATTTAACCGTCTTTTTGGAAATGGAAAAATAGAAATTCAACCGCAAGGAAGTGTAGATATTACTGCAGGGTATCAAGGCCAAAATGTAAAGAACCCTACCCTTCCGGAAAATGCCAGGAAGAATGGTGGATTTGATTTTGACATGGCAGCGCAATTAAATGTAAATGCCAACATTGGAAATAAATTAAAATTCCCGATTAGTTATAATACACTTGCCAATTTTGATTTTAGTAATCAATTGAAATTGGATTATGTAGGCACCGAGGATGAGATCGTAAAAAAGTTTGAAGCAGGTAATATTTCTTTCTCTTCGAAAAGTACTTTTATTCCGGGAGCACAATCTTTATTTGGTTTAAAAACTCAATTGCAATTCGGAAAATTATTCATTACCGGAGTATTGGCCAATCAAAAATCTCAACGTCAATCTGTAGATCTGCAAGGAGGAACAGCTTCTCAACAATTTCAATTTAAGGCAGATGAATACGAGGAAAACAGGCACTTTTTATTAGCTCAATATTTTAAAGAAAATTACAATAGTGTCATGAGTAATTTGCCGGCAGTAACCACTGCAGTGCAAATATTGAGAATGGAAGTTTGGGTTACCAATAAAAATGGAAGTACCACCAACGCCAGAGAGATTGTGGGTTTGATGGATTTAGGCGAATACAATCCTTATCATAATTTCAATGTAATTGGAGGCAATTTACCTTCCAACAATACGAATGATGAATATAGTACAATCATCAGCAATCCGAATAGCAGAAACCCAACATTAATCACCAATCAATTAACCGGAATGGGTTTGAGTCCGGTACAAGATTTTGAAAAAACTTTCGCAAGAAAATTAGATTCTACCCAATATATCTACAACCCGAAAGTTGGATTCCTTTCTTTGAGCCAACCTCTCCAACCGGATGAAGTATTAGCAGTTGCCTTTCAATATTCTTACAATGGAAGAATTTATCAAGTAGGAGAATTTTCGCAAGATGTACCTCCAGATTCTACCACCAGCAATCAAAAATTGCTCTTCTTAAAATTATTGAAAGCAACTTCTCAAAGACCGGGTTTACCCATTTGGAATTTGATGATGAAGAATGTATACAGCGTAGGTTACGGCACTTTGGAGCGGCAAGATTTTAATCTCAATATTTTATACGAACAACCGGGTTTAGGAGCCAAAAGATATCTTCCTTTTGGAGATTTAAATTTGGGTACACCCATTTTAACTTTAGTCAATTTAGATCGACTCAATAATCAAAATGATCCACAACCGGATGGAGTTTTTGATTATGTAGAAGGTTACACCGTGCTCTCACAATATAGTCGAATCATTTTCCCGTTATTACAACCTTTCGGGCGAGATATTGCTCCTAAAGTATTTACCAATCCGGCGCAAGGAGCTGATAGTTTATTTTATCCTTTATACGATTCTATAAAAGCAATTGCACAACAACAATTTCCTAATCTCAATAGATTTCTACTAAAAGGTTCTGCAAAAACTTCTTCTACTTCCGATATTAGTATCGGCTACAATATACCACCCGGCTCGGTTACAGTAACTGCGGGCGGACAAAAATTAAATGAAAATATTGACTATACGATCAATTATGATTTGGGAACTATCAAAATAATTAACCAAGCTATCATCAATGCAGGTACTCCGGTACAAGTGAATTTTGAAAACAATGCCTCCTTTGGAATGCAAGAAAAAAGTTTCTTAGCATTTAGACTTGATTATTTAGCCATCAATACAGCTAAAGAACAATTAGCATTGGGCGCTACTTTCGTGAGATTGAGTGAAAGACCTTTCTTTACAAAAGTAGATTATGGTGATGATCCTATTCGAAATTCGATGTATGGTTTTGATGTTACTTATCGAAGAGAATTACCTCGATTGACCAAATTATTAAACAAAATTCCTTTTTACAATAGCACTGCTCCTTCTTCTCTTAATGGCTATGGAGAATTTGCTTACCTTAAACCGGGACATGCTCCACAAATAGGGAAAGGTAAGGGTGGCGTGGTTTACATAGATAATTTTGAAGGGAGTAAAAGTGATATCGACTTACGTTTTCCTCCTATCAGTTGGATGTTGGCTTCCACACCATTGGGTGCTACTGATGAAAATGGAAATATTCTTTTTCCGGAAGCTTCCGATAATAATAATTTGAGTTATGGAAAAAATCGTGCTTCCTTAGCTTGGTATCAAATAGAACCTACTTTACAAGATCCCAAAAATGTAAACAATCCTTTGCGTGGCGATAAAGATGCATTATCTGATCCGAGAATTCGATACGTTTCTCAAACAGAAATTTTTCCTCAAAGAACTACCGATTTCGGACAAAATCAATTGACCACTTTCGATCTTTCATTTTATCCAAAAGATCGTGGTCCTTATAATTATGATGCATCACCAACCAATCTAAATGCCAACGGAAAATTTTTAAATCCAAAAAGTAAATGGGGAGGTTTGATGAGAAGTATTGATCAAACAGATTTTGAAACGGCCAATATTGAATACATTGAAATGTGGGTGCAAGATCCATTTATTTTAAATCCAAATAGCACCGGCGGAAAATTTTATATCAACTTGGGAAATATTTCTGAAGATGTGTTGAAAGATTCTCGAAAGTTTTATGAAAGTGGTTTACCAACACCCAATTTACCTGCTCCCGTAGATACTTCTATTTGGGGATTGATACCACGAAACCCAATACAGGTAACGAATGCATTTAGTAATGACCCCAATGATCGTCCTTATCAAGACGTAGGTTTCGACGGATTGACAGATAGTTTAGAAAGGCATTTTAGAAGAGCAGATTATTTAGATGTTTTAGCTGCTAATTTTGGAACCGGGTCGCAAGTATATCAAGATGCTTTGAACGATCCTTCTTCTGATAACTACCAATATTATAGAGGTAATGAATTCGATCAAAAAAAATCGGGTATCCTTGAACGTTATAAAAAAATAAATAATCCGCATGGCAATTCGCCCATCGCAGATAATAATTCTCAATTTTCATCAGCAGCTACTTTGTATCCCGATCAAGAAGATGTGAATCGAGATAATACATTAAATGAAACCGAAGAATATTTTCAATACACCGTTAATTTAAAACCTCCTACTTCACCGGAAATGTCTGTGGGCAATAATTTTATCGTTGATAAAAAAGTAGTTGGAGTAAAATTGGTTAATGGAACTGTTAGAAATGAAACTTGGTATCAATTAAGAATTCCTATCAATGCTTATAATCAAAAGGTCGGAAAGATTCCGGATTTTAAATCGATTCGTTTTATTCGGATGTTTTTAACCGATTTTGATGACAGCGTTACCGTTAGGTTTGGTAAATTAGATTTAGTTAGAAATACTTGGAGAAAATTCCAATATAAATTGGATTCTACCGGAAATTATTCTCCAACCACTACTAATGATTTTAATGTAGGCGCGGTAAACATTGAGGAAAATGATAAAAGAGTTCCGCTTCCTTATCGTACTCCACGGGAGATAGAAAGAGTACAAACTCAGAGTAATAATGGAGTGAACCTTTTGCAGAATGAACAATCATTAACACTCCAATTTCAAAATTTAAGTAAGAGCGATGCGAAAGCAGTTTTCCAAACTTTTGGTAATCGTGATCTTCGCCAGTTTAGAAAATTAGAAATGTTTATTCATGCAGAGAAAACGGTTGGTACTACTTTGCAAAATAATAATCTGACTGCTGTAATAAGAATGGGAAGTGATTTCATTAATAATTATTACGAAGTAAGAATTCCATTGAAATTGACGCCGCTTGATTTAGGTCTCGATCCAAACAGTAATGCGTACAATGATACACTTTGGATAAAATCAAACAATCTCGATTTAGATTTAGCAGCGCTTACGCAAATAAAAACCAAAAGAAATTTATCCAGCGCTCCTATGAATGCTTTGTATTCACAAATACAAGATAATGGCCAAACTTATTCTGTAATGGGAAATCCGAATTTAGGAGAGATAAAAGGAATGTTGATGGGAGTAGAAAATACCAGCGCACCATCAGCGAGTGGAGAAATTTGGTACAATGAATTGCGACTATCTTCTTTGGATGAAAAAGGAGGTTGGGCTTCTTTGGGAAGAGTAGATGTAAACCTATCAGACTTAGGCACCATCTCACTTTCAGCCAATACACACAGTAGTGGATTTGGAACTTTAGAACAAAAAGTGAATGAACGATATAAGGATAATTTCTTTCAATTTGATGCCGCGGCGAATTTAGAATTAGGAAAATTATTTCCAAAAAGTTTTGGATTAACGATTCCATTTTTTGCCAGCATTTCTCAAATGATAAGCACTCCTGAGTATGACCCTTTTGATATGGACATCAAATTAAAAGAGAAATTAGATAATGCCTCAAGCAATCAAAGAGATTCCATCAGAAGGAATGCGATTGATTTTGCTTCCACCAAAACAATTAGTTTTACCAATGTTCGAAAAAATAGAATAGGCAATAAAAAACCTAAATTATGGGATATTGAAAACATAGATATCAGTTATGCCTACACGAAAACGGAATCGCACAATCCGCTGATAGAATATAATAATGTTACCAAACAAAGAGGCAGCCTTGGTTACAATTTTATGCCGCAACCAAAATACTTTACTCCATTTAAAAAAATGTTTGCGAAAACTAAAACGCATTGGTTCGATTTGATCAAGGATTTCAATATCAATCCTATTCCATCGCAAATCACTTTTAAAGCAGATATTTTTAGACAATTTGGTGTGATAAAACCTCGCGATGTAGAAGCTAATAATAAATATACAACTCCGGAGACTTACGATAAATATTTCACCTTCGATAGAAGTTATATTGTTCGTTGGGATTTAACTCGATCATTTAATATCGATTATTCTGCTATCAACAATGCCAGAATTGACGAGCCTTTCGGAAGATTAGACACCAAAGAAAAACGAGATACAGTAAGAAGAAATTTCTTGTCGGGAGGTCGAAATACCGTGTTTACACAAAACATTAATTTCACTTACACCGTGCCATTGAGCAAATTACCGCTTACAGATTGGATGACTTTGCGATTAAGGTATTCTGCGAATTATCGTTGGATTGGTGCATCAAGATTGGCAGTTGAATTAGGAAATTTCTTAGAAAACGGACAGCAAGAAGAAGGTAATTTACAAATGGATTTTACCAGATTGTACAATAAATCAAAATGGTTGAGAGCATTAGATCAACCGAAACAACCAAAGCCTAAGCTTGAGAACAAAACTGATTCTACCAACAAATCTTTGGTAGCTCCACCAACCGTAAAGCCACCAAAAAATCCCAATGCATTACCTGAGTTGAGTGGCTTTGTGAAAGTGTTTGGTAAATTATTAACGAGTGTAAAATCCGTCAATGCTTCGGTTTCACAAAACAGTCATACTCGATTGCCCGGTTATACAGATAGCACGAAAATGCTCGGACAAAATTTTAATAGTATGGCGCCCGGCTTTGATTTTATTTTAGGAAAACAACCAGATACAAATTGGTTGAACAAAGCCGCTGCTAAGGGTTTGATAACAAAAAATGCATTGTTTAACGAACTTTTTGTACAAACTTTCGATCAAAGAATTTCAATTAATGCGCAATTAGAACCCTTTAGAGATTTTACAATTGATCTAAATTGGGATAAAACTTTTAGTAAAAATTATACCGAAACATTTAAAGATACTACCGGCACCGGCAATCATTTTTCCCATCTCAGTCCTTATACAAATGGAGGATTTAGTGTGAGCTATATAGCATTCAGCACGCTTTTTGAAAAATATGATCCTAACAGGATCTCTGCAACTTTCTTGAAATTCCAAGATTATAGAATGATTTTATCGCAAAGATTGGGCGCACAAAATGAATATAATAAACAACAAGGCAATCCGATTGGTGCAGATGGATATGCTTTAGGATATGGAAGATATGCAGTGGATGTATTAGTGCCGGCATTTATTGCAGCTTACACCGGGCAAGACCCACAGAAGGTTTCATTGATTCATCAACAAAATGGAAATATAAAATCAAATCCATTTAAAGGAATTGTACCAAAACCGAATTGGCAAATTTCTTACACCGGATTGAGTAGGATTCCGGGATTAGATAAAATTTTCACCAATGTTTCTTTAACGCATGCCTACAATGGAAGTTTAGGAATGAATAGTTTTACTTCTGCATTATTGTACCAAGATGTATCGAGATATAATTATCCATCTTTTATAGATACCGTTTCTAAAAATTATATTCCATTCTTCTTGATACCGAATATTACCATTCAAGAACAATTTGCTCCGTTGTTAGGAATTGATATGTCTTTCACAAATCAATTAAATTTAAAATTCAGTATTACTAAACAAAGACAATTAAGCCTTAGCTTGATTGATTATCAATTAAGCGAAGTGAGATCTACTGAATTCACCTTTGGTGGCGGGTTTCGTAAGCGCGGATTAAAACTTCCGTTTAAATTACCTTTCAGTAAAAATGATAGTAAACAGTTAGAAAATGAAATTAATTTTCGACTTGATTTTCGTATACGCGATAACGTTACCTCTAATAGCAGGCTCGATCAAAATAGTTCTTTTGCAACAAACGGAAGTAGAGAAATTACTATCAGTCCAACAATAGATTACTACATCAGCAATCGAGTAAATATTAAATTGTATTTTGATCAAAGAAGAGTAACGCCGTATGTATCATCATCTGCACCAACAGTAGATACAAGAGCCGGAGTACAAGTAAGAATTTCATTAACTCAATAAAATAAAAAGAAAAATTTTATTCTTCAAAATAAATTCTTTTTACTCTTTGCGAAATGCCGGTCATGATTTCATAAGGTATAGTGTGTGCCCATTTTGCCAAAAGAGAAAGCGGTAAACGTTCGCCAAAAACAATTACTTCATCACCCGGTTGCACCCCTTTAATTCCGGTAACATCAATCATTGTCATGTCCATACATACGTTTCCAATTACCGGAACTAATTTATTTTTAAGAAACATCTTTCCATTTCCATTTCCTAATATTCTGGAATAGCCATCTGCATAACCAATACGAACTGTAGCAATCACACTGTCTATTTCTACTTTACCCATTCTGCCATAACCTACGGTCTCACCGGCTTTCACGTGTTTTAATTGTGAAATAGTTGTGCTAAGTGTAGATACATTTTGCAATTTCTTCTGCATCTTTTTATTCGAATCAATTCCATACAAACCAATGCCTAAGCGAACCATATCCATTTGTAATTGCGGCATTCTACTAATAGCAGAAGTGTTGGCAATGTGCTTGATAAAATTATATTGAATTCCTTCTTCAAAAGAGCGGCAACAATTTTTAAAAATCTCAAATTGCTGTAAAGTGAAATCATCTTGTTCTTTTTCATCACTCGCTGCTAAATGACTGAAAACACTTTTTACTCTAAGCAATTTATTATTGTGTAATTTTTCTATCAATTCAGGAATTTCATTTTCCATAAAACCCAAACGATGCATTCCTGTATCAATTTTCAAATGCAATGGATAATTATCCAAGTCATTTTTTCGTAAATATTTTTCAAAGACATTCAATAAATCAAAAGAAAATATTTCAGGTTCCAAATTATGGTTAATGAGTGTATCAAAAACACTCTCATCAACATTCATAACCATTATAGGCAAAGTAACTCCGGCTTGGCGAAGCGTAACACCTTCGTCCGTATAGGCCACTGCCAAATAATCAATTTTTTGATAAGCCAATACAGACGCGATTTCAAAGCTGCCACTACCATAGCTAAACGCTTTTACCATTACCATTATTTTGGTAGATGGTTTTAATTGTTGTTGATAGCTTTTTAAATTATGAACCAAATGATTTAGGTTGATAGACAATACAGTTTGATGCACTTTTTGCTCCAGCAAATGACTAATTTTTTCAAATTCAAATTGTCGTGCTCCTTTGATGAGAATCGCTTCTTCCTTCAATTGTTCTGCATAAGAACTTTTTACAAATTCATCTGTATTTTTAAAAAAATATTTTTTCGGTAGAAAAGAAAATTCGTGATTGTATTCAGAAATATCGACTCCAATTCCATACAATGCATCAATTTTATATTGCTTCAACAATGCAGCTACTTGGGCATACAATTTTTTCAAAGGAATACCTGATTGCAAAATATCCGATAAAATAACAACATGGTTTTTATGTTGTTTTTGTTGATGTAAAAAATCTAAAGCAATATTTAATGAGTGAATATCATTGCTATAACTATCATTAATAATAGTATTTCTATTGATGCCTGTCTTTAACTCCAATCTCATGGCGATTGGATATAGAATTTGGAATTTCTTTTCTACCTTTTTGTTTGCTTTTCCTAAAATAAATACTGTACACCAACAAGAAATCGCATTTTCGATTGACGCATCATCTCTAAAAGGAATAGAAATGTGCAATAATTTTTCTTGATACTTCGCACGAATTATAGAAATATTTTTCTTCTTTTCTACAGAAATAATTTGAAATAAATTAGAAGACAATTTTCCCCAAGAAAATAATTTCAATTGTCGATTGTTCTTTTTCAAAGCAATTATTTCATTGGCTACATCTTTTTGGTCTCCATTAAAAATGATACAATCCGCTCGTGAGAATAATTGTAATTTCTCTTGAATTTTTTGCTTTCGATTTTCAAAACCTTCATCATGCGCATTGCCAATATTGGTAAGTATTCCAATGTTGGGCCTAATTAATTTTTCTAAATTTTTCATTTCACCAGGCAATGAAATACCGGCTTCAAAAATTCCCAAATCATTGGTAGGTTGAATATTTAAAACACTTAAAGGAACTCCAATTTGTGAATTAAAACTACGCGGGCTGCGAATAATATTATATTCATTTTGCAAAAGAAAATGCAACCATTCTTTTACAATTGTTTTTCCATTACTTCCAGTGATTCCAATGGAATTTAGATTTTGAAATCTTGTGCGATGAAAGATCGCTAATCGCTGTAAAGCCTTTACTGTATTGGCACACCTAATTACATTTGCCAAAGGAATAGAAGAAAGATCAAAATTTTTATCAGCGATTACAAAATTTCTGACTCCTTTTTCATAAAGAGATTGAATAAAATGATGCCCGTTTTGCAACTTAGATTGTAATGCAAAAAAAATAGTTTCTTTTGGAAAAATAATTCTTCTGCTATCTAAGGAAATATAATTCGCAACAGGTGCTTTCACATTTTTAAGCACCCATTCTCCTTTTATGATTTGAACAATCTCTTCGGTTTTATAATGAATAGGTACATTCACATTTACAATGGATTTATTTTTTATTTCTGTGGTTCATATAAATTGAAAACAAAATTGAACCTCCTAAGAAAACTAAAATTGCGAACAACGAAACTATTACCGGAAGATGGATATCGAAAAATGCAATCAACATTTTTAATCCTATAAAAATAAGTACAATGGCAATTCCTTCTTTTAAATATTTGAATTTTTCCACCGCACTTCTCAATAAAAAAAATAAGGAACGTAAACCCAATACCGCAAAAATATTAGATGTATAAATCAACATTTCATTTTGTGTAATCGCAAATACCGCAGGAATAGAATCCAATGCAAACACAAGATCTGTGGCCGCTAACATAATTAAGACCACAAATAAAGTGGTGTAATATTTTTTGCCTTCAATTCTTATTGTAAACTTTCCGCTGCTGGTATGATTGGTAAGAGGCACCAATTTTTTCAGCATTCGGTACACCATATTTTTCTCAGGATCAAATTCTTCTTCGGTGTTCACAACAAACATTTTGATTCCGGTGTAAAGCAAGAAGAAACCAAAAATATATAGCAACCAACTAAACTGATGAATCAAGGCAACGCCTATGGAAATAAAAACAATGCGCAATACAATTGCCAACATGATACCCAACAGCAATACTCTGTTGGCGTGCTTTTCAGGGATATTAAAATAAGAGAAAATTAAAATGAACACAAAGATATTATCTATACTCAGCCCCCATTCCATCAAGTAGGCACTTAAATATTCAATGGCATCTTTGGAGCCATCTTCGAACCAAACAAATACAAAGAAACCTAATGCAAGGCTAACCCAAAACAAGGTTTGAAAGAAAGCTTGCTTGATGGAAATCGTGTGCGACTTTCTACTTAATAATCCTAAATCTAAAATAATTGCAAATACTAATACAATTCCAAATACCAAGTAAGTCCATTCTTTTGGGCTCATTAAAATAATTTTTTAAAGGCTCAAAGGTAATTCAATAATAGCTTTGCAATTGTTTTATCCGAGAGTATTATCGATTTGTGATTCCATCTTTAACAAAGTATCTAAAGCAGAAGAAGAGAGCGCTTCTCCCGGAGTGGAATTCACCTGCTGTGTAGCATACCAAATAAGCACCATCGCGATATAGTCTTGCATATCTTTTCCTGCAAATTGAGTTCGGAATTCTACAATCTTATCATTGATCATTTTCAAGGTTTTTCTGATGGATTCTTCATCCGTAGGTAAAATCTTGATTCGATAATTTCTATCGCCAATTACAATATTTAAAGGAATGGTGGCTTGCATATTTATTAGTGGGTCATTAATGCGATTGTTTTTTCAATCGTCTTAATATATTGATTAATAGATCTTTCAAAATTCGTTTTCTCCTCGCCTTCCAATTTTCCTGCGGATGCTTTTAGAATTGATAATTGTTGTTCCATCAGCGCTAACTTTTCTTCCATCGCTACTTTATTAGTTTGTAGTTTTTCATTTTCAGCAGATAACCGACTGTTTTTATTTTCCAAATCCGAATATCTCTTTAATAAAAGTTGGAGTTTGGAATAAACATTTTCAATATGGTTTTCAATGGCCTTAGGCATTTCGTCTTATTACAGCATTTAATGTAGATTCTAAAATTTCAATAATTCGATTCATCATATTATCTACTTCTTTATCTACCAACGTTTTTTCATTATCAGAAAAAATAAAATTTATGGCTAATGATTTTTTATTGTTACCTAATTTTTCACTTTCAAAAATATCAAAAAGCCGTACGCCAATTAATTTTTTCAATCGCAATGAATAAATAGCCTCTTCTATTTCTTGATAAGTTATGGATTGATCTACCACCAAAGATAAGTCTCTATTTACCTGAGGAAATTTGGCAATTGATTTAAAAATAATTGTTTCCTTCGATGCTTTTTCCAACATTTTTCTCCAATCAAAACACAAGTAAAAAACTTCTTGTTTTATCGAAAAGCGATTGAGTTGATTTTTTTCAACACTGCCCATAAAAGCAATTTCTTCATCATCGATTTTTGCTGTAATTGCATTGCCCAACCATTTATCTTCACGATTGCCCCATTGGAAATTTTGTAATCCTAATAAGTCAAACACTGCCTCTACTATGCCTTTCACATAAAAAATATCCGTCTTCACAGCTGTTTGATTCCATCCCGCTTCTGTTCGATTTCCCGTTAGGAATAGCGCTAAATTTTCTTTCTCATTAAACTCCTCATTGGTCTTTGAATAAGTTTTACCAAAATCAAAAAATAAGAGATTATTATTTTTACGATTGATATTGTAAGCAATACTTTCTAAACCTGTGGGAAGCATCGAAGGGCGCATCACATCTAAATCCACACTTAGGCTATTAATGATCTTAACCGTATGTTGAAGTGTTGGCTCATCAAAATAACCACTGTTAGTGATTGAATTAGTAAATATTTCTGCAAATCCATTTCCGGTTAAATAAGAAATTACTTTCAAACCTTTCAAAGTGTCTTCCAGCCTGGTTTCTACAGCAGGTGATATCTGTATAGTTGAAGGAATGTCAATATTATCCAAACCATCTATCCGCATAATTTCTTCAATCACATCAGCAGGAATGGAAATATCAGGATTACTAAATGGAACGGCCACTTGAATTTCGTCTATGCTTTCCCGTAAGAGAGTAAAGTTCAAACTTTTTAAAATATTTTTTACCGTATCCGGATGGTAATTTTTACCGCTGATCTTTTTTAAATAATGATTAGTAAGAGTTATTTCTTTCTTTTCTTTTGGCTCAGGATATACATCTACCAATTCGGATGCAATAGTTCCGCCGGCAATTTCTTGAATCATCATAGCCGCTCTCTTCAGCACATTCACTGTGTTACTAATATTAATTCCTTTTTCAAAACGAATGGCAGCTTCTGTTCGTAGATTGTGCCTCAACATACTTTTGCGAATGGATTGAGGATCAAAAACGGCGCTTTCTAAAAATAGAGAGTTTGTGTTTTGAGAAACGCCACTTTCCGCGCCACCAAAGACTCCGGCGATACACATAGGTTCGTTTTCTCCATTACAAATAAGAATATCTTCATTGCTTAATTTTCTTTCTTTTTCATCCAGCGTAGTGAATGGAGTGCCTTCGGGCAAGGTTTGAACAATGATTTTATTTCCTTTTATTTTATCGGCATCAAATGCGTGTAAAGGTTGGCCTGTTTCATGTAAAATAAAATTGGTAATGTCTACAATATTATTCAAAGGTTTTAGGCCAATACTCTTTAATTTATTTTGTAACCATTTTGGTGAAGGAGCTACCGTGATTCCTGAAATACTTACTCCTGCATATCGTGAACAAAGTTTGGGATCGGGAAGAATCACTTCAGTAGAAGAAACATGCGATTCTACTTTAAAATTATTTTTGTATGGATATTCTACTTTAAAATCTTTTTTGTAAAAATGTGAAAGATAGGCGCACACATCTTTTGCAACACCTAAATGACTCATCGCATCCATTCGATTCGGCGTTAAACCAATTTCAAAAATCACATCTTCATACAATTCAAAATACTCGCCGGCATTCATTCCTACTTTAGTTTCCGTTGGTAACACCATGATTCCGTCATGATTATTTCCCAAACCAATTTCATCTTCTGCACATAACATTCCATTACTTTCTACACCTCTTATTTTTGCTTTTTTAATTGTAAAAGGTTCTCCGGATTGAGGATGCAAAACAGCTCCATTAGTGGCTACCATTACTTTTTGGCCGACAGCTACATTCGGCGCACCGCATACAATTTGCAGCAATTCACCACTCCCTATATTTACTTTGGTTACTTTTAATTTATCGGCATCTGCATGCTTTTCGCATTCCATTACTTCGCCTATTACCAAACCCATCATACCGCCTTCCACTTCTTGATATTTTTCCATTGCTTCCACTTCAAGCCCAACAGAGGTCAAGATTTGACTCACCTTTTCAGGATTTAAATTGGAATGTTCAATCGCTTCTTTGGGGAGATATTCTTTGAGCCAGTTATAACTAATCTTCATGTATCTTTTTATAAAAAAATTTGCCTGTAATTATTTAGAAAATCAAAAATAAGAAAGAATTAGCGATGTAATTGGAAACCCTATTAAATAACCAATATGCAATTGAAATTTGGCGAAAGCGTCTTCTCAAAAAAGACTACTTTTAACTCCATATCTTCAAAAGATTTATAGTTTTTTACCATCGGATTTTAATCAAAAATGCCATAAATTTTTATACACAGCATTGTGTGTATTTCTTCCTGGTAAAAGGGTAAAAATTAATTACTTTGTGAATAAGCAATACTTTTTTGGTGGATAACCTCTGTTTTGGTGTGAATGAAGCGGTGAATGAAGTTGTATAAATATGGTACTTAACAATTTATTAAATTAGGATTTTGTACTTTACCTTAGCCCTCCTCTTCCAAAAAAGACCAAAGCAAAGTATTCAAATTTATTAATCAAAAATAGTAAGAGAAATAACAAAAATGGATTCTATCAATATCAATAAAGACCGTAAAAGCAGAAGAATGGGGAGTGCCCCGGAATTAGGAACGATGATGTTTGGCAAAGTGCCTCCTCAAGCAAAAGAATTGGAAGAAGCGGTGTTAGGAGCGGTAATGTTGGAAAAAAATGCTTTCGATGTAGTGGTGGAAATTTTAAAGCCCGAATGTTTTTATGTAGAAGCGCATCAAAGAATTTTTAGGTCGATGCAAGGGCTTCAACAAAAAAATTCTCCTATTGATTTATTGACTGTTGTAGAAGAATTAAAATTCAGAGAAGAATTGGAATTAGTTGGCGGTCCATTTTACGTAACCAAATTAACGAATTCGGTTGTATCGTCCGCCAACATTGAGATTCATGCAAGAATTATTTTGCAAAAATTCATTCAAAGAGAATTAATTAAAATAAGCAGTGAGATAATTGGAGATGCTTATGAAGATAGTACCGATGTTTTCGATTTATTGGATCTGGCAGAAAGTAAACTTTTTGAGATTACCAATAATCACTTAAAAAGAGATTATGCAAGTATCGATACTGTATTGGTAAAAACCATTCAGCGAATTGAAGACCTCAGAACTCGACAAGATGAAATTACCGGTGTACCATCCGGATTTTCTAAATTAGATAAAGTAACCTATGGTTGGCAGGATAGTGATTTAATTATTTTGGCCGCGCGTCCATCTGTGGGTAAAACTGCCTTTGCATTAAACCTGGCAAGAAATGCTGCTTTACATCCCACTAAACCTGTTTCGGTTGCATTCTTTTCTTTGGAGATGAGTGCCAGCCAATTGGTACAAAGAATTTTATCCGCTGAAAGCGAAATTTGGTTAGAAAAAAATTTCAAGAGGAAGATTGGAAGAGCATGAAATGAAACAATTGTATCAAAAAGGAATTAATCGTTTAAGTTCCGCCCCTATTCATATTGATGATACTGCAGCGCTAAATATTTTTGAATTAAGAGCAAAATGTAGAAGACTGAAAAACAAACATAATGTAGGATTGATCATCATCGATTATCTACAATTAATGAGCGGTACCGGTGAAAATAGAAACAGCAATAGAGAGCAAGAAATAAGTCGTATTTCAAGAGATTTAAAAGGATTAGCCAAAGAATTGCAGATTCCAATTATTGCGCTGAGCCAATTAAGCCGGGAGGTAGAGAAAAGAAAAGAAGGAAATAAAGTACCACAATTGAGTGATTTAAGAGAATCCGGAGCCATCGAGCAAGATGCAGACATGGTAATGTTTTTATATCGACCCGAATACCACGGTATCACTGATACCCCTGATGGAGAATCCAATAAAGGAGACACTGAAGTAAGAATTGCCAAACATAGAAATGGTCAATTAGAAACACTCCATTTCTCCGCATTATTACATATCCAGAAATTTGTAGAAAAAGATGCAGAAGATTACAGTTTCGGTTTGCCTCCGGGAAATTTCAGACCTATCAACACAGATGATAATTCAGGTGCAGCCTTATACATTCAAAAAGGTAGCAAAATGAATGATTCTGAATTTGATGAAAATCCTTTTTAAAATTTCGTTCTGAACTTTTATACATGCAATTACCTTTTTTTTTCGAAGAGAATTTGATGTCATCGGATTTATTTTCATTGAGTGAAAACAGCTCCAGGCATATTGTTCAGGTTTTAAGAATGAAGGAAGGCGAAAAAATTCAACTTACTAACGGTAAGGGTTACCTGCTAACTGCGGAAATTACGAAGGCACATAAAAAAAATACAGAAGTAAAAGTTATTGAAAGAATTGAAGGAACTCCACCTCCACATGAAATTACCATCGCCATTTCTTTTATCAAAAATGCTCATCGCTTTGAATGGTTTTTAGAGAAGGCAACTGAAATTGGAGTGACCCATATTATTCCGATTATTTGTCATCGAACAGAAAAAATTCATCTCAGAGAAGAGCGGTTACAGCAAATTCTCATCAGCGCAATGCTTCAGAGCAGACAAACTTGGATGCCTAATTTTTCAGCACCCATCAAAATAAAAGAATTTTTTACCAAGGCATCTGCAACTCACAAAATGATTGCTCATTGCGAAGAAAAAGAGAAAAAAGAATTAAAAGAATTTTCTTTCGGCAATTCTTCGCGCATGATTCTTATTGGCCCGGAAGGGGATTTTACTTCTGAAGAAATTGAAGAGGCCATTC
Source organism: Ginsengibacter sp. (assembly GCA_034676505.1). Taxonomy (GTDB): domain Bacteria; phylum Bacteroidota; class Bacteroidia; order Chitinophagales; family Chitinophagaceae; genus Ginsengibacter. The sequence goes on from JAUCCB010000001.1 coordinate 766,080, forward strand.
AAAATAAATTTATGCCTGTAAGCCTTGGAGCAACGCGTTTAAGAACAGAAACCGCAGCTTTAGTGGCTGCGGTTTTGTTAGTTAATAATTAAATTCTTTAAAAAAAAATCTTACTCTTTTACTACCAAACGGAATCCGTTTCCATGAATATTTACGATTTCAATATCCTCATCTCCTTTCAAGTATTTACGTAATTTGGCAATGTACACATCCATACTTCGGCCATTAAAATAGGTATCGCTTCCCCAAATTTTCTTGAGTGCTGCTTCGCGTGGCAATAGATCATTTTTATATTCGCTGAGCATTTTCAATAATTCATTTTCTTTGGGAGATAAAGTTTGTACATCATCTCCAATTCCTAATTGACGAAGTCTTGGATTAAAATGATATTTGCCCAAATCATATTCTGCATTCGCTTCTTCGCGATGTAATTCTTCATTCCGTTTTAGAATGGCTTTTATTTTATGAAGCAATACATCACTATCAAATGGTTTGGTGATATAATCATCGGCGCCTAATTTATATCCTTTGATAATATCTTCTTTCATAGTTTTGGCAGAGAGAAAAAACAACGGCATATCAGGATCTACGTCTCTTATTTCTTCCGCAACTGTAAAGCCGTCCATGTTGGGCATCATTACATCTAAAAGACAAAGATCAAATTTCTCTCTTTGAAAAGCTGCAAGACCCAATCTGCCATCTCTTTCTAAAACGACATCATAATCATTTAGCTCTAAATAATTTTTTAGAACCATTCCAAGATTAGCATCGTCCTCACAAATAAGAATTCTAGGTTTTTTATTTTCCATAGCTGTTTATATTAAATTTTGTCCAATTTTATTATACTTTCTATTTAACACATTTAGTGCCACCTTTTTACGAATGCTAAATGTATCAACTAAAAAGTTAAAACAATCCTATGTTTTTGATTTTGAATCCTTAAAACTGACAGAAGTGCAGGAATTAGTATGAAATTCAATATCCGTATTACGAATTGGTAGTAAAATAAAAAATGATATCAAAAATTAGGATTTACGGATTTTTTTTTCATTAGATTGCAAAAGTTTTTCATAGGATCTTGGATATTGAATCGGAGCTTTATTTCTATAAGGCTCCTTATTCTAAACTGATTACAAATATATTTTTCCGGTTTTATCTGCATGCAATTCGTTTTCTTCTTGTAAAAATTGTAAAACTTTCATCACTTTTTCACGAGAAAAAATAGACAATTGTTGTAATAAATCTTCTAAAGACACCGGAGATTTTTCAACACACAATTTTATTTGAGCAGAGATTTTTTTGAATTCTTCATTAGGAAGATTTCTTATTTTTTGTTGTAAACAATTATCACAAATACCACATTCGCGAACGGTTGAATCGTTGAAATATTCTCCAATTATTTTACTCCGACATTCAACCTTTTCTTGCAAAAATTTTATCATCGCATCTAATCTTTTTTCAAATGCTTTTTTTCTTTGCAAAATCATAGGCATATTGGGTCGCAAATCATTTCCGGAAATTCTATTCAATAAAAATTTTATTTGCGGCTGCTCTTTTTGAGGCACATATTCTATCACGCCTCCTTGATGAATTTGGTGAAGAAGTTCAATTAATTTTTCTTTTTTTATTTGAACAAATTTCGCCAAAGCAGTTTCATTGATCGAAGAAGGATAATCAAAAATTCCATCGTAAGAACGCAACAATCCTTTTATCACCGCATCATAATCTGGAAATTCTTTTTCAAAAATTTCTAATTCTTTTCGATTAGAAGTAAACACCACACTTGATGGCGAAAAAAATTGTTCGCTATATTGAATCCATTCTTCTTGTTCAAAAATTTTCAACACTTGATTAATGAGAAACGCATTTAATTTAAAATTCTTTGCGAAAGTATTAATGTCAAAATCATAGGTGTGGCCCTCACCGCAGCCTTCAGCCAATTGAAAAGAATTGCATAAAGCCACATATACTTTTATAATTTCTTCTCTTGTTGGAAATCGAACATCCGTTTGCTTTTTCAATTCATCTACTTCACCTGTATTGAAAAATAAAACCGCATAAGATTTTTTCCCATCACGCCCTGCACGCCCCGCTTCTTGATAATAATTTTCTAAAGCATCCGGCACATCATAATGCACCACCACTCTCACATCCGGTTTATCTATTCCCATTCCAAAAGCATTCGTACAACAAATAACTCTTGTTTTATTTTGAATCCAATCTTCTTGCTTTTTAGTTCTTACATCACTCTTCAATCCTGCATGATAAAAATCTGCGCTAATTCCATTTAATTGTAAAAGTTCGGCCACTTCTTTCGTTCGCTTTCTGCTTTTGCAATACACGATGGATGAGCCTTTCACATTTTTTAAAACAGTTAGTAATTTATTTTGTTTGGAAGAAAGTTCAAAAACACTGTAAGAAAGATTGGGTCTTTCAAAAGATTGTTGAAATTGTGTAGCGTCAGTTTTGAAAAGTAATTTTTCAGAAATATCTTTTTGAACTTCTAACGTAGCTGAAGCAGTCAATGCCAAAATTGGAACATTCGGAAAATGCTCTCGAAGCTTTGCGATGCGTAAATAAGAAGGTCGAAAATCATATCCCCATTGTGAAATACAATGTGCTTCGTCCACTGCAATTAAACTCAATTTCATGGACGGTAAATACTCCAAGAAAAGTTCTGTTTCTAATCTTTCCGGCGAAACATAAAGAAATTTAAAATTACCATAAATAGCATTTTTTAAAGTTTTTGAAACCTCAACAAAACTCATCGCGGATGAAATAGCAAGTGCAGGAATACCTCTCTTTTTTAAATTATTTACTTGATCATTCATCAAAGCAATCAAAGGAGTAATTACCAGACACAATCCATCTTGCATTAACGCAGGCACATGATAACAAAGCGATTTCCCTCCACCGGTAGGAAGCAGCGCCAAACAATCTTTTCCCGATAAAACTGATTGAATTATTTCTTCTTGAAAAGGCCGAAATTGATCGTAACCCCAATATTTTTTCAATACATCTACCGGTGCCTGCATGATTTTTCAATATTTCTCTTCTAAAATTAATTAATAAAAACTTGGAAAGAAAGTTCGAGAGGAATAAATTTCAATTACAATTTTATACTAATCCCTACAGCTATTACCGACTTCAATTGCAATCCCGGAGAATCATGCGTAGGACCAAAAAGTTTTACATCATCATCATAAATTAAATCAAGCGCCAAACTTGCAGAAAGTATTTTTGAAAATTTTGCAACAAACATATTATTCATCATCACATCCACATTTTGCGGATTGTGTTCATAATTAGAAAATAAATCTACTCTGCCATTATAAGAAATAACCGGAGTAATTTTTTTTACATAAGTAATGCTGGCAAAAGCTCCTATAGATTTTTTTACATGTTGGGCAGAATCCACTCCATATAATTTTTTAGCTGATAAACTATCGTTCATTACGATTGTCCATCGTGATGTTATCGGCGATAAAAATATAGATAAACCCTCTGTAGGCTTATAATCTAATCCTACACTTATCAAAAAATAACCCGGCGACATAAAATTGGATAAGAGTTCTCTTGAGGAACCGGAATACTTATAGCCTTTAGAAAATTGAGAACGAAAATTAAATAGACCTGTCAAATTTAATTTTGATTGCAGCTCGTAACCCAGTTTGGATAAGATATCTATTCGATCATCATTTTTTCGAGTACCCAAGCTTGTGGTATTCACCAATGCATAATTTAGATCAATGGTATTGTCCCAGCTGTATCTATCTTTTTTAAAAAAAGCAAAAAAACCGGCGTACGAATTAATAGAAAATGAAAAATCATCTCCACCTGCGCTCCAATTACTTTGGCTGCCTTGTCCAATATTTAAATTGAAAACTCCTCCTTTTTTCCAGAGTTTGCCGCTATCTAAATTCTCCTTTTTTAAATCTCGTTTTAATGTGTTATTTAAATCAATAACTAAGCCATCCTGAGCAAAACAAAAATTGATACCGGTTGAAAATAAAATTCCTATGAAAAGAAAACGAAAAATAAACCATCTCATTAATACACCATATTTTGGAACGATAAAATCAAATTTAAGCTAAATAAATTTTTCTATTTTGATGAAGGCTTAATAAATGTTTAAAGTGATATTTGTGAATCAATTCAAATTGCATTGAAAAAAATAAATTGAAAAATTATGGAAGAGCTAATTGAAAAATTACAAGAAAAACACAAACTCACTTCAGAGCAAGCCTATGGCATATTAGGAACAATCACAGATTATATCAAAGAGAAATTTCCAATGGTAGCCGGAGCTGTAGATAATTTATTTCCTTTAGGCTCGTCAGAAAATGAAAATGATGCTGAAGATGAAATGTAAAACTCCGTAAATGTTATTTTAAGAGTTCACGTGCAATAACTATTTTTTGTATTTCGCTGGTTCCTTCACCGATAGTGCATAATTTACTGTCGCGATAAAATTTCTCCACAGGAAAATCTTTGGTATATCCATAACCACCAAATATTTGCACCGCATCTGTTGAAACCTTTACTGCTATTTCACTTGAATAATATTTGGCCATCGCAGATTCTTTGGTCATATTTTCTCCGCGCATTTTTAAATCGCATGCTTGATTAATTAAAAATTCAGCGGCACCAATTTCAGTAGCCATATCCGCCAACTTAAATGAAATTCCTTGAAACTCTGAAATCGGTTTTCCAAATTGATGCCTTTCTTTAGAATACTGAACAGAGGCTTCATACGCGCCTTTAGCGATTCCTAATCCTAATGCAGCAATGGAGATTCTACCCCCATCTAAAATTTTCATGGCTTGTTTAAAACCATCTCCTACTTCTCCCATTCTGGCAGAATCAGGAATTCGGCAATCCGTAAAAATCATTTCTGCCGTTTCGCTCGCACGCATTCCTAATTTGTTTTCTTTTTTACCACCTGCAAAACCTTTGGTACCTCGAGGTATAATAAATGCGGTAGAATTATTTTTTGTTCGCGGCTCTCCCGTTCTACAAATCAACACAGCTACATCTCCACTAATACCATGTGTAATCCAACTTTTATTTCCGTTGATCACCCATTCATCGCCATCTTTCACTGCCACACATTGCATATTGCCGGCGTCACTTCCTGTGTTGGGTTCCGTAAGTCCCCACGCTCCAATAAATTCTCCCGACGCTAATTTGGGTAGATAAGTTTGTTTTTGTTCTTCGTTTCCAAATGCTAAAATATGCCCGGTACAAAGAGAATTATGCGCCGCTACCGATAAACCAATAGAGCCACAAACCTTTGCAATTTCTTGAATGATGACACTATATTCCAAATAACCTAATCCTGCACCACCATATTTCTCAGGCACTAAAACGCCCATCATTCCTAACTTTCCTAATTCTTTGAAAACCTCTACGGGAAATTTTTGTGATTCATCCCACTCCATCAAATACGGTTTGATGTGTTGTTGTGCAAATTCTTTAGCCGTTTGTCCCACTTGTTGAGTCAACTCACTTATCGTAAAATCCATACATTTTTTTTAGGATTGCAAGATACTTCATTAAAAAGAAAAAGCCGCCTGCGATGTAGAAGTAGCGCATTCAAATGCAAGAAAATCTAAAAAGATTTATTCTACAATTAAATAAGGAGAAACTTTTTTATAGATTTCGTCTGTGATAATCATGATTTTTTTGATGCCTTCTATCGAACTAAAATTCCCGTGTTGTGTTCGATATTGCACAATTGCATTCGCCAATGTATATCTTAGGTAAGGATGATTTTTCATTTCTTCATAAGTAGCCGTATTGATATTTATCTTTCTTAAAGGAGTAGCATCTAAAACCAAATACGGCTTTATTTTTTGAAAAGTAGAATCAGGCAACATAAAGGTTTCAGCCACTTGATTAACGGAATAAAATCCTCCTAATTGATTTCTGAATTTGACAATTCTTCTCGAAAAAGAAGGACCAATACCCGGTAATTCCACAAACGCGCTACTATCAGCTTCATTTATGGATACTAAGTTTATTTCGCGTTTATAAGGTTTATAATTTTGCGACGTATCCCATTTTTTATAATTAGAATAAGAAGTTTCCTGCGCTTTGATATCAACAAACGGAATCAATCTATCCACGGTAGATTTTGGAATACCCCAAATTTTTTTTAAATCTTCAGGCTCTTTAAATTTTCCACCTTTTGAAATATATTTTTGAATATTGAGTGCGATTTTTTCTTTAACACCAAGTCGCATCCAATCGTTTACTGTAGCGGTGTTCGGGTCGAAGGGAAATGATTCGCCTTTTGGAAAATTATTCGAATTATAAACCGGAGGAGTGTAATCATCATAATATTCTAAAGAAGAATTTTTTGAATAATTATTCGAAGAATCAATTTGCAATAAAGCAATTTCATTTTTGAATTGAACATCTTCTTCTATGTTGTTCTTTACAAAATAAGGAAAGAAATAAGGTATGATGAATATCGAAAAAAGAATGACCAAAAGAATAATGATTCCTTTTCTTTCTTTAGAAGTGAATACAAAATAATCGTTTACCAATTTATTCCACATGCAGTAGAAATTTTAAATTGCGATCCGTTTTGATTTTATTTCAGAATAAAAATAAACAAATTTGATAGAAAATTTCTTTGTAAAAACAAATTAAACATGGAGCACCAAGCCATCGTAAGCCAAATGAATATGAGAAGGAAGTTCTTCGTTAATCTTTTTATTCAATCCCAACTGATGACTAATATGCGTAAAATACGCTTCTGGAATCTCTAATTCTTCTACTAAATCTACTGCTTCTTGCAGAGTGAAATGAGAAATGTGCGCCTTTTTTCGCAGCGCATTCAATACTACTATTTTACTTCCTTTTATTTTTTCTTTTTCCGATTCCTCGATTCTATTGGCATCGGTGATGTAAGTAAAATCTCCAAATCGGAAACCCAACACCGGCATTTTTAAATGATACACTAAAATGGGAATTACAGGAATATCGCCCACCCAAAACATTTCATCAGAAGAAATGTTGTGTAATCGAACGCTCGGAATTCCCGGATATTTATTTTCCGTAAAGAAATAAAAATAATCTCTATGAAGCGCCTCTTGTGTTAATTGATTCGCATATACATCCATATCTTGATGCTGAAAAAAATTGTAGGCCTTAATATCATCGAGTCCCGCAATATGATCTTTATGCGGATGCGTAAAAATAACTGCGTCTAATTTTCTAACATTTTCGCGCAACATTTGAGTTCTAAAATCCGGAGTAGTATCTACTACAAGAGTGGTCGTTTTGCTTTGCACTAAGATGCTGCTTCGTAATCTTTTATCTTTATCATCCGGAGAAGTACAAACCGCACAATCGCAGGCAATCATCGGAACACCGCTACTGGTGCCGGTTCCAAGAAAAGTAATTTTTAGTTCGGGAGCCTTCACCATTCAAAGGTAAATGAATAATGGAGAAAAAAATGAAGAGTAAAACGGAGAAGCTAACTTTATCTTTCGATTTCTTTCGCTTGCAATTTTACTTCGTCGTATAATTTCTGCGATTCAAGCGTTAATAAATCATAACCAATATCAATCGTCAAAATAATATCCAATAGAGTATTAATTCTGCCTTCCGGATTTAGAAATTTATTGAGAACTACCACCTTCTTATCTTCCAAAATACAATATCCACTTTGAAAAGAGCCCCTCTCATAACGCACTACATAGCCTGATTCGGCTAAAATCTTTTCTAATTTATTGAGTGTATTTAAATTGTATTTCAAGATTGCATTTGTTTTAAAAGAGGTACAAATTTACAATAAAGATGCGTGTAAAAAGAATCTGAAATTGAGGATTTAATCTTTCATTTTATTTTAAATAAAGACAAAAAAAGAGGCTGTTTCTTTTAAAGTAACAGCCTCTCCGATCGTTTATGAAAAACTTATTCTTCTATTTTCACTTTACCTTTTTGCTTAGCCACTATTTCTTCTGAAATATTATTTGGCGCAGGAGCGTAATTGCTAAACTCCATGGTAGAAGTAGCACGGCCACTACTCAAAGAACGAAGTTGAGTTACATAACCAAACATTTCGCTCAAAGGAACTTTAGCCTTAATTACTTGCACACCATGTCTTGAATCCATTCCTTCCAACATTCCACGGCGACGGTTTAAATCTCCCGTTACATCTCCCATGTATTGATCAGGAGTTAAAACTTCTACTTTCATAATTGGTTCTAATAATACCGGACTGGCTTTGCGGCCTGCTTCGCGGTAGCCTTGCTTCGCACACAATTCAAAAGACATCGCATCAGAATCCACTTGGTGGAATGAACCATCAAATACTCTAACTTTCATACTTTCCATTGGATAACTAGCCAAAACACCGGTAGTCATAGCAGTTTCAAAACCTTTCTGAATAGCCGGTACAAATTCTTTAGGAATAGAACCACCAAATAATGCGTTTACAAATTGGAAATTACCTTTTCCTTCTTTTAAGAATTCTTCATCAGCAGGGCCGATTTCAAATTGAATATCCGCAAATTTACCACGACCACCTGTTTGTTTTTTCAACACTTCACGATGTTCGATAGTTTGTCTGAAAGCTTCTTTATAAGCCACTTGAGGCGCACCTTGGTTTATCTCCACTTTGAATTCGCGCTTCAAACGATCGATGATAATTTCCAAATGCAATTCTCCCATTCCACTCAAAATTGTCTGGGCGGTTTCTTCATCAGTCTTCACTCTTAAAGTAGGATCTTCTTCTACCAATTTAGAAATAGCCATTCCCATTTTATCCACGTCAGCTTGAGTTTTCGGCTCTACCGCGATGGCGATTACGGGTTCCGGGAAAGTCATTGCTTCCAATACGATAGGTGCATTTTCATCACATAAAGTATCGCCTGTTTTTATATCTTTAAATCCTACGGCTGCACCAATATCCCCGGCAGTAATAAACTCTACCGGATTTTGTTTATTGGCATGCATCTGCATGATTCTTGAAATTCTTTCATTCTTGCCGGTACGTGTATTCAATACATACGAACCTGCATTTAATTTTCCGCTATACGCTCTAAAGAAAGCCAGACGGCCCACAAAAGGATCTGTCATGATCTTAAATGCCAAAGCACTGAATGGTTCTTTAATATCGCAATGACGCAATACTTCTTCTCCTGTATCAGGATTAGTACCATGAATCGCTTCAATATCCATTGGTCCGGGTAAGTATCTAACAATCGCATCCAAAGCAGCTTGTACTCCTTTGTTTTTGAAAGAAGATCCGCACATCATAGGGATAATAGAGATATCGATAGTTGCTTTACGAATCGCTTCATGCATTTCATCTTCAGTGATGGTATTTGGATCATCAAAGAATTTTTCTAATAATTTTTCATCGTACTCTGCAACGGCTTCTACTAAATGTTGTCTCCACTCATTCACATCATCCATCATTCCTTCAGGGATAGGCACTTCTTGGAAAGTCATTCCTTGAGTGGCATCATCCCATACTTTCGCTTTCATGGTAATTAAATCTACCACGCCTTTAAAAGATTCTTCTGCACCAATAGGTAATTGTAAAGGAACCGGATTTGCCCCTAACATTTCTTTTACTTGTTTTACCACGTTTAAGAAATCGGCACCTGAACGATCCATTTTATTTACGAATCCGATACGAGGAACTTTATATTTATTAGCCTGACGCCATACTGTTTCACTCTGAGGTTCTACACCACTCACTGCGCAAAACAAGGATAATAAACCATCCAATACACGAAGAGAACGTTCTACCTCTACGGTAAAGTCCACGTGACCTGGAGTATCAATAATATTGAATTTATACTGATGAGTATCAGCAGTTTTTTGCCCTTGTACCATTGGAAAATTCCAGAAGCAAGTAGTAGCAGCAGAAGTGATTGTAATACCTCTTTCTTGCTCTTGTGCCATCCAGTCCATGGTAGCTGCACCATCGTGTACTTCACCTATTTTGTGATTAACACCTGTATAATACAGAATGCGCTCTGTAGTAGTAGTCTTACCTGCATCAATATGAGCAGCAATACCAAAGTTTCTTTGAAATCTTAAGTCGGCCATTTGCCTTGTTTTTTATTTTTAATTAATAAGTTGTATTGTTTTTTGCAATTTTATTTTTCTTAAATAAACTTCAAAACCATTGCAATAGTTTTAAAATTCTTTCCATTTTTAAAAACTTAAAATGAATTTAAGGGCGCAAATGTACGATATTTTTTCTAAGTTTTATTACAATCATTCGAACAATTCAATCCAAAATAAAAAGGTTTAACATTTGAATTTTTATGGCTCAAAATTGTTTTTATTCCCAATCATTTTTTCCAAAAAAAAATCCCCTCGAATTATCGAAGGGATGTAACTATTTTGACAATAAGAACTAAGTTCTAAAGTGAGCAAATGCTTTGTTTGCATCAGCCATACGATGTGTATCTTCTTTCTTTTTGTATGCAGCGCCTTCACCTTTGCTTGCAGCAACGATTTCGTTTGCCAATTTTTCTGACATGCTACGACCATTTCTATCACGACTGTATTTAATCAACCATTTAATGCTTAGTGATACTTTTCTATCCGCTCTTACTTCAGATGGAATTTGAAAAGTTGCACCACCGATACGGCGACTTTTTACTTCTACTCCTGGAGTAACATTGTTCAATGCTTTCTTCCAAGTTTCGTATCCGTCTTCGTTAGTTATTTTAGCAACTTTATCAAGAGCATCGTAAAAAATAGAGTAGGCTCCACTTTTCTTACCGGCCCACATTAAATTGTTCACAAATCTTGTTACCAATTTATCCTGAAATTTTGGATCAGGGGCTAAGGGAAGTTTTTTGGCTTGTGCTTTACGCATGGTTTATTTTATTTTTTATCCGACTATTTGGTCTGAGAATGTTTTATAGTTTGTTACTTAAATTGAGCAACAATATTGAATTTATTTTTTAGCTTTTTCTTTTTTAGTACCATATTTAGAACGGCTTTGCTTACGGTCTTTTACGCCCGCAGTATCTAAGCTACCTCTTACTATATGATAACGAACCCCAGGTAAATCTTTCACCCTACCGCCACGAAGTAATACAATCGAGTGCTCTTGCAAATTATGCCCTTCCCCGGGAATATAAGCGATCACTTCAATTTTGTTCGTAAGTCTTACTTTAGCTACTTTACGCAAAGCTGAATTCGGCTTTTTTGGAGTAGTTGTATAAACTCTTGTACATACGCCACGACGTTGAGGACAAGCATCAAGAGCTCTTGATTTACTTTTCGCTTTAATTATTGTACGTCCTTTTCTTACTAATTGTTGAATTGTAGGCATTCTTTTTACCTTATTTTTTTTGGACGGCAAAGGTAAGAGGAGGAATGTGAAATTCCAAAAAATATTTAGCAATTAAAAAATAAACCCTCATTGTTTTAGAAATCACGTGTTTATTACCAAAATGATGAGTTCTTTTCCTAATTAAATCTAACAATAGTGATTGTTAAGTTTACGAAAGTAAACACGGACAAATTGATTTTTGAAAAAATAGAATTGAAAGCAATTAAATTATTTCGAACGAATAATTAATTTATAACCATCTTGTTGGCTATAAGAAGGAATGAAAATCTTTTGCTTGTAAGGAATAATATAGATAGTATTTCCTTTTTTATAAGAGATCATGGCATCACTTACGATAGATGTAGTGCCCACTTGTTCGGTATTCAATAAAAAACTACCACGATAAGTAACTCCTGAATTTAAATTAAAACGCATCGAGTTTTTAAGATTACCTGTAGTGCTGATGTTCAATTGTGTTTTACTTTTTTTACCCGAGCCACCCTTATCTGCTAACGCAAATAGAGCTATCCCTGTGAAGAGCAGGACAATGGATAATATTTTAGTAAACAATTTCATTTCTGCAAAATTACACTATTTTTAACAAAAGCAATATTTTTTTAAATATTTTATATACCGCTTATCATTTAATAGACGCAGGATTAAGGCAAAAGGTGGCATCGTTTCTAGTGTTAGAAAACATTGATTGATTAAATTATAATTTTGAATTTGATAAAGTGATGGTTTTTCGAAAGAAAATCATTCTTGGTTAAAAAAACTGTGCTAATTATAATTAAAAAGTATTGCATAAATGCCGTACTTTGTAATTAAGAAGATTCTATTTATGAGAGAAAACCCATTTAGGCAAGAGCGTGAGGAAATGAAACTTTTACTTAAGCAGTATAATAATTTTAAATCCGGGAAGAAATTTGATTTCATTGAAGAAGATTCTTTTGAAAGAATTATAGATTATTTCGATGAAAATGAAAATTTGGCCCTTGCTATGGAAGCGGCCAATTATGCTACAGAACAATATCCTTACTCAGCAACTCTCTTAATTAAAAAAGCGGACATTTTAATTGCAACTCAAAAATATGATGAGGCATTGAACATTTTAGAAAAGGCAGAAGTTTTTGACCATACTGATATCAATTTATATATCCTCAAAACAGATGTTCACTTAGCGTTAGACCATCATGAAAAAGCCGCTTCACTGCTTGAAGAAGCCTTACACATTTTTGATGGAGAGGAGCGCATAGAATTACTTTTTGAATTAGCTGATGTTTATGACGACTATGAAGATTTTAATAAAGTATTTGATTGTTTGGCATTGATTCTTGAACAAGATCCTACCAACGAAGAAGCACTTTATAAAATTTGTTTCTGGACAGAATTCACCAAAAGGAACGAAGAAAGTATTGTTTTACATCAGAAAATTATCAACGAACATCCTTATTGCCAATTAGCGTGGTTCAATCTGGGCGCGGCTTACCAAGGATTGAAATTGTATGAAAAATCCATAGACGCCTATTTATATGCAGTAGCCATTGATGAAAAATTTGATTTTGCTTATAGAAATTTGGGCGATGCCTATTTAAGACTTAGAAAATATAAAGAGGCGATAGAAGTATTGCAAAAAGTATTGGAACTTTCTATGCCTGAAGGAGTGATCTATGAAGCCATAGGTCATTGTTACGAGAAATTAAAGAATCCTGCACAAGCTCGTTTTCATTATCGGAAAGCGGTTCATTTAAATGATTTGGATAGTCATTTGTTTTATAAAATTGCACTTACTTATATGCAAGAAAAACATTGGGAAAGTGCCATTAAAAATTTGAATAGTGCATTGAGCATTCATCGCAATAAACCTGATTTTCATTTCGCATTAGCACAATGCTACAATGAATTAGATAAGATAAAAGAAGCGGTTTTACATTTTTCCTTATTTATAAAAATGCGGCCGAAAAATATTAAAGGTTGGAAAGAATTAATCAAATGTTTGTATCAAGCAGATTATTTTGAAGAAGCGTTGATACAAGTAAAAAATGCACAAATTGCCACCAATGGCAATCCTATTTTTTTATATTATCAATCGGCTATTTTATTTGCTTTAGGAAAATCTAAAGAAGCCCTATTAATTTTAGAGACAGCCCTCAAACATGCACCAACACTGGTAAAACAGATGGTTCAATTAGATTCATCACTCTTACAAAACTATTCTATTGTAGAACTAATAAGCGCTCATAGAATACATAAAAAGAAGTAAATGTAATAGTGACTGAATAACTTCAAAAGAAAATTTATTACCAATTCTTTCTTGCAAACTATCTTTGCGGCATTTTACAAATAATACATTCGATGAATTTTAAATTAAATCAAATTCCGGAAAGAAGTATAAAACCGCGCACTTCAGGGTTGACCATGGTAATGGATAAAGGCTTAAGTGTAGAAGAAGCCAAAAATTTAATCAGCGTCGCAAACCCTCATATCGACATCATCAAATTAGGATTTGGAACAGCTTATGTAACACTTAATTTAAGAGAGAAAATAGAACTTTATCAACAAGCAAATATTCCTGTATACTTTGGTGGCACTTTATTTGAAGCCTTTTTAATTAGAAATCAGTTCGATGATTATGTAGCTCTTTGCAAAAATTACGGAATCACTCACATGGAAGTAAGCGATGGTTCTATCATCATTCCTCATGCTGAAAAATGTGGTTACATTGAAAAATTAACCAAACACGGAATGGTGCTGAGTGAAGTGGGCAGTAAAGATGCTACGCATATCATGCCGCCATATAAATGGATTCAACAAATGAAAGCTGAATTGGAAGCGGGTTCCAGCTATGTAATCGCAGAAGCAAGAGAAGCCGGAAATGTGGGCGTATATCGCGGCACCGGCGAAGTGCGAGAAGGTTTAGTTCAAGAAATATTAACGCAAATTCCGGGAGAAAAAATTCTTTGGGAAGCACCACAGAAGGGCCAACAATTATACTTCTTAGAATTAGTAGGCTGCAATGTAAATTTAGGCAATATTGCTCCCAATGAAGTAATTCCGTTAGAAACGATGAGAATTGGATTAAGAGGAGATACATTTCATCTTTATCTCGATAAAGAAAAATAGATGCATACTTATGGACTAATAGGAAACCCGCTCGGGCACTCATTTTCAAGAAGATATTTTTCTCAAAAATTCAAATACGAGCATATTGAAAATAGTGAGTATTGCAATTTTGAGATTAAAGATTTAGCAAAAGAAATTCCTGAATTAAAAAAGCAATCCAATCTTGCAGGATTAAATGTGACCATTCCTTATAAGACGGCAATCATTGATTATTTAGATGATTTATCAGAAGCATGCAAAAAATTAAATGCCTGCAATTGTATCCAGATAAAAGACGGGAATTGGATTGGCCATAATACGGATATTATTGGTTTTGAAAATTCATTCACTCCTCTTCTAAAACCGATTCATCAAAAAGCACTCATTCTCGGTACAGGCGGTGCTTCTAAAGCGGTAGCATTTGTTTTAAAAAAATTACAAATTCCATTTCATTTTATTTCTCGAACTCCAAATACTACAAATAATACCATCGCATACGAATGGGTTGACAAAGAAATGATGGATGAATTTCAAATAATTATCAATACTACACCGTTAGGAATGCATCCTAACAGGAATGAATACCCGAAAATTCCGTATGAGTTCATCAACCAAAATCATTATTGTTTTGATTTGATTTATAATCCATCAAAAACATTGTTCTTAGCCATGGGAGAAGAGCAAGGAGCATTGATAGAAAATGGAGATAAAATGTTGGTAATACAAGCAGAAGAAAGTTGGAAAATTTGGAACGAATAATTTCATCCAAAAAATTAATCCTTTGAAACTAAGATCCGGTGCAGTTCCGCGCCTAATTCTTCAGGTTTTTTAGAAGTATAACTATAACACACCATTCCTGTTTTGGCAATTGCTATTAGCCATTCTTTTCCATCTCTTTGTGTAGTAATTTGGTAATAAATTTCAAAGGAAACTTTGGTAATTTCTCCGCAAAAAATTTGTATTTCCAATACATCCTTATAAAAAGATTCATTCTTATAATTAATTATGAGCTCACTCATAATTAATTCATTTCCGCCGGCATTGAGTTCTGTAAATCCATGTTGTTGTAGAAACAACATTCTTGCTTCATGAATGATAGAAACCAATGCATCATTGCCAACATGATTGCCATAATTAATGTCGGTAATTCTTACAGGTATTGAAACGGTGGTAAGTTTTTTTTGAGGTAAAACCAATTTTATTCGAGCCATAATTAATTTTCCATATTGTTGGCTGCTTGTAGCATATCCATAAGTCCTTCGGCGGTAGAAACCGTGGTGCTGCTTAGCATCATCTGTTTCCATTGTTCTATTTTCTTGTCCCACACAGGTTTTGGAGGATATTCATTATCAATAGAAACAATTAAACTGGCTGCTTTGCGAGAAATTTTAATGGGTTGTCCTTCGGGTCCGGAGATCGTAACATATTTTTTTGAACCGCTTTCTACTTTTGGAATATTGGTTATTGAATTACTTGGTTTTGGGCTTTGAATAATTGACTCCAACACTTCTTTATTGGTTTTAACTGAATCAAGATTCACTACATTCTGAGAATTGACAGTTTTTGTAGCCACTTGATTCGCTAATTGAGATTTAGAAGATTGATTATTAAAAAATAAATTGCTCATAAAAATAATGACCAATGCTGCGGTTGCAGCTAATGCATAATACAATACTCTTGTTTTTCCTTTCTTAGAAATTTGAGGCAATTGTTCCTTATCTAATTCCCGTACGATGCCCGTCCACAAATCTTTTGGCGCAGGTGATTCAAAATCGTACAATCTATTTCTAAAACTTTGCATGATAAAAATTATTCTAAATTATTGAACTCTTTCCTCTAATATTTTTCTTAAAACTCCTTTAGCTCTTGCCAATTGCGATTTACTGGTTCCTTCAGTAATTCCTAAAATATCGGCAATTTCCTTATGCGAATAGCCCTCAATTATATGCATATTAAAAACCATTTTATACCCGGGTGGTAATTGATTAATAATTTGCATCAAATCCTTTGTATCTAATACATCCATCGCATCTAATGATACATCTTCGATATTATTTTCTTGCGATTCGGTAATGCTGTAGGTTTTTCTTTTTCTTCTAAAATGTTCGATAGAAGTATTGACAATTATTCTCCGAATCCATCCTTCAAAAGAGCCTTCGCTTCTAAATTTTTCTAAATTTTTAAAAACCTTTATGAAGCCGTCTTGCATAATATCGTGCGCATCACTCTCATCTCCGGCATAACGTAACGCTACACCATACATTTTATCAGAAAACTTTTTGTAAAGTAATTCTTGTATATGGCGATCGCCGGCTATGCTTCCTTTTATTAAGTCGCTATCTGAGAGTATTTGGTTGCTTTCTAAATTCAAATTTTATTTTTTTCGTCATTTAAAATTAGTCTTTTTGGATTGTAAGAATTGAATGAACAAATCCATGGCTTTTTTTTCTATGGCTATAGTGGTTTTTCACTTCCATGCTCATTTCGGCAAAAGTATTATTAGCGCCTTCAGGAATAAAAATAGCATCATACCCAAATCCGCCTTCACCGCGTCTTTCATTGATAATTTTTCCATTACATATTCCTTCAAAATTATAGACTTCACCTTCTATAATGGCACTAATTACTGTTTTAAATCGAGCGGCTCGATGTTTAATCCCATTTAATTTATTCAACAATTTATCAATATTATCTTCATTGGATTTATTATCACCCGCATATCTCGCACTTTTTACTCCCGGTTCTCCATTTATAGCTGCAACTTCAAGGCCAGTATCTTCCGCAAAGCAATCTTCATGAATCATATCAAAGATAACCCTCACTTTTTCGTAAGCATTTTCTTCAATGGTATTAAAAGGTTCGGGTATATCAATCAAAATGCCTGCTTCAGAAAGTGAGCACACTCCAAATTCATTGTTCAACACACTTTTTACCTCCGCTACTTTATACGCATTATTAGTCGCAAAAATTATTTTTTTCATCTTCTCATTTTATGATAGAAATAATTTTTTTAATCCTATCCATAATTCTTTTTTTAAAGCTGTGTCCGTCAGAAAATTTTCGAAAGAAGGACTTAAAAAATATATTTGTTGTTGAAATTTTTGTAATTGAAAAAATGGAACATGAAACGGCAATTCCAGTTGGGCAGGCGTTACACCGAATATCAATATTTTTTTTGGAGCGAATTGATTGATTAAAGCTTCATATTTTATATGACCATTTTGATGATAATTTATGAGCGCAATATCTTCCATCGTTATTTTACACGCAGTTAATAAATTATTCAACATGTCCATTTCTTCTTCACCCAAAAAAGAATTTTCTGAATTATTGATCAAAAAAATAATTTTTTTACCGTTGCCACCCAGGCTTGCAATCGTTGTATTTTCTATTATTTCCGCATTTTTAATAGTCAATTTTTCATTAATCAAGTGATTACTGAACAATATTCGACATAATTGCGGGTTTAATTGAATGTTATTAATACTCATTTTAAAATATTAGCTCCTTATTTTTTCGTTACTTTGCAACAAATTTAATGATATGATGGTTACCGATAATTTTATTATAACAAAAGTCAAAGAAAGCAAATTAAGCACTTTGTCTTTAGAAAACATTCCTTTTGGGAAACACTTTACAGATCACATGTTGGAAGTGGATTATGAAGATGGAGAATGGAAAACTGTAGAAATAAAACCTTATCAAGCACTATCGATGGAGCCTTCATTGGCTGCATTACATTATGGTCAAGCCATTTTTGAAGGAATAAAAGCCTATAAAGGATCTGATGGTGAAGTGCGCATCTTCAGACCTGAAGAAAATTTTATACGATTTAATAAATCAGCCGAAAGAATGGTAATGCCCGAAATTCCTGAAGAAATATTTATAGACGGAATGAAGCAATTGATAAAAATGGATTCGGCTTGGGTTCCTCCATTTCACGACCATGCATTATACATTCGACCATTTATGTTTAGTACCGATCCTCTTATTGGAGTAAGGCCGAGCAGTAAATATAAATTCATGATCATTTGCAGTCCAACAGGGCCGTACTACAGCGCTCCGATGAGAATTTATGTAGAAGAAAAATATGTAAGAGCCGTACCCGGCGGAGTGGGTTATGTAAAAGCCGCCGGAAATTATGGAGCTGCGATGTATCCTACTGCTGAAGCAAGAAAAAAAGGATATGATCAAGTTTTATGGACAGACGCTTTTGAACATAAATATGTGCAAGAATGCGGTACTATGAATGTGTTTTTTATCATCGGGAAAAAAGCCATTACTCCTACTTTGCTTCAAGGAACCATCTTGGCGGGCGTTACAAGAGATAGCACCATTAAAATGTTGGAAGAAATGGGTGTGGAAGTAGAAGAAAGAAGATTGAGCGTAGATGAAATTGAAGAAGCGTACAAAGTCGGAGAATTACATGAAGTATTCGGCACCGGAACTGCAGTTACCATTTCTATGATTAAAGAATTACGTTATAAAGATTTTGTAATGCATTTAGATGTAACACAAGCCAAGACTGCTCAGGAAATTAAAAGAAGAATGGATGCCATTAAAGAAGGCGAAGCACCCGACACGATGGAGTGGATGATGAAAGTTTAGTTTGATTTTTTAAAAATTATAAAGGCCGTTTCATAATTGGGAAACGGTCTTTTTTATTTTACTTTCCTTTAGGAGCTTCATAAGGCATTAATCGATATCCTGTTTTTGGAACTTCTACGACTGAAGAATTTACTGCATCAAAATTAATGGAAGCCAACGTGAATTTGAATTTCATGCTACCGGATTGCATTTCATATTGCACTGCAAGACCGGGCAAAGTTTGAAATTGAGGATCGTACGTTTTGTTAGCAACTGTTACATCAGTTGTGTAATAAACGATAAAACTTGTACCGTTATTTAATTTCGCAATGGCTTTTTTACAATTAAATCCTGCAATTGTTTTTGTTTCTCCGGTATTTTCAAAAACCATTCCTGCATACTTTTCATTCCTATTTTTCCAATCTTGAGCAGTCAAGGTGTACATTAATTTTTGGCCGCTATAATCTTTCAATATCACTCCTGTGCCGGATGAAGCATTGTGAATCGTGGCTTCTTTTCCCAAACCACTTACCAATTCTACCTTGCTTAAGTTTCCTTTAATATAAACGGTAGTAGTGGCACCGTCTAACATATCGGCCATCTTTGGCTCGCCGCTTCCGGTTTCTACAGACATATTGTACACCAAACGACCTTCAGTCAATTTTTGTTGGCCAATTGCTCCAAGTGTAGCAAATAAGAATAAAATGCTAACTGTTACGTGTTGAAATTTCATAAATTAACTTCTATTAGTTCTCTAAAGATAGTAATTCGTGCAGAATGGTTGCAAGAGAAATCTATTTACCGCAATTCTTTAAAAGATTAGAAAATTTATTTTTTCCGATTGATAGAATCTGCCTTTTGCTTCATCTGTTTCAATTTTTCATTAGATTGTTGCATGGCTTCTACCTTTGCTTGCCATTTACTTTTTGTGACCGGTTTCTTTTTATTCTCTTGTAATTGGGCCATTATCTTATCATGATCGATAATATATTTTTGAATTACAAACTGAATCAATAAAGTGATCACATTGGAAACGGTATAATACCATGTAAGTGCTGCCGGCATTCTATTAAATACTCCTAAAAGCACTACCGGAAAAATAAAAGGTAAATATTTCATTACCGGATTTCCTGTATCCTGCATATTACTCATGCCGTATAACGAAATCAATAAACTGGTAACTGTAGCAAAAATGGTGAACAAACTAACATGATCTCCATAAAAAGGAATGGAAAATGGAAGGGTAAGAATAGAATCGTAAGTAGATAAATCATTGGCCCACCAAAAACTTACTCCGCGCAATGAAATATTGGAGTTAAAGAAATTATAGAGCGCAAAGAATATGGGAATTTGTAACAAAGCCGGAATACAACCTCCTAAAGGATTTACACCAGCACTTTTAAACAATTTCATTTGCTCCATACCAAATGCTTGTTTATCATCACCATGTTTCTTTTTTAATTCTTCAATTTCCGGTTTGAGTAATTTCATCTTTGCACCGCTCAAATAACTTTGGTAACTCAACGGTGAAATCAACAACCGAATGAGGATCGTCATCAAAGCAATTACCAATCCGAGACTCACTATTTTAGAAGAAAGAAAATTAAAAACAGGTAAAATAAAACCTCTATTTACATATTTTACAAAAGCAAAAATACCGCTACCCAAAGGCACAATATTGAACATTTGATTTCCGTAGGATTTCAAAATTTTGTAATCGCTTGGACCGTAATAAAGTTGCATCGGAATTAGCGCATCATTACCTGCAGGAATGGCTATCTGCATATTGGCTGTCGCTTCTCCTATAATATGCTTTGAAGTATCTTTTGGAGAAAGCCAATTAATTTCGCCTTTTGTAAATTTATTTTTTGCAATAATTGTATTGACAAAAAACTGTTGATTAATAGAAACCCAATCTACAGGTTTAGAAAACTTTTTATTATCTTCTTTTCCTTGCATAATGTGCTCAAAATCGTATTCACCATCTTCTACAAAAGAAATATGCGATTGTTGAGTTTCCCAATCAATGGTTTTTTCCATTTGATCTGCTTTGGCTTTCCAAAGTAAATTCAAAGTATTCTTCGTAAATAAATGATTGGTGCCATTCAGTTTGATATTGAAATCGACCATGTAATCATCCGGCTTTACAATATATTGGTGTACTATTTTGGCGCCGTTGGTAGTTTGAATAGAATAACTAATGATTTGATTTCCATCGGCCGTTTTTTCTACCGCTGAAGGAGTAAAAAGTAAATTTCCGGTTTCTGCAGTTTGGTTATTGCCCGTATTGATGGCATAAGAAATGGTATTAAAAGTTCCATCATCTAATAAAACCTTTTCGCCATTATAAGTTTTAAAGTTCTTTAAATCAACTATTTTCGGTTGGCCGCCTTTATTGGAAAAAGTAATTTTAACTACTTTATTTTCTACCTCAAGCAATTCTTCTTTCTGTGTAGAATCTTGTTGAATTCCGGCTGGTACTATTTCTTTTTTCACCAAAGTATCTTGTGCTTGCGTATTTAACAAGGCAGTATCTACTTTTGGTTTTAATCTGTTAATTGAATCTTCAATATGCTTATTCTGAAGTGCAATTTGTTTTTGACTAAGGCTATTGTAATAAAAATATCCAATAAATAATAATCCTAACAACGCAAAACCTAAAATCGAATTCTTATCCATTCCCATAATAAAAAATTAGTTGGCAAATGTACACAAACTTTAGAGTTTGTGGGGTTAAAAATACCTTCAATAAAATAAAAATGCCCTCACTGAGGAGGGCATTTATCAAAAGTTTACAAATTATTTTTTCTCTACTTTGGCTTCTTCTTGTTTCAACTGACGAGTCATCGTAACTGAAGCAACAGGAATTCGAGCAGAATTTAAAATTTCCATATTGGGAGCTTTTACATCTTGCACTCTGACATTTTCATTCAACTTCAAATCAGAAATATCCAATTCAATATTTTCAGATAAATATTTTGGAAGTGTTTTTACTTTTAAAGATTTAATCTTTACTACCAATTTTCCACCTTCTTTTACACCAACGGGAGTTCCTGTAAATTTGATTGGAATATTCACGACTACTTTTTTATCACCTACTAATTCCAAAAAGTCTAAATGGATTAATTGGTCATTTACTTTTCCAAACTGTAAATCTTTCAATACACATTGGTAAGTTTTGCCGTCGATAGTAATATCTGCCAGCATAAATTCGGCGGTATATACGATACCTTTAAAAGCTGATGCCGGAGCAGAAAAATTAATTTCTTGTGCACCTCCGTAAATTACAGCTGGCACTTTGTCCTCAGAGCGAAGTTGGCGGGTGGCTGTTTTGCCAAATTCGGTCCTGATTTGTCCTTCGATTGTAATTGTTTTCATTATAAATTATTTTTGAGGCGCAAAGGTAAGCGAAAATTTTTTATTCTGAACGCTCATTTTGAGTTTTTACAACAATTACTTTCGGTTGATTTCTCTTGAAATTTATAATGGTTTATTTACTGAAATTCTTCTTGTACATCTTACTTTTTATAAATAAGCTATTGATACTTCTATTCTCCACGGCATTTCTAATGGCAATAGCAAATAAATCTGCCACAGATACCACC
This sequence comes from Ginsengibacter sp., assembly GCA_034676505.1. Lineage (GTDB taxonomy): Bacteria > Bacteroidota > Bacteroidia > Chitinophagales > Chitinophagaceae > Ginsengibacter. Next base: position 788,691 of record JAUCCB010000001.1, read on the forward strand.
TTTATTTTTTTAGATTCTCTTCGAGCAGGAATGGTATTACAAACAACTAATTCTTCTAAAACACTATTTTCAATATTTTCATAGGCATTATTACTCAATACAGGGTGCGTACAAAATGCCCTTACACTTCGAGCTCCTTTTTCCATAAGTAGCGCAGCACTTTTACAAAGAGTACCTCCGGTATCGCAGATATCATCAATGAGTACAATATCTCTATCGGTTACATCTCCTATCACCACCATGCTTGCAATTTCGTTGGCGCGTCTTCTGTGTTTATCACAAATCACCATATCAACTTCAAAATAGCTCGCAATCTCTCTTATTCTATTGGCACTTCCTACATCGGGTGCTGCGAATGTTAAGTTCTTTAAATTTAAATCTTCGATGTAAGGAATATAAATCGCTGATGAATCTAAATGATCAACCGGAATATCAAAATATCCTTGTATTTGCGGTGCATGCAAATCCATTGTGATGATTCGATCGGCACCGGCGGCTACCAACATATTAGCCACTAATTTAGAACCAATGGCCACTCTTGGTTTGTCTTTTCTATCTTGGCGTGCATAACCGTAATAAGGTACTACGGCAATCACTTTATCTGCAGATGCTCGTTTCGCCGCGTCAATCATCAAAAGCAATTCCATCATATTATCTGTAGGCGGAAAAGTACTTTGAATAAGAAACACAAATTGACCTCTGATACTTTCTAAAAATTCAACTCCTATTTCACCATCACTAAATTTCTGGATGTTTATTTTTCCTAAAGGTTCTCCAAATTTAACGGCAATTTGTTGGGCCAAATATTCAGATCCTGTACCGGAAAAAATTTTTACATTTGGGTGCATATAGAAAGTTTGTAGAGGATAATAAGTTTGGCGAAATTAGAATATATATTTTTGGAAATAAACTCTATGTTATGGAAAGTGTTAACAATTCTTCCACTTCTATAAAAAATTGGGCTTTAGATGATAGGCCGAGAGAGAAATTATTGACCAAAGGAAGAGAGAGTTTGAGTGATTCTGAATTGTTAGCCATACTCATTAATACCGGCAGCAAAACCAAGTCTGCATTGGATTTGGCCAAAGAGGCACTTGCCATTAGTAGAAATAATTTAGATGAATTAGGGAAACTTTCTTTATCCGAATTAATGAATATAAAAGGAATTGGAGAAGCCAAAGCAATTACCATTGCTGCTGCGTTGGAATTGGGCCGTCGAAGATCTATATCGCCCATTTTAGATAAACCATTTATAAGATCCAGCAAAGATTTGAGAGATTTTTTAAGAATCGCATTGAGAGATTATTCTCATGAAGTTTTTGCTGTGGTATTTATTAATAGAGCCAATAAAGTCAATCATTTTCAAGTGATGAGTACCGGCGGAATCACCTACAGTATTGTAGATCCTCGATTGATATTTGCAAAAGCATTGGAAGTAAAAGCCACGTCAATTATGCTTTGTCATAATCATCCCTCAGGAAATTTAAAACCCAGCAGAGCTGATGAAGATATTACTGCCAAATTAGTAAACGCAGGGAAATTATTGGAAATATCCGTGGTTGATCATTTAATCGTAAGCGATGAAGGTTGTTTTAGTTTTGCTGATGAGGGAATGATTTAATCAGATATTTAAAACTAAAATGATTTTCCTAAAAGATTCGTTGAAATTAATTCTTCAATTCCATTACTTCTTCCAAAAGTGGCGGGAGACCACTTGGGTTAATATTATCATTGTTCCAAAAACTCAAAACACAACTAACGAAATTTTGCCTAATGGGTGCGCTAACAAAATAAATTGTCAGCGTTTTGCCTCCACTTATTCCTACTAGTACAGATTTAATTCCTTTAAAATCGTAAACTACTTTTTTGGATTTAACTTCTGTTCCTTCAAAAATTATATCGACTATTTCCTCAGAAATTATTTTCCCACCATTCTTTGATTTGATGATGTTATATTGATTGGAATCATTTTGTAAAGCATCTTCTAATGTCTTATGCACGCTCCAATTCATTTGCCCAAAAGAAGGACATTGAATATTGTTTATCCCCATCCATTTGCAGCGATCATCTAAAGTTATTTTTCTTCCTGCAAAATTGATACTATCGATTTTTAATTTTTCATAAATTTTTTTTGGAATACTATTCTCATAAATCATTTTTACGAACTGTCTTTCGAAATCGTGGTCTTGTTTATTGATTGAAACAAACGTAATAGCAGTAATACCTTGGTTATAATTCTCTATAAAATAATAAGAAGTATTTTGAAGTATCCCCTCAGTTATTAACTCCTTTTTCTCAACATAAATATTCTGGAAGCCAATTAAACTGTCAGAAGTATTCAAGTCACTGTCTTTCAGTTTAAAACCGTAAAACTTTTTAAGAATATTTTTCTTAGTGAATTTAGTATTTAATGCCTGGCTTGTAATGTCAATTCCATCAACATTAAAAAAATCAGTCTTTCCATTTGAAATCGCATTAAGTCTTGAATACAAATCATCATTAGTTTGACCAATTGATGTATTGGAAATAAAGAAAAAGAAAACTGCAAATATCTTTATTAGTTTCATTTTAAAATTTGTTGGAGGTGCTATTTTTAATTATTACGAAAACTATTTTTCTCAAATATTTTTTGCGTACTTAAAAATAAAAAGGCCTCAGTGAGATAAAATAAAAATCGCTGCTGAAAAATTTAATTTTCAAACAGCGATTTTCTGAAAATATTTTCGCAAAAATAATTGCGAATTTTAATTAAATATTGCTATGTGCTCTGCCGATTTTTGCTTCAATGGAAAGCGTAGCATGAGGAACGGCTCTTAATCTTGCTTTATCGATTAATTTTCCGGTAACACGACAAATACCATAAGTTTTATTTTCTATCCTCATCAAGGCCTTCTCAAGATGATCGATGAAAGTAATTTGTCTACTTGCCATTTGTCCCAGTTGTTCTCTTTCCATGCTCAATCCGCCATCTTCCATAGTCATGTAGCGGTTTTCAGAGTCATCACCACCTAATTGATCTTTACGAGTAATTAAACCATGAAGATATCCTAATTCCTTTTTAGCAGTTTCTAATTTTTTTGAAATCAATTCTCTAAATTCCATTAAATCATTATCACTGTAGCGCAATGTTGGTCCTTGTGGTTCTTCAGGAGTTTGATCCAACACAGATTTTACAAAATTAGGTTCGTACGGTCTTGCTTTATCTGTATGAGTTTTTGGAACCACAAAAGCTTTTGGAGCCTTTTTAGGTTGGGCTGCTTTTGCTTTCGGAATAGTTTTATCTATTGGTTTTGCAACTACTTTTTTAGTAGCTATTTTCGTTTCCTTTTTAGATGCAGCCGCTTTTTTCGGCGAAGCTTTAGCAACAGCTTTGGCAGGTGATTTTTTAACAGGAGCTGTTACTTTTTTTGCGACCGCTTTTTTGGCCGGAGAACTTGGTTTTTTTGCAGTTTCTTTCTTTTTTGTAGCCACTTTTTTCGTTACTGCTTTATTACTAACACCGACTTTAGCAGTTTTTTTAGTCGGCTTTTGAGTTGTTACAATATTTTTTTTAGATGGTGTAGATGGAGACAATTTAGATGCCGACTTTTTTGCTTTTACCTCTTTTACCATTTTTTTAGGAGCTGCCGATTTTTTAGCAACCGTCTTCTTAGCAGGTGCAGTTTTTTTGGCCGCTACTTTTTTCGCCGGCGTAGCTTTTACCACTTTAGTTGCTTTTTTCGGAGCAGCTATTTTTTTGGCCGGTGCCGCTTTCTTTGCTACAGGTTTTGAAGCCTTTGCTTTAGGAAGTACTTTTTTAGGAGCTGCTGTTTTTTTAGCAACTACTTTCTTAGCAGGTGCTGATTTTTTAGCAAGCGGTTTTTTAGCACTATTTGATTTTACCACAGCGGTGGACTTTTTTTTCTGAGTAGCCATACTAATTTTCTTTTTTGGTTACGCTAACGGTTAAGTTTTCGTTGTTTACATCTATTTCAATTCCGTCTGAAATTTGGGCAGAAAATTCGATATTATCCGCTAAAATTTCCGCGCAAATATACTTATTAAAATCTTTAATTTTCTCCTTTATATTAAAATCATCTTGAATTTGCAAATTTACTCTATCGGTAAGTTCAAAATTTTTCTCTTTTCGAATATTTTGTACTCTATTTACAAGCTCTCTGGCATAGCCTTCATTCTTGAGAGCCGGAGTCAATACCAAATCTAAAGCAACTGTTAAATTACCTTTTACCGCTATTTCAAAGCCTTCAATTTCATTGGTAGTAACTTCTATATCTTCTGCATTGATGTAAATGGGTTCTTCTTTGGATAAAGAAAAATCCGGATTTAAAAGAAATTCTCCTTTTACTATCGCATCAATTTCGGTATCTGTTAATTCATCAATTTTCGCGGCAGCCCATTTCATTTTTGTACCTAATTTTTTTCCTAATGATTTGTAATTGGCTTTTGCTTTCTTTTTTATAAAATCATTATGAGCCGGAATTAATTCTACTTCTTTGATATTGGTTTCAGACTTTATAATGTTCTCTACTTGCTTTACTTTTTCATCGAAACTTGCTCCGGGTGAAGGAATAATTACTTTCTGTAAAGGTTGTCTAACTTTTATACTCACCTTTTTGCGAAGTGCTAAAATCAAAGAAGAAATGTCTTGCGCCAATTTCATTCTCTCCTCCAATTCTTTATTGATAACACTTTGGTTAGATGTAGGAAAATCAGTTAAATGAATAGAGGCAGCAGTTTTTTTATTAGCCACTTCATTCAAATTCTTAAATAACCAATCTGCGAAAAATGGTGCAATAGGAGCTATTAAACCACTGATAGTTTGCAAACATTCATATAAAGTTTGATATGCAGCTATTTTATCTTTTACTTCATTTTCATCATAATTACCATCACTTTTTTTACGAGCGGGTTTCCAAAATCTACGACGACAAAGTCTTACATACCAATTACTCAATTGCTCATCCACAAAATTTTCAATGGCTCTGCCCGCTTGTGTTGGTTCGAAATCATCCAAACTTTTTGTAACATCTGCAATGAGAGAATTTAATGAAGATAAAATCCATTGATCTAATTCTGAACGCTCAGATACCGGTAGATATTCTTCTTCAAAAGAAAAGCCGTCCACATTGGCATACAGCGCAAAAAACTGATAAGTATTATACAAAGTACCAAAGAATTTTCTTTGTACTTCTTTAATGCCGTCAGTATCAAATTTCAAACTATCCCAAGGAGATGCATTGGTAATTAAATACCATCTGGTAGCATCCGGACCAAAAACTTTCAGCGTTTCAAATGGGTCAATTACATTGCCCACACGCTTACTCATTTTATTCCCATTTTTATCCAACACCAAACCATTACTCACAACTGCTTTATAAGCCACACTATCAAATAACAGAACTGCTAAAGCATGTAAAGTATAAAACCATCCACGAGTTTGATCCACTCCTTCGGCGATAAAATCTGCCGGAAAACTTTGAGCAAATGTTTCTTTATTTTCAAAAGGGAAATGCCATTGTGCATAAGGCATTGCGCCACTATCAAACCATACATCAATAAGATCTGTTACCCTTTTCATGGGCTCGCCTTTAGAAGAAACTAAAATAATTTCATCTACAAAAGGTTTGTGCAAATCTGAAGTAAGCTTATTTACATATACTTCAATTTCTTTTTCAGATTTCACATTCGCCGGCAAAGGCATCATTTTAGCGACGATGGATTGATTTAATTCATTTTTTAATTCTTCTATTGAACCGATGCATTTTTCTTCTTCATTGGTCGCATCTTCAGCAGTGCGCCATATTGGTAATGGAGTTCCCCAAAAACGACTCCTGCTCAAATTCCAATCCACCATATTTTCTAACCAATTTCCAAATCTTCCTGAGCCGGTTGATGCCGGTTTCCAATTGATGGTTTTATTGAGTTCAATCATTCTATCCTTTACAGCAGTGGTTTTGATAAACCATGCATCCAATGGATAATAGATAATCGGTTTGTCGGTACGCCAACAATGCGGATAATTATGTTCGTATTTTTCTACTTTAAAAGCGCGGTTTTCTTTTTTTAATTTTACAGAAATGTCCACATTCACATCTACATAATTCGGGTCGTTTTTATAATCTTTTACAAATCGACCACTGAATTCTCCTACTCCATTTACAAATTTTCCTTCTTTGTCAACGAGGGTTAAAATACCGAGATTATTTTTTTGTCCGGTCTTATAATCGTCTGCACCAAAGGCAGGCGCAGTATGTACTATACCGGTTCCGTCTTCTGTGGTTACATAATCTCCCAACACTATTTTAAAAGGTGAAGCTCCTGGAGTAATTTCTTGAATTTGCTCCATTGAATTGGCTTCAAAGGGCATTAATTGTTGGTATTTTATTTCCGCTAAATCTTTTCCTTTGAATGTGGCAATAACCTTCCAAGGAATATTTTTGTCGCCTTCTTTGAAAGAGTCAAAATCTCCATTCTCATTTTCTTGTTTAAAATATTTACCCAATAAAGATTGAGCCAAAACTACATAAACCGGCAAGAAAGTATAAGGATTAAATGTGCGTACTAAAACATAATCAATATTGCCGCCAACAGTCAATGCTAAATTGGAAGGAAGCGTCCATGGTGTGGTGGTCCAAGCCAAAAAATAAACGAGCTCTTGATTACTTGCTTCAAAAAGAAAATCACTGTGTGAATTTTTTTCTGCTTCAAACATCACCGTAGCACTGGTATCTTTTACATCTTTATAAGTACCGGGCTGGTTTAATTCGTGTGAACTTAATCCTGTTCCTGCCGCAGGTGAATACGGTTGAATACTTACACTTTGGTACAAATATCCTTTTTTGTATAATTCTTTTAAACACCACCAAAGTGTCTCGATATAATTATTTTCGAAAGTGATATACGGGTTATTCAAATCTACCCAATACCCCATTTTCTTGGTGATATCATCCCATTTGTCTTTAAATTTCAGTACTTCTCTTCTGCAAATTGCATTGTATTCTTCTACCGAAATTTTGGTTCCAATATCTTCTTTGGTAATTCCCAATAATTTTTCTACTCCTAATTCTACAGGAAGTCCATGCGTATCCCAACCACCTTTTCGTTTTACTTGAAAACCTTGCATGGTCTTATATCTACAAACCAAATCTTTGAGCGTTCTGGAAATTACATGATGAATACCGGGCATACCATTCGCGCTTGGCGGACCTTCAAAAAAAACAAATGGCACAGCACCTTCTCTGAAATTCACACTGTTTTCGAAAGTGTGTTCTTCTTGCCAAGTTTGTAATATTTCATCTCCTATTTGAGTGAGATTCAGTTGTGGATATTCGCGGTATTTCTGCTTCATCTAATGTGCTCTTCTGTCAAAATAAAAGGATGCAAAGGTACAAATATTTCTATGCTTTTGTGAACTCTAATTGACATTAAAATCACAATCGTGAAAATATCCTCCATCAAAAAACAAACTCTTAACTTATAATTACAGATTGAGGTATAAATAAAATATACATTTGCGCGCTTATTTAAAATGACTGTAAAATCTTTCTCTTTGAAAAAAAATAAATCTCGTATGAATAAATTCTTTTCTATAACTATTCTGTTATGTCTTTCTTTTTCCCAAATATTTAGTCAGAATAAAACAAATGAATTATCACTTTCAATTGGACCTTCATTTCCGTTAGGAGATTATTCCAACACCTCTTTAAACAATGAGTTTTCGGGTTTTGCAAAAACTGGTCAAACTATAAGTATCAATTTCTCTCGTCGCTTGAAAAATAATCTCGGCTTAGAAGCTATGTTATATGGACAAAGAAATCCTATTAATACTTCTGCTTTCGCCAATGAATTATCAAAATCTATTGGATCTAATTGGACTGTTGATGAAAAAAGTTGGTATGCAACATCACTTCTTTTAGGAATATCAAAAGAATTGCAAGTGAGTTCCGGCAAAAACAAGATTTCAATTAAGCCAAACGTATTAGCAGGCGTGGCTTACGCTCAATCGCCTTCCATAAAAGCAGAAAGTAAAATGAACGATATGTATGCCAAATTCACGCAAAGCAAAACCAATGGGTTTGGAGCGTCCATTTTGGTAGGTACAATTGTGTCATATCAATTTTCACCCGTTATTGGATTAAGTTTTCATTTGGAATACTTCACTACCTCTAAAATCAGTTTTGATAATGTTACTTCAGAATTTGCTGCAACAAATGGTGGCTTAGTAATTCCCGGCTTATATGAAATTTCAAATTCTCGTAATCCTCCCATTTATTCTCAAAATAATTCTTCACAAAAAAATTCTATAAATGCGCTAAATACAAAATTGGGTATCAATTTTTATTTATAAAATATTTTGGAATAAAGAATGAATAATAGAAAAGGTGCAAGAAAATAATCTTGCACCTTTTGAATTTTAAAAAAAATTATTCAAACATTCCGATATCCAGATGAATTAAAAGTTTCGTGCGTTATCTGCTTGATAAGCATATCTAATTTTATAGTATAGCGTAACTGGTGTTGGTCCTTGGAAATCTGCATAATCTACTTTTAAGATTTCCATTTTCACGTAATGATTATCGGCAGTTCTAACAATAAAGAATCTATCTGCTTTTGAAGAAAAGGCGTGTGTGTTTCTATCATAATTATACCATCCTGCATATAAATCAGTATTGATCGCTCTTTGAGTGGATGTGGTATCATACGCATATCCTGATTCGGGAGCTTCTTTCAAAGAATCAAATGTGGTATTGGTAGAAATATTTACCATTTGTGTAATTACTCCTGCATTTCCCGGACCGCTTGAATGGCTGTTCAAGATTATATCCACATAACGTATTCCTATATCCCATTTGGTGGTTGCAGAATCTGTACTTGCTACTACGGCTCCGTTTTTAAAACTAAAAAAAGTAAAAGGTGCCGTGCGATCAAATTTTACAGTTAATTCTACCGTTTTATAAACTGCCGGAGTGGGAGCCGGATTATCTTTTTTACAGGAAATGATTCCAAAAACTAATATAGTACCTGCTGCTAATAAACTCAATTTGAGTGTTTTCATATTCTATTATTTATTTAAAGTGTGAGATTGAAATTGATAAAAAAAGTTCTGCCGGAAATATTCGGCATTTGAAGTTTGTTGGTATAATCTAAAATATTTTCTACACCGGTTTGCAATTCCCATTTAGTACCGAAGCGCTTGGAAAAAGTAGTATTCACCATCACAAATCCGTTTACGAATTCGCGATCATCATCTAAAATATCATTGCCATCTTGATAACCATTTAAACCGCTAAATCCATATTTGCCTCTGTATTTTGCAGTAAGAAATATCGAGGCATTGTGTAGAATATTTTGATATTGTACTTGTAGATTTGCCGTATGGCGACTTCTATTGTACAAACCTTTATAGTCTTGTAAAGTAACGCGCGTAGTTACAAATGTGATGGGATCTCGTTTATACATTTGTCCTGCTTTTATTTTGCGCACTACTTCTTTATCTTTTGCAATAAGATATTGATAACTTCCAAACAGCAAGAAATTTTTATTGAAGCGATGAGAAAAATTAAATTCCAATCCTTCCGTAAAAACTTTATTCAAATTCATGTAGGAATAAATGGCTTGATTATTTTTTTTATTAAATGGAAGATTATACGTCTCAATTAAATTGCTGATATCATTTCTAAAAAGATTGATTTTTAAAATGGTATTGGGTTGAATGGTATAATCAACTCCCAGATTTATTCCTATTGATTTCTCGGGCGAAAGTTCTACTCCATTTGCATAAGGAGTGATATCTATTGCTGCATCAATTTGTCCGCTTTTTTGTAAATCTTTCAAACTGATTCCTAATTCACGCGCACCGATCAAAGAATATCCGATAAGGGAATTGGAGAAATTTAAATATTGCTGACGAAAGTCAGGCGCTTTGAAACCTGCGCCCAAACTACCTTTTATCACCAGATCAGAATTAACTTTATAAGCTATCGCAATTTTTGGACTTAATTGTGAAGGATACAATTCGTTTTTATCAAATCGTGCTCCGGCAATTACATTGAACTTTTGTTTGAATTGAAATTGTTTTTGTGCAAAGACATACCACGATTTTAATATTTTCAAATCGCCGTATCGATTTGAATTCACCGTTTCATAATTATAACCCGTTCCCAAAACCAATAATGATGATTGATTTTTTCCAATATTCACCTGAACTTCAGGTTTCAAAAGAAGCTGATCCAATTTAATTTCTTCATACAAAGAATCATTTTTTTGTAAAAAAACGGCGGCATTATTGGAATAGCCTGTTGCATAAAAAGAGACTTTATAATTAAGGCCATCATTGATGTTGTGTTGCCATTTACCAAAAATACTTTTATCGGTTTCGATAGTATTTCCTTTTACAACCGATTCTTTTCCATCAGGAAAAATGAGGTAATTATTAAATTGTTTATCCGTAAAATATCGAGCAGAAAAAAATAAACTGATTATTTTTATTCAAATCATACACCACTTTTGCATTGAAATTATAATCGGCAAATGGATCTGAAGTTTTTCCGTAAATACTTTTATCCAAATCATATCCATCGCTGGTATAACGATTGGCAAAGAATTGATAACTCACTTTTTTTGTTTTAAAACCCGCAGCAGCCGTGAGTCCTAATGTATTGTGAGATGAATAATGTGTTTGAAAATTGAATTTATTTTTCTCAGGATTTAAAGTGATAATATTAATTACACCTGCCAATGCATCAGATCCGTAAAGGCTTGTAGCAGGTCCTTTTAAAATTTCAATTTGTTTGATATTCCCAATCGCAATTCTTCCGAGGTTTACAATTCCGGCATTTCTCCCGGTGAGCGGTTCATCATCCACCATGATTAAAGTATACGCCGGATCGAGTCCTTGCATTTGAATTCCGTTACCAAAAGGATTGGGATAACCTTGTAAGGAAGTGCCCAAAGGATTATTCGCAATCACCAGCCCACTCTGCATTTGCAGGATATCCATCAACTTTTGAGAGCCGGACATTTGTATTGTTTTGGAAGAAATAACTTGTATGGGCAGTGGAAGATTAGAAACTTTATTTTCCGTGCGTGTACCCGTAACCACCACTACATCTAATAATTTATTAAAGGCAGTATCATTGCTCTTCTGTGCCGCCGCGGACATAAAAAGTGAAAATGCAATTAGGGAATATAAAAACTTTGTCAACATCTTGGGATGCCGCAAAATTGAACTTCATTAACTAAAGAATTATCATACAATTGTAAAAAGAAAAGAAATTGCCGAAAAAATAAATTATCTAAACAATAATTCACACGGCTTTAAACCGGTATGTTTTTTAAAGGCTGTAGAAAAATGGGAAATGGATGAATAGCCCAACAGCGCTGAAACATCGGTGACAGTAAGACCTTTTTCATACAAAAGATATTTTGCATGTTCCATTCTTTGGCTTTGGAAAAAATCAAAGATGGTGGTGCCATACATTTCTTTAAATCCTTTTTTTAAATAGCATTCATTTATCGCTGCCTTGCGACTTAATTCGCGAATGGTAAGTGGTTCGCCAATATGTTGTAAAAGAATCTCTCTGGCTAAAGCAATTTTTTCTCTATCGGCTTCATTCTCCAAAAATTTACATGAAAACTCTTCTTCACCTTCACCGGCTATGCAATCCATCGAATGCAATAAAAGCATTTGAGTCTGTGCATTGATGAAAATATTTTCCATGCTTTCAGAATAAGTATGGTTCATCAATTGATCCAATGCAGTTCTGGATTTGCCACACATGGGCAATATTTTCGTAAAAGAAGTTTTATAATTAAAATGTAAAATCGATTCAGAAAAAGTGGTAGTCTTTATTGCTTTTACAAATTGTGTAAGATATTGTGCGCTAAATCTAAAACAAGCCACATCGATGGTATCAATTAATTCTTCGCAATTATGAGATGAAGAATATTTACAAAAATTACATTCTTCATTTTTCTGTTTGCAATATTTATTTCCGGAAATACAAAACACCAATTCTAAATTGGCTTCGCTTTTTTTACCACCATTATAATTATAATTCAACATCGCTACATCCTCAATGGCTACATGAGGTAATTTTCTATAGCGGTTGATCATATAATGAACCGATCCGGGAATAGATTGAGATTTGTGCTGCACCAATTCCATTTCCTCCTGCATCACAGGATGATTGAGAGAAACCGATAATATTTTTTGAACAGCTTGCATATTGAATAGCGCAAAGATACGAATTCTCAGAGGTTATTCTTCATGCATTTTCTCCATTTTAACGCTTCGCGTAATGGCATCTATTTTCTAAAAATAAATTAACTCTTTAATTGAAACATTTGCTCGGACGCTTTCTTGGCCGGCAACCATGATGCTAAAAATGCAATTACAATAGAGGTTAGCGCTACTAAAATAAAATCAGTCAAAACTAATTCTACCGGAAAATAATCAATTAAAAATGAATCGCCCATGAGTTTGATGAAATGAAATTTCATTTGAAGCAAAGCAATAATTATTGCCATGATAATACCGATGGCCGCGCCGGCCAAAGCCAATAAAAGCCCTTCACTCAAAAATATTTTTTTGATCATTGCTTTATCGGCACCTAAGGCCAGCAAAACACTGATGTCTTTTCTTTTTTCTAAAACAAGCATTGTCAATGCACCAATCATGTTGAAAGCCGCGATGATTAATATTAATGTAAGTACTGCATAAATAAACCATTTCTCTAATCGCATAGAATTATACAAACTGGTATTCTGTTGAAATTTTGTCAGCACTTTGTATTTATCGCCCAGAGTGACTTGCAGCGATTTACTAAATTTTTCCGGGTTGGTATTAGCAGTGATATTTATTTCCAACGCGCTATATTCTTCGGGCTGATAATTCATTTGTTGTTTTAGAAAACCGATATTGGTAATTACATATTTATTATCAAAATCTTGCTGAATAATAAAACTTCCGGAAGTATAGGCATTGCCTTCACTCAAAGCTGCAAGCGGACTGTAGGCATTACTATTTGTTTTTTTTGGAAGAAAAATCGTGATAGGAAAAAGACTTCTGTCTGCTCGAACATTGATGGCGCTTTCGATGCCTGAACCCATTACTAATAAAGGTTTTTCTACACTTCCCACATTATAATCTCCATGAAACATTTTCTGCGGTACACCGGAAACTTTTGAATAATTACTATCTACTCCTTTCAATAGAACTACCGTTTGCTGTTCTCCATTTTGTAATAATGCCTTCTCTTCTATATTTGTGGAAATGCCCGTAACGCCTTTCATAGCATGGATTTGCTGCAATTGGTCTTGAGTAAGAAAAACAGTTTTGCCCGATGCAGGCAACACTTTTATATCTGAATAAAAATTAGAATAAAGTTGTTGTACCAAATCTTCAAAACCATTGAAAACACTCAACACCAACACTTGGCACATGGTAGAAAATGCAATCACACTCGCGGTTACCCACGAAATAATGTTGATAGCATTCGTGCTTTTTTTTGCTTTAAAATATCTCCAGGCGAATTTGAAATACAATGGCTAAAAATTGAATAAAATTGTATGGATGTTGATTAATGAATTATGATTTATTCTTTTTTTGCTTCGCAATTTTGGCATCTTCTTTTTTGATGTCTTCTAAAATTTGCTCCATTTTAAAAACATAATCCAAAGTATCATCCATGTAAAAAGTAAGTTGAGGAATACTTCGCAATTGATGACGCATTCTATTTCCCAACTCACCACGAATTTCACTGTTCATATTTTGAAATTTTTCTAAGACGGCTTCTGCATCTTTTACCTGAAAAAAACTAAGATACACGCGCGCTTCAAAAAGATCGGGAGTAATCTTAACTGATGAAATTGAAACCATTCCGCCGTCTTGCATCGTGAGTCCCATTTTCAAAAAAATTTCGTTTAATTCTTTAGAAATTTCAATTGCTACTTGTTTTTGTCTTTTTCCTTCTGTCATTTTATATAATTATGGTTGTTTGTAAAATTAGTTACTTTGCCGCTAATAATTTATTAAAGCACCCTTTCATTAGATGAAGAGTTTACGAGTGGTTTTTAGATACGTCGCAAAATATCCGCGTTTGATTGTGGCATATTTCAGTTTCAATGTGCTGTCTACAATATTTTCCGTGATCTCTTTAGGAATGTTGAGCCCTTTTTTATTATTAATTTTTAAAAAAGAAAATACTCTTGGCGAAGTAGCAAAGAATCCCGGGGTTTTTACGAATCTCAATCCTGTCAATCAATTAAAAACTTATTTATTTGAAGTAATACAAAAACCTAATGGCGATATTCAAGCATTAGCAGTTATCTGTATTTTAATTCTAACCTTCATCATTTTAAAAAATATTTTTTTATACCTATCCAGTTATTTTTTGACTCCTATTCGCAATAGAATCTTAAATGATATGCGTACGAGCATGTATCAAAAGATACTGATTTTACCGGTAGGATATTTTAATGATCAAAAGAAAGGCGACATCATGAGCAGGCTCACCAACGATTTGAGCGATGTAGAAGCGTCAATTATTAATTTGTTGGAAATCCTTTTTAGAGAGCCTATTACCATTATTTTCTTTTTCTCCTACATGATTATTTTGAGTCCGCAACTCACTTTTTTTCTCATTTTATTTTTACCGGTAGCAGGATTGATTATTGGAAGAATTGGCAGGTCGCTTAAAAAACAAAGTACCAAAACTCAGGAAAAATTAGGAATGATTCTTTCAACAATAGAAGAAACATTGGGCGGAATAAGAGTGATAAAAGCTTTCAATGCCGAGAAGAAACAATTCAAAAAATTCGAAGGGCAAAATGAAGAATTATTAGAAATAAAAAATAAAGTCAATCGCAGAAGAGATCTTGCATCTCCGGTGAGTGAAATACTCGGAATTACCACCGTGATCTGTGTTTTGTGGTATGGAGGCAGATTAGTTTTGAGAAATTCATTTTTAGATCCCGGAGATTTTCTCGCCTATATTTTAATCTTCTCGCAAGTAATTCAACCTTTGAAATCCTTATCCACCGCATCTTACAATGTAAGAAAGGGTGCGGCAAGTGTAGATAGGATCGAACATTTAATCAATGAAGATATTGGAGTAAAAGAAATAACCACACCGATTATTTTAGATCATTTTCAAAATAGTATCGAATTCAAAAACGTTTCTTTTTCCTACGAAGACAAAGTGATATTAGACCAAATCAATTTGAAAATAGAAAAAGGTAAAATGATCGCATTGGTAGGATCTTCGGGTGCAGGCAAAAGTACTTTAGCGGATCTCGTTCCTCGCTTTCATGATGCAGTAAGCGGAGAAATTTTAATAGATGGAATTGATATCAAACAATATTCTTTGGAATCTCTTAGAAATCAAATGGGTATTGTAACACAAGAACCAATTCTATTTAATGATACTATTGCCAACAATATTTCTTTAGGATTGGAAAATGCAACTGAAGCACAAATTGAAGCTGCATCGAAAGTGGCCAATGCACATGATTTTATTCTGCAAAAAGAACATGGCTACCAAACAAGCATTGGCGAACGAGGTAACAAATTGAGTGGCGGAGAAAAACAAAGAGTCACTATTGCACGTGCAGTTTTAAAAAATCCTCCCATTTTAATTTTGGATGAAGCCACTTCGTCTTTAGATACCGAGAGTGAAAAATTAGTGCAAGATGCCATCAATAATTTGATGAATAACAGAACGAGTATTGTGATTGCACATCGATTAAGTACCATTCGCCATGCAGATGAAATCATAGTTCTTCAAAAAGGAAAAGTGGTAGAACGCGGTACCCACGATAGTTTACTGGAATTAAATGGTTTCTACAAAAGGTTAGTGACCATGCAAGCGGTAAAATAAAATTGTTGAAACATTTTTTTATAAAAATAATTTTACCGAAATCGCATCGGCAAAAAGTTTTCCTTTATCTGTTAAAATAATTGTATCATTTTCCAATAGAAATTGATCACTTTCAATTTCTGTCATCAAAATATGTTCAATTCTTTTTCGTGCCTCTTTTGAAAAAATATTTTCAACCAATTTTAAATTCATTCCTTCGCTGATGCGCAAAGAAGTCATAATATATTCTTCCAATTGTTGATTTTGCGTGAGTATTTCTTTTTCAAAAGGAATAATACTTTTTTTCAAAGATTGAATATAAATGGGATTATTTGCTTTATTCCATATTCGTTCTTTGCCATTGAATGAATGCGCTGAAGGACCAATACCAATGTATGATTTTCCATGCCAATAACTACTATTGTGCCTACTTCTATATCCGTATTTTGCAAAATTAGAAATTTCATAATGTTCGTATCCTGCCTCTCGCATTTTGTGCATCAAAATAGCGTACTGCTGCGCTTGCAGCTCATTATCTACATCTTCTTTTTTCTTTAAAACAATCATTTTATGCAAAGCAGTTTTTGGTTCTACTGTTAATGCATAACACGCGATGTGAGGCACTTGTAAGTCAATCGCTTTGTCTACATTTTCAATCCAATTTTCATTGCTTAAACCCGGAGTACCAAAAATGAGATCGATAGAAAAATTAGTAAATCCTGCGTCTCTTGCCAATGCAATGCAATTGGCTGCTTGGGTTGCGTTGTGAGCTCTATTCATCCACAATAAATCTTCTTCTCTAAAAGATTGAATGCCGATGCTCAAACGATTGATACCACAATTTTTCCACTCCAATAATTTTTCTAAATAAATATCATCCGGATTGGCTTCGAATGTGATCTCCGGCAACTCCACAACAGAATAATTTTTATAAACAGCCATCATAATTCGTTGTAATTCCTTTTTAGAAAGCAGGCTGGGCGTGCCTCCACCAAAATAAATTGTTTCTATTTTTTCATGTTTATAAATAATAGAAATATCATCGCCTTCTACCAAATGATTACTTCGAATTTCTATTTCTTTGATTATGGAGTCAACCATTTCTTCTTTCAATTGCATAGAAGTAGAGAAATGAAAATTGCAATAATGACAAGCTTGTTTACAAAAAGGAATATGGATATAGATACCGGCCAATAGTTTTAAATTGTAGATTTACTGTAGAATTTATGATGCACGCGCCTATTGATATTTTTACAATCTTACATTAAGGTTCTCTCAAAATTTCCATTTAGATTTGAAAATATACATGACCCCATTTCGATTACCATACGCGCAAATAATTTTTTTGTTCATTATTTTTTCTTTCATTTCTACGTTTTCTTTTGCGCAAAAGAAATATTTCGTTCAATATATATTCGCCGACAAAGATAGTTTGAACCAATCAGAGCAAATCGGCTTGAATAATAATTTTCAATCCAAAGAAGAAGCGCAGAAATATATCAATCAAATTCAAACAATTTTATTCAACAAAGGTTATGCAGGTGCATCGATTGATTCAGTAGATTATGGCTTGGAAAAAGCCAATGTATTTCTTTACTTAGGCAAATTGTATCAATGGGATTTTATCAATACCGATAGTGTAGAAAATAATGTTTTAGAAAATATCGGTTGGCGCGAAAATCAATTCAATAATCGGGAAGTCAATTTTTCTAAATTAGAATTACTAAAAGAAAATTTACTCAACTATTATGAAAACAACGGCTATCCCTTTACAAAAATTGAAATGGATTCAATAAAAATTAATGATGGAAAAATTAGCGGATTCCTAAAGGTGGACAAAGGAATTTTATATCATGTAGATAGCATCAGAGTATATGGAAAATTAAAAATTAGCAATCAATTTTTACAGCATTATCTCTCCCTCTTTAATGGAAGTATTTACAGCCAAAAAAAATTAGATGAAATAAGTAAAAAATTAAAAGAGCTTCCATTTCTCCAAGAAGCAACACCATGGACAGTTACGATGTTGGGCTCAGGTTCTATTTTGAATTTATATTTAATGCCTAAACCGAGCAGCCAAGTGAATGTGCTCATCGGATTTTTACCCAGTAATCAACCCTACAAAAAATCTCAATTAACGGCAGATGTTCATTTGGATTTGAACAATGCCTTATCACACGGAGAAAATATTTTATTGAATTGGCAACAATTGCAACCACAATCTCCACGACTTAATTTGGGATATAAACAACCCTTTATTTTTAATTCTAAATTCGGAATTGACGGGGCTTTCGATCTACTAAAACAAGATTCGCTTTATTTACAATTAAGCGGGCGTTTAGGGATTCAATATTTTATTGCCTCCAATCAAACTGTGAGTATTTTTTATAAAGCAGAAAATAGTTATTTACTTTCCGGCGGTGTGGATACTACGCAAATTATTATTTCAAAAAAATTACCTTCTCATATTGATGTTGCATCCAATAATGTAGGCTTGACATATAATTTCATCAACACAGATTACAGATTTAATCCCAGAAAAGGAAATGAATTGAACATTACAGGTTCTGCAGGAATTAGAAAAGTAAAAATGAATAATGATATTATTCGATTGAAAGATCCGTCCAATCCGAGTTTTGATTTTCGTTCGCTTTACGATTCGATTCAATTGAAATCGTATCGCTTCATGATAAATGCAATGGGCGCACATTATTTTCCGGTAGGAGAAAATAGTGTTGTAAAAACATCAGCAAATATTGGTCTCATTCAAAGCCCACAATTATTTCAAAATGAATTATTCCGAATTGGCGGCTATCGCTTGCTTCGTGGCTTTGATGAAGAAAGTATTTATGCCAATCAATATGCGGTTTTTACAGGCGAATACCGATATCTGTTAGGAATTAATTCTTATTTTTTCGGATTTGTAGATGGCGCTTATGCATCTACTCAATTGAATAAAAATAAATTCTCCAACACTTTTATTAGCGCTGGGCTTGGGCTTGAGTTCGAAACTAAATTCGGATTATTAAATTTAAGTTATGCCGTAGGCAAAAGAGATGATGTAAAATTCGACCTTCGCAATTCTTCTAAAATTCATTTTGGCTATATCAACTATTTTTGACCCAATGAAACTTTATAAAGTCGTCTTTTTTTTGATCATCATTTTGCTGCCATGCCCACAAATTATTTGGGCGCAGCAAAAGGATAGCCTTCACAAAAAAAAAGATACAACTTCTATTCTTGTTAACTCAAATCAACCGAAAAAAAATTCTCTTCCCAAAAAAGATACTTTAAAAAAAGATTCATTTACAACACAAAAAAATCTGCCCAAGCCACCGGATACCGGTGCAATCACTTCTAATCCTATAGAAAAAAAAGTGGTGGATTCTATTATAAAAAAAGATTCTGCACTTCTACTTGATTCCAATCATTTCAAAAAAAATAATTCTAAAAATCAAGTGGAATGGGTATTACAGCGTCAACGATATTTTAATGTTCATCAACCTTCCATTTATTTATTAGAACAAGAAAGAAATTTTCAAGGCAAGGAAACGGTTTTTTATGTTATGTGTTTTTTAGTTCTAATCTTAGGCGTATTCAAAACATTTTTTTCCAATTATTTTAAAAATCTCTTTAGAATATTTTTCAACACTTCTTTGCGCACGAGTCAAATAACAGAACAATTATTGCAAGCGCAATTGCCTTCACTCATTCTGAATTTATTTTTTATCATCACCGCAGGAATGTATGTGGCCTTTTTATTTTCGCATCATGAAGTTTCGCAATTAAAAGTGCACGAAACTATTTTACCATTTGCTATTTTATTTATTGCAGTTATCTATTCTATTAAATATTGTGTTTTAAAATTTATTGGTTGGTTAGGCGGCATTCAAGAAGTTACCAATAATTATATTTTCATTATTTTTCTTATTAATAAAGTCACCGGAATTTTACTGCTGCCGTTTATTATTTTATTTTCTTTTACCAAAAACGAATGGATCAATCCAATAATTACGCTCTCTTATTTGATGATTACTTTTTTATTGATCACGCGCTATTTGAAAGGATTTGGTTCTATTGAAAGAAAAGTATCCATCAATCGTTTTCATTTTTTACTATACTTAATTGGAGCTGAAGTTTTACCTATTTTGATTTTGTATAAAATCACCGTAGATTATTTATTGTAGTTGGTTTGGATATGTTTAATTATAACTAAAGAATATCGTAACTTTGCCGCCAAATCCAAGGGAATAAATATGGCAAGTGTAAAAGAAAAGGCATCGCAAAAATCTGAGCCGAAAATCAAAAATGTTCTTATTACTCAATCACGCCCTGAAAGCGACAAATCACCTTACTTTGAATTAGAAAGAAAATTTAAAATTAATTTAGAGTTCGCCCCATTTATTCAAGTAGAACCTATTTCAGCAAAAGAATTTCGTCGTCAAAAAATAGATATAACCGCCTTTACAGCGGTTATTTTTGCCAGCAGAAATGCCATTGAACATTTCTTCAGAATTTGTGATGAAATGAGAATTACCGTTTCACCGAACACCAAATATTTTTGTATCACAGAATCCGTTGCCCTTTATTTACAAAAATTTATTTTGTACAGAAAAAGAAAAGTATTTTTTGGCAGCGACGGTACCAATAAAAGTTTATTCGACGAAATAGAAAAATTTAAAGACCAAGAAAAATTTCTCTATCCATGTTCTGAATCCTTTGACAGTGAAATTACCAATTGGCTCGTAGCCAATAAGTGCACGTATGCCATTCCTATTTTGTACGAAGTAATTTTGAGTGATGTTCGTGAGGTCATTCAAAAACATCCTTATGAAATCATTTGTTTTTTCACTCCATTAGGCGTTAAAAGTTTTTTTAAAAGTTGTCCTACTTTTAATCAGAACGGAACCCTTATCGGCGCATTTGGAGATAATACGCGCAAAGCCGTTATAGCTGCGGGTTTAGAGCCTAATATTATTGCACCTCAACCCAAAGCTACGAGTATGGTGGCTGCTTTAGAAAATTATCTTTCCGGTTTAAAAAAGAAATAAATTTTCTATTCTAAATCCTTACACATTTCCCTAAATAATACGGTTTCATTTTTTGCTTATTCTTTTCGAAATAAAATTGCTTAATTTAGAGTTTTAATAGTTGTTTAACTAACTAATTTTATGCTACACAAAAGAAATATAAATAAAGTAACTGTTTTAGGAAGCGGAGTAATGGGAAGCCGTATTGCATGCCACTTTGCCGGAGTAGGTTTGCAAGTTTTATTGTTAGATATGGCTTCGCCTGATGGCAAAGATGTGAAGAGCAGAAATAAAATAGTCAACGATGCGTTGGCTGCTGCGGTTAAATCTTCGCCATCTCCTCTTTATACAAAAGATGCTTTACAAAATATTACCACTGGTAATTTTGAAGATAATATGAAAGACATCGCTTCCAGCGATTGGATCATTGAAGTAGTAGTTGAAAGATTAGATATCAAGCAATCCATTTTTGAACAAGTAGAAAAATTTAGAAAACCCGGAACGCTCATTACATCGAACACTTCAGGTATTCCTATTCATTTAATGGCAGAAGGAAGAAGCGATGATTTCAAAAAACATTTTTGCGGTACGCATTTTTTCAATCCGCCAAGATATTTAAGGCTCTTGGAAATTATTCCTACCCAATTTACAGATAAAGAAGTCGTGGATTTCTTGATGCATTATGGTGATTTGCATTTAGGGAAAACCACTGTATTATGTAAAGATACTCCTGCCTTCATCGCCAATAGAGTAGGCGTTTTCAGCATTATGTCTATTTTTCATTTGATGGAAAAATTGGAATTAAGTATTGATGAAATTGAAACTTTGACAGGGCCAATTATTGGTCGCCCAAAATCTGCCACCTTTCGCACTGCCGATGTAGTAGGAATCGATACTTTAGTAAAAGTGGCAGCCGGAGTAAGAGATAATTGCCCGAATGATGAAGCCAAAGAAATTTTTACCATTCCGACCTGGTTGGAGAAAATGGTTGAGAATAAATGGTTGGGAGATAAAACCGGACAAGGATTTTTTAAGAAAACAAAAGGTTCAGATGGTAAAAAAGAAATTCTTTCATTGAACCTAAAAACCTTTGAATATGGTGCGCGGCAAAAACCAAAATTTGCTACAATCGAAACCGCAAAATCCATTGATTCGCTTTTACCAAGATTACAATTATTAGCACAAGGAAAGGATAAGGCAGGAGAATTTTATCGTTTATTCCATTATAGTTTATTCTCTTACATTTCTCATCGTATTCCTGAGATCAGTGATGAACTATATCGCATAGATGATGCGATGAAAGCGGGTTTCGGATGGGAAGTAGGCGCTTTCGAAACATGGGATGCCTTAGGAGTAAAAGCGACGGTTACTGCCATGAAAGCAGCCGGCTATGAAGTGGCTGAGTGGGTAAATGATTTCATTGCTGAAGGGAATCAAACTTTTTATAAAGTTGAAAATGGAAAGCGTCTATACTATGATGTTAGTAGCAAAACTTACTTGCCTTTGCCGGGTGGAGATTCGTTTATTATTTTAAGCGATTTAAAAGAGAAGAGTGTTTGGAAAAATAGTGCTTGCAATTTATTAGATTTAGGAGATGATGTAGTTGCTCTCTCATGGAATACCAAAATGGGAAGTATTGGTGGCGAAGTTTTAGAGGCCATCAATAAATCGATTTCGATTGCAGAAGAAAAATACAAAGGGTTAGTAATCGCTAATGAAGGCCCACAATTCAGTGCAGGAGCCAATGTGGGCATGATCTTTATGCTGGCAGCGGAACAAGAATATGACGAATTGAATATGGCTATAAAAATGTTTCAGAATGCCACCATGCGTATTCGGTATTCTTCCATACCTGTGGTGGTAGCGCCTCACGGACTTACATTAGGAGGTGGTTGTGAGATTTGTTTACATGCAGATAAAGTACAAGCTGCAGCAGAAACTTATATTGGTTTGGTAGAATTAGGCGTGGGCCTAATTCCGGGAGGTGGAGGCACAAAGGAATTTGCTTTACGAGCATCCGATGCGATTCAACATAATGAACCCGAAACAATTCCTTTACAAAATAGATTCATCACTATTGGTACCGCCAAAGTAGCTACATCTGCTTTTGAAGCGTTTGAGTTGGGCATCTTACGGAAAGGCATAGACGAAGTAAGTTTAAATCAAGATCGTCGTATTGCTGATGCAAAAAAAGATGTAATTAATTTGTACGATCGAGGCTACACACCTCCTACTCCACGCAAAGACATAAAAGTTCTAGGCCGTGCGGGATTAGGAATGTTGTATGCCGGTATTAACGGCATGTTCAAAGGAAATTATATTAGTGAATACGATGTAAAAATCGCTAAAAAATTAGCTTATGTAATGTGTGGCGGCGACCTGAGTGCGCCCACTTTAGTGAGTGAAGAATATTTATTAAATCTCGAGAGAGAAATTTTCTTAAGTCTTTGCGGAGAGAAGAAAACGTTAGAAAGATTACAAAGTGTTTTAAAAACCGGAAGGCCTGTAAGAAATTAATTTATCAAAATTTTTCTTTTTTATAAGCTTACAACCTTCCTCATTTTTTTAATTATTAGAATTTACTTCTTGTATATTGCAGTCAATTTTTTAATTGATGCCTATGTCAGTACTTTCTGTTGAAAATCTTTCCAAGAATTACGGAAATATTCACGCTCTCAAAAATGTAAGTTTTACCGTTCCTGAAGGAAGCGTATTTGGAATTTTAGGACCCAATGGTAGCGGCAAAACCACCGCACTTGCCACGATAACCGATATTGTAAGGCCCACTTCGGGCACCTATCGTTATTACAACGAAATGCCCACTGCTGCTCATCGCCAGAAAATGGGTACTTTATTAGAAACACCCAATTTCTACCATTATTTATCGGGAATAAAAAATCTAGAAATCGCTGCGCAAATAAAACAACGTGGGCAAGAAGATATTGAAGAAGTTTTAAAAATTGTGAACTTGACCGCTCGAAAAGATTCCAAATTCAGCAGTTATTCTTTAGGAATGAAACAAAGATTAGCCATAGCTTCTTGCTTGTTAGGTAATCCGAGTGTTTTGATTTTTGATGAACCAACCAATGGTTTAGATCCGGTGGGAATTGCAGAGATCAGAGATTTAATGAAAAAATTGCATCAACAAGGAAAGACCATAATTATGGCAAGTCACCTTTTAGATGAAGTAGAAAAAGTGTGTACACATGTTGCCATTTTAAAAAGAGGAGAATTAATAACCTCAGGTGATGTAAATGAAATTTTAGCCAATGAAGATATTGTGGAAGTGTCGTCGAATGATTTAGCAAAATTGAAAACTCTTTTGGAAGAATTACCTAACAAAAGCAGAATTACAGAAGAGCAACATTCCATAAAAATATATTTCCCTGTTAACAGCGCAAACCTAGAATCCATTAATAATTTTTGTTTCAATAATGGAGTAATACTGAATCATCTTACCGTGAAAAAGAAAAGTTTGGAAGCTAAATTTTTTGAACTAACCAATAATTAAAATCGATGTTACATTTATTAAAAGTAGAATGGCTTAAAATAAAAAATTACAAAGCTTTTTGGGTATTTGCCATTTTGTATTCATTCGCAATTTTGGGTGTTAATTATATTGGGTATTATATCAATGAACTAACGGCACAGAATGTACCAATGAGTGATGCGTTCTTAGGAACTCCTTATTCCTTCCCAAATGTATGGGGCACGGTAGGATTTATGAGCAGTTGGTTATTATATTTTCCGGGCATTTTATTCATCATGCTTTTAACCAATGAATTTAATTTCAAAACTCATCGTCAAAATATTATTGATGGGTGGACTCGATACCAATTCATCACCGTAAAATTTGTTTTTGCATTATTGTTTTCGGTGGTCGCTACTTTCTTTAATTTTTTAGTCGCTTTACTTTTTGGATTTATTTCTACCAACTCACATTTCGTATGGGCAGGAATGGAAAATGTAGGTTATATATTTATTCAAACTACCGCCTACATTACTTTTGCTATGTTTTTAGCGGTACTTTTTAGAAAGAGTGGAGCAGCAATTGCCGTGTTTTTTTTATACGGATTAATTTTTGAATTTATTTTCACCATGCTGATCAATGTGCAAATGGAATGGAGCCCAATCGGATATTTTTTGCCTTTGCAAGTAACTGATGTGATGCTACCAACTCCATTTGGTAAAGATGTTATTTATATAGATGCTCCGCAATTATGGATAATGGTAGTATGTAGCGTGCTGTATATTTTTGGATATTATTTTTTCGCATTGAAAAAATTTACGAAAGACGATTTGTAATTAATTTTTCTTTACAAGATCTTTTAAAGCAGCATCCAACGTTGGGTACAGAAATGTAAATCCTGTATTTTTTATTTTTCTGCAACTAACGGTGGCACTTTTCAATATTTCGATACTTCTTTTTCCTAAAAAAAGTTTTAGCAAAAATTGTGGAACGTAAAATGAAGAATAAAACTTCGCGCGCATTTTTTCTGCGAGAGCAATCATAAAAGTCTTTTGAGCCACAGGTTCCGGTGCTACTGCATTATACACTCCTTCCAAATATTTATTTTCAATAGATTCGCAATACATTCTACATAGATCATCAATGTGAATCCAGCTCATTATTTGCTTACCATTTCCAAAAATTGTTGCTAATCCAAATTTCAAAGGAGATTTAAATTCTTTAAAAGCTCCTCCTTCATTTCCTAAAACAATTCCTGATCGTAATTTCACTAATCGTGTTCCTAAATCTTTCACGGGTTCTGATGCTGCCTCCCACATCACACAAGTTTCACTCAAAAATCCATTGCCAGGAAGGTCACTTTCTATAAAACCTTCTCTTCTCAAAATCAGAACAGGAGCGTCTTCCCCATAGTAGCCAATCGCTGATGCGGAAACAAAAGTTTTTACTTTATGTGTTATTTGCTTTAAAGTATTTATAATCAAAGTAGCACTTCGTGTGCGGCTGTCAATAATTTCCTGTTTATATTCTTCAGTCCAATTTTTATCCATAACTCCTGCTCCGGCCAAATGAATAATATGATCCACTTGTTGTAATATTTGCGCATTCATCAATTGTTTTTTTACATCCCAATGACTGAAGCTTAAATTCGGATTTTCAGAAGTGGAGTGCTTATCTCTCGTGAGAATGATGACCTTATAATTTCTTTCTAATAAATGCCTTGTTAAATTTGTACCGACAAGCCCGGTACCTCCTGAAATTAAAACGGTAGGCATCATTTTTATTGTAAATTAGATTAATTTCCAAAAGTAAATGATTTATAATTGTGTGCTGATTAAAAGTAAAATTGGTTCACTATAAAACATCGATTATGAAAAAATTCATTCTGTTTTTTATTGTAACTTTTTTCGCATCCTCTCTTTTTGCACAACAGATAACCTATAGCCAGCCTGAATCTGAGGATTTAGTGCGCAATCTTAATTTTGAAATTATCGGTAAAATGGATGGTAATTTTTTAGTGTATAAAAATGTGCGCGACAAACATTCCATTGCTATTTATAATAATGATATGCAATTAGTAGATAATACCGAATTGAAATTTTTAGATGATAAAGTTTTGAACGTTGATTTTGTTACTTATCCGGATTTTGCTTGGCTCATTTATCAATACCAAAAAAAGAATGTTTTGTATTGCAGTGCGGTCAAAATAAATAAAGAAGGAAAATTATTATCTGACCCGATTGATGTGGATACTACAATGATCAATTATTTTTCGGACAATAAAATCTACACCACGATTAGCAGTGAGGATAAATCAAAAATCATGATTTTTAAAATTCAAAAAGTCAAAGATTTATTCAATTTTACTACATTATTGCTCAATGATAGTTTACAATTATTACACAAATCAGAAATTGCCACTTCGTACGAAAGTCGCAAAAATGTATTCAGTGCTTTCTTAGTTTCTAACGAAGGGAATTTTGTTTTTACAAAAGGCGACAGACCCAATGCCCGCAATTTTATTGAACAATTATCTTTAATGACCAAGGCGCCGAATGCGGATTCTTTTATAATTACTCCAATTAATCTTGCAGGTAAATATGTAGATGAAATAAAATTAAAAGTTGACAATGTTAATCATCACTATTTAATCAACACTTTTTATTACGATAAAAAAAGAGGAGATGTTTCAGGACTATATATTTCTTCTTTTAATGAAGGCACCAATGTGCAAACTTCCGCCAGTTTTTTAAATTTTGGAGATAATATTCGAAGCGAAGCGAAAACAAATGGTAATAATAAAACGGGATTGAATGATTTTTTCATTAAAGATATTGTTCTGAAAAAAGATGGAGGATTTATTTTAATCGCTGAAGATTTTTATTCTCAATCTAAATCATCTCCATGGGATAGATATGACTATCTCTATGGTTCGCCATTTTATTCTCCTTATTATTTTAATAATTATTCTTATTCTCCATTTGGTTATGGAAGCATGTATGGTAACCGGTTTTACGATTATAGGAATCAGCAAGTAAGATATTTTTACAATAATTTATTAGTGCTGAGTATCAATAATAGCGGGGCTTTGGATTGGGTAACGGTAATTCACAAATCGCAATATGATGATGATAAAGACAATTATCTTTCTTATGCACAAGTACTTACAGGAGGACAAATTCATTTTCTATTCAACGAATTAGAACGCCGCAAACAATTAATTAATGACCAAAGTATTACCAGCTCCGGAGATGTAAACAGAAATCCTCCTTTACGCAGTTTGGATAAAGGATATGAATTTATGCCGCGCTATGCCAAACAAGTGAGTGCTACAGAAATAATTGTTCCTTGCATTTATCGCAATTATATTGCCTTTGCAAAAGTGGAGTATTAAAAAATCTAAAAGCTAATTTTCGGTCAAAATATAGAGGGTAGAGAGTTAGCTTTATTTTTTACTTTTGCTTATCAAGAAACAATGCTGTGATAAGAACTTTCAAAGCCAATAATCCGCTTAATACATTTCTGCTTTTTTTGTATGGGATTGTATTGAAGATGGCGTGGTTTCTTCATCCGCAAATCCCTGTTGTACAATCCTCTGATGGTTTTTTATGGAAAGATTTTATTCATTTTTTATCGATCCATTTTCAGGGTTCGTCTATCATGTATCCGATCATTACTTATTTATTTTTATTTACACAAGCCATAAGTTTTAATCACCTTGCTATACAAAGAAAATTAGTGCAGAAGCCCAATTACTTATTTGGGATGAGTTATTTATTACTTACTTCCTTTTTTGGAGAATGGAATACTTTAAGTTCGGGTTTGGTAGTGAGCACTTTGCTGATCTTAGTTATTGCCAAATTGTTTACGCTCAATACTGCCCAGCATGCAAAGTCCACACTTTTCAATTTAGGAATCATCATTGGTGTTTGTTCTTTTTTTCAATTTTATTTTATTGCTTTTGTAATACTCATTTTTGTCTCATTACTTTTATTAAGACCCTTCAGAGTTGTGGAATGGCTCATGAGTACCGTTGGTATATTAATAACGTGGTATTTTTTATTAGCCATCCTATTCCTCAATAATCAGATCTATAGTTTTCATTTACCGGAATGGGACTTTTTGTTGCCTTCGATGGCATTGAATTTTGATAAATATGTACTATTTATTTTAATAATTGTATTCAGTTTTGTCGGTGCCATTTTTGTTCAGTCGGAATCCAATAAACAAATGGTGCGTGTCCGAAAAAATTGGACTATACTGTTTCTATTTTTTTTGTTAGCGATAATAATTCCCGGCATTAGTGGTACTCACAATTTTCAATATTGGCTGTTAATGATTATTCCTTCATCGGCATTTGTAGGCGCATTATTTTTTTACACTCGTAAAATGTGGATGGTGCATCTACTTCATTGGTTTTTGGTTTTGTTGATAATTTATGTGCAGTATTTTCCGGAATTATTGGGCTAAGTTTTACCTTTGAATCCTTCTAAAAAATGTATCATGAAATTTGGAGTTGTTATTTTTCCCGGTTCGAATTGTGATCAAGATATGATCAATGCTTTGCAATATGATATGAACCAGAAAGTAATTTCTCTTTGGCATAAGGATAAAGATATTTCCTCTTTTTCTACAGACGATTGTATTGTTTTGCCCGGCGGATTTAGTTATGGCGATTATCTGCGTTGCGGTGCCATCGCCCGTTTCAGCCCAATGATGCAAAGTGTTATTGAATTTGCCAACAAAGGCGGAAAAGTGTTAGGTGTTTGCAATGGCTTTCAAATTCTTTGTGAAAGCGGATTATTACCGGGAGTATTATTACGAAATGCCAATACCCAATTTGTTTGTAAAAATATTTTTATTACCGGAGAAGAAAGTAATCAATACCAAGTACACCAAATACCGGTTGCGCATGGAGAAGGAAGATATTATATTAGCGAGAAAGGGTTGGAAGAATTGCAAAATCATCAACAAATTATCTATCGTTATTGTAATGCCAAAGGAGAAATCAGCGATGAATTTGCTCCGAATGGCTCTCTTCATCATATTGCCGGAATTGCTAACAAAAATAAAAACGTATTTGGCTTAATGCCACATCCCGAAAGAGCTTGCTCGCCTATGTTGGGGAATACAGCCGGCCGAAAAATATTTCAAGAATTATTTTCGATCAATTAATTATTTAGGCATTATTTAATGGAATATTGGCTAATTAATCCCATTAGAAAAATGGATTTTCGGTATCTTTGTATACCCACATGGATACAATTACAAAATCAAATAAAAAGAAATCAAAATCAGAAATATTACCTTCTAATAATATTTTTATAAAAGGTGCGCGTGTGCACAATCTTAAAAATATCAACGTAGAAATTCCTCGCAATCAATTGATTGTTGTAACCGGTGTTTCCGGTTCAGGAAAATCTTCTCTCACCATTGATACTTTATTTGCTGAAGGACAAAGAAGATATGCAGAAAGTATGAGTGCTTATGCTCGTCAATTTATGACGCGCATGAATAAGCCTGATGTAGATTATATAAAAGGGCTTTGTCCGGCAATTGCTATCGAACAAAAAGTAACTACCAAAACTCCGCGTTCCACGGTTGGTAGCATGACTGAAATTTATGATTACCTACGATTATTATTTGCTCGAGTAGGAAAAACTATTTCTCCTATCTCAGGAAGAGAGGTAAAAAAAGATGATGTAAATGATGTAGTAAAAGCAATTCATCAGTTGGATGAAGGCGATAAAGTATTGATTTTAGTGGCTTTCAAGTCATTGAATCATAGAGATGCCAAAGAAGAATTACAAATTTTAATGCAAAAAGGATTTTCAAGATTGGCATTTCAACATCCTTCCGGTAAATCGGAAATGGAGATCATACGCATCGAAGACCTGCAAGAAAAAGAAAATATTGATGCCTATTTTGAAAAAAAATCAGTGTACATTTTAGTCGATAGATTGGTAGTGAAAAAAGAATTTGATGAAGAAGATGATCATCGTATATCCGACTCCGTTAGTACCGCATTTTATGAAGGAGAAGGAGAAATCATGTTGCAAATCAACGGAAAAAAATTCCTCAACTTTTCCAATAAATTTGAATTGGATGGAATAGAATTTGAAGAACCCATTCCCAATTTATTTTCTTTCAATAATCCTTACGGTGCATGTCCCGTCTGTGGCGGCTTCTCACAGGTTTTGGGTATTGATCCTGATTTGGTAATTCCTAACAGAAGTTTGAGTGTATATGAAAATGCTATCGCTCCTTGGCGTGGAGAAAAATTAGGTAAATGGAATGAACGATTAATTCAAGTGGCATCTAAATTCAAATTTCCCATTCACAAACCCATTTTTGAACTTACCAAAGCGCAGTACGATTTATTGTGGACAGGCAATAACTATTTCGGAGGCATCAATGAATTTTTCAAAGAGGTAGAACAAAATTTATATAAGATTCAATACCGCGTTTTATTAAGTCGTTATAGAGGTAGAACACTTTGTCCTGAATGCAATGGTTTTCGTTTAAGAAAAGAGGCATTGTATGTAAAAGTAGCGGGCAAACACATTGGAGAATTATGTGAAATGCCTGTAAAAGATTTACAAAAATGGTTTGAAGAAATTGAACTTTCTGATTATGACCAATCCATCGCAAAGCGCATACTCATTGAGATCAATACGCGATTGAAAGTGTTGAAAGAAGTAGGTTTAGGTTATCTCACATTAAATAGATTAGCGAATTCATTGAGTGGTGGCGAGAGCCAGCGGATTCAATTAACCAGAAGTTTGGGTAGCAATTTAACGGATTCTTTATATATTTTAGATGAGCCCAGTATTGGTTTACATTCGAGAGATACAGAAAATTTAATTGAAGTTTTAAAAGGATTACAATCTTTAGGCAATACCGTCGTTGTAGTAGAACACGATGAAATGATGATGCGAAAATCTGATCACATTATTGATATGGGCCCATTGGCGAGCCACCTCGGCGGAGAAGTTATTGCCGAAGGAAATTATGAATCGATTATCAACAATCCTAAAAGCCTCACAGGAAAATATTTGAAAGGAGAACTTACTATTGACCCGCCGAAACATGTGAGAAAATGGAATCGTTCTATAAAAATTGAAGGCGCACAACAAAATAATTTGCAAAATATTGATGTAGAATTTCCGTTGAATGTGTTATGTGTGGTAAGCGGAGTAAGCGGTAGCGGAAAAACTACTTTAGTAAAACAAATTTTATATCCTGCGCTAAAAAAACTAAAAGGAGAATCTGTAGAAAAAGTAGGAATGCATAAAGCGCTTTCCGGTGATGTGTCTGCTATTTCTCAGATAGAAATGGTGGATCAAAATCCGATAGGAAAATCATCCAGAAGTAATCCGGTAACTTATATCAAAGCGTATGATGAGATCAGGGATTTTTATAGCAATCTTCCTTTGAGCAAAATAAGAGGTTACCAACCCAAATATTTTTCTTTCAATGTAGATGGTGGCAGATGTGATGCATGTAAAGGCGAAGGAGAACAAGTAGTAGAAATGCAATTCCTCGCAGATGTGCACCTGACCTGCGATGTATGCCATGGTAAAAGATTTAAAGAAGAAGTATTGGAGGTAAAATACAAAGACAAAAATATTTTTGATATCCTCGACATGAGCGTGGATGATGCCATTCAATTTTTTAGTGACGAAACAATTGGACAAAAGAAAAAAAGATGCGACGGGAGAAATTATTGCTAAAAAATTACAACCCTTGAGTGATGTAGGTTTGGGCTATATCAAATTAGGCCAATCATCGAATACTCTTTCGGGCGGCGAAGCACAAAGAGTAAAGCTCGCTTCATTTTTAGGAAAAGGAAAAGGTCAAGGTCATGTACTATTTATATTTGATGAACCCACTACCGGGCTTCATTTTCACGACATCAAAAAATTATTAAAATCCTTTAATGCACTCATCGAACAAGGGCATTCTATCATTGTTATCGAACACAATACAGATGTCATTAAATCAGCAGATTGGGTAATTGACCTTGGCCCTGAAGCAGGTGATGCCGGCGGTAATTTAGTCTACGCGGGCATTCCGGCCGGTTTGAAAAAAGTGAAGGAAAGTTATACGGGGAAGTATTTTTAAAAGATTTCTCATTAAAAATATGAACTACCTCAATCGATTACTCTCCTTAATTAATTTCATATCCTGATAAATTCCTTTCGCAGCAAGAAATAAAAATAAAAGAATAAAAGGATGCAGGGCAGCCCAAATGCTAAATTCTCCTTGAGAATATTGTTGCGTCTCTCTGATGTAGAGATAGATAATTAGCCCCTCCAATAAAATAGCGCCAATTACAATTCTAAACTGAATACGCCTTTGTTTAAAGAGGAAAATATTAATGAGCATACAAGTTCCTAATGCACTCGCAAGAATTAATAGCAAGAGATTGTCCGTTCCGGAAATAGGGTGATAGGAATTAGTAATGTCGGTCGCTAACGAACCGGTATAAAAAGGAAATTTAATTGTCAAAAAAGCTAATAATGATGCGAGGAGCATCCATACGGTTTGTATTCTTTGTATCATAAAATATCTTTACAGTTATAAGTAAATAGTATTTTTTTAAAAAAATTCTTTATCAATCAATTAACCTAATTCAGGGTATAAAGGAAATTGATGCATGAATTCTTTCACTTCTGATTTTACGGAAGTAATTATTTTTTCATCATCAATATTCATCAAAATTGAATCCACAAAATTCACCACAGTTTGCATATCTTTTTCTTTCAAACCACGCGTGGTAATTGCGGGTACGCCTACCCGTATGCCTGATGTTACAAATGGACTTTTATCGTCAAACGGAACCGCATTTTTATTAAGCGTAATGCTTGCTCTGTCTAAAGTTTCTTGCGCTTTTTTGCCGGTTAAATCTTTATTGCGCAAATCAATTAGCATCAAATGATTGTCGGTACCACCGCTGATTAGATCATAGCCTTTTGCAACAAATGCTTGAGCCATCGCTTGTGCATTCAATTGAATTTGCGTGGCATAAGAGGTATAATCTTCGGTTAATATCTCACCGAAGGAAATAGCTTTAGCAGCAATCACATGTTCCAGCGGGCCGCCTTGTGTACCGGGAAAAACAGCCATATCTAATAAATGGCTCATCATTCTAATTTCTCCTTTTGGAGTTTTTAAACCAAATGGATTCGGAAAATCTTTTTTCATTAAAATGATGCCGCCTCTTGGCCCACGAAGGGTTTTATGCGTAGTGGAAGTTACAAAATGACAATGCTCGAAGGGCGATTTTAATAACCCTTTTGCAATCAATCCGGCAGGATGTGCCATATCGCAAAAAACAAAAGCACCTACTTCATCAGCTACTTTTCTAATTCTTTCATAATCCCAATCGCGGCTATAGGCCGAAGCCCCACAAATAATCATTTTTGGTTTTAATTCTCGCGCTTTCTTTTCTAAAGTATCATAATCCACAAGACCGGTTTCTTTTACTACACCATAAAAATGCGCATCATATAATTTTCCCGAAAAGTTTACCGGAGAACCATGCGTCAAATGCCCGCCCATACTTAAATCCAATCCTAAAATTTTATCACCCGGTTGCAATACGGCCAACATCAATGCTGCATTGGCTTGCGCGCCACTATGAGGTTGCACGTTGGCATATTCGCAATCAAAAATTTGTTTTAATCTGTCGATAGCTAATTGTTCTGCTTCATCTACGAATTCGCAACCGCCATAATATCTTTTGCCCGGATACCCTTCTGCATATTTATTAGTCAACACGCTTCCCATCGCTTGTATTACTTGTAATGAAGTAAAATTTTCAGAAGCAATTAATTCAATCCCTTCTCGTTGACGATTCAATTCCTTATTAATAATATCAAAAATTAAGTGATCTCTTTCCATAATTTATAGTTTACACAAACGTACAAAAAAGAAAGTGAACCTTTTCGAATTCCTATTGGATAAGGCAAGATTTTCATTAGCATTCCCTTTTCAGTCACAGAAATTGAAAAACAATTATTTTTGTCATTCATTATTACAATAAAAGAGAAGCTCTGAGAATTTTCTAATCAGATTATTTGACTATATTCACTTCCCTTTTTGAGAAGATAGGAGCAAAATTTTAAATTATGAAGGCCATTATTCCTGTAGCAGGCGCCGGTACTAAATTACGTCCTCACACCTATACTCAACCCAAGGCATTGATTCCTTTAGCGGGTAAAACTATTTTGAGTATTAATGTAGATCAATTGTATGAAGCAGGTATTACTGAATTTGTATTTATCGTTGGTTATTTAGGAGAAAAAATTCAAGATTACATCAAAGAAAAATATCCGCAACTCACTTGTCATTTTATTTTTCAAAATGATAGAAAGGGCACGGCACACGCCGTTGGATTAACGAAAGCGATCATCGGCAATGATGATGTATTTATTGCGTTAGGAGATACCATTTGCGAATACAATCTTCAAGAAATGTTGGATTCTGATTGTTCAATGTTAGGAGTTAAAAAAGTAGATGATCCTCGCAATTTTGGTGTAGCTGAAATTGGCGATGATGGCTACATTAGCCGAGTGGTAGAGAAACCATTTATGCCAAAATCAAACATGGCTTTAGTTGGGCTTTATAGAATAAAAAATTCGCCACTACTATTTAATTGTTTGGAGAGAATTATTAAAGAGGAAATAAAAAGCCATGACGAATATAATCTCACCGATGCCTTGGAATGCATGATACAAGGTGGTGCAAAATTCAAACCATTCAAAGTAGAGAATTGGTTTGATTGTGGTAAAAAAGAATCCTTACTACAATCTAATTCTATCTTGTTGAAAAAATTCGGCGGAACCATTTCTCAATCCAACAAATTTGAAAATACCATCTTTATTCCTCCGGTAAGTATCGCCGAAGAATGTGATATCAAAAACTCTATCATCGGCCCAAACGTAGCCGTAGGCGAGAATACCATTATTCATTCGTCTATTATTAAATCTTCAATCATCGGTTCTTTTTCAAAATTATATGATGTGATGTTGGATGATTCTTTAATCGGCAATGACACAGAAATTATTGGCGAAACTCGCTCTCTGAATATCGGCGACAATACAGAAATTAATTTAGGTTAATTTCCTATCAATTCATTTTATGTTTACAAATCGAATCACTCAATTATTAGAAATTGAATATCCTATTATTCAAGCCGGAATGATTTGGGCCAGCGGTTGGCGTCTATGCAGTACCGTTAGTAATGCCGGAGCTTTCGGCGTCATCGGTGCAGGCAGTATGTATCCGGATGTGTTGGATTATCATATTCAAAAATGTAAGGAAGCAACTCATCATTCATTCGGAGTCAATCTTCCTTTATTGTATCCTAATATTGAAGACCACATAGAAATTATTTTAAAAAATAGAATAAAAACGGTAATTACTTCGGCAGGTAATCCGGCAAAGTACACTTCCCTATTTAAGAAAGAAGGCATTCAAGTAATTCATGTAGTGAGTAGCAGCAAATTTGCGCAAAAAGCGGAAGCTGCCGGCTGTGATGCAGTGATAGCCGAAGGTTTTGAAGCCGGCGGACACAATGGAAGAGAAGAAACGACCACACTTGTTTTGGTGCCAATGGTAGCGAATTCAGTTTCAATTCCGGTAATTGCTGCCGGTGGCATTGCGACAGGGAAGCAAATGCTTGCCTGCATGGTTGTGGGTGCAGAAGGTGTGCAAATCGGTACTCGTTTTGTCGCAAGCCAAGAGGCTTCTTCCCATTCTAATTTCAAACAACAAATTATTAATTTAAAAGAAGGTGATACCATTCTTACATTAAAAGAATTGACTCCGGTTCGACTTATCAAAAATGATTTTTATGACCAAATCGTAAAGGCTCAACAAGCACATGCCTCCGTGGAGGAATTGAATCAATTACTCGGAAGAGGTCGTGCTAAAAAAGGAATGTTTGAAGGCGATTTAAATGAAGGCGAATTAGAAATAGGCCAAGTGAGTGCTTTACTCCGAAAGGTGAAACCCGCTGCTGAAATTGTGGAAGAGATTTGGAATGAGTTTTCAGGTTTATTGAATAATCCTTTGCAGAATAAATTCTCCAAGTAGAAAAAATAGGATAACTGCGCAATCAGTTTTTAATGCGCCTTTTTTTACCTAGGTTTTTCATTTCAACGATTTACATTTGCCTGCTTATTTCAGCTTGATGAATCGTTTAGCCCAATTATATATTGATTCTTATCGTGGATTGTCACGTCCGTCATGGATGTTGTCTGCAGTAATGTTGATCAACCGAATTGGTGCTATGGTACTGCCTTTCTTAGGTATTTACATGGTGGTTGAATTGAAATTCTCTTTACAACAAGCAGGAATAGTATTAAGTTGTTTTGGTGTAGGAGCTATGACAGGCTCAGCTTTGGGCGGTTGGCTTACGGATAGGTTGGGCCATTTTCACGTTCAGTTGAGAAGTATTTTTTTATCGGTACCTATATTTTTTATTTTACCTCTTTTAAAAGATGTGCTAAGTCTTTCTATCGGTGTTTTTGTTTTAAGTACCATTACAGAAACTTTCCGGCCGGCCAATTCCGTTTCTATAAGTGTATATGCCAAACCTGAAAATATAACACGGTCATTTTCTCTCAACAGAATGGCTATAAACCTTGGATTTTCTATTGGGCCTGCATTAGGCGGTGTGCTGGCAGCGATTTCCTATAAACTTTTATTTTATGGAAATGGCATTACCGCAGGTCTCGCAGGATTGCTTTTTTATTTTTATTTCAGAAAATTACCCGTCAATAAAGCTCATGAAAAACTTATTCTTCCAAAAGGAACGAAAAAAATCAGATCCGGTATTTCGCCATGGAAAGACCAACCATTTTTAATTTTCAGTTTATTTTGTTGCTTTTACAGCATTTGTTTTTTTCAATTGCTGAGCACATTGCCGCTATTCTACCGAAGTGTTCATCATTTAAGCGAAGCCAGTATAGGATTAATTCTTGCTTCAAATGGATTAGTAGTATTCTGCTTGGAAATGCTTTTGGTACAAATGGCTGAAAGAAATATGAAATCTTCCTCCGCAATTATCTGGGGTGTAATATTGATAGCACTTTCATTTTTAATTCTATTGATTCCCGGTGGAAATTGGGTCTTATTTTTAGCGATGTTTTTAATGAGTGTGTCTGAGATTCTGGCGATGCCTTTTATGGCTACAGTTACTGTCCGGCGCGGATCAAAGGATCGTAAAGGAGCTTATATGGGATTGAATGCACTTTCATTTTCAACAGCACATGTATTGTCTCCGCTCATAGGAACCTTTGTGGCAGGGCACTTTGGCTTTCCTACTTTATGGATAGGAACTGCCTTTCTTGGAATATGCACCGCTTTTGGAAT
This sequence comes from Ginsengibacter sp., assembly GCA_034676505.1. Classification (GTDB taxonomy): domain Bacteria; phylum Bacteroidota; class Bacteroidia; order Chitinophagales; family Chitinophagaceae; genus Ginsengibacter. The sequence continues at coordinate 826,430 of JAUCCB010000001.1, forward strand.
GCATTGGATCTTTAAAAAATTCTAATCGAATCAATTGAAATTCTAAGATTTTCTAAAAAGCCATTTTCCCATTTCTTTTAACGTCACTTTTTTACCGTATAATAAAATTCCCGTGCGATAAATTTTTGCTGCCAACATAGTTGTCAAAATAAAACCTCCAATTAAAGAAAGCATTGACACAATTAATTCCCATGCAGGTACGCCACCCGATGGAATGCGCGCCATCATTACTATTGGCGATGAAAAAGGAATGATACTCGCCCAAACGGCTAAGGAAGAATCCGGATTTGCCGCCACACTCGTCATGATTATAAAAGATAAAATGATGGGCATCATTATCGGCAACATTAAAGATTGCGCTTCTTGCGGATCTTCGTTTACCACACTTCCAACTGCCGCAAATAAAGAAGCGTAAAATAAATAACCACCTAAAAAATAAAATAAAAAACAAGGAATAATCAATGCCCAATTCGCGGACATGAAAGTATTTTTCGCAGAAAGAAAATTCATGGCTGCAGAAGAATCACCCATCGAATTCATGGACGCTCCCGCAGTTTGCGCATGTTGTAAAGTTTCACCGGAAATAAGTGAAGTACCAATAGAAGAAAGCACTACAATCAACACTAACCAAATTAATAATTGAGTAAGGCCTACTGCTGCAATGCCCAATATTTTTCCCATCATTAATTGAAAAGGCTTTACAGAACTAATAATTACTTCGGCAATTCTATTCATTTTTTCTTCCATCACTCCGCGCATTACCGCAGCACCATAAATAAATAAAGTCATGTAAATTAAAATACCGCTTCCGAAGCCGATACCATACGCCAAGCCTGCATTCGATTGCTCAGTTTTATTACCTTGCTTTATTACCGGACTGAATTTATACAAACCATCTTCTTTCATTTTATTGATAGAATCTAAAACAGCTTTATCAATATGATTTTGTAAAAAAGCTTCGTTTCTAATGGCATCATTAATTTGATCTTTAATTTTTTCTTCTGTAAGAATACTCAATTGCTTATCTGAAACCAATGAGATAGAATCCTTGCCACCACTGTATTCTTTAGGAATATTTAAAAAAGCGGAATATCCTTTTTCTTTATAATTATCTGCATTTACATCTTTAGGAAATTCAAAAATTACTGATCCGTCATTTTGAAAATTAGATTTGAAAATACCATTTTGATCTGCCACTGCGATGGTTTGTTTGGATTCACTTTTTATAGAAAAATACGCAGACGCCGCCACAAATCCAATAAAAAATAGAGGTAATAAAATGGTGGAGAGAATAAAAGTTTTATTTCTCACTCTTGTAAAATATTCTCTTTTGCTAACCAACCATATTTTGTTCATACGAAATGTATTTTAGAAATTATTTTGAAGCAGGGATAATTAATTTGTTGTTGAAAATTCACGCGCATTTTCAGTTCCTTCTACCAATCTAATAAATATATCATTGAGTGATGGTAAAATTTCATTGAAAGAAACGATACTTGATTGATGATTTAAAAATTCTTGTAACACGGAAGCCGGTGTATAACCTTCATTTATTTTTACGGTTAAAAAATTCCCTTTTGATTGTATAATTTGAAAAGAATTATTCGGGAAATTTTCCGGAAGTTGATCAAATCCCACTTTGAAAATATGTTCTTTAAAATCATTCTTGATTTGATTAAGGCTTCCGTCTAAAATTTTTTGGCCTTTATTTACCAAAACAATTTTGTCACAGATTTCTTCTACTTGTTCCATTCTATGCGTACTAAAAATAATCGTAGTGCCATTTTTCGCTAATTTAAAAATCTCATCTTTTATTAAATTGGCATTTACAGGATCCAAGCCACTAAAGGGTTCGTCCAGAATTAATAATTTTGGTTCGTGCAAAACAGTGGTTACAAATTGTAATTTTTGACTCATGCCTTTGCTCAAATCATCCACTTTCTTATTCCACCAACTTTCCATTTCAAACTTCACAAACCATTCTTTAATTTTTTGCGCCGCTTCCGCTTTTCCCATGCCTTTGAGCATGGCAAGGTATAATGCTTGCTCTCCAATTTTCATCTTTTTATACAATCCTCTTTCCTCGGGCATGTAGCCGATTTTGGCAATATCTTTTTCCGGATTAAAAGGTTTTCCTTCAAATAAGATAGCCCCACTATCCGGATAAAAAATTCCGGTGATCATTCTCAGCAACGTAGTTTTGCCTGCGCCATTTGGGCCTAATAATCCAAAAATACTACCTTCAGGAAGTGTAAAACTAATATCATCTACCGCCTTTTGTGTAGCATAATATTTTTTTAGATTTTGCAATTCAAGTATATTCATTGAACGGATTTAAGTGATGAGAAATCGAAACTAAATCTAATTTTTTAAAAACAAAAAAGAAGCTGATTATTTTTAAGCATGAAGCAATTTTTCCTACTTATTTTTTTTGTAAATTTTGTGTTTTATTTAGCGAGTTGTGATCAAACGTATTATAACGACCCGACCATTAAAATTGAATCCAGCTATGGCGATATCTATGTTGAATTATATCCGGACAAAGCACCAAAAACTGTCGCCGGATTTTTAAAATATGTGGATTCGGGATATTTTAAAAATACTTCTTTTTATAGAGTACTGAAAAAAGAAGACCAACCATCTAATGCTTTTAAAACCCAATTAATTCAAGGAGGTTTATGGAAAGTTAATTATAAAAAACAAATTTCTATTCCCGGAATAGAGCACGAATCTACTCAACTTACAGGGCTTACACATACCAATGGCGTAATCTCTTTGGCACGAGACACTTTGGGCAGCGCCAGCACAGAATTCTTTATCTGCATCGGTGATCAACACGTATATGATTATGGTGGAGAGGCGAGTAATGACGGACAAGGATTTGCGGCCTTTGGCATGGTAGTAAAAGGAATGGCCGTAGTAAGAGAAATAAATAAACGTCCGGATATTAATACAGAACTTACTCCGCCGATTGTTATTTTCAATATTAAACGAGTAAAATAATGTTTCTAAAAAATTTATTTTCGCTAAATAATTAATGGTTTTATTGACTTTCATTCTACATTTGCAAATTGATTTTAGGAAAAAATTGAAGGTGTTTTTTTAATTTAAATTTTTTGTGTGCAAATCAATTCTAAGAAATTAACACCGGTAGGATTAATCATTCCCTTGGGAATCGTATACGGCGACTTAGGAACTTCCCCTCTTTATGTTTTTAATGCAATTATTAGAGATAGGGTTATTTCTACAGAACTTATTTTAGGCGCACTTTCTTGTATTATTTGGACGCTGACTTTACAAACTACTTTTAAGTATATCATTCTTACATTAAAAGCGGATAACAATGGTGAAGGAGGAATTTTTTCTTTATATGCATTAATTCGTCGACAAAAAAAATGGTTGCTTTTCCCCGCAATGATAGGCGGAGCAGCCGTTTTAGCTGATGGAATTATCACTCCATCCATCACGGTTACTTCTGCGATTGAAGGTTTACGGCAAATACCTTTATTCTCCGATACACAAGGAAATACAATTGTATTAATCGTAATCGGGATTTTAATTGCTTTATTTTTCTCTCAACAATTTGGTACTGCTTCCATAGGGAAATTATTTGGTCCTATCATGTTTTTTTGGTTCTTAATGTTGGCTGTTTTAGGTGCTGCACATTTGTTTGATTTCATTTCTATTTTCAAAGCTTTTAATCCGGTGTATGCCATCAAATTATTAACCATTTATCCCAACGGATTTTGGATCTTAGGAGCCGTATTTCTTTGTACTACAGGAGCAGAAGCTCTTTACAGCGATTTAGGGCATTGCGGAAGAAAGAATATTCGTGTGTCGTGGATCTATGTAAAAACAGCCCTCATCATAAATTATTTAGGGCAAGGAGCTTGGTTGCTTGCGCATCATAGCGGTGAAATTTTTACGAAAGAAATTATTGATAATGGTTTTAATCCTTTCTACGGAATCATGCCTGAAGGTTTTAAAATATTTGGAATTATCATCGCCACAGTTGCGGCCATCATTGCCAGCCAGGCATTAATTAGCGGTTCATTTACATTGATCAGTGAAAGTATGCGATTGAATCTTTGGCCTAAAATGAAAATTAATTATCCTACAGAAGAGCGAGGACAATTATTTATTCCGGGTATTAATACGCTTTTATTAATTGGTTGTTTGGGTATTACGCTTTATTTCAGAACTTCTTCAAACATGGAAGCAGCCTATGGTTTAGCGATTACTTTATGTATGTTGGCCACTTCTATTTTGTTTGCTAACTATTTAGTTTCTCGTCGTACACCGCGAATATTAATCTATCTATATCTTCTTGTTTATTTATCAATTGAAGTGAGTTTTTTGATTGCCAATTTAGAAAAATTTCCGCATGGAGGTTTTGTAACATTAATCGTGGGCGGAGGTTTGTTTGGCATTATGTATATCTGGTTTAGGGCAAGAAGGATTAAAAACCGTTACATCGAATTTGTACGATTAGAAGAATACATTTCGAGTATTCAAGAACTCAGTAATGATTTGAGTATTCCAAAATACGCTACCCATTTGGTGTATTTAACAAGTGCTAATAATCCTAAAGAGATTGAGCACAAAGTGATTTATTCTATTCTCAACAGAAAACCAAAGCGCGCAGATATTTATTGGTTTGTTCACGTAGATACACAAGATGATCCTTACACTGCTGAATATTCGGTGGATACTATTATTCCTAATGAGATCATTCGAGTAGAATTAAAATTGGGTTTTCGCATGGAACCCAGGATTAGTCTAATGTTCAAGAAAGTAGTACAAGATATGGTGGCCAATAAAGAAGTGAATGTGATCAGCCGATATGAAAGTTTGCAAAAAAATAATGTAGTAGGAGATTTTCAATTTATTGTGATGGAGAAATTTTTATCGCAGGATAATGAATTGCCTATTTTCGAAAGGTTAATTATGAAATTGTATTTCTGGTTAAAGAAAATTAGTCTCAGCGAAGAACGCGGATTTGGATTGGAGCAAAGTAGCGTAACGATTGAGAAATTTCCATTGATAGTTGCTCCCGTTCGCAAATTAAAACTAAAGCGTATTTTCACGGACGAGGAGAGTTAATCATTTGCAGCAAATAGTTTGTAAGCAAAGATTGGAAAGAATTACTTCCTATTTCAACAATGTCTTCAACACTTATTTATATATTAAGTGGCTATGCCATTTTGATGATATTAATTTATCTGGTTCAGGAAAGATTTATTTTCAAACCGGAAAAATTATCTCAAGATTTCGTGTATCATTATGACACTCCTTTCAAAGAATTATTTTTTGAAGTAGCACCCGGCGTTACAATTAACGGATTACATTTTTATGTAAAAAAACCTCTCGGATTAATTTTATATTTCCATGGAAATACAAGAAGCATCAAGGGTTGGGCGAAGTATGCCAAAGATTTTTCTCGTTATCAATATGATGTGGTATTAGTGGATTACAGAGGATTTGGTAAAAGTACAGGACGAAAAAATGAAAGGGAAATGCACAAGGATATGCAATTGGTTTATGATACACTTGCGGTACAATATCACGAACATCATATTCTTGTATATGGTAGAAGTTTAGGAAGTGGTTTTGCCACAAAAATTGCCAGTGAAAATTCACCACGATATTTAATTTTAGATGCTCCCTATTTTAATTTTACCAAAGCCGTACAGCGCTTTATTCCGGTGTTACCGATGAAATATGTATTGCGCTATCAATTACGAACAGACAAATGGATCCGAAAAGTGAATTGCCATACTTATATAATTCATGGCACCAAAGATTGGCTAATTCCTATCAGCCAAAGTAAAAAATTAGTAAAATTAAATCCGAGAAAAATTACGCTAATTAGTATTGTTGGAGGCGGTCATAATAATCTGCCTTCATTTCCTGAATACCATAATTTTATTCGAGATATTTTAGCAGAATAAAATTTCAAATTTTTAATTCCCTTCCTTTGCAAATGGACACGCAACAAACGGACGAAAAAGAAATTCCTTACAAGGTTTCTATCAAAAGAAAAATATTGAGAGTGATAATTGTAATAATCTTTGTTTATTGTGGAATCGGATTAGCTTTATATTATTTACAAGGTAAGCTGATGTTCCATCCTGAGCCACTTTCACAGGATTATCCATTCAAATTTTCTGTGCCGTTTAAAGAAGTAAATATTCCGATGACGGATGATATCAATCTTAATTTGATCCAATTTTTTCCAAAAGACAGTGGACGAAAAGGAGTGGTATTATATTTTCACGGCAATAGAGAAAATATTAACCGATATGAAAAATATGTTTCCAATTTTACCAAAAACGGTTATGAAGTTTGGATGCCGGATTATCCGGGTTATGGAAAATCTACAGGCGAAAGAACTGAAAAATTGATGAATAATGAAGCGACACAAGTTTATAAATTAGCGCATACTATTTTTTCGGAAGATAGTATTATCGTCTATGGGAAGTCGTTAGGTACAGGTGTTGCGTCTTATGTTGCATCTCAACAAAAAATTCAACGATTAATTTTAGAAACGCCTTATTACAGCATTCCATCACTTTTTAGTAGTTACGCTCCTATTTATCCTACTTTTAGAATGTCGCATTTTAAATTTCCTGTAGGAGAATATTTGAAAGAAGTGAGCGCGCCGATTACTATATTTCATGGAACCTCCGACCAGGTTATATCTTATCGACAAGCGAGTAAATTGAAAAAGGTTTTAAAACCAAAAGATGAATTTATTACCATAGAAAATGGTACCCATAATAATTTAAATGACTTCCCAATTTTTCATGAAAAGTTAGATTCACTTCTACAATAATTTTTAAGAATTTCCATTTTTCTTTACTTTGAATGCAGTAAAATAATAATTATTGGCTGCCCCAATTAATTCCAGATCAAAATAATAAGCATCTTTAAAATGAGTGTAAGCCATGAACTCATGTGTGGGCACCACAAATTCATCAAATAAAATAATATCTCCTTCTTTCAACAATGGAGCAATGCTGGTAAGTGCATATAAAGTTGCGGTAAAAAGATCCGCATCAAGCATTAAAACGGTTTTATTTTTATTGTCGAAAGTTTTTATAAATCCAGGTAAAGTTTGTTGAAATAATCCTTCAAAAAATTGTCCTCTATCATCTTTTATTTTAGGTAAAGTATCGCCATTACTAAAACTTCCTTTTTTATAAGGGCCAAAAATCTTCCGGTAAACCGGTAAAAGTATCAAAGCCATAGAACCGTGAAGCAGCGTGGCTATTCTGCGTCATCCACCAATTAAAAGATGCTCCACTCGCCACACCAAATTCCAAATAATTGATCGGTTCTTTTAGCTCTTCCTTCTTAATAATTTTTTCATACAAACCAAATCTCTTTTGATAATCCCATTTAGAAGGAAAATCATTGAGAGAAATACTTTTATGTTCATCTGCCCATTTAGAAAGTTGTGTCATCCACAATAATTGCCTTAAAAAAGGAGTCATCCAAGAGAAGATAACGTGTAGGCGTAAACGAATAAAAGTGGTTTTTAAAAAGCGTATCGCTTGTAATTTCATGAGGTAAATATTATTCTGCTACAACTAAGATTCTTTTAAAGTGACGGAGTTTTCGTTTACTGATAATTCATATTCTACTCCCACTTTCAAAGCATAATTTTCAATATCATGACTCACCGGAAAATCGAAACAAATGGGATAATCATAATTCTTTACAATGGTTTTTATTACTTCCGAAGTAGTTTGACCGAAGGGAACGGTGGTATCTTTCATTTCAGAAAAATGCCCTATTATCAAGCCTTTCAAGTACTTTAATTTTCCACTCCGTTTTAATTGATACATCATTCTATCTACATTATAAATGTATTCACCCACATCTTCCATAAAGAGAATTTTATCCTTCGTATCAATATCTGATGGCGTGCCGATGAGATGGGCCAATAACGACAAATTGCCACCAACTAAAACTCCACGAGCATTTCCTAATTGATTAAAAGAATTGGGAGCAGTTATGTAATTCGCTTTCGTACCAATCAATGCATCATATAAACTTTGAACAAAAGGATTATCATTTAAGTCATCATTAAAAGCGGCCGCCATCGGAGCATGTAAAGAAGCCATTTTATATTGAGAAAATAAATGGTTGTGCATGACTGTTATATCGCTAAATCCAATTACCCATTTTGGATGTTTTAAAAATTGGGTAAAGTCCAAATCATCAATAATTCTCCCGGTACCATAACCGCCTCTTGCACACAAAATCGCTTTGATGTTTTTATCGTCCATCATATTTTGCAAGTCTGCCAATCTCTCTTCATCCGTTCCTGAAAAATAATTAAATTGATGTCCTAAGGTTTTTCCCAATTTCACTTTGAATCCCCAATCAACAAGAGTTTCAATACACTTCTCGTATTTTTCTGTCGGCATATATCCCGCAGGACAAACCATTCCTATTTGATCTCCCGGTTGCAGATAAGGCGGTATTTGAATCATTTTATTTTGGTTAAATAATTTTTTGTGTGTTATTTTTCAATTAAGAAAGTGCCGTCGCAACTTACATTCAATTTATGCTTTATACCACATTTTAAAGCATAGTTTTCTTTGATGTGCCCCACAGGAAAATCAAAACAAACCGGATAATTATATTCTTTCACTTTTTCCATAACCAAATCATACACCGTTCTTCCAAACTCTTCACCTGGATCATCTGGCTTCACTCTAAATCCGCCTACAATTAATCCTTTTAGTTTTTTAAATTTTCCGCTTCTTTTTAAATTCCAAAGCATGCCATCAATCTTGTAAAGATATTCACCTACGTCTTCAATAAATAAAATTTTTCCATCAGTACTTACGTTTGACATACTTCCGCATACATTATCAATCAGCGACAAGTTGCCACCAATCAGCATTCCGGCTACTTTTCCCATTTTATTATTTATCTGAAATGGAGCTTTGTATTCCATCTTTTCGCCAACCAAACATTTTCTAATAGATTCGATTGAATCAATTTGAGTTTGCTCCGCTTTTGAAAAATCGGCAGGAAAACTATTGCACATTTTAGAATGAATAGTGGCGATTCCGTAATTATGATTGATGTGCAAATGAAAGATAGTGGCATCACTAAAACCAATAATCCATTTTGGATGTTTTTCGAAGTGTTCAAAATTGATGGAATCAATAATTCTTACCGCACCATAACCACCTCTACCAAACATGATCGCTTTGATTTGCGGATCATCCAACATTTCTTGAACGTCCTTTTTTCTCTCTTCATCTGTACCTGCGAAAGTAAAATCTTTAGCTCCAACACTCTTGCCTACACGCACTTTAAATCCCCATTCTTGCATTTTATTGATGGCAGGCAAACATTCTTCCAAACTTATAAAGCCCGATGGGCAAGCGATTCCAATCAAATCACCGGATTTCAAATAGGGTGGCACTTTTGGTGACCTTTCATTTTCAGAAAGCAATTTTGTAGGATTAGAAAAACCATAAGTAATGGCTGCAAGCGGAATTACAGAAGAAAGAAAATCTTTTCTATTCATGGAATAAAGTTAGTTTAATTCATTCTTTTGGGAGATGGATTCGATTGAAGTAATTTTGCCCACTAAATTAAATGTTTTACAACTAATGAATTCTCCTTCCAGATATTTATTGACAGCAGCTTTGCCGTATGCCAACGGGCCCGTTCATATTGGCCATTTAGCAGGTTGTTATCTTCCGGCAGATATTTATGCACGTTATTTACGTGCAAAAAATTTGGATGTAAAATTTGTTTGTGGGAGCGATGAACATGGCGTCCCTATTACGATTCGTGCGATGAAGGAAAATAAAACGCCGCAAGAAGTTGTAGATAATTTTCACGCCATTATCAAAGATAGTTTTGAGCAAATGGGAATTTCATTTGATATTTATTCTCGCACTTCTAATCCAATTCATCATAAAACGGCTTCTGATTTTTTTACCAATTTGTATGAAAAAGGTTTATTTGAAGAAAAAGAAACCGAACAAATATTTTGATGAAAAAACCAACACTTTTTTAGCAGATAGATATATTACGGGTACTTGTCCGATTTGCGGAAACACCAATGCCTACGGCGATCAATGCGAAAAATGTGGTTCATCGCTAAGTCCTGAACAATTGATCAATCCAAAAAGCACTTTGAGTGATGCCGTTCCAATAAAAAAGAAAACAACACATTGGTATTTTCCTCTGCAAGATTATGAATCCTTTTTACAAAAATGGATTTTAGAAGATCATAAAGAATGGAAGAATAATGTATATGGTCAATGCAAAAGCTGGCTGGATAAAGGTTTGCAGCCAAGAGCGATGACACGTGACAGTAATTGGGGAGTAAAAGTACCCAGCCCGCCGGCACCGGAAGGCGGAGGAGGAAAAGTATTGTATGTATGGTTCGATGCGCCAATTGGTTATATTTCTGCAACAAAAGAATTATTACCCAATTGGGAAGATTATTGGTGTAAAGACGACACCAAATTGGTTCATTTTATTGGAAAGGATAATATCGTTTTTCATTGTATTATTTTTCCGGCAATGCTGAAAGCCCATGGTGGCTTTGTATTACCGGACAATGTACCTGCCAATGAATTTTTAAATATTGAAGGTGAAAAAGTTTCTACCAGTCGCAATTGGGCCGTATGGGTGGATGAGTATTTAAAAGATTTTCCCGACCAGCAAGATATATTGAGATATGTTTTGTGCGCCAATGCGCCTGAAACCAAAGACAATGATTTTACTTGGAAAGATTTTCAGGATAGAAATAATAGTGAGCTCGTATCCATCTTTGGCAATTTTGTAAATCGCACTTTTGTTTTAATGCACAAATTATGCAATGGCAAAGTACCCGTTTTGCATAATGATATTATTGATGATGCCGATAAAAATATGATGCAGGAATTTGCGAGCACCAAAGAAAAAATAGAACTACTTATTGAGCAATATAAATTTCGCGAGGCTTTATACGAAGTAATAGATCTGGCTCGCAAAGGAAATAAATATATGCAGGATAAGCAGCCCTGGATTGTAGTGAAGCAAGTTGGTGAAGATGGACACCCAACACCGGAAGCACAAAAACAAATCGATAATTGCATTCACATTTGTTTGCAATTATGCGCTAACCTTTGCATTTTTATCAATCCATTTTTACCATTTACTGCACAGAAAATGTGTCACATGATGAAGGTGCGAGATAAAATGTTGGAATGGGAAAATGGAGGAAGATTGAAATTATTAAGTACAGGATATTCATTGCGGGCACCGGAATTATTATTCAGAAAAATTGAAGATGCTGAAATCACTTTTCAGGTAGAAAAATTAAAAGCAGGTCTTGTAAAACCTAACACTAAAACAGAAACTCAATTGGAAACAACAAAAATAGCCACCTCTGCCATCGAAGGAAATGTAACAGAAACAAAAAAAGAAATCGTAATAAAACCGGAAATCAATTATGATGATTTTGCCAAATTGGATTTAAAAGTTGGTACCATTCTTTCTGCTAAAAAAGTAGAAAAAACGGATAAACTTTTGGAACTCGAAGTTGATTTGGGTTTTGAAAAAAGAACAATTGTTTCGGGACTTGCATTACATTTTTCATGTGAAGCGATTGTGGGCAAACAGGTAGTAGTGATGGCTAATTTAGCTCCCAGAAAAATGAGGGGAATTGAAAGTAATGGAATGATTTTAATGGCCGAAGATACTGATGGAAAATTACAATTTGTAAATCCGGATGTGGTGGTGGCGAATGGAAGTGGGGTGAATTAACGAACTGATTTATTGTTGCACAGTTGACATAATGATAAAAATTATTGACGATTTAAACAATAGTTTTGTAAATAAATTATTTAGATTTTTCAACATACCTATCAACTAAAAAATAAAGTAAGGAAGTGAAAATCAAACTAAAAATCACTGCATACACCAAATAAACAAAATTATACCACCAAGGTATTATCCAAATATTACTGAAAGTACCCAAAACAATAATCATCCAATTAGAATTCCGGATAGAATTTGAACTTTTCTAAAAAATAAAAGGCTTTTATTTTTCCTGTGAAAATTGTCTTTAATAAGTTGAAAAGGCAGAAGAATAAGAATTATTCCTAAAACATATTCTAACCAAAAGCCTCTAACATACACTTCTTTCAAAAATTCTCCAAGGGAGTTAATCTGAAAGTCATAATAATTATACTTTCCATAAAATACTGCTTCAAAGAGATTCGGCAACCATCTAATCTTTAAAACTATAGGAATAAATATTCCTACAATTAGATTTAAAATAATCTTATAAAGTTGAATATTCATTGAACTTAGATTTTTATTTTAAATCGACTAACTAGTTAAAAGCAAATCGCTAATAAATTGAAAGGATTTCTATTCTAATAACTTTCCATTTTCCTTCTTGCTTTGAAAGAAAGAAAAGTTTTTCAATACCTGATTTCCCAGTACCGTAAATTTTCGCAGCGAATACAGCAAAAGATTTTTCTTCATTAATTACTATTTGAGAAAATTGTATTTTGCCGACAAACGGTACATCTGGTTGTAGGTTTTCCTTATTTTTTAAAACTACATATTTGCCTGTATTCTTTAGATGATTGAGTTTAAATTTCTGAGGCGCAGTACCTTCTTCAATCACTTTGCACATCCGCTTTTTTAATTCAATTAAATCAGGTTCTTCATTATCACCCCAACCTCTGCAATAAATTCTTATCGTCGAAGTCCAGATATCATCAGTAAAGGAATATAAAGTATCCGCCACTACAATAGCAAATTTATTTTGTAGGGGCTTAGTTTCGGACATCATTTCGTCCGGATCAGAAGCTGCCGGTCTTAGAGATAATTCATAATAGGCGATTGTATCCGTAACAGTCAGAAAAGCATCATTAATTACAGCTATTTCATCATTTAACTTTTTATTACTGCAAGAAAATAAAAAGATTAGTAGGATTAAAAACCATATATAGTTTATTTTCAATTCTAATAATATTTTAAAAAATTTATAAATATTCCGTGGCTAAACTCTGCGAATCTTTTCCATCCCTAACTTGCTGTAAGGCAATATCATTTTCGTTTTCAGGAGGTCTAAAATCTTGTTTTTTGCATGAAATGCAAAAAGTGTAAGAAAAAACTAAAAGGAAAAGTAGTATTTTTTTTGCTGCGAAAAGCTGTAATGGAAAGTAATTTTTTAAATTCAAACTTAAAGGTTGTAAGTCAAATATCTGAAAATAAATGCCTTTCGTCAAAATAAATATTTATGACTTTTTTTTCAATTCACTCAAACAAGTACGTATCTCTTAGGAAGATATTATAAATTGTTAGGAACATTGAAAGGAAAATTACAATTTGTAAATCCGGAGGTGGTGGTAGCGAATGGAAGTGGGGTGAATTAACGTACTATCTTATTTTCGTATTGCAGGTATGACTTTCGCAGAAAGGCTTTCATTTGTTGTGAAAGCCTTTTTACATTTATATTATTACTGTCTTTCGCTAAATTATAAACTCTATTTTTATCAGTAGTATAATTATAACAAAATTCTACCTTTCCTTGGAGTGCATTAAAACCCAGAACAAAAGTGCTGTCGAAAGCTTGATAAAGAATATTATTTTCTTTCGCAAACACCGTTCTATTATTTTCTAAATTAGGCCCTAAAAGATTCTTTCCATAGCTGATAAAATCTTTTTGATAATTACTGTAATGCAAGATCGTATTCATCACATCCAATTGACTCACGGGTGAATTAATAATAGTGCCTTTGGTATTCTGCGGGTCAAAAATGAATAGTGCAATTCTAAAAGATTTTTCTACATCCGATTGAGCATTATTTCTTTCATCAGGAAACATCCAATGATCGGAACAAAAAATAAATACCGTGTTTTTATACCAAGATGTTTGTTTTGCTTTTTCAAAAAAATCATTCAAACATTGCGAATAATAACTCATGCTTTTCATTTCCGGAGTTCGATTAATCTGCTGATACTTTTCTTTAAAATCATTTGGTAAATCATTCGGATAATGAGTAGAAATATTAAAATTAACCGCTAAAAATGGCGGCTTCATCTCATCAATTTTTGCACCCATAAAATCTAAAACATATTGATCGTGCAAACCCATCGTATGCTTTTGCATCTTTTTATATCCGGGCACATCCGTCATGCAATAATAATGCTGAAACCCAAGCCATTTGGCACATTTGGCAAATCCAAAATCATCATAATTATCTCCGGCAAAAAATGAAGAACTATAATTTTGCGTTGCTAAAACTTCGCCCAAATGGGTCATGGGAATGTTTGTATAAGCCGAGTGATAAAGCGGAATTTCTGTGAGTGTAGGTGTGCCCGCAAGTATGGCAGTAATTCCTTTATTAGAATTATGAGAATAGCTAAAACTTTTATTGAAAAAAGTACTCTTTGTTATAAGACTGTCTAAAAATGGCATCTTCACTTTATACCTACTGCTACTATCAAAAAAATCATAAGCCGCACTTTCCATGATAAATAAAACCACATTTCTTTTGGTTGAATCTTGTAAATTTTTAAAATTATTTTGTATCAAAGAAAATGTTGAATCGTCAGGAATTTCTTTTATATAATCTCCTACTAAAATTGCAGAAGCATTACCTCTGAAAACTGCATAGATAAAGGAATGGAAGGAATTCTGTACCAAAGGCAATTGATTGTATTTAACAACAGTTAAAGGATAAGTGGGCAGTAATTTTTGTGTACCTGTTGCCATAAACAACATTAGAATAAAAGAAAATAAAATCACCGATGCACACGAATTTTGAACCTTTGAAAAGTTTTTATTAAACCTTACAATCCATTGATAAAAAAGAAAGAAAAATAAAATAAATACAACAATGCCTGCTGCAAATAGAAGGAAATAATAATTACCCGAATTCTGAAAAGGGTTTCTAAAAACATACAATAATTCCGAATCTGCTCTTTGTAATTTAAAAGGATAATAAAAAACATCTGCCAAGTTCAGCTCCAGAATAAATGCAAAGACAATAGCGAAAAATCCACTCACCAATTTGACCAAAATTATTTTTTTCCTAAATAAAAAAAGTAAAATCGATAATGGCAATGCGACCAATGAAATAATGATCACATCATACAAAAAGGACCAAGATACAATGGTGACAAGTGTTTTAAAGCCATGAATTTCCCAACCTTGCCCTGAACGAATGTTGTATAAAAAAAAGATACATTTTACAAGCGTGAGTAAAATAAGTATTTTTAATAAAAATAGAAATGACGGCTTTAGCGCTTGACCGATTTTTTTTATAAGAATGAATTGACTCAATGCCGAATATCTTAGAAATGAATAGTTACCATCCTCATGAAAATTAAAGGTTTTTTTACAAACAAATATTTTATCGGGATAATAATTTTACTGTTAGTTTTTTTTACAGATATTATTTTCCATAAAGGGATGACAAGGGTATTGATACCGAATTCATTTACGGAACAACGTTCTGCAAAAGATTATCATCATTGTAATACTATTCTAATTAATAAAGAGAAAAGATGGTTGAAAGCAATCAATACTATTTCTCTAATTCAATCCATTCCAAAAAATACCAACGGTATTGAAATTGATGTTTATTACGATCCGAAAATTAATTCATTTTACGTGTATCATGATTCCATTAATGTATCACAAACCACTATTCATCAAATTCTGAATGTGTATAAAGAACGGCAGATGAATGCATCTATTTGGTTTGATTTCAAAAATCTCACTGAACAAAATCAAGAGGCTGCCTTGAAAACATTTCTACAAATTAGAAGTGAATTTGATTTACAAAATAAAATGATTATTGAATCTTCACGAATCGATTTATTAAAATCCTTTTGTGATAATGAATTTTTCACGAGTTATTATACTCCCTTTTTTAATCCTTATCAAATGACGGAGCAACAACTCATTGAGATGGTGGATAGCATTTCAACCAATTTGAAAAATTATCCTGTTAATGCTTTATCAGGTTATTATTTTCAATATCCATTTTTAAAAAAATATTTTCCTAATTATCCCATTCTCACGTGGGCAGAAGAGAATAATTTCAGTCTTATTTCCCAAATTTTCAATCGAACCTTAATGAAAGAGGATCATCTTTTCATTGTGTTGTATAATAGAAATTAATTCTAAAAAAAATCAATTCTTGTAAAAAGAAAATCCTCTGTATGACAGAGGATTTATTTTTTCATTTTGAAATTAGTTGTGAAAAATCAATTCATTTATTTATGAAGAAATTCGCCAAAAAATTGAACCGTACGAACTAATTGTGAAACATAACTCATTTCATTATCGTACCAACTTACTGTCTTCACCAATTGATGATCGCCCACTGTAATTACTTTTGTTTGTGTAGCATCGAATAAAGAACCGAAGTGCATACCCACAATATCGCTGCTCACAATATCATCTTCATTATAGCCATAACTCTCATTGGCAGCGGCTTTCATCGCAGCATTTACTTCTTCAATTGATACTTTTTTATTTAACACACATGTAAGATCTACCAATGATCCGGTAATTACAGGAACTCTTTGTGCCACCCCATCCAATTTACCGTTGATCTCGGGCAATACCAATCCAATTGCTTTTGCAGCACCTGTACTATTAGGAACAATATTCGCAGCGGCAGCTCTTGCTCTTCTCAAATCACCTTTTGGATGCGGAGCGTCTAATGTATTTTGATCGTTCGTGTAAGCATGAATGGTAGTCATAAATCCTGTAGCGATTCCAAAAGAATCGTTCAACACTTTTGCCATAGGAGCCAAACAGTTGGTAGTACAAGAAGCACAAGAGATAATAGTTTCAGTACCATCTAATATGGTATGATTTACATTAAATACTACCGTTTTTACATCGCCTGTTGCAGGTGCAGAAATTACCACTCTCTTTGCTCCCGCTGTAATGTGGGCTTGCGCTTTAACTTTATCTGTAAAAAATCCGGTGCTTTCTATTACCACATCTACATCATGTTTTCCCCAAGGAATTTCTAAAGGATCTTTTTGTGCATAAATTTTAATTTCTTCTCCATTTACCAAAATAGCATCTTCTGTATTTTTCACTTCCCCCTCAAACCTGCCTTGTGCACTATCGTATTTTAATAAATGCGCCAATTGCTTAGGGCTTGTCAAATCGTTGATAGCCACTACATCTATACCTTCCATGTTATAGATCTGTCTAAAAATCAAACGGCCAATTCTGCCAAAACCATTAATGGCAACTTTTACTGTGCTCATAATTATTGTGTTTTTTTAATGTTAAGTTGCAAATTTACGCTATGTATCATGAAAGAACTATTTTAAAGCAAAAAGGTTTTCTTTTATAAGAAAATTTGGGAGGGATTTGTATTTCAGTGAGTTTTAATTGTAATGGATTGAAATTAATATGAATAGTAGGGGCAAAAAAATTATATTTGTTTCAGTCTTTAAAGTAAATCCACATTTAATTTGCTCGAAGAAATAATTACATCTTTTCAATCCTATTATAGAGCGCATCAGTTTATTGTCAAAAATAAATTGTGGAAATGGATATGGATACCCGGCATCATTTATACCATTCTCTTTGTAATAGGGCTTTATTTTTTTTGGGATACCGCGGCCTCGGTGAGTGATTATTTACTCACAAGTACCGGAATTAAAGAATGGTTGAAGAAAGAGAATTCTCCTTGGTTAAATTTTATTTTAATCTTTGGACAATTATCCTTGCAATTAATTTTGTTGCTATTTTATTTTTCGTGGTTCAAATATTTGTATTTGGTCATTGGCTCTCCTTTATTTGCTTACCTCAGTGAAAAAACAGAATCGATTTTATTAAAAAAAGAATTCCCTTTTTCATTTAAAAAATTAATTCAAGATAGTTTAAGAGGAATACAAATCGCATTGAGAAATGCACTGTGGCAGACGGTTTATATTGTTTCAATTATTCTACTCACTTTTATTCCTGTTGTAGGATGGATCACTCCATTATTGGCTTTATTTGTGGAATGTTATTTCTTAGGTTTTTCTATGCTGGATTATACGAACGAACGAAAAAATTTATCGCCTTCGCAAAGCATTTTTTTCATCAATAGGCATAAAGGTTTGGCCATTGGCAATGGTCTGGTATTTTATTTAATTCATTGGATTCCTTTACTGGGCTGGGTTGTAGCCCCAAGTTATGCAGTAATTGCAGCTACTTTAAGTCTACAAAAATCTTCTAAGAGCGAAATTTAAATTAGTGTTTAAAAATTATTTATGATCTATTTAATTCCATCATTTTTATCAGATAATGCTATCGAAACTATTCCTCCGTATGTGTTGGAAGCGGTAAAAGATTGTCAGGTAATTTTTGCAGAGAATGAGAGAACTACGAGAAGATTTTTAAAAGTATTGGATAGAGAAATTGTAATCGATGATTTCGAATGGGTAAGAATTCATAAAGCCGATGAAGCACAAATCAATATTTTTCGACAAAGGATAAAAGAAGGAAAAAATATCGCCATCGTAAGTGAAGCCGGTTGCCCGGGTGTAGCAGATCCCGGACAAATCTTAATTGCCGAAGCGCAAAAAATGAATGCTATCATAAAACCCTTGGTGGGACCAAGTTCTATTTTATTAGCTCTAATGGCAAGCGGATTAAATGGTCAGCAATTTTATTTTCATGGGTATTTGCCAATCGATAATGGGGAGCGATTTAAAAAAATAAAAGAAATGGAAGATGCATCCATCAAAAAAAATTGTACCCAAATATTTATTGAAACTCCTTTCAGAAATAATAAAATAATAGAAGCGATTTTACAACATTGTCAAGCCAATACACTCTTGTGTATTGCATCAGAAATTACTGCTTCTACAGAATGGATAAAAACTAAAACGATTGCGGAATGGAAAAAAGAAACTATCGATTTGCATAAAAAACCCGTTATCTATTTGTTGAAAGGAAATTAAATGCTGAATAAATCCGGGCCTTCATTTCTGTACTTAGGTTTTTTTCCTAAATGGTGATAGGCTTTTGCGGTTACTTCTCTTCCGCGAGGAGTGCGCATGATAAATCCTTCTTGGATTAAAAAGGGTTCATACACTTCTTCTATTGTTCCGGTTTCTTCGCCCACCGCAGTAGCTATGGTGGTAATTCCTACCGGTCCTCCTTTGAATTTATCAATGATTACACTTAATATTCTGTTGTCCATTTCATCTAATCCAAACGCATCTACATTGAGTGCATTCAGAGCATGTTCCGTGATTTTTAAATCTATCACTCCATTAGAAAGTACTTGAGCAAAATCGCGCACTCTTCTTAATAAACCGTTGGCAATTCTTGGTGTACCTCTACTTCGGCCGGCAATTTCTTTTGCAGCGTCTGAAGTTATTTTGGTTTGAAGAATATTACAGGAACGTAAAATTATGGTTTGCAAAGTTGCTGCATCATAATATTGTAATCTTGATTTGATACCAAATCTGGAAAGCAAAGGAGCCGTTAATAAACCACTTCGTGTGGTGGCGCCAATCAAAGTAAAAGGGTTCAAATTAATTTGTACGCTTCGTGCATTCGGGCCTGTATCAATCATTATATCAATTCGATAATCTTCCATCGCGGCATATAAATATTCTTCTACCACATTACTCAATCGATGGATCTCATCAATAAATAAAACATCGTTAGCTTCTAAATTGGTCAGTAAGCCTGCTAAGTCACCGGGCTTTTCTATTACCGGTCCACTTGTTTCTTTAATATTTACTCCGAGTTCATTGGCAACAATTCTACTCAATGTTGTTTTTCCTAAACCCGGAGGGCCGTGAAAAAGAACATGATCCAATGCCTCGCCTCTCATCTTTGCCGCTTTGATAAAGACACGCAAATTTTCTATGATCTGCGCCTGGCCGCTAAATTCATCGATGGCAGCAGGCCGAATATTATTTTCAAATTCTTTATCTGCAGGCGATAAAGAATCTTTTTCTATATGTAAATTTTGATTACTCATTCCTATACTTTTCGCTCTCTGTAAAACTAAGCAATGATTTGAAATACGCGTGAAAAAAAGAAAAGTCTAAATGAAAATAGTCTCTGAATGACACGATTGATTTCATTTTGAACAATAAAATTTAATTTCTCTTTCCCGCCGCAACATTAAGAAATAATGATTAATTTAGAATTTCCGGTTATTGCTAAAAATTCCAAAACCAAATTGTCGCTATGATACAGCCTACACGCTTATTTGATTGTTTAGAAACTCAACTGAAATCTTCTCCCGATAAAATTATGCTTGCCGGAAAAGAAAAAGGAATTTGGAGAGAATATTCAACATCTGAAGTAAACAAAAAAGTAAATCTATTAAGCGCCGGTTTATTGCAAATGGGATTAGGCCCAGGAGACCGAACAGCAGAAGGGCGCGATAAAATTGCAGTGATCGCTAAGAACCGGCCTGAATGGGTAATTTTAGATTTAGCAGTACAAAAAATTGGAGCAGTTCTTACGCCTATTTACCCAACCATTGGCGAACCGGAATTAGAATACATTTTGAATGATGCCAAAGTAAAAGTCATTTTTGTAAATGATGAAAGTTTTCTTGAAAAAATAAATCACATTCAAGAACGAGTTACCTCGCTAAAAGAAATTTTTACTTTCGAAAAAAGTGACAAAATAAAATTTTGGGAAGACGTATTATCCTTAGGAAATGAACAACATTTTTCTGAAGTACAATCCATTGCCGATTCCATTCAATACGAAGATCTAGCTACCATTATTTATACATCCGGAACCACCGGAAAACCAAAAGGCGTAATGCTTTCGCATAAAAATATTTTGAGCAATGTTTTAGATAGTATGCCTTGTTTTCCTCCGGGAGAGAATATGAAGGCATTGAGTTTTTTACCGCTGAATCATATTTTCGAGCGCATGGTAAGTTTCATTTATTTATACAGTGGCACTTCAATTTATTTTGCTGAAAGCATGGAAACTATTGGCGATAATTTAAAAGAAGTGAAACCACATTTGTTCACCACAGTTCCGCGTCTTTTAGAAAAAGTGTATGAAAAAATTATGCTTAAAGGAGATGAGTTAACCGGTATTAAACGAAAATTATTTTTCTGGGCACATGGTTTAGCAACAAAATTTGAGATCAATAAAAATCAAGGCTTTTATTATAATGTACAATTATCACTTGCCAAAAAACTCATCTTCAAAAAATGGCAAGAAGCCTTAGGAGGAGAAGTAAAATGTATTGTAAGCGGCGGAGCTGCTTGCCAGGTAAGGCTTATAAGAATTTTCACGGCTGCAGGAATTCCGATCATGGAAGGTTATGGTCTTACGGAAACTTCGCCGGTAATTAGTGTAAATCGTTATGAAGAAGAAGGCAGAATGTTTGGAACTGTTGGTCCATTAATTAGAAATGTGGAAGTAAAAATTGCAGAAGACGGAGAAATATTATGCAAAGGCCCGAACATCATGATGGGATATTACAAATCACCGGAACTCACCCAAGAAGTGTATGAAGATGGTTGGTTTAAAACCGGTGATATTGGAATGATGGTAGATGGAAAATTTTTAAAAATTACTGATAGAAAAAAAGAAATTTTCAAAACGAGTGGCGGAAAATATGTGGCACCAATGGCGGTAGAAAACAAAATGAAAGAATCCAATTTTATTGAAAATATAATTGTGATTGGAGCCGGAGAGAAATTTGTAGCCGCATTGATAATTCCCACATTTAGTCATTTAGCTACATGGTGTCAAGAAAATGGAATAGAATTTAAAGACAATGAATCCATCATTAAAGATGCGCGTGTACAAGATTTGTATAGAAAAATTGTGGAGGAGCAAAACCAACAAATTAGTCATGTAGAACAAATCAAAAAATTTGAACTACTTTCAATCGAATGGAGTGTGGATACCGGAGAAATGACGCCTAAACTAAGTTTGAAGAGAAAAGTAATTATGGAAAAAAATAAGGATGCCATCAAAAGAATTTATGAATAGGCATCCTTAGAAATTTGGTGATGAAAAAAATTAAACAATTAATCTCTGAAAATTTGTTGTTCTTCTCTTTCTTCGACTACTATTTTTCTTAAAAAATCATCATATCCTTCGCATTGATTTCCGTCGGCTCCATATACATCCATGGTATAACCGATGAGTCCATCATTGGCTTCTAAAATATATAGCACACAATTATCAGCAGGATCTGATTCTCCTTCAAATCGATAAGTACGAATTATTTTTAAATCTTCGGGCTCGTAGAATTTCTGATTGCCGGCGGTAAAACCCTCTTCTGTCATTCTAAATTCTTTGTCGAATTTTTTCAACCTCAATTTTTCCAGAATGTGGGTTAAGGTGGTCATCTCAATTTTAGTGTCTTCCATAAAATTTATTTTAAAAGATTTAGTCTTTAAAAACAAATTCTATACCCAAAATAAAATGACGTACACTTATTAAAGTGATTCGAAAATTTTAATCTTATTGTACAAAGTTTTCCGATCTATTTTTAAAATTTCGGCGGCCTTAGTTTTATTAAAATTCACTTCCTTTAATACGTTCATAATTGTGTCGTATTCCGCTTTGGCTGCGGCATCTTTTAAATCTGTCTCCACAAATGAAGAAGGAGCTTGTTGAAAATTTACATTATTTCCTGTAAGATTTTCTTCTTGTAAAGATTGTGTTATTTCCCAAGGCAAAACGTTAGAATTGATTTTTCCGGAATTAGTGAGAAGCACTGCACGTCTTACTACATTTCTAAATTCTCTCAAATTGCCCGGCCATGCATATTTCAAAAACATTTCTTCTACACCAGGTTCGTAACCTTCAATATTTTTTCCTAATTCTTGATTGGTTTTATCTAAAAAGAATTCTGCAAAAAGCGGAATATCTTCTTTGCGATTTCGTAAAGGTGGAAGGTTGATGGAAAATTCATTAAAACGATGATAAAGATCTTCTCTAAATTTTCCTTTTCTATAAGCTGATTGTAAATTTTCGTTGGAAGCTACAATTATCCTTACATCTACTTCCATCTCTTTAGTGCCGCCGACTCTTTTTATTTTTCTTTCTTGAATCACGCGTAATAAAGAAGCTTGCACTTCGCGCGAAAGATTGGCAACTTCATCTAAAAATAAAGTACCTCCATTAGCTAATTCAAAATGACCTTCTTTATCTGTAACCGCACCGGTAAATGCACCTTTCACATGGCCGAATAATTCGCTACCGGATAGTTCCTTAGAAAGTGTACCACAGTCCATAGCGATAAAAGGTTTTCCTTTTCTTTGGCTGCTATCGTGAATTGTTTTTGCAATTACTTCTTTACCTGTACCGCTTTCACCGTACAAAATAATGCTGTAATTGGTTTGCGCTACAATCTCTATTTGTTGATATACTTTTACTGTTTCAGGAGCTTGGCCAATTAAAAAATCCTTATTAGCTGAAAGCGTAAAACTTCTTTTGTTCTTTACCGGTTTCTCTTTTCCTGCTTCATTATTAGGAGTATCTTTTGCAGTAGAATTTGATTTAGCTGCAATGGCTTTTTCAATTACATTGATGACTTCATCAGGAATGAGGGGTTTGGTAATATAATCGAAGGCTCCTTTTTTAATTACCTCCACGGCTACTTTAATATCCGAATATCCGGTAATGATGATGACAATCGTTTTAGGATTTAATTCTTTAATCTTCATCAACACATCGATACCATCTTTATCGCCCAATCTAAAATCGCACAATACGATATCAAAATTTTCTTCTGAGAACTTGGTGATGCCTTTTGAAGCATTATGTGCAGATTCTGTTTGAAATCCTTTTTTCTCTAAGAAGCGGCTCAATAGAGCGCACAAATCATAGTCATCATCAATTATTAAAATCTTCTTTTTCATAATACAGGGTATGCAGTTGCGTTCAAAGTTATGATAAATCTTTGTCTTTTAATTCCGGCTGTTTGGCCTTTTTTTCTTCAATTTTAATCCATTCTGCGTATTCATTCGGTTGAATTTTACCGCCATATAATTTTGCATATACTTTGGTAAACTCTGCGCCAAGATACAAAATAATAGAACTATAATAAACCCAAAGCATCAAAATGATAATCGAGCCTGCAGCTCCATATACAGAAGCCAAATTACTTTTTGATAAATAAAAACTAATGGCGAATTTACCCAACGTAAAAAATAATGCCGTGACGAAACCCCCTATCAACACATCTTTCCATCTAATTTTTGCATCAGGTAATATTTTAAATAAAAGCGAGAATAGCAAAACTGACACTAAAAACCCTAAACCATAATCAGCAATTTCAATAAAGTAAGTGCTCGAAATATTAAAAAAGCGATCTATCAAATCTCCAAAACCACTGATGATAGCATTTAATATGACAGACATTATCAAAATAACTCCCAAACTGATGATGAGAGAAAAGGATAATAAACGCGTAAGAATTAATTTCCACCAAACTTTTCTGGCTTTAATTCTAAGTCCCCAAATTTTATTTAAAGAATCTTGTATCTCACCAAATACAGTCGTGGAAGCAATCAGTAAAATAATAACACTTACCACGCTCGCAAAAAAACTATTTCCGGTGAGGTGTGTATTTTTGATGATATCTTGAATTTGAATCGCAGCAACACTTCCAATTAATTCATTCAGATTTCCATACAACTCGCCTTGTACCGCTTCTCTTCCAAAGAAAAAACTCGACATGGTAATGACTATGATGAGCAAAGGCGCAATAGAAAAAACAGTGTAGTAAGATAATGATGCGCTGTATTTAAAAATATTATCTGCTGAAAATTCCTTAAAAACTTGTTTGGTGTATTTTAATATTTTCACAAAGACTATTTATTTATTGTATACAAAAAGTAAATCTTAAAATTCAAAAAGATTGCCTAATCTAATTTCTCTTTTTGTTATCGAAGTTTTTCCGTTGGCACATGCAAATAAACGATTTTTATAAGTACTATCGCTTTCTTAAATACCCATTATATTTCAAAAATTGCTACTCATTGTGTAGATGAAATTCCTCAATAGACCGATAATTTACTATGTAAACAATTGAATTTATACTATAAAACAAGATTAAAACGCCTCACATTTATTTTTGGCAAAGTTTTGCATATTATAATAATTGAAATTAATTTTTTAAACCCTTAAACTTTTTTAAAATGGGAAACCTTTTGTACCTCATCGCAGTAATTCTAATTATAGGATGGCTGCTTGGTTTTTTTGTATGGCACGCTGGCGGCCTTATTCACATTCTTTTGGTTATTGCCATTATAGCAATCTTATTAAAAGTAATCAGACGAGCCTAAAGAAAAGACGTCATCATTTGTAAATTTAAAAACACAACTTTATGGAAGACTGGAAATTAAAATTGAAAGGAAATTGGAATGAAACCAAAGGCAAAATGAAAAAGGCCTACGCGGATCTTACTGATGATGATCTTACTTACGAAGAAGGACAAGAAGATGAATTCGTAGGAAAATTACAACAGAAGATAGGTAAAACAAAAGAGGATGTAATCAATTGGATCCAAGGCCTTTAATAAAAGTTAGCAAATATGTTAACCCTCAATTTCGTTAGACGTTGAGGGTTTTTCATTTTCAATACTTTCAGGAAATTTAAATGAAATTATAAAAGTAGTTCCTACACCGAGCGTACTTTCGGCAGTTACATTTCCACCATGGCCTAAAATAATATTTTGGCAATTGGCTAAACCCAATCCATTTCCATTTTCTTTTGTGGTAAAATACGGCTCAAATAGCCTATCCATGTGTGTTTGATCCATTCCTACTCCATTATCCGAAATCTTGACAACGCATTTATTTTCCAAATTTTCTGTAGATATTTTTAATTCCCCTTTTTTATCTTCCATCGCTTCAATAGCATTCACAATCATATTTAAAAATGCAATTTTTACTTTTTCTACATCAATTGAAATTTTGCACATTTCAGGGTCATAGTTTTTTATAACCTTTATTTGTTTTAAGCCAATTCTATCTGCTGCTAATTCTAAACTGGCATCCAATACATCATTGATGGAAATTTCCTTAAATTTCAATTCTTCAACTCTGGTAGCATTTAATAGATCACTCACCAAAATATTAATTCGTTCAGAATTCCTTTTAATCATATCAAAAAAAATAGTGGTAGAATCTGATTCTCCCATCTCTGATTTGAGCTGCTCTACAGATAAATTGATATTGGTTAATGGATTTCTTACTTCGTGCGCAATGGTGCGCGCGATTCTTCCGGTAACGGCATATTTTTCTAACCCTCGCAATTCGATTAATTCTTTGTTGAGATCAGCCAATTGTTTCACACGATTTTCTAATTCTTCTCTAAAAATTTTCGCTCTTTCGGCTGCTAATTTTTTATCGGAATTTTCTTTATTATAGGTCATCACCGAATAGCCGGTAAGAAGAACAGCAAGAAAAACGGATACTATGTCCAAAATATTGATAATGTCAGAATATTGTGATACACTTTGTGATCGGGAATACGATACTTCTTCTTCCTGATCTTTCATTTTAATGGTCTGTTCTTCTATTCGTTTCATAAACTCTTTACCCTTCTTCATGATGTCGGCTATAACGGGCAAATTGTTGGTTCCATTCACCGTAAAAGCGGTTAACAGTTCATCTTCTAAAGAAAAGCGAGTTTCAATTAGCTTGTTTAATTCTTCTAAATTTTTCTGTTGAAGTGTATTATACTTAAAATAATGAGAGAGTTCTTCTAATGCTTGTTTTGCATTCAATTGTTTTTGGCGCACTTCTGTAATAAGGGCAGAATCACGGTTCATCACAAAAGCCCTCGCAGCAGATTCGCTCTTGCTGGCTTCTATTGCAGTGCGTTGTAAGGTTTGGATAATCTTATTGGTATGATCGAGCAAGCTCGCTTGCTTCACCATTCGTTGATTAGAAATAAAGGTAAGGACCAAAGAGGTCAATAACAAAATGAAAGCAATTATAAATCCCAGCCTTTTACGATTCGCAATCTTGTCGATTAATCGCTTTACCATTTTCCTGAATTTTTATAAATATACGGATGTAATGGTACAAGTAATAATGTTCGTAAAATTATTTTTTAGTAAATTTTGAGAGCAACCAAAAGATGAGCGCGATGATGGCTACCACGATGATAATACCTACCCACATACCGGCCTTAAAAATATCTGCGATTGCTTGGCAACTACTGAATGTAATAGAAAATGAAATTAATAAAGCCACTAAAAAAAAAATACTTCTTACTCATAATAAATAGATTAAAATTTTGATTGAAAATTGATGGTTTTAATTTGTATAATTTTTTCTTTTCAAAAAATGATAGAAGAAATAGTGTGCCAATTTCTATAATGCAATAAATAAAAGCTAAAATAATAAAAATGGATTTTATTATTTAGTCACTTTACCATTCGCATTTTGGGAAAATATTTACTCATATCCTCACCAATATGTTTTCATTAACAAAGATTTTATTTTTGCTATAATTAGCTACAGTAAAGGGTTTCAGCTATCTTTACCCTACTTGCGAAATATTGGCAATGTATTTTGTTTATGTAGGGTAAATAATCATACAATATTTTAAAACAATTTAAATCTTATCAATTATGAGCGCAGGAAAAACTTTGGCCGCCGTGTTAGCAGGTGCAGCCGCAGGAGCAGTATTAGGAATTTTATTTGCTCCCGACAAAGGAACAGAAACAAGAAGAAAAATTGCTGAAAAAGGATCAGATTTTGCTGAAACTGTAAAAGATAAATACAGTGATATTTCCAGCACAATTTCTGATAAATACGAAGCAGCAAAAGAAAAATTAAGTGGATTGGTTAAAGAAGGTCAAGATGTAGGAAACGACATGGTGAACCAAGCTAAAGAAAAAGCAAATGCCATGAAGAATGATTTTAGAAATCCAAAACCTATCAATTCTTAATTAGATTATCTTTTTGTAACATTCAGAGGCCAATAAGCCTGATGATAAAATACTAAGCATGGAAAGCAGAACTAATATTGAGGATTTAGTAGAAAAATTTAAAGATTATCTGGAAACTCGATACACTTTATTAAGACTGAAAAGTATTAATAAATTATCAAAAATAGTTTCCACTTTAGTTACTTCATTAGTATTAATGATTTTATTTTTCATAATTATACTATTCTTATCAATAGGACTTTCGTTGTACATTGGAGACCTTCTCGGAAAATCTTATTATGGATTTTTTATAGTAGGCGGAGTGTATTTTATCATCGGGCTTATATTTTATTATTCTCGCGACAAGGTTATTAAAGAGCCGATTAGTAATCGATTAATTAAAGATTTGATTGATGAATAGTTTTTAATTTTTCAATAAAGATTCTAAAAAATGGATAATAAAGACATAGCTGAAAATAAATTACAAATGATCGCGAATACTTCGGATATAGAAGTAGCTATCAAAAGGCTCGAACAAAAACGCCGTTTGCAAGAGGAAGAAATGAGTGAATCATTACAAAACATCATGGAAAGCCTAAAGCCGGTGAACATTTTAAAAAATACCATCGAGGAGGTGAGAGAATCTGCACCTTTAAAAAATAACTTACTGAAAGTCGCTCTGGGCTTAGGCGCAGGCTATTTATCTAATAAATTATTAGTAGGAAAATCGGCGGGCATTGTAAAGAAAGCATTAGGAACAGCACTCCAATTTGGAGTTACTTATTTTGTTTCTAAAAAATCGGATGATGATGTAGAAAATCAAACTCCTAAAAAGAAAAGTTTATTGAAAAGAATATTCAATATTTAATGGCACTTTTCTATTTCCCCATAATTAATTTTCCGATTCTCCCATTTGCTCCCGCCAAATAAACTGTACTTCCTTTTTTCCCTCTTTTACAAACATGAAAACTTTCTTTGCTAATAGCAGCCCAATCCATGCCGTCATTGGTTGAAATATCAACTCCATTTAATCCGCAAGTAATCCATGTGGTACCTTTTATAAATTCTACACAGCTTCTATAACCAGTCGGAAAAGTATTAGGAAACATCCAATTTTTTCCGCCATCTATACTAATTACACAATTTTCCAACGGTTGATCTTTCTTTGTGTAATCTCCTCCTACTACAATTATTTTTTGTTGATGAATAGCAATAGAATTCGCACCGGTAGCTTCTTTTCCTTGCTCTATCGAGATGAACTTTTTCGATGTTTTTGTAACAAAATGAGAAACCAATCCTCCGGTCACAAAACACCATGAAGATTTATTTAGAAAATGAAGATTCGTTCCACTGCTCGCAAACATATATTCACCTACATCAGCCATGGGCCTTTGTTCTTCTTCAAAAGATTGCCAAGTTTTTCCACCATCAGCAGTTTTTGCCATAAAAAATCTTTGATGAATAGGATCACCGATTACAACTCCTATTTGTAAATCATAAAATTTCATGGCATCTAAAAACATTCCTTTCGTACTATCTTGAAAAACTACTTTCCAATTTTCTCCGCCATCGATTGTTCGTAAAATATAAGCCGGTTCGCCCACAGCCATTATCACGGCTTCTTTTTGGCTGAATGCCTCTATATCCCTGAAATCGGATTTTTCAAAGCATTTTACTTTCATCCACTTCCATGTTTTTCCTCCGTCAGTAGTTTTTGCAACAGTACCGTTATTACCACTTACCCATATCACTTTATCATTTACGACACTCAAACCTCGAAGCGATATACCTTCCTTCTGGGTAAGAACATCGACACTTTGAGCAAATGATATTTGGCTTATTGAATAGAATAGAATAGTTAACAGCATATTTTTCATGTATTCCGAAGTTTTAGGCCTTAAAGATAATTCGGATTTATTTTGGTTGTATAAAAGATAAAAATTGGCATCAATTTTTATTCATGTCTTGTGAGATTTAGAGATACAAAACACTTAAAAAAAGAGAACATGGCTAAGACAAAAAATAACGGAAAGAAAACTGAAAAGATCAACAATAAACCTCCCAATCACTTAACATCATTTTTTAATCGATTTTCCGCTACCGTTACTAAGGTAACAGGAGGTGTGTACGCATTTATAGTCGCGATACTGATCGTCGTGATTTGGGGTGTTACAGGACCGCTCTTTCAGTTTTCAGATACTTGGCAATTAGTTATCAATACCGGAACTACTATTGTTACATTTTTAATGGTTTTCGTAATTCAGCATTCGCAAAATAAAGACACTGTAGCGCTGCAATTAAAATTAGATGAATTGTTGGCAGCAAGCGGTGCCAGTAACAAGTTGATCAATGTGGAAGACTTAACAGATGAGGAGTTGGACGTAATGAAGAAATTTTATTCTCAATTATCGCAATTATCCAAAAAGGAAAAAGTAAATGCGATTCATTCTCTGGAAGAGAAAAAAGAAGATATCGAGAAAGAGTTAGAAGAAGTGAAAAGTAAACCTACTAAGAAATAGAGTGTTGAACTTTCTAAAACAAAAAAATGGAGACCATGTTTGGTCTCCATTTTTTTATATCTATAATCTCAAAAGATATTAAGGTTGGGTTAAAACCGAAATCTCTTTTCCAAAAGATCCGGCAGAAACTTTAGCCTCATATCCAATTGTAATTTTTTTAGGAGATTTAGTAAACACTGTAGCTGCTGTATTCGCAGGATTTAGAGTAGATTGACCATATCCAAATAGGTCTGCGACCCAATTTTGTACAGGAACATTAGTAGTTCCTGAATTTAAGTCATTCCAATTTAGAGTAACCATAACTAATGGAGTATCAAAACCCCATATTCCGGAAATTGAGATTACGCTTGTAGGACCAGTAGCAGAAACTGGAGCAATCACTACTTGATAAGGACCACCATCAGGTAATCCTCCAGAATAGTCCTGAATATCATATACTCCGCTAAAAGCGTTTGCATCTGCTTGCCAAAACATCTTCATTGTTAAATTGTAATGAGTCTTTGTTGGGTTCAAACCAATATCTCCACCAGAAATCGCTACTACAATTTTGTGACTTTTAGTAACAGATCCTCCAAAAGAAGAAAATTTACCTGTGATTGGAAGAGAATCCAATGCTTCACCTGCTTTAATTACTATGCTGGCAGGAGCCGTGTAATCAACGCCTTGCACTGCAGTTGTAGAAGAATAGGTAAAATTAACGGTTCTATCCTTGTTAGATACATTAGTTACCCCAATAGGGATCTTAAATGGTTCATTGGTAGATTTTACAGCATAAGTACCTACTGTATCCGCAGCCTTCCAAGTTCCAATTTTTACAAACTCGGGTGCGGTTAAGGTCTTTCCTACCACTATATTATTTTTCTTACAAGATGCCATGCTAATTAAAGCAGCGGCACCGATAAGAGAAAATGAAAGTATTTTATTCATAATTGTAATTTTAAAATTTTAAAGTTAGGCCGCCGGATTTTGATCAGCTGGTGTCATCTTAGTGTTATTATCCAATTCTCTTTGTGGAATTCTCATGATAAATCTATAGTCTTGAGGCGCAGTGGTATAAACACCCGGATCAAAACTTGGAGCTCCATGATTACCAGGACCGGTAGGACGGTTTAAACCTTGACCTAAACGTTTGATATCCAATAATCCGAAACCGGCACCCCACAATTCAATTCTTCTTTGTAATAAGATTTCATTGATTAGCGCATTACCTGTCAAACCTGTTGCAGTATAAGATGGATTACGTGTTTTAATCAAAGTTTCTAAAACAGTAACTGCTTGTGCATCTTTACCTGTTTGTCTTGCTAATGCTTCTGCTTCTATTAGGTACATTTCAGCAACTGTCATGTATTCATAATCAGCAGCCCATCCTGCACCGGGTACAGAATATTTAATTTGATTGTACACAGGATTGGTAGTAGAAATACTTGAAGATCCGGGTGCAGTCCACCATTTTTTACGAGCATCTGTTGCAGGGATTTGATCATACAACCATTTGGTTATTTTTTTCTGGCCGCCTAATGCAGCATATCCTGATCTATTGATAGCATCCATATGTGAGAAGAATGACGCGTAAATAGTAGCTAAGTTTTCCGGAATGGTAGAACCCCACATAAATTCAGAATTACCTGAAGTTGAGAATGCGGTTCTTGTATTCAATTGTGCTCCTACCATTAAAGTATAACCCGCTTTAGCCGCAGCTGCAGCAGTAGCAGCAGCAGGATAATCTTCCATTTGCAATGCTACACGAGCGATAAATCCTTGAACAGTTTTGTAATCCATATTGGCTTTGGAAGCACGCGGTTTACCATTTAACAAAGTTGCCGCAGCAGCTAAGTCAGATTTAATTTGTGTGTACACATCAGCTACAGTGCCTCTTCCTTTATCTTCCAAATCTTTAGCATCAGTATAAAGAGGAACGCCAGGTTTAGCTTCGTTTCCTTTGTAGGTTTGTTGGAACAAATTGATCAAATAATAGTAGCAATAAGCTCGCATTCCGTATGCCTCACCTTTCATACCATCTTTTTGCGCTTGGGTAGCATCTCCAACTCCGTCTACATTAGCCAAAATGGTGTTAGATTGCTTAATCAAATCATAATACATGTACCATGCATTATCTGATTGTTGGCCTGTATTTGCATTTTGCCATGCAGTTAAAGAGTAGTCGGCATTAAACCAACCATAACCTTGAGAATGTACTACCATGTCATTACCCATTAGGTCCAACTGCAAGTCGTAAGACCGTTGACCAAAGTTATCATGCCCGGTACTAGCACCTGTTCCAAAGGCAAATTGTTCATTATACGCACCGTTTAGCGCTGCAGTAATAGAGTTGTAAGTTCCTAAAATAGAACCTTCAGTAACTCCATTACTTGGTTTTGTGTCGAGAAAATCTTTCTTACACCCCGTTGCTAAAATAACGGTTAAGGGAAGAAGATATAATAATATTTTTTTCATAATTTATTTTTTGGAAGTGTTTATTTTAAGTTAGCAGTAAATCCTACGCTTACAGTGCGGAACGGAGTATAAGTTGCATCCGCAGTTCCTGTGAAAGAACGCTGAGGATCCATTCCTTTCTTAGCTGTGAATAAATACGCATTATCTACATTAAAAAATATTTTCAACCCTTCGAAATGTATGCGATTTGCAAAAGATCTTGGCATAGTATAACTTAAAGTAACATTCTTGATGTTCAAATAAGAACCATCCATTAACCATCTTGTAGATGCTCCATCTTGGCCTGAAATTGCATTTTGAAGCCTAGGTACGTTGGTAACATCACCCGGCTTTTGCCATCTTTCTTTAATATCCACACTCATTGCTGTTCCGGCAGATCCACGATGCATAATACTTGCGTAGTTACCATCGTAAAATAATCCACCATAAGAGAATGTAGTCAAGATTGATAAATCAAAGTTCTTAAAGTTAAATGAGTTGGTTAAACCGCCTGAGAACTTAGGTAAAGCAGAACCGAAATAGTAGTAAGTAGCATTGTTAATTACACTGGTTACAGTTCTTGCTCCGGTTGCTTTTCCACTACCATCTAATACATCTTGATAGTAAAGTGCATCACCTGTAGAAGCGTCTACACCTGCAAATTCTCTCAACCAGAAATCATAAATACTATGTCCTTTCATTAATTTTTTAGTACCTGTTACGATTCCTTTTTCAGATTGTGCATCCGGTAATTTAGTGATTTCATTTTTAAACTTAGTTAAGTTCAAATCTATTCTCCAATTAAAATTCTTAGTGCGAACTGCATTATAACCTAATTGAATTTCGATACC
Source organism: Ginsengibacter sp. (assembly GCA_034676505.1). GTDB lineage: Bacteria > Bacteroidota > Bacteroidia > Chitinophagales > Chitinophagaceae > Ginsengibacter. The sequence goes on from JAUCCB010000001.1 coordinate 860,135, forward strand.
GGTATTTTTCATAGTTCCGATATTTTGATATACGCTGGCAAAACCATGACCGGGTGCTAAAGGCACATCAAATAATAAATTATCAGAAACTTTGTTGAACCAATCTACACTACCTTGTAAACGATTATCAAATAAGGTGAAATCTACACCCACGTTAAACATTTTGTTAGTTTCCCATTTCAAATCCGGATTGGCCGGACGAGTTGGAGGGCTGTAAGTTCCATCACCGTTTGAGTAATAGTAAGGTTTGTACTGATAATATAGTCCAATGTCTTCATTTCCTTGCTCACCATAACTCACTTTCAATTTCAATTCATTGATCCATTTTACATTTTTCAAGAATTCTTCTTGAGAAAGTCTCCAACCTGCACCTACAGAGTAGAAGCTACCCCAACGAACATCAGGAGCAAATCTTGAAGAACCATCTGTACGGTAACTACCACTCAATAAGTATTTTGAATCGTAGCTATAGTTCACAGCACCGAAATAACTTTCTATGCGATGGTTATCTTCATAAGAAGTAGGATTATTATAGGCAACAGATCCGTTGTCTAATTCACTTTGTCCGGGGAATAAGAATCCGGACATATAACCTGCTAAATAATGATCTTTATATTTATAAGTTTCATGACCTGCTAATACTCTTACATCATGCAAGTTAAATTGCTTGTTATAAGTAAGTACTTGGTTAGCTGTATATGAAGCTAAAGTATAATTGCTTTTTGTAGATCTACCACCATCGCTTCCTCCTGGGGTAGAAGGTGCGGCATCACCATATTGATTGTTTTGGTATGTAGTACCATTGCTTGTATAGAAGTTAATACCAAAAGTAGCTTTGAAAGATAATTCTTTAGTGAATTTTATTTCAGCATAGGTATTAGCATTTCCATTAAACAAATTGTTAGAACGATCATCTAAATTCAATGAACCTAACAAGTTAGAATTACCTGCGTAAGGCCTAGTTCCCATTTGAGCAGGAGTACCCCAGTCTAACATTTTCTCACCTGTAGTAGGATCAATTACGAAAGCACCGGTGATTTTATCGTGCTGATATACAGGATAGATAGGTCCCATTTGTCTGGTAAAATAGAATGGGTTCGTAGTAGCAGTACCGCCACTTGGAACGCTTTTGTTTTCAGCAAGAGCACCATCCAAATTTAATCCTGTATTGAACCAATCAGTAGCGCGCATATTAACATTCAAACGAAGGTCATAACGCTTATAGCCAGAGAAACGAACAATACCTTCTTCATTCAGATAACCTGCAGAAAAGAAATAATCTACTTTATCTGTAGCACCTGATACGTTAATATTGGCATTGGTACGAGATGAAGTACGGAATAATGCATCTTCCCATGATTCATTCCAAAGAAGACTTGCATTAGGATTTAATTTTCCTGTAGTAGGATCTACTAAAGTATTTCCCGGAACATTATATGCATTATATACAAGGCCGCTGGTACCTGTTAATACGTTAGAAGCTAACACTCCTGATGCGCTCATTGAGTTACCTTGATTGAAATAAGAATTCCTGTAGGCTTCCCACATTAATTCATAATAATCTTTAGGCCCAACTCTGTCGTATTCAGGAATACCGCGGCTCATATAACCTTGGCGGATAGTAACACCCACACTTGGTGCGCCTTTCTTACCTTTCTTAGTAGTAATCATAATTACACCATTCGCTGCTCTTGAACCATACAAAGCAGATGCTGTTGCATCTTTCAATACAGATACTGATTCAATGTCATCCATAGAAATCGCAGAAATGGATCCATCATAAGGTACACCGTTCAATACATAGAGTGGTGCACTTGAAGCATTAACAGAACCAACACCTCTTACAAGGATACCGGCACCGGAACCTGGAGCTCCACCACCGTTGGTAGTAATAATACCGGGGATCAAACCTTCTAATGCTGAAGTAACGTTGGTCACTTGTTGTTTTTCTAAGGTTTTAGTAGTTACAGTATTTTCAGAACCTGTAAATGAAGTTTTCTTAATAGTACCGTAAGGTATATTAATAATTACCTCGCTTAGAGATTCGTCGGAAGCTTTTAGTACTGCAGTTACATTGGTTCTATTACCAATAGTTACTTCAGTAGTTTCTTTACCAACTGATGAAAATACAAGTACTTTGGCGTTGGAAGGAGCTTGAAAGGAGAATTCTCCGTTAGCATTGGTTACCGTTCCAATCTTAGTGCCTTTCACCATTACCGAAACATCTGATAAAGGAGCTCCGTTATCATCTGTTACCTTTCCGGTAAGAGTCTTGTTTTGTGCAAATACAAATGCTCCACTGAGCAGAAGTATTGTTAATAGTGTCAGAAATTTTCTCATGAACATAAGTTTTTTAGTAAGGCAAATATAAGGATTTAACATAGAAATAACTCAAAAGCAAAAAAAAATAAAAAATAAATAAAGATGGCCGGAAAACAAGGTCAAAAAAATTATCAAAAGCGATAAAATATTAGCTAACCATAGTGCCCACTTTTTCGCCTGTAACCACGCGTAGCAAAGTGCCGGGGCTGTCCATATCGAAAACAATAATGGGTAATTCATTTTCCATACACAAAGTAAAAGCAGTCATATCCATTACTTTTAAATTTTTGGAAATGCACTCTGCGAAAGAAATATTGTCAAATTTTACGGCAGATTTATCTTTTTCCGGATCGGCAGAATAGATTCCATCTACTCGAGTTCCTTTTAAAATTACATCCGCTTTTATTTCTATGGCGCGTAATGAACCGGCTGTATCTGTAGTAAAATAAGGGTTTCCGGTACCGGCACCAAAAATAACTACACGGCCTTTTTCTAAATGTCGAATCGCTCTACGACGAATATAAGGTTCGGCAATTTGTTCCATTTTAATAGCACTTTGTAATCTTGTATACACATCTTCTTTCTCTAATGCACTTTGTAAAGCCATACCATTTATAACCGTTGCCAACATACCCATATAATCGCCTTGTGCTCTCTCAATGCCGGTTTCAGCTTCATTCATACCGCGATAAATATTTCCTCCTCCAATCACAATCGCTACTTGCACTCCCAATTCTGTAATGGATTTGATATCCTGCGCATATTTACTGAGAACTTGTGAATCAAGACCGAAATTTTTATCGCCCATTAAAGATTCGCCGGATAATTTGAGTAGAATTCTTTTGAATTTAGGAAGCATAATTGAGTACGAAATTGTAAGTTAGAAAATGAAGCCTATTTATATTTTCATTCAATTACAAATGGCTTAAAATCGGTGCAAGATAATGGAATATGCTTTTGCTGCAAAGATTTATTGTCGAACACAAAAATTATTGTTCTCGTAAATTTACCTTTATACAAAAGTCGGCACTTATAAAAGCCGACCATTTTATAAAATTGGAAAACGAAAAAAATCGTTTAGCCATAACCGTTATGATGAATTTTTTTTTAAAAAAAAGTTGTTATCAACAAAAAAAACCGCTTCATTTCTGAAGCGGCTGTATATTTTTTTATAAAGTTGGATTATCCTAACGCTACTCTTTTAAATTCGGTAACTTTTAGATCGGCATCTAAACTTTTCAAATAATCTCCTACTGATTGATTATTATCTTTTACAAAAGCTTGTGCAAGAAGTGTATTTTCTTTGAAAAATTTATTGATTTTTCCTGCGGCAATTTTTTCAGCCATTTCTGCCGGTTTGCCTTCTGCCTTTACTTGCTCAATTGCAATATTTCTTTCGCGAGCTACTATTTCTTCTGACACTCCAGATTGATCGATAGCAATTGGATTCATTGCAGCAATTTGCATAGCCACATCTTTTCCTGCTTCTTCATTTACTTTATTCAATCCTACCAACACGCCCATACGGTTAGCGCCATGAATATAAGCAGCCACGTAAGGGGCACTCACTTTTTCAAATTTAGTAATACCGATTTTTTCACCAATTTTAGCAACTTGCTCATTCACTTTATCAGCAATGGTTTCGTTACCCAATTTTATTTGGTTCAATTCGTCCACAGTATTTACATTATTCGCAATCGCTGCATCCATAATAGATTGAGCAAAAGCAATGTATTCTGTATTCTTACTTACAAAATCAGTTTCGCAACTTACATTGATCACATAACCTGTAGTATTATCCGAAGTAGTTGCTGCTATAATTACTCCTTCTTTTGCTTCACGGTCGCTACGAAGTGCCGCTACTTTCTGTCCTTTTTTTCTTAAATAATCGATTGCTGCTTCAAAATCACCGTTTGATTCTACTAAAGCTTTTCTGCAATCCATCATGCCGGCTCCGGTTTGCTGGCGCAGCTTATTAATTTCTGCTGCTGTTATTGTTGTAGTCATTTATTATTTGTTTTAATTAATGAATGTGACAATCATACAATCACGCTAATTCTATCTTTATCACTTTTCAAATACTTATCTTTTTCCGCCCGGGCCGCCTGGTCTATTACCTGCACCGGCTCCACTTGGTCTGCGTTTCTGTGGACCTGCAGCACCACCGCGTCCTCTTCCGGGAGCTGCTCCTGCAGGGCTATTGCCTCTTCTGCGATCGCCTCTTCCTTCTTCAGCGCCGTCATCAAATTTCATTGCGCGAGATTCATTTTCATCCACATCATCTGTATCTTCTTCTTTCTCTGCTTGTCTTTCAGCAAGACCTTCCGCAATAGCGGCAACTATATAATTAGTAATGATCGCAATTGATTTGGTAGCATCATCATTAGAAGGAATTGAAAATTCTACTTTATTAGGATCGCAGTTAGTATCTACCATTCCGAATGTAGTGATGTTCAATCTTTTTGCTTCTGCTAATGCGATATGTTCGTGGCCAATATCTACCAAAAATAATGCTGCGGGTACACGGCTGATTTGTGCAATACCACCTAATACTTTGTCCATTTTATCTCTATCGCGAGCCAAAGTAAGACGCTCTTTTTTAGTAATGCTATCCAAAGTTCCGTCGTTCAACATTTTTTCAATTGCCTGCATTTTCTTTACGCTTTTGCGAACAGTATTGAAATTGGTAAGCATACCACCTAACCATCTTTCTGTTACGAAAGGCATATTTACCTTTCTTGCAGCTTCAGTTACAATTTCTTTCGCTTGCTTTTTGGTAGCTACGAACATAATTTTTTTACCGCTTTTTGCAATGGATTTCATTGCGGCAGCAGCTTCTTCAAGCCCTTCAACAGTTTTGTTTAGGTCGATGATGTGAATACCTTTTTTCTCAGCAAAAATGTAAGGCAACATTTTAGGATTCCATTTCTTTTTCAAATGGCCGAAGTGTACACCTGCTTCTAAAAGCTGCTGTTGTAAGGAAGGATTATTTTCCATTTATTGTATATTAAAATTGTTTTTTAAAATAGTTGTTTTTGCAAAATTTAAGCAGCCAATAATTCAATATAAATTGAGCTATTTGCTTCTTCCGTATTCTTATCTCTTACTGAACTGGAAGTTCTTTCTTGCTTTTTTTCTGACCCGGTTTTTTACGCTCTACCACTCTTGGGTCTCTTGTTAACAAACCGGCTAACTTTAAAGCAGGTCTATATTCCGGATTTACTTTTAGCAATGCACGAGCAATACCTAATTTTACTGCTTCGGCTTGTCCTTTTGTACCGCCGCCGGTAGCATTTACAACTACATCAAATTTATCGGTAGCTTCAATTGTTTTTAAAGGAGCTTCCACTTGGTTTTGTAAATAAATCAAAGGGAAATAAGTTTTATAATCCTTTCCATTAATAGTGATGTTGCCATCTCCGTTGGTAAGGAAAACTCTTGTTACCGCTGCTTTTCTGCGGCCAACTGCGTTATTTTGTTTTTCCATTATCGTAGTTTGAAAATTTTTCCGAAGTATTCGTTCGGTGAAAATTTGAAATTACTTTCAAACTTTCTATTTCGGTTTTATTAAAATTTTAATTCTTGTGGATTCTGTGCTCCATGTGGATGTTCTGATCCGGCATACACAAATAATTTTTTATACATTTTGCGACCCAAACGATTTTTAGGCAACATACCTTTTACCGCTCTCTCGATGATCACATCAGGACGACGCTTTTGTAAATCGCCTGCAATCTCTTCCTTTTTACCGCCCGGATATCCGCTGAAATTAATGTAAGTTTTTACATCCATTTTTTTACCGGTAAATTTTACTTTATCGCAGTTGGTAACAATAATATAATCTCCGCAATCTACGTGTGGAGTGAAATAGGCTTTGTTCTTACCACGGAGAACGGACGCTATTTTAGCGCACATGCGGCCTACGGTTTGATTAGTGCCGTCAACAACGTACCAATTACGCTGCACGGTAGCCTCATTCGCATGTTTAGTGGTGAAATGTAATTTACTCATCTTTGTTTTTTATCGGCTTCTTCCTTATTTTTTTTTGAAAGAAACCATTTGAAATTAATAGCCGCTATCCCGGCATTTTTTTAAGGATTGCAAAGGTAGGATGAATTCAGAAATAAAAAATCATTTTTAGAAAGTATTTTTTATCATAGGTTCATAACTCATTGATAATCTATAACAATTTTGTCTGAATAATTTTAATGAAGCTATTTTCCGACGCATATTTGTAAGAAATAAAAAGAAAAGACCCTGAAATTTTTCACTTCAATTAAAGAAATTATCGGTCTATTTTTTCTTTGAATGCTTTTCTAATAGATATAACATTTATATTTGCCCTAAATTCTTCGAAATGGATAATACTCAACCTGTAGGTAAATATTGGATACTTTTTATCATTTTTATGATCATTCAAATCGTTTTTCTTATTTGGATCCGCGAATATTTTTGGATAGTACTTCCATTTGTATTGACTACTTTCTGTAAGGGAATGCGTTTAATATAAACTCAAATTTCATTTAATTAATTTAATCGTTTAAGAAAACCGAGATTTCTTTCCGTAAAAATATAAAAGCCGTTTCAGATAATTTTGAAACGGCTTTATCATTAAATTTTGTTTTCTTATTTCAAAAGAGAATGTAATTTATTAGTCAAATCACTTCCGCGCAATTCAGTAGCAATTACTTTTCCTTGTGGATCTATCAATACATTGTAAGGAATTCCTTGAACATTATACAAAGACGCGGCTTCACTATTCCAAAATTTTAAATCACTGACTTGCTTCCAAGCTAATTTATCGGTTTCGATGGCTTTCAACCAAGCAGATTTATCTTTATCTAAAGACACTCCAAGAATCGTAAAATTTTTATCCTTGAAAAGATTGTAACTCGCTACCACATTTGGGTTTTCTTCCCTGCAAGGGCCGCACCAACTCGCCCAAAAATCAATCAATACATATTTACCTCTCAAAGAACTTAGGCTAAAAGGCTTTCCATCCACATCAGGTAAAGTAAAATCAGGTGCGATATCTCCAATCACTACAGATTTTCCTCCGCCTTGTTGCTCTTGTTGCTGCGCCGCTACATATTGATCAATTTGTTTTTTTACTTCTTCTACAGATGTATTGGTAGGATTATTTTTCTTCAATTTATTCACCAAATTTTGAACGGTATCAATGGGAATATCTTGGCCATAACTTAAAGCAAACAATGATACGATAGGACTTTTGGTAGTATCAATATATTTCAATAAATAATTTTGATATGCCTCATTGGCTACATTAAATTCATTTTCTGTAACCATTGCCAGAGAATCATTATTTGAATCTTGGTATTGTTTTGTCTTTGCAGATAAGGCAATTAAATTAGTGTGAATAGAATCTAATTGCATAATTAATTTAACCAAAGATGAACTCGCAGGCGAATTAAATTTTGCAGAAACCAAAGTGCTATCATTTGCATCGGCGGTAAAATCAATTTCGCTTTTATCGTTGATTAATAAATAACCCGCATTTTTTTCAAACTTGATTCTATATAATCCCTCTTCGGTAGTTTTTGCTTTTACCGAGAATTTACCTTTTACCATTTCCACCGTATCGAGTACTTGCGGAGCGGATTGATTAAATGGAATATGTTCTAAAAATACTTTTTGGTCAGTTGCATTTTTTATATCTCCATTTACTTTAAAACTGTCCATCTTACCGGGAGGCGTACACGAAAATAAAAAAGCAAAAATGAAGGGTAAAACAATGAATATTTTTTTCATGATGTTATGAATTGATTTGTTTTAATTTTTATTGATTTAATTTTTGAATGAGTAATTGATTTACGATTTGCATATCTGCTTTGCCCTTGCTTTTCTTCTTCACTTCACCTGCAAATAATCCTATCAAATTCTTTTTGCCTTTTTGATACTCTTTTACTTTCTCAGGAAGGTTTGCTAACACTTCGTCTACCCATACCTGTACGGTATCGTCATTTTTTTCTTGTAATAGATTCAATTCTTTTGCAATCAGCAATGGAGCTACATCTTCTGAATCGAGCAAAATAGGAAAAATATGAGAAGAAGCCATTCCAAAACTTACTTTTCCTTCTTCTACCAAGTCAATTAATTGCGCCATTGTTGAAGAAGAAATGGGAAATGATTCTATGTCAGTATTCGTTTTATTTAGATGTAATTTAATTGGGCCAATCATCCAATTGGCAATTGCTTTATAATGAGCGGTGTGGGAAGTGATGGAGAAAAAATAATCCGCCATTTTTCTATCTTCACCAATCACTTTTATGCTTTCTGTTGATAATTGAAATTCCTCTTCTAATCGTTTGTTCAATGCCGCAGGAAGTAGAGGCAATGTATTTTTTATACGTTTAATTTTTTCTTCCGTAACCACAAAAGGTGCTAAATCTGGATCGGGAAAATATCGATAATCATTAGCTTCTTCTTTACTTCTTAAAGAAAAAGTAATGCCCGCATCTGCATCGAAACTTCGCGTTTGTTGAACGATGGAATCTCCATTTTCCAAGAGAAGAATCATTCTATTGATTTCATATTCTATCGCTCTCTTTACATTTCTAATGGAATTCAAATTTTTGATCTCAACTCTTGTCCCAAGTTTTGAATCGCCCTTCAATCTTATAGAAACATTGGCATCGCAACGAAGACTTCCTTCTTCCATATTTCCATCGCACACTTCTAAATGGCGAACCATTTTTCTTATTTCTGTTAAATAAGCAAATGCCTCATCCGCAGAAAATAAATCAGGCTCTGAAACGATTTCTAATAAAGGAACTCCGGCTCTGTTAAGATCGATACAAGTATTCTCAACATCAATATCATGAATACTTTTTCCGGCATCTTCTTCCAGATGAATTCTATTTAATTTTATCTTTCTCTCTTTACCATTTACTACAATTCCCACTTTTCCATTTTTACAAATGGGTGTAGTATGTTGTGTAATTTGATATCCTTTTGGCAAATCCGGATAAAAATAATTTTTGCGCGCGTAATAATTAAAGGAGGTAATATCACATTCAAAAGCGAGTCCTAATTTGATCGCTAATTCCTCTGCCTGCTGATTCATGACAGGCAATGTACCCGGATGTGCTAAAGAGATAGCACTTATATGCGTATTAGGCGATGCGCCAAAAGCCGCGCTGTCACTGCAAAATAACTTAGTTTGGGTAAGCAATTGTGCATGCACTTCCAATCCAATCACGGGTTCATATTTATCTAAAACAGACATGGATGCGAAGATAGGAAATGTGATTTTAGTTTTATGAAATGAACTTTCTTAAAACCCTTGTCCATTAAGTATTAACTAAAATTTATCCATTAAAAATAATGAGATGATGATTGCAAATGTTGAAAAGATTCATAAAAAGTTTGATTGTAAATTTGTAAAACAAATCAAAAATGTATTGAACGTTTCAAGCAAAAAAAAATTATCAAAGCCATTTTTTACAGTTGTAATTGCTACCTACAATAGAGCGCGGCTTTTAAAAAGAGCCATTGAATCGTTATTGTCGCAAACAGAAAAAGATTGGGAAGCCATTATAATAGATGATGGAAGTATGGATGACACTGCATTTCACATCCAACCTTATTTGCAAAACCATCCTGCCATTCAATATTTTTATCAAGAAAATGTAGGCGCCGCCACTTCAAAAAATAGTGGAATTTCGAAAGCAAATGGGCAATACATTACCTTCTTAGATTCGGATGATGAATATGCTCCCGAACATCTTTTTTTACGAAAAGAAATTTTAATCAATGATCCTTCAATTTCTTTTTTGCACGGAGGAATAAAAATTATCGGAAATGAATTTGTTCCCGACAGATTTTCTCCCAAGAAAAAAATTCATTTATCGGAATGTGTAATTGGTGGTACTTTTTTTGTACAAAATGCATTGGCACAAGAATTAAAAGGTTTTAGAAATATACCTTTAGGCAGTGATGCAGATTTTTTTGATAGGATCAATCAGATGAAAATTGAAATAAAAAAAGTAAATTTTCCAACTTACTTGTATCATCGAGATCAATCGGATTCGGTTACTAATAATTTTTAAGTTTTCCTTCTCCAACAAATAATAAGTGCCTGAACCATGGTAAAAAATATTGCATGAAAGATGTAAAAATAAAACGCGTGTATGAACCAAAAGATACAAATGATGGTTACAGAATTTTAGTAGACAGATTATGGCCGCGAGGCCTCACGAAAGAAAAAGTAGCCGCCGATCTTTGGTTGAAAGAAATAGCACCTTCCACAGAATTGAGAAAATGGTTCAATCATGAACCGCAGAAGTGGAAAGGGTTTCAAAAGAAATATCTCGAAGAACTTTACGAAAATAAAGAAGCCGTTGACATCTTACAATCAAAAATTAAAAACGGGCCGGTTACTATTTTATTTGGTGCAAAAGACACCGTACATAACGAAGCAAAAGTATTATTGGATTTTGTGAGCAAAAATTAAATGAAAAAAAATAAAAACATTTGGACAATTGGGCATAGCACTAGGCCTTTAGAAGAATTCATAGAAATGCTGCATTCTTTTAAAATACAAACCTTGGTAGATGTGAGATCTTTTCCGGGCTCGCGAAAATTTCCTCAATACAATAAAGAATCGTTAGAAATTACTATTCCTGAAAATCAAATCAATTACCTCCACATTAAAGAATTAGGCGGCAGAAGGAAAATAAATAAAGATTCCAAAAATACTGCCTGGCGTGTATTGGCATTTAGAGCTTATGCAGATTATATGGAAACGGAGGATTTTAAAAAAGGAATTATAGCATTAGAAAACATAGCTTCTCAATCAAGAGTGGCTTATATGTGCTCTGAGGCTGTTTGGTGGCGCTGCCATCGTTCTATGATTTCTGATTATTTAAAAGTGCGCCAATGGAAAGTGTATCATATCATGGCAATCGGAAAAGAAGAAGAACATCCTTATACTTCGCCGGCTACGATAGTGAATGGCGAATTGAGTTATCGCCCGTAAGATTTTCTCTTAATAGTTTATTTCCTTTTTTAGATAATCCGCCGCCGCGTAATAGAATAACTTTGTTTATGTATTAGCAAAGAAAAATTTTAAAAATAATTGATCATGTCAAGAATTAATATCAAAGAATTAGAACCAAATGCATTCAAAGCAGTTTTGGGAATGGAAGAATATATTAGAAACACTTCATTATCCAAATCTCTGTGTGAATTGATAAAAATTAGCGCTTCACAAATAAATGGATGTGCTTATTGCTTGGATATGCACACGCAAGAAGCGTTACAAATTGGGGAAACACAAAGAAGATTATTTGCGCTCGCTGCATGGCGAGAATCGCCTTTATTTTCTGACGAAGAAAAAGCCGTGTTACAACTTACGGAAGAAGTCACTTTAATTGCTGATGGAGGCATTTCCGATGAAACCTACAATAATGTTTTAAATTTTTTTGGGGAAAAGGAATTGGCTCAAATCATTATGCAAATCATTATCATCAATACATGGAACAGAATAGCAGTTTCTACGCATCAAGTCTTTGAAGGATAAGATAATTCTATTTCCAAAAGTAGAATTTTATTGAAAATTTTTTCTTTTTTGGGAAAATATGCTTGAAATATAGAATTAGGCTTGAAATAAAAGACCTAAAACTACTTTAATTTGGAAAAAGGGGTAACTTCGCCGGCATTACCTGAAATCCTATTTTGATCCTCTTTTCAATTAATTACATTTCATGAAGAAACGTATCATATATAGTTACATTCCTTTCGTTTTATTGTTGATTATAATTCCTAATCTTCTTTTAGCACAAGTACCCGAAGTGCTGCATAATCCCGATGGAACAGGTTTAGGAGAATTATTGCTCATCATACTTTTAGTAATCACCTCATTATTAGCAGCTATTTATTTATCTCTTAGAACGTCTGCATTAAGAAACATGATTAAAAATTCGAAGTCCGAAAAAAACGAACCCAATTTAGAAAAAATTATACGCTCATTAAACTCAACTGAAGTGGAGAATTATTTAAAAATTAATGCAATGCGAAATAAGAAAAATCGTAATCAAGCTAACAAATCACCCTTTTTAATTTTGACTTTGGTCGCAATAGGATCGTTATTTAGTTCAGCGGTATTTGCTCAAAACCCTTCACCCATCAAGGGTTCCATCTTTTCTGAGGGAGGTGTTATCATTACTTTGTTACTCATTTTTGTGCCCATTTTAGTGGGAATAATTTTAATGATTGTCAAAGTGGGAAGGATGACCAAAAAATTTAAAACCCGAAGGAATTTTGAAGAAGCAGAAAAAATTTCTTCGTATTTACAATCTGTTCCCGAGGAAAAAATAGCTCAAGAATTACAAAAACGAAAAGAAGAATTAGATTATCAAATTTCGAGCAATGCACTTGCGGGCGAATTAAAACCTCACGATGAAAAAGGTTTATTAAAAAACATTAATGAAAGAGCCAATATTCGTTTTATAGAAGAAAAACGGAAAGCTATACAACGACCAAGAGTGGATCCGGAATTATCTAAATTAATCATTTGGTTTTTTATCAGCGCTACCATTTGGCTCATTTGGGGTACATCAGTTGGTGAATATGTAGGAATAAAATTCGTAGCGCCTGATGCCGATCATTTAAGTTGGTTAAGTTTTGGAAGATTGCGGCCGGTTCATACTAACGCCGTTTTCTGGGGTTGGTCATCCATGGCGATGTTAGGATTGGCATATTATGTAATTCCAAGAGTAAGTAATGTAAAAATATATAGTTTAAAATTAGGTTGGTGGACACTTTGGCTCATTAATGCGACGGTGTTATTGGGAAGTATTTCTTTGATGGCAGGCATTAATAATGCAGGTGGCGAATACCGCGAATACATTTGGCCTATTCAACTTTTATTTGCTATCGCGGTGGTTTTAACCTTAATCAATTTTATAAAGACCATTGCTATGCGCAGAACCAAAGAGATCTATGTTTCTAATTGGTATATCGTCGCAGCACTTATTTTTGTAATTGTAATTACATTAGTTGCCTATCTTCCTTTTTGGCAAAATGGTTTGGGTGAAACGATCTCCCAAGGCTATTATATGCACCAAGGTGTGGGCATGTGGTTTATGATGTTGACTTTAGGTTTAGTATATTATTTTTTACCACAACAATTAAATAAACCCATTTATTCTTACAGCTTAGGTATCTTGGCTTTTTGGGCGCAAATATTATTTTACACATTAATTGGCTCACACCATTTTGTATTTAGTGCTATTCCTTGGGCTATACAAACTGTGGCTATCGTAGCGAGTGTAGGAATGGTAATTCCTGTAATAGCCGGAACCACTAACTTCTTAATGACTTTTAAAGGATCGTGGCATAAGCTGGAAGGAAGTTATACCCTACCTTTTATGCTGATAGGAACTATTTTTTATTTTACCGGTTCTTTACAAGGCACGGCAGAAGCTTTCCGTACTACCAATCTTTTTTGGCACTTTACTGATTTCACTACGGCGCATTCTCACCTTACCATGTATGGAATTATTGCGTTTTTCCTTTGGGGGTTTATTTATGCATTAGTGCCGAGAATTACAAGGCAAGAACCACCGCAGGTTACGGTAGGTATTCATTTTTGGTTGGCATTTTTAGGTCTATTGTTTTATGCAGTTCCGCTTATGATCGGCGGCACGATGCGCGGCTTAATGTGGATTGACGGAAAACCATTTATGGATAGTGTAATTGCTATGGCGCCTTATTGGCTCTGGCGCGCTATCGGCGGTACGTTGATGTGGATTTCGCATTTGGTATTTGCCTACAATATGTATAAAATGATTCGTCCAAATAAAACCATCAATATTAACGAAGAAGTGATTGGGATGATGAGTGGTGATGAAGAATTTATAAAAGAACAATAATTAAATCATTTAAATCGGTAAAACGACTAAAATTTTAAAAATGGAATATTTTAATAATCATAAAAAATTATTTCTAACGGTTACTATTCTCTTTGTATCATTGACCATTTTGATTGCCATTATTCCTGCACTTTATAATCAGGATAATAATGCACCCTTGCCCGGAGCTGAAAGATTATCGGCAGATGCCATAAAAGGAAAAGCTTTGTATGTGGCAAACGGTTGCGTAGGTTGCCATACCCAACAAATCAGAAATGTGGATATGGATAAAGTTTGGGGACCACGACCAAGTATTGCTGCAGATTATGCCCTCAATCGCAGAACAGATGTATGGAGAAATACAGCCACTTTAATGGGAACAGAAAGAACCGGCCCCGATTTGATAAATATCGGTAATCGTCAACCAAGTATTGATTGGCAATTATTGCATTTATACCAACCTCGGGCAGTGGTTAAACAATCTATAATGCCCGCCTATCAATGGCTTTTTGAGTATAAAGAAAAACCTTCTAAGAATGATAAAGTGGTTAATGTGCCTGCAGAATTTATGAAAGGTAGAAAAGGAAAGATTGTGGCAAAGCCGGAAGCATTACAATTAGTAGCTTATTTGCTTTCTTTGAAACAAGTTAAATTACCTGATGGAACGGTTCCACCTGAATTTTTGTATAAAAAAGAAATCAAAGAAACTGCCGGCGTAAATGCAGGTTCGGGTGGCACAGAATTAGACGGAGTGGCTTTGTATTCTGCCAATTGCCAAAGTTGTCACCAAGAAAATGGAGAAGGACTTCCCGGAGCTTTTCCTCCACTGAAAGGAAGTAAAATAGTGCTAAATGATGACCCACAAATAATGGTAGATATTATTATGAATGGATATAGCGGTCGTGCTACAGAAGGTTTTCCGCCGATGCCAAATATCGGCACATCCAATAATTTATCAGCAGAAGAAATTGCTGCCATTATGAATCATGAAAAAACAAGTTGGGGCAATAATGCCAGAAAAGTAACTCCGGATGAAATTAAAAAATTAATGGATGCAGTAAAAATTTCCGGTAAATAGAAAATGGATATTATGAAAAAGATATTATTAATCATTCCTTTACTTATATTTAGTGCAATCTCATGGGCATGCCCTGTTTGCGAAAAACAGCAACCTAAATTATTAAAAGGAATTTCTCACGGCACAGGGCCTTCGAGCGATTGGGATTTTGTGATCATTATTGCTGCAGTGATAATAGTGTTAGCCACTTTATTCTACACAATTAAATGGATTGTAAAGCCCGGTGAAAAAAATCTCAACCACATTAAAAGAACTGTATTAAAATTTAACTAAAATGGAAGATAGAAGCACCATTGTTATCTTTGTTGATGACGACCCTCAACCGATTGGTTCATTTAAATCTCCGATTAATTTTGAATTAGATACTTCTAAATTAATAGATGGGAATCATAATTTAAAAATTGTAAGCCGTGACCCTCAAGGGAAAGAAGGAATTCGAAATATCCCGTTTATTGTACGCAACGGCCCTGATATTTCTATTGAAGGATTAAGAGATAATCAAGTAGTGGATGGTGTAGTACCGGTAATGATTAATGCATACGGAAAAGGAGATTCTAAAGTTTTTTTAATTGAAGGAAGCGAGGTGCCAAGAAGTATTCCCGGTTGGATTTGGATTATCAATATTCTTTTTGGCGGATGGGCTCTTTATTATTTAATAACACAATTATTCAATCATTGACAAGTAAGAATCACGATATACTCCATTTAGAAGATGTAAAAAATTTGGTAGATACCTTTTACGGAAAGGTAAGAGCGAATCCTTTGATAGGCCCTATTTTCGACGAAAGAATTCAAAATAGATGGCCTGAACATCTTGCTAAAATGTATACGTTTTGGCAGACGATTCTTTTGGGAGAACACACTTATTTTGGCAGCCCATTTCCGCCACATGCTTCATTGCCGATAGAACGAGAACATTTTGATACCTGGTTACAATTATTTTATCAAACTATTGATGAATTATTTTCAGGAGAAATAGCTAAGGAAGCTAAATGGCGCGCAAATAAAATGGCGGAGATGTTTCAATTTAAAATTGAACAATACAGAAAAAGCCCTAACAAAAGCCTTATCTAATTTTTGTTTTCATCATTATATACCATCTACTTTTTTTGAGTTGATTTAAAACCATTTGGGATTTCCAATCTCTGCTATTACTTTTGCAGCACAATGTTTTTAATCAGTTTTAAAAAACCGGATGGGTCAAAAAAATGTTTTAAATAGTGGTATCCCGATTTCGATTTCTTTAAATCCTACATTAGAAGCTGAGAACATTCAGCCTCAAATTCCTCGCAACAAAAAAAGATTATTAACAATCGCCTTATTGGCAGTAACTATTGCAATAGCCATTAGTTTTATTGCCAAGTTTTTGATGGATTTAGTTTATTTCATCACTCGTTTATCATTCTATGGTGAATTAGGAATTTCACATATAACTCCGGTGGGCAACCAATTAGGTTGGTGGGTTATTCTCATTCCTGCTGCCGGTGGATTAATTGTCGGGTTAATGGCATTATACGGTTCTAAAGCCATTCGCGGCCATGGAATTCCCGAAGCTATGGAACAAATTTTGACCAATCAAAGTAAAATAAAACCAACCATTACTTATTTAAAACCGATCTCCTCTGCTATTGCAATCGGCTCCGGTGGCCCGTTTGGCGCAGAAGGTCCTATCATTGCTACCGGTGGAGCTTTAGGTTCTACTTTAGGCCAACTTTTAAATATTACCCATAACGAACGAAAAGTTTTATTAGCTTCAGGAGCCACGGCAGGTATGGCCGCTATCTTCGGAAGTCCTATTGCTGCTATCTTTTTGGCGATTGAATTATTATTATTTGAATTTTCTCCCAAAGCGATTATTCCCGTGGCACTTGCATGTATCACCGGAGCCGCCGGGCATCATTTCTTGTTTGGAGCAGGTCCTGTTTTTCCGGTAGGACATTTAATTGAAAACCCTTCCAATACAGCACTTTTAATATACAGTATTATCGGAATTCTTTCAGGAGTGCTTTCCGTATTTGTCACAAAAATTGTTTACTGGATTGAAGATACTTTTGAAAAATTACCGATCCATTGGATGTGGTGGCCGGCCTTGGGCGGTTTGATTGTAGGAATTGTCGGATATTTTTCTCCAAGAACCTTAGGCGTGGGCTATGAAAATATCACGGATATTCTTTCAGGAAATCTACCCATTCAATTAGTGCTTTCTTTATGCATTTTAAAATTTGTTTCTTGGGCAATTGCGTTGGGTAGTGGCACTTCCGGAGGTACTTTGGCGCCATTAATGACCATTGGTGGGGCAGCCGGCGCATTAATGGCAAGTGTAATTTTATTTTATTTTCCGGAATCGGGAATTACGCTTTCACTTGCAGCTTTAGTTGGGATGTCTGCTTTATTCGCAGGCGCTTCAAGAGCATTGTTAACTTCTATCATTTTTGCTTTAGAAGTTACAGGTCAATCCAATGCATTGTTGCCGCTGTTAGCAGGTTGTACGGCTTCTTATTTCGTATCTTTTTTCATGATGGAAAATACCATCATGACAGAAAAAATAACTCGTAGAGGAGTAAAAACACCTGATTCTTATGAACCTGATATTTTAGAAAGTATTTCTGTAGAGCAAGTTTTGAATAAAGAAGGAATTGTATTAAGTGATGATAATAGTATTGAGGAAGTGCGTCAATGGTTAGAAAATGAACCCGATTATAATAGCAATTATTTTATTGTTGTCAATAAGGACAGTGCTTTTAAAGGAATTATCAGTTCCTCTAATTTATTATCAAGTCATCACCATCCGGAAAAACTAATAGGAGAATTAATAAAGCGAAATAATATTTCCATTAGAAATGAAAGTAGTTTAAGGACTGCTGTAGAAGTGATGGCTCGTGAAAATATTGATATGCTGCCTGTGGTTTCCGCTGAGAATAAACTCATGGGTATACTTTCTTATAAAGATATTATTGCGGCGTATAAAAAAGACATAGATAACAATTTGCAGAAAAAACCATCCATTTCTTTAAAACGAAATAGTTTGAAAATGTTGGTACGCGGTCAGAAGTTGATTGATGCTTTTATCAAAGAAAAATAGTTCATTAATTCATCAAAAAGGTTTTTCATTATTGATAAAGATGTGCTCTTTGCTTGTTTCGTTCGCTAAATATTGAATGGTTTTTTTCTCAAACAATTTTATCAGTTTTTTTTTGATGTGTTTGTATTCATCGTGCATAGGACAAGGCTTTTCTTCCGAACATTGATTAAGGCCTAAAATACATTTACATAAAACTTCATCTTCGCCCACTGCATTTAAAATTACTCTTACCGGTAATTTTTTGGATTGTTGGGTCATGTAGAATCCGCCGTGCGGGCCGCGTGTAGAGCTGATCACTTTATTGTCTTTGGTAAGTATCTGTAATATTTTTGCGGTAAAAGATTTTGGAGAATCTATCGCTTTTGCAATTTCATCAATCGATAATTTTTGATCTGCCGTTCCTTTTTGAGCAATAAAAATAGTGGCGCGTAAAGCGTATTCCGTCGTTTTTGAAAACATATTTTCTTTTGAATAGTAAAATTGAAACGCAATTTAACAATTAAACGACTTACTTTCTTGTAATTAGGATGCAAAAAAGAATAGTATATTTTATTCCAATAATGGTTTAGGATTTATTCCGTTTCCACTCTGCATAAGAATCGGAAGTTTCGTACAATTTTAAATTTTCGATTGAGATATCAGGAGGCAAAATATTTTCTATTGAATTTTTTATGTAGATCAAAATGTTTTCAGCAGAAGGTTCTACTTCCCAAATTTGAATATTTTCAGCAACCGCAAAAGCAGGATGATTTTTTAAAAAAGCAGATGACAAAACTAAACTGTGATCTAATTTTTTAATGATCGAATCTTTTACAATTTTTTTCAACTCTTTGAAATCAAAAACAAAACCGGGCGAAGGTATATATTGATCATTCGTATTTTTTCGCGTGATGGTTACATGCAAAATGTATGTATGACCATGAATATTTTTACACGGTCCTTTGTATCCGTCAATCGCATGCGCCATTTCAAATCTAAAAATTTTTGTAACCTGTATCATTGTGTAAGAGAAATTTTATGTTGTCTATAATTTACAATGGCATCTTCTTTTTCCGTGATAGTCTCCTTTTTCATAAGTCTTTTTTCAAAAAAATTATGCAATATATTTCTAAACAAAGGATAAATGACACAATAGAATCCAACCATCATAAAGATACCTGCAATTACGAATAAAATCAAAAATGGACGCAATTGGAGCATCATACTACCAAATGTAATTTGAGAAGAACTCATTTGCCACTTTGCCTTTATTACGCCGGTAATAATTAAAGATGCCCAAAAAATAAATAGAGAAAAATTTGCAGTCCAATATCCTAATGAAATCAGTTTTTTATACGAATCAATCAATTTACGATTAGAACCTAAAATATCAAATGAAAATGCCAGTAATAGCATTGTATTGATCCCGATAGTTGCGCCCATCGTATGTCCTACAGTGATATGAGTGCCATGAGTATATATATTAATTGCAGGAACAGACATACCAATGGCGAGCACTAAAGTGAGAAATATCCAAACATCTGCTGCTATTAGAAATCGGTAAATTATTTGATAAAAATATTTTTTAGCAGTATTTAAGGACGCACGCCATAAATAAATAATTCTTCCCAAAAGAATAATTTCCGTCATACTAACGGCATAACCTATGTGTTTTACATAGGCATGGGTTGGTAAGGCATATACATGATGACCCCAATTAAACATTAAATTAAATAATCCCGTAAAATAAAGTGCAAAAGCAATTCCTGAATAACTGTATTTTTTAGTTCCACTAATTTTATCCATCAAATAGATACTGCAACCATAAATCAGCATATTCCATGAACCAACCATTGATCCATAAGATTTCCATTGAATGGTCATGTCGTTTACTACGTTATTTCTAAAATAAGGAAAGACCCATAAATAGGATTCTAAAAAAGTGAATAGAAAAAAAGTAATTCCTGTCATCCACATCCACCAATAAACAGGTTGATTTTTTATACCTCCCGCTGAAGCAAAATAATTAATGATAAATAGCAGCCAACCTATCACAATTGGTAAGGCTAACAAAGGGTGGAATTCCCAATATTCTCTTCCTCCAAAAACACCCATACAATAGGAAACTAGGATAGAAATTACCGCTATCAAGAAAATATAAAACTGCAATTTTACCAAAAATGGATAACGAATTTTCTTTCCAATATGTTCTTGCAAATAACTAAGTACGCTGCCCATCGCAGCTAAAATAATCCAAAAAACTACCGATGAAACGTGCAATGGACGCACTTTTTCAAAAGATAAATGTTCTTTTAAAAACCCCGGTATGATATATTGCAATCCGCCGGTAAGTCCGAAAATCATTCCTACACTCAATAACAAAAGTGCAAAAATTATAAAGGCATGAGCATAATTATTTTGTCTCTTGGAAGATGGTTCCATTCTTGTTGATTGTATAAGTTCTCGGATCGGATTTTCCTGAAGCATCTATATTTTTTAGAAATGCCAATAGTTCGGTTATTTCGTTTTCCCGTAAGTTGAAATTAGGCATCACATTCGTACCGTATCTTAAAAATGCTTTGATGTATTCCTGACCACGCCTCGAATATACATTGGTTAAATCGGGACCTAAATAGCCTCCCAAACCATATATTTGATGACAGGAATTGCAATTATATTGTTGCCACAATATTTTGCCCTGCGCAGTTTCTTTAGTAACTACAATAGCTTTAACAGATGTAGCTGAGTAGAGAAAAAAAGAATAAAATAAGAAACCGGATATTAATATAGTCAGCACGCTTATTTTATGTCTATCATTAAACATAATAGCATTTAAATTATTTAGGGATAAAAATATCTTTTATTATTTACAACAAAAAATAAAATAGCAAAAAGTTATTTTATTAATCCGCGAATAGTAGATAATGTTTGATCTTGATTAGCTTCCAGTCCTTCCTTTTGATAAACTAACAATCCATCTTTTCCTAAAACAGAAATGATATTGCTATGTGAAAAATTCCCTGATGCATTTTTTTCAAATTGAATATTCAGTAGCACAGAAAGTGTTCTTACCGCTTCTTCATCTCCATGTAACAGAGTCCAATTTTTATCCAATTGGAGATTGTTTGCAAACTTCAACAATTGTTCCGCGGTATCACGATCCGAATCAAAACTTACCAATAAAAAATTGATTTTTCCATCATTAGTTTTCAATTTTTCTTCCAGATTTTTTATGTCGGCAGTTATTCTTGGACATGCATAATCGCAATGAGTAAAGATCATAGCCAATACGGTTGGCTTTCCTTGCAAATCTGCTAAAACCATCGGTTTATTCTCCTGATTCACAAAAGTATCTTTAAGCATAAAAATACTTTGATCAGAAATGGTGCCCACTTCTGTCTTTACATTGGTGGATACACTTCCTTCAAAAGCAGATTTTTTAGAAGAATCATTACAGCTAAATAAACATATTGTGACTATCAATAAAACAGAAATTGATTTCATTTTTTTTATTTTTTAATATCCTTGGCACATCGAAATCCTAAATTGGCAATACAAAAATTTCCTTTCAAACTCCCTCTGTAACTGAATCGTAAATAGCCCGCATAATCACTTCGATCGGCCACATTAATAGAACCTGCTGCGCAAAAAGCTTTCAATTCATCTTCTGTATTTCCACGCGAATCACCGCTGCTAATGAAACTATTAAAATTAAAAGTCCATTCCCAAACTAACCCATGCATATCGTATAAACCGTATTGATTTTTGTATGTTGATTTTATATTCGGAAGAATAGGCAAATTGGGTCTGCGATACCAATTCAAAATATATTCGGTGAGCGATGAATATTTTACATTGATAGGATTACCGGCTGCAGCCCTTTCCCATTCTGCTACTGAGGGCAATCTTTTATTTTTCCATTTTGCATACGCTTGCGCTGCAAACCACGAAACATGAACTACCGGAGAATTATAAATCGATTGATTTTTTTTACCGATGGATAAATCACTTTCCCAATCTTTTAAATAATTCGTATCTGCAAAAAGTCGATTGACTTTTGATCGACGCCATTGTGGATTCGCTTTTACAAATTCTAGAAACTCTACATTAGTAACCGCCGTTTCATCTAACAAAAATGCAGCTACCCTAATCGGCTGATTACTTTTATTGGTAAAAAATGGCTTGTAAATTCCGGCAGGAATTGTCATCATTTTTTTTTCAGAAATGGTTGCATTCTTCTGGGCAAATACTCCCCCGAAGAATGCAACCAAACTGAATAATAACACTATTTTTTTCATAATGAGAAGAAGAAATCTTCCTCTGTTTATTTATTTTCCTTTGTGAAAGATAGATGGATTCTCAGCACCTGATACTTTTATTTGTGCGATGGCTCCTTTATTAAATGCACGGAAAATCGAATGATCTACCAAGTTCAATACTCCGGGAACTTCCACTTTCATTTCTACCATAGTAGCACCACCAGCAGGGATTAAAGTGGTTTGTACATTTCTATTTACCAAAGAACCTGCTTCCATGTATACTTTGTCGAAAATTTCTCCAATCGCATGAAAAGAAGAAACCAAATTCGGTCCGCCATTTCCTACATACAATCTTACTGTTTCACCCACATTAGCAGGCAATGCATTTTTACCTGTGGTAGAGCGCACTTTACCATTAAATAATACATAATCAGGATTTTCATTCACAGCTTTTTCTTCTGAAAAATCTTGTAAACCCGGTGCATCAAATTTTCCTGTGGTATAAAAATCACCTTGCATTAAATAATATTCTTTATCCACTTTGGTCATGCCGCTTTGTGGCTCTACTAATATTAAACCATACATGCCGTTCGCAATGTGCATTCCGACAGGGCCCGTAGCGCAATGGTACACATACAATCCCGGATGTAATGCTCTAAATTGAAAATTAGTGGATTGACCGGGTGCTGTTGCAGTAGCTTCTGCTCCGCCACCGGGGCCGGTTACAGCGTGTAGATCAATATTGTGTGATACTTTACTGTCTGGCATATTTTTCAAAGTAAAATCTACTAAATCGCCTTGTCTTACTCTAATAAACTTACCGGGAACATGGCCGCCGAAAGTCCAAAAAGTATAATCTGTACTATCAGAAATTTTCATCACTTTTTCTATCACATCTAATTCTACCATTACTCTTTTGGGAGTAGTGTAGGTAAGTGGTTTTGG
The DNA here is from genome assembly GCA_034676505.1 of Ginsengibacter sp. Taxonomy (GTDB): domain Bacteria; phylum Bacteroidota; class Bacteroidia; order Chitinophagales; family Chitinophagaceae; genus Ginsengibacter. Next base: position 883,673 of record JAUCCB010000001.1, read on the forward strand.
CACTAAAGGCGCATCGGTTAATTCAGCCGTAACGGTACCTGTAAGAGCGGTATCTATTTTACTGACATCAGAATTACTATCGTCAGAATTTGTTTTACATGAAAATACTAAAAGTGTTACAGCAAAAATGAGAAGAAACTGTAAGAGTGAAATTCGAAATTGTTTCATTTGTTTTATTTTAAGATTGATTTATTTTAGTTTGAATAAAATGGTAGGATTGATATTGAAGCTTAGCCAAAACCAGTTTTGGACTGACTTCATTGTTTGATTATTAGTAATATTTTTTACATTTTTCATTGAAGAGTTGGCAAACATTTGAGAATAACCACCACTCAATTTCACGTCATTCATAATTGAATAATTAAATGAAAAATCTACCTCATTTCCTAATTGTTTACCCACGGGTTGATTGGCGAAATTTACAACTTTTCCGGCAGCTTCAAAATGATGCAAAGTAAATTGGCTTTCCAATTTATTTGTGGCTTTATAATTAATTCCTACATAAGAATCCCATAAACCTACATTTCGGTGCGGACTGCTTACATAAAAATAATCCATTGAACCATAAAATTTATGACCAGTAGAATACAATGGATCGAAGGAAGTAATTGTTGTAGAAGTAGCATCCATATCTCTTCCACTTAAATAATCACTACCAATAGTAGCAGTCCATTTTTTATCTAATTGGTATCCGGCCTTGATCGCAACCATCCAAGCTTTTGTTTTAATGTCGGATGAATTTAATATCGGTTTATTACCCAATTGGAAATAATAAGTACCCTGTACATTCCATTTATTTTTATGAATAAATAAATTACCACCTCCTGTAAATAAATTAGCGATTGTAGAATCAATTTTATTCTGGACGCGAAGATTTAATCCAATAGCCGAAAAAGAAATCGCATCGTTGATTTGATATTTCATCCAAACAAATTGCATGGATTTGTAAGGTTGGCTAAAGCTATTATCAAAAAAAGTATTGGTAATTTTTTCCGCATTTTGATTGAAAGCTAATCCTACATTGAGTTTAAATTTTGCTTTTTCAAAATCAATCAAAGCAGCATCATGTTTACGACCGGAATTATTCCAATCCAATGCACCTAAAATTCTTTCATCATCATAAGATAATATTTGTCGGCCCAATTTTACACTCCATTCCGGATTGAAATACAATTGCGCCCATGCCTCATTTACAGAGAGATGATTTGCGGTGGGTTGCACTTGCGGATCGTTTCCCCAAGTATTGATCATTTGGCTGCTAAATCCAATTTTCAGATGTTGATTTTTGGAATAAACTAAACTGATTCTGCTTCGCTGTGAAATAAACGAAGCGGCTTTTTGTCCATCCAGAATTGGAGTGAAGACACCATTTCTTATTTCTGCTCGAGGTCTAATTTGTAATTGAATACTCAAACTTTCCGCATCCTCCTTTTTATCCTGCGCTTGTACAGCATTGATTCCTACAAAACATATCAGTAATAGAAATGAAAAAATTTTTTTCATGAAAAGATTTTAAAAAATTGCGGAGCGAAATTATACTCAGCGATTTTTTAAACACCTACGAATCATCAACTGAAAACATGATTTTGATCATGTTTTCGAAATTGAATAAAAATTTCTATTAAAATTTTGTTTGTAAATAATTTGAAAGCATGGCTCGCCATGTAGGCCAATCGTGCGACATATCTGCTCCCCAAATATCTAAATCGCATTCAATTCCTTTTTGATAAAGCACTTCAGCAAAATTGCGCGCCGCTTGCGGATCTTCATAATTTCCGCTACCGGATAAAATATGGATATGACGGCTGTTACGAATATTGCTTAAATACCAATCGTCCGTTAAATTAGGAACATAATTCATTGGCGAATTGAAATAAACTTGATCATCATTAAAGCCTTTAGAATATTCGTGAAGATCGTAAACCCCGCTCATAGCAATAACTCCATTGATTAAATCGGGACGTTTTAAAAATAAATTCATGCTGTGCAAAGCACCAAAACTCGCCCCACAAGTGATGATGGGAGTTTCCAAAGAAGTTCCTGCTTTTATAAAAGGGATAACCTCATTAAAAATATATTGATTGAATTGATTGTGCCTGATGGCGCGATGTTCACCTTGCATTTTATCATTCAGCCAACTTTCGTTATTAATACTATTGACAGAAAACACTTTTACTTTTCCTGCATCTATAAAAGGAGCAATGCTGTCAATTAATTGAAAACGTTCATACTCCAGATAATCGGCAGCAGCAGTAGGAATGAGTAATAAAGCAAAACCGAAATCGCCATAAGTGGCTATGGGCATGTCTTTATCGAGCGATGGGCTATACCATGATGTCAGTTCTCTTTTCATAATGGAATGTTTTAAACGCTACACAACTAAGATAATTATTTCATGGGAAATTCTTCCTACACGAATTAAACCCTTTTAAATTAAAAAAGAAAATTTATTTAATGTAGAAAAGCGTCAAATGGTTCATTATTCCGATTATTTTGAAAAAGAATTGAAAGATTGAAAAATAAAATTCGGTAATTTGAATTTTTCAAAATTGATCAAATGGAAAAACCTTCTTCTTATTGCGAAGCGGTACTCTTGATGGATGCAAAAAGTGTACATCGAATTTATCATGATAATTTTTATGGTTTCCCTATTGAAGAGGATGATGAACTTTTTGAAAGATTGATTTTGGAAATTAATCAAGCCGGATTGAGCTGGGATACCATTTTAAAAAAGCAAGAGAATTTCAAAAAGGCGTACAAGAATTTCAACATAAAAAAAGTAGCTGCATTTACTGAAAAAGATTTTGAAAGATTGATGAATGATGCAGGAATTATTCGCAATCGATTAAAAATAAATGCGGCTATTGAAAACGCTAAAACACTTTTACAAATACAAAAGGAATGTGGCTCTTTTAAAAATTGGATTGACCATCATCATCCAAAAAGCAAAGTAGAATGGGTGAAAATTTTCAAGAAGACTTTTAAATTTACCGGCGGCGAAATTGTAAATGAATTTTTAATGAGCACAGGATATTTGCCCGGTGCACATATTGAGAGTTGTACAATTTATAAAAAGGTTTTGGAGAGTAAGCGGAAGTATTTGACAAAATAAAATTTTTTCAGAAATTATCTTTTTATGATTTTGGCACTTTTCTAATTGCTGCCTTAAAGATACTTCCACCCAACAATGCAACAATCAAACAATTGAACATTATATTTACCCTACTTCATCCGCTTTAACTCTTCTTCCATCCTAAACATCTCATCTCTTAATCGTGCGGCTTCCATGAAATCCATGTCTTTAGCGGCTTTGGTCATCATTCTTTTTATTTGTTTGATGGCTTTTTCTAATTGAGGAATGGTTTTATATTCCACTTGATCTTCGGCAGCAATTGAATTTAAATTATCCACAGCTTCATAAGGAGAGTCAGTAGATCCTTTGATATCTAATACAGAAGTTTGTCCCATGATCTGCTCAATAGATTTTGAAACCGTGACCGGAGTGATATGGTGTTCTATATTATATTGAATTTGTTTCTCTCTTCTTCTGTTGGTTTCATCAATGGTTCTTTGCATACTGCCGGTAATTTTATCTGCGTAAAAAATTACCAATCCATCCACATTTCGGGCAGCCCTACCCGCAGTTTGAGTTAGCGATCTTTCATTGCGCAAAAAACCTTCTTTATCGGCGTCCAAAATAGCTACCAAAGAGACTTCGGGAAGATCTAATCCTTCACGCAAAAGGTTTACACCTACCAATACATCAATCTCGCCTAGACGCAATTGCCGTAAAATTTCTATACGATCTAAAGTATGTACTTCGCTATGAATGTATTTCGATTTGATATTGATTCGATGTAAATATTTGTCCATCTCCTCAGCCATACGTTTGGTCAAAGTAGTGACTAACACACGATCGCCTTTTGTAACTCTCTTATCAATTTCATCTAACAGATCATCTATCTGATTTACAGAAGGTCGAATTTCTATGGGTGGATCCAATAATCCCGTTGGACGAACCACCTGTTCTACTACAATTCCTCCTGTTTTTTCTAATTCAAAATCTCCCGGAGTAGCACTCACAAAAATGGTTTGATTGAGCATGCTTTCGAATTCATTAAAATTCAACGGACGATTATCTAACGCCGATGGCAAACGAAATCCATAATCCACCAATACCAATTTTCTCGAACGATCGCCGCCATACATACCACTTACCTGAGGAATGGTTTGATGGCTTTCATCAATAAAACACAAATAATCATTGGGAAAATAATCTAACAAACAAAAAGGCCTTGTTCCGGGTTCTCTTCTATCAAAAAATCTTGAATAATTTTCTACTCCATTGCAATAACCCAATTCACGAATCATTTCCACATCATAATTCACTCTTTCGGTAATTCTTTGAGCTTCAATATATTTTCCTACGTCTTTAAAATATTCCGCTTGTCGTGCCGCTTCGTCTTGGATATCATACAAAATTTGTTGTAATTTATCTTTTGGTGCGATGTATAAATTCGCGGGAAAGATAGCAGCCTCTGGCACTTTCGAAATTCTTTTACCGGAACTTAATTCTAAGGTTTCAATACTTTCAATTTCATCTCCAAAAAAAGTAATGCGATAACCATTATCCATGTAAGGCAAATTAATATCCACCGTATCGCCTTTTACACGAAAAGTGCCTCTTGCAAAATCGCCTTGTGTTCTTGAATACAAACCATTTACCAATGAATGTAAAAACCCTTGACGACTTACTGCTTGGCCTTCTTCAATTCGCACAACTCCCTCTGCAAAATCTTTAGGATTACCAATTCCATAAATACAACTCACACTCGCCACCACAATAATATCACGCCGTCCGGTGAGTAATTGTGAGGTCGCTGCCAATCTTAATTTATCTAATTCTTCATTGATACTTAAATCTTTTTCAATGTACGTATCGCTCACCGGCATGTAAGCTTCGGGCTGATAATAATCATAATAAGAAACAAAATATCCAACTGAATTATTAGGAAAGAATTGACGAAACTCGCCATACAACTGCGCTACCAACGTTTTATTATGAGTCAATACCAACGTGGGCCTTTGTACATTTTGAATTACATTAGCCATGGTAAATGTCTTACCGCTACCGGTAACGCCTAATAAAGCTTGGTATTTTTCTCCTTCTAAAACACCTTTGGTTAGCTGCGCAATTGCATGCGGCTGATCCCCGGCGGGCTGATATAATGAGTTAAGTTGAAACGGCATAAGGGTATGCAATTTACAACGAAAAAAAATAGTTTTAAATCTGAGAAATATTCATCTTCTTGGAACAAAAACTATATTTATAAAAGATTTATTTTAAAGAACCGGTTTTTAGATAATCAGCCAATTTAGCGATAGCTTTCGCAGTAATCATAATTTGTTCTTGCGCTTCTTTCCAATTTCTTTGTTCAATTGCTTCGCGTATTCCGGGCATTGTCTTAACTCCGTAGCCGGTATAAAAGCCGGGCGCATAAATCGTATGCTTATACCAAAACCTGCGTGGCAAGCCGGTTTCAGACAATAATTGTTGTTCTGCTTGATATAGAAATTGATTAAACGCTTCAGAAGCATCACCTAATTTTTCTTTATTTTGAAAAGTTATATTCAAGTCTTCAGCACTTTTTTTCAATGTCACCAATGCATTTTCTAATGGCGCAAAATCGAGATAAGGAACTTCCGATTTTACAATAGGGTTTAATAATTTTTTTGTTGGATCCTCACCTATTTTATAAGCATCCAAAGTAATTAATTGATTCTCCATTAAAGTACCTTCTCTCATGTTGTTCAAAAGGTTTTGCAGTTCATCTGCATATCCATTTATAGTACGATACAAATTGGTAAAATTATACGGTAACACATCTGCATTAGCCATTCTCAAAACTGCATGACCGGCAGTTTGTGCCAACGTCATTGCATATACAAATCCGGGATCTTTAAATCTGATAAAATTATCGTAGGAATCATAAATAGAATGGTATTCACCTCCATCGCCTTCGCCACCGAAACCAAGGCTGAGTGAAGGTATCCCCGCATGTTGAATAAAAGAAGAATAATCCGATCCAGAGCCCATCGCACCTAAGTGTAATTCATTTTCATTCCATATTTTTTTCTTGTTTTGACTATTATTCGTAAAAATTAATTCAGCCAATTTTCGCCGCTGAAATAGGCTCACATTGGTTTGAGGATCCATAACGCTTTTTGAAATTTCATCCATCAAAGGTTCTAAAGCATGTGAACCTTCGGCAAACAGAAAACCGCGTTCATTGTTATCAGAATTAATATATACCACTCCTTTTTGTTGTAATTCTTTTTGATGAGTTTCTAACCATTCTGTGGAGCCTAATAAACCAGGCTCTTCTCCATCCCAAGCGCAATAAACCAAGGTACGTGCAGGTTTCCAGCCGGATTTCAATAATAAGCCAATTGATTTTGCTTCTTCCAACATAGCTGATAATCCGCTTACCGGATCAGCTGCTCCGTTTACCCAAGCATCTTGATGATTACCTCTGATTACCCATTCATTCGGAAATTTTGAACCTTCTATTTTTGCAATTACATTGTAACACGGAACAATATTCCAATTAAATTCGGCTTTTAAATGAACCAATGTTTTCCCATCTCCGATGTGATAAGCAAAGGGTAATCCTCCTTGCCAACCAGTGGGAACTAATTGACCGCCAAGTGCTGCCAGTAAGGGTTTTGCATCATGATAACTGATCGGCAAAACCGGAATTTTTATCAAATTCGTTGCCTTCAATCTATCCAATCTTGTAGCATCTTTTGTAGCACCAACGCCGGGTGTTAATGGATCGCCCGGATAAATAACCATATCCATTACCGAGCCTCTTTGCACTCCAAATTCATTTTTGAATGGACCTTTCGGATATACATCTCCTTTAAAATAACCATCATCCATCGGGTCACTATAAATTATACATCCAATGGCTCCATGTTCTTGTGCTACTTTGGGCTTTGTCCCACGCCAACTATGACCATATTTTGCAATCACAATTTTGCCTTTCACATCAATTCCCATTTTCTCAAGCACTTCATAATCTTGCGGCAAGCCATAGTTGACAAATACCAAACTTGCCGTCACATCACCATCTGCACTAAATGCATTGTAGGTAGGCAATTGGCCCTCTTGCCCACTGGTAGCATCTTCCGGCAAAGGCGGTTCCTTTAGTAAAGCAGTGTAAGATGTAGGTGAAGTCATTTCCAATAATCGTGTTTTTGGAGTTGGAAATAACACATGAAAGGTTTCAATTTTCGCATCCCAACCCCATTGTTTAAAAAGGCTAAGAATATATTCAGCATTTTCTTTACTTCCCGGAGAGCCAATATGATGCGGTTTTGAAGAAAGTTTTTTAATATTTTTCCCAATATTTTCTTTGCTTAAATTATTATCAAATGATTTTTCCAGCAGTAATTGTGTCGGTACATTTTTCTCGCTGAAACCTGTAACAGTCTTGGTTTGCGAAAATGAAATTTGAAATACAAAAAATGCCAAACAGCTAAATAATAATTTATTCATTTTGTAAATTTTTATTGAAATGGGGAATAAAATGCTTACACAAAGTATTAAAAATTATTAAAAATCAATTCTTCCTAATGCTTGAAAATGAAATAGAAATGGACTACAACATTTTTTTATTTTCTAAAAATGATTGCATGGAGATACATTTTCCTTCTTCTTTTAGATCGGATATGAGCTGGCGCAATTGATCTAATAATTCATTCCCAAATTTTCGTTTAACCATCACCGATAGTGGGTACTTATTTAAATCGGTAAATTCCCATGGATGAAAATACAACGATAAATAACCATCTTTTTTTAGAGTTTGAAGGGCTAACGTTTTAAAAATTCCATAAGGGAAATTCTTAAAGGCCAACCAAAATAATGGAATTCGAAAATTAGGAGTAACCGAAACCGGAAAAGTAATTAACCCATCTTTTTTGTAATAGTTGCGAGGAGTAGAAAAATGATTATATCGCCCCGGAATCCAAGTAGGATTGATAGAAGAATTATAAATGTAGCCGGCATCTTTAATCCAATTTTCATCAATGGTTTTCATGCGAGGCATTCTTAAACCGGATACTTTTTTAGAAATAATTTTTTCTAAAACATCTCGCGAATTTTTTAAATCTTCCTGCTTAAATGATGAATGATAAAAAGTATGCGAAGCAATTTCGTGTTGCCGGGATAATTCAGCAATTTCATTCGGAAAATTCTGCGCAAAATTAGCAGTGGTAAATAAAGTGCATTCAATTTCCTTGTCATTTAAAATAGAATTAATTGCATCCAGCCCATTTTTACCCACAAGCATTTGCTCTTCTGAATGGATATCAATTCCATATTCTAAAGGAATATCAAATTCTTCTACATCAAAAGTTAGTATTATGAACCAATCCTTATTCATCCAAATGCTTTTGCAAAAATTTTGGTTTTCTATTTAAATCAATACTTAGATATTGTTGCGTATAAATTTGTACGATTACAATAAACCAAATGATGGTACAAGGTAATGCCTTTAAAGAATAAGGCCTTACCAAATGCGTACGAACATAAGGAGTGAAAATATCAGAATAACCAAAGCCTGTAAGCAACAGCGCAAAAATAAAAATCCCATTATTCAGTTTAGAAGGATTTTGTAATACAAACCATAAGCAAACTGCCGGGAATGCAATAATATAAGTGGGCGATTCTGCACCATTACTGAAAATAACCGTGAACAATAATACAGAACATAAGAGATACAATCTAAATCGCAAATCTTTGAAATGTCGGAATTGAAAATATTGAATAGTAAATAAAATTAATGCAGGCAAGAGTATCCAAAAATCTTTCAAAAGAGGAACATGAAAAATTCTCCGAATCATTCCCATCACTGAAATATCTTGAAAATCGTTTTGAATAAAAGTATTGGTATTCTTAGCTGATTTTCTTGCCAATGCTGCCATCCAATCATGATAGCACTGAACAATATATTGCGGTGAACTTAAAATCATCGGAAGTAAAAAAAATACTACCGACCAAATGATTGCCCAAAGAAAAAATTGTAATTTATTTTTACTAAAAAAGAAAAAAGCAAAGCCTACAATTCCATAAATCTTAATGAAGGTAGCCAACATAATAAAAAATAATGCCCACCAATCTTTTCCATTGTTTATATAAACAAAACCTAAAATAATACATGCTGCAATCAGCGGATTCGTTTGAAACCATGCGGCATTATTCATCATTTCATTGCTGCTGAGAATTAGAATTGCATAAATCCAATTTTTCTGAATAGGCAATTTACTGAGCGCGAAATACAAAATCCAAGTATTGAACATCACCCATAAAAAACCACCGATTAATTTTGGAAGCAATGCAAAAGGAGCAATTAAAATACTAAAAACAGGACCATACAAATTGACATCTTGATATTCTGCCGGATAAAAAAGATAGAGATTTTTTTGATCCAAAACATGATAAAATACTTGTCGGAAAATTAAATAATTGTTGGACTCTGTATGTTGAATCAAGGTAAGAATAGCGCCCAGTGCGGATAATCCAAACCACAATGCAATCGCTACTTTTTTCTGATATAGAAATCGCCCACTAAAAATCCACTCTTTGATTTTTTGCATCTGAGAAATTATTTTGTATCAGGAAGTTTAGAAGATTGGATGATGTACCTCGGTCTATGTTTGCTTTGAATAAAATTTTTACCCAAATACAAACCAATTATTCCCATGATGATTAATTGTAAACCGCCAAAAAATACAATCGTAAAAATAATAGATGCCCAACCCGGACGTTCTAAATGATAATAAATACTAAGCAACACATAAGGAATATATAAAAGTGCAATCGCTGAAAAAGAAAACCCTAAATAAATCGCAAACGTGAGCGGCTTCGTGCTGAATGACGTTAAACCTTGAGTGGCCAAGTGCACTAAATTTCGAACGCTATATTTAGTGGTTCCGGAATGCCTTTCGTTAGGTTCGTAATCAATTGCTTTTTGTTGAAAACCTACCCATTTTATAATTCCCCGCAAAAAGGGTTTATCCTCTGGGAGCAAATTAATCACATCCACCACTTTTCGATCTAACAATTTAAAATCAGAAATACCGTTTTCCATTTGTACATCCGAGAAAAGATTAATGGCTTTATAAAATAGCCTCGACCTCACTCTTGTAAAAATATTAGCGTGTAAATTTTTATCTTTCCGATAGGCATACACTACCGGAAACCCTTTTTTCCACCATTCAATAAATTCAGGAATAAGTTCCGGCGGATGTTGTAAGTCGGCATCAATAGTAATTACCGCATCGGCATCAGAAATTTTCATGCCCGCCATTAAAGCATTATCTTTCCCAAAATTGCGAGAAAAACTAATAAAGAAAAGTCGAGGATTAGAGGAGCAAATGCTCATTAATACAGGCAGAGATTCATCCGTGCTTCCATCATCGACCAAAATAATTTCGTATTGAAATTGAGGTAATTGTTCAAAAATTTCACCTACCTTTTCTACAATCACATGAATATTTCCTTCTTCATTAAAAATGGGTATGATGACAGAAATTTTGGCCATAAAACAAAGAAAAGCTTTTGAGGGTTTAAATAAAAGTAAAATACCAAATAAAAATTATTTACTCCGGACTATTCACTGTAATTCATTTTTTCGTAATTCATTTCGTCGCATCAACCATCCAATCGTAAACGTCGGAATAAAATCTAATCCCGGAGATATTTCTTCCAAAAAACTAAACAAACCTCCAAAAAGCGCAAACCTATTTTTATTGAACAATAAAAAAAATGCCATCCCTGCAATTGGCGCCCAACCGATATCAAAAAATTCTCCTCCTAATCCCGGGATTAAATAAGTGAGCAAACCCATCACATCAAAAAATACACACCAATAAATGGAAGGCAATGTGTTAGGTTTCAAATAATTTTTATTTTAATCTCGTAAGACAAAATAAGATAAAATGCCAAATTTTACCCAAAATTTTTCAACTGAGCCTTTGATAATACCGATTTTTACTTGCTAAGAACCTCAATTGACGTAGCTTTGCACCCTCAAAAAAATTAGGGATAATAATTCCCCTCCGATTAAATTAATTTATGAATATTAGAAACATCGCTATTATAGCACACGTTGATCATGGTAAAACTACTTTGGTTGATAAAATTTTACACAGCACCAATATATTTCGCGAAAATCAAGAATCCGGTGAACTAATAATGGATAATAATGATTTAGAGAGAGAAAGAGGTATTACCATTTTCAGTAAAAATATTTCTGTAAATTATAAGGGTGTAAAAATTAATGTAATTGATACTCCGGGTCACAGTGATTTTGGCGGTGAAGTAGAACGTGTTTTAAAAATGGCTGATGGTGTGGTTTTGTTGGTAGATGCTTTTGAAGGGCCGATGCCTCAAACTCGTTTTGTATTACAAAAAGCATTGCAATTAGGCCTTCGCCCAATCGTAGTAATCAACAAAATAGATAAGCCGAATTGTAGGCCTGACGAAGTGCATGATGCCGTTTTCGAATTATTTTTCAATTTAGATGCAACAGAAGAACAATTAGATTTTACAACTTTATACGGTTCCAGCAAACAAGGTTGGTTCAATACTTCACAAACTCCGGCAGAAAATATTTTTCCGCTTTTAGATGCGATTGTAGAAAAAGTACCGCCGCCATCACATGAAGAAGGAAATTTGCAAATGCAAATTACTTCATTAGATTATTCTTCTTTTTTAGGAAGAATAGCGGTGGGAAAAGTAGCGAGAGGAGTGATTAAAGAAAATCAACCTTTGGCTTTAATGAAATTAGACGGAACCATTCAAAGAACGCGAGTGAAAGAATTGTATGTGTTCGAAGGTTTAGGAAAAAAGAAAGTAACAGAAGTAATTGCCGGAGATATTTGTGCCGTAGTGGGTATTGATGGATTTAATATCGGTGAAACTTTGGCTGACTATGAGAATCCTGAAGCATTGCCTGTTATCAGTATCGATGAGCCAACGATGAATATGCAATTCAGTATCAACAATTCTCCTTTCTATGGTAAAGACGGAAAATTTGTTACGTCTCGCCATTTGAAAGATCGTTTAGAAAAAGAATTAGAAAAGAATTTAGCGCTTCGTGTAAGCCCTACCGATAGTGCAGAAAAATTTATGGTGTATGGCCGTGGTATTCTTCACTTAAGTATTTTAATTGAGACCATGCGTCGTGAAGGATATGAATTAACGGTAGGCCAACCACAAGTAATCACGAAAGAAATAGATGGTAAAAAATATGAGCCATTTGAAAATTTGGTAGTAGATGTTCCTTCTGAATATAGTGGCCGTGTGATTGATTTAGTTACACAACGCAAAGGTGAAATGCTTATCATGGAAAGCAAAGGCGATATTCAACATTTAGAATTTGAAATTCCTTCAAGAGGCTTGATTGGTTTGCGTTCTAACATGCTTACTAATACCGCCGGAGAAGCTGTAATGGCGCATCGTTTCATCGATTACAAACCTTGGAAAGGATATATTCCCGGCAGAAGTAATGGAGTTTTAATTTCAAAAAATCAAGAAAAAACCACCGGATATTCCATTGATAAATTACAAGACAGAGGAAAATTCTTTGTTGATCCGGGAGAAGAAGTTTATGTAGGTCAAATTATTGCTGAACACATCAAGCCCGGAGATTTAGTGGTGAATGCTACCGAGCCAAAAAAATTAACTAATCATCGTGCCAGCGGTAGTGATGATTCTTCTCGCATTGCTCCAAAAATTCAATTGAGTTTAGAAGAGTGCATGGAATATATTCAGCAAGATGAGTGTATTGAAATTACCCCAAAAGTAATAAGAATGCGCAAAGTAATTTTGGACGAAGATGAAAGAAAAAAAGTGCAGAAAATGCAGCAGGTAGAAGCTTAAAAATATAATTTTTTTATACAATTTTAAAAATTCCAATCACGTCGATTGGAATTTTTTTTTGAATTCAATCGTGATAGAAACGATTTCCAAATGGCGCTTTTATTCCTATATTTGCACTCTAAGATTATGAAAAAAATTCTCTTTATTTTATTGGTTATTGTCAGTTTTACTTTGGTGACTCCCAATGCCAATGCCCAATGTTCTATTTGCAATAAAACCGTCATGCAAATGGGTTCCAAACCCGCGCAAGGTTTCAATACCGGCATTTTGTATTTAATGGCTATTCCATATTTAGCGGTAGGTTTTGTAGGATACAGATGGTGGAGAAGTAAGCACGAAAACGATTAATTATTCTTCCATATATTTTTTCGCGAAGCGATAGAGATTAAAATTTTCTTTGGAAATTTCTCCGGCCAATTTTTTCTTCAGCATTTTTATATCTACATCTTTCATTCTTTCTGATTGCATCAAAGACCAAACTTTTTGTGCCATCAACTCTATTTTATTTTCTGAAAATTGATCCGATTGAAATTGATTAATTAATTGATAAAGTTCGCCAATTCCTTCTTGAGAAGAAGCCACCGTTTTTACAATAGGTATTTTATGATTTCGATTATGAAATGCCGGCATTAACATTTTTTTTAATTGATTATAAAATATTTCTGCTCCCGGCCGATCAAATTTATTGACCACAAAAATATCCGCTACCTCCATCAATCCTGCTTTCATCGTTTGTATTACATCACCACCTTCCGGTACTAACATCACCACTGTAATATCCGCCAATCCTGCAATATCTACTTCACTCTGACCAACACCAACCGTTTCAATAATTATAAAATCAAAACCGGCTCCTTTCATCACATCTGCTATTTCAATTATTTTCGGATGCAAACCGCCTAAAGCTCCGCGACTGGCCAAAGAACGAATAAACACATTAGGATGATTGTACCATTCACTCATTCGAATTCGATCACCCAACAAAGCACCTTTATTAAAAGGCGATGAAGGGTCTACACACAACACTCCTACTTTTTTTCCGTCTTCAATCATGTGCCCAATCAGCGCATCAGTTAAAGAACTTTTTCCCGCGCCCGGCGCACCGGTAATGCCAATTATTTTGGAAGAATGATTTTGTATTTGCATCAATAAATCTTGATATCCGGGAACTTCATTTTCGACCATGGAGATAGAGCGGGCAAGCGATTTAAAATCGTCTGAAGTAATTACTGCATGAATGCTTTTCCCGGATTTCATAAGGCAATTATACAAATTGATTGTGCCAATTTAAGGTATTTACAGAATACGTAACCATTCAAAAAATTAAGTTTCGAATTCAAGCATTGAAATTATTTCTATCTTTATCCATAATCTAAAAATTTACGCACAAAAAATTCAAATGAGTTTAATCAATTATTTCAAAGAATCTTTTCGAAGAAAAAAAGCAAGGCGAGTTACGCAAGAATATCCTTACAAATTAGATACATTTCAACTGAAAAATGAAGGTAAAATTGAATTTGCCAATTGGGATAATCCTTTAGTGGAACCAAAAGTTGTCAGCCAAGAAATGGTAGATTTCTACAAACAATTCATCCAAAAAGGAGATTTGGTAATTGATATTGGTGCCAACATAGGCGACACAACCGTTCCGATGGCATTGGCTGCGGGCGGCACAGGAATTACTTTAGGTTTTGATCCAAATCCTTATGTGTTTAAAATTTTACAAAAGAATGCAACACTCAATGGAGATAAACAAAACATTGTTCCTCTTTTAAAAGCAATATCCGTTTCTGACGATGAGTTTTTTTATATTTCTTCCGAAGCATCTTTTGCTAATGGCGCCATTTCTCCTACGAAAGATAGTATTCATGGGCAATTCGTGTACCCTGAAAAAATACAAGGAATTAATTTATTGAATTTTTTAGAAAAAGATTATCCTCAAAAATTGTCCAATTTTTCTTTTATAAAAATAGATACCGAAGGGTATGATAAAGAAATTTTAAAATCCATTAGCGATTTGATAGAGAAATACAAACCGGTAATTGTGGCCGAAAGTTTTGGTGATAGTCCGCGTGATGCCAAGGTGGAATTATATGAAGTCATCGAAAGACATGGTTATGACATTTTCTATTTCGAAGATTTTGATATCAATGCAGAGGTGAAAAAAATTGAAACTAAATTTGATATCGCCAACTGGGATAAAACCATCAATGTGTATGCAGTTCCGCGTCAATAAAAAATAAAATAATATTCATTTTTATAAAGCCTCATTATTTGCAATGAGGCTTTACTATTTCATAATTTTTGAATCCTGCGATCTGCCGACCTCCTAATAAATTCTGTTCTATAAAAGTCAATAAACGATATTTTAATTTATCGTGTTTGTGTTTTTTAATGAATGGATTTTGAGGATACAATTGATCGCGCCAATTAAATTGAGCAATAAAATCTTGCATCACTTTTGGATGCGTTTCTTTGAAGTGTGTGAGTTTATCTAAATTTCCATAATTAAATTCAGATGCATCTTCTTTGTATTTTTCTAAAGCATTTTCTTTTCCTGAAATATCACTTTCGAAAGACACACGCTTTTTTTGCATAAAAGACGGAGGCCTTACCCAACCGTAATGATATACGCAAGCATCTATTTTCACCACTTTCAATTTGAATGTATTTTCTTTTTGAAAATAACTTTTTCCATCAAAATCAGGAATTCTACGAAAGGATTGTGCATCGCGCCAGGAGTGTATTTCAGGAAGATTTCTAATAATCCTAATTTCTTCAGGATACCACGCATGAGAAACAATATGATGCGAATAATCGCCCCAAAAATGTTTGTATTGAAATAATAAACCTTCTACATTTTTACATTCCAATAATTCTTGACAACGATTACGAATCGTATCTAAATATTTTTCGTGAACCACTTCATCACTTTGTAAATAAAAAAGCCAATCGCCTGTACAATGGGATTTTGCAATATCTGTTTGATGTGCGTACTCACTTCCTCCGGAAAATTTTTCTGTATCCCATTTGGTGTGTACGACCTTTATTTTTTCAGAATGGATACTTTGAATTTCTTGTAAAGTAGTATCACCCTCATCACAATCTCCTAATGCTACAATAAATTCATCTACAATCGGTAAAATAGATTCAATAGATGCCCTAACCGGATAATATAATTTGGTGGCATTTTTCACCATGGTAAATCCACTAATCTTCATTTGGTTTAGATTGTTTTAATGTGAAAGTTCAAATGTAATTATAATTAAAGCAGTCAAGTTCCAAGTTTTTTTTTAAAATTTTTTCTCGAATTATAAAAAGAACCTTTATTTTACCATCCTTAAGAATTTTATTTCAACACATGAATGCAACTACGCTTTGTTTTGATTTTGGAAATACTCGGCTTAAATGCGGCGTGTTTAGAAATGATGAATTAGTAGAAGTGATTAAATTAGAGAACGGCCTTACATCAACCATTTCTTCTCTTTTAGAGAAATATACTCCGAACGCAACAATTCTTTCTTCAGTAATTCATCATGATAAAAAAATTGACAAAATCTTACATGCAAAAACGGAATTTATTCGATTAGATTCCTCTACTCCGTTGCCTTTTACTACACCTGTAAGCAAACCCGAAACAATTGGTGCAGATAGATTGGCCTTAGCAGCCTATGCAGTTCATTTTCATCCGAATCAAAATAATTTATTGATAGCCTTAGGTTCATGCATTACTTATAATTTCATTAATAAATTCAATAGTTTTACCGGAGGAAGTATTTCGCCAGGTATGGAAATGCGATTTAAATCTATGCACGATTACACCGCCGGCTTACCTTTGATAAAATGGGAGCAAGTAGAAACTGCTTGGGATATTCCGCTTATTGGTCACGATACAGAAACCAATATGCTGAGTGGAGTAATACTGGGGATGGCTGCTGAAATAGACGGAATCATTGACGCATATAAAAATAAATTTGAGAACTTTAACGCGCTTTTAACCGGTGGAGATACGCGCAATTTTGCAAGCCACCTTAAAAACAAGATATTTGCCGACCCTTATTTGATTCTTAAAGGTCTATATGCAATTAGCCAATACAACCATGACATCAAAATATAAAATTACCTGCTTCCTGCTCGCTGCCTTACCGCTGTTTTGCTTTGCACAAGAAAATTCTCCTTATTCCAGA
This sequence comes from Ginsengibacter sp., assembly GCA_034676505.1. Classification (GTDB taxonomy): domain Bacteria; phylum Bacteroidota; class Bacteroidia; order Chitinophagales; family Chitinophagaceae; genus Ginsengibacter. The sequence continues at coordinate 900,809 of JAUCCB010000001.1, forward strand.
TATGGAACCGGCAACGCAGTTACGCAAGGCAATATTGCCAACAGAGGAATGGGTGGTATTTCTGCGAGTTTAGAAGATTTTGCGAGCATCAATACCGTAAATCCTGCATCTACAGGCGGTTTGCTGTACACTACGCTTGATATTGGAGTAGAATACAATGGCAGAAATTTGAAAAGTAAAAATCCTGTAGGTTCTTTTTTATCGAATAACGGAATTATTTCTTATATCCAAGTCGGTATTCCACTTCTTACTGGAAATAAAAAAGCTTATGCGAATAAAACTTCTTGGACGCTTACATTCGGTTTGAAACCCATCTCAAAAATTAATTACAAAATAGAAAGTAATACTAAAAGCCCCATTGATAGTGTGAACACAATTTATGAAGGCGATGGCGGCGTAAATGAAGCCTATATTGGAACTGCTATAAAAATCAAAAATTTTAGTTTTGGTTTTAATACCGGTTATCTTTTTGGAGAAAAAGATTACAGTACCAGATTACGTTTCTATAACGATAGCGTGATTTATCAAAAAGCCAATTATGAAACTAAAACGCGCTTTGGTGGCATGTTCTTAAATGCCGGAGTTCAATACGGTATAAAAATTAAAGGCGGATTTTTTAGAATGGGATTGTATGGAACTTTGCAAAAAGAATTCAGCGCTACAAAAGATGATATCGTTGAAACCTATACCTATACTTCAGCAGGCGCGCCTACTACATTAGACAGCGTTAAAAAAATATTAGATCAAAAAGGAAAAATAAAATTACCGGCAACAATTGGCGGAGGTATTTCTTTAGAAAAAGATCATTTTATTTTTGGATTGGATTATGAAACTACTCAATGGGATAATTATCGTTTTTACGGCCAAAAAGATTTAGTAAAAAATAGTTGGATTGCAAAAGCCGGAATTCAATATTACCCTGCCAGCGTAGGTTCTACCGGATATTTTAATTATGTAAAATACAGAGCCGGATTCTCCATTGGCTCGGATAATATTAATGTAAACAACAGCCTTCCTATTTACAATATTTCTATCGGAGGCGCTTTCCCATTAAAATTAAGACGCAGTTATTACGATTATCAAATCAGTGTAATGAACATTGCATTTGAATATGGAAAACGCGGCGGTAAGAGCAATAATCTTACAGAAAATATTTACAAAATCAGCATAGGATTTTCATTAAGTGATATGAATTGGTTCCAACGTCAGAAATATCAATAGATTTGCATAAACTTATTTTGCAAACCGGATATTGATCAATCGAAATGAAATACAATTGGATGCATGGTTCTATAATTTTTAAAACAGCTTTACTATTGAGCTGTTTTTTTATGGCATCTTGTGAAAACTCCTTGGAAGAAATTAATCAATTTACCAAAAATAAAAATCCGGGAATTGAAGAAGCGAAGGACATTGTAATTATTTATACCATTGGAGAAAAAACAAGTGCGAAATTAACTGCTCCTTTAATGTTGCGCTATCAATTAGAAATGCCTTACATTGAATTTACTAAAACAGTTCATGCGGATTTTTTTGATGATTCTTTACAAATCGAAAGCCGATTGTCGGCGAATTATGCGAAATACATTGAATCTGAAAGTAAAGTTTTTTTAAAAGATAGCGTGGTAGTTTTTAATACAAAAGGCGATACGCTATATTGCAGTGAATTGTATTGGGATAGAAATAGAGTAGGCCAAGAATTTTATACAGATAAACCTGTAAGAATTAGAACCGCTACTCACATCATTGATGGAGATGGTTTAGATGCTCCACAAGATTTTAAGAGCTGGCATGTAATTAATGGCAAGGGGTTTGTACGATTACCCGCATCAGAATTTCCGTAATTTTTTTTTGAAAAATTATCCAAATCAATCTGCAAATAATTTTATCATTTAAAATAAAAAATACAAAATGGAATATAGATATTTAGGTAAATCCGGATTACAATTAAGTGTTGTAAGTTTTGGAAGTTGGGTAAGTTTCAATAATCAGATCAACGATACGGTAGCCGATGAGTTAATGGGAATTGCTTACGACAATGGCATTAATTTTTTCGATAATGCAGAAACGTATGCGGATGGAGAAAGTGAAAAAATGATGGGCCGTGTGCTCAAAAATAAAAATTGGGATAGAAGTTCCTATGTAGTTTCTTCAAAAGTTTTTTTTGGCAGATACGGCAAACATTTTAAACCAAATCAAAAAGGGCTTAGCCGCAAACACATCATGGAAGCGTGTGATGAAGCACTGGAGCGTCTTCAAGTAGATTATTTGGATTTATATTATTGCCATCGCCCGGATCCTAAAACTCCCATGTCAGAAGTAGTTTGGGCAATGAATACTTTATTGCAACAAGGAAAAATTTTGTATTGGGGTACCAGCGAATGGAGTGGTGTGGAGATAATGGAAGCACACCAAGTAGCAGCGCAATATCACCTTATTGGGCCAACTATGGAGCAGCCTCAATACAATTTATTTGAGAGAGAAAAAGTGGAGAAAGATTATGCTAAAATATATACCACTGTTGGTTTAGGCACTACTATTTGGAGTCCATTGTCTTCAGGTTTACTTTCAGGAAAATACAATAATGGCATTCCGGAAGACTCTCGTTTTGCAAGAAAAGAATTATCATGGTTATCGGAGCAATTATTAAAAGATGATAAAATTTCTAAAGTAAAAGAATTAGGAAAATTGGCTCAAGAGTTAGGCGTATCCACTGCTTCATTATCTATTGCCTGGTGCATTAAAAACCCAAATGTTACAACTGCTATTTTAGGTGCTACCAAAAAAGAACAACTTTTAGAAAATTTAAAAGCTCCGGAAGTAATGGAAAAACTAACTTCGGAAGTGTTAGAAAGAATTGAAACCATCATGGGTACCAAACCCACATTATAAAAATAATTTTATTACATTTTAAAAATTAAAAATCATGAGTAAATATGCGAATGCCGAATGGCAAGGAACCGGAAAAGAAGGAAAAGGAACAATCTCAACTGAAACAAAAGCATTGGATAATGCTCCATTTACTTTTGCTACAAGATTTGGCGAAGCAAAAGATGGCACTAATCCTGAAGAATTAATTGCTGCTGCACATGCAGGCTGTTTTTCCATGAAACTAAGTTTTATTTTAAATGAAGCAGGTTTTACTCCCGATAAAATAGAAACGAAATGTGACATTTCATTTGCTGATGGTGCCATTTCAAAATCACACTTAACAGTGAATGCAAAAGTGCCGGGTATTTCTAAAGAAAAATTTGAAGAGTGCGCTAAAAATGCAAAAGAAAATTGCCCCATTTCAAAATCTCTTAACTCAAATATTGAAATTTCGATGGAGGCTAATTTGGCTTAAAAAAATTATTTCATTACAATATTTGTTGTCAATTGCGGTTAATTCTTTTCATAAAATTGAGAAAAACGGAAGGTCTTTTCTCTCAATACAGCCATAAGAGTATATTTGCAGCATAAAATGTTTTCCGCAGTTGAGCAAGGTGTTTCAAAATCGAAAAAAATTATTTAATAAAAATAGCTCGGCCAATAATGGTCGGGCCGAGATGACTTTTGTAGATCATTTGGAAGTGCTGCGTTGGCATTTGGTGCGTTCTGCTGTGGTTTTAATTATCATTGCGATTGGATTATTCATTTATGTAGATTGGATCTTTGATCACATTGTTTTTGCTCCTGCGCAAAAAGACTTTATTACCTACACGGCACTTTGCAACTTAGGCCATAATCTACATTTAGGAGATGTATTATGTATGCCTCCTGTGGATATACAATTGCTGGGAAGCACGGTCAGCGGGCCTTTTATGTCGGCCATCAGTATTTCATTTATTGGGGCTATTGTCATTGCTTTTCCTTATTTAATGTGGGAATTGTGGCGATTTGTAAAACCTGCACTTTCTCAAAAAGAAGTGGGCTATGCCAGAGGAAGTATAGGTTGGGTATCGCTTTGTTTTTTTTTAGGAGCTGCCTTCGGATATTTTTTATTGGCTCCATTTACCTTTAATTTTTTAGCGAATTTTCAATTAGGAAAATTAGGCACTTACAAATACTTGCCCACATTAGACGATTATATTGATACACTCACTTCGCTTATATTAGGCTGTGGTATTGCTTTTGAGCTTCCTGTATTTGCTTATGTACTTTCTAAATTAGGTTTGATTACTCCAAAATTTTTAAAAACCTATCGCAAATATGCGTATGTAATTATTCTGGTGGTTGCTGCTATTATTACTCCATCCCCGGATTGGACGAGCCAAACTATTGTAGCGGTTCCCTTGATTCTTTTGTATGAGATCAGCATCTTCATTTCCAAAAGAGTTGACAATCAAAGAATCAAGGTGGAAGAGCAATGGGATTAAAAGATTTAAAAAATAATAAAACGCCCACCGAATCAATCAGTGGGCGTTTTATTTTATCGAAAATAATTTCGCTTATTTCGTTCCAATTTCTTTCAACATTTCTTTTACTGCTGCTTCAATTTGGGTGTCTCTACCATTCAATAAATCTTCATAAGGAAGTGGCACTCGAATGTCCGGTTCTACTTGTAAATTTTCAGTAGTACGTCCTTCTTTTCCAATAGTACCCACCATCGGAATTCCGAAAACTATAGTAGGATCAATTTGTGTTTCCCACCAAACAGCAGTACCGGTGCCGGCTACGGGCATTCCTATTAATTTACCAATACCTAATTGTTTGTACACATAAGGAAAAATAAATGCATCGCTGTAATTACTTTCGCTCATCAACACGCAACTTGGCTTTTGCCAACGATTCAATGGTTCGCCACCTTTTAATATATTTCCTTGAGGAGAAAATTTCAAATAAGTTTGGCCACTTAAGAATGTACTTAAATCATCGTGCAACCAACCGCCGCCATTAAATCTGGTATCTACAATGATGGCATCTTTATCTTTATTTTTACCCAATACTTCATCGTAAGTTGATCTATAACTTCCATCATTCATTCCTTGCACATGCACATAACCCACTTTGCCGCCACTTAATTTATCCACCATATCCGTCATCATTTTTACCCAACGCTTGTACATCAATCCGGATTCTGCGCCGAAAGAAATGGGTTTCATACTTTCTTCAAAAGTAGTTTTGGTAGTAGGATCGTATAAAGTAAGTAAGGTATTTTTTCCGGCGGCTCTATTCAATAATTTTGACCAATCAAAATCATTGCTTAATTCTTCACCATTAATTTTGGTGATGATATTGCCGGCTTTTACTTTGCTGGCTGATTTATCTAATGGCCCTCCGGTAATTACTTCTGTAATTTTTAATCCGTTACCGGTAAAGGTTTCATCATACAACAAACCTAAAGCTGCGGTAGCATCTCCATCAGGATTATAATCATTATAACGACCACCCGTATGCGAAGCATTTAATTCGCCTAATAATTCGCTCAACAATTCTTGAAAATCATAATTGTTATTGATGTATGGTAGAAATTTAGCGTAAGTAGTTTTGTACATATTCCAATCTACTCCATGAATTTTCGGATCATAAAATTTTTCTTTTACTTGGCGCCATACATGATCAAATATATAAGCACGCTCTGCTGCGGGGTTCCAAACCATTTCGCTATTGGAAGAAATAGGAGTTACTTTTCCACTTGCAGTTTCAATTTTCATCAACGTACTGTTGTTAGAAACGTATAAATATTTACCGTCTTTGGACATTTCAATGCCACTTGGTGAGCCTCCTAATTTGGCTAAAATTTTTGTACTCTTAGTACGCAATTCTGTTTCCCAAAGATCATATCCTTTTTCAAAAGAAGCTAAATAATACAATTTACTTCCGGTAGAATCTACTACATAATCGCTAATAGAAGAACTGTTGATGGTCATTTTTACTTGGCGATTTTCTAATCCGTTTAAATTAGGTTCCCAAGTTTTTTTATCTGATTTATCTTTGTTGACCAATGATTTTAAAGAATCAATTTTCTTTCCGTCTTTCTTTTCTTTGGCTTCCTCTTCTTTTAATAAATCGAAATCTTCTTTGCTCATTTTATATCGATCGTACATATCTTGATCAAAGAAAACTCCATACACATCTAATTCTACACTTCCTTGATTAGCCAATGATTTTCTGCCTTCTCTGTTACTAAGCCACGTCATCACTTTGCCGCCTAATGCCCATTTAGCATAGAATTCACCGAAACCACTGTTGATAGGATGAATAATACTACCGCTGCCATCGGCTTTAATTAATGCGGTATTACTTTGCGCAAAATAATTTTGTTGGTCGTCAGCAATGATCCATTTATTATCGGGGCTCCATTGAAAATCCCAATCACCATCGCTGTAAGAATGATTATGCCCTTTCGGTAAAAGTGTACGATATTGTTTTGAAGCTATGTTGTAGACTTTTAAAATATTTCTATTTTCTACGAAAGCGATTTCTTTTCCGTCCGGAGAATATTTTGGTTGAAATTCTTCTGCATTTGTATAAATAATGGGCTCTTCTTTTAAAGTAGTAGAAGCATAAAAATACGGCTCTTCTTTTCTTACAATGGTAGATGTATAAATATCCCAATTATCATTTCTTTCTGCAGCATAGATGAGCGTTCGGCCATCAGGGCTCCATTGAACCATTCTTTCTTGTTGAGGAGTATTGGTAACTCGCTTAGTTTGTTTTCCGTCGATATTCGTTACAAAAATTTCGCCTCGGCTTACATAAGCAATTTCTTTACCGTTGGGAGATAAAGCAAATTCGGAAATGTTAGATTGTTGACTATTTTGTTCTACTTGTAATCCGCCATCATTGCGAATTTGCATGGAAACTTTTTGAGGAGTACCCCCATTTGCTAAGGTATATATTTCTCCATCGTAGGTAAAACACAAAGTATTATTGTTGGATGAACTTAAGTGCCTTACCGGATTATTTTTGAATTGAGTTAATTGTGTTTCTTTTTTAGAAGAAAGCGCATGTTGATAAACATTTTGAGAACCATTTTTTTCACTTAAATAATAAATTGATTGATCATCATTACTCCAAATGGGTTCACGATCTTCTCCAATAAAATCACTTACTTTTTGATACTGATTATTTTTTACATCCATTATCCAAATATCTCTGGTAACTGCAGAAGTATGGTGCTTACGCCAACCATCCTCATAGCCCTTTCTATCTTGAAATACAATTTGATTTCCTTTAGAATTGTAATGGGCATTTTCCATTCCTGCTCCGGATATCAACATCGCCTTTCCGCCTGTAACCGCCACTGAATAAAGGTTCTGAAAAAGTCGCGGACTGTAAAAACGAATATTAGATGCTTGGATATTTCGAGAACTTCCGAAAATAACATTCTTATTATCCGGAGAAAAATCATAAGGATAATCATTACTGCTATTGTAAGTAAGACGAGTGGGTGTACCGCCATTAGCAGACATTACATAAACATCAAAATTGCCGGAACGATTACTCGCGAATGCAATATATTTTCCGTCGCGACTCCATACAGGCATTTCATCGTGTGCATCTGAAACAGTGAGGGGAACTGCTTCTCCGCCTTTTGAACTTACTTTGTATAAATCTCCTTTGTAACCAAAAACGATAGAATTCCCATCGGGCGAAATGGCCGGATATCGCAGCCACAAAGGATTGTTTTGGCCAAATGTAATGGTTACCAAAAAGAGGCAAAACCAAAATGATAATAATTTTTTCATTTGAATTAGTTTGAGGGTATGATAGTTTGATTCCTTAAAAGTACAAAGGCATTATCAATAAAATAACATTTTTATGTAAATGGTTATACACCCAAGAAAATGCAATTTATAAATGGGTAAATGGTAAAATAGTACATTCATGTTTTAATTTATCCAATTCTTAGCAATGGGAAAATGCAAAAATCAGTTTCCTTACAAGAAATTTCCTGAAAAAGATTGTATTTTTAGATATTAATATTTTAAGATGGAAATTATTCCCGGCCCACTTTTACAAAAAATCAATTCCCCCGACGATTTAAAAAAATTAGATCGCATTCAATTACATCAAGTATGTGATGAATTGCGACAGTATATTGTAGATGTAGTAAGTGTACACGGAGGTCATTTCGGCGCAAGTCTTGGCACCATAGAACTCACGGTAGCATTGCATTACGTATTCAATACTCCGTACGATCAATTAGTTTGGGATGTAGGCCATCAAGCGTATGGACATAAAATTCTAACAGGGAGAAGAGATAATTTTGATACAAATAGAAAATACAAAGGGCTTAGCGGTTTTCCTAAAAGGACGGAAAGTGAATATGATACTTTCGGAGTAGGACATTCTTCTACTTCTATTTCTGCTGCGTTAGGTATGGCCATGGCTTCTCATTATAAAGGCGAAGATGATCGCCAACATGTGGCCATTATTGGAGATGGAGCGATGACAGGAGGTGAAGCTTTTGAAGCTTTGAACCATGCAGGAATTGAAAAGAGTAATCTGCTCATTATACTCAATGATAATTGTATGAGCATCGACCCAAATGTGGGAGCACTAAAAGATTATTTAACCGACATTACTACTTCTCAAACCTATAATAAATTCCGAGATGAATTTTGGAATGCTTTAGGAAAATTACCCGGTAAATCTTTCTCAAGAAAAATGGTTTCAAAGATTGAAGCCTCTCTGAAAGGTATGGTGAGTAAAAGTAGTAATCTCTTCGAATCGTTTAATATCCGCTATTTCGGACCAATCGACGGCCATAATATTACTAAATTAGTTGACACGCTAAAAGATTTAAAAGAAATTCCGGGGCCTAAATTATTGCACATAAAAACAATAAAAGGAAAGGGATATGAATTAGCGGAAAAAGATCAAACCAAATGGCATGCGCCAGGATTATTTGATAAAATTACCGGAGAAATTTACAAGAAAAAATTTGAGCTGCCTCAGCCTCCCAAATACCAAGATGTCTTCGGGCACACAATTATAGAATTAGCCAAGAAGAATGATAAAATAATGGGCGTGACTCCGGCCATGCCGAGTGGATGCTCTTTAAAATTTATGATGGATGAAATGCCTGATCGTGCTTTTGATGTTGGCATTTGCGAACAACATGCGGTTACATTAAGCGCAGGATTAGCCACACAAGGCTTAAAAGTTTTTTGTAACATTTATTCTTCCTTTATGCAAAGAGCGTATGATCAAGTAATTCATGATGTGGCTTTACAAAATTTACCTGTCGTTTTTTGTTTGGATAGAGCCGGCCTTGTAGGAGAAGACGGACCAACACATCATGGTGCGTTTGATATTGCTTATATGCGATGTATTCCCAACATGATTGTAAGTGCCCCGATGAATGAAAGTGAATTAAGAAATTTAATGTACACATCTCAATTAGAAAGTACCAACCATCCTTTTGTAATCCGCTACCCTCGCGGCGAAGCGGTAAAGGCAGATTGGAAAACCGAAATGAAAGAAATTAAAATCGGCACCGGTAGAAAATTAAAAGACGGAGAAGAAATCGCTATTTTATCTTTTGGGCATGTGGGTAATTTTGCAGCCTCTGCCATTCGTGATGTAAAGAATGAAGGACTTAATCCTGCACATTATGATCTTCGTTTTGTAAAACCATTAGATGAAAATTTATTGCATGAAGTATTCGCTCAATTTTCTAAGATAATTACGGTTGAAGATGGAACTATTAAAGGAGGATTTGGATCTGCCATTTTAGAATTCATGAATGATCATCATTATAATGCCGAAGTAAAAGTGATGGGAATTCCGGATAGATTTATAGACCATGGTTCTCCAAAACAATTGTATGATGAAATTGGGTTGAATGCAGCTCATATTGCAGAAGCAATTAGAGACCTGGCTAAAATAGAAGTGAATAAATTATTAGAAAATAAATAGAGAAAATATTTTTTTTCGATTTTAATTCTTTTAAAAATTAGAACTGGTTCGGCTTTCAAAAAAATGGAAAATATTTATCTCCTCATTTTTATCGGGTTTTGCATCGGCACCATAGGCACATTGATCGGCGCGGGAGGAGGATTTATTTTAGTCCCACTTTTAATTTTGTCTGCTCCTAATTTATCGCCGGATAGTATCACTGCTATTTCGATGGGAGTAGTAGCATGCAATGCTATTTCAGGTTCTATTGCTTACATGAAATCAAAGCGTGTAGATTTTAAGGCAGGAATTATTTTTGCTATTTGCACCATTCCAGGTTCTATACTCGGGGTGCTGACGACCAAGGTAATTCCACGAGATATCTTCAATATTATTTTTGGATTTGTACTCGTTGGTTTAGCCATTTTTTTATTTTCAAAAGGAGGGAAAAAATCAAGCAATCATCAAAATTTAATTGTGCGTAAAAATTGGGTAGTACGACATCTTACTGATAAATGGGGTGTAAATTATGATTATTCATATAATCTTCAATTAGGAATGTTGATCAGTTTATTTGTCGGCTATTTTTCTCCATTATTAGGAATTGGCGGCGGCATAATTCACGTTCCTGCCATGAGTGAATGGTTATTATTTCCAGTACATATTGCTACGGCTACATCGCATTTTATTTTAGCCGTCATGGCATCTGTAAGTGTTGTCACACATATATTTCAAGGAAGTTATGATGATCCAATGGTACGAAAAATGGTTATTTTCTTGGCCATAGGAGTTATTCCCGGAGCGCAGTTGGGCGCTTTTTTATCCAGAAGAATTAAAGGGAAAATAATTATAAAATCTTTAGCCGTTTGTTTGGGAATTGTGGGAATAAGAATATTATTATCTGCGGTTTTATAATAAATGCCTTTTGTAATTTTTAGCTTTTTATCACCTTGCTCAATTTATAAATGTCATCTGAAACTTTGTAAATAAAAGATAATTGTTCTTTTAAATGAACATCGTTCGGCTCTATTCCTTCTTTCTCCGAAGCATGTATTTCTACGTCTTCATTTGAAGAAACGACATCCAAATTTTGTACACTCTTTTGTAATTTTTCCAAAGTTTTTCTTACCAAATTTTGATAAGAAGAAGATAATGGTTCTTCATTGTTCATGGAAGAAGAAGTAAGGCTCGCAATGTTAGAAGAAAGCACATGATTTAAAACTACAAATTCATAAATCTTTTTTTTGTTGAATTGTTTGCTTTTCGGTTCACTCAACATGCGATGTAAAGCCGCGGATAAATTGGCCGTGCTCACAAATAATTCTTTTCGAATTAATTTATAATCCAGCATAGCAATTTTTTTCCCGAGAAAAATTTCTCTTAATTTTTTTAGATAATTTATGTTGGCTTGTAAGACCGATGTCATGTAATTGAAGATGGTTACTGATTCCCATCGAGGAAATAAAAAATAACTCGCTAAAAAAGCCAGACCTGATGCTATGGCCGTATCCGACAATCTTTCATTGGCCACATTCAATGCACCCAATCCTAAAAAGTCAAATAAGATGAGCACATAAGGTGTCAAAAAAATCACCATCACAATGTAATTGAGACGCACAAAAGTGTACGTGCCAATCATGAAAAAGATAATCAATGCATATAAAACATACCTGTCGCTTATAAAAGCCAAGATGATCAAACCAATAACTCCTCCGGCTAATGTACCGATCAAACGATCATAATTTTTTTCTTTGGTAAGACTAAAACCAGGTTTTAGAATGATGATAATCGTCATTAAGATCCAATAACTATGATGTCCCGTAGAAATAAATTTAGAAATCGCAAATCCAACTCCACAAGTAATCATCATGCGCAATGCATGCCGAAATATAGAGGACTCCATGGTAAGGTTATTCTTTAATACCGTTCCATTTATTTTTTGATGAGATACAAATTTCGAATAGTCATTACTGTTAGTTGTCTTTTTTCTTCCTGACAAATCCTCCTTAAAATATTGAGTTATCTGATCTATATTTTTATCTAATCTTATTAAATTGATCAAGATTTTTTTGAGCATGATCGTACTTCCGGAATCTGTAAGTGCATCAATTTTTATCTTTAATTTTTCTAATTCCGGTAACAACTCTTTTCTTTGTGTATAGGATGTTTGAGAATGAATGGCTTCGCCAATGTGGTGTAAATCTTCTGTAAGAATTTGTAAAATTCTTTTTACTTCTTCTAAGATACCGGTGTCTTTATATCTTTCTCTCAAAGAAGTATAATCGTACCAAGTAGCCATAATATGCTCGAACAAATCAACTACATAAGTGAAGGTCAAAACCAATACACGCCCATAATGCGTGGATTCTTTTAAAATAGATCGATTCTTAAATAATAATTCTCTTACTGTATCTTGCTTTTCATTTACGGCAATTTGTTGCTCTATCAAAAGCTTATATTCCTTTTCTAAATTTGAATGGGTATCATACAATCTCGATTTGATTTCTAAATATTTTGCAGTCTCATTAATACAATCTCCCAAAGCTCTTTGTGCCGGACGATACGGCGTGAGTTTGTATAACAATAATGCAACAATCATATACCACACTCCTCCGGCAAGTACATAAAGGCTTTCAATGAGTACATCTGATGCCGGAATCACTTTCGACATTCGCAAAATCATAATAAGCAATGCAGCTGTACCAATTGTAGCTGCTCGATTTCCATAAACAGAAAACATCGTAAAGAAGAAAGTGGTAAAGAGCACAAAAATGCCTAGCGTAATCATATTCGTATTCGCAAATCCGGTAAGAAATGCCATTATAAAAATGAAAATGTTACAATACAACATTCCATTTCTCTTATGCACTACCGGTCCGGGACCATCGCTGATACTCACACACAGCGCTCCGAGAGAAAGCGTCATTCCGATTTTAATATCTCCCAACCATGCAAAAACAATAGTGGGAATAATAATTTCAAGCGTAACTCTTATGCCATCTGCAAGATGCTGACTAAATAAAAAGGTCTTGATGGATTTTGTTTTATTCATCTCTTCTACAAAGAAAGCAACAATTTATACACGAGAAGTTTTTAGGTTTATTTTTTATAAAATGATTTCGAGTTCCATTATCATTTTTATAAAAAATTTTACAATAAAAAACTCTCGGAGAAAATCTCCGAGAGTTCATTATTTTATTTCAGATTGCGCAATTATAATCGATTACCATCGGCATCCAATTCGATTATTTCATAACCCAAATCTTTTAATCCCGGCATAAATTGTTCTTTATCTCCTACCAACAAAATATTCATCTTATTCAAATCAAAATATTTTTTGGCAAGCGCATCAATTTCTGATGTGGAAATATTGTTCAAGATTTTTGTTTGTTGTTCTACAAAATTTGCAGGCAGATTATACATCAAAATTCTGCTGATAAATGCCGCTTTTTGAAAACCTGTTTCATAATTTCTTGCATCACTTTGGCCAATAGAATTTTTCATAAAATTGACCTCTTCTTTTGTTGGCCCACTTTGCTGATACTCTTTTATTTGATTGATAATTTCTACCAATGCACTATCCGTAGCATTGGCTCTGATACCGCTACTGAAAGCGAATGCACCCGTATATTTATTTCCTGAAAATCCGGCTCTTGCACCATACGTCCAGCCTTTATCTTCGCGTAAGCGTATATTCAATCGGCTGTTGAAACCTCCTCCCAAATTGTAGCTGGCCAAACTTGCTTTATAATATTCGCCGGTGGCATCGTATTTTAAATTGGTTACATAACCGACTCTGAATTCTGTTTGTGCAGCCTTAGGAATATTGACAATATAAATTTTTGTTTTCTCCACTTTAGGAGCTTTAGGTACTTCCGGTAAATGAATTACTTGCGAAGGTAATTTTGATAAAAATCCTAAATGAGAAAGCACTTCATTTTCTTTTACACTTCCCACCACCACTACTTTAGCATCGTTGGATGAAATGTAATGATCATAATAGTTTTGGATATCGGCTAAAGTAATTTCGCTTACACTTTTCTCTGTACCATCGCTTGAAACTCCAAACACATTTCCACTTCCATAATTAATTTTATCAAACACTACATTGGCTACAGATGAAGCTTGGCTTTTTGAATTTTTAATGCCTTCAATCGTTTGTTTTTTTAATCGATCAAATGCGGCTTGAGTAAATTTCGGCCTTAGCATTCTCTCTTCTAATATTTCTAAAGTCTTCGCCAAATTTTTGGATAAGGATTGAACAGAAAAAACGATTGCATCTGTTGTATTCGAAACTCTAATCGAACTTCCTAATTTTTCTAATTCAAGAGAAATGCTTTCGCTTGATCTGTCTTTTGTATCTTCCGACATCATACTCGCGAAAAGACTTACCAGACCGGCTTTCGACAGATTATTTTGTTCTAAAATAGTTCCTCCTTTTAAATAAATATTCAAATTCACTACAGGAATTTCATCATTTTCTACACCAATTACTTGAATGCCATTGCTCAATCCTTTCTTCCAAAAATTGGGCACTTTCACTACAGGATTCGGGCCTGATGGCGGCATTATTTTTCTATCAAAATTATCTTTGGGTTTGTTGTATTTCAAACCATCATAACCATAATTAGGTCTTTTATAATTAGAACTATCTACGGTAAAATTGTCGGGAGCTGCGATCAGATTTTCTTTTCCTTTCGGCAATACACTCAATACAACTGATGGTTTATTTTTGATGTATTTATTATACACACGCATCACATCCTCTTTCGTTACATTTTGATACATGCTCAATAATTTCCCAATCATATTTGGATTGCCTGTGTAAGTTTCAAAAGCAGCTAACTGCGAAGCTTTGCCTGACACGCTTGCTAAGCCATTGATGATGCGGCTTTCATAACCGGTTTTGAATTTTTCAATATCATCATCGGAAGCTCCATTTTTTTCAAATTCTTTTAAAGATTCATTGACCAATTTTTCCATATCGGCCAAATTGCTGCCCGGTAATGGAATTACCATAATGGAAAGTGTACCGGCTAATTCATCCAAACTACTGAAAGCACTTGCCTGTAAAGCTTTTTGAGTCTTCACCATATTTTGGAATAAAAGTGAATTTCTTCCTTGCCCTAAAATTTGCGCTAAGCACGCTAATGGCGCCATGTCTGCATCATAATTAGGAACTGTTGGGTAAGTAATTTGTAGCATTGGCAATTTTGCATAATTATCTACATAGCTTACATAATTTGTTTTTTCTAATTGTACCGGAGGTAATTGTACAGGCTTCACTTCCGGCCCGGGCGGGATGGAACCAAAATATTTCTGCACCATTTTTAATACATCTTTTGTTTTCACATCTCCGGCAATGGTAAGCGTTGCATTGTTAGGACCATACCATCTCAAGAAAAAGTTTTTAAGATCATTTACATTCACTCTATTAAGATCTTCAATGTAGCCAATCGTTAACCAAGAATAAGGATGGCCATAAGGATACAACGCTTTCGCAGTAACCTCTCGAGCCAATCCATAAGGGCGATTATCATAGTTTTGGCCTCTTTCATTTTTTACAGTAGAGCGTTGAATTTCAAATTTGAATTGAGTAACTGCATCTAATAGAAAACCCATTCTATCACTTTCTAACCAAAGCATTTTTTCTATTTGATTACTTGGAACAGTTTCATAATAATTGGTTCTGTCAGTATTCGTACTTCCATTTAATGTACCTCCGGATTCTGTAATTATTTTAAAATGTTCTTTGTCGGCCACATTATCACTTCCTTGAAACATCATGTGTTCAAAGAAATGTGCAAAACCACTTTTACCAATTTCTTCGCGCGCACTTCCTACGTGGTAAGTAACATCTACGTGCACCACAGGATCACTATGATCTTCAGAAACTATAACGGTAAGGCCGTTTGGCAAAACATATTTCTCAAAAGGGATAACAATTTCATTGCCTTTTTTTTTCTACTTTTTGCACAAGTTTTGGTTGCGCTGCTACTAATATGGGTAAAGAAAATAGAATCATAGGTGCTAAAAAATATTTCTTCATAATAAATGATTTTATGCCACAATATACCGTCTTAAAATGAATTAAATAAAATGTTTTGTACAATCGGTAATTAAGAAATTTAAAGCGTTTATTGCTCCGAAACAAACTGACCTTTTACATTGGGTTGATAAGTTTCTTGAAGAACTCTAATTCGTTTTTCTTTTTTAAAAGGAATAAATTCAAATCGGCTTATTTCCATTTCTACTGATTCAAAATTTGCTTTCATTCCGCCATCAGCGCCGATTACACCACCTGCCCAAGCTCGTTTAGGATTTACTAACCATGGCTTTTCCGATAATGGAGAAGAAGGGAACCAAAGTCCCATGGTGAAATATCCGGCGATATCCGGAATTGATTTTCCTTTCTCACCATCTTTATGAATGCGAAGTAAAACTCCATCAATATAATATTCAACTCTGTTGGCGTACCAATCAAATCTGAATTCATGAAATTGTCCATCGCCCATATTTTTCCCGACCGGAGTAAGTCCTGTTTGAAATTCTTCCCAATACTCTTCAGCATCTTTTTGAACTTTAGTGTTTTTAAGTTCACCTCTCCATACATTCAATTTCACATTCGAGAGCGAAGGTTTATATAATTTTTCACCTTCTAAATGCGATGGAAATTCTATATCTATTTCATGATTTCTTACAATATAAAATCCTCTTTTTTTATCACCTTGTTCATGCAAGCCTTCCTGTTTAAATTTTTCATAATCGGGATGAGAAGGATAAATTTCATTATAAAAAAAGGTCCAAAATGCAGATGCAACGCCTAATTGAGTGGGAAGTTTCGCAATTACCCTATAACTTCCATAACCCGTTTTTTTATTAAACATAAAGCAACCGCCTACTCTATTTGTCCAAGTTTTTCCGAATTTAGGATCATTACGATCTGTATGAAATTTTGGTTTAGAGTTTCTGTCAACTCCCTGTATAGATCCTTCATACAAATCGCCATTAGCTCTACAGATTATTTTTCCATCTCTAATAAAAACATTTTCTTTTGAAACACCACCATTTGCTCCGCCCCATTGATGATGAAGAATATCGAAATGCGCATTTACTTTTTCGAGTTTACTTAAATCACTTAAAAAATAATCTTGGGAATAGTTTCTATTTCCTTTACCAAGAATAGCGCATCCGATAAAACCGATGGACAGTATGAGCCCAATCCATAAAATTTTAATTCTACTCATTTATCCTATTTGCTTTTTTTATTTAGGAGATTCTTATAACCACGAAGTGATGTGTCCATATAATTCTTAGAAATGGGTATTTCGATATTTTTAATCATTAGGCTTCTAAAATTAAATTTATCGATTTTGGTTTTATTTACGATATACGCTCTGTGTACTTGAGCAAAAGTACTTTCGGCAAGAGTATCCATCATTTGTTTGATGGTGGATCGGGATTTATAGATTCTGGTATCTGTATGAAAAAGCAGGTAATTACCATCCGATTCTATGTAATTGATAGTATCAATAGGAAGTGCTACATTATAATCTTGGTCTTTTACTAAAATGGATTGCTTGTTCTTTTGAAGGTGTACCGATTTTTTGAGTGCAATTTCTACCGACACAATTAAATCTACATCTTTGAATGGTTTGGTCAAATAAGAATAAGGCGCGGTTTCCACGGCTCTGGTAATAATTGAGGAAGAATCATAGGCGGTTAGGTAAATAAAAGGAAGCTCGAATTTTTCTTGAATCTGTTGCCCAAGCATAATACCATCGCGCTCACCTTCACCGAGGTTGATATCTAAGATTGCCAAATCGGGATTTTCATTTTTTATAACCTCTAACGCCTCTTTCATATTTTTTGCTTCTAAAACATTATAATTATTTTCTACAAGTACTTTTTTATAAAGTCTTCTATTCAAAAAATCATCTTCGACCAGTAGTATTGTTTTTACTTTCATAGTTAAGATTACTTAAAATATACAATTAATTCAAATCCGGATTCTTCATTGGTCGATATCTTTCCGTCCAGCTGATCTATTAATCCTTTTATAATTTCTTGTCCCAGTCCTGTGTCATTTTTAAAATTGAAATCGTATCCACATCCATTATCATTATAGCAAAAATGATTTCCCATCTCGCTTTTGGCAAATTTTATGTCTATGATTCCTACTTTTTTATTCTTAAAAGCATACTTCATACTATTACTTATTAATTCTACCACGATTAAACCTAATGGTAATGCTTTCTCAATTGACATAGTTGCTATATCACATTGTATATTCAGATTGATTTTTTTCTTGTAGTTATCATATGAATTTTTTACTAATTCTGAAAGCTCGGTGATGTATCTATTTAATTCTACTGTATTTACCTGATCAAACGTGTTTAATTTTTTGTGAAGAAGCGCCATTGAGTGTATACGATTTTGATTTCCTCTTATCAATTCATCAATATTATTAAAATCAACAGATTCTTTTTGAATTTCTAAAATACTGATGATGTGTTGTAAATTGTTTTTCACTCGATGTTGTAATTCAGAAAGAAGCATTTGTTTTTGTCCTAAAGTTTTGGAAAGCTCATCTACTTGTGTGCTAATAATTCTATTTTGCTTCCCAATTTTTTTGTTTTTTCGAATCAGTAATACAGAAGCAATAACAATAGCCCCCAACAATGCACCTATAAAAATCATTTGCTTATTCTTGTCTTTAATAATAATTTCCTTTTTGTCGCTCTCGTATCGCTCTTCCAGCTCTTTTGCTTTTACTTTTTCTTCCTGCGCTTTTTGAGATTCCCATTCGTGTTGATACTCTTTGAGATAATAATAGGCAGAATCAATATTGCCCATCGCTTCAAATAATTCATACCTCGTTTTAGGATAATCAATATTGTATATCAATGTAGGTTTACTCTTGTAAAAAATGCGTGACGAATCGTTATACAACATTGCTTTTTGAAAATCACTAGTACTTAGATACTGCCTGGCGATACTATTAAATGTAGAAGCTAAAGCAGTGGTATCTTTGTGTTTTTTATGGCTCTGCAAGAGCCTAAAACTATATTTCAGAGCGTCGCTATAATTTTTAGTCCTATTTGCAACGAAACTGAGTAGAATATAAGAGTCGATAAGGTCAGTTTCATTTTGGTATTTCCCGGCGTATTGATAGGCTTGTTTGGCAAAATACAAAACCGAATCTAACTTGTTTATATATCGATAATAGGAGCTTCTTCTAACGCAGTAGGTGCTATATATGCTTTCCAAATCATATTTTTCATACAATTGATAGGCAAGATTCAAGTATTTATCAGCCAAGTCAAAATTGTCGACTTTTTCATAACATAATGCCATCAATAAATATATGCGGTACGATAAAGAAAAAAGATGGCTATCTTCTGCCTCATATACAGTTTCTTGTAGAATTTTCAGTAGTTTGGAGGGCGCCTCTTCTTGCCGGTCAAGGATAAGAGCCTTTCTGAATTGTAACTCCAAGAGTTCGTTTTGATATTCTTTTTTCGAGCTCGAAGTTTTAATCTGATTATACAAAGTATTAGTTAATTGTTGAGCTTTATCAAAGCGGCCATAAATAATATGATTATCTATTTTTCGAATTTCATTTTCCAACAATAGATTTTGAGCTGTGGCAAAATTGGTAATGAAAAAAAGAAGGGAAAGAAAATATTTAAATGCCATTCTTGAAGATAGTAAAGTTTGTCAAATGTATGTCTTCAATACTTCGTGAGCAAGTTAGAAGGCTATACTACCACTAAAAAATGTTGTAAGTTTCCTCAGAATATCATTGAAAGATTTTTAGATAACTCACATAGCTATATGCAAAATCATACAGCTATGTGAGTTTTCAAAAAAATTATTTTACCGGAACCAATCTCCACATTTGTCCCGATACATTTTGGGTAGTATTCATAAAGGCATTACCCCCTTTGATCCCATCAGGAGTATTACCTTCTAAAGAAAATTTATTTTCATGCAGCATCGACCGTAATCGATAAAGATGATCGCCATTATTACTGCTTACTAATTCAAGCCTCCAAAGTTGTCCTGATACGTTTTTACAATCATCCATAAAAGAAGCACCACCTTTCACATTACTATCTTTACCATTGCTTTCCAGACATTTATTATTTCCCTGATCCTTAGATTTTAATCTATACCATCCTTTATGATTTTCATCCGGAACAAATTGCCACATAGTACCGGTGGCTCCATTATTTGACGACATAAATGAAGCGCCATTCATCATTTTGCTACTTGCACCATTACTTTCTAGTGATAAATCATCACCCGTAAAATGAGTTCTTAAAAAATAATATCCTTTGTAATTCGGGCTAAAAGAGTGTCCGCGTTCTTGTGCAAATACACCGGCTAATCCGGCTATTAGAAGCAACAAAAAAGTAAATTTAATTTTTTTCATTTTTAATAATTTAAAATTTAATGCCTACTCTGTTTAAGCATTTTCGGCTTCCTGCTATTTACAGCAGCAAACATATTTAGGGCTTATGTTTTCTTAAAATATTTGGGATAGAATACCGATTTTTGGGATAGAATTAAATTACCAAGTGATTGACTGACTCTAATAATTAGAGATGAAGGATCTTTTAACACAACATCATTTCACCAACCTCAATTAGAATGTCTGATTCATTAATTACAGGATTATTAATTATTTCTAAGTACGTAAATATTAAATGAATATTTTGTAGCTGAAAGTTTAAATTTGCTTAATTAGATTTTACGATGAGTACAACAGATATAACCCTTAAAGAAGTAGTAATAAAATTTGCAGGCGATAGTGGAGACGGAATGCAATTAACAGGCACGCAATTTACTAACAATACCGCTTTGATGGGAATTGACTTAGCTACTTTTCCTGATTTTCCTGCAGAAATAAGAGCACCGCAAGGTACTATTCCCGGAGTAAGTGGATTTCAATTACGATTTTCCAGTGATAGAATTTTTACTCCCGGCGATCGTTGTGATGTACTGGTAGCAATGAATGCAGCCGCATTGAAAACAAATTTAAAAAGCCTGAAAAAACAAGGAAAAATAATCGCTAACATTGATGGCTTTGATGTAAAGAATTTGCGTTTAGCAAATTATCCCGATGGAGTGTCTCCATTAGAAGATGGCAGTTTAGATGAATTTGAAGTCATAAAAATTGATGTAACTAAAATTACGCGCGAAGCTTTGAAAGATTTCGCAATGGGAACTAAAGAAAAAGATCGTGCGAAAAATATGTTTGTGCTCGGATTTTTGTATTGGATGTATAATCGCGATATGGAGAATACCATTCGTTTTCTAAAAGAAAAATTCTCTAAGACTCCGGAGATATTAGAAAGCAATATTAAAGTGCTCCAAGCAGGATATAATTATGGCGATACTACCGAAACTTTCACTTCCAGATATGCGGTAGAAAAAGCAAAAATGGAGGCCGGAAAATATCGAAATATTATGGGCAATCAAGCCGTGGCATTAGGTTTGATCGCTGCATCCGAAAAAAGCGGATTACAATTATTTTTAGGAACTTATCCCATCACTCCGGCAAGTGATATTTTGCACGAATTGAGCAAGCATAAATCTTTTGGCGTAAAAACTTTTCAAGCAGAAGATGAAATTGCAGCAATAAGTTCTGTTATTGGAGCATCCTATGGAGGGAGTTTAGGTGTGACAACTACCAGCGGACCGGGAATGGCACTCAAATCTGAAGCAATGGGATTAGCTATGATGTTGGAAATCCCTTTGTTGATCTGCGATATACAAAGAGGCGGCCCTTCTACAGGATTACCAACTAAAACAGAGCAAAGTGATTTATTACAAGCTTATTATGGAAGAAATGGTGAGAGCCCAATGCCGATAATTTCCGCAAGTACTCCGAGTGATTGCTTTGAAGCAGTTTTTGAAGCGGCACGAATTGCCATACAACATATGACTCCGGTAATTTTCTTAAGTGATGGATATATTGCTAACGGAGCAGAGCCATGGAAATTTCCGCAGAGTAAAGATCTACCGAAAATAGAAGTGAATTTTAAAACTCAATTAGGGCATAATGAAGAAATTTTTCAACCGTATTTGCGCGATGAAAAATTAGTGAGAGCATGGGCTGTGCCCGGTTTTGCAGGATTAGAACATCGCGTTGGCGGATTAGAAAAACAAAACATAACCGGCAATGTAAGTTACGATCCGGATAACCATCAATTGATGGTGAAAATTCGCCAAGAAAAAGTAGATAAAATCGCGGATTACATTCCTGAACAAAATTTAGATAACGGATTAGAAAAAGGAAAGTTATTAGTTCTCGGTTGGGGAAGTACTTATGGCGCCATAAAAAGTGCGGTTGCAGAATTAATTCAAGAAGGTGAATCAATTTCGCATACGCATCTCCGTTATATCAGACCTTTTCCAAAAAATTTGGGAGATATTTTAAAAAACTTTGAACAAATATTAATACCGGAATTAAACAATGGCCAATTGATTAAGATTATAAGAGACCAATATTTAGTAGATGCAAAGGGATTGAATAAAATAATGGGTATACCATTTACCAAACAAGAAATAAAAGATGAAATTAAAAAAATGCTGAATTAATTTCTGCCTTTCTTTAGTTTATCTTCCTATTGCGAATCCAATTTTAAGACTGAAGGAATAATAAGCATCATTATATTTTGATGAGGCACGAATACCGTCTACATGCGCCGTTTGAGCTCCGGGCTTACTTCTATCATTCAAAATTAAAGCATTGGTTAAATCATTGCCGGATAAATATTTTGAAAATAAAGCAGGGTCAATATATTTTGTGCTCGCATCATCTAAATAATCTGTAAATAAAAGTCGGTATTGAAATTCAAGTTTTACATTGATTCTATCCGTAATAAAATAACTGGCACCTATACCTAGTGGAATATTCATTTGATTGAGGCTATAAACTTTTCGATCCGGATATTCATCAAATCCTTGGCCTTCGGTACGAAGCGGTTGCAGATCTATTTTAGTTCCATTTAAATCTGCTTGCGGATTGAAATGATAATAACCAATACCTGCCACCACATAAGGCGATATTAAAGGATAATGATCCCAAAAAACTTCTATCGGATGAAATTCGGCCACCAATGACAATTCTAAAATTTTGGATTCAAAATTCAAGTTTCTCAAATATCTTTCTTGTTGATCATTGGGCGGAAGAATACTGTCATAGCCTTTTACTGAGCCATAAGTTCCTTCAAGACGAAGGCCCAAAAAATCTTTATACATTACACCGGCATATATTCCACCTGAAAACTGTAGCGTTTTAAAATTAAAATCTTTTAAAAAACTTCCGCCTTTTCCATCTCTACCGCCTACATCAGTAAAAGCACCCATAGTTCCAATTGAAACACCTACTTCGTAAGTAAAATCTTGGTCATTATCATCATAATTCTGGGCTTCCGCTTTATTGATTAATAAAATAAAGAGAAAAAGAAACACTAACCTTGGATTCATAATCGAGAAGAAATGTTTAAAAACTTATTTAGTTTTTGGTTGAACAATTGTGGCGTAATATTTACAAACTTTTCTTAATCCGCAGATTTCACATTTAGGTTTACGAGCCACACAAATGTATCGTCCATGCAATATTAACCAATGATGTGCAATATAAATTAAATCTTTCGGTAAATTCTTTATTAATTCCTTTTCAACTCCGAGCGGTGTAGACGATTTCGCTAATCCAATTCGGTTGGCCACTCTGAAAACGTGCGTATCTACTGCCATGTTAGGTTGTTGGTCTACTACGGAAGTAATCACATTCGCCGTCTTTCTTCCTACTCCCGGTAATTGAATTAATTCATTTACAGTCATAGGAATTTCTCCATTAAATTTGTCCATCACCATCTTCGCCATTCCTATCAAATGTTTGGTTTTATTGTTGGGATAAGAAATACTTTTTATCAAAGGAAAAAGTGATTCTTGTGTAGCCAAACTCAGTGAAGGAATGTCGGGATATTGTTCAAAAATGAGTGGCGTAGTTTGATTAACTCTTTTATCAGTGCATTGCGCCGATAAAATTACAGATACCAATAACTGATACGGATTGTCGTACAACAATTCTGTCTTGGCATCCGGCTGATTCAAAACAAAATAATTTATTACAAATTGATATCTTTCTTTTTTGGTCATTGCTTATAAAAAACAAAGTAGTAATAGATAAATTTAATTTATCCATTACTACCCATCTTTATTTTAAATTATTGTATCAATGAAGAATCTATGGTAACCACAAATAAATCTTCATTATCTTTTCTCATCAAATATTTTTCTCTTGCATAGCGCTCCAATGTAGCAGGATTGGTTTTTAATAATTGCAATTCATTTTCTGCCTGCTGAATTTGTAGCGTCATCGTTTTTTCGCTTTCCTTTAATTGATGCAATTCTCTCATCTTCTTAAATTGCAGCACCAAATTATTTTGATCAAAAAATAAAATCCACACTAAAAAAGCTGTTCCTGCTAACAGATATTTATTGATGATTATTTTTTTTACTTTTTTCATTTATAAACCAAAGTGTGCGACTAACTTTTACCAAATTTAATTTTTCCTTTTGGAAAAATAGCACTTTCACCCAGCATTTCTTCTATTCTTATTAATTGATTGTATTTTGCTACGCGATCGGTACGGCTTGCAGATCCGGTTTTTATTTGGCCGCAATTCAATGCTACCGCAAGATCCGCAATGGTAGTGTCTTCCGTCTCACCACTTCTATGACTCATGATGGTATTGAATCCATTATTTTGTGCTAAAGAAACGGCGTTGATAGTTTCTGTCAATGTTCCTATTTGATTCACTTTTACCAATAATGCGTTAGCTATTTTTTCATCAACTCCTTTTTGTAATCTTTTTACATTGGTTACAAATAAATCATCGCCTACTAATTGTACTTTATTGCCAACCGCTTCCGTTAATAATTTCCAACCTTTCCAATCATCTTCTGCCATGCCGTCTTCAATAGAAACGATCGGATAATTTTTTACCCATTTTTTCCAGAAATCTACTAATTGCTCGCTGTTCATTTTTTTACCATCACTCTTATGAAAAATATATTTTTTTTCTTTGGCATTCCACAACTCACTGTTGGCCGCATCCATAGCGATGGCCATTTGGCTGCCGGTTTTAAATCCTGCTTTGTGAATTGCAGTCAAAACAGTTTCAATCGCTTCTTCATTACTTTGAATATTGGGCGCAAAACCACCTTCATCTCCCACATTCGTGCTGTATCCATTTTTCTTCAACACTTCTTTCAGCGTATGAAAAACTTCTACGCCCCAACGCAATGCTTCGCTAAATGAAGAAGCGCCTACCGGCATAATCATGAATTCTTGAAAATCAATTTTATTATCCGCATGTGCCCCGCCATTTAAAATATTCATCATCGGCATCGGCAAAATTCTTGCAT
Source organism: Ginsengibacter sp. (assembly GCA_034676505.1). Classification (GTDB taxonomy): domain Bacteria; phylum Bacteroidota; class Bacteroidia; order Chitinophagales; family Chitinophagaceae; genus Ginsengibacter. The sequence continues at coordinate 926,084 of JAUCCB010000001.1, forward strand.
TGGTGCCTCCAACATATCGGTACAAAGGAAGATTCGCTTCTAACGCAGCAGCTTTAGCAACCGCTAAACTAACCGCCAGCATTGCATTTGCGCCTAATTTACTTTTATTTTCTGTGCCATCTAAGGCCAACATGTGTTGATCTATTCCTGTTTGGTCGGCAACATCCCAACCTAATAATTCTGAGGATAGAATTGAATTGACATTTTCTACAGCTTTTAAAACACCTTTTCCTCCATACACTTTTTTGTTGTTATCGCGCAATTCTATTGCTTCATGAATACCCGTGCTGGCACCTGATGGCACGGACGCTCTACCCATATATTCATTCTCTGTAAGTACTTCTACTTCTACCGTTGGATTTCCTCTACTATCTAAAATTTGTCGTGCATGTAGGTGTGCGATGTAACTCATATTTTTTGTTTTTAAATTTTATGTTGATGTTAAATTACTGAATACTTCTTCTAAACTTTTATTCTTGCTTTGCAAAGAAAGTATATCCAAATTATTTTGTAAACTATATTCTAATAAAAGCTTTTTTATTTTTTCCGGTTGATGCGTATGGATAGAATAGATGCCATTCTGCATTTCTACTTTTTCTACATTTTCTAAAACAGATAAATCATCTAATGAAACTTCTTTGGCAAATTGTACCATTACTATTTGTTCAGATTTGTGTAAGGATTGTAAATTTTGTAAACTATCATTCGCCACTATTTCACCTTTATGAATGATTACTACTCTATCACAAATACTTTCTACTTCTTGAAGAATATGGGATGAAAAAAGTACTGTTTTATTTTTACCTAAATCTTTTACTACTTGCCTTATTTCTACAATTTGATTCGGATCTAATCCGCTTGTGGGTTCGTCTAAAATCAATACTTCAGGATCATGAATTAATGCTGCAGCTAAGCCCACTCTTTGTTTATAGCCTTTGCTGAGTTGCTTGATTTTTTTATTACTCTCTTTTTGTAATCCTGTAAGAGTAATCACTTCTTCTATCCGCGCTTTTGTATTTTTAATTTGATGTACGCCGGCTATAAATTGTAAATATTCCCTCACATACATTTCTACATACAGCGGATTGCCTTCAGGCAGATAACCAATTTTTTGTTTTGCCTCCAACGATTGCTTATTTACATCAATACCATTTACAGAAATGTTTCCGGAATCGGCTTGTAAAAATCCGGTGATCATCTTCATTGTAGTAGATTTTCCGGCTCCATTAGGCCCTAAAAAACCAACAATTTCATTATCGGGAGCTACAAAGGAAATAGCGTTCACCGCTTTTTGATTGCCATAAATTTTTGTAAGATTAGAAATGCGAATAGACATACCCCACAAAGGTAAGTTTTAAGTAATGATTTCTTTTTGCAAAAAATCCAATTCTTAATCTATCAATTTTCGTTTTTTGGTGGTCTATTTTTATTTCCCGGTTTGGGTTGGTTCGGTCGGTTTCCGGGTTTTTTATTTTGAGCTCCTTGTTGTGGATTAGATTTAGAACGCTGAGGTTTTGCATTTTGATTAGCATTTCCTCTTCTTTCATTGTCTCTACGTTTTCTACTATTTTTTTCAAGAGATTTTAAACTGATTTGTCCTACCACATCTACAAATTCCGGCTCTACTTCTATTTCTTTACCACTCACTATCTCCACCGTTTCTAATGCTTCCGGCTTAATGCCTTCTTTATTTTGAGCTTTGATTTTTTTTACTGTTTCTATTGAAAGCGGATAATGTTTGGTAGAATCTGCCATCGTGTACCACATCAAATTTCGGAAAATATCTTTCTTCAATAAATACGCCCGGCCTTTGGCTACTTCAATTATTTCCGCATCTTCAGGAAAATTTTGTAGCGCATCTAAATAAGTATCTAATTCATAATTGAGGCAACATTTCAATCTGCCGCATTGCCCGCTTAATTTGGTTTGATTGATACTTAAATTTTGATAACGTGCCGCATTGGTATTCACACTTTTAAAATCGGTAAGCCAGGTACTACAACAAAGTTCTCGGCCACAACTACCGATACCACCCACTTTTCCCGCTTCTTGGCGCGCACCGATTTGCTTCATCTCCACTTTTACTTTAAACTCGGAAGCATACACTCTTATCAATTCACGAAAATCTACGCGTTCATCAGCAATATAAAAGAAGGTTGCTTTTTTACCATCTGCTTGAATTTCTACTTCCGCCATTTTCAATTCCACATTGAGTTGGCGAGCAATTGCCCTGCTTCTGATCAGCACTTCTTTCTCACGAAGTTTTGTTGCTTTCCATTTTTCAATATCGCTATCGGTAGCAATTCGTAATATTTTTTTTATGTCGGCACTATCTTCTTTTACTCCTTTTTTCTTCATCTGAAGACGAACTAATTCGCCTGTAAGATTTACGGTTCCTACATCAAAACCATTGATTCCTTCTAAGGCAACAATGTCGCCTTTCTCATAAAAATTTAATGAATTATTTCTGTAAAAATCTTTGCGGCTTCCTTGATTAAAAGTAATTTCTACAATTCGACAACTACTTTCGGGGTCACTAAAAGGAAGATTGGCTAACCAATCATGCACATTCATTCGGTTACAACCACCTGTGCCACAACCACCGTTACTCTTGCATCCTGTGGGTTTTCCGGTACTACAACTATCGCATCCCATATCTTAAATTAATAAAATGAATTAATAAATAGAGAATCAACGAGTGCGATGAAATAACTTTTTGAGGAATTTATTTACGTTTTACTAAAAAATAGAAGTACACACTTAGCAAAACAATTATTTCTACTTTTTATAAGCAAGAAAATTTTTAAAATGAATATCTAAATAAATTAAAGTCAAAAGAAGTTACCATTCGTCACATCTGCACAAGCATCATTTTCTCAATGAACCAAAATTAATGAATTATCCTTAATAATATGATATAATCGAATGGTAAGCGCATGAAAGAGCATTTTAGCATGGGCGTTTCTCTCAATATAGTAAATAGCTTTATCCAATTCTTGAGTGATGGCTTCTAAGGCTTCAATGGAGCACATTTTATTAATTCGATTAGAAAAATCAATTTCATTTTCAGAAATTCCTTTTAAATTTTCGAAATCTAAATATCGAACTCTGATCGTTTGCTGAATCAAATGAAGAAAATATTTTAAAAATTGTTTTTGTTTTTCACGACCAATTTTATTTACTTCTTCAATCCAATTTAATTGAGAATTGATATTTTTTTTCAGCATTACATTCAGCCAATCTCTTACGTGGCTTTGCCAATTTTCCTCCGTATTGTGCAATAAATGTAGCGCTTCGCGAAAATTACCTTCTGCCATCGCAGCTATTTGCGTCGCAGTTTCGGGAGCTGTTTCTTTTTCAATTAAAGCCTGCTCAATTTCTTCATTGCCATATAAAGGAATTTTTACCAATTGAGTTCTTGACAAAATAGTAGGTAATATTTCATTCTCATTTTCTGCTACAAATAAAAAAATGGTATCAGGTGGTGGCTCTTCTATTAATTTCAATAATTTATTACCTTCCTTTTGCAAATATTCCGGCATCCAAAAAATTAGAATTTTATAATCACTTTGAAATGCTTTTAAACTAAGTTGATGCAGGATCGCTTCGCATTCTGCGGAAGTAATATTTCCTTGTTTATTGATGGGAGATTCAATTTTAGTATCCGGATTTTCTTTTAAGAAATTGATCCAATCTGTCACATTTCCGTAAGGAAATTCTTGAATAAATTTTCTCCATTCAGCAATGTAATCGGTACTGATTACTTTGTCGTGGCGCGCATCGCGCTTTATTGCCGGATAAGAAAAATGTAGATCTGGATGAATTAATTGCTCCGCCTGCAAGCAAGACGGGCAAACCCCACAACTATCTTCATAATTAATTGCAATTGTTTCAATTTCTTCTTCGCCAAAAAGTGCCATCACATTGGCAGGCTTGGCTTTCGGATTTACTCTCTCACATAAAATATATTGTGCAAATGCTATTGCCAAAGGCAAGGCGCCACTTCCTTCTTTTCCTAAAAATAACAGCGAATGAGATAGCCGATTGTGGCGCACCAATTGCTGCAAACGTTCTTTCGTTTCAGTATGGCCTAATATCTGATTGAACTGCAATTAATAGAGAATTTTGAAGTGAAAATAAAAATCGGTTTATTTTAAGTAGCTCACTATTTCTTCACTCATGGGTTTTACTTTGCTATCAAAAACGGCCAATAAAACTCCATGTTCATCTAATAAGAATTTAGTGAAATTCCATTTTATATCTGCATCCATCACACCATTTTCTGATTTGGAAGTAAGCCATTTATAAATCGGAGCGATATCATCGCCTTTCACTGAAACCTTTGCTGCCATTGGAAAAGTAACGCCATAATTTTTAGTGCAGAAAGTTTTTATCTCTTCATTACTTCCGGGTTCTTGTCCACCAAAATTATTTGCCGGAAAACCAACGACCACCAATTGCTTACCATAGGTTTTATACAAAGTTTCCAATTCTTCATATTGTGGTGTGTAACCGCATTTGGAAGCCGTATTAACTACTAAAATTTTCTTCCCTTTATATTGAGAAAAGTCAATGGTGCCGCCATCTAGCGAACTTACTTTGAATTGATAAATACTGGAATTTTTCATAAGAGAGGAAGTGGATTGAGGGATAATAAAAGAAAGCAATGTCACCGAAAAAACGGCGAAAAATATATTTTTCATTTTTTTAGGTAAAGGTAATGTTTCCTTTAAAAATCAATTGCTAAAAAAGCTACCGTTATAATCACGATGTTTGCAACTATCTCAAATAAGATAATTGTGAAAATAGAAAGAACATCTTCCGTAGAAAAAGTAAATACTTTTTTGAATTCTTATCAATCGAAAGCAGTCATTTTTGATTTAGACGGCACTTTGGTAGATAATAATTCCTTTCATCTTCAAACATGGAAAAAATATTTAGAAAAAATTGGAAAAGAAATTAGTCAAGAAAATTATAACCAGCACATCAATGGCCGTACCAACCACGATGCGATGGAATATATTTATGGCAAAAAATTAGAGCCACACGAATCCATTGATTTGGCATTGGGAAAAGAAGCCCTTTATAGAGAATTATATCAACCCTTTATAAAACCGGTTGATGGTTTACTTGAATTTTTAGAAATCTTACACGAACTGAAAATGCCTATGGCTATTGCTACTTCAGGGATTGAGCCGAATATTAATTTTATGTTTGAGCATATCGACATCAAAAAATATTTCAAAGTAGTGGTCAATTCTTCTCACATAAAAATGGGAAAACCTCATCCTGAAATTTATTTGAAAACAGCTTCCATATTACAAATACCCACGAGAAATTGTTTGGTTTTTGAAGATGCGGTGGTAGGAATTCAATCGGCAAAATCTGCCGGCATGAAAGTAATCGCTATTGCCACTACTCATCCAAAAGATGAATTAATAGATGCCGATAAAATTGTGGATGATTATAATTTTTGGAAAGAAGGAATTACAATTTAATTTCTTCATCATTTCTATCGTAAAAATGAAATTCTGTAAGATGGCAAGTATTATTCGATTTGATTTTAATGGTCTGTTTGTATTTGAAACACCATTTTAATCTTTTAGAAATAATTCCTTTGGTTAAATAGGCATAAAGTATTGGATGCACCTCAATCGTAAGCCCGGTATGCTTTTGCATAATTAGGTAATTGAGATTTTTTTCAATTTCATCTTCCAAAACTAAAGTAGAAGAAACTTTTCCGGTACCGCCACAACTCGGACAAACTTCCATGGTATTAATACTCATTTCCGGCTTCATCCGCTGACGTGTAATTTGCATCAAACCAAATTTAGTGATGGCGAGTACCGCATGTTTCGCTCTATCCGCTTTCATCAAACGCTCCATGTGCTCGGCCAATTTTTTCTTATGTTCCGGCAATTTCATGTCTATAAAATCGACCACAATGATTCCGCCAATATCGCGTAATCTCAACTGGCGTGCAATTTCTGCAGCAGCTTCTAAATTTGTTTCAAAAGCATTTTCTTCTTGATTATTACTTACACTTTTATATCCGCTATTCACATCTATTACATGCAGCGCTTCAGTATGTTCGATAATTAAATACGCACCACTTGGAAGATTCACGGTTTTACCGAATGAAGCCTTTACTTGGCGCGTAATTCCGTAGGTATCAAAGACCGACGAACCATTGCTATGAAAAGTAAGAATATCTAATTTTTGCGGAGCTATTTTTTGCAAATAAGATTTGGTATCGTTATAAATATTTTTATCATTTACAACTATCTTATTAAAATCTTCTGTAAGTAAATCTCTCAGAATACTATTGGTCTTTCCTTCCTCGCTCATTATTTTGGTAGGCGGAACGGCGCCACTCAAATTTTTCTGAATAGTACTCCAAGTTTTTAATAAACCTAATAAATCTTCGTGAAGTTCGTTGGTATGTTTTCCTTCAGCAGCAGTGCGTACAATAACTCCAAAATTTTTGGGTTTAATGGCCTCAATAATTTTTTGCAATCTTTTTCTTTCTTCTGAAGAATGGATTTTTCTGGAAACGGCAATAATATCATTAAAAGGAGTGAGCACTACATATCGGCCCGGTAAAGAAAGTTCACAGCTAAGGCGCGGCCCTTTGGCAGCAATGGGTTCTTTTAAAATTTGAACCAATACATTCGGCTTGCCATTTAAAACTTCCGCAATTTTTCCGGTTTTTACAATTTCGGGCTGAATAGGAAAAGTAGAAAAATCAATGGCTACATCCGGTTTTTCATGAATGGCCATTTTGGTAAATTGCAAAATGGATTTGATGTAAGGGCTTAAATCAGAATAATGCAAGAAGGCATCTTTCTCAAAACCTACATCAATAAATGCAGCATTTAATCCCGGAATTATTTTCTTAACTTTTCCAAGATATAGGTCGCCCACACCAAAATTTGCATCTGCATTTTCGTTATGAAGCTCTACCAGCTTTTTATCCTCAAGCAGCGCTATTTCTACTGACTGAGGGGCAGCATTTATAATGAGTTCCTTGTTCAACTAAAAATCTTTTAATTAATTTCTGTACCACATTGAAGGAAAAGAAATGCCGGTATTACCCGGCATGCAATGGCGGAAATAAAGATTATTAATTACTTCTTCTTATGACGATTCTTTCTTAAACGCTTTTTGCGCTTATGAGTAGCGATTTTATGACGTTTTCTTTTTTTACCGCAAGGCATAGTTGAGTGTTTTATAATTTTTAATAATTGTCAAAATGAATTACTTCATTTCGTCATGCTTTTATTTCCGGCACTTAATGATTTTCATTCAATGCTTTAATTCGTTCGTCTATTTCTTTACTGAAGGCAGGGTTATTTACCAAATGTTTACTTTGCTCATACCATTTTATGGCATTGATTTTATCACCTTCAGCAGCATATGCATCGGCCAACCATGAAACGGCTTCTAAATTGTGTTTATCAAAAGATACTACTTTTTTTAGCCGCTCAATCGCCTTATCATTTTGGTTAGAAATTACTGCGCCGATACCCAGTACTAATTGGGCTTTCATATTATTAGAATCTTTTTTTACGACTTCCAATAATTGCTGAATTCCTTTCATAGTTTGGCTTGCATCGCCCACCATTCCTTCACCGTATACATAACAACTTCCTAATCCTATTTTCAAATCATCATTGTTCGGATTGAGTTGTAATGCCTTTTCAAACAGGGTTGCTGCAGTTTGCGCTTCCCAAACTTTTATATCCGTTTTTGTCTCACGCCTCATGTTCTCTAAAATTAAACGGGCTGCAAAGGTGAGGTTTTTTTCTGAATTATCCAATTTTGCCGCTTCGCTTAAATAATAGGCGTAGGGAATAAAAGAACCTACAGAATCTTTCCAAAAATTAGCTAATATAGAAAACTGATTTTCAGCTTGTTTTTTCACATCACCTCGGCTGATACTGTTCTCAATATTAGTCACATATACCAATTGTTCGGGAGCTAATTTTGATTTTTCTTTAGTTATAAATTCATGAACATCAAATGAAGGAATAACTTCTGTGGTTGGAGCTACCGGTTTTACTGCGGTTTCTGTTTTGCCAAAAATTAATAATGATAATAAAACCAACAAGCCTGCACTTGCTAAAATAATTCTTTGTTTCAATTTTCTCTATCGGATTTTTTGCCCGGACGGCAAAGGTAAGCTATTCCGAATTTGCAGAATTATGCTTACTTTTTACTTCGTCAATAAATTCTTTGGAAGGTTTAAATGCAGGCGTAAAATGTTCAGGAATTTCTATGGCCACATTCTTTTTTATATTTCTTCCGATTTTAGCGGCGCGTTTTTTCGTGATAAAACTACCGAAGCCTCTTATGTAAATATTTTCACCTTCTGCAAGAGAGTTTTTCACTTCTTTAAATAATGTTTCAAGAGTTACCATTACATCGATCTTTGGAATTCCTGTTTTAGTGGATATTCGGGCAATCAAATCAGCTTTTCTCATATTAATAATTTTAAAAAAAGAAGAACACCTTTTACTCTTTTATTTAATACAAAGTAAGTATTTATTATTTTGTATAACAAACTTTTACTTAGTATTTGCACTTTTTCATAAAGATCTTCTTTATTTTTAGTTTACAAATTTTGATTCTACTTAAATTAATAAGTCTTCTTATATTTACTATAATCAATCATAGTACCAAATTTTCTTGAATATTAAAAAAGCAGTTATAAAAGCAGGGTTTACTAGTAGGATACTTAAGTGGAATATTGAAGAAAACAATAGGAAAATGCCTTGGAAAGGCGAAACTGACCCTTACAAAATTTGGATATCGGAAATTATTTTACAACAAACTCGAGTACAACAAGGTTTAGCTTATTATGAGAGATTTATTGCTGCATTCCCCAATATCGGGTCGTTGGCCGAGAGTGAAGAAGAAAAAGTATTTAAACTTTGGGAAGGATTAGGCTATTATTCCAGATGCAAAAATTTAATTGCTACCGCTAAATATATTCATCAAGAATTAGGCGGACGATTTCCGGAAAAATATGAAGAGATTATAGCGCTAAAAGGAATTGGAGAATATACCGCATCTGCAATTTCATCCTTCGCTTTTCATCAACCTTTTGCCGTATTAGATGGCAATGTATTCAGAGTGCTTTCAAGATTTTTCGGATTAACAACACCTATCAATACAAATGAAGGGAAAAAAATTTACAAGGAATTAGCGTATCAATTATTGCCGCCAAAACAAAGCGCCGCTTACAATCAAGCTATTATGGATTTCGGCGCTACCGTGTGCAAACCGTCTTTACCGGAATGTGCCACTTGTGTGATGCGCAAAGAATGTGTTGCATTTCAAAATAATATGGTGAGTATTTTACCGGTTAATGAAAAAGTGATAAAACAAACCAAACGGGTTTTCTATTATTTTATTCTTGAGTTCGATGGGAGATTATATATCAGAAAGCGCACCCAACAAGATATCTGGCAAAATCTATTTGAATTTTTTTTGATAGAAGATTCGGGCAAAAAAAGTGATGACGAAATCCTTATTGACTTTTTGAAAAGATTCGGTTTGAAAAAGAATGAATATTCTTTGCAATCGATTTTTAAAAAATATCAGCAAAAATTAACTCACCAAACAATCATTGGTTGTTTCATTTATCTTATTCTTGAGAAAGAAATTTTTATCGATGATGATTATCAATTAATAGAAAAAAAAGAATTGGCGAAATTCCCTTTTCCAAAATTTATCAATACTTATTTGAAAGAAAAAGAAAGTATCTTTAAGTTTGTTGTATCATAATTATATAGAAAAATATTGGTACTATGCGTGGTGTAAACAAAGTGATTTTAGTAGGAAATTTAGGAAAGGACCCGGAAATTCAATATTTAGAAGGAAACATTCCGGTAGCTAAATTTCCATTAGCAACTACTGAATCGTACAAGGATAAAACCGGCCGATTGATTTCACAAACCGAATGGCATAATGTTGTGTTGTGGCGCGGACTTGCAGAATTAGCGCAAAAATATTTACACAAAAGCAGTTTGGTCTATATAGAAGGAAGATTAAAAACTCGTCATTGGGAAGATAGAGATCATATAAGAAGAGCAATTACAGAAATAATTGCAGACAACTTAACCATGCTCGATAAAAGGCCTGAGGCAGTAGAAGGAGAAGAGTCAACCGACTTTACGAACTCACCGGAGGCTTCTATAGAATAAACGCATTAATCTACTCAAATAAAATAAAAACATTTTGGATTTTCAATCGGTAATTGCAAATTATTTTCAACAATTTGATTTATTGGTTATCGCTCTTGCGGGCACTACTGTTATCATTTTTATTTTACTGTTGCTCATGGTAATTTCCTTTTTATTATCAGGTGCAGAAGTTGCTTTTTTCTCTTTGAGTCTTAAAGATATTAATCTTTTAAAAACAAGGCCTCAATTAAATTATAAACGAATTGTAAAATTATTAGAACGGCCGAAAATCTTATGGGCAGCCATTTTCATAGGCAATACTTTAATTAATATCGGCATTATTTTAATTGCCAATCTCTTAATTACAGATTGGGTAGAAAGTTTTGAATTACATTTTGCATTAACTCTTCTTATCAAAATTGCTATCATCGCTGCGGCATTGATTTTATTTTGCGAAATGCTTCCAAAGGTTTGGGCTACCAATCATAAAATATGGTTTGCAGCAACGGCTTCCTTAATGGTAGAAATATTTAATTCCCTTTTTGAATTGGTAGGAAAAAGATTTGTTTCGATAGGAGACTCTGTAGAAAGCACTTTCAAAAGAAATGATTTTTCGCAAGAAGATTCTCAATTAGAATATGAAATTGATTTATTGCCGGATCATGAAGCTTCTGTAAAAGAGAAACAAATTTTAAAAGGAATTCGAAAATTCGGTAACACCACCGTGAAACAAACCATGCGTACACGGTTGGACGTTAGTGGTGTTGAAATCAGTTCTTCATTTTCTCAATTGATGGAAAAAATTCGAGAAGTTCATTATTCAAGATTGCCGGTTTATAAAAATAATTTGGATGAAATTGTGGGCTTACTTCATACCAAGGATTTATTACCTCATTTACAAAAGCAAGATTTTGATTGGCACTCTTTATTACGAACCGTATTTTATGTGCATGAACAAAAATTAATAGAAGATCTTTTACAAGATTTTAGAAATAAAAGAATTCACATGGCTGTAGTGGTGGATGAGTTTGGCGGCACTTCAGGTATCATTACTTTAGAAGATATCATGGAAGAAATTATTGGAGATATTCAAGATGAATTTGATGATGAATTAAGCGTCAATAAAAAATTAGATGACCATAATTATGTTTTAGAAGGACGCACGATGATCAATGATGTTTGCAGGATTTTAAAATTACCTCCATCCACTTTTGATGATCGGCGTGGAGAGAGCGATTCATTGGCAGGACTCATTTTAGAGATTGCAGGAAAATTTCCGGCGGTTGGCGAACAAATAATTACTGATGGTTTTATTCTTACCGCTTTAGAAATTAATAAAAACAGGATTGAAAAAGTAAAACTTACTTTGCAGCCAAAAGAAGAAATTTAAACCATGCCGAGAAAGTTCTCCATCATTTCTTATTTCCTTTGTACCTTTTTTTTGTTGGTAGTGATAAGTTGCAATTCTGTATACACTTCTAAGAAGACCGGATATTTTAAAATAGATTTTCCGGAAAGAAATTATATCACTTTTAATGATCCATCTTATCCTTATTCATTTGAATATCCATCGTATGCACACATTGCCAAAGACAGTACTTTTTTTGATACGCAATCAAAAAATCCTTATTGGATAAATATTGTATTTCCTGATTTTAACGGTAAAATATTTTTAAGCTATAAAATTATTGAAGGCACTTCTGTTTATGAAATAAAAGATGCCAATGGAAATTATAGAGACTCAATCGGTAAAAATAATTTTGAACAATTAGTCGACGATTCTTATAACCTTACTTACAAAAACGAAATAAAAGCCAATTCGATAGAAGACAGTGTGATGCACACTCCTAACAATCTTACCGGAATATTTTTTAAAGTTTCCGGAAATGTAGCCACCTATCAGCAATTTTTTCTATCAGATACTTTACATCATTTTTTGAGAGGAGCTTTGTACTTTAATGCCACGCCTAATGAAGATTCATTGCGTCCCGTAACCAATTTTTTACGACAAGATTTGAATCATATTATCAATACACTACAATGGAAATAATCATTTTCCAAAATTTACTTCCCTATTACTTAATGATTACTTTTGCAAAATGATTGCGATTGATGATATTTTAGTGAGCGACGAGATTATTGAAGAACAATTTGTTTGTGATCTTGAAAAGTGCAAAGGCGGTTGTTGTGTGGATGGAGATGCAGGCGCACCTTTAGAAAAAAAAAGAATTACGCGAATTGAAAAAAGCCTTCGAAAAAGTAAAACCATATCTTACCAAAGAAGGAATTGAGGCAATCAATCAACAAGGCAAATACATTTACGATACAGAATTTGGTTGGGTTACACCTTTACTTGCTAATGGAATGTGCGTGTATGGTTTCGTTGATGAAAGAGGCATTGTAAAATGTGGTATTGAACAAGCCTTCAACGATGGAAAAATTTCTTGGAAAAAACCAATCAGCTGTCATCTTTTTCCTGTTCGAATAAAGAAAACGGCTACCGCCGAAATGGTGAATTATGAGCCACGCGAAGACTTATGCCACGCAGCTTGTGTTTTAGGCAAAAAATTAAAAATGCCTGTGTACCAATTTCTCAAAGAACCTCTTATCAGAAAATTTGGTGAGGATTTCTATGACGCTCTGGAAGCCACTTCTAAACATCTCGAAGAAAAAAAATAATTATTGATTTTAAAAAATAAATTACGCATATTCTATGTCAAAAATAATTTCATCTTTTGTTGTTGTAGCCATTTTTGTTTTGAGTTCGTGCACATTAAACAAAGCGAAAATCAATAACGATCTGAAAAAACATTTTGATTCAGCGCAAGTAACCGGAAGCTTTTCTTTATTGAATAATCAATCCGGAAATATTACTGTGTATAATATGGAATTGGATACACAACGTTTTTCTCCGGCCACTACTTTTGATATCATTAATACATTGGTAGGCATTGAAACAGGAGTAATTGTAGATGACAAAATGGTTGTAAAATGGGATGGACATCAAAGAGCAGATTCAAATTGGAATAAAGATCTAAACCTAAAAGAAGCCTTCCAAACCGGCGCCACGCCTTATTTTCAAAGCATCGCCACTTCTGTCGGAAAAGATAAAATGCAATTCTGGTTAGATTCTCTTCAATACGGAAATAAAAAAATTGGAGCTACAATTGATTCGTTTTGGTTAAATAATCAATTACGCATTTCGCCGGATGAGCAAGTAGGATTAATGTTTCAATTGTATTTTGATAAACTACCGTTTTCAAAATATGCACAACAAATTGTGCGAAAAATGATGCTTGCTGAAGACAACACTTTGTATCAATTTGCTTATAAAACCGGCTCAGGTTGGGATGAAAAAGGAAATGCGATCGGTTGGGTAGTTGGTTGGGTGGAAGAAAATAGGCATGTTTATTTTTTCACCACTTTTGTTCAGTCGCCCAACAAAAATATTGATATGAAAACTATTCAATTTAATATCACTAAAAACATTTTATCTGAAATGGGATTTTTTAAGGGGGAAATGTAAATCCTTTATTAAAAGTGAAATTTTATTATTGAAAAAATGCTTTAACATTTTGGCAATCTACTCATCAGTTAATTGATTTAATTTGGCAATTATTCATGATTGATTTCGAAAATACATTTTATTTATTGGCGCTCGTATTAGTGCCCGTATTGGTTTTATTCTATTTTTCTCTAAAAAAATGGAAACGCAATACCATAAAAAAAATCGGCGATCCATTATTAGTAAAAGAATTAATTGCCAATTTTTCACTCAAGAAATTTTTGGGGAAATTTATTTTATTTATTGTAGCCTTTGCTTTATGTGTATTTGCTGTGGCGGGTTTAAGAAAACCGGATGCTTCTCAAAAGATAAATAGAAAAGGCACTGACATTGTGATTGCTTTGGATGTAAGCAAGAGCATGCTTGCTCAAGATATAAAACCAAATCGTTTAGAAAGAGCTAAACAATTAATTGCTACCATTATCGAAAAATCTCCTAATGATAGATTTGGTTTAGTACTTTTTGCAGGCCGAGCTTATTTGCAAATGCCGCTCACGATGGATGTTGGCGCCATCAATATGTATTTATCTGCGGCATCGCCGGACAATATTAATACACAAGGAACAGTAATTAGCGATGCGTTAAAAATGAGTGCCGGCGCTTTTAATCTTAAAGAAAAAACTTATCAATCTATTTTACTAATCAGTGATGGAGAAGATCACGATAATAATGCATTGAGTGTTACCAAAGATTTAGCAAAGGCGGGTATTATGGTCAACACAATTGGAATTGGCTCTCCATCAGGAGCACCAATTAATGATGAAGAAACAGGAGAATACAAAGTAGATAATCAAGGTCAAACTGTAATATCCAAATTGAATGAAAAAGAATTAAGAGATATTGCAAAAGAGGGAAATGGGATTTATCAACTTTATACCAACTCCAATGATGTTGCTCAAAAACTTGTAGATCAATTAAGCAATAAAGGTTTTGAAAGGACTATCAATAATAGCTCTTACAATTCTTTCCAACAATATTTTCAATATTTTCTTGCCTTAGCGTTGGTACTTCTTTTGATTGAATTTTTTATTGGAGAAAGAAGGAAAATAAAAATTTCAAAAATTGCTACTCTATTTGTTTTTATATTTTTTTCAGTAAATGGTTTTTCGCAAAACGTGAATAATTACATTGAGAAAGGCAATCAATTTTATCAGCAAAAAGATTTTGAAAATGCAGCCAAGGAATATCAAACAGCATTGAACAAATCGGATGGAAAAAATGCTGCCGCTAATTTTAATTTGGGAAATACTTTTTTTAAAAAGGGAAATTCAAAAGATGCTTTAAAATTTTATGAACAAATCCTTGCAAACAGCAATAACAAAGAGTTACAACAAAATGCTTTATATAATAAAGGAGTAGTTTATCAGAAAGAAAATAAACTTCCTGAAGCCATTGAAGCTTATAAGAAAGCGCTATTATTAAATCCAAATGATGAAGATGCAAGACAAAATCTTCAGCGCATTTTACAACAGAATAAAGAAAACAATAAAGACAAGGATAAGAAGAAAGACAAAGAAAAAAATCCGGATAATAAAGATAAACAGAATCCACAAGAAGCACCCAAACCAAATCAAGAGCCTAAGCAACAGCCTTCCAAAATTTCTAAACAAGACGCTGAAGAAAAATTAAAATCCTTAGCAGAAAAAGAAAAATCCTTACAAGAAAAACTAAATAAAATGCGCACCGGCAATCCAACGAAACCGGAAAAAGATTGGTAATTTAAGATGATATCGATATTTATCTCAGTCATTTAATTCGTATTTTTACAATTCATTTCTATCCTAATTTGATATGCAATTTTATTCGGAATCTCTCACAGAATATAAACGCCTCCCAACATTGGAAGTAAAAGTGGGAGATTTACTCATTGGAAATTTCAATCCGATTCGCATACAAACTATGACTACCACCGATACGATGGATACCATTGCCACAGTGGAAGAAAGTATTCGCTGCATTGAGGCTGGTGCAGAGCTGGTAAGGATTACAGCGCCTTCTAAAAAAGAAGCTGAAAATTTATTGAATATAAAAAATGAATTAAAAAAACGCGGGTACGCTACACCGTTAGTAGCTGATATTCATTTTACTCCAAATGCAGCTGAAATTGCTGCGAGGATTGTAGAAAAAGTTCGCGTCAATCCCGGAAATTATGTTGACAAGAAAAAATTTGAACAAATAGAATATACCAACTCGGAATATTTAGAGGAAATAGAAAGAATTCGCAATCGATTTACTCCTTTAGTAAAAATTTGTAAAGAATATGGAACCGCGATGCGCATTGGTACAAATCACGGATCATTGAGCGATAGAATAATGAGTAGATACGGCGATACCGCGGTAGGAATGGTGGAGAGTGCGATGGAATTTTTGCGTATTGCAGAAGCAGAAAATTATTACAACATTGTGCTTAGCATGAAGAGTAGCAATCCGATTGTGATGGTAGAAGCCTATAGATTGCTCATTCAAAATATGTATCAAGAATTAGGGCATTGTTATCCGCTACATCTTGGAGTTACAGAAGCCGGTGACGGCGAAGATGGTAGAATCAAGTCTGCTATTGGAATTGGAAGTCTTTTAGAAGATGGAATTGGTGATACAATTCGGGTTTCTTTAACTGAAGATCCTGAATTTGAAATCCCTGTTTGTAGAGATATTGTAAAGAGATATACTTCCTTTCCTCCTTCCAACGTGCCCGAAATTAAGGACGTTTCAAAATTAATGGAAAGCATAACGGTTAGGCATGTACGCAATACATTTTCTATTCAAAATATAGGAGGTAAAAATGTTCCGGTAGTGATTGCCGTCTTTAATAAAGAGCAATCTATTTTACCTGAAACATTGAATGCCATTGGTTATCATTATAATGCTGCAGATGATAAATGGAATATTGGAGATATGGCAGCTGATTTTATTTATTGCAAAAATCAAACCATCCAATTTGCTCTACCCGGCACTTTAAAGGTGATTAACGATCATGCTACATGGCTGAAAAGTGAGGATAAAAAAAAGTATTTTCCTTTACTTAGTACAGATGAATATCTGAATGAAAAGATTGAAAAATCTTCACTAATGAATTTTGTGATGGTTGATGCCTATTCAAATTCATCTTCCGAATTAATTACCGAAAAATTATTTCAACAATTACAACATGATTACACGGCGGTTATTTGTTTGAGTACTAACAATAAAAATGCAGTACAAAGTATTCGTAGAATGTTCGTAAGTTTTAATGAAATGGATATAAAAAATCCGGCGATCATTTTTTGCAAAAGCAAAAAAGAATCAATGGATGAAAGCCTTATCCACTTTGCAATAGAAACGGGAGCTTTATTAATTGACGGTTTTGGAAATGGGGTTTGTTTGCAAGATGAAAATAAAAACAACACCGCCTCAATTAATAATAAATTATCCAATTCAATTGCCTTCGGAATTTTGCAAGCATCACGAACTCGAATTTCAAAAACAGAATATATCAGTTGCCCGAGTTGTGGCCGAACACTTTTTGATTTACAAGAAACCACCGCAAAAATAAGAGCAGTAACGCATCATTTGAAAGGTGTAAAAATTGCCATCATGGGTTGTATTGTAAATGGCCCGGGAGAAATGGCCGATGCAGATTTTGGGTATGTAGGAAGTGGCCCGGGAAAGATCACGTTATACAAAGGAAAAGAGGTAGTAAAAAGAAATGTGCCGGCTGAAATTGCCGTGGAAGAATTGATTGATTTATTGAAAGAAAATAATTCATGGGTGGAACCTGCATTGATAGCGAGTCCATAATATTTGATTCATTCCTACTTATAATTTTTGAAAAAATAATCCATATTGAAAACAGATTTTCTCGTAATAGGTAGTGGTGTAGCGGGTTTGACCTATGCTATCAAAATAGCTACTGCATGCCCTGATAAAAAAATAACCGTACTCACCAAAACCGTTAAAGACGAAACCAATACCAAATATGCACAAGGTGGAGTTGCAGGAGTGATGGATTTTGATAAAGATAGTTTTGATAAACACATCGAAGATACTTTGATAGCAGGTGATGGATTATGTAATCCCGAAGTGGTGGAAATTGTAGTAAAAGAAGGAGTAGAAAGAATCAAAGAAATAATTGAATGGGGTGCTCATTTCGATAAGGAAAATTCAGGTGAGTATGCTTTAGGAAAAGAAGGAGGACATAGCGAATTTCGAATTCTTCACCACAAGGATATTACCGGAAAAGAAATTGAAAACACATTGTTGAATGCGGTTGCAAAAATGTCTAACATAGAATTGATTGATCATTGTTTTGTTGTCGACATTATTACACAACATCATTTAGGACATTTAGTTACTAAATCTACACCTGATATTGAATGTTACGGAGTATATGTGTTGAACATGAAAGAAAATAAAATTGAAAAAATTTTATCGAAAATAACGCTACTCGCTTCGGGTGGAAATGGACAAGTTTATAGAACGACTACTAATCCTTCTATTGCCACAGGAGATGGTGTGGCTATGGCTTACAGAGCGAAAGGCCGAATTGAAAATATGGAATTTATTCAATTCCATCCCACGGCTTTGTATGAAGCAGGAAAAAATGGTCAAGCATTTTTAATTACAGAAGCGGTGCGTGGTGATGGTGCTATTTTACGCAATCATCATGGTGAAGCTTTTATGATAAAATATGATGAGAGAAAAGATTTAGCTCCAAGAGATATAGTAGCACGTGCGATAGATAATGAAATGAAAATAAATGGAACGGAGAATGTTTTTTTGGATTGCACTAAAATGGATTCTGAAAAATTTCTTCATCATTTTCCTAACATTTATGAAAAGTGTAAATCCATTGGCATTGATGTTTTCAAAGATTATATTCCGGTGGCACCTGCAGCACATTATAGTTGCGGTGGTATCAAAGCAGATGAATGGGGCAAATCCTCTATAAAAAATTTATACACCTGTGGAGAGTGCGCCAGCACCGGATTACATGGGGCTAATCGTTTAGCGAGTAATTCACTTTTAGAGGCATTGGTATTTGCACATCGTTGTTATTTAGATGCAGTAAAAAAAATCAATTTTATCGAATTCATGGAATCAGTTCCTGATTGGAATGCCAAAGGAACCATGGCTCCAAAAGAAATGATTTTAATAACACAAAGCCTAAAAGAATTACAATTACTAATGACGGATTATGTAGGCATTGTAAGGACAAATGTGAGATTAAAAAGAGCGATGAAAAGATTAGATTTATTACATAATGAAGTAGAAGAATTGTATAGAGCCACTTCTGTCTCTCCGCAATTATGTGAATTAAGAAACCTTATTACTGTTGGATATTTAATTGTAAAAAGTGCGGAATTCCGACATGAAAGTCGAGGCTTGCATTTTAATACTGATTATCCTAACAAGAGCGATTTGGTTCAAAATATAGTTTTGTAAAAAGGATGAAACGTATTACACCACCACGTTGATCATTTTATTTTTTATAAAAATTATTTTCTTTACCGATTTTTCTTCTAACCATTTTTGAATTACCGAATTTTCTTTTACTAAATTTTCTACTTCTTCTTGCGTTGCATCTAATGAAATTTTCATGGTGGTACGCAATTTACCATTCACCGACACAGGATATTCCTTTTCAGATTCAATCAAATACTGCGGATTCAATTGTGGATATGCAGCGTCTAAAACAGATGATTCATTTCCTAAAGAATGATATAATTCTTCAGCAATATGCGGTGCATAAGGAGTCAATAAAATTAATAAAGGTTCAAGAATTTCTTTTTTATGACATTTCATATCCGACAGTTCATTAACACAAACCATAAACGCACTCACAGCTGTATTGAAAGAAAATCGTTCTGTATCTTCTTCAATTTTTTTAATGGTTTTATGAAGTGTTTTTAATTCTGCATCAGTAGGAGTAGAGGAAGTCCATATTGATCCATTTGTTTCATCATAAAACAATCTCCATAATTTTCTTAAAAAGCGATGCACGCCTTCAATTCCTTTGGTATCCCAAGGTTTGCTTTGCTCTACCGGACCTAAAAACATTTCGTACATGCGGAAGGTATCAGCACCATATTTTTCTACCAATACATCTGGGTTTACGGTGTTGTATTTTGACTTAGACATTTTTTCGGTTTCTACACCACAGATATATTTACCATTTTCTAAAATGAATTCTGCATTGGCAAATTCAGGTTTTGAATTTTTGAAGGCTTCGATATCTAATTCTATTCCATCAACCATATTTACATCAACATGTAACTGTGTGGTATCGTAGTCATTTTTCAATCCTACCGAAACAAATTTATTTGAATCTTTTACTCTATACACAAATCTGCTACTCCCCTGTATCATCCCTTGGTTCACCAATTTTTTAAAGGGCTCATTAAATCCGATATAACCTAAATCGTACAAAACTTTTGTCCACAAACGGCTGTACAATAAATGTCCTACGGCATGTTCAGTTCCTCCGATATATACATCCACTTGGTTCCAATAATCAGTGGCTTTTCTATCAGCAAATGTTTCACCATTGTGTGGATCCATGTAACGAAGAAAATACCAACTACTCCCTGCGTAACCCGGCATGGTTGAGGTTTCGCGTTTGCCGTTGTCGAGATTTACCCAATCCGTTAAATTCGATAATGGCCCTTCACCATCTTTTCCATGACCATACTTTTCTACGAATGGTAATTCCAAAGGCAATTCCTTTTCATCTAAAGGAATGGCAATCCCATCACTCCAAATAATAGGAAAAGGTTCGCCCCAATATCGTTGGCGACTAAAGCCTGCATCGCGCATGCGATAATTTATTTTTCGTTTACCGATTCCTAATTCTTCAATTTTATCGATAGCAATTCCGATGGCATCTTTCATCAAAAGCCCATTCAAAAAACCGGAATTTTCCAGAACGGCTTCTTTGGTTGGATTGGCTTCTTCGCCGGTGAAATGTTCGCCAATGATATTGGTGATGGGAATATTAAAATGCTTGGCAAATAAAAAATCTCTTTGATCGCCACAAGGCACTCCCATGATGGCTCCTGTGCCATAGCCAGCCAATACATATTCTGCAATCCAAATAGGGATTTGTTTGCCATCAAAAGGATTGATTGCATACGCACCTGTAAAGCATCCTGTAATTTGTTTTACTTCCGACTGGCGCTCACGATCGCTCCTACTTTTTACGTATTGTAAATATTCGTCTATGGATGACTGTTGTGTTGTAGTTGTAATTGATCTTACTAATTCACTCTCGGGAGCTAATACCAAAAAATCTACTCCAAAAATGGTATCGGGGCGTGTGGTGTAGACTTTAATGGTTTTAGTTTCTGCCTCACCCCCGTCCCCTCTCTCAAAGGAGAGGGGGGAAGAAACGGCTAATTCTTCTTTAATCTTAGCAATTACATTAGAGAGATTTTTTTCTACCTCTTCATTTGTAAACCTGATTAATCTGTAACCCAATTCCTTCAAGAAAGCTGTTCTCGCTTCATCATACTTAGTCTGTTCTAGGTCATTATGATATTCTCCATCTACTTCTATCAATATACCTTCATGCAAAAAAGCAAAGTCTATAATGAACCCTTCGATTACATGTTGCCTTCTTACTTTTGCATTCAACTGGTTATTTCTAAGGTATTGCCAAAGAATATCTTCCGCCTTTGTTTTTTCTTTTCTATTTTCTCTCGAGAGATCTTTTAACTCTGGCCAAAACTTTTTATCCGCAGTTTGATAATAGGGGACTTGGTCCTTCTCATCTTTTTGGTATGCTTTAGAGGTTATGACTTCTTCGTCCCCCTCTCCCGTGCGAGAGGGGTTAGGGGTGAGGCTTAAAATTTCAAACTCCACCTCCGCTCCTTCACTCTTCCCAATCCAATTTCTCTGCATTTCTTTCATGGCATCACTAAAGTTCACTGTTTCCAAGCCTTGCAATAATCTATCTGCATATTCAGTAATGCGTAAATACCATTGGCGCATCTTCTTTTTTCTCCACAGGATGACCACCTCTTTCACTTACTCCATTTACAACTTCATCATTGGCTAATACAGTGCCCAAGGCTTCACACCAATTCACTTCTCCATAAGATGAAAACGCTAAACGAAAATCCATCAAAATTTCTTGCTGCTTTTTCTCATCAAAATTTTTCCAATCTTCTGAAGAAAATTGATGCGAAGTATTTAGAGATTCATCATCAGTTCCGAAAGTTTCAAATTTTTTAATTAGAGTTTCAATCGATTCCGCTTTATCATTTTTATGATTGTACCAACTTTTAAAAAGTTGTAAAAAAATCCATTGCGTCCACTTGTAATATTCTGGGTCACTCGTTTTTATTTCGCGGCTCCAATCATAGCAAAATCCAATTTTATCTAATTGATTTTTAAAGGTGGCAATATTTTTTTCTGTAGTTACGGCAGGATGTTGGCCGGTTTCAAGAGCATATTGCTCCGCAGGTAAACCAAAACTGTCAAATCCCATAGGATGCAATACATTAAAGCCTTTCAGCCTTTTGTAGCGCGCATAAATATCGCTGGCTATATAGCCTAAAGGATGGCCCACATGCAAACCCGCACCACTTGGATAAGGAAACATATCTAATACATAATACTTCGGTTTCTCCGACTGATTATTTACATGATAGATGCCTGATTCTTTCCACTTCTTCTGCCATTTCTTTTCTATTTCCCGATAATTATATTCCATTTCTCTTCCTATTAAAAATTATTTTTCCTCTTTGATAATTTCATTAATTCTTATGCTGTTTTTTTCTGCAAAAACAAAATGAAATGCAAGCCAGTTCTTTTTGTGAAAGAAATGTTATTGATTCATTTGTCATTGTTGGTTGTGGCTGATGTAAATTACATTAGCATCCCTATGCAGAGGCGCAAAAGTACTAAACCTATGCAAAATGGATTAATTTTGACAAACCTAATAATTAATTGATCTAAACTTAGTTATATTTAATCTCATGGCTCAATTTGGAAAATCATCAACCAAGCGCGGAAAACCTTCTTATGTATATGCCATCATTGGTGTTTCATTAGTATTATTTTTATTTGGTTTAGTAGGTTGGATATTTTTGAATATTCAAAAAACCGGAGATTATTTTAAAGAAAATATTCAATTGCACGCCTACATTTATCGTACGGCTACTCCAAAGCAAATTGATTCACTAAAAAATTATATCACTGCCTTACCCTATGCAGTAAAAGTGGATTATGTAACCAAAGAAAAAGCAATTGAAAAATATAATCAGGAAAATGATACTCTTTGGAAAACTTTAGCCATAAGCAATCCTTTACCTGAAAGCATCGATTTCTTTGTGAAAGCAGATTTTGTTGACAAAGACAGTTTGGCTATTTTGGAAAATAATTTAATGACGAATTTCCCGACAACCGTGTCGGAATTTCAAACACCAAAAGCTACGGTGGCAGGAGTGAGCCAATTTGTAAAAACCAGTACCCTTGTGCTTTTGATCGTTGCGATTATTTTATCGTTAATGGTTATTGTGTCCATTGATAATACGATTCGATTGGCAATGTACAGTAATCGATTTATTATTAAAACCATGCAGATGGTAGGTGCTACGCGAGGTTTTATTACTCGGCCTTTAGCGGCCAGAGCTATTATCAATGGTATTATTGCTTCAGCGATTGCCATATTTTTAATGGTTGGTTTTATTACAATGGCAGAGAAATTTGTACCCTATTTAAAAGTGTTGCATGATGTATCGAATATGATATTAATTTTTACGGGCATTACTATTTTAGGAATTGCGATAACGGTATTAAGTACGTATCGATCCGCCTTAAAATATTTGAAGATGAAATTGGATGATTTGTATTAAATACATTTCATCTTATTTTTTTGTAACATTGCAACTTTAAAAAGCTTTATGAAAACATCGAGAAATCCTTCAGCAAACAAACCTATTTCTTCTGAAATTTCAGAAGAGCAAAAATTATTTACGAAGGATAATTATAAATGGATGGCTATAGGATTAATCTTTGTAATCCTTGGATTTGTGTTAATGGCAGGAGGAAAAAGTGCAGACCCTAATGTATTTAACGAAAATGAAATTTACGGTTTCCAAAGAATCACTTTGGCGCCCATTGTTTTAGTATTAGGTCTCGTAATAGAAATTTATGCTATTATGAAAAAGAAAAAATAAACCTTCTTCCGTTTTTAATTTCGTGGATTTCCAAAACCAATTTCCCAATGACCATCATTCATTCTGTAATCATCGCCATTGTTGAAGGACTTACCGAATTTATTCCTATTTCTTCTACCGGCCACATGATTATTACCGGAAAAATATTGGGAGTACCCGATGATGAATTCACCAAGTTATATGAAATTGCTATTCAGCTGGGTGCTATTTTGGCCGTAGTAGTTTTGTATTGGAAAAAATTCTTTGATTTTTCTAACAAGCAATTTTATTTCAAATTAATTGTGGGAGTAATGCCCGCGCTTATTCTTGGATTTCTTTTTGCAAAAAAAATTGATGCCTTGCTGGAAAGCACTACCACCGTGGCTATTGCGTTATTATTAGGAGGTATTGTTTTATTATTTATTGATACGGCTTTTAAAAATCCGCGAATAAAAAATGAAAAGGAAGTTTCTTTTCGAAATGCATTTTTAATTGGCATTTGGCAATGTGTAGCAATGATTCCTGGCGTGAGCAGAAGTGCTGCTTCTATCATTGGCGGTATGCAACAAAAAATGACAAGAAGTGCAGCGGCAGAATTTTCCTTTTTTTTTGGCGGTGCCTACTATGTTGGCTGCAACCGGATATAAATTGCTTAAATTTTTTCAAGAAAAAAATGGATTCACCGGAGAAGAAATTAAAATACTTGCTTTGGGAAATGTGGTCGCTTTTATTGTGGCACTTCTCGCTATCAAATTCTTTATTGAATTTTTAAAAAAGCACGGATTTCGTGTTTGGGGAATTTATAGAATTGCGCTTGGAGCTATTCTTCTCATCATGATTTATACAGGATATATTGCTGCTTAAAAAATCAAATGCGTCAAAAGACCATCGCGTAATTTAGGTTCGAACCAAGTACTTTTTGGAGGCATTACATTTCCTGTATCAGCGATATCAAAAAGTTGTTGAATGGTTACCGGATAAATGCTAAATGCAACAGCCATTTCACCACTATCTACTCTTTTTTCTAATTCCTCTAAACCTCTGATGCCACCAACAAAATCAATACGTGTATCGGTGCGTTGATCTTGAATATTTAAAATAGGTTCTAATAAATTATTTTGCAAAATAGATACATCCAATACATTTACAGGGTCTGTTGCAAAAGTGCCTTCTAATGCTGATAGTCTGTACCATTGGCCTTTTACATACATACCAAATGTGTGTGGCACATCCGACTTAAATGCTTTCTTTTCTTTATTTACAGAGAAATCATTATTCAGTTTTTCTAAAAATTCTTCCAATGTATGATTGTTCAAATCTTTAACTACTCTATTGTAATCAATAATTTGGACTTGGCTAGCAGGAAATAAGGTGGTTAAAAAATACGATGCCTCTTTATTCTGCGGTAACAAATCTTTCACCTTAGCTGCAGAAGCTGCACGGTGATGACCATCTGCGATGTAGGTACAGTCCACTTCTTCTTTAAAAATCTGAGTGATTTGTTCTATCAATTTTTCATCGCTGATAACCCAAATAGTATGTTGCACTTCATCATCTGCAGTAAAATTATATACCGGACTTTTATCGGTTTTCCATTTCTCAATAATATCATTTAAAGAATCTACATCTTTCATCGCCAAGAAAACATTGCCCGATTGCGCACCTGTTGTTTTGATATGATTGATGCGATCTAATTCTTTTTCAGGTCGTGTATATTCATGTTTTTTGATCAATCCTTTTTCATAATCTGCAACAGAACTGCCACACACCAAACCCGTTTGGGTTCTGCCATCCATCGTTAATTGATAAATGTAATAACAAGGTTTACTTTCTAAAAAAAGTACCGGACGGCTCACAAAAGCATCCAAATTTTCTTTGGCTTTTTGATACACGGCTTCACTATGAATATCTGTATCAGCAGGCAAATCAATCTCGCTCTTTGTAATGTGTAAAAATGAATGAGGATTTCCTTCAGCCTCTATTTTTGCTTCTTTACTATTCAATACATCATAAGGCCTGGATGCTACTTGCTTGGCAAATTGAGGCTCCGGCCTTAATGCTTTAAACGGAGAAATAGAAATCATGTGTAATTTTTTTAGCCTTATTTGACCAACTTAGTTTTCTAAGGGCTGCAAATATAATCAATCAAAAATGATTTAATCTGCGTAAAAAATGATTTAAGAATAATTAAAGTATTACAAGGATTGAAAGAGATTGTAAGATGCGATTGACTTTATTTTATCCTAAAAAATTGGCGACTAAAATCTGCTTTTATTAAAAAGAAATTATTTCATCGTTTGTTCAAATTCCTTCATTTTTTCTACAAAATAAATTACGCTCTCTAATGGCAATGCATTGTATAAAGAAACTCTAAATCCACCGGAAAGTCGATGGCCTTTGATACCATACATATTATTTTTCGCGGCAAAATCATGAAACTTCTTTTCAATCTCGGGAGTATTGGCTACAAAGCAAACATTCATTTTACTCCTGCTATCCTTTTCTACTGTGCCTTTGAATAATTTACTTTCGTCAAGTGCCTCATACAATAATGTTGATTTCTCATTATTCAATTTTTCCATCGCTTCTATTCCCCCATTTTTTTTGAGCCATCTTAAGGTGAGCATAGAAACATAAATTGCAAAAACCGGAGGAGTATTCAACATACTTTTCGCTTCGATATGCAATCGATAATCCATGATGGGCGGAATGGCACGCTTTGTTTTTTCTAAAATATTTTTATTAACGATTACCACATTTGTTCCTGCGGCGCCCATATTTTTTTGCGCACCTGCATAGATCAAATCAAAAGAATTGAAATCCATTTTTCTGCTCAAAATATCGCTCGACATATCGGCCACTAAAGGAATATTTACCTTCGGAATCTTTTGCCATTGTGTTCCGAAAATAGTATTGTTGGTAGTAAGATGCAAATATTTGGCATCATGCGGAACGGCAAAATCTGTAGGGATATAATTATAATTTTTATCTTTTGAAGAACAAACGATTTCTACCTTTCCAAATAATTTGGCTTCTTTAATGGCTTTAGAACTCCACACTCCGGTATCGGCAATAGCTACACAATCTTTTGGGTCCAGTAAGTTCATGGGTATTTGCATAAACTGCACCGTAGCGCCTCCATGAAGAAATAAAACTTCATGATCATCATTTAAATTCATTAACTCCTTCATCAAAGAACGAGCTTCTTCTATCACCGATTCAAATAAAGGAGTGCGATGACCTATTTCTAAAATAGATAAGCCTGAATTATTAAAATTAATGATCGCTTTAGAAGCCTCTTCCAGTACGGATGGTGGAAGAATTGAAGGGCCTGCATTATAATTATAAATCACTCTTTTGTTTTTTAATCCTCTTCTCTTACTTTTATTTTAGGATCTACTTTCCAAGTATCATTCAACTCATCCATTTCTTTCAACTCGCTCTCGGTAAATTTCTCCTCTGATAATTTGGTCAAATCCGGCTGGCCTGCATTTACCCACGCAGTGTACCAAAAAGAAGCTACCGCAAAAATAGATTGACGCATTCTGCGCTCTACCATTCCGTTGAGCATTTTATTGTATGCTAAAGTATATCCTGTAGAATATTGTTTGATAACTACATTATTTCTTTTTTCAAAAGCATATTTAGATTCACCGGGATATTTTTTGGATAATTCTTTTTCAAACTTGAGCACAGAATCCGCAGCCAGCGAACTTTCTAATACACGATCCCAAATAAAAGCTCCGGGATCTTTAATGTATTTTGCTTTACCGATAAAAAAATCCCATTGTTTTTCAGCCAATAATTCCGGAATTCTGCTTTCCCAAAAACCATGAATTCCTTTTTGATCAGTTAATTGTCCATTATGATTATTACTCGCATGTAAAGGCACATGTGCATCAGCAATATAATGCCCTATATCCGCGCTATTTTTCAGAATTGAAGCGAAATTTTTCGTCTTAAATGCAGTAGTCAATCGTTGTAACATTACTTGTATATGCCAAGGAACAATTCCATTTTCTTGGATTTTTTCCATACCATATTTTTTTACGGCATCATCAAAATTCCTTGGAAGTTCAGGGTATGGATAAGTGCCATAATTATCAATATCTATATAATGTCGAGCACCTTCTGCAGCGACTGCATATCTTCTTTTATCCGGATCCGGAGCATGCTCTTCCAAGTATTGAATATTCGGTTTGTATAATACCAACATTTGTGGTGGTAATAAAAAAACGGAGTAATAATTTATAAGCCGATGTCCGTAAAAACCCCAACAAAAACATTGAGAAGCTATTGCCATAAAGCAAACAAGCAAAATGATCTTTTTCAAATTAATATTTTTTTATTGTTTCATTGCTAATTCCTGTGTCTAAAATCGCGTCGTCCACTTCGGTCTCCGCTAAATCATCTATCACCCCTTGTGTAACCCCACCGCTTACGGCAAACTTCATAGTTTGAGAAGCGCTAATTCCTACTATTGGTTTTATTCGATCTTTACGAACAATATACACATTACCCGCTACCGAATACGCCATAGGTAAATATACGGCTACATATTCTTCCATACCAAAAATACTCATTTCTTCTTGAGTAATAAATCCAACGCGCCATACATCTGTATCATCTACACAAGCTAATACATTATGCGTAAATTTTTTCTTATTTCCTGCAAAGGCTTCAAAAAAATCTTTCACGAAAGAATAGAGTAATTTAATACCCGGCGTTCTTTCTAATAATTTATTCAAAATCGCCAGCAATCTTCCCATCAAAAAGAAGGAACTTAAAAAACCGACTAAAATTATAAAGCCGATGATAATAACAAATCCTAATCCCGGAATATTAATTGCGGGCCTTAAGATACTATCAATTTTATCGAATACGGCATAGATGAAATAGATGGTGATAGCCACAGGACCCAATATCAACAAGCCTTGTAAAAAATATTGTAACGCTCTTTGGTAGCGAATTCTTGATTTCATAATTCCAAATTAAGTGAACAAAGTTATACTCTCCAACATAAATGTACATGGTTTTTAAAATTGATGATTTTTTATGTCTTTCGGAGAGAATATCTATTTAGAAAAATAATAAAAGTAATTTTACCATCTCACGCATCGAGCAATCTTAACAATGATTTATTCTACCAAAGGAATTGTTTTACGGCAAATAAAATATGGCGAAACAAGTCTGATTGTGAGTATTTATACAGAAATTTTCGGTCTTCAATCTTATTTGATGAATGGGGTGCGCACTTCCGGAAAAACTTCCAAAGCTCATTTTTTTCAACCGGCATCTATTTTAGATTTACAAGTTTATCATAATGAATTAAAAAATCTGCAAAGAATAAAAGAAGTAAAATGGCTAAAACTTTACGAAAATATTTTTAGTGATGTGATCAAAAATTCCGTAACACTTTTCATGGTGGAATTATTATTCAAATGCTTGAAACAACCGGAAGCCAATACTCCGCTTTATGAATTTTGTGAAGATGCACTACTTCAATTGGATACGGCTTCTTCTTCCATCACAGCCAATTTTCCTTTGTATTTTGCTTTGCAATTAGCTGTTTTTTTAGGTATTGAAATGCAGGATAATTATTCTCCCGAAAGAAATTTTTTCGATTTGAATGAAGGGAAATTTATCGCTGAAAATAATGAAACTTCGCATCAATTCAATAAAGAAAGCAGTTACGCCATTTCTCAATTATTAAAAGCTATTCATCCAAATGATTTGACGGAAATAAAATTATCTCAAAAATTAAGAGTGCAACTTTTAAAGGACATTGAAAAATATTATCAATGGCATATTCCTGATTTTGGAAAAATGAAAACTTTAGAAGTTTTACATGCTTTGTTTTAAACATTTTAGTTTATTTATCATAGAAATTCATTTTAAATAAAGGCTGTAAAATGTTTTAGACTAATTTTGCAACCAATTCTTTTGGGGAGGGTAATCTTTTCCACATTTCGAGAATTGATTTTTACAAAAAATAGCCGTCAACAATATGCTTGAAAAACTTGAAGCCATAAAAGCCCGATACGAAGAAATAGGTGTGGCCCTTTCCAATCCGGAGATTGTAAGCGATAATAAAAAATACAAACAACTCAGTAAAGAATACCGCGATCTTGAAAAAATTGTGTTGGCTAGAAATAGTTATGAAAAGATCTTGAGCGATATAGATTTTAATAAAGAAGTATTAAATAGTGACGATGAAGAAATGCGGGAAATGGCGAAAGAAGAACTTCCTCAATTACAAGAATTAAAAGAAAAAAAGGAAGCAGAAATTCGTAACATGCTCATTCCAAAAGATCCTCAAGATGAAAGAAATGCTGTTCTGGAAATAAGAGCAGGAACCGGTGGCGACGAAGCTTCACTTTTTGCTGGAAACTTGATGAGGATGTACATAAAATATTGCGAAAATAAAGGTTGGAAAACAGCCATCTTAAGCGAGAGCGAAGGAACAGTGGGAGGTTATAAAGAAGTACAAATAGAAGTATCGGGAGATGATGTGTACGGTACCTTAAAATTTGAGAGCGGTGTGCATCGCGTGCAGCGCGTACCGGATACTGAATCCAGTGGAAGAGTACATACCAGCGCCGCTACAGTAGCGGTAATGCCTGAGGCCGATGAAGTAGATGTGGAAGTAAGAGAAAGCGATGTAAAGATGGAAACTTCGCGTAGTGGTGGCGCCGGCGGACAAAATGTAAACAAGGTAGAAACCAAGGTAATGCTTACTCACATTCCTACAGGATTGGTAATCGTGTGCCAAACGGAAAGAAGCCAATTAGGCAATAGAGAAAAAGCGATGCAAATGCTTCGCACCAAACTCTACGAAGCCGAAGTAAGAAAGCAGGAAGATGAAATTTCTCGTCATAGAAAAAGTTTGGTAAGTTCAGGTGATAGGTCTGCAAAAATTCGTACTTATAATTATCCGCAAGGGCGTGTAACCGATCATAGAATTGGTTTGACAGTCTATAATTTAGAAGAGGTTTTAAATGGCGAATTACAAGAATTTATTGATGCATTACAATTTGCAGAAAATGCTGAAAAAATGACCCAACATCAATAAAAAAAATTCCCTCTAAAAGATTTTAACAATAAATAAAGTTTACTCTTCTGCTCTTATTATTTTCTTAACAAGGTAATTTTTACCTTTGGCATGGCATTTGAAATAAAAGAAAGTAGAACAACAACATTTAAAATTCAAATTTCTCATAAGCAGTTAGTTTTGGTAAAACGGCCCCTGTTTCTACAGGGGCCTTTCTTATGCCTATATGCAAAGGTTTTGCAGTGATTTTAATTATACGAAACCTTTCCAAACACAGTGAATGAGTACCCTTTCTTCAAACCATTCGTAAAAAAAATTTGACAGTTAATTATTTTCACTGTACTTTTCTTTAACTTTTCTTTTACATATCTAAAAAAACCAAATCATGCACTCCAAAAAACTATTGTTGGTATTAATGGCATTTGGATTATTTATGGCTTCTTGTCATAAAGAACCCATTCTAAATCCAAACCACTCGGATGTCTTTTCTGACCCAAGCGGCATCAAATCCCAAAGTGCCGTCGGCGCTCAAAATTTTCTTTCTGTCTCCAATTTTCCCGAAACTTTTGAATCAGGTACCAAAGGCGCTTATGCAGCGGCCGATGTGACCTTATCATCCGGTGTTTGGAATTTAAGCGACGCCCTTATCGGAAACTCTTCCAGCGACCGTAAAAACGGAACTAAATCTGTAAGGATTCAAAAAAGCGGTATTGTATTAATGAAATTTAATGTAAGCGATGTCAGTTCCGTATCGGTTTATTATGCCAAATACGGAACAGATGCCAGCAGTACTTTTCAACTATGGTCTTCTGTAAATAGCGGAAGCTCTTGGGTACAAGTAGGCAGCACTATTACGGCTTCATCTACTACATTAACAAAGGTTACTTTTCCGGCTTCCTATTCCGGCAATGTGCGATTTAAAATTGTAAAAACAGGTGGCGGCAGATTAAATATCGACGACCTGGATATTGAATCCGGCACCGGTGGCGGTGGCGGCGGAGAAGAAGACAATATGGCTATGGGTAATCCAAGCGGCGCTGTTACCAATACCAGTTATCCAAACAATTATCTAATGGTAAAACCGCAATATACCTTAGCCTACAATAATTCGAGAGGAACTCCGGCTTGGGTGAGCTGGCATATCAGCCCGGAGTGGAACGGCTCTGCACCGCGCTGTGATTGTTTTACATCAGATAACACATTACCTTCCGGATTTTTTAAATCCACCACTTCAAATTATACAAATACCGGTTTCGATAGAGGGCACCAATGCCCGTCTGCAGATCGTGACCTCAACAGTACAGACAATGCATCCACTTTCTTAATGACTAACATGTTGCCTCAAGCTCCCAATTTAAACCAAGTAACTTGGGCAGCTCTTGAGAATTATTGCCGTACGCTTATGGACAATGGAAACGAATTGTATGTGATAGCAGGTGGTTATGGTTCAGGAGGCACCGGCAGTAAAGGTGGTGTTACTACAACTATTGCTTCCGGAAAAATTACCGTACCATCCAATTGTTGGAAAGTGATTGTAGTTTTACCGCAGGGAACGAATGACGTTTCTCGCGTCACCACTTCTACCAGAGTGATTGCAGTAAATATGCCTAACAAACAAACCGTAAACAGCCAATCTTGGGGTTACTACAGGGTTTCGGTTGCATCATTAGAAAATACTTTAGGCTATAATTTCTTGTCAAATGTGAGTCCTTCTATACAAGCAGTTATTGAAGCAAGTGTAGATAATGGTCCTACGCAGTAATAAAAGAATTTGATAAATTATCTGCCCCGGAAAAAAAATTCCGGGGCTTTTTTATATGTTGATCACGTCTCTATCGATGTGGTTTTTAAAACCAATGACTGCCCGTCTTCTGTAATTATAACAACGTAAACACCCACTTGTATTTTTCCGCAACGCCATACCTGTATTTCGTTGGAAGAAGATTTAAGTAATTCATAAAGCTGTTCATAACGATCTGCATCAACAATCATCATTTCATCACCGCTCATTTTTTGTGATGTGATATAGCGGTCAAAAAAATCCTTCGCATCAACCTCAATGGCCGGCTCACCGTTATGCAAAGAACTGATCCATCGTTTTATTTCTTCTTTTGTTTTATGGCCCAAATCTTCCAACACCCAAGGGCTTTCTGATTCACTTATGTAAAGTAAATCGTTGGTGGATGTAATGATTGAATTTTTAAAAGCGTTGATGTCCATAATTTAAAATTAAAACTAATCATTGATAAAGCGAAACGAATTCAAGAAACTGTAAGTCAAGATAGGCCAATCCAAAAAAGAAAGGATTTTTGGTCACAGCCGAGACTCTAAGCTCATAATTCTCAACTCAGAACTCACCCACCCGCCATACTAAAAACCCCGGGAAAATCAACTAAGTCTTAATCCAATAATGCAAATAATCGGCAAAATTAGTTTGCAGTACTTCATATCCATCAGGAATCTCATTGCCAAGGCTATGAAAAGTAGCGATGCGAGTGCCCGCAGGTTTCTTTTTTAATTGTTTGTACAAACACAAATTGTAGTAATCATACAATTTTTCAGAATAAGGCACTTTATAATCTATCTTTTGAGTGCCTTCTATATTTTCATAGAAGGCATTATAAAAATAAAAATGAGAGT
Organism: Ginsengibacter sp.; assembly: GCA_034676505.1. Lineage (GTDB taxonomy): Bacteria > Bacteroidota > Bacteroidia > Chitinophagales > Chitinophagaceae > Ginsengibacter. The sequence goes on from JAUCCB010000001.1 coordinate 959,663, forward strand.
ATTTTTTAAAATCGAGATTAGTAATATTCTCATGAATAAACTGCACATTTTTCAATCCTAATTGATCTTTCAATTCATTAGAAAGTATCACCAAATCTTCTCTTTGCTCCGCTCCTACAAATTGTACTTCGGGATAAAAATGCGCTGCAATCAAACAAAATTTTCCTGCTCCGCTACCGATATCCAGCACCGTTTCTTTTGGATTGATGGCCAAAAATTCTGCGGCTTTCTTAGCCACTTCTAATGGCGTCCAATGCTTCTTGGCAGCTAATTGTATAGCCGTAGGATATAAAGAATTAAAAAAATTATCAGATTCAAACCATTTTTCCATACTCCTCAACTCTTTAATCGTTCTTATGCAAAAATTGTCTCAATACATATTGCAATATGCCTCCGTTGCGATAATATTCTATTTCTATCAGAGAGTCCATTCGCGCAATAGCATTGAAGGTAATTTCCGTACCGTCTTCTTTTTTAGCAACTACTTTTACTTCTTTAAGTGGCCGAATATCTTCTGCTATGCCGGTAATCGTGAAGGTTTCTTTTCCGGTTAAGCCAATACTTTTTGCCGTCTCACCATTTTTATATTGAAGTGGCAGCACTCCCATCCCTACTAAATTACTTCTATGAATCCTTTCATAACTCTCCGCTAGCACCGCCTTAATTCCTAATAAAAAAGTTCCTTTTGCTGCCCAATCTCTTGAAGAACCGCTGCCATATTCTTTACCTGCTAAAACTACTAATGGAGTATTTGTTTCTTTGTATTTTGTTGCGGCATCATACACCGACATTTCTTCATTATTGGGTAAGTAAGTAGTATAGCCACCTTCTTTTACTGCCAATTGATTTTTAATCCGCACATTCGCAAAAGTGCCTCTTACCATCACTTCATCATTTCCTCTTCGCGATCCGTAAGAATTGAAATTTTCTTTTGGCACTCCTTTACTCAATAAATATTTCCCTGCTGTAGAATGTTCATTGAATTGTCCTGCCGGAGAAATATGATCTGTAGTAATACTATCTCCCAACATCAATAAAGCACGCGCCTGTACAATATCTTGTAGAGGTTCTGCATGATCTGAAAGGTTATTAAAAAATGGTACCTCTTTTACATAAGTGGAATCTTCATCCCATACATATAATTTCTCATCAGGTACTTGTAAAGTTCTCCAAATTTCATTTCCTTCAAATATTTCCCCATAGTTCTTAGCAAAATCTTTGGGCGTAAGCACTCGCGCTAATACATCATTGATCTCATCATCACTTGGCCAAATATCTTTTAAGTAAACAGGTTGTTGATTTGGATCATAACTGATTGGTTCATTAATTAAATCAATATCTATTCTACCTGCGATGGCATACGCCACCACCAACATCGGCGACATCAAGAAATTCATTTTTACTTGCGGATGAATTCTCGCTTCGAAATTTCTATTTCCCGAAAGTACAGATGCTACTACCAAATCACTATCATCTACCGCTTGCGAAATATAAGGAGGTAATGGACCTGAATTCCCAATACAAGAAGTACAGCCATAACCTACTAAATGAAAACGCAATGATTCCAAATCATCCAATAAATCTGCCTTTCTCAAATAATCAGTTACCACCTTAGAACCCGGTGCCAGTGAGGTTTTCACCCAAGGCTTAGTAACAATTCCGTGTTCTCTTGCTTTGCGTGCTACTAATCCGGCGCCCACCATTACAAATGGATTAGAAGTATTGGTACAAGATGTAATCGCAGCAATGGCAACAGCTCCATCAGACACTTCAAATTTTTCTCTTCCTAAAGTGATCCATACTTTTTTCATTCCATTTACAGTCTCTTCTCTCACTTTTGTTTCAGGAGGCATTGGTGCTGTAGGATCTACCGGCTGGCCTCCGCCTTCTGCAAACCAGCGCGATAATTGTTCCTCCGATTTTACATAAATGCGGCCATAATTCTGATCCATTAATTCAATGAATTTATTTTTAAAATCCTTTAAGAGAATTTTATCCTGCGGTCTTTTTGGCCCTGCTACTGAAGGTTCTATGGATGAAAGATCTAAAGTAACTTTATCGGTATAAGAAATTTTTTCTTTGCCCGTACGCCACAATAAATTCGCTTTACAATAATCTTCTACTAATTGAATTTGTTCTTCCGAGCGATTGCTCTTACGCATGTATTCAAGCGTTTTATGGTCAATCGGAAAATAGGTAATCGTACAACCAAATTCCGGTGACATATTTCCTATGGTAGCTCTATCGGGTACAGAAAGATGATCTAATCCATCCCCAAACACTTCTACAAATTTTCCTACTACTCCGTATTTTCTTAAAAGTTCGGCAATCGTCAAAACCAGATCAGTAGCGGTTGTTCCTAAAGGAAGTTTTCCTTTTAATTCTAAACCAATTACTTCAGGCATAATAAAATAAAGTGGTTGGCCCAGAATAGCCGCTTCCGCTTCGATACCACCCACACCCCAAGCCACTACACCAATTCCATTCACCATCGGAGTATGGCTATCCGTACCTACAACTGAATCAGGAAATACTTCTCCATTTCTCTCAATCACTCCTTTGGATAAAAATTCCAAATTCACCTGATGACAAATTCCCATTCCCGGAGGAACTACACTAAAATTATTAAATGATTTTTGTGCCCATTTCAAAAATGAATATCGCTCTTGATTACGACGATACTCTTCATCAATATTGCTTTTATAAGAATATTCTGTTCCGAAATAATCTACTTGAACTGAATGGTCAATTACTAAATCCACCGGTATCAATGGATTAATTTCTTCAGGATTTTTCCCTTTCCGTGCAGCTTCAGCACGCAAAGAAGCAATATCTACTACAGCCGGCACACCCGTGAAATCTTGCATCAACACACGTGCAGGTTTAAAAGGAATATCTTTTTCTGAGGCTTTAGGCTCCCAATTTAAAAGCGTTTCTACATGTTCTTTTGTTACTTGAAATTCATCATAATTTCTAAGAGCATTCTCCAATAATATTCTTATTGAAAATGGAAGTTTGCTGATGGCATGGCCTTGCTTTTCTAATTCCGGAAGGCTATAATAAGTAAGTGTAGTAGTTTTTGAAGTTAGAAGCCTCTTAATGTTGTAGATATCTTTTGCCATGGCAATGAATTTAATTTTTTATTGAAAGAACAAAAAGAATGTAAGACATTATTGTGAGAAGAACCGTTAAATAATTTTCTTACATTTTACATTAGCAATTGCAAAGATACAATTTCAATTAAGGCCGAAAATGAAAAATATCTCTCTTAAGAAATTGGTAAGATTAAATGATTAGAAGAATCGGATTAGGAAGCCTATTTGCAAAGAATTATCTTTGCATTTATTAGAAAGGAAGATGAATGAATCTTGAAGTGTTGATGAATAGTTTTGCAAATGATCCCCGCATTTCTTCAATTGTGGATGGCATCCTATTGCACGAACCTCAACCGATTCATCTTTCAGGATTGCAAGGAAGTGCTTCGCAATTTATTTTTTCGGCCGTACTCAATCATCGCGAAGCCGGCAAACTCAATCACATTGTAATATTGAGAGATGCTGAAGAAGCCGCTTATTTTCATAATACGATCGAAAATATTACCAATGCACTCGACATTTTTTATTTCCCTTCTTCTTTTAAAACCAAAAAAGATTTCCAATTATTAAATACTAGCCATGTAATGCTTCGCACCGAAGCACTTTCGAGAATTAGCATGGGAGGTAATAAAAAGGTTTTGGTAACTTATCCGGAAGCACTTTTTGAAAAAGTAGTTTTATCAAAAACGCTATCAGAAAATATCATTTCTTTTAAAAAAGGAGAAAATATTCATGTGGAGGAATTGATGTCGCACTTTGTAGAAAACGGTTTTACGCGAAGTGATTTTGTGTACGAACCGGGGCAATTTGCCATGCGTGGCGGTATCATGGATATTTATTCTTACGGAAATGATAAGCCTTATAGAATAGAATTATTTGGCAATGAAATCGATAGCATTCGATTGTTTGATCCCGAAACACAATTGAGTGAACGCAAACTTTCTGAGGTAAAAATTATTCCGAATATTGAGACCCAATTTTCCGAAGGAGAAAAGGTTTCCTTGCTCGAGTTTATGCCGGAACAAACCATCATTTGGTGTGAAGATTGGGAATTCATAAAAGATAGGATTGACCAAGAAATGGCAGATGTGGAAGCCGTTTTTAATTTTCAACAATCTGCTAATACGAATCAAACTTCAATAAGCAGCAGACAAGAAGATGAGGACGAATTGAATGAGAAAAAAAAATACTTCATTGAATGATTTTGTAAGCAGTTCTATTTTAGAAAATCAAATTCAAGACCTCGCCACCATTGAGTTTGGGAATAAAACTTTTTTTGCAAAAGAAAATTCAATTCAATTTTCCGTAACTCGGCAACCGGCGTTTAATCGTCAATTCAAATTGCTGATTGAGAATTTGAAAAATTATGAATCGAGGAAATATGCGATCTACATTTTTGCAGAAAATCCTAAACAATTAGAACGATTGCATTCCATTTTTGTGGATCAAAATATAGAAATTCAATTTGTTCCCATTCCTATTTCTATTCACGAAGGATTTGTAGATAATGATTTAAAAATAGTTTGTTATACAGACCACGAAATTTTTCAGCGCTATCATAAATACAGGGTAAAACAAGCGTTCAGCAAAAACAAAGCTTTGACTTTAAAAATGCTTCGCGAATTACAACCGGGAGATTATGTAACGCATATAGACCATGGAGTAGGCGTTTACAGTGGATTACAGAAGATAGAAACCAACGGAGTTTGGCAAGAAGCAGTGAGAATTATTTATAAAGACAAAGATCTTTTGTATGTAAATATTTCATCGCTGCATAAAATAAGTAAGTACAGCGGCAAAGAAGGTACCATTCCTAAGATGAATAAATTAGGAAGTGATGTATGGAATAAATTAAAAGACAAAACAAAGAGACAGGTAAAAGACATTGCTACCGATTTAATAAAATTATACGCCCAAAGAAAGAGTCAAAAAGGATTTGCACATGCTCCCGATAATTATATGCAAAATGAGTTAGAAGCCTCTTTTATTTATGAAGATACACCCGATCAAAGCAAAGCTACTTTAGATGTAAAAGCAGATATGGAGAAAGATTCTCCGATGGATCGTTTGGTATGTGGAGATGTAGGATTTGGAAAAACAGAAGTAGCCATTAGAGCTGCTTTCAAAACTTGCCTTGACGGGAAACAAGCTGCCATATTAGTTCCTACCACTATTTTGGCTTATCAACATTTTAAAACATTCAGTGAAAGATTAGCTGATTTTCCGGTAACAGTAGATTATATCAATCGTTTTAAAAGCGCCAAAGAAAAAAAAGAAACTTTACAAAAATTACAAGAAGGAAAAATTGATATCATCATCGGTACTCATTCATTATTAGGTAAAGAAGTCAAATTCAAAGACCTCGGATTAATGGTGATTGATGAAGAACAAAAATTTGGCGTAGCCGCAAAAGAGAAATTAAAACAATTGCGAACAACAGTAGATTCTTTAACACTAACAGCTACGCCTATCCCAAGAACTTTACAATTTAGTTTAATGGGCGCAAGAGATTTGAGTATCATCAATACACCTCCACCGAACAGACAGCCGATCCAGACAGAAGTGCATGTATTTAATCAAGAATTTATTCGAGAGGCAATTTATTATGAAGTAGAAAGAGGCGGGCAAGTTTTCTTTATTCATAATCGTGTAAATGGTTTGCTGGAAATGAAAAATTTGATTCAGGGTTTATGCCCCGATTTAAGTATTGCTTATGCACATGGACAATTGGAAGGCGCCAAATTAGAAGAAACTATTCTTGATTTTATTGATCATAAATACGATGTACTTATCTGTACTAACATCGTAGAAAGCGGTGTGGATATTCCGAATGTAAATACCATCATCGTCAATAATGCACATCATTTTGGTTTGAGCGATTTGCACCAATTAAGAGGAAGAGTAGGACGAAGTAATAAGAAAGCTTTTTGTTATTTACTCGCTCCACCTATGAGTACACTTACTACAGATAGCAGAAAAAGATTGACTACTTTAGAACAATATAGTGACCTTGGAAGCGGCTTTCAAATTGCGATGCGCGATTTAGATATTCGTGGCGCAGGTAATATGCTCGGCGGTCAACAAAGTGGTTTTATTGCTGAAATTGGATTTGAGATGTATCAAAAAATATTAGACGAAGCCATTCGTGAATTAAAAAGAACCGAATTCCAAGATTTATTTAAAGAAGAAATTCAAAAGCAAGATGATTTTGTTTCCGATTGCTCAATTGATACAGATTTGGAAGTTTTAATTCCTGATGAATATGTGGAAAGCATTACAGAAAGATTGAGTCTTTATTCAAGATTAGATAATTGTGAAACAGAAGAAGAATTAATCGATTTACATAAAGAAATGATTGATCGCTTTGGTGCAATTCCTCCACAAGTAGAAGATTTATTCTTGACAGTTCGTTGTCGAAAAATCGCTGTGGAATTAGGTTTTGAAAAATTGATGCTCAAACATGGTATTTTAAAATGCTTCTTTGTTGGCAATCCTGAATCACCGTATTTCACCAGCAATACTTTTGAAAGAATTTTAGATTTTATTCAAACAAAAACCACCAAAGCAAAATTAAAACAAGTGGGAAGAAATGGAATTTTGATTGTACGCGATATTATGAATATGACGGACTTGTACAATTTATTAAAAAGGATGGAAATGAATCTTATTGGAGAAAAGGTTTAGTTCATTTGAACTTTATCATTAATTTATTCAAGAATTATTTTCCTTTAAAACATTTTCAATTCTCAATTGTAAACTTTCAAAATCCGTATAGCCCTCAGCCACTAAATAAAATTTAGTATCACTCAATTGTATAAATACCGCCGGAAAACCGGTAACATTTAATTGTTTACACAAAGCAAATTCGTAATGCGCCTGCTCTTTATATTCTTCATTATTTAGTTTATCATAAAATTCCTCCTCAGGAATATTGTATTTATTCAGCAACAATCTATAGGCTTCATCATCAGTCAGGTCGCGGCCTTCGAAGTGAAGAGCGTATTGCAAATCAGCAGCAAAACTCACTTGTTGCTCCGGAAAATAATCTTTGAAAACACATAGGGCAATCGCCGGTTTTTCTGAGTTAGGAAACCAATCACTCGCATCAGGATGTTTGATGTGCCATAAATAATCTTCGCCAAATTTTATCCCGGTTATTTCTTCCACTCTGGGATAAGCACTTTCAATATATTTAGCCGATGCCTTTATTGGTATAGGCGAATCGGGTAAAATCATTCCACCCGAAAGGACTTCAAAATCCAATTTTCCTTTGTATTCAGAATATATTTTTTTCATTACTTCACTAAAGCCATAACACCAACCACAATACGCATCGTAACAATAAATAAGTGTTTTCATAATTCAATTATTTTATGATAATTCATATTCCTTGGTCAATAAATCTGCAGGAATACGTAACATTTTATGAAATTTACGAATCATGTTCAACGATAATGGTTGTTTATAATTGAGCACTTTACTAATAGTGCCTTTATCTCCATATTCCTTTGCTAAGTCAGCAGGTTTATACCCAAATTCTTCCATCCTGATTTTAATAATTTCCACAGGATCCATTTCCAAAGAAGGCCATTTCGAATTCTCATACTTGTTGATGAGATGAACTATAAGCATTTTCTCTTTATGTTCGGAATTTCCCTTTTTTGCATCACGCAATTCCTCGTAGCGATTTATAGCTCTTTTGTAATCTGTTTCATTTTCTATTAAAAACCATTGGTCTGTTTTCATAATTTAACAATTTTAAATAGTCTCAGGATTAATTCTGTCATATTCAGTATGTGTGCCAATAAATCTTATTTCTACTATCTCATCAGCGTAATTTATAAAGGCAATAAGTCGGTAATAATTATGTACAATTTCAAACCGAGCTCTATTATTCTTTATCATTTTTGCCTTAGGAAAATCAAACAAAACATCTTGTTTCTTTTTCCACACAACTCTTTCTACTACTAACTTCCATACATTCAAACTTTTCCTTGCGTTCGCATGTTTTTTGCCAAAATCTATCAGTTTATTCTGATAAATAATTATCATGATTTTATTTTTTTAAACCATAAATAGTTACTTGGACAAATATACAAAAAAAGTTGGCGAATCACCAACTTTTAAATAGTATTTATTCATTGTAAACTTTATCAATGCGCCTCCAACCAATTCTCTCCCACACCTAATTCGGCTTCTACCGGAACATCATTAGGAAGTTTCAAAGCATTTTTCATACAAGAAAGAATGATGGGTTTTATAATTTCTATTTCAGGTTTGTACGCATCAAAAACTAATTCATCATGCACTTGTAAAATCATTTTTGATTTAAATTGATGTTTTTGAAATTCATCGTAAATCTTGATCATCGCTAACTTGATCATATCAGCTGCCGCTCCTTGTATGGGCGAATTGATGGCGTTTCTCTCAGCAAACCCGCGCACTGTAAAATTAGAAGATTGAATATCTTTCAACCACCTCTTTCTTCCCATTAGCGTTTGTACATAACCGTTAGTTTTACAAAATTGAATGGTATCGTCCATATATTGTTGAATGTGAGAAAATTCTTTTTTATAATTATCAATAATTTCTTTGGCTTCTGTTCTGCTCACACCAATATTCTCTGCTAAACCAAATGCACTCTGCCCATAAATAATTCCAAAGTTCACACTCTTAGCACGATAGCGCATTTCTTTAGTAACTTCTTCTTCACTCACATTAAAAACTTTCGCTGCGGTTGCTGTATGAATATCTTTACCCAATTTAAAAGCCTCAGACATAGCAGGGTCGCCACTTATAGCCGCTACAATACGCAATTCTATTTGAGAATAATCTGCAGAAATAATTGCATACTCATTATTTCTTGGTATAAACGCTTTTCTAATCTCTCGACCTCTTGCTGTACGTATCGGTATGTTTTGAAGATTAGGATTATTGCTACTTAACCGGCCTGTAACTGCAATGGCTTGTCCATAATTAGTATGCACTCTTCCGGTTTTAGAATTTACCAAAAGCGGCAATGCATCTACATAAGTGGACTTCAATTTGGTAAGTTCTCTAAAGTTTAAAATATCTTCTACGATAGGATTTTCTTTAGCTAATTTTAAAAGAACATCTTCGCCTGTGGCATGTTGTCCACCCTTTGTTTTTTTACTTTTAGAATCAATTTGCATTTTATTAAAAAGCACTTCACCTAATTGTTTTGGCGAAGCCAAATTAAATTTTATACCGGCTTGTTCATACACACTTTCTTCGCATTTTTTAGATGCTATATCTAATTCTTTAGAATAGTTATTTAAGAAATCAATATCAAGATTTACTCCCTCAAACTCCATAGCAGCCAGCACTTTCACCAATGGAGATTCTACTTTATTGAAAACTTCTTCTACTTCCTTTTCTTTTAAAAGTGGAGTGAAGGCTTCTTTTAATTGAAGCGTAATATCCGCATCTTCTCCTGCATATTCTTTTACTTTTTCTATTTCCACATCACGCATATTGCCTTGTGTTTTCCCCTTTTTTCCTATCAGTTCTGTGATGGAAACGGGCACATAACCGAGATATTGTGCGCTCAATAAATCCATATTTCTTCGGCCTTCACTTTCTATCACATAATGGGCGAGCATGGTATCAAAAACTTTTCCTTTCAATTCTATTCCATACCATTTGAGAACTAACAGATCGTATTTTATATTCTGACCTATCCAGATTTTATTTTCATCATTAAACAAAGGAAAGAATTGTTCTAAAATTTGTTGGGTTCTAATTTTATCTTCCGGACAAGGCACATAATACGCCGTACCGGCTTTAAAAGAAAAACTCAATCCGACCAATTCTGCATGGTTGGCATCAATATGATTCGTTTCCGTGTCAAATGAAATTTCATTTTGAAGCGATAATTTCTTTATCAAATCTTGGATGGCTTCATCACCTTCTATTAATTCATATTGATGCGGAGTATTTTCAATATGCTTTTCAGCGAGCAATCCAGAAGTTTCCTTAACAATAATCTCCTCCTTTATCTTTACGGGCGTTGTCTCTACTGCATTTCCAAATAGATCAGTTTGCGTAACTGTCGGTGCTGCTGCAAACACATTGTATTCATCACCTAAAATTCTTTTACCTAAGGTTTTAAATTCCAATTCTGCAAAAATGCCTTTTAAAACCTCTGTATTGATTGGTTTTATTTTAAAATCTTCTTCATGAAATTGACAAGGAACATCTACTATAATTGTTGCTAATTTTTTACTCAGAATAGCCATCTCTTTCCCGTCTCTTATCTTCTGGCCTAAAGCTCCTTTTATATTTTCAGCATCGGCCAAAACATTTTCAAGTGTGTGATATTGGGCTAATAATTTGGCTGCTGTTTTTTCTCCAATGCCTGCAATACCGGGAATATTATCCGCCGCATCGCCCATCAACCCCAACATATCAATCACCTGATCTACATTTTCGATTCCCCATTTTTCACATACTTCCTTTCTACCCAATATTTCGAAATTGCCTCCTTGATATCCCGGTTTATAGATCTTAATATTTTCTGTAACTAATTGTCCAAAATCTTTATCAGGCGTAACCATAAAAACTTGATAGCCTTCTTTTTCAGCTTGCTGTGCTAAGCCGCCAATTAAATCATCTGCTTCATAACCATCACATTCTACCACCGGTAAATTAAATCCTTCGATTATCTTTTTTATATCCGGAATGGCATCAAGTAAATCTTCAGGTGCAGCTTGCCTTTGGGCCTTGTAGGCAGCGAAATCAGTATGCCTTTCAGTAGGTGCATGTGTATCAAAAGCTACTGCTAAATGCGTAGGTCTTTCTTTATTCATCAAATCAAATAATGTGGTAGTAAAACCATATTGCGCATTCGTATTTTTTCCTTTGCTGGTTATAATAGGGCTGCGAATCATCGAATAATAAGCACGATAAATAAGTGCCATCGCATCCAAGAGAAATAATTTTTTTTCCATTGGGTAAAAATAACACAAAGGAAGATGGCTACAAAAGAAACACTGTTACACATCTACAAAAAAACCTGCAAAGCATTTGCCTTGCAGGTTTTACGAATTGATAATTTATGTATGAATTAAAACCAACTTCCTATCCATCGTTCACCTACTTCATTTCCTAATTTTCTTCTTCTTCTTTTCACTTGTGCATTATGAATAAACATGCTGACAAACATCAATGGAATGAATAATAAAATAAACGGAGGAATACCTAACATTGAAATCCATTTTCCGCCAAACTGCCTGCGCATCGGGCGTCTTAATCTTTCAGCAATCAAATACATTCCGGGCACCATAATTAAAGTCATGAAGAAGGCAAAGGCCAAACCAAATATAATTGTCCATGCCAATGGTTTCCAGAACCGAGCACTATCGCCACCGAAGAATATATGCGGATTAAGATCAGCAAACATGGTTACGAAATTGATGTTGAAACCAATCGCCAAAGGAAGTAATGCAAAGATTGCAGCCAAGGGAGTCAGCAATACAGGTATGATTCTAATTTTTCCGGCCTGAATTACCGCCTCTTTTGTTTTCATTCCTCGTGCGCGCAATTCATCTGCAAAGTCAATTACTAAAATCGCATTCTTCACTACAATGCCCGCCAGTCCTATGATTCCGATGCCTGTCATTACCACAGACACTTCCATACCCGTGATGGCAAATCCTAATAAAACGCCGATAACACTAAATACAATTTCCGTAAGGATAATTACCGATTTACTAATTGAATTGAATTGCAATACCAGAATAAATAGAATAATCATCAAAGCCACTAATAATGCACCTCCAAGGAATGATCCGGTTTCCGCTTGTTGCTCTCCTTCACCGGTTTGTTTGATCAATACATTGGGACTCATTTTCGGATAATTTTTAATTGCCTTAGCAATTTCCATATTTACAGCGGTTGGCGTATATCCTGAGAGCACATTTGAATAAAGAGTGATCACACGTTTTACATCTTTTCGCTTGATACTACCGTAAGTACTGGTGTAATCCACATCTACTAAAGAACTTATAGGCACACTTCGCATTTGTCCGGAAGCCACATCCCTAAAAACCAAATTCATATTTAATAATTCAGAAAGACTCTTGCGCTGGCTTTCTTTGTTTCTTAATTGAATTTTATATTCGTCCTCGCCATCTTTTATTTTCGACACTTCTCTTCCAAAAAGTGCAGTTCGAATTTGCATTCCGATCTGAGCCGTTGATACACCTTCTATCATAGCGCGCTGACGGTTGATAGTAAGTGTAACTTCAGGATTGGTAAGATCTACATCCATTTTTAATTCTTCAATTCCCGGAATTTGTAAACTATCCAAATACGCTTTCAAGTCTACAACCGATTCTGTTAATACATCAAAGTTTTCACTTGCTACCTCAATGTTAATTGGAGGTTCAGTTGGTGGACCACTGGCTTCTTGATCCACAGATATTTGTGTACCGGGAATTCCTTTTACTAAATGCCGAATAGAATCTAAATAAGGCTCAGTAGAAATTCCTTGACGATGTTCAAATTCTACAAAGGAAACTTGTACCCTGCCTAAATTGGGCTGCGTACTTCTATCTCCACTTCTTGGATCGGAAGCTCCTACTGCTACGTTTGAAATAATACTTTCTACGATTGGGCTTAATTTTCCATTCTTTTGGGTCAATAATTTGGTTACTTTTTGTTCCACAGATTTTGTTACGGAATCGGTATAATCCACATTGGTTCCAACAGGTAATTTCAGATATACATAAATAAAATTAGGATCCCCTTTAGGAAAGAATACTACAGGCACTTTTCTTACAGTAAAAAATACTAATGAAATAACTAACAATAAAAAGGTTCCTGCTAAAAGCCACACCGGACGCCATTTATCGACTGCCCATCTTAATAATTTTTCATAATTAGTCATTAATGATGGCAATACATTATTTTGAAAACGATGTATCAAACTATCAAAGACATAGGTATTAAGTACCACGATGAATGAGAAAAAGATAAGCAGATTTCCAATGAATGGTTGATGTATTAAATCAAAGAAAATACCCGCCACTAAAGGAATTAAAAACGCCTTACTTTTAAATACTTGCGATTTTCTTTTGGTGCCATGTTCATCAGGATGATTCATAAAATCAACTGCAAAAACCGGGTTCATTATAAAGGCAACTACCAAAGATGCAGTCAGAGTAAAGATGAGCATCGTAGGTAAATAGATCATGAATTTTCCGATAATTCCCGGCCAAAATAAGAGTGGAAAAAAGGGCGCCAAAGTGGTTAGCGTTCCTGCTAAAACCGGAATAAAAATTTCTCCTGCCGCCATTTTCGCGGATTCTACTGCAGAAACTTTTCCTTTATTTTCCATGAAGATTCGATGCGTATTTTCAATTACTACAATCGCATCGTCCACAATAATTCCTAATCCAAATAAGAGTGCAAATAGCACAATAAAATTCAACGTAACCGGAGAACCGGTGATGAGCTCAGCCGCCGGCAAAAACAGGAAGGCCACGAACATACTAAGTGGTACCGAAAGCGCCACAAAGAAGGCATTGGTAACTCCCATAAAAAACATGAGGATAAGTAATACCAACACAAATCCAATTACAATAGAATTTACTAAATCATTGAAAGATGTACGCGTAGCACGGCTTTGATCGCCTGTAATTACTACATCTAAATTTTTAGGTAAAACAGTTCCTTTTAATTCTTCTACTACTTTTTTTACATCATCGGATGTTTGAATTAAATTTTCACCGGCTCTTTTTACAATGTTTAATGTTACCACATTTTTACCATTCAATCGAGCATAGCTTTCGCTTGTTTTTACGGTATCTTTAATGGTAGCAATATCCGTAAGATGAATAGGCGCACCGGTAGAATTTCTTACAATTATTTTTTCAATATCGAAGGCGGTTTTGAACTCTCCTTTTATTTGAAGTGTTCTTTTCATATTTCCTACTTCGAGCAAACCGCCGGAAATGTTTAAGTTTTCTCTTTGAACTGCATTGGCAATATCATCAAAAGTGACACCCGCACTTTGCATTTTATAATTATCTACATTGATTTGATATTCTCTTTCAGGCGCACCTACAATATCTACACGAGTAATTTCAGAAAGATCTTCTAATCGATCTTGGGCATCATCAGCGAATTTTTTTAAACTCATCATATCGTAATTACCACTCAGGTTTACAAACATGATAGGAATTTCACTAAAACTCACTTCTTGCACACTCGGCTCTTCTGTAAGATTGGTAGGTAAATCTTTTTTAGATTTATCTACTGCATCTCGAACTTTTTGAGTAGCTACATCCACGGGAATATCTGTATCGAACTCTACAATAATGGCGGAGAAATCTTGTAAAGAAGTACTGGTGATCTTATTAATTTTTGCTCCGGTAATCCCTTTTATTTGCTTCTCAATGGGCCTGGTGATCAAGTTTTCAATATCCATGGGAGAATTACCCACATTTATCGTTTGTACATACACAGTGGGGATTACAATATCCGGAAATTGCTCTTTCGGTAAGGTTACAAATTCAAATATTCCGATAGCAGATACAAATGCAATTAATAAATAAATAGAAGTTCTATTTTTTATAGACCACGTGGTAGGTTTGAATTGCTTATAATTTTCATCAAATTTTTCGAGTGAACTCATAAATTTTTTATTGTGCTTTACAAAAAGCTGTTTGGTATTATTTCTTATTGAGCTTCGGTAGTCAATAATTGACCATCGAATAATCCGAGATAACCTTCAGTGATTATTTGATCACCTTCTTTAATTCCGGATTTAATTTCTATTTCATCTCCATAAAGTTGTCCGATTACTACCGGTCTTTTTCTGGCTATTAATTGATTTTTTTCTTTGGATACTACTAATACATATTTTCCATTTTCATCAGTTTGAAGAATATTCAACGGTATCGCTATTGAGTTAGGTGCGGAATAATCTAATAATTTTACTATCGCGATTTGATTAGGTCTCAAAACCATACCTGCAGGCACTCTTACTTCTACTACTGCTCCTCTTGTGCTTGCACCAATAGTTTGGCTTACAAAAGTTACTACCGAATTAAAAGTTTGATGCGCATCCGGAATCTCAACAATTACCGGAGTGCCTTTGCTTATTTTACTAAGATTACTTTCAGGAACATTCACTACAATTTTCAAAGCAGAATTACTTACTACTCTGATATAGCCTCCAGCAGGACTTCCTGTAAATAATTCTCCTACGTGTGCAGTTACTTCATCCACTGTACCATTTACATTGCTATGCACATCGGCCATGTTGGCTTGTTCTTGAGCGGCTTTTACATTTGCTGCTATAGAATTTAATTGCCCTTGAAGACTTTCAACATTTGTTTTTGCTTGAAGTAATTGCACTTCAGTTCCTATATGTTGCGACCAAAGATTTTTTTGTCTTTCATACACCGATTGTGCTAAAGCTAATTGAGCTTTCACACTATTCATTTGGGTTTTAATGGCATTTACATTTTCGAGAGCAACCGAATTATCTAAGCGCATTACTAATTGTCCTTTGCGCACATAATCTCCTTCTTTTACATAGATGGATCTGATTTGGCCGCCTTGTCCACGTGGAGTTATATAGGTTACGTTTTGTGCATCTACCTTTCCTTGCAAATCAAGATAATGTCTAAAATTGCTTTTCGAAACTGTTTCAAAAGCAACCAACTTAGGTTTTTGCGGTACTACAGCACCGGTATCTAATTTTTCAATTTGTGCTTCTAAAGCAATTATTTTGGTGTCGAGTGCGTCTCTTTCAGTTTTTAATTTATCCAAATTAGTTTTCATTTTTTGCAATGCAACTTCATTGGCTTTTTTCCCATTGCCACAGGAAATAATCATTAAGGTAAATGCTGCAAAAAGGCAAATACGTAGGGTATGTTTCATTTTTTTATTTTTTATCGCTTGGTTTCAGTTTATAATTTTCCGGATGCTTGTAAATAATTTATTTTGGCTATGATGGCGTCGTAGATGGAACTGTAGTAATTATTTTGTGCCATCACTAAATCTGCTTGAGCCGTAGAAATTTCCAAATTACTTCCTAAGCCTTGTTCGTATTTTAATTTAGTAGTATTGTAAACTTGCTGTGCTAATTCTATATTTTTCTTTTGGGCATCCATATTATAAAGTGCGGTTTTCATTTGTAATCTGGATTGCTTTACATCGTTATTGATCGATAGTTTTAGCAAATTCATATTGTTCATTAATTTTTCAAGATCAATTTTTGCTTGAGAAATTTTTGCATTTTTTGCACCGCCATCAAATATTGGAATACTCAATCTCAATGAAATGTAAGAGGAATTATAATAAGGACCTTTGAACATGTTAAACTCTTGCCACTGGCCACTTTCAGAATAATTTCCGGATAATGTTAGTGTGGGTAATTTGCTCAATTGATAACGTTTCACATTGTATTTTCCTAATTCCATCAATGTCTCTAATTGCTGCAATTCTTTACGGTCTTCCTCTCTGAATTCTTCATCTAAAATATTTGATTTTATATCTTCGTCCGAAAGCGTTTCCGTTAATTCTATTTGATCCGTCGTAGGAATATTTAATAAAAATTTCAAACCTTCCATTCCCGCTTCCAATTGATTTTGTGCTTTCAATCTTTGTGTTTGCAGATTAATTAATTGTACTTGTACTTTATCTACGTCTAATTTTTCTGCAAATCCATTTTTATAAATTTCTTTTGTGTCGTGCAACAATTTTTCATAGTTAGCAATATTCGCATCATAGGAAGTGATTTGTCTTTTTGCTACTACTAATTGATAATAAATTTTGTACACATTCGCTTTGATTTGTTCTTTGGTAATCTCTGCAGTAAGTGCGGCATTTTTCATAGCGGCGGAGCGCGCTTGAAGGCCTACGAAAACCTGACCGTCAAATAAAATTTGATGAAGATCAATTCCTGCATTGGCCGCATATTTAGCACCAAACCCGATGGGAAAATAATCGTAAGAGGATGGCGCTACAATAGGTTGGCCGTTTCCGTCTTTTACTTGATTATCTACTAAAACTCCATACACCGCCGGAGAAATAAAATCGCGCATCATTTGTACTGAAACTTTAGGATTATAAGTTCCTGTGCCGCTTAAAGTAATTTGAGGTAAAGCAGATGCAGTAATTTCTTTGTTCATTTGCCGTTGGGATTCTATATCCAACAACGCATTTTTAACAGTGGCAGAATTCATCATCGCATAATCCACTGCTTCCTTTGCAGAAAAATGATGCACTTGAGGAGTGGTATTGGCATTTTGAGCACTCCCAATTAATGAAGTGATTAAAAACACTACGGTAATTCCGAATTTTTCGATTCGATTTCTTTTCATTTTTCTGAATTTTTATCTCTTTCTTTTTGGTATTTAGCAATTAATTTTCTTCCCGCATCTGTAACCATCCCGAATAAAAAATATTCTGTCAATTCGCGGTGCGTATAGATAATTGGGAATTGATTTCTTGGATAGACACTCTCATTAAATGGTAATAACATAATTTCCATTTTCATGCGAGTAATAATCTCAGTATTCATTTCGGCTCTATATAATTTCTCTTCTTTACCTCTTTCAATATTATTTTTAATCATATCGAAAAGGAAATGGCATTTGTAATTATAGAATTTTTTATACACTGAAGGATGGCCTCTTTCAATATCATGAACAAATGAGGGGTTTAAATTGGCATACATATTTTGCACATTCTCCATGTTGAAAAATACTTCTTGCACAGCATTTTCTGCATTAGCCGATCGGCATTCGCAGTTCTTTTGATTATGATGCAGCATGCCCATCACCACTTTATCTACTAATGCATTCTTATCGGTAAATGATTGATAGAGTGTTTTTTTTGAAATTCCTAATTGATCGGAAATCTCATCCATGGTAATAGATTTCACTCCATAACGCCTAAAGAGTTCATCTGCTTTTCTTTCTATTCTACTTTTTATATCCATTGCGGACGCAAAACTATGGAAACTATTTTAGTAACCAAAGTTTTTTTGATTTATTTTTTAAAAAAAATAAAATACCGGTTCTACAATTTTAAAGAGCGAAGGTTAATTAATTCATTTCAAATATGGAATGATTAATTTGCACATCATGCACACATTGAAAAAATCTTTAGGGCAACATTTTTTAAAAGATGAAAAAATTATCGCTCGAATAATTGAGGCATTGATGCAACATCCATTTGAAAATTTATTGGAGGTAGGTCCCGGTGGCGGCGCATTGACCAAAGATTTAATCAGAATTCCTAATGTGCATTTTAAAGCGGTAGAATTGGATGAGGATAAAGTCGATTTTTTATTAAAAGAATTCCCTTCATTGAAAGGACATCTTTTGAATCAAAGTTTTTTGAATATGGAACGCCCGTTTGATGAGCCTTTCACCGTCATTGGGAATTTTCCGTACAATATTTCTACACAAATTTTATTTAAAATTTTAGAATGGAAAGAATTAGTTCCCACCGTAATCGGGATGTTTCAAAAGGAAGTAGCCGAAAGAGCGGCCGCTAAAGAAGGAAGTAAAACGTACGGAGTATTAAGTGTATTATTACAATACTACTATGATATTGAATATCTTTTTTCGGTAGGAAATGAATGTTTCACACCACCACCAAAAGTGCAAAGCGGCGTCATCCGATTAATTCATAAAAAAGAATATTTACCCGTAAAAAGCGAAAGAGCCTTTTGGGTGTTAGTAAAAACTGCTTTTAATCAACGACGCAAAACCTTGAGAAATGGTGTAAAAAGTTTAATGACAAAAGAAACGTTGGAAGATGAATTGTTCAATCGCAGAGCAGAAACATTAAGTGTAAAAGAATTTGCCGAACTCACTTTTAAAATGATTTAGAAAAATAGATTAGCACTTTATGTACAAAACCATTTTATTAAAAGATTTAAAATCATCGGAAGCCCAAAACTTCCTACAGCACGCTATTGCACCGCGTCCTATTTGTTTTGCTTCTACAATAGACAAAGAAGGAAATGTAAATCTCAGCCCGTTTAGTTTCTTTAATTTATTCAGCAGCAATCCGCCAATCGTAATTTTTTCGCCGGCAAGAAGAGTAAGAAATAATACTACCAAACATTCTCTTGAAAATGTAATGGAAGTACCTGAAGTGGTGATCAATATTGCAGATTATACAATGGTGCAACAAGTAAGTTTGGCAAGTTGCGAATATCCTAAAGAAATAGATGAATTTTTAAAATCCGGATTTACCAAAGAGCCGTCACAATTAGTAAAACCGCCGCGGGTAAAGGAAAGCATGATCCAATTAGAATGCAAAGTGCTCGAAATAAAACCTCTTGGCACAGAAGGTGGGGCCGGGAATTTAATAATCGCAGAAGTGTTGATGATGCATATCAACGAACAAATTCTAAATGAAGATGGAAAGATTGATCAAAGAAAAATTCAACACATCGCACGATTGGGAGGCAATTGGTACGCAAAGATTTCGGAAGAAAATTTATTTGAAGTGGAGAAACCTAATACACTTTTAGGAATAGGCATTGATCATTTACCTGCTTCTATCCGCAATAGTTCTATTCTTACCGGTAATCATTTAGGACAATTGGCCAATGTGCATGAAATGCAATTAGTAGATCCTAATTATGAGGACAAAATCCTTCGAACCATAATTGAATATTATTCTCTAAGCAATGAGGAGTTAGAAAAAGAATTACATAAACATGCAGCAACACTGCTCAATGAAGGAAAAGTGAAAGAGGCGTGGCAAGTTTTATTGACCACAAATATTTAATAAGCACCACAATTTCTTATTTATGATTATTAAGAATACCCAATCGGGCAAAAGTTTACCTTTGCAGAATTATTAAAAAATAAAAATCATCCTTTTTATAGAATTTATATGAGTCAGCCACATTTATCTGAGCAAGAAATTATCAGAAGAGAAAAATTACAAGAACTAAAAAATATAGGAATAGATGCCTATCCGGCAGCATTATTTCCTGTAAATACCACTGCTGCTTACATAAAATCTACTTACAAAGGTGAAGAAAATAAAGCCGATTTTACAGATGTATGTATCGCCGGAAGAATCATGGGCGTGCGAGATATGGGAAAAGCTTCTTTTGCGGTGTTGCAAGATGGTACGGGTAAAATTCAATTGTATATTAGAAAAGATGATGTAGCTCCCGGAGAAGATAAAACTCAATACGATGTTGTTTGGAAAAGATTAATTGATATCGGTGATATCATTGGTGTAAAAGGATATGTTTTTACTACTAAAACCGGAGAAACTTCTATCCATGTTTCTTCATTTGATATTCTTTCAAAAGCTTTGCGACCCATGCCGGTGGTGAAAGAAAAAGATGGCGAAACGTTTGATGAAGTAACTGATGCAGAATTCAGATATCGTCAGCGTTATGCGGATTTAATTGTTAATCCTCAGGTAAAAGAAACATTTATCAAACGCACAAAAATGGTGAATGCCATTCGTGAATTTTTAAATGCGCATGGAGGTTTGGAAGTAGATACTCCTGTGTTACAAAATATTCCGGGCGGTGCAGCAGCAAGGCCTTTCATTACTCATCACAATGCATTAGATGTGCCATTTTATTTGCGCATCGCTAATGAATTATATTTAAAAAGATTGATTGTAGGAGGCTTTGAATGGGTGTACGAATTCAGTAGAAATTTCAGAAATGAAGGAATGGATAGAACGCACAATCCTGAATTTACTGTATTGGAATTTTACGTGGCTTATAAAGATTATTTGTGGATGATGGAAACCACTGAACAATTACTAGAGAAAACTGCAATCGCTGTAAATGGCACCAGTAAAGTGTTTTCGGGAGATAAGGAAATAGATTTTAAAGCACCGTACAAAAGAATTAGTATGTATGATGCTATTAAAGAACACACCGGCATTGATGTAAGTGGAATGCACGAAGATGGTTTAAGAGAAGTTTGCCAACAGTTAGGCATACACGCAGATAAAACCATGGGAAAAGGAAAAATTATAGATGAAATTTTCTCTGAGAAATGTGAAGCACATTTTGTACAGCCCACTTTCATTATTGATTATCCTGTGGAGATGAGTCCGCTTACTAAGAAGCATCGCAGCAAACCCGGATTGGTAGAGCGTTTTGAACTTATTGTAAATGGTAAAGAAATTGCAAATGCTTATACAGAATTGAATGATCCATTAGAGCAAAGAGAAAGATTTGAAGAGCAAGCAAAATTGATGGAACGAGGTGATGATGAAGCCATGTTCATTGATTATGATTTCTTGCGTGCTTTGGAATATGGTATGCCACCTACAAGTGGTATTGGTTTTGGAATTGATAGATTGGCGATGTTATTAACCAATCAATCTTCTATACAGGATGTTTTATTTTTCCCGCAAATGCGCCCGGAGCATAGAACAGAGAATGCTTCCAAAGAAAAATAATTTATTGGCTCAATTCATTTTTTTGTAATTCAAATTGCATTTTATGGAGATTATAATAAGCTCCTTTCAGCTGCATTAATTGATGGTGGGTGCCCATTTCTTTAATAACACCTCTATCCAAAACAATAATTTTATTCGCTTTTCTAATAGTAGATAATCGGTGCGCAATTACGATGGAAGTTCTTCCGGCGATGAGCTGATCAATAGCTTTTTGAATCATTCTTTCACTTTCACTATCCACCGAAGAAGTAGCTTCATCCAATACTAGAATAGAAGGATTATAAAGAAGTGCACGCAAAAAAGATAATAATTGCCTTTGTCCCAAAGACAGTGTGGCACCGCGTTCCATCAAATTATATTCATATCCGCCGGGCAATTGCATAATAAAATCATGAATGCCGATCATTTTTGCAGAAGCAATTACTTCTTCTTTTGAAATGGA
This sequence comes from Ginsengibacter sp., assembly GCA_034676505.1. GTDB lineage: Bacteria > Bacteroidota > Bacteroidia > Chitinophagales > Chitinophagaceae > Ginsengibacter. Next base: position 981,638 of record JAUCCB010000001.1, read on the forward strand.
AGGATTTCTTAAAGTAATGTTGTCTAAAATAGTTCCGCTAAATAAAAAAACATCTTGTAAAACAACTGCAATGCGGCTTCGCAAATAACCAATATCATATTCATTTAAATTGATTCCATCTACTTTTATTTCTCCTTTATTGATCGGATATAAACGATTGAGTAAACTTATGATAGAAGTTTTGCCGCTTCCGGTAGCGCCCACAATGGCTAAGGTTTCTCCGGATGAAATTTGAAATGAAATATCTTTTAAAACATATTGCTCTTCATTATATGCAAACCAAACTTTATCAAATTCTAAATCTCCTTTTAATTTTCCTTCATGAATGCCGTTGTAGACATTAAGAGTTTCATTGGTATTGGCTAATAATTTAAAAACTCTCTCACTCGCTACCATACCCATTTGCAGCACATTGAATTTATCTGCAATCGCTCTTAAGGGTCTAAATAATAAATTCAAATACATGATAAAAGAAATTATCACTCCCGCATCAAATGCATAATTACCGCCCCACCAGACCAACAACCCGATTGAAAAAGCTAAAACAATTTCCACTAAAGGAAAAAAAATGGAATACGCAAAAATCGCTTTGATGTTCGCATCTTGATGTTGCTTATTTATTTTTTTGAATTTTGTCAATTCTTTTTCTTCCACCGCGAAAGCCTGTGTCACACTCATTCCTGTAATGTGTTCTTGTACAAAAGCATTCAAAGCAGCCACTGCATTCCGTACTTTAATAAAAGATTTATTAACGCTCTCTTTGAAAAAATAAGTTGCGATAATAATAATTGGAAACGGCGCTAAACTTATCAACGATAATTGCCAATCCACTCCAAACATGAATAATAAAATAGAAATGATAGACATCAAATCAGAAATGATAGGAATTAAACCATTAGAAAAAATATCATTTACGGATTCAATATCATTGATAGTTCTTGTGGTCAATGTTCCGATAGGAGTTTGATCAAATTCCGAGAGATTGAGATTAAGTACTTTTTTATAAACAGTAACTCTTAAATCTTTCACTACTGTTTGCCCCAACCAAGATGTAATAAAACCAAAATAGAAACGCAGCAAAGTTTCTACCAATAACATTCCTATTTGAATTACTGTAATTAAAATCAACCAATAAGTATTTCTATCTGCAATAAAATGATTAACGGTGTATTGAATTAGATATGGTCGTAGTGGTGAAAGAATTGCCAATACAATCGACAAAAAAATAGAGATATAAACTTTCCGCTTATAAGGAATGGCAAAGGCAAAGACCTTCCTCAATACACTTAAATCTAATAATTTTTTTCGCGAAGTTTTTTCAGGCATTTGCGCAAATTTAAGACGAATTGAGTAGATGAGATTTTTGTGCTTTCGCAAAAAACACTTTAAAAAGTTTTCGGATTAAGGGAAAATTATTTATTGAAATAGATTTAATATACTTTTTCCACAAGAGAAAGTAACTGTTTTAAAAAGAATTTGTGAAATCATCTTGTTTAAGTATTTTTGATAAAATTTAAACAGAATGACCAATCTTTCGATAGCTCAGTTAACACAACTTTCCGGAATAAAGGCCCATACCATAAGAATTTGGGAACAACGCTACCAGGCTTTGTCTCCAAAAAGAACAGAAGGCAATACGCGCACTTATTCTGATTTAGATTTGAAAAGATTGTTGAATATCGTAAGCTTGATTGACTCCGGATACAAGGTTTCTGAGCTTTGTGCTATGTCTAATATTTCTTTGAACAAGTTGATTGAACAATTATACCTCAACTCTACCCACGAAGATCCTGATAGTTTTGTACCACAATTGATTGCTGCCGGTATTGAATTCAATGAATCCTCTTTTCAAAAAATTTTATCTCATTGTTTTTTGCGATTTGGAGTAGCAGGTACTTATAAAAATATTATTTATCCGCTCTTGAATCGTATTGGATTAATGTGGTCGTGTGATCAGCTTATGCCGGCTCAGGAACATTTTATGTGCAACTTAATTCGTCAGAAAATTCTTACTGCTACAGATGCATTGCCATCTCCCAAGAAAGAGGGTAAAAAATGGCTTTTATTTTTAAAAGAAGATGAATATCATGAAATGGGATTATTATTTGCGCAATACATGTTACGCCAAAGAGGAGAAACGGTTTATTATTTGGGAGCGAATATTCCTCAGAGTACCTTATCTTCCGCTGTCAAGAGTATTAAACCGGACGCACTTATTGTATTTTTTGTTCATAATGATTTACCGGAAAATATTCAATCCTATATGGATTGTTTAAGGAAAGAAATAAAAAGCATTCCCCTTTACATTAGTGGAAAAGAAAAATTAATAGAACAGATCAAACTCAATAAAAATATTTTTTGGCTCAAAGAGATTGGAGACTTGGAGAAAATTTTTGAATAAAATTTTGTTTAACTTTTACAAACTATTATATCAACATATATGTCGCGTACTGTAATCGTCGGTTCCGGGTTTTCAGGCTTAAGCGCCGCTTGTTATCTTTCCAAACAAGGTAAAGAAGTGCATGTGTTTGAAAAAAATGAAACTGCAGGCGGAAGAGCACGACAATTAAAAACAGACGACAATTATGTTTTTGATATGGGACCAAGTTGGTATTGGATGCCGGATGTATTTGAACAATTTTTTAATGATTTCGGCCATACCGTTTCTGATTTTTATGAGTTGAAATTACTCGATCCCTCTTTTGATGTCGTTTTTGAAAACAAAGAAACCTTGAGTATTCCGGCCAACTATCAAAAATTATTAGGCTTATTTGAATCCATAGAAAAAGGAAGCGCTGTGCAATTAGAAAAATTCATGAAAGAGGCGCAATATAAATATGATATCGGCATGGCTAATTTGTCAAAGATGCCGGGCATTTCTCTCACCGAATTCATGACTCCTGATTTAATCAAAGGTTTTTTACGATTACAAATATTTAATTCATTCAGCAAGCATGTAAAAAAATATTTTACAAATCCGAAGTTGATTGCGCTAATGGAATTTCCTGTTTTATTTTTAGGTGCGATGCCACAGGATACGCCGGCACTCTATAGTTTGATGAATTATGCAGGATTGAAATTAGGCACGTGGTATCCTATAGGAGGATTTGGAAAAGTAATCGATGCGATGAAATCTATCGCGATAAAACAAGGTGTTATTTTTCACTATAATTCGCCGGTCAGCAAAATTATTGTTGAGAATAACCAAGCTGTGGGTATTGTTGCCAATAACAATTCTTACTTGTGTGATGCTGTAATTGCTTCAGCTGATTATCATCATGTTGAAAATGATTTAATTCCGGAATCATTCAGAAATTATAAAGAAGAATATTGGGAGAAAAAAACATTCGCACCATCTTGTTTGATTTTTTATATCGGATTGACAAAAAAAATTCAATCAATTCATCACCATACTTTGTTTTTTGAAGAAGATTTATTGCAGCATTCCATAGAGATTTATAAAGACCCTCAGTGGCCGTCCAAGCCACTGTTCTATGTTTGCTGTCCATCTCAAAGCGACGATTCTGTAGCACCTAAAGGTCATGAGAATTTATTTTTATTGATGCCTCTGGCGCCCGGGGTAGAAGATACAGAATTACTGCGAGAAAAGTATTTTCATATAATGATAAAACGATTAGAAAACCACATTGGTGAAAATATTACCGACTATATCGATTTCAAAAAAAGTTATTGCGTAAAAGATTTTGTGAGCGATTATAATTCTTACAAAGGCAACGCATATGGCCTCGCCAACACTTTACTACAAACGGCCATTTTGAAACCTAAAATAAAAAATAAAAAGATAAAAAATCTTTTCTACACTGGCCAGTTAACCGTTCCGGGGCCGGGCGTACCCCCTTCCATTATCTCCGGAAAAATTGTTGCCGACCAATTAATAAAATATTTTAAAACCCAAGCCCGATGAAATTATTATTTGATCATTTATCCACTCAAATCAGCAAGAAAACTACGCAGGCATACAGCACGAGTTTTTCTTGGGGAATCTATTTGTTAAATCCAAGATTGAGAAATTCCATTTATGGTATTTATGGTTTTGTGCGTTTAGCAGATGAGATTGTAGATAGTTTTGCAGGCTACGACCAAAAATGTTTATTGGCCAAATTCAAAGAAGAAACTTATCAATCTATAGAAGATAAAATTTCTCTTAATCCAATTTTAAATTCCTTTCAACATGTAGTTCATGAATATAAAATTGATCGTGATTTAATAAATACTTTTTTAAAAAGTATGGAAATGGATTTAGAAAAAGTAGATTATACGCATGAAAAATACAGACAGTATATTTTAGGCTCGGCAGAAGTAGTTGGCTTGATGTGTCTTCATGTATTTACTGAAGGTAATTCGAAAATGTATGAAGAATTAAAACCTTTCGCAATGAAGCTTGGCGCGGCTTTTCAGAAAGTAAATTTTTTGAGAGATATGAAAGATGATTATCAAATTTTAGGAAGAACTTATTTTCCAAATGTAGACATGCGCGCATTTGATAAGCATTCCAAAAAGCAAATTGAAGAAGAAATTGAACAAGATTTTAAAATGGCGCTCCAAGGAATTCAACAACTTCCCGCAAGTTCTAAAGGCGGAGTGTATTTAGCTTACATTTATTACCAATCTCTTTTTAAGAAAATAAAAAGATTGCCGGCGCATACAATTCTCAACGAAAGAGTGAGAATTAATAATGGTAAAAAATTAAGTCTTATGGTCAATAGTCTTGTTATCAATAAAATGAATTGGGTGTGATCTTATAAGAAATTGCGCGAGAAAAAATTCAATCGCAACTTTAAAATTTAAAAGAAAAATTGTGAATAAAATCTTTAATAAAAATGGTAACAATATTAATTAATTCGCTTTTCGTAATAGCCGCCTTCATCGGAATGGAAGGCGTGGCATGGCTTGCACATAAATATGTAATGCATGGTATTTTATGGAAACTCCATAAAGACCACCATAAAAAAGAGTCAGAAGGATTTATTGAACACAATGATTTCTTCTTCTTACTTTTTGCGCTTCCCGGAATTGCCGCTTTATTTTTTGGAAGAATGTATGATTATAATTTTCTTTTTTGGATTGGAACCGGAATTACTTTGTATGGCTTGGCGTACTTTTTAATTCATGATATTTTTATTCATCAAAGATTCAAAATTTTTAGAAATTCAGATTCTCTTTATTTCAAAGCCTTGCGCAGAGCACATAAAATGCATCACAAACATTTAACGAAAGATAATGGCGAATGCTTTGGTATGCTTTGGATTCCGTTCAAATACTTTCGAGAAATGAAAACAAAAAATGCAAAATGAATTCACTGTATCTCTTAGTTGATTTTTTTACGGTGATCATTCCCTTATTGTTTTCATTTCACGCTAAAATAAAATTTCATCTTTCCTGGAAATCATTTTTTTCTGCAAGCATAATTGTAGCCATCATCTTCATTATTTGGGATAGTGTTTTTACTCACTTAGGAGTTTGGAATTTTAATCCCAATTATATTGTAGGGATTTATTTTTTCAAATTGCCCATTGAAGAAATTTTATTTTTTATTTGTATTCCTTTCTCTTGTGTGTTCACTTATTTTTGTTTGGATAAATTTTATCAACTCAAATGGAATCCAAAAAATGAAATTATTTTTTGCCTAATTTTTTGCGGAATTCTTTTAGTGATAGGCATTATTCATTTAGATAAATTATACACTTCGGTCACTTTTATTAGCACAGCTTTTGTTTGTATTCTTTTAAAATTTATTTTAAAAATAAATTGGTTCGGCAAAGCAGTTACCGTTTATGCGATTCTGTTAATTCCTTTTTTTATTGTGAATGGAATCCTGACGGGCACAGGGATTGAGGGCGCGGTAGTGAATTATAACGAAGCAGAAAATTTAGGAATCAGGATACTCACTATTCCTATTGAAGATGCTTTTTATGGTTTCGAAATGATTTTGCTGAATATTTATTTATTCAAATGGTTTGAAAAAACCTTCAATAAAAAAATTGTAAAAATTACATCATGAAAAAAACTTTGCAAATCGCTAATGGAATTGCTTTAATTGTTACGATAGTAACAAATTATCTCTCTAATACAGGCGTTTTCAATGGCAATACCATGAAAACCATTTCTGATAAATATCATAATTATTTTACTCCCGCGGGCTATGCATTTTCTATTTGGGGTTTGATTTATTTAGGATTATTAGGTTTTGTTATTTATACAGGTTTTGGTCTTTTCAAAAAAGAAAATTCAAATTCCGAAAAAGAAAACATCGTATTAAAGATTGGATGGTGGTTTGTGATTTCATGCATCGCAAACTCTTTGTGGGTAATAGCTTGGTTATACGATTACATCGGAATTTCTGTTGTAATCATGATCGTTATTTTATTTTCTCTTTTAAAAATTATAGTAATCACAAGAATGGAATTAGATTTTCATCCGCTTAAAAAATACCTTTTTATTTTTTGGCCTTTCGCTATTTACGCGGGATGGATTTCGGTGGCACTCATTGCAGATATTGCTGCGTGGCTTACTAAAATTAAATGGGATGGTTTCGGAATTTCGCCAATTACTTGGACGATTGTAATGATTATTATTGCAGGAATAATCAATGTTTGGGTTATTTGGAAAAGGAATTTAAGAGAATTTGCATTAGTAGGAATCTGGGCATTGGTGGCTATTTCAGTTTCCAATAAAGGTGGAGAAGATTTGATCATTTCTACCTGCTATATTGTTGCCGCTATTATTTTAATTAGCATTATCATCAACGGAAATCGACATCAGAAATCAATAAAAAATATGTAACAAATACTACATGGAGAAACAAGACATCAGTATTTGTTGGCTAAGAAGAGATTTAAGATTGTTCGATAATACGGCACTTTTTTATGCACTTAAAAATCCAAATCCAACATTATTGCTTTTCATTTTTGATAAAAATATTTTATCGGATTTAGAAGACAGAAGTGATAAAAGAGTTGCCTTCATTCACGAAACACTTCAAGTTATAAACGATGAAGCAAAAGCAAATGGTTCATCTATATTAGTTATGTATGATATGCCCTTAGCTGCTTTCAAGAAAATAAAAGAGGAGTATTCTATCAAAAACATTTACATCAATCATGATTATGAACCCTATTCCATTCAGCGTGATGAAGAAATAAAAGTTTTTGCTCAACAACATCAAATCAATTTTCATTCTTTTAAAGATCAAGTTATTTTTGAAAAATCAGAAGTAACAAAATCGGATAATTCTCCTTACACCATTTTTACGCCCTATTCAAAAAAATGGAAACTACAATACAATAAAAATGAGAAAGTATTTTACCCATCTGAAAATCTTTTATCAAGACTTCTACAGACGAAAAATTTTTCCTTTCCCACTTTAGAGGAAATTAATTTTAACTCAATCAAAAGTTGTATTTGCGCACCTTCGTTTGACAAAAACTTAATCAAGCATTACGCTGCAACTCGCAACACACCAAGCATTGAAGGCACTTCGCAATTAGGCGTTCACCTTCGATTTGGAACAATCAGTATTCGGCAATGTGTAAAAATTGCCAATGAATTAAGTGAATCTTGGCTAAACGAATTGATTTGGAGAGAATTTTTTATGATGATATTATTTCACTTTCCAAAAGTAGTTGGTCATAATTTCAAAGAGAAATTTGATGGTGTGCAATGGAGAAATAACGAACGAGAATTTGAGCTTTGGTGCAATGGAGAAACCGGATATCCAATGGTGGATGCAGGTATGCGACAACTCAATGAAACCGGTTGGATGCATAATCGTGTACGCATGATTGTTGCCGGTTTTTTATGCAAACATTTATTAATCGATTGGCGTTGGGGCGAAGCTTATTTTGCTAAAAAACTATTAGATTACGAATTATCCTCGAACAATGGAAACTGGCAATGGGCGGCAGGTACAGGTTGTGATGCAGCTCCTTATTTCAGGATTTTTAATCCTACTACTCAGATTCAAAAATTTGATCCACAATTTATCTATATCAAAAAATGGATTCAGAATTTTCGTCCCGGATATTTACCCGAAATTGTACCACATGATTTTGCTCGGAAACGTGCATTAGAAGTGTATCAAAAATCGTTGGCGAAAAATTAATTTGCAAAAATTAATTTTCTTCTCCGCCTAATTTTTTATAAGCCTTAATAAATAATGCTCCTAAATTTTTCTGAGGAGGAATATAATCTTCAAAAGTTTCTTTTACTGTTTTGGAGGCTTTATTAAATGAACTTTCTAATCCACTCCACATTTGTCTCCAATCAATATCAGCGCCGGTTCGCAATGTATTATCTAATGCATCGATGATAGATTTATTCACATTCATTGTACCGGTTTGTTTGGTAGAAATAATGTGTGCATCAGGTGCATAGTCCAAAATATTTTTTAGATTTTGATAACCGCCGCAAGAACCCAACATTACAATTTTAGCATTCGTAGGTAATTGATCAATCGTGTAAGGAAGATGATAACTATGCCCGCGATGGATTACCACAGAGGGTTGTAGATTATTCGCTTCTAAATACGCCAATAATTTTTTTTGCGCTTCGGCATCTTTATCGGTTTCATTATCCAAGGGTAAATTAGCAAAAATCCAAACCGGTTTTCCTTTTATAGATTTAATTTCTACCCATTCTTTTTTCACGGTTACACTCCATTCTGATCGAGGGAAAGAAGTCATATAACTCGCATACGATGCTTTGCCATCGCTGTCTCCATAGAAAAAAACCAATTCTATAATGCGACCTTTTTCATCAGAAAGATATTTGTTAGAAACTGTATACACAGGTGGTATTCCAATCTTTTGAGAAAGATCTACTCCATTTTTTGGATCGGCAGAAAGGAAAATAGTTTTAAGCAAATTGTAAATGCGCACTCCATTTTCATTATTTTCTTTTCGGCATCTTTCTTCATTCCAAACAATATTTTTGAGCATCGATTCTTGAATTTCAGGGCTCACACTTCCATAAGAATCGGCTACATCTACTGCATCTTCCAAACTTCCTGAAGCTTCTAATTTAGATACAAAAGCCTGCATCAATTTATCTGCATTTTGCTTAGGCATCGTTTGTAAAAACTGATCCAATTTCGCATAGCCCGCAGCCATCTTAATAAACTTTTTGAACTTATCCAATTTCACAGAAAGTAATAATGAATCACCATGTGGTACCGGCCCCATCTTTTGAATCATTTTATCAAAACTGTATTTATAACTCGATGTATAAATATCATTTTCTCCCATCACCATCATGTAATATAATTCTTGCGAATTCAAAGGCTCAATGGCTTTAAAGCGAATAGGGTCGGCACTTTCATGCAATAAATTAATTGGAGTTACAAAATGTTCAATCGCTTTTGTGCGCAACATATCTGATAATCCATTCACACCTAACATGGCCACGGGAGTATCACCTTTGGTAACTCGGTAATGATAATCAATTTCTGTTTGTACCAATAATTTATAATAGCCTACGCTATCATAATCCTTTTCGTTGGTTCCTACTAATTTCCCCAAACTATCAATGTTTTGTTTACCGCTGATTAAATTATCCAAGAACGGAAAATAATACAATGCGCGAGGCAGCATACTTAATTTCACCACCGTCTGAATTCTATTGTCCGTCATGCTGTGAATTAATTTTCCTTGCGGACTATTCACAGATTGCGCATAAGAATACAATTGACTGGGGCTGTTATTAAATGCATCGATGACTAAATCCGGAGCAAAAGGTTCATCTACGAAAGGAGCTAAATTGATTAAAATCTTATCAGGATGAATTTTCGAAAACTTCTGAAATAATAATTTTCTGCTCTCATCAAATCCGGCATTTTCATTAAAAATATTCGCATTGATGCGTCCAATTTCATAAGGCACTTTTTTAATAAAGGGAGTCATACTTTTTCCTAAAATATTGGCCTTATAAATTTCAATAAAATTATCAACCAACACAGGAGCCATGGTAGGCGTTAAAGTATGTGCACGAACACCATCCACAAAATCCCTTACCATAAATTCTACAAATCTTAAATACCGGATCTTATCATTATTGGAAGGTAATTTCGGATTGATTTCAATATCATTTCGAATCATATTGACTTTCCGAATGATGGCATCCGCAATTTCTAAACTCACTTCATCTTTATCACCCACCTTTATAATTCCGTCTAATCGTCCGTCAATTAAGTCGGCACGTTTTTGTTGCGCTTTTATTTTGTCATGAAAACCAACTCTCCAAATGGGCACATCAGTCGTATCGCTTAATGCAAAAGAATTAAACGTAATAGAGCAGGCAAAAAATAAAAATAAAATTTTTCTCATAATGAATTCCTAATAGCAAAAATACTTCCAACTCTTAAAAAATAAGACGCATTTTCCACAAGATAAAATACTATTCACTGAAAGAAATGGTTTTAACGGCTTTGTAGCTATGAATCTTATGCTTATTAACCTTTTTTTAGCTTCTCTTTATTTGCTTTAGGTTTGCAAAAATGAAAAATCCAATTTCAAAAAATAGGACCATATTAATTGCGGATGATGAACCCGATATTTTAGAAATTATTGGTTTCAATTTAGAAGCAGAAGGATACCATATTATCGCAGCCAATAATGGCAACGAAGCATTGGCTTTAGCCAAATTGCATAAACCCGATTTGATTATTTTGGATGTGATGATGCCCGGAAAAACGGGTTTTGATGTTTGTAGAATTTTAAGAAATCTTCCGGAATTCAAAGAAACCATCATCATTTTTTTAACCGCGATGAATGATGAAAGTACCGAAATCAGAGGGTTAGAGACCGGCGGCGATGATTATATCAATAAACCCATCAGTCCTAAAATATTAATCACACGCATCAATACTTTGTTTAGAAGAATCATCAAAGAAACAGGAAGTGTTTTGAAAGTAGGAGATATGTTGATAGATCGCGAAAGGCATTTGGTAATCTTAAATGATGAAGAAATTGTGTTGGCAAAAAAAGAATTTGATCTCTTAGCATTGCTCGCTTCTAAACCTTCGAAAGTTTTTTTACGCAATGAGATTTTACAAAAAGTGTGGGGCACAGATGTAATTGTAGGCGACAGAACCATTGATGTACACATCAGAAAAATTCGACAAAAATTAGGCGACGATTGTATCAACACCGTGAAGGGCGTGGGCTACAAATTTCAATTGGGATAATTTAACAATTTACTCTTACCCTCCTTTCGGAATTGCCTGTAGATTTGAGTATGACATCCATAATAAAAAAGACGACGATTTTTTTCCTGCTTATTGGAATTTCATCTTCCTTATTTGCACAAGAAATTAATCCTGATAAATTAGGAGGCTTATTCAAAAAAGCAACCAACATTCTCAAAAATGAAACTTCAGGATCCAATGTTTCTACGAATGAAATTGTGTCCGGATTAAAAGAAGCGCTCACCATTGGCGCCGAAAAAAGTACCAATCAATTATCTCTTACGGATGGCTTCTTTAAAAACACCGCAGTAAAGATTTTATTGCCGCAAGAATTACAAACCGTAGAAAAAAAGATGCGCCTATTTGGTATGGGAAAATTATTTGACAATGCCATTTTAAGTCTCAATCGTGCAGCAGAAGATGCTTCTAAAACAGCAGCTCCCATTTTTATCAATGCCATAAAAAGTATGACTATCACTGATGCACTTCAAATATTGAAAGGCTCAGACACCGCTGCTACCGGCTATTTGAGAAAATCTACACAAACAGAATTAACCAATACTTTCAAACCAATTATAGAACAATCACTGAAAAAAGTAGATGCTACCAAATATTGGAATGATGTATTTACTGCTTACAATCAATTTTCATCTGATAAAGTAGATACCGATATCAATAATTATGTAACAGGAAAAACCCTCGATGGTATTTTTTATTATGTAGCCCAAGAAGAAATTAATATTCGTAAAAATCCGGCGGATAGAGTGAGTGATATTTTAAAGAAAGTGTTTCAATAAAATAGAATTTCCACTTTATAAAAAATTAATTGATAGCCACTTTATTATTGGAATTTTCTACAGGCTCTTTCAAAAGCATTTCTATTTCTTTATCCAACCGTACAATCTCATCGGGCTTTAGACCATCGTAAATACCGCGAACCCTCATTTCTTTATCTACCAACGCAAAAAATTGGGTATGAATAAAATGATCGGTGATATTGATGATATTATTTTTGTCATTATCCAACAAATAACTTTGGCGCGCCATCTTATACAAAGAATCTTTACTTCCGGTAACGAAATACCACTTGGCCGCATACTGCGGATTTTCGCCAATCATTTTTGTTTCATACGCTTTCATCAAAGGCACAGAATCCGTTTCCGGCATTGAAGTGTGAGACAAAATCGCAAAATCTTTTTCGTTTTTAAATTTTTCAAATACTTTTTGCATGTTGGCATTCATTTTCGGACAAATGCCTTTACACGTGGTGAAAAAATATTCCGTTACATAAACTTTGCCTTGAAAGTCTTTATCCGTCACTGTTTTACCATCCTGATCCGTAAAAGAAAAATTTTGTACATAATTCATTACAGGTAATTTCACTTCAAAAAAACCTTTGGTAGTTGCCAGTAAAATCCAAAATCCTGCAATCAAAAAAATAAAGAAAGCGCCGTAGATAATCAATTTCCTTTTCATCCCGCGAAGGTACGCCATCTCTGTATTTTTATTCAGCCAAATAATTTTAGATTTATCTTTATTTTGAATGCTTACTTTTAAGAAATGAAAAAAATCATCTCACTATTTTTTGTTACTTTCTCACTGCTATCGCTCACTTCTTTTTCGCAAACAAAAGACGAAACTGCCATTCGACAAATCTTACAAACCCAACAAAATGCTTGGAACACCGGACAACTCACCCAATTTATGAATGGCTATTGGCCCAATGATTCTTTGATGTTTATTGGTAAATCCGGTATTACCTATGGCTATCAAAAAACCTTAGATAATTATATAAAAGGATATCCCGATACGGCTTCTATGGGAAAATTACATTTTGATATTCTGGAAATAAAAAATCTTTCACCCGAATATTATTTTGTGGTAGGTAAATGGTTTTTGAAAAGAAGTATCGGAGATATAGGCGGGCATTTTACTTTGCTTTTTAGAAAGATAAAGGGGCAATGGTTGATTGTGGCGGATCATAGTAGTTAGGTTGTACGGGTAATAGTATAAATTTGTACGTTGGTAAAATACTAAAACGACAATGAGGCATATTACAATATTATTTTTTTGTGTTTTGTGGGGGCAGACTTATTGCCAAAACGCAACGCCCATAACTAACGGCGCAAATAAAATACTGCTGCTTGAAGAGAAAGCTAAATCACAACAAGACCTAATTATTAGACTTCAGGACAAAACTGAAGCAAATGAAAAGGAATTTACTAAGCAATTATCTGAAAACAAAAATGAGACAAGCATTAAAATTGAGGAATACAAAAAAGACACGAAAGACCTTCTTAACTTATACGTCTACTTTATTACTGGAGGAGCCTTGTTATTAGGATTTGCAGTTAATTTTTTTGGGAAAAGCGCAATAAAGAAGCGAGTTGAAGAGTTAATTTCAGAAACTGCACAAAAGCATATTGAATCAAAAATTGTTGAAACCTTAAATAGCAAAATCACAAATGAACTAATAGAAAATGCAATAAAAAGTAAAAGCGAGGAAGAAATTAATAAAATAATAATATCCATTGAACAAAAGGGTAATTATGCTATTGACCAAATTAAAACAAAAGGAGATGCAGTGATTAATTCTATGCTTGCCGCACCACCTAAGGTTCAAATTAAATTTTCAAATAAGAAATTAAATGACGCCGAAATAAAGCAACAAAACAATGTATTAAGAGCAGATGAATTTTTTAACCTTGCATTTAATACTACTGACCCAAGAATTCAAATCGAGTTATATAAAAACGTTCTTGAAATAGAACCTGATAATTTCCATGCCCTAAACAATATGGCAGTTAGTCATAATAATTTAAACGAGACTAAAATCTCAATAGAACTATTGAATAAGGCAATACAATTAAATCCAAAGTATTTTCAAGCTTTTGCAAATCGTGCTCAAGCTTATAACCTTCAGGACAATTATTCGGAGGCTTTACAAGATGCCGAATCTGCAATTTCCTTAGAACCTAAATTCGAATATGCCTATGCAATAAAGGGCAACGTTCTAACAAAGCTAGGAAAATATCCTGAAGCTGAAATAGCATTAAACAAGGCTGTTGAAATGAATCCTAATTCTGCAGAGGCTTTTTACAATAGAGCATTCTTCTATGAGGAACGCAAAGAATTTGATAAATCTCAAGAAGATTATGAAAAGTCAGAAAAACTTGGGTTTGCTAACAAGGCAATGTTGTACAATAACATGGCAGTTTTATTTCGAAGAATAAAACAATTCGACAGAGCAATTGAATTTATTGAAAAGGCCAAATCATTCAATCCAACCTTTCCCAATATAGACGGTACATTGGCATTAATTTACGCAGACAAAAATGATGATGAAAAGTTTTATATGAATTTAAAAACTGCATTAGAGAAAGGTTGTCAAGTTTGGAATTACTTAGCAGACCCTGGTTTTGACAAATATAGGGACGAAATACGACTTAAGATGCTAATTGAACCATATAAGAAAAAGTACTTTGCCTAACAAACATAGTACAGGTTCTTCGTTAGTGGGCATGTCCTGGCAGACAGTTTTCCCATTTTTCGCTCATGGATCTGCTTGTGCTTTTAAAGCTTTAAAATGTGTTTAATTATATTTATTAGGCTGTTTAAATTGACAACATTTATTACCCGCAAATCGGATGAATAATCATAAAGGCACAAGCCGTTAGCGCTACTAAAGGAACTGCTTACCTTTTAAAATATACACGGGAAGAGTGAATGCCAATAAATTTGAGAGAAAGTTAAACGAATATATGGTCTAATGCATGAACGTCAATTAATTGCTTACAATATTTCAGTTGAAAGATTAAAGCAGATCGAAAAAGAACTAAATACGGACACGAAAAAATATCTTCAAAATTGCCGAAACAATTATGCAGAATATATGATGGCTGCTCAACACCTCTTTTCGGAAACTTATAAGAAAATGCAAAAAATAGACGAACGAGGAGACCCTTGGACAAAATATAACTTGATAGCTACTCAACTTAAGAAGGAGGGAAATACCGAACAAGAAATAGAGATTTTAAAGAAAGCTGTTTCTGAAAATATTTACACCCCAGGGACTTACCGACGACTCGCAATTCTTCATGAAAAAAATAAAGATTTTAAATCAGCATATAATGTTTGCAAGAAATGGTTTGACAGTGATTACTGGAAAATCCCTAATATGGCAGTAGGTAGTATATGGTTGTTGAAGAAATTAGAAAAATTAAAAGAAAAATTAAATAACAGTAGCTAACAAACACATTTTCCCTCGCTGTTCTGAGTTTGCAACTCAGAACATTTTCTCTCTCCTTTTTCCTGTCCCTTCGAACAATGGATTTTAAAGCAACAACAACATTTTCCACCTATTCAAACATCCCTAACTTTGCTGACCGAATTTTAATTCTTTCAATCTATTATTATTCATGTTTGACATTTTCCGAAAATATTTAGAAGATAAAATTACGTTAACCGACATGGATTATGAGTTTATTGAATCTGTTGCGTTATTTAAAAAATTACGAAAACGGCAATATCTCTTACAGGCGGGATCGGTTTTCCGCTTTCATGCTTTTGTGTGTAAAGGTTTTTTGCGAAATTATTATGTGGATGAAAAAGGGCAGGAACACATTATGCAGTTTGCTCCCGAAAATTACTGGACCGGCGACTTCGGAAGTATGAACTACGGCTTGCCTTCAAAATATGATATTGATGCCGTCGAAGACAGCGAAATCTTATTGTTGCAGAAGGAAGATTTTGAAATGATCCGTAAGACGATTCCTTCTTTCAATGATTTTGTAAATGAAACATTAAAGAAAAATGCTCTGGTTTTGCAGGAGCGTATTTATGCCAACATATCTCTGACTGCTAAAGAAAAATATGGTGACTTTATCGCAAAATATCCTACCATCAGCAATCGTGTGCCGCTGCACATGATTGCATCTTACCTTGGTGTATCTGCTGAAACTTTAAGCAGGGTGAGAACCCAATCCGCAAAAAAGTAGTTTGATTATTTAATGATTGATCTTGACAAATGTCAAGAAATTTTCCCTTCAAATGTCATTGGAGAACGGCACTTCTTGAATGCATCTTTGCATCATTAAAATAATTCAAAAATCAACAAAAAGATGAAAACAACAAAATGGTTACTCGACCCGGCACACAGTGAATTGACTTTCAAAATCAAACACCTTATGATCAGCAGCGTTTCCGGGGCGTTCAAAAATTTTAGCGCAAAGATGACAACCGATGGAACGGATTTCAGTAAAGCAAATATTAATCTCATAGCCGAAATGAATTCTATTTCTACCAATAATGAACAACGCGATACCCATTTGCGCAGTTCAGATTTTTTTGAAGTGGAAAAATTCCCTCAACTACAATTTACATCTACCCGAATTGAGCAAACTGACGATGAATCGTTTAACCTGTATGGCGATCTAACCTTGAAAGCCATTACAAAACCGGTAAAGCTTACTATGGAATTTAATGGAATAATGAAGGATCCATACGGACAAGAAAAAGCAGGTTTCCTAGTTAGCGGTAAAATTAAACGCAGTGATTGGGGAATCAACCTAAATGTCGCATTAGAAACCGGCGGATTAATGCTCGGAGAAGAGGTAAAGATTCAAAGCGAAGTACAATTTATAAGACAGGAAATCGATGTGCCGGTAGAAGCATAGAATCCGTAATTTCGAGTAAGCGTTCGCTTGTGCTTATAAAGTTTTAAAACGTGTTTAGTTATATTTGTTAGGCTGTTTAAATTGACAACATTTATTACCGCCAAAGCGGATGAATAATCATAAAGCCACAAGCGACGCTTGCGCTACTAGGGACAGTTCCGGCTGAAAATACTTTGATGAACTTTTGAGCATATTCTGTACTTTTAGTTCTTTATTGGTCTTTGGTTCCGGGCTGAAAAATCATTGAATCCTAGAACATCGCCAATGCGAACAGTTGTGTGCAAATAAAACCAACTTACTGAATGTCTATGTCTAAAATATTTTTGTTATTTCTGGTTTGCTTATCATGGGCTTGTAATGGTCAAAACAAAAAATTACAAAAGCCAGCGAGGTATAGTAATCCTTTACAAGAGTTTACCATAGAATTTACACAATCCCCATTACTTAAAACAGAAAAAGAAACCAATCAATTTGGACGTATTAGTTGGAATATTGCATACCTCAACGAAAGTAACAGTAAAGATTTTTATTTCTTGATTAAGTATGCAGATTTTCCTGCGGAATTTATTACATCAGATTCCTTGCAATTACTAAATAATTTCTTTTTGAATACTCAGCAAGGCCTGACAAGTAAAAATATCCCATTCAATTTGAGAATAATTGCTATTAATGGATATCCCGGCAGGGAATTTCATTTCCTTGATAGCAGCGATAACACAGCATATACACGTAATGTGTTTTTAGTAAATAATCGTTTGTATTTCTTAGAAGTCAAAACTAATATCAATGATGATTATAGAAAAGAAATTGATTCCTTTTTAAAAAGCTTTTCTTTGACTGGCGTAAAAGAAAACCCAAATCCCGAAATTATTGAAAAACAACAAACAAAGAAATTTACCATCAAATTCCCAGCAGAGACAACTACGACCACTCAAAATAGTTTTAGTCCCTTGTTCGGCTATATTAGTATAACAAAAGAATCATGTGAAACTGATTTTGGATTTTATTGTATCAATTTCTCAGAGTTACCAAAAGATACACTTCTAAAAATTACAAACGATGAACTTCAGAAATTTATTACAGAGGCGTTTGTTTCAAATGTTTTAAACACTAACGGGAAAATTCTTTCTAAAAAACAAATTGAAATTGATGGACATTGGGCATTTGAAGGAATAGGAAGTATTCAAGATGGCAAAGTGTTTTTACATCTTAAATCTGTAATCATTGATAATTACTATTATCAATATTTTGTGATCTATGCAAAGGGTGGAGAGAATAATCAAGTCACAAAAGATTTTTTAAATTCATTCAATATAAACTAAGGCAAATGCATACAACGCCAGGTTTGGCAATGGGCTGGCAGAAGGAATAACAATCGGCTGTAGTTCCCATTTTCCCTCAAACGTCCGCTTGTGCTTATGAAGTTTTAAAATGTGTTTAATGATAACAATTAAAAGAAAAATCAATGAACCATCAACGCAAGTTTCCACGCATTATCTTGGTGATTGCTCTCTTTGGAATCATGAACTTTTTAGCAATGTTAAGTAGCCCCGCTTGGGCAAACCTTCGAGGGGTAGACGTTGTACGCCTCATCGGCACAGGTATGTGCTTTGGAGCAGCAATTGTTTCTTTTGTGGAATACTATCGAAATGGTCGATCAACCTAAGACCTATCCTTCTTTCCTGATCCCACCAATCACTAGTTTTTGCTGAAAAAACTCTATTGGGCGAGGCAACGCTTTCGGGCAGAACCATTTAATTTTTTCTACTCTCTACTCATAACTATAAACTCTAAACTCTTAACTCTCAACTTCTTTTTAATTAACTTCTTTCACCTAAATTTGCCTCTCTAAAAATCGTGATTATGAAGTCCACTCCATTTGAAAATAAACATCTTGCTTTGGGAGCTAAAATGGCTGAATTTGCCGGTTATAATATGCCTATCAGTTATTCCGGAATCAATGATGAACACGCCACTGTTCGTAATAATGCCGGTGTGTTTGATGTAAGCCACATGGGAGAATTTTTATTGAAAGGTGATAAGGCAGTGGATTTAATTCAACGAGTAACTACTAACGATATTTCTAAAATAAGCAATGGGAAAGCACAATACACTTGCATGCTCAATGATGAGGGGGGTATTATTGATGATCTAATTATTTATTGCATTGAAGAAAATCAAGAATATTTAATTGTGGTAAATGCATCGAACATTGAAAAAGATTGGAACTGGATTTCTGCACATAATTCTGAAAATGTAGAGATGCATAATCTCTCGGATGAAACGTGTTTGTTGGCCATTCAAGGCCCGAATGCCACGAAGATCTTGCAAGAACTCACCGAAGTAGATATTTTAAATCTGAAATATTACACTTTCGTGAAAGGAGAATTTGCGGGAGTGCCGGATGTGATGATGAGCGCCACCGGATATACCGGTTCGGGAGGCATAGAGATTTATTTTCCCAATAAAAATAATAATGCCAATATTATTTGGGATAAAATTTTCGAAATAGGTACACCTCAAGGTTTAAAACCAATAGGCCTTGCAGCGCGTGATACATTGAGATTGGAGATGGGTTATTGCCTTTACGGAAATGATATTGATGACACAACCTCGCCTTTAGAAGCAGGACTGGGCTGGATTACAAAGCTTACGAAACCTTCTTTTGTAGGAAAAGAAAAAGTAGAAAAAGTAAAAGCGGAAGGCATCCATAAAAAATTAGTGGGAATAGAAATGTTAGAAAAAGGAATTCCTCGTCATGATTATGAAATCACTGATGCGGATGGAAGTGTAATAGGCCGAGTAACAAGTGGCACTCAATCTCCCACCTTACAAAAGCCTATTGCATTGGGCTATGTAGCTATTGATTTTTCAAAAATTGATACTCCCATTTTCATTAAAGTAAGAGATAAATTAATTTCTGCAAAGGTGGTAAAAGTGCCGTTTGAATAATCCCGATTTATGAGTAAAAAGAAACCGTCTTTATTTACTGTTCTTTCTCCGGCTTTATTAACGAGCTATGATTTAAGCAACAGCATTGTAGTAGTCATCGATGTACTAAGAGCTACATCTACTATCGCTACTGCATTACACAATGGAGCCAAAGAAATTATTCCGGTAGATAGTGTGGCGGAATGCATTCAATTAGGAAAAAAATTAGGAGCCATTACTGCCGGAGAAAGAGATGGAGAAATCGCGGAAGGATTAACTTACGGAAATACCCCTTTTCAATACACCCAAGAATTTATAAAAGGAAAAACTTTATTGCTGACTACTACAAACGGCACTAAATTATTGCGCATGGCGGTAGCTGCGAATGCACAAAAAATAATGACTGCTTCTTTTTGTAATTTATCGGCAGTGTGCGAATATTTATTACAAGAAAATAAAAATGTAGTTCTCGCCTGCTCTGCATGGAAAGATAAAGTGAATTTTGAAGACACATTGATGGCGGGCGCTATCATTCATTGTATTAAAGAACATTTTCAAATTCAATGCGACAGCTCGCGAATTGCAGAGTTATTATATATTCAAGCCGAGCAAAATCTCTTCGGATTTATGAAGGAAAATAATGCTTCTCATTATAAACGATTAATGGGTTTTGGTTTAGAAGAAGATTTAAAATATTGTTTTACAATAGATAATGCCAATACGCTGAACATCTATGAAAATGGGCGTTTGATTGCTTTAAAGACTCCCTAATTTTTGTTATAAATCTCTGTATTTTTCAAATTGCCTCCCAAAAGATTTATTTATTTCTTAAATTTGCAAATTGCCCTTTTCGCAATCTTGTCCGATTTGGGTGAACCATAAATTAAATAAATATTTCCTTTGGCATTACCAGTTTTTATTAAATATATCTACAATTCGGGCACGGAAGAATCTATTCGTCGAGGTAAAAAAATATATTCCATGCGTCACGTGGAATTGGTATCGCACGATGCATTGATGAACACGGTAAACTTTAGAGTGAAAGACGATAGTTATCAAACTTTTCATAAAGTAAGTATCCAAAAATATAATGATCCAAAATTAATTGCGCTGCAATGTTCATGTCCTTACAATATCAGTGAATTGTGCAAACATGAAGTGGCCGCATTAATGCAATTACAAGATTTGGTAGATAATAATTTGTTGGGCGAACAAACACAAACAATCTATGATCAACATCACACCGTAGCCAAGATCAAGAATATTGATTTAAAAATGATTCGCTTTTTTGCCGGCATGGATAATTACACCGCAGCCGAAGAAATATTGCGAAAAACAAAGTGTAGTATTTTAAATGCAGCGAATGAGAAAGTCGAAGCGGAGCTTGAGTTAGATCAAGATAAGTTTCTAATTATTATACAAAAAAATGAAGATCGAAATTTTGATACTTCCTGTACTTGCGATGAAACGGAACATTTACTTTGTAAACATAAGACGGCTTTATTCTTGCAATTATTGAATAATTGGGGCGCTAATTATTTCGATAGCATCCGAAATTTGGATAAAGAAAAAAATAAATTATTAGAAAGTTACGGCTACAATTTAGAAGATGATCTTTCAGGAAAATTTGAATTTATTTATAAAGAAGGAAAACCTTTTTTAAAAGTTCTCGATCAATCTATTCAAAAATCAAATGCCGGTTTTAGGCCTGCAAGCCGCTTGCAGCAAGATTCAGGGGAAACTGATACACTTATATCTCCTTCGCCTAAAAGAAAAAAAGTAGCATTAGTTTTTAATGCCAATGAAAAATTATTTCCTTTTATTAATATAGATATCGTTCAAGGAAATTTTGATGCGGAAGAAAATTCCTTTGCCGGAAATGTAGAAAAAATTGATCTGTCTAAATTTGTCAACACGGATTCTTTTTCAGAAAAAGATAGAATGCTGATTCAGTTAGTGAGAAAATTACAACCGAATGAGATCAATAAATATTTAAATAGAAATTCTCCATTCAGTGGTTTTTGGGAAAATATTATTCATACAGAAAATCAAGAATATCCTGAAGAAACGAAATTATTGATAGCAGAATTTTTGTATCCAAAGTTGAAAAGAATTTTTGAAGACTATGAAAATGCTCTTGCATTTTATCTGCCTCAAAGCAAAACTTTTGTAACAAAAAATCTTGAAAAGGTTGCTCTGTCTAATTTACAGCCGACAATAGAATTCAAAATTTCTGTGGAAGATTCCGGACAAATTATGGAAGGATTTGCCAATATGGATGGCGAAAAAATGCTGTTATCGGATAATAAATGGAGTAGTCCATTATTATTTTTAAATGATGATACCTTGTATCTCTGGCAAAAGTTTGAAGAAACTTTGGTCGTTGAAAAATTCACGAACACACTTCATATTCCTGATGCGCAATGGCCGCAATTATTATCAGATTTAATCGTTCCATTATCGAATGAATATAAAATTTCTTTTGATAAATCTTTGGTAAGAGAAGTGAAAGAAGGTCAACCGGAAATCAGTATTCATTTAATGGAAAAGGGAGATTTTTTATTGTTCCAACCAGAATTTACTTACAAAGGTTTTACTGTAAAAGCGAATGATAAAGACACCATCATCGTAGCAGACAATGGAAAAGTACTTACCGTAAAAAGAAACCGCGAAGCAGAGGAAGAATTCATAAAAAAATTATCTAAACTTCATTCTCAATTTATTCACCAAACGAATCAACAAAGCCTAATATTAAAGGGTTTGGATGTGTTGAAAAATAATTGGTTCTTTCTTTTTATTGACGCAATGAAAGAAATGAAAGTGCCGGTATTTGGTTTTGAAGCGTTGAAAAATTTTCGTTTTAATACCGCGAAACCTTCTACAAGAATACATTTGAAGAGTGGAGTAGATTGGTTTGATGCTAAAGTGGAATTAACTTTTGGCACGCAACAAATTGGTATCAAAGAAATAAAAAGTGCACTTACCAATCGTCAATCTTTTGTACAATTAGATGATGGTAGTTTGGGTATTCTTCCTGATGAATGGATAAAAAAATATTCTTTATTATTCAAAGTTGGTGAAGGGAAAAATAATGATTTACGATTGTCTAAATTTCATCTGAGTGTAATTGATGAATTGTATGAACAAAGAGATGAGACAGAACTTTCTTTTGAACTAGATGAGAAATACGAGCGACTAAAAAACTTCAAACATATTCCTGAAGTAGATCCTCCGGAATCCGTTGCTTCGCGATTGAGGCCTTATCAATTGGCCGGTTTTCAATGGTTGAATTATTTGAATGAAGTAGGCTGGGGCGGCATTTTAGCGGATGATATGGGATTAGGAAAAACCGTGCAAGCTTTGAGTATGCTCAGTCATTATGAAAATGAAAATGACGGATTAACTGCATTGGTAGTTTGTCCTACTACGCTTATTTATAATTGGCAAAATGAGATTTCTAAATTTACGCCCAATCTTTCTTATCAAATTCATCACGGAAGCGGGCGCGTAAAAAAATTAGAAAAATTATCTGATGTAAATATCACTATTACTACTTACGGCACTTTACGAAGTGACATACAAATGTTTGCAAAAAAGAGATTTGATTATGTGATCTTAGATGAATCACAAGCCATCAAAAATCCATTCTCAAAAATTACACGTGCCTCAGGTTTGTTGAATGCCAAAAATAGAATTTGCATGAGTGGTACTCCATTGCAAAACAATACATTCGACATTTTTGCACAAATGAATTTTCTAAATCCCGGCTTACTCGGCACGGTAGAATTTTTCAGAAATGAATTCTCTACACCCATTGATAAATTTGGTGAGCAAGAGCAGAAGGAGCATTTGAAAAAATTATTGTATCCATTTATTTTAAGAAGAACGAAAGAGCAGGTGGCGAAAGATCTTCCGGAAAAAACAGAAACTATTTTGTATTGCGAAATGGAAAAGAAACAGCGAGATATTTATGAAGCTTATCGCCATGCTTACCGCGCAAAAATTTTAGGAACGATTGATGAACAAGGAGTAGGAAAATCGCAATTAACTATTCTGCAAGGATTAATGAAATTGCGTCAAATATGCGATAGTCCTGCGATATTGAAAGAAGAAGAAAGCTATCCTAACGTTTCTATAAAATTAGATGAATTAACTCGTGAGATCACTGAAAATATTGGAGAACATAAGGCTTTGATTTTTTCTCAATTTTTAGGAATGCTTTCTTTAATCAAAGAAAGGTTAATAGAAAATAATATTGCTTTCGAATATTTTGATGGTAGCACTCCGGCTCCGGAAAGAGAAAAGGCTATTCAGAATTTTCAAAATAATAGCGAATGTCGCGTATTCTTAATTTCACTAAAAGCCGGTGGTGTAGGTTTGAATCTTACCGCAGCTGATTATGTGTACATCGTAGATCCATGGTGGAATCCGGCGGTGGAGCAGCAGGCAATTGACCGTACGCATCGTATAGGACAAACCAAAAATATTTTTGCATATCGCATGATTTGTAAAGACACGATTGAAGATAAGATTTTACAACTTCAAGATCGTAAACGCATACTCGCGAAGGAATTAATTTCCGATGATCAATCATTTGTAAAAGGGCTCACCAAAGAAGATGTAGAATATCTTTTCAGTTAATTTCATTTTATTTTTTTGTTTTGAAATTGGCATTTTCTATTTTGAATTTTAAAAAAATTCATCTTGGCACTTATGTTGCAGGTAATTAGATATTAAAACAAAAATTAAAAAAAATGGCAACAAAAACTAAATCAGAAAAAGTGAAGTCAGAAAAAGGATCTTCTTCAAAAGATGCATTAAATACAGGAATATCAAATAGCAATAGTAAAAAGGTAGCGGAAGATTTAAATCAATTATTGGCGGATGAATTTGTGCTCTACACCAAGACATTAAAATTTCATTGGAATATAGAAGGAAATAATTTCCACGCATTGCATTTATTTCTGGAAGAACAATATCAGCAATTACAAATCATCATAGATTCTGTAGCGGAGCGTGTAAGAAAGATCGGGCACTTTGCAAGCGGAAGTATGAAAGAGTTTCTGAATAATGCTTCCCTAAAAGAACACCAAGCAGATGCTAAAGTATTAGAAAGTATGATTGGAGAATTAGTTAGTGATCATGAAGCATTAATTAGAAAAACAAGAACCTTGATTGATGATTTTGATCAAAAATATGATGATAAAGGAAGTGCAGATTTTGTAACCGGCATTATGAAAGAACATGAAAAAATGGGTTGGATGTTAAGAGCAAGTGTACCAACAACTCGTTAATAAATATTCGCACTCAACTATATATTAAAGGGATTCATCGATTTTATAATTGGTGAATCCCTTTTCAATTAAATGGTAGGGTTAATTTGATTTTTGCCTTTGCTGGTCTTCCAAAAAAGGTGGAGGCCTTTGTTGGTGTTCTCCACGAATCACTTAAAAAACCAGAATTGTTTCGTGAAGACACGAACCATGGACGAATTGTTTCGTGAAGACACGAACCATGGACTAAGAAGCAGTTGCCACAGTCAATAAAAATACAGACTCCTTAATTGCTTTAACGCTATGTGGCAAACCTTTATGCAACGCAATCATTTCACCGGGGAGTAAATGCGCTTTTTTTACTTCGCAATTAAAAATTATTTCTCCTTCAAGAACTTGAACACTAATAATTCCGTTAGCTGTATGTTCGGCCAGCAATGCATTTTCATGCAAAGCCACCAATACCATTTTCATGCCTGCATTTTTGTAAACGGTAATCGCATTACGGTCTTTCTCTTCCCATGCTTTTTCACTTTTTATAATTTGAATGAATTCTTTCAATTCGATTCTTACCAAAGGGGCATCTAAGATTCTTTCACCTTCCGGGCGACTTTCAGTGGATTCGTTTTGTTTAATTGGTTCTTGCATAATGGTATAATTTTCTGTTACGATGATGTCTAAAATTTAATCTCCACAAAACGTGCCTGATTGTTTTTTATAATGGGGGATTTGAAATAGCGAAGTTCGTAGCTAACAAATAAAAAGTGCTTCTGCCCATATTTTATATACGAACAGAAGCACTTCAAATTTATCTTTAAAAAAAAATCCAAACTTGATTATTAAGCAGAGCCAGTCTTTTCTTTTACAACTTTATTTAAAAATTTAAGTCGGGTGAAAATTAAAATTCCACCAATAAATGCTGCCACTACCAAGATTAAGAAGAATACTTTTTTATCGGTAAAGTCATCCCAAAAGCTCGTCATTACTCCCGCTATTTTTCCACCAATGGCAGTAGATAAAAACCATCCTCCCATCAAAAGTGAAGTGAGTCGCGCAGGCGCTAATTTAGATACTAAGGACAATCCTATCGGACTTAAAAATAATTCACTCACCGTAAATACGGCGTAGGTGCCCCAAAGCCAATATGGTGAAGTCTTTTCTAAATACACTGATGAAACAGACATAATTGCAAATACCATCACCAATGATGAAAGTCCGGAAATAAATAATGCCATTCCAAATTTTCCGGCAGTAGTCGGCTCCTTTTTTCGTTTTCGTAAATAGCCGAATAAGAGTACCACCAATGGCGTCAATATCACGATGAATAATGGATTAATAGATTGGAATAATTCTGTGTTGGCCACTTTTTCTTCTCCGGCGGCCGGCCATTCTTCTTTGGGTACATTATTGAAATACGGATCAGGCCCCATCACCTGTATTACTCTTGTATTAGAATCCACAATATTTCCATCGGCTAATAAAACATTTCTACCTCCTGCAGGGCCGGCGACTGCTGAATTATCGGTTAATTCTACAAAATGTTCATCTACTTTACTCACTAATCTTGGCGTATCACTTACTGTTTGTAAAAACCCTAAAGTTCCTGCAATTTTTTCTGAAGTAGGAGATACCGTTCTATCCGTATGTTTCTGCGCCCACAAAGTAAGCCCTGTAGAATTTTGATTATAGATCACCCAGAAAATAATGGAGATTCCGAAAATAAATAAAAGTGAGCCTATTCCTTTTTTATCTGACCCTTTTGCGCGAGTAAATAATGAAATATAAAAAGCAATAATAGGCAAACAAGCAAAAATAAATGCATCGTTAGATTGACTGCCCATAATAGTATTTCCAAATAAATAAGAAGGTACTATCCAACCAATAATGGCGGCAATAATAGCCGGTAGAAAAACATAGCCGAAAATTTTTCCGGTAGGCATGTCTTCCGGATTCACTTCTCGTTTTATTTCACCTACTCTTACTTTTTTCAAAGAGCTTGCTAATATGATCATACCAATCACCAAACCTACGCCGGCAGCGGCAAAGGCGTAACCCCAACCATATTGATTTCGCAAATAAGCGGCTACAAAATTGCACACCAATGCTCCAATGTTAATACCCATATAGAAGATATTATAAGCATTGTCTTTCAGTGGTTTTAGATCTTCTCGATTATAAATATTTCCGAGAAGCGTAGAGATATTGGGTTTGAAAAATCCATTGCCTACTATAATTAATCCGAGTGAAATGTACAGAGCCGTATTACCCGGAAAGGATAAACCAAAATAGCCTAATGACATTAAAGTACCACCGATAAAAATTGATTTTATATAACCTAAATATCTATCGGCAATCAAACCGCCGATAAATGGAGTGAGATAAACCAATGCGATAAAACTTCCTACCACATCTGCTCCCATTTTCTCCGTCATGGCTTTACCACCGGTCTTATCATCAATAAGATACAATAATAAAATACCCACCATTAAATAGTAGGCAAAGCGTTCCCACATTTCTGTCATAAATAAAACATATAATGCTTTGGGATGTTTGCCTTTTTTTTCTTTGTCAAGGTTGACCGAAAGGGTTGAGTCTTCCATAAATTAAATTGTTTTTAAGGAAATTTTAAAAAAGGAATTATTTTGGATTTGTAAAGTACAGAAATTTTTAAAAAAGCATAATTTTTTTTCTGTTTGTTTTGAAAAAATAGCATTTGTTTTCCTATGGCTATCTTTTCTATACCAAACCTTTAAAGACGATTTCATCAAAATCAAAACTTCTTTCTATGGAATCTTGGGTGATCAATTGCCCTGTTTCTGTAATTCTTTGAATGGTAGTTTCAAAAACTTGATTGCTTTTTTTAAATTTGGCTAATCGGTTTTTCCCGTACAAATGTTGATTGTATTCTTCTAATATTTGTGGGAATTTTTTTTGTGAAAGCATTTCAATTCTTTCTAAAACCAAATGATGTAATTCTTTAGTTAATCCATTGACTTCAAATTCTCTTCCCAATATTTTTTTCAATGAAGTTGCCTTGTTTTCTACTCCATCAAAATTCATCTGATTTACATTGATACCGATTCCAATAATAGCCCACTGCCATAAAGTACCCTTCAATACATTTTCTATTAAAATGCCTGCTGCCTTACTGTCATTGAAAAATAAATCATTGGGCCATTTTATTTTAATTCCGGAAGGAATATATCGATTGAGAAAATCGTAACACGCTAATGCCACAGCCGCACTCAATTGAAATTGCTGAGAGATAGGCTGCCATTGCATCTCCACCATTATGGATAGTGTAATATTTTCACCGGGATTGGCTAACCATTGTTTGCTTCTTCGCCCTTTGCCTTGTGTTTGTACACTTGCCGAGATGGCGTTTCCACTCACGGCTTGATCATTTTGTACCAATGCCATGGCATAGTTGTTGGTACTGCCTATGCGCTCAAGATGGATAATTTTTTCATGAAAAATGGGCATCTTAAAGGGATTGGTAAAGAATTAGTATTTTTGATAAAGACTTGCCAAATTTGTAATAAAACTGCAATCTAAGGGAATAAAAATTTATTTTCGCTTGATTAATAAAAATTAGATGAGTATAAAAAATTAATAATTTGAATAATTTAGAAGTATTAGAAAATAGACCAAAATCAACCATTACAAGAATAAATAGAAATAGTAAAATATTCAAGACAATTATACATGCCATTGAAGAAAAGAAAGGAGAAAATATTGTAAGTCTTGATTTAAAAAAAATCCCGGAAGCAGTCTCTGATTTTTTTGTGATCTGTGAAGCTACCAATCCTACGCAATTAAAAGCCATAGCGGATTCGGTAGAGTTTGAAGTAAAAAAATCTTGTGGCGAGTTGCCGTATAAACACGAAGGAAGACAAGGCGAGCAGTGGATTTTAATAGATTACGTAAATATTGTAGTTCATATCATGTTGAATGAATCGCGCAAATTTTACAAACTCGAAGAGATGTGGAATGATGCTTCTATTGTAAATCATTGAGCAGAATAAAATAATTATAAATTAAAAAAACCAAACTGATTTCTTATTAAATAAGAAGGTAGTAATTAAAATATTTGAGGAATAGCAGCCATGATAACCGACGATCAGAAAAAAAAAATCAATCAAAGAAAAACTCAATCCTAACGGAATTCCCGGTAAAGATGGAGATCCAAAAAAGAAGCCGCGATTCAGTATTTACTGGGTTTATGCCATTATGGTGGTGATACTTTTAGGGTACAATTATTTTTACAGAGGTGCTTCCGGAACCGGTGCGGAGATTGATAATACTCAGTTTTATCAAATGCTGAAGCAAGGTGATGTAACTGAAATTAAAACTGTTGGAAATAAAAAATTAGTGCGCGTTACCTTAGATAAAGATAAGTTGGCAGCTGATTCCGGTGGTTTTTATAAAACCGTTTTTGGAGATAAGTACGATGGTGTAAAAAGAATTGTGAATGCACCACAAGCTTATTTTAAAATAATAAAAGATGAAGTTTTTGCTACACAATTAGCCAATTTTTATAAAGAAAATCCGCAAGTACAACCTGTGCCGGATAAACCCGATGATGAAGGAGAAATTTTCGGACAAATAATTGGCACCATTCTTCCGTTACTTTTAATCGTTTTGGTTTTTGTAATGATGATGCGTAAAATGGGCGGTGGCGGCGGCGCCGGTGGTCCCGGTGGAATTTTCAGTATTGGAAAATCGAAAGCAACTCTCTTCGAAAAAGGTACTAAAGTAAATATCAATTTTGGCGATGTAGCCGGATTGGATGAAGCGAAAGTAGAGGTGATGGAGATTGTAGATTTTCTAAAAAATCCAAAGAAATATACCAACCTCGGCGGTAAAATTCCTAAAGGTGCTTTATTAGTTGGTCCTCCGGGAACAGGTAAAACCTTATTAGCAAAAGCCGTAGCCGGCGAAGCGCAAGTGCCTTTCTTTAGTTTGAGCGGAAGTGATTTCGTAGAAATGTTTGTGGGTGTAGGTGCCAGTCGTGTGAGAGATTTATTTAAGCAAGCCAGAGAAAAAGCTCCTTGTATTATTTTCATTGATGAGATAGATGCCATCGGGCGTGCACGCGGAAAAAATATGATGATGAGCAATGACGAAAGAGAAAATACACTCAATCAATTATTGGTAGAAATGGATGGTTTCGGAACCGATCTCGGCATTATTATTTTGGCAGCTACTAACAGACCTGATGTATTGGATAGTGCTTTATTGCGTCCCGGAAGATTTGACAGACAAATTACCATTGACCGTCCTGATTTGGTAGGCCGTGAAGCTATTTTTAAAGTGCACCTTTTACCGATAAAAGTTTCTCAAACATTAGACGTTCATAAATTGGCTGAACAAACTCCCGGTTTTGCCGGCGCAGATATTGCCAACGTGTGTAATGAAGCTGCTTTGATCGCAGCGCGTAAAGGAAAAGAAGCGGTGGACATGAGTGATTTCCAAGATGCTATTGATAGAGTAATTGGAGGATTGGAAAAGAAAAATAAAATCATTTTACCGGAAGAGAAAGAAATCATTGCTTATCATGAAGCGGGCCACGCAATTTGTGGTTGGTTCTTAGAACATGCGTATCCTTTATTGAAAGTGACAATTGTGCCAAGAGGTACGGCTGCTTTGGGATATGCGCAATACACTCCGCGTGAACAATATTTATACAATACCGATCAATTGAATGATCAAATCTGCATGACATTAGGAGGAAGAGCAGCTGAATCCATTTTCTTCGGAAAAATTTCAACAGGTGCCAGCAACGATTTACAACAAATTACCAAGATGGCTTATTCTATGGTAACTGTTTACGGGATGAATGATAAAGTAGGTAATGTAAGTTATTACGATCCTGCGCAAGAAAATTCTTTCCAAAAACCTTTTAGTGAAGAGACCGGAAAAATGATTGATGAAGAAGTTCGTAAATTAATTGAAGAGGCTTATGAAAGAACTAAAGCCTTGCTCACAGAAAAGAAACATGAGGTAGAAGTTTTAGCACAAGCTTTATTGAAAAGAGAAGTATTATTCCAAAGTGATGTAGAAGTATTGATTGGTAAAAGACCTTTTGGTGATAAGAAAGCATTAGACTTTATTGATAATCCAAAAGAAGGTGTAATAGATGCTCCCATTCCGAATAATTTGGATGCAAATGCTTAAATAATTTGGAAATGAAAATTTCTTCTTCAAAAGAAAAAATATTAAAAAAGGTAAGAGAGGCACTGAGTAATCCGGTGCCTTTGCCTTTTCCGAAAAGTGAAGGCAATTCTTCTATTTTTCAACCACAAGAAAAAGATTTGGATATTTTATTTGCAGAAGAATTTACAAAATTGTCCGGCAAATTTGCGTTTTGCATGAATGAAGAAGATGCACGAAATCAAATTCAAATTTTATTAGAACAAAAACAATTCAATAAAATTTATTGTGTAGAAGACGCATTGAAAAAATTTTTCACAATGCCTGAAGCAACAACTGATTTAGCCAATTGTGATGTGGCAATTACTTCTTGTCATTATTTGGTGGCGCGCACCGGTTCCATGGTTTTGAGCAGTGCATTAAAAGAAGGCCGCACTGCAAGTGTATATGCGCCAATTCATATTTGCATCGCGTACACAAATCAATTGGTGTTCGATACCAAAGATGCCATCAAAGGGATGAGGCAACAATTCGATGATCTACTTCCTTCTTCCATTACTTTTGCTGCTGGGCCGAGCCGTACAGCAGATATCGAAAAAACTTTGGTAGTGGGAGTGCATGGTCCTAAAGAAGTGTATGTTTTTATGATTGATGAATTGTAATTTTTTCAAAGCGCTATTTTTTTAAATGAAATTTAATCTACAAATACCGTCTGATAAAAAAGTTTATTTCCTTTCTGATTTTCATTTGGGCGCGCCCGATTATGAAAGCAGTTTGGTGAGGGAAAAACGTGTGGTCAAATTTTTAGACGAAATAAAAAAAGATGCGGCCGTAATTTTTGTGTTGGGTGATGTGTTTGATTTTTGGTACGAATACAAAAAAGTAGTTCCGAAAGGATTTGTACGACTATTGGGAAAATTAGCCGAACTCACTGATAGCGGCATTTTGATTCATTTTTTTGTAGGCAATCATGATATGTGGATGGCAGGCTATTTTGAAAAAGAATTGAATATTCAAGTGCATTTTAATCCGCAAGAATTCTTAATAAATAATAAGAAATTTTTAATTGGTCATGGCGATGGTTTAGGCCCTGGTGATAAAAAATATAAATTACTCAAAAAAGTTTTTCGTTCTAAGATTTCACAATTTTTATTTGGCATGATGCATCCTACTTGGGGAATCGGATTGGCAGATTATTTCAGCAAAAAAAGTAGAGCGGCTACCGGCAAAAGTGACGAACATTTTTTGGGTGAGGATAAAGAATGGCTCATTGTTTATTGCAAAGAAATTGTAGAAAAAGAGCATTTCGATTATTTCGTTTTTGGTCATAGGCATTTGCCTATTGAGTTTTCTTTGAATGAAAAGAGTACTTACATAAATTTAGGCGATTGGATTACCTATTTTAGCTATGCTGAATTTGATGGAGAAAAATTACAATTGAAATACAATCAACCATGAGAATTCAATTTTTTATTTTAATTATTTTCTTGGGATTGATTTCTCCATCCGCCTTTGCGCAAGAAGATTCGGTATTTCTTTTTTCAAAAAAAATGGAAGGAACGATTACTTCTTTTACCGTAGGAAATTTGGGAGAATTGTACCTCATCAATGCCAACAATCAATTAAAAAAATACGATGAGAATGGAGATTCAGTTGGAGTTTTTAATTTGATTGGAAAGTATGGAAAATTGAGTTATGTGGAAGCGCAAAATCCATGGAAGACGATTCTCTTTTATGAAAATTTTTCGACCATTATTTTATTAGATAAGTATTTGAATGTGCTCAATACGATTAACCTTCGGGATAAAAATATTTTTAAAGTAAAAGCAGTTACCACTTCCTACGATAATAATATCTGGCTTTTTGATGAGCAAGATAATAAGCTTAAAAAAATAGATGATGCAGGGAATATACTTTTTGAATCGGTAGATTTTCGTTTGCTTTTTGACACAGCTCCTAATCCGCAAAAAATAATAGATAGAGATGGATTGGTTTATTTATACGATTCGAAAATGGGATTGTTTGTATTCGATTATTATGGTAGTTTTAAAAATAAATTTTCATTTTTTAATTGGACCGATTTTAATGTAGTCGGAAAAAATATTTATGGATTTGATGCTTTTAATTTCTACAAATATGAACCTCCATTTCCTGAAATTAAAAAGTTGGCGCTTCCCAATTCTATTCAAAATAGCCAATCGTTACAATTCAATAATTTCAACTTATATGCGCTGAAGAATGGTGAATTAGAAGTCTATCTTTTGAAATAATCTTTTTGTAAAACTCTCTCTGCTCTTGATTTTTATGGCTTTATATTTTTAAATTCGCTTTATGAATTTTTTGAACCAAATTTATTTTGATAATACCATACAGAGCTATCTTATAGTGGCAATCGTTATTTTATTGGCATTTTTTTTAAAAAGAATTATCTCTAAATATACCACTTCTGTTGTTTTTAAAATGGGGAAAGCACAATGGCGTGGAATGAGCAAAGCACAATTTGATGATGTAATTATCAATCCTGTTGAAAGAATATTTATGGTGATCGTAATTATTTTTTCTGTGGGTTCTCTTAATTTTCCTGAAGCCTTGCGATTTACAATTTATCGCACTACAAGCCAAGATATTGTAACCGCTGTAGTTTCAGCGATTGTAATTATCACAGTAGTTTCTTTGATTCTTCGCTTCATGGATTTCTTAATAATTGTTATAAAATATAAAGCCGGTGACCAGCCTGCGAGCGAGCATCAATTATTATATTTCTTTAAAGATTTGATAAAAGTGATCATTATCATTTTTGCATTTGCATTTATTTTAAAATTTTCTTTTAGAATCAATATCGGAAATCTATTAACAGGCTTAAGTATTGTGGGAGCCGCGCTGGCACTGTCTGCCAGAGAAAGCTTAGAAAATTTGATTGCTTCTTTTGTTATATTTTTTGACAAACCTTTTAAAACCGGCGACACCGTTAAGATCAAAGAATTTTCAGGTTCTGTAGAAAGAATTGGATTGCGCAGTACACGAATTAGAACTTTAGAAAAGTCGTTGATTACTGTTCCTAACAAACAAATGGTGGATAATATTCTTGATAATTGGAGCGAAAGAAATTTGGTTCGCAATGAATTAAGAACAGTGCTTTCTTCTAATACAGCCGCCGCAGAATTAGAAAAAGTAGTAACTGCTATTCGAGAAATTTTTTCTAAAAAACAAAGAGTGGTTTCGCACATGGTTTTTCTGCAAGAAATCAATAATGACCATGCTTTGATTTTATCTATTTATTTTACTAACCTGCATTTACCCTTAGAAGAATTGAATGAACTTCGGCAAGATCTGAATATTGACATTAAAAAAATGTTGACCGAAAATGAAGTGAAAACCGCTGCCACACAGCGTGTTACTTTGCATACGGATGATGCAAAATAAATTTATACAATCTATAGATTGGTTTTTAATTCAATCAAAAAAGATTTTATTTTTTCTAAAGATTCTACTAATTCTTGTTGCCCGGCGCTATTTTGTGTATTCTTCAAAAATTCTTTGGCGCCTTCTATTGTATATTTTTTTTCTCTTAAAAGATGATGGATTAGTTTCAAAATCTTTACATCTTCGGGCCTGAAAAAACGATCGCCTTTTTTATTTTTCTTTGGCTTTAAAATACTGAATTCTTTTTCCCAATACCTGATCAAAGAATTATTTTCTCCAAACATGAGAGCTACATCTCCAATAGGATAATATTGTTTTTGGAAAAGTATTTCGTCTTCCGGAATGTTGAGCAGTTCTACATCTTTGCCAAAATCTTTAATACTTTTTCTTCCTCTCTTTGATGTGGTAGGAGGTAATAGGGCAGCACGAATGTTTTCTTTTTTGGAGAAATCTTCTTCGTCAAATTCAAAATTAATTTGTCTTGTAACGGCCATAATTAATCTAAACTTTTTGCACTTCCTGTAGAAGCGATTTTTAAAATCCGATCAAATTGTTCAGGCGTAAGATCGTTATAAAAAAAATAAATTGGATCTACTTCTCTTCCATTTATATGTACTTCGTAATGACAATGTGGGCCGGTACTTTTTCCGGTACTTCCTACCCAGCCTATTACTTCACCGCGTTTCACTTTTTGTCCCACTTTAGCTTTTATCCGAAACATGTGCCCATACAGCGTTTCATACCCGTAACCATTATTTATAATCACGTGATTCCCATAACCACTTTGATCATAGCCGGCTGTTGTTACTCTTCCATCACCCGTGGCATAAATTGGTGTGCCTTGCGGAGCGGTAAAATCCAACCCTTTATGTAATTTGGGAGTTCCATACACAGGGTCAATTCGATACCCGAATCCCGAAGCAATTCTGTTCAAATCTCGATTGCTTATAGGTTGTATAGCCGGAATGGAAGATAATTTTTGAGATTGATTTTTAATTAATTTTTCTATTTCAGTATAGCTGGCAAATTGATAAGTAATTCGTGCATTAATATTGTTCAAGGTCTTCATTAATTCATTTCCTAATTCTTCATCATTAATGGCATTGATTTTTTGAATCTCCATTTTTTGTTCCATTAATTTGGCTCGAGCACTGTCGGGCAGAGGATTCGCTTCGAAAATAGACCGATACACATCATTATCTCTTTTTTCAAGAGCGCTCATTTCTTGTTGCAATTTTTTCGTTTGTGCAATCAAGGTCTCATAATTTTGACGCATTTTATTATATTTCATCTCAGCTAATTTTACCTGAGGCGAAGGGATAAATCTAAAAACGATCCAAACAATAATAAAGGCAGTAAAAAAAGCACCCAATATGAAAATAAAAAAGCGCAGTAATTGTACTCTTAGAGGAGTGGTTAATTTCTCATAACGAAGGGTGTTGGTATTATAGTAATATTTTATTTTCTTCATTATTAAATAGCAGGGTCAAAAACAATTTTTTGAGCGAAATAGTTTTCTGTTTGAAAATGCTCGCAAACAAAATACCTTTGCCAACATTCAAAGCTAACAAAGATAAAGGCTTTGGGCTCTAAAGTTATATTAAAATTGCTTACGATTATGATGAAAAGTGCTGAGATCAGACAACAGTTTCTTGATTTTTTTAAGGAGAAAGGGCATGTAATTGTTCCATCTGCGCCCATCGTTATCAAAAATGATCCAACGCTATTATTCACTAATGCAGGCATGAATCAGTTCAAAGAATATTTTTTGGGAGATAAGCCTGCGCCCTTTTCCAGAGCGGTTGATACACAAAAATGTTTGCGCGTAAGCGGTAAGCATAATGATTTAGAAGAAGTAGGAGTGGATACGTATCATCATACCATGTTTGAAATGTTGGGCAATTGGAGCTTTGGAAATTCAACAAAAAATCCGCTTCCTTATTTTAAAGAAGAAGCCATTGCTTGGAGTTGGGAATTATTGACAAAAGTGTATCAAATTCCTGAAGAAAATTTATACGTATCCATTTTTGAAGGAGATGAAAAAGAAGGTTTACCAAAAGATGAAGAATCTTTTAATTTTTGGAAAAAATGGATTGCTGAAGACAGAATTATTTTAGGAAATAAAAAAGATAATTTCTGGGAAATGGGCGATACCGGACCTTGTGGCCCATGTACTGAAATTCATGTGGATTGCAGAAGTGATGAAGAAAAGAAAAAAGTATCAGGAAAATCTTTGGTGAATAATGATGATCCGCAGGTGATTGAAATTTGGAATAATGTATTTATTCAGTACAATCGCAAGAAAGATGGAAGTTTAGATTTGTTGCCTGCAAAACATGTGGATACCGGAATGGGTTTTGAAAGATTGGTAAGAGTTTTGCAAAATAAAAAAAGCAATTATGATACAGATGTATTTACCAATACGATTGACAAAATTGAAAAAATTGCTAACAAAAAATACGATTATTCTGATTCCAAAGAAGCCATTGCATTCCGAGTAATTGCTGATCATATTCGAGCAATTGCCTTTCCAATTACAGACGGGCAACTACCCTCAAACACAGGCGCAGGCTATGTAATCAGAAGAATTTTAAGAAGAGCAGTACGATATTATTATTCTTATTTGGAAGTAAAACAACCTTTGCTTTATCAATTAATTCCTCTCATTGCTGAGCAATTTAAAAATGTATTTCCCGAATTAATGCAACAAAAAGATTTTGTAGCAAAAGTGGTACATGAAGAAGAAAATAATTTTTTGAGAACCTTAGAACAAGGTTTAAAAAGATTAGATGCTTTAATTTCTAACGGAGAAAATATTGACGGGAAAACTGCCTTTGAATTATATGATACTTACGGCTTTCCGATTGATTTGACCAATTTGATTGCTTCGGAAAATAAATTAATTGTCGATCAGAAGGGTTTTGAAAATGAAATGCAACAACAAAAAAATCGAAGCCGAGCAGCGGCTGCGGTTGACACAGAAGATTGGACTGTATTGCATCCTAACGCTCTTTCGGAATTTATAGGATACGATCATTCGGAATCGGAAAGTGATGTTATCAAATATCGCAAGACTACTTCTCAAGGAAAAGATGTATTTCAAATTGTTTTAGATAAAACTCCTTTTTATGCTGAGAGTGGAGGTCAAGTAGGTGATACAGGATTTTTAATTTTTGGTGAAGAAAAAATAGAAGTTGTCAATACAAAAAAGGAAAATGATGTCATCATACATTTCACACAAAAATTACCGAAGGAAATTTTGGCAAAAGTTATTGCTCGAATAAACCTCGCAAAAAGAAAAGAAATAATGGTGCATCATAGTGCTACTCATCTCATGCATGCTGCACTCCGAAAGGTTTTGGGAACGCATGTAGCACAAAAAGGAAGTTTGGTAAATGATCAATCATTGCGATTTGACTTTTCTCATTTTGCAAAAGTTACTAATGAAGAATTATTGCAAGCGGAACATTTTGTAAACGAAAAAATTCGTGAAAACATTCCTGTAATTATTCGATTGATGCCTAAGGAAGAAGCGCTCAAAACAGGTGCTATGGCTCTGTTTGGCGAAAAATATGGAGAGATGGTTCGTGTGGTAGAAATGGATCCAAATTATTCCATCGAACTTTGTGGAGGTACACATGTTGGTAATACAGGAGAGATCGGATTCTTTAAAATTTTGTATGAAACGGCAGTAGGTGCAGGTGTAAGAAGAATAGAAGCAGTGAGCGGAAAAGCTGCTGAAAATTATATCAATCAAGAATTTCAATTGTTGCAATCCATTCGAGAAAATTTTAAAAATCCAAAAGATTTATTGAAATCAGTTGAACATTTACAGTCGGAGAATTTGGATTTAAAAAAGCAATTAGAAAAAGCCGCGAACCAACAAGTGGAAGTTTTGAAAAATCCACTTTTAGGAAAAGTAGCAACAGTAAATGGTATACAATTTATTGGAGAAATTGTAGAAGTTTCAAATGCGGACTCTTTGAAAAAATTGGGACTTTTATTAAAATCTGAAATAAAAGATTCCGTAATTATTTTGGTAGCGAATATCGCTCAGAAAGCAAGCGTAGCCTTGTTCTTAGATGAAGAAATTGCTAACACACGAAATTGGGAAGCACCTAAAATTATTAAAGAAAAAATAGCTTCACTAATCAAAGGCGGTGGTGGCGGTCAAAAATATATGGCAACTGCCGGCGGGCAAGATGTCACTCAATTGCAACAAGTAATTGATACCATACATGGTATGTTGTAATTGCGTTTATGGATGACTGTGATATCTATTTATTAGCGATAATATGCCAACCATCTTTTCTACGTTCCATGTAAATTTTATTTCCCGGATCGCTTTCGTTATTCGTGCTTGTTAAATTGGTAATTGCGATTGTAATATTATACAAATTAGCAGGCACATCTTCTAAGTTGAATTGATAAGTATTATTACCCGTCACCACGATTGCTTTAATAAATTGAGGATTGGAAAAATCCATTTTTTTATTACCATCAAATTGATAAATAACAAAGCGATTGATTTTATTATTGAGTTCGGGTTGGGTTATGTACAAATCAATTGATTTTTCATATCTATTCGATGACGATTTTTCATAAGTAATGACCGGACTCTTTGGTTTTTCGGAATCTATCCAAGACATCGGTGGTACTATTGCCGGATATTTATAATAATTATTTCTTAATGAATCACTCCATCCATTTGGATTGCTGCTAAAAGTTTTGCTGCTGAAATAAACACTTCCTTGTATTTGCGGAAATTCTCTAATTCGTTTTATTTGATTAGGCAACTCATTTTTATTTTTCCAAGCGTAAGATTTTGGTTCCAAGTTTCTGTAAATTCCTTGTCCAATATACATTTGACGGCCATAGGCATGTTCTGCCCACCATTTACTTAAAACTTCAAAGCCTACTAATTTATGGCCAAATTCCCAATACAATTGCGGAGTTACATAATCTATCCAGCCCTTTTTTAACCACAAAAGAATATCGGCATATAAGTCGTCATAATTGGTTTGTCCTGCTTTGGTATTACTTCCTTCAGGGTCTTTATCAATATTGCGCCACACACCAAACGGGCTGATACCAAATTTGCAATAAGGATTTTCTTTTTTAATGATTTTACTGAGCATCACAATAATGGAATCTACATTGCTTCTTCTCCAATCATCTTTACTCATTCCATTTCCATATTTCTGAAAACTTTTCCAATCACCAAATTCTTTTCCCGAAATTCTATAAGGATAAAAATAATCATCAAAATGAATCGCATCTACATCATAGCGGCTCACAACATCTTTCACCACATCCTCTACAAATTTTTGCGCTTCTTTATTTCCGGGATCAAAATATCTTTTGCCTCCATAATCAATAAACCATTCAGGATGAAGTTTGG
The DNA here is from genome assembly GCA_034676505.1 of Ginsengibacter sp. Lineage (GTDB taxonomy): Bacteria > Bacteroidota > Bacteroidia > Chitinophagales > Chitinophagaceae > Ginsengibacter. Next base: position 1,021,694 of record JAUCCB010000001.1, read on the forward strand.
TGATATGGTTTGGAGCAATGGAAGATTTATTAATATTAAATACTGCACGATAAGGATTCATCCATGCATGAAATTCCATTCCGCGTTTATGCGTTTCCGTTATCATGAATTCTAAAGGATCATAATAAGGCACGGGCGGCTTTCCTTGTTTACCGGTTAGGTATTCGCTCCAAGGTTCTAATTGAGAAGGATAAAATGCATCAGCTACAGGACGAATTTGAACCACTACCGCATTCATTCCATTTCTTTGATGCATATCTAAGATGCTGATGAATTCAGCCTTTTGGGCATCAGTGCTCAATGTTTTTGATGAGGGAAAATCAATATTTTCTACCGTGGCAATCCATACACCTCTGAATTCATATTTGGGTTGTGCTATGGAAGTAAAAAAAGTAAATAATGATAAAAACAAAAGAAGGCTATAATTCTTGATCATAAGTTAGATGGGTTAGTGAGCAATTTACACCAATAAGAATTCTTTTCTGTTTAGGAAATACTAAAATCATTTTTCCACCACTAATTCCTCATGCAAAGGCGGAATAGGTTCTGCAAAAAATTCATTGCGATAAATCGTAACAAGCACAATAAAATAACTTACCAAAAGAGGACCGAAGATGAGTCCTAAAAATCCAAACATACTAATTCCCACAATCACACCAATTATGGTAATGAGTGGATGTACATCGCCAATTTTTCGAAGTACAGTAATACGAGCTACATAATCAATGTTGGTAATAATGGCCAAGGAATAAATACCGAGCCCAATCCCTTGCCAATTCTGGCCGGTACTTAATAAATAAATAGTAAGCGGTAACCAAATTAATCCTGTACCGACAATTGGAATTAGCGATGCAATGCCGGTTACAAATCCCCACACTCCAAAATCTTTAATTCCAAAAATGAAATAACCTAACATAGCTACCAAACCTTGAATCACCGCCAGTAGCGGAATTCCTATTGCATTCGCTCTGATCATCAAATTCGTTTCATCGGTAAGAATTACTAAGTTGGATTTTTTTAACGGAATAAAATTTCTGAGATATTTTTCCATCGTTCTGCCATGTACTAACATATAATACATCACAAAAAACATCAACAATAAATTCGTAACAAAATTGGCTGTTCCGGTTAAAAGTGTCGGTATGGCTTCTGCCATTTTTTTGGTGGCGTTTTGTACATTTTCCGGATTATAAAGTACAATGCCTGTAGCCGCTTGCACCTTATGGGCTAAAGTTTTAAGCGGAATCATAAGTTGTACAGGGTCATTAAAAATTTCAGTGAGCTTTGGCAAAATCAATATCACTGCTAAATAAACCGGCAAACAAATGATAATTAAATATCCCAAAATATAAAGAAGAGAAGTCCAAGTTTTTGACCATTTCTTTTTTTCGGTTAAATAAAAAAACCCTTTTCTGCTTAAAATATAAAGAGTAATAGCACCCAAAACGCTGGGTAAAAAAATATAAAAATTGGTAAGTAGAAGAATCGCTAAAAAGATAACTACCAGGAGAAGTAATATTTGTCTTACTCGATTATTAAAGTTGTCTTTCATGTTTCAAAAATAGGGATTAACTCAATGAATATAACAAAGCGCGCTCCATATTTATTTGAAACAAATTTAGTCTTTCCAAACAGACATCCCTTCGCTGCAATTTGCGCAAATGTCAATGTTCTTACGGCTATCGGTAATGTCGGATCTGAATTTTTTATACTTCTGATTATGCCAAATTTCTTTAAATGATTCCCCTTTTAAATTTCCTAATTGATGAGTGGCATTTTTATCAAAGCAGCATGGCACCACCATTCCATCCCAAGTGATTACATTGGCATGCCATAATTTCCAACAATGATTTTGTAATTTATTTTTTGCTTTTACTTTTCCGTCTTTACTTTTTTTATAGCGACTGTATTTTTCATTTACAGGAATCAAATTATTCGGATCATTTTCATAATCGTATACTTGAGCCGTTTTAAATCTTACTTCATCTACTCCTATTTCTGCACCTAATTTTTTAATATCTTCTATTTGATGTTCATTAGGCTTTACTACCAAGAATTGAAAAAATATAAAAGGAGTTTTACTTTTTAATTCTTTTTTCCACTTCACTACATTCTTAGCTCCTTGAATTACTTTTTCTAAATTTCCTCCACGTCGATATTGTTTGTAAACCTCTTGAGTAGTTCCATCGATAGAAATTATTAATCGATCTAATCCGCTCTCAATAGTACGTTTGGCAACTTCATCTGTTAAGTAATGTGCATTGGTAGAAGTGGCGGTATAAATTCCTTTTGCTGAAGCATATTTCACCATTTCTAAAAAATCTCTATTCAAATAAGGCTCACCTTGAAAATAGAAAATGAGATAAATTAAATCTTTATAAATCTCATCAATCGTTTGTGTAAAAAAACCTTTTTCTAACATTCCGGTTGGGCGCACGAATTGTCGTAATCCGCTTGGACATTCAGGGCATCTAAGATTACACGAAGTAGTGGGTTCAAAAGAAATAGAGATAGGCAAACCCCATTGCACCGGTTTATTGAGCAATTTGGTTATTTGATAACTAAGGAGAACCTTTCCTGCATTCCACATTCTTCGCAGCGTCAATTTTTTTATAAAATTGACACTATCATTATAATTTACCTTGGGCATAAGGTTTCAAAGATAGTGTGAAAATGAAGAGGATAATTTAAAGGGAGTTGCGAGATACAAAATTTTCTGATAAAGAAGAATCGATATCGGCTAATTGAATTAATTCAGGAGCCGTAAAATCTAAATTCTTATTCAAAAATTTATCATAATTGGCTTGTATCACATTTAAGGAAACAAAATTCATCACAAATCTTTTGGTTTCTTTAGGAAGAAATTCTTTGATATCCCAATAATCCGGATTTTTTACGCCACTCTTTTTGATGGCTGATCTTACTCTTCCTTGGCCGCAATTATATGCTGCAACGGTTAGTAAAATATCACCATTAAAATAGTCTAATTGATCACGGAAAAATTTTGCTGCCGCAGTGGTAGATTTTACAAAGTTTTTTCTTTCATCATATTTACCTCCGATTTTCAAACCATACTCTCGTGCTAATTCTCCCATGAACTGCCAATAACCAACAGCACCTACGGGCGATACCGCATTCGCATTAAAATTCGATTCTAATGCAGGAAGTACTTGAAATTCATGAGGCACGTTGTATTTATCAAAAATTGTTTTGGCTTGAGGGAAATATTTTTTTCCTTTAGAAAACATATGGATAATATATCCTCTTTCTTTTTTGCTGTAATTTTTGATGTAGGTTTTACTCTCTTCTCGATGCTCTTCTAAAATTTCAGGAAATACCACACGAAGAGGATTTTCCATTACATAAATAGAATTACTACCGGGTAAAGAATCAGAAGTATAATGATCTTTAAAACCAATAAAGTTTTTCGCCGAAGTGCTAAAGCCAATTATAAAAAAAATTATAATCAACGTTAATAAGCTCTTTGATTGAATAGTTTTCATTTAGAATTTTTTCGTTCAAAAAATTATTTCACGTTTTTAGTAACGCCTGTCAATAAGTGGGATCTTATTTTATTTTTAATAAAGAATCCCCGGGTGTTATAATTAAAACTCTTAGAGAGTTTTTTTTAAGAATGCGCAAAGTTACGTATACAATCCCAAATGGGCAAGCTTTTGAGTTAAACGGACGTTAAAGAGTCGGTATGTTATATAATTAAAATATTTAACTCACTTTGAGATTAAATGATTAAGATTTTTTAGGAAAGAGAAAATTCACAATCAATTGAAAACATTATTATGTTCGAAGACATAAATTGTTCCGAAATTTGCGCCCATGAATAAAATAAAGCCTTGGATAATAGCGCTTCGTTTGCGTAGTTTGGCCCTATCGGTATCCAGTGTCATCACAGGAAGTTTTTTGGCTTACCAACAAGGAAGTTTAAATGTGAATGTATTGATTGGTACTTTGTTAGTCACCGTGTTTTTACAAACTTTATCTAATCTCGCGAATGAATATGGCGATACAATTCATGGAGTAGATAATGATGCAAGGCTCGGACCAAAACGAGGTGTACAGTCCGGCACCATTTCTCTTTCTCAAATGAAATTGGCCATAATTTTGGTTGTTGCACTTTCTTTGATTTCAGGTGTGTGGCTGGTGATTGAAGGCACAAAAGAATTGAGCCCGAAAGCATTATGGATTCTTTTAGCGATAGGTATCTTGGCAATTTTAGCGGCACTAAAATATACGATTGGTAAAAAACCTTATGGCTATTATGGTTTGGGAGATATCTCCGTTTTTATTTTCTTTGGATTGGTGGCAGTCTTAGGTACTTATTTTTTACATACCCACCAATTTCCAACTATGGAATTTTTGCCCGCCGCGAGCATGGGGCTTTTTGCCGTAGGCGTTTTGAATATGAATAATTTAAGAGATTATCAAAATGATTTAGAACACGGGAAAAGATCGATGATGGTTCATTTGGGAATTGCGTACGGAAAAATTTATCATACTGCGATAATTTTCTCGGGATTAGTTTTGACGGTTGTATTCACATTGCTTCAATATAAAACTCCGTTTCAATTTTTATTTTTATTATCTGCACCCATCTTTATCAGTAATGTGACGACGGTAATGCAAACAAAAAATTTATCAGAATTAGATAATCAATTGAAGAAAATTTCGATTGCTACTTTACTTTTTAGCCTTACTTTCGGCATTGGACTACTTTTATAGCTAAATAAACATTGTCGAAACGCTTGACACAAGACTCAGAACATAGCGATCATTTGCGCAAACAAAGCCATTTAGAATTGGCTTTTGCTTCTCAAAATAATATTAGAGATAATCGATTCTGTTATGAACCGATGCTCTCAGCCCATCCTCAAAAAGATGAATTATGGGAAGTGAAATTAGGACACCAATTCATGAAATATCCCATTTGGATTTCCAGCATGACGGGTGGTTCCTCACAAGCAGGAGCGATAAATAAAATGTTAGCCGTCACCGCGAAAAAATTTGGATTAGGAATGGGTTTGGGTTCTTGCAGAATCATTTTAGAAAGCGATACTTATTTTCAAGATTTTAATCTGCGTCCCATTATGGGAGATGAAATTCCTTTGTATGCGAATCTGGGAATTGCGCAAATAGAACAATTATTGCAAACCAACCGAGTACATCTCATCAAAAATTTGGTGCAAAAATTAAATGCAGACGGATTAATTATTCATGTGAATCCTTTGCAAGAATGGTTACAACCTGAAGGAGATCGAATTGAAAACTCGCCCATCGAAACGATACAAAAATTAATAAACGAAATTGACATTCCTTTAATCGTAAAAGAGGTGGGACAAGGCTTTGGTAAAGAAAGCATGAAAGAATTATTGAAACTTCCTTTATTGGCAATTGATTTTGCAGCCAATGGAGGCACCAATTTTTCCAAGTTAGAATTATTTAGAAATCCTGAATTGAAAAAGTATTTTGAGCCGATTGTAAATTTGGGTCATAGTGCTGAAGAGATGACCAACTTTTTAAATGAAGCGATTGAAGATTTAGGCGAAAAAAGAAAATGTAATACAGTCATCATCAGTGGCGGAGTGCGAGATTTCTTGGATGGCTATTATTTAATTTCAAAAGCCAATCTTCCGGCGCTATACGGCCATGCATCAGGGTTTTTAAAATGGGCGAATGAATCGCAAGAGGCTTTGGATGCCTATGCTCAAAGACAAATCGAAGGATTATTATTTGCGAAAGCATTTTTAAAAATTAAAAAAGATTAATGAAAAATACAGAACATTTTTTGGTGGGCTTTTCGAAAAAATCGGGGGATGAAAAACGAGAAATTATCGGTTCGTTTTTCAACAATAAAGAGGAAATAGTGGAACTCTTGAAAGGCTTTCATCATCACAATGCGGAGATACAAGAATTGATTGAAGAATTTAGTGAAAATGTAATTTCCAATTTTCATTTGCCTTTTAGTGTTACACCTAATTTTTTAATCAACGATAGAGTTTATGCAGTTCCGATGGTGATAGAAGAAAGCTCTGTGATAGCAGCAGCGGCTAATAGCGCCAAATTCTGGTACGGCTTAGGAGGTTTTAAAACGGAAATTATTGATACAGAAAAAATAGGCCAAGTTCATTTTTTGTGGAATGATGATGTGCAATTATTGAAATCTAAATTCAGCGAATTAAAAGAAAAATTAATTGCGGACGCTTCTTCAGTTACTGAAAATATGCAAAAGAGAGGCGGCGGAATTTTGGATATTCAACTGAAAGATTTGAGCGATCAAGAACCGGGTTTGATGCAACTTTTTTGCACCTTCGAAACAGTTGATTCTATGGGTGCGAATTTCGTCAATTCTTGTTTGGAACAATTTGCAGAAAGTTTTAAAACATGGTACGAAAGTGAATCCGAATTTACCGGAGATGGTTTGGAGATAGTGATGTGTATTCTTTCTAATCTTACTCCTAATTGCCGAGTAAAATGTTGGGTAGAAAACAAGGTCAAGAATTTTGATAATATCGTTCCGGGAATTACTGGCGAAGATTTCGTGAGAAGATTTTATATGGGAATGCGCATTGCCGAATTAGATCCTTATCGTGCTACCACGCACAACAAAGGAATTTTCAACGGCATAGATGCAGTAGTATTAGCGAGTGGTAATGATTTTAGAGCGGTGGAAGCTTGCGGCCATGCCTATGCTTCATTAAGCGGACATTATTCGCCTTTAACCAAATTGATTTTGGACGGAGATCATTTCAAATTTATTTTGGAAGTGCCTCTTTCATTAGGAGTAGTTGGCGGCTTAACGAATTTACATCCTTTGGTAAAAATATCTTTACAATTATTAGGCAATCCTTCTTCCAAAGAATTAATGGGAATAGCTGCTGCAGCAGGTTTGGCTAATAATTTCTCCGCAGTAAAATCTTTGGTTACTACCGGCATTCAAGAAGGGCATATGAAAATGCACTTGTTCAATATCATGAAACAATTAGGAGTTCCGAAAGAATTTAAAGACCAAATTGTTGAACATTTCAAACACGATAAAGTATCAGTTTCGGCAGTGAGAAAATTGGCAGACGAAATGGCCCAATCAAATCAAAATAAACATCCTTAAAATAGTAGTTCATGAATTATTATGCTTCAGGTAAATTATTAATTTTTGGGGAGTACTTAGTATTGAACGGCGCAAAATGTCTTGCTATTCCATTACGTTATGGACAACATTTGTTGGTTCAAAATAGTGAACGGGAAGATATTCTTTGGGAAAGCTGGGCAGAAGGCGAAATATGGTTTTCGGCAACCTTCTCCGAAAACTTGAAGATTAAAACTATGGGAGATATTGGCACTTCACAATTAGTATCCCATTTATTGAGATGGATTCGTTCTGAAAAACCTCACCTATTTTCTAAAGGATTAACTTTTGTGGTAGATGCAGATTTTCCTTTAAAGTGGGGATTAGGATCGAGCGCTACGCTCATCAGTTTATTGGCGCAATGGAGCGGAGTGGATCCATTTAGTTTATTAGAATTATCATTAAATGGTTCGGGATATGATGTGGCATGCGCTACACAGGATAAGCCCATTGTATATCAAAAGAAAGATAGACAAACGATTCCGGTTTCGCTTCCTTCCGAAATAGTCAACAAAATATTATTTGTCTATAGCGGCAAAAAACAAAATACTTCATTTGAAGTTTTACGATTTCAAAATGTAAAGATTAGTGATGAAGAAATTGTAACTATGAATACAATAGTAGAATCTGCTCTGGCAGCTACTTCTATTGAAGAGTGGGAAAGTTTGATGGAAGAAAGTGAGACGTTACTTTCGGGAATTTTGGATATGGCACCGATTCAACAAAATGAATTTTCAGATTATCCTTATCGAATAAAATCTTTAGGCGCTTGGGGCGGAGATTTTTATATGGCTACTTTTAGAGATGAACAAAAAGCAAGGGAATATTTTATTTCAAAAGGTTACACCACATTATTTAATTATGAAGAAATCATTAAAAAATAAATGGCAATAATAGAAGTCTCGGAAATTTTATTGAATTCAACAATAAGTTGGCGATGCCCTTCTAATATTGCTATTGTAAAATATTGGGGAAAAAAGGGAAAACAAATTCCTTGCAATTCATCGCTGAGCATGACGTTGTCTCAATCTTTTACAGAAATTAATTTGGATTTTTTTGAAAAAAAACATGCTGATAAAATCGAACTGAATTATTTTTTTGACAATAAAAAGAATGAACTTTTTGAAAATAGAATTCAACAATATTTGAATGATCAATCGGTGTATTTTCCTTTTCTGAAAAAAGTGGGCATTAATATTCATTCGCAAAATAGCTTTCCACATTCTGCAGGAATAGCTTCGTCGGCTTCTGCATTTGGAGCGATGGCATTAGCACTTTTAGATGCTGCTCAATTATTCGAAGGCAAAGCAATGCAAGAAGATTTTTTACAAGAAGCCTCTCTGCTTGCACGTTTGGGAAGTGGCAGTGCGTGTCGTTCTCTGTTTCCTAATTATGCACTTTGGGGATCTAATAAAGACATTCCTAATTCTGTAGATGAATATGCAATTCCGATACATGATATTCATGCTAATTTTATGAATATGCGTGATACCATCATTATTGTAGATGAAAATCCTAAGAAGGTTTCGAGCAGCAAAGGGCATTCTTTGATGAACAATCATGTGTATGCAAGTCGTCGTTTTGAGCAAGCAAATGAGCATACGAAAAGGTTGGCGGACATTTTGCGAAATGGAGATTATGAAGAATTTATACAAATTGCTGAGTCGGAAGCATTAACTTTGCATGCCATGATGATGAGTTCCGAGGATTATTTTATCTTAATGAAACCGGAAACATTAACAGTAATTGAAAAAGTGATTTCGTTTAGAAAGGAAAGTAAAATTCCTCTATGCTTTACGCTGGATGCAGGACCCAATGTACATTTGTTGTATCCTTATTTGTATAGTAAAGCGGTGGAAGATTTTGTAAATGAAGAATTAAAAAACAATTGGAAAGGAATTATTTGGGATAAGATGGGCAGCGGTCCTGAAAAAATTAATTGACACAAGACTAATGGAAAGTTATAATTCGAAGGTTTTATTGTTTGGTGAATATAGTGTGTTGAATCATGGTAAGGCATTGGTAATGCCATGCGATTTATTTTCAGGGCAATTGAATTTTTATGCCGACTCTACCGATAAAAAATTTGCTTATCGCTCCAATGAATATTTAAAAAAATTCTCTGCTTTTATTGCCAGTCAGGTCGATGAAAATTTTGTTTTGGAAGTAAAACGATTTGAGTGGGAAATCAATAACGGTCTATTTTTTCAAAGCAGCATCCCGCAAGGATATGGATTAGGAAGTTCAGGAGCATTGGTGGTCGCCATCTTTTTGCGCTACCTAAAAAAAGCCAAAGAAATTAAAGATGAATTAAAAGGATTGACCATTGAAAAAGCGCATCAATTAAAAACTACGCTCGGTAAAATGGAATCTTTTTTTCATGGCACCAGTTCGGGCTTAGATCCTTTGAGTATTATTTTGAATGAGCCTATTCTCTATAAAGGAATGGATCAGGTGACAACTGCCGTGCTTCCTACCAAAAAAGAAGATGGTGAAAATCATATCTTTTTATTAAATACCCAAATGCCGCGCAACACATCGAGCTTGGTAGCGAGGTATCATGAACTATACAAAGAAGAAGCGTTTAGAAAAAAAATCAATGATCAATTATTACATTATACCAACGAAAGTATTGATACATTTTTGGCCAATCAACCTGCTGATTTTTATAAAAATATTCATCAATTAGTTCAATTTCAATTAGAAGAAATGAACGCATTTATTCCTTCGGAATTTCAAAACACGATTAAGAAAGGAATCGATAACGGAGATTATTTTTTAAAATTGTGTGGTGCCGGTGGTGGCGGTTACATGTTAGGCTTCACCAATAATTGGGATAAAACGAAGGCTGATTTAAAAGATAGTGTTGCGTCCATTTATCAATATTAATGGAGATTTTTTGAGACTTTTTTAAAGTTATTTATCTACATAACCTGCTGTCCAGCGATTATCCGGATTAGCCGGAAATACAACAAAGAATTTATTAGGGCGATCTATTTTTTCTGCTTTGCCTCCATCAAAATAGCCTCCTTTAAATAATAAATTTCCTTTGGCATCAATGGTAAATTTTCCTGAGCTAGGTTTCTCGAAACCATAATAGGTGTAGGTGCCGCTTTTGGTTATCACAAAATATCCTTTAGGAATATATTCATAAGATCCATTACGATATTTAGAAGCGGTGCAACCATATTTTCCATATTTCAAGGATGCATCTTTCTTCTGTGCGTTTGTGCAGGCGGGGGAAATGAGAAATAATAATCCCAGCAAAGTAAGGGTGAGGGTAATTCTACTCTTCATACAAATTTTTGATTTTTTTGATTTGCAAATATAAGAGAACAGTCTTTCCATCCATTTGTTGTGCGTTCGTTTTTAAGCAGGTATTGGTTCTACTCTAATTTGTCCGCCTACCGCTTTCAAAACTTTCATTATTGTTGAGAACTGCTGTTAATCTTGTTGAGCAAAGCATTAATCGTAATGAAAACGACATTGAAGAATATAGCATTTTTGATCCACTCCTTTTTTGCCTTCCACTTTATAGACGAGTCGGTGCTCGCCTGTAATTCGTCTAGACCAAAATCCCTTTAAATCGTATCTAAGCGGCTCTGGTTTTCCCATTCCTTGAAATGGTGTCTTCTTTATTTCATTGAGTAGGTCTTTTATTTTTTCTACAATTGTAATATCTGTCTCAATCCAATATTGAAAGTCTTTCCATCCATTTTCTGTAACCTCAAAATTCATAAATAAGAGTTGTTATAAATTGAATTGGTGCGTATTACCTTTTTTCAATTGATCTATTGATTCATGAAGTTGTTTTCTGTTGGCGGAGGTGGAAAGTAAATGCCCCGTTTCATTAAGTGAGTTATACTCTTTCATTGATAGAATTACTACAGCTTCATCTTCTGAAGATCTTGAAACAACAATAACATCTGATGATTTAGACACATCGTCTAAATACTTTTTTATATTACCCCTTAATTGAGTTATTGATACTGCTTGCATAATTATTATTTTGTACACACAAATGTACGTAAAATTGTACGATATTCTGAATTTAAAAATTATTAACTCAAAATGACTTAAAAAAATTAAGATGTGTCTGCAAATTTCATTAGAAAAATAACCACAAATGCTAATACTGATTTTGTCATTTGAAAATGCAAAAAAATACTTAAATACAAAAACAGAAAAGCAGCAAACGTAAAAGTCCACGTCCAAATCTTCAGTTCGTTTACTCAAAATATTTTTTTTCTGTCTTAAAAACTTGCATGGTTAGGGTGTGTCAAAAGGTTGCTACAACGTTGTACGGCTTCCAGCAGATAGGGAAATAGTATGCCTTTTGGATTGTTCAGTTGTCGTTTGTTTTTTAAAAATTGTCAAATTTTATTCTTTTTCCTAACGCAACATACACCTCCACTAAAATTAAAATTTCTCAAAATCCACTCGAAACTCATAACTCTAAACTCTAAACTCTTAACTAAAAAAATTACATTAATGGCGAAATCAATCTCGCTGTTTTTTCTGCTAATTGTTTGTACCAAGGCCGATGATTCCATGTAAAAGAATCTAATTGATAAGCATCTTTTAAATCTTCAAAAAATGTGGCACTCATTTCCTCCGCAAACTCTTTATCATACACGATTGCATTTACTTCAAAATTGAGGTCGAAACTTCTGTAATCCATATTGGCAGTACCGATCATTGCTAATTTTCTATCCGTAACAATTGTCTTGGCATGAATAAATCCTTTTTGATAACGATAAATTTCCACTCCTACTTCGAGCAATTCATTATAATAAGATTTTGCTGCAGCATTCACAAGTTTAGAATCCGACTTTCCGGGCACTAATAATTTGATATTGATACCGCTTCGTGCAGAAATAATTAATGCATCCAAAAGACTTTCGCCCGGAATAAAATATGGAGTAGCAATTAAAATTTCTTTCGTCGCCAAATTAATCGCTTGCATAATAGAATACAGAATAGTAGGCCTTTCAGAGTCAGGGCCACTTGCGGATATTTGTACTACTTTATTATCCAGAACGGGTAAACTTTCCCGAGGCGGAAAGAATTTTTTATTAGGTTGTAATTGCTCTTCTGCACAAAAATTCCAATCGCCCAGAAAAATATATTGAAGATAATTTACTGCCGGACCCTTAATCATTAAATGTGTATCGCGCCAAAAATCTTGTTGTGCATTTTCTTTATTGATATATCGGTCGCTCACATTGATACCGCCCACAAATGCAGTATGGCCGTCTATTACAATAATTTTTCTATGATTCCGGTAATTCAATCTATTGGCTAATAGAATAAAATAAACTCGCAAAAATGGAAACACTTTTACTCCGGCCTCGAGTAATCGGGGAGCCATTTTTTTTCGCAGGGTACTGCTTCCAAAATCATCATAAATAAAACGAACAGTTACTCCTTCCTTTGCTTTTTGAATCATTATTTCCTCCATCTCTCTGCCAATTTCATCATCTTCATAAATGTAATATTCTATGTGAATATGGTCTTTTGCATTTCTCATTGCAGCTAATACTTCTTTAAATTTATGTTCACCGTTGATTAAAATTTTTAAAGAATTATTTTCTGTCAAAGGACTGTTGATCTCGTTCATCAAAAGATGCGCTAATTCCAAATTGGATTTGACCACTTCTTTATTTTCTTCAATTACTTGTTGGTTATAAAGAGAGATTTCGTCATTGAGTTTTTGATTCAAATCATCATTTTCAAATAATTTTTTAGTGTACATTTTTCGATATCGATAATTGATGCCAAAAAAGAAATAAAAAATAATTCCTAACACCGGAACAAAAATGGCAAACAGCAGGTAGGCAAGCGATTTGGTGGTACTTCGCGTATCAAAAATAATTCGAAGGCACACTAAAATTAAAACAACGATGTAAATAATTTCTGCAATCAGCAACCAATCCATACACAAGATTTAGAATGAAATGTATTTCCTAAAATTAAATGAAATCTCCTATCTGCCTCATAAAACTATTTCGATAGAAAATATTTTTTTCTTTTTAAAAATATGGCATAAAAATTATGGCTGAATAATTATTGTGCAAGTTTTAAATAAAATGCTATGGCTAAATATTCAAAAGAAGCCCAAAAAAAAGTAGAAAAATCTATGCATGAAATGCATGAAGGCAAATTAAAAAGCGGCAGCGGTAAAAAAGTAACGAATCCTAAACAGGCCATTGCTATCGGCTTGTCTGAAGCAAGAGAAAAAGGAGCTAAAGTGCCTAAGAAAAAAGAAAGTAAATCTTCTAAACCCGGACCTAAAAAAGGATCGAAAAAATCTTCTTAAAATTCTAGAATTTGCTTTTAAAATTTCTTCCGGTTTTTCTTTCGTTGTGGTGGTAAATAACGAAATGACACATTTTTGTGATTACCTTTTATTGGTTTTGCCAACTCTTTATAATATCTTGGCGAGGAAATTGTTATATATATATTTATTCACCTAAAATTTTTGAATCGTGAAATTTAAATTTAACGTAATTGTAATAGCAGCCTCCATCTTAATGGCAACGGGTTGTGTAAGTACAAAAAAGTTTAATGCCCTTCAGTACGACTACAATCAATTAATGGTTACCAATAGCCAACTTACCAAAGATGGCGAACAATGTAAAAGTAATTTAGATAAAGCCGGAGTGCAGATCAGTGGTTTGCAAGACAGAATTAAAACAGAACAAGAGCACGTAAAAGCGCTCCAATCTGCATTAGATAAATGTCTTACTTCTGCAGGACAAGGAAATGTGAATGTCTCGAAATTGGTTGATGAGATCAATGCATCTAACAAATACATTCAAGAATTGATTGCTTCGAAAAATAAAAGTGATTCATTGAATATGCTGTTGACAAATAATTTAACTCGATCATTGAGCAGAGAAGAAATGAAAGATGTAGATGTGCAAGTATTAAAAGGAGTAGTGTATATTTCTTTATCAGATAATATGCTTTACAAATCAGGCAGCTATGAAATTTCAGATAAGGCAGATGCTACTTTATCAAAGATTGCCAAAATAATTATGGATTATAAAGATTATGATGTATTGATAGAAGGTAATACAGATAATGTGCCTATCAATAAACCGAATATCAGAAACAATTGGGATTTGAGTGCGCTTCGCGCTTCTTCTGTGGTGATGTCATTACAAAATAATTATGGCGTAGATCCTAAGAGACTTACTGCCGGCGGACGAGGAGAATACAATCCTGTTGCCAGCAATGACACACCTGACGGGAAATTAAAAAACAGACGTACACAAATTATTATCACTCCTAAACTCGATCAGTTTATGGATTTAATTGAAAAAGGACCATCAAAAGATACGGCTCCTAATCAATAAATCAATTTTATTTTCTTAAAGGAAATCCCGACTCAGATGTTGATAATTCTGAGTCGGGATTTTTTTTGTGGGTAGAATTTCAAAAAATTCAATGCTAATTTATCTAACATTCCAAAATCATTTTCCTAAAAAAATATTCATTTCCCAATTATATAATTTCAATAAATTAATTTATTTTCGAATTCTAAATTTATTTTTTATGAAATTTTTTCTTCAGAAAATACTTTTGTTGATCTTGATTATTTTTTCGTTTTCTTTAGTCTCTGCACAAACTGATAGCTTAGATAATTATATCCAACGATTGAGAAATTCTTTAGCCACAGGTGGAAGCGAAACTGCCTATTTGAGTATCGGCTCAGATTTTTTATATGCGCAAGACTATTTCGAAGCGGGTGAATACAGTAGCGCATTTTATCAATTTAAAAGTATTCTTCGTAAGGATAAAGATCATCCTTATGCGAATTACCAATTAGCAGCTTCTTTGTTGAAACAAAATGATGCTGAAAAAACAAAACTTGCCCAAATGTATTTGGACAATGCGTTTAAATTGTTACCGGAATTAAAGGAAAGATATCAAAAAGATTTTCCTACAAAAACTACCCACACGAATACCAATAAACCAACGATAAAAACGAAAACTACTACAAGTAAAACTCCGAAAGAAAAAGAAACACCAAAAACTCCAGTAGTTAATAAACCGACTACCAAACCTACCCAATCAGAATATGGTGGAGAATTGGTTTATGGAAATTATACTTGCCATGTAACTGTTTGGAGAGGTCCGAATATGTCTCCGGCCTATCGCTACGACTATAAAGGATATTTTGCCTTAAAAAAAGATGGTACCTATCGCTGGCTAGATGATGGAGCTACAGGAAAATTTACTTATGATAAAACTACCGGGAAACTCAATTGGGTTTCAGGATATTTTAAAGGCAACCAACCCAAAAAAACCGAATACCAAGTCGGAAAAAAAATGGCACAAATCACCATTACTTTTTCAGACAATTTAAGATGGGAATGCGGTTGTGAGAAATAATTTTTTTCGCAAAAAAAAGAGCCCTGCAAATTCATGCAGAACTCTGTAAACCAACTGACCTTCTCGATTAGATATCCAATACAAATGAATACCTAAAATCAGGTGTCTCCTCACTTTCAATGCGCACCTCTGCGGTTCCTTTATCTAAATTGTCGATCTTTTTATTGATATCATCTTTCACTTTTCTAAGTGAATCTTTCATTTTATCAATGGTATTTCTTTGCGCATCTTTGGCAGAATCTATCGATCTCTCCATTTTTAAAATTTGTTGTTCTTGAATTATTTTCAAAGAATCGATATTATGCGGTTCTACCGAAGATTCATCAGATGAATTATCTTCTGCATCAGTGTTGCTTTCCCATTTATTAGAAGGAACTCCATCCAATGTATACAATCCATCGGCTTTCATGATATATGGCACTCCGTATTCAAAATCATAATCGGCCTCTTCTTCATCATACCAACTATCATTATCCCAATATCCACTCAATCTTACTCTATCGCCGTACCTAAAACTTTTATCAATCATGATTCCGTGACCTACCGGAACCCAAATCGTAACTTCTACATTTTGATTGCGAAATTTATCGGTTGTATTCACCGCAATGGCCCTATCCATACGTAATACAGAATCTTCTTGTAAAATATTGAATTGTATCAAAGAAGCGAGTGTATCTGCATGTCTTCTCATATTTCCATTAGCAGATTTCATTACACTCACCTGAAAACTATCATTCGGCGATTGCATAATTCTGATTTTTACATTACCGATAAATGCGGTGTCATTTGTAATGCCGAATCTTCCGTAAGGTTCCAAATTAAACCAACCGCTTCTTCTAATATTTACATTTTGGAAAGATTTTACTTCCAAATTTTTTACTGTTGGATTGGTCAATTGAACTTTTACTTCATTCATCGAACTGATTCCTTTAAAATCTCTGCCCACTGAAGAAATGAGTAGTATAAAAGAGATGACACCTACAAACCATAATCCTGAAAAGGAGAAACGCATTAATTTATTACTGGTTTTTACACGGGCAATTCTTCTTATGATAAATGTAATGGTTCCGATTACAGGTATGCCGATAAAGAAGATGAGTGTGCCCCAAGCAAATACTGTTTGCCAGCCATCCGTAAGAATAAAATCTTTTAATGGAAATAATCCTACGGCTACTATCGCGATAGCAAATAAAGCGAAGATTAATGAAAAGGCTACGCAACCTACAATTAAGTACACAAATATTTTAACCAAAGTAGCAATGATATTTCCTATGGTACCCGAAGATCTTGATACCGCTTGATGAATTTCTTCACCCATTTTAGGGCCTTTTTCTTTGGCATATTTTCCGGCTTCTGCACCCAATTTTCCTACTCTTTCACCTACTCCTTTCATCTCTTGAAGAACAGAATTTTTTATAGAATTCAAATCCACTTTTTCGCCTTTCATTTCTAATTTTTCAGTGGTAGAATTGGCTTCAGGAATTACTAACCATAGAATGATATAAATGAGTAAAGTACTTGGGCTAAAGGAAAAGCTCCAAAAATGCGGGAAGCTCCATGGGCCAAAGGATCCCCAGCGAAATACAAACGAGATAAAGGGAATTAAAAAGATGACACGTGGTATCCATGGATTTACATTGAAATAGCTGCCCATTCCATTACATACGCCGCCTAATATTTTTCCGTCAGGATTACGATATAATCTTTTGCGTGCTCCGTTATCGAGTTCATTACTTCCCGGAACAAAAATCCATAGAATGATGTAGGCAAAGAATCCAATACCTGTTACGATGAATAATACTCTTACAATAACGGGATCAATTCCTAAGTAAGCTGCAATACCGCTACAAACACCCCCTAATATTTTGTGGTTTTCATCACGATAAAGTCTTTTACTTTTCCAGCTCCAATCTTTACCGAATGCGCTTTCAGAATGGTCCTCTTTTTTACTTTTTGGTCCGCCCTCTTGGTCATTATTTTCTTCGTCAAAATCTGCAGGTCGGCCAATATTTTTGATAATGGCATTTACATCATCATCTGTGATGCAAGTAGAGCCATCTTTCAATCTCTTTTGAAATAACTCACTGATACGACTTTCTATATCATTGATAATTTCATCTTTTCCTTCTTCATTGGCAAAGTACTGACGTAAACTTTCAATGTATTGTTGTAGCAATTCATAAGAGCTTTCCTCAATGGGAACTATCGTACCCTGGAAATTTATGTTAATTACTTTTTTCATTTTGCTTGTATTTATGTTGGTTAATTGGTTTTTGTTTATTTATTTTTCCCTGTAATAGTATCTACGGCACCGGCCAGTTCTTGCCAAGTATTTTCTAATTCTTTATAAAATTCGGCGCCTTTTTCTGTCAGAGAAAAATATTTCCTTGGCGGGCCACTATTACTTTCTACCCATCTGTAGGTTAGAAATTCAGAATTTTTCAATCTTGTCAGCAAGGGATACAGCGTTCCTTCCAGAATATTTAGATTGGCTGATTTCATGATATCAATAATATCACTCGGATAAGCCTCACCTAATTTGATAATGGATAAAATGCAAAATTCCAGAACCCCTTTGCGCATCTGACTGGCTGTGTTTTCAATGTTCATTTTTTTTGATTTTAATTTTTTATTCCGAATTCATTTTTAAAAAATGATCTATTTCTAATTGTTACAGCAAAGATAAGGTGTTTTATAATACTATGCAATACATACTACCTGCTTTTTAATTGTAGTGATTCATTTTAATATATTGAATTGAGTTAAAATACAATACAGATAAAGGTTGTAACGATTTTAACTCTCCAAAAAATATTTTTTCTTTTTACAGAAATGGTTTTAAAAAATGATAAACGGAAGAAAAGATGGCTCTTTTATTGCTGCTAAATGGAGGAATTAACATGCAGCACCGCTACATTTTTCGTAAATTGAAGCGCTAATATTTTATTATGGACAATACATTATATGATTTCGGAATGATTGGATTAGGAACTATGGGCCGAAATTTATTATTGAATATGGCTGATCATGGTTTTGCTGTAATAGGTTTCGATATCAATTTAGAAAAAACACAATTGCTGGAAAAAGCGGCCACTCCAAACACAATTGTAAAAGGAGTTAACACATTGAGCAAAATGGTACAACAACTGAAAACACCTCGAAAAATAATGATGTTAGTACCTGCCGGAAAAATAGTAGACAGTGTTTTAAAAGAGGTAACGCCTTTTTTAGAAAAAGGAGATATTATAATTGATGGCGGCAATTCTCATTATACCGATACAATTATTCGCATGAACGAATTAAACAATTCAGGTTTCCACTTTATGGGAATTGGTATATCCGGTGGGGAAGAAGGTGCAAGATTAGGGCCGAGCATAATGCCCGGAGGCGATATTGAAGCCTATCAAGAAGTAGCTCCTATTTTAAAAGCGGTAGCCGCAAAAGTAGGTGGCGAGCCATGTGTAGATTATTTAGGAAAAGGCGCAGCCGGACATTATGTAAAAATGGTACACAACGGAATCGAATACGCCATCATGCAATTGATCAGCGAATGTTATGATTTACTGCACCGCGGAATTGGATTATCCAACAAAGAATTACATGAAGTATTTAAAGAATGGGATAGTGGCGAAATGCAATCGTATTTATTAGAAATCACTGCTCTTGTTTTCCTTAAAAAAGAAGTAGGTGATGAAAAAGAATTGGTAGATTATATTTTAGATAAGGCAGGAGCAAAAGGCACGGGTGAATGGACCTCTGAAGAAGGATTAGAATTACCGATACCTGTGCCCACCATAGATTCTGCAGTGATGATGCGGAGTTTATCTTCATTAATTGATGAAAGAAAAGAAGCCGATGCTCTTTATAAAACCATTTCAGAAAAAATTGAAATTTCGAAAGAAGAATTGATTCCACTTTTGAAAGATGCCTTATATTTTTCTACTATTATTAGTTATGCGCAAGGATTGGCCATGCTTACTACTGCCTCTAAAGAATTGAATATGGAAATTCCTTTACCCAAAGTAGTAGATGTATGGCGCGGTGGATGCATTATCCGTTCAGCTTCATTAGGACTTTTCAAACAAGCGTATGAAAATAAAGCACTTAAGAATTTATTATTAGATGAACACATTGCCGCCATACTTCAAGATAAATTACCTGCTATGCAAAAAGTGGTTTCGTTAGCTGCAGGAAATAATTATCCAAGTGCTGCATTGATGGCTTCTTTGTGTTATTTCAATGCATATAGAAGAAGATTGTTACCAACTAATTTAATCCAAGCCCAACGCGATTTTTTTGGAGCACATACCTACGAAAGAGTGGATAAAGAAGGAATTTTCCATACAGAATGGGAATAGGTTTTCGAATTTTAATTATTTTTAAAAACATCTCGAATGTTAGATTATAAAAAATTATCGTCCACTATACTTTTCATATTTGGAGGCAGTGGAGATTTGAATTACAGAAAATTAACGCCCGCTTTGTACAATCTCTTTTTAGACAATGCGATGCCTGATCAATTTAGTATAGTGGGTATTGCCAGATCTGAATACACAGATGCACAGTATAAAAAACATTTAAAGGAAGGAATTGATCAATTCTCTCGTTCCAAAAAAAATGATACCAAATGGAAGGCATTTGCTAAAAATATCAGTTACTTAAAAATGGATGTAGCCGATGAAAGCCATTATAAAACCATTGCCGGAATTGCGAAAGCAAAAGAAAAGGAAGCAGGAGAACATTTGAATATTATTTTTTACATGGCAGTAGCTCCTCAATTGGTTCCTGTAATTGTAAAACATTTAGGTAAATTAGATATTTGTCAAGATGCGCAATGCACAAGAATTATTGTAGAGAAGCCTTTTGGTCATGATTTAGAAAGTGCCAAAGCGATGAACGCCATGCTGAGAAAGCATTTCAAAGAAGAACAAATTTTTAGAATCGATCATTACCTCGGTAAAGAAACCGTTCAAAATATTTTAGCACTTCGTTTTGCCAATTCCTTATTTGAACCCATTTGGAATCGGAATTACATAGATCATATACAAATTACCGCAGCAGAAACTGTAGGTGTAGAAGGGCGAGGCGGCTATTATGAAAATGCGGGAGCACTGAGAGATATGATTCAAAACCATACGCTGCAATTGATGTGTATGATTGCTATGGAACCGCCTCTTTCTTTTGATGCCAATGAAATTAGAAATAAGAAAGTAGATGTGTTAAATGCCATAAGAAGAATTCCAAACGAAGAAGTTCGAAACTACGCCGTGCGCGGCCAATACGGCCCCGGCTGGTTACAAGGAAAAAAAGTACCCGGCTATCGCGAAGAAAAAGATACAAACCCAAAATCAACTACTGAAACATTTGCAGCAGTAAAATTATTCATCGATAATTGGCGATGGGAAGGAGTGCCTTTTTACATTCGTTCGGGAAAAAGATTACATGAAAAATCTACCGAATTAAATATTCAATTCAAAAAAGCTCCGGATTTTGCTTTTCCAAAAGAAGCTACAGAAACTTGGCGACCTAATAGATTATCCATCGGCATTTCTCCTGAAATGGATATCTGTCTTCGTTTTCAATCAAAACGTCCGGGACAATCCATGATCTTAAATCCCGTGGATATGGTTTTTAATTATAAAGATGCGTACAAAGGCGAAGAGCCTGAAGCGTATGAAACATTGTTGTATGATGCCATGGACGGTGATGCTACATTATTTATGAGAGCCGATCAAGTGGAAGCTGCATGGGAAATTGTAATGCCCATTATTGATGTTTGGCATGCCCGAAAGCCTTTAGATTTTCCGAATTATTCTCCTAATTCTTGGGGACCTGAAGATGCAGAAGCATTGATTGCCAGAGATGGCCATAATTGGATTGTAAACTCTCCGGGAAGAAGAGAAAAATAATTTTTAATCTCAATCAAACCGACAGCAAAACTGCTTTTGATCAAAATAATTTTCACATTTATAAAAAAATTTAATGGAAACACATATTTATAAAAACAAAGAAAAAATGGCTGATGCCCTTGCAGATTGGATCTGCAACAAAATCAATGCTACTTTACAAGTGCAAGAATATTTTACATGGGCTTTATCAGGCGGTTCTACTCCGCAATTACTGTATAAAAAATTGGCCGAAGATCCGTATAAGAATAAAATTGAGTGGAATAGAATTCATATTTTCTGGGGAGATGAAAGAGTCGTTCCTTTTACTGATGAAAGAAATAACGCAAGAATGGCATTTGATTTATTATTAGATGCAGTTAATATTCCAACCAAAAATATACACATCATGCGTACTGATATTGAGCCCAATTTTGCAGTAGATGCTTACAGAAATTTGGTGCATTCATTTTTCGATAATACTGAAAAAAGTTTTGATTTGGTTTTATTAGGTATCGGTGAAGATGGACATACTTTATCTTTATTTCCCGGCTCCACAATTATTGAAGAACATGTGCATTGGGTAAATTCTATTTATAATGCTGACCAACAGATGTATCGAATTACTCTGATGCCTATTTTAGTGAACAAAGCATCTTCCATCGTATTTATGGTTGAAGGTGAAAAAAAGAGCGAAGTCTTGCATCAAATTTTACAAGGCCCTTATCAACCAAAACATTTACCTGCACAAATTATTAAACCGGAAAAGGGCGAACTGCATTGGTTCTTAGACGAGGCTGTAGCAAAAAAACTTTCTACTCAAAATACATAAAATGTTTTTTTTTGAGAGAAATCCTATTTCAATTAATTTGGAATTATACAGTTTGAATTCTATATTTTTGAGGGAATGGGCCACCTACCAAGTTTAATTCAAGATTTAGCACTCATATTGATTGCCGCTGCAATCACCACTTTATTATTCAAAAAAATAAAGCAACCCATTGTTTTGGGTTATATCATTGCGGGTTTTTTAGTAGGGCCGCATTTATCATTAACTCCTACCGTAGTGGATCAAGCGAATGTGAAAACACTCGCGGAAATTGGAGTAATATTTTTATTGTTTAGCCTTGGATTGGAATTTAGTTTTAAAAAATTGGCTCGAGTAGGTGGCGCTTCTTCCATTACCGCTTTAGTAGAAATTGTTTTTATCACACTTACCGGATATTATTTAGGCAGATGGATGGAATGGTCTGTGATGGATAGTTTGTTTCTGGGAGGTATGTTAGCCAGTTCCTCTACAACTATTATCATCAAAGCATTTGATGAATTAGGAATTAAAACCAAGCAATATGCTCGTGTGGTTTTCGGTGTGCTCATTGTAGAAGATATTGTAGTAATTATGTTGATGGTATTGCTTTCTACCGTTGCGGTTACTAAGCAATTTGAGGGTGCAGAAATGTTATTTATTGTAGGGAAATTGATTTTCTTTTTAATTCTTTGGTTTCTTGCCGGTATTTTTTTATTACCCACATTATTAAACAGAGCAAGGGAATTTTTAGATGAAGAGACCTTATTGATTTTATCTATTGGCTTATGTTTGGGAATGGTAGTAATTGCTACATTCACCGGATTTTCCGCAGAATTAGGAGCGTTTATTATGGGTTCCATTTTAGCAGAAACTACCAAAGCAGAAAAAATTGAACACACACTTAAACCGGTAAAAGATTTATTTGGTGCCATATTTTTCGTATCTGTGGGGATGTTAATAGATCCGGAAATTATTATCGCATATAAATGGCCGGTACTTTGGGTTACTTTATTGACCTTATTTGGAAAATTATTCAGTACTACTTTAGGAGCAATTCTATCCGGACAACCGCTCAAACAATCTGTACAAGTAGGAATGAGCATGGCGCAGATCGGTGAGTTTGCATTCATAGTTGCTACCTTAGGACTTTCTTTAGGAGTGATTAGTGATTTTTTGTTTCCGGTAGCCGTAGGAGCCTCTGCCATCACCACTTTCACTACTCCTTACATGATTAAATTTTCTCCACAATTTTATCGTTATATAGAAAAAATACTTCCGAAAAAATGGATAAAAAATTTGAACAGTTATTCTACCAATACTCAACATATTCAAGCAGAAAGTGATTGGAAAAAAGTGTTGAAATCCTATTTGAATATTGCCTTCATCAACGGTATAATTATTTTGGCATTAATTATTCTTACTTCCAAATTATTAATTCCTTTTCTTCATTCTATTTTTAAATATACCCTTACGGGAAATATTGTTGGATTAATCGTAAGCCTTGGAATTGCAACTCCTTTTCTCTGGGCATTCATGGCTAAGAAACCCAATACCATCGCCTACAAAGAATTGTGGCTGAATACTAAATACAGTAAAGGCCCGCTGCTGATTATTGAAATCAGTAGAAATCTTTTAGGCATTACGTTAATTTTATTTTGGGTGCGACAATTTTTTACTCCGCTCACTTCTCTACTATTGGTTTTTCCTATAATTCTTCTACTATTATTTTTCTTTTCAAAAAGAATACAAGGTTTCTATCAAAGATTAGAAGGTAGATTTTTAAGCAATTTAAATGCAAGGGAGAGCAGAGAAAAATTATTAAATGATAACAACAAAGTCCCTCTGAATCCGCAACCTGATTTATCTCCTTGGGATGCACACATGATAGACCTCGAAGTGAATCCACATGCTGATTATATCGGAAAAAAATTGATAACCTTATCTTGGCGTGAAAAATACGGCATCAATATCGCGTATATAAAACGCGGCGATCTAATTATTTATACTCCGGGAAGAGATAATCGATTATTACCTTTTGATCATGTGGGCATTATTGCTACTGACGATCAAATGCAAATTTTCAAACCGATTTTTGATGCAATAGAACCTATAGGAAATGAAGATGAAACTATAGAAGATATTATTTTACAAAAGATCGTAGTGGATGAGCACAATCAACTCAAAGGGCGGACTATCAGAGAATCTCGCATTCGCGAACGCACCAACGGATTAGTAGTAGGAATAGAAAGAAATAAAGAAAGATTACTCAATCCGGATTCTACATTTTTATTTGAATGGGGCGATATCGTATGGATTGTGGGTGACCGAAAAAAAATTCAACAGCTAAATATTCATTGAGACAAGCCTCAATACTTTTATAAATTCAAAGATTTTTTTCTACAAAAAAGTAAATCTTCCTCTATTTTAGGTACTTCGTAAAAGGTTTAGCAAAAACAAATGGTTGATTATAGATTTTATCTGTAAATGAATTCATGATATTTTATGGCTAAGTCGTATCATATTTATATTTGGAAAACGGCTCCCTTTATCAGGCTTCTTGCTTCCTTAATCATAGGAATTGTAATAGGATTTTATTTACAAGTAGACATCCACTCATTAATTTTTCTTGTATCAGCTGTCACTATTATCTATTTTCTTTTTAATTTTTTGCCTGAACATTTTCGGTTCAAATATAGACTCATACAGGGTTTGCTAATAAACATTTTTTTTATTTTGTTGGGAATATTTTTGATTTGGCAAAAAGATATTCGTCATCGGAATAATTGGTACGGGTATTCATTGAATGAGAATAGTTATTTAATGGTAACACTCAGCGAACCGCCCATCGAAAAAGCAAAATCGTTGAAAGTGCTTGCCACAGTGGAATCTATCATTAACCACGATTCTTCAGTAAAAAAATCCGGAAAGATTATTCTTTACTTTTCCAAGGATTCTTTGCAGCCACAATTGAAATATGGAGACCGAATTTTATTAAAAAATAAATTAAAGCCAATAAAAAATACCGGCAATCCCGGTGCGTTTAATTATGAAAGATACATGTCATTTCAACAAATTTTTCATCAAGCGTATTTAAAAAAGGATGACTATATAATTCTAAAAGGAAGTGGTGCACATTCATTTCAACAAATTATTTTTTCTTCCAGAGAATATGTGATTAATACCCTTCATAAGTATATTCCCGAAGGCAATGAATCTGCCTTAGCCAATGCCCTTCTAATCGGCTACCGCGTTGATTTAGACAAAGATTTAGTACAAGCTTACAGCAATGCCGGCGTGGTGCATTTAATTGCAATTTCTGGTTTGCATTTAGCGCTCATTTACGCATTGCTTTTATGGATCGCATTGAGAATTCCCTATCTAAAAAAAGCGGCCGTTCCGAGAATTTTGTTCATCCTCATTGGATTATGGTTTTTTGCTTTTCTCACCGGCGCACCTCCTTCTGTATTACGCGCCGCTGTGATGTTCAGTTTTATTTCCATCGGAACGCTCTTAAATAAACGAGGAAATATTTATAATTCTTTAGCCGTTTCAGCTTTTGTGCTTTTATGTTTTAATCCATTTTTACTTTGGGATGTAGGTTTTCAATTATCTTATCTCGCAGTTTTAGGGATTGTGATTTGTCAAAAACCCTTCTTTCGTTGGTTTTATTTTAAAAATAAAATACTGAATAGCATTTGGGCAATTGCCTCCGTTTCTATCGCTGCGCAAATATTTACCATTCCTATTTGCTTTTATTATTTTCATCAATTACCGTTATTATTTTTATTGTCAAATATTATCGCCATCCCACTGTCAACCATAGCGCTATGGGGTTGTGTGGCTCTCGTAGCCATTTCTCCTTTCGAATTTCTTGCCATGTATTTTGGTAAATTAGTGTGGGCCATTCTTTGGCTGATGAATCATTCGGTGTTGCTGATCAATGCAATTCCATTTGTAATTTGGAATAACATTTCTATTACAGTGAAGGATACTTTTTTACTCTATTTCATTTTTATTATTTTCTTAATTGCTTTTTTCAAAAAAAATAAAAAAGCATTTCAAATAGGAATTTTTGCTTCGATCATTTTTGCAAGTTCTTGGGCTATCCGAAAATGGAATTTTATCCATCAAAACAAAATGGTGGTATATCATATTCCGATGCATCAAGCGGTAGATTTTATTTCGGGAAATAAATATTATTTAGTTGGAGATAGTGCGGTTAATAATGATGATCTTCTTCAAAATTATAATCTCCGACCATCAAGAATATCAATGATGGCAAATAATCCAATAAAATCTGCTCCGGGCTTGATTTATAAAGATGGATTCTATTATTTTAACTCAAAGAAAATATTGATCATAGATACACTAATAAAATACCAACCAATCACTCCCAGAATTAATTTAGATTATTTGATCATCTCAAAAAATCCAAAAATAAAAATTGCCGATTTAAATAAAGTGTTTGCTTGTAAACAATACATTTTTGATGGTTCCAATTCATTGTGGAGAATTGGTGAATGGAAAAAAGAATGTGAAGAATTACATTTGCGCTCTCATTCGGTATCCGAAAAAGGAGCCTTTGTAATTAGTTTTTAAAACTATTTTTTCAATTCGCCATGCAAAAAAAAATTAAATCTGCACTCATTTCTGTCTATAATAAAGAAGGGCTTTTATCTATTATTTCTTTACTCCATCAACATGAAATAACTATATACAGCACGGGCGGTACGCAAAGATTTATTGAAGAAAATAATTTCAAATGTATGGCTGTAGAAACGCTCACGAATTATCCTTCTATTTTAGGCGGCCGAGTTAAAACCCTGCACCCTACTGTATTTGGAGGGATCTTGGGAAGACGCTCTGTTGAAAGTGATGTGCAAGAAATGAATCAATTTCATATTCCGGAAATTGACTTGGTTATTGTCGATTTATACCCGTTTGAAAAGACAGTTCGAACTACCGATGATGAAAAGTTGATCATAGAAAAAATTGATATCGGAGGTCCTTCCATGATTCGTGCGGCGGCTAAAAATTTTAATGAGGTAGTAGTGATTGGAGATAAAAATGAATATCCGATTGTAGAAAAGATTCTTTCAGAAAATGATGCCACCACTTCTTTAGAAGAAAGAAAATCTTTGGCTGCTAAAGCCTTTGATGTGTGCTCTCGATATGATATTGCCATTTCGAATTATTTTAATAATACTCATTTTCCCAATCCGTATTCTTCAGAGAAAAAAATATTACGATATGGTGAAAACCCTCATCAGCAAGGGGTTTACATAGGAAGTACGGAAGAAATTTTTACCCAAATCCATGGAAAAGAAATTTCCTATAATAATTTGGTTGATATCGATTCTGCAATTTATTTAATAAAAGAATTTGAAAGTAGTAAAAATAGGCAAAGCACTTTTGCCATCATCAAACACACCAATGTGTGTGGAATAGCTCAGAGAAATAATGTGTCGCTTTCTTTTTCAGCAGCACTCGCCGGTGATCCTGAAAGTGCATTTGGCGGATTTCTAATAACCAATCATACTATTGATAAAAATACCGCTGAATTACTGAAAGATCTTTTCTTTGAAGTATTGATTGCGCCTGCTTTTCAAGAGGATGCTCTTTCAATTCTTCAATCAAAAAAGAATAGAATTTTATTGCAATTAAAAAAATATCCTAACGAAAATCAGCAAAGCAAATCTCTCTTTGGAGGATTATTAGTTCAAGATATTGATGAAGGAAATATTATGGAATGGAAAGAAGTAGGTGGAAGGCTTTCTACCAAAGAAGAAAATGATGATCTACTTTTTGCCAATATAATTTGTAAAAATTTAAAAAGTAATGCCATTGCTTTGGTTAAAAACAAACAACTTTTAGGAAAAGGTTGCGGACAAACATCGCGCATAGACGCACTTAAACAAGCGATAACAAAAGCACAACAATTTAATTTCAATTTAGAAAATGCGGTAGTTGCCAGCGATGCATTTTTCCCATTTGATGATTGTGTTAAAATCAGTCACAGCGCAGGTATCGGCTCATTTATTCAACCGGGCGGTTCTATTCGTGATAAAGATTCTATTAATTATTGCCTTGAAAATAATTTGGTAATGGTATTAACTAACATGCGACATTTTAAGCATTAATACCTTTGCACAGATTCAATTTTCTTTTTAATTTCTTTTATCTTCACTTCCTTATTTTAATTCTAATTATATGCTTCTTACCGAGGCTAAAAAAACACTGAATTTGGCCTTCCCAATTATTCTGGGTGAAGTAGCGCAAATGTCTTTAGGCATTATCGATTCGGCAATGGTAGGCGCCATTAGTTACCAACAATTAGCTGCAGCGGCTTTGGTAATGAGTGTTATTAATATCCCTTATGTTTTTGGAATTGGAATCACGATTTCTGTATCGCAAATGGTTTCTATGGCTCACGGCAGAAATGATAAAAAAGCCGTAAGCCATTATTTATTTAATGGATTTTGGTTGTGTACTATTTCTGCCATTATAATCGCTTTAGGTTTAGAATTTGGTAGCGGAATTTTAATGCATCTCAAACAAGACCCTTTGGTAGCCCACATTGCAGTGCCTTACTTAAAAATTATGGGTTGGTCAGTAATTCCGATGTTGATGTTTTTAGCATTGAAACAATTTACAGATGGTTTAGAATTTACTAAAACCGCCATGATACTTTCTTTAGCAGCTATTCCTTTAAATGTTTTTTTAAATTGGTTATTGATTTATGGGAATTGGGGTTTTCCGAAAATGGAATTGATAGGAGCCGGCTGGGGAACGCTCATCACAAGAATGACCATTTTTATTGTTTTAGGTTTTATTATTTTGAATCACAAAACTTTTAGAAGATATGTAGCGGTGAGAAGAGTAGTTTGGAAATTAAAATGGCAAACACAAAAAGAATTGCTTGGCATTGGTATTCCGAGTAGTTTTCAAATCACGATGGAAGCAGGTGCCTTCGCCATTTCCGGTATTTTGATTGGTACCATGGGAGCCATCGATCAAGCAGCACATCAGATTGCGTTGAGTTGTGCCTCTCTCACATTCATGATCTCGATAGGTTTGTCGCAAGCTGCGTCTATTCGTGCCAGTAATGCTCATGGAAGAAAGGATAGAATGGCAATTGCTAACATCGGAAAAAGCGCGATTGCGATGGCATTGATTTATGGAACTGTTTGCGGTATTTTGTTTATTGTATTTCAAAATAATTTGCCATTACTTTTTAATAAAAATGCTGAGGTAATAAAAATGGCTTCGTATTTATTATTATTCGCTGCACTCTTTCAAATATCTGATAGCACGCAAGCCGTTTCTTCCGGCTTACTCCGCGGCATTAAAGATGTAAAAGTACCAACGTATTTTATTGGTATTGCTTATTGGGCAATAGGTCTTCCGGCAGGATATTTATTAGCTTTTAATTTCAACATGGGGCCGGCAGGCATCTGGACAGGATTTATTATTGGCCTTACTTTTTCTTCCCTATTCTTGAGTTTCAGATTTAAAAAGATGGCCATAGATTCAACAAAAACTAAGTAAAATCAATTTTAATAATTGAGTAATTTTTGAATAGTATCTCCTAATCTCGATTGTGCTAAGAAATTTTTTTCTAATTCCATATTGAATGGAATCGGAGTATCCAAGGAAGCACAACGCATCAACGGAGCATCTAAATACTCAAAACAATTTTGTGCAATCCAAGCAGCAACTTCACCACCGATTCCTCCCGTTAAAGTGTCCTCATGCAATACCAACACTTTACCCGTTTGATTCACACTTGCTCGAATAGCTTTGTAATCCAATGGCAGTAAGGTTCTCAGATCTAAAATATCAATAGAAATATCAGGATGTTCATTGGCATAATCCGTGGCCCAAATTACACCCATACCATAAGTGATGATACTAACATCATTGCCTACACGAACTTTTTTTGCTTTGCCAATTTCGGTTTCATAATAATTAGTAGGAACTATACCCGAAATACTTCGGTACAATAATTTATGTTCAAAAAACATGACCGGATTGGGATCGTTAATGGCTGCAATCAACAATCCTTTCGCATCTTCGGGAGAAGAAGGATACACTACTTTTAATCCGGGAGTATGTGCAAACCAAGCTTCATTACTTTGGCTATGAAATGGGCCGGCACCTACTCCTGCGCCGGTTGGCATACGAATAACTACATCCGCATTTTGTCCCCAACGGTAATGAATTTTTGCCAAGTTATTTATTATCTGATTGAATCCCACAGTAACAAAATCTGCGAATTGCATTTCAACAACGCTTTTAAATCCTTCCAGACTCAAACCTAATCCCACACCAACGATAGCGCTTTCGCAAAGTGGTGTGTTACGCACTCTTTCTTTTCCGAATTGCTTCATTAATCCTTCAGTAATTTTAAAAGCGCCGCCATATTCAGCAATATCTTGCCCCATCAAAATTAAATTGGAATGAGCTGCCATAGATTGCGAAAGCCCTTCTTTCACTGCATCTAAAAGTCTAATTTCATCATGACTTCTCTCTGCATTTGGCGGAATAGTTTTTTTAGAATCAATGGTGGAAGAAGATGCGTACACATCATTTAATTCTCTTTCAGTAATCTTCTTTTTATCACTAAAGAAATTTGTATTGGAACGATGGTTATCACCTAAATGGCTTTGCTTTATTTCCGCATCAATTAATTGTTTGGTCTCATTTCGTATATCCGCCACCGTTAGGTTAGTCAAAATATTTTCTTCAACTAAAAATCTTTCATAATTTTTAATCGGATCTTTTTCTATCCATTGCTCAAACAATTCTTTCGGAACATATTTCACGCCACTCGCTTCTTCATGGCCACGCATTCTGAAGGTCATGCATTCTATCAAATACGGCTTTTGATGTTTTATACAATATTCTCTAACGCCTTTTACTGTTTCATAAACTGTAAGAATATTATTTCCATCTATTTGCACTCCTTCCATGCCATAACCTTTAGCTTTATCGACCAAATTATTACAGCGATATTGTTCACTAACAGGAGTACTTAAGCCGTAACCGTTATTTTCAATGATAAAAATGATTGGTAAATCCCAAACCGCCGCTACATTCAAAGCTTCATGAAATTCGCCCTCGCTGGTACCGCCATCTCCGGTAAAAGCTAAAGAAATTTTTTGTTGATTTCTTAATTTATAAGCTAATGCTGCACCATCCGCCACCGATAATTGCGGACCCAAATGAGAGATCATTCCACAGATGTGATGCGCTTTACTTCCAAAATGAAAACTGCGCTCTCGCCCTTTGCTGTAGCCGTTTTCGTCGCCTTGCCATTGATCAATTAAATTTTTCAAAGACATATTTCGCGTGGTAAACACTCCTAAATTTCTATGCAAAGGCATTATCCATTCATCTTCTGCTAATGCGTAAGTAGCACCAACAGAAATGGCTTCCTGACCTATTCCACTAAACCATTTAGACACTTTTCCTTGCCGTAATAAAATCAACATTTTCTCCTCAATCATTCTTGGAAGAAGAAGTTTTTTATAGAGCTCTATTAATGTTTGATCGGAAAACTGATTTCTTTGAAATTCCATTCAACAAATTTCGTCTTTCATTTCTAATTAAAAAAGAAAAAGCATTGTTCGATATTTATGTAAAAAACAATACCTCTTCTTATTCTTTATTGTTCACTAAGCCCGAAAGTGCTGAAGAGAATGCAGATAATAACACTCCAAAAACCAATGCCCACCAAAATCCTTCGATGTGAATTCCACTTACAAAATGTCCTGCCAACAAAATCATCAACACATTAATTACAATCAGAAATAAACCTAAAGTAAAAATGGTAATCGGCAAAGTGAGTACAATCAAGATCGGTTTTATCAAGGCATTTAAAATTCCGAGAACTAATACAAAAATTAATGCTGTAGAATAATCGTCGATACTTACATGTGGACTGAGAAGTTTGGATAATCCGAAGGCGACTGCTGCGGATATCAAAAGGCGAAGAATGAAGTTCATAATAAATTGTTTTAAAAATAATTGATTTAAATAACCACTAATTCATAAAAATCTTCTGGATGTAAATATTTTTGTGCCATCAATTGTAATTCTTTAGAAGTAACATTTTTGGTTGTTGCGATTGATTGATTAAAATAATTTTCATCTACTCCATGTAAGATTAAATTTTTCCATTGAGCAATCACATTGAACGGCCCGTCTAAATATCCTAAATTAATTCCCATCAAATAATTTTTTACCAAAAGCAATTCTTCTTCATCAATTAAATTCTCGCGAAGCAATTTCATTTCTTCATACACTTCGTGAATGGTTTGTTCACATACATCTTTACCGGCTTCGGTGCTAACCATCCAAGCGGTAGATTGTAAATGACTTTGCAAATAACTGGAGATGCCATAAGTGTAACCTTTTTCTTCACGAATATTTGCCATCAATCGTGAGCCGAAATAGCCGCCGAATAAAGTATTCAGCACTTTCACCGAATGATAATCCGGATGCAAACGATTTGGAAATGGTCTTGCAATTCTTATCGCGCCTTGCACACCATTGTCATCATTTTGAATTCTATATTTTTTTTCTGCCGCCAATTCTCTTTCATGAAATTCAATTTCTTTTTTCTCATAAATAGAAAGGTCTCCAAAATTATCATCAATTATTTTTTCAAAATTCGTCGGCAGTTTTCCTGCAGCAAAAATTTGACAATGTGCATTTACATAATATTCTTTAAAAAATTCTTGAAGGCTTTCTCTGGTAATGGCGTGAATGCCTTGCTCAGTAGTCACTCTGCCATAAGGATGATGGGCGCCGTATAAATAAGTATCAATTAATCGATTCGCAACAAAATCGCATTTCAATAAATTAACGGATAGTCTCTGAATACTATTTTGCTTGAAAATTTCTATTTCTTCTTCCGGAAAAATGGATTCAGTGATCATTTCTCTAATCACCGGCAATAATTCTTTCACGTATTTCGAAAGACAATGAAGCGTAATAGTTGCTGTTTCATTATAGCACGAACGATTTACAAAGGCTCCATAATATTCAAAAAATTCTGAAATCTCAAATGCAGTTTTAGTATTCGTTCCATTTTTTAAAAGATAATTGGTAGTGGCCGCTATTCCTTCTTTTGTTTCAAAACTGTTTCCGGCATAAAACACAAAATCGATTTGGGCTACTTCTTCAGCTCCATCATTGATATAGTATAAAGGCACGCCATTACTGAGTTTGGCGCGAGTACAAGGAGCTAATTTCACTTGAAACTCAATCGCATCTTTTATGGGTGGAGCAATATTTCTATTCGGCATGGATTCTTTTTAAATTTACGAACGCGCACTTCTGTAATAAAGTGTACTACAATTCGATTCAACAAATATGGAATTACATTCTTGCAATATTTCCTCAGCAGTTACGGCTTGATAATTTTTTAATTCTTCGTTCATCAAATTAGCATCGCCTAACAATTCATAATTAGCCAAACTATTCACTCGATTCATTAAACTGATATCTTCAAAACACAATAAACTCTCGACTCTATTTTTTACTTTTTGCAATTCAGATTCAGGTATGATTTGGTCTTTCATTTTTTGTAATTCAATCATGATAGCTTTTTCGCCTTCTTCTATCGATACGCCTTCTCTTAATTTTCCTTCTATTACCAAAAGCCCCGGATCAATACTTCCTGTATGCGAACAAGAAATAGAACTAAAGAGTTGTTGTTCTTTTACCACAGCCTGATGCAATCTGGAAGAAGTACCATTGCCTAATATTTCGGTAATTAAATCGGCAGCATAATATTTTGGATCTAATCGAGATGAAATATGCCACGACTTGTACAATGCATCCAAAGGCACATCTGCCTTTACTTCTAAAAAATGTGCTTCTTTTTGAATAGGTTCTTGAGGAAGGTTTCTGATATATTTTTCTCCTGAAGGAATATCACCAAACCATTCTTCCACCAATTCTTTGGCTTTGGCCACAGAAATATTTCCTCCAATCGTCAATATCGCATTGGATGGATTATAATGTTTTCTAAAGAAATTTTTTACGTCATCCAATTTTGCATTTTCAATGTGGCTCAATTCTTTTCCTATTGTCATCCATTGATAAGGATGCACTTCGTAGGAAAGCGCTCTTAATTTATTCCACACATCGCCGTAAGGTTTATTGATATAATGCTCCTTGAATTCTTCTGAAACTACCTTCCGTTGTACATCTAAAGAATTTTCATCAAAAGCCAAAGAAAGCATTCTGTCACTTTCTAACCACAAAGAAGTTTCAATATTTTCTGCCGGCAATTGACAGTAATAATTCGTAAGATCATTGGTGGTATAAGCATTATTATCTCCACCGGCCATTTGCAATGGTTCATCGTACGAAGGAATATGAATACTTCCGCCAAACATTAAGTGTTCAAACAAATGCGCAAAGCCTGTCTGGTTAACGTTTTCATCTCTTGCACCTACATCATACAAGACATCCACAACTACCATTGGAGTAGTTGTATCTTCATGAACGATTACTCGGAGACCGTTTTCTAAAACAAATTTTTCATAATTTATCATCGCTGCAAAATTGCATGAAACGAAATGGTTTTCCCAAAAGAATTTGAAACTTTAACCTATTTCATCTACTTGAAAAATAATGTTTTGTAATTCGCCATTGCGAGAAATGAAAAGCGTAACGTATTTGCCCACTTCATTCATTTGAATTTTGTAAGCTTCAATATCATTCGTAAAATTATTATTTACTCCAAGAATGACATCGCCTTCACGAAGGCCGGCCTTATATGCGGGAGAATTTTCTATTACATCGTCAGAAAAAATAAGCCCGTCTTTGTAATACATATTGATACCGGTGTAAGAATAATCGAATCCATCTTTGAAATGAGTATTTGGAGAAAGATGAATTTCTTTTTCTGGATAATTGAGTACCATATTGAATCGGCGCAATAAATCATTACCTATCAAACCGCCAATGTGCGGATAAGACAATACATTGGATTCATCTTGCAAAATATTTGTCGGCACTCTTTTGAATTTATAAGGACCAATTTTCAATTCTTGAATTACAGTAAGCAGCATTCTTTTTTTACCGCCCGGGCCTTGCACTTGAATAGAAACCGGCTTTCTTTTTTTCTTTAAAAAACTGCTGTCTTTTACAAATTGCTCACTCACCAAAAAATTGAGTCCTGCGCCGGTGTCCATATAAAATTTAGCAATGGATTTTACTCGGTCAGAAATAATGAGTGATTGAATAGGTAATGCCGTAAAAATAGGATGCAACAAGGTTCCCCGCTTGGGATACTTTATTTTTCCGGGAGAAAAAATTTGAATCTCATGTTTATCAAAATTGATTTTTACAATAAATTTTGATAAAAAACTATAACCAATAATTCCGTCTATTTTTATTCCATATACTTCGCTCAAGATCTCGTAATCGTTGATGTAAAAATCCAAACTATCTACTTCTAATCCTGGAATAGAAAGGGTACAATTTTGTACAAAATTTACTTTTTTTGTGCCGGCAATATTGGTGATAGATTTTCCAGATGGCACTTGAAACACGCTGTCATTCGCCGCGGTAGAAGAGTCTAAAGAAATAGCTCCACTTCCGGTATCTAAAATAAAATTGAGTTCCCTTTTTATATTATTAAACTTTGCATGAATCATTATCACTCCACCACTTAATTGAGTAAAAGGAAATTTGGTAATAAAAACCGCCGGACTGTCAATAGAATGCTGATTTGCATGGCAATGCAAAAAAGTAAAGCAGCAAAAAAATATGAAGACGAATTTCATAGTTAGTTTCTTCTATAAAAATAAGAGTAATGTTTGAAGAAAATAAAAATCAGAATCAATTTTTTCAAAGAGATAAGAAAACACTTCATCTTTTAAGATCAAATTTGCAATTCGCTTCTCTTAAAGCTAATTATTCGTCTTACTTTTGATTGAATCAATTATTTACTTATACTATAAATTATGAAAAAATTATTCACGGTCATCATTTTGTGTTTTACACTTTTTAGAGCCAGTGCCAATGAAGGAATGTGGCTTCCTATGTTGTTAGGCCAACAAGTGTACGACGACATGGTAAAACATGGTTTAAAATTAACCAAAGATCAATTGTACAGTATTAATCAACCATCAATAAAAGATGCCATAGTTATTTTTGGCGGTGGATGTACAGGCGAAATTGTAAGCAATCAAGGACTCATCTTTACCAATCACCATTGCGGATATGGAGCCATCGCGGGAGCAAGTACATTAGAACACAATTATTTGAAAGATGGTTTTTATGCTTATTCTAAAGATCAAGAAATAAAAAGTAATCTTTCTGTAACCTTTTTAGAAAAAATAGTAGATGTAACTGACCAAGTAGAAAAAGCTTTGAAAGGATTGAGTGAAGCGGATCGTGCAAAAAAGACAACTGAATTATATAAAGAAATAACAGACAAAGTAGCCGATAAAGAAAATGGAATTTACGGAAGAGTGTACAGCATGTTCAAAGGGAATCAACACATCATGTATGTGTACAAAGTATATACAGATATTCGCTTAGTAGGAGCACCTCCTGAGTCTGTCGGAAAATTCGGTGGCGATTCTGATAATTGGGAATGGCCGCGCCATACAGGAGATTTTTCTATTTTCAGAGTGTATGCTACAAAAGACGGAAAGCCCGCTGCATATAGCCCCGATAATGTTCCTTTAAAACCAAAATGGTTTTTGCCTGTTTCTCTAAAAGGATATAAAGATGGTGATTATGCTATGATTTATGGATATCCCGGTGGTACCAATCGATATGAAACTTCCTATGGTATTCAATTGAAAAATCAAATTGAAAATCCTTCTTTGGTAACCTTGCGCGATGTGCGATTGAAAACAATGTACGCCAGAATGGTAAAGGATCCTGAGGTAAAATTAAAATTAGCAGATAGTTATTCAGGAATTGCGAATTATTATAAATTCTACAAAGGCGAAACCGAACAACTTGAGAAATACCATGTGTTTGAAAACAAACAAAATGAAGAAAACAAATTTCAAGAATGGGCAAAAAATAAACCTGAATATCAAAATATTCTTAGCGATTATCAGAAAAATTATGCCGCATGGACACCATACGCTAAAGCAAGAACTTATTTGACAGAAGGAATTTTGGGTTCACCTTTGGCATCTTTTGCATCTTCATTAATGAACTTAGAAAGAGTTTTAGGAAATAGCAAAAGCACAGCGGATGATATTAATAAAGCCTTGCAAGCAGCCGATAAATCAAGAACTAATTTCTTAGCAAAAGAAGATTTACCCAGCGATCAAATAATTATGGCCAAAACGGCAATGATGTACCATGATGCAATTGCAGCCGATCAACAGCCGGAAAACTTCTATAAAAATTTATCAGAAAAATATGGTTCTTTAAATGACGAAAGCACTTTTGATAAATGGTCTAAAGATGTCTTTGCTAACACAATGATTTTGGATGATAGCAAATGGAAAACTTTTATGGAAACCCATGATCTAAAAACTTTAGAAAATGATCCTGCGTATTCTTACTCAAGTGCGTTTATCAAAAAATACATCAACGATTACAGCCAATTGTATAGCGCTTTTGTTTCAAAAAATAACGAGTTGGGCAGATTGTATTTAAAAGGAATTATGGAAATGAATCCTTCTAAAGTAAAGAAAATGTATCCCGATGCTAACTTCAGCATGAGAGTAAGTTATGGTAATGTAAAAAGTTATAATCCGCGCGATGGAGTGCATTATGATTATGTAACTACCAGCAAAGGAATTTTAGAAAAATATATTCCCGGTGATTATGAATTTGATCTTCCTTCTAAAGAGATCGAGTTATTGAAAAAGAGAGATTTTGGTCAATACATTGATAAGAAGCAAAATGATTTAGTAATCAATTTTATCACCACCAACGATATTACCGGCGGTAATTCCGGTTCTCCTGTAATGGACGGTTACGGAAATTTAATCGGTCTTGCATTCGACGGAAATTATGAAGCATTGAGCCACAAAATTCAGTTTGATAAAGACTTGAACCGCACCATTAATGTGGATATTCGCTATGTACTTTGGTGCATTGATAAAATGGGTGGAGCTAAAAATATCATCAACGAACTAAAATTAGTTCGATAAAAAAATCATTAATTTTTTTACATGCGTCGATTGAAAAATCGGCGCATTTTTTATTTCTCCACATCCATTTCCCCTCCTCCTCTTTTCGTAAATTTGCAACATGCAGGAATATTTACAGGGATTGAATGATTCACAGCGCGAAGCGGTTTTGCATCGTGATGGACCGATAATGATTGTAGCCGGAGCGGGAAGCGGAAAAACCAAAGTACTTACTACACGTATTGCTCATTTAATGGCTACAGGAGTAGATGCGTTTCAAATATTAGCCCTCACATTTACCAATAAGGCTGCCGCCGAAATGAAGGAAAGGGTCACGAATATTTTAGGAAATAATGAAGCCAGAAATTTATACATCGGCACTTTTCACTCAGTATTTGCGCGTATTCTAAGAGCGGAAGCAGATAAATTGGGTTATCCGAAAAACTTCACCATCTACGATACCGATGATGCTAAAAGTGTGATAAAAGGGATTTTGAAAGAGATGAATTTGGATGATAAACATTACAAACCATCCACCGTTTATAATCGAATTTCTAATGCAAAAAATAGTTTGATCACTCCGGAAGAATACATGAATGATTATGGTTTGCAACAAGAAGACATGCGCGCCACGCGTCCATTGACCGGAAAAATTTATGCAGCCTATTGCCAACGTTGTTTCCGAAATGGCGCAATGGATTTTGATGATCTTTTACTAAAATTTTATCAATTATTACATACACATCCTGAAAGCCTAAGCAAGTACCAGCGCAAGTTTAAGTACATTATGATTGATGAGTACCAAGATACCAACACCTCACAATATCAGATTATAAAATTACTCGGAGCTATGCATGAAAATGTGGCCGTAGTAGGTGATGATGCGCAAAGTATTTATAGTTTTCGTGGAGCTACCATAGAAAATATTTTACAATTTCAAAAAGATTATGATGAAGTAAAGGTGGTGATGTTAGAACAAAATTATCGCAGCTCTCAAATGATCTTAAATGTAGCAAATGAAATAATTTCCAACAACAAAGGTCAGATTCCGAAAAAACTGTGGACGAGTAATGATGCTGGAGAAAAAAATAAAATTAGTACGCACCGCTTCTGATAATGATGAAGGGAAATATGTAGCCGATACGATACAAGAACAAAAATTACGCAACCATTTTAGAAATAATGATTTCGCTATTTTATATCGCACCAATGCGCAGAGTAGAAGCTATGAAGAGAGTTTGCGCCGCATGAATATTGCTTACAGAATTTATGGAGGAGTAAGTTTTTATCAGCGAAAAGAGATCAAAGATTTTTTATGCTATTTACGAGTGATCGTGAATCCTAATGAAGAAGAAGGATTGAAAAGGATCATCAATTATCCGGCTCGAGGAATCGGTAAAACGACCATTGATAGAATTTCTCTCATCGCAAATGAGAATAATATTTCTATGTGGAATGTGTTGGAAAACGCGTCCCAATTTGGTTTCAGGGCGAATACGCTCGAGATGATTACCAATTTTGTAATCATGATTAAAATGTTTCAAAGTGAACTCGAAAGAAAAAATGCCTACGATGTAGCTGTGTTAGTAGGAAAGAGTTCCGGCTTGATCAAAGAATTATTTCAGGAAAAAACTCCCGAAGGTTTGGCGAGATATGAGAACGTGCAAGAATTATTAAACTCCATTAAAGAATTTACAGAAACACCAGATGAAGATGGAGAATTATTAGATAAAAGTTTAGGAAGTTATCTCCAACAAATTTCTTTATTAACCGATTCCGATAATGATAAAGGTGAAAAGGATGTCGTAAAATTAATGACCATTCACGCGGCAAAAGGATTAGAATTCCCGGTTGTTTTTTTAGGAGGATTAGAAGAAACACTTTTCCCAAATTCAATGGCCATCAATACCAGAGAAGAATTGGAAGAAGAGCGACGATTATTTTATGTTGCCATCACACGAGCCAAAACAAAACTGTGGCTTACTTATGCCAATATGCGTTACCGCTTTGGTTCACTTTCGCAAAATGAGCCCAGCAGATTTGTAGGTGAACTTCCCGAGCACATGATTGATAAAACTTTTGCAGGTGGCAATGCAAGAAATAATTCATCAACCAATCAATGGGGCGGGTACGAAAAAAGAAATTTTTCCGCGAGCAAACCTACTACAAATACAAGCCATGAAAAGCAAGCCTATCAAGTATCTACGCCGGTTATAAAAATCAAAGAACATATTCCCTCACCTGATTTTGCACCAAGTGATACATCTAATTTACAAACCGGACAAAAAGTAGAGCACCAGAAATTTGGTTTTGGGGAAGTAATGAAAATGGAAGGCGCTGCACACAATCCTATTGCAACTATACAATTTGAAAACAATGGAGAAAAAAAAAGATCATGCTCAATTATGCAAAACTTCGTATTGTAGAATAAGATTTAATTCACTTTTCTTTCTTTCCATTTATAATGTCCGAAAGTGCCTAACCATCCGGCGATTAGCGTATATAAAATATGGAATGGCTCGGAGGGAATAAACCACCACAATAATTTTTCTTGATTAAAAAAATTGACAACAGGAAATAAGAAAAATAATTCAACAAATATTTTAATACAGATCAAAATGATCAATAAATAAAATGCTTGCATAAAAAAGAAACCACTTATTCCTAACACTAACAACCAAGCGTTGAAAAAATAAACGAACAACAATACACTTGTAATTTTTTTATCGGAATAATTGCCTGCTTTGCTTGCCCAGCGTATTCTTTGATGGAAAAACTTCGATAAAGTATCTTCAGGAGAAGTAGCTACAATCGCATCTTTTGATTTTAAAAATCCAATTTTATTGGGATAATTTTTTTGAATTTTATGCATCAACAGCATGTCATCACCACTGGCAATTTCATCAATTCCTTCAAAACCATTTACTTCAAAAAAAACTTTCTTTTCATACATCAAATTAGCGCCGTTGCACATATTGTGAAATCCTTTTTCTACCGAAGCTCCGGTGATTCCTTGCAAGGTCATAAAATCTAATTGTTGAAAAATGCGTAAAAACGAATGGAAAAATCCTTTGCTTTTTTTGAAATTTTTAAATACCACCGGTGCTGCAATAAATACTACATTTTTTTCTTTATAAAATGAAATGAGTGTTTCAATCCATTTCTCAGAAACGACACAATCCGCGTCTGTCGTGATTATTAAGTCACCTTTGGCAAACTGTAACGCTGTATCAATCGCCTTTTTTTTATAAGAATTAATTATTTCCCCTTGTGTAAAATCTGACAAATGAATGATTCGCGCAGCATCCTTTCCGAAAGATTCAATTACTTCCACCGTCGAATCGGTGGAATGATCGTTGACAATTATTAGTTCAAATTTTTCTCTAGGATAAGTTTGTGATTGAATGGACTGAATACATCTTCCAATATTTTTTTCTTCATTTCGCGCGGCAATAATTATGGTGACAAAGGGTAATGATTCTTCTTCCAAATTCAATGTAGATGCATAATCCGGAATTCCATTCCAACTGATTCTATAATAAATTATGAGCCCGCAATAAAGCAGCAAAAGGAATATAGAAATGAGAGAAAGGAGCATACGCAAATATCTAAAGTAAAACTGTCAAAGTGAATAGAAAGAATTTTAAAAAATTTTCTAACCAAATTTTTTTTTATTTACTTAGAAGTTATATTTAGGTTTTAAAACTATTTTATCAAAACTAATTGCATTGCAAATGAAAAACTTTCTCTTTATTCTTACCTTATCTTTTGCAGTCATAGCCTGCGTTTCGCCCACCAATGATAATAATTCTGCCGTTACGGAAAATAGTTCTGTAGATGCAAAAGCAAAAAATTTCAAAGGAGCTTTTTCTAATGGAATGAAAGGTGATTCTATTTTCTTTACCGTTTCTGCGGATGGCAAAAAACTAAGCAATCTCACTTTCAAAGGATATTGGCGCTGTTCAGGAAAATTAGAACAAACGCTCACCGGCCCTGATGGAAGTTACGACATCATCAACGGAAAAGCACAAGGTCATATCAGTGAGCCACCTAATGGAGGCAGCACTGCATGGCGTTTTGATATTGATGCGGCAATCAATGGCAACAAGGCTTCCGGCACTTTTAGAATGAATATTAATAATTTAGGTTGCGATACTTATCTTTTAAAATTTACGGCCACAGCACCTTAAAAATTCAGTAAAAAGTTTTTTAAATAATAATTTTTTATTTCAAAATGAAATAGTAGATTTGTATAGTTGCATAAACAACTATATGTCAAACAACCAATTTAAGAAAGGCGAACTCTATAGTTTTATTACAGGAAAAGCAAGCACTGCCATTGCCAGAAGATTGCAAAAAAATTTTAAGCAAGCAGGAATTGAAATTACCATTGAGCAATGGAGCGTTTTATATCATTTGTGGAAAGAAGACGGGATTAGTCAACAACAATTATGTGAGGCTACTTTTAGAGATAAACCGAGCATCACCAGATTAGTGGATAATTTGGAGAAATTGCAATTGGTAAAAAGAGTTGCATCAAAAAATGATCGAAGGATCAATTTAATTCATTTGACCAATGAAGGAAAAAGCGTAGAAGAATTGTCCATGCAAGTGGCCAACCAAACTTTGAATGAAGCGCTGGAAGGAGTAAGTACAAAAGATATTGAATTAGCGAAAGATGTACTACAAAAGGTGTACGATAATTTGGCAAAATTGCTTTAGAAAAATAAAGAACTGAACATAAAAAATTAAAAAATCATGAGCACAGAAACAACAGCATCAATTTTAAAAGGCGGCGAATGGTTGATAAAACCGGGAGATGCAAAAAATATTTTTACGCCCGAAGATTTCTCGGAAGAGCAATTGATGATTCGCGATATGTGCCTTCAATTTTTAAAAACAGAAGTGCTGCCGGTGATGGATCGCATTGATCAAGCTGAGCCGGGTTTAATGCCTTCTTTAATGGAAAAAGCAGGCGCACAAGGTCTTTTGAGCGCTTCTGTTCCTGAGGAATTAGGAGGATTAGGAAAAGATTTCGTTACCTCAACCTTGGTGAGCGAAGCATTAGGCGGAGGTTATTCCTTTAGCGTAGCCATGAGTGCGCATGCAGGTATTGGAACTTTACCTATTTTATATTTCGGTACAGAAGAACAAAAGAAAAAATACATTCCTAAGTTGGCAACCGGCGAATGGAAAGGTTCGTATGGATTGACAGAACCCGGAAGTGGAAGTGATGCATTGGGAGCAAAATCTACCGCCACACTTTCTGAAGATGGAAAATATTATATTTTGAATGGTCAAAAATGTTGGATCACCAATGGTGGTTTTGCAGATGTATTTACAGTCTTTGCAAAAATAGATGGAGATAAATTTACTGCATTTATCCTTGAACGTGGTATGCCCGGTTTCACGCAAGGA
The DNA here is from genome assembly GCA_034676505.1 of Ginsengibacter sp. Lineage (GTDB taxonomy): Bacteria > Bacteroidota > Bacteroidia > Chitinophagales > Chitinophagaceae > Ginsengibacter. The sequence continues at coordinate 1,065,470 of JAUCCB010000001.1, forward strand.
CAAGAAGAACATAAGATGGGCATCAAAGGATCATCGACTGTACAATTGTATTTTCAAGATTGCAAAGTGCCTGTAGAAAATGTTTTGGGCGAAATTGGTCGTGGCCATATCATCGCATTTAATATTCTCAATATTGGAAGATTAAAATTAGATGCTGCTACCAACGGCGGCTCTAAAGGTGCATTAGAAGAATCCATTGAATATGCAAAAACAAGAGAGCAATTTAATTTACCTATTGCAAAGTTTGGTGCTATAAAATATAAGTTAGCCGAAATGGCCATCCGAATTTATGCTGATGAAAGCGCATTGTATAGAACCGCAAAATGGATTGATGAAAAAGAGCACGAATTGTTATCTGCCGGAAAACCTTTTAACGAAGCACTTTTGGGCGCAGCCGAAGAGTTCGCAATTGAATGTGCCATTCTAAAAGTACACGGCAGTGAAGTATTGGATTATGTAGTTGATGAAGGCGTGCAAATCCATGGTGGTAATGGTTTCAGCGATGAGTATAATATTAGCAGAGCTTATCGCGATAGTAGAATCAATAGAATTTTTGAAGGCACCAACGAAATCAATCGATTGCTCGCAGTAGATATGATGCTGAAGCGCGCTATGAAGGGGAGAATTAGATTTGATGGGCCCCGCAATGAATGTGCAAAAAGAATTGATGAGCATTCCCGATTTTGGAGAAGCTGATGACACACCTTTTGCTGTGGAATTAAAAACCATTGCGAATTTGAAGAAATGTATTTTGATGGTGGCCGGTGCAGCAGTTCAAAAATTAATGATGACATTAAGTAAGGAGCAAGAAATTATCATGAACATTGCAGATATGGCCATTCTGACTTTTGTTGCAGAGAGCATGTTGCTCCGTGTGATTAAAGCAGTAGAAAGAAACGGCGAAGAAAATAATAAAGTACAAATTGCCATGCTTCGTGTTTATTTAAATGATGCTGTAGATAAAATTGCGAAAGCCGGTAAAGAAGGCATTAATTCATTTGCCGAAGGCGATGAACAAAAAATGATGTTGCTTGGTCTAAAACGTTTCACAAAAACAGAACCTTTCAATGCGAAAGATGCGCGAAGATTGGTGGCTGCTAAATTGATAGAAGACGGAAAGTATTCGTTTTAGAATTAAAAGAAAATTCAAAAGAGGGCTTAGTACAATTACTAAGTCCTTTTTTTTGTGGAATATTATTGGGGAATAAAATAGAATTTTTTATAAAAGTGTAACTTTTCCTTTAAGGTGTGCGTATAATGTGTAAATAATGCGGACAGAGCGCTAATTTTACCGACTAATTGTATGACAGAAAGAGAATATAATCATTGTGTAAACGAATATGCAGATAATGTGTATCGTTTTATTTTAAAAAATTTGCGCCACGAAGAAGACGCAAAAGATGTAGTGCAATCGAGTTTTGAAAAGCTATGGATCAATAAAGACAAAGTAGAAAATGAACGTTCGAAATCTTATTTATTTACTGTAGCTTATCATCAAATGATTGATTTGATTAGGAAAAATAAAAGAGTAAGTTTAAAAGATGATTTTAGTTATTCAAAACTTACTACCAATGAACCCCAACATCAAATCAAAGAGGTTTTAAATAAAGCCTTATATAAATTGAGTGAAACCCAGCGAAGCCTTGTGCTGCTGAAAGATTATGAAGGATATTCTTACGAAGAGATTGCAGATATTACTGCTTTGAGCATTAGCCAAGTGAAAGTGTATTTGCATCGTGCGAGAATACAGTTGAAGAATTATTTAGTGAAACCTGAAAATGTAATTTGAAATGAGTATCAATTTAAATAATTACGAAGAATATTTCTTGTTGTACATCGATAATGAATTATCGCAAGAAGAAAGAATGGAAGTAACAACTTTTTTAGAATTGCATCCTCAACTCAATGAAGAATTTAATGCTTTACAAAATACTGTTCAATCTCCGGAAGAAGGAATCAATTTATTAGATAAATCATTTTTATTAAAAAAGGTAACTTCCATTTATATAGATCAAAATAATTTTGAAGAATATTTTGTCGCATATCATGATAAGGAATTAAATGCTCAAGAGCAAGAAGAAGTAGAAAATTTCATTGCAGGTAGTCCTCATTATAAAACTGATTTTGAATTAATTAAAAAGACCAAATTAGTCGCCGACGAACACATTGTTTTCCCGAACAAAAATTTATTGTACAAAAAAGAAAAAGCAGGGAAAGTTTTTCCAATGATGATGTGGAGAGCTTTGGCAGCAGCGGTTTTTACAGGATTCGGCTTATGGTTTTTTATATCTTATTCTAATCAAAAAGTAACCACACCAACGGTAGTTATTGCAGGAAATGTAAATAATCCTATTACACCAAAAAGTAAGCTCGGAGAATGGAATAAACCTATTTTTTCACCTGAAAAAAACAGCACTACGGCTTCTACAATCACCGAAAAAGAAACGATAACGCAAAATACTTCGAATGATAAAATTAAAATTATTCAAGTAAGTAATCCTGAAGAAAATGGAAACGAGAATTTAGTAAAAAATGAATCGCTTCCATTAACTCAACAATTACCTCAACAAAAAAATGAAATCACATTTTCTGAAATAACCACTAAGGAAATTGCTATCAACACTCCCGAAATTGAGAAAAGAGTAATGATGGAAGCTCCTTCGGAAAATTTTCAAAATGTAAATCCGGTGAAAGAAAGCAATTCATCTTCCTACACAAAGCAAGCTTCTTTTATCATTGATGAAAAAGAGAAATCGAATGATTATATTTTTTATGATACTCCTTCACAAGATTTTAGTAGAACTAAAGTAGGAGGATTTTTGAAAAAAATGAAAAGGATGATTGTTCGCGGCAACCCTATCACACAGCTATTTTCAGGTGATGATAAACAAGTAGCCTCTAATTAAAAAAAGAAACAGAAAAATAAGAAAACAGAAATTATGAAAAAGACAATTTTACTTTTAGCGATTTTAACTATAAGCATGAGTTCATTTGCGCAAACCGATTCAGTAAAGGTGGAAAGAAATGATGATACCATTAGAATTGGCGGAATGATTATTTTGAAAAAGGGCGAACCTGATGGGAAAAAGCGTGTAACCGTAACCGTTGGGAATAGACGAAATCAATATAAGCATTCTAATGTAAGCACCTCTTCGTTTATTATTGATATCGGTTTTGCGAATTGGGTTGATAAAACCAATTATGCTACTGCAACAGCGAATAATTCTATTGTTAATCGTCCCGGACAGCCGAATATTGCTGCAAATGATTTAAAATTAAGAAGTGGAAAATCCGTGAACGTAAACATTTGGTTTGTGATGCAGAGGGTTAATTTGATCAAGCATTATGTAAACCTCAAATATGGTATCGGTTTGGAATTGAACAATTATCGTTTTAATTCTAACATCAGTTTTAGAGATGGAGGTTTTAATCCTTATAACCATTCACAAAGTATTCCTCATTCTTATGTATTCCGCGATTCAATTAGTTTTTCTAAAAATAAATTAGCGGCAGATTATGTAACCATTCCGGTTATGCTCAATTTTCGCGCTGATCCTTCATCAAGCCGAGGGCGGCTTTAGTATAAGTGCGGGAGTAAGTATGGGCTATTTGTATAATGGTAGAAATAAACAAATTAGCGGAGAAAGAGGAAAATTAAAAAACCACGGAGATTATGATTTAGACAAATGGAAATTCTCTTACATCGGAGAATTAGGTGTGGGCCCTATCCATCTTTACGGATCTTATGCTCCTAAATCTATTTTCAAAAACGATTTGAATTTCACACCTTACAATATCGGATTAAGATTAAGTAATTGGTAAATGATATTACTTCTCATGCATCAAGAACCTGCCTCTTTAAAAGGTAGGTTTTTTTATTTTTATAAATTTCCGGAACATAAAAAAACCCTTGCATAACAAGGGTTTTAATCGGATACGAATCGATTTGCTGTAGGGGAAGGGTTCGAACCTTCACGAGGCAGTTAGCTATAACACAAAGTTCAGTGGTCGACCCTGGTCGAATTAATATTGCTATCAATCCGGCTCTATGTTACGTTTGTCCTGTGATCCTCACCCCCGAGACAAGAGGGTATGTCTGCCAAAAATTTCATCACCCCACATTGTTAAGAACTAATCTGATGCAAATCTAAGAAAGCCATCATTGTTAAACAAATTAATTAAGAATAATTCTAAAAATATAGATAATCATCAATTAAATAAGTATTTTTGTAAAATATATCAAAAAACAATTTCAATTATGGCGGCTAAATTTAATATTGATAAACTCGATTTACAAATCATTCAAGAAATGCTCGACCAAGGTGAAACTCCTTATGCAGAGTTAGGAAAAAAATTATTTGTAAGCGGAGGAACTATTCATGTTCGGATAAAAAAATTAGAAGAATATGGCATAGTGAAAGGTAAAAGATTAAAAGTAGATCTTAAAAAATTAGGTTTTGATATCACCGCTTTTGTTGGAGTTTTTTTAGAAAAAAGTTCCATGTATGATATGGTGGCCAAAGAATTGGAAAAAATTCCGCAAATAGTTCGATTGAATTATACCACCGGTAATTACAGTATGTACATCGAAATTGTTTGTAAAGATATTGCTGAGTTAAGATCTGTTTTGCACGACGATTTACAAAAAATAAAAGGCATTGAACGTACAGAAACACTGATATCGCTCGCAGAAAGTTTTAATAGAAGTGTAAAAGTGACTGAAGAAGAATCCTAAATTTTTTTTATCCTCTTACATCTAATGCATCTCTCAATCCATTTCCTAAAAGATTAAAAGCTAAAACCAAAATCATGATAGCCACACCCGGCGCAAGTGCCAATGCCGGATTATTGGTGATGATAAAATTGTAATTTTCTTTGATCATCAATCCCCAACTGGGAGTGGGTGGTTGAATCCCAATTCCTAAAAAACTTAAACCTGCTTCAATAATTATGGCGCTGGCAAAATTGGCGGCCGCAATTACCATTACCGGCCCCATAATATTCGGTAAAATATGCTTGAAAATAATACTGAAATTTTTCAAGCCTAATGCTTTAGCCGCTTGAATATATTCCATTTCGCGGATGGCCAAAATTTGTCCGCGCACCACACGAGCCACGCCCACCCACATGGTGAGACCGACAGCAATAAATATTTGCCAAAAACCTTTGCCCAAAGTAAGTGTAATTCCAAACACTAATAAAAGCGTGGGCATACTCCAAATAACATTGATGAGCCACATAATTATTTGGTCGGTTTTTCCGCCATAAAAACCGGCTACTGCTCCCAAAAAAATTCCGATAGATAAAGAAATCAAAACCGTGATCAACCCAACGGCCATGCTTACACGCACTCCAACCATTAGGCGACTGAGAATATCTCGGCCAAATTTATCTGTGCCCAACCAAAAAGTTTTTGACTCAATATAATTTGTTGGAGCCAAGTCATTTTTAGAAAACATTTTCGATTCATACAATCCTTCATCAATGAATTGATTGACTAAAATGGAATCTCCTTTTTCATTAAATCCTTTAATGGGTATCCATTGATAAGTATCTTCTACACCAAATAAAAACTGACGAACAATTCCGGTGTGCTCAATCTGTTTATTCTTTTTTACTTTGATGAATTCTTGTGTAAAGCCGGGCTTTCGAGCTTGTATTTCTACAATTTGTCTGTCTGCATTAGGTGTAGAATCTACTCCCAAAAAATAAGCGAAAATGCCAATCAACAAAAACAAAACAATGATGAAAAGCCCTATAATCGCTCCTTTATTTTTTTTAAGTCGCCGCCAAGCATTTTTAGAAAAGGAAACAGATTCTTGCATTAATTGGTTTTAAATTTAAAAGTATTGAAAATTTAAAGAAGGCGTGTACAGTAGATATAATTTCTTTTTCCTTCCCTATTTTTCAATTTTTAAAAAATAAAAAATCCGGATAAAATTTTCTTAACAATAACCATTCGCATCTCAATTAAATTCGTTGTAAATTTGTAATCTCAATTCTACATTATGATTAAGACAGGCAATACCGTTATTAGCATTTATACAGAAATGACTCCCAATCCGGAAACCATGAAATTCGTGGCCAATAAATTATTGTATCCGGGAAAAAGTGTGGATTTTCAAAATGAAGAGAGTGCATTTGCCTCTCCATTGGCCATGCAATTATTTGCATTTCCTTTTATCAAAGCGGTATTTATTGCCAGCAATTTTGTTACTCTCACCAAGACTGACGAAACCGAGAACTGGGAAGATGTAATTCCCTCTATCAAACAATTTTTGAAAGAATATTTAGAAGAAGGAAATGAAATTGTTAATGAAGAAAAACTAGCTACCAGAAAAATAGAAAGCACCAATTCCGTTCATGCTGATGATGACGATGTGGTAAAACGCATTAAAGAATTATTAGAAAATTATGTAAAGCCCGCTGTAGAAATGGATGGTGGCGCGATACAATTTATCAGCTATGAAGATGGAATTGTGAATTTAAAAATGCAGGGAAGCTGCAGTGGATGCCCATCATCCATGATTACACTAAAAGCCGGTATTGAAGGAATGATGAAAAGAATGATTCCTGAAGTAACTGAGGTGGTTGCTGAGTCTTAGGGGGTTGGTTTACACTTTTGATTTGCGAAATACTGTAAGTGTAAAATATGTTGTGAAAGAAAGTACTGCGTGTTTTAGAGTAAATACAAACGGTTTCTATTACCCTATTTATAAGCGTGTTTTAAAATTTAAAATTAGCATATGAGTAAAAACTCTTTATTTCCAAGTGCAAGTTTTTTAGGTGACAACAGAGTCGTTTTTAATATAAAGGGGAATCATTACAGACTGATAGTGAAAATCAATTGGGACTATCAAATGATTTGGATTCGATTTATTGGCACCCATGCTGAATATGATAAAATAAATGCTAAAACAATTTAAAATGAACATTAAGCCAATTAGAACAAAAAAGGATTATGAAGAAGCACTTGCAAGGCTTGAAATAATTTTTGATTCTAAAAAAGGAACCGATAAAGGAGATGAGTTAGAAATATTGGGAATGTTAATTGAAAATTATGAAAATGAAAAATTTCCAATTGGTTTTCCAGACCCGGTGGAAGCGATCAAATACAGAATGGAACAACTTGGTTACAATCAAACTGATTTAGCAAATGTTGTTGGGCTACAAAGCAGAGCAAGTGAAATTCTAAATCGCAAAAGAAAACTATCTCTTGAAATGATTAGGCAAATACATGATAGATTAAACATTCCTACTGAAGTTTTAATACAAGCCTATTAAATAACTTACTGTTCCAGTCAATTTTATATAGAATAATTATCAACTTTTTATTTATAAATTTGGTAACGATTCGGCGGAAATAAATTTCCTAAACTGCTCAATCGTTGATGGTAATTCTTACAAATTCACTCATAATTTAACCAACAAATTTTATGGAATTATTCTTACAAATTTTATTAGGCATGGTCGCACTGATATGCTTATTAGGAGGTGTAAACCTCATGCTAAAAGGAGTTCATTCTTTTTTACCAAAAACTGTTCCGCCGCAACCCATCTTAGATGATCTTTTTAGATTTTTGAGTGGAATTTATTTTGGTTTGGGAATCTTAATGACATGGGTCGTTATTCATTTTCATGAAATAAATGATTTAATTTATTTCATAGGAATTGTGGTTATTTTTTCGGGACTAGGAAGATTGTACTCCAGAATAAAAGTGGGTTCCGCCGGAAAATATTTTGACTCCATGATGGTGGTTGAAATTGTTCTGGGAATTACGATTGTTCTGCTGCAATATTTCCGATGAAATAATTTAGCTACAACTGCCTTGCAGCTCTATCCAGTACTTGCAAAACAACTTATTTATCTATTTTTAGAAAAATAAACCCCACTTTTTCGCGTTATAAATTCACCCGCCTTTTATGAGATTTATACAAACAATTTTTCGAGGAATAGGTCAGGTGATGTTTCAAAATAACATGTATTCCGGCATGTTATTTTTATTGGGCATCTTTTACAACTCTTGGTTATTAGGATTAGCAGCCATTGCCGGTGTCATTATCAGTACGTGTACCGCGCAAATTTTAAAATACCCAAAAGAAGAGATTGAAAACGGATTGTATGGTTTTAATGGGGCACTGACAGGTATTGCCATACTGTATTTTTTTGATGTTAATTCTACGTCAATCGCAGCGCTCATTGTAGGTTCGATTTGCTCTACTTTTCTAATGCGCTTTTTGAAAAAAATAATTGCTCCTTTTACTGCGCCATTTGTTATTAGCGCTTGGATGATGATGTGTTTGCTAATTTTTGTTTTTCATTTTTCATTTTCATCGTCTTTAGTTGTAAGAGAAAATGCAATTGATATTCTTTCTTTTTCAAGTAAAAGTTTTGGGCAAGTAATGTTTCAGGAGAATAAGATTACGGGAATACTTTTTCTTTTGGGAATCTTAATAAACAATAGGCTTATGGCGGTTTATGCGTTATATGCTTCTCTATTAGGTTCTCTTGTAGGATGGCTGCTCTCCGAACCTGTTTCTATAATTAATGCAGGATTGATGGGATACAATGGTATACTTTGTGCCATTGCACTTACCGGAAAAAGTCGAGTTGATTTTTTGTGGATTACTTTCGCAATTATTCTCTCAACCCTTTTAAACATTGGTTTGGCAATGACAGGAATTATTACGCTCACTGCTCCATTTGTCGTAGCAACTTGGATAATTTTAAAATTGAAAAGCATGAATACCCTTTCAATACAAAAATTATAAAATGACAACTGATTATAACTAGAAATATTTGATTAGGAATATAAGTATAGCACAATATTTCGCTTCTTCTTAGCTTAAAATTTACACTAAAAATGTTTCCTTTCCTGAAGTGTTTTCTTCTCTAAATTTTCAGGGAAATATATTGTAAATCTACTTCCTTCTCCTTCCTTACTTTCTACAGTAACCTTACCACCTGCGGCATCCACTACTTTTTTAACTAAAAACAATCCAATGCCCTGACCTTCTATATTACTATTCTTCAACCTACCATAAAGGCTGAATACTTTTTCTAAATCTTTTTCAGGTATGCCAATCCCATTATCACTTACGGAAAGTAACACAAAGCCATCCTCTTTTCGGGTGCTTATAGTAATTGTAGGATGAAGGGATTTATTATATTTCACCGCATTGTTGATCAAATTATATAAAATACTCCTCAGATTCTTTTTTGAAAAATAAATAAAGGGTACTTCAATATCAGTGGTTAAAATCGCTTTGCCGGAATCAATCATATCTTTTATGCTCAAACTGATATCGTTGATTAAATCACTCACATCAATCTTTTCCCTGAACATCATTTCATCTTCGATTTTACCAATGGTAGCCATCTCCTTCAGAAGCAATTTGAATTTTATCACTGATTCATTAATTATCTCAAGAAATTTATTTAGTTCGGGATCATCTGAAACTTTTAATTGGTTCATTACGTCAATACTCATTTCTATATTAGCCATCGGGCCCATTAAATCGTGTGATGCAGCTAGTACGAAATTGTCTAAATCAGCATTTACCAACTTCAAGTTTTTATTGGTCTTATCTAGTTCCAATTGTGTTTCCTTTAATTTGGTGATATCAAAGAAGGTGACAATAGCTCCACTCATTTTATGACCAATCTGTTGGATATACGGCATCGTCATTAATTGATACCATTTACCGTCGTTGGCCTGAACTTCTTTGGTAATAACGCCTCCGCTTACCATCACTTTCTTAATATCATCCACTATATTTTCAAATCTTATATTGGTAGTGATATTGGTGAGTGGTCGACCGATATCTGAATCAAGAAGGTTGATGTGTTTCACCGTGCCTGGAGAATATTTCATAAGCAACAGGTTTTCATTTACAAACAATTGCCCGTTGATATTGGATCTGAAATAATTATTCAGGTCATCATTTAATTCCAATAACTCTTTATTTTTTGCCTGATAATCTACATTGATGGTATGCAATTCTTCATTGATAGATTCCATTTCCTCATTGGTACTTTGCAATTCTTCGTTTGCAGAAAGTAATTCTTCATTAAACGATTGCATATTTTGGTTGGACGCATCCAACTTTTCAAGCGTATCCTGCAATTCATCCTTAACTTCTTTCAGTTCTTCCTCCAGATTAATAATGTATTGATCGTGATAGATTTTTTCATCAAACACTAAACCGTTTTTCAATACAGGATTGGAAACACCACCATCACTAAAAAGTACCATTAAAATTTTAGGATCGCCTTTCTTTACCGGCAATGGTTTCACCATTAGATTAACGGAAAGTTGAACTTTTTTGTTTCCAGTATTAACGTCTTTTACCATTGCTTTTTTATTAGTCTGCAAGGCAGTTCGGCTGGCAGCATAGAAAGCGATGGCCAAAGGTTTAGGTAAAAGATCCGATAAGTTTCGGTTAAAATTTTTCTGGAGTAAATACTTTGTGGTATCTCCATAAGTTTTTATTACTTCATTTTTTTCATTTATACACACCAATAAATAACCCAGTTCATTCATGAAGGCTTCATTCACCGCATCACTTAGGTTATTATTTTGCGCATTCAAATTCATCTCGCGAGAAACAAACGTAGTTGTCGATTTTAAGTCGGCTAGTACTGGTATAGAAAAAGCATCAAAAGGCACTCTCTCCTTTTTACCAATACTCTTATAAATTTTCCATTTTTTATTAACGGTATCAAGTCCTGTAATAATAGAAGTAGGAATTTCGCTGGAGCCCAAAAATAAATAACCATCCTTCTTGAGACCAAAAAGTAACATGAGAAATATCTTTTTCTGTAAAGATGGAGTCATGTAAATAAGCAGATTGCGACAACTAATAAAATCCATATTGCAATACGGTGGATTTTGCACTAAGTCATGTTGTGCAAAAATGAGCATCTTTCGTATTTCAGGTTTTACTTTGTATTGATTGCCTTCCTTTGTAAAAAAGGTTTTCAACCTTTCAGGTGAAATATTTTTAGTGCTTTGTTTATTATAAATACCTTTACCTGCATGGATTAGAGCATTGTTGTCCACATCGGTGGCAAATATTTTGACGACAGTATTTTTATATTCACCGATTAATTGTTCTCGTAAAATTATCGCCAAAGAATAGGCTTCTTCGCCAGTGGCACAACCGGCTACCCACAATTTAATTTCCGACTCCGGCCCTCTTTGTTCAAGTATCCGCGGAATTACGTCTGATTGAATAAAATCGAAAGCCTCTTGATCTCTAAAAAACGAGGTAACACTTATCAAAAAATCTTTAGCTAGCAAGATCACTTCTTCTTTATCTTTTTTAAGGAAGTCAAAGTAGTCTGATAGATTATTAAAATTATGAGCCGCCGCTCTTTTTTTGACTCTTCTCGAAATGGTCCCTGGTTTATAATCGGTAAAATCGAGTGGTAATTGTTCTTTGATAAGACCTTTGATTGCGATAATGATTTTATGTTCTTCTTTGTCTTCAAAAGATCCCGAAAGTAAAGCCCCGCCGTTATTTACATAATATTCTATTGCTTGTGGCATCAGTTGAGGAGAAAGAATATAATCTACAGATCCGGTGGCGATTGCATTTAAAGGCATATCACTAAAAGCAGTTAGTGCTGGATCGCTTGCTAAAACCAATCCGCCATATTTTTTTATAGCCTCCACTCCTTCCGATCCGTCTAAGCCGGTACCTGAGAGTACCACCCCAATGGCGCTTTTTCCGCGAGCAATCGCAAGTGAATTAAAAAATTTATTGATAGTAAGATGGGGTCCGCCTTTTTTCCCTTTATCTGTAAGATGAAGTCTTTCCTCACTGATGGTCATATATTTATCACTTGGTACAAGATATACCTGATTACATTCTACCAGCATATTGTCTTTGGCTTCTGTTACTTTCAGTTTGCTATGTCGAGAAAGCAGTTCAGCCATCATACTTTTATAATCCGGAGATAGATGCTGAATTATAATGTAAGAAACCTCATCCATCGGTGTGTGATCAAAAAAAAGATTGATCTCATTCATGCCACCTGCAGACGCACCAATACCAATGATATGGTGTGGTTCTTTTCGTTTTAGGTTAGTTTTTTTATTCATGATGAGATTTTTTAATCGGTGCGTATCCACAGAATCAAAATCAATTCAACATGGGGAAGGAGAAACTTATTAATCTATTGATAATGATAAAGGCGTATTACCTTTTAAACTCGATGGCAGGTTTGACCCTTAAGAAGATAATGTATAAATTGGCGTTTCGGGAGAAACTATTTTTAAATCTATCAATTGTACTCCCACCATTTATAGAGGAAAGGTACTCTTTATATAGCGCTCAATCTAATTTTTTATTGATTCTGTTAAGTTTTTGAAGAATGCTATAGAATGAAAAAAATTTGGGGAGAATTCTCGTGATTCATTGCCGTAGAATTTTCCTACGATTCTGCTTTCTTTTCTAACAAGGTAATTTCTGTTTTTTCTTTCTTTACATTTTGTCTTATTAAACCAAACAAACTCATATATACATTGGCGATCCAAACTAATGCAAAGCCTGATAAAATATATCCGCGCCAATCGTCGATTAATAATTTATATCCTGTCATTAGCAGAAATAAAATGGTTACGTAATGACTAAAACAATATTCGCACGTAAAGAGATAAAAGAATTTTTTTTTCTAAAAAAGATTTTCCTTTTTTACAACGCTTTGCGCAAAAATCTCTTGGTTCACGAAAAACTTCTTCATGCGTAACCGTCCATGTAACACAAGCAATAGGAATGGCTAATAGGAAAAGCCATATTATTTGAACAGTTAGGTTCATTGATCTTTTCTTTTTATACATCATTTATTAACACATCAACCATGCCGTATTATTTTTTAAAACATTCGTTAACTATCTTTCTAAAAAGAATCCAAACTCTTAATATGTCAATATAAAAATTTAAAACTTGTTTAATAATTTATTTTCTGTATTTTAGTTTAATATGCATTTGTGAGAAAGAAAAAAATTTTCATCTTACTCACAAATGCATTTTTTTCTAAACAAAAAAATATACACAAATCCAATCAACCGATGCCATAATAGTATGGCAACAAAACAGAATTCTTATGATGAAAAAAACAGTCAATCTTTTTCTTGCAATTTTTTTAATTACTTTTTTGAGTTGTAATCAAAACTCAAAAGAAAATAATAATGTAGATGCCATTTACTTTGGCGGAGATATTCTTACCATGGAAGGCGACAGTGCCGTATATGCAGAATCCGTAGCCATAAAAGACGGCAAAATAGTTTTTGTAGGAAGTAAAGATGATGCCGAAAAAATGAAAGGTGAATTTACTTTGATGAAAGACCTACAAGGCAAAACTCTCCTACCGGGATTTATTGATGCACACTCACATGTATCTATGACAGGCCTCCAAGCTGCGTCTGCCAATTTACTTCCGGCTCCCGATGGAAACGGTAATTCTATCGACTCACTAATTGCTATCACTAAAAGATGGGTTGCAGATAATCCTGATGCTACTACAAAAGTAGGATGGATAGTGGGCTTTGGTTACGATGAATCGCAATTGAAAGAAAAACGTAATCCGGTTGCTACTGATCTTGATAAAATATCTACAACATTACCTGTCATTTTTATTCACCAATCAGGACATTTAGGTGCTATCAATCATAAAGCAATGGAAGTGTTAGGATTAAATAAAGACACCAAAGATCCAGCCGGTGGCGTGTACAGAAGACTTCCCGGTGGTACCGAACTAAGTGGAGCCTTAGAAGAAAATGCCTTCTTCATGACATTGCCTGCATTACTTTCCAAACTTACCCAAGATGATCAAGATTATTTGTTGGCTCAAGGACAAAAGTTGTATGCGAGTTTTGGTTTTACTACCGCTCAAGATGGAAGAACGATGCCTGCAGGAGTAAACACATTTATCAAAGCGGCTAATGAAAAAAGTTTGATCATCGATATCGTTTCCTATCCGGATCTTTTAGTTGGTTCGAGCGTATTGAAAGAACCTTGGTTAAGTAAAGATTATAATAATCATTTTAGAATCGGCGGTGTCAAAATGAACTTGGACGGATCTCCCCAAGGTAAAACCGTTTACCTAACAAAGCCTTATAAAGTAGTTCCATCCGGACAGCCAGAAAATTACAGAGGTTATCCTACTTTTCAAGATGACGAAGTAATAAAAAATGTTGATAAAGCTTTTGAAAATAAATGGCAATTAATTACCCATTGCGGTGGTGATGCCGCTGCTGATCAATTCATAAAAGCAGTAAGACTTGCTGAAGACAAATATGGTAAAGCAGATCGTCGTACGGTATTAATACATGCTCATACAGTTCGTGATGATCAATTAGATTCTATGAAAGTTTTGGGTATTATTCCTTCCTTCTTCAGCATGCATACTTATTATTGGGGCGATTGGCATGTATCAGAAACTATGGGAAAAGAAAGAGCTTTTTTTATGAGCCCTACCCGGTCTGCATATAAAAAAGGAATTTTATTTACCGAACATCATGATGCGCCGGTAGCCTTTCCTGATGCGCTTCGCGTGTTAGATGCTACGGTAAATCGTGTTTCCAGAACAGGAGCTATCATAGGTCCTGATGAGCGAGTTTCACCTTATGTTGGTTTACTTGCCATTACAAGATGGGCGGCTTATCAATATTTTGAAGAGAATCGTAAAGGTTCTATCAAAGATGGCAAGTTGGCTGACTTTGTGATTTTAGAAGAAAATCCTTTGAAGGTAGATCCTCTCACCATTCACAGTATAAAAATTTCTGAAACCATAAAAGAAGGAAAAACCATTTTTAAAAAAAATTAGTTCAAGAGAAATAGAATTCGTACTAATTAACTAAGAAACTTATGATGAAAAAAATAGTCAATTTTATTCTGATGCTATTGCTGATAGCTTTCGTTAGTTGCAATCAAAATTCTAACGGAAACGATATTGCTGATACCATTTATTATGGAGGAGATATTGTAACCATGGAAGGAGATAGCGCGATCTATGCAGAAGCTGTGGCAATAAAAGATGGAAAAATAATTTTTGTCGGAAACAAATCTGATGCTGAAAAAAAGAAAGGCAATAATACCTTGATGAATGATTTGCAAGGCAAAACTTTATTGCCCGGTTTTGTTGATGCCCATTCACATGTAACGCTTACAGGAATACAAGCAGCCTCTGCCAATTTACTTCCTGCTCCCGATGGAAACGGCAATTCTATTGATTCACTTATTGCCATTACCAAAAGATGGATGGATGAAAATCCGGGTGCCACTACTAAGGTAGGATGGGTAGTGGGCTTCGGTTACGATGACGGTCAATTAAAAGAAAAGAATCATCCTACGGCGAATGATTTGGATAAAATTTCTACCACTCTGCCGGTGATGTTGATCCATCAATCTACGCATATCGGTGTGATTAATCATAAAGCCATGGAGGTTTTGGGAATTAACAAAGACACCAAAAACCCACCCGGCGGGGCGTACAGAAGAATTGAAGGCACTCAAGAACTCAGTGGAGTTTTAGAAGAAAATGCTTTCTTTATGTCAGTGCCTACATTATTATCTAAATTGACACAAGAAGATCAAGATTATTTAATTGCTCAGGGTCAAAAATTGTATGCAAGTTTTGGTTTTACAACTGCACAAGAAGGAAGAGCAGTACCGGCCAGCGTTTCAACGCTTATCAAGGCAGCCAATGAAAATAAATTAATTATGGATGTAGTAGCGTATGTAGATCTCGTAGCGGGTTCTGATGCTATTAAAGAACCTTGGCTGAGTAAAGAATATAATAACCATTTTAGAATTGGCGGCGCTAAATTAGTCACCGATGGATCGCCTCAAGGAAAAACTGCATGGCTCACCAAACCTTATGTAGTGCCGCCTTCAGGCAAATCGGCTGATTATCACGGCTACGGAGTTTTTAGTGATGAAGACCTTACCAAATATGTAGAAAAAGCTTTTGAAAATAATTGGCAACTTATAGTTCACTCCGGTGGTGATGCGGCTACAGATCAATTTATAAAAGCAATAAGTGCAGCAGAAAAAAAATTCGGAAAAAAAGATCGTCGTACAGTTTTAATTCATGGTCACATTGTAAGGGAAGATCAATTGGATGCGATGAAAGAATTGGGAATTATTCCGTCGTTCTTCAGTATGCACACTTATTATTGGGGCGATTGGCATGTATCAGAAACTATGGGAAAAGAAAGAGCATTCGAAATGGGAGCCACTCAATCGGCACTTAAAAGAGAAATGATTTTCACCGAACATCATGATGCGCCGGTAGCCTTTCCTGATGCATTGCGTGTAGTAGATGCTACTGTAAATCGTATTTCCAGAACGGGTGCTATCATTGGCCCCAATCAAAAAGTATCGCCTTATGTAGCTTTGCTTTCCATCACGCGATGGGCTGCGTATCAATATTTTGAAGAGAATACCAAAGGTTCAATCAAAGAAGGAAAGTTAGCGGACTTTGTAATTTTGGAAAAAAATCCTTTGAAAGTGGACCCGCTTACTATTCATACAATTCCCATCTTAGAAACAATTAAAGAAGGGAAAACCATCTTCAAAAAAGAATTGTAAGAAATAAAATTAAAAATTCATCACGGGTCGAGTGTTCATTCATTCGACCTATTTTTTTTTAAAAATTTCTTTTGAAAAATTTTCTTTTGAAAATTTAATTTCAAGTATTTTTACAGGAGGCTTTAGCAATTTTTAAATCCATAATTAACGTACATGGGACCCATTAGAATTCTTATACCAATTTTATTTTTAGCGGTATTTATCATTTGGATTTTATATCATGCTGTTATTAAAAAAGATCTTCGGAGAAATATCGCAGGACTCTATGCAGGCTTAGTTTTCATGGCCGTTTGGGGCATCATCTACTATTTTCTACTGAAATAGATTTTACTTCACAAAACATTATCTACTTCTGTTCATTTGGGACTGCGCTTTTTTTTCGGTAACTTTGCATCGCAAATTTTTATTAATTGCTATATCATTAAAAGCCTTAGGCCTTTCGATTTTACAAAGTTTTTGCCTTTTGTAGAAAATCTCTTCGTCATCATTTAAAAAAATAAACGAAATTTTTAAATCGGTTGTATTACTATCAAAAAACTAAATACCTTTTGATAGAAGGCTTTTTAATTTTAAAAAAATAGCAAGACTGAAATTATTTTACAAATGAATCAAATCAATCTATTCGATAAAAAAAATAAACCAACTCCCGAAGAAAAAAATGAGATCATTCATTTTTTATATGAACATTTAGAAAATTTTGGAGACTCAAAAGAGGATATTGAAAAATGTCTCAATTATGCGCTTCAAGAAATTGAATCGTTTGGAGGATTTATTCTTCAATCAAAAGACGAGCGTACAATCAATTCTGTGGTAGTGATTAATAAAACAGGAATGAATGGTTATATCCCCGAGAATATTTTGGTGTATATAGCCACCCATAAGGATTACAGAGGTAAAGGAATTGGAAAGATGATGGTAAAAAAAGTAATAGAATTAGTAGAAGGAAATATTGCGCTTCATGTAGAGCCTGATAATCCCGCCAAATTTCTTTACGAAAAAATTGGTTTTACAAATAAATATCTCGAAATGAGATATCAAAAAAATAAATAAAATGGCTGTATTAACACTAAATCATTTAAAATTAAAAAGCAATTTTGAATACTTAGATCAATTGTTTAAGAAACACGAAATTCAATGGTCAGTAGTTTCAAAAATACTCTGCGGCAACAAAGAATTTTTACAAGAACTGCTCAAATTTGATATTCACCAAATTTGCGACTCAAGGCTTTCGAATTTAAAAATGGTAAAACAAATTAAACCTGAAGTAGAAACCATTTATTTGAAACCACCCGCAAAAAGATTGATTAAAAGTATTGTACAATACGCTGAAATAAGCGTGAACACTGAGATTGAAACGATCAAATTACTTTGTGAAGAAGCGAAAAAGCAAAACAAAATTCATAAAATAATTATCATGATTGAATTGGGAGAGTTAAGAGAAGGTGTGATGCGCGAAAATATAATTGAATTTTATTCGAAAGTTTTTCAATTGAGTAATATTGAAGTAGTGGGAATTGGCACCAACTTATCGTGTCTCAACGGCATTCTTCCTAATCAAGATAAATTGATTCAATTGAGTTTATACAAACAATTAATCGAAGCAAAATTTAATCGCAAAATACAATACGTTTCCGGTGGGTCTTCGATTACCATTCCTTTGCTTTTACAAAATCAATTACCGGAAGGAGTGAATCATTTCAGAGTAGGTGAATCGCTTTTTATGGGAACAGATGTGTACAACGATACTGTATTACCTCACATGTATAATGATGTGTTTAAACTTCATGGAGAAATTATTGAATTGATCGAAAAGCCGCTCGTTCCTGATGGAGAAATGGGAACCAATTTAGAAGGTCAGGTAAAAACATTTGATGCTAAACTAAATGGAAAAACAAGTTATCGTGCATTGGTTGATTTTGGAATTTTAGATGTGGATGAACATCATATTTCTCCGGTGGATAAAGACAATTCTGTCGTAGGCGGAAGCTCAGATATGTTTGTAATTAATTTAGGAGAAAATAAAAAGAATTACAAAACGGGCGACCTGCTTGATTTTAAATTGGATTATATGGGAGTGTTAAGAATCTTGCATTCTAAATACATTCAAAAAGTGGTAAAAAAAGTTGAGGAAGAAATTCTTGTTTAAAAAATAATTACATCCTTATTGATTTCCTTTTAATTTTATGAAATTAATCTACATTAATTTCTAACACAACTTCTATGTTCAGAAAGCATAAAGCACAGTGGAATGCACGCTCAGAGATCAATACAGGGTTTGGAAGTAATTCAAAAAATTATGGCGGAAGGTTTGTGAATAAAGACGGGAAAGCGAATGTAGAAAAGAAAGGTATCGGCTATTTTGAAAAATTAAGTTGGTATCATACACTTTTGATTATGCCGCAATTGCAATTTGTATTAATCATCGTGGCGTTTTATATTTCAATTAATCTTCTCTTCGGATTTATTTATTTTTTGATGGGCCCGGAAGATATTATGGGCATCAGTTCACCAAATCATTTACACAATTTCGCAGAATCTTTTTTCTTTAGTTGTCAAACTTTTACCACAGTCGGATACGGACGTATAAGTCCGGTTAGTTATTTTGCCAGTAGCATTTCTTCTTTAGAAGCCTTATTGGGCTTGCTTTCTCTTGCAGTTATTACCGGTTTATTGTATGGAAGATTCTCGCGGCCTAAGGCTTACATTCGTTTTAGTGATAATGCACTTCTTGCTCCATATCGTGGTGGTGAAGCAATTATGCTTCGATTAGCTCCTTATAAAAATACGTTACTATCAGAAGTAGAAGCAAAAGTTACTCTCGGAATAATCGTCGAAGAAGATGGAAATAAAATAAATAAATTTTTCGCGCTGCCTCTTGAATACAATTCAATCAATTCATTAAGTCTCAGTTGGACTATTGTTCATCCAATAAATGAGGAAAGTCCTTTTTATAATTTTTCTCAAAAAGATTATAAAAATATAAAAGGAGAAATGATAGTTTTTATAAAAGCATTTGAAGAAACTTTTTCAAATACCGTGGTAGCGCGCACTTCCTACACGTTGGATGAAATTGTTCTTGGAGCAAGTTTTTCTTCAATGTACCATCGAGCCGATACAGGAGATAAAACTTTATTGCACTTGGACCAATTAAATGTTTATAAAAAAGCTGCTTTACCAAAAAAATTATCTTCCATTAATTCTGATAATGATTGATAGATTTTCTTTAAAAGAAAAATATGATCTTACTAATAGACGAACGCATCCGATTGGAATTAGCCAATGAAAAACATGCTGAAGATTTATTCAAAGCAGTAGATGAAAACAGAATGCATCTCTCTCAATTTTTGCCATGGGTTTCTTTTATGCAATCTTCTGAAGACATGCGTCGTTATCTAAACAATTGCGAGGCACTATATCAACAAGGAAATGAAGTGAGTTTTGTAATTTTTTTCGATGAAAAAATTGTAGGTAGAATTGGCATACATCACATAAATATGCCCAATAAAAATGGAGCGATTGGATATTGGATTACAAAGGAGGCAGAAGGAAAAGGAATTATTTCTAAATCGTGTAAAGCGCTTCTTAGGTACAGCTTTCAAAAATTAAATTTGCAAAGAATAGAAATCAAAGCAGCAATTGATAATTTAAAAAGCCAATCCATTCCTAAAAGATTCAATTTTACAAGAGAAGGAATTTTGCGGCAAGCAGAATTAGTGAATAATCAATTTTTGGATATTGTTGTTTATTCTTTACTCAAAGAGGAATGGGAAAAATAATAATTTAAATTTCTTCCACCTTTTCAAAAAATAAAAATTTTTTTTCTGCAGAAGAAAAATCTTTCCATGAATCTGCGTTGATTTCTACAACATACATTCCTGCCGGAGGCATATGGTGAATCGGCTTCGTATCAAATGAATTTATTAAATAGGTAACACCAGGATTATGACCAAAAATAGCGACAGTTTTCCAATTATCATTGCACTGCTCAATGGCTTTATAGTATTCGGTTACAGGCGCTTCATAGAGATTTTTTGTTGGGAAAAATTGATGCTCATTCGCGGCTAATTCTTTCATAAAAATTTTCGCTGTGGATTGGGTTCTTTTTGCAGCGCTTGCAATAAATGCATCAACCAAAATATTTTTATCTTTTAATTTTTGCGCCATCATTTTCGCATCCACTTCACCTTCATGATTAAGCGCTCTATCATAGTCTGATTGACCGATCAAAGCATCTTTACTTCTTGCATGGCGAATAATTATCAAGGTTTTCATAAACACAAAATCTTTAAATAATCTATACCAAAAACTAAGCCTTAATAACCGCGCACATTTTTTCTTTCCATGAAATTTAAAAAAGCACTGTTGGCGACACGATTACCTCCGGGAGTCGGGTAGTTTCCGGTGAAATACCAATCTCCTAAATTAGTTGGGCAACTGGCATGCAAATCTTCAATAGTTTGGTAGATCACTTCTACGGGAATATTTATTTCCGTTGGTGTAATTAATTGCGCAATTTTATTGGAAATCTCATCCAGAGAAAAAGGTTTGTATAATTCCTTCACCACATTTTGTGTATGCAATTGATTATTGCGTTTGAGCGTTTTACATTTCTCAAAAACATCCATCAATAAAGACTCTTTACCATGCTCTTTTATCAATTCCATCGCGGCTTTGAAGGCGACGAACTCTCCGAATTTACTCATGTCTATTCCGTAACAATCAGGATATCTAATTTGTGGAGCTGAAGAAACTACAATAATTTTTTTGGGTTCTAATCGGGCCAGCATTCTAATAATACTTTCGCGAAGCGTAGTACCGCGAACAATAGAATCATCAATCACTACAAGTGTATCAATTCCATTTCTAACGGTGCCGTAAGTAATATCATACACATGTTGCACCATTTCATTTCTGCCACCATCATCTGTAATAAAAGTGCGTAGTTTTACATCTTTG
The DNA here is from genome assembly GCA_034676505.1 of Ginsengibacter sp. GTDB lineage: Bacteria > Bacteroidota > Bacteroidia > Chitinophagales > Chitinophagaceae > Ginsengibacter. Next base: position 1,087,025 of record JAUCCB010000001.1, read on the forward strand.
ATGGCAATTTTTTCCAATCGAATTTTTCGGTTAACCATCTCCGTTAGTTTCTCTCTATCGAAATCTTTTTCCCAACTTAAAATCCTTTCTATTTTTATTTTATTGAGATAATCTTCCGCACCTTTTATCAAACCGTAAAATGCAGTCTCCGCAGTATTTGGGATGAAAGAAAAAATGGTATTCTTTAAATCATGATCAACTGCTGTTAATACACGTTCGCTCAAATGATAGCCCAGCGCGATTCTTTCGCGATAAATTTTTTCATCACTACCTCGAGAAAAATAAATTCTTTCAAAACTGCAAGCTTTTCTTTCTTTTGGTTCTATTATTAGTTGAATGGAAAATTGTCCGTTAGGCTCTACAATTAAAGCGCAGCCGGGCATTAATTCTTTTACTTCATTTTCGCCCACATTAAAAGCAGTACGAATGGCAGCCCGTTCACTCGCTGCTACAATTACTTCTTCATTTTCAAAATAATAACATGGTCGGATGCCGTGTGCATCACGCATTACAAAGCCGACTCCATTTCCGGTCAATCCACCGAAGGTAAATCCGCCATCAAAAAGTGGCACTGATTTTTTGAGCACATTTTCTATGTGAGTTATTTCCGGCGATGCTTCATCTTCTTTTATTAAAAAATGATGTATCACATCCATCATCGCTCCTAAATCACTTTGTTTTTCTTTTTCATTTCTTTCGCTATTGACTAAATCGTATAATTCATCTCTATTGACCAAATTAAAATTGCCTGCTAAGGCTAAATTCCTTGCGGGTATTGTGTTTCGTTGAATAAATGGATGACAGAATTCTGCATCATTTTTTCCTTGTGTTCCATAACGCAAATGGCCTAATAATAATTCACCCAAAAAATCAATATGGCCTTTCATCAATCCGGCATGTTGTTCTATATCAGGATGATATTTTTTTATTTCAGCAACTTGATTGGCAATTTTTGAAAAAATTTCCGCAATGGCTTGATTGGCTACACTTCTGGTTCTGTGTAAAAAAGGATAGCCCGGTTCTGTATTTAGTTTGATAGATGCGATGCCTGCACCGTCTTGTCCGCGATTGTGTTGTTTCTCCATGAGGAGATACAATTTATTTAAACCGTATAAAACGGTTCCATATTTTTTGTGGTAGTAGGAAAAAGGTTTTCTTAATCTGATGAATGCCAACCCGCACTCATGTTTTATTTCATCGCTCATGAGGTATAATAAGCCACAAAATTAACTCATTATTTTCGGATAGCTGTGCAAGGGTTTTGTAAAATAGATTACTCTATTTTACATTTTACCTTCATGAAAATAATTGAAGAGAAAAGTATTATTGTTCCGGAGCTTCTTCTGTTTTTTCAACCTTCATCCATTTTTGCATTTCAGGGCAAGATTGGTATTCAGGATCCAATTTTACATAGAATGAAGGAATTTTAGATAAGAACCATGCTTCTAAAGCGGCAGTTCTTTTTTCTTCTAGCGCACGCTCAGCCACTTTATCGTAATCGTCTTTTAAATTCTCACGGTGAGGTTCAGTCTTTGAAAATATTTGTACAATGCGCACTCCTTTTTTACCTGTATAATCGGTAAATTCTACGGGCTGAGAATATTCGCCCACTTTCAGATCTTTCAACATCAACACTAAATCTTTATCAAATTCGTCGATAGTTAACGAGGTAGCTCCATTGTTTTTGGCAATTCTACCACCTGTAAATTTACTGTTATCGTCTTCGCTATATTTCTGCACGGCATCTCCAAATTGAATAGTACCATTTACTAATTGCGTACGAATAGAATCCATTTTATCCAAGGCTTCTTTTACCTCAATGGAACTTACTTGCGGTATTTTTAAAATGTGCCTGATCGTGGCGTCATCACCGCGACGATTCACCATTTGAATAATGTGGTAACCAAATTTCCCTTTAAATACATTGGAGATTTGGCCATCTTTCAAAGTGAATGCTTTGGCTAAAAAGACAGGATCCCATTGTTTATCATTTCTATTTAATTCATACAATCCGCCACTTTGTTTACTTCCGGGATCATCCGTAAAAGTTGATGCTAATATTTCAAATTTTTTCTTACCGTCTTCTACTTCTTTCTTATATTCTTTTAGTTGATCGATGGCATAGTTTTCCAAGTCCCTACTGGGTTTCGGATAGATGACAATCTCGCCTACTTCTAAATGAGATTCATAAAAATGAAGACTATCTTTTGGAATTAAATCATAATAAGCTTGTACTTCTTTGGGAGTTATTTTAATATCTTGTACAATTTTTTGGCGTTCGCCTTGTGCTAATTTTTGATCTTTAAAAGATTCTTTAAAATCTTCTTTTATTTGAAAAATAGTTCTGCCGGCTACTTGTTCTAAAATTTCTTTAGAACCATAACGAGCAATAAAACCTCTGATTTGATTATCAATATCTGCATCAATTTCTTCGTCGGAAACCGGGATAGAATCAATCTCTGCTTGAATTACCAAGGCTTTCAAGCCAAGTGCTTGATCTAATAATAAACAACTTGCATTAGGAGGAATAGTGATATTTTGACGTTGCATATCTATGATGCTATTGTCAATATCGCTTTTAAGAATAATTTTATCTCCGATAGTGGCAATGATTTTATCAGCTACTACTTTTTTTGGTTGGGCAAAAGTGGAAAGTGCTACTACTATAAGGCATAAAGTAAACAAACTTTTTTTCATATACATATTTGTAAAAAAATGGTTGCCAAAAATACTGATGTATTAGTTGCCTTTATTTATTGGAAAGTTAAAAGTTCCTGCTGATTTGTTAAAGAAAATCGATGCTTCAATCAATTAAAGAGTACGCTTTACTTCTACCTCTTCAAAGGATTCAATCATATCTCCTACTTTAAGATCATTGAAGTTTTTGATGATCATTCCACATTCCATATTGTTGGTTACCTCTTTCACATCATCTTTAAATCTCTTTAAACTTCCCAGCTCTCCCGTGAAAGTAATGATACCGTCTCTCACCAAACGAACTCGATTATTTCTTGCAATTTTTCCTTCTACAACAATACATCCGGCCACAGTTGCTTTATCAAATTTGTACGTTTCTTTTACCTCAGCGATACCTAACACTTTTTCTTGGATTTTTGGTTCCAACATTCCTTCCATCGCGCTCTTCACTTCATCAATCGCATCATAGATAATAGTGTAAGTTTTAATTTCCACACCTTCATGTTCTGCTAATTTAGAGGCTTGTAATGCAGGTCGTACGTTGAATCCTATGATTACAGCGTCGGAAGCGGTTGCTAACATCACATCCGTTTCAGTAATTTGGCCTACGCCTTTATGAACTACACTTACTGCAATTTCTTCTGTACTTAATTTCTGTAATGAATCACTCAACGCCTCTACCGAACCATCCACATCACCACGGATAATCAAATTCAATTCTTTAAAATTACCCAATGCCAATCTGCGTCCTATCTCATCAAGAGTAATATGTTTCTTGGCTCTGATACCTTGTTCTCTTAAGATTTGGGCTCTTCTATTAGCAGTTGCTTTTGCTTCTGATTCATCTTGGAAAACTCTAAAAGTTTCACCCGCTTGAGGTGCACCATTTAATCCTAAAATTAAAACCGGAGTTGATGGAGGCGCGCTTTCTACGCGTTGATTTCGTTCGTTGAACATGGCTTTAATACGGCCATAATGCTGACCGGAAACTAATAAATCACCTTGATTTAAAGTGCCGTTTTGTACTAAAATAGTAGCTACAAATCCTCGTCCTTTATCTAATGAAGCTTCAATCACCGTACCGTTGGCAGGTCTTTTTGGATTGGCTCGAAGATCTAAAATATCGGATTCTAATAATACTTTATCTAATAATTCGTCGACCTGTAATCCGCTCTTAGCGCTTATTTCCTGGCTTTGAAATTTACCGCCCCAATCTTCTACTAAAATATTCATAGCAGAAAGTTGTTCTTTTATTTTTTCAGGATTAGCACCTTCTTTATCAATTTTATTCAATGCAAAAACCATCGGTACCCCGGCGGCTTGCGCATGTGAAATCGCTTCTTTTGTTTGTGGCATTACAGCATCATCTGCGGCAATTACAATTACAGCAATATCTGTTACTTTAGCACCGCGAGCACGCATAGCTGTAAATGCCTCGTGACCCGGAGTATCTAAGAACGTGATGGAACGGCCATCTTTAACTCTTACTTCATAAGCTCCAATATGCTGCGTAATTCCTCCGGCTTCGCCACCAATTACGTTGGCATGGCGGATATAATCCAATAAAGAGGTTTTACCATGATCCACATGTCCCATAATGGTTACAATTGGCGGTCGCGGTAATAAATCTTCCGGATCATCTTCTTCATCTTCTTCCTCTTGTTCTGATTCATCTTCAATTCCTATAAATTCTACTTCGAAATTAAATTCTCCGGCCACCAATTCTATCACATCCGCTTCCAATCTTTGATTGATGGAAACCATGATTCCTAAGCTCATACATTTGCTGATCACATCTGCGAAACTTACGTCCATCAAATTAGCAAATTCACTCACCGAAATAAATTCAGTTACCAATAATTTATTATCAACTACCTCATCACCTGCATTCTCGGCTGCTTCTTCTCTTTTTTGTTTGCGGTATTTTGCTTTAAGGCTTTTTCCTCGCCCGCCTGATCCGGCAAGTTTGGCTTGTGTTTCCTTAATTTTATCTTGAATTTCTTTTTGATCTATTTCTTTGTCTTCTTTTCGAGCCATCGGCGCATTCCTATTTGGTCTGCCGCCCGGTCCCGGACGATTGAATGCCGGTCTTTGGCCACCTCCAGCTCCGGGATGAGCCGAATGTCCGGTAGTTTTTTTCTCTACTACAATGCGTTTACGTTTTTTTCTTTCATCAGCCGGCCTTGAACTTCTTTCTTGTGTAACAGGTAAATCAATTTTACCCATAATTTTTGGCCCTTGTAATTTAGTAGCCTTGATATTGGTAATAACGGGAGGCTCTTCAGGAACTACAACAGGCCCAACTACAGGTGCTGCCGGTTCGGGAGTTTTTGATTTTACCCCCTTAATTTTTCCGTCTTTATCTTCTTTTTTCTTCGATTCTTTTTTTGGCCTTACAGAAGAATCAATGGTACTTAAATCAATTTTATCAATCACTTTAGGACCGCTGACTTCAGGCGTTTCCATCTTGGTGATTTCAGCAGGAGTTTCTTCTGCTTTCTTTGATTTTTTTACAGGTTCTTCTTTTTGGGGCTCTTCTACAGGAGCTATTGGCGTCTCAACTTTTTCTTCTACTTTAGGTTCAGGCGCTGTAGGTTCGGGAGCTTTTTCTTCTTCTTTAGGCGTTGCAGGTTTTTCTTCCTTAGGTGCTGCCGGTTCTTCTTTAGGTTTTGCATGAACGAAAGATAGATCTTGTTCATCCCTTCTTTTTTTCACCTCTACGGGAGCATTTTTGGGTAGGTCTATTTGTTCAGCTTTTTGTTTTGCTACTTTGTCCGGTTGAAATTCAATTTGTAGTGCCTGATACATTTCGGGCGATATCTTAGATGAAGGATTCAACTCGGATACATCAAAATCTTTGGACACAAGAAAGTCGGTCAAGGTTTGGGTACCTATATTAAACTCTCTGGCCGCTGCCAATAACCGTGGTGTTTTTATTTCTGCCATTAACGCCTCTCCTTGCCTTCTATTTGGAAGAAGGTAATTTTTTATGTTTAAAATTATATCAAAAAAACTGTTCAAATACTATCCACTAATAATTGCCAGTTTTACTCTGCTGAAAATTCTTCTTTTAAAATTCTTTTTACTTCGGCGATTGTTTCTAACTCAAGATCAGTGCGCTTTTCTAACTCTTCGTCAGAAAGATCTAAAACACTTTTTGCGGTATCGCACCCAATCTTTTTAAATTCATCTATTACCCAAGTTTCTAATTCATCTGCAAATTCATCCAAATCAATATCGTATTCTTCTTCGCCTTCATTATCGCGGAAGACATCTATTTCTAATCCGGTTAATTCGCAAGCCAATTTTATATTTACTCCACGACGACCAATGGCTAATGATACTTGATCAGGTTTTAAATAGACAGTAGCATGTTTGTTTTCCATATCTACTTCCATGCTGGTAATTTTAGCCGGTGTCAAGGATCTTTGAATTAATAATTGAATGTTGTTGGTCCAATTAATAATGTCGATATTTTCATTTTTTAATTCGCGAACAATTCCGTGGATTCTGCTGCCTTTCATTCCCACACAAGCTCCTACAGGATCTATACGATCATCGAAACTTTCTACAGCTACTTTGGCTCTTTCTCCCGGATCTCTTACAATTTTTCTAATTACAATTAGTCCGTCGAATATTTCAGGAACTTCTATCTCCAATAATTTAGCCAAGAAAGCATTATCAGTTCTTGATACGATAATAGATACTTGATTATTTCTGATATCTACTGATTTCAAAACAGCTCTTACGGTTTCACCTTTTTTGAAAAAATCGGAAGGAATTTGCTCCGTTTTTGGAAGCAACATTTCATTTCCTTCTTCATCCAATAAAAGAATTTCTTTTCTCCACACTTGGTATACTTCGCCGTTTACAATTTCACCAATTCTATCCTCATATTTTTTCATGAGAATATTTTTCTTCAAATCATTGATACGACTGGCGAGAGTTTGCTTACCTGCCAATATAGCCCTTCTTCCAAATTCTTTTTGAATATCTACTTCTTCATACAATTCTTCACCCACTTGATAATCGGGTTCTATTTTGATAGCATCTTTATATTCAATTTCGGTAAGGGTATTGTATAGATCATCGTCTTCTACAATAGTGCGTCTGCGAAATATTTCCAAATCACCTTTTTGGTCATTTACGATCACGTCGAAATTTTCATCAGACCCATATTTTTTACGGATCAATGTTTTAAATACATCTTCCATTACCTTCATTAAAGTAGGCCTATCAATGTTTTCAGCGTCTTTGAATTCTTGAAACGATTCAATTAAATTAATGCTTGCCATGCTGTTATTTTAAAAAGTTATCAGCACTGTAGTGTGCTTTATCTGATTAAATAAAATTGTTGTTGTCTTCATTGTTATTTTTTTTCCTTTTCCTATTTGTTCTTCAATAATAATATTTTCTTCATTTACTTCTTTGAGTGCGCCTTCCATGGTGGTATCATCATTCATTAATACCTCTACTTTTCTACCGATATTTTTTTGATACTGACGAATCAATTTCAATGGTTTTCCAACTCCCGGCGAAGATACTTCTAATGAAAAATTACCATCCGGAAAAAAATCGCTTTCTTCAATAAACTTATACAAGGCTTTATTTACGATTGTACATTTTTCTATGGTAATGCCATCATCTGCATCTAATAAAACTGAAATCACATTACCTAAAGCCATCTTTACTTCTATCAAGAAAACTGACGGCCATTCTTTTATCAACTCTTCTACAAAAGCTTCAATTTGTGTGATTGAATGGGTCTTTTCCGGCATTACTTCAGTTATTTTAATAGAATAAGGGAACGCTTCCGTTCCCTTTCACTTCTCTTTTACGGTTGCAAATATACTATAAATAAGAATTACATTCCAAATTATGTTTTATTTGTGTGCTATTGATTAACAAATTTTTCATACTAACATTGCTTCTCGGCACAAACCAATTAAACAAAAATATTTAGATTTGCCGGATGTATCTTTTAAAGCTTGTAGCGCAAATTTTTCTTATCTACCTTTTATATAGATTGGTATTCAATTTTATCATCCCCGTTTATCGTTCTACAAAACAGATTCGAAAACAATTCAGTGAAGTTCAATCAAAAATGAAAGAACAAATGAATCAGCACCAAAATACTCAATCACAACCTACAACAGAAACTACGGTTAATAATGTGGAAGATGCCGACTACATTGAGTTTGAAGAAATAAAGTCTAAATAAATAAAATCTCATTTAGAAATTTCCCCAATCCAATTCTTCTATTTTCATTCCCGGAAGTAAATGAACTACTTCCATTCCTAATTCTTTTGCAGCAATTATGTTTTGAATAGAATCATCGATAAATAAAGTTTCTTCCGGAGCAATGTTCACATCATTTAATATCCATTGAAAAGATTTAGGATCAGGTTTTCGAAATCCTATTTCACAAGAATAATAGGCTTTAATAAAATAATCATTGAAAGGATGTGCGCGTTCTTTTTGATGATAAATTTCATGAAATGCCCGCATGTGAATGAAGTTGGTATTGCTGAATAAATACAAATTGTATTGACTTGGCAAAGTTTCCAAGAAGGTCAAACTGTTTTCGCGAAACTGTAGTAACATGGCATTCCATGCTTCGGTAATTTGAGGGATACTCAAATGCAAGTCGGTTTGTTCGTTGAGTGATGTATAAAAATCTTCTTCAGCAATGTGGCCCGTTTCTAATTGTTGAAATAATTGGTCGGCATTTTTTTGAGAAAACATTTGTTCGAAATGAGATACGCCTAATCGCTCAAAAGCGCTGCGGGTAAGGTTATAATCGATATCTAACAATACAGCACCAAGATCGAAAATTACATTTTTTATTTTTTTCATGTTCAAAGAAAATTAATTCTTTTGACTTGTGTAAATTTTCTATTTTTGCAATCCTTTAAAAATTATCGTAATGATAATTTTTGGGCCTATAGCTCAGTTGGTTAGAGCACCTGACTCATAATCAGGTGGTCCCAGGTTCAAGTCCTGGTGGGCCCACACCAAAACCGCATCGCAAGTGCGGTTTTTTAATATTTATGATAGCTTGTTACATTATATATTCCAAAACTCTTGACTCCTTCTACATCGGCATCACACAGGAAAGTATTGAAAGCAGATTAGAAAAACATAACCAAAGTGCTTATGGAAATCATTTTACTTCCAAAGCTTCCGATTGGGAGATTTTTCTAATTCTACCATGCGAGTCTGTGGTTCAATCAATGAAAATTGAAACCCATATCAAGAAAATGAAAAGTAGAAAATACATTCAAAATTTGAAGAGCTATCCTGAAATTTTTGAAAAATTAAAAATCAAATATTCTTAAAAGAGCGCCTAACTCTCCCGATAGCTATCGGGACAGGTGAGCCCAGGTTCAATCCCGATAGTTATCGGGAGGTGGGCCACACCAAAGCCGCATCGCAAGTGCGGTTTTTTAATATTTATTACCTTTGTCGGTGTTGAGCAAGGCTAAGTGCGGTTGTCTCACCAACAAAATGAGTAGAAGGAAACATAATCTTTGAATATTAAATTTGTTGTTGGTGAAGGCTCTGCTGCGAAGGCTACCGCACGAACACCAACAACGGCGGTAAATTAATTTAATCGTCTTTTTTAAAACGGCAAATCATCATCATCTATCTCTCCCATTTCATCAATTTCAATGCACCTATTTTTTACAATGTTTTCATCTGAGCATTTGAAATGAATGCATTCATACATATCCTGAACAACGCCTTTTTTTATATCAATAATTAAATCAAAATAATTGCCGGAATGATTGCCGATAAAGGTATAACCGGAGCATTGGTAATTACAAGTTTTTGAATCACATAATCCTGAATACCGCCATAAATATGTATCACCTGATTGAATAAATTGATCTAAAGCATGACCTAATTTTTGAATAAAAATGTGTTTTTGAAAATTCTGATAAGTTCGATTTGGCTCTAACACAGCATCAATCATTTCAATATCCAAATTTTGCAAAAAATGTAATACGGCATCAGATTGTGTTATGATATGCTGATACTTTCTGATTTGCGCTTCCATGGCTTGTTTGATTGATTTCTGATAATAATTTTTTACTCCTAATAGTAAAGGGAGTGGAATGCTAATTTACAATTTTGGATCTCAAAAATCAATGCATTTTCAAATAAAATTTATACACCTTTTGTGAATACTAAAGAAAAAATGGAGTGGTTTTTTTAATGAATAAAAGTGCCAAAAACTTTGATTAGAAATGCGTTTCCAATCCACCCTTTATTTATATCCGCCAATAATGGGCAATACCTCGCCGGTGATATAACTCGAACATTGCGGAGATGCAAGAAACACATACGCCGGAGCAATTTCTTCGGGTTGTGCCGGCCGTTTCATGGGAGTATCCGCACCAAATTTTTTTATTTCTTCTATATTTCTATCCGATGGATTCAATGGCGTCCATACGGGGCCGGGCGCTACGGCATTTACTCTTATTGCTTTGGGAACTAAACTACTGCCTAACGATCTGGTAAATGCATGTATACCCCCTTTGGTAAGGGAATAATCTAACAAACCGCCGCTTCCTCTGATTCCGGTGACGGAACCGGTATTAATAATGGCGCTTCCGTATTCCATAACGGGTATTACGGCTTTGGCCATATTGAAGTATCCGTACAAATTTGTTTTCATGGTCAAATCAAAATGTTCTTCTGATAAATCTTCAATTTGTTCTGCATGCAATTGAAAGGCAGCATTATTAACCAACACATCTATTTTATCGAATTCTTTAGTGGTTTGGTTTACTACGAATTCACAAAACTGGGAATTGCTCACATCTCCTGGTAATAAGATACATTTCTTGCCTTCTGCTTCTACTAATTGTTGGGTTTCTTCTGCATCGGCATGTTCACTCAAATAAACTAAAGAAATATCAGCACCTTCTCTGGCAAATAAAATGGCGACCGCACGACCAATTCCTGAATCACCGCCTGTTACGACGGCCACCATTCCTTCTAACTTACCGGAACCTTTATAATAAGGAGCATCACACATGGGTTGTAATAACAATTTTTTCTCCATGCCGGGTTTTTTCAAATGCTTTTCATCCATAGGCGGCACAGGATATTTTCTGGCACCTGACTGCATGGCCTTTTCAGCAGTTTTTCCTTGTTTCTTTTTGTCTTTTTTCTCTATCTGGGTTTGTAATTGTTTTTGTTTAGCGGATAATTTTTCTCCTTCTATCTTAAATTCTTTCGCTGATTTCATAGTTCACTTTTTTTATTTTTCTCCAAATTGTATTCCATTTGTATTCGTTTAGTCAATTTTTTTGGGGAGTTTTTATTCCTTTTTAATAACGCGAATGAGTAATCGATAAAATTCTTTGCAAGCTTTTTTCTTTATTTCGAGAGGCGAGCCTCTGAATACTTTTCGATGTTGGGTTACATGGCTTTGATAAAAAATAGAAAAAAATATAGTACCTACGGGTTTTTCTTTCGTCTCGCTGGCACCCGGCGCGCTCAATCCCGTGATGGCGCCATACACATCTGCCGCAATCAATTGTGATAAATTTTGTGCGAGTTCATCGGTTACTTCTTGTGATTCGGCGGTAAATTTTTCAATTATTGAAGGTTTTACATTCAGTAAATTTTTCTTTACGATTTCATTATAACAAATCACACTGCCCATAAAGGTTTCCGAAGTTCCTTTTACAATATTTAATTGATGAGAAGCAAGCCCGGAGGTTACACTTTCTGCTAAGGCCAATGTTAATTTTTTATTTTCTAATAGATGTATGAGTTGATGTACTACAGATTTCATGAAATTTTTCTACACAAAATGTATGCAAAAAGCTAAGCCGTGATGGTAGATATTTTCAATTTGGCTGTATATACTACTCACTAATAAATTTATATAGTGCAAAAAATTGGCATGCTTTTTATTTTATTATGAGATGGTTTTTACTTAAATTCATATTACTAAAACTAATTGCCTAAAACGAGCCGATATTAAAAACTCAATTTTTTAAAAATGAGATGATAATAAATAAGCATTAGAATTATGACTGCTTAGAAGGCTTAAGATTTAAAAAAAGTGATTAAGAAAAATGGATAAGAAAGACAGACAGATCATAAAATTGACCCGGCTGAATGATGATTTGGAAAATTATTTCCGCAATACAATTATTCCGCAACTGTTTATAGATGCCCATCTCATTCTTCGGAAATTTACTCCTTCTGCATTTAAGCAATTCAATCTAAGTCCGGATGATATCGGAAAACCACTTCATTCCATTATTGAAAATTTGCGTTTCCCCAATATTGGAAAATACATACAAGATGTAATTGAAACGAATACAATTCTCGAAAAAGAAATTCAAACTTCCGATTCAAGGTGGTATCAGATGAATATTTTGCCCTACATCCAACAAAAAAATAATCAGGCAAATGGTGTAATTCTAACTTTTGTAGAAATAACTTCCCGAATAAAAGATGCGCGAGATCGAGAAAAATTAATAGCCGATTATGAAATCTTATTAGACATTATCTCTCACGATATAAAAAATCCTTTGACCGGTTTATTATTAACCATCAATCTTCTAAATAATGGCACCGAAGAACCTGAAGAGCGAAAGCATATGCTTCAAGTGGTAGAGAATGGAGCTAAAAAAATTCAAGAAGTGATTAGTGAATTGACTTTGGCTCGAAAAAATAATCATAAATATAAAGCGACTGATGAAGTATTAGATATTGAAAAAATTATTGAAGATGTGCGTATTACTTTATTGGAGCCTATTAAAGATTACGAAGCCGTTATTCTCAAAGATTTAGAAGTGAAGGAAATTTATTTCTGCAGAAGAAAATTGAGAAGTATTATTTACAACCTTATGAATAATGCGCTCAAATTCCGCGCACTTGATCGCAAGCCGGAAATAAAAATAAAAACTCGATTAGATAATAATCAAATTACCCTCTCCATATTGGATAATGGAATTGGTATCGATAAAGGAAAACACGAAGAAATTTTTTCTAAATATTTCCGCGTCAATAATGGTATAGAGGGCACCGGCATTGGATTGCATCTTGTAAAACAATTGGTAGAAAATTCCGGCGGAAAAATCGCGATTGAAAGCGAAGTAGATAAAGGAAGCGAGTTTAAAATCATTTTAAACAATTACCAACCTTAATAATTTTTACACTTTTTTTTGTAATTTTTTTTAAAAAGTAAAGGCCGATTAAAATAGAATTTTGATTTATTCGTTGTCAATTAATATTTCCAAAAGTCATCACCGTCGTCTGCACCGGCTCGAAATTTATAAAGCAAATTCTATTTTAATACGGCCTTTTTAAAATGTATGTTGAGTTGTTATTCTTCTTCTCCTTCCTCTGCTGCTTCTACATTGATAGAAGATTCGGCAACTACGGTCAATTTTACATCAGCACCTTTTTCTTCATCCAAGGTAGTTTGCAAAAGATCTTGCACTTCATCTTCGCCTAAGGTGCCTGCGAATGTTCGAAGTGTGCCATAGGTAGCTATTTCATAGTGTTCTACTTTTTGAGCAGCTAAAATAATTCCTGCATCTCTTACTACTCCTATTTCTGTACTTTCTATTATTTCTTCTGCTTCTTTTATTAAACCGTCCATCGCTTCACATTTCTTGGCACGTACGGGTTTGCCTAATAATTCGAATACTTGTTCACATCTCTCCACATGCGTTTCGGTTTCTTCGAGATGCGCAGATAATGCATCTTTTAATTCTTGAGTAGAAACATTTTTAATCATTTTAGGCAAAGCTTTCGTAAGCGCTTTTTCAGCCCAATAAATATCTTTCAACTCGTCTTCTAACAAAGCTCTTAAACCATCTGCTGCTGTGGATTTAGGTTTTGTCTTTCCGGCCTTTGCAGTTTTGGAAGGTGCTTTTTTTGTTGTTGCTGATTTCATGATTTATATTTTTTCTGGTTAAATAATTTTAAAATATAGTAACTAATGCTGTGCCAATTTTTGAGGAAGCATTGATAAATTTTTATTTATTCTTTCTAAAAAAATTTCAATCATTTTTTTTATTTCCATTTTGGAAAATAAAAAAGCCAACACAATGGTTGGCTTTTAAAAAATTTATTTTCTTACGATTTTATAAAGTCCTCTTTCCTTGAAAAGTTACTGTGGCATTATTATGATCTTTGAATGAGCCGCTCATGGTATCATTTACAATTTTACCCACTGCTTGGCTATCGATGTATAAGGTGCCATCTGACGAAACTGTACCATCAATATCTTCATTCACAGCACTACCTGTTTTTCTGGAAGCACCGCCCATTAATCCCAATGCACGCGCCACCAAAAGATTGAAAGTACCCGTTTCGGGAGCGGTAGAACTATACGTTCCTTCAAAACATTCTATTAAAAAATTGGATTGTTCTTTTTCGATAATAAATACCGCACTTGGATGTCCCGGAATATTGGAAGTCACTACCTGAGGATTGCTGCCATCTGCATTTACATAGAAGTGTACGGAAATTGGGCCACCATTGTATGTGCCATTGAAAGGCGCAATGTAGGCTGAGCCTGCATGCCACGTGATATCAGAAGTAAGATTGACAGTAACTCCATCTAATACCATTACTGCATTGATAGTAGAAGAACCATTGGCAATATTGAATTGAATTGTGCCCGTAGAACCAATTACAACTCCTTTATACACGCCTTTGCTGATGTTATTATTTTCTGGTAATGCATCCGGCGTAGTTTTACAAGAAGTGCATTTATAATCCTCCGAAGGAGTTGATTTTTTGCATCCTGCAAAGAAGAAAATGAACATTACCATTGAGCAGAAAAAAAGAATCTTTTTCATAAAATGTGTTTTGTTTTTTAATCTCCAATCGTTTGATTTGAATGATAAAAGTAAAAACAAAGGCAAATAAAAAAAATATGAAAAAAGTAGTATTTTCCAAAAAGTGTTGCTTTAAACCGATGAATATTTATTAAGCCGAATACGGAAAAATTTTCTCATTCAATTTTCATAAATGGGTTAAATAAAAAATTCCTATTTCTCAGATTGTAAAAGAAAAAGCGAATAGAAGCAATTATTAAGATTATACATTTAAATTGCAAAGCAGCATTGCAATTACCATGGACTTGAAAAAATAAATTTTGGACCTTAAACTTTTTTATGCCCATCACCATTATCATCATAATATGCTTACTCCTTTTATTGGCGTATTTGTTTGATCTTACTTCTGCGCGAACCAAAATTCCTTCCGTAATTCTTTTATTAATTTTAGGATGGGGATGCAGGCAGGCTGCCGATTTTTTTACTTTTGAAATTCCGGATCTCTCTAAATTATTACCCATTTTTGGTACCGTAGGGCTTATTCTCATTGTGTTGGAAGGTGCGTTAGAATTGGATTTGAACAAATCGAAATTTCCTTTAGTGAGAAAATCTTTTTTAGGTGCGTTCTCGTCAATGATATTAATATCCATATTGACGTTTATAGCACTTTATTATTTTAGCAATTCACCGACTTCACTTATTTTAATTAATGTAATTCCCATTTGTATCATCAGCAGTTCAGTGGCTATTTCCAGTGCACGAAATCTAAAAAAACCTGATAAAGAATTCGTAATTTATGAAAGCAGTGTTTCCGATATTTTGGGTGTGGTGTTTTTCAATTTTATTTTATTAAACAGCAGCATTAATGTACAATCATTTTTACATTTCGGTTTTCAACTTTTAATAATCGGAGTCATTTCTTTCATCGCTACCATTGGACTTTCCTTTTTGTTGCGCACCATTGATCATCCGATAAAACATGCGCCCATCATCATTTTAGTGATTTTAATTTATGCTGTTTCAGAAATTTTTCATCTACCGGCGCTCATATTTATTTTAATTTTCGGATTATTTTTAAATAATATTGAAGAATTGCAAAGTTTTGAATGGATCAAAAGATTAAACCCTTACGAATTCAATAAAGAGGTAAAAAAATTTAGAGAAATTGTGACAGAAGGAGCCTTTCTCATAAGAGCATTTTTCTTTACCTTATTTGGTTTTTCTTTTGAAACAAAAGAAATTATTAATTTGGATACTTTGGGATTGGCTTCATTAATATTTGCCATCATCATAATAATTAGAGCAGGTATTTTAAAGATCTCAAAACTTCCGCTTTTCCCCTTGCTATTTGTAGCACCACGCGGCTTAATTACGATTCTTTTATTCTTTGCTATTCCGGCTACACAAGCAATTCCTGTGGTAAATAAATCATTAATCATTCAAATAATTATTTTGACTGTACTATTTATGATGATAGGATTGATCATCACCGGAGGTAATAAAAAAGAAGAAATTGTAGAAGCGGAAAGTGATTTGGCTACATAATAAATCCCTTGAAAATTCTATTTTTATAAAAATGATTCATTAAATTTTCATCATGGATTTTCGGCTTCAAGTTTTTCAAGCGGTTGCCAAAAGGCTTAATTTTACTAAAGCTGCAGAAGAATTATTTATTACTCAGCCGGCGGTTACCAAACATATCCATGAATTAGAGCATCAATTTAAAGTAAAACTATTCGACAGAAATGGTTCACGAATTAAATTAACCAAAGCAGGAGAAACTTTATTGCAACACACTGAACTTTTGTTTGGAGTATATCGCAATTTAGAATTCGAAATGAGCCATTTGATTCATCAACATAATGGTAAATTAAAAATAGGAGCAAGCACCACCGTGGCGCAATATGTATTGCCGCCGGTATTGGCAGAATTTCATAAAAAATTTCCTGATATTAAGATTGACTTAATTACCAACAACACCGAAGTAATAGAAACTGCATTAAAAAACAAACAAATTGATTTAGGAATCATCGAAGGACATTCTAAAAAAGCTTCCATCAAATACACTGAATTTATTAAAGATGAAATTGTGTTGGTGACTTCCTCCCAAAATACTTTAGCAAAGAAAAAATCTATTCAAGCAAAAGATTTATTATCCATTCCGTTACTCATACGTGAACCCGGCTCCGGCACTTTGGAGGTAATCGCCCATTCATTAAAGGCATTCCATATCAAATTGAGAGAGCTCAAAATTGAGATGCAATTAGCCGGCACAGAAAGTATAAAAGCCTATTTAGCCCATTCCCATTGCATGGCTTTTCTTTCACTGCATTCTATCATCAATGAAATTCAACGAAATGAATTACAAATAATTCCTGTTAAAGATTTAAAGATTGAGCGATTTTTTTATTTCATTCAATTACAAGGACACAACAGTAATCTGCCCGAATTATTTATGAAATTCGTTCGCCATTATAACTTTAAGTAATTGCAAATTACTTTTTACCATTTCCTTTTCCGTTTAATCTGAAACAACTTTGCACTAAGAAAAATGAATGGAAATGAATACCAATAGTAATTACAAGACATCCAAAAAAATTAAAAATATTTTAGCAAGAAAATTTTCTACAAGAGAATATATTTTTTTTGCAGCATTGATTTTATGTCTTACCCCTTTAGTTTCGCCTCCAATAGCTTTGTTGATGGGCTTTGCCATTGCTCAATTTGTGGGTCATCCATTTTTACATTTGAATCACAAAGCCACTTCTTTTTTATTAAAAATTGCTGTAGTTGGTTTAGGATTTGGAATGAATGTGCAGAGCGCATTGCAAGTGGGTAAAGATGGATTTTTATTTACGTTATGCTCTATTGTGGGCACACTTTTTTTTGGATTATTGTTGGGAAAATTATTAACTATAGAAAGTAAAACTTCGCATTTAATTTCTTGCGGCACTGCTATCTGCGGAGGTAGTGCGATTGCAGCGATAAGCCCATTAATAAAAGCAGATGAAAAACAAATCTCTATCGCGTTAGGAACGATTTTTATTTTAAATTCAATTGCACTTTTTGCTTTTCCTTTTGTAGGACATCTTTTGCATTTATCGCAAACTCAATTTGGATTATGGAGTGCTATTGCCATACATGATACAAGTTCTGTAGTAGGTGCTGCTAATAAATATGGAGCACAAGCTTTGGAGATCGCTACCACAGTAAAATTGAGCCGAGCATTATGGATAATTCCGGTGGCCTTATTAACTACATTATTTGTAAAAGGAGGTAAACAAAAAATTAAGATTCCTTATTTTATTGGCCTATTCATTTTAGCGATGGTTATCAATACCTATGTTCCTTTTATGCAATCGATTTCGGGAACTTTGGTTTATTTAGCAAAAATTGGATTAACGGTTACTTTATTTTTAATAGGCGCAGGCCTTTCTGCTAAAGTGTTGAAATCCGTTGGCATCAAGCCTTTGGTACAAGGAGTAATTTTATGGGCGCTTATTTCTGTTGTTTCTTTGTGGGCGATTATGTACATTGTAGTTGGATAAAAATTCGGCGATTAATTTTGTTTCTTTTCATTTTTCTCTTTCCACATTTGATTAAAAGTGTTTGGACTGAATTGAAGCGGAGTGTGATGTTTATTCCATTCTTTAAATAAAAAATTGAACATCTTAGATTTTAAAGAGCTCTTTCCTTTATTCATCCAATTTCTTTTTAACGATGAAATTTTCCAAACTTGCCAAAACATTTTTTCAGAAAAATCTGTAAAACCTTCTTCTACACCGGCTTTTCTGTTCTCTAATAATAATTCATGAATTGGAATTTTTACCGGACAAACTTCTGTACATGCTCCACATAAAGAAGAGGCATAACTCAAATGTTTATATTCTTCCAAACCATTTAAAGTAGGAGAGATAACACTTCCAATTGGACCACTGTAAGTAGTACCATAAGAATGGCCACCAATATTTTTGTAAACCGGACAAACATTCAAACACGCGCCACAACGAATACAATATAAACTTTCGCGTTGTTTTGGATTCGCTAAAACACTGGAACGATTATTATCCAATAATACTACATACATTTCTTCAGGGCCATCACTTTCATTCGGTTGGCGCGGCCCGGAAATAATGCTACTGTAAACAGTCATTTTTTGTCCAGTACCATAAGTAGATAATAATGGCCACATCAATGCCAAATCATTGATGGAAGGAATCATTTTTTCTATCCCTACAACAACAATATGAGTTTTAGGCCATGCGGTTGAAAGCCTTGCGTTACCTTCATTTTCAGTGAGTGCAATCGCTCCAATATCACTGATTAAAAAATTAGCTCCGGTAATTCCTATTTCTGCATCAAGATATTTTTTACGTAATTTTTCTCGAGCAATTAATGTTAATTCTGACGGAGTTAATTGACTCCGCACACCCAATTTCTCTGAAAATAATTTTGCTACATCCTCTTTACTTTTATGCATGGCAGGCGTTACAATATGGTAAGGCGGTGTATTCACCCAAATCCGTTTCTATACTTTCAATTCCATTTTTTTCTAAAAAGTGATTGAGATGAATTTCTTCCGAGACCATGCTCTTACTTTTTACAATGGTCCGACAATTTTTTTCTTTGCAGATAGTTAGAATTTCGTCTAAGGCTTCCTGTGAGTTCTGTGCCCAAATTACTTTTCCTCCTCGAGCAGTAAAGTTTTTTTCGAATTGTTCCAGATGGGTATCCAAATGTTCAATGGCACGCCATTTAATATTCTTAGCACGTTCCTTTACTAAATTATTATCAGCGAATTGGCGCTTTCCGTCAGGGACCGCTTTATTGTACTTGTCAATATTATAATTGATTTTGTGACGGTGATCTAAATCGGCACTTTTGATGGTGCTCTTCGCTCTGAAGGTGGCTTCGTTTTCTGTCATCATTTTTTATTTCGCATGGCTACTTCAGCACTCCCAAATCTTTTCCCACTTTTATAAAAGCTTCTATGGCTTTATCCAAATGTTTTTGTTCATGAGCAGCACTTAATTGCACTCTAATTCTCGCTTGTCCTTTTGCAACAACCGGAAAGAAAAATCCAATTACATATACTCCTTCTTCTAATAATTTTGCCGCGAAATTCTGTGCCACTACTGCATCGTAGAGCATTATAGGCACAATGGGATGTTCTCCGGGTTTAATATCAAATCCGGCGGTAGTCATTTTTTCTCTGAAATATTTGGTGTTATATTCTAATTTATCTTTTAATTCACATGAATCGCTGAGCATATCCAACACAGCAATAGATGCGCCTACAATGCTTGGTGCCACTGTATTACTGAATAAATACGGACGGCTTCGTTGGCGCAACATTTCTACGATTTCTTTTTTTCCCGAGGTAAATCCACCACTCGCGCCGCCTAATGCTTTTCCTAAGGTACCGGTGATTATATCAATCTTTCCCATCACTCCTCTGTATTCGTGAGTGCCTCTTCCGGTTTTGCCGATAAATCCTGTAGAATGGCATTCATCTATCATCACTACTGCATCATACTTTTCTGCTAACGCACAAATTTTATCTAATTGCGCAATCGTGCCATCCATACTAAAAGAACCATCGGTAACAATAATTCTGCTTCTGAGATTTTGGCTTTCTTTTAATTTGGATTCTAAATCTTCCATATCATTATGCTCATAACGAAAACGCTGTGCCTTACATAAACGCACACCATCAATAATACTTGCGTGATTGAGTGCATCAGAAATTATCGCATCTTCTTCTCCAAAAAGCGGTTCAAAAACTCCACCGTTTGCATCAAAACAAGCGGCGTACAAAATCGTATCTTCTGTACCTAAAAATTCGGAAATCTTTTTTTCTAATTCCTTATGGATGTCTTGCGTACCGCAAATGAAGCGCACGCTGCTTAAGCCGTAGCCTCTTTCGTCAATTTCATTTTTTGCAGCAGCTAAAACTTTAGGATGAGCAGATAAACCTAAATAATTATTAGCACAAAAATTCAACACTTGCTTACCACCAACTTCTATTTCCGCACCTTGATCACTGGTAATAATTCTTTCCGTTTTATAAAGGCCCGCGGCTCTAATTTCTTCTACTTCTTTGCCGATTCGCTTTGCAAAATTATCATTCATAATTATTCAATTTTATTATTACAAACTTACTTGAATTGAAGAGATTTTACTCGCTGAAAATAAAACTCCCATTTTTTGATTACGATATGTTGGGAATAGATTCTTGCTCAACCCACACGGAAACCGAACCGGCTTGTGCTAAAAAATTTCCCCATCCTTCTTCGTTAATGATAATTTCTTCAGGGATTTTTCCTAAAAGATCAACGAATTTTTTTCCTGAATATCGCGTACCCATTTCCATATATTTATTGCCACTATCACCATTAGAAAGTACCACGGCGCATCCGCCATGATTCTCATCTCCTTCGCGTGTCCATCCAATACAATTAGGATGATCGAAATAATCTCTTTGCATTCCGAATGCAAAATTTTTTCGGGCCTTTAATAAATTTTCTAATTCATCCACCTTGGCCATCCATATTTCGTATTCATTACCATCTCTTCCATGATCTTTGTAATGAGCACCATATAAATCCGGATAAAAAACGCAAGGGTATCCTTCATCTCGCAATAAAATAAGGGCATAAGCCAAAGGCTTAAACCACGCTTCCACAGGCGCTTCCAGCGATTGCAGTGGTTGTGTATCGTGATTGGCCACAACTGTTACCGCTTTATCCGGCCGAACGGAGACCAACGACTCTTGAAAAATATTTCGCAGATCATAATGATTACCACCATTAGAAGCTTGATGAAAATTTTGATGAAGTGATGAATCAAAAAGACTCATTTGATCTTGCGTCGCCTCCAAGTATTTTAATAATTTATTCAAATATCCCGGTGCCCAATATTCACCCACCGCAAAAATTTCCTTCTGTGTATTGCTTCGTAATTGTTGTAACCAATTTAATAAAAATGATGGTGAAATATGCTTTACGGCATCTAAACGAACTGCATCAAAATTTACTTGATCCCAATACCATTTACCCCATTTATTGAGTTCATCTACCACAGCAGGATTTCTAAATTCAATATCATTGTACATCAAATAATCATAATTACCTTTTTCATCGTCAATCACATCTTCCCAACCTTCTGCATGTTCATTAAAAATTCTGAATATGCCGCCTTCACTTAAATTATAAGCATAATCTACTCCTGTAAAACAGGTATAATTCCATTCGAAATCAGAATATTTTTTCGCACGACCCGGAAAAGTAAATTTAGTAAATGCCTCTATATCTAATGGTGTAGTAATATCT
Organism: Ginsengibacter sp.; assembly: GCA_034676505.1. Lineage (GTDB taxonomy): Bacteria > Bacteroidota > Bacteroidia > Chitinophagales > Chitinophagaceae > Ginsengibacter. The sequence goes on from JAUCCB010000001.1 coordinate 1,108,873, forward strand.
TGATTTCTATTTTCAGGATTTACTTTTACTACTTTTATTAATTCCATTTCATCGCCGCCGGCTTTATGATTTAGAACAATATCTACCATAGCATTCATTCCGACAGAATGAACCGAATTTACTGCGTCTATGTATTCCTGTTTGGTTCCGTATTTAGTTCGTACACTTCCTTTTTGATCGAATTCGCCCAGATCAAATAAATCATAAATATCGTAGCCTTCGCTGTAGCCGCCGCTCGAACCTTTGCAAGCGGGAGGAAACCAAATGGTGGTAAACCCTAAATCACTGAGTCGTTGGGCATCGCCTTGAATTTGTTTCCATAGATTACCGTCGTTCGGTAAATACCAATGGAAATATTGAAGAATGATACCTTGTGTCATACACATTTTAGTTATCTATATCAAAGTGCGTACCTAAGAAATATTGTGATGATTAATCCTTAATGGCAAGCGCTTTGGTTTGTGGGCGATTGATTTTTCCACTTTCTGTAACGACAAATTTTTCAACAAATAAAATTTCTTTGGGAATTTCGTATTTATCCAAAGCCGCTTCCATACCGATTTTTAAGGCAAAAATAGATTCATCGGATAAAGATTTTTCTTCAATAAATAAAACCAATTTTTCACCGAAATGATTATCTTTTATACCCGTCACAAAAAATGGCTTATTAATTAAAGGTTGTAATTTTTTTTCAATTATTTCCGGATGTAGTTTGATGCCGCCACAGTTAATTACATAATCAAATCTTCCTTTCCAAAAGAATTGATGCGAGTTAATTAATTCTACTACATCATTAGTAATAATTTTTTCATCCAATAATTTTGGTGATTCAATGGTAAGACAGTTTCGATTATCTACATCCAACTTAATTTCAGGAAAAGCAGTGTAGTACGGAGTTGCATCATCACCATTAATTTTTCTTAACGCAATGTGGCTTAAAGTTTCTGTCATTCCGTAACCATGAAATAATTGAACCTCAGATAAATTTGCTCGCTTTTCTACCTCTTCATTTAATGCACTTCCGCCCAACAAGATTTTTTTAATTTGAGAAATTGAAGAGTGGTTTTCTATCGCTTGATATTGCAATGGAATCATCGGAGCAAAATCAATTGCCCAATTGTGTGGAAGATTTTCTAAAGGATTTTGAGTCGGGTTTACACAAATCAGATTGAGTTCGGAAAACATTGCGCGAACAATCATCATCTTTCCGGCGATATAATTTACAGGAAGACAGAGTAACGCATTTTGGCCAAATTGAAAATCAAAAAATTGGGCTGTAAGCGAGGCGCTGTAAAGCATTCGGGTTTTTTGAACTGAAATTATTTTTGGCTTTCCTGTTGAACCGCTCGTTTGAATTTGGATTGTTGAATTTGGATTAAACCATTCCTCAACAAATTTACCGATAGAATGAAAATAAGGTTGTTCTGATTTTTTGCAAAAGTCGAGAATCTCTTTTCCTTTTAAAAAGGTGTTGTTTAAAGTTAATGTAGTATAATCAGTAAATGAATACATCAATTTAAATTATCAAAGTTCCAACGGTGATGCTTATTCGAAAATAATTTTCCTTGAATTACTTCTAATGGTGAATCAAAATTATTCAAATACAATTGCCCTGTTCCCAAACCTTGCGGCAGCGGATTTTTTTTAGTAAAAGTATATTGCGCAATTGCATTTAATCCGATATTACTTTCTAGTGCAGAAGTAATCCACCAATTTCCTTTGTGTTGTTCTATAATTTCAATCCATTCATCGGAACCTGCAAATCCACCAACCAAACTTGGCTTTAAAATAATAAAAGGAGGTTGAATTGTTTCTATTAATTTTTTCTTTTCTTCCAATATATTTATTCCAATCAATTCCTCATCTAAGGCAATAGGGACAAGACTTTGATCCACGAGCGCAGCCATTTCTTGCCATTGTCCAGCGCGAATCGGCTGCTCTATTGAATGCAGCTCGAATTCTGAAAGTTGCCTTAATTTTTCTAATGCATTTTTTGTAGAAAAAGCCCCATTGGCATCTACTCTTAAAGAAATTTCTTGAGCATTAAATTCATTTCTGATGAATCGAAGCAACGACAATTCATTCTCAAAATCTATCGCTCCAATTTTTAATTTCAAACAAGTAAAACCTTCTTTCAATTTAGTTTTTATTTGTACCAACATCGATTCTTTCGTTCCCATCCATATCAATCCATTGATAGGTATGCCTTCATGATTTTCTGTAAAATCGCTTTTGAACAAAATTCCTTGCGCACCGTTTTCCCAATCTTTCAAAACAGATTCTACACCAAAATAAATGGAAGGCCAATCTTTTAAATCTGCTAACACCTTTTCTTTTTCATAAGGCAACCTTTTACAAACGGCTGATAATTTCTCTTCATAATTCGGTCGATCATCATCACTTAATCCTTTAAAAAGTCCGCATTCTCCATACGCTATCCGATCTTTTTGTGAATCATCATACAAAGAAATGATCCAAGTGTCTTTTTCATTCAAAATACCGCGGGACGTGCCTCCCGGCTTAATGAATCGAAGGGTGAATTTCTGAAAAGAACATTGCAACATGTTTAAAAAATTGATCTAAGAAATAGATTTAATTCATTTCTAAATATTTAAAATAATCTGCTAAACATTTGGGATTGATCTCATTCGGAGTAAAAATTTCTAAAACGACTCTCTTAGAATCTTCACTAAAGAAATTGTTTAATACTTCTTGCAAAGTTTCTTTACTATTAGCCGAAAGATAATTCCATCCGTTAAACTCAACGAATTTCTTGGCAGAACGATGGCTTTTGGTTTCGAAGAATTCCTCTAATTCTTCTACTTCTGAAGGACCTTTTATAATTCTGAAAATTCCTCCACCGGAATTATTTATCAAAATAATTTTGAGATTTTCCGGAGAATGATCATTCCAAAAAGCATTGCTATCATAGAAAAAAGCCACATCGCCTGTGATTAATAAAAACGGTTGAGTAGAATTAACGGAAGCCGCGCCCATTGCAGTACTCGTGCATCCGTCGATACCGCTGGTGCCGCGGTTACAGTGAGATTTTTGGATCGTTTGATTATTAAATAATTGCGCATACCGAACAGGAGAACTATTTCCTAAATGGAGCGCCATATTGTTGGGTATCTTATTTAAGATCGTTGAAAAAACCCAAAAATCACTATACGCTACTTCTTGCACAAATTGTTGATGCTTTTCTTCGAGTAGGCATGACCGTTGTATCCAGGTCTTTTTATAATTCGAATCAGTTTTTAATTCTAAATCGTTCAAAAAATCTTGTAAAAATTCAACCGTTGTCATTTCGATTGGATGCGTGAGTGCTTGATAAGTATTCATTTCAAAATCGTACGGATGCACATTCCAATGTTGGCTTGGCTTATGTTTTCTCAAAATAGCTTTGATCTTTTTTGAAATGATCGCACCGCCAAAAGTGATTAAAATATCAGGGAAGAAATCGGCAATTTCATTTTCCTTCATGGGCATAATACATCTGTCAATATTTTCAATAAAATTGACATGATGAATATTAGCCGTGGATTCAGTCAGCACAATTGTATTATCAAATTGAGAAAATTGTATTAATAAATTTTGCAAATGTTGATTAGGTGGCTCTTGTCCTACTAACACCATTACTTTCTTAGAATTGGAAAATTCTCCTTGTAATGTTTTCATTTTCTTTTTAGAAAAATCGGTAGTAATCGTTGGAGTTGAAAATTTTGGAATTTGAAAAGACGTTGCTTCAGCCACACCAAATAAGGGTTCATTAAATGCTACATTAAAATGAACAGGGCCCCGATCTTTTTCCATAGCTAACAAAAATCCTTCTTGGATCTGCTCCATTTGTTCGCACAATACATCATCATCTTTTGCATCCCCATCAAATTGATAACTTTTACGAATATAATTTTGATAAATATTTTTTTGATTGATAGTTTGTCCATCTCCTTGTCCAATCCACATTTCAGGGCGATCGGCCGTTATAATGATTAGGGGTACACGCAAATAAAAAGCTTCCACAATAGCCGGCGCAAAATTTAAGACTGCAGAACCGCTTGTGCAAACTATTGCCACGGGTTCATTTGATTCTATCGCTTTTCCCAAAGCAAAAAATGCCGCACTGCGTTCATCTCGAATGACAGTACATTTTACTTTCGGATGTCGATTGAAAGAAATAATTAAAGGAGCATTTCGCGATCCCGGAGAAATCACTACTTGCTTTAATCCCAATGCAGATAAGGCAAGAACAATTTGTTGAGCACTTTTTTTGTCGGATAATTTCATTTTCTGTGGCCTATATTATAAAGGCTTATCAATAATTTGCAGCAAAGTAAGGCTCTTTTGTATAGTTTCTTTCCACTCATTTTCCGGATTAGAATCTGCAGAAATGCCACCGCCTACAAATAAGGCAATTTCTTCTTCACCAATTTGCATACAACGCAAATTTATATATAATCGCACCAAATCCTTTCCATTTGTTTCACCAAGATAGCCTGCATAATAATTTCGTGGATACCCTTCATATTGTGCAATACAATGGAGCGCCTCTTTTACAGGCAGTCCGCCAATGGCGGGAGTTGGGTGCAATTGATTGAGAATTTGTGAAGAATGTAAAGTTAAATTTGTTGAAAAAATATATTCCGTTTTTAAATGCGCCACCTTTCCCGATTCAATTGAATAAGGTCCTTTTGTAGATATGAGTGAACAATTATTTTGTTGGAAAACTGATTCAATATGTTCTTGAACGAATCGATGTTCTTCTTTTTCTTTTTCCACCCAAACATAATCTTTGTTTTCATTTCTGGGTTGAGTAGCTGCTAATGCAATTGTGTGATACTGATCGTTTTTAATTTCTAATAATAACTCAGGACTCGCGCCCATCCACAATCCTGACTCAGGAATAAAAAACAAATTGACAAAGGTTTCCGGATAAGATTCACATAATTTCAGAAAAAAATGAGAAGCATCAAACCCTTTAGGTTTTTTGATATTGATGACTCTTGAGAGAATGGCTTTAGAAATTTTTTGTGCACGAATTTCTTCTAAATAATTTTGGATCCTTTCCAAATATTTTTCTTTGCTCTCTTCTTTAGGTAATGAAATCCTCTTCAATGCTACATTTGGTAATGCGTTGATAATTTCTACAATTTCATCAGAAATATTTTCTGAAGAAATTTTCTGCAACATTATTTTTTTTACCGAAGCATTTTCCTGAAAAGGTGCAATAATCAATTCCGTTTTATCATTCAAATTCACGATCCCTTTTTGAATAGCTAAATGAATTTCTGATGAATTAGGAAAACGATAGCAACAAAATGCAATTCCTTTTTGTAATAATAATTTTGAAAGAGAAATAATAGACGCAGTTTTCAAATCGTATTTTTTATTTAAATCAATAGCTTCCTTCTTCAAAGGTATTGCCTTGATTTAAATCTCCCGTTTCATACCCTTTTTTAAACCAATACATTCTTTGTGCAGAAGTACCGTGCGTAAATGCATCAGGCGTTACGGTACCTTGGTATTGTTGTTGCAATCGATCATCACCAATAGCATTGGCTGCAGTTAGCGCCTCTTCTATATCTTGTGGCGAAATTACATTTTTCATCTTCTGATCATAGTGCGCCCACACACCTGCATAAAAATCTGCTTGCAATTCTAACCGAACAGAATATTGATTGTATTCTACTTCACTTAATTGTTGCCGCAATCGATCCATTTTTTGAGAAAGTCCTAATAAATTTTGAACATGATGACCTACTTCATGAGCCACTACATACGCCATGGCAAAATCTCCTTTGGCTCCAAATTCTTCTTTTAATTGTCTCGCAAAAGAAAGGTCGATGTATAAATATTGATCTGCCGGACAATAGAACGGACCTGATGAAGAGGAAGCATTGCCGCAACCTGACTCGGTGTAACCGCTGAAAAGAATCAATGTCGGTTGTTGATACGTTTTGCCCATTTGTGAAAAAATTTGTCCCCAAACATCTTCCGTATCTGCCAATACAACTTTTACAAAAGAAGCTTCTTTATCCTCAGCAGCTTTTTGTTCTATCGTCATTTCTTGTTGCTGAGGCGGAATGAGTTGTTGCAAATCATTCATATCACCTCCGCCCAATAAAAATTTTGCAAGCACAAAAATAACTCCGATGATACCGCCGCCCACAGCCAATCCTCCACCGGATACACCTCTGCGATCTTGCACATTACTACTTTCTCTTCTACCTTGCCATTGCATATATTATGGGTTTAAATGAGGATTAAAATTAAATCTATTTACATTTATTAATTGACTAAATACTTCTGAATTGAATATTGAAACTTCCCATTTCTCTTAATTAAAAATTAACTTGCACAATTGTTTCTTTTTTGAACAAAGAAATAATCATACCATTTATGTATAGCATTATTATCGGCAGTATTATTTTAAGTCTTTTGCACGCGTTGATTCCGAATCATTGGCTGCCCATCATTGCGATAGGTAGAAAAGAAAATTGGACGTTGAAAGAAGTAACGAATGTAACCCTTATTGCTGCGCTATCACACGGTTTGAGTACTGTTTTATTAGGTCTTATTCTTGGTTTTTTAGGATTTAAAATATCTGAAAATTTGGCCAATTTTACTCATCTCATAGCGCCTATCATTCTTATTGTTTTAGGACTCATTTTTATTTATAGGCATCATCATCACAAACATTTTCATATAGATGAAAATATTAAAAAGAAAAAATCTAAAAAGGCCATCATCATCGCATTGGTGTTGGCTATGTTTCTTTCTCCTTGTATGGAAATAGAGGCTTATTTCTTATTAGCCGGCTCACAAGCTCCTTGGCTTATTTGGTTTATCGCTGCACTGTATTTGGTAATTACTACTCTTGGAATGTTGTTATTGGTAAGATTTGCCTACATGGGAATGCTCAAATTAAATTGGCATTCGTTAGAACATAATGCAGGCATCATTACCGGTGTTACTTTAGTCATCACGGGAATCTTAGCATTTTTTATTGGATAATTTTTCAATGATGACAATTTTAAAAACTCAATTAAATCAGCTTCCTTCTTTTGTTCAACTTTTTTTAATGAACTCATGGAGGCTATTTCTTTAGCACTTATGTTTGCAATTATTTTTTATTCATGAAAGTCACTGACCATATCAAAAATGCAAAAGATATTTTAGTATCTTTTGAAATACTTCCTCCACTGAAAGGAAAAACAATTGATTCAATTTATAATCAATTAGATCCTTTAATGGAATACAAACCTGCTTTCATTAATGTAACCTATCATCGAAGTGAGCAAGTGTATAAAAAACGCGCTGACGGAAGTTTTGAGAAAATAGAAATACGCAAAAGGCCGGGTACGGTGGGCATATGTGCCGCCATCATGAACCATTATAAAGTGGATGCCGTGCCACATCTGATTTGTGGCGGATTTAATCTTCAAGAAACAGAGAATGCCTTGATTGATTTGGCTTTCTTAGGAATTGATAATGTGTTATTGCTTCGAGGAGACGCCTCTAAAAATGAAACTATTTTTGAACCTGAACCCGGCGGCCATCGTTATGCTTTTGATCTATTGAAACAAACGGTCAATCTCAATCATGGTATTTATTTGGAAGAAGAAATTAGAGACGGATATAAAACTCAATTTTGCATTGGCGTAGCCGGTTATCCTGAAAAACATTTTGAAGCTCCCAATATGCAAAGTGATTTGAAATATCTTCGCATGAAAGTGGAGGCAGGCGCGGATTACGTAACCACGCAAATGTTTTTTGACAATTCTAAATATTTTGATTTTGTAAAAAAATGTAAAGAGAGCGGCATTGAAGTGCCCATCATTCCCGGACTAAAACCAATTACTTCTAAAAAACAATTATCTATTTTACCAAGAACTTTTCATGTAGATATTCCCACTGAATTGAGTAATGAAATCATGAAATGTAAAACTGATAGTGATGTAGAATTAGTAGGGCAAGAATGGTTAATGCAACAATCCAAAGAGCTGAAAGCCTTTGGTGTTCCCGTTTTGCATTATTATACTTTAGGTAAATCGAATGTAGTTGCCAATGTAGTTAAGGAAATTATTTAAATAAAAAACTGTCGACAAAATGCCGACAGTTTTTATTAAATAGAGGATATGGACTAAAATAAACCGATTGGAATACCTAAAGAAATACTTACTGTTCTGTATTTGTTTTTATTATCGCTATTATTAGTTTGTGTAGAATTTATTTTATTAAATCCAAAACCGTAATTCGCTTTTAAAATAACTTTTCCCAAATTAATTCCGCCACCTACATTTAAACCAAAATCGAATCTTTTTAATTTATTGTAGCTCGCATCTTCTTGTGCAGAAGTAGAAGGATTATCATCATTAAACTGAATCGTTTCTGTAGAAGTGCTGGTGCTTCCTAAAATTTTGGTTTCAATTTTTGATTTACCGCCAATACCCATTGCAGCATACGGTCCGGCGTAGACGAATATATTTCTTCCGCTGGTAACTCCGATTGGAAATTTAAAAACCAAATTAGCCGGAACTTCTAAATAAAGAGGATTAAAAGATGCTTTTACATAATTATCATCTTTAGCACTGGTGTAATAAGTATCACTTTTCGAACCTCTACCATCGAGTAATAATCCTGTTTCAAAACTCACCATCGGTGCTAAAGGCACTCTACCTAAAATACCTGCATTAAAAGTGGTGAGCATGTTTTTATCTGATGTAGCACCCGATGAATTTTTTGTAATGTTGGCTAAGTTTACACCACCTTGAATATAAACTTGCGAAGAAGCAGTTGTATATATCGATACACATAAAGCTATTGCTAATAATTTTTTCATTTTCATAGTTTTTAGTTTCAAAAAATACTTTCACACGAGTATTTTCAAAAACTTTGCCACAAAGACTGAAAAATATAGTTTTTACTTTTTGCTTGAATTCTTTAACAATTTCTGAAACTCTTTATTGTTAATAGTTATAGGATATTTTTTCTTCAATTGTTCTATCCATTGTGCCTCCAAAGAATTTTGATAATCGTTAATTACTAATCCGCGTGCTTCTTCAAAAGTTCTCAAATCATTCATCGGATATACTTTAATAATTTTTACAAAACTCGCCGTTTGGTCGTAAGAGTTTTTTAAAGGTTGGGTAATCATTCCTTCTTTAATATCTGTATTTGGTGCGAGTGGAATTTGTTGCAATTCATATCTTCCTGAATCAGCTTGTATCCATTCAGAATTGTTATCCAACACCATTGCCCAAGTTTTTCCTTGATGTAATTGTTCAATTGCTTTTTCTGCATTATTAATGTTGCTGCAAGAAAAAATAATGGCATCTGCACTTGCATTCCATCTGTATTTTTCTTTATGTTGTTTATAATAATTGAGTAATCCTACACTATCTGCAGCGGCTTTTTCCCAAACATTTTTTTGCATAATTTCAAAAAGCAAATTGCCTTCTTTAAATTCATCCATCTGATTTTTAAAATCAACATCAAATTCTTCCATTCGTTTTTTATAATTCTCTAAAGCCGCATAGGACGTAAATTCCGGCCATAATTTTTGATAGGATTCGTGCAATTGGCCCGGCACTACTTGATCTGAATTTCTTAAATAAATAATCCAATCGGCCACGTTCCAAGTAGATCCGTCATTGAAAGAAATTAAAACGGTTTTTTCGTTCACACCGTTTACAGTTACTTTTTGATTTTCCATCAATGAACTATCAATCACTTCCCAAATTGATAATTCATTCACCGGCTTTTTTTGATAACCCGTTTTTTTAAGTACTTGTTGAATGAAATATTCTTGAGCAGATTCTTTCCTGCTATCCGACATTACTTCATTGAGTAAAAAACGTTGGAAAGATTCATTAGACTCGTTTGTGGGAACGGGGTTTACTGAAATTCTTTTAATGATATGAAAACCAAATTCTGTTTCAACGGGCTTCGAAATATCTCCATTATTTTTTAATTCAAAAGCGGCTTTTTCAAATGGTAAACTATATTCTCCAATACCAAATTCCGGCATCAACCCTTCTTGTTTAGAGGAAGTTTTATCATTACTAAATTGACGGGCTAACATTCCAAAATCTGCTCCTTTTTGCAACAAATCATAAATAGAATCCGCCAAATTTTTTGCATTCATTCTCAGATTTTCTACTCCCATTGGAGCGGCAATTAAAATTTGTGCTGCTTGCATTCTTCCCACAGCCGGCCTTACATCTACATTGTACAGAATATGCCACCCTTTCTTGGTTTGATAAGGAGTTGAAATTTGCCCTGGTTTTAATCCGTACACCAAATTTTCAAAAGAATAAGGGAGTGAGAAAACAGTGATATAACCAAAATCAGAAGTAGTAATTTTTACTCGATCATTTTGAAATTGGTTAATAATAGTTGTAGCTTCTTTTGGATTTTTTTGTAATGAATGATAAACTTCATTGATTATTTTTTTACTCGTCGCAGCATCTGTTGAATCTATTTCGATATAATAATCCACCACATGAATATCGTTCTGGCTTCTTACAAATGCTTCATGAATTAATTGATTTATTTTGCCTTCATCTTTTAAATAACTTCCTTGAATTTGCAATCTAAAATTTTGTACATCTGCTTCAAAACTTGCAGAAGTATCCATTCTCAAATCCTTTGCAGCCTGCACTTTCAACTTAAAAATACTATAGAGATTTAAGTAATCTTGCATCGCATTTTTTGTATCATTTTTATCCGTTTTGTTTTTGTTATACACTCTTAGAAATTCAGATTTATCTACAGAATGATTTCCATAAGTAAAAATCGATTGGCTTTTCGCCATAAAAAATAGAGGAAGAAATAATGCTAATAAAAATCCTTTTTTCATAAGAGTAGATTAAAAAAATTTTGTGTAAAAATTTTACACGGTTTATGTTTTGAGCAAATGGAATCTGTATTACTTTGGTAAATCATTTTTTATTTTCGTTTGTAATACTTCATCAATCTGTTCTAAGGTTAATTGCTTTGCAATGATTCTTTTATCCTTGTCCAGAAGATACAATGTGGGAGTTTGTGTCACATTATATAATTGTTTAAAAGAAGGTTGATTTTTCGATAAAATTTCTTTTCGTTTTTGTTCCGATTCATACACATTGGTCCAATTTTCTAAATGATGCGAATTGATAAATTCTAACCATTTTTCTTTTTCCTTCGATTCAGTAAGTACCGCAAATATTTTTACTCCTTGCTTTTTCCATTTGGCATTATAGATCGAATCCATCAATGGAATTTCTATGCGACAATGACTACACGTAGGATCCCAAAAATTTACCACTACATATTTTGCACTCAAAGAATATAAATTTGTGGGCTTTCCATTTTCATTCACCATTTCTAAATCCGCAGCGGTTTTGCCAATTAAATTCGACATGACCATATAGGCCTTGTTGGAAATCGCAGTTAATTGTTTTTCATTCAACCAATTTGAAATTCCTTTTGAATGATATTTTTCAAATAAATGTACCAACACAGCATCTTGCCCCATGTATTTCGGATTCATATATTCATCAGTAAACCAATTCAGCAAGAATTTATACATCTCAGGAGCAGAGCGAGCTAACAACAATATATAATCAGATTCTTTGATGATAGAATCAGGATTAGGCGAAATTACTTCTCTAAAATATCTTTCTAATTTTGGCAGAAAAAATGGAGTTCGAATAATTCGATCATCCATAAAAGTGATGCCATCCCAAAAATGTTTTTTATAATATTGATAATTTTGCAGCGTGTCTTGATGTGTTTTCGGATGTAGATTAGGAACTGTTGTTTCCTGCATTCCTAAGAATAATGAAGCCAACATAGAATTCGGAAAATCTTTGATAACGCTTTTGCGATATGCATTCATTTTATCATTCAATTCTATATACTTACTTTGGTGTAATGCACTGTCTGCAGCACTTGTAGCGTTATTATAGCCATCAATTTCTTTTTGCAATAACGGGCTCATTGTTGCCGTGAATTGTTGGTATTTTATAAATAAATCATTTTCGGAAGAACCTGTTACAATGGTTTTGTTGATTAAATCTGATGTATCGGCTTTGATGGTAATTTGCTGTTCTTTATTCACCAAAAAATCATAGAGTTTATTTTTTCCGGGAAAAACAATTGAATAAACACCCGGCAATAATTTCTCTTCTTTATGAAAAATGATTTCTCCATTTGTCATCTTTCCTGAATCTTGAATATTCATATTCTGTCCAAAATAATAAATCAAATAGGCGATACCACTGTCGTAAGCCGGAGCCTCCAATTTCACTTGATAACCTTGCCCCATTGAAGCAGAAAAAGAAAACAAGAATAAAAAAAATAGGTAAACGGGAACGGGAATTCGCTTCATTTTAAATTTAAAAAGATAGGGTTTAAAAATAGAATACAAACATATTTATATTGACTCGAAGAAAGAACAAAGTGCAAAATACTTAACATTTTAAACAGTATGCTTCGCTTGCCAAAACAAAAACTACTTTTGCATTCGTGAGAAGAAAAAAAATACACTGTAGAAAATATTTTGGTGAGAACTTATGCGGCTGAAGGCAAATCATTAGCACGTATCAACGGAAAAGTTTTATTTATTGAAGGCGCTGTTCCCGGTGATGTGGTAGACGTATTTGTAACCAAGGATAAAAAAGATTGGGCTGAAGGGAAAGTCACTACAATCAAGGAATACAGCCAAGATAGAGTGAAACCCTTTTGTATTCATTTTGGTATTTGCGGAGGTTGTAAATGGCAAATGTTGCCTTATGAAAAACAATTAGAATACAAAGAACAAGAAGTGCGCGACGTATTCAAAAGAATTGGAAAAATAGGCGATGTACCGGTTCTTCCTATTTTGGGTTCTGAAAAAACGATTCATTATCGGAATAAATTAGAATTCACTTTTAGCAATAAAAAATATTTGCCTGCAGAAGAATTAAAAGCGCTCGGAGAAAACGAATGGCCCGGCGGTGCATTGGGTTATCATGTTCCCAGATTGTACGATAAAATTATTGATATCACTGAATGCTGGCTCATGGATGAGGTGAATAATAAAGTGAGAAATTTAGTGCGCGGTTTTGCGCAAACGAATAATTATTCTTATTACGACATCAAAGAACACAAAGGTTTTTTGAGAAATATTATTTTAAGATATACCACTACCGGCGAATTAATGGTGAATATAATTTTTGGAGAAGATGACATAGAAAAAAGAGAAGCACTTTGTCAATTTTTGTTAGAAAACATTCCGGAGATAACTACTTTATTATACACCATCAATCCAAAATGGAATGACAGTATTTACGATCTCAACCCACAAATAGTTTCCGGAAGAGGATTCGTTATTGAGAAATTAGAAGGATTCGAATTTAAAATTTCTCCTAAATCATTTTTTCAAACCAATACTACGCAAGCCGAAGTATTATATAATGTAGTAAAGAATTTCGCTGATTTAAAAGGCCATGAAACAATTTACGATTTGTATTGTGGCACCGGAAGCATCGGAATTTTTTTGAGTAAATCTGTGAAAAAAATAATTGGCGTAGATGTAATAGAAGATGCGATTAAAGATGCGCAAGAAAATACGGCGCTTAATAATTTAACCGATACTTTTTTTTATGCCGGAGATGTAATTGAAATTTGCAATGATGATTTTTTTACAACTCACGGAAAACCCGATGTAGTAATTATTGATCCTCCGCGCGCCGGGTTGCACGCTAAATTGATTCAAAAATTAATAGAAATTGCGCCGCCTAAAATGGTGTATGTAAGTTGTAATGTTGCTACGCAAGCAAGAGATTTGCAATTATTAAATGAAACTTTTATCGTAGAAAAATTACAACCTGTTGATATGTTTCCTCATACGCACCATATTGAATGTGTGGCTTTATTGAAATTGAGAACTTCATTTCGTGATGCGTAGAAGCCACGACGTGCTTTGGTTTGGCGATTTTCTATTTTTTTAAAATTAAAATATACCCTCTTGAATTATTTCCACAACATGAAAAATATTCTATTCCCTTTTTTCCTGCTAACCTATTTATGTTCTTGTGCACAAAACAAAACGGTTGAGAATTTCTTTGTGCGTACCAACGATTCACTTCCCTATTTGAATTATGGATTGGGAGAAGATAGATTGGGCGGTGCCAAAATAACCTTCTTAGATAGCAATGTAGTTTTGAAAGTAGTGGATAGTGTGAAAGAAAATTATAAAGTACAATTATCACAAAACCATTCTGCCTACATCGAAAAAAGTTTAGTAACCAAAATTGACAACTTCCAAGAAAAAAATCGTCTCACCGGTAGTTGGAAAGTTTTTGGCGATTCATTATACGATTATGTTGCCATACAGATTGGTGAAAAATTACCTTCCCGAAGCAGGATGGAAATTAATCCTTCCAGAATTGTAGTAGATATTTTTGGAGTTGGGAATAATACCAATTGGCTGAACCAACTTTCTTCTGCTCTCGAAATAAAAAATGCATGGTTCGAACAACCGGAAGATGATGTAATGAAAGTGATCATCGAATTAAAACATCCGCAGCATTGGGGTTACACTATTTATTATGAAAATGATGCGCTAATTATTAGAGTAAAAAGACAACCAAAAATTTTAAAATTACCCAATCTCATCATTGCGATAGATGCCGGACATGGAGGCTCAAATAGAGGCGCCACGGGCATTTCAACCGGTATTCAAGAAAAAGATTACACACTTTTATTTGCTAAAGAATTAGAGAAGCAATTGAAGCTAAAGAAGGTAAGTGTTATCATGACGCGAGAAAAAGATACCACCTTAAGTATGTATGAAAGAATCACTTCTCTCAATCAAGAAAAGCCTGATATTTTATTAAGCATTCATTTTAATTCTTCATCAAAAGATACCATCAGTGGCGTCAGTACTTATTATCGTTATATAGGTTTTAGATCATTAAGTCAAGCTATTTTAAAAAGTATGTTACCAATTGGGCTGAAAGAATTTGGAAATATTGGTAGTTTTAATTTTGCATTGAGTGGCCCAACTGATTATCCCAACTGCTTAATAGAAGTGGCTTTTTTGAGCAATAAAGAGGATGAGAAAAAAATAAGAAATTCGGTTTTTAGAAAGCAAGTAGCAGAAAAAATTATTCTTGGTTTAGAGAGTTTTTTAAAAAAATTATAAGTACATTTATAAAGGTGAGTATATCAAAAAATGATATATCAAATTACGCTTAGGAACCATTCTATCCAAATGGGAAAATGAAATTCCTTCATTTTTTAACTTTTAATAATTGATGTGATAAGTATTTATAAAAGTATACGGGAGGCCTTTGGAAAATTGAGCCAATTAGCTGAAACCCTTATTGGGAGCGAAATTGTAAAATTAGGTGCGGAGATCAAAGAAAAAATAAAAGGAGGAGAAAAGATTTATAATTTCACGATTGGTGATTTTGATTCTTCTGAATTTCCAATTCCCGTAAAATTAAAACAAGAAATTATTGAAGCCTACAATGCAGGTAAAACTACCTATCCCTTGGCCGAAGGAATTTTACCTTTGAGAGAAGCAGTTTCAGATTTTATTAAAGAAAGAGAAGGACTTGAATATAATGTAAATGAGATTTTAATTGCTGCCGGTGGTCGGCCTTTGATTTATGCGCTATATCGCGCTTTGGTAGATAAAGGAGATAAAGTAATTTATTCTGTTCCGAGTTGGAATAATAATCACTATGTTCATTTCTTAGAAGGACAACATCAGGTAATAGAAACCACGGCTGCTACTAATTTTATGCCTTCGGCAGAAGATATAAAACCTTTCATTCAAGATGCTTCATTGATTGCACTTTGTTCACCACTAAACCCTACAGGCACTGTATTTAAGAAGGAAGAACTCGAAAAGATTTGTGATATGGTGATTGAGGAAAATGAGCGTAGAGATGGAGAGGAAAAAAAATTGTATGTGATGTACGACCAAATGTATTGGACCTTAACTTTTGGAGATACCGTACATTATAATCCGGTAAGTTTAAGACCCGAGATGAAAAATTATACCATCTTCATCGATGGCATCAGTAAATCGTTTGCTGCCACAGGAGTTCGTGTGGGCTGGGCTTTGGGGCCGGAATATGTTTTATCAAAAATGAAAGCGATTAATAGTCATGTAGGTGCTTGGAGCCCCATGGCAGAACAAACAGCAACGGCTAAATTTCTTAAAATGACGCAAGAAGTAGATACCTATCTCACTAAGTATAAAAGAGAATTGAATGAAAGATTAAGAGGAATTTATGATGGATTTCAACAATTAAAAAGTGAAGGATTTAAGGTAGATTCTATAGATCCGCAAGCTGCCATTTATCTAACGATTCAATTGGATTTAGTAGGTAAAAAGAAAGCTGATGGAGAAGTTTTATCCACTCAAAGCCAAGTCACTTCTTATGTTTTGGATGAAGCGAAATTAGCTGTGGTACCGTTTTATGCATTTGGAGCTCCCAAAACTTCTAATTGGTATCGGTTAAGTGTGGGTACTTGTATTAAAGAAGAAATTCCTGAAATGTTGCAGAAATTAAGAGAGGCATTGAGTAAACTTTCTTAGAAATTCTTATTGTAAATCTTGCCCCGTCTGATCTCCGACTAACGCAATAAAAAAATTTCTGACGCCGCAAATATTACCCCACTAATTGATGACTTACCAAATATTCCGCGATTTGTACGGCATTGGTAGCGGCTCCTTTACGCAGATTATCACTTACAATCCAACAATTCAAAGTCTTTGGCTGCGATTCATCTCTGCGAATTCTTCCTACAAAAGTATCGTCTTTATCATGCGCCAATAAAGGCATAGGATAAATTCCTTGTTGAATATCATCTTGCACAATTACACCTTCTGCTGCCGATAAAATTTGCTTCACCTCATTTACATCAAAATCATTTTCAAATTCAATATTCACACTTTCACTATGTCCGCCGATCACCGGAATTCGTACACACGTTGCCGTTAGTTGAATAGAATTATCTCCAATAATTTTCTTGGTCTCATGCACCATTTTCATTTCTTCTTTGGTGTAATCATTATCCAAAAACACATCTATCTGAGGAATTACATTTTGGTCTATTGGATAAGGATAAGCCATCTCACCTTGAATATTATTTCTTTCATTCTGCATTTGCTGTACTGCTTTCACGCCTGTGCCGGTAACGCTTTGATAAGTAGAAACTACCACTCTTTTGATGGTATATTTATCATGAAGTGGTTTTAAAACCAAAACCATCTGAATAGTAGAACAATTCGGATTGGCAATTATTTTATCTTCTTTGGTTAATACATTGGCATTTACTTCAGGCACTATCAACTTTTTTGTAGCGTCCATTCTCCAAGCAGAGGAATTGTCAATAACAGTAGTTCCAGCTTCTGCAAATTGTGGAGCTAATAAAAGCGAAGTGGCTCCTCCCGCTGAAAATAGCGCTATATCAGGCTTTGCGGCAATGGCATCTTGGGCCGAAATGATTTTATAGCTTTTATTTTTAAATAACAATTCCTTCCCAACCGACTTTTCTGATGCTACTAATATCAATTCCGAAATTGGAAAATTTCTTTCTTCTAAAACTTTTAAAATTTTATTTCCCACAAGACCTGTTGCTCCAACAATTGCGATTTTCATTTTAATTAAATAGTTTTTTAACTTTAAAGTGCAAAGAAAGCGTAAAGTATTTATCTTTAAAAACTAAGCAATATAATATGAGAAGAAAAATTTTATTTTATCTATGTATATCCTTGTTATTTCATAGTGTTTCCCAAGCCCAATTAACAGAGAATTTTAGTAATGGTGATTTCACTACAAATCCGGTATGGGTGGGCAATACCTCAGATTTTATAGTAAATAGCAATCTTCAATTACAAAGTAATAATACGGTTGCCAATAGCAGCTATTATTTAAGTACAGCCAATTCGATGGCTACCACTGCTCAATGGAGTTTCTGGGTAAAAATTGATTTTAATCCTTCTTCAGCTAATTATATTGATGTTTATCTTACTGCTTCAGCAAGCGATTTAAGCGCTCTGGGTACTTACGGATATTTCGTTAGAATCGGTGGTACCAATGATGAGATCTGTTTGTATCGAAAAAGCAATACAGGAGTCATTACAAAAATTATTGACGGTATAGATGATATTCTAAATACAAGCAGCAATACCATGCGAATTTTGGTAACAAGAGATGGTTCAAATATGTGGAATCTTATGCGCGATATGAGCGGAACAGGATCGACCTACACGAGTGAAGGAACTGTAACTGATGCTACTTATACTACTACTTCTTATTTTGGATTTTTTGTAAAACAAAGTACAGCGAGCTTTTTTCAAAAACATTTTTTTGATGAAATAGAAATCAAAACCTATGTGCCGGATGTAACTCCACCGCAAATACAATCAACTGTTACAACCTCTTCTAATTCTGTAGATGTGTTGTTCAATGAGCCTATAGATGCAGCCAGTAGCCAATCAATTGCAAATTATTCAGCCAATAACGGATTAGGAATGCCGGCAACGGCTGTAAGAGATGCCACTAATTCAGCATTAGTGCATCTTACTTTTGCATCTACCTTTACTAACGGTACTACCTATACGCTTTCCGTAAATAATGTAAAAGATGTTTCCGGAAATACAATGACTGCCGCGACTTCTGATTTTAGTTTTTATACTCCACAACGCTATGATGTAATTATTGATGAACTTTTCCCTGATCCAAATCCGCAAGTGGGACTACCTCTTTACAAATTTTTAGAATTAAAAAATACATCAGCCTTTACCATCAATTTACAAAATTGGAAAATCACAGATGGTTCTTCCAATGCTGTTTTGCCGGCATTCAATTTAGCTCCCGGCGGATATATAATTATTTGTGCTACCAGTTCCGCGTCAGCATATACTTCCTATGGACCTACATTAGGTGTTGCAGGATTTCCGTCAATGAATATTGGTGGAGGTACTATTACTTTAAAATCTCCTTCGAATGGTACCATACATGCGGTTACCTACGATTTATCTACTTACAAAAATGATGTAAAAAAAGATGGTGGTTGGTCTCTTGAAATGATTGATACAAAAAATCCATGCGCGGGTTCTATCAATTGGAAAGCCAGTACGGATGCTACCGGTGGTACACCAGGAAAGAAAAATTCTGTAGATGGCACCATTTCCGATGCTACTTCTCCTAAATTAATTCGTGCTTATTTTACAGCGCCAAATATGGTTACGGTAATTTATGATAAAACGATGGATAGCGCCAAAGTATCTACTGTGGCTAATTACACTTTAGATAATAGTCTTACCGTATTAAATGCAGAAGGTGTTGGACCGTTTTTCAATAAAGTAAATTTGACCATCAATAATTCTTTAACTGCAAAAACGGTTTATAATATAACCGCCAATAATATCACTGATTGTTCCGGAAACGCATTAACCAGCAATAAAGCCAAATTTGGTTTAGGCGAAGTGCCCGATAGCCTCGATGTAGTGATCAATGAAATTTTATTTTATCCTTTATCAGGTGGTGTAGACTATGTAGAATTATATAATAATTCCGACAAAATTATTGACTTAAGTAAAACCTATCTAGCGAATCGCAGCAGCGCCGGCGCAGTATCTAGGATGCAACAAATTTCAACAGAAAGCGTTCTTCTCTTTCCTAAAGAATTTGTTTTATTAACAACCAATACTGATATCGTTAAAAGTCAATACATAACAACTAATCCGGAAGCCTTTTTACAAATGAGCAGTTTCCCTTCTTATGCTAACACCAGCGGAAATGTATTGATACTCAATAACCAGGGCACTATTTTAGACGAAGTAAATTATACAGATAAATGGCATTTCGCTCTAATCAAAAATCCGCAAGGAGTTTCCTTAGAAAGAATTGATTACAGCGGCCCTTCGGTGCAAAGTAATTTTCACTCAGCGGCGTCTTCTGTGGGTTATGGAACTCCGGGTTATAAAAATTCTCAATACAGAGTAACCGATAATTTACCGGGCGAAATCAATATTACTCCCGAAGTATTCTCTCCGGATAATGATGGTATTGATGATTTCTTAACCATCAATTATCAATTCCCATCAATGGGATATGTAACGAACATCACTATTTTCGATGCAAGCGGCCGCTCAGTAAGGTTCTTGCAAAAAAATTCATTGAGCGGACTTACAGGTTATTATCGTTGGGATGGATTGGATGATAAAGGAAGAAAATTACCTCAAGGAATTTATATTGTGTACACTGAGATTTTCAATTTAGATGGTAAAACAAAAAAGTTTAAAAACACCGTTGTTTTAGCAAGAAAATTTTAATTCCGGTTTTCGGAAAATATAAAATTCCACAATCATCGAATAATAAAATGATTGTGGAATTTTTTTTGCAGTAAATTTTTTGAATGACTGATTAACATTTTTTTAAAATTTATTTCGGTGCATTCGTCGTCCTATTATTAGAAAAACATTGAAGCCATGAAACAATATATTTACTTCTTCTTTGCGATAATATTATTTTCTGCTTGCGGCAGTTCTAAATACAATGTGGGTAATACGGTAGAAGATAAAGCACTTTCTGCTGCATTAAAACAATTGGATAAAAACCCGTCTGATACTGCAATTCAGAATCAGATAAAAATTTTGTACAACGATGCAGCCGTTACTCATTTGAATAATATTGAAAAATATGAACAGTCTAACGATATTAAAAAATGGGACCAAATCATTAAGGAATACGAAATTTTACAAAAAACCTACAATGTAATTAGTAGTTCAAAAGATGCAATTAATTTAATTAAACCTTCTTCATTCACACAAGAGATTGAAAATACGAAACAAAAGGCTGCGTCAGAATTGTATGCAAATGGAATTGATTTATTAAACACCGCCGATGGAAATAAACAAAAATACAGAGATGCTTATTATTTCCTCAAAAAAGCCAATAGTTATGTGCCGGGCTATAAGGATGTAAAAAAACAAATGAGCTATGCTTATGAAAATGGTATTTTAGATGTAGTAGTAAATCCGGTTACCGATCAATCAAGCTACTACAGCCGTTTGGGAAGTAATAGTTTCGGAAATAGTTTTAATAGCGATATGCTTCAAAGAAGCCTGGTAAGAGATTTAGGAAGTGATTATAATAAAGCTTCGGGCGCAAGATTTTACACAGATAGAGATGCTGATCGAGCCAATAAAGATATTGATTGGATCGTTGATATTACTTGGCAAAATTTGGATATTCCTTATCCGCAAACGAATCAATATTCAAGAAATGTGAGTAAGCAAATTCAGGTAGGAACTGATACTTCCGGTAAAGCTGAATATAAAACCGTCACCGCTACCTTGTATGTTACGAGAAGATATTTTACTGCGCGTGGCGAATTGGAATGCCGCATAACGGATGCGCATACACGAAATAATATTGATCTTCGCAGGTATTCAGGTCAGGTAGATTGGCAGCAAGAATATGCTACTTATCAAGGTGATTATAGGGCATTGAGTAATCAAGATTTGGCGTTATTAAATAATAGTAATTATAATCAATCGCCAAGAAAAGAGGATATTCTTTTGGAAATATATCAAAGAATTTATCCTCAACTAAAAAACGGAATTTACAATTTGGTTCGTTGGTAGTTGAAATAAAATAGAGATTAAACTTCAAGCGATTTTTTGAGTCTATAATTTTATTCATTTTCTTCACTAAAAATATTCATGATTTCAACACAAAGTGATCAAGAACTTTTAAAGAGTTTTGCTGTGCCGGCGAGCAAGGAGCAAGCCTTCACCGGTATCATTAAAAAATACCAAGAAAAATTATATTGGCATATTCGCCGAATGGTAATCAACCATGAAGATGCCAATGATGTGTTGCAAAATATGTTTATCAAAGTGTGGAAAGGATTAGAAAATTTTAGAGAAGATAGTGGGCTTTACACATGGTTGTACAGAATTGCCACAAATGAAACATTGACTTTTTTAGCGCAAGAAAAAAGAAAAAGAACTTCAGCCATTAATGATGATGAAAACGGGCTTGCCCATCAACTAAAAAGTGAGCCCGATTTTGATGCCAATCAATTAGAATGGAAATTACAATTAGGAATCCAATCACTTCCGGAAAGGCAACGATTGGTTTTTAATCTGAGGTATTATGATGAAATGCCGTACTCCAAAATGAGCGTAATATTGGCTACCACAGAGGGTTCGCTGAAAGCCAGCTATCATCACGCCGCAAAAAAAATTGAAGAATATATATTGAACCATTAAACTTTTGAAAGAAAAATTAGTCTTTATATAAATGGATGAATCAAAAAAAATAGTAGAAGAATTACAAAGCATCAGCCCAATATTTTCTCAAATAAAAAAGATGCCTTTAGGCGTTGTGCCTGATAAGTATTTTGATACTTTACCTGAGAGGATTTTGACTTGGGTTTTAGCGCATGAAAACACTATTTCATCCGAAAATGTTCCCGATCATTATTTTGAAAATTTAAGTGATCAGATTATTGATGCTATTCGTGAAGATGAAGAAACCCAAAAGGAAAAAGAAAATTTTGAAATGGAATTTCCCATTTTACATTCATTAAAAGATCAACAAGTTTTTAAAGTACCGGCGGGATATTTTGAAAAACTCACTCCTTCAATCGTAGAAAAACAAAAGACAAATAAAGCAGCACCCATTATTTCTCTCACTTCCAAATGGTGGAAATACGCAGCAGCAGCGATTCTTGGCGGAGTTATGTTGGTTGGAACATTTGAATTTTATAATCCTTTTTCTACAAAAACGAATAGTGATGTAATTGCTTCTTTTCAATTCAAAACGGAAGAAGATATCAACATGGGAATTGCTTCTTTAACCGATGATGATATTATTGCCTATTTAGAAAATAATGGAAATATTACTGATAATAATTTACTCACTACAGATGTGAATGTGAAAGAACTCCCTTCCGTTGAAGATTATTTGATTAATGAAAATGCATTGAATGATTATTTGAAACGATTAGAAAATTCACAATTCCAATAGAAACAATTCAATTATGAAAAAATATTTTACACTCTTTTTACTTTTTATTGGTAGCATTTCTTTTAGCTACGGACAAAAGAACAATCATAACGAAAAAATACAAGCATTAAAGATTGCCTTCATCACACAACGCTTGCAATTAACTCCGACGGAAGCAGAAAAATTTTGGCCCGTGTATAGCCAATACGAAAATGAAATGAAAATTTTATTGGTCAATCAAAAAGGTCGTGATGTTTTAGAAACAGAGGAGAAAGTATTGAACATCAGAAAAAAATACAAACCTGATTTTGAAAAAATATTAGGAAACGAAAGAATGAACAGCGTGTTTAATGCCGAACAAGATTTTCGAAGAGTGCTCATCAAGCGGTTGAAAAATAGAAAAATGCAATAGAAGCAGCGCCTACGGTGGATTTTAAAGAGCTCTACATAAATTGATACACCGGATATTTTATGTCGTGATAAAAAAGAAAAGTCCAATTTTCTTCTTCACCTTTTTTTCTCCATTCTTGTCTGAGCCCCATAGATTTTATTCCGTCGAAATCATACTTCGCCCGATACCTGCTTTTTAATTGTTGTAATTGCGGAGCCACATCTCCTCCAAAAAAAACAATTTCATCGTCTTCAATTATTTTAAAAATTTGATGATATGGACAATGTGCTCCTGTAACTTCATAATGAATATAATCTTCGATAGCTCCATCTTCTTCCACAAATATTAATTTAGAATAGCGTTCCAACAAAGCAAAATTTTCTTTGTGATAAGATAAAGACTCATTTTGAAATGCGTATTCCCACTCATTTTTGTTCACAAAATATTCGGCATTTTCAAAGGCTACAATTCTTTTATTAGGATAAGCTATGCCGCCTGTATGGTCTTTGTGCAAATGCGATAATAGAACTTTCGTCACATCCGTAGGATTAATACCGAGTGCTGCTAAATTTTTATGAATTTGTAATTGACCTGTATCATCAGTAAAACCAAGGCCTGTATCCAAAATAATAATATCCTTAGAAGTAATAACCACAAACGGTTGTACTTCTACCAGCAAACTTCCTTTGGTACGTTTTTGTAAATCATCAACACCCATTTCAAACGGAATAAATTTTTTCGATCTATCTATTGTAAAAGCTCCTTCTGTGAGCGGAAATATTTTCATAAAAAATTTCTTTGTACTTATCTTAAAATCATTTGCCTATCTGCATCTAAGCGAATTAAAATAAATGTAAGTATTGTAAAAGTTAATAAAGAAGATCCTCCATAACTGATAAGCGGCAAGGTAATTCCAATTACCGGCGCGAGCCCAATCGTCATCAAAATATTAATAGACACATGGAAAAAGAAAATCGCCACCACGCTGTAGGCATACACTCTACTAAAAGTACTTCGTTGTCGTTCGGCAATAAAAATAATCCGAAGCATAAATAAAATAAAAAAAATAATCACCAAACTACTTCCCCAAAAACCAAAATTTTCTCCAACCGATGTAAAAATAAAATCAGTGTGTTGCTCCGGCACAAAATCTCCTTGCGTTTGAGTACCTTTAAGGAAACCTTTGCCCCACAAGCCTCCTGAGCCTATCGCAATTTTCGATTGTTTTACATTGTAGTTTTCTTTGGCTTTCTTTTTTTCTTTTTGTTTGGCTAATTCTTTTTTTTCTTTTGCGCTTAATGAAGCGGTGTTAGCAGCAGGTACATAATCCACTCCGAAAGTGTTCATAATTCTTTCTACCTGATAAGGCTTCAAAACATTTTCAAAAAAATAAGGAACAGCAAATCGTTGAATACTCACACACAAAAGCCATACACCGAGAATCAATACCAAAATTCCTTTGTCTCTTTTGATATTTCTGCGCATTATATAAATGGCAACTAATGCAATGCCGGTAAGTATAAATGCCAACAAATTTTTTTCAACCAAAATGGTTGCTACCACTAAAATCGCCATTGAGAATCCAATGATCAAATACACCGGTGGCAAGCCTTCGCGATACATGGGAATTAAAAAAGCGAAATAAACTAAGGCCAACCCGGTTTCATTTTGAAGAATAGAAAAAACTGCCGGAGTCAAAACTATTGCTGCGGCTATCGCTTGTGATTTAGGATTTTCAAAATTCGTTTCGGGCCGAGATAAATATTTTGACAATGCAAGAGCAGCAAATATTTTAAATGTTTCTACCGGTTGCAGATTGAAAAATCCTAAAGGAATCCAAGAACTGGAGCCTCCAATATTTTTACCGATCACAAACGTGAGTAAAATCAAAATCATTCCTAAGACATAACCCAAATTCGCTGTAGCCGTGAATAATTTACTATCCATCAATAAAATCATCACCGCTACAAAGGCACAAATTCCTATGAATAATAATTGTCGTGCATAATTTTTTTTGAGCCCGATAATATTTTGTAAAATATGATCTGAAGAATTATACTCTACCGAAAAAATACATAACAATCCAATCGAAATAAAAATGATATAGAACCACACCAATATCCAATCAATTCCTTTTGATATGCCTAAATCGTTGCGCATTAAATCTTTCTTAATTTAGGATTAGAAATAAGAGTAGCCATTTTTAGTTTTTCCGGAAGCAACGCATTTTTTATTGACCCCGAAGTGTGATTATTATTGGAATCACTTGATTGCTTTTCTTTGGTTGGTTTATTTTTTAATTTATCCAATCCTTCGATGGCATCTTCCTCTTCCACGCCCATCGTGTCTTTCGCTGTTTTTATAATATTTTTTTCCATTCGTTGATTAGCATCTTTTGCATTGCGAATAGAATCTCTCTCACGAAGTAGATCATAAATTCTTTTGGGCATCAAATTCATTTTAGAAATTTGTTCCACTTTTAATTTTCTTTCTTTTCCGGCAATAGAATCATTCAAATATTGCTCAATCATCAAGCTTGCAATTGGAGCAGCAGAGGTAGATCCGAAGCCTGCATTTTCGCAAATAACGGCAATGGCTATACGCGGATTTTCTCGCGGAGCAAATGCAGCAAAAAATGCATGATCTTTTTGTTTTACTCCTTTATAATAATTTTCAACGGTGCCCGTTTTTCCGCAAACAATAATTCCCGGAACCTTTGCTGATGCGCCCGTTCCTCTATCCATTACTCCTTGCATGCCATCATGCACCGCATCAAAAATACTGTCCGGAATGGTTAAGGGATGATGTTTTAATTTGAAAGAATCCAATAAACCAAATCGATCGCCGCCATCTATAGAATCTACCATGTGCGGCGTAATGAACCAACCTTTGTTGGCTAAATAAGCCATTTCATTTGCTACTTGCAAAGGAGTTACTTCTACTTCACCTTGACCAATACTCACTGATCTGAATGTGCAAAAATTCCAATGGCCTTCGCCATACATTTTGTTGTAGGTGGCAGGTGTAGGAATAGATCCGCCTTTTTCAAAAGGCATATCAATTCCTAATTTATGTCCTAATCCAAAAGAATACATATAATTATCCCACACTTTCAGAGCACTATCTACCGATCCAAAAACAGGATTATTAATGGTTCTCTGCATTACATTGGCAAAGTATGTATTGCACGACCAAGTAATGGCTTCTTTCAATTTAAACACACCCGGATCTAAACAACGCATGGGCCTGCCGCAACCATAAAATGCTCCGGTGCATAAAAATGTAGTGGAAGGAGTAATCACTCCTTCTTGCAATCCTATTAATGCTTGTAATGTTTTGAAAGTAGAGCCGGGAGCGTATTTCGCATTGATGGATCTATTCAAACTCGGCAGTCGGGGATCTAACAATAATTCTGCATAATGTTTTTTTCTTTCTGATCCACTTAATAAAGAGGGCTTATAAGTCGGGCTGCTTACCATAGATAAAATTCCACCTGTGCGAGGATCTATTGCTACAATGGCGCCTATTTTATTTTGCATTAAATATTCGCCCAACATTTGTAAATCGATATCCAACGACAAATGAAGATTATCGCCCGGAATGGCGGCGGTATCATATTTTCCATTTTCCAGTCGATCTGTTAATCTATTTTTATTATCTCTTTTCCAATATTCAATTCCTCTTTGGCCCATCAATACTTTTTCATAACTGCGTTCCAATCCTGTTTTACCGGCATAATCTCCGGGCAAGTATCCTTCTTCGGGATGAGCTTCTAAAAATTGTGTACTCACTTCCGACAAATAACCTAAAATATTTCCGGCAGCATCGTAAGGATAATCTCTTGTGGGTCGTTGTTGTAAATAGAAGGCCGGTACAAATTTGTACAAGCTTTCATTTATTTTGGCAATTTTATCCGGAGGCAAAGAAGATTCAAAAATGGAAGGCCGATAACTTCTATTTTTTATAATGGCAGTAATAATTCTTTTATTGAATTCTGCGGTATCAATATTTAATATTTTGCATAATACTCCAGTATCCAAATGAGTTTCTCGTATTTTTCCGGGCGTTACCATCAAATCGTAAATGATGGTATTTCTTAGAATTGCTTTTCCTTTTCTATCGAACAAAATTCCTCTATCAGGGTAAATCACTTGCCTAAACTTACCTTGTTCATCAGCCATGATAGCGTATTTGGTATTGATTACCTGTAGTC
Organism: Ginsengibacter sp.; assembly: GCA_034676505.1. Taxonomy (GTDB): domain Bacteria; phylum Bacteroidota; class Bacteroidia; order Chitinophagales; family Chitinophagaceae; genus Ginsengibacter. Next base: position 1,136,486 of record JAUCCB010000001.1, read on the forward strand.
CGAAGAGGCGAATAATAATGATAATGCCCATCAAAAGGACCATCGCCATAATTATGTTTTTTCTGGATTTATTAAATACAGACAATTCTTTACACTTTAAAGGGAATGAAAAATGGATCGCTATATCACTACAAAAATAACCTTCTAAACCGTATTAGTTCTTATTCTTTTTTTTCTGACAAATATTAATTCTGTCAATAAAATTAATAACAAACTAATCGCTGTTGATAATAATGATTTTATAATAAAATAAAGATATCCTCCGGTTTGCAATGCTTGTAAAAAAAATAAAAAAGTATGATGAATAAAAGTAAGAATTGTGACGTACGTGAAATAAGGGGCGAATCCCATACTTTTTGCAGAAGGCTCACTGTAATTGGTTTCTGAGCTTTCTTGAGAAATTAAAATATTAATTAAAAACGGACGCAAATAAGCGATCAATAGACAAGGAGCAATATGTAAACCGTAGGTTTTTGTAAAACTGTCTAATGCAAAACCCAATGCAAATGCTAGAACAAGTTGCGTTCTACGGCCCATTTTAAAAGGAAGCCACAATAAAAATAAAAAATATAAATACGGTGTTACTAAATGATGTAAAGGAGGAATTAGATTGAGCACAAACACTTGCACCAAAATAAAAAGGCAAAAACGAATTATATTTTTAACCAGCGTACTCATTTTTTTGTTTTTACCTTTTTCATTAATTGCTGAGGCTCCTCTTTTTGTAAATTATTAATCACATAAGCGTATTGCAAATTTTCAAAATTAGCTGCCGGAGAAATTCTAAGCGTATAAGTGGCGCTGGCCTTATCATTGATGATATCCTTTACATAACCAATTAACAACCCTGCCGGAAACCTATCAGAAAAACCGCTGGTAATTACGGTGTCGCCTCTATAAATTTTTACACTTTTATTGATGTCTTTAAAAATTAAAATGTCGGGCCTTTTTCCATCCCAAATTACGGTACCTGTTTCACCACTTCGTTTTAGTCTTCCGCTTAAATTACTTTGTTCATGTAATAAACTCATTACTACCGAATAATTATTACTTACTTCTACCACAGTTCCTATCACTGCATTCGTAGATGATATTACTCCTAAATCTGCGTTTATGCCTTGCTGTGAGCCTCTATGTAATTGAATAAAATTATTAGGTTGACTTACAGAATTGCCTACCACTTTGGCTTGCATGTAAATGTACTTTCTTTGAACTTTAGTAGAATCTATTGTGATGGTATCAATAGCCATTCTGTTGGCAGTATCCGGAAGTTCAAAGTCTTGTTTTAATTTATTGTATAAAGCTTCGTTGGCTTTTACCAAAGAATCATTGGTTTGTTTTAGATGAAAATAATATTCAACACTATTATATTGTTGACTAATTTTTCCGGTTACTTCATTTGCGGCAGCAGAAAAAACAGTATGGTGATAGCGATTGTATGTAAACAGCATAGACAGTGCAATGCCCATGAGTACTAAGAAAAATAGGAAATTAAAATAAATACGAATAAAAAGAAAAATATTACGCATATCGCTTCTCTCCCAAACTAAGGAGATTTTTTAAGTTTATGGGATAAATATACTTCAAGCCGCGTCAACATTTCTCCATAAAAGAATCCGATTGCAATTTTTAATTAAAAATTTATCTCATGATAAAAGTATACCGAGTATAATTTTTCAACGCAAGTCCGGTTCCTCTAACAACACTCTTCAAAGGATCATCGGCTACATGTCCCGGCAATTTTATTTTTGCTTCTAATCTTTTATCTAATCCGCGCAATAAAGCTCCACCGCCGGTAAGGTACAAACCTCTTCTGTAAATATCTGAGGCCAATTCAGGAGGAGTAGTTTCTAAAGCTTTTAAGATCGCTTCTTCTATTTTAAAAATAGATTTATCTAATGCTTCTGCCACTTCCTGATAACTTACCATGATTTGTTTAGGAATACCCGTTACTAAATCTCTTCCGCTTACGGGTAAATCATCAGGTGGGTTATCAATATCTTTCATGGCGGCGCCAATCTGAATTTTAATTTGTTCGGCAGTACGCTCACCAATCAATAAACTATGATATCTGCGAAGCGCTTCCATTATATCTGCCGTGAATTCATCTCCTGCCACACGAATAGATTGGTCGCAAACGATACCGGCTAATGCAATTACTGTAATCCCTGTAGTTCCTCCGCCAATGTCGATGATCATATTTCCTACGGGTTCCTCTACATCAATCCCTATTCCCAAAGCCGCTGCCATAGGCTCGTGTAGCAAATAAACATCTTTTGCTCCTGCTTGTTCAGCACTATCTCTCACGGCTCTTTTTTTCTACTTCCGTAATGCTGCTCGGAATGCAAATCATCATTCTCCAATTGGGTGGGAATAAAGGTTTCTTAGGATAAATCTTTTTGATCATTTCCCTAATCATCAATTCAGCCGCATTAAAATCTGCAATTACTCCATCTTTCAACGGCCTAACGGTACGAATACTTTCATGCGTTTTTTCGTGCATCATCAAAGCCTTTTTTCCTACGGCTAAAATATTCTTTGGATCATTTCGGTCTAATGCTACGATAGAAGGTTCATTTACTACTACTACATCATTATGTATAATAAGTGTATTGGCTGTTCCTAAATCAATTGCGATTTCCTGTGTAAAAAAATTAAATAGACCCATGGATTTACTAAGTATATTGAAAATTGGCTAATGCCTGCAAAGTTGTGGAAATTAATTCGGATTTCCTCTAAATATAGGCATTGGTTTTTAAGTTCCGGAATTTTTTTGCAACTTTTTCTGATTGGCTTATTGAGGTTGAATAAAAATTTACTCTCGCATTTTAAGTATTGATTTTTATTCCACAAATTCATACCCAATATCATTTCTATAATACATTCCTTTAAAATGAATTTGCTCCAAAGTTTCTTTAGCCAGTTCAATACTTTCAGCAAGTGTATCTGCCATAGCCGAAACGGCTACTACGCGCCCGCCATTGGTTACAATTTCATTATCCCTTTGTTTCGTGCCTGCATGAAATACAGCAACTCCACCGGCTTCATCCAGATATTTTCTTGCTTCAGGATTTTTTAAGTATTCAAAATCTATAGGCAATCCTTTTTGGTATGCATTAGGGTAACCGCCGCTAACGCCAACTATTGTCGCAACGCTTCTCTCATCAATTTCAATATCCATCTTATTCAGCGATTGATTATGCATGGCAGTAAATAAGTCTATAAGATCATTTTTCAAACGAATTAAAATCACTTCTGCTTCAGGGTCTCCTAAACGACAATTGTATTCAATTACCAAGGGTTCTTCATTCACTTTTATCAAACCAAAAAAGATAAATCCTTTATAATCAATATCTTCATTTTGCAGGGCAAATAAAGTTGGTTTAATAATTCCCTCTTCTACTTTTTGAAGAAAATGATGAGTTGCAAAAGGCACCGGACTAATCGCTCCCATTCCGCCGGTATTGGCGCCGGTATCACCAATGCCAATTTTTTTATAGTCTTTCGCTTCAGGTAATATCACATAATTTTTCCCGTCGGTTAAAACAAAAACACTTAATTCCACACCATCTAAAAATTGCTCTACCACTACCTTACGTCCCGCAGATCCAAATTTTGAGTGTCGAATCATTTCAATAAATTCGGCTTTGGCTTCTTCTACATTTTTACAAATAACTACTCCTTTACCTGCCGCCAATCCATCCGCTTTTAAAACTATCGGCAATGGATGTGATTCCAAATAAGCAATTCCTTCATCAAAATTAGCTTCATTAAATTCCCTGTACTGAGCAGTAGGAATGCCATATTTTTCCATTAATTTTTTAGAAAAAGATTTACTTCCTTCTAATTGTGCGCCAGCCGCAGAAGGGCCGGTTATGATGATATGTTGTAAATCCGAATCTGCCTTAAAAAAATCATAAATTCCATTTACCAAAGGTTCTTCAGGGCCTACAATAACCATTTGAATTTCTTCAGAAAGACAAAATTCTTTTATGGAGTAAAAATCATTTATTTCTATCTCCACATTTACACCCAATTCTAATGTACCTCCATTTCCCGGAGCCATGTATAATTGTGGGAAATGTCTGCTGTGGCTGAGTTTCCAGCAAATGGCGTGCTCTCGCCCTCCGGATCCTAAAATAAGAATTTTCATGTTTTATTTTCGAAATGATTACTGTGGCAAGGTATGAAAATTGAAAATGAATTACTTTTTTCCTAAGTAAAAATTTATGCTAACGGCATTTTACTGAGAAAAATAAATTGAAACGTTTGAAGTGCGATAAAATATGTTATGGTCCAAAAGTTGCTAAGTTTTAAATATATCTGTATTTTACAACCTTGATATTTTTTTAATTAACTTAAATAATTTTATGCAAAATACTGTCGAACACAAAGGACATCCACCCGCGTTATTTATTCTTTTTTTTACTGAAATGTGGGAAAGATTTAGTTATTATGGAATGCGCGCTTTGCTCGTACTCTTTTTAGTTTCGTCCGTATTAGATACTAATAATCCGGGTTGGGGTTGGGAAAGATCTGAAGCACTTCAATTATATGCATGGTACACAGGATTGGTTTATTTGACACCGATAATTGGAGGTTGGGTGGCCGATAAATTTACAGGTTATAGAACGGCGGTAATTTTAGGAGCGCTCATTATGACGCTTGGACATGCGAGTATGGCCATGGATACAAGAATATTTTTTTTCTTGGGTCTTTCTCTTTTAATTATAGGTAACGGATTATTTAAACCTAACATTTCTTCCATTGTAGGCCAATTGTATACAAATGAAAGTGATCAAAAACGAGATTCAGCTTATACAATTTTTTACATGGGAATCAATGCAGGCGCCTTTTTGGGCATTCTATTGTGCGGATATATTGGTGAAAAAGTAGGATGGAGTTATGGATTCGGTTTGGCTGGTGTATTTATGTTCTTAGGTTTAATGCAATTTTCTTTAGCCCAAAAAATATTTGGTTCTATAGGTTTATCTCCTAAAAAGGAAGAAGCCTTGGCGAAAGAAGATCCAAATACCAATGCTTATACACAAGAATTGGTAGAAGAGTCTCATCAATCCAAAAAAATAGCACGTGATCGAATATTTGTGATTCTTATATTTTCTCTCTTTACCATTTTCTTTTGGATGGCTTTTGAACAAGCGGGAGGTTCTATGACCATTTTTGCGAAAGATTATACTAATCGTTTGTTGGTAGGCAATCATGCTACTATTTTTAAATGGATCAATAGTGCTATAGTATTAGCGGCTATGGTAATTTTGAGTGTTGTGTTGGTTAATTTGTTTAGAAAAACCTTCAAAAAATATGCATTATCCAATACTTTTTTAGGAAGCGCTTTTTTAATAATTTGGGGTCTTGTTATTTGGAAAGTCAATAGAGAATTCAATGCTCCGGTAACAGAAGTACCTGCAAGCTGGTTCAGTATTTTAAATTCCTTTTTTATTATTACTCTTGCTCCTCTATTTTCTAAAATATGGGAAAGCAAATTCAATCCTTCAGGTCCGATTAAATTTGGAATTGGGTTGATTTTATTAGGCCTTGGGTTTGCTATATTGGCATATGGCGGATTACCTATTGCTCAAGGTGCTCATACTGCATCAGTAGGGATGGTTTGGTTGATTTTGGCATATTTATTTCACACGATGGGCGAACTCTGTGTTTCACCGGTCGGGCTATCCTACATAAGCAAGTTGTCACCGGTGAAGATTGTAGGATTAATGTTCGGTATTTGGTTTGTTGCTACATTTATTGCTAATACTTTGGCCGGTCTTACAGGAAGTTTGATTGATAAGATCACTTCCGCTTATTCCATTTCCATATTCTTTATGATTTTCGCCGTAATTCCTATTCTGGCAGGATTAGTTATGTTCTTACTAAATAAATCTTTAGTGAAGAAAATGCATGGTATTCATTAAATTGAAAAACGTAAAATACCAAAAAGGGCGATCGAATGATCGCCCTTTTTGGTATAAAAAACTGATAGTCAATTACTTATAATATTGTTGTTGGTAAATTTCATTCATGACCACATCCGGAACTAAGTACCTAATGGACTTATTTTCTTGAATCATCTTTCTGATTTTTGTACTGGAAATTTCTAAAAGTGGGGCTTCTAAAATGGTAACTTTTTCTGATCCTAAAGTATCTGATACTTTAAATCCGGGACGAACGTAAATATAAATTGAATAGTTTTTTAAAATAAATTCATAATTCTTCCATCTTTTGATGTTAGAAAAACTATCGCTTCCCATTATAATGGAAAATTGATGTTGAGGATATTTTTCTGAGAGATAGGTTAAGGTTTCTGCAGTGTAAGAAGGTTTCGGTAATTTAAATTCAATATCAGAACTCCTCAATTTCGTTTCACCTTCAAGCGCCAAATCAATCAAATTTTTTCTATGCCTTTCATTCAATAATGCTACGTTTTTCTTGAGAGGATTTTGTGGAGATACTACCATCCAAATTTGTTGCAAGGAAGTATAGTTGCTTATATGATTAGCAATAATCAAATGCCCATTATGAACAGGATTGAACGAACCGAAATATAAACCTACTTCCATTTTTCGTTAAATTTTACGGAATTTCTTCTACAATTATTTGGGCCGCTTCATCAATTCGAAGACTTAAAGAATAGCCTGCCACCAGTACATAAATCGGATCGCCTAAAGGTGCTTTTTTCCAAACAAGTATTTCTTCTTCGGGTAAACAACCCATCTCCATTAACTTCAAAATAATATCGTCGCTTTCAAAGGACTTAATTTTTACTTTTGTTCCTGTTTTAATATCAGATAATTTCATCTGTGTAAATATATCATTCAAATTTTTACCAAGTAGGTTAATTCCTAAAACAAATGGCAACCATACAATTTCATCAACTGAATACCCGTGTAAAATTAAAAGATAAAACACTTTTGAAAGGATTTTTATCATCTATCTTTTCCGAAGAGGAGATTATTTTCCGGTCAGTTAACTACATTTTTTGTAAGGATGACTATCTTTTATCTCTGAACACGCAATTTCTTGATCATGATACCTACACAGATATCCTAACTTTTACTCTTTCCGAACCCACTCAACCAATAATCGCTGAGATTTATATCAGCATAGATAGGGTGCAGGAAAACTCCTTGCAATTCAACAATTCTTTTGAAACAGAATTACGGCGCGTGCTTATTCACGGCATACTGCATTTGTGCGGTTACCAAGACCATACGTCTTCTCAAAAAAAGAAAATGAGGGCAAAAGAAAATTATTACTTAGAAAAGTTAGGTTCCACGTGAAACGACTTCTCTACTCTCTTCGAGTGTTCCACGTGAAACAAAATCCATCAAAAAATTAAAATTTGGTACTTTTGCCAAATGTTTTCAAAATACGATGTAATTGTAGTGGGTGCCGGACACGCCGGCTGTGAAGCAGCAGCTGCAGCTGCAAATTTGGGAAGTAAAACGCTTCTCATAACAATGAATATGCAGAATATGGCTCAGATGAGCTGTAATCCTGCAATGGGTGGAATTGCCAAAGGGCAAATCGTAAGAGAAATAGATGCACTTGGTGGTTACTCCGGAATAGTTACCGATGAAACCATGATCCAATTCAGAATGCTGAATAGAAGTAAAGGGCCGGCGATGTGGAGCCCGAGAGCCCAAAGTGACAGAATGTTGTTTTCCATGAAGTGGCGCGAAATGCTGGAACAAACTCCCAATTTAGATTTTTATCAAGATTCAGTGGTAGGATTAACCAAAGAAGGTTCAAAAATTTCCGGCGTCGTAACTGCATTAGGACACACAATTCACGCAAAATCCGTGGTGCTGACAAACGGTACATTTCTTAATGGAGTTATCCATATTGGCCAAAAGCAATCCACCGGAGGAAGAATGGCGGAAAAATCTTCCAAAGGAATTACAGAACAATTGGTAGAGTGGGGATTTGAAAGCGATCGGTTAAAAACAGGTACTCCGCCAAGGGTTGATGGAAGAAGTTTGGATTTTTCTAAAATGGAAGAACAAAAAGGAGATGAAGAAATTGTCGGTTTTTCATTTCTCGATAGTAAAAAACCTACAAAACAAAGAAGTTGTTGGATTACTTATACTAATGAGGCCGTTCATGAAATTTTAAAAACAGGATTTGGCGAAAGCCCGATGTACCAAGGTAGAATACAAGGTATCGGGCCGAGATATTGCCCAAGCATAGAAGATAAAGTCAGCCGTTTTGCAGATAAAGATCGTCATCAAATATTTGTAGAGCCAGAAGGATGGAATACAGTCGAAGTTTACGTAAACGGATTCTCCTCTTCATTGCCGGAAGAAGTGCAATTCAAAGCTTTGAAAAAAATACCCGGCTTTGAAAATTGCAAAATGTTTCGTCCCGGATATGCAATCGAATATGACTATTTTCCACCCACACAATTAAAATTTAATTTAGAAACCAAATTGGTAAAGAATCTATTCTTTGCAGGTCAGATAAATGGTACCACAGGTTATGAAGAAGCAGCGTGCCAAGGCATAATTGCAGGAATAAATGCGCATCAATCGATAACAGGAAATGAGCCATTTACCCTTAAGCGAAACGAAGCTTATATTGGAGTACTTATAGACGATTTGATCAATAAAGGTACAGACGAACCTTATAGAATGTTTACGAGTAGAGCCGAATACCGAACTCTATTGCGACAAGATAATGCAGATGTACGATTGACTCAAAAAAGCTATCAAATAGGGCTAGCCTCGCAAGAAAGAATGCAAAGGGTGTTAGATAAACAAAAAGAGGTGAATGAAATTGTAGGATTTCTCAATCATTCAAAGATTGAGCCTGCAGAAGCCAACCCATTTTTAACTGAACTCAATCAATCTTTAATTACTCAACGAACTAAAGCTGCCCAATTGCTTTTAAGACCCGGCATTACATTAAAAATGATGGTTGAATCTTTACCAACTTTACAATCAGGATTGAAAGACTTATCTAAATTTTCATTAGAAGAAGCTGAAATTGCCATTAAATATGAAGTGTATTTGAAAAAGGAAGAGGAAATGGTTTTAAAAATGAGCGGATTAGAAAATCAAATTATTCCGGACAGTTTTAATTATGATAATGTGGCTTCTTTATCTAATGAGGCTCGACAAAAATTTTTGAAAATCCGGCCACAAACTTTAGGGCAAGCCAGTAGAATAAGTGGAGTAAACCCAAGTGATGTTCAAATTTTAATGATTTATATGGGACGATAATTTCGTTTATGCATGACCGTTATACCACAATTATGAATTTAGACCTACAACCTAACACTGACAAAAAAACCATCTTTAAAGAACTAAAAGATTTTTTAGAGGATCATCAATTTAGAATTATGAATTGCGATGAAACTCGCCCCTGGGGCGGCTTTTATGCTATTGATGAAAAGGATTCCAAAAAATTTATCGATACTTTTTTTAAAGAAGTGCCTGAAGCGAATGTTGATACATATAATAAAGTAAGTCCTAAAATATTAATTGTAGAAGCGAATAAAAGACTTAGTTGGCAATATCATCATCGAAGAGCTGAGGTTTGGAAAGTGATTTATGGCGAAGCCGGAGTAATGGTGAGTGACACGGACACAGAAGGTGATCTTCAAATAAAAAAGACTAATGACATTATTATTTTGCGCCAAGGCGAAAGGCATAGATTAGTTGGCTTAGACTCTTGGGCTGTTATTGCAGAAATTTGGCAACATACCGATGAGCTGCAGCCAAGTAATGAAGACGATATTGTAAGAGTTACGGATGATTTTGGCAGATAGATAATCGAGTACCATTTAAAATTTCAATTCACAGCGGTAGCCATGTTTACAATGCACAGTGGGTACATTATTTTGCAATAAAATATTTTCCTTATTCTTTTTATTAAAAATAGCAATTCTTTCAAGTACCAAATTTTTTCCTAAACCTGTTCCTTGCTTTAATTCTTTTGAAAAGTCTAAAGTATTTTCTACTCCAATAATCAAATGGCCATTTTCCATCTTTACATCTATCCAAATAGTTGTGATTTCGCTAGAGCCCGCGCCTGTACTGCAATATTTTACAGCATTTTCCACAAGTGGTTGTAAGATCATAGGAGGTACTAATTGTTCTTTTGCATCTTGAGATAGATCTTTAGGAATTACAAATTGAAAAGGACTATCTAATTCTACTCTTTCCGATTCCAATTTAAGATAGCTTTCAATAAACAATAATTCTTCTTCCAAAATGATTAGCGATTGATTGATATTTTCTAAATAGTATCTGTGTAAATCAGAAAAGTTATTGATAGTTTTTATGGCCGTTTCATTTTTCTTTTGAAGTACCAGACTATAAATAAGATTTAAAGAATTGAATATAAAATGCGGATTTAAATTTTGTTTGAGCAATTGTAATCTATTCTCCAAAAGACGTTTATCATAAGTTCTCTTTATTAGAATATTTCTGAAAATCACGAAAATAAATGCAGCAAGAAACAGGAGAACAATAGCATAAAACCAAGGATTAGATAAAATAGGAATAGCGATATTAATTTTTCTTTTGTCTACGATTTTATCATTGATTTTAAAAACCATTTCATAATTTCCTTCTTCTAAACCTGAGGGGAAATCTATATTGTCTTCTATACTGTATAAGGATTTCAGCCATTTTTTATTCTTATAAAGATCAACTCTTTTCAATGTATGTTTTTGTAAAAGATAATCCGGATAAATAAAATTTATGAGAAATGGCAAATGCTGAAAAATTTGATCTTTAACGGAAAATTGAATATTAATTAATTGAGAATCTATGGAAATGGAAGTTGTAGAAGGATTAATTATTGCGATATAATTTTCTTGATTAAAAATCAAATGATTATCAAAAACAATTGGCGCATCACCTTGTTTAAAATTTCCTAAATAGGTATAGGAAACGGGTTCAATGTTGGTTGTGTTCAGCGTCAGAAATCCCTTTGCATTTCCACAAAACAAATTACCATTGGTTTCAGAAATCCATTCCGGAATAAAATTGGGAATACGATTAGTAAAATTATAGCTGCCAATCGGGTGAAGAAGAAAACTATCCAATTGTATTTTATAACGCTGAATGGTTGAGGCGTTTAAAACCCATAATGTATCATGAATTACCGTAAAACTTTCTACGACAGGAAAAGGAATATTAAAAGAGTGTGAAATAGAATCAAAATAGTGGAAACCCGTGTTGGTAGAGGCGTATAAAAAATTATTATTAAAATTTACTCCTTTTATTTGATAGCTGGGAGCGCGTATTCCGGTTACTTTATTGGTAATCAAATTAACTCGGTTCACCTCATCAGTAAAATAAGAAAAAAGATAAATGAACTGATCTTTCTTATAAATTTTGTCGCCGGCACTTTTAAAAATTTGAATTATTTTTTTTGAACCCTTAAGGATTATCAATTTGCTGTTGGTTAACACTGCGGTAGTATCATTCCATTTGTACACATCATTGATCGTTCGGTCTTCAGGAGATTGTTTGATATTGAAAATTTCAATGAAAGATTGATTATTTAAATCGGCTGCAATAATTTTATTTTCATTGAATAATATTCCTTCATTTAAATTGTTGGGCTTATACCGAAATTCTCCATTTGTGACTTTTGGAATATGATAAGATGTGCTTATGAAAGGCCAATAAAATAATCCTTTATTCAATGTTCCAATCCACATCCCTTTATTCATGGTATCATAAAACAAAGTTTGACCATAAAATGAATTGTTTAAATCGTCTAAACTACTTTTCTCCGGTTCATAAACCATTCCCGTTCTATTATTTTCCGGATTGCCGGTAACCATAAATGGTCTGCCTTCGGCAAAAGCGATATCCCAGATTGGATACAATTTATTGTTCACATTTGATTTGAGTAATTGATAGAATTGTTTATTGTATTGATTAGTTAAGAAATAACTTCCTCCTCCACCTAAAACTAAAAGACTATCATTCGAGGCTGCAGATAAAAAACTAAAATCGGTAGTATTGAATTTTGGTAATAATTGAAGCCCGTGATATTCAACGAGACTATCTCCTTTTACATTAAACAATAATACATGGCTATTTATATTTTCAGGTTTTGCGTCAGAAGTATAAAGCACAGCAAATAATTGCTTTTTCCATTTTACAAAATCAGTAAAAAAATCATTTTTTGCAGAGGTCTTAAATAGTTGTAATTGCCATCCTGATTTTTTTAATTGCAAATGATATGACCCGTGTTGAGTAGCAATTAAAATAGTATCATCAAATACACGTATTCGCCTGCAGTAGCTAATTTGCGAAGAATCAAAATGCCGATCTAATTTTTTTGTTGTAAGATTATAAATATAAATACCTGTATATCTGGAGCAAATGATCACATAATTTTTGTAAAACTCAATTCCCCAAATGGGTTTGAAATGTAGCGTTTCGATGATTTGCCGCAAAAAAGAATCTGTATTATTTACAATCTCTAAACCATTATCCGTGCCAATCCATGCTCGATGTTGTATATCTTTTCTAATGGTATGAATGTAGTTGTTTTTAAGGCCACTACTCATATCCATTTCCGGATTTAAAAAATTAGGTTGAGAGAAAACGAAGATTGGGAGAAAAAAAAATTACTCCAAAAAGAAATTCAATTTTTTTAATCCTGTTCTTGATACCGGTAAGCTTTGTTCGTTTTGTAAAATAAGTTTGTCTTTATTAAAACCTTTTATACATGCTTTATTTACTAAATAAGATTTATGAATTCGTATAAATCCTACTCCTAATTCGGGCTCTAATGATTTTAAAGTACGAGCAGTAGTAATGGTTTCATTGACCATAAATATAGTACTATATGGTCCATCTCCCGCAAAGTATACTATTTCAGAATGTTTACAAAGAATCGTAATCCCTCTATGTTTAATTAGAAGGCATCGCTCATTCGTTCCTACTATTAATTCTTTATGTAAACGCGAAAGGCATTGAATTAAATCATCCTCTTTTATAGGTTTAACAATAGTCAAAAGCCTTGTTGCGCAAAGCTTTCAGCATAAATTCAGAATAGGCGGTTACAAATACCACCTTTGTTGCATTCGGTATAAATGTCATTAATTCAAATGCCGAGATTCCTTTTAAATTAATATCCAGAAATAAGATATCATATTTATTGCTTTGTAATTTTTCTTTTGCTTCTTCAAAAGTATAAGAGAAGCTAAGCGATTCGATATTGGCCCAAAAACATTTTTCTAATAAAATTTTTAAAGCAGTTCTGCCACTATGTTCATCATCTACAATGTGAATAGAAAATCTCATTTCAGGAGGTACTTTTTGTATGGCCTGTAAACTATTATTTCTAATGGGATGAATGGAATCCATTTATTAAAGTGCCCTTTAATTTATTAATTGACTGTAATATACCATTTAATAAGATTATAGGTTATATAATTAATGTATCTAAAAAACAGAAAGGGATAATTGATATTCGTGAATAAACTAAAACTGATAAAATGAAAAAATCACTATTGATTGTCTCTTTGACAATTTTTCTCTTCACATCAAAAGCAAATGCACAAACATTTAATTCTTCTAATCTAACTTTTGGAGTAAAAGCAGGATTAAATGTCGCTCGGTTAAGCATATTGGATATTTCAGAGAAAATTAAATCTGTAATGAAGCCTATGGTGGGTGTTTATGGAAATTATTTATTAGACGACAATTGGAGCCTAAGGGCTGAGCTTTTATATGCAGGCGCAGGAACTAAATCAGAAGCTAATGAAAATAACTATACTTATTCTCGAACAATTTCTTTGTCTTATTTGTATGTACCAATACTAGGTAAATACCAAATTTCAACGATTCCATTATCATTTTCAGCCGGACCCCAATTTGGATTTCTATTAGCACATAACGAGAAAACAAATGATCCATACGGGAATCTATCTAGCCCAGAAGAATATCGTTCTTTGGAAATGTCGCTAGTAATTGGAGCAGAATACGGTGTAAATGATCAAATTAATATAGGATTGAGATATCAATCAGGCTTGACAAGTATTTTTAATGATGATCCGTTAGGAGCAGTAAAAAATAGAATTTTAACCCTATCCTTAGGATATACCTTTTAATATGATTTTCAAGAAAATTATAAAAGAAAAATGCAGTTTAATTTTAAAGCTATTGGATTTCAAAACACAAAATATACAATCAAAATTATAAAGTTTTTTAAACTCGGTTTTTTATAGGATATGGATTAAAACGAGGGCGTATTTTCATACGGCTCTCTTTATTTTTAAAAATTCCTGAATCTCGTTTAGTAAGAATAGTCGGCATTCAATAAAGTATCCTTTTTTCTTCATCTATTCGTTTTAGTTTGGTGGATAGGGTTAAATAAGCCGCGCTCCACAACATGTACTTTTTCAATTAAGCATTATTATTATAAACTAAATAAGAGCTATGAAAAAATTTCTTTTAGGATTTAGAAAATGGTTAAACGATTTCTTTTACATTTCAGAAGATTGGTATAAATTTTAATTGTTTAGGAAATTTTAAAAAATAAAAAAAACCCACGCTAATCGTGGGTTCTCTATTTTAAAAGTGGTGTGGGGCGGGATCGAACCGCCGACACAAGGATTTTCAGTCCTTTGCTCTACCGACTGAGCTACCGCACCAATTTTACGGGCGGCAAAAATAGAATTATTCTTGGAAAATAAAAATCTATTTTGCTTTTTTATTAATTTCCATATACACAAAGGAATTTAATCCTTACAATTTTCAATTGTTCTATTGAATAATCTCCGTCTGCTAATTCTTCTTTAGCAATGTCTAAACTTGATGTTTCACAACTTTTAAAATAATCCATAATTTCTTCTTCCTCCTCCTCTTCTACATAGTCTTCTATTGCATAATCTAAATTCAATTTAGTACCGCTTGCTGCGATCGTCTCCATCTCTTCCATCAATTCCTCTAACTTCATAGATCGGTTCTTTGCAATGGTTTCTAACGGCATCTTTTTATCTACATTCTGAATAATGAATATCTTATTACTATTCTTATTCACTATCGTTTTCATCACAAAATCATCCGGTTTTTGAATATCATTTTCTTCAACATATTTTTCAATTAGGTTCACAAATGGCCGACCAAATTTGAGCGCCTTACCTACGCTTACGCCTTGGCATTTTTCTAATTCTTTTAAGGTAGTGGGATAAAGTGTAGCCATATCTATCAAACTATTCTCCAAGAAAATAACAAATGGTGGTAATTGTCTTTTCTTCGCTTCTTCTTGACGCAAACTTTTCAATTGTTCAAAAAGCTCTGTGTCTAATGCAATGCCGGCTTCGCTTTCACCATCGTCCTCTTCTTCATCACCATCTGTTTCATAAATATGATTCAGTGCGATTTTGAAAGAATGAGCTTTTTTCAAAAAGGATTCTCCTTTTTTTGTAAGTTTCAACACTCCATAATCTTCAATATCTTTTTGTAAAAGCCCTTCAAGAATTAATTGTCGAATTAAAGAATTCCAAAAATGTTCGTCTTTTTCTTTTCCGGTACCGAAAACAGGAATTTCTTCATGTCGGTACATTTTAATTTGAGGATTCAATTGCCCCATAATTACCGGAATGACATAATTGATCGGGAAGCGTTCATCCAAAGTTTTGATTGCTTTCAAAGCGATTGATGCTTCAGCTTTGGATTCGATTAACTCTTTGGGTTTTTTACAATTGTCACATTTACCGCCGCAATTATCTTCGGGATATAATTCGCCAAAATAATTCAACAATAATTTTCTTCTACAAACTCCACTTTCAGAATAGGCAACGGTTTCATTAATTAATTGCGCTCCGATTTCTCTTTCTGTCAAAGATTTATCTCTCATCAAATGTTCCAATTTGGCTACATCTTGATGCGAATAATACAATAGGCATTTTCCTTCTAATCCATCCCTGCCGGCTCTACCCGTTTCTTGATAATAATTCTCAATTGATTTCGGAATATTATAATGAATTACAAATCTGATATCTGGTTTATCAATTCCCATCCCAAAGGCAATGGTGGCAACGATTACCTGAACTTCTTCTCCTAAAAATTGGTCTTGTCTTTTGGCTCTTAATTTTGCGTCTAAGCCTGCATGGTAGGCTACCGCTTTGATGCCATTTGCCATCAATGTTTGAGCTAATTCTTCTGTCGTTTTTCTATTAAGCGTATAAATGATTCCGCTTTTACCTTTGTTTTGAGAAATAAATTTTACAATACTTTTTATGGCTTGTTCCTTTTTCTCTTTAGGCACTACTTCATAATATAAATTCGGTCTATTAAAAGAAGATATAAAAATATTGGGCTCTCGCAAACCCAAGTTTTTTACAATATCGCTTTGTACTTTAGGGGTCGCTGTGGCTGTGAGCGCGATTACCGGTGCATTAGGATCTACCAAATCCATTATCTCGCGCAACCTTCTATACTCAGGCCTAAAATCGTGTCCCCATTCGCTAATGCAATGCGCCTCATCCACTGCAAAAAAGGAGATATTTAATTGTTTGAAAAAATCAATGTTGTCTTCTTTAGTTAGGGTTTCGGGAGCTACATAAAGTAATTTTGTTTTGCCGCTCAGCAAATCATCTTTTACTTCTTTTTGTTGTCCTTTGTTAAGTGTGCTGTTCAAAAAATGAGCGATATTATCTACACTGCTATAACCTCTCACTAAATCTACTTGGTTCTTCATCAAAGCAATTAACGGGGAAACCACAATAGCGCAACCTTCGCAAATAATGGCGGGTAATTGATAGCATAAACTTTTACCTCCACCGGTGGGCATAATCACAAAAGTATCTTTTCCGGAAAGAAGACTGTTAATGATTTCTTCTTGCGGAGCTTTGAATTCGCTAAATCCAAACGATTTTTTTAAATATTTGTGTAATTGAGTAGAATCTGTTTTTCCAATGATTGGTTGAATAGAAATGTTTGGATTCGGCTTGGGGGCATGCGTGACTTTCTTTGGCATATTATTTCTTCTGTCTTGCTAATAACAGGGTTTTTTATCGACTATACTTAGATTTATAAATTAGAAAAGTAGGTACTGAAATTGCAGCACCTTCTTCGATTAGGATGTTAAGGTACAAAATAAATCACTTCAAAACCATAAAACCTTTTGCATATTTAATAGAACTTTCTATTAGGTTTGCAGGTAATTTAAGGAAAAGGATAAAAGTTGAAATAAAATTCTTACTTTTTACATTTGAATATGACCAATAAACTCATAGAAATAGCCAAGCGTACCATTGAATTAGAGGCCCAATCCATCATTAATTTAGCTCCATTTCTTGATGCTTCTTTTGTAGATGCCGTTAATTTAGTGCACCAATCAAAAGGAAGATTAGTAATTAGTGGTATTGGCAAAAGCGCCATCGTTGCTCAAAAAATTGTTTCGTCATTAAATAGTACCGGCACTCCTTCTTTATTTCTTCATGCCGCCGATGCATTGCATGGTGATGTAGGCATGGTTTTGAAAGATGATGTGGTAATGATCATCAGTAAAAGTGGAGATACTCCGGAAATAAAAGTATTGATACCTATCATTAAAAACTTTCAAAATAAAATAATTGCGCTTTGTGGAAATATGAATAGTTATTTAGCTAAGAGTGCGGATTATGTGTTAAATGCATCTGTTTCCGAAGAAGCGTGCCCCAATAATTTAGCACCTACCAGCAGCACCACAGCACAAATGGTAATGGGAGATGCATTTACGGTTTGCTTAATGAACTTAAAAGGATTTAGTTCTCAAGATTTTGCCAAATATCATCCCGGCGGGGCTTTGGGCAAAAAATTATACTTGCATGTTTACGATCTTATTTTTCATAATGAAAAGCCAATGGTTAATGAAGATGCAATTCTTAAAGATGTAATTATAGAAATCACCAAAAAGCGTTTAGGCGTAACTGTTGTATTGAACAATAAAGAAGAAATTGTAGGAATTGTTACAGATGGAGATCTTAGAAGAATGTTAGAAAAAGAAATTTTTCACGCATCATTAACGGCGAAAGACATCATGACTCGTGGACCTAAATTGATAGATAAAAATGAATTAGCCGTTAACGCTTTAGCGAAAATGCGCGAAAATAACATCACCCAATTAGTAGTAACTGATCAGAATCATTATATAGGTATTATTCATTTGCACGATATTGTGAGGGAAGGAATCATTTAATAGAATCACTATGAATAGAAATAATTATGTGGCAATAATGGCCGGAGGTATTGGTAGCAGATTCTGGCCGGTGAGTAGAACTACTTATCCAAAACAGTTTTTGGATATTTTAAATGTGGGCAAAACCTTGATCCAATCTACCTTTGAGCGCTATGAAGATTTTCTGCCTCTTAAAAATATTTATGTAGTTACTGCAGATATTTATAAAGATCTTGTGCTGCAACAATTACCCAGATTGGATCCTGAAAATATTATTTGCGAACCATCAAGAAAAAATACCGCTACTTGTATAGCCTATATTTCGTATAAATTACAAGAGCTCAATCCGGATTGCAATTTAATTTGTGCCCCTGCAGATCATTTAATTTTAGATAATATTTCTTTCACCAAAACGTGTTTAGAAGCTTTAGGATTCACTAAAAAAAATAATGCTTTAGTGACATTGGGTATAAAACCTTTACATGCCAATACAGGCTACGGTTATATTCAATACGAAGAATATGCCGTGAGTGATAATATTTATAATGTAAAAACTTTCACCGAAAAACCGGATTTAGAATTAGCGAAAACTTTTCTTGCAAGTGGAGATTTTTTATGGAATTCGGGCATATTTGTTTGGCAGACTAAACATATCATAGCTGCATTTGAAACTTACCTGCCGGAAATCGCGGAATTATTTGACGGCGCTCGAAAAGCGATGAATACTCCCAAAGAGAAAAAAGCCATTGAACTCATCTATCCTTTGTGTGGCAGCATTTCTATCGATTATGGTATTTTAGAAAAAGCAGAAAATGTTTATGTAATTCCATCTTCTTTTGGTTGGAGCGATTTAGGAACTTGGGGAAGCGCATATGAAAATTTAGAAAAAGATTATTTGGAAAATGCGGTAGTAGCAGACCAGAATGTTATTTTATTTGATTCTTCTAAAAATATTGTTCACTCTAATAGCGACAAACTTATTTTGTTACAAGGTTTGGAAGATTATATCATTGTGGACACGAAAGATGTTTTATTGGTTTGTAAAAAAGAGAATGAACAAAATATCAAAGAATATTTAGGAGAAGTAAAACGAAATATTGGTGATAAATTTTTATAAAATTGCGCATGCCATTACAAAGTAAATTGCCCAATGTAGGAGAAACTATTTTTACTTCAATGAGTATGTTGGCGCAAGAATTTGGAGCCATTAATTTAGGACAAGGTTTTCCTGATTTTGAAATGAATGAAGACTTGATTGAATTAGTCAATCAAGCAATGAGAGCCGGACACAATCAATATGCACATCGAAATGGAATTTTGCAATTAAGAGAAGCCATCGCAGAAAAAGTGGCTTTCTTATATAAAACATCTATTGATCCCGGAACACAAATTTGCATTACACCCGGCGCTACTTATGCCATCTATACTGCGCTCACAACAGTTTTGCACAAGGGCGATGAAGTGATTGTGTTCGAACCGGCCTATGATAGTTATATTCCTAATATTGAAATAAATGGAGCTATTCCTATTTTGATTCCATTAAAATTTCCTGATTATAAAATTGATTGGAAGATTGTAAAAGAAAAAATTACTCCGGCTACTAAATTAATTATTCTTAATTCTCCTCACAATCCAACAGGTTCTTTATTGGATAAAAATGATATTGCTGAATTACACAAAATTGTAGAAGGCACGTCCATATTGATTTTGAGCGATGAGGTGTATGAACATATAATTTTCGACGGAAAGGAACACGAGAGTATTTTAAAATATCCGGAATTATTTGCAAGAAGTTTTGTTACTTTTTCCTTTGGAAAAGTATATCATTGTACCGGATGGAAAACGGGTTATTGTATTGCTCCTTCTCATTTGATGGCTGAATTTTTAAAGGTGCATCAATACAATACTTTTTGTTGTTTTTCTCCGGTTCAATTTGCATTAGCACAATTTATTCAGCGGAGAGAAGAATATGTATCCTTAGGAAATTCCCTACAGAAAAAAAGAGATTACTTTCTTGAGTTGATGAGCCAAACAAAAACTTTTAAAGCGCTTCCATCTTCTGGAAGCTATTTTCAATTATACAGTTATGCCGGAGTGAGCGAAGAAACTGAAATCGAATTTGCCAAAAGATTAGTGCGAGAAGCGGGTGTTGCTACCATTCCGGTTTCTGCATTTTACAAAAGTCCGGTGAATAATTATGTACTTCGATTTTGTTTTGCGAAAAAAGAAAACACGTTGAAATCAGCAGTGGAAAAATTATTAGAATTTGAATCTAAAATAAATAACTAAAAAAATTAACAACGAAATACTAATTTTATTAGTTTTATAAAAATTTAAGAATTACATTTGTATAAAGAATAAATTTATAAATTAAATACGATCAATTTTTACATTATGGCCGCAACTACAGAAAAAAATAATGAGAAACTTTCAGAAAAAATGAAAGCACTTAAACTAACCATTGATAAAATAGACAAAGATTATGGTAAAGGAAGTGTGATGATGATGAATGAGCGTTCTCAAGAACCTCATGAAGTAATCTCTACCGGTTCTATCGGATTAGATGTAGCATTAGGAATTGGTGGTTTTCCAAAAGGAAGGGTCATAGAAATTTATGGTCCGGAATCTTCAGGTAAAACTACATTAGCCATTCATGCAATTGCAGAAGCCCAGAAAAAAAGGAGGCATGTGTGCTATAATCGATGCTGAGCACGCATTTGACAGTACTTATGCAAAAAGATTAGGAGTAGATGTTGATAATCTTTTAATCAGCCAACCTGATTATGGTGAGCAAGGTTTGGAAATTGCAGATAGATTAATTCTTTCCGGAGCTGTTGATTTAGTGGTAGTGGATTCTGTGGCAGCCTTGGTTCCTAAAAGTGAATTAGAAGGAGAAATGGGAGATAGCAAAATGGGATTGCAAGCAAGATTGATGAGCCAAGCGATGAGAAAATTAACTGCTACTATTAGTAAAACCAATTGCTGCTGCATATTTATTAATCAACTTCGTGATAAGATTGGCGTTATGTTTGGAAGTCCTGAAACTACGACAGGAGGTAATGCGCTGAAGTTCTATTCATCTGTTCGTTTGGATATTCGCAGGATGGCACAGATTAAAGATGGTGATCAATCCATAGGAAATCGTGTGAAAGTAAAAGTGGTAAAAAATAAAATGGCGCCTCCTTTTCGCGTAGCTGAATTTGATGTAATATTTGGTGGCGGTATTTCTAAAGTGGGAGAAATTGTGGATATGGGTGTGGATTTAGGAGTAATTCAAAAAAGCGGAAGTTGGTTTAGTTATGATACTACCAAACTCGGGCAAGGCCGTGAAGCAGTGAAACAATTATTAATTGATAATCCGGAATTGGCCAATGAATTAGAAGGAAAAGTAAGAGCAAAAATTGCCGAAGGAGCCGTTTAAAAATGGTTACTTCTGTCAAAAAAAAATCCTGCAAAAATTTGCAGGATTTTTTTTGAATTTTATTTTTTTGATGAAATATTATAAACCATTGCGTTTACTAATTTCAAGCATTTTTTCAATAGGTATTTTTGCAGCTTTCCGTAATTCTTCGTCCATTATAATTTCCGGTTGTTCATACTCCATGCAGAGATACAATTTTTCCAAAGTATTCAGCTTCATATAAGGGCAATCATTGCAAGCGCAGCTATTATCAGGCGGTGCAGGAATAAATGTCTTAAATGGCGATTGCATTTGCATTTGATGAATGATACCTGATTCAGTAGCCACGATAAATTCGGTAGCAGAATTGGTAGCCGCATATTTCAATAAAGCACTCGTACTTCCTATAAAATCTGCACTTTGTAACACAGCTTCTTCACATTCCGGATGTGCAATCACTTTTGCATTTGGATGGCGCATTTTTAATTTGGTAATTTTTTCCAAACTAAAAATTTCATGAACGATACAAGAGCCATTCCAGAGCACCATATCTCTTCCTGTTTTTTTAATTAAATAAGCGCCTAAATTTTTATCGGGTGCGAAAATAATTTTCTGATCTTTAGGAAAACTCTCGATGATGGCTTCAGCATTCGAAGAAGTACAAATCACATCACTCAAGGCTTTCATACCCGCGGAACAATTGATGTAAGTGATCACCACATGATCGGGATATTGCTCTTTGAATTTTTTAAAAGAATCTGCAGGAGCAGAATCTGCAAGAGAACATCCGGCTTTTAAATCAGGCAATAAAACTTTCTTGTGTGGATTTAAAATTTTAGCAGTTTCGGCCATGAAATGTACTCCGGCAAACACGATTATGTCTGCATAGGTGGACTGTGCCTTCTGTGCCAAAGCAAGGCTGTCGCCGGTAAAATCTGCAATGTCTTGAATATCGGGTTCCTGATAATAGTGGGCAAGTATGATGGCATTTTTCTCTTTTTTTAAGCGTTCAATTTCGGCGAAGAGGTCCAAGTTAACATCAATTTCCAAATCCAAAAAACCTTTTTGTTCTAAATTCGCTTGCGCATTTTCAATGTTAGTATCTGCCATAGTATTTCTATTAATACATTATTTATTTAAAGGTCTATTACTATTAGGGGTGTGAATTTGTGGAAAGATTCTTTTAGTAATTGGATGCAAAATTAAAACATTCATCTTATCCACATCAATTCACAATTTATCCAATTAAAAAAGCTTTTACGGGATTGATTTAAAAACATCTTTCCCCATTCGTTGATAAAAAAGTGCCTTTATAAAATTAATAAACTTCTTTTATAATTATTTGTGAATTCGATAAGAGTAAAATGTGGTTTAATAAATGAAAATCGAACAAATGTTCAAAAACTTGAAAGTTATTAGAACTTATTCATAAACGGAATTGATAAAAAGTGTGTTTATCCACGCAAAAAAATATTTTTACCCAATTATTGTTAATAAACTCTGAGATAATGATTGGTATTCAGTTTCGTATCAGAAAATGAAATTATTTTTTTTAAAGAGCGAAAAAGAAAACTTTATCTTTTTAAAATTTAAAAATGACCAGGTAAATTCAAAATTACCTACTTTGTTACTATTTTATTTTAACCTATTTTTGCCGCCTTATTTAAAAATTTAAGTTATTAACTAATTATGTCTATAATTCAGACTATTCGTGAGAAAGGCGCAGTAATCACTATTTCTCTACTTGCTATTGCTCTTATAGGGTTTATGTTGATGGATTCGGGTAAAAGCGGACTATTCGGAGGCGGTAACCAAACTACCTTAGGAATCATCAATGGAGAAAAAATTGATTACCAAGATTTCAATAAAAAAGTAGAAACGCTGGAGAAGCAATATCCCAATAGTGGCCAACGCAACCAAATGATGCAATCCGTTTGGGATCAAATGGTAGGAGAGATTTTATTGAGAGATCAATTTGATAAGTTAGGACTCACTTTTACAGCTAATGAATTGAGTTCAATTATGTTTAGTCAAGATGCTCCTCCACAATTAAAACAAGCCTTCACCGATCCTAAAACCGGCCAATACGATATTGAACAAGCCAAGCAATGGTGGATTCAAACCAAAAAAAATAAAGACGAGAATCAAAAAAATGATTTGATCACGCAATTGATCGAACCATTACGCATGAATAGTTTGTACACAAAATATACTTCTCTTATTGCCGGAAGTATTTATGAACCAAAATGGCTTACTCAAGAAATCGAAGAAGAGAATACTCAATTCGCTTCTATTTCTTACGTAGCTATTCCTTATTATACCATAAGTGATAGTGCTATTAAAATTACGGATAAAGACATTCAAGAATACCTCAATAATCATAAAAAAGAATACACACAAGACGGCGGCAGAATGGTTTCTTATGTAGTATTTAAAGGTTCTGCAAATAGCGAAGACAGCAGTCATATTTTTCAATCTTTAACCGAATTGAAACCTTATTTTGTATCAGATACGAATCCTAAATTTTTCCTGGGAAAAAACTCCTCTAATATTGCCTATTTTGATGGCTATACTCCTGCTTCGCAAATGAAAATGCCTTATAGTGATTCTATTCTTTCATTGCCGGTAGGCCAAGTTTTTGGTCCTTATGAAGATGGAAATAATTATGTGTTAGCGAAAAAAATAGCAACGAAGATGATGCCTGACAGCATCAAATGCCGCCACATTTTATTAGGAACTATCAATCCTCAAACACAACAACCTTTGATGGAAGATAGTACGGCTCAAAGATTGGCAGATAGTATTGCGACGGCTATTAAGGGTGGCGCCAGTTTTGATGAATTAGAGCAAAAATATTCAACAGACCAAGCTGCAAAAGAAAAGAATGGTGTGATGACTTTTGATGTAATGACAATTCAAAATGATGGATTTGCAAAAGAGTTTGCTGATTTTATTTTGAACAATGAGGTAGGAAGTAAAAAAGTAGTGAAAACACAATTTGGTTATCATTACATAGAAATCTTAGAAAAGAAAGATCCAAAACCTGCGTACAAAATTGCGTACATGAGTAAGGAGATTGCACCAAGCGATAAAACGATTAATGATGCCAATACTGCTGCAGTAAAATTATCCGGACTTGCGACAGACGTAAAATCATTTAATGATTACATTACTAAAAACGGATTAAATAAAGTAGAAGTACCTACCTTATTAAAAGAAAATGATTTTCAATTAGGCGGTTTACAAGACGCCAGACCTATTGTTAGGTGGGCTTTTGAAGCGAAAGAAGGCGATGTGTCAGAACCATTTAATGTAAAAGATGATTATGTAGTGGCCATTGTAACAAAAATTGTAAAACCGGGATTGCCTGATATTAATACAGTAAGGCCGATGGTAGAATCGATTTTGTCTAACAAGAAAAAAGCGGAAGTGATTAAAAAGAAATTGAATAATCCTACTTCGCTTGAAGGAGCTGCAAAAGTATTTGGTTTACAAGTGTTGAACAGCGGAGCAGATTCTACATTACAATTCAATTCGCAAATCATAAATGGAATTGGAAACGAACCTAAAGTAGCCGGAGCCGCATTCAACAAAAATTTATTGAATAAAGTTTCACCGCCTATTGAAGGAAGTACCGGAGTGTTTGTAATTCAAGTAAATAGTGTTTCTAAAAAGCCATCTTTGCCGGCTAATATTTTAGAACAACAAAAAAATGCGCAATTACAAAATATGATTCAATCTGCTTTGGGGCAATCGTTTGAATCGTTGAAAAAAATTGCCGATATAAAAGATATGAGAAGTAAGATCTTGTAATTCTTTATTAAAATAACAGAAAGGGCAGTCTAATTGGGCTGCCCTTTTTTATTCGATTATTTTCTATTTAATACCTTCGAACAATGAAAGATGAAAATACAGAAGATGTAATTATAAATAAAGTGGCACAAAGTGCTATCATTACAATTGATTTGGAAAAATACTATCCGCAAGGCGAGTTCATTGTTTTTGATTTAGCGGCTCATTTATTTATGAAAATGATTTTGAAAGAAAAAGAGTTTAGAGAAGCTTTGAAAAATTTAGATTGGAGTCAATATCAAAATAAAAATGTGGCCATTACTTGCAGTGCAGATGCCATCATTCCTTTGTGGGCATATATGTTGGTGAGCAGTTATTTACAACCGGTTGCAAAAGACATTGTTTTTGGAAATCAAGAAACATTATTTCAAACTTTATTTTTAAAAAGCCTGCAACAAATTAATGCACAAGAATTTGAAGGAAAAAGAGTGGTGGTAAAGGGTTGCGGCGATAAAGCAATTCCTGAAAGCGCTTACATTGAAATCACTAAAATGTTGCGGCCTTATGCAAAAAGTATCATGTACGGAGAACCTTGCAGCACTGTGCCTATTTATAAAGCACCAAAGATTTAGAACCAACCACGGCGTTTAAAAATCCAAATCATCCAAATAGGAACCAATAACATAAAACCAACCGCAATAAAAAAACCGTTGGGATTGTGAAGCCATGGAATTTTATTAAAATTCATTCCAAAAATTCCACCGATAACTGTTGCCGGTGCCAATAAACAAGTAACTACAGCCATTACTTTCATCACCTCATTCATCTTTAAATTTACATTGCTTAGATATAAGTCTTGCAAGTTGATCATCATATCGCGATAGTTCTCTGCTAATTCATTCGCTTGTACAATATGGTCATACACATCTTTGAAATATTTCTCTGTTTTCTCTTCTATCAATTCACTTTCACTTCTTAAAACTCCATTGATCAATTCTCTTACCGGCGATATCGTTCTTCTCAAAAACATCATTTCTTTTCGAAGAAAATTTATTTTCGCTAATGTTTTTGTATCCGGACGATGTGTAATATCATCTTCTAATAATTCTATTTTTTCTCCTAATTTTTCCATGATGACAAAATAATTATCTACCACCATGTCAATCAAAGAATAAAATAAATAATCCGATTTATTGGTTCTTATTTTACTTCCTGTGGCTTTTAATTTTTCTCTTACGGGATCAAAAACATCGCGGCTTGCATCTTCCTGAAAACTCAATACAAAATTGCGGCCAAGCACCACACTTATCTGTTCGCTCTCTACAGAAAAACTTTGTTCATTGAAATACAACATATTCAGCAAACCATAAATCAATTGATTTAAATCATCCATTTTAGGACGTTGCCCGATACTTAAAATATCTTCTACTATCAAAGGATGAATGCCAAAATGTGCTCCTATTTTTTCGATATCTACTTTTCTTAAACCATCTAAATTGATCCAAGTATTATTGGGAGAATGTAAATAAGGAAAACAATCTTCTACATTTTCTACACTAAATATTTTTACTTCTTGCGCATCATAATTGTAAATATTGATCACAATATTTTTTGGCTCTTCTCGAGGAGGAGGAAGCGTAGGATTCACTCGTACCACTCTTTTCTTTGAAATCAATTCATCGAACGGATTTAAAAATGATGTAAATCTTTTTCTATTCATACGAATGTTTTTCACCGAAAAAATTTGTAAAAAATTTCTTAAAACTTATGCGAAGATTTTTTTGGTTTTGATTTTTTTTCTTCAACCTGAATGGTGTTGGCAGGCAAACTGCTATTCCACATATCTCTGTACATTTTCCAATTGCCGGATTCTTGTTTCCACAAAACAATAAATTTTCCTTTATCAATCTGATCGCCGGATACATCAAAAAATTGATAAGTACCTTCTTCCACCAAGATGGTACTGTCGCCCCAAATTTGCGAAGGCTTTAATTTAAAATCAGCCACACCTTTGGCCATCATTAATGAAATGAAAGTTTGAATTTTATCTCTTCCTTCGATGGGTGGAAAATCTGCGATCATAATTTGACCATCTTTTGTAAAACAATTAGCTGCTTCCACAGAATCTTTCGCTTTAAATGCTTTACTAAAAACCAAATTACTTTGTTTTACGGAAGCTTCACCTTGCTTAATATCAAACACAGAAGCAGATCTTTCTATTTCTAATTTATCCTGTTGTGAACAGGAGAAAAGTGCGGTCAAAAAAATAAAAGGAATGAGGTATTTGATGGACATTATTAATTCAATTCTAAACTTCTTAAATATAAACTCAAATTTTTGAAATTAATAAACATTTTTTATGCCGATAAATTTCAAGAATAAAAGAATTTCTACAATTATCCGTTAAATAACATTTTGGCTTTTTCTAAATCTTCGGGAGTATCAATAGCGATAGGGTTCTCATTGGTTAAAACCATTTTAATTTTTATTCCATTTTCCAAATAACGAAGTTGTTCTAATTTCTCAACTGCCTCCAACGCACCGATAGGCCATTTTGTAAAATTGATCAAAGCTTCTTTTTTGAAAGCATAAATTCCAATGTGTTTGTAATAATTAATCGGCTGCGAAATATTTCTCGGATAAGGAATCACACTTCGTGAAAAATAGAGTGCGTTAAATTGATTATCCGTCACCACTTTTACATGATTAGGATTGTTGACCTCTTCTGCAGAATTGATAGGAAACATCACAGAGGCTACTTGTACATTTTCATTTTCTTCAAAAGCGTGGAGTAATTTTTCTAAAACTTCTTTTTTTACAAAAGGTTCATCGCCTTGCACATTTACCACAATATTTACTTCCAAATCTTCTATCGCTTCCGCGATGCGATCACTTCCGCTTTCGTGCGCTCTTTTACTCATGATGGCATAGCCGCCATATTTAGTAATCTCATCAAAAATTATCTCACTATCTGTAACCACAATCACTTCATCAAATAATAAAGTTGCTTTTGTATTTTCATACGTATGCCTTATGATGGTTTTATTTCCTAACAACTGCATCAGTTTTCCGGGAAAACGAGTAGCAGCATAACGGGCAGGGATAAGCGCAATTGTTTGCATGTACAAATAATGGTTTTTTCAAAATTACCTTAACCAAATTATAAATCGAAAGTTTACAAAAAATTAAAGGCAATCCTTTGTAGAACTGCCTTTAATTATCCGGAAAAAAATCAATTAATTATTCAACATTAAAGGCATTACCAACATCAATAATTCTTCGTTTTCTACTTTCTCGGTTGGTTTTATAATTCCCGCTTTTGTAGGAGTACTTAATTCTATTACTACTTCTGCAGTGTCTGCCGCGCTCAACATTTCTATTAAAAATTTAGCATTAAAAGCGATTTGTAAATCTTCGCCATCGTACTGACAAGCCATGCGTTCGTTTCCTTCAAAACTAAAATCTACATCTTGCGCCGCAAGTTGTAATTCACTGCCCGTAATGGTTAGCGCCACTTGATTGGTACTTTTATTACTGAACACACTCACTCTGCGAAGCGCATTTTGAAAATCTATTTTGTTCACCGTGAGTTTGTAAGGATTGTCAGTAGGAATCACCACTTTATAATCAGGGAAACGTGCGTCAATCAATCGACAAACCATTTGCGCTCCACCTTGTTTTACAAATAAATGATTGGCATTGTAAGAGATCTCAATTTGTTCATCCGTATTAGGAAGTACATTTTTAATTAACGTCAATGGTTTTTTTGGAACGATGAAAGTAGCCGCTTCCGGACAAACCACATCCACCCTTGAAAAGCGTACCAAACGATGTGCATCGGTTGCAACACTGGTAACTCCTTTAGAAGAAAGCTCGAAAAATACTCCTGTCATCGCAGGTCTTAAATCATCATTACTAACCGCGAATAAACATTTATTAATCGCTGTAACTAAGGCTGAGGAAGGCATTGAGAAAGTAGTAGCTTCATCGGCCGGCGGTTCTTTCGGAAAATTATCAGGATTTTCTCCCATCACTTTATACTTTCCGTTATCGCTGGTAATTTCTACTCCAAAATTTTTATCAATGTTAAAAGTAAGCGGTTGCTCTGCAATATTTTTTAAAGAATCCAATAATATTTTTGCAGGAATACAAACTTTTCCACTGTCTTTGGCCTCAATATCCATTTTTATTTTCATTACGGTTTCCAAATCCGTAGCCACGATGGTCAATTGATTTTTTTCAATTTCGAAGAGAAAATTTTCTAAAATTGGTAAAACAGTATTGGCATTGATGACACCACTTATCTGCTGCAAATGTTTTAGTAATTGTGTGGACGATGCTATAAACTTCATAAAAATGGTTTGTCGTCAAAGATAAAAGAATTAATGAAAGGAAATAAAAAATGCGTCTTTTAAGCCGGGAAAAATTTTGAAGAAAAAAAATCAATCAGTTTTTGGTGGATAGGATGTAATTATTTTTTGGGAATTTTCCTCATTCTAATCAAGGTGATAAAGGTGAATAACAGCCAACAAAACAATAACATACTTCTTGTAATTATTTTGAAGTTATCGATCGGCGTTTCGTTGGCTGCATCAACGATCAGTAATATTCCGATAATGATTAATAAAATACCGAGAATAAACATTCTGCGATAACGACGCTTTCTAATTATCATCTCTTGCTGCATTGAGCTAAGATAAATCATTTCCATTTGTCGTTTTAGGAATAAAATGCCGCCTAATTTTTTAAAGTATATTTTTGCCAAATAATTATTTGTATTATGGATATTAAGACACAAAAAATTGCCTTGTTAGTAGATGGAGATAATGTGCCATCTAAAGTGATTGATTTGATTTTAGAAGAGGCATCTAAATATGGCAAAGTAACAATCCGCCGTGTGTATGGCGATTGGACTACTCAACACATGAATCACTGGAAAGGATTGTTGAATGAAATGGCGTTCAATCCGATTCAAAAATTTTCTTATACCACCGGAAAAAATTCTACGGATAGCGCGCTAATTATAGACGCGATGGATATTTTACATGCTGATTCTGTAGATGGATTTTGTATTGCTTCCAGCGATAGTGATTACACCGGTTTGGCAAAACGAATTAGAGAATCAGGAATCTTTGTGATGGGAATTGGTGAGAAAAAAACACCGAATGCTTTTGTAAAAGCTTGCGAAATTTTTACTTACGTAGAAAATTTAGAACCGAAAATTGAAACTCCTTCTAAGAAAGCAATAGTAAAAAAACAAAAAGATAAACCTTCCATGAGTTTGAAATTAATTGATAAAGCTTACGACATGAGCATCAATGAAAGTAATGAAGCGTACATCTCTACTTTAGGAATTAATCTTCGGAAAATGGATCCCAGCTTCGATGTGAGAACTTATGGCTGCAAAACTTTGACGCAATTTTTTTCTAAACTTCCCGGCTTTGAAGTAGTAGATAATGTAGTGAATGGTTTGAATAATCCTTTGATAAAAAAGAAAACCACTTAAGAATTATCAGTCCAACGCCATAAATACATAGACGCGTAAGTTCGATATGGTTTCCATTTGAGAGAAATCTTTTCTATTTTTTTTCGAAGTACTTTTTTATCGGTTTCTTTTATTTTGTACAATCTGCATACACTTTGATTGAGGCCCAAATCATCTAATGCAAAAACATCTTCGCGCGCAAGAGTGAACATTAAAATCATTTCTACTGTCCACTTTCCTACTCCTTTTATTTGGGTTAATAAATCAATTACTTCTTCATTACTCATTTTGTGTAATTGAGCATCTGTAATTTTATTTTCTAAAAAAAATTGACACACATTATGCACATATTGTGCTTTGCTATTTGAAAATCCGATACCTCGGAAAACCTCTACAGGAGTATTTAAAATTTCTTGCGCACTCGGCTCTTTTCCTTTGTACAAATTTAAAAATCGTTGGTACAAAATAGTGGCAACTTTGGTACTTAATTGTTGACTTAAGATAGATGAACAAAGACGCAGATAAACTTTATTTCTTTTTTGAAGTACAATACCATCTTGGGTTTCAAGTATTGTTTTAAATTTTTTATCAGCCGATAAATGACGTCGATGTTCCATTGTATTATCGCTTATTCCAACTAATTTCTCCATCTTTTTCATCTTTCATATCTACTCCTAAGGCGGATAATTGTTTTCTTATTTTATCGGAGGTGGCGAAGTCTTTTTTTGATTTGGCGTCTTTGCGAATTTCTACTAACAATTCCATGATGCCGTCAAATTGATCATCGGTTTCATTCTCATTTATCAATCCTAAAATTTGCTCAATATAAATTGAAAATACTTCTACCAAACGGTGATGCGTACCCGAAGAAATCGCGTCCGATTTTATTAATCCATCTTTAATAGAATTAATCGTTGGAACCATCTCAAATAAATTAGCCAATACTTTCGCCGTATTAAAATCGTCATTAATGAACTCTTCCAATTCATTCATTTTTGTTTGAAGGAAATTGTCCAAATCCGCATCTGTAGTACTTTTATCTTCAGTAGGGAGAGGTAATTTTTTTAAATTTTCGTAACCATCCATCAATCTTTTCAATCCTTTTTCTGCTGCTATCAATGCATCATTACTAAAATCGAGTGTACTGCGATAATGCGTTTGCAAAATGAAAAAGCGAATCGTCATTGGCGAAAAAGCTTGTTGCAATGCAGGATGATCGCCGCTAAAAAGTTCGGTCAACTTAATCACATTATTATAACTCTTGCCCATCTTTTTTCCATTGATGGTAATCATGTTATTGTGCATCCAATATTTTACCGGAGGGGTATGATTGCAAATGGTGCTTTGTGCAATTTCACTTTCATGATGTGGAAACATTAGATCCATTCCTCCGCCATGAATATCAAAATAAGGCCCCAAATATTTAGTAGCCATTGCAGAACATTCAATATGCCATCCCGGGAAACCCTCGCCCCACGGGCTTTTCCAGCGCATGATATGACTTGGAGGAGCCGCTTTCCATAAAGCAAAATCAGCCTTATCTCTTTTCTCTTCTTGTCCATCGAGATTGCGCGTAGTTTCTAAAAGATCTTCAATCACTCTTCCGCTCAATGCTCCATAATCATAATTCTCTGCATATTTTTTTACATCAAAATAAACAGAGCCATTATTTTCGTAAGCATATCCGGCTTCGATTAATTTTTCTATCATTCCTATCTGCTCTATGATGTGGCCGGTGGCGGTAGGCTCAATGTTAGGTTCGAGCGTATTAAATTTTCTAAAAGCCCAATGAAAAAGATTGGTGTATTTCTGAACCAATTCCATGGGTTCTAATTTTTCTAGAATGGCTTTGTCGGCAATTTTATCAATCGCCTCTCTTCCTTCTTCTTCGAAATGCCCGGCATCTGTGATGTTGCGCACATAGCGCACTTTATATCCTAAGTGCATCAAATAGCGATACACCACATCAAACGTAATGTAAGGTCTTGCATGGCCTAAATGGCTTTCGCCACTTACGGTTGGTCCGCACACATACATGCCCACGTATGGAGGAGTAATAGGAATAAATTCTTCTTTTGTTTTTGTGAGCGAATTATAAACTTTCAAGGGCATAAACAACAATTAAATCAATTTACAATTGCCAAAGATATTCTACCTTTTTCAAACCATTTTATTTTGAAGAATTATTAGCGGAAATGGAATCCATTTTTATATCGGCAATTATAGGAAAATGATCACTCAATGAGGCATCATTCACATCAAATTGAAGCACATTAAATTCCGGACCTACAAAAATATTATCAATACGCAAAGTGGGCGCAATAGAATTAAAAGTTTTACCAATGCCTGAACCTTTTTTTACAAAAGCATTCTGTAAACCCATTCCTATTTTTTCGTACGCGTAAGAAACGGGCACATCATTAAAATCGCCACAAAAAATAATGGGATACGGACTTTGGTTGATTTCGTCTTTGATAAAGAAAGCTTGTGATGCCCTTCTAATAATTCCTTTCTTCAATTTTGCTAAAATACTTTTGGATTCTTTGATGTTCTGTTCCTTTGTGGGCGCGCCTTTGTCTAAATAATCACGATTATCTTGAGAAAATTTCAACGATTGTAAATGTGCATTAAAAACGCGCAAAGTATCATTATTCACCAAAATATCTACAAACTGAAAAGTAGAATTATAATCGTTAGGATTATTGACCACCGTTTGTTTGCGAAGAATCGGATATTTAGACAAAATCAAAATACCAAAATGATGTTCGCGATCAAAATTGTTTTTTATGTGATAAGAATAAGCATATTCTGAAAATTGCAAAGTCTCCAAAATATCGGGCAAATAATTGATGGCGCCGATTTTATCACTCGCTACTACTTCTTGAAAACACGCGATATCAGGATCGTATTGTCGAATTAAATCAAACATTTCCTGTTTTTTTTCAGGATGCGTTTTATGATTTAAAATATTAAAGAACTCTACATTCCAGCTCATTACTCGAATCGAATTCGGAGACTTTTCCATAGAAAAAGACGACATTCTGAAAGCAAAAATATTTTCAATGGCATTGAGTGAAAAAATAATTATTAAAATAAAAATCAGTGAATACAAGGGTTTGGCGAGCAGCCAAAATAAAAAAAACGCAAACAATATAATTAAAAGATAGGGAAGAATAAAAGTGCATAAACTTAAAAACCACCAATGGTCCGGATTGAAATATTTTACATTGGCACCAATAAGAAACATCAAGCCCAGCGCTACATTTATGAGGATCAAGATCCTTTTGGTAAAGCGGCGTAGAAATGGTTTTTTCATGAACAGTTAATCATTGGTGAGAACTCAGTTCTCTAAATGTCAAACCATTTTATGTGGCCGGACATCTTGTGAAAGGTATCTTACAAATATAAATATAACCCACGAGTGTAAACAATTTCTCTCAAAAGATTCTGCACTACTTGTTGGCCGTGATAAAAAATGAACAAAAATTATTTTTTCGAAAAAAGACTAAAATTTATTGTTTATCAATAAATAATTATTATTTTTGTGTTTTAAAAACAACACATTTATGGAAATCAAAATTAAAACCAAAACAGTTCTTGTCATTTTACTTATTATTTTATGGATAATATTTGTAGGACTTTGCATAGAAGCCGGCGGCTTTTTAACCAATGCATTTTTTGCCCTATTCAATCCTGAAGTAGTACCGCGTTTATGGCATCCGGTAGATTTGTCGGCGCTTTATAAAATAGACACTGATTCTTATTTCGTATTATCATTGATCATGGCGATTATAGCTTCTATGAAAGCTTGGCTATTTTATATGATCATAAAAGTATTACACAATAGGAATTTGAATTTCACCAGTCCGTTTAACATTGCGGTGCGAAATTTCCTCTTTATTCTTTCCTACATCGCTTTAGTAATCGGTATTTTCTCGAATGGCGGAGTAAACTATATGTCTTGGTTGAGTGAAAGAGGGGTAACACTGTCGGAAACCCAATACCTAAAAATAGGTGGTGGTGATGTTTGGCTATTTATGGCCATCATTTTATTTGTGATAGCACTAATTTTTAAAAGAGGAATTGAAATTCAAACCGAAAACGATTTAACCATTTAAGCCATGCCGATTATTGTAAACCTTGATGTAATGATGGCAAAAAGAAAAATGTCATTGAACGAATTATCAGAAAAAGTTGGATTGACTTTATCGAACTTATCCATTTTAAAAACCGGAAAAGCCAAAGCGGTACGATTTAGTACGCTTGAAACTATTTGTAAAGTCTTAGAATGCCAGCCCGGAGATATTTTGGAATATGTGGAAGAATAAAAAAAGAAAAAGCCCTCAATTTGAGGGCTTTTTATTGTAGAGGAAATTTAATCCTCTTTAACCACGATCACAGGCTGTAATTTATAAGTTCCGTTTTCTTCTTTAATGGATGAAGAAGCCTTGAAATCAATTACAATGTTTTCTTGTGGCAGATTAACCGTATGATTCAAACTAATTCTTAATCCGGATTCGCCACCTACCGCCATAGATAAAGGAAAAATAACACCACCTACTTGTACGCTGTTATTAGCACCCAATACCAATTGAATTTGTTTTACGGTTTTAGCAGAAATGGATCCGGATGCAATTAAAGTATCTTTTCCATTTTGAAAATCCAATAAATTATACACGCCTGCATTGGTTTTAAGTACTTGCCAGCCATTATCGGAAGCATCGTCAGTGAATTTTACACGCACTTCTTTTATATCCACATTTACTTTGGCATAGGCCGCAGGATCATCGGTCATACGCACATTCAATTGAGAAGTGCCACTGTCATTTTCTTTTTCACAAGCGGTAAAAAATATCGCCACAGAAAGAAGAAGCGATACCAACAACATGATATTTTTTTTCATAGGATAAATTTTATGGTTCACCTCGAAAAATGAAAAAAGTATGCCAGCGGGAAAAGGAAATTGTTAAAGATGAATAAAAGTTTTTTTTTGGGAAAATCATTTAGTAATCAAGAATTTATTTTTGTTTTAATTTGAAGTAAAAAATTACCTACTTTGTGAAAGGATTACTAAGCTGCTAAATTGACCAAGATTTACCAAAGATTTTGGTTTAGGAAAATTCAAACTTTAATACGAAACAAATTTTTAAATGGCGAAGAATATAAAAGCAAAACCCAAAGCAGATATAGATTTTGAACAAGAGTTGTGGAATGCTGCTAATGAATTACGCGGGGCTGTTGCTGAAAATCAATAAAATAAAATATATCGCAAAGAATTAGATTATCGAAGAAAGTATAAAATTACTTTAATCTTGAATGCCCATCTTCCTTATATTCATTAAACTTCGAAAATGAACTTTCTTGAATGGAACAATCATATTGCAAAACATTTTTTCAACTCTGACCAAGCTGGGGTGGACATTCATTTGTTCATTACGAAACAAGAAATAATAAACCTTGCTAAAGATAATTTTGAAGAAGAAACCGACCATGAGATTTGGGAAGATTATTTACGCAAGTTAAGAATCGGACTTCCGGGTTCCAGCGGATTCCCTGACATCTTTGACAAAGCAATTCACTCTTTTCAGCAATGGAAAAAAGGAATAAGGAAAATAGATGGAGTTGAGCTAAAATATCCGCCATATATTTCTCATTTAGTTTTTGCGGTGTTGCCTCTCATTGAAATTCAAGGTGACTATTACGCAACAAATTATTATGATCGGCTAAAGGATTTTTTGGAAGAGAATAACATTCAGCAAAATCTTAGAAACAAACTTCGTGACATTGATGAGTTGTGGGCAGACCTTTCACATTGGACAATCAACACAAAAAACGGTGAGTTGGGTTGCTTCAAAGAACTCTTGTTTACACACGAAACAAGGAAGTTTGTTTACAAACCATTTTCTCAATGTGTGTTGACACCAAAGGCAATCAGAAAATTGCCGAACTTTTTTTATTCAACAGGTTTTGTACCAAAAACTTTTTACCGAGACGAATTTTTCAGACAACAATTATGCAGCAGAAACGGAATTGCAATTCTTGAATTGAAAGCAAGCGTTGTTGAAATCTTAAGAAAATCGGCAGACGAAATTGGGCAATCAATTATTGAAACTGTAAAATCAGAATTCAGTCAGTGGACAGGAGAAGAACACGAAATTGTTTTAAAAGATGGAATTGAAAAGAAGATTAGAAAGAACACTGTTGTTCCACTCAAACTGCAATTCAAAGTAAATGAGGATGGAGAAATTGTTTTCTCATATCGAGTAAAATATTCTTCCGAACCACCACCCGAATTGAAGTTTGACGAGTTTGAAGACATTTATGAAAACGAGCATTGGTCGAGAACACTTAAGAGAAATTATAAAGATTCATTTGAACTCAAAGACACGAATAACAAATGGAATGCAGTTTTTGATTTCAAAAATATTCGCTTGTTAATTCGTGGTGGCTACTTTCAACTTGGAAATGATTATTTTATTGAAACAGAAAAATTATCTAGAGTTGAAGAAATGTATTTGTTATGCACAAACAACATCAGTCAAACAATTCAAAATTGGTGTGAGAACTGTTGTAGTGAATTCAGAAATGAAAGCACATTAATAAATGTGCCGCCAGACCATTCGCTATTTTGGTTTAAGAATCCACATCAAAGTCATGCAGAATTTCCTCAACTAAAAGTTTATGAAAACAAAACTATTTCACTAAGAGCCGGAACAGGTTTAAAAATCGGCTACCTGACTTATCTTAATGAAATGTTGCCGGAAGTAGAAATTTCAAATGCAGATGGAAACGAGAAAGTTTACATTCAATATGAAAATGAAAACGAAAAATTATTTTTAGAAAAGCATTCAAATATTGGCGGCATCTGGTTGTTGCCTCAAACCATTTCACTTAACAAAAGTTTCCACATTCAAATTGAAAACGGTTTCATTGAAGGAGTTAAACGAACATATAAAATTGACGAAGCATCACATACAAACTTAAGCAATGATGATTTATCAAAGCGAAATAAGTTCAACGAAAAAGATGAAACTGCAACGGAATTTATTCAAGGAAATAAAATTGAATGTTCAATTGCAATCAACAAAATAGTTGACGGACAATCTTTCAGATCAAATATCAAAGCGAGAATTCAACAAAAAGAAAAATTAAGTTTCAAAGACAACACACTTCTGAAATGGTTGGTTGGTATTAAAGAGTGCGATACAAAAAAATACAACGAGGCATTTGAAACCATCTTGCACGAAACATTTGAAGGAGAACAGTTGAGGGTTCAAGAGAGGAGAAAATCTTCAATAAATATTTTAGATTACTTGGGTTATGTGGACTTCAATTATTCAGACGACAAAATATTTACGCTACCACCAAAACTAATTTCAATACCAAGTGGCAGTGGATTAAAGGCACTTTTGATTGGAGGGAGAGATGAAAAAATGGTAAACGAAATGATTGTGTATTGCTCAAAGAGCAATAACACAATTTCCATTTCTTTCAAAAAGCAGAGTGAGAAAAATCTCCAAATGCTTATTCCTGATTCTATCATTTTTGAAACCAATAGCAAAAAAGAATTTGAAAATCTTGCTATTCATTTTCAAATAGAGTTTGATGATTGGTATATTTTGAAACTGAAAAATTTTCTACCAACATTGAGCCAGTATGAGCAATTTACAATAAGCAAAGGCAGTTCAGAATCATGGGAGAAATTTGGCTTAGAGAAAAAAGTATTCAGAAAGGAAAGTTTAAAGTTTGAATTGGTTAATAGCTATGACAAGGAATATTCACTTACTGAATGCAGGCCAAGTTACATTCCCGAATTTGCTTTGTGGATTAACCAATCGTATTATACGATTGATAAAAATTGGGGAAAGTATTTGTTCATCAATAATTGTTCAGAGAAAGTGAGAGGCTACGGACAAGGAAATTTCTTTGCAAAACCAGTCGAAATATTTTGCAATGCAAATAATCTTGCGATTCCAGCCTCTCTCCCATTGCCAAAATTATTTTCACGGATAATTTTGCAATTGAGTGGAGAAGCACCTGATTTTAAGCAAATGAATTTAAAAGGAAAAAATGTTTGGTACAATGTTTA
Source organism: Ginsengibacter sp. (assembly GCA_034676505.1). Classification (GTDB taxonomy): domain Bacteria; phylum Bacteroidota; class Bacteroidia; order Chitinophagales; family Chitinophagaceae; genus Ginsengibacter. Next base: position 1,175,408 of record JAUCCB010000001.1, read on the forward strand.
CCGAAATGTTCCTTCGCTTTTTACTGAAAATTTTTTCCGATTTATTTTAAATATGAATATTGAAACAACAACGCAAGCAATATGAAAGACCCTATTGGTTCATTTGAAACCATCAAAGACAATTTCATTCGGTATGTTGAAACAGCTTTCGGAACAAAGTTTCCGGGACTTGAAAAAGAACGAAATGATTTACTCAATTACGATAAAGTTCTTTACCGCAAACCGTGGATTGAACCTTTGCCGGACTACATCACAAGCGGAAAGCTAATTGACGACTTAAAGCCGGAAGATTTAGGAAATGCTTTGAACGAAAACGAAGCAAAAGTTTTCAGAGAACTTGTAAAGCAAGGGTTGTTCCCTGCAAATGTGCGGATGCACTTGCATCAAACGAAGATGTTGAAAGAAGCATTGGAAGGAAACAATTGCATCATCACATCAGGAACAGGTTCAGGAAAAACGGAATCCTTTTTACTTCCATTGTTTGCACAACTTTCAAAAGAATTTTCGCATTGGAAAAACACAAATCAAAAATCATTGGCAGTTGATTCATGGTGGAAAGATGCAAATGGTTTGACACCCAATAATATTGTTGATACAGTCAACCAATGTTTAAGTCCGGCCGCAAGTCAAAGAAATCACGATGTTAGGAAAGCCGGAGTAAGAGCATTGATTCTTTATCCGATGAATGCTTTGGTAGAAGACCAAATGAGCAGATTAAGAAAAGCACTTGATTCAGACGACACAAGAAATTGGTTTGACAAAAATGCAAACGGAAATAAAATTTATTTTGGAAGATACAACGGCACCTCTCCAATTGCAGGAGACCTTTTCAAAGTAGATGGAAAAAGGAACGACAATAAAATAAACAAACTCAAAGAAGAACTTAACGATTTAGACGAAGCATTCAACAAAGTTTCGGAATACATCAAAAATGAATTACCGAAGGAAGAAGAATTCAAAAAACTTACATACGAAAAGAAAACTGAAAAAATAAAAGAACTGAAATCTTTTTTTCAGCGGCTTGACAACAGTGCAGAAATGCGTTGCAGATTTGATATGCAACTTGCACCGCCTGACATTCTCATTACCAACTTTTCAATGTTGAGCATCATGTTAATGAGAGCAGTTGATTCAGGAATATTTGAAGAAACAAGAAGTTGGTTAGAGTGCGAAGATTTATCAGAGAAAGAAAAGGCAGCAGAACGATCAAACAGAATCTTTCATTTAATCATTGACGAGTTACACTTGTATAGAGGCACACAAGGCACAGAGGTAGCATACTTACTCAAACTTGTGCTTGACCGCTTAGGACTGCATCCGCAGCATCCGCAGTTGCGAATACTTGCATCAAGTGCATCCATAGTTGCGGATGATTCCAAAGAGGGAAAAAAGAGCAAAGAGTTTCTTGAAGATTTTTTCGGAGTTGATTGGAATGAAAAGCCATTCAAAATAATTGAAGGAAAAAATAATCCAGTCGCAGAAGTTCCACCAAGCGAAAAGAAACTTCCAATCAATCCATTCAAAGCAGTTGCGTTGAAATATTCAGCAGCGAAAGAAAATATTTCAAACCAAGATTTTATTTCTGCTTGCGATAAAGCAGCAACCGAAATTGCAACTGCTTTTAAAATTCCTCAACAAGGAAAAGGAGTAGAAAAATTTCTCATTGTAATTACAAACCCAATTTTTCTTTTGAAGGAAAGATTGTTTTCCCCTTGCAAAAACTATCAAGCAGTTTGTTCATTGAAAGCAGACGGTGATGATTCAGAAGAAATATATTTTGCTGAAACAATTTTTGAGCAACCGAAAACACAAGAAGATTTACAAGATGCTTTGAGAGGTTTGCTTATTGCCAGAGCATTGCTTGACGAAAAAGAATTTGCGGAGAAAATCAAAATAGCCGATGAAAGAAAATTGCCACGATTCAGGTTTCATTATTTCTTTAGAAACATTGAAGGAGTTTGGGCATCTGTAAACCCTAATGATATTGAAAACAAGGAGGGGTACAATGATGAAGAAAGAACAGCCGGGAAACTTTATTCAACAACCAGAATAAATTCCGAAAATGGAAATAGGATTTTGGAATTGCTTTACTGTGATAATTGCGGAACAACTTTTTTTGGTGGAAGTAGGTCAATTGGTAAGAAGGGAACTTGGGAACTTCTCCCTTTAAGCCCAAAGATTGAAGGCATACCGGAAAAGACACCGGGCAAATTGGTTGACAAAAGAACTTATCAGGAGTATGGAGTTTTTTGGCCACTAGGCAAACAAAAGTTTACAAAACATACTAAGCGATTTGGGCCTCAAGCTGGACAAGAAGCGGACAATTGGAACGATCAACCCAAAATTAATCAAAATGATTTACGTGATTACATTGCCCAATGGATTCCTGCAATACTCAACGTGAAATCAGGTGATGTTGACACAGGAAATAAAAACGACAAGGAAACACCACAAGATTGGATAAGTGGAAGAATGTTTTACATCTTCCATAATGGAAATGATGTAGCAAGAGAATTGTGGCAAACGCAAAACATGACTTTGGAAACACATTACGCGCTTCCATGTGTGTGTCCGTGTTGCGGAACTGACTACTCGGAAAAGAAAAGTAGGAAAACAACTTTACGAGCATTCAGAACCGGTTTCGCCAAGACCAGTCAAATTTTTGCAAAGGAGTTGATGCTACAACTACCGGACAGAGTTGATGAAAGAAAGTTGGTTGTGTTTTCGGATAGTCGTGAAGATGCGGCACAAGTAGCAAACGGAATTGAGAGAAATCATTTTACTGATTTGCTTAGAGAAACTTTACTCTACGAACTTCACAGAAATATTTTAAAAAAGAACGAACTTGTAATTGCGTTTGACAATGCTGATGAAAACACGAAAGAAAAATTTGAAAGGGAACAACCAAATGTTTTTGAAGAAATAAATACGCTTTTCTACAATGCCAATTCACCGAACAAACAGGATAGCGAAAAAGCATTAGAGAAAATAAATCAGTTCAGAAATAAATCAATCAATGTTCGTGAACTTGTTGACCTCTCTCCTTCCTTCAATCTTGCACCCATTGTAAAGAATCTTGCAAAACTTGGAGTGAATCCAGGAGGTTTAAATATTTCCATTAGGCAAAGGGAAATCGCAAATGGTGTTTGGGTTGATTGGTATAACTTGATTGACTTCTTACAAGAGCCACTTTGGAAAGCACAAGCAAACTTGAATTCATTCATTCAGGAAATCAGAAATAATTCCTTTGATGAATTATCTCAAATGTTTTTCGGGCAACTATTTTATTCGTTTGAATCTTCCGGCTTTGGTTATCTCTCAATCAATCCAAGCAGTTCTCAAATAAATCATTTCGCAGGGCTATTGAATATTCATCCGACTTTGTTCTTAGATATTGTAAACAGTTCAATCAGAATTTTAGGAGACAAATACAAACACAACTATTCAGATTTTCCAAACAGAAATCCATTCACAAGTTTTGATTCATTACCGCCTGCACTCAAAAGATGGATAAAAAATGTTGCTGCAAAAAACATTCTTAACCTCGATGATTTGGGTAGTGCAATTTTTGAAACGCTTCATGGTTCAGGAGTTTTAGATTCTACAAGAGGTTTGATGATTGAGAATTTGTTTATCAAAGTTTCAAAGGAAGAAAATCAAATTTGGAAAGGCTCACTTGTAAACAGACCACATCTACACACATCAGGCGGCATCTGCACATTTGCCGGCACAACAAGAGACGATATTGTTTTAACTGCATTGACATTATCAAATGAGAATTGCAAAACTGTTTGGGAGAGAAATTATTTAGCATTCAATGCAATCACAGAACAACGCAAACCAATTCGTTTGCATTGCGAAGAATTGACAGGACAAACAGACGACCAGTTTGAAAGGCAAAGACATTTTAGAAATATCATTCTGCCAAGTGAAGGAAACAGAGATGTAAAAACGATTGACTTATTAAGTGTAACAACAACGCTTGAAGTTGGTGTTGACATTGGAGCATTACAAGCAGTGATGTTAGGAAATATGCCACCGCAACGATTTAATTACCAACAAAGAGTTGGTAGAGCCGGACGACGAGGACAAGCATATTCAGTGATACTTACTTTTTGCAGAGGTAGAAGTCATGATGAATTTTATTTTGCAAATCCTCATAAAATTACAAACGATGCACCGCCAACTCCATTTCTTACAATGAATCAAGACCGGATTTTTAAACGGCTACTTGCAAAAGAAATTATTAGGAAAGCATATACACAAACACCAATCAATATTTCCAACGATGGTAAATCAAGTATTCACGGAGAGTTCGGAACAATCGGTGGTGAGCCACAAACAAATTGGTTGATTTACAAATCTCAAATAATTGGTTGGCTAACCAACTACAAAAATGAAGTTGAAAAAACAGTTGATGCTTTAATTACACCCGAGTTAAAAGACCAGCGAGAAGAATTTATCAATTGGGTTTGTGACGTAGAAACAAAAAATGGATTGATAAATAAGTCTCAAAGTGTAATTGACAACAGAGAAATTTCTTCTGATGATATTTCTCAAAAATTAGCAGAGGGCGGAATCCTTCCAATGTTTGGAATGCCAACGACTGTTAAAAATTTATATCACGGAATCAACAAACAGTTTGAACCGCTTTTGATTGACAGAGACCAAGCAATGGCAATTTATGAATTTGCCCCCGGTGCACAAAAAACAAAAGACAAGGCAATTCATACAGTAATTGGTTTTACTTCTGAATTTTCAGATAAGCTATCACAATACGGAAATCCCAACTTTGATGGTAGTCCTTTCTATATAAACAAGTGGATGACGAGATGTAAAACTTGCGGCACTTTCAGGACTTATGAAAAGGAAGAAGATTTTATAGGCAGAGAAACAGTTTGTTTGGATTGTGGCGAAGATGAATCCAATTATCAAAAACCAGTTTTACTAAAAGCACCCAAAGCATACAGAACAAATCTTGCACAGGGAAACGATTCAAAAGAAGATTCATTAATTCTTTTATCGAGACCTCCAATTTTTGCAGAGTCCAGTAAAGATGATGATAACAAAACAGAAACTGAGAAGATTAGAAACACAAATATTTCAATTACCGACCGCGATGTTACTTGGAGAGTAAATACGAATGCAGACAATTTTTTCAAGGGCAGACGATACAACATTGTCAACAAATATCCTTTCGGTCAGCGTATAGGTTACAAATTTAAAGAACAATGGCTGTTGAATGATTTTTCAAGCCGTTACTTTGATGATAATGGCTACTCTATGGAACCTTTTGCAATCGCCGATTCACAAGAGGAATCAATTGCTATAGCAAGCAATAAGAAAACCGAAATTTTAAGAATATCGCCAGCGTCAATACCAGATACTCTTAATCTTAATATGGTTTCTAAAGATACTGATGATCCTCACATGAAAGCGCAATCGTATGGAGTACGTTCGGGTTATTATTCAGCAGCATTTTTACTTCAAAGAACTATTGCTGATACACTTGACGTTGACCCAACTGAAATTGAGATCGCAGATATTTCTAGAAAGCCATTGAATGACGATCCGGAAAAATTTGTTGCAGAGATAATTTTGACAGATGAATTACCAAACGGTTCAGGTTTCGTAAGACACTTATTTAAAAATTTTGAAACAATTCTATCAGATACTATTTCGCCACCTGATGAAAAGGTTTATCTAAAAAAGATTCATTCCGATTCTCATTCAGGTTCTTGCTACGATTCGTGTTATGAATGTTTAAAGGTTTACCGGAACATGAATTACCACAGTTTACTTGATTGGAGATTAGCACTTTCAATGATGCGAATGATGTATGATAAAACTTTCGTTTGTGGCGCTGACAAAAATTTTGACTTCGTTGAACTAAGAGGTTGGCTTGAAAACGCAAAGCGTTTAAGAGATTCTTTTGTTCAAAGTTTCGGCTACACACACAAAGAAGAAGTGAACGGACTTCCGATAATTAAATGGGGACAAGACAAGAAAAATATAATCGCAATTGTTCACCCATTTTGGAATGTTGCTAATTTGAATTACGATGAAAATTGGTTGGCAAAAACAATAACAGCATTGAGAAAAGATGCTTCCGGTGGTTCATTGAGCATCATTGACACTTTCAATTTGCACAGGAGACCCGGTTGGTGTTATGAAAAATTAGTTATTAGATAATGAATCAAGTTGGAAAAATAAATTACAAGAAAATCCAAAGGATTTCTCCAAGCCAATTTTATTCAATGAAAAATTGTGCTTACAAATCTTTATTAGCAGAAGCAATGAATAAAAAAGCATTGCTTCCAGTTTCTGCTAATGCTTATTACGGAACAGTGTTGCACAAAATGCTTGAGTTGATTTCAAAAGGAGCAATCAGAAACGAAGAAGATTTCAATACTACTTTTCAAGAGCAAATAAAAATGATGGAAGAAAAGTTAATTGCTGATGGTTATGATTTTTTTGTCCCGCTTCAAAAGCGGGTGAAAGATTTTATAATGAAAAAGATTTTGCTCAAAGACCATTTACGAAATGTTTCTGAAAGACCAATAAGTGCAAGCAACACAAAATTTCATTCTGAAAAATGGTTTGAATCCAAAGACAAATTGATTGGTGGAAAAATTGATTTAGTAATTGAAGCAGAGCAGGAAACTGAAATACTTGATTTCAAAACCGGAGCAATTACACAAGATGTTTTGGATGATGATGGAGAAGTAAGTTCAGAAGTAAAAGAAGAATACAAGGAGCAACTAAAACTTTACGCTTATGTATATTTTGAAAACATCGGCAAGTTTCCAACTCAATTAAGTTTGGTTGATTTGGCGAAACAAAAATTCATAGTTGACTTTTCAGTGAACGAATGCAATGCAATCTTTGAAGAAGCAAAATCGTTACTGAATTCAACAAATGGTTGTATTGACAAAGGAATATTCACAGCAAATCCAACAGAAGCCAATTGCAAGTATTGTTTATACAGACCGGCTTGTTCCTTTTATTTGAAACACATTGAAACAGACAACTCATTCAATGATATTTCAGGTTCAGTTCAAAATGTTGTGAAGTTTCAAAATGGAAATGTGAGTTTGTATTTGGAATCAGGAGACAAACTATTTACAGTTTCAAATTTACCTTCTGAAAAGTTTGATGAATTAAATAACAGCAGAAACAAAAAGATAAATGTGTTCAATCTAAAAAGAGAACCAAGAGATTTTTTTTACTCTGCAATTAAGACTACAATGATTTATGAATAACCATCACGAAAATAAAATTCCAATTCTTTCATTCTACTCCGGTGGTGGGTTTTTAGATATGGGTTTTGAGCAAGCAGGTTTTGAAACTGTTTGGACAAATGAAGTTGATGCAGTGTTTGCAAAACTTCATGCAGCAGGAATTACTTCATGGAGAAAATCAAGAGGTAACGGAATCAAGGCGGAAATTTTCAATACAAAATCAATTACAGAAGTTTCATCAAAAGAAATTTTATCAGAAGCATTTCCTGATGGAAAACCCGAATACTTTGGAATGATTGGTGGACCGCCTTGTCAGGATTTTAGTATGAACGGAAGTTTGAAAGGTTTCGATGGCGACAGAGGAAAACTCACAACACTTTACTTTGATAAAATTTTAGAATTGAAGCCAACATTTTTTGTAATGGAAAATGTAACCGGCTTGACAAAGCGAAAGGGAACAAAAGAATTTTTACAGACACTTTTGAAACGAATTGAGAAAGAATATTTCGTTGACCACGAAAAACTAAATGCCTTGGAGTTTGGCGTTCCTCAATACAGAGAAAGAATTTTCTTTGTTGGAATTCGGAAAACAAAACTTGATTCAAAAATTGTGAATCAAAGTCCTTTCGGAAAATGGTTTCCTTTTCCAGTTGACAAAAAATATAAAGATGCTGCAACCAAATACACTTGGGCAACACCAGTTGCTTTTGGAAAGAGTTTGACAAAGCCCAAAGATTTACCCCTTGAATTGTGTGTAGAGAGTTGCTTAGTTACACCGAGAGAAATTAATTCAATTGCAAACGCAAACGAGTTTTTTAATTTGTATGTAACAGACAAAGCGTTGGATGCAATTTACGAAGGCGAAACAAACAGACCTTCATTCAAACGACTTCACCGCTTCAAATATAGTCCGACAGCTTGTTACGGCAACAACGAAGTTCATTTGCACCCTTACAAACATAGACGTTTGTCAGTGCGTGAGACATTGAGAATTCAAGGGGTACCGGACACTTATGTTTTACCGACCGAGTTACCTCTATCAAAAAAATTTAAGATGATTGGAAACGGCGTCCCCGTTCCTTTAGCAAAAGCGGTTGCGTACTCAGTAAAGAAGTTTCTTAAAGATAATGACATAATTCCTTAAGGCCAATCTTTTAGAAATTTCCATATCCCCAACCCTGGCACCCTTTCTGCATACTTCTTATCAATCTCAAAGAATGTTTCTATTCTTTGGTCTTAATCCGTTTTAAAAAATATTTGATATGAAGCATTTGGTCATTTTTTGTATAACAGCTTTTTCATTGTTATCGTGCACAAAAGAAAATATTCCTACTCCTGAAAATAATGCAAAAGAAGAGATGAATGTATCCTATGGCCCGAGCCCGTTGCAAGCGATGGATGTTTATTTTCCGCAAGGATATACCAAAGAAACTCCCGTGGTATTTTTAATTCATGGCGGTGGATTTATTGCCGGAACGAAAGAAGATTTTACTACCCAAGCCCAATTATTCCGCGATCAAAATTTTGTGGTGGTCAATCTTTCTCATCGATTAATTGATACAACGGGTTTACTTACCCTTCCTCCTACACATATGGAAAGCAGTATCAAGATCAGTGATGAAGTGGCTGATATTCATACCGCTGTTTTGAAATATATCAGTATGTCTCCTTCGTGGGGAAGTGGTACTGTGAGAATGTATATGGCCGGACATAGCGCCGGAGCAACGCTAAGTATGTTGTATGTAATGGGCGATTTTAATAAAGAATCCCACGTCAAAGCCAGTGGTAACTGGGCCGGAATCACCGATCTATCTATTCCCGATGATGCTTTATTAAATGACATGGATCCAAGATTTATTGAATTGTTGTATCGCAGCACCGGACAAATGCCGAGCACCTCCACTGCGCTCTATTTTATGGCTGTAAGTCCCTATTGGGTGGCTTATAAAGATGGTCCGCTTCCTAATATTTCTATTTTCCCGGAAAGAAATGTGGTTTTTAATATGAAAGGCGAAGTGGATTATTTTTTAAATGCGACGAAAAACTTTCATCAACTTTTGCGGGATAAGGGCGTTAAAGAAAAATTGAGTATTTACGCCGATGAAGATCATGGTTTTGGTACCCATCCCGAAAGCTGGAAAAAACTAATTAAAGAAACTGCGCAATTTTTTCTAAGCATACCGTAAATTTATTTAGCTCTTCTTCAAACTTTCCGGTTTCAATTTCTTTAATCTTTTTCTGGCAAGAAACATCAGAACCGGTAAACTGTAAAGACTAAATACAATGGATAAAAAATTGCCTTTCGTTACATAAAGGGTGATGAACATGGCCACTCCGGTAATTAGAAATATGATGGCGCTATAAGTACTCTGTAACAGCATATATTTTTTTTTCCGGTTCATTACCGGGAGCACAAAGATCTTTTCGTTTTTTGAAAATATAATGGCAGATAGCATATTGGGCCATTACCGCACAACAAATATTGATAAAATACAACACCACCGGCAGCGCGAATGCATGACTAACATTTTCCGTAAATCCCGAAACTACAAAAGGGAAACAAACAATAAAAAATATAAAACTGAGGTTTCTTAAAATGAGCCCATTGTTGTAAGTGCGTAAATATTTAAATATCGCCAAATGCCTTGCCCACATGACTCCTATAAAAATAAAACTGATCACAAATGCAAATAAATGGATCAACACAGGGCGAAAAGAATTCCAAATTTTTTCAGTAGTATCCTGTGGATCTATTTCCGGAAATTTGATTTCAATAATTAGCAAGGTGATGGCTATGGCAAATACGGCATCAGAAAAAAGAATCATTCTTTCTAATGCAAATTCATTTTTCAACTCAGAAGTTTCGGTAAGATGGCTCATAAGTAAAAATTAATAATCTAAATTATTGATTTAATTATAAATTTTACGTGGAAATTTTTATTAATTTCCTTTTTGAATGGTAACAATGCAATAAAAAATTGACGACCCAAATGAGTGTATCTACTTTTAAATGTAAAAATTGCGGAAAATATTTTGAAGAAAAATATTGCAATCATTGCGGAGAAAAAAGATACCATGAAAAAGATAAAAATATTATCAATTTTTTTGAAGATGGTTTACATTTTATCACCCATTTTGATGGAACACTTTTTACTACTCTCAAAACCATGGCACTCAAGCCAGGCAAGCTTTCGTTAGATTATTGCAATGGAATTAGAAAACGATATTTCAAGCCACTTTCTTTTTTCTTATTGTTGGTGATTTTGTATTTATTATTTCCTTATTTTAATGGATTAAATATGGAAATGCAAATTTATACAACTAATGCAATTTATGGCAAATTTGCTAATAGTGAAATACATAAAGCGATGGTACGAACCGGAATGGATATGGATCAACTGTCTTTAATTTTTCATCATAAATCAGGAACACTTTCCAAATTTTTACTGATCATCATTATTCCTTTTTCGGCTTTATTTTTAAAATTGATTTTATTTCGGCGCAAAAAATATTTTTTTGATTATTTAATTTATGCCACAGAAATGAATTGTATTTACTTGCTCTGGGGTTTTCTTATTTTTCCATTTTTAGTTTACCTTATTTCTTTAATCGGCTTTCCTTATACAATTCACGATGAATTCATTGGGTCGATAATTTATATTTTTCTTTCGATATACGTCGCCATCTCACTGCGGAGATTTTTTCATTTAAAATGGTTTCCGAGTATAATTGTCACCTTATTGTTCCTTTTTGCCCACGTCATCATCGTGATGTTTATTTACAAATTCATTCTTTTTTACCTTACTATTATCCAACTATAGCGCTAAAAAATTATTAGAATTAATTTTAGCGCAACGCGCTGAGTGCTAATTTGTAGTATCAGTTTTTTTCCTTATTTCTCATCGAAGAAAATCTTCCTAAAACGAATACTTGGGATATAGGATTATTACTTATATAAATTTATTGGCACAAGAATTGTTAAATTTTTTAACAATTATTTCTCTTTATACATCTTTAAAAAAACCGAGACGTGCATTTATAGAACACAAGATGTAGCTTTTATTAGGTATTCATTTTCTATTTATTCTTAAATATTCAATTATGAAAAAGAACACTACACGAAAAATGTCTATTTTTTTGTCAATTTGTATTTGCCTATTTTCTTTATCAAGCTTTGCACAGGATAATCATTCTTTGCTGCAAGTCAAAGATTTTTTACAATTAAAAAAATCATCAGTAGGGCTTACGGATGAAGATATTTCAAGCCTTTCGGTAAAGAAAGAATTTATTGGTGCCGGCACAGGTATTAAACATATTTATGCCGAGCAGAAATTAAACGGATTGTCCATTACAGGAACGAATTATTCGCTGCATGTTTTAGGAAATAAAAAAGTAGATGCATTCGGTTTAATTTCTTTACAAAAATATAAGTCTAAGGCCCTACAGACAAGTATTTCAGCAGCAGATGCGGTTGGCATTTTGATGCAGTCTATTCATTACCCTGAATCAAGAACTTTAAGTATCAAACAAGCACCAAAGGGTGTAGAAAAATATACGATTTTCAGTAGAAATACCACTTCAATTTGGGATATTCCGTGTAGGATGGTTTATTATAAAAGCGATCGTTTAAGATCTTTAATTCCTGCTTGGGAAGTACAAATGATGGATGTGTATAAAAGTCATTACTGGGTTGCCTATATTGATGTAGCCAAGGGAAAAATTTTAGACAAAAAAGATTTAATTGTTCGTTGTGATTTTGGTAGTTCTATGGTAACAGATTATACCAGAAATGGGGAGATCAATCCAAAAGAATTTACCTTAACAGACGCCGACAATGGAAAGTCGGTTACGCTATCTCAAACAACCAATCATACAAAAAATTTAATTGGCGCTAACAATAAATACCGTGTATTCGATATGCCTTATGAAAGCCCGATTGATCCGGGTGCTACTCATACTTTAGTCACTCATACCGGAGATCCGTTGAGTTCACCGGATGGTTGGCATAAAGTAGCCAATACTACCACCTATCAATTCACTCGTGGAAATAATGTATGGGCTTTTCAAGACCCAAGTCCGGGTCCTTTGGGAGGCTTGCCCAGTGCAGATCCTACACGAACAGCTTATGCCAATAATGGAGTAATGGGAGCTCCTCCACTTACCGAACCTTTTGAATTCGATTATCCGGTAGACTTGAATTCCGAGCCCGAAAATTATATGATGGGAGCTATCGTAAATTTATTTTATTGGAATAATTTAATGCACGATGTATTCTATTATTTTGGCTTTAATGAAGATGCCGGAAATTTTCAAGATTCGCCGATATTCAGTACAGGTACGCGTTCTACCAATCCTACTGCCACTTCTCCGGATTATGTATTAGCACAAGCACAAGATGGAGGCGGTACCAATAATGCCAATTTTTTAACGCTGCCCGATGGTACCAATGGCCAAATGCAAATGTATTTATGGACAGCCGCAGCTCCTGATTCTTTGGTACAAATTATTTCTTCTACCAGCGGAATACCACCGTCAGGTTCGAAAATTTTTGCGGTTCAAGGTTCTTTTAATACAGTTCCTGTAGAATTTACCAACCTTTATACGAATCCGGTTCTTAATAAAGAATTTGTGATCGTACAGAAAAATGCGCTTTCAACTTTAGGAAGTTCAAGTGAAGGCTGCAGCACTGGACAACAGAGTATTGCATTGCCTCCATCAAATGATGTAACAGACAAAATAGTTTTGATAGACAGGGGTAATTGTTCCTTTGTAGAAAAAGTGTTAGGCGCACAAATGGGCGGTGCTGCAGGTGTTATCATTATTAATAATGTAGATGGCCCTCCGGTTGCAATTGGTGGAACAGATCCTACTGCGAATGGAATTATTATTCCTGCTGTAATGATCTCTAAAGCGAGCGGCGAGATTTTGAAAAATGCCATCCAAGGCGGTGCCACTATTATTGGTTCTTTAAAACGAGATGCTCCACCTACACCAAAACGAGACGGTGATATTGATAATGGAGTTATCAGTCATGAGTACGGACATGGAATTTCTAATCGACTTACCGGAGGCGGAAGTGCATTAAGTCCGTTAGGCGGTGATGAACAAGGCGGAGAAGGTTGGAGTGATTTCTTAGCGCTTTACATGACTTTGCGCACCAACGATTTAGAAGCACCGACCGGTTCTCATCCAAACGGAGTATTACCTAATAGAAGTATTGGTAATTATGTAACCTACCAACCTTATAATGGGCGCGGTATTCGAGAATATCCTTATAGTTCGGATTTATCTATTAATCCGGCGACTTTTGGTTATATTTTGAGACCCGATTATTCAGAAACCCATTCTGTAGGTTTTGTATGGTGCTCTATGTTATATGAATTAATGCAATCTTTTGTAGACCAATACGGCATGAGTGATGAAGTGTATGAAGGTGCAGATCCGGTGAGCGGTAATCCTCCGGCAACGGCAAAAGGAAACAATATCGTAACTCGATTAGTAATGGAAGGAATGAAATACCAACCGGAAAGCCCCACATTCGTGCAAGAAAGAGATGCTATTTTAAAAGCAGATACTTTACTATATAATGCTCAACATTCATGTATGATCTGGACTGCATTTGCCAAAAGAGGATTAGGATATTCGGCAATTTCAGGAACCAATAGTTTAGGAGATGAAGTAGAAGCTTTTGATGTGCCTTTTGCTTGCGATCCCACTCAAAAAAGAATTCGAATAGTAAAAAGCGGATCATCCAAAGTAGATAATAATGCTAATATTACTTATACGCTAACGATCACTAATATTTTACCGGGAGCGATAACAGGTGTTACCATAGCTGATACGTTAGATGCAAACCTTACTTTTATTTCAGCTTCAGATGCGCCTGTGGTAAATGGAAAAATTGTAACATGGACTTTGGATTTGGGTGCGAATGAAACGAAGGTGCTCTCGCTTACCACCAAAGTTGTGGTGGGTACTGCATCCACTGTTGTGTTTGAAGACGATCAAGAAGCCGGGTCAGGAAATTGGGATAATAGTTCTTCATTCCCTCTTTCAAGTTGGACTTATAAAGATGATGCCACTCAATCTTTCAGCGGTAGCAAATATTGGTTTACTCCAGATGTGGATTTAGGCGGTTCCAATGTATCGCTTACCAGCAGTATAGCCTACAATGTAAGTGCTGCTTCTGAATTAGTCTTTTTTCATAAATACAATTCCGAATCAGGATATGATGGAGGAGTAGTAGAAATCTCTACTGATAATGTTAATTGGACCTATTTACCCCCCACTGCATTTGTAAAAGGAAATTACAACAGCCTCATTCCTACTGCGGATAATCCTTTTATCGGCTTGAATGATTTGGCTGCCTTTTCGGGTGCGTCTAACGGTTATATTGTATCCATAGCAAGTTTGGCAGAATATGCCGGACAAGATATTTACATCCGTTTTAGATTTACTGCAGATGCTACCGGCGGAATGGTAGATGGTGGCGGATGGTGGATTGATGATGTTTATATTCTGGATAATAGAATAGAAGTGGGCAATACGGCATTTGCGCATACCAATTTAGGAGGCACCGTTTACGAAACGGAAGGAGAAAATGCGTTCTCTGCTACCAGTGCTTTTGTGTTAGATGTAGCAATTGTTCCATTAACGCTCACAGATTTTACCGGCTTATATCATAATAATGCTGTAGAATTAAAATGGAATGTAAGCAATGAACAAAGCATTTTACGATATGAAATCGAAAGAAGAAGCGAAAATAATAATGATTTTGAATGGAAAGGTTCGGTAGATGCTTTGAATTTAAGTGCCAATCATCTTTATCAATTTGAAGATCGATCTATAGTGTCGGGTGAAAAATATTATTATCGATTAAAAATAGTTTCGCAAGATGGCTCGGTAACTTATTCTAATAATGTATTCCTTAAAATTCCCGGAGGCAATCTTTTAAAAGTAAGTTTAAACCCCAATCCGGTGAGAGATGTAGCCAATATATTGATCAATAATCCTTCGGGAAAAATGGTGAAACTGGGAGTGTTTAATGTAAGCGGAAAAAAAGTAGCCGAATTAAATGGAGGAACTCAAACAGAAATTCGTATACCCATGTCTGTTAGTATGCTCAGCACAGGCACTTATTGGATTCAAGTGACATCGGCAAATGAAACCAGCACATTGAAAATGATCATTGCTCGATAAGAATAATGTAGAAGAAAAAGAGCCACCAATTTGGTGGCTCTTTTTTATGTTGAATTATTAATTTAAAATAATTAAAAGGTGAAGGGTTATTAAGAATTTCTCACTTCTCAAAATGTAATAAAGGAGAGTAATTAATTTTAAAAAGGATTAATATTGTTAAATGGAAGAAATTGATTTTTAATTAAACTTCCAAAAAATCTAAAACAAATTTCATTAACAATTCAATATGGCCAATTAAGAAATATCAAAATGGAAATACCAAAATTCAATGAAACATTTATTCCAATTTTAGAAATTCTCAGTAATGGCGAAACCTTACATACAAGAGAGTTACAAAGATTAGTTATTGAGAAATATTATTCTGATTTAAGTAAGCAACAACTAACTCAAAAAACAAAGACAGGCGAAGTTTTAATAAACAATAGAATTGCTTGGGGTAAATCTTATTTAAAGAAAGGCGGTTATTTGATTTATCCAGAAAGAGGTCATGTAAAAATTACAGAAAAAGGATTAAAACATAAAGGTGAGATTTCTCTAAAAGGTATAATTGATGCGTCCGCTTCTCTTAATTTTTTTGACCAAAAAAAGAATATACCCAAATCGGAAAAATCGGAAATAAAAGAAATTATTAGCTCATCTCCTCAAGATTTAATTGATAAAGGATTTTCACAAATTGAGAGTGAAGTAAAAAACGATTTATTAGAAAAACTCAGAACAATTGACCCGTATTATTTTGAAAAAGTAATTTTAATATTACTTAAGAAAATGGGATATGGTGAATTTATAGAAACATCAAAATCAGGTGATGGAGGAATTGATGGTATTATTAATGAAGATAAACTAGGCTTAGATAAAATATATATTCAAGCAAAAAGATTTAATGAGAATAAAGTACGCGAAAAAGACATTCGCAATTTTATTGGTGCTATGAGTGGGGATACTAATAAAGGAGTATTCGTTACAACTTCTTTGTTTGATATTGGGGCAATAGAGAAAGCAAAGAATGCTCATCATAAGATTATTCTGATTGACGGTAACAAACTTGTTGATCTAATGCATGAATTCAATGTTGGTATTCAAATCAAATCAACATATGAAGTCAAACAATTAGATGAAGATTTCTTTGAAGAATGATATCTAAAATAACTCTCGTCATTTTTTTCTTTAGATCCAGATAACCTTCCTACTTAATCGAATCCTTCTTTTTTAAGAAATAAATCGTCATAAAGAAAAAGATAAGCGCAATTGTGCAAAGCGCTACAATATCCAAACGAATGGTTCCCGTCCAACTATGAAAAAAGCTTTTATCGCCATAACTTTTATAAAATTGGTCAATAATAAAATCTTTGGTGTTGGTTACCTTTTCTACAATTACGGCCGCGCCTTTCTCATTCACCGTTTGCACATCTACGATCACATTTTTTTGAATGTTAGAGAATCCTTCCGTGCCCCATCTTGAAATAGTTAAGTAACTCAAAAACTCTACAGGCAATGAAGAAATTTTTGCCAAAACCCCTGCCAGCATGATTTGTGGGATGAGCGCAATAGGAATAATACTGATTACTTGATCGCTTGTTTTAGCGGATGAAGAAAGGAATAAACCAAATAAAATAGACACCAAACTCAAAAATGCAAACCACACGGAAAGATTTACAAAATTGCCTACCACCACTTGTTTTCCTTTGTAATAAAAATAAAGAATCGAAATAAAAATGAGCGTTTGAATTAATGCAAATGCAACTAACACAATTATTTTAGAAAATAAATAAGTAAGGATATTCAGATTATACATGCGCTCTCTTTTGTAAATCGCGTTTTCAATTACTATTTCGCGCGAAGCATTATTGGTACCAAACCAAATGGCGGAAATGGACATCAAGAACAACATGCCCACATTAATTTGCCCAAAAATAAGAATGATCAAAATGGCAATCACCGGAGCTTGCAGTAATAGGATGGCGGTATTGGCTACATCATTGGTTTTTACATTGAGGTATCTTTTAGTAAGCCAATAGAGTTGTCGGAAAAATCCGAAAGATTTTTTAGAAGAAAGTGCTTCTGCATTAGCAGTAGGGCTTTCTACAATAGGCAAGCTACTCGTAAACTGTCGATAATATCCTTGAAATTGAGGGCTTTTGGAATCTGATAATTTCGGATAAACACTCACGGTTTTATCTACTCCAAAATAAGAAAGGTGTTTAGAAACTTTATCAAAGAATAATGGATAACCTCCTTTTCCTAAAAATAAAACTTCATCCAAGAAAAGTAGATCTTCGGGTTTGTGCGTTACCAAAACCACGGTGGTACCTTGTTCTGCTAATTGTTTCAGAATATTTAAAAACTCTTCTACGCTTTGCGGATCGAGCGGAGAAGTAGGTTCATCTAAAAATAAAATGTACGGATCGTTCAATAATTCAACCGCAATACTTACCCTTTTTCTTTGACCTCCACTCAGGCTGGAAACGCGTTGATGCCTTGTTTCTAAAATATTTAATTGAGTAAGAACTTTTTCGATTTGCTTGTTGACAAATTCATCATTAGAATTTTCAATTCTAAGCTTGGCAGAATAATACAAACATTGTTGAACCGTTAATTCCAAATGGATAATATCATCTTGCGGCACATACCCAATGTAGGTTTTGATGTATTCATAGTTTTCTATTAGATCTAAACCATGAATTAAAATTTGTCCGTGTGTATGCGGGCTATCGCCGGTGATGGCTTTTAATAAAGTTGATTTTCCACAACCCGATGGGCCCATAATTCCTACCAAAGATTTTGCTTTGATAGACAAATTGATGGATTGTAATCCTACTTTATTTCCGGGAAATACTTTTTGTACATTGATCAATTTGATGGCCGTTTCTTCTCGAATATCTTTTGCTTCTTCGTTCAATGATAATTTGTTGGAGCCGATCAGAATAATATCTCCGGATTTTATTTCATGCGGAGTGCTGATGCGAGTGCCATTGACATAAGTACCATTTTTGGAACCGAGATCAGTGATCACAATTTTTCCGTCTTTTCTTTCTACTTGTGCATGTCTTCTGGAAACATTGCTGCTGGATAAATATATATCTGATGAAGATTCTCTACCTATCGTTACTACAGATTTTGATTCAAGAAGTGCAAGAATATTTTTTCCCGCTTCATGATTGGTTTTTTCCAAAGAAGATGCGCTGCTCAACACTTCGGCCTTCGCTTCTGATTGAATAGAAAAACCAATTAGATCATGTTCTCTTAAAGGATATTCTTTATGCGGCTCTAATCTATTTTTGTTTAAGTAAGTACCATTCGTGCTGGAATTATCAACTAAAAATGCGGCTCCATTTTTCACAACAATGCCGGCATGGTTTCTTGAAATGGAAGCAAAAGGAAGCACTACATCTACTGCCGTTTGGCTTTTACCATTTCCGATTTTAAATTCTTTATTTTCATTTAAATGAAAATCTAAAGTGTGAATAGTTTTGCCTTGTGCCGTGAATTTTATTTTCATGGTGGAGATATAAAATGAACGATTTTATTTATTGATTGGTAGTTTATTTATCATTGTTCCTCATAAATTCAATCACATTTTTTGCTTCTTGATAATCCAAATTTCTCCGAGGTAATTGTACAAAACACATGCGTTTCAAATCCTCAGTAGATAGATTGCTGATATCTTTTGGAGTGGTCATATAAGAAAGCAACCAAGATTCAGATCTTCTTTTGGTGATGCCTTTCCATCCCGGGCCAAGGATGCGCGAAGAGCCCATGGTATTGTGGCACGAAGCACATCGTTCTTGTGAAAGCCGGCCGCCTCTCATTACCAAACCTTGATCTATAGGTTTAGTAGTTACTTTTGGCACTTCTACTTTCTTTTCTTCCTTCACCGGTTTCACCGGAGGTTCT
Organism: Ginsengibacter sp.; assembly: GCA_034676505.1. Lineage (GTDB taxonomy): Bacteria > Bacteroidota > Bacteroidia > Chitinophagales > Chitinophagaceae > Ginsengibacter. Next base: position 1,194,739 of record JAUCCB010000001.1, read on the forward strand.
ACTTTCTTTTCTTGTTTTACTACCTCTACTACTTTTGGTTTTTCTACCTCAGTCACTTTTGGGGAATCTACGGCCACCGGATTTTTTTGAACAGAATCTATTGATGCAGTTACCACAGTTTTATTAGAATCCACTTTCAAAGAATCATTGGTAGAAATAATGGGGTCGGCAGGTTTTTTATCTTTCAAAACAAAATACCAAACAGAAAAAGCAGCTGCAGCGAGTACAAAAATTGAGGCGAGTATCAAAGGCGCTTTGGATTTTTTGTGTTTTTTAACCGCTGCATCATTTTTAATTTTTACTTCAGATTCTTTTTTAGATTTATCTACAATTACCGGAGATGCTGTCGGGTCGAAGGTTGTAGGAGCATCGAACGCAGGTGTCGGATCAAAAGTAGTGGGAGCATCCAGCGAGCTTTCCGCTATTGGAGCTATTACGGGTTCTTTAGCATAAAGCGCCTCGATAAATTCATTACAATTTTGAAATCTATTTTCTTTTCTTTTTTCCGTGGCTTTATCAATAATTTTTTGTGCTTTATCAGACACACCGGGATAAATATCTTTTGCACGCGGCAAAGGGTTATTGACGATGGTATTTTGAATTTCAAAATCAGAATTGGTATTTCCAAATGGAGAGCGGCCGGTAAGCATTACGAAGAGCGTAATACCCAAAGAAAAAATATCACTCCGTGGATCTACTTCTTTCGCCAATATTTGTTCGGGACTCATGTATAAAGTAGTGCCAATCTTAGTTCCTGCCACTGTTTTGTTACTGATGCCTGCTCCGCTATCATCTACAATTTTTACAATTCCGAAATCAATTATTTTAGGTTCATCATCATCTCCAATAATAATATTGCTCGGCTTTATATCTCTATGAATAATTGCCGGTTTACGAGAATGCGCATATTGAAATCCTTGTAATATTTTTTTAAAAATGCTAAAAGCTTTTTCTTCAGGAATAGGGCCTGTCTTGGTTCTTATCATTTCATCCAAAGAAATACCTTCTACAAATTCCATAATGATATAAAGACCTTTTTCATCTTCATGAAAATCTAAGACTCTTACAATATTTGGATGGTTCAAACCCGATAAGGTAGAGGCTTCTGTCAAAAACCTTGATCGCAAATTTTGATCAGCTCCTAAAGAAGGATGTAGCACTTTGATGGCTGCACGGGTGTGTAACAATTCATGTGTTGCTAAATAGACACTACCCATACCTCCTTCACCAATTTTAGAATCTATTCTGTAATTCATTATTTTTTGTCCGATCAGGCTCATAACTAGAAAAGTTTAGGTCTTGTGATTTGGTTATATATGGAGTTAGAATTTGAATTGAAAATAATAATATTTAATGAGGTATCAAAACAACATGCAAATCGTTTAGAAAAATTAAATCGCTTTCTTTTATATTGAATTTTTTTAGCGCATCAGCCATTTTTTCTAATTTTTGTTGGCTGTTGTTGTAGTTAAAAAAATAAAGGGTTTTAATTTTTATCGTTTTTCCCGGTTCAGGATTTTCAGAAGAATAAGATTGATCATCCGATTTTAATTTAGTCCAACTCTTTTTAAACTTTTTTTCTAAAACACTAATGCTATCTCCTTTTTGAATCGTGTATTCAAATGAATCATTTTTTCCGTTGGCCTTTAATTCAGGAGATTTCATTTTCGCATCATTGGAAGGCGAAACGGTTGGCGCAGAACCTCTTGCTGTCTGAATTTTATTGGAAGAATCTATTTTTTTCTTTTCGGCAGTAGGTTTAACTGTTTTCTTTTCTTCTCCGAAATGGACAGTGGTAGGTGCCATTGAAGTGCTGTCTGTTACAATAAGTTCTGTATTATTCTCTACATGTATTTGAGTGTTTTCTTTTTCTTGAATTTTTTCGGTGGAAACGTCACTTACCACCGGATTAGAAGATTTATTTCCAAAAATGGCATAGCCTGCAATCATCACTCCTACCAAAACTGCAACGCCTAAAATTGGTACTATTTTTCCGGAAGATTTTTTTGCATTAGCAGAACTGTTATCATCCGAGTGAAATGGTTTGGTAGTTTCTAAATTGCTTTTGAATGGTTGAGGATTTACTTGAGTAATTGCTGCCGATGTTTGTTTTTTATTTTCTGCAGAATTATTTTCATCTATAAAATGAATGAGCTGCGCAGTAATATTATCTTTTCCTCCTCCTTCTTTTGCCAATTCTATTAAACGAATTACTTTTTCTTGCAACGTTTTTTCTGGCTCTATGATCGCTTCTAAAATTGAATCATCATTCGTCATACCTGTAAGTCCGTCTGAAGCCAATAAAAAGTAATCATCCGACTGAGGAATGATCGGCTCTTCGCAAATGGTAGGTTCGATGGTGGGATGAATTCCTAATGCTTTGGTAATTTGATTTTTATTAGGATGCATTTCTGCTTCTTCTTCAGTAATATGGCCTTCATCTACGAGCGATTGCACAAAAGAATGATCTTTAGTAATATGCTTTAATTGATTTCGATGGATGTAATAAATTCTACTATCACCAATATGCGCATAATATACTTTGCCTTCTTTGATAACTAAGAGAACGCATGTAGTGCCCATTCCGTCTAACTCCGGAGCTTCTTTTATTTTTTCTAAAATGGCTTCATTCGCTTTTACTAAAGCAGTTTGTAGCGCCACAAAAATATTTGCATGCGGAGTATCATAAAATGTTTTGATGGCTTCTACCGCCGTTTGCGAAGCTACCGCTCCACCCACATGTCCGCCCATACCATCGCACACTACAAACACATGCCCATTGGCTGTATTAAAACAACCATAATAATCCTCGTTGGCTTTTCTTACTAAACCTACATCTGTGAGGTTACCGAATTTGAAATTTTGTTCCATTAAAATTTATTTTATTCGATTATTTTTTTTGAGTGTATAAAATATTTAAAAAGCCTTTCTAAATAAAAATTCTGTTTCAGAAATTTTGATGATATCGCCATCATTTAATATGCCACTACTTTTTAGTTCACCATTTTGATAAGTACCATTGGTAGATAATTCATCTTGAAATAAAAATTCATTGGCTCTAAATAAAATAGTTAGGTGGCGTGAAGAAATGGTGTTATCAAAATCAATGACAATATCATTTCCGTTTTGCGAACCGATAGAATTTCTGCCTTCATAAATTTTAAAATCTTTTCCTTCCGGAAAATGATTAAAAGTAACTAACCATCCTACCAATTTTCTACTTCCTTCTTTGGGTGCCGTTTTTTGATTAAAAACAATTCTTGTTTTTTCTGCAGAAGGATTCGGTGCAGAAATATTCTCCGGTGGAGGAGCAGCAAATAATTGTGTTTTTTCTGAATCCGAATTCGATGGAGCATGTGCAGGAGCCACATCAAAAGTGGTGTTTTCATCTTTTCTATAAGGCGTAGGGCAATAAGGACAATCTTCCAGATCGTTTTGATAATAATGCCCCATTTTGCAAATTTTTAAATCGCTCATGATCTTTTATTGAGATGAATTAAGTGGATTAAATGAAAAGCCGGTAGAAATATCAGATTGATAATTGCCGATGGAAATATTTCCCGACAATAAAAAATAATATTCCAAATTTCCTTGCCATAATTTCATTGCCGAATTCAATAGAGAATTCATTGGGCTGATGGTAAGCGAATTGGCAAAAGAATGAACCGTGTGAGGTGCAATTGTAAATGAACTATCATTTTGCAGCGTGCCCATTAAATCATGTTTACTACTATCCTCAAAAATTTTTATATCATATCGATTCATGGTGATCGCTACATCGTACGGATTATTAAATTCCAAATCAAATTGTATTTTAATAGAACTCAAACTTGGATCTTTAGGCCATTGAATTTTTTTAAGAGATAAATTTTGTTTAATGATTTGAGCAAATAATTGAGTTGCTAAATTTCCTTTTAATCCGGAATTCATTTTCTCGGAAACACTCATATACGAAGGCCAGAATGAAGGCTTGGCTTGTAATTGAATGATCGGTGAATTGCCGGAATTACTATCAGAGAGATGAATTAAGTTTTCAATTTTATTGAAATGAAGTGATAAAGCAAATTCATAATTTTCTTCACTTTTGGAAGGAAGTGTAAATTCAGCATCCGTCATTTCGCCCTGCACATTAGAACTTAATTGCAAACCAATATTTTTCGCTTTTATTGAAAAAAAATTGTCATTTTTTATTCGCAGCGTTAATAAAATCTTGCATGAAGAATCCGAAAGGCTTTGCAGTTCTATATTTTCGAAAGAACTAATTTCAGGTTTTTGAAAAGAAAATTTCAAATACAATACCACTACTAAAAATAGAACTACTATAGATATGATCACATATTTTATGGTAGAATTTTTAGCCATCTTAATTACAATTTTGTTTGAAATTGGTTTTAATGTGATTTGATAAACAACTGCTTCTTACATCAGAATAAGGATGTGTACGAAAGAAATCTTGATATAAAGTATGGTCTTCATCAGTAGACATATCATCCCAGAAAGCTTTGATAGCACAAGGGTCATAACCCAATTTCCACACAAGATCTAATCCATAATAATCAGCTTCTAATTCTTTCTTTTGATTGAAAGCTCCTGTGAGCGATTTTCTAATATTGAAAAATGAGGTAGCGTAATCTCCTAAATATTTCTCACTTGCTTTTAATTCTTTAATGGTAGATTTAATATGACCTTTTTCATTGTGCCCAATTTCATGACCTATGATGGCATATAATTGATCATCATTTTTACATTTTTTAATAATGGCAGTAGTAACAAATATTTTTCCGCCGACGGTATAAGCATTGATGGTATTATCATCTGCCAATAAATAAATGGAATATTTAAGCGTAGAAGCATCATTGCCTCTTACTCTCAAAAGATTATTCATAATGGTTTGTAATTTAGCATTGAGCGGAGAGCGGGAATCAATTATAAAACTTCTATCTCCTTTAGCAGAATTTAAAAACTCTTCACCAAAATCATTTTGTTCTTTATCGGTTACCTCTATGCTGGATGTAATAGTGCCGGTTAAATAATCATCTGCTTGGCTAAGGATATCCGTGATTTGACCACTTCTTGAATTTTCTGTAATGCAGGCAAAAGAATATTGCATATTAGAAGGAAGTTTTCTTTTTTGAGAAGTAGAAGTATTCCAAGACAAGGCTAAAATAAAGAGAAAAACGACCGATAAAAGATTTGCTTTCATGATGTATGTTTGAGTAAAAAAATAGAATTAAAGAATTTATTTTTAAATAAATCTCAGATTGCGTGAAGATAAAGGAAGGCAGGAATTGTTTTACTTTTTTGGAATGTGAAAAAAGTAGTAATAAAATTTTTAATAGAAATAATAAGGAGAATAGGGTAAAACCGAAATGTTTTACAAGTCTAATTCTTTGGCTTTTTCTAAAATAGCTTTCTCATCTGATGTGAGGCTTTTGAAACCTTTTTGATTGATCTTATCTAAAATTTGGTCAATTCTTTCTTGTGTGATATAATTTTCTTTGATATAAGGAATCTTGCCTCCCGTTTTATAGAACAATTTATTTTTGATATGCTGATTGGATGTTACTTTTTCAGGATTAAATAAATTAGAAAACCACGAATAAAAATCATTCATCCATTTACCCCAATCTGTCCCTTTTCTTAAACTAAAAATAAAGGCAATTCCTACAATTCCTCCTCCAATATGCGCCAATTTATGCGCCATTGATGGAGTGCCTAACAGATCAATAAACACATAAACCAATGTAATTATCCAGAGAGAAATTCCGCCATTGAGCATTCTGAATAAGCGGTAATGAGGAGCTGCAAAAGTAGTTCCGGTGGCAATCGCCATAATGGCTGCGCCGCCACCGAACATCGTCGCGTATTCTACCTCATTTCTCAATTGAGGGAAAATATAATTTGCGGCGATAAAAAAAACGGCTCCTGCTAATCCGCCATAGATATAAAGAGGTATAATTTTTTGCGTACCTACTATTTGTTGTAAAATGGAGCCAAAAGCCCATAACCACAATAAGTTGATTAAAGTGTACACAAATCCGGTATACACAAACATATAACTCAATACCGTCCATGGGATAGAAGCTACATTTCTCATTTTGCCGGGTAAAATAGCATAACGCAAAATCTCGTATTCAAATGCAGATCCCGTGGATTGTGACATGTAATAAATCACTTGAATCAGACCTAAAGAAATGAAGACGATGGTATTGATTCCTATCAATGCCATGAGGGAATTATTATCATCACCCAGCGTTAATTTCTGGATCTTTCTTTCTAAATATCTATCTGATTCGCCCATGATCATTATTTAATTCTTCGCAAATTTACATCATTGCCCAAAGTTTATTACCTCATTAAAAATAAGTCGGTTTTTTTTTATTTTGTTTCCAAATAAAAGCTAAGATCAGCCCCATCACTAAACCTCCTAAATGCGCAAAGTGAGCTATACTATCTCCTTTGATGACGAAAAAACCTCCAAAAATATCTATGGCGGCAAAAATGATGGCTAACCATTTTGCTTTAATAGGAAAAGGGAAAGGAATTATGAAGAACTGAACATTCGGAAAAGTGAAAGCAAAGGCTGCCAATAAACCCATTACTGCTCCTGAAGCACCAATGGCAGAATGCGAACTTAAAAACATTTGAGTAATACCGGCAGCAAGCCCGCAAGCAAAATAAAATATCAAAAACTTTTTTGTGCCCCATTTTCTTTCTAATACAGTACCAAAAAGCCACAAGGAATACATATTGAAAAGAATATGCAAAAAGTTGACAGGCGAATGAGCAAACATATTGGTTATTAACTGATAAGGTTCAAATAATGGGTGATGAAAAGGATAAAGTGCTAAAAAGCTGGTAAACCAATATGGATCTATTTGTGAATCATCGACCAAAACTCTTTGGGCTAAATAAACAAGCGAATTAATTATTATCAGATTTAAAACAACAGGAGTAGAAGATTGAGAAGGTTGAAAACTATTAAAGGCCATTCATTAAATATTTAGAGCGCAATTTCGGAATTGTTTTGTTAATGCGATGTTTACACTTCTCGTGCAGTTTATTTCATTTAAAATTACACATCAAGAAAGTGAAGAATAATGAAGCGTAATTAATTTTAAATCTTCCCAAACATTATATTGAAGTGCGTATTTTTTATCTACCGCAAGTAAACTTTTCGATGTAGTGGTTTTGTTCCCATTAGGAATTCCGTGTGGCGTAATCACTCCGGGTTTCAGAGGTGGTAACCAAATTTCATTCGTAACATAGCCTACCCAAGTTTTTTGTTTGAATAAAACTTGAAAACAATTTTTGAAGAAGAGCAGTACCCTTTTTTTAAAAATGATATGAAATGGAAAAGTGCCCAAATAAAAAATAGAAATAATTACATCAATCAATCTTTTATTGCGCCTCGCCATAGGTTTAGAGAGTTGAAAAACTTCTTCATTGGCAATAAATTCTCCGGCAACATCTTTATCGTCGCTGCCGATAATGGTATGACAACCTCTTGCAAAAAATTTCACTTCAAAACTTGCGGGAACTATCGGCAGTACATCAATAATTGTTTTGAATGAAAGATTTCCTTCGCAAAAAATAATTTCTTTTTGAAGATATTGAGGAAGTTGGTTTAAAAAAGATTGTAAAGAATTAGGTAAATTATTTTCTTCAATCGTATCAATAGGAAACCGCTCTAAAATTCTTTTTTTGTTTTTGACTTGTTTTAAAAACGCGGCAATTTTATTGTATTCTCCTTTTGTGCCCACAATAAAAGTAGCTGTATCTGCTTTTCTGTTTTCAAATTTTTTGATAATTTTTTCTTTTATCAAAATTTGACGAATAAGCGTCATCAAGATAAAAGCAATTAACGAACTCGCGATGAGTACCGGCCTTGAAAATTGATAATGCTCCGGAACCAAAGCATACACAGAAAGAATAACCAATAAAGCCGTGATGGCCGATTTGTTGAGTTGTGATTGTTTGAAACCATTATCATACAATCCTGAAAAATACGAAGACGCGATAAATAAAAATGTAAACACCGGAAAAGCTACAATAATCAAATTAGTGGAATAATGTAATTCATAATTCAAATGCGCTTCCCAAAGACTTTTTGCTAAAGCAAAACTGATCAAAATAATAACGGAATCAATAATCGGCAATCCAATCCATTTTAAAAATCGAGAAATAGCCGCCAAAATACCACGAGCCGCAATAGCGCCTTGTATAAATGCCTGATAAATTCCGGATTCCGCACCACCATGATGTTTTCGAGAAAAAATACTCATGGCATTGTAAAACATTTTTACATAATTAATACTCATTTTCTTGGTACTTTCTCCCTTAAAATGAATAATACTGCTTTCGCCAAAATAATAATTATGAAAACCCGCTTGCTGAATTCTAAAACTAAGATCTACATCTTCTCCGTACATAAAAAAATCTTCATCAAAACCTTTTACCACATCCATTATTTTTTTTGGAATCAACATAAAAGCTCCGGCAAGTACATCTACTTCGTGATTTTTATTTTTATCTAAATGACTAAGATGGTATTTAGAAAATATTTTTGATCGAGGAAAAAGTGCAGATAGCCCAACCAATTTATAAAAAGCAGTGATAGGATCAGGAAAAGCTCTTTTACTTTCTTTTAAAAATTTTCCTGCACCGTCTATCATTTGTAATCCGAGTGCGCCATTATTTTTTTTGGATTGAATAAATGCAATACATTTTTCAAAACAATCTTCGGGAACAATGGTATCCGGATTTAAGATTAAAATGTACTCTCCTTGCGCGATGCGAATTGCTTGGTTATTCGCTTTGGCAAAACCAACATTTTGGCTGTTCCAAATAAAATTAACATGCGGAAATTTATCTTGAAAAAAACCGAAACTATTATCTGTAGAATTATTATCTACTACAATAATTTCTCCTTCTATTCCCTTCATAGCTTTCGTGACAGAACATAAGCATTGCTCTAAGAAATATTTGACATTATAGTTTACAATTACAACGGATAAAAGCATTTCCCGAAAGGATTGGAATTAATAGGTTGCAACTTATAAAATTTAATCCAATCTTTGTAGCATGTATAAAGAAACCTTGTTACAAGCCACAGAGGCCGGAGCAACAGAATTAAAAAAATATTTCAACGGCTCTTTTACTATAAGCCATAAAGAGGGTATTAATAACTTAGTAACCCAAGCAGATTTTGCTTCAGACAAAGCCATTCGTAAGGTGATAAAAAGTGCTTTTCCTGAACATGGAATTGTGAGTGAGGAAGATGAAGATGTGGTTTCTGAAAGTGATTACAAATGGATTATTGATCCAATAGACGGCACCGTAAATTTTGCGAATGGCATTCCCATTTGTTGCGTAAGTATTGGTTTGGAATACAAAGGAGAAATGTTGTTGGGTGCGGTTTACAACCCAATCATGGAAGAATATTATTTTGCCGAAAAAGGAAAAGGTGCCACATTGAATGGCGAAAAAATTTCTGTGAGTCAAAAAACAGAAGTCTTGAAAAGCTGCTTGGTTACCGGATTTCCTTATACTTATTTGGAAGATGAGAATGGACCTTTACAAGTATTTTCCCGATTAATAAAAAAGGGAATTCCGGTAAGAAGATTAGGGAGCGCGGCGATAGATTTATGTTGGGTAGCCGCAGGCCGTTTCGACGGATTTTATGAACATCAATTACATGCATGGGATAGCGCTGCCGGATTTTTAATTGTAGAGGAAGCCGGAGGAAAAGTAACCAATTTGAAAGGTGAAATATATTCGCCTTATGAATTTGGCATCATCGCCACAAACGGGAAAATTCATGATGAATTGGTGAAATGGGTGAATAACGAAATATAATTTTTTGATGAATAGCTCAATTCTTATTTGCCGTTTTAGAATCGTAAATTTGCATTTGTATTTTCTTTGCGGATTGATACGATCAAATTATTTAAAAAAATTCTCGCAAAACGATACATTTTATAACAAAATTTCCTTTCTATGACTACGCCTTCACGAACTGAAGTGGCTACCCTTGGCGAATTTGGCCTCATTGATCATCTCACAAAAAATAATGAAAGCAGAAATGCTACTACCATCTTATCAGTAGGCGATGATGCTGCTGTGCTTGATCATTTTGGAAAGCAAATAGTCGTTACCACGGATATGTTGGTAGAAGGAATTCATTTTGATTTTGTGTACACGCCTTTAAAACATTTGGGTTATAAAAGTGTGGTAGTAAATCTCAGCGATGTATATGCGATGAATGCGATACCACAACAAATTACCATGAGCATTGCTTTCAGCAATCGCTTTAGCATAGAGGCTTTGGATGAATTTTACGAAGGTGTGTATGCTGCTTGCGAAAGATACAATGTAGATTTAGTAGGTGGAGATACTACTTCTTCTCAAAAAGGATTTATTATCAGTGTCACGGCAATTGGCGAAGTAGCACCGGGAAAATTTGTTACAAGAAGTGGAGCAAAAAAAGGAGATTTAATTTGTGTAAGTGGAAATTTAGGAGCGGCTTTTTTAGGGTTAACTTTACTCGAAAGAGAAAAGAAAATATTTTTGGAAACACAAGGTGCACAGCCGGATTGGGAAGGACAAGATTATATCATGAAGCGGATTTTAAAACCGGAAGCAAGAGAAGATATCATTCAGTTTTTTGCAGAAAAAAATATTATGCCTACATCGATGATAGATATTAGCGATGGCTTGAGCAGTGAAATACTACATATTTGTAAGCAAAGTCAGGCGGGCTGTGTATTGTACGAAGAAAAAATTCCTATCAACGAATTGGCGCGACAATTTGCTTATAAATTAGAATTAGATCCTACAGCATGTGCTTTGAGCGGAGGTGAAGATTATGAATTGTTATTCACGATTAATCAAAGTGAATATGATATGATTGCTGCGAATGAGCAAATAAGTGTGGTGGGCTATATCACTGAAAGTGAAAAAGGCACTACCATTATTACCAAAGGAGGAAATACGTATCCATTGACAGCACAAGGTTGGAACCCCATCGCGGTCGATTAATAATAAAGCATTCACAATAAAATTGTTTCCATCCAAATATATGATGCACCGCTATTGGTCTTTATTATTGATTCCTTTTATTTTTTCTTGTGCGGCTTCTCGACATTATGATCCGAATAAAAAATATCCATCATCGGAGTTGCAAGAAGATTTTACATTACTTCGAAATGTTTTAGAAGAAAAACATCCTTCACTTTATTGGTACACATCAAAAGATAGTATGGATGTTTTATTCGATCAAAGTTTTCAAACTATTTCCGATTCGATGACGGAATTACAATTTGGTTGGGAAGTATTAGCTCCTGTATTGGCCGGTATTCGTTGTGGTCATACGGGTTTCGGTATGAGTAAAGATTGGAATCGCTTTATAAAAAATAGACAAATTCCTTCTTTCCCGCTTTTCTTAAAAGTGTGGAAAGACACGATGATGGTAATAGGCAATTTGAATCAAAAGGATACGGTAATTCAGCGAGGAGATTTTGTACATTCCATTAATGGAGTTTCAGCCAAGGAAATGATCGCCAAAATGTTTTCGTACATGATCAAAGATGGTGATGCGAATAATGTAAATTATGTAAGATTAAGTAATAATTTTCCGTATTTCCATAGAAATATTTATGGCCTTTATCAAAACTATATGGTGAGTTTTTCTGACAGTAACGGAAATATGAAAAACCATGTGGTTCCTTATTTTTCTCCCACCTCAGATACAAGTAAAACAAATACTGCTTCCATAAAAAAACAAAAAGTACGCAAACCTTCACGCCAAGAAAAATTACAACAAACACGATCTTTAAAAATAGATTCTTCGTATGCTTTAATGACGCTTCAAAGTTTTTCAAAGGGAAATCTCCGATCATTTTTTAGGAGATCTTTCAAAGAAATAAAAGCCAAAGGAATTAAACATTTAATTATTGACCTGCGAGAAAATGGCGGCGGTGAAGTAAAGAGATATGTATTGCTCACAAAATATTTGCGTAACACTCCATTCAAAGTAGCAGATAGTGTTTATTCGATTGAAAAAAATTTCAAACCCTTTACTAATCGTATTTCCAACGGATTTTTTAATAATCTTTCTCTTCTTTTTTCAACAAAAAAACAACAAGATCAATATTATCATTTCGGATATTGGGAGAAAACTTTTTTCTCTCCTAAGCATCGAAATCATTTTGATGGAAAAATTTATATTCTTACAGACGGGCTTACATTTTCTGCTTCAGCTTTGTTTTGTAAAACTTTGAAGGGTCAAGAAAATGTGACATTAATAGGCGAAGAAACCGGTGGAAGCGGTTATGGAAATTCAGGCATAATGATTCCCGATATCAATTTGCCTAATACTAAAATGCGTGTGCGATTACCTTTTTTTAAAGTGGTTCAATTTGAACATGGTGAAAAGAATGGTCGTGGCGTAATGCCCGATATTGAAGTTCCCACCAATTGGAGAGATGTACTCAATCGAGTAGATACTCAATTGGAAGTGGTGAAGAAATTAATTCAAGAAGAGGATAACTAACAGTAAAGTATAAACGAAATTAAGGTTGGATAAAAAATGAATCTGCGTCATTCAGAAATGGAAAATGATTTCGTATTTCCTGAATGGTTTTTTTGTGTAAAGTGCAAGTAAAAATATCTTCCTCTTTATTTTTTTGATAAATAATTTCTCCCAATGGATCTACAATCATGCTATCTCCTTCATACAAATGCTGATTGCCATCTTCACCAACTCTATTGACTCCAATTACAAAAGCCTGATTTTCTATGGCGCGCGCTTGCAATAAAGTTTTCCAAGCGGTACTTCTTTTTGCAGGCCAATTGGCCACATTGATTAAGAGATCGTATTGAGTAGTGCTATCTTTTGATTGCCTTGCCCAGACAGGAAATCGTAAGTCATAACAAATTTGTAAATTAATTTTCCAACCATTTACTGAAGCGATTAATTTTTTATTTCCTGATGTATAGTGATCATGTTCTCCGGCATAAGAAAACAAATGCCTCTTATCGTAAGTGGCATAATTTCCGTTGGGCAACATCCATATCAATCGATTAAAGTATTGCTCTTCTTCACGAATGATCAAGCTGCCGGTGAGAACTATTTTTTTCTTCATAGCCAATTCTTGCATCCATTGAAGTGTAGTCCCATCCATTGTTTCAGCTAAATCCTCCGGCTTCATAGTAAATCCTGTGCTGAACATTTCCGGAAGAATAATGACTTCAGTTTTTTCGGCAATGCTTTCAATTTTTTGTTCGAACATTTTTAAATTGGCATTCTTATCTTCCCAAAAGAGTTTGCTTTGTATTAATGAAACAGTGAGTGTGGACATAATAAAATTATAATCGTAAAGTTATCAATTAGAGTTGGCGCAAAGCATCATGAATTAAATCATTTTCAAAACCTCGTTGCAATAAAAAATCTTTAATTTTTCTTTTTTTTATAAAAATATTTTTCTCGCCTTTTATACTTTGCAATTTTTGTTCGAAAAGTTTTAAAAACAAGCGATAATAATCTTCTTCATCAATTTCTTGTAAACCTTTTTTAATGCAATACTCGCTAACTTGTTTTGATTTTAATTGTTGCCGGATTTTATTTCTTCCCCAATTTTTAATTCTAAATTTTCCGCCTGCAAATAATTTTGCAAAACGTTCTTCATTCAAATAATTTTCATTGATCAATTCGGAGATGATGGAATTTATTTCAGCAATGTTTAACCCAAAAGAAAATAATTTTTCCTTTACCTCGCTATGGCACCTTTCCTGATAGGCACAAAATTGTTTGATTTTTGGCAATGCTTGATCCGGTGTATAAGAAATTCCCATGTATCAAAAATAGAGAAAACCCTTTATCCAATAGCATGTTGAATGGGTTTAATCGAATGGGCGATATCATATAAAAATACTTCTACTGATTTAGCATTAGCGCCTACTTTTTTCACTGCATCTTTTATATCCGATTCGGTTACGTTAAAACGCTTTGCCCAACTTTGGATTTCAAATTTCTGCGATAAATTAATTCGATTAATGGCCAAACTGCCGATTTTATATTTGTATTGGCTCATAATATTTCTTTTCAAATGAAATACAATTTGTGTGCCCTGTTTCGTTAAAATAATCAGTTTTTTAGGAGGACAATTTATTCCTTACTAAGTGAAATGGTTTTATTTTTAAAATTCCATGTACTTACATAATCTTTCAGAAAGGAATAACCCAAACCAATTTCATTGGTGGTTCCTAATTTTACATCCAAATTTCGAATGGTGAAAAGAAAATTATTGTAAACGATGTTATTCATTGAGCAAGAAATATTCCCTTCTAATTTTTCACCATACCATGTGTCTTTACTGTATTCTGATAAAATATTTCTTTCTTTTAATTGAGAGAAAAGAGAATCTGTAATCGCAATATTTCCTTGATTGCCGGTATCAAAAAAGGCCTTGATAGTTTTGTGTTCATAAAGTTGGAAATAAACAAAAGGCAGGTTGGGCGCATCTTCCGATTGCAAATAAGAAAATACAATAGCATTCTCAGGAATCTTTGGAGCTTGCTCATGTAGAATAATGATTTGTCGATTGTAATCGATTATAAACACATATTCTTTCACACTTTCATAACCAATAGTTCCTAAAATATCTTGTGCAATACCTTCTTGCATAAAATCAAAATTGGTATGCCACACATTCTTTAGATTTTCAAATTTTAATGAGGTTCCTGAAATTTCTATGCTGCTGATATCATCGCTATAAATGGTCAAAGCCTGTCCGGAATGGGCATTTCCGGAAGAAATCGGATTGCTTTTATTCAGAGACAAATAATTATTGTTTAAGAAAAAATTCATTTGAGTACCGGTATCAAATAATAATTTTCCTTTTTTATTGTTGATTTTCGCATCGATTAAAATAAATCCATCTACTAAATGAAAAGGAATTATTATTTGCGATCGAGTAGAGAAAAAACACGCCAACAAGAGAACAAGAATAGATAATGACTTCATAGCAATTTAGCAAAGGAAAAATACAAGTTCTATTTTGAATAAAAAATCCGCAGTAAAATCTACTGCGGATTCAAATTTTTATTTTCTCATTAATTGTTTACCGGTAAGTAAGAATATTTTTTACCGTATTCCATCATTTGATCGAAGAAATTAGTAGGATATTCAATTTTTACATCGGTCACTTTATCACCATTCATTATCGGAACCAATTTTGGTTGTATAAAACCTTTGTAAGGTTTGATATTTAATTTTTTAAATCTCTCTAAAACTTCTTTGTGTAAAACAGGATCTACTTTTACTCCATAAGTTTCTACTAAATTTTTTCCGGCATTGAAATCTCCTTCCGATTTGATGCGTTGAATTTCGCGCAATAATTCTCCGAATAATTCTCTCAACTTATTGTAATCATTGATTTGTACATAAGTTTTACCATTCTTTTTTACGAATTCTACCACATTATCTTTTTTACCTTTTTTGTAAACCCACATGGCATTTAATTGACGATTGCGCATGTGTGCTTCTTCCAAATGATCGCCTAATTTTAATCGTGTAAGTTGAGTCATCAAACCATTCATCATGTAGCTGTCGTATTCAGATTTACCTGCTTCGATATTCGGCATTACACCAATTTCAACCAATTTAGGATCGAGCATAAAATACAAAGCCACTAAATCCGCACGTGCTTCTTCCAAAGTAGATGCATAATTTTTCAAAGTTTTATCAGGTGTTTCCACTCCGGGATTAATTTGTCCTGATGCGTGGCCAATCGCTTCGTGCATATCGGTATGTAAATCAGAAGTCAAATTTCCATATTGTCTGATTCTATTTTTTACGGTATCATTCAAGCCAAATTCATCTAACATACCACTTGTAGCTCCATCAATATTATAAGAGTGTACAATATTGCTTAATGAAACTGATTTAGAACCATGCTCTTTTCTGATCCATTCATTATTAGGAAGATTAATTCCGATCGGCCCGTTTGGCGCTGTGGCACCGCTTTCCATTATTACGGTGATGGCTTTAGCAATAATTCCTTTTACATTTTTCTTTTTATGTTCCGGCATTAATGGTGAATGATCTTCAAACCATTGTGCTTGATCGGCAATGGCTTTAATTCTTTTAGTAGATTCTAAATCTTTCATGGAAACTACACTTTCATAACTTGCTTTTTTTCCTAACGGATCATCATACACTTCTATAAATCCATTAACTACATCTATTCGGCTATTGACATCGGCTACCCAAGCAATGCTATAATCGTCAAACGTATGCAGGTCGCCGGTTTTATAATATTGCACTAATAATTGTAAGGCAGTTTTTTGTTGAGAATTTTCTGCAACGGTGATGGCTTTTTCTAACCAATACACTATTTTTTCGATGGCCGGAGAATACATACCGCCAATCTTCCAAACTTTTTCTGTCACTTTTCCATTTTCTTTTATCACTTTGCTATTCAATCCCCACATCGGTGCATTTCCTTTAGAATCGAATTGAGAATAATAAGTTTCTACTTCGGGTTGCGTTACTCCTTCATAAAAATTAACTGAAGAGGCTTTGATATTATCAATGTTGGGGCTTAGGTCTACTAATTTTGGTTCTACTTTTAAATCATACACCAAAGGTTGAATTCTTTTTAAAAACGCTGAAACGCTTTCTCCTTCTAATTTTGGTAAAAGTGTTGTGTCACTAGATTTTACTACCGATTCAAAATATTTATACGAACATGCAGGAATAAATTTTGTATTTCCATAATGATGATGATTACCATTACTAAACCAAAAACGTCCACAATACTCTTCAAATTTTTTCCAATCTTCAGAATTTTTATCTCCGGAATAAGTGCCATACATCGCTTCGATGGTTTTACGAATCGTAAGACCATTTTTACTTAATTGATCGTAAAAAATATCTCTTCCGGAAAGCGCCGCTTGAGATAAATAATAGGCCAATTCTTTTTGTTGTAAAGGCAATTGATCAAAACCCGGCACTTGATATCGAAGTACTTTTAAATCGGCAAATGATTGCGCGCGCACATCAAAAGATGTGTCGTAAGTGGCAGCAACCACGCTGTCTTTTTGCGTTTCGGTGGTTTGGGTAGTGGTATTATTATTACATGAAATAAACATGGGAAAACAAATTAAAAGAGAGCCAATTATTTTGAAAAGCGGTTTCATAAAAAATGTATTAGGATGAATAAAATGTAAATTAATTTTTAAATAAAGTATCGAGAAATTGTTTCATATCGTTCCATGAATTCTTGTCTGCATCTGCATTGTAAGAAATGGGCATATCATATTTTTCACCTACTTCAGTAGCTATCGGATTGCTAAATGCATGTTGTGCTCCGGCGTATTCTTTAAAAGAATAATCAATTCCCTCCTCGTCCATTTCTTTTTTAAATCCGGCTACGTTATCATTTTCAAAAACATCGGCACCGCCATGGCAAATGAGTGCTTTCGCTTTGAATAATTCTTTTTTTGTCGCCACTCCTTTTAGGCCTCCGTGGAAACTCACAATGCCTTTTAAATCCGCTCCTAATCTTGCTGCATTCAAAACGAATGCTCCACCGAAGCAATAACCAATAGCTGCAATTTTAGAAGCATCCACTTGCGGAAAAGTTGTAAAAAGTTCAAGCGCTTTATCCATTACAGGTTTGGCGATTTCCCAATTAGAATAATAAGTATCTGCTAATGCTTGCGCTTCTTTAGGTGTATTTCCTTGATGGCCTTCTCCATACACATCTATGGCGAGAGAAGCATAACCCAATTCAGCCAATTGTTTCGCGCGATTGCGGGTATAATCATTTAATCCCCACCATTCAGGCACTACAATTATTCCGGGTCTTGGGCCTTCCACATCGGTATCAAAATAAAAGTAAGCATCATAATGTTTATCATTATAATGATAACCGCATTTTTTTTCTACAATATTCATAATCGAAATTTTTAAAACGGATGAGAACAAATTTACCAAAGTTATTTTTAAAGCATCTTTCTCAATTTTTAACTAAAATATTTTTTTAAAAATCCTTTCCTTTGCAGCTATGTCTTTATTTGTAGCCTCATTGAATTCCGGAAGTAATGGCAATTGTTATTATGTAGGTACTGCGCAAGAAGCCGTGTTAATTGATGCCGGAATTTCCTGTAAGGAGATCGAAAAAAGATTACACTATTTAAATTTATCGGTAAGAAAAATCAAGGCGGTTTTTATTTCGCACGAACATTCTGATCATATCAAAGGCATTTCTGTCTTTTCAAAAAAATATCAATTGCCGGTTTATATTACTCCTCCTACTTTACAAAATGGGCGATTGGCATTGCAAAGAGAATTGGTGCAATCTTTTAAAGACAATGAACCAATTTGCATAGGAAGCCTTACCGTTATTCCTTTCGCAAAGCAGCATGATGCCATAGATCCGTATAGTTTTTCTATTATCGGGAATGATGTGCGAGTAGGCATTTTTACTGACATTGGAAGGCCTTGTGAAAGTTTAATTTCACATTTTAATTTATGCCATGCAGCATTTTTAGAATCTAATTATGATGAAGCAATGTTGGAAAATGGAAATTATCCGCATCATTTAAAAAATAGAATTAGAAATGGAAAGGGCCATTTATCGAATGTGCAAGCTTTAGAAATTTTTTTGGCGCACCGTCCTACATTTATGAGTTATTTATTTTTGTCTCATCTTTCGAAAAATAATAATCATCCCGATATAGTGAGTAATTTATTTAAAACGCATTCGAAAGGCATCCAAATTATTGTAGCATCACGTTATGAACCTTCGAAATTGTATGAAGTGAAAAACGTATTTTCTGAAACAAGAAATAACACTTTTCCTAGAATGGTACAAACAGTATTGCCGTTTGATTGATTCTTTATAACCCAACATACACGCCCGTTTCATCGATTCTCGTAGGATAAATTTTTAAAAAATATCCTTCGTCTAAAGTATCTCTACCATTCGACAAATTGAAATGATAATGATGCACACAGCAAACAATATTTTCTTTAGCATCTAATTTTCCGTCTATTAAATTACCGCCTGCATGAGGGCATTTGGAGGAACAAGCTTTTAGTCCGGAGGAAGTTTTCACCAAACAGATTCTTTTATCTTCTACTTCAATTCCTAAAAGGTTATTTTCGACAAAAGTAAGTGCCGATAAGGATTCGGCGACTTTTACCCAGCGATATTCTTTAGAAGTATTCATGAATCTTAATAAAAAAATTCTGCTTTGTAAGGATATTTTTTTTGATAAAGCGAACGCACTTTATTGAGCACCACTTGTCGTAGAAGTTCAATATTGGTTTTTTCGAGTGCCGAAATGAAAATGCAATTGCCATCAGTTTGTTCACTCCATCTTTGTCTAAGATCTGCTAATAATTGTTCTTTTATTTCAGGCTCCAACCATTCGTCAAAAGTATTTTTTTCATATTGATCCATTTTATTAAAGATAGTAATGACGGGCTTTTCATCGCTTTTTAATTCTTGTAAAGTTTTATTAACGACGGCTAATTGCTCTTCATATTGCGGATGCGAAATATCTACTACATGCAATAATAAATCTGCCTCACGCACTTCATCTAAAGTGCTTTTAAAACTCTCAATCAAATGGTGAGGTAATTTTCTGATAAAACCTACCGTATCGCTCAACAAAAAAGGAGTGTGGCCAAAAACGACTTTTCTGGTAGTGGTGTCTAAAGTGGCAAATAATTTATTTTCTGCAAATACATCGCTCTTGCTCAAAAGGTTCATGATAGTGGATTTGCCGACATTCGTATATCCTACCAAAGCGACTCTTATGAATTCGCTTCTTTCCTTTCTTTGAGTGAATGCTTGCTTATCAATTTCCAACAATCTTTTGCGAAGCAAACTGATTTTATCTTTTACGATACGCCTATCCGTTTCAATTTCTGTTTCACCCGGACCGCGACTACCAATGCCTCCTCCTTGTCTTTCGAGATGCTTCCACATTCCTTTTAGTCGAGGTAAAATGTATTGATATTGAGCCAACTCAACTTGTACTTTGGCTTGTGCGGTCTTTGCTCTACTCGCAAAAATATCGAGAATCAAATCGCTACGATCAATGGTAGTCACTTTCAAAATCTTTTCGATATTGCTGATTTGCGAACCGGTAAGTTCATCATCAAAAATTACTAATTCTACCGATTTTCTTTCTACATAAGCTTGTATTTCTTCCAACTTTCCTTTACCCACAAAGGTTTTGCTATCCGGATGATCCATCTTTTGGGTGAAAGTTTTAATTGTATTTGCTCCGGCTGTTTGTGCCAAAAAAGCTAATTCATCTAAATATTCTTGAGCCGTGTGTTCGGAAGTTCCTTGTTGAATTACACTAACTAACACAGCATTGAGTGTGTGCTGATAATTTATTTTTTTTTCGATCAATAGAAATGTTTTGACAAAATTAAATGAATGTTTCCTTTAAAAGGATTGATTCAAATATTATGCTGAAGACTGAATTGCCCCCGATATAAAATTATCTAAAGTCCGCTGATGGTAAGTCCTATTTGGTATAATTTCATTTCAGCTCCTGTACCATCTTTTAGAACATTATTCAATTGGTAAGAGCCAAATACAGAAAAAATACCATAACCTACTCTTGCAGTAGCCATGAAGCGAGTGGAATTGATAAATACTTTGCTGCTTTCTTTCTGAATGTAAGATGCCACAGTATTATTATTTTTATCTTCTACTTCTTTTCCTTTGGTATGGGCATTAATAAGTGTTCCGATTTTCAATCCTATAGCGGCTTTAAAGCCTCCGTTAGGTTTGTTAGGATTTGAAGTATATCTAAATTCTAAAGGAATTTCTAAATAGCTGGTAGATAATTTATATTTTTTAAAGTGATTGGTAGAATCCATCGCAGTAAATGGAAGAAGGCCCGAATTTGATTTTAGATCAATATTCATTTTTTTGAAAAACATATTACTGGAACCAATCCCCAAACCACCGGCAATACTAAATTTCGGAGAATTTTTAAATTGCTTATCGAGCATGAAATAGATATTTAATCCTCTTGAAAATCCTTTTTTGTGGCTGCTGATACTATCAGGCATTCCGGTCCAATTATCCATAGAAACTTGAATCATGAAATGATCCGCTGCTCCACGAGTGGGCATTTGGAATTTTTTGGTAGAAACAGAAGGAGTGATTGGAGCCTCGTTTTGTGAGTATCCTTGTATGAAAAAGGCGCAAGCCAAAAGAATCAAAGCAAATTTCTTCATAAAGATTATTAAGTTGGCAAATGTATTTGTTACAGGGTTAAAAAAAGGTTAAAGAAACTTTTATAAAGTGATGACATAATTACAAAGCTAATATTTCTTCCACCATAGTTCTATCATTACTCAATCGAGGTATTTTATGCTGTCCTCCCATTTTTCCTTTTAGTTTTAGCCATTGATGAAAAGTTCCTTTTTTTAATGAATGAACTACCGGTAATCGAAGCGCAATATTTTTATATCGCTTGGCTTCGTAATCACTGTTTACACTTTTCAAGGCCTTGTCTAATGCCACGATAAATTTTTGTAAATCTTCGGGTTCGTTTTCGAATTCGATCAACCATTCATGCGCTCCATTTTTATTTTTCGTAAAGAAAATGGGAGCCGCCGTATAATCATTCACTATAGTATTGGTATTCTTGGAAGCCGTGGCAATAGCGCGATCTGCATTATCAATCATTATTTCTTCTCCGAAAGTATTCATGTAATGCTTTACTCTACCGGTTATTTTTATTCTGTAGGGATTGAGCGACGTGAATTTTACAGTATCTCCTACCAAATATCTCCAAAGGCCTCCATTGGTACTGATTACTAAAGCATAATTTTTATTAAGTTCTACATGTTGGAGTCCAACGGTTTTTGCATTCGGTTTTTTATATTCCTCCGGAGGTAGAAATTCATAAAAAATACCATGATTCATGAAGAGCAAAAGACCATCTTCTTTTAAAGTGTCTTGTGCAGCAAAAAAACCTTCGCTGGCATTATAAGTTTCTAAATAATTAATAGGTCCTCCAATTAGTTGATCCATTTGATCGCGATAAGGAGTAAAAGACACACCGCCATGAATGTATAATTCTAAATTAGGCCACACTTCTTTGAGTGTTTTTTTTCCGGAAATTTCAAGAAGCCTTCTGATTAAAATGATCGTCCATGTAGGTACTCCCGCAAGAGACGTTACATTTTCATGAATGGTACTTTGGGCGAGTTTTTCTATTTTTTCTTCCCATTCATCTAATAAGGCAATGCGTAATTCCGGCGTTCTGATCCATTGTCCCCAAAATGGTGTATTCTGCATCAGCACTGCACTTAAGTCGCCATACTGTATATTTTCATGAAGCGTAGTTACTTGATGGCTTCCGCCTACTACCAATCCTTTTCCCGTTAATAAATCACTATCCGGAAAAATTTTATAATAATTGGTGAGCACATCTTTGGATGCTTTAAAATGTATTTCTTTCAAACTCTCTTCACTAATGGGAATGAATTTACTTTTTTCTGAAGTGGTGCCGCTACTTTTTGCAAACCAAGTAATGGGAGTGTTCCATAAAATATTGGCTTCGCCTTCCATCATTCTTTGGATGTAAGGTTTTAAATCATCGTATTCGTGAATGGGTACGGATCTTTTGAAATCCTTTACAGTAAAAAGTTTTGAGAAATTATATTTCCGCCCGAATTCTGTGTATTGAGCTTGAGTCACTAAATGTTGCAATACATTTCTTTGCGCAGAAGTAGGAAAGCTACTCCAATTCTGCACTTCTCGCAAACGCAATCGAGCTAATCTTGATATAATGGTACTCAAGAATTTCAATAGAATAGTAATTAATTTTTAAAAGAGATTCAGTTTTGATAGAATGAGCTATTTTCTCAATGTAGCAATTTAATAATTTATTTCATAGCATCTACATGTAAATAATCTTTTCTTTTAAGTTCGAAATTTCTTCCTAAATACAAACGCCTTACTTGTTCATCTTGGGCCAATTCTTCTGCACTACCATGTTTGAAGATTTTTCCTTCGATTAATAAATATGCACGATCACAAATGGAGAGCGTTTCATTTACATTATGATCGGTGATTAGAATGCCAATGTTTTTATATTTTAATTTGGTAACCACTCCCTGAATATCTTCAACAGCAATAGGATCAATGCCTGCAAAGGGTTCATCTAACAAAATAAATTTCGGATCTACCGCTAATGCACGCGCAATTTCAGTTCTTCTTCTTTCGCCTCCGCTTAATACATCGCCATTGCTTTTGCGCACATGTTCTAAATTAAATTCTGATAAGAGAGATTCTAATTTTTCCTTTTGCTCTTTTTTATTGAGCTTGGTCATTTCAAGAACTGCAACAATATTATCTTCTACTGTTAATTTTCTAAACACGCTTGCTTCTTGCGGCAAATAACCTAAGCCCATTTGGGCTCTTTTATACATAGGCAATTTGGTGATATTGATATCATTCAAAAAAACATTTCCATCATCCGGCTTTACCAATCCTACTACTTGATAAAACGAAGTTGTTTTGCCTGCCCCGTTCGGGCCTAAGAGTCCAACTATTTCGCCTTGAGAAACCTGAAAAGAAACGGCATTATTAACGGTGCGCTTTCCGTAAATTTTAGTAAGGTCTTTTGCAAAAATTGTCTGATTCAAAAAATGGAAATTTCAACAAAAATAAGCCAATAGGTTTAATATCAATTTTAGATTATTTTTAGCAGATAATTATATCGATCTTCTAACCATTATGGGTGCTGCTTATTTATTGTTTCAACGAGTTTTCATTTTACTCTTTATTGTTTTATGGAGTAATGTAGTCTATTCTCAAACCTTAATTCCCAGATTTGAAAAGTTAGAAGTCAATGATGGTTTAGCGCATAATTCGGTCTATAATATTTATCAAGACAAAAAAGGATTTATGTGGTTCGGCACTCCGAACGGATTGAATAGATATGACGGTAATGAAATACAAACCTATCAATATGGTGGCAATGGCTCGGACATGGCGAATAATTTTGTACGTGGCAATATTGTAGAAGATCAAAAAGGGAATATTTGGTTCAGCAATGAAAGCGGCATTTATCGATGGAATATTTTTCATGAAAGAATAGAACAATTGTTCGACTTCAAACCGCTTTATCACAATATGGAAGAATTCGAAACCATTTGTGCACATGAAAATAGTATCTGGTTGATCAATGTAACGAAAGGTTTAGCTGAATTCAGTATCGACAAAAGATCTCTTCGGTATTTTCCTTTTCCTGTTTCTACTAAATTTAAAAACATAGATTATAATTTTTATAACCCGGATAATAGAGGAAATATTTGGGTGAAAGTGGGCATTGAAGAATCGCCGCTTTTGTCATTTAATTTAAAAGAAAAAAAATACAACATTCAAAATTCAATTCATCCTCCTACCGGAATTTTTTTTGGTGGCAATGGAGAGCAATTATTAACGTATAAAAATAAAATACTGGTAATTAATCATGGAGATAGTGTAACCAAAAGCACTCTAAATATTTCGTATCATAAAGAGCCGATTGTTTTTAAAAATGCTATAAAAGATAAGTATGGAAGATGGTGGCTCACTACTAATAGTAATGGATTATTTGTGTACAATCCGAAGCATGATACATTCACTCAATTTCTAAATAATAATTTACAATTAAAATCGCTGCCTTTTAATATCACTACCAATTTAGAGATCGATAGAAATGAAAATCTGTGGATCGGTTCTGATGGCGGAGGAGTAGCCAGATTGAATTTAAAAGAACCTATGTTCAATCTTTTTCCATTGTATGTAGGTTCTCATCCGGAATTAACCAATTATTTTACCAAATGTTTTTATGAAGATGATGAAAGACGCATTTGGTTTGGTACTCACAGCGATGGATTAAATATTTATAATCCTTTCACCGATCATTTGATTAATTATAGAAAATCTTCAAAAAAGGGAAGCCTGCCGGGTAATATTGTAGGCGGCATTTTTAAAGACAAAGAAGGAAACATGTGGATTGGAACAAATGCAGGAATGGCCATTTTCAATGAACAAACGGGATTCTTCAAAAGCATTCCCATTAATGGATTAGAAGGAAATCTTCCTTTCGCCTCTTCACTTGTTTATAAAATTACACAACTCAATAATGGGAATATTCTTGTAGCCACTTGGCTTGGGCTTGTTGAAATTAAAAAAGTCGCGGGTAATTATGTAGCCAATCTAAGACGAGAAACTTTTCTTGCCGGCAATACGCTTGATGTGTTACAAATGCCAGACAATTCTATTTTTGTTGCAAGAGTGGCGGGAGTTGGAATTATTAAACTAAAATATTCGGGAAATCATTTCGATTCTTTGACCACGTTTTTGCCGGGTATTGATATCAGAAGTATTACACAAAGCGATAGAAATCCTATTTATTTATGGATTGGTTCCGGAGTCGGCTTAATCCATTTCAATACAAAAACAAATACTTATCAATTATATAATGAAAGCAATGGCCTTCCAAATAATTATGTGTATGGTGCATTAGAAGATGATAATGGCAACTTATGGATAAGCACCAACAAGGGATTAAGTTTTTTTGATTTCAGGAAAAATAAATTTTCTAATTATTCTTTTTATAATGGTTTACAAAGCAATGAATTTAATACCCAAGCATTTCTCAGAGGAGCAAGCGGAACTTTTTACTTTGGTGGAGTAAAAGGATTCAATTGGTTTAGAGGAAAGAAATTGGATATCACGGTAGATAAGCCTTCGGTGGCGATTACCAACATTGAAATAAACGGACTTAAATTTTTAAAAGACGAAAATTTTTATAAAAAAAATGTCATTTCCGTTTCCTACGAAAAAAATTATTTCTCTTTCGAAATAGCGGCTTTAGATTTCACCTTGCCTGAGGCCAACAGGATAAAATATAAACTGCAAGGTTGGGAAAATAATTATATCACCACCGATAATAAAGTAATAAGATATTCCAACTTGCCACCGGGCAGTTACGTGTTTAAAGTAAGCGCGTCCAATGCAGATGATGTTTGGAGCGATGAAAAAGAATTGCGCATTCATATTAAAGCACCTTTCTGGAAAACACCTTGGTTCATTGCATTTATAATGATCATACTTATCGCAACAGCCATTTACGTTACGCTTTATGTAACTCGTGAAAAAGCAAGAAGAAGAATGCGATTCTTAGAAAAACAAATAGCCGTAGATGCAGAAAGATTTAGAATAGGCGCCGACATGCATGATGAAATCGGAAGCAGTATTACACACATTGCATTGCTGAGCGAATTAGCCCAATCACAACAGAAAAGCAGTGATGATCTGAAAAGTGAAATGAAAATAATTTCTACATCTGCGCGGCGTTTGGTACAATCCATGAGTGAAATTATTTGGACTTTAAATCCACAAAACGATACGCTGGAAAATTTGACTGCCTATATGCGCGAACAATTCAGGGAATATTTAGAACCTTTCAATATTCCTTTTGAAATTTATTTTCCTGAAAATTTACCTGAAGTAAAATTAAATAACGAAGAACGCCGCAACCTTTTTTTGGTGACAAAAGAATTATTGAACAATGCATTAAAACATTCGCAAGCCACCATAATTTCTTTATCACTCACGGTGCGAGGAAATCAATTAATTTTTAGAGTAGCCGATAATGGAATAGGAATGAAAAAAGCACAAAGAAAATCTACTTCTAATGGAATAAGGAATTTAAAAAAGAGAATGAAAGATATCGGCGGAAGCATAGAATGGAAAAATATGGCACCCGGCACGGCAGTCAATTATATTTTCCCGATTAAATAATTACTACTTTTCTCACATGACTTATTTTCTACGAAGTGTTAACTTTATTATCTTATGACGCCTATTATTATTATTGAAGATGATGAACAGATCCGCAATTATTTAGCGGCATTGATATCGGGCTCCGGTAAATTTAACCATGTGGCAAGTTTTGCTACAGCTGAAGAAGCATTAATTTTCTTTGATTCAGAATTAAGCAGAGATATAGAAATTGTACTCACAGATATTCAATTGCCCGGAAAATCCGGAATTGATTTTATTACTTTAATTAAACCCATCCGCCCCGATATTCAATTCATGATATTGAGTGTGTATGATGATGCAGATCGAGTTTTCAAAGCGCTCAAAGCCGGCGCCACAGGTTACATTTTAAAAAATACTTCTTCAGAAAAATTAATAGAAGCCTTATTGGATTTAAAAAAAGGCGGCAGCCCCATGAGTAATGAGATCGCCCGAAAAGTGGTGAATGCTTTTCAAAAAGATGTAGAATATGTGGATGTAAAAGAAAAATTATCTGACCGCGAAAAAGAAGTTCTGCATTGGCTTTCAAAAGGATTTAGTTATAAAGAGATTTCAGCAAAATTATTTATTTCGATAGAAACGGTGCGAACCCACATTCGCAATATCTATGATAAATTACACGCGAGAAATAAGGCACAAGCCATTCGAAAGGCAGGATTAGATTAATTTTTGTAAATTAAAGAAATGAATGCTACTACTAAAATCACATTTTAAATATGGATGAACAGTAATACTTTTGCTCCTTATTGTTATGATTTTAGAAATAAGGTAATATTCAACTATAGCTTTTTTAATTAAAAATAAAACCAAATTACTTTTACAAAAACTAACACAATGAAACAAAAACTGATTATTTTAGTTGCGATCATCTTTGCTTTCAATTTAAGCACGCAAGCACAAGTGGGTGACAATCCTGAAACTCAAAAAACCGAAATTCAAGGTAAAAAATTTAAAATAAACCTGGGAGTAGAAGCTGCTCTTCCGATGGGCGATTTAAAAGATGCGTATTCTTTTGGAGCAGGACTTACTTTAAGATTTTTATACAAAATCACTCCTCAAGTTGGGGTAACCTTTACTACCGGTGCCATTGGTTTTGCACCCAAAGATTTGAATAATTTGGGCGCAAATTCTAAAATCCTATTAAATATACCATTTAAAGGAGGTGTTCGGTTTATGGCTACTCCTAATTTTTATGTAATGGGTGAATTGGGAATGACTAGTAGTATGATGTATTTTACTACTCCACCTAATGATGATATTCAGCACATTACTACCAATTGCTTTACCTATGCGCCTTCCATTGGTGTAATTTTAGGAGGACTGGATGCGAGCCTGCGCTATGAATCATTTAGTAAGGATGCATACAAAGGAAGTTTCCTTTCTTTAAGATTGGGATTCTTTTTCTAAAAAAATATACAACACGACAATAAAAAAGCTGCCGCATGGCAGCTTTTTTATTTAGCAAAAAGAAAAATAGATTTACTTTTTATGCAGTTTCTATTATGCAGAAAACTGAATAGTTTTATACATTTGTAAGTATGTTCAAAAAATCAAGCATCAAAATATTGGTTGTATTTTTTATTAGCTTGTCTTGTACTCTACAAGGATTTTCTCAAATAAATGAGGATAGTTCTCATAGCCGCCTCAATTTAGATACTCTTCCAAAAATAAAAGAAGATACTTTATTGCGGATTAAAAATTTCAGCCCATATTTTACTTTACATGTAGACTCTACTTTAGATTATCAATTCGATATTAATAAAAATAAACACCATTACTATTACTATTTAAAAAATTCTCCGGTAGGTTTAAAAATCAATAAAGACAATGGTTTGCTGCATTTCAAAGCAGAAAAATCGTTTTTTTTATCAGGGAAATTGAAATATGATCATGAATATAAAGTGAATTTAGGAGTTCAAAATTTAGAAAATCCGCAAGATAAAATTGATACTAACTTTGTTTTATTATTTTACAATACAGACATTATTCCTTCCAGATTGAAGCCTACTGTGGCTTCTACGGTTATGGCGGATGAAGGCGATACGATTAATTTTAAATTGCAATGTGAAGAAGGAAGTTTTCCGATTGAGTCCATCACTTATTTTTCTAACAATTCTATTTTATCTCTCACTCCTATCTCTCATTGTGGTGATGATTTTACATGGATAGTTCCGTACGATTTTATCAAAGAAAATGAAAATGTAAAACAAAAAAAATTAGTGCTCACGTTTGTAGGAGCAGATAAATTTTTTAATAGAGATACGAGCGTTGTTACTTTCATTATTTCTCAAACTATTAATTATCCGCAAAGAATATTAGAATATCGTAAAACGGTTACAAACATCAATGAGTATGTGCTGCAATTAAAAAGTACATTTCGCACATTAGATCAACGAATAAAAAGAACAAAAAATACAAGAACCACTTTTGATTTGACGTCTGCTTCTACGGCTTTGGGTGGTACCATATTTTCTTCATTACCCGGCGATCAAGGTAAAACCACAGGAAAGATATTACCCAGTGTGGGCGTGGCTTTGGTGCCGGTAAAAGAAGCAGTAGCACCAAATAAAAGCTACGAACAAAATTCTGCTTCTTTAGTTAGGAATTCTATTAAGCGGCTTCAATATTTATTATCGGATAATGTTTTAGTTGGAGATAAAGATCCTGACATTGTGAAAAAAACTACCAAATTAAAAGACGAATTAAAACAGATTCAATTGCAATTGATCGATGTACCGATCGTAGAAGAATCAATAGATGTAAAAGAATTGGATGAATATTTCAACAATCCTAAGGTGAATAAAAAATACAGAGTAAAGGAGTAAATTTTTATTGGAACATCCAATTCTAATTTTCCCAAATGCCTAAACCTTGTCGAGTAATTGTCCATTCTTGTAAAGTACAATCCACCACAGTAGAAGGAATGGCTCCGCCCGGTCCTCCATCAATTACATAATCCACTAATTTTCCGAAGACCTCATAAATGATTTCGGGATCGGTATATTCTTCTATCGTTTCTCCCGGTAATGAAGCACTTAAAATGGGATTGTCGAGCGTTTCTAAAATCGACATACAAATTACATTATCCGGAACACGTAAACCAATCGTTTCTTTTTTACTTTTTAGAATTTTCGGCACTTGTTTACTTGCGGGTAAAATAAAAGTAAACGGTCCGGGTAAATTATTTTTCAAAATTCGATAAAGCGGCGTATCAATACTTTTGGTGTAATCGCTCAAATGGCTCAAGTCTCTACAAATAAAAGAAAGTTGGGCTTTTTTAGGATCGATATTTTTTATTCTACAAATTCGTTCCACTGCTTTTGGATGATTGATATCGCAACCCAAACCATAAATGGTATCTGTTGGATAAATAATAATGCCACCATTTCTCAAACAATCCACTACTTGTTGAATAAGCCGGGGTTGAGGATTTACAGGATGAATTGATAACAGCATACACTTTCTTTGAATTAAGGTAAAGGTAAATTTTTTCTATCGATCGAATTGGATTATCAGAAATCACCATGTAGTTGTAAGATTTTTAAGATTTCATTCATTCCACCTACATTTGCACAAATTTTATTTCTACAATCATTATAAATTCAATTATGTCGATTATTAATTTGGGCACCATGGCTTTTGATGCTATTGAAACTCCTTTTGGAAAAACGGATAAAGTAGTAGGAGGTTCTGCAACCTATGCCGCTTATGCAGCAAGCCATTTAACGAAGCCTATTCTTCAAATCTCCATAGTTGGAAATGATTTTTTAGAAGAAGAAATGAATGAATTAAAAAACCGCGGTGTAGAATTAGAAGGTGTAGAAAGAGTGCCTGATCAAAAATCTTTTTTTTGGAGCGGAAAGTATCATTTAGATATGAATAGCAGAGATACATTGGTCACAGATTTAAATGTGTTGGCAAATTTTAATCCTATAGTTCCTGAATCTTATCAAGGTGCACCTTTTTTAATGTTGGGCAATGTAATGCCGAGCTTACAACTCAGTGTCATAGAGCAATTGAAAGAAAGACCCAAATTGGTAGTATTAGATACCATGAATTTTTGGATGGAATCTGCATGGGATGATTTACAAAAAGTAATGAAGAAAGTGGATGTATTAATGATCAATGATAGCGAAGCGCGTCAATTGAGTGATGAATCTTCTTTAGTAAAAGCATCAAAAAAAATATTGGCCATGGGGCCTGAATATTTAGTGATCAAAAAAGGCGAACACGGAGCACTTTTATTTCATAAAGATCAAGTGTTTTTCGCTCCTGCATTACCTTTGGAAGATGTATTTGATCCTACAGGTGCGGGCGACACATTTGCCGGAGGATTTATCGGCCATTTAGCTAAGACCAATGATATTAGTTTCGGAAATATGAAAACCGCCATCATTGTCGGCTCTGCTTTGGCAAGTTTTTGTTGCGAAAAATTCGGCCCGCAACGATTAAAAGAAATTACCAAAAAGGATATTGATACAAGAATTAATCAATTTGCACAATTGGTTAATTTTGATGTTTCATTAAGTCAAAAATAAAGTTCAACTTGACACAGAATGATTGAAATCGTAGCCCTTATTTTTATTGCTCGAGAAATGGGCCGATTGGCCGCACAAAAGGGTTTGAAACCACTCACTTGGAAAATATATTCCATCACGGCTTGGTTGGTTTTTGAAATTATAGGTTTGTTTGTTGGATTTATGTTCTTTGATTTTGAAAATCTATTTTCAGTTTCCATAGTTGGGTTAATGTTCGCTTTTACCGGATATTTAATTGTCAAAAAACAATTAACCGATATGCCCGATAAAAACGATGATGAGCTTGGACCCATCAACTAAAAAATAACCACTAATTTTGTTTATCTCTGTCAAATTTTTGGCAGAAAAATTTATTTAATAGAATTTTTATGTCCAATCTAATAAAAGAATTCAACGATTATCGCGAAAAAATGAATACCGTTATTTTGAGTAAAAATAATTTGGTAATCAAGCGACTTTGGAACTTAGATACTAATACTTATGAAGAAGGTGCCGTTGATAAAAAAACAAAGGAGATGCTGGGATTAGTAGCCAGCATGGTTTTGCGTTGTGATGATTGCATTAAATATCATTTGGGAAAATCGTATGAATTAGGAGTTACCACCGAACAGATGTACGAAATATTTGCAGTGGCCAATATCGTTGGCGGCACGATTGTAATTCCACATACGCGTCGCGCTGCAGAATATTGGGAAGAATTAATAGCTTCTTAAATTAGATCAACGGCGAAATTTTTATTTTCCTTATCTCAACAACACACGTCAATCATACTATAATAGGATGTAGTATCTTTGAGTACTAATTATTTTTGAAATGATAAGTGAAACAGCAATTCCTCCTGTGCCATTGACTGCAAAGGATTTTGCGACAGATCAGGAGGTGCGATGGTGCCCGGGTTGTGGTGATTATTCGATTTTGGCTCAAGTGCAAAAAGTATTTCCCACCCTCGGAATTCCTAAAGAAAATTTTGTAATTATTTCCGGAATTGGCTGCAGTAGCCGTTTTCCCTACTATATGAATACTTATGGTATGCATAGTATTCATGGCCGTGCTACTGCTATCGCAAGTGGATTAAAAGCTACCCGGCCTGAATTAAGTGTGTGGATTGTTACCGGTGATGGTGATTGTTTGAGCATTGGAGGAAATCATACGATTCATTTATTGCGACGCAATTTTGATGTGAATGTATTGCTCTTCAATAATGAAATTTATGGGCTTACCAAAGGGCAATATTCACCCACCAGCGAACAACAAAAAATAACGAAAAGCACTCCGGTAGGAAGTATCGATCATCCTTTCAACCCCGCTGCGCTTGCGCTCGGAGCGGATGCTTCTTTTGTAGCAAGAACGATGGATCGTGATCCCAAACATTTGCAAAATATGTTGTTACGTTCTGCGCATCATAAAGGAGCGTCTTTTTTAGAAATTTATCAGAATTGCAATATTTTTAATGATGGAGCTTTTGAAATTTTCACCGATAAAAAATCCAAAGCAGACGAAACTTTATTTTTAGAACAAGGCCAACCTTTGGTATTTGGAGCTACAAGAAATAAGGGAGTTCGCTTAGATGGATTACACCCTGTGGTGGTAGAATTAGGAGAAAATTTTTCTGAAAATGATTTGTGGATACACGACGAAAGAGATTTTTATAAAGCACAAATTCTTACCCGATTATTTGATAATCCGCATTTAGATCAACATTTCCCTCGTCCTTTTGGAGTATTTTTTGAAACTGAAAGGCCTTGTTATGAAGATGTATTAAGCATGCAAGTTGACAATGCGCAACAAAAAGGAAAAGGAGATTTAGATAAATTATTAAGCGGTAAAGAAACTTGGACCATTTCAGAATAAGCTCAATTCTTATTGTGAATAAACACGAATGCTTTTAAAGTCGCTTGATGCATGATTTTGTTGATCGTTTTTTTATCTGTATAAACTTTTCGTTTATTTATATGGATGATCTCATGTGCATCAGTAAAGTAATTTGATTTTTCCAATTGAACCAATTGTTGATTCAGCCAATTCACTTCTTCAGCAAGATGCTTAGGATTGGTATTTCCCTTATGTAACAAAATAAGATTTCTACTTAGTTGGTCCATAATTTTAATTTTAATAACCCACCATGCCTTTTAGATTAGGGCATCCGCAATTGTTTTTTCGTGAAGCACTACAAGCGGAAAAAAGCAAAATGGTCATAACAAGAATCACAATAAATTTGCCAAACTTCATCATAAATGATTGTTCTAAAATCTTGGAAAAAGAATCACCCTAAAACAAATTTAAGTATTATTGTGAGGATATACAATTATTCCGAAAATTTTTGATGGCCCAATCTAAAGAAAAATATAACGTCCTTATCGCGCCATTGGATTGGGGACTTGGCCATGCTACGCGGTGCATTCCTATTATCAATGAATTACTGCAACTCAATTGTACTATTATTATTGCGGCGGATGGAGCTACGGCTTCTTTGTTGAAAGCGGAGTTCAAAAATAGCTCCTTTATTTATTTGAAAGGGTATCAAATGAGTTATAGCCGAAATAAAAAAGGATTTGCTTTTTCGATTTTAAAACAAGTTCCCAAAATAATCAATCGCATTTATAGTGAACAATTTTGGTTGAAAAGCATTATAAAAAATTACTCGATTGATGCGGTAATTTCTGATAATAGATTCGGGTTGTACACTCGAAAAATTCCCTGCATTTATTTGACCCATCAATTGGCGGTACAAACAGGAAATCAATTTTTGGATGTGATGGTGCAAAAAATTCATTATCATTTTATCAAAAAATATTCACAATGTTGGGTACCTGATTTTGAAAAAGATGGACTTGCCGGAAAATTATCTCATCCAAAAAAATTGCCCAAGAATGTGCGATACATTGGGCCTTTATCTCGCTTTGAAAAACGTGATAATTTGGAAAGTGTTTATGATCTTTTTATTTCCATATCAGGCCCTGAACCGCAAAGAAGTATTTTTGAAAAATTAATTCTTTCTCAACTCTCCAATTTTAATGGCAAAGTATTATTGTTGCGCGGACTTCCTTTATCAAAAAAAATTTTGATACCGCCGAATAATCGAGTCATTATTAAAAATCATTTATCGGCCCAAGAATTAAATACGGCTATTGAGCAATCCAAAATGTTCATAAGTAGAAGCGGCTATACTACTATTATGGATTTGGTAAAACTTAATAAAAACGCAGTGTTGGTGCCCACTCCGGGCCAAACCGAACAAGAATATTTAGCTCAATATTTAATGGAGAAAGGATATTTTATGGCGGTAGAACAAAGTAATTTTATTTTAGAAAATATAATTTCTGCCTACGAAAAATTTCCTTTTAAAAAATACAGTTACCCAGGCGATCAATATAAAAATGTGATCAATGAATTTGTGGGCTCATTAAAATCAGCGAATTTCGCCTCTCAATAATTTCATTTTGAGTCCTCAAACAAAAGCGCATTTTGCCTTATTAGGCACTAATCTTTTCTTCGCTACGAATTACAGTGCCATCAAGTATTTCACGGCGCATCATTATGCAGGACCTTTTGGAATCAACATCATTCGCATAAGTATAAGTTTAATTTTATTTTGGGTATTATTTTTTTTTAAGCCGGTAAAAAATAAAATGACTAAAAAAGATTTACCCATTTTTTTATTGTGTGCGCTTACCGCAATTGCTTTAAATCAAATGTTTTTTATAAAAGGTTTATCTCTTACACTCGCCATTCATGCTTCATTACTCACATTAATTACTCCGATTCTAATTACTATAATTGCGGCATATCTTTTAAAAGAAAAATTAACGAGTGCCAAAATGATTGGATTATTTTTGGGCATCTTAGGAGCTGCATTACTCATCAGTTTTAGAGAACCAAGTGCGCCCGGAGATAATATTCCGTTGGGAGATTCTTTAGTAATTCTGAGTGCTATTTCGTACACATTTTATTTCATTTTAGTAAAGCCTTTGATGAATAAATATTCGCCGATAATGGTAACCAGAATGATTTTTACTTTTGGATTTTTTATGATTCTCCCATTTTGTTATCAAGAATTTACAGAAATTTCTTGGAGTGAATTTTCATTAAAAGAATGGACACTTTTATTTATCATCGTGGTGCCTGGAACTTTTTTTGCCTACATTTTTAATGTGTACGGCATTAAAATTTTAAGTGCATCTACTGCCGGCGCCTACATTTATTCTCAACCTATTTTTGCTGCCATTATTGCGATGGTTTTTTTGGGCGAATCATTATCTTTTTATAAAATAATTGCCGGATTGCTCATCTTTTTTGGTGTGTACATTTCCAATAGAAAACACAAAATTGTGAGTGAAGGAGAAGAAACTCCTTTAAAATTACGCGGGTAATTAATAATCCAATTGTAAGCCCAGCCTATCTTTTAGCTGTTTTACCAAAGGGTGTTTCTCAATAATTCTTAGATATTGTTCTTTGGTAGAAAGATGTTCGGGTTTTACTTCTTGTTTATTTTTATTTTTTACTACAATCACTTGATAAGTAAGAAATCGGTTATTGAAATGGGCTTGCAAATGCGTGATGAGTGCGCCGCGTTCTGCCTCAATAAATTTTTGTTGCAATGAACTTTCAGTAATTATTTCTATACAATTTTCATCAATGATATTGAGTTTGGCTTGTTTAAAAATATTTACTGTAGAGTGGTGTTTATTTTGCGTCAATTCTTCCATATATTTTCCCCAAGCGATATACAATTCTTCTTCATCCAGCGCGACCTTTTTGTTATTTTGATTTTCGCGAGCTACTTTTTCTCTGATTTTATCCAAAGAAAATTTTGTATCAAATTTTACTTTCGGTTCTTCAATAATTAATTTAGCGGAAGAAGTATTTTCATCCTTGATAGATTTTTTTTCATCCGTCGAAATGGATGAGTTTGTAGATTGAGGAACTTTAGTAGCGTTAAAATTTTTTTCTTTCGGCAGGAGAGAAGTTGTTGCGTCTTTTCGTGCTTTATCTGCAACAGGTGTTAATGCCCTAAAAGAAATAGGTTTAACTCCGTTAATTATTTTTTTTTTTACTTACGCCTTCAGGAGTATCCGTGAATTCTATCGCTTGATGGAGATAGCAAAGTTTTATCAACGTAAGTTCTACATGCAATCTTTTATTTTTGGTTTGACGGAAATTGATCTCAGATTCACTTACAACATTCATTGCGCTTAAAAGCCACGATGGATCTACTTTTGCGGCTGTCTCTAAATATCTTTTTTTAAATCCTTCAGAAACTTCTAATAATTCTACCACCTTTTTATCTTTACTCACTAAAAGATTTCGAAGAAATTCAGCAAAGCCATTTAGTACCAAATCTCCTTCAAAACCTTTTCTATTTATTTCATCAAATAGTAAAATGGCATCGCTTACATTTTGATGCTGCATCGCTTCTACCAATTTGAAATAATAATCTTCATCTAAAATATTTAAATGTTCGAGCGTATTGCTGTAAGTTAATTCTGCATTTGTAAAGCTGACAATTTTATCAAAAATGGATAAGGAATCTCTCAAGCAACCTTCACTTTTTTGGGCAATTAAATGCAAAGCTGTCTGCTCGGCTTTCACTCCTTCTTTGGCACAAATTTCTTCCAAATGCTCTACGGTATCGTTGTTGGTGATTCTTTTAAAATCAAAAATTTGACAACGAGATAAAATCGTAGAAATTATTTTATGTTTTTCTGTAGTAGCTAAAATAAAAATTGCAAAAGGCGGCGGCTCTTCCAAGGTTTTTAAAAACGCATTAAATGCTTGAGAAGACAACATGTGCACCTCGTCAATAATATACACTTTGTATTTTCCGGCTTGTGGTGCAAATCGAATTTGATCTACTAAAGTTCGAATATCTTCTACCGAATTATTGCTCGCCGCATCTAATTCATGAATATTTAATGAGTTGCCATTATCGAATGAAATACAAGACTGGCAAGTATTACAGGCTTCTCCGTCTGCTGTTCTTGTTTCGCAATTAATGGTCTTAGCTAAAATACGTGCACAAGTAGTTTTTCCCACACCTCTGGGGCCACAAAATAAAAATGCATGTGCTAATTGATTGTTTTTGATAGCATTTTTGAGCGTGGTGGTAATGTGCGATTGCCCTACGACCGAACTAAAATTTTGGGGCCTATATTTACGTGCTGAGACTAAAAATTTTTCCATAATCAGATAGAAACGAATTTACGCTTTTTCAAACTATTGGAACAATTCCTTTCTTAAAATGGGAGAAAAATTAATTTAGAATCGGATGCCGGTGAAATTCTTTGGTTCGATCAAATAAATATCGATAAGTAGTTAAAATACGGCTTTTTTGGGCTCCAATATTTTTAGAAATATTCAACATTTTAGGGTTGAAATCTCCTTGCCATTGTAATTCTAATTCTGTATAATGTGTTTCATTTTTCATGCAAGCCGCTCCCTGCATGATCATATAAGAATCAATTCCTCTTCCTTGAAATTCGGGCACTACGCCAAAAACGATTCCGGTAAATTTTTTATTTTTCATGCGCCATTTCAACCATAGAAATTTTAGCTTTTCTACAAATCCGAATTTTCCGTTGAATCGTTTGAAAATTTGATTTACTTCCGGCAGATTAATCCAGAATGCGATAGGATCAATTTTGTGATATACAAACCAAATAAGTTTTTCATCCATGATGGCTTTCATAGATTTAAACATTTTTAAGGCTACCTCGGTTTTCATTTGTTTATTACCCTCATGGCTTGCCCCAGGCTTTATTGTATACAATGCAAAAGTCTTCGGCAAATTTTACCAGATTATCTTTTTTTATATGCTCGGCTCTAAATTCCGGATCGGATTCATATTTTTCGTTGGCCTTTATAAATTTCTCACTGAGATCTGTATGAACCGCTAATCCCCAACAAATTTGATTGTAAAAATTTTTGAAACCGTAGTTTTCGAAGAGTTGTTGATAATAAGGAGGATTGTAATTCATCAAATAGATCGGAGGTTTAAAACCTTCCACTACTAATCCCCACCAACGATCTCTTTCTCCAAAATTAATGGGGCCATCCATCGCTTCCATGCCTCTTTGCATAAGCCAACTTTTGGCTACATCAAATAACATATCTGCCGCTACTTGATCATTGATACATTCAAAAAAACCAATGCCACCGGTCTTTTGAGTATCTCCTTTATTCTTATATTTTTTATTTACGAAAGCGGCTATTCGTCCAAGCAATTGGCCATCTTTACTTTTCAGTAACCATCTTTCGCATTCTCCAAATCGAAAGGTTTTATTTTTACTCTCATCAAATACTGCTTCAATATCTTTATCTAAAGGCCGAATAAAATTTGGATCGTTTTTATAAATAAGCAGAGGAACCTGAAGAAATTCCTTAGCTAATATGGGATTAGAAACCGGAATTAATTGCATAGGTGAAATGATTTGGTAAAAATTTATAGAGAGATCTCTTTCTAAAATTCCGCGTTTTTCGGATACCTTGGAAAAGGAATTACATCTCGAATGTTCGTCATACCGGTTACAAAAAGAATGAGCCGTTCAAACCCAAGCCCAAAGCCCGCATGCGGTACAGAACCGAATTTGCGCGTATCTAAATACCAATACAATTCATCTGTAGGAATGTTCATCTCTTTCATACGCGCTTCTAAAACTTCTAATCGTTCTTCACGTTGAGAACCCCCTACTATTTCGCCAATGCCCGGAGCTAATATATCCATCGCTGCCACTGTTTTTCCATCATCGTTTTGGCGCATATAAAATGATTTAATCTCTTTAGGATAATTAATTAAAATCACCGGCTTTTTAAAATGCTTTTCTACTAAATAACGTTCGTGCTCACTTTGTAAATCTACACCCCAATCCGTAATTAAATATTGAAATTTTTTCTTTTTATTCGGAGTGGAATTTTTAAGGATTTCAATCGCATCGGTATAAGTTACTCTCTCAAAATCGTTTTTGATAACAAATTCTAATTTCTCTATCAGCCCCATTTCCCTTCGCTCTTGTTGAGTTTTTTGTTTTTCTTCTTCAGCCAATCGTTTAGCTAAAAAATCTAAATCCTCTTTATTATGATCCAAAGCATATTGAATAATATATTTGATGAATTCTTCTGCCAAATTCATATCATCTTCTAAATCAGAAAAAGCCATTTCCGGTTCTATCATCCAAAACTCAGCAAGGTGGCGGGTTGTATTAGAATTTTCAGCCCGAAAAGTGGGCCCAAAAGTATATACATCTCCCAAAGCCAGAGCAGCTAATTCGGCTTCTAATTGTCCACTCACAGTTAAGTTCGTTGAGCGGCCGAAAAAATCTTCTTTATAATTGATGCTTCCATCTTCATTCTTGGGCAGATTATTCAAATCAAAAGCCGTAACATGAAAAGTTTCTCCCGCACCTTCCGCATCCGAAGCAGTAATGATGGGTGAGTGTAAATACAAAAATCCTTTTTCATGAAAAAACTGATGAATCGCAAAAGCTAGCGAATGCCTAACTCTAAAAATGGCTCCAAAAGTATTGGTACGAAAACGCAGATGGGCGATTTCGCGCAAAAATTCCAGACTATGTTTTTTTGGTTGCAAAGGAAATTTTTCGCTGTCACTATCACCTAAGATTTCGACTGTATCTGCTTTCAATTCTACATTTTGGCCCTTACCCAGTGAAGCAATTAATTCTCCGGATACTTTTAATGAAGCTCCTGTATTAATTCTTTTTAATAATTCATCTTTAAATGAGCCGAGCCCTAACACGATTTGTAAATTCGCATTGGTACTTCCATCGTTGATTGCCACAAATTGATTGTTCCTAAAGGTGCGTACCCAACCCATCACGGTAATTTTTTCGCCTAAAAAATTACCTTTCAACACCTCTTTAATTCTTATTCTATTATTGAACATTCTTAATTATTCTTTATGCGCAAATATAATAGTAACGAAGTAAATAGGTGAGG
Organism: Ginsengibacter sp.; assembly: GCA_034676505.1. Lineage (GTDB taxonomy): Bacteria > Bacteroidota > Bacteroidia > Chitinophagales > Chitinophagaceae > Ginsengibacter. Next base: position 1,235,093 of record JAUCCB010000001.1, read on the forward strand.
TTTTTCTCATTTATCCGTGTTTTGTTGATTAGGTTGGTTAACTTGTAATAGTTGTCGGCAAAGAAAAATATTTACTTTTTATTTTTTTAATGTAATATTGCATCATAAAGCTGATTGGTTCTTTTTACTACGCCATATCTGTATTTAAATCCATTCCATATAAATATCAATATTTCAGATTTATAACTTCAATAGAGTTTGTGAAAAATAACTTTAAGTCTTTATGTACGACATTTTACAACTGAATGATATGCCCATTCCTGAGTTATTGGATATAGCCGAACAACAGGAAATACTTGACACAAAAAATTTAGAAAAACAAGAATTGATCTATAAAATTCTTGATAAACAAGCATTAATGACACCCGAAAAAAATAATGAGACGCCGGTTGGAAAACCAAAAAGAAAACGCATTCCTAAAACTTCTCCTTCTAAAAAAGAAGTGAATGAAACTGTTGAAACAGAGGATGAGAGAGAGGCACAAAAGAACGATGACAAGAGGAAACCCGCCAAAAAAGTAAAAGATGATGTGGAAATGAGCGAGGAAAAATCGAGCGAAAAAAACAATAGTAAGGAAGAAAAAACTTTTCAATCAGAGCAATTGGCCGATCCCAAAAGCATTGCTCCGGCTTTGGTAGATTTATTAAAAGATGATGACATTGAAGATTTAGATGAAGAATCCGGTGACGAAGAAATTCAAGAGAATGAAGTTGCTTCATCTAATGGAAATAATACACATCAACCAAAACCAGCTCCTAAAAAAGAGCCGGCATTCAATATAGAATTCGATGGAATTATTGTAACAGAAGGTGTTCTGGAAATGATGCCTGATGGTTACGGATTTTTAAGAAGTAGCGATTACAATTATTTATCTTCTCCGGATGATGTGTATGTATCGCCTTCGCAAATAAAATTATTCGGTTTAAAAACCGGAGATACAGTAAATGGTTCCGTACGTCCACCAAAGGAAGGTGAAAAATATTTCGCTTTATTAAAAGTAGAAACAATCAACGGAAAAGGTCCGGACGAAGTGCGTGATCGCGTTCCATTTGATTATCTAACTCCACTTTTTCCTTTTCAAAAATTAAATTTATTTACAAGTCCTACCAATTTATCTACAAGGATTATTGATTTATTTACTCCAATTGGTAAAGGACAAAGAGGATTGATAGTGGCGCAACCCAAAACGGGTAAAACCATGTTACTCAAAGAAATTGCAAATGCAATTGCCGCCAATCATCCTGAATGTTATTTAATGATTGTATTGGTAGATGAAAGGCCTGAAGAAGTAACCGATATGGAGCGAAGCGTAAAAGCAGAAGTAATTGCTTCTACCTTTGATGAGCCGGCTGAAAAACACGTGAAAGTGAGTACTATGGCTTTACAGAAAGCAAAACGATTAGTAGAATGTGGTCATGATGTAGTGATTTTATTAGATAGTATTACTCGATTAGCACGTGCGCATAATACAGTTTCTCCCGCAAGCGGAAAAGTCTTATCAGGCGGTGTGGAAGCGAATGCTATGCAAAAACCAAAACAATTTTTTGGTGCGGCAAGAAAAATTGAAAATGGAGGTTCTCTTACCATTATTGCCACTGCCTTAGTAGATACAGGAAGTAAAATGGATGAAGTAATTTTTGAAGAATTTAAGGGAACCGGTAATATGGAATTGCAATTAGATAGAAGATTATCTAACCGTAGAATCTTCCCTGCTATTGATATTATATCTTCTTCTACGCGCCGTGATGATTTATTATTAGATAAAGATGTGCTGCAAAGAATGTGGGTATTGCGTAATCACATGGGCGATATGAATCCTGAAGAAGCCATCAATACTTTGATGAAAAATATGAAAGGAACCAAGGACAATGCAGAGTTCCTTACCTCAATGAATGGATAAAAAATTTACAAAACTGTTTCAAAACGAAACAGTTTTTTTTTGTAATTTTTTTTGCTCTACAAAAAAATTTGAATCTAAATAAGTACTTTGTATTAATGCCCATAGAATCTATTCAAATAGACCAATTTATTTCATTAAGCAAAGAATGCCCGATAGTAGATGTTCGTAGCCCTTCTGAATATTTACACGCACATATTCCCAATGCATTTTCAATTCCGATATTTACAGATGAACAAAGAAAAATAATTGGCACCGCTTACAAAAAAGAATCAAGAGAAAAAGCAGTAAATCTCGGATTAGATTTTTTTTCGGAAAGAATGAAATCGATTTCTGAAGAAGTGAAAAATATTTTTTTAAAAGAAAATAATCCTCCTTTTTCCGAACAAAAAATTTTGTTGCATTGTTGGCGTGGCGGTATGAGAAGTCAAACAGTAGCATGGTTATTAAGCTTATTCGGCTATCAAATATTTTTATTAGAAGGTGGCTATAAGGCTTACCGGAATTGGGTTCTGACGCAATTTGAAAAAAAATATCCTTTAAAAATTTTAGGTGGTTATACCGGTTCCGGAAAAACGGAAACCTTACAAAAAATGAAAAGTGAAGGGCATTTGGTAATTGATCTGGAAGGAATTGCACATCATAAAGGTTCGGCATTTGGTTCATTAGGCCAACCTCCACAACCGTCACAAGAAATGTTTGAAAATTTGCTCGCGATAGAATTGGATAGTGCAATGGAAAATGCTCAAAAAAATCAACAGTATATTTGGTTGGAAGATGAAAGCAGAAGAATTGGTTTGATAAATATTCCCATCCATTTTTGGGAACAAATGCATCAAAGCCCTTTGTATTTTTTAGAAATTCCGTTTGAAGAAAGAGTGCAATTTATTATTTCAAATTATGGAAATTTTTCTAAGGAAGCACTGACGGAATCTATTCTTCGTTTGCAAAAAAGATTGGGTGGTCTTGAAACAAAAAACGCCATTCAATTTTTATCAGAAAATAATTTGGAGGGATGTTTTGAAATTTTAATTCATTATTATGATAAGATGTATCAAAAAGGATTAGAAAGTAGAAATGATCTAAAAAAACTTTTAAATAAAATACCTTGTGATAAAGTGGATGAAAACAACGCTACTTTTTTTTAAAAATCAATTACCGAAATAAATATAATCAAACGTGAACGATAAAAAGATTAGACTAACAGAATTCAGTAAGGGCGCGGGTTGTGGATGTAAAATCGCTCCACAAGTATTAGAGGAAATTCTTCAAACTAATTTCCCAATGCCCTCCGAGAAATTATTAGTAGGCAATCAAAATAACGATGATGCGGCCGTGTATCAATTAGATGATGACTATGCATTAATTGCTACTACAGATTTTTTTATGCCGATTGTAGATGATGCATTTGATTTTGGTAGAATCGCGGCGGCAAATGCAATCAGCGATGTGTATGCAATGGGCGGAAAGCCGATTCTTGCTATCGCTATTCTTGGTTGGCCCATCGAAAAACTGCCGGCTTCTTTGGCTCAAGAAGTAATCGAGGGCGCACGAAAAATACTCGTACAAGCAGGAATACCTTTGGCCGGTGGACATACCATCGATTCGCCGGAACCATTTTTTGGTTTAGCAGTTAATGGCTTAACTCCTTTGAAAAATATAAAACGCAACGATCAAGCGCAAGAAGGAGATTTACTTTATTTAACTAAACCCATAGGCGTAGGAATTCTTGCGAGTGCTATTAAGAGAAAAGCTATTTCAGAAGATCATTTGCAAATGCTTATTCAACAATTGAGTTCTTTAAATAATATTGGAGAGGATTTAGGAAAAATTGAAGGCGTGCATGCAATGACTGATGTTACAGGATTCGGTCTCATAGGGCATTTGATAGAAATGGCCGAAGGAAGTAATTTATCGGCTGAATTAAATTATTCCAAATTATTGATATCAGAAGGAGCTCTTGAATATTTGGGAAAAAAAATAATTCCGGATGCTACTTATAAAAATTGGAATTGTTATCGCTCTAAAATATTTTTTGAAAAAGAAGTGGATGTAATGGAAGCATTTTCTATTTTGCCCGATCCGCAAACTAATGGAGGATTATTAATTGCTATCGATCCAAAAAGCGTAAAGGAGTTAGAAACTATTTTTCGCACAAACGGTTTAGAAAATTTTTTGAATCCAATTGGAAAATTGATTGCTCAAAATGAAAAATTAATTCAAGTAAATCATTAGGTAAAATCAAATGTATGAATTGGATATTACTAATTATTGGAGGTTTGTTTGAAGTAGGTTTTGCTACTTGTTTGGGTAAAGCCAAAGAAAGTTCAGGCACAACTGCTATGTGGTGGATCGTAGGTTTTTTTATTTGTCTTTCTATCAGTATGTATTTACTATATCGCGCTACACTTACATTGCCCATTGGCACTGCATATGCCGTGTGGACCGGTATTGGTGCGGTAGGCACCGTATTGGTTGGTTTAATTTTCTTTAAAGAGCCCGCTGATTTTTGGCGATTATTTTTTATTTCTACTTTAATTATTTCTATCGTAGGATTAAAATTGGCTTCCAATTAAATACATATTTTTCTTGCAAATACCCAAGAGAAATGAAATGAGATTTATCTAAACCCATCAATCATCTTTGATAATTCTTTATCCTTTTCAGTTACGATATTTCCGGCATCATGAGAGGTGAGCCAGATGTCTACTTTATTATATTCGTTGGTCCATTTAGGATGGTGATCCATTTTTTCTGCAGCCAAAGCCACGCGTGTCATAAATGCAAAAGCTTCAGAGAAATCTTTGAAAGTAAAACTCTTATGAAGTTGATTATTTTTTTCTTCCCACATGATTTTTGTTTTAAAAATTAAAGAACTAAATGCTGTTTATTTTTAATTTTTTCTTGGGTCAATTCAGTGACCATTTGTACCGTTGGAATTGATTTTACCAAATCCACCAAACCGTTCAAATCTTCCATAGTGCCGTCTCTTAGAAGCCAAAGAAAATCCAAATGACGAAATTCCGGCAATAAAAATTCGCCGTCGTGCTGATTGTTATAAAGGTAGTGAACTGTAGAGGTATTCGGTTCCTTAAATGAATACACAGAAAAAAAATATTTTCTGTCTTTCTTGATCATCGGTATTTCTAAATTATGATCAATCCTAAAATTAAAAGTGGTAAGATGATTTAAATGCCAACAAAATTTATACTGTTCTATTGGCGCTACAATTCCTAAAAGACGAGTGCCTTCAAAAAAATCATCTAACATGGAATCGTTGTCAATACGAAGTTTCATACCTTTTTAATTCAAAAAATAATATCGAATGTTTTCTCTTCTGTTCCTCTCATTATTTTTACGGTAGTCGCATCTCCTTTTTTGAAATGACTGAGCGCTATCATGTAATCTTCTACGCTCGTTACTTTATAATCGCCCAATTGGATAATCACATCTCCTACAAGCATTCCTGCTTTTTCTGCAATTCGGCCACTGATGATTCCATCAGCTCTAACGCCCGATTCAGTGTAGGTATAATCCGGCATGATGCCTAAGCTCACCGTAAATCTGGTTCCCGTACCCATATTGGGTTCTTTGGTTTTTGAGAAAGGAAGTTTGTCTATTTTATTGGTTTGCTCCAAAATATTTTCGATGTATTGAATGATATATAATTCTCCGAGAAAATTAATTTTATCTACATCATCTGTAGGCTTGTGGTAATCCGAATGGCTGCCGGTAAAGAAAAATAAAACAGGAATATTTTTTAAATAAAACGAAGTGTGATCACTCGGGCCGATTCCGCTGGAATCAAATTTTACGGAAATAGTTTTTGTTTTTTCAGGTAAAATATTTCCCCAAGTAGGCGAAGTACCAAAACCACCAATGGAAAGACCGTGAGTAGTTTCGTTGAGCCTTCCTACCATATCTAAATTAATCATGTAATTAATTTTCTCAAGAGGTATCGTTGGATTTTCTGTAAAACTTTTAGATCCAAATAATCCCAATTCTTCACCCGAAAAACAAATGAATAAGTAGTTATTATTTTTAAGTTTTGATTTTTGAAGAATTTTGGCCAGTTCCAATACCAGAGCGGTTCCGCTGGCATTATCATCTGCTCCGTTATGAATTTCGGGTTTGCCGGTCCACAAAGAATTATGATCTTCTCCATAACCCAAATGATCAAAATGCGCACCAATCACAATGGTATTTTCTGCATGATTATCTATGTATCCAATTACATTATGGCCGGTTCTTTTCTTTTCCCCAACGTCTATGCGTAAACGCAATTCATAATCTGCATTTTTTTCTGATAAATATTTATTGGCTGCCTCTTTTGATAAATAAACTACGGGAATATTAATTGAAGGTATTTTAGATTTCGCATCAAAAGAAAGTCCGTCATCATTGTTTCCGGTATTAAAAACAATTACTGCAGAAGCGCCTTTGCCATTGAATTCTACGCATTTATTTTTAAGCGCTTCTACTAAATCAAAATGCGGATTATTTTTATTTTCCTCCAATAAATCTTTGATATCAAAAAACCAAGGAACTCCTTCTTCTTGTAATGAAGGCGAAGCGGAGGAGTTTAATTCTCCATTGCTACTAAAATTTAATGGAAAAAATTCTTTTCCTAATTCTACATCATCGGCATTGATTTTAAAATGTGTGGTCGGTAAAATCTGCTTGCCTTCATGCACTTCAAATGCTTGCAAATACGTTCCGTTATCGCCTTTAGGAATTAAATTGATGGAAGCGAATTGATCGGACAAATATTGATACGCCAATTTTTCACCTTGCGTACCTGTTCTTCTTCCTTCTAATTGATCGCTTGCTAAAAATGAAATGGTTGTTTTTAAATTTTCTAAAATCACTTTATCACTTTTCTTTAGTTTTTGTCCAAAAGAATGCGATGAAATGATGAGTAGCGCAACGAGAAAGTATTTTAATTTATGGAATTCAATTTTCATAATGGTTCTATCGATAATAAAATTATAGTAGTGCGAATTTACGAGTATTAAAACGGAATCAAAAAGTGAAGTCTATGATAAAATTTTGGATGCGCGCTCCTCTTTTCTAAATTCGTAAATCAATAATAATCGTTTGTGGTTATTTTTACCAATACTTTAAAAATCAAATTGACTCAACAACTCCAAATAGCTTTAGTAGGAAATCCCAATAGCGGTAAGAGTTCTTTATTTAACTCACTTACCGGATTGAATCAAAAAGTGGGCAATTTTCCCGGAGTTACTGTGGATAAAAAAATGGGTATCTGTAAAATCTCGGATAAATATCAAGGGAAAATTATTGACCTACCCGGCACTTATAGTTTATATCCCAAAAGAAATGATGAATGGGTTTCTTACATAGTGTTGATAGATCAAGATCAAGAAGTTAAACCCGATATCACCGTGCTTGTTGCGGATGCGAGTAATCTAAAACGAAATTTATTATTTTGTTCGCAAATAATAGATCTGAAACGTCCGCTTGTTATAGCTTTAACGATGATGGATATCGCGCAGAAAAATCATATTCAAATAGATGTGCCGGGGTTAGAAAGAGAATTAGGAGTATTGATTGTACCTGTAAATCCAAGAAAAGATAAAGGCATTCAACAACTCAAAAAAGCAATTGCACAAACTGCAGAGAATCTTATTAATATTCGAGAAAAAGATTTTATCAATACTGAACCTCTTGCACCGGAAGCTACCAAAAAAATGCAAGAGCTTTTTCCGGAAATGAGCAATTATCGATCTATCCATTATTTAATCAATCATGAAAATTTTGATTTTGATGATGAACTTCAAAATAAGATAGAGGCTATTGAAAAAGATACAAAATTCAATGCAACAAGAATTCAAGCGGAAGAGATATTGCAGCGCTATAGCAGAATCAAAACAATAATGAATCAAACGGTGGTGGAAGAAGATCCGTTGCAAAAAGTTTTATTTACTCATAAATTAGATGAAATATTATTGCATCGTACTTGGGGTTATCTTATTTTATTGGTCATTTTATTTTTATTATTTCAAAGTATTTTTTTGATTGCAGAATTTCCGATGAATGCCATTGAATGGAGTTTTGCGGAGGCCGGAGGTTGGTTAGCGAGCGTTTTACCTAATGCATGGTATAGCGATCTTTTCATCAACGGAATCATCGCAGGATTGAGCGGTATCTTGGTTTTTGTACCTCAAATCATGATTCTTTTTGGGTTGATTACGCTTTTGGAAGACACCGGCTACATGGCAAGAGTTAGTTTCTTAACGGATAAAATTATGCGCAAAGCCGGACTAAATGGAAAGAGTGTAATGCCCATGATTAGTGGGCTTGCGTGTGCAGTTCCTGCAATTATGAGTGCTCGCAGTATTGAAAATAAAAAAGAAAGATTATTAACCATTATGGTTACGCCATTGATGAGTTGTAGTGCCCGATTACCTGTCTATACAGTTTTGATTGCGTTGGCTGTTCCCAACAAAGTTTTCTTCGGATTTATTGGATTACAAGGTTTGGTAATGATGTTCATGTATTTTCTGGGAACCTTTATGGCATTGATTTCTGCATTTGTAATGAAATGGTTTATTAAGAGTAAAGAAAAAAGTTTTTTTATTTTAGAACTGCCGGTGTATCGAAGTCCTCGATGGAAAAATATGTTTACAACCATGATTGAGAAAGCGCGCATTTTTGTGTGGGATGCAGGTAAAGTGATTATGGTAATAAGTTTATTGTTGTGGGGATTGAGTTCTTTTGGTCCTCCTAAAAAAATGGCTGCAGTAAAGGAAAAATATGATCAATTAATTCAACAAAATCCTTCGCAAAAAGAAAATTTAGAAAAAGAAAAAGGCACTGCTCATTTAGAAAATTCTTATGCAGGTATTTTAGGAAAAACCATCGAGCCGGTTATTAAACCTTTGGGTTATGATTGGAAAATTGGGATTGCATTGATTACTTCTTTTGCGGCACGCGAAGTATTTGTGGGCACTATGGCCACCTTATATAGTGTAGGAGATAAATCCGACGAAAATAATGCAACCCTTCGCCAAAAAATGTCGGCGGCCACATGGCCCAATGGTAGCAAAGTGTACACATTTGCTGCCGGATTATCTCTCCTTATTTTTTATGCTCTGGCGATGCAATGTATGAGCACTTTAGCGATTGTAAAACGAGAAACAAGATCTTGGAAATGGCCAATCATCATGTTATTCTACATGACAGGCCTTGCTTACATCATGAGTTTTATTGCCTATCAAGTTTTTAAATAAACTTAAAGAAGAAAATGTTTTTGAGAGCCATAAAAATCTTTCACCATTTTTTTAATCACCATTAATTTATCGACCCAATCTTCTTTGTCTGTGCTTTTTAATTCCGACATAAAATGTTCAATTTTTTCTACAGACTCTTCAGCATTATCTAATAATTGTGAAGTCTTATTTTTAATATGCGCACAAAATTCTTCTCTTTCTTCTTTGGGCATATTAAAATATCGAACTAATGCTACTCCGGCGGCAGCTCCTAAAATCAATGCGGCTATTTTGTTTGAATTTTCCATAAATGTTTATATAATTTTTAAGTTCTTAGCTTTGTTATGATATGAAAAAAAATGTTTTTAAAATTGGCACTCTTACACAATATGGTTTAATTATTTTTTGCCTTCTTTTTTCCTCAATTTCAAGAGCCCAATTTTTCCCTGCAAAAAGCTATCCAAAAGAATATTTCATTTATCCGGTGGATGCCACAAAGAGCCTTTCGGCAAATTTTGGGGAGTTGCGTTCCAATCATTACCACATGGGATTAGATTGTCGTACCAACCAAGTAGAAAATAAAAAAGTATGGGCTGCGGCTGATGGGTTTATTTCACGTGTAAGTATTGCTCCTTTTGGTTTTGGAAGAGCGATTTATATTCAGCATCCGAATGGTTTTACAACGGTTTATGGTCATTTAAATTCTTTTTATCCTGAATTGGAAAATTTTGTAAAGGAAAAACAATATGAATTAGAATCATGGCGGGTTTCGTTAGAATTAAGTCCAAATCAATTTCCGGTAAAAAAAGGACAATTCATCGCGCATAGCGGAAATACCGGTGGTTCTATGGGACCACATGTACATTTTGAAATTCGGGATACAAAAACGGATAAAGTTTTTAATCCGCTATTATTTGGTTTGCCATTGCCCGATAATGTGCCTCCTTCCATAGTGCGTCTATACATGTATGATAGATGCATAAGTACCTATAGCCAATCGCCACAACACATAACCATCAAAGGTTCGGGGAGTCATTATACCACTACACAATCTGTAATATCCGTGCATACCGATAAAATTAGTTTTGGTATTTCTGCCAATGATAAATTATCAGGCTCTAATAATCCAAATGGTATTTACGAATCTGTGATTTATGTGGATGGCCAACCCTTATCCGGCTTTCAATTAGATAGTATTAGCTATGACGAAACGCGTTATTTGAATGCGCATATAGATTATAAAACCAAATTAGCAGGCGGCCCTTATATTCAGCACCTGTCAAGGCTTCCGGGCTATCCTGAAGGAGTATATAAAGATATAAATGGCGACGGAGTAATAGAATTAAAAGATGATAAAATCCATACAATAAAAATTGTAGTAAAAGACGCCAATGACAATACTTCTGTTCTAGAATTCAAAATCAAAAAAGGCTTAATTACTGAAACAGGTAAAATTGATAATCAATCCATTTATCAAAATAAAAATGAATTTTATCCGGGATTTGTAAATGTATACGAAGGCAAAGATTTACAATTGTTTCTCTCACCAAAAGCGTTGTACGATTCAGTAACTTTTAGTTATTCGGAAAAAAAATCTTCCACCAAAGATGCGGTTTCATCTGTGTTTACTGTTTTGTCGGGGTTAATTCCTTCGCATGATTATTTTACAATTAAATTAAAACCTTCTCAAAAAATTGATGCTACTCTTTCAGACAAAATATTAATGCGACAATCATGGGGTTCGAGAACAGAGATAGCGAAGACAACAAAAGAAGGAGATTGGTTTGTAAGTAAATTTAGAAATTTTGGGCATTTTGAATTAATCATCGATACGATTCCTCCTACCATTTCAGGATTAGCGAATAACTCCAATCTTTCAAAAAGCAGCAGGATCATTATTACACCAAAAGATAATAATGATGAAATTGTAAATTTTCGTGCGGAATTAGATGGCAAATGGTTACGATTTACGAACGATAAGGCGCGCAACTACATTTATATTTTTGATGAAAAATGTTCGAGAGGAAAACATGAATTAAAAATTACCGTAGAAGATTTAGTCGGAAATGTGACGGAGAAAGTGTTTCATTTTATTCGATAATTACACCGAATAATTTTATTGCATTATTAATTTTTTTTTATGACACAATTAATTGCAGGAGATAAAGCTCCTGATTTTACAGGGAAAGATCAGAATGGAGAAAGCATTTCTCTGAAAAATTATAGAGGGAAAAAAGTGGTCTTGTATTTTTATCCGCAAGACGATACTCCCACATGTACCGTAGAAGCTTGTAACTTAAGAGACAATTATGCTGATTTAAAAAATGCCGGTTTTGAAGTAATCGGTGTAAGTCCGGACGATGGAAAATCTCATAAAAAATTTGAGAAAAAGTATGATTTACCTTTCACGCTTATTGAAGATGTAGATAAAACTATCATCAACAAATATGGAGTGTGGGGTGAAAAAAATAATTATGGCAAAAAATACATGGGATTAATTAGAACTACTTTTTTAATTGATGACAACGGCATTATTTTTAAAGTATTTAAAAAACCAAAATCAAAAATTCATAGTGAGGAGATTTTGAAAACCATTGCCGATTGATTTTTTTAAATGCAAAAAGATTTGGATTATACAATCAAAGAAAATTCTTGGATCGCTACAATGGCGGCACGGCAATTACGTACTAAAAATGTAGCTATTGTTTTGGGCAATACCATTCATTTACATCAAACCACAAAAGAAGATTTTCTAAAAAATGAAAAATGGGTAAGGCATGAGATGTGCCATGTTCAACAATTTAAAAAATATGGATTTTTTAAATTTATTTTTTTGTACTTATGGGAAAGTTGTAAAAATGGCTATCACAAGAATAAATATGAAATGGAAGCTCGTGAAGCAGAACTTCATTCTTGAAAGATGAATGCAAAAAAAACTCCGAAAAAAATCGGAGTTTTAAAAAAAATCTAAATCTATTTTACTCGTAAGATACTTTTACATAGCCTGTACCAATAAACACTTTGTTTTCATCATACACATCAAAGGCATAATCTCCCGGATCGTAAAATGAATATTTTATGTAGGTATAATACGAATCCGGTGAAATGGTATATTCATCGTCAGTTACTTTAGAATAACTACCGTTGACTTTTCTGTATGCTTTCAAAGTAATACCACTTACATTAAAATCAGTTGGATAATTATCTATAACGATATAAGCATAACTTCCTTTCTTGCTGATAACAATTGATTTTGTTTCAGAAGCAATGCCATATACGGGAACTTCTAATGAACAGAATACTTTTGCTTTAGTATATTTATCACTTGAGGTAGTGGTTTTTGGACTGGTAGTACTTGTATTTGATCCGGAAGAATTATCCGGCTTTGCAATTACATATCCGGTTCCGATGTACACATCGTTTTTATCATACACATCAAAACCATATTCACCTACAGCATCAAAGCTATATTGAATATAAGTGTATGCTAAGCCCGGAGTAATTGTATAAGAGGCTTCGTCTGTTTTTTCATACTTACCATTTTTCTTCATGTAAGTTTTCAACTTAATTCCTGATACAGAAAAGGTTTCAGGTGAAATATTAATGATGATGTAAGCGTAACTACCTTTTACAGTATTGATCAATATAGAATTATCTTGATCCGCTACTCCACCCACAGGTTTATCTACAGAGACATACACTTTGGCATTTGAATAAGAAGCGCTGCTACCTCCCACTTGGGAAAACGCCGGAAAAGAAAGAAGGAATGTCAATAGAATTCCACCTATCCATTTAATTGTTAACTTTTGTTTCATAACGATAAATTTTAAGTAAAAGTAATATTCTTAAAGAACAACAAAAATGTGAAATAAGTAGTAGGAATAAAAGTTGTTTCAATAAAAAACAAACATAATTAAAAAAGCTCTATATCAAAAAATTTTTTTTATGATTAAAAAATCAATCCTAAAGCCAAACAACCGAGCACGATCAATGGAGGAGAAATTTTGGTAAATGATAATAAATAAAAAGTGATAATGATAACTCCTAAATTGATGACACTCGGGATATCGATGAATGTAATGGAGAGATCTTTTAATAAATAAAAAAAAAGATGCCCACATGATGCCGACTACAGCGGCATTAATGCCTTCCAACGATCGAAATACCAGTGCATATTTTTTAAGATTATTCCACACCGGATAAAAAAACAACACCAATAAAGCACTCGGCAAAAAAATCATGATACTTCCAATCACACATCCTAAGATATGCAAACGTGTACCTCCATCTCGAAGCACCATGCCTCCTGTATAAGAAGAAACCGCAAACACAGGACCGGGGATAGCTCTTATCAATCCCCAACCGGTAAGAAATTCTTCTTTATTCATATAATTGGTTTTCTCACGTACTACATATTGCTCGTACATGAGCGGCATTAATACATCTCCGCCACCAAATACCAAACTTCCAAAACGGTAAGTGTTTTCTGTCAAATTAAATACTTTTCTATTTTCCCAATTTTGTTTTCGAGCCGTTTCACTAAAAAAACCTACTAAAACAAAAATCAAAATGAAGAGCCAGATATTGGTCCATTTAATATGACGAGGTTTAATGGGATCTTTTTGTGGGAAACGCTTATCACTAAAATTGGTTATGATACCGCCTAAAATAATTACAATCGGAAATACCCACGGCGATTTAAAAAAAATAAAGGTCAGAATACCTACGGCCAACATAATCACGAATGTGATTGTATTTTTTATAGAAATATGAAACATTTTATACGCTGCAAACGCGATGAAACCCACAGCCATCGGTTGTATATAATGAAATAAATTAAGGCTGATGTGAAATGTATTGAAATAAAATACCAAAAAGGAAAAAATGCCCATTAGAATACTTGCCGGTAAAATCCAGATCAATAAAGACAGTATCGCCAAAGGAACTCCACCTCTTTTATAACCAATAAGTGTGATAGTTTGGGTAGAAGATGCGCCTGGTAACATTTGACAAAAAGCTACATAATCCAGCAATTCTTTTTTTGTAACATCTTTTCTATCTTCTACAAATGTTTTCAACATCATACCCAGATGCCCTTGCGGTCCACCAAATGCAGTAATGGTGTAGTAAAAAACTGCTTTCAGAAAAGGGATATGTCTTTGAAGCACCATTTGTTTGATAAAGATTTGAAGTTACTATTAATTTTGATTTGTATAGGGTAACATCTCTTAATCTAAAAATTGCTCAACCACTTTTTTAAAAAATAATTACTATGCTTTTATTTTCTTCGACCAATAGGTAGCAACAAAAAATGTAATAAAAACTCCTATGGAATCAGCCATCCAATCTAATAAATCAAAGCTGCGCCCGGGGATATAATACTTCTGAATAAATTCCACTAAGATTCCGTAAACAATAGCGAGAAAAGCTATGAGCATAAAATAGTTTCTTTTCTTTTTTAAACTCAAATCACTTTTAAAAAAGGGTAAGCAAAAAAGAAATACCAAACCGCCAAACAAGCCGGCATGCACTATTTTATCAAAATGAGGAATATTCAACCATCTAACTTCGGGCATATCACTTCCCGGTAAAAAAACCAAAATTGAAACCACAAAAAACCAGGCAATGCCTGGTAAAAATTTTTTAAAAGAAATTGTTGAATGAGCCATTTATTTATGAAACTAAATTTTGGTAAGCTTCTGCATCCATTAGTTTTTCTACATCTGCAATGTTATCTACTTTCATTTTTACAATCCATCCTTCTCCAAACGGATCGGTATTTACTGTTTCCGGAGCGGAATCAAGTGAAGGATTTACTTCTGTAATTGTTCCCGCCACTGGAAGAAATAAATCACTTACAGTTTTTACTGCTTCTACTGTTCCAAACACGGCTTCTGCTTCTAAATGTTTATCTTTTGAATCAATATCTACATAAACAATGTCGCCTAATTCATGTTGTGCGAAATCGGTAATTCCAATGGTGGCTACATCGCCTTCCAAAGAAATCCATTCGTGGTCTTTTGTGTATTTCAAGTCTTGCGGAAAATTCATAATTATTTTATTAAATGAGGTATTATATTAAAGGCTGCAAATTAGGTTTTTCTAATTATTAAATTACCTGATTGATATCATTTTTTAAGAATGGTGATTTTCATCTTAATATCTTTCAAAGGTCTGTCATTACTATCTTTCGCGGCACTTGCTATTTTCGAGATTACATCCAGTCCGCTTTCTACTTCGCCAAATACGGTATAATTCATATCTAAGAACGGAGTGCCTCCAATGGTTCTATACAATTTTCTATGTGATTCAGGAATTTTCATTTTAAAACGTGATTCCATTTTATCCATTTCTTCATCTGTCACTACTTTTCCTTCTACCAAATAAAATTGCGTAGAGCTACTGGCTTTAGTTGGGTTTACATCATCGCCTTCTCTTGCTGCAGCAATCACTCCTTTTTTGTGAAATAAAGTAGGAGTAAATTCTGAAGGAATAGTATAAGGCAAACCGCCTTCGCCCAACTGAACTCCGGGTTGCGCATTTTTACTGTCGGGGTCTCCGCCTTGAATCATAAAGTTTTTAATCACGCGATGAAATAATAATCCGTCATAAAAATGTTCTTTCACTAATTTAATAAAATTAGCGCGATGAAGAGGAGTTTCATTGTAGAGTTTTACTACAATATTTCCTGAATCTGTTTCAATGAGAACGCGAGTATCTTGAGGCATTTTGGAATTAGATTTGGAGGCCGCACATGATACTAAAAAAGCAAAAGCAATTAGGTAAAAGAATATCCGCATGAGTCAAATTTTTGTTCTTTTAAAATGGTTCACCGTTTCCTTCAAAGTAAAGCAATATATGGTCTTTTAAAAAATTTTCTTGCTCTATCATGTTATAAGCCGGTAAAGCTTTTAATTGTGCAAAATGCGGCCATCCGTCATCATCATATTTCTCTACTTCATAATAACCGCTTTGGGCCAATAAAGTACACACTGCCACATGCATCAGGTCTTGCTTTTGTTCTTTCGTAAATTTCTTTTTAGAATTTCTAACTTCTTGAATTCCGATTAAAAAAAGCACTGCTTCTACATCAGGCTTTTTATCGAATTTTTGTAAAAATTTTTCTTCCAATTTCCACCAACGAGCTTGTAAATCGTCTTGTACATTTTGCATGGGGCGAAATTAATAGAATATTTTGAAATGCTCTTTCAAACATTGCTATTCTCCCATCAACCTAATTAAATATATTTGCAAAAAACCGAGAGCGTAAAGAATGTTACAAGTAAATTATTTGAGAGCCAATAAAGATGAAGCGATTGCAAGACTGAAAGTAAAAAATTTTCAAGAAATTTCGTTAGTAGAAACCATAGTCGCCAATGACGATGAAAGAAAAAAATTACAATCTCGATTAGATGAAATTCAATCCAAAATAAATGCGGCTTCAAAAGAAATTGGATTGTTAATGGCCAAAGGAAATAAAGAAGACGCTGCTGCTAAAAAAGAAGAAGTAGCAGAATTAAAATCCGCTCTTTTACCTATAAGTGAAGAATTGACTTCGGTGGAAAAAAATATTTATGAAGATTTAGTAAAACTGCCCAACCTTCCACACAACTCTGTACCGGCCGGCACTTCGCCCGAACACAATGAAGTAGTAAGAGAGGGTGGACAAAAACCGACATTGCACAAGGGCGCTTTGCCACATTGGGATCTGGCAAAAAAATATGAACTCATCAATTTTGAATTAGGCAATAAAGTTACCGGAGCAGGATTCCCTTTTTACAAAGGACAAGGTGCTAAATTACAAAGAGCGCTCATACAATATTTCTTAGATTTCAATACCGGTAAAGGTTACACAGAATACGAACCGCCATTAATGGTGAATGAAGCAAGTGCTTATGGCACCGGACAATTACCGGACAAAGAAGGACAAATGTACCATGCTACAGAAGATAATTTTTATTTAATTCCTACAGCAGAAGTGCCGCTCACCAATATTTACAGAGAGGATATTGTAAAAGAAAATGAATTGCCCATCAAGATGACTGCCTACACTCCTTGCTTTAGAAGAGAAGCAGGAAGTTATGGAAAAGATGTGCGCGGATTAAACCGACTTCATCAATTTGATAAAGTAGAATTAGTACAATTAGTCCATCCTGATAATAGTTATGAAGTTTTGGAAGAGATGCTGCTACATGTAGAAAGTTTATTACAATCTTTAGAACTGCCTTATCGAATTCTTCGCTTGTGTGGAGGCGATATGAGTTTTGCTTCTGCGCTTACTTACGATTTTGAAGTGTATAGTGCCGCACAAAAAAAATGGCTGGAAGTGAGTTCTGTCAGCAATTTCGAAATTTTTCAAACCAATAGAATGAAAATTCGTTTTAAAAATGCCGATGGAAAAATTCAATTAGTTCATTCATTAAATGGTTCTTCTTTGGCCTTGCCCAGAATCGTTGCTGCTTTATTAGAGAATCATCAAGTGCGGGATGGAATTAAAGTTCCAAAAGCACTTCAGCCTTATTTTGGGAAAGAAATGATTGACTAAAATTCATTTTTTCAATTAAGAATTTTCTGATTAAACTAATAGTTTTTTATTCAGTCTATTTAATTTGTAAGAATCTTTTTCTCATAAGTTGAAATAAATTGAATGAAACCAACCAATCAATTAAAGAACCAACATCTTTTATGGCGCGCAGGTTTTGGACCAATGGCAGAAAATGCTGAATCGCTCAAGCATATGCCCACAAAGGATCTATATGCACTCTTATTAAAAACTTCTGCCAAAAAACCCGAACCTATCAATACCGCTACACCGATTACGTTCGATGGCGAAATGGTCAATAATTATCAAAAATTAACTTCGGAGCAAAAAAGACAAATCAGAAAACAATCTGCTTTGGATATCAAAAATTTGAATCTTACTTGGTTCAATAAAATGATAAGCAGCGAAGCGCAGTTGAGAGAAAAAATGAGTTTGTTTTGGCATGGCCATTTTGCATGTAGAATTGTAAATATTTATTCGCAACAACAATTACTCAATGTAATTCGTGAAAATGCTTTAGGCAATTTTGGAGATTTATTAAGAGCTACGAGTAAAACTCCGGCGATGCTTTCTTTCTTAAATAATCAACAAAATAATAAGAAACATCCTAATGAAAATTTTGCGCGCGAGGTGATGGAATTATTTACAATGGGAAGAGGAAATTATACAGAAAATGATGTAAAGGAAGGCGCCAGAGCCTTCACGGGATGGGGATTTAATAAGAATTATGAATTTACCGACCGGCCTCGTTTGCATGATGATGGCAGCAAAACCTTTTTAGGTAAAACCGGAAATTTTAATGGCGATGATATCATCAATATTATTTTAGAGCAAAAAGCTTGTGCCCGATTTATCACCCAAAAAATCTATAAATATTTAGTCAATGAAGAAGTAGATGTATCAAGATGTAATCAACTTGCGGAAAAGTTTTATCAAAATAATTATGACATCCAAAAATTGCTGAATGATATTTTTGAAAGCACTTGGTTTTACGATGAAAAAAATATCGGAAGCAGAATAAAATCACCGGTAGATCTTTTAGTGGGCATTCAAAGATTTATTCCGATGCAAATTGAGAAGCCGCAAATTCAAATACTTTTTCAACAAACATTAGGTCAACTTTTATTTTACCCGCCTAATGTGGCAGGATGGCCGGGTGGAAAAAGTTGGATTGATAGTTCTTCATTGATGTTGCGAATGAGGATTCCGCAAATTTTAACCAATGCTGATGAATTTTCTATCAAACCAAAAGAAGATGATGATGTAATGATGGGTTTAGAAGGTGTAGCACCAAAACCTAATAATCAAAAAATTGCCAACACTGTGAATTGGAAAGAAGTGGTTTCCATTTTTGATAAAATAAAAAGAGAAAATTTATTAAAGGAAGTGAGTGATACTTTGTGTCAAACCAAGAGCAGTATTAACCCTACAGTAATCAATAAATATATAGATGCGTCTTCTCGCGAAAGTTTTTTGAAGACGGCGATCGTGTCGTTGATGAGCACGCCTGAATATCAATTGTGTTGATGATGAAATTTTAAATAGTTTAAATTTTTTATAATGCTTTTAAAAAGAAAAGAATTTTTACAAATTGGCTCGTTAGCCACTGCTTCATTAATGCTTCCTAAATTTTTAAAAGCGTTTGAAAAAAACGTGTGGGTGCCACCCGGAAATAAAGTAATGGTAGTTATACAATTCAGCGGCGGTAATGACGGCTTGAATACGATTATTCCTATTCAAAATGATATTTATTATAAATCGCGTCCAACGCTTGGAATTCAAAAGAGCAAAGCATTACAGCTCACTGATTCAGCCGGAATCAATCCTGCATTACCTTTTTTTAAACAACTTTTTGATGAAGGGAATTTGAGTATCATGAATAATGTTGGATATCCAAATCCCGATCGTTCGCATTTTAGAAGTATGGATATTTGGCAAAGTGCGAGTGAGAGTAATCAATATATTTCTACTGGTTGGTTAGGCAGATATTTAGATGCGCAATGCATGGGTTGTGATATTCCTACCCAAGCTTTAGAAGTGGATGATGTATTGAGTTTGGCGTTGAAAGGTGAGCAAATAAAAGGTTTGGCATTAAAGGATCCTAAAAAATTATACAGCACCAGCCACGAAAAATATTTTAAAGATATTAGTTCGCATCATGAACATGGTGAAGCGGCGGCGGATTATTTGTACAAAACTTTGAGCGAAACCATGAGTAGCGCGGATTATATTTACCAACAAAGTAGAAGGCATCCATCTTCTCAAACCTACCCTGCTACTGAATTGGGTAAGAATTTAAAAACTATTTCCTCTTTAATAATGAGCGATATCAATACCAAAGTGTATTATGTAAGTTTAGGAAGTTTTGATACGCATGTGAATCAGGTGAATCAACAAAATCGTTTGTTCCAACAATTGAACGATGCCGTTAGTGCTTTTGTAAAAGATTTAAAAAGTAATAATCGTTTTGAAGATGTGGCCATTATGACCTTTAGTGAATTTGGAAGAAGAGTGGCGCAAAATGCGAGTGGTGGTACCGATCATGGTACAGCTAATAATATGTTTTTCATAAGTGGAGGATTAAAGAAAAAGGGTTTATTGAACGAAATGCCCAATTTGGAAAATTTGGATCAAGGAGATTTGACACACACAGTTGATTTTAAAAGCGTATATGCTACCCTGTTATCTAATTGGTTAAAAGCCGATGCTGAAAAAATATTAGGAAAAAAATACCCAATTTTAAACTTTGTATAAATTTCCAATCCTTATCAATGGAAACTCTTTTATGTAAATAAAGAGAGTAAAATCATCGAGTATAGCACTTATCTCCTATTTTTGCGGCTGCAATAAAACCACTATTTTTATTTTTATAAAAAAGTTTTACTTATCCAATTTTACCCAATGAAAGGAATCATATTAGCCGGCGGAAGTGGCACAAGACTATACCCTATTACGATGGGAATCAGCAAACAATTAATGCCGATTTATGATAAACCCATGATTTACTATCCGCTATCAACGCTAATGTTGGCCGGCATTCATGAAATATTGGTGATTACTACACCTGAAGATCAAGAACAATTTAAAAGATTATTAGGCGATGGAAGTCAATGGGGATGCCAATTAGAATATGCTGCACAAGAAAAACCTAATGGATTGGCACAAGCATTTGTAATCGGAGAAAAATTTGTAGGAAAAGATTCGGTGGCTTTGGTTTTGGGAGATAATATTTTTTATGGAAGCGGGTTTTCCACTTTGTTGCAAAAATCTGCTGACCCTGATGGAGCTATAATTTTTGCTTACCCTGTTTCTGACCCCGAAAGATATGGAGTGGTAGAATTTGATAAAGATTTTAATGCGCTAAGCATTGAAGAAAAACCCCTTCACCCTAAATCTCATTACGCCGTTCCGGGTTTATACTTTTATGATAATTCGGTAATAGAAATTGCCAAAAATATTGCTCCATCTCCAAGAGGAGAATATGAAATTACGGATGTGAATCGAAAATATTTAGAAGATAAAAAATTAAAAGTGGCTGTGCTGAACAGAGGTTTTGCTTGGTTAGATACCGGAACTTTCGAATCATTGCATGATGCATCTGAATTTGTACGTGTGGTAGAAAAGCGCCAAGGATTTAAGATTGGATGCTTAGAAGAAATCGCTTACAGAATGAATTTTATCAATAAAGAACAATTATTAGCTTTAGCTAAAAAATTTGAAAAAAGTGGTTATGGCAAATATTTAAAAAGTATAGAAAAATAAAAATTCAATGTCTTTTTTTGCACATCCATCATCCATTATCGAAGAAAATTGCAGTATCGGAAACGGCACTAAAATTTGGCATTTCAGCCACGTGATGTCCGGCTGTATTATTGGTGAAAACTGTAATTTAGGTCAAAATGTTTTTGTGTCGCAACGCGTAATCTTAGGCAATAATGTAAAAGTGCAAAATAATGTAAGCATTTATGAAGGAGTGATTTGTGAAGACGATGTTTTTTTGGGACCAAGTGTAGTTTTGACAAATGTGATTAATCCGCGCAGCGCGATTGTACGAAAAAAAGAG
The DNA here is from genome assembly GCA_034676505.1 of Ginsengibacter sp. Taxonomy (GTDB): domain Bacteria; phylum Bacteroidota; class Bacteroidia; order Chitinophagales; family Chitinophagaceae; genus Ginsengibacter. Next base: position 1,256,827 of record JAUCCB010000001.1, read on the forward strand.
TATAAAGAAACCTTGATTAAAAAAGGTGCCAGCATAGGTGCCAATGCCACTATTGTTTGTGGAAATGTAATTGGAGAATATGCTTTCATTGGTGCCGGTTCTGTAATTACGAGAGATGTGCCGGCGTATGCACTCATGATGGGAAATCCCGGAAGGCAAAAAGGTTGGATGAGTGAATATGGCCATAGGCTTACTTTTGATGAGAATAATAAAGCATTCTGCTCTGAGAGTAATCAAGAATATATGCTCGAAAATGGAATGGTAAAAAGAATTTGAGAATCATGAAAAATTTTGTATTAATCGGTGCCGGTGGGTATGTAGCTCCTCGCCACATGAAGGCGATAAAGGAAACGGGCAATCAATTAATTGCAGCCTTAGACAAAAATGATTCGGTGGGAATATTAGATAATTATTTTCCTGATGCGGAGTTCTTTACAGAGTTTGAGCGCTTCGATCGGCATATTGATAAAATAAAAAGAGCAGGAATAAAAACCGATTATGTGAGTGTGTGCACGCCTAATTATTTGCATGATGCCCACATTCGATTCGGATTGCGTATAGGCGCTACCGTTATATGCGAAAAACCAATCGTACTAAATCCTTGGAATATAGATGCTCTTGTGGAATTGGAAAAAGAATCAGGTAATAAAGTATTCACGATTTTACAATTGAGAATGCATCCGGCGATTATTGCCTTGAAGAAAAAAGTGGAAGAGCAACCTTTTACAAAAAAACATAAAATCAATCTGACGTATGTTGCTTCCCGTGGGAATTGGTATCAACATAGTTGGAAAGGTAATGTGTCAAAAAGCGGAGGAATTGCAACCAATTTGGGCATTCATTTTTTTGATATGTTGATCTGGATTTTTGGTGAAGTAGAATCAAGTAAAGTTACACAACACAATGCCATTGCGGCCTCCGGCGAATTAGAATTGGAAAAAGCTTCCGTAAATTGGTTGTTAAGTACAGATATACATCAATTGCCAATAGCTTCTTTAGAAGCAGGAAAAAGAACTTTTAGAAATCTCCAAATTGATGGAGAGAATTTTGATTTTAGTGATGGATTAGAAAATTTGCATACGCAATGTTATGAAGCCATTTTGCGAGGTGATGGTTTTTCTTTAATGGAAACTAAACCTTCTATTGAACTTGCCCATCAAATTAGAAATCAAATTCTTTAGGAAATCTATTCGATAATTTATCAGAATTAATCCCACACATATTTCCATTTCTTATCAGCCATTCTTTTCCAAACGGTATGAAATACTCCATGAAAAACAGATTCCTTTCCGGTAGAATCTTTTATTGCCCATTCATATTTTCCGTACGTATAAGCTAAACTTCCATCGTCTGAAACATTGATGAAATCAGGTTTCCACGTGGCTCTAACATTTTTAGAATCAGCGACGGAATAATAATTTTTAATGGCATTTTTACCAATGATCAGTGTGTCATTTTCTCTTTTGATTACCGCGCTGTCAGCTGCAAATTCATAAAAAGCAGCCGCAGGTCCTTGAGCATTTAATACATCTTGAAATGCTTTTTCTGATTGAATAATTTCATTTTTTATTTCCTCTTTATTTATACTTTGATTACAACTACTTATGGCAAAAAGAAAAATTGAAAAATAAAGTAGATAATTTTTGGGAATTAGGAACGCTTGTTTCATTAATTAGTTTTGGATTTTATGTTTCTAAAGTTTTTGATTTTTTAAATTACCAATCCGATTTATGGTTCGCCAATTTCCTGTGGTTGATTTTACTTTTAGTTTTTGTGATTTAGCATTCTGTTTACTCTTTCTTTTTCTGTCCGCAAAATCCGGTAGCACAACCATAAAAGTAGGAAATGAAATGCGTTTCTAATCCGATGGCTTTAAAGATCTCGGATGCATTTTTTGCATTTTCAAATTTTACAATATACTTCCAAAGCATTTTATACTCTTCAGGATCAGCAAAGAAAAGCCATCCAAAAAACGGTATGATTTTACCTAAATAAAAACCGTAGAGAAGTCGTAATATTTTATTGTTCGGTTTTGAGACTTCTATAAAAGAAAATTGTCCATCTTCTTTCAAAATTCTTTTTGTTTCAAATGCGAAGATTTTTAATTGAGCCGCATTAAAGGTTTTAAGACCGAATGCACAGGTTACAAAATCAAAATGATTACTCGGAAGATCATTTTGAAGAACATCTTGTTGTAAAAAAGTAATACCATTCTCGTATTTTTTTTTGCTTTTTTGTTGTGCATATTTCAACATATCTGAAGAAAAATCTAATGCAGTTAAATTTGAATTAGGTAATTTTTTTTTCGTGGCTTTCCACGTTTCACCCATTCCTGTTAATAGATCTACAATTTCTACTTTATTATTTGTAGGAGTAAACGACCGCAAAAATTGATTTCGCCAACGAATAGAAAATCCAAAAGAAGTTATATAATTCATTCGCTCATAAGAAGCACTCATTCTATTGAACAGCCTTTTTACAAATTGAGGATTATAAATGTTGTCTTCCATTGATCTAAGGCTGTAGGTGCATTCTTTATTTTTTAAAAATATTATTTCGTATCCTCATTTTCTTTTGATTCCCAAAGTTCCAATTTGTTGCCTTCAATATCCATGATATGCACAAATTTGCCATATTCTGAATCTTCAATTTCATCCACAATTGTAACTCCTTCTTTTTTCAATTGCTCAACTAACGCTTCTATATTTTCTACTCTATAATTGATCATAAAATCTTTTGTAGAGGGTTCAAAATATTTAGTTTTTTCTGCAAACGGACTCCAATGTGTAGATCCTTTTTTGGTAGAATCTTCTTTTTCGCGCCATTCAAATTCAGTTCCATAAGGAGTTGTATTAAATCCTAAATGAGTTTTATACCATTCATTTATTTTTTCAGGGTCTTTACATTTAAAAAAGATTCCACCAATTCCAGTTACTTTTTTCATGTTTGTTGTTTTGTAATTTTCATGTTTTATAATTATGGTTTATAAACCAAAGCCTAAAAAAAATGTAGAAGAAAATGCTACAATTAAAAAGAGAGTTTTGTTCATTTCAAATATTTATCAATAAAAATTTTTTTTAGGTGGAGCTTAAGTCTGTGCGAGTATTTATTAACTGCTTTTAAAACTCTATGGGCTCTGCATGTCGTTCTTTTTCTTTAGAAAATCGAGCAATTGTCATCGGTGTCAAAATACAAATGATTCCTATGATGGAAAGAAAAATGTTATCAGGAAAAAGATTCATCGAGATTAAAAATATTCCACAAATCAGAATAACCATTTTTTCAAACTTATTGTTCCAAATACTATAAAAATAGGAATTGTACAAATCGAAACGAAAAATTATTCATCATTATTCAACACATATTTATTTAGCGTCTGTAAATTTTTAAACGCCTCACCAACAGTGTTATTGAAATAAACGTAAACCGTCTTTTTTTCTCGAATCCATTTTTTAATTTGTTGAGCATTATTTTTTAAAAAACTATTGCTGTAATCGCCGCGGTATCTAGGCTCGGACCATGAAAGCGCAAATAAATAAAATCGCTTTTTACATCCTCAATTGGGGTCGCTGATTTTGGCATATCTTGAATCACCCTAGTTGCATCAAATTCGGCGAGCAATTCATTTACTTCTTTTTCATACCATGATGAATCTCTAAATTCTACAGCAAGTTTCCAATTTGTTTTATCAGTTGCTTCACCAATAGTTTCTAAAAATTTTTGTAATCTGTCGATCTTATCAATTTTTATTGATGGAGGAAATTGTGCCAATAAGCACCCTTTTTTATCGCCAACATTTTCCACCGCGTTTATAAAATCTTTCACGTCATTTGCCGCAAATTGTAATCCTTTTGAATGAGTAATAGTTTTAGAAACTTTAAATGTAAATCGAAAATCATCAGCTACACTTTCTGACCAATTAGCTATAGTAGCCCCTTTAGGAAGTTTATAAAAAATACTATTAATTTCTATGGAATTAAATAAGGACGCATAATACTTCAATCTACTTTTCCCTCGAAATTCAGCAGGGAACTGCGATTGCTTGATTGGTAAAGTCAATCCGCTGATGCCCGAATAAAATAAACTTTTATAAATCATTCGTTGCAAATTTGGAGTCATTAAAGTTTACTTGAGTAAACTTCCATAATTGCGCCAAAGTATTAACGAATGGAAATGAGTTTGTATTTTTCCGGTTTACTTTTAGTTCTTTCAATTAATTTTCTTGCTTCTAAATCCAGTTTTACCGTTTCTCCATACCATTGTACTCCGCCTACAAAATTATCTTTTACTTTTTCATATAATGCTTCCATTAATTCTGTGTGAGTTAATTCTTTCTTTTTTAAAATGGATAAAAGTGTGTCTTTAATTAAATTATATTTTGCTAAAGAAATTCTTTTATTACTCTTATGAGCTTGTGGATGAAGTGTTTGAATTTTTTCTTCTTTCATTTTATTAATTACTAAATAATTTTCTTTTGCGTTTATACCTAACTGTTAGTTCTGTTGTCAAAATCAATCATCCACTCGATACCGTATTTATCTCTAAACATTCCAAAATAGGTTCCCCATGGACTATCAGAAATGGGCATTTCTATTTCCCCGCCTGCTGAAAGGCCGTTAAATAATTTATCTGCTTCTTCCTTACTCTCCGCGCTGATAACGATTTTGCTTCTGTTTTCATTTTCGTTGGTTCTACCTAATATTTCAGGTACATCATTCGCCATTAAGAAACTGTGGCCAATTGGCAAAGCGATGTGCATAATTTTATTGGCTTCATGGTCAGGAATAGGGAATTCATCACTGGCTAAATCTTTGAACCGAACTACTTTAGCGAATTCACCGCCAAATACAGACTTGTAAAAATTGAATGCTTCTTCTGCATTGCCATTGAAATTAATGTGGGGATTAATGTGTGCCATGTTTTTGTTTTTTAATTTTAAAATTGGTTTTGAGGATTTTTTTTTTGAATATTTATTCTAATTCTTCACAGCCATGGTTATGGCTTTGCAGCAAATGAATTATTTTTAGAACAATATTTTCTTCACACTCTATTCGCAATATTTTATCAATATCTTGTAAATCAAAATTCCATTTTGCGTGGGGAAAAGTGTTGTTAATATAAGGTTTGAGTTGTAGCATCTGCCTTTTTGTTTTGACAGTAGTTTTAAAAACGAAAATCATTTTTGGGATAAATTTTCTAATAATTTTTGGAGGTTATTTAGGGTCATTGTAAATCCTTGCTTGAATCCTTTTTCTACCATCATTTCTAAAATTTCAAGCGAAGAATAATGGATGGAAATTCGAACGGTGGTGATGCCATTTGTTTCACTAAAATGGATTGTATTTTCTGTACCATAAAAATTCGGGTTAATATTTTGATCTTTATCGCTGAACCCTGAAATGTAGTGCAGTTGTGTTATTGGTGAAATGAAGGTGAAATCTTGCACTGAAAAATGTTCTTCTCCTTCAGGACCAATCATTTTATAAAATCTTCTTCCGCCCATTTTAAAATCCATTGAAATGGTTTGTACTTTCCACGACTCGGGCGCGCCCCATTGATCCAAAATTTCTTGCTTGGTAAATGCATCCCAAACTAAAGATTGTTCAGCTGCAAATTCTCGATTTACAAAAATTGTGTTAGAAGATTTATCGACAGTAAAATCAAAAAGCAAAGAATTCATTTTTAATTTTTTAATTGGCTGATAATAATGTTTCCAAATAGTTTAAGGTCATAGTAAATCCTTCTTGGAAGCCCATTTCAATAATTTGCTCCAGGTCATGTAAGGATTGATGTGTAACGGTGATATTTACCGTAGTTGTTTCATCATTAGCAATAAATTTCAAATCCCATTCGGAGCTTGGCATTTCTTTATTGATATTTTCATCTTTATCGGTAAAAGCATCCATGAATTTGAAATTGCTTTGGGGATTGATGAAAGTAAAATCCTGGATAGACCAATGTTCTATTCCTTCCGGACTCACCATTGCATAAAATCTCCGACCGCCTACTTCAAAATTCATGTATTTAGTTTGTGATGTCCATGGTTTTGGCGCCCACCATTTATCAAGTATTTCTTGTTTGGTAAATGCATCCCAAACGGAAGATTGATCTGCAGAAAATTCTCTGGTTACAAATACCTTATTGGTAGATTTATCTACTTTAAAATCAAATAATAAATTGTTTTTCATTTTTTTTGTTTTTTCATTTTTTCTAAAATGTGATCCAATTGATTAAATTTATTTTCCCAAATTTTTCGAAATTGCTCAAGCCATTTATCTATTTCTTTCATTTTTTTTGTATCCAATTGATAATAAATCTCTCGACCTATTTGTTGAGGAATTACTATTTCGCATTCCGTTAAAATCTTTATATGCTTTGATACGGCTTGTCGAGATATATCAAAATGTTCGGCCAAAGCATTGGGCGTCATAGCTTTCAATAAAATCAAAGTCATAATGGCTCGCCTTGTAGGATCTGCTATCGCCTGAAAAACATCTCTTCTCATTTTCTAAATTTTTATATGAAACTATTCGGTTGCAAATATATGTGCAACTTTTTGGTTTCACAAAATTTTTTTTCATTTTTTTTTAAAAATTGTAGATAAAGAAATTATTTTTTGGTGTATTGATTATCCTTCCATGGATTGGTGCCTGCTTCGCTATCCCTTATCAATTCGTTCAACCGCTTGGTTTTTGTTGAATCTTGTTTGGCGCTCATTACCCAATGAGTTGAAACTTTTTGGTAAGATGGCGCCAGAGAATTAAAATAGTTCCATGCTTTTTTGTGTGACTTAAATATTTTTAAAAATTCATCAGAAAATTTTGTTGCCTCTTTTTCGTAAGAATAAATTTTTGATTTCTGATCGTTTCTTTTTTCAAAAGCCGCTAATCCTGCAGGCTGCATTAGTCCTTTTTTATTCAACTCTTCTACCTTCTTTATATTCACGGCACTCCAAATACTGTTGGGTTTTCTTTTGGTAAATCGTATTTGGTAACTTGCATCATCAATAGATTTTCTTACGCCATCAATCCAGCCAAAACAAAGCGCTACATCTACTGAGTCCGGCCAAGTCATATTCAATTTGCCGCTGTTTACTTTATAAAACCCTACTAATAATTCAGTTTCTTTATCATGATTTTTGATAAGCCATTTTCTAAATTGAGATGAATTTTCAAAAAATGTTGGCTTCATATTTTTTTCTTTTGCGAATTATTATCCTTCATAAATATGATATTCTGATACGGTGAGATAATAACCATCCGGATCTTTCAAAGAAAATTCCATCTTTAAAGAATTGGTGTTTAAATGAATGTCTTCTAAAATTTGACAACCCAATTCTATAGCTTTTTCTTTGATCATTTTTAAATCAGTTGTTCTGAAATACAATAGCAGCCCATTTCCTGAAGGAATACTATCCTCTGTCAAAGATGGATGATTGTGTTCACCCCATTTATGAAGACATAGAATAATCTCATTATTTTCGGTAGCTAATACGGCAAAATTTTTTCCTCCATGCAAATTTTTAAAACCAAATATTTGATAATACCAATCAGCACTTGCTTCTACATTTTTTACTGCAATTATTGGATCAAGCTTTGTCATTTAAATTTTTCTTCGCTATTAGAATTGTATGTATCTCCATTATAGATTCAGATCTTTTAAACTCTACAAAAAAAGTTTTTAATTCTACCAATTTATTATCAGTAAGTTGTTTTCTTAAAACTGAAATATCATGGTAATTAAAGTAAACTCTGTCGCCCATGTTATTAGTTACGAATCCGGATTCATTTGGATCTCCTTCTACAAAACTTAAATAAAGTAAACCATCATTATTCAACAATTGGACACAATCAGCAATGAATGTTGCGGCTTCAGTTTGGGATAAATAAGGCAAACAAAATCCGCAAATAATCGCATCATAGTTTGATTGAATTTGGCCAATTTCTCTCGTATCCATAACCTTGAAATGTGCTGTAGGATTGTTTTTTATCGCTAATTCAATCATGTTGGGCGCAATATCAATTCCGAAAATTTCAAAATCGGGATGTTTAGATAAAAGATATTTGGTGATATTTCCCGGACCACAACCAATGTCTAAAATTTGTGCGTTGTTTTTTTTAATTGAATTACAAACAAAATCGTAAGTATGATTATACAAATCGAAATCCATAAACTTGTCTTGGTAAATTGAAGCGACTTTATTCCAAGTTTCGAAAGTCTCTTTGTCTTTGTTATTCATTATTTTAAAAATAGAATCTTATTGAGTTTTAGCAGCATGAATATATCCGTCTATTCGCACCACTTCATCACTGCCTAATTTTTTTAATTGAAGATTAGAAATTTTGAAAATAATTTCTTTATCATCTTCTGATACAAGTTCAATTTTCCCGGATTTTTTTTCGAGAAAACTATTTCTTTGAGTTCCTTTTTTTTCACGGTAAATAACTGAAACGCTTTCATCAGCTAACCAAACTTTTTTTCCGGATTGTTCTTCAAGAGAAAACCTAAAATATCTCATAGCATCATTTGAATTTTCGTTAATCTCAATTTTTTTAAAAGTTTTGCCTTGATTACTCGTTATGGAAAATACGGTTGAATCCGGAGACCAATCGTTGGTAAAAAGTGTACTATTATTTTTGAACAGGATATGCGTTTTTCCGTTATCATCCAAGTTCCTTTCCAGAGCAGATTCTTCTGCCGACAAACGAATAATAAATCCGGTAGCGCCTGATTCTGATATATTTTTTGATCCGGAACTTTTCACAATTTTCTTTTGAGAAAATGAAATCATTCCTTTTTCATTTTCTAAGGGCAAATTTCCTTCGATGCTCAAAATAGTTCCATCATTCATGGTAACTTGCGCATTAAATTTTCCTTTCTGATTGGTAGTGCCTTGTAGGCCTTGTACAATGGTTTCATCTTTTTCTCCAATTGTATAATTACCCTTGATCATTCCATCAGCCGACACTTCAAAATCAGTTTTCATTTTTTCCGCACCAAAAATTGCAAGAGAGGTAGCGTGATATTTTCCTTGGTATTTCGAAACTTGTGCCATTACAAGAACCGGCAAAAAAAATACCATTAGGAATGAGGTAAATTTTTTCATAATTTTTTTGAAGATTTTGTATATCGGGTGGCTAATTATAAAATGAAGTTAACTACATATGGCAATAAAAAATCTTCATTTTCAAGAAAGTAATTAAGGGAAATTTATCAGTATATTATTTTTATTGATTTTAAGGATCAAATTTTGAACCGTTCCATTCAACACCAACGGGAAATAATTCATCTTTTCTTTTTTTCATTTCCAATGCGACCAATGCACTATTTCCACCTTGCTCTTCCAATTTTGAAATTATATGGAGATAACTTTTTGCATCTCTGTTTTGGCTGAGCTTAAAAACATTTTCAATCTTTTCTGCTTTAATTTCAAAACCAACAATAGCCGGCATCATCTTATTTAAATATTGGTCCGGAAGATTATCATAAAATGTTTGTGATTGAGTATTTCCATTTTCAAATTTTAAAGTCAATTTTCTCATAAATTCGATTAGACCTTCATCCGACAAAAATTTTATTTTCCCCCCAATATGTACACTCATATAATTCCAAGTGGAGCCCATTTGCGGGTTGCTATACCATGATGCGCTAACATAACAATTTGGTCCTGTAAATACAATAAGTGCATTGGGGTTTTCGATGAAAGCCTTGTGGTGATCTGTATTTCGCATAAAATGCCCTTGCAGAAAAATTTCACCATTTCTCTCTTCGAGTAAAAGAGGAATTTGTGTTGCTACTTGCTCTCCCGATAAAAAACTTCCAGTTATAAATGCAAACGGATTTTGTTCAATAAAATTTAAAATAGTTTGCTGATCCTTTTCTTTAAAGTAAGAGAAATTGTACATTTTATTTTTATTTAGATGAAATTAGTAGCCTTAAAATTGATTCTATTCAAATACTAAGAATCAAAAAGTACAGCATTCTCAAGAGATTTGATGAAGTTTAATTGATAAAAATAATTCATCAAAACCAATTATTTTCTTGAAAGAGGATAAGGAAAAGAAAAAACCAATTGATTAAATAACCATTTGCCATTTTCCTTAATGAGCGCTCCGGAAAGGCGGAGTGAATAGTCAATTTCTAATTTCCCGCTTTCTATCTGTTGAATTAAATTGGAAGCTTCACTTGAATAAGACAATAATTTTGATTTACTGGTTTTTTCACCTTCGATAATTTGTTGAAGCCTTTTGTAGGCAAATTCATATGCTGCATCTTTATTGGGAAATGAAATTGAAGCAGTTGCTTTAAGCCTAAAAATTTTTGAATGTTCATCTCCTTTAATCTCAATCGTAGCAGTGTCAAGGTTTACGGAAAACCAATATAACCAATCATTTTTAAAGAAAATTTTTGCTGCTTCCTTTCCTTGGATCCATTCATCTTCACCGGTTCCAATAATTTGTATATCCTCAGCACATAAGTCATTAGTGAATTTTGTCAAAATGGAGGTATCTCTTTTAGAATAACCATTTTGAAATTGTGTAAACACATTTTGCAAGGAATGAGTATTTTTTTGCCCAATGGTAATGCTACTAATTAGCAAAAAATAAGTGCAAAAAATAAGTTGTTTATTCATAGATTTATTTTATCTGCTTTATGAACCAACATTCATAGAAACCAAATCAAAGTTGCATAATTTTAATATAATAGCGGGATCATTTTGAGCAATCTTTTCTGCATCTTCTTCATCTATAGCGGTTATTATGGCCATTCCATAAACGCCGTTCGGGTCAAATACGGGTCCATAGATAATTGCACGGTCCATTTTTTTCTGCTCTTTCCAATATTGCATGTGCTGTTGCATTATTTTCATTTCGTGTTGATTTTGGTCCAAATGAAAAGTGGGACGAGGCGGATACATTTTATAGAAATAATATTTCTTTTCCATTTTTTAATATAGTTGAATGCAAAAATCGATTTAAAAAATGTTCAAATTTTCATCGTTGATTGAAATCGCCTTTCCCGGTTGTGAGATAAGAAAATAGACTTCTCGTAATCCAATGGTTCCAGCCTGGTTCGCAATCTTTGTAACACTCGATGTTGGGAGTAAGACCTTCATGGGTAAAGTTTATGGTTGTTACTCCATCACTTTCTTTCAAGTCAAAAATCAATTTTGTGTTTGACCATTCATTTTTGTCAGTATACCAAGGCATATTACAATCAGTAACCAACCAAACTATTTTTTTGTTAGGAATTAACTCCTCTACGGTAAAATTGAAAAATGATTCACCTCCCATTTTCACCTCAAAATTATTACCTTGTTCTTCACTTTCGCCATAAAACTTTATTCCCCACCATTCTGGCACTTTATTAATTTTTTTGATTGCCTCATCTACTGGTATACTTACTGAAATACTTCGAGTGAAATTTTTGCTATCCATTTTTTTATTTTTTTACAGTTAAATGTTTTTTTACTTTCATTTTCATTTTATTCAATACAAAAATGAGGATAAAAAATATTCTGAAATTGTAAAAATCGGAAGTGCTATTCCCGATAATAATTTTCTCCGAAGTTGTTTATTTGTTTTTCAAGTTTGGTAGGAGGTAGTCCTGTAAAGCGCTTAAAATCTTTGATAAAATGCGATTGGTCATAATACAACTCATAAAAATCATTTTTCAAAAATAATTTTTCATTGCCGTTGACCAATGCCTGGTAATATTGCTTAAAGCGAATAATAGTAGATAAGTTTTTTGCACTAACGCCAAGTTTATCATTGAATTTCATATTAAGCCATCGGCTGCTGTAACCAGTCTTTTTTTCTAATTCCTTAATTGTTATTCTTCCTTTGGATGAATTTATTTTTTCCACGCAATACTCAAAAACTACATCATCATTACACAATGAAAGTTGCTTAAGGAGAAATTGATTCAATAAATTTATCTTATGCTGTCGTGATGAACAATTATTTACTTGTTCAGTTAATCGCTTTCCAATATTTCCCAAAACATCACCTAAAGAAAAAATTTGATTTTGAATTTCATTTAAGGAGAAATGAAAAAATCGATAAACCCCTTTCGGATTAAATTCAATGCCGATAGTTTCTGTATCAATATCTTCATCTACATCTAATATAACCGGTACATCCACAAGTCCCGTTAAAGTAATATCATGCTCTTTAGAGGTAAATGTTTTTCCGTTAATCGCAGCGACAATTCCGTTTTTATAAGAAACGGTAAGTTTGAGATTTCCGTTTGGGACAACCAATTTCAGATCCTCCGCCGGCATTTTTCCGCTGCTTTCAAAAAACCACATTTTTTCAATGTAGGGTTTTAACAGACAATGAGGGTCAATATGATGGAATTTTATTTGCACTTTACTCCGCGACAAAATTCAGTATTTTGAATGTAAATCGGAATACTCATTTGTCATCTGCCCGCCTTTTTCAAAACGCTGTTTTTTATAACTTCCACTCTTGATTTTGATTTGGAAAATAAGGCTAAAACAAACAGAAGTTGAATCAGCGTTAGAGCAGCAATACTTAAATAGGTATTGATAAAACAAGATAAAGCACCCAACGCGTATAGAGATTGAGCAACATTTCCACGCCGTATCATAGCCTGTTTTATGGCGGCTTTACCAATAATGTTACTTTTAAAATAATCACGTTTGTAAGCGTACCTGAACTTCAGGTTCAGCATCATTCCAATCAGAAAAAGATTAAGCCAATAGAGGGCGACTGCCAATTTGAAAGAAATATACTCACTCAAAAAAGCAGTGGTGAAGGGAGTTACTGTAACAAAAAATAAAAACGAAAGATTAAGCCAGTTAAAATTCCGGTCACTTTTTTCAATGAGATGAAACAAAGTACATTGTGCTGTCCAAAAAATACCGAGTGTCATAAAACTTAAAAAGTAAGTCAAAAGTTTTGGAGTAAGGGCAAAAAAGGCGAGTAGCAGGTCTTTTTCAGAAGAAATATTTTCCCGGATAGGTACCTTGATATCAAGGACAAGTAACGTTAATGCAATTGCAAATACGCCATCGCTTAAAAATTCGATGCGTAGTATGTTTTGTCCCGAAATTTGGTTATAACTTTTCATGGTTTTAAAACTGATTGAGAGATAATATTATTGGTGCGCGGATGAAACTATTTTTCCCTTAATCCTATTGGTTTATAAGTGCTGAAAATTATTCCTCAATGCGTGCGTGTTCAATTAATAAGAAGCATTCTTATAGCAATCAACAAAATAATTGATCAATGAAGATGCCCGGTAAAAAGATAAACATATCCCCAAAAAAATTCCAGTCAGCACACCGGTGAATTTGAATAAGCACTGTTTCAAACACAATGACCGAATTGTGAAATCCTGCCTATTTCTCTTGAGCCAACCATTTTATAGCCATCAATACTGTAGGATCTTCCATGAGATTTTCATAATTATCCTCACTTTTTATATACACAGTCGGGTCAACATGCATTTTATTATAAACATGTTTTTTAGCATCGGCAATTAAATTGACGGTCAATAATAAATACCCTTGATTATTCATAAATAAAAATCCTTCTGTAGAATTGCAAAATCCCGGTGTAGTCTCTCCGAATAATTGTACATTGGATTGTTGTTGTAGTAATGCAGCCAATATTTCGCCTGAGCTCACGGTTGAAAGTCCTACCAGTACAGCAATCCGCAGCTTTGGATTGGCCACACAATTATTAGTTATGTTCGCCATTTTATTCTCTGCTTCATCTACCACAATACCATCTTTTAATTTTATAGGAGCTAAGAAATTTCCGTCTTTATCTACTCCATATCCCAATAGCGAATCCTTAAACAGCGGTCCTAAACCGGATATCATCGGTACAAAATTTCCTCCAGAATTCATTCGTAGATCAATAATTATTCCTTTTGGATTTAGTTGAAGAAGTTTACATAAAGAATCCCTTAACCTATTGGACAAATCATCAATTCCTTTCTGGTTATTTATATTCATAGATGGAATTCTTAAATAGCCGACGGAATTATTAAGCACCGCAGATACAAACCTATTACCTTTTAAAAATTCTTTTTTTATGGCGGTGCTTAATTTTTCTTCAAAATTGATGGGCGATGGATATCGATAAAAAGTATCTGAATTAGCAACCATTCCATGATAATCTTTAAGTTGTTGAAAGGCAAAAACTATTGCGGGAAAAGCATCATGGTACGTCTTTGCATTTTTGGCTTTTAAATAAACACTATCTTTTGTAGCATCCCAATTCACTTGATTACTAAATAATGATTTGGTTTGCATATAATTTAAAGCGGTGTCAATGTATGCCTTTACAGAATCAGGTATTTGACTAAAAGAAAAATTGCAGTTTGCAAAAAAAAGAACTACAATTATTAAGCGTTTTATCATTTTATTTATTTGGTTGCTAAGTCAGTTTCTGTATGCATAGCGCAAACCCAATGATTATTTTCTTTGATCCACGTGGAAGTGCAAACACATTTTTTAGAAGTGTTCTTTCCGTCAATTGTTGTCTCAAGGTCAATCAGGTAGGCGATTACAGCACAGTTTTCATGTGATTGCGTTTTAATTTCAGCAAGGTCATTTACTTTCCATTTTACACCTTCAGAGGAGTCAAACATTTTTTTAAATGAGGCTTCATCTACATTTCTAATACCGTTTTTTCCTGCGGTGATACAAGGGAAATGGGTAAGACTTTTTACAATGTCAAAATCGTGTTTTTCCATTCCTTCCCAATATTTTTTTTCGAGCTCAATAATTTGATTTTCCATAATGATGAGTTTAAATAATTTGAAATTATAAAGGTAGAAATTTTACTTTTTGGTTTCCAAGTATTTCTTATACATCATCTGACAAACTTTATCCATTGATTTAAAAATAGCCACATCGAAATTGGGAGAAAGAGTAATACTTGTCAAAGTGACTACGGCATTGTATAGCGTTTCATTTTCCTGTCGGCTAATTCGCTCAATAAAATTAATTTTATTACTTCCTTTTGCAGAATCTGAAATAATTATTTCCTGTGTATTTTTATCTATTGCAAATAATAAATTCTTATCCATTTTTCTTCAGTTTTTTTCATTCTTGATTAGTGTAAATAGCAACGGCCATTGGAATTGGTGGTCTTATTTCGACATCTTAATCCTTTCTTTGTAGTCCCTGTGCATTGCGTTGCTGTAGAGGAAGATTTTTTTTTATTAGTAGACGATTTTTTGGATTGATTTGTATTGACTTGGCCATCACAACAATTAATGCCTACTTTTTTTAAATGGATTTTACAATAACAACTATTGGATTTACTGCGGTTGCATTTTCTACAAAGTAATTGAATATTCGAAGGAATACTCGTGCCTCCGCAAGAGTACGGAATAATATGATCGTATTCTAAATTTTGCGAACTGCCACAGCATTGGCAAACACCACCATCTCTGGCATAAACAATTTTCTTTGTGGTTACCGAAATATATCGACTTTGAGAAGAACCATAAAAACTGAATAAAATTAATGATAGTATTAGGAATAATTTTTTCATCTTTTGCCAAACTTTAATTGTAAGTTTTAATTAAATATTTTTTCATTTGCATAATCGTGAATGAGTAAATTTCGCAGGAGCGTATTATAAAAATAAGTAAAGAAAATCTGTATAAAGCTTCGCTAAACTGAGTTACAAAACTCAGTTATAAAGAGATTTATTCTCAAATCTAAATAAAAAAAAGAGGCCATAAAGGCCCCTTTAAAAGTTTTTTTGAAAATTTATTTTGATATCACTCCGCAACCAATTCTTCCGCCGGCATTGCCTGTGGGTTGTGTAACAAAATCATCAACACCTCCATGTACAATCACTGCTCTGCCGAGAATATTAGTGGTGCTATCTCCGCCAATGGTCCATAAATTGGTTTCCATAGTTAAAGAACCTTTACCATCTTTATCTAATTGCACGTTTCCAATATCTCCCGCATGGAAACTCTCAGAACCCCATTTACCGTGATTTTTATTGGTAGGATTCCAATGTCCGTGCGCTTCTTTGCCCATATCACCGCAATCGCCATGCTCGTGTAAATGCACTGCTACACTGGAATTGGCTTTAGAAGGAATAGTAAGTTGTAGAACCATTTCTACTTTTCCATCCATTTGATGAAAAGATGCACTACCCTCAACTGCTGTGTCGGTATAGGTTGGGTTAATCGTCGCTTGCGCCATTATCATAGAATCAGATTGAACCATTTTGGTAGAATCAATATGGGTTGTAGTGTTTTCATCGGTAGATGAATTACAAGCCATAAAAGAAAGTGACGCCACTAATAAAAGTGCCCAAATTCGAAAGATGTTTTGTTTGAAAATTTTCATTGTTGATATTTTTTAATGATGAATAATTCTTGCGTTGGTTAATACGAAAGCCTAAAATTAAACCAATTGTATTGATTCAATTATTTCGACAAATAGAGCACAACTATCTTACCATAATTTTTAATGAAGAAAAAAGAAAAGGAAACTTAAGCCTTTAAAAATTTTCTCATACAAAATAATCATCGGTGTAAAATGGTTACTTTTCAATTTGGATTGAATAACTTGTAACCAGATAATTTTAGCTATTTCTAATTTTAAAAAATACCAAATGATACCATTTGTAAAAAGATGCTTTTTCCAATTGTTGGCACTGCTATTTTTCGCGAGCCCGATGTATGCGAATACCAATTTGGAAAAATATGATCTGCGTCTATCCATCACTGTTATTGATACAATGCCAAAATATATTATGGTAATACATGGAGGAGCAGGCACTATTTTGAAAACGAATATGACACCTGAAAAAGAGAAAGAATACATCGCGGCGCTTACTCAGGCATTACAAGCAGGTTATCAAAAATTAAAAGAAGGAAAAACCAGTATAGATGCGGTAGAAGCAGCGATTAATATTTTGGAAAATTGTCCACTTTTTAATGCCGGTAAAGGTGCTGTATTTACCCACGATGGGAAAAATGAAATGGATGCGGCCATCATGTATGGCAAAGATTTATCGGCCGGTTCAGTAGCAGGAGTTACTACTATTAAAAATCCAATCAGTGCTGCCAGAGCGGTAATGGAAAAATCCGAACATGTAATGATGGCGGCAGCCGGAGCAGAAAAATTTGCTAAGGAAGTCGGTTTAGAAATCGTCGATCCTCATTATTTTTTTACAGAAGATAGATGGAAGAGTTTAAAGAATGTTTTGAAAAAAGATTCTTTACAATTATTACAAAATAATAGTTGGAATGATTCTAAAAAATTAGGTTCATTAAATGAAGATTATAAATTTGGAACCGTTGGTGCAGTGGCTCTGGATCAATATGGAGATTTAGCTGCAGGTACTTCCACCGGTGGTATGACCAACAAAAAATATGGAAGAATTGGTGATGCCCCAATCATCGGTGCGGGAACTTATGCTAACAATAAAACAGTAGGAGTTTCTTGTACCGGTTGGGGAGAATTTTTTATCAGAAATGTTGTTGCTTACAGCCTTTCGGCTTTGATGGAATTTAAAGGGCTCACTGTAGAAGAAGCTGCTGACCAAGTAATAAAAAATGTAGAAAAAATGGGCGGAGACGGTGGCCTCATTGCTTTAGATAAAAACGGACATGTGGCTATGCCATTTAATACAGCAGGAATGTATAGAGGTACTGTAACCGCAGATGGAAAAATTGAGATTCATTTGTATAAAGAATAGTTCCCTTTTCGAGTTTATAGTTGAGAATTCAAAGTTTAGAGTGGTGGGTTGTGGAAGAGTGGTAGAAGAGTGGTAGAAGAGTGGTGAGTTGTGTTCGTCATTGCGAGGCACGAAGCAGTCTATATTATGATTATGGAATAGAGGCGTAGAGCGGTACGTTGTCTTTTTTTGCGGGAGTGCTACTATTTAAGAGAAATTGTAGAAAAGGCCGTAGGCCTGATTTATATTGTATAATCGGAATTTATTTCGATAAAAAATAGGATGATTGATAAGTACCGTAGGTACGATACATTATTAAGTAATAGAAGAGTCCATTAATTTAAAACCAAGAGCGTCCTCTCTGTTTTTATTTTATTTAAATAAATAAATGCAGCAACCAAAATTTTGTTTAGTAGATAGATGGTTTCATTAATGTTTATATTTGACTCTTAAAATCAATTGTGAATTTTTCAGAAATCTATCATCAATTCTTAGCCGGAATTCAAGCCACTAGTGCAATAGAATTTATTGCAGTTATTTCCGGAATTGTAAGTGTGTGGTTTTCTCGGAAAGAAAATATTTGGGTTTATCCTACCGGGTTGTTGAATACAACTTTCTACATTTATCTAAGTTTCAAAGGAAGTTTATTCGGCGAAGCCACCGTGAATTTATATTATACCGTTATGAGTTTGTATGGTTGGTATTTATGGACGCGAACCAATAAGCAACATGAAAAAATAGTACAAATTACTTTCAGCAATCGCAAGGAATGGTTGTTGGAGATTGGATTTTTTGCAGTTTTTTATATCGTTATTTTTTCGGCACTAACTTATTTGAAAAGAGATTTTGCTCCCGAAGCCATCCCATGGGCGGATGCATTTGCAAGCGCGACTGCTTTTACCGGTATGTGGTTGATGGCACGAAAAAAAGTAAGTAGTTGGTATTGGTGGATCGCTACAAATATGGCTTCCATCCCTCTGTATTTTGTGAAGCATTATGTTTTTACGAGCGTGTATTATATTATTTTATTGATCATGGCGGTGTGGGGTTTAATAGAGTGGAAAAGAAGAGCTCGACTTATTTTACTTCAAAAACATTAAATATTGTCTATTAAAAAAATAGTAATTATAGGGCCGGAATCTACCGGAAAGAGTACGCTCTGTGCTATGTTGGCAAAGCATTACAACACAATTTGGGTACCTGAATATGCAAGAGAATTTTTAGAAAAAAATGGGCCCGATTATATGTATGATGATTTATTAAAAATCGCCAAAGGGCAAATTACGCAAGAAGAAAAAGCAATTCAAGAAGTAATGGATGCCCAAAAAAATTATTTAAGTGATGATAATTTTTCAAGTAAAATTTTTATCGATACAGATATGTATGTGATGAAAGTTTGGTGCGAATTTGTTTTTGATCAATGTCATAATTGGATCTTAAATCAAATTGCTAATAGGCAATACGATGCGTATTTATTGTGCGATGTAGATTTACCTTGGGTAAAAGATGAATTGCGAGAATATCCTGATTTAGAAATAAGAAAACGATTATTTTATTTTTATAAAGAAGCAATGATCAGCCAAAACACGCCATGGTGCATTATTTCAGGAAATTATGATCAACGTTTAAAAAAGGCGATTGATTTTGTTGATAAAATTGTTTAATTCTTTATTTTTATTTTTTATTTCAATTTCCAATTTTTAATTCTATGAAATTATCTCTAATAGTTCTATTTTCTTTTTTGACATTTTCTGCTTTGGCACAAACCGAATTAGAAAAAAAATATGCAGTCTCAGTTTGCGAATGCCTTTCTCAAAAAGGAAAAGATAATGAATTAAGTAAGAATAATTTTGTAGAATGTTTTAAAAGTTCTTTAGCACCTTATCAAGAATTAATTAAGACAGAATCTTTACGATTGTATGGCGATACTTCTTATTTGTCGGGATATCGCCTTGGCGGCGAATTATCAAAAAATACAATGGTTTCATTGGTGAATGATTGCGATACTTATTTTCATTTGGTAGATACTGTACGTTATTCTCCTTATAATGAAATGAATAAAGATTCTCTTCAAAAAAGTTTTACTGAAATGAATCAATTAGAGCAAAAGGATGTAGAGTTTTTAGTAAATCGTGCGCATGCTGCTTTTATTTTAAAAAAGTATGAAATGGCATTGGTAGATATTCAGGATATCTTAGCACAAGATTCTTTAAATGTGAGATCGATTGCGATCAAAGCATGGATTTATGAATTGAATAAAGAATATGCGGCTTCTTATAAATTATATACACAAGTTGCAGAAATTACAAAAAATGTTTCGTTCAAAATTTTTGCTGAATTGGTGAAACGTAAAGAAAGAGAATTGAAAAAGAATTCGTAATTCTTATTGTATAATTTGTTGAATGGCAGGATCAGTCTGAATCCTATTCATTTGAAATAAGATCCAATTCGATCTATATACCACCCTTGATGACAAAGGATTAATAGTATATTTTTTTGGATTTGGCAGACAGCCTGCAATTAAAGACGCTTCTTTTCTCGTAAGATTTTTAGCAGATTTTTTAAAGTAAAATTGAGCCGCGGCTTCTATGCCATAAACACCTTTGCCCATTTCTATTACATTCAAATAAGTTTCTAAAATTCTCTTTTTTACTCCAGAAAGTTTCAATCATAAATGTGAAATATACCTCTAATCCTTTTCTAAAATAACCTCCATGTTGCCACAGAAAAACATTTTTTGCAACCTGCTGACTGATGGTGCTCGCGCCTCGGAGTGATTTACTTTTTTGATTGTGTTTTCTTGCTTTTTCAATACTCTTAAAATCAAAACCATTATGATCCGGAAATAATTGATCTTCTCCCGCCATTACTGCTAATTTAATATTCGGACTCATATCCTCATAGCTCACATAATCTCTTCGTAATCCATCTCCCTGAAGAAGACTACTGATTTGTGTGATGGTAATGGGAGGATTTACCCATTTGCACAATAATACATAAAATACAGAAAAGGCGAATCCGTATAAAATTACTTTCGCAAGAATTCTAAAAATCTTTCGAGCACGGCTTTGCTTTTTTATCCTTTTATTCAAACCAAATTATTTCATGTGAATATAGGTAAGGGTATATTTTTTCCCGAGTTTTTGCTCTTTAGTTCCTGCAACTTTCAACATTAAATAACCTACCAAAGCCGCGGCAGCCGCACCTATTACTAATTCAGGCCGAGCATAATACCGCGTGTCAGGTTTGGCAAATACCCAAGTCAGCAAACCGCCCGTGGTAAGAAGAATTCCTCCTCCTAAGAGCGCCGCTCCGGAAGCATTTAGAAAAGAAGTGCGATCATTTAAGATGCCGGTAATTTCTTTATAATTTACTGCATATCTATAACGATTTACTGTGTCTAAAATATACACACCTAAATTGGTCATTACTTGTCGGATATCGTATTGAATTAGAAAAATGGAATCTCTTTCTATGGCGGTTATATAACCTTCGTGAGGAATTTCATTCGCCATGAATTGAATTTTACTATCCGGATAGAATGAGCGAATGGTTTTATTATTTTTCTTTAAAATCAATAAATCAGATTGTGCGAAAGAAGCATAAGAAAGGAATGAAAGAAAGACTAAGCAGAATAGTAAACGCATGAAAGATTATAAATTTTTTCCAAAAAATAATATGCCCAAAATTAGCACAGTACCGAATATTAATAAGATGAGTCCTGATATTTTATTGACAAGCCGAATGTTCTTTAAAGTCAATTTTTTTCGAAGCCTTCCCGCTAAAATTACTTTTAGAATATCAGCTCCCATATTGACTAATAAAGCTGTACTAAAAATAATGATTCTATCTCTTACAGTATGTGTTACCGCAATCGCAGTAGAAGCAGTCAGCCAAAATATCATTACCGCCGGATTTAAAGTATTGAGTAAAAATCCTTGTAAAGAAATTTTTGCGTGGTCTCTTTTTTTTAAACGCGGCACCGCCACATCTTCCGGATGAATATGAATTTTTTTTAAAAACAAATAGAAAATACCCAAACCTATTAAAAAGGCACTACCTGATACGCCAATTATCATTTTAAAATCGAGAAGAGTAGTTACCAAAACAGAGAAAGCATTACTCAAAACTATAAGAATAAAATCACTCACCCATACTCCTACTACAAAGCTAAAACCGCCGGATCTGCCATTATTTATACTATGTTTTACGATGGTAAAGATTACCGGCCCTACAGAAAGCGCTAATAACAGCCCCATAGCCAAGCCTTTCAGTACTGCTTCTAAAACGGATATCATTTAATAATCAGATTTAATGCTTCCAAGATAATTTTAAAATAGTAAAAGGAATAAAAATACAAACTATTTTTATAAGATGTTCCTTTCACTCTTGTTCACGAATACTTCCCAATCATCGAGAATCGTTCCTTTTAGTACTCGAGGAAATTTATGTTGTCCGCCTATTTTTCCTTTGGATTTCATAAATTCCATAAAAGTTCGTTCGCTTAGAACTGTGATGATTATTTCTTTGAGCGCATGTTTTCTCTCAACTTCGTAATCGTCATTTAATTCTTTCAATTTTTCATCTATTGCCTTTTTAAGAACTTCTTTATCAATTTCATCATCTGTGGCAATATACCAATGATGCGCAAAAAAGTTGCCAAAAGGAACACCTGCCACTGTAAACTCACCAATATCAATATTTAATTCTTCACTTACCAATTGAATGGCTTTATTCATATTATCTACACTTAGGTGTTCTCCTACTAACGATAAAAAATGTTTTGTTCTTCCGGTGATGATAATTTCAGATCTTTCAATATCTACGAATTGAATGGTATCACCAATGAGATAGCGCCAAGTGCCTGCGTTCGTACTTATCAGCAAGGCATAATTTTTATTTTCTTCCACTTCATGAATCATCAGCGCTTGTGGATTAGCTACCATATTCCCTTCGTTATCAAAGTTTTCTTGAGTGAAAGGAACAAATTCAAAGAAGATATTATTGTTCAGCGCCAATTTCATTCCTTTGGCATCTTGCCGATTTTGAAAAGCCAAAAATCCTTCACTGGCCAAATAGGTTTCAATATAGGTGATGGGCTTGCCTAACAATTTATTAAATCCTTTCTTATAAGGTTCCAATGCTACACCTCCATGTACGTAAAAAGCTAAATTGGGCCACATTTCATGAATATTATTTAATTGATAGCGTGCCATCACTTTTTCTACACAAAGTTGTACCCATGCAGGTACTCCCACTAAAAATGAAATATCCCATTCCGGAGCTTTCTCTACGATTTCTTCTAATTTTTTTGACCAATCGGTTTCTTTAGCAATTTTCTTTCCGGGCTTATACATTCCTTGAAACCAAAATGGAATATTTTTCGCCTGAATACCACTTAGGTCGCCGGCGTAATAAGTGGCTTCTTTTTGTAAATGTGTACTGCCACCAAGCATTAACCAACCTTTGCCTACATATTTTTTGGGTACATTATTATAAGAAGCTAAGCTGATTAATTGTCGAATGCTTGTAAGCGTATTAGCGCGCAATAATTCTTTTGTAATAGGAATGTATTTACTTGAGGCCCCACTGGTACCGCTGCTGAGTGCAAAAAACTTGATTGTGCCGGGCCAGCATACATCTGTTCTTCCTTCTAATGCTCTATGCCACCATTCTTTAAATATGGTATCATAATCGTAAGTGGGTACTAATTTTTGAAAAGTTTTACCGGCGTGCCTGCTAAGGAGAATTTCATCAAATAGGAATTTTTGCCCAAATTCTGTAAAGCGGGCTTTCTTAAGAAGTTTTTCTAAAACCTTTAATTGTTGTTTCTTGGGGGAAGAGTTTCCTCCAATATTTAATGCGCGAGTTAAAGAAGGGGGAATTTTAAAATCTATAATTGACATTCGTAAATAGAAGATTTTTGGATAGACAAATCTAACGCATCTTTTAGGGAGATGGTGAAAAATTTTATATAACTAAAATAAATAAAATATTGTGTATAGTATTCCCTCTACCTGAAACCCTTCTAAAAATTACAAATTAATACAATTTGTTGCTGAATAAAAATCAGTCTATTTTATAAAATTTAAGGCTTGATGGAAATTTTGAAGTACTTTTATAAAAATTTAAACTTTATTATTAATTATCCTATTTTCCAAATTGATTGGAATATAGATGTGTTGCCTTAAAAAACCCTAAACCTCTTTCATTCATGTACCATCATATTTGGAAAAAATATTTACCTATCATCAAGATTTTAATGAAAAAAGCAGTCACGGAAGACCAAAATTTGAGTCTTAACCGTATTGATTTTGAAAGAGCCGGATCAGGTAGAAAAGCAGGGTACAAATTTAAAATTGAATTTACTGACGGAAAAGTAGGAAATGTAATCAGTGGTTCTCAATTAGCATCTGATTTAGCGCAAGTTTTCCTAGAAGATGAATCGGCCCGTCAAATAATTACTGATAATTCTTTTGAAGTTAGCCTGAATACAAAATTTCAGTTATCCATCAAATGCGTTTCTAATACGCAAGAATAAATTTATCCAAAGTAGCATAGTACCTAACAGGATTTTCAAACGATTTTATTACAAAAATAAATCGGTGTAAAGAGGTCCGCCTTTTACAATAGCATATTGGTCTAAATCAGTAATTCCTTCTTCAGCTAACACTCCTTCATCAATAAATGAATTACCGGTACATTCTGTAGAAGGCCTTCTTAAAATATAGAACGCAGCATCAGCAATTATTTCCGGCGTTCGACTCATATTTACAAGCGCTTCTCCTCCTAATAAATTTTTTACGGCAGCCGTAGCTATGGTAGTTTGTGGCCACAAAGTGTTGGCGGCAATTTTATATTTTTTCAATTCTCGTGAAAGACCCAAAGCAATCATACTCATATTGTATTTACTCATCGTGTACGCAACATGGTTAATGAGCCATTTTGGATCCATATTAATAGGAGGCGATAAATTTAAAATATGCGCATTCGTAGCATTTTTTAGAAATGGAATACAAGCCTTGCTCATAAAAAAAGTTCCCTTCACATTGATATCGTGCATAAGGCTGAATGCTTTCGGATCAGTATGTTCCACAGGTGTCAATGAAATGGCAGAAGCGTTATTCACTAAAATATCGATACCTCCAAAAGTAGCTACTGCCTTTTCTACAGCGTTATTGATTTGATCTACAAAACGAATATCGCATTGAACAGCCAAAGCCTTTCCCCCGGCATCTTCTATTTCTTTTGCTGCGCTAAAAATGGTACCTCCCAGTTTTGGATTTTCTTCCACCGATTTTGCGGCTACCACAATATTGGCGCCTTCTTTCGCTAATCTTAAAGCAATCGCTTTTCCAATACCACGAGAGGCTCCTGTTATAAAAACTGTTTTATTTTTAAAATTCATAATGCTTATTTTTAGATTTAAATATAAGGGATAAAGTTTGGTAAGTGGAGAAATTATTGAATAAATATACCACCTTTATATAAAATTGATGGGCTTATTGAGCAATGCATATTTAATGAATAAATTAAAATAAATGCTTCCACAAAATTTAACCAAACAACGTTTCTATTCTCTGGATGTTTTTCGCGGTGCTACCGTTTGCCTCATGATCTTAGTTAATAATCCCGGAAGTTGGAGCCATATTTATGCACCTTTAGATCATTCGGAATGGCATGGAGTTACGCCTACGGATTTAGTATTTCCATTTTTTCTTTTTGCAGTCGGTAATGCATTAGCCTTTGTGATGCCGCGTTTGGAAGTAGCGGGGCCTTCCGTTTTTTGGAAAAAAGTAATTAAGCGAACACTTTTGATTTTCATCATTGGGCTTTTTTTAAATTGGATGCCTTTTGTGAAATGGGATAACGACATGCTTGTTTTTAAGCCATGGACGTACATTTCAGAGAGTGGAGAAGTAAGAGGCATTAGAATTTTGGGCGTATTACAGAGAATTGCATTAGCGTATTTTTTTGCATCGGTCATCATTTATTATTTAAAACCTAAAGGTGCTTTTATTGCAGGTGCTGTACTGCTTTTGGGCTATTGGTTTTTATGTGTTGCCGGCAATCCGGCTGATCCATTTAGTTTTACCGGATGGTTTGGAACATCCGTAGATAAATCCATTTTGGGAGAAGCGCATATGTATCATGGAGAGGTGAGAAACGGAAAAGCGATTGCCTTTGATCCGGAAGGATTCATGAGTTTATTTGGTTCTATAGTGCAAGTTATTTTTGGTTATTTATGTGGTGATTATATTATCAAAAAAGGAAAGAATGCCGAAATGGTGAATGGACTTTTTGTTGCGGGCTCAGTTCTTCTTTTCGCAGGATATGCATGGGATATGGTTTTCCCGTTGAATAAAAAAATATGGACAAGTTCTTACACAGTTTTTACTACAGGAATGGCGATGGTAATTATTGCGGTAATGATTCACCAAATTGAATTGAAAAATAAAAGAAATTGGCTCAGTAAATTTTTTGATGTCTTCGGAAAAAATCCCTTATTTATTTTTGTTTTATCCGGAGTACTGCCGCGCCTATTGGGTTTGATCAGAATTCCGAATGGATTAAATAAATTAGGGGAACCGATATTTACTACACCTTTCGGTTGGTTTTATGAACATATTTGCAAACCAATTTTTCCCAATAATTTGAATAATGGTTCTTTGTTGTATGCGCTTTGCATGATTACTTTTTATTGGTTGATTGTTTATTGGATGGATAAAAAGAAAATTTATATCAAGGTATAAACTTGATAAGAAATAAATTATTCTATAATCCTTATTTGATATTTTACTTCAAAAGTGGCTTCCTGCAAGGGTTCCAGCACTTGTAATCCCATTTTATTATTGAAGGCATCAGGTGCACCGCTCATATTTTCAATGGCAATACTTTTTCTATCTTCAGGAGTATAGAGTTGTAAATAAGGATAAGAACGCGAAGGATAAATTTCAATTTGTATTTTTTGTGCCGGACTTTTAATAACTGTTAATGGTTGGCATGTTTCCCTATTCAAAGTAAAGCAATCATCGAAATGAGCAGTTCCAATTTTTTTTAAAGAATTAAAATTGTCGTACTCAATTAATTTTTTTGTTGGAATTTGTTCTTCGTCCGTTTCCAATAATTCCATAGATTGAAATTCCAATAATAAATTATCCACCTTTTCACCCAATGTAAAATAGGGATGCCACGAATCTTGCATAGGAATTAAGCCTTCATCTTTATTGATACAAACCGTTGTAGCAGTGAGTTGATGATCCTTTTCTAATTTCCAAGTAATGACACAATCGTACGAAAACGGATAGCCGGAATCTTCTTTTTGATAAGCGTATTTTAATGTAATAGATGCACTTTTACTGTCGAATTGTTCATCAATTATTTCAAAATTTTTATCAAACAATTCTCCATGCATGGCATGTTGTAGATAATAATGTTTTTCAAGCTTTAATTTTTTTTTTCTCCAAAATCATATTTACCTAAATGAATACGACCCGCGAAGGGCGAGAGTTTGCAGCCCATAAAACCTTTTTCGGCTACATTGATTTTAAAATCCTCGTATGAAGAATAGCTTTGAATTACATTGATCGGCGCACCATTTTTGTTTACAATAAATGCATGCAACATGGCCGAGCAAGCCGGAATTATTTCTACAGATGTTTGTGTGATTTCATCTTTCAGAATCACTTTTTGAAAACCGTTTTCTGTTTTATGATGTAGGGAAAACATAACTTCAATTTACAGTTTTCAAAGAAATGAAAAAATTCTTTCTTCACTTCTTTTAAAGCTTGCATAGTTGTTTTCGTACTTTTAGGAAATGAACTATCTCGCACACGTAGTGCTTTCTTTTGATGAGCCGGAAATTTTAACCGGAAATATGATTAGCGATTTTGTAAAAGGAAAGAAAAAATATGATTACTCGCCGGGAATTCAAAAGGGTATTCATCTGCATCGCTTGATAGATACATTTACTGATTTTCATCCCTCTACAAAAAAAGCAAAAGAATTTTTTAGGCCTCAATATCGTTTGTACGCCGGCGCGTTTGTAGATGTAGTGTATGATCATTTTTTAGCCAATGATGATTTGCAATTTGAAAAATATAAAGGGCTAAAAAATTATGTTGCTTCAGTTTATCACATACTCGATAATAATAAAAAAGATTTTCCAGAACCATTTTTGAGCATGTTGCCTTATATGCAAACACAAAATTGGTTATTCAATTATAAAAGTAGAGAAGGAATTAGAAAAGGTTTTGGCGGCTTAGTGCGCAGAGCCGAATATCTCCAAGAATCAGAAATTGCTTTTGAGATTTTTAATAAGCATTACAATGAATTGGAAGATTGTTATTATACTTTTTTTCCAAAACTAAAGGAATACGCTATGAAAGAGTTAAGCCTTTTAATGGCTCAATAAATCGGTATATATTTGCACTATTAAAAATGTACCGTATGAAATATTTCTTCATGGCAGCCTTTGTACTGGCTTCTTTCGGAACAAAAGCTCAGTCTTCCAATTTAGTTCCACCCTTCGATTTATCGCCAATGGATATGGTTTATTTTCCGGCGAATTATCCTATTTTAAAAATTCAAAATAAAGTTTCCGGACCGCTGGAAATGCGCGTGATTTATAGCAGGCCTCAAGTAAAAGAAAGAAAAATTTTTGGCGGCTTACAAGAGTACGGTAAAGTGTGGCGCGTAGGGGCGAATGAAGCTACCGAAATAGAATTCTTCAAAAATGTGTATATAAATAATAAAAAAATTGCCAAAGGGCGTTACACACTTTATGTAATTCCTTATTCAGATAAATGGACTTTTATTTTAAATAAAGAAACAGATACATGGGGAGCTTTCAAATATGATTCGACCAAAGACGTGATAAGAGTTACTGTTCCATTATCTACTATCAATAAAGTAGAAGATATGACCATCACTTTAGACAAATCTTCATCCGGAGCCAGTTTGTGCGTGCTTTGGGATGAGGTAAAAGCAGAATTGCCTATCAAATTTTAAGATCAAAAGCAATAGAATTTATTAATTTTTAAAAATAAAAATTTTGAAACTAGGAACTAAATGTATTCATGCAGGTGCAGAGCCGGATTCGGCTACAGGTGCGATCATGACACCAATTTATCAAACTTCAACTTTTGTACAAAGTAGCCCGGGAGTACATAAAGGATTTGAATATGCGAGAACGCATAATCCTACAAGACACGCGCTGCAACTGGCTTTGGCGGCTGTTGAAAATGGAAAATTCGGAATTTGTTTTTCCAGCGGATCTGCTGCTGCTGATGCAGTAATTAAATTATTAAATCCCGGTGATGAAGTTGTAGCTGCGAATGATATGTACGGCGGTACTTACAGACTCTTCACCAAAATATTTGAAAAATACGGAATTAAATTTCACTTCATTAATATGTTAGATGCCAATGAAGTTGAAAACTACATCAATAAAAATACAAAACTCATTTGGACAGAAACACCAACAAATCCGATGATGAATATTACGGATATCGCAGCAGTGGCGGCTATCGCAAAGAAGCATCAAATTTTACTTTGCGTAGATAATACTTTTGCTTCGCCTTATTTGCAAAATCCTTTGGATTTAGGAGCAGACATTGTTTTACATTCTGCTACAAAATATATTGGTGGCCATAGCGATGCGGTTCATGGTTGTCTCATCGTAAATGATGAAAAATTAAATGAGCAATTAACTTTTATTCAAAATAGCTGTGGTGCAGTACCCGGCCCGCAAGATTGTTTTTTGATTTTGCGCGGTTTAAAAACACTTCATATTAGGATGCAAAGACATTGCGAAAATGGAGAGAAAGTAGCTCATTGGTTAAAAAATAATCCGAAAGTAGAAAAGGTATATTGGTGCGGTTTAGAAGAACATCCCAATCATGCAATTGCGAAAAAGCAAATGCGTGGCTTTGGTGGAATGATGAGTTTTACTTTGAAAGATGATAGCATGGAAGCCGCTAACCGCGTGCTTTCACATACAAAATTATTTGCGCTGGCAGAGAGTTTGGGTGGTGTAGAAAGTTTAATTGGTCATCCTGCGTCAATGACTCATGCAAGTATTCCGCGCGAAGAAAGAATCAAAAATGGTTTGGTCGATTCATTAATCAGATTGAGTGTAGGTATTGAAGATGCGGATGATTTAATTGCAGATTTGGATCAAGCGATTGGATAAAAATCGGTACAATTTTTTTATAATTCAAAACCATCTTGAAAGAAAAACTTCAACAATTTCTGGATAGAAAAGTAGAAGAATACAATCAACCGGATTTTATAAAAACAGATCCAATTTGTATTCCGCATTTATTTTCTAAAAAACAAGATATAGAAATAGCCGGCTTTTTTGCGGCTATTTTTGCTTGGGGCATTCGAAAAACCATCATCAATAAATCGAAATTTTTGATGCAATTAATGGATAATGCACCTCATGATTTTTGTGTAAACCATACTGATACTGATCTGCGAAGACTTGAGGGATTTTGTCATCGTACATTTAATGATACAGATTTATTGTATTTCATTTCTTTTTTTAAATTTCATTTTACAAAAAATAATTCTTTAGAATCGGCATTTTTTAATCCTGCAATTGTAAATGAAAATCCATCTTTAGAAAATATTTCTGTGGTAGAATCGGGCCTCAATCATTTTTACCATTATTTTTTTTCTTTAGAAGATGTTCCACATCGAACTAAAAAACATGTTGCTTCTCCTCAAAAAAAATCGACCTGCAAGCGATTGAATATGTATTTGAGATGGATGGTACGCGATGATAAAAAAGGAGTGGATTTTGGAATTTGGAAAACGATTTCTCCGGCGCAATTAATTTGCCCGGTAGATGTGCATGTGGCGCGTGTAGCCAAGAGTTTGCAAATATTACATCGAGATGCGGTAGATTGGTTAGCAGCTGTAGAATTAACCAATGCACTAAGAAATTTTGATGCCCAAGATCCTGTAAAATATGATTTTGCTTTATTTAATTTAGGAATAGAAGAAAGATATTAATGCGGATTGAGTATTTTAAATTTGAATTAAAAATCCTAATTGATGATTGAGAATTTAGAAAAAACCATTCATTCTATTTCAACAAAAAATGCATCGGATAGCCGAGCGCTTTTAATCAATTTAATTAATGAATTGATCGATACTGATTTTCAATCCTTACTTTTTCTTCTTTATAAAATAGATGTGAATGAAGAGAAATTAAAAGG
Organism: Ginsengibacter sp.; assembly: GCA_034676505.1. Taxonomy (GTDB): domain Bacteria; phylum Bacteroidota; class Bacteroidia; order Chitinophagales; family Chitinophagaceae; genus Ginsengibacter. Next base: position 1,287,740 of record JAUCCB010000001.1, read on the forward strand.
GGCATTGAATGAGCATATTGGCTTCGATGCTGCCCCGATTATCGCTGATTTAATAATTGAACGACAATTAGAAAAAATAAAAAGCAGAGAAAAATATAGCAATAGCAATACTTTCAGCGATGAAGAAAAATGGTAATTATTTTTTAGTACATCAATTTTTGCACCGCTTCCTTATCTTCTTTTTCTTTTTTAAGATCGAACTGAGTTCCAAAAACTACATCCCAAATATGCGAGCTCACGCCAAATCCTTTGTCTTCGCTTTTGTAATGATGCAAATGATGATTGCGCCAAATAGGTTTCATCCATTTGTATTTCGGATTCCATGCATGAATGGCATAATGCATACTTCCATAAATTAAATATCCTAAAATAAATCCCGGAAAAAAGACAATCGCATTTTTTTGCATCACGAAGTACAACAATAAAAAAATCAATGATGAAATAATCAAACTCGGAACGGGAGGCATAAATAAGCGTTGTTTATCCCGCGGAAATTCATGATGATTTCCATGCATCACGTATGCAATTCGTTGTATGCGCGGATTATCGCTTACCCAATGAAAAACAAAACGATGCATCATATATTCAAAAAATGTCCAGAAAAAAATGCCGCCAAAAAAAAGTAATACAATTTTTAGCGCGCTGAATGCTAAAGTGTGAGAAGCATACATCAATAATAAAATAATAATCGGAATATACATGCCCCAAATTACTAAAGGGTGGGTCTTGGTGAAATATTCCAAATAGCGATTTTTAAAAATTTGCGCCTGACCTTTATTATGTATTTTTTCAAATTTCATTTCTATTTACATAAGGTTTAATTATATAAAAAAAAGGAAAACTCAAAGTTAACTTTTATTGATTTAGAAGGCAAATTTTGTACCTCTTCTGCAATAACCACTTTTTTATTTGTGACTGAATGATTTAACTTGCAATCCTTGCCCTATTATTTTTTAGTGATATAAATTCTATATTTTTTTATAAAAGTGTAACCATGAAATTAGTTTCTTATTTGAATGATGGCCACGCTCAGCTGGCTTTTTTAATAAATGGAAAATTATATGATGCCGATCAATTGCATCCCAACTTACCAAGCACGATGATGATGTTTTTGAATTATTGGGATGATGTTTTTCCGATTGCGCAAGCTGCCAATAAAGCCTTAGAAGAAGGTAAAGGAAATTATAAAGGAATTTCTTTTGAAGAAGCACGGATTCTCGCACCTGTACCGCATCCTACGAGTTGTCGCGATGGATATGCTTTTCGTCAGCATGTGGCATCAGCCAGAAGAAATCGCAGAGTAGATATGATTCCGGAATTTGATCAGTTTCCTATTTTTTATTTTACAAATCACAATAGCGTTGCAGGTCCGGGAGAGATAGTTTGTATGCCCGACCATTTCGAAAAATTAGATTTTGAATTAGAAGTTTCAATAGTAGTTTGTAAACCGGGCAGAAATATTCCTGCTGCTGAAGCCGATGATTATATTGGCGGTTACATGATCATGAATGATATGAGTGCGCGCGGATTACAAATGGATGAAATGAAACTCAACTTAGGTCCCGCAAAAGGAAAAGATTTTGCTACCATTATTGGTCCTATGTTAGTAACTCCGGATGAATTGGAACCTTATAAAATTTCAGCAAAAGAAAATCATGTGGGCAATGCTTATAATTTAGGAATGAAATGTTGGGTAAATGGAGTGCAAGTAAGTGAAGGGAATTTTGGAGATATGGATTGGACGTTTGCAGAAATAATTGAACGCTGTAGTTATGGTGTGCAATTATTTCCCGGCGATGTAATTGGCAGCGGAACCGTTGGTACAGGTTGTTTTCTTGAATTAAACGGTACGGGAAAATTCAATGATCCAAATTATAAAGAACAATGGTTACAACCCGGCGATGTAGTAGAAATGGAGATTGAAAAATTAGGCAGATTGAAGAATACAATCGTAAAAGATGAAAGTGATTTTTCTATTTTAGCATTGAAAAAATAATTGGATGATTCTATTTCAAACCTCAATTTGAAACATTGTAATTTTGCAAAATCATAAAATAAAATTATGGCTGATATTAGTAGTACGGTAAGAATTGTAACCGCAGCATCTTTATTTGATGGACATGATGCGGCCATCAATATTATGCGACGAATTATGCAAAGCAAAGGAGCGGAGATTATTCATTTAGGGCATAATAGAAGTGTACACGAAATAGTAGAATGTGCAATTGAGGAAGATGTAGACGGCATAGCGATTACAAGTTATCAAGGAGGGCATGTAGAGTTCTTTAAATACATGAAAGATTTATTAAAAGAAAGTGGTTGCGGCCATATAAAAATTTTTGGTGGAGGTGGCGGAACTATTTTACCTGCGGAAATTGCTGAATTACATGCGTATGGAATTACACGTTTATTTTCTCCGGATGATGGGCGCCGTATGGGTTTGGAAGGAATGATAGAAGATGTAATTAACACTTGTCAACAAGCAAAAAAAATTGATAGAGAAGAAAATGGTGAAGCAAAAAGACGCCAAAAAAATACACGGCCTTTTATTTTGGATGAGTGGCATGATATTAAAACCGTAGCGCATTCCATTACATTAGCAGAAGCAGATAAGAAATTTGAATTATTAAATGAAACCAAATCTGCGCCGGTATTGGGTATTACAGGCACCGGCGGTGCAGGAAAATCTTCGGTTACAGATGAAATAGTTCGTAGGTTTTTAGCTACTTACTCTGATAAAACCATTGCCGTGATTTCTGTAGATCCTTCCAGAAAAAAAACCGGAGGTGCTTTATTGGGTGATAGAATTAGAATGAATTCCATTCATAATCCGAGAGCCTACATGCGTTCTTTAGCCACAAGAGAAAATGACAAAGCGCTCAGTAATCACGTGCAAGAAGCTATTGATATTTGTAAATCTGCCGGATATGATTTCGTTATTTTAGAAAGTGCCGGTGTGGGCCAGAGTGACGCGTCTATCTTAGATTTCGTGGATATTAGCATGTATGTAATGACGCCGGAATTTGGTGCTGCTTCGCAATTAGAAAAGATCAATATGTTGGATTATGCCGACATTGTTTGTATCAATAAATTTGATAAGGCCGAGCTTTAGATGCACTTCGTGATGTAAAAAAACAATATCAAAGAAATCATCTTCTTTGGTCAAAAAAAGAAAATGAATTTCCGGTAATCGGCACAGTGGCATCCACATTCAATGATCCCGGATGCAATGCTTTATTCAATTTGATCATTACCAAGGTCAATGAAAAAATGGGTAAGGATTGGGCTAAATACGAAGCTCCCGAGAGCAGCCCTATTTTTGGCGAAGCCATTATTCCTTCCAAGCGCGTTCGTTATTTAGCAGAGATTGCAGAAGCCATAGAAAAATACAATCAAGATTGTGAAAGGCAGTCTGAGCTTGCTTCACAATGGTATCAGATAAGTGGAGTGATTGAAATGTGTAGAAATAATTCAAACCTTTCTGATAAAAATAATGAAGAACAATTATCTGCTTTATTGAGTTTGCAAAAAGAAATTGAGAAAAAAATATTTCTTGAAAATAAAGCATTAATTGAAGAGTGGCCGGAGATAAAAGTGAAATACGAAAACGAATTTTTTGAATATAATGTGAGAGGTAATATCATCAAACAACCGCTTTATTTTGAATCACTTTCTCATTTAAAAATTCCAAAAATAGCAGTTCCACGCTTTAAAGATTGGGGTGATATTTTGCGATGGAGATTACAAGAAAATTTTCCCGGAATGTATCCTTACACTGCCGGAGTATTTCCTTTAAAACGTGCAGAAGAAGATCCTACCAGAATGTTTGCCGGAGAAAGGTGGTCCTGAAAGAACAAACAGAAGATTCCATTATGTAAGTTTGGGTCAGCCTGCAAAGCGCCTCAGCACTGCATTTGACAGTGTTACTTTGTATGGTGAAGATCCTGGTTTGCGGCCGGATATTTATGGGAAAGTAGGAAATGCCGGAGTGAGCATTGCCACGGTGGATGATGCAAAAAAATTGTACAGCGGTTTCGATCTTTGCGATCCGAAAACATCTGTGAGTATGACCATCAATGGTCCTGCTCCCATGTTATTGGCTTTCTTTTTAAATGCCGCCATAGATCAACAATGTGAAAAATATATTTTAGAAAATAATCTTCGCGAACAAGTAAATGACATCATAGAATCGAAATTCAAACACGAAAACTTGCCAAAATATATTGGATTAAATGGGGTGGTAGTTCGGCCGGAAAAAGGTAAAATGACCGGCCATTTACCAAAAGGAAATGATGGTTTGGGATTGCGTTTATTAGGCCTTTCAGGCGAAGATGTGTTGCCAAAAGAAATTTACGAAGAAATAAAAAAGAAAGCATTAGCAACCGTAAGAGGTACAGTGCAAGCAGATATTTTAAAAGAAGATCAGGCGCAAAATACTTGTATTTTTTCTACAGAATTCGCATTAAAATTAATGGGCGATGTACAAGAATATTTTATAGAAAATAATGTTAGAAATTTTTATTCCGTTTCGATAAGCGGTTATCATATTGCTGAAGCCGGTGCCAATCCTATCACTCAGCTTGCATTTACTTTATCCAACGGATTTACTTATGTAGAATATTATATGAGCCGAGGAATGAAGATTGATGATTTTGCGCATAATCTTTCTTTCTTTTTTAGTAATGGAATGGATCCTGAATATAGTGTGATTGGAAGAGTAGCCAGAAGAATTTGGGCGAAGGCGATGAAATATAAATACAATGCATCGGAGCGTTCGCAAAAATTAAAATATCATATTCAAACAAGTGGAAGAAGTTTACACGCACAAGAAATAGACTTTAATGATATTCGAACTACGTTGCAAGCGCTTTATGCAATTTATGATAATTGCAACAGCCTCCATACCAATGCCTATGATGAAGCGATTACAACTCCTACAGAAGAAAGTGTGCGTCGTGCTATGGCGATTCAATTAATTATCAATAGAGAATTAGGTACGGCAAAAAATGAAAATCCAAATCAAGGTAGTTTCTTGATTGAAGAATTAACCGATTTGGTAGAAGAAGCCGTGATGGTAGAGTTTAATAAAATTTCTGAAAGAGGTGGAGTATTGGGCGCTATGGAAAGAATGTATCAAAGAAATAAAATTCAAGAAGAAAGTTTGTATTACGAAGCAATGAAAAATACCGGTGAATATCCGATTGTGGGAGTGAATACATTTTTAAATAAAGCAGGATCACCCACCATTTTGCCTGCAGAAGTTATTCGAAGTACGCGTGATGAAAAAGATCAGCAAATAGCACATGTAAAAACATTTCAAAAATTACATAAAAAAGAAAGTGAACAAATGCTGAAGAATTTGCAAAATGTAGCCATCAATAATGGTAATTTATTTGCCGAATTAATGGAAACAGTAAAGTATTGTTCATTAGGACAAATTACGAAAGCCTTGTATCAAGTGGGTGGCCAGTATCGCAGAAGTATGTAAAATTTATCAACAATTTTATTTTTAAAAAGATGAAAACAAAGTATTTAATTTTCTTTTTAATTTTCTTCTCTACGGCTTGCTCTACCAATAAATATGCAAGCACTAATAGAGTATATAAAAAACAAGCGAAAGAATTTGCCAAAGAAATAAGTCGTTATCCTTTGGATGGAACAAAATCTACTTGGGTGGGCACTACTAATTTTGGATTGCGCAAACCCAACTTTGTAATTATCCATCACACTGCACAAAATAGTTGCGAGCAAACTTTAAAAACTTTCACCTTACCTCGTACGCAAGTAAGTGCGCATTATGTGATTTGCAAAGACGGCACTATTCATCATATGCTGAATGATTATTTGCGTGCATGGCACGCCGGTATTGGTTCTTGGGGAAATGATAAAGATGTAAATTCTTCCTCTATTGGTATTGAATTAGATAATAATGGATTTGAAAATTTTCCTCAAGCCCAAATTAATAGCTTGCTGAATTTATTGGGTTCTCTCAAATCAAAATATGGAATTCCTACCGCGAATTTTATTGGCCATGCGGATATTGCACCCACCAGAAAGAATGATCCAAATGCATCTTTTCCGTGGCAATTACTTGCTCAAAAAAGTTTTGGTCTTTGGTATTCTGATACCACTAATTTAGTAGTGCCGGAAAATTTTAATGCCATTCAAGGATTAAGAATCATTGGCTATTCCGTAAAAGATACCACCGCCGCCATTCAAGCATTCAAAAGACATTTCGGATTGACAGACAGCGCTAAAGTATTAACAGAAGCAGATCGTAAAATCGTTTTTGATTTGATGAATAAGTATCAATAAAAAATTTCAAACTTTTCTTAGTTTGATGAATCTCCATATTGCTTTTGGTAGTAACTCGTGTAAGCCCCACTGGTAACATCTTCCAGCCATTGGCTATTAGATAAATACCAATCTATAGTTTTAGAAAGACCTTCTTCAAATTGAAGAGAAGGTTTCCATCCTAAATCATTTTTTAATTTAGTAGCATCAATTGCATAACGCAAATCGTGGCCTGCTCTATCTTTCACATAAGTGATCAATTTCTCCGAACTGCCTTTTTCGCGGCCTAATTTATTGTCCATTTGCACGCACAGTTCTTTGATGATGTCAATATTTTTCCATTCGTTGTGGCCGCCGATGTTGTAGGTTTCACCAATTTTTCCATTATGGAAAATAGTATCTATCGCTCTTACGTGGTCCTCTACAAATAACCAATCGCGTACGTTTAATCCTTTTCCATAAATAGGCAGCGGTTTATTATTGATGATATTATGAATGCAAAGAGGAATTAATTTTTCAGGAAAATGAAAAGGCCCATAATTATTAGAACAATTAGAAATTAAAATGGGCAAATGATAGGTATGAAAAAATGCACGTACAAAATGATCGGAAGAAGCCTTGGATGCGGAATACGGGCTACGCGGATCATAGGGAGTTGTTTCTACAAAAAAACCTTCCTCTCCCAAACTTCCATAAACTTCATCTGTAGAAATGTGATAAAATAATTTTCCTTCCATATTTTCTTTCCAAGCCTCTTTTGCTACCTGCAATAAAGAAACGGTTCCCAAGACATTTGTTCTAACAAACGCTAAAGGATCAGTAATAGATCTATCCACATGGCTTTCTGCAGCACAATGCAACACTCCTGTAAAATGATATTTTTCGAAAAGAGATTGCACTAATTCCATATCTTCAATATCCCCTTTTACAAAAGTATAATTGGGCGAATCTTCAATATCAGTAAGGTTTTCAAGATTACCTGCATAAGTCAATTTATCTAAATTAACTATTTGGTAATCGGGATATTTAGTAACGAATAGACGAGTTAAATGCGATCCGATAAATCCGGCACCACCGGTGATTAGAATTCTTTTACTCATTGTATTTCTGTATTTATTAGAGGGGTGCAAAAATAGAGATTTATTATATGAAAAGAAAGCGATCAACAATAGGTCTTTAAAATTGCTTTAAAATCGAGAGGGTTGCCGTCAAATGGATTTCTTCTATTCTGTAATAATACTCAGAATTAACTTTTTATTGGTAAGAATTTTTTAGAAAATGGCCTGCTTTTCCAACAATTTTCATTTGCCAAAATGAAACAATTTACCTTTGCCGGCTATGCATTACGCTTCAGTAGAAAATTTAAGTAAATCCTTCGGAATTAGAACCCTCTTCAAAGACATTAGTTTTTACATTGAAGAAGGAGATAAAATTGCCTTCGTCGCTCGCAACGGTAGCGGGAAATCAACACTTTTAAAAATTATTGCGGGATTAGACACGGCAGAATCCGGCACCATCTGGGTGAATAAAGACGTGAAAGTAATTATGTTGCAACAAGACACTGCTTTTCAAAATGAAAAATCCATTTGGGATAATATTTTGAGTATTGATAATAATGTGGTGGCTTTGGTAAAAGAATATGAAATTTTGTTGGAGCAAGAATCACTCGATGAAAATAGAATGAGTGAATTAATCACCGAATTAACAGAAGCTGATGCTTGGAATTTTGAAAGTGATTTAAAACAAATTTTAGGAAAACTGAATTTGCATCACCTCAATGAACCCATGAAAAATTTGAGTGGTGGACAGAGAAAAAGAGTGGCTCTGGCTCAAGCCCTGATTGAATCTCAATTACATGAAGGAAAGTGCATGATGATTTTAGATGAACCTACGAACCATTTAGATGTGGAAATGATAGAATGGTTAGAAAGTTTTTTAGCAACAAATAAAAGCACATTATTATTGGTAACGCACGATCGATATTTTTTGGATGCTGTTTGTAATGAAATCGTGGAATTGGATGAAGAAAAAATATTTGTTTACAAAGGTGATTACGATTATTTCTTAGAACAAAAAGCCTTGCGCCATGAAATTCAAGCGAGTGAATTAGCAAAAGATAAAAATATTTTTAGGAAAGAATTAGAATGGATGCGCAAGCAGCCGAAAGCGCGAACCACCAAATCAAAAAGTAGGCAAGATGCTTTTGCGGATGTAGAAGAACGCGTGAGTCAGAAAAAAGAAAATGCAGAAGTAACACTTCAAGTAAAAATGACTCGCATGGGCGGTAAAGTTTTAGAGATGAAAAAGGTACATAAATCTTTTGGCGATAAAGTAATCATGAATGGCTTTGATTATACTTTCAAGAAAGGAGAACGTGTAGGAATTGTAGGAAAAAATGGAACCGGAAAATCTACTTTTTTGAAGATAGCATTGAATTTGATGCAGCCTGATAGTGGTAAAATCAATCATGGAGATACCATTGTGTTTGGCAATTTCGCACAAGAAGGTTTACAATATAAAGAAGATAAACGAGCGATAGAATATGTAAAAGATTTTGCAGAATTTTTTCCTTTAGCTGATGGCAGTAAAATTAGTGCGACGCAATTCATGGAAAAATTTGGTTTCACTGCCCAACAACAATTCACTCCTTTGAGTAAATTAAGTGGTGGCGAAAAAAGAAGATTGCATTTATTGAGTATCCTTTTTAAGAACCCTAATTTCTTAGTGTTGGATGAGCCTACCAATGATTTGGATTTACAAACATTGCGAACGCTCGAAGAATTTTTACAAGATTTTCCCGGTTGTATTTTAATTGTGAGTCATGATAGATATTTTATGGATCGTTTGGTAGATCATCTTTTTGCTTTTGAAGGTGATGGAGAAATTAGGGATTTTCCGGGTAATTATTCTCAATATAGAATGTGGAAACAAATGCAGGAAAACAAGCCTCAGCCTGTGCTTACGAAGAAATTATCCGTTGAAAAAGATGTTGATAATAAGAAGGATTCTTCAGAAAAAACCGCATTATCTTTTAAAGAAAAAAAAAGAATTAGAAGGACTAGAAAAAGAAATAGCCAATTTAGAAAACGAAAAAAAATTATTGGAAGTGAAATTGAATAATGCTTCTCTAGACTTTGAAAAACTACAAGAAATTTCTGAGCGAATTAGCGATATTATTGTGTTGTTGGATAAAAAAGAAATTCGATGGTTGGAGTTGAGTGAGAGAGCGTAAGATTCGGATTCATTCCATAAGAATAAAAATTTTACATGAATCATGATTGTATCTATCAATACAATTTGTTTTTTTGATCGTGATAGAAATAATTACCTATCGGATGATTATTGGGTAAAAATATTTTTTAAAATTGCTACCGAACATACGGAACATCAATTCATTTTCTTTTCAGAAAAGCACATTGATGGTTTAGAAAAATTACCCAATCTTACTTTGGTTGTTTTTGGTGAAATTCCCAATAATTTTTTGCGTGCAAGGATTTGGTTTCATTTCAAAATAAAGAGGGAATTAAAAAAAAATCAATCGGATATATTAGTTCAAATCGGCGGTTTTCCAATTAAAAGTAAAATGCCACAAGTCTTACTGTCACCTGATTTGACAGAAATAATTTCTCCGAAAGAATTGTCAAATGCTCAACACAATTTTCTCAAAAAAAGGATTTCTAATTTTTTTAAAAACTTACAGCGAATTATCGTTTTCTCGCAATGGGAGAAAAATAAAATTGGTAAAAAATATCCCGGCTTCGATGATAAAATTCAAGTCTGGAATCCGGAAATTTCATTTGAGAAAAAACCGTTTTCGTTGGAAGAAAAAGAATTAATAAAGGAAAAATTTGCGGGCGGAAATGAATTTTTTATTTATTCCGGATTAATTGGTTCTCGAGGAAATTTGATGAATTTACTGAAGGCATTTTCTGCTTTTAAGAAAAGACAAAAGAGCGGAATGCAATTAATCATTACAGGAAATAAGGCCCATGATTTCGATAATTTCTCCGCATCATTAGAAAACTATAGATTTAAAAATGAGGTCAATATTTTACCGGCACTTTCCTACCAAGAGAATTTTAATTTACTTCAATCATCTTATGCAATAATTTTTCCTTCAATTGCTGAAATGCCTATTGCAACTGCACTTCAGGCTATGAATTCATGTGTACCTATTTTAGCTTCCGAGGATAGCATCATTAAAGAAATTAGCGAAGAAGTTGCTTTATATTTTAACTCGGAAAATTTTAGAAGCATTGCCGAAAAAATGATGTTGATTTTTAAAGATGAAAATCTAAAAAAGGAATTGGTAAAAAAAGGATTGGAAAAAGCTCGTGCTTACCAATCTTCTAATCATCCTTTAGACCTTTTAAATTTATTGACTGCTTACACAAAAAAATCGCTCCAATAATTGAAGCGATTTTTTTGTTTTTGATAAATTAAAATTTAGCGGGCTCGCCGGGTTTGGGTGTAGAATTTTTAATAAATTCTCTTAATTGTTCGTTGGCTTCTGCTAAATCTGGTTTGCGTAAATACATCATATGCCCGCTGCGAAAGCCTTTCCAGCTCATTCTGTTTTTCAATTTTCCTCCGGGATCCATTTGCCACAAATTATATTTTGCATTGAAATAATCACAAGCTCCATCATAATATCCGGATTGAACCAATAAATGTAAATAAGGATTTTGCGCCATCGCTTGTCTTAAATTTTCTCCGGTTCGATTATTTTTATTGTCCCATGGCCAAACCGAACCAAACATATTATATTTCAAATCAGTTTTGTATTTTAATTCTTCTCGCACATACATATTCATCGCCGGTGTAAAAGAATGTAGCCATGAAGTAAGTTCTGCATTGTAATCAGGACGATCACCGGCATCTTCTTTATCAATTCCTCGGTATCTGCTATCTAATCTTCCTACCGTAAAACCTTTGTCGCGCAATAATTCTTTCCAGAAAAAATTAGCAGGAATCACCAAATTGTGTTCTAAAATTACTTTTTTAGAAAGCCCCGAATAGTGTGACATTTTTTGAGCAATTTGATCTTTTTCTGCATCGCTCAATGTACTTCCTTTAACCAAGGCAGGTATCAATTCGTTAATGGTAAAAGATTCTACTTCCGGAAGCATGTTGGTCAAATCTCTATTTTGTAGATCAGAAGATAAAGCCTTGTGATACCAAGCTGTAGCGGAAAAATAAGGCAACATCAATGCATCATCTACAGGTCCGGTTCTTTCAATTCCTAAATCTGTTGGAGATACCAAAATGACTCCATTAAGATACATCCAATAAGAATTTTGTAATTCCAATGCAAGCCCTGAAACCCTTGTGGTGCCATAGCTTTCGCCGATCAAATATTTTGGAGAGGCCCATCTGTTATTGCGTGTAACAAAAGTATTGATCCATTCTGCCAAATATTTTATATCTGCATTTACTCCAAAAAATTTTGAATCAGCAACACTTTGATCTATTTTTCTCGAGAAACCTGTATTCACCGGATCTACATACACAATATCAGCTACATCCAAAATGGAATTGGGATTATCTTTTAATCCGTATGGTTGTAATGGATAACCTTCATCATCAATATTTAAAATTCGCGGACCGGTATAACCAATTTGCATCCACACGGAAGCCGTGCCCGGACCGCCATTGAAAGAAATAAAAAGAGGGCGCGTTGTATTATCTTTTACATCTGTTCGTTGAAAATAAGTATAAAAAATGGAGGCAATTGCTTTTCCATTTTCATCCCAAAGAGGTAAGGTGCCGGCGGTTGTAGAATAAGGCACTACTTGGCCTTTGATGGTCACCGTATTTTTGGTAACCACTGCCGATTCTGTTTGTACCAAAGGATTTTCTATCGTTTTAGAATTGGTAGAACTTGATGGATTTTTTTGACCAAAAGAAAAATCAGAAAAACTTAATAACAATAAAAAGAGAGGAAGGAAATAAATTTTTTTCATAAAATAATTTTGAAAATGGAAAAGTAAATTACGATTAGTACAAGAATTTTTTTTAAAAATTATATGAATGGTTCTATTTAACTTTTAAGATTCGTACAAAGTTTATATCACGGATTCTTCTTGGTAATGAATAAACATTATTTTTGCATTCAATTATGACACAATCAGATATACACATTAAAGTTCAGCTGGATGCTGAAAAAGTGCCTCAACAAATAAGCTGGAGTGCGGCGGGAAGTTCGGCTGAAGACCCACAAATTGCCAAAGCCATGTGCATCGCCTTTTGGGACGGAATTGAAAAATCTGCCTTGCGCATCGATCTATGGACAAAAGATATGATGGTGGATGAAATGGCTGATTTTTACTATCAAGTTTTTATGACGATGGGAGATACTTTTAAACGAGCCACTCAGAATGAAGAGTTGACTGCGTACATAAAATCTTTCGCTAAAGATTTCCATAATAAATTTATTGAAATGGAAAACGAAAAGAATAAATAGTTTTCATTTATTTTTTTGATTTTTTTTTTTTAAAATATACTTTATGAGTTTAGAAGAAAAAGTGATGTCGGATTTAAAAGAGGCCATGCGTGCAAAAGACGAAAAAACTTTGCGTGCATTAAGGGCTATCAAATCCGCCATTATCAATACCAAAACCGCTGAAGGTTTCAAAGGAGAAATTACTTCCGCAGACGAAATAAAATTATTGCAGAAATTAGTAAAACAAAGAAAAGATTCTTTAGAAATTTACGAAACCCAACATCGCGAAGACCTTGCTGCGAAAGAGAAAGAAGAAATTGAAGTCATTGAAAAATTTCTACCAAAACAAATGGAATACGATGAATTAAAATCTATAATTCAAAAAATAGTAGAAGAAAAAGGAGCTACTTCGCCGTCGGATATGGGAAAAGTAATGGCAGCGGCTAATCAAGAATTAGCCGGAAAAGCAGAAGGCAAAGCAATTGCAACAATTGTAAAAGAACTTCTTTCTAAATAAGAAGGTTTTTTGTTTTAGATAAACTCGGAAAGTAAAATATGCCCATTGATATCGCTTTTTTTGCAGTAATGGCTATGGCTATTTTCAAAGGTTTTAGCAAAGGCTTTGTGGTGGCCGTTTTTGCATTTTTTGCATTGTTAATTGGTTTGGCGGCAGCACTCAAACTTTCGGTGGTTGTTACTCATTACATACAGAATTATACCGGCATTATTAAATGGTTACCCATTATTAGTTTCATTTTAGTTTTTGTAATTGTAGTTTTTCTTGTAAAAATTGTAGCGCGAATTATTGAAAAGGCTTTGGCTTTAGCCATGCTCGGATGGTTAAATATTATTGGAGGAATCTTAGTGTATGCACTTATTTATGGAATCATATTTTCTGTGGTATTATTTTATGCCGAAAAAATGTATTTGATCAGTCCGGAAATGATTAAGAGTTCTTTTATGTATCCTCACGTATCGCCATGGGGGCCACGCACTATCGAATTTATCGGGAAAATTATTCCTGCATTTAAAGGGCTTTTTGGTGAATTACAAAATTTCTTTGAAAAAATTGGTGATCAATTTCTTCCAAAAGAAGAGGTTTAATAAAATGTTTCGCCAATTTTCTGCGCAGAAACATTTATTTTAGCAGTATAAACAACCCAGGTTCAATTATCATTAAGCCCAATTATTACCATGGAGTATCAAATTATTCAAGATAAAAAATTCAAATTTATAGAGGTAGGAGAGGGAGAGCCATTGGTTCTTTTGCACGGACTTTTTGGGGCCTTGAGTAATTTTGGAGATTTGATAGAGCACTTTAGAAAAAGCCACAAAGTAATTGTACCGATGTTGCCTCTTTTCGAATTAGATTTATTACATACCACCGTAGGAGGTTTACAAAAATTTGTAAAAAGATTTATTGAACATCGCAATTATAATAAGATACATCTTTTAGGAAATTCTTTAGGAGGACATGTAGCCTTGGTATACATTTTAAAAAATCCGGAACGTGTAAAAACTTTAACCCTTACAGGAAGTTCCGGTTTGTTTGAAAACGGTATGGGCGATAGTTATCCAAAACGAGGAGATAAAGAATACATCCGTAAGAAAACACAAATTACTTTTTACGATCCGGCAATGGCTACCGACGAATTAGTAGATGAATGTTTTGAAATCACCAATAACAGAATTAAAGTGATCAAAATTATTTCCTTAGCGAAATCCGCTATCCGCAATAATTTGGGCGAAGAGCTAAATCATATTGAACAACCCACTTGTTTGATTTGGGGAAAAAATGACATCATTACTCCGCCATTTGTAGGAGAAGAATTTAATAAATTAATACCCAATAGCGAACTTCATTTTATAGATAAATGTGGTCATGCACCGATGATGGAAGTGCCTCATGAATTTAATGAAATACTGGAAAACTTTTTAGCAAAACATACTGAACCTGCTGCAACTTTACCTTGATTTAGATTGTCTTTAGTATATTAGAACTTAATCCAGAAGTAATCACTTAATTTAACTAATGACTACACTGCACCTTATCGATAAAAATTTGCCTTATCTAAATGTAGAGGAAAATGTAGCACGTGCGAAAGATCTATTGGCACAATATAAACTCACTCATTTACCCGTGATCAAAAAGAAAAAATATTTGGGCTTATTGAGCGAAGAGTTTTTATTAGATATTCATAATTCCAATCAAAAAATTGCGGATTTTTCGGAAGAATTAATTCTTGCCATGATACCTTACAATCAACATTTTTTAAGAGCGGTGCCGATTACAAAAAGATACAAAACCAATATTATTCCTATTGTAAATGAACATCAAGAATTTTTAGGAAGCATTTCTGCTTTGGATTTATTAAATGCCACCGGAAATTTTTGCGGTGCAGATGAAGGCGGCGCTTTAATTGTGTTGGAAATGGATCGCAATCAATTATCCGTTTCAGAAATAAACGGAATTGTAGAAAGTGAAGGAGCAACCATTATGCATCTAAATATTCAGCAAGAAGATCCTTCTGCATTATTGAAAGTAACGCTACAAATAAATAAAAAAGAAATTTCCACTATTATTGCCACATTTGAGCGGTACGAATTCTCAGTTTTATTTTATTCGGGAGAAGAATTATTTGAAAATGAAATCAGTGCGAATTATCAAAACTTAATGAATTACCTCGATATTTAACGAACTTCATGTGCAGCATTTCTTTTCATTTCAATTCATGCAAAGCCCATTTTTTTTTCTTAAAAAAAGTAAGAAAGTAAAAAGCCTTTTTTTTAAAACGGCAATTCTTCTTTTTATTTTTATCGGCATGCATCTTTTTGGATTTGCACAAATAAATCCGAGAGGTATTTTGGATGAAGGTTTGTCCGGAATTGATTCTTCGGCTTCATTGATTATTCGAAACATTTCTATAACCGGCAATAAAAAAACAAAAGACTATATCATTTTGCGAGAAATGTTGATTCATGAAGGCGATACCGTGAATAAAATGGAATTAGTAAATCAGTTAGAAAAATCCAGCGAACTCATCTACAACACCTCTCTATTTTTAGAAGTAAAAATACTTCCCATTGTAGAAGTAGATAAAGTAGATATCATTATTTTGGTTGAAGAACGATGGTACATTTTTCCGATTCCTTATTTTCAATTGGCTGATCGTTCTTTTAATGAATGGGTAAATACCTATCATGCAGATTTTAAAAGAGTGAGTTATGGTATTTTCTTTACGCATTTTAATTTTTCCGGCCGAAAAGATAGGCTGGCGTTGGTTTTGATCAATGGATTTAAAAGAAATATTTCTTTTGAATATAGCCTTCCTTACATTAATAAAAAATTGACCACCGGTTTAAAATTGGCGGCCGGCTTTTGAAGAAACCAAAGAAATTCCTTACAAAACAGATGCGGATAATAAATTGGTTTATTTTAAAAATGATCGTTTTGCACAAAACGAATGGTTTATTAAAGCAGCCATTTATGTTCGAAAGCACATCAAAAAAACAGAAACTTTTACGCTAAAATTAGGGCAAGTAAATGTGGCCGATTCTATTATCTCCACGTATAATCCGGATTATTTTTATTCTCATTCTTCCAAACAGAATTATGTAGAGTTGGAATATTGGCTGCAATACAATGATGTAGATAATATTATGTATCCGCTTACGGGGCGTACTTTTTCTTTTAAATTAAAAAAAACAGGCCTTCAATTTTCGGGAGGTATCAATGAGTTTTCTATCAAACCGAATTTCAATCAATATTATTCACTTTCAAATAAATGGTACTTGAGTATGCGATTAGGAGGAGAAATAAAATTACCTTTTGATCAGCCTTATTACCATCAAAAAGCATTGGGCTATAAAGAAGATTATTTGCGCGGTTATCAATATTATGTGATAGACGGGCCGGCATACGTATATTCAAAATTTGATTTAAAAAAGAAATTACTTTTTTTTACTGCGCCTACTTTTCTAAAATCAAAAGCCTATCAAAGAATTCCATTTACCATCTACGCTAAGGCATTTGCAGATTTTGGATATGCTTATCACCAATCGGCAACAAAATTGAACAATCGATTTTTATATAGCGGCGGTATAGGTTTTGATGTGGTAATGGTTCACGATTTTCATTTAAGCATTGAATTCACTTTAAATCAATTAGGCCAAAAGGGTTTATTTTTACATCCTTAATTGTCATTTAAATTGTATGTTTATCCAATAAATCCAATATATGCGCATTGCAGTTTACAGTAGAGGGTTAGAGTCGGAGCAATTGGAAGGCTTAAAACTTTTGCTGAAAGAGTTTTCCATATTTAAAATTGAACCGGTTATTTATCAAGATTTTTTCAATCAATTTTATTCTTCTATCAATCTTACCGATAAGTATTCCACATTTAATCAATCAGAAGATTTAGTAGATATTGATTTTATGATCAGCCTTGGCGGCGATGGAACTTTTTTGGACGCCATAACTTTTGTGGGTGATAAAGGTATTCCGGTATTGGGAATCAATTATGGTAGGTTAGGATTTTTAGCAAGTATCGGAAAAAATGAAATTCACTCCGCAATAGAATCTTTGGTGAAGCGAACTTTTGTGTTAGATAAAAGAACATTAATTCATTTAGATGCCAACATGCCTTTGTTCAAAGGATTGCCTTATGGCTTAAACGAATTTGCAATTCATAAAAAAGATATTTCTCCGATGATTAAAATTCATACTTATCTCAATGGAGAATTTTTAAATACTTATTGGGCAGATGGATTAATTGTTTCAACTCCTACAGGTTCTACAGGTTATTCGTTGAGTTGTAATGGGCCTGTGGTATTTCCGGATTCAGCAAGTTTTGTAATTACTCCGGTATCACCGCACAATCTAAACATACGCCCACTGGTGGTTCCGGACGATTCAGTAATTTCTTTTGAAATTGAAGGTCGTACAGATGGGTTTCTATGTACGTTGGATAGTAGGCGCGAAATTGCCAGCAAAGAAGTTTTATTAGCCGTGCGAAAAGAAGCATTTTATATGAATCTTGTAAGGCTCAATGAAAATAATTTTCTACAAACTTTAAGAAATAAACTATCTTGGGGCTTAGATAAAAGAAATTAAACTTACTTTTAGCTCCAATATCCTTTAAGAACATTAATCCCCATAAAAAAATAGTTAGTAACCCAATTTTATTTTGCATTTGATCTATGTATTTAAGTAGAAAAAAAAAATCTTTTTATTCTTGTTCTAATTTTCGTTTTTTCTCAAAGTGCAAAAGCACAAATGGGGAATTATGAAAATGTGCAAGAAGCAGAAATCGGAATTACGGTTGGTTCTGCTAATTATTATGGCGATTTAAATAATCGTGCTGATCTCACTCATTCTAAAGAAGCGTTTGGTATTTTTTTTAGAAAACAATTTGGCAATTATGTAGCGATTCGCTTATCCGGGCATTATGCACAATTGGGTTATAGCGATACTTACAGCAATAATTTTTATCAGCGCAGGCGTAATCTTAGTTTTAATACCAATGTTTATGAAATTGCTTTATTAGGAGATTTTAATTTTCTAAAATTTATCCCGGGAAATAAAGATTATTCATTTACTCCATTTGCAAGCATTGGCGTAGGAATGTTTAGCTACGATCCTTACACTTACTATCAAAATGAAAAAATTTATTTAAGAGAATTGCATACAGAAGGGCAAACTGTAGTGGCGGATAGAAAACCTTATGGCACAACTGCTTTTAGCTTTCCTATCGGATTTGGGATGAAATATGCCGTGTCGGAAAAAATAACTTTATCTGCGGAATTTAGTTATCGATTTACTACTACCGATTATTTGGATGATGTAAGTACGACTTATGTTGGCATTGATAAATTTCCTCCGGTAGGAGGCAATCCTTCTTTAGGTTCTATTTTGCAAGATCGTTCTTTCGAAACCGGCGTTCCCATTGGGATAGAAGGTCGTCAAAGAGGTTTCAGTAAACAAAAAGATCAATTTTCTATAATTGAATTAGGCATTTCAATTAATATCATGTCTTATCAATGTCCTACTGCAAGATAGAAATTGGCATGAAAAGAATAGCCTTAAACTGTTTCAACAATTTAGCTATTTTTGTAACCACATTTCTATTCTTCTACCTTTCTTTACAATGGATATAAAAGAGCAATTAATTCCTGAAAGACTTCCGCGTCATGTCGCCATTATTATGGACGGCAATGGAAGATGGGCCAAAGAAAAAGGAAGAGACCGATTATTTGGACATTACAGTGGAGTAGAAAGTGTAAGAGAAATTGTGGAAGAATGTGCCAAATTGAATATTGACTATCTAACGGTATATGCCTTCAGCACCGAAAATTGGGATAGGCCCAAAGATGAAGTGATGGGTTTAATGGAATTATTAGTACAGACCGTACATAAAGAAGTACCTTCTCTTAATAAAAATAATGTACGATTACACGTAATCGGAAATACGGCCATGATGCCGATAAATGCACAGAAAGAATTAAGCGAAGCTTGTGAAGAAACCAATTCCAATACAGGGCTCAATTTGGTTATGGCCTTGAGTTACAGCAGCCGTTGGGAAATTTTAAACGCCATGCAACAAATTGGTAAAGAAGTAGAAAATGGTAATCTGAAAGCTTCTGATATTAATGAAGAAGTATTGAAAAATCATTTATGCACCGCTGCATTTCCGGATCCTGAATTACTCATTAGAACCAGCGGTGAATATAGAATTAGTAATTTTTTATTGTACCAAATCGCTTATTCGGAATTGTATTTTACGAATACTTTGTGGCCGGATTTTAGAAAAGAAAATTTATATGAAGCACTTTTAAATTTTCAAAATAGAGAAAGAAGATTTGGAAAAACCAGTGAACAATTATAAGAGAAATATATTTTTATCTATGCCGAAATTCAACTTATTTTTCACAATCTTTCATCACACTCAATATATTATAGCCGATGGCTATACTTTATCCCTGATTTAACAAAAACTTTTAATAATTGAATTTAACTTGCCGCCCTATTAAAATCGATTTAATGCACCAGGTCTACAAGATTTTACTCTTGATAGTTATCGCTATTACTGCCCAAAATTTTGCCTTTGCGCAAGCTGACAACGATTCTTCTCATGTAAATAAAGTTACTACCGATACTTTACCAACTTCCATTAATCCGGAGCTTGAAAATATTTTTAATTCTAAAGTTTCTAAAGATTATATCATCGGAAGCATCACTGTGGTTGGAACCGCATTCGATCCTAATTTAATTATTTCTATTTCCGGAATGGCCGTAGGTGATAAGGTTTCATTGCCGGGAGGAGATATTTTTTCCAAAGCAATTACCAATTTGTGGAAACAAAATTTAGTTTCAAACGTAGAAATTTTATTGACCAATTTGGTAGGAAATAAACTTTCGGTAGAATTAAAAGTAACGGATAGACCTACTCTTACTTCTTATAAATTTAAAGGAGCCACTAAAAGCGAATCAGATGATTTAACACCTAAGATTGGTTTAAGAAAAGGCGGCAGCATGCGAGTTACAGAGAGCTTGAAAGTAACGGCTGCACAAGTAATCAAGAAATACTATATCGAAAAAGGATTTAGAAATGTTTCAGTAAATGTGGTAGAAACTAAAGATCCAAAATTGGCAAATTCTGTAAATATTCTTTTCTTAATTGAAAAAAATGGAAAAGTCAGAATCAATGATATTTATTTTGCCGGCAATGAAAACGTAAGTGATCTTTTGTTGAAAAAACAAATGAAGGGAACCAAAGAAAAAAGTAGACTTACGCTTTTTCCTTCTTTCAATACCAATGTGTACGATCCTTCCAAAGTGAACCACATTACTTTTAGCGAATATTGGAAAAGCAATGGTATTTTAATTCCTTCTAAAACAAAAGAACTATTAGATCCTTATTTCCGATTTAAATTATTTAGTTCTGCCAAATTTGATGAAAAGAAATTCGCAGAAGATAAAGGGCATATTTTAGATTACTATAATTCTCTTGGTTTTCGTGATGCAAGAATTATTGCAGATACTACTTATCCGCATAAAAACGATATGGACTTAGCTTTATTAATCAGCGAAGGCCAGCGTTATTATTTCGGAAATATTACCTGGAAAGGAAATACAAAATATTCTGATTCGGTTTTATCGCTTTTGTTAGGTATCAAAAAAGGAGATATTTACAATGCAGAAGTGTTGAATCAAAAACTTGGAACTATTCCATCCATGGAAGGCGGCGATATTAGCAGTCTTTATCAAGATGATGGTTATTTATTTTTCAATATCACTCCTGTAGAAACTGCGGTTTACAATGATACAATCGATTACGAAATTCGCTTACGCGAAGGCCCGCAAGCCACTATTGGAAAAGTAGAAATCACCGGAAATAATAAAACCAAAGAATATGTAATTCGCCGAGAATTGCGCACTGTGCCAGGAGATAAATTTAGTAGAATGTTGATCATTCGTACACAAAGAGAATTATCACAATTAGGTTATTTCAATCCGGAGAAAATTGTTCCCGGAATAGTACCCAATATTGAAGACGGAACGGTAGATATTACTTGGAATCTGGAAGAAAAATCTTCCGATCAATTAGAATTGTCTGCCGGCTTTGGTGGCGGAATTGGTTTGACAGGTACACTCGGACTAACTTTTAATAATTTCTCTATCTATAATATTTTCAATAAAAAGGCTTGGGATCCTTTACCTATGGGCGATGGACAAAAGTTAAGCCTTCGTGCACAAAGTAATGGTAAACAATTTCGTTCTTACAATTTCTCTTTTACAGAACCTTGGTTAGGCGGTAAAAAAAGAAATTCATTTACTATCGGTTATTATGATACCAAATATGCCAACGCATATGATCCGTCTACAGGATATTATAATAAAGATTTTGCCGATTCTTCTTACATCAAAACTACAGGATTCAGCATATCCTTAGGTAAGCAATTGAAATGGCCGGATGACTTTTTCTCTTTGGTATATCAATTAAATTACCAACGCTATAAATTAAAGAACTACAATATTTTCCCCGGATTGACTACAGGAATTTCTAACAATATCAGTTTGAAAATTACTTTAGCAAGAAATTCTGCGGGACCAAATCCTATTTTCCCAACAAGCGGTTCTAATTTCTCTTTGAGTACGCAACTTACTCCTCCTTATTCGCTATTTGGTGGCACCGGTGGAAGTACTGCCGATACATACAAATGGGTAGAATTTCATAAAGAACGCTTTAGTGCTGAATGGTACGTACCTATTGGCCGCGGACATGGAGAAGATAACAATCGTCAATTTATTTTAAAAGCAGCAGCCAAATTCGGTTTCTTAGGACGATATACGGATAAGACAATTATTTCACCATTCGAACGTTTTCAATTAGGAGATGCCGGATTGAGTAATAACTACGGGCTTTTAGGATATGATATTATTTCACACAGAGGGTATCCGGTGTATGATAATTCCGACCCTAAAATAAATCCTGAGATCAATAACGCCAGTGACTTTTTTACTATCTTTAATAAATATACTTTAGAAGTAAGATATCCATTTAGCACCAGTGCATCAAGTACTATTTACGGATTAGCTTTTTTTGAAGCTGCGAACGGTTGGTACGATTTTAAAGATTATAATCCTTTCAAATTGCGTAGATCAGTAGGTGTGGGTATGCGTTTCTTCTTGCCGATGTTTGGATTATTAGGATTTGATTACGGAGTAGGATTGGATAGAATTAACGGCAACACAGGTATTAAAGGCGCAGGTAAATTTACCTTTATGCTGGGCCAAGAACCTGAATAATAATTATTCTTCAAAATCCATATTTATAAAACCTCAAGAAAATTATTTCTTGAATTTTTTAAAATAAAAAATTAAAAAATGAAAAAGTTATTCTTTACGCTGTCTGCCATTTTTTTGTTGGCATTGAGTAGCACCGCACAACGCTATGCGGTGATAGATACCAAATATATTTTGGATAAAATTCCCGAATACAGCGATTCTCAGAAAAAATTAGATCAATTTAGCGAAATGTGGCAACAAGAAATTGATAAAAAAACGGCCATTCTTGATAAGATGTACAAAGAATACGATGTAGAGCAGGTAATGCTTAGCGATGAATTAAGAAAAAAAAGAGAAGATGAAATTTATAATAAAGAAGTAGAAGTAAGAGAACTTCAAAAGAAAAGGTTTGGATTTGAAGGTGATTTATTTAAAAAACGCCAAGAATTGATCAAGCCGATTCAAGATAGAGTATATAATGCGATTCAAAAAGTAGCGATTGCAAAAATGTATGATTTTATTTTGGATAAAAGTGAAGGAATTACCGTTATATTTGCCGACCCAAAACTGGATAAAAGCGATGAAGTACTAAAAGAACTCGGAGTTAAATAATTGCCAATTGCAATTATTCATGCAGCCTTCAACATACATTTAATGACTATAATAAAACAAACCTTAAAACACAAGATGAAACAATTTGTAACAACCCTAATTATTGCAGCGGGAATATTTGGATTTTCAACTGTGAACGCACAAAAAATCGGCTACATTAGTGCTGATGAAATTATCCAACTAATGCCTGAAGCGCATACAGTTCAAAATGAATTAGACCAATACCAAAAATCTTTATACCAAAATTTGGATGAGAAAAAAGCAGCTTTCAACGAATCTGTACAAAAATTTTATAAAGATTCTGCTACCATGACTGCAAGTTTAAAAGAAGTAAAAAGAACAGATCTTCAAAAACAACTTCAAGATTTGGGTGGTCAAGAACAACAAATTCAGCAACAATTTGAAATGAAAAGACAAGAACTTTCTTTGCCTATTCAAAAGAAATTGCAAGCGGCTATTGAAGAAGTAGCTAAAGAAAATGGTTATACTTACATCATGCCAAGAGAAGCACTTATTGTAGTGCCTGCTACTAATGATATTGGTCCATTGGTAAAAAAGAAATTGAATCTAAAAGATCCGGTTCCTAATACCACCAAAAAATAATTTAAAATAATTTTATTTATCAAGCCATCCACTTAAAACCGGATGGCTTGTTTATTTTTGGCAAATGAAACTTTCACCTATCGGCATCTTTGATTCAGGATATGGAGGACTCACCATCTTGAAAGAGATTAAAAAATTATTACCGCAATACGATTTTATTTATTTAGGCGATAATGCCAGAACTCCTTATGGTACTCGTTCTTTCGAAACCGTGTATCATTATACCAAAGAATGTGTGCAATGGTTATTTGAGCAGAATTGTAACTTAGTGATCTTGGCTTGTAATACGGCTTCAGCAAAGGCACTTAGAAGCATTCAACGAAATGATTTGAAAAATCTGGGTGAAGAAAAAAAAGTACTGGGAGTGATAAGGCCTACGGCCGAAACCATTGGAAATTTTTCTCAATCCAAACATATCGGCATCTTAGCCACTAATGGAACGGTACAATCTCAATCGTACCTTTTGGAAGTTGAAAAATTTTTTCCTGAAATTCAGATCTTCCAACAGGCATGTCCATTGTGGGTGCCATTAATTGAAAATGATGAATTTGAATCGGCCGGCGCAGATTTTTTTATAAAAAAATATGTGGAGGAATTAATGGCGCAATCGCCAAAAATTGATGCGGTTTTATTGGCTTGTACGCATTATCCTTTAATATTAAAAAAGATACAACAACATTTACCCAAAAATGTACAAATCATTTCGCAGGGCGAAATAGTAGCGCACAGTTTGCGCGATTATCTCAATCGCCATGATGAAATTGAATCATCGTTAAGTAAAAATGGTGAAATTCAATTTTATACTACTGATGAAGCAGCAGATTTTGATAAGCATTCTGTAAACTTTTACGGTGAACAAATTCATTCCACTCAAATTGCTTTATAATTGCAATTCGTTAAATTCCGATAAAGAGAAAGAAGAACAAAAAATGTGTACTAAAATTTAAAATATTTTATTACTTTTGCAGCCCTTTCACTTACAGCAGGGATGGTGCCCGGCTGAGAAAAGAAACTAATTTTATTAAAAGGAAAAATAATTAACAATGCCAGGAAAAAAACGTACTTACCAACCGCATAAACGTCGTCGTAAAAGTGTACACGGGTTTAGAGAGCGTATGTCTACCGCAAACGGTCGTAAAGTTTTGGCAAGCCGCAGAGCTAAAGGGCGCCATAAATTGACTGTTTCTGATGAACACGGAAGCAAGAAATAAATAAATTACTCCCGAAAAATAATTGAATAGCCTCTTATGAGGCTATTTTTATTTAGTTTCACTTCTTGAAATGAATACTCCAAAAAAATATAGTTTGAAAGCTACTGAGCGTGTAAAAAGCCGCAAAATTATTCAGCAGCTTTTTAAAGAAGGAAAATCTTTTGCACAATTTCCTTTGCGAGTGATTTATCTGTATATAGATAATCAAGCTTCTCCTTTGCAAGCCGGGTTTTCTGTGAGTACTAAATATTTTAAAAAGGCGGTTGATAGAAATAGAATCAAAAGATTAATGCGCGAATCTTATCGCTTGCAGAAAAATGAATTAGCAGAATTAGTTGAAAAAAACGAAAAAAATCTCGCATTATTTTTCCTTTTCACCGGAAAAGAATTGCCGGAATTCGCGCTGATCTTTGAAAAGATTGGCAATGTTTTAAGGACTCTCCAACAAGATTTTCAGAAAGAATAATCTATCTTTCCTTTTATAGAATCGATATTAAAAGTATGAAAAAAGTTGTCATTTTATTATTCGCCTTTTGCAGTAGTTCTCATCTTTTTGCACAAAGTTGGACGGCCGAACAATTAGAAAAAGCCAATACCGCAAAAGATATTAGTTACCTGACTGTAGAAGAAAAAGAATCTATCAAATACCTGAATTTAGCGCGCATGTATCCTGCGCAATTTGCGAGTGAAGAAGTAAGTAATTACAAGATGCCTCAAGGAATGAGAGAAGTGAGTTCTACTTATAAAAATTCTTTGATCAAACATTTGAAAAAAATGACTCCGGTAGGTGCATTTGTTTTTGATGAAACTTTATATAAAAGTGCCAAATGTTTTGCAAAGGAATCCGGAGAAAGCGGTTATGTAGGACACGAAAGAAAAATATGTGCTTCAGGTAATTTTGCAGAATGCTGTTCTTACGGAATGCACAAAGGAAGAGATATTGCGATGCAATGGCTCATTGATGATAATATACCAAGCCTCGGACATAGAATTAATTGTTTAAATGGTTCCTATACTAAAATCGGATTGAGTATTTACCCTCACACCAAATACCAAGTATGTGCAGTAGCAGATATGATCTGGTAAAAATTTATTTACTCAAATGCATACTTCTTTCGCGATATAATTGCCTAAAATAAGGATCGCGTAAATCTTTTATAAATCGAATCGCTTCGCCGGTACTTTTCATTTCAGGGCCAAGTTCTTTATTTACTCCGGGAAATTTATTAAAAGAAAAAACCGGCTCTTTAATAGCAAATCCTTTTAATTTTTTCTCGAAAGAAAAGTCTTTTAATTTGGCCTTATCCAACATTATTTTAGTGGCATAATTCAAATAAGGAATTTGATAAGCTTTCGCAATAAATGGTGTAGTTCTGGATGCGCGAGGATTAGCTTCTATTACATACACCACACCATCTTTAATGGCAAATTGAATATTGATAAGGCCTTTGATATGCAAAGCTCTGGCTATTTTTTCTGCATATTCTTCCATCGTCTGCACTATTAAAGGAGATAAATTAAATTGAGGTAACACGGCATTACTATCTCCGCTATGAATTCCTGCAGGCTCTATATGCTCCATTACACCCATTACATGAAAATCATCTCCATCAAAAATGGCATCAATCTCTGCCTCTTGACAACGATCTAAAAATTGATCGATCAATATTTTATTTCCCGGTAAATGTTTTAATAAACTCAAAACTCCACTTTCTAATTCTTCATCATTCAAAACGATGCGCATTCTTTGTCCGCCCAAAACATAGCTTGGTCTTACCAAAACCGGATAGCCCACTTTTTTTGCAATCTCAATTGCTTCGTCTGTATCATGTGCAGTTCCATATTGCGGATAAGGGATATCTAATTCTTTCAGCATATCGCTAAAGCGACCGCGATCTTCGGCGATGTCCATGTTATCGAAAGAAGTGCCGATTATTTTAACTCCTTTCTCAGTAAGTCTTTTGGCTAATTTTAATGCAGTTTGTCCACCCAATTGTACGATGACACCTTCCGGTTTTTCCAATTCAATAATTTCCCAAATATGTTCCCAAAAGACCGGTTCAAAATATAATTTATCGGCGATGTCAAAATCGGTAGAAACCGTTTCCGGATTACAATTGATCATGATGGCTTCCATCCCGCATTCTTTGATGGCCAATAAACCATGTACACAACAATAATCAAATTCTATTCCTTGACCAATTCTGTTTGGGCCGCTGCCTAATACAATAATTTTCTTTTTATTGGAAGGGGAAGATTCGTTGTGAAGGATGGTTTCTTTCATCAATTAGATCAATATTATGTTTACAATTTATTATTCAAACGTGCTGTAGAAATAAGGTGTCTTTGCTTCAAATTCTGCACTGCACGTATCTACCATTTTGTACACTCTCGTGATGCCTAAAGATTTTCTTTTTTCATAAATATCATCTTCAGTGCTTTCGTCTTCCATAATTCGAGCGATTTGTTCATCGCTAAAACCTAAATTTTTTACTTCTCTAAATAATTCAATCGGCATAGCGTCCAAAGTAATTTTGGCTAACTCTTTTTCGCAAGCAGCAATTTTTTGAATTTGATAAATAAACCAACGGTCAATGCCTGTGGATTCGCAAATTCTTTTTACACTTACTCCTGCCATCAATGCATCTTTAATTCTAAAAATGCGATCCCATTTTGGAATTTTGATGTATTCAATTAATTCTTCCGAGCGCATTACACTTTTACCGTAATAACCTAAACCAACCGCTTCATTTTCTAAACTCTGACAAGCTTTTTGAATGGCTTCTGCAAAACTTCTTCCAATCGCCATTACTTCGCCAACTGATTTCATTTGTAGTCCTAAAGTATCATCAGCTCCTTTGAATTTATCAAAATTCCATCGAGGTATTTTTACGATTACATAATCTAATGCGGGTTCAAAATAAGCAGAAGTAGTTTGCGTGATTTGATTTTTCAATTCATCCAAAGAATAGCCTATGGCTAATTTTGCCGCTATTTTTGCAATCGGATATCCTGTAGCTTTACTCGCCAAAGCGCTTGACCTACTTACTCGCGGATTTATTTCTATTGCAATAATTTCTTCGTCTTGTGGATTTAATGCAAATTGAACATTGCATCCTCCCGCAAAATTTCCTAAATCTCTCATCATCGCAATTGCCATATTTCGCATTCGCTGATAAGCCGTATCGCTCAAAGTCATGGCAGGCGCAACGGTTATAGAATCGCCGGTATGAACACCCATCGGGTCTACATTTTCTACAGTACAAATAATTACTACATTGTCTTTATTATCACGCAACAATTCTAATTCAAATTCTTTCCAACCCATCATCGCTTTTTCAACCAACACTTCGTGCATGGGTGAAGCATTGAGTCCACGATCCAATGCATCAGGTAAATCATTTTTATGATAAACCAAACTTCCTCCACTGCCACCAAGCGTAAACGAAGGACGGATCACTAATGGAAAACCAATTTCTTGCGCAATCTCTTTTCCTTCTAAAAAGGAGTTTGCAATTTTTGCAGGAGCTACCGGAATTTTCATTTCCAACATCCATTGTCTAAATTTTTCTCGGTCTTCTGCTTTATCAATTGCTCTGATATCTACTCCGATTAATCGAATATGATTACTTTCCCAAATACCCATTTCATCCGCTTCTTTACAAAGATTGAGTGCTGTTTGTCCGCCCATTGTGGGAAGAACCGCATCAATTTTATTTTCATCAATTATTTGTTCAAGACTTTCCACAGTAAGTGGTAATAAATAAACCCGATCGGCCATCATGGGGTCGGTCATGATAGTGGCAGGATTACTATTAATGAGAATAACCCGAATTCCTTCTTCACGTAAGCTGCGCGCAGCCTGAGTTCCGGAATAATCGAATTCGCAAGCTTGACCAATAACGATGGGGCCTGAGCCTATAATTAATACTGTCTGAATGGAATTATCTTGTGGCATGGAGTGAAATGAGTGGCTGCCAAAAATAAATAAAAGAGACGAGAAAAATGGAAAGAAAGTGAAATTGCTTTCAAACCGAAGTGAAATTTGGTGAAAATGGAAATATATTCAGCGATTATTTTTTTCTAAAAATTAGTTAGTGCAAATGTTCAATTTTTCAAAAATTTTATCCCAGACTTTATCTAAAGCCTCATCGGAATAATTTTCTTTTACAAATTGATAATTCCTCATTGAAATAGTTTTTCTTTCATTAGAGGAAACTTCTTTGTAAGATTTTATTTTAGAAATCCATTCTTTGTTATTGGTGCAATACATCGGTGTACCTGCGGCATCTAAAAAATCAACATACGCAGGAGTATTAGAAACCAACGTGGGTAAGCCACAGAAGCAGAAAGAAATTAATTTATTGGCAGGTTTATACCAAGCAAAAAGATTTTTCTTATTAAGAGGAATAATTCCGAGATCGCATTCGCTAATAATTTGGTCTTTCGTATTTAATTCCCATTTATGAAATACGGTTTGAATCGGAAGTTTTTTAAGTTCTTCTTTTACGTTCTTTTCATACATATTTCCCCAAACAGTAAAATTCTCAGAAGTGATGATATGTAATTCACAAAAGGAACTTACTTCTTGAAATACTTCTTTGAATTTCCAAAGATGGTGAAGGCTCACTCCTAATCCTTCCCATACTAATTTTATTTTAGGAGAGATGTCGAAATTGTTTTTTAAAAAAGAATATTCACTTTCAAGATAATCAAGACTTACTACAATGTTTTTATTGTATTTGGTAATTTGTTCTTTGACGCCTTTGCTCGAACATATCACCAAATCTGCAGCGCACAACCATTTACGCACAGGAGTTTTATAATCTAAATAAAGATTTTTTTCTTTTCCCAAAATAAATCTCCCTGTGCCTTTAAAAAGAGTTCGAATCGGATCAGAAGGAAATATAGTACTGTCCGTCATTTCAAAAATAAAAATGGTACTGGGATGCGATTTTTTGTAAATAAGCCATTCACTCAAATTGGATTGGCCGGTGAGCAAAATAATATCGAACTCTTCAGAAGTTTTTGCAATTGAAAAAGGTATTTCTTTTCGTTTGGCATAATAAGGGAATCTTCTACGATTACCGGGATGCGCCATATCATTCATATAAGGAACATAGCCTATCTTTACTTTTCTACAATCCATTTAAGTTGTTATTCTAACTATTGATAATTGAATGTTGATATGGTTTCAAAGATATCCATAAGTGTTAGATAAGTGGAATAATTTTTGTGATTTGGTCGCTTTGGTTCGAATGAAATATGTGATTACATTTGCGACCAATTTTTGCAAGTAAAATTTTAGTCATTAAGCCTTATTTGAGAACGGATGAAGATTGTATTTATAATAACGGATTTTGGTGGATTTAATAATTTTCTCGGAGAACTGGCGAAGGAATTAGTGTTGAAAGAAAATGAGGTACACGTAATTTGTGATCGCGACAAAGTGATCAACATCAAAGATAAATATCCGTATGCGGCACTCGGCATTCATATTCACCATGTAGATTTTTTAAGAAAATTAAAAATGTTTTCATGGTTTCAAACTTCCATCAAAATAAAACGGATCATCAATCAAATCAATCCGGATATTGTAAATCTTCATTTTACAAGTAGTATGTTTTTATCTCTTTTATCCGGTAGAATAAAACATCATTCTATTGGGGTTTTTCATGGTTTGGGTTTTCCGGTACTTATTTCTCCCGTAAGGAAATTGGTTTTCAAAAGAATAGAATTATTTTGTTTTAAAAGATTAGATAAGATTGCCGTCATCAATAATTTTGATTACGATTTAGTAAAAAAAATTTATCCGAAAAAAGTATATAAATACCAATCATTTGGTGTTGGTTGTGATTTGAATAAATTTGATCCGAATAAATTTTCATCACAAAAAAAGATGGAGATAAAACAACAATTGAATATCCAACCAGAGGATTTTGTATTGATGTTTACCGGCCGATTTGTGTGGTTTAAAGGATTTGATTTAGTGATAAAAGCATTTCAATTTATTGAAGAGAAAGGCTTGATAAAAAATATAAAACTCATATTAGTAGGAGGAAAAGATAAAGCTCACACGAATGGATTAAACGAAGCGGAAGAAGCTTATTTATTGAATGCAAAAAATATTATTAAAGTCGGATTTACTGAGAGCGTAGAAGAGTATTTATCTGTTTCTGATCTCTTTGTTTTTCCAAGTACAAAAGAAGGGATGCCTGTAGCGATTATGGAAGCTATTGCAATGGGAGTGCCGGTTGTAACTTTAGATTCAAGAGGTTGCAGTGATATTATAACTAACGATTACAATGGAAAATTATTGCCGGTGGATGCAGATTATAAAGACATTGCTCAATCCATAGTGGATTTGTACAACCATAAAGAACAATTAGCGGCGTGTTCAAAAAATGCGATCAATCAAAGAGAAAATTTTGACCGAAATTTATTTATAAAAGAAAGTATTTCACTCTTTGAAAATTGCCTTTCCAATACTCAAAACAAAAATTGATAAAATAGAAATCCAATGAATTGTCGAATTTGTGGAGACACTGTCGCAGATAGAGTTATTGAAGGAAAAGAAATGATGTTTGGCACTCGAGCTATTTATCAATATTTTATTTGTACAAATTGTGGTGTTTTACAAATTCATACTCCGATAGAAGATAGCAACCTTCTATATCCTACGAATTACAGAAGTTTTTCTTCCGCAAAAAATTCGCTTGCTGCAAAAGTTAAAAGAATATTGATTAAAAATTCTGTTGCTAATGAATTAGGAATTGGTAATTTTTTTTCGCGAAGATTCAACATGGGAGCGCATATGGCTGCTCGTTCGCTTAAAAATAGGATAAAAAAAAATACTAAAATTTTGGATGTGGGTTGCGGTAGTGGCGAATTAATAGAAGCCTTGAGTAGCTTGGGATTTACCAATGTTTCCGGAGTAGATCCGTACATAGAAAATGATGTAAATAGAAATGGTTGGTCTATTAAAAAAGCATTTATTACCGAACTGGATAACTTTAATAAATATGATGTAATCATGCTCCACCACAGCTTTGAGCACATGGCCAATCCTGAACAAGTGTTGAATAAAATTCAACAATTACTAAAGCCTAACGGAATTTGCTTAATCAGAATTCCGGTTGCTGATTCTTATGCGTTTGAGCATTATCAAGAAAATTGGGTACAATTAGATGCGCCACGTCATGTGTTTCTTCATACCAATAAAAGCATGCAAATTTTGGCAGGAAAAACCGGATTGAAAGTAGATGAAATTACCAATGATTCTATCAATTTTTCATTTATTGGTAGTGAGCAATATAAAAAAGGAATTAGTATGGCTGCGAAGGAATCTTATTTTAAACCATTTTATAAAAAGATCTTTTCAAAATCAATTTTCACTTTAGAAGAACTCAATCACTTTTCTAAAAAAGCAAATCAAGTAAATTCGGAAGGTAAAGGCGACCAAAGAATTTATATTTTGAAGTTGAAATAATCCATCTATTTTTCTAACAAGATAAAATGATCCGTTGGGCTGCTGTGTTGTAATTTTACTTTAAACTCGCAGTAGGACGCTAATTCATTTAATAGCGATTGATTAAATACATGATGGTGAAGACAACGATTGTTGAAATTATTTCTGCAACGATTTTCAAATTTTTCATAAGGGCGAGCTTTCGGATCTCTCGAAAGATCATGTAATTCTAAAATTTCCGGTAAGTGCGTCAAATCATTTTCCTCAACCTTATTTTCATAATCTTTGATCAAATGTTCCATTGAAGTATATGGTCTTCGATGATCGAAATTAGCAGTTTTGTTGGGTAAGATTAATAAGAGCACTCCATGTTCTTTTAAAATATTTTTCCATGTAAGTAGCGTTGCTATTGGGTTGGCAATGTGTTCAAGATTATTACAACTCAATAAAAAATCAAAATGATTCTTCGGAATGCTTTCTAATTTTCCACCTTCTAAAATATATTGATGACCTATTTTATTTCCGAAATGATAATTATCCCCTTCACTTATTTCACCTTCCCATTCGGTTTTTTTACTGAAATTAACTCCATCTAAATTTTTAATAATTGGATATAGAGGTAAGTAGCCTAATGAATTAAAAATGGCACTTGGTCCACCAATTTCAATTCCATTTTTTTCTACGAAAGGTTGTTGCCACTTTTTTAAATTGGGAATTTTTAGATTGAAAATTTTGCATTTTAATTTCCAAACAATTACTGATAAAGGAAAACTTTGTAAAAATATTTTTATTGAATGTAGCATATCGAATTTTAAAATTGCTTCTTTTTTTTGATCAAATAAATGTAAGCGATCCACACTTCTTTCATCGCTTTGAAATCACCTTTCAATAGTAGGAAAGCCCATCTGGAAAAGGGTTCTATAACATACGTAGAAAAAACTACCACTGCGTACTGTAGTGAATTAAAATGTTTTTTTGCATATAATAATCTACTTTGCCAAAACAAAAATAAGCGGAAAGCTTTCACGGAATTAGTGGTTCCTCCTCCTACATGCATACTTTTTATTTGAGCATTAAAAAAAGTGTGCCCACCCTTTTCTGCTAATCTTTTAGAAAAATCTAACTCTTCAAAATAAACAAAAAATCGTTCATCAAAATAACCGATCTTTTTAAAAATAGATTGCCGCATCCACATAAATGCGCCCATTACTTGTGGTACAAATCGGCTGCTTTGATGATCCCAATCTGTCATTAAAGTAGCAGGTTTAAAAATTCTCGGTGCTATTTTTGAAAGTCCGGATGCATCATAAAAAATATGCAATGCCGTAGGAAATCTTGCACAAGAAGAAGTGATTTCTCCTTTTTCATTTAATAATTGACAACCCAAAATATCTACATCCGGATGAGCATTCATAAAATCCGTGCAATCTTTTGAAGTATTGTCTAAAATTTGAGTATCAGGATTTAGCAATAATACATAAGGAGTGTTGCATAATTCAAAACCTTGGTTACAGGCTTTTGCAAAACCCTCATTTTTATCGTTGTGAATAATTTTAATTTTTTCATCTTTTGGAAGTAATGCAATTGAATTATCGTTTGAATGATTATCAATGATATAAATTGTATCTACCTCCGAAGCATGCAAAAGTATAGAGGATACACATTGCATCAAATACGCGCCGCTATTCCAATTCACGATTACAATATCTACCATTTGCAATAATTGCTTTTATTAATTAAAGAGGTGTAAAATAGAATTGTTTTATCGAGTGGTCAATTTTTTTTTGTTGATAAAAAATGCATTGAGAAAGATTACTAATTCTACTTCTACCACTACTTGTATCCATGTGGAAAGAAGACTTAAATATTGATCAATAAAAAAACTCATCAACAATGGAAAAAGAAGAAAAGAAAAATAAACTGTATAACGCAGATTTTTTAATTCTTTCGCCTTATGATAAATCCAGGTATGCAACATCGCCAATAGAAAAAGCATGGTCCATGCAAACCATTTTCCATAATCTTTTACATAAGGGCTGTAATACGTATACACATTGGTACGATAAGGCACTGACACAAATTGCGAAATCAAATTACCTTCTTTCACATTAGCAAGCCATCCTAATCTTCTTCCAATTTTTATAAAAAATAATAAAGTATTTTCTCCGGGATACAAGGCTTGTGCATGATTACGAAGTTCGATATCGAATGCAGGTAAAGAAGAAACTAAATATACAGCCGTAGATTCTGCAGAAGTAGATAAATTACCTTTTACAGAACCATCCGATTCTTCAATGCTTCCATAGATCATTCCTATGCCCATAAATAAAGAAATAAAAATCAAAATTGCCCATGCATATTTTTTAATGGAAAAGTTTTTTTTGTGGATATAACTGATGCCCAAATAAACTGCGAGAATAACAAAATAATAAGTTCTTCCTGTGGCAAAAACGGAATAGGTCAATGCGAAGATGATACTGATGGCGACCATGTAACCATTCAATTTATTTTTCTCTTTGAGATAAGCATAATAATTAATGGCGAAAACCACAAAAGAAAAAGAAATCAAGTATTTCGTAATTCCAATATCCTCATCGCCATAATTAATTTCGGTTCTAAGCCCTACGAAAAAATTATCAATTTGAGAAGCCACAAATAATCTAAACGCTGCTTGAATATAAAAAGGGAGTCCAACAACAATAATTCCTACAAAAAGCAGCCGCAATTTTAAATCAATTTTTACACTGATGGGATCAGCGATAAGTTGTTTTCCGAATTGTTGATTTTGCTGTCTTGCAGCAGTAGTAAGGATTCCGCCGGCACTAAAACATAAAGTGCCAATTAAAAAAGTAAAATAAGTAGGCAAGCTCAAAGGGTAAAGATCTTTGAGAATAGTAAAACTAAAAAAGAGATGAAGAATTAAAATGATCGTCCAAATCAAAGAAAATAAAACCGGCGGATAAAATAAATCTTTCTTAGAGATCTGGTAATTAAACAAGAAAATGATTCCATGAAGAAGAATGAAAATTAACTCAATCAATACATTGGTTACATCTATCATGGATTTTGTTTTGAATTATTTTCGGATGAATCAAAACCATTTACGCCTATTACTTTTCTGTATAAAAATTTATTTTTAATAAACGGAAAAGTAACTAAAATAAGATATAAGGTGGATGCGAACAAAAATCCTAAAGAATAAATTAATGGGTTGGATGAAGAACTAAAAAACCAATAAAATAGGCTCTGGAAAATTACTGTTACCATTACCATAATTAATAAAAAACGCGTCATCATTTTTAGCACATATTTCTGCTGAATCACAATTCCAATTTGCCAAATGAAAGTTCCCACCAGTACAATCAAACCCATATATTTATAAGTAAATGTGATGGGAATATGCAAGAGTTTAAAAATTAAATAATACCCGAACCACCAATAAAGTATAGCCGCAATAACAAATCCGCCAATTTCTAAAAGAATAATTCTTTTCATCAAACTTCTTATTTGTGCATGTTCTTTATTGGTAAAAGCGTGCGTTAATAATGGAAGAAGCGAAATGGTGATGGGAGAAATAATTAGCGTAAGACCTTTCGATAATAGATCAAAAATAGCTTGATAATTTCCTTGATATTCTCCGCCGAGATTATATTTCATCCATATCTTATCAATGTATGGAATTAAGAAAGCAAAAATAAGCCAGAGTGAAAGTGGTGCGCCGTAGCTAAAAAATTTGGATGCTATTTTTTTTGGAGTAATTTCTCGGTCAATTTTTTCCCGACTTTCTTTCAAGATGGGAAGCGTTTGTTTTCTTAAATAAATGGCAGATAATAAATACGAAATGCCGAGCGCACTAAATAAGATCAACAAATAATTCTTAGGGAATAAAAATAAAAATGAAACCGATACGATGATGTAGGCGGCAGAGCGAATAAATTCTGACGAAATATTTTTCTTCGAAAGAAAACTTGACTGAGCAAGTGCTACATAAATCATCTGCATAGAATTAAGGAATATGGCCGCGCACACCGTAATTCCTAATAAAATACTGTGTTCATTAATCCAAAAAAAAATGATGATGGGAACGAATAAAAAAAATTGTGTTTTAGCCGAAAGAAAAAGTGAGATTCTTGCAAAGCGAAATTTATTATCTACGGCAGGATAAAAACGAAAAATACTCTGCGATATCCATCCGGTAGTAATGGCGGTGCATAGAAAACCGGCGTTCAAATAAATAGCAAAAGTGCCATAACCTTCGGCTCCTAAGAAATGCTTGAAAATAGGTACAGATGCGCCTCCTATCAAAGCAGGCAGAATGATACTTACGAGATAATTAAAATAATCCTTTTTAAATCTTGAAAGTAAATTCATTAGAAGATTAAATAAAATTTTTAAGAAAAGAAGAATTTGGGCAACTTAATCTTTTTGAAATACTTGCTTTATAAATAGCACCATGATGAAAATGAGTTCAGCCAAAAATGAAAAAATTATTGCGCCTTTTAATTTGCCCCATTTTATTTTTTCCATCGGATATTCTGCAGGATCAATTATTTGCATCAGCGGGATTTCATTCAAATATTGAAATCGAGCTAATTCTAAATTTTTAAACATTTCACCATAAGCAGCACTATAGGCTTGAATATTAGTCTGTTGCTTGATTACAGGAACTTGCGCTGCAGAAAATGCCGGGTTCACATTTACATCTTGCACAATGGCTCTTTCGGTAATACTTGCATTCAAATTTCCTTTCATTGCAGCTACTCGTTGTTCTAATACTCCTAAAGTTTCCTTTGCTTTTTTCGTGCGAATTTCTATGTAATAATTATTTGTTTCCGCAACGAGCCTATCTGTAAATACTTTGGTGAATTTTTCATTATTACTTGTAATACTTACTTCATAAAAACTCAATTTTCTATCCGGCCGTTGTGCAATTAAAAAATCACTTTTGAATTTTAAATATGTAGTGTACAACAAACTATCTTGACGATAATTAAATTTTTCTTTCGATAAATTAATCGGGTAATGAATATCAGCGATTTTAGAACCGGGCCTTCTTGTGTTGGAGAAATCTAAATAAAATTCGATCAACCGATAAGGTTTATTATCAAATGTATCAACCGATAATAACACACTTTCTATCATGCGGCGGCTCTTCATAATTTCAAGAATATTATCTCCGGAAAAAATATCGCTACCGCCACCCATGTTAAGACCAAATTGCGAAGCCAAACTTAATAAATTTCCTACTCCGCCACCGCTTCCCGCATCATCTAGAGCAAAGGTGAGATGACTTTTGTATTCTGCTTTTTGTGAGCTGGCATACCATATTCCTAAAAGGCCGAAAACCACGCCAATGGCAATAAACAGCCACCACATCGATAATAAGCGTCTCCAAATTGCGACAATATTATTGATCATTTTTGGCGATTGCCTATCCACTACAAGAAGATTTTCATCTTGGGTCATACCGATTTTTTTATTTGATAGATTGTATTATTACATTGGCTACAATACCTAATGCCGATACAATTAAGGCCCATTCTGCAGTTCCAATTTTTGTTCTATTACTTTTCTGTTTCTGAGGTACAAAGATTTCTGAACGAGGCCCAACTTCAGGATAAGATTTGAACCATAAAAAATGCTTTACCGTTTTTATTTGACCATCAGAACCGATTACCAATGCACCGCTTTTTCGAGCATACGGCATAAAATTACCGGCTTTCTCTACATAGTATTTTAGATTTTTTCCGGGTTGATAAGGCACTATCGTTGGGTAATACACTTCGCCGGATACTTTTACTAAGTTGCTGCTTCTTTCAATGGTAAGAATATCACCATCTTCCAAAATAAGATTCTCTGAACTTTTTGGATTATTCAAAGCCTTTGATAAATCGATACTAATCAAATCGTAGGATTTATATAATTCATCTTTTAGACGTTGATGATCGGCCAAACTATCTGAATCAATATTTAAAATTCTTTGAAATAATTTTTCTCTTTCTTTAATTGTTAGACTGGATCTGATCACTCTTCGAATAGTGATGGAAGTACTGTCAGCAGAGGCTTTGAAACCGCCGGTTCTTTTAAATACATCACTGATGCGATCACCACTTTTTTGCAATCCGTATTTTCCCGGCGATTTTATTTCACCTACCACCAGTACTGATCTTTGAATGGTATATCCCGGTAAAGTCTTGACAACAATTAAATCAAAGGGTTGTAAAATAACATCATTGTTGACTATATTCTTGGCGGATAAATCCACATTCAAAATCAAACTTTCATTATGATTTTTACGATCGATATTGGCATCTTTTATTCTTCTTGAAATTTCAATGTTAGAAGAGTCTCCTAATTCTGTAATGCCTCCCACTTCCAGTATCAAATCGCGAAGCGACATATTTTCTCGCCATTGAATTAAGCCCGGATTTCTAACATTACCTTCTACATTTACAAAAAGCGTATCGTTGAAATCAAAAATAGAATGCACAGCTATCGAATCATTTTTTTGAAGATATACTTGTTGACCATCATCTAAAATAGAATCAATATTGATGGAAAGAATCGTAGGCATTTTATTTTTAAAATATCGAAATATGGTAGCTTGTTTGGTGAAAGCGTCTACCGTTGGGCCTCCTGATTTTGTCAATAAATCTTTTACCGTCATGCCATCAACTAATTCATAAGGTCCAGGTCTAAGCACCGAACCGGATATTACAATTCGATTTCCAAATTCATCTTGTAATGAAGAGACGGTGTACTGATCACTTCCTGAAGTTTTAAATGTTTCATAATCGGTAGAGTGTAAATCGATCATTTTTTTTGTGGAGTCTGTTAATCTTACAACAGACACACCACCTCTAAATGCATCATCCGTAAAGCCGCCGGAGAATTTGAGTAATTGTGAAAATGTTTCTCCATCCAACATTTCGTATTTTCCTTCTCTCTTTACATTGCCCAATAAGGTTACTCTGTTTTTATAATAAGGAACTCGAATTACATCTCCTTCTTGCAATAAGACATTATCTTTTTGATTGCCTTCTACTAAAAAATCATAAAGGTCTGCAGTGCGTTTTACTTGGTTGCCTCTGATAATTTGAATATCTCTATAACTTCCCATAGAAGTAGGACCGCCGCAGAGATAAAGAATATTGTATAAAGTAGTGAGAGAGGAAACAGTGAAATTGCCCGGCTTACGCACTTGCC
This sequence comes from Ginsengibacter sp., assembly GCA_034676505.1. Lineage (GTDB taxonomy): Bacteria > Bacteroidota > Bacteroidia > Chitinophagales > Chitinophagaceae > Ginsengibacter. The sequence continues at coordinate 1,327,363 of JAUCCB010000001.1, forward strand.
CAATAACCGTAACTCGAATACTTTTTATGCGACCTAAACTTACTTGAACTTTCGTTTGACCTGTATTGATATTTCTGTAAATAGTAGAAGCTAATTTACTTTTTATTTTGGCAGATGCTTCTTCTAAACTCAATCCATTTACATAGATCGGCCCTACGTTAGGAATGTAAATTTCTCCCTGAAGATCTACTTTAAGATTGTATTTTTTTTCGCTAAATCCGTATACAGAAATTACCACTTCATCATCAGGGCCAAGAATATAATTGGACGGAGCAGGAATTCTGAGATTGGGTTCAAAAACTAAACTACTGGAATTAAATAATTCGGAACCAAAAATTTGCGGATCGTTTTTAAATTTTTGGAGCGGTATTTTGAATTTGGTAGAATCATAAAAATGAGGAATGGAATCTTCAGAATTTCGATCTATATTATTAGTGGGATCAGATTTTTTTACTTTATTTAAAAATTGAATTCTATTTTTTAATTTGGTAATTTCTGATTCGGGCATGCCGCGTTGCGCGGCTATTCTATACAAATCTGCTTCAGACAAACCTGATTCATTGGCTTTTTGCAGCATGGCGATTAATTCATTATCATTATAATCGTCAATGTTCACAGTACTTAAGTCGGCTGAATTGAATAAGGTTGTTTGTGCTTGGGCTTGCGAGGCGCAAAAAAAAGTGACCAGTATAACTATTAATATGGCTTTAAAAAATTTCATAAACCTATTCAATTAATGAGGATTAGTATTACTAATATGAAGATAAAAATTGCGAACGAAGTTACTATAAATTTCATTCTTTATACTCTTTTGTTGCTTACGGAATAACGATTTTGAAAGTTGGTTATTTTTTGAAAGATAGTGTCCGTTTCATCCGAATAAATTGTAATTTTCGATGCTTAATTTTGATAGAAAATGGACGATCGTAAAAAAGAAGAAATTTCAATTGCCAATATTCGAAAAGTATATCAATTACAATCTCTTTTAGAAAATGAAGTAGATGCTAACCCTATTCAACAATTTAAAAGATGGTGGCATGATGCGATTGAGAGCCAATTAGATGAACCAAATGCGATGACGTTAGCTACGGCTTCTGTGGATGGACGTCCTTCTGCACGAATTGTACTTTTAAAAGGCATCAATGAAGAAGGGTTTATATTTTTTACCAATTACACCAGTAGAAAGGCAAAGGAAATGGAAGCCAATCCCTATGTGTCACTTTTATTTTTTTGGAAAGAAATGGAAAGGCAAGTAAGAATAGAAGGCACTATCCAAAAAATAAGTGCGGAAGAAAGTGATGAATATTTTAATTCTCGCCCACGCGAAAGCCGCATCGGTGCATGGTCTTCGCCTCAGAGTTCCGTTATCAGCGATAGAGAATTTCTGCAACAAAATGCAGAAAAATGGAAGCTTCAATTTGAAAATAAGCAAATTCCTCGTCCGGAATTTTGGGGAGGATATATTGTTATTCCAAATCGAATTGAATTTTGGCAAGGCAGGCCCAGTCGGTTACACGACCGATTACAATATACTCTTACCAAAGAAAATAAATGGAAATTAGAGCGCTTAGCTTCTTAGAAAAATTAATTTGCTTTTTTATCTTCCGGTTTGCCGGCAGCTTTTGCAGGTGCTTTATCTTTTACAGGTACAGGCCTTGAATTTCCGAAAGAGCCTTTAAATATTTTTCCTTTTTTTGTTTTTTTATCTCCGCGTCCCATGGGTGTTATTTAAAAAGTTGATGAATTATGTTTAAAAAAAAAGCAAGATACAATAACGCATCTTGCTTTCAGAAAATTTTTGCAAAAATTATACTTTTGATGCTAATTCTTTTCCTGCTTTAAATTTAGCTACTTTTTTAGCTTTAATTTTAATAACAGCTCCTGTTTGAGGATTGCGGCCATTACGTGCAGCTCTTTTACTTACAGAAAAAGTTCCAAATCCAACAAGCGTTACTTTACCACCACCTTTTAGAGTTTTGGTAACTGCTGTTGTAAATGAATCAAGTGCAGCGTTGGCTTGAGTTTTAGTGATGCCTGCATCATCAGAAATCTTTGCGATTAGTTCAGCTTTGTTCATAATTAATAGTTTGATTTTTAACAACAACAAATATATAGGGTTTTTCAATGCAATTGCATGATTTAAAAATTTTTTTTATTTTTTTTTTGGCGTGAAAACCGCAAGTAGTATGGTTTTTATCTTACGCGCACACAATTTTAATAATCAATTTATAGAAATTTACTACTAGAATGCAAGTATTTTAAGCGAAAAAATTAGTGATAAAAATTACATTCTTTTTAAAACAGTGCGAAATGAAAGAACTGCCTCTCCCCATTTAGCTGTTACCTTTTTTCTCCAATTTTCATCATACTCTTTAAGAAATAATTGATATTCTTCTAAGGAAGAAAATTCTAATTGGGAAATAAAAATTTCTCCTTCATCATCATCATGATCCATCAATTTAAAAAAATGAAAATTAGAAAAACAATGCTTGGCAATTAATTCAGGCAGATAAATTTCTTTTTGCCAAACTGTCCATTCTTTTATAATGGCATGATCTACTTTGGAAGTAATATTGAGAACGTACATTTTTAAAATTGGATATCAAGAAATACGGGACAATGATCACTATGTTTTACTTCGGGATAAATGCCAACGCTTTGAATATTTTCTTTAAGATTTTCTGTAACGGTGATGTAGTCTATTCTCCATCCTTTGTTCTCTAACCTTGTGCTGGGGCGCATTACACTCCACCACGAATAATGATGCGGATCTTTATTGAGATGACGAAAGCTATCTACAAAACCATTTTGTAGAAATTTATCAAACCAAATTCTTTCTTCCGGTAAGAAGCCTGAAGTTTTTATATTCCCTTTTGGATTATGAATATCGATTTCTTTATGAGCGATATTATAATCTCCACAAACGATTAATTTTCTTCTTGTCTTTTTTAAATCATTGAGATAATCTAAAAATTCATCGAGCCAAATATATTTATAAGACTGTCTTATCTCGCCGGTAGTGCCGGATGGAAAGTACACACTAATTACGGTAATATCTCCGAAATCGGCGCGTAATACTCTTCCTTCAAAATCACTTTGCTCATTACCATGACCTAAGGCAACATTATCAGGTTCTAATTTGGAAAGAATTCCAACTCCGCTATATCCTTTTTTTTTGGGCATGAAAAAAATAAGGGCGATAACCCGCAGACTCAATCGCCACGCGATCTATATCTGCTTCTTGTGCTTTTATTTCTTGAAGGCATATTATATCTGCCGGATCAGTTTTTAACCAATCTATAAATCCTTTTTTAATGGCGGCTCTAATTCCGTTTACATTGTAAGATATAATTCGCATAGAAAGATATTTAATAAATAAAAGACCGAAAGTAAATTTAAAATAAAAATTGATTACGCTTCATAATCCAACTGCGGCCTCAACCATTTTTCTACTTCTTCCACCGGCATATTTTTTCTTTTTGCATAATTTATAACCTGGTCTTTTGCAATTTTTCCAATACCAAAATATTTACTTTCAGGATGGGCAAAATACCAACCGCAAACAGAAGGTGCCGGCGACATTGCTAAGGATTCTGTAAGAATAATTCCTGCATTTTTAGTAGCATCCAGCAATTCGAAAAGTTTATACTTTTCTGTATGATCCGGACACGCCGGATATCCCGGAGCAGGACGAATACCTAAGTATCTTTCTTCAATTAATTCTTTAGAGGATAAGTTTTCTTCTTTGGCATAACCCCAAAATTCTTTGCGCGTTCTTTCATGCAATAATTCTGCAAAGGCCTCAGCAAGCCTGTCTGCGAGGGCTTGTAACATGATTTTGCTATAGTCATCAAACTCCTTATTAAATCTTTCAATGTGTGGGTCAAGACCATGAATGGAAACAGCAAATGCACCGAGGTAATCTGCCCCTTGTCCAGGCGGTTTTATAAAATCTGCCAAAGACATATTGGGTTGTCCCGTTGCTTTTTTTATTTGCTGGCGCAAAAATTCAAGATTATAATTTTTGCCATCTGTATTTTTAACGGCTATTGTATCATCGGCTGTGGCATTGGCTTCCCAAAAACCAACCACACCTTTAGCTGTCAGCCAATTTTCTTTTATTACTTTTTTTAAAAACATCTCGGCTTCTTCATATAATTTAGTGGCCGCTTCACCAATCTTTTCATCTGATAAAATTTGTGGAAACTTACCATGCATTTCCCAGGCGATGAAGAATGGTTGCCAATCCAGGTATTGATAGATCTCATTAAGATCGTAATTGTCAAAAACTTTTATACCGGTAAATGTGGGTTTAGCAGGGGTGAAATTTTTCCAATCGAGCGGAAATTTATTTTGTTGCACTTTTTCAAATGGTAATAAAACTTTCGCAGATCTTTTATTTCCGAAATCCACTTTTAATTTTTCATATTCCGTTTTGATGCCGGATAAAAATCCTTCTTTATTTTCCCGGTTTAATAAATTGCCCGCAACTGTTACGCTACGGGAGGCATCCAATACATGAATTACACCATGGTCATATTCCTGCGCTATTCTAACGGCAGTGTGTAGACGCGAAGTGGTAGCACCACCAATTAAAAGTGGAATTGTAAAATTATTTCTTTTCATTTCACGTGCGACGTGTACCATCTCATCCAATGAAGGTGTTATTAAACCGCTAAGGCCAATCATAGCAACATTGTTTTCTTTTGCTATTTGCAAAATTTTATCAGCCGGAACCATTACTCCCAGGTCAATTATTTCATATCCATTACATCCAAGAACAACACCTACAATATTTTTTCCGATATCATGCACATCACCTTTAACGGTTGCCATTAATATTTTTGCCGGTCCCGCTCCTTCTACATTTAGAATACCCGCGTCAATATTGGCTTGCTTGGTTTTTTCTTTTTCTGCTTCTATAAAAGGAAATAAATAATTCACGCTTTTTTTCATCACCCTCGCACTTTTTACCACCTGTGGTAAAAACATTTTTCCGCTTCCAAAAAGATCACCTACTATATTCATTCCATCCATCAGCGGGCCTTCAATAACATCCAACGGTTTTGAATATTTCAGTCGCGCTTCTTCTGTATCTTCCTCTATATAATCGGTAATTCCATTTACTAACGCATGGCTTAAGCGCTTTTGCACTTCTTCTTTTCTCCAGGCTTCATCTTTTACAATTTCTTTTCCTTTGGCTTTTACAGTTTCTGCAAATGCCAAAAGCTTATCAGTAGCATCCTCTTTTCTATTTAGAATTACATCTTCACAAAGCTCTTTTAATTCAGGGTCAATATTTTCATAAACCTGCAATGCGCCTGCGTTTACGATACCCATATCCATCCCGGCCTTGATAGCATGATATAAGAAAACTGCATGCATTGCTTCTCTTACAGTTTCATTTCCCCGGAATGAAAAAGACACATTGCTGACACCGCCACTTACTTTGGTGAGCGGCATCAGCCTTTTTATTTCGCGTGTTGCTTCTATAAAATCAACTCCATAATTATTATGCTCTTCTATTCCGGTTGCTATCGCAAAAATGTTCGGATCAAAGATGATGTCTTCGGGGTTGTAGCCGGCTTTCTCAGTCAATAATTGATACGCTCTTTTACATATTTCTACTTTACGTTCGGTGGTATCTGCCTGTCCTTTTTCATCAAATGCCATTACTACTACGGCAGCTCCAAAACTTTTACAAATCAATGCATGTTCTAAAAAAATTTCTTCACCTTCTTTCATAGAAATAGAATTGACAATGCATTTTCCTTGTACGCATTTTAAACCTGCTTCTATAATTTCAAATTTAGATGAATCGATCATTACCGGAATTTTGGCAATGTCAGGTTCGGCTTGCAATAAATTTAAAAAAGTAGTCATCGCCTTTTCACTATCCAACAACGCGTCATCCATGTTAACATCCAAAACCTGCGCTCCGCCTTCAACTTGTTGTCGTGCGACAGATAGGGCTTCTTCAAAATTGCCTCCACGAATTAAGCGCGCAAATTTTTTGGAACCTGTTACATTGGTTCGTTCGCCTACATTTATAAAAAGGGTTTCAGGTCTTACCACCAAAGGCTCCAGACCGGACAGCCGTAAATAAGGTTTAATTGTTTTTCTTGCTGACATTTTCTATTTTTTATTCGAGGCTCTAAATCCAATTGGGTTCCTCGGTTTATTTTCTTGTACCAATAATTTTTTTAAGTAGGCGAATATTGTTTTGATTTCTTCGTCATTTTGCATTAGATGCTGTTCTATTTTTTCAATTTTCATCCAAAGATCTTTGTTATCCAAAATCAATTGTTTCATTTTAGTAAACAAGCGGATTATTTGGATGTTAACCTGAATGGCAGTTTCTGAATTTAGTACGCTTGAAAGCATTGCTACACCTTGTTCGGTAAAAGCATAAGGTGGATATTTAGAATACTTTCCTTTTTCTAAGGTCACAATTTGTGACCTTAGAAAATTATTTTCATCTTGTGTCAAACGAAACATGAAATCTTCCGGAAATCTGGTTGCATTTCTTTTAACGGCTTGATTCAATCTTTTTACTTCTACTCCATACATTTCTGCTAAATCTCTATCCAACATTACTTTCTGACCACGAATTAGGTGGATCTTTTCAAGAATGGTTTCTTCTGAAACTGCTGCTATAGGCAAATTTGATTTTGGCATAAATAATTTTTTTTAAATTATATTTTATAAACCGATTTAATCAAATCATAATTTTAAAATAATAAAAAGTAAGTTGAAAGGCTATTCTTCCGTTTCAATACTTTCTAATTCCTTTGCCATCACCGGCAACTTTCTTGTTTCAAATTTCTTTACCTGTTCAGCAATATGTTTGATGTGCTCCGGAGTTGTACCGCAACATCCGCCCACAATATTTACAAATCCTTCGCGTGCCCACTCTTCCAAAATGTGCGCAGTTTCTTCCGGTTGCTCATCGTATTCTCCAAAAGCATTTGGTAAACCCGCGTTGGGATAAGCAGAAGTATAACAACTAGCAATTCCGCTTAACTCTTCAATGTGCGGTCGCATTTCCTTAGCACCCAATGCGCAATTCAATCCAACACTTAATGGATTGGCATGTGATACAGAAATGTAAAATGCTTCAAGTGTTTGTCCACTCAATGTTCTGCCGCTCGCATCTGTTATAGTTCCGCTGATCATGATAGGAAGTTCGGCCTTGCCGGATTCTCTAAAATATTTCTTAATGGCATAAATAGCAGCCTTTGCATTGAGTGTATCGAAAATAGTTTCTACCAAAAGCAGATCAACTCCTCCATCTACCAATCCTTTTATTTGTTCATAATAGGCATTCGCTACTTCATCAAAAGTTACAGTGCGGAAGCCGGGGTTATTTACATCAGGAGAAAGACTTAATGTTTTATTGAGTGGTCCGATAGCACCTGCAATAAATTTATTACTTTCAGGATTAGCTTTGCAATAATCTTCAATTGCTTTCCTGGCGCACTGTGCTGCCGCTACATTCAATTCGTAGGCTATGGATTGTAAATCGTAATCAGCCTGTGCAATTGAGGTGCTGCTAAAAGTATTTGTTTCAATTATATCAGCTCCGGCATCTAAATATTCTTTGTGAATAGCCTGAATTATTTTTGGCTGGGTAATGCTAAGCAAATCATTATTGCCTCTCAGGTCTTTATGAAAATCCCTGTATTTTTCTCCACGAAAATCTTTCTCTTCTAATTTGTATTGTTGAATCATCGTACCCATAGCACCATCTATAATTAAGATGCGCTCATCAAGGCATTCACGAATATTTTTTTTCATTTAAAAATTTATTTTTCTTTTTTAATTGACGGAGTTTTTAATGATTGACGAAGCCAAACAAATCCCAATGTTCCTGAAATTAATGAGGCTAATAAAATGCTGATTTTAGATTCGGTAATAATATGCGGATCTTGATAAGCTAACAACGTGATGAAGATAGACATAGTAAAACCAATACCTGCTAACATGCCCAAACCTATTACCTGCTTCCACTTCATGCCTTTTGGTAATACCCCTAATCCTAAGGCAACTGCGATAAAACTAAATAATAAAACACCCACAGGTTTTCCAATAATTAATCCTCCAAAAATTCCTAAACTACTTGGTTCTAATAATCCCGTATCCCATGCTACGCCAAAAGTAATTGCTGTATTGGCCAATGCAAAAACAGGTAATATAAAATAAGCCACAGGTTCATGAAGCCAATCTTCTATTTTGTATGAAAGAGTTGATTTTTCTCCTTTTCCAAAAGGAATTGTAAAGGCGAGTAATACTCCCGCGATAGTAGCATGTACTCCCGAATGAAACATACAATACCACATGGCAATACCGCCAATAATATAGAAGAGTAAAAAATTTATTTTCAATTTATTCATCAAAAATAAAATGCCAAATATGCCCAATGCAATCAACAAATAAGTAACAGATAAAGAGTGTGTGTAAAAAACAGCAATGACAATGATAGCTCCTAAATCGTCTATAACGGCAATAGCAGTTAAAAATATTTTTAAAGAATTAGGTACTCTTTTTCCTAACATGGATAATACTCCGATGGCAAAAGCAATATCTGTAGCCATGGGAATTCCTGCGCCGGATTGAGTAGCAGTTCCATGATTGAAAAGCATAAAAATACCTGCAGGAATTAGCATGCCGCCAACTGCTGCAAACACAGGAAGCAATGCATTTTTTCTATTCGAAAGTTCGCCGACATATAATTCTCTTTTCAACTCTAATCCAATCATGAAAAAGAAAATGGCCATCAACCCATCGTTGATCCATAATTCTGTGCTTAAGCCCGCAAATTCATAGTGCCAAAGGCTTTGGTAAGATTCGTGAAAAGAAGAATTGGCTAAAAGTAATGAAATAGCAGTGCAGATAATGAGCAATACTCCACCCTTGAGGTTTTCAAAAAATTCGTAGAATAAACGAGTTATTTTCATTTTTACTTGTACATTAATTTGGTGTAGTTAATGTCAGTAAAAACGCATCAATAAATCAATTTGACACAATTAAAATCCTGTGGATTGCTTGCAGAATGTTTTGTGTTTATTAGTTCAGAAAAATGATGTGTTTTTACTTTTTTTATTAAGCCGAACAATAAACTAAATCCGCTTAATAAGTTGACGAAATTAGCATAAAGAATGAACTAAAAAAAATCGCATTCTATTTCTCGTCATTGATTCCGTCTTGCTCTGTGAGTCGCTTCGCAAATTTGCCAATGGTAAGTCCTTGCCCGATGATTGAAAATAAAACAATGATATAGGTTATAGACACAAACATTTCTCCATACATATATTTTGGAACTGAAAGTGCCAAGGCCACAGAGATTCCGCCTCTTAATGCGCCCCAAACTAAGATAGGGACTGTACTTTTTTGGAAAGGTTTTTTATATCCTGCAAATAAAATAGGAATTCTTACGGATAAATATCTTGCAAAAAGAACAACCAAAATGCCAATACATCCTAAGAAAAATAAAGTCATATTAAAAGGGATGATCAACATTTCTAAACCAATTAAAAGAAATAAAACCGAATTCATTAATGCATCAATTAATTCCCAAAATTTTCCGATGTAATCACGAGTGATATCGCTGGCTACCGCGTCCATACTGATATTGCCGGTAATTAAACCTGCTATTACCATGGCTAAAGGCCCGCTAACTTTTAAACTTTCGGCTAATAAATAACCACCCATCACTATTGCCAAAGTAGTCATTACTTCCACCACATAATTATCAATTGATTTTATCACTCTATATCCAAGATAACCCAGGCCCATTCCTAAAAGTAAACCGCCTCCGGCTTCTCTGATAAAAAGCCAAAGTATATCCCAAAAACTAACATTTGCAAAACCAATTTGGGCAATTTCATAGAAGGTAATAAATAACACTACTGCAGCGCCATCATTGAACAAACTCTCGCCGCTAATTTTTGTTTCGAGAGAAGTATTGATTCGTGCTTTTTTTAAAATACCAATAACAGCAACCGGATCAGTAGGAGAAATGAGCGCACCAAATACCAAACAATAAAGAAGATCTACAGAAAGGCCGAAGAGCCCGATAATCCAATACAATAAAAATCCTACAACAAAGGTGGAGATTAAAACTCCCAAAGTAGAAAAAGTAATGATGGCGGCTCTTTCACTTTTTAATTTTTGAGAATCTACTTGTATGGCGGCAGCAAACAATAAAAAACTCAACATAATTTTCATCACGGTGGTATGAAAATCTATGGTGCTCACAATTTCAATGATTCGAATAAAAAATTCGGGAAAAATACTTCCTAATCCTACAGTTAATAAAGAAGCAATCAACGATAAAAGCATGATGCCGATGGAGCCCGGCAATTTGATAAAACGATGATTGATATAACCAAAAATAGCAGCCAGAACTATTAATATGGTAATGATATTATAAACTTCCATGGTTGCAATTATAAATAGATCTCGTAAGATTTTTTAGAAAATCAAACTGCCAAATATTGAGCCGAAATAAATTGAAAATTGATTATTGGCAACAATCTTTTTTACGCACAAAAATAGATTTGAAAACCTTCCAAAAGAAACTCCCGATATGTTGTAAAATGTTCATTATCTATTTTTAAAAATAATTACAAAGAAAATAATTACACATTGTTCAATTCAAAAATTGGATTAATAGTAGTGCCGGCCTGCATTTCAAAAATGGGATCGATAATTCCATCTTTTAAATTATAAACCCATCCGTGCAAATGCGGTAGTTGATTGTGCTTCCACGCATTTTGAATGATGGATGTTTTCGCTAAATTTTTTACTTGCTCTTCTACATTTAATCTGGTCAGTAAGTGATGTCTTTCTTGATGTGTGGGAAGCCGATCTATTTCTTCACGATGCAAATAATATACATCTTTAATATTGCCAATCCATTGATCCATCAAGCCAAAACTTTTATGCTCCATTGCAGCCGAAATACCGCCACAATTGTGATGGCCACAAATAATTACATGCCTTACTTTTAGAATTTCTACTGCAAATTGTAACACACTGAGCATATTCAAATCTGTATGAACAACTAAATTCGAAACATTTCTATGCACAAATATTTCACCCGGATGTGTACCCGTAATTCTATCCGCCGGAACTCGACTATCACTGCATCCTATCCATAAAATTTCCGGAGTTTGCAATTCCGTCAGTCTATCAAAATAATGAGGGTCTTCTTTAATTTGGCCTGCGGCCCATTCCTTATTATTCATTAATAGTTTTCTGTACGCTTCCACCGATTTTATTTTTAAAGGTTATAGAAAAATTTCTATTACATATTCAATCCTCCACAGGTGCTTATCACTTGGCCTGTTACATAAGAACTCATATCACATGCCAAGAAAAGAGTAACGTTGGCAATTTCTTCTGCACTTCCAAAACGCCCCAAAGGTATTTTATCTAAAAATGATTTGGCAGCTTCGCCTTCTTTTAAATAATTCGTCATATCAGTTTCTACAAATCCGGGTGCGATGGCGTTGCAACGAATATTTCTACTTCCTAATTCTGCCGCAATAGATTTTGTAAATCCTATAATTCCTGCTTTACTCGCTGCATAGCTGCTCTGGCCTGCATTTCCTTTCATTCCGATAATGGAACTCATGTTGATGATACTTCCTTGGCGTGCTTTCATCATTGGGCGAATGACTTGTTTGGTCATGTTATACACGCTACTCAAATTTGTATGTATCACTTCATCCCATTGCTCCGGCGACATCCGCAGCAATAAATTATCTTTTGAAATTCCTGCATTATTTACACAAACATCTATGGCACCAAAATCTTTCAAAACTTCATTGACCATATTTTCGCATTCTGCAAAATTAGCTGCATTACTTTTATACGCTTTTGCCTTTACACCCATTTCTGTCAGCCGATTTTCTAAAGCTTTTGCTTTGTCATCACTGCTCACATAAGTGAAAGCAATATTAGCTCCTTGCTCGGCTAATTTCAATGCAATCGCTTCTCCAATTCCTCTGCTTCCTCCCGTAATAATTGCGGTTTTATTTTCTAATAATTTCATACAGATGTTTTTGCAATAATACTTCATGAGCGCTGAAAAAAGAAACGAAAACTTTTTCTGCCATGTAACATTTTAAAATTTAAACACCAAGTTTCAAATCAAATTCGAAGAAAAACAACTGAAAAAAATAGAGAAAATAAATCAAAACTTTTTTAAGGAATGTTGTATTCTTTCTTAAAACTATAATAACAATTTAATAAATATTGATTGAACTGAATGAGCGAAGCATTCACAACGAATAAATAAGAAGGGCGATATAATTTTCGATATAGATCTATGTATTCATCTTTTAATCCCGTTACTCTTGTAATCGTTCTTTTAGAAAATCGATAATCAACAAATCGCTCTTGCTCTTCTTCAATAAGCCTTGTTTGAAAGGCCAATCTTTGCCTGTTTTTTCTAAATTGAAAAGCACCGATCAATGCATCCAAATCTAAGCCGGCCGGGCCTCCCGGATCATAAGTGGTTTGTAAAACAGATTTTTTATCTTGAAAATATTTATTGTAGGTAATCCTATTTTCTAAAGAATCTAATTTGTAAGTGTTGGAATAAATGGTAATCGGAGCAAGTAGTTTATATTTTTGTTCCGACTTAATATGTAAAGAAATATCAAAAGCATTCAAATCTTTTACATTAGCAATCGGAAATTTTACGGTGTATTTATTTTTATAAAAAAAATGAATAGAATCATTCGGTTGGGTAGAGATATGATAAGCTCCTAAAGAATCTGTGATAGAGCTATTTCCTGAAGTGCTAAAAACTTGCACACCTGACACCGTAAACACTTTGGTAGAATCAAACACGGTTCCGGAAACAATCACTTGACCAAACAAAATATTTGGCAATACCCCAACGAAAAGGAATAGCAAAAATTTTAAAGTGGATGAAATGGTTTTAGTCAAAATATCAAAAAAGTAATATTACGAAATTCAAAAAATTTACCATTAGCCTTTTAGAACTTTAACGCCTTGTTGGTGAATTTTTTGAAAAAAATTAAATCGATTCATTCATAAGAACGGCTTCTATTTTTTTGGAATAATAAGCGTGTTCCAACTGGTGAATTTTCTCAGCCAACGATTGCGGATTGTCGTTAGGATCTATTTTGCAGGTAATTTGAAAAATAGTTTTTCCGGTATCATAATTTTCATCTACAAAATGAATGGTAATGCCGCTCTTTTTTTCTTTGGCATCAATAACGGCTTGGTGTACCGCATTTCCGTACATTCCTTTACCTCCATATTTAGGTAATAATGCAGGGTGGATATTGATAATTTTATTAGGGTATAATTGAATTAAAAATTTTGGAATTTTTAATAAAAACCCCGCCAATATAATATGTGTAATGCTATGTTCTTGTAATTGTGCAATATTTCCATCTGCATCAAATTCTTTTTTATTGATCAGCAATAATGGAATTTTTTCTTTTTTGGCGATATTGATTACTCCGGCTTTAGGCTGATTACATACAATCAAAGCAATTTTTATTTGTAAATGATTTCTAAAATAATCGATCAACACTTTAGCATTGCTTCCTGCACCTGATGCAAAAATGGCGATACGTTTTGTTTGAGTGTTTGAAGAAAGATTTGCCATTTCTTTTTTTCTCCGCCGGCAAATCTTTTTTTATTAATCCTAATCTACGCAATATCTTTTTTTCATATTCCCAAAAAAAAGAAAACATTCCAAAGCAATAACCAATTATCAGAATTAGAATTTGATATCCGAAAATTAAAATAACAATTTTTGTAGTCCACCATGCAAAACCATACTGCTCCAATTGTAACCAATGAGCTACTTTTTTGCTCAACCATGCAGTCAAAGTTCCTGTTACGGCAAAGGTGAGAAGAATCAAAATCAAACCTTTGGTATTTACCTCCCAATGTTTTTTTAATCTTGGTAACATGCATCAAAGATGCAGCATTTTTTTATTCAAAATCCATCAAAAAAAATGTCATTTTTATGACAATAATTTTTTCGAAAAAAAATCTTCATATAGAGATTTCGCTGAAACGCTTATCTGTAAAGGGTAAAAAAAAATAAAAAATGTTAAGACTTTGTCAACACGCTTCCTTATTTTTGCAATTAATAAAGATTTTATTTTTCCATTTTAAGATAGGTATCAGTGTATGAATCAAATAAGCAGGTATTTTATTAAAGCATTAACTGTACTTTTTTTTCTTACAATAATTTCACCTGAATTATTGTTAGCAGCCGATGGTCAAGGACTTTTCAAAGCCAACTGCGCCAGCTGTCACAAACCGGATGAACATTATGTAGGCCCCATGTTAAAAGGTGCCAGAGAAAGAGAGCCAGAAAAAGATTGGGTATATAAATGGATTGCGAATGCCAGTTCGATGGCCAATACCGATCCTTATGCCATGAAATTAAAAGCAGAATCAGGTGGAGTTGTAATGACTTCTTTTCCGGATTTAAAGAAGGAAGAGATTGATGCAATTCTTGATTGGGCAGATAGCTATGAAAAGCCGGGAGCCGGAAAGCCAGGAGCACCGGGAGCTGCCGGCGCATCAGCACCTTCTTCTGATAATTCTGTACTTTATGGAATGCTTACTTTAATATTAGCCATTGTTGGATTAATATTGTTACAAGTAAATAGTAATCTTAAAAAATTAACGGATGAAAAGGAAGGTCACCGCACACTTCCTAATGTTCCTTTCTATCGTAATAAAACTTATTTACTATTAGTAGTTATTGTACTCTTCTGTTTAGGAGGATATTTTTTGGTAGAAGGAGCCATGGGATTGGGGCGACAGCAAGGTTATCAACCGGAGCAACCAATTTATTATTCGCATGAAGTACATGCCGGAGTAAACCAAATTAGTTGTTTGTATTGTCATGGTGGTGCTCAGGATAGTAAACACGCCAGCATTCCTTCGGTAAATACTTGTATGAATTGCCACATGGCAGTGAAAGAGTATACCGGCGAACCTATCAAAAGAGAGGATGGAACTACAGTTAACGCCAATGAAGAAATTCAAAAACTTTATAATTACGCAGGATGGAATCCGGAAACCAAAACTTATGATAAACCCGGCAAACCAATTGAATGGGTGAAGATCCATAACCTTCCTGATCATGTTTATTTCAATCACTCCCAACACGTGAATGTGGGTCAAGTAGCTTGTCAAACTTGTCATGGTGAAATTCAAAAAATGGGTGAGGTAAAACAATTTGCAGATTTAAGTATGGGCTGGTGTATCAATTGTCATAGAACCACAAATGTTCAATTTGATGATGGGCACGGTCATGGAAATAAATTTTATAGTATTTATGAAAAATTTCATGAAGACATAAAAAATAAAAAATACGATAGTGTAACTGTTGAGAAGATTGGTGGAACTGAATGTCAGAAATGTCATTATTAAAAATGATGGCAAAATTCAAATCTTATCATTTACTGTAAAACTCCTTGTAGGATAAAAATATGAGTGAAAACAAATACTGGCAAAATTTTGGCGAGCTCAACGAAAGTGACGCAACTAAAAAATCAGCCAAAGACGAATTCAGAGAAGAACTTCCTTTAGATGAATTAGGTGATGAAACTATTTTCAATGCTAAAACTCCAAGAAGAGATTTTCTAAAATATATGGGCTTTAGCACTGCTGCTGCAGCCATTGCGGCGAGTTGCGAAATGCCCGTGCATAAGAGTATTCCTTTTTTGCATAAAAGAGATGATATTATTCCCGGTGTAGCCAATTATTATGCATCTACTTATGTAAGTGATGGAGATGCTATTCCTGTAGTGGTAAAACAAAGAGAAGGCCGTCCAATTAAAATTGAAGGAAATGAATTGTCTACCCTAACTAATGGCGGTACCTCTGCTCAATGCCAATCTTCTGTATTGGATTTATATGATACCACTCGCTTACGTTACCCACTTGCTAAAGGTAGAGAAGCCACTTTTGAAGCGATTGATAAAATGATTGCAAATGGTCTTGCAGCGAATGCCGGCAAACCTTTGGTGTTATTGACTTCCACAATTACTTCCGTAACGACTCAACAAATCATTGATAAATTATTACAAAAATATCCCGGCCGTCATGTACAATATGATGCAGTTTCTTACAGCGGAATGATTCAAGCTAATGAAGCTTCGTATGGCCAAAAAATGATTCCTTCTTATCATTTTGAAAATGCAAAAGTAATTGTGAGTTTAGGTGCCGATTTCTTAGGAACTTGGTTAAGCCCTGTGGTATTTGCTAATCAATATGCAGTTAATAGAAGAATAGATGAGAAAAATCCTACGATGAGTAGGCATATTCAATTTGAAGGATATTTTAGCATGACCGGTGCGAATGCAGATGAAAGATATATGCACAAACCTTCAGAAACGGGAGCAGTTGCTTTGGCTTTATTAGGCGCTTTGGGCGGAGGTACTTCTGCGAATTTATCCGGCGAATTGGCTGAAGGAATAAAAAGAACTGCTGCAGAATTGATGGCAAATAAAGGAGCAGCCTTGGTTGTTTCCGGAAGCAATGATGTGAATGTTCAAATAATTGTAAACGCCATCAACGAAGCAATTGGAGCGGGTGGTAAAACAATTGATTGGAGTTCACCGGTTAATTATAAAAAGGGTATTGATGCAGACATGGTGCAACTTACCAGCGATCTAAATGCAGGTAATATTGGCAGCTTATTGGTTTATGGAGCTAATCCGGTGTATAGTTATTATGATTCAGCCAAATTTGTTGCAGGATTAAAAAAATGCCCGTTCACTGTTTCTTATAGTGAAAAAATGGATGAAACTACTGAGCTTTGTCAATATGTAGTGCCATCGCATCATTGGTTAGAAAGTTGGGGCGATGCTGAATTACAAAAAGGCTTTGTAAGCGTTATCCAACCATTAATTTATCCTTTATTTAAAACACGTCAATTTGAATCTTCTTTATTACAATTAACAGATAATACAGATGATTACCATACTTTCTTTAAGAATTATTGGGTAGCTCAATTAGGAGGGCTTCAACAATTTGATCAATTCTTACAAGATGGAATTATTGAAAATTCTAAATTATTAAATAAACAATCTACCACAGCTACTACTACCGGAGCAGTGACCGATTCTTCACAAGTGACTCCTGTGGTAACTCCTCCGGTTGCTAGCACTTTTGGCACAGCCACTTTCAGTGGAAATATATCCGATGCTTCTTCAAAAATTGGTCAAGTAAAAAGTAGTGATGTAGAAATGGTATTGTACCAAAAAGTTTCAATCGGTACAGGAGCTCATGCAAGCAACGCATGGTTACAAGAAGTAAGTGATCCGGTATCGAAAGCTACTTGGGATAACTACGCTATGGTTTCTCCTGAAATGGGAAAGAAATTATTTGATATTGATATTTTCAATCCTCGCCAAGCAGATAAATACGAAGTACATCCCGATAAACCGGTAGTGAAGATTACCTCCAATGGTAAAACGATTGAGATTGCAGCTATGATTATTCCCGGAATGCATCCGAATGTAATTGCTATCGCATTAGGTTATGGCCGCGAGAGTAATGATAAAACAAAAACAAAACAATTCATAGGCCCATCTGCAGCAGGTGTAGGAACGAATATGTATCCGATGACAACTTTCAACGGAACTTCAATCATGTATGCATCGGCAGCTACAATTGAGAGCACCGGAAAAATGTTCCCGATTGCTCAATCTCAAACCCACAGTATTACTGAAGGTCGTCCGGTGGTAAAAGAAATTACTTTAAAGAATTTCCAAAAAGATCCTGAATCTATCAACAGAAAAGAAAAAGAGGAGCTCAGTCATTTTGGAAAAGATTTTGCGAGAGATGCTACCCTTTATCCTACTTTCGAAAAGCCCGGAATTAAATGGGGAATGAGCATTGACCTAAATACATGTATTGGTTGTAGCGCTTGTACAGTGGCATGTGTAGCAGAAAATAATATTTCTACTGTAGGAAAACATGAGGTTTCAAGATTCCATGATATGCAATGGTTGCGCATCGATAGATATTTTACGGGTAATCCGAAAAATCCGGATATCATTTTTCAACCGATGCTTTGTCAACATTGTGATAATGCACCATGCGAAAACGTTTGTCCCGTTTCGGCAACGAACCATAGCAGTGAAGGTTTGAACCAAATGATTTATAATCGTTGTATCGGTACTAAATATTGTGCAAACAACTGTCCTTATAAAGTGCGTCGTTTCAATTGGGCAGATTATAACGGATCTGATAGTTTCCCTGATAACCAAAAAGGAATCATTTCTGATGCTACTATGGATTTACAAGATGATTTAACTCGCATGGTACTCAATCCGGATGTAACAGTAAGAGCAAGAGGTGTGATGGAGAAATGTTCTTTCTGCGTACAGCGTTTACAAGACGGCAAATTGCACGCTAAAAAAGAAAATCGTCCTTTAAAAGATGGAGAAGTGAAGACGGCTTGTATGCAAGCTTGTCCTACTCATGCCATCAATTTTGGTAATGTAAATGATAAAGAAAGTAAAGTTTCTAAAATAAGATACGAGGAGCAAACGAATAGGAAATTCTATGTTTTAGAACAATTACACACATTGAGTAATGTAAATTATCTCGCAAAGGTGAGAAACACCGAGAGAGAAGTAGGAAGTACTCATGGTAATGAAGGTTAAAAAATTAATTAAGAATCAATAAATTAATAAGCTTACAGATACTACCTGTAGCAAAAAGCTAAAAGAGTATGTCATTATTAAAGTACGAATCAGAACTAAGGGAACCGTTAGTAGATGGTAATAAAACATACCACCAAATAACGGAAGACATTATTGGTCCTATCGAAACAAAACCAACTCGTTCTTGGTGGATTGGGTTCTCTATTGCAATCGCTCTATTAATTTTTGGGGTGTATTCAGTTTATAGAGAAGTAGTATATGGAATTGGAGAATGGAACCTAAACCGTACCGTAGGTTGGGGTTGGGATATTACCAACTTCGTTTGGTGGATCGGTATCGGACACGCAGGTACTTTGATTTCAGCGATCTTATTATTATTTAGACAAGGATGGAGAACAGGTGTAAATAGAGCAGCAGAAGCGATGACGATTTTTGCAGTTATTTGTGCAGGCCAGTTCCCAATATTTCACATGGGTCGTGTATGGATGGGATTTTTTGTAATGCCTTATCCAAATACTCGCGGACCTTTATGGCCGAACTTTAACTCGGCATTGTTGTGGGACGTATTTGCGGTATCCACTTATTTTACGGTTTCATTATTATTCTGGTACACAGGTTTATTACCGGATTTTGCAACCATTAGAGACAGGGCTAAAACCAAATTTAGAAAAATGTTTTATGGTTTAGCTTCCTTTGGCTGGACCGGAAGTACCAAACATTGGCAGCGTCAAGAAAGTCTTGCCTTAGTTTTGGCAGGTTTAGCTACACCATTGGTACTTTCTGTACACACCATTGTATCTTTTGACTTTGCTACTTCGGTAATACCGGGATGGCATACCACTATTTTTCCTCCTTATTTTGTTGCGGGAGCTATATTCTCAGGTTTTGCGATGGTGCAATCTTTATTAATTATTACCAGAAAAGTTTTACATCTCGAAGACTACATTACAGTAGGGCACATTGAAGCAATGAATAAAGTAATTGTATTAACCGGTTCTATTGTAGGCTGTGCTTATTTATCAGAATTATTTGTGGCTTGGTATAGTGGTAATACCTATGAGTGGTGGGCATTTAGAGAAAACCGCGTAAATATATTTAGCCCTTATGGTTGGCCTATTACGGAATGATGTTTTGTAATGTGGTTTCACCTCAATTATTTTGGTCAAGAAAGTTAAGAAGAAATATTTTGTTCACCTTCTTTATGTCGATATTGATCAATGTGGGTATGTGGTTCGAGCGTTTTGTAATTATCGTTACATCCATTTACCGTGATTTCCTTCCTTCTTCTTGGACAGTTTATTACAGTCCGAGTATTTGGGAGATTGGTTTCTATTTGGGAACTTTCGGATTGTTCTTCACCTGTTATTTCTTATTTGCCAAATTCTTCCCGGTAATTGCTGTGGCTGAGATCAAGCATATTTTAAAAACAAGTGGTGAAAATTATAAAGCTAAAATGACCGATTTAGAAAGAATGGATTCTAATAAGTTTTATATTGAAGAAGTAAATCAACACCATTAAAATTTGAATTAAATTTCTCCGAAGGAGAGTAAAAAGTTTAATTAATATGATAAAAAAATTTGTTGTCGGAAGTTTCGAAGATGAACAGGTACTTTTTCCTGCAGTAAAGCAGGTAAGAAAGTCCGGCTATAAGATTCATGATGTGTACACGCCTTATCCTGTACATGGTCTCGACTATGCATTAGGTTTAAGAGAAACAAGCTTGCATACTATGGGATTTATTTATGGTATGTTGGGCTTAGCTACAGCTATAGGAGGTATGGGGTGGATTTTTACCACTGATTGGCCTTTAAATATTGGAGGTAAACCTCATTTTCCTTTGCCGGCCTTTATTCCTATAGCGTTTGAACTTACGGTGCTTTTTTCTGCCGTGGGTATGGTTTACACTTTTTGTTATTTAAATCAATTAATGCCCGGTGTAAAAAAACATCATTTTAGCCCACGCGCTACAGATGATGCATTTGTAATGGTAATAGAACTTACGGCACAATCCAATGAAGAAGAAATAAAAAATTTCTTACATGAAAATGGTGCAATTGAAATTAATACACAAGTAGCTGAAGCCGGCTGGTGGTTTGGAAGATATGATAGAGAACAAAAATTGTATAGAACAGAAGAATTAGCGGTTTAATAAATTCGGAAAAGTATAAAAAACAACATTTAAATTGGTTTTTTAGGTATGAAAAAAATAAAAATATTAATAGCAGTTATCACCATCTTAGGAACCGCAATATTGTTCCAAAGTTGTGATAGCAAGCGGCAGCCGGGCAAAATATATATGCCTGACATGGCATACAGTCGTGCTTATGAAGCATATGCTCCTAATAATCTTTCTAATGAAAATATTAATTATGTAGGAGCTCCTGTAGAAGGAACCGTTCGTCGTGGAGATTTATTTCCTGATTATTTAACCAACGATTCGGCAGGTTATGCAATGAGTGCGCAAATGCAAAATCCATTAGCGCCAATAACACCTGATCAAATGAAAGAAGCAGAACGCTTATACAATATTAATTGTGCTATTTGCCATGGTGCAAAAATGGATGCTCAAGGCCCTTTGTCAGCTACAGGAAAAATACCGGCAGTGGCTAATTTAACTTTAGCGCAATATGTCGCAATGCCCGAAGGCACTATGTTTCATTCAATAACTTACGGAAAAGGTAATATGGGTTCTTATGCCCCTCAATTATCAAGAGAACAAAGATGGAGAGTAATTCAATATGTGAAAGCAGTGCAGAACGGAACAATGTCGGCGAATGCAGACGCAAATGCAGAAGCCCCAAAGAATGATTCAACAACAACCAAATAAAGTTTAATTATTAAAATAATTTTTTGATGAACAATCAGTATGTAGCACCGGCAGGATTTAAAAAATGGTCAGCTGGATTTATGATTGCCGGCTTACTAACTCTTATTTTAGGTTTTATCTTTTTGAGCCCTTTCGCAGGTGCTCATGGCGAAAATGTGAATAGTACAAGGTTTTGGGCCGTATTACTTCAGAATAGTTTGTTCTGGTTGATGTTGGTGAATGTTTCGATCTTCTTTATTGCCATTTGTACATTGGCAATGGGTGGATGGCAAGTAGCTTTTAGAAGAGTAAATGAAGCCATTGCATCCTTAGTTCCTATAATGGGTGTAATTACTTTAGTGGTTTTATTCTGCATCGTTTTAGGAAATAGAGCTGATATATATTCTTGGTTAGATAAAGAGGCCGTACAGCATGATGAATTATTAAAAGGAAAATCCGGATTCTTAAATCCAATTGTTTATTTGGTAGCTTCTATTATCACCATTGGTCTTTGGTCTTTGATAGGAAATAAATTAAATAAAATAAGCAGAGAAAGTGATGAAGCCGGACCTATGGATGCGCCTACTGCAAAAAAGTGGCTCGCAAAAAATATGGGATTGTCTGCTTACTACTTGGTATTTTATATCCTTACCGTTGGGTCCATAATTCCATGGCTATGGTTAATGAGCATTGACCCTCATTGGTATAGTACCATGTACAGTTGGTACACATTTGCCAGCACTTTTGTAGCAGGAATTGCGTTAATAACTATTTTTGTTATTTACTTTAAAAATAAAGGACAATTGGAGTTCGTAAACCAAGAGCATATTCAAGATTTAGGTAAATTCATGTTTGCTTTCTCCATCTTCTGGACGTATTTATGGTTCGCTCAATTTATGTTGATTTGGTATGCCAATATTCCTGAAGAAACGGTGTATTTCAAAGCACGGATGCAAGGCCCATATGCCGGATTATTTTATTTGAATTTAATACTGAATTTTGTAGCACCTATTCTTATTTTTATGAAAAAGGCTACCAAAAGAAATTATACAATTGTAACCTTCATGTGTATCGTGATTATTTTCGGGCATTGGGTAGATTTTTACCAGATGGTAATGCCGGGTACAGTAGGAGCAGTTCCGCATTTAAGTTGGTTTGAATTAGGAATTCCATTAGGTTTTGTAGGATTAATAATGTGGGGTGTAAGCCGATTTGCTGAAAAAACTCCAATGACTGCACTTAATAATCCTTTCTTAAAAGAGAGTATTATTCACCAAGTATAGCATGGTTTCAGTACTTCCTGAATAAACAATTGATAATTCGTAGTAAATTATTTGAATTAGAAAAATATAAAATTTTTAAACCCTTCATGGGCGAGTTAAAATAAGAGACATGAATAATTTTTTATTGATTACCATTATAGTATTGATTTTTGTGGTAATCTTCCAAATTTCAAAAGCAAGTGAGTATGTAAGCGCTTTGAAAGGTGAAGAAAAAAGCAGAAAACAGGATAACAAGATTAATGGATTTTTAATGATTGGGTTCCTTGTTTTGGGACTGATCGGGGTATGGTGGTGCAATAAATTGTACTATCCCAACAATTTATTTTCCTGGGGTGCTGCTTCCATCGAAGGCAAAACAATTGATTCGATGATGTGGACCACCATCGTTATCACAGGCATTGTATTTTTTATTACCCAAATTCTTTTGTTTTGGTTTTCATTTAAATACCAACATAGCGATAAAAGAAAAGCATTATACTTTGCTCACAATAATAAGTTGGAATTAATCTGGACCACTATTCCTGCCATTACACTTACCATCTTAGTAATATTTGGATTAAAAGCTTGGTTTCATTTTACAGGCGATGCTCCTAAAAATGCACAAGTGGTGGAAATTACAGGCCATCAATTTGGATGGGAAATTCGTTATGCCGGAAAGGATGGAATTTTTGGTAGAAAAAATTACAAATTGACTGATCCTGCCAATAATAATCCTTTAGGTGTTGATTGGGCGGATGAAGCGAGCCATGATGATATACACGTAGCTACTACCATGTATGTAGAAGTAAATAAGCCGGTAAAATTAATTATTCATTCTCAAGATGTAATTCATGATGTGGGCCTTCCTGCATTTAGAATGAAAATGGATGCCGTTCCCGGTATGCCTACCACTTTGTGGTTTACGCCGATTTACACAACCGAAGAGATGAAAAAAAGAACCGGCAATCCCGATTTTGTTTATGAAATTGCTTGCGATCAAATGTGTGGTAAAGGGCATTTCACAATGCGCGGTGTAATAGAAGTAGTGACTGCAAAAGAACTCAAAGCGTATATGATCAAACAAAGACCGGAATATTTAAAAGCTAAGTTCGCTACAGAAAATAGTAATCCTGCTACCACTGACTCTACAAAAACGGTGGCATTAGAAACTACTCAAGCTCAATAATAATAAAATTTGCCTGCGAGGCCTTAAAAAAATAGATAATTATGAATAACGAAGAAGTTTTGCACAATGAACCTTTAGTGGTGCATGACCATAGCCATGAAGCTCACGATTCTCATCATAAAAGTTCTTTTATTACCCATTATATTTTTAGCACCGATCATAAAATGATCTCGCGCCAGTTCTTGGTTACAGGTATTATTTGGGCAGTAATTGGAGGTTTATTTTCAGTATTATTTCGTTTACAATTAGGTTTTCCCGATCAAACTTTTCCTTTCTTAGAAGATATCTTAGGCAGATGGGCTAAAGGTGGTAGATTAGATCAAGAATTTTATTATGCCTTAGTAACCATGCACGGAACCATTTTAGTGTTCTTTGTGTTGACCGCAGGATTGAGTGGAACCTTTTCAAATTATTTAATTCCATTGCAGATAGGAGCAAGAGATATGGCTTCGCCATTTTTAAATATGCTTTCCTATTGGTTTTTCTTTGCTGCTTCTGTGGTGATGTTCTCTTCATTGTTTGTGCAAACAGGCCCTGCAAGTGGGGGATGGACAATCTATCCGCCATTAAGTGCGCTGAAAGATGCGATGGACGGTTCTAAAACGGGTATGGACTTGTGGTTGATCAGTATCGGATTATTTATCATTTCTACTTTGATGGGTGGTTTGAACTATGTTACCACCATTTTAAATATGCGTACCAAAGGAATGTACATGACAAGAATGCCGCTTACCACTTGGTCATTTTTCTTTACGGCAATTCTTGGTATTTTGACTTTCCCGGTTTTATTATCCGCAGTAATTCTTTTATTGTTCGATCGCCATTTAGGAACCAGTTTCTATTTGAGTGATATTGTTATTCAAGGAAAAATATTACCCAACGAAGGTGGAAGCCCCATTCTATTCCAACATTTATTTTGGTTCTTAGGTCATCCGGAAGTGTATATTATTGCCTTACCTGCGATGGGTATTACTTCTGAAGTAATTTCAACAAATTCACGCAAGCCGATATTTGGCTATATGGCGATGGTGGGTTCATTTTTTGCCATTGCTACTTTATCTTGTTTGGTTTGGGCACATCATATGTTTGTAACGGGTATGAATCCTTTCTTAGGATCTGTATTTGTTCTCTTTACTTTGTTAATCGCCGTTCCATCAGCCATTAAAGTATTTAACTGGTTAACCACTTTATGGAAAGGAAATATCATTTTTACTCCGGCCATGTTATTTGCTATTGGTTTTGTGAGCTTATTTATTTCCGGTGGTTTAACCGGAATTTGGTTAGGAAACTCTGCGCTGGATATGCATTTGCACGATACTTATTTTGTAATTGCACATTTCCACTTAGTAATGGGTGTGGCTTCTATGTTTGGAATGTTTGCTGGAATTTATCATTGGTTCCCAAAAATGTTCGGACGATTTATGAATAATACATTAGCCTATATTCATTTTTGGGTAACATTGATCGGTGCTTATCTGATTTTTTGGCCAATGCATTATGAAGGATTAGCGGGTATGCCTCGTCGTTATTATGATTTCAGTAATTGGGAATCATTCAAAACATTTAATGGTTTAAATCAATTCATAAGTATTGTAGCAATCATTGTATTTTTTGCTCAGTTCTTATTTATCATCAATTTCTTTTACTCTATTTTCAAAGGAAGAAAAGTAACAGAAGCTACTAAAAATCCTTGGCGCTCAACAACATTAGAATGGACAACACCGGTAAATCCGGGCCATGGTAATTGGGTAGGTGAAATTCCTGAGGTGCACAGATGGGCTTATGATTATAGCAAAGATGATAGAGATTTTATTCCGCAAGATGAACCCATTGGTGAAAACGAAAGTGAGCACTAAAAGGAAAATTGTTTAGGGGATATTTTGTAAAAAATTATTTGCTGAATTAGCCCTGTTTATTCAGGGCTTTTTTTTAATAGATTACTAAATGGATAAAACTACAATAGTGGTACATCATTCTACTTCTTTCTCATTGGCGAGTAAGGTGAAGGATTATTTTATCCTCATCAAATTTACACTGAGTTTTTTGGTGGTATTTAGTTGTGTCGTTTCTTATTTGTTAGCACCCAATGTTACCTATAATTTTTATTCCATTTTGCTCTTGTTTGTCGGAGGTATACTTATCACCGGATCGGCCAATGCAATTAATCAAACAGTAGAAAAAGATACGGATATATTGATGAAGCGAACCGCCGGGCGACCGATAGCTGCAGGAAGAATGTCGGTAAAAGAAGGGTGGGCATTTTCCATTATCACCGGATCTATCGGGCTTTTCATTTTATGGCAATACTTTAATATTGAATCAGCTGTGGTAGGTTTATTCAGTTGGTTTTTATATGGATTTATTTATACTCCGCTCAAAAAAGTAAATTCTATTTCTGTAATTGTAGGCGCTATCCCAGGTGCATTACCTTGTTTGATAGGATGGATTGCCGGCACAGGTTTTATTAGTCCTTTTGCTGAAATACAAGGAACGCTCGCTTCGGGTGAAGTAGCTACTTTTTCCAATTCCGGCGGATATGTTTTATTCTTAATCCAGTTTATTTGGCAATTTCCACATTTTTGGGCTATTGCCTGGTTGGCACATAAAGATTATACAAATGCCGGATTTAGATTATTGCCCAGTACCGAAGGGCCTACTAAATTCTCCGCCATCCAAGCCGTAATTTATTCAATGATAATGGTACCCGTAGGGATGTTGCCTTATTATTTTAATATAAGCGGACAATTAGCGTTTTGGGTTTTATTATTTTGTAATTTATGGATGGTGTATGTAAGCGTAATGCTTTTGATAAAGATGAATGCGGGAGCAGCAAGAAAAGTGATGTTTAGTTCTTATTTTTATCTGATGGTGGTTTTTTTAGTTTTATTATTTGATAAACTTTAATGAAAAAATAAAGTTGCAACGAAATTTGAAATTATGATGGCAATGGCAATGAAAGGACAAAGAGAAAAAATTCATCCGTATAAATACTTGATGTGGATTACCATAATCGGCATCGTGATGATGTTTGCAGGCCTTACCAGTGCCTACATTGTAAAGAGTAATCAAGCGAATTGGTTAGCATTTAATGTACCGCATATATTTTGGTATTCTACAGGAGTAATTATTTTAAGCAGTATAACAATCATGCTTAGCCGAAGTGCTTTTCATAAGAGAAATAGAGCTGCTTATAAAATGTGGTTGGGTCTTACGATTCTGTTGGGAATTATTTTTGTAGGAATGCAATATTTTGGATTTACTGAATTGTGGAGCAATGGAATTACGCTCACAAGAAATGTGTCTTTTTCTTTCTTATACGTAATTGTAGGATTGCACGCACTTCATGTAGGAGCAGGAGTAATAGCCTTACTTTTTATTTTTATAAATGCATTCAGAACGCAAAAAAAAGTGTACTCATCTGTGTCGATTGATTTGATGAATACGTATTGGCATTTTGTAGATATTCTTTGGATTTACTTGTTGATTTTTTTAACCATGGCGGGATAAGAAATATAAAAGCAATAAAACACGAACAATAAACAATTAATTTTATTTTTGTAACAACCTTTAACAAATAATAATGGAAACAGCGATAGCAGCAGCACCCACAAAAGCAAATGTTTGGGCCGGAGGAAAAAGCCCATACAAAGTAAGTTATGGTAAACTTATGATGTGGTATTTTCTATTAAGTGATTCCTTCACTTTTGGAGCATTTTTGATTTCCTACGGAACCATTCGTTTTAGTCAAAATGTTTGGGTAGATCATAACCACGTTTTTAATGCTTTCCCATTAGCAGGCCATGCCAATTTACCATTGGCGTTTGTAAGTTTAATGACTTTTATTCTCATTTTTAGTTCTGTAACAATGGTATTAGCCGTTCATGAAGGACATAAAATGAATCAGAAAGGTGTGGAGAAATGGTTGGGATTAACGATTATCGGAGGCTTAGCTTTCTTAGGTTGTCAAGCTTGGGAATGGACGCATTTAATTACCGGAACTCATGCAGTATTGGTTGATGGAGTTATCCAACATTGGGGTACTACTACCAGTCATAATCCTTGGGGTCCTGAAGTATTATTTAATGGGCAGATGGTTGCCACACCGGGCCCGGTAGCATTTGGAGGTTATTTCTTTGGAATTACCGGATTTCATGGTTTCCACGTAACCTGCGGAGTTATTATTAATATCATTATGCTTATTAAAACAAGAATGGGGCATTTCCAAATGCGCGGCCATTATGAAATGATTGAAAAAGCAGGATTGTACTGGCACTTTGTAGATTTAGTTTGGGTATTTGTATTCCTTTGCTTCTATCTAATTTAAAATCAACGAATCAATAATTAATTTATAAATCAATAAGAAATTAAAATAAAAATATGGCGGCACATACTATTTCCACATCTGTTACCAATAGCGCTGCAGATGAGGCCCATGTAAAAAGAATTTGGAAAGCCTTTTGGATATTGGCAATTCTAACAGTCATTGAACTTGCTTTGGGATTAGTTATTTTTTATTTAGAAAAAGGCGACCCGAGTTATATGCTTATTCTTTTTATTAAAGGAGTAATCACCATCTTAACTTTTGCGAAAGCATTTTATATCATTTCCATTTTTATGCATTTGGGCGACGAAGTACGCGGAATGATTATGTCAATCGGGGTGCCCGCATTATTATTTATATGGTTTATAACCGCATTGTTAGCTGATGGTAATCATTTTAAAAATATGAGAAATACCAATGCCAACACAAGACCTTATGTAGAACAAAAAGTAAAACATCATGCGCCGATGCCTGCTCCGGCAGCTAATAGCGATAAAAAGTTAGATTAGTTTTAAAATATTTTTTCAACATTTATAAATTAGCCAATGCAAGTCGCATTGGCTAATTTTGCATTTAGAAATATAGACGATGAATAAAAAAGCAATGCTTGCCTTGATGTTGGCGATTTTGGTACCGTTGATAGGATACATGCTGGTAAGCTATTACAGCAATAGAGATGTAAAAATGCCGCCACATTATTTTTACGATGAAGTAAAAGTTACCACCGATAAAGGGCGCACTACTTACGATACGATATGGCATTCTGTAAAGAATATGTCATTCACTAATCAATTAGGACAACAGGTATCCTTAGACGATTTAAAAGGAAAAATAATTGTACTCGATTTTTTCTTTACACGTTGCCCAACCATCTGCCCAAAATTGGGAGTGGCTATGAAAAGATTGCAAAATTCTTTTCCGAACAATGATTCCATTGTACAATTTGTATCAATTAGTGTAGATCCCAAACACGATAGTGTAGAGCAATTAAGAAATTGGGCCAAATTGATGAATGTAAATCCGGATAGTTGGTGGTTGCTTACAGGAAATAAAGATAGTATTTATGATTTTGCTTTAAATGAGATCAAAGCCAGCATTGCTGATGTAAATGTGGATACCGCTTTTGTACATACAGAAAACTTTTTTCTGTTAGATAAAGATCGTATTATTCGCGGATGGTACAATGGCCTGGATTCCGCTGCCCAAAAGAGATTGGTGCACGATATACCTTTATTAATGCTTGAGAAAGATCATAAAAGAAGTTTTACCGATTTTTTAAAAGACCTATTTAAAAAAGCCTAATTAAGATTTGATGAAAGTGTTTTCTAAAAATAATTTTCCGCAACCTGTATTAAAAGCAAATGATAAAAAAGCTCGACGATTTATTTGGGCAGTTTCTATTTTGATTTTTGCAGGAATTGCTTTTTTAAGTAGAGTAAAATTAAATATCCATTTAGGTTTTGATCCTCATGATTTTGCGCGTGCGAATGCAGTGATCAATTCATTGGTTGCTGTTTTATTAGTAAGTGCGTTGATTGCAGTAAAAACTAAAAATTATCATTGGCATAAAAAATTTATGTTAGCCGCAATTGTATTATCAGTGTTGTTTTTAATCTCTTATGTCTGCCATCATTTAACCACCGGTGATACAAAATTTGGCGATATCAATGGCGATGGTGTTTTATCAATAGATGAAAAAAAATTGGTCGGCTCCATCCGGTATGTTTATTATTTTATTTTGTTGACGCACATTCCTTTGGCGGGTATCATACTTCCCTTTATTTTGTTTACGGCCTACAGAGCACTTTCGGGCGAATATGAGCAACATAAAAAATTGGCGCGCATTACTTGGCCTATTTGGTTGTATGTCGCCTTAACCGGTGTGATTGTGTATTGGATGATCAGTCCGTATTATCAAGGATGAGTTGCATTTTACAATGATTAAAAATAAATTTTTGAAAAAAGTAAATTCAAATTTTGTTACTATACAAAAATGGTTATTTTTGCAGCCCGTAAAACGGGAACAAATATTCCTCCTTAGCTCAGTTGGTTAGAGCATCTGACTGTTAATCAGAGGGTCTCAGGTTCAAGTCCTGAAGGGGGAGCAAAATAGCCACGATAAAATCGTGGCTATTTTTATGTATACTGAATATTTGATTGTCTTCGAGTATTGCGGCAATTCACTTTTAAACAGAGTCTTCTTATTCTCTTATCTTAATTTTCAAGTCCATTCCCTCCGTGGAGAATTCTTATAATTTCCTCACTAGCGCAGATATGCAGCAAAGGTAATATGGCGTTGGCGTATCTGTGCCAATCTTATTTTAGTATTATATAAAATTTATTTCTTACTTTTAAGAATGAGTAAAAATATAAGTTTGGATAATGAAAAATTGAGAGATTTAATTCAAAGGCACAGATACCCGGCACCACCAAAGCTATGCTGCATATCTGCGCCAGAAGGGACTATATTATTTTTAATTGCGCACATTTAATCGTGATGTATATTTATAAATTCCTTCTATTTTATTTTTTTACGATTATCCAGCTGTAACGTTGAAAATATGTTATGAAAATTTTATCTCTTTTCAGGTTTCAATTGGTAGGTGAAGTGTTGAAGTCTGTATGCTTTAAATGGTTTGTTATAAAGTATGCCTGCATTCCACTGAGGACTTTCTGAAATAACCCTCAAGGCATCTCGATCAACCAGTTTAATTCCTGATGATTTTACAATTTTAGCCATCTTAACATCACCGTTTTCGTCAACCATAAAACTGACTTCAACTACCGCATTGATGGTGCTGTCGGATTTTATTTGTATGTCAGATGAGGCATTTTTTGATATATACTTTTCCCACGCTTTTTGCCCGCCTTTAAATTCTGCTTCCTTAAAATAGATATAATTTTTTATTTTATTTCCTTCTTCGTCATAACCTATTATAATCGGCTTTTTTTTATCTTCAGACAGGTAGTAATACGAGGCTAACTGTTTGTTAGGATAATAGCGATAATCGAATTTTATTTGGCCATTTTCGACAAAATTTGAATCTTCGATTTGGCCATTTTTAAAATATAAAACTTGAAGCCCAACAGTTGGGGACTGCATTAGCGTGTCAGTATATATTGATCTTCCTCTAATAATTGTAGTATTAATCCAATAAGAGGTGCATTTATAATTATTACCCTCTTTAATAAAATCGGCATAGAAGGCTGCTTTTTCTTTTGGGGTTTCTGTCCAATCCTCATCGTAATATTTAGTTATTTTGGACTGCGCATTTAATTGAAAAGAAATAAAAATTGATATCGCAAATAGTAAGGCTTTCATATTAATTAATTTATAAGTTCAAACGGATGTGGGCGAGAACAAGGAATTTTGAGAAATAATACCCTCTTTAGAATTCTTATTTTTTGGTTAGTTTGTATCGGAGATGGGTGGTTAAATTAGAAGGTATTACTTCTTCAATTTGTACGTGGTATTTGTTTTTATCGATACCATCAAACAAACGAATACCACTTCCTAAAAAGACGGGAGCAATATGAATAAAAAATTCATCTACAAGGCCTGCATTTAAAAATTGTTGAATGGTGTTGGCCCCGCCTTGTATTCGGATATCCTTTCCATTGGCGGATTTTTTTGCTTTTTCTAATGCACTATCAATTCCGTCATTGATAAAATAAAAAGTAGTGGTTCCTTCCTGAATCCATGGCGCGCGTTGTTCATGAGTTAATACATACACATCGGCTTTATAAAGATCATTGGGCCAACTCACTTCGCCTTCTTCAAACATGCGTTTTCCCATTATGAAGGCACCGGTTCTTTCAATGGTTTCTCTTATATATTTTCCGTCTGCGCCATCTTCTTTGCCGCCATCAACACCCAGGTATTGCCAAAAGGCTTTTTGATGAAACATCCAAGAATGAATTTGTGCGGAAACGCCGCCCATAGGGTTTTGGGGGCCTCTATTATCTCCTGCAAAAAAACCATCGAGCGAGATTCCGCTGTCAAAAATTATTTGGCTCATTTATTTTTTGTTGGTTTAAAAAATTAATTCGATGATTGGAATGGGCACACCGCCGTTTATAAGAATTATTAAAATTAATAAACTCGATTTATTTGCAAAAATTATTTTCAATAATAGCGCAAGGGTGCGCCGGTTCGTGATACACGAAGCAAAGCTGCAAGATTAATGGTTCATGAGTTACGAATGAATGGGCATCCTGAACCAAGGGGCATCACTATGTAAGACCATTGATTTGTTTGGTAATTTCTTGCAATTGTTTAAAGGGCATTGTGGCCAAAGTTTCTCTCATATCTTTTCCAGATTCCGAGTGCTTTAAGTTATTGAGCGGATGTTCCGGCGATAAATTTTGGTCTTTGTTGGGAGTGAACACCACTAAATCGTTTGGTTCACAAACTAAAGTTCTACACAGTAGTTCGATGTGGTCTAAACGAAAGACTCTTGTTTGACTACTGAGGATGGCATTGGCAGAATGGGGTGATAGACCTGCTTTTACTAAGAAAGAGTAAGGCCTTTCGATACCGCGTGCCCTGAAAATGGGATGTAAGTTGAGCGATAGCATGATATTGGCGTTAATTTTAGAAAATAAGATGTTACAACACAAAAGTAAATATTAATTAACCAACATTATCATTCAAAAAACCAACATTACTATTCAAATATCTAAAAGAATGTTGTTAATAACCAAAATATAGGTTGAAAAACCAAAAATGTATAATGAAAAACCAAAAATGCAGGTTCAAAAACCAAAAATATCTATTTAAGAAACCAAAATGCATATTCAAGAACCCAAAATATTGGTTTAAGAACCCAAAATGCAGGTTTAAGTTTTCAATATAAATGTGCTAATAACCAAAAGTATTCTGCTAAAAAGCAAAAATATTGTGCTAAAAACCGAAAGGAAGGAGGTTTATTTTAATTTTATTGAGATTATTTCGGTTGAAATTATACTTAAGATAATTCCGAAAGTGAAGAAGTTTTTTCAGTTCGGACTAAAGAATTAAAGCGGAAAAAAGTTGTTGAAATGGATGGTTCGTGGGTCACGAACCATGGTTGGGGTCAAGAACCAAGTGTGTTTGTCGATTTGGTCTGTCAATCTAAAACAACACCTCTATTTTTTTGTAAGTGTGTCTGCAAACTTAATTACTTCGCTTTGTTTGTGAATATAACCTTCCAAAGATTTAGTTGATGGTAAATTATCTTTTTGGTATTTGTCAATTAATGGAATTGTCTTTGTAATTTTTAGAACTGTATGCAGGTCGTTAAGTGTCAAGCCTTGTGTTTCAATGACCTTTAATAGTTGTTTGTGTCTTGATATTGATGAGTTGTAATTTGTCCGGCTGTTTTTAATTATTGTTCTCATTTTTTCTTTTAAGAGACTGTCACCAAGTTGGTCAATGTGTCTATTTGCGGAACTATAATAGCTTTCATTTTTATTGTAAAAATTGTCAAATAATTCTGTTGAATCACCTTTGCTTTCATTAAGAATTTTAATTTCGTTTTCAAGTTTTTTCAAGTCCTTGTCTTTTTCTAAAAGTTCGTTATACAAACTTTCCACCAAATCATCGGAGCTTCTTTTTGAGATTATCTCATAAGAAGAATTTTTTTCTTGCAAAGCTTTCGGCGTTTCTTGTTTGGGCTTGTCTTGTGTACGGGTATTGTCACATGAAGCAAGTGTCAAAACAATAAATGTTGATAAAAGTATTTTGGTCGTCATAAAATGGCAGCTTACGTTTTACGGCATGTAGCAGGTAGAAATTAGTATTCCTTTCTGCCGGAACCGATGGCTATCGGGATATAAATATAAGTACATTATTTATTCTATCGCTCAAGAAAGTTTTTTCAGTTCGGAAGTACAGAATAACAGCGAAAAAATAGTTGTTGGAATGGATGGTTTAAGGGACACGAGCCTTGGTTGGGGAACAACAGCGAAAAAAAGTTGTTGAAATGGATGGTTCGTGAGACACGAACCAAGGTTGGGAATTATTAAAATTAATAAAGTTGGCTTATTTGCAAAAATTATTTTCAATAATAGCGTAAGCGTGCCCCGGTTAGTGGTACATGAAGCAAGGCGGCAAGGTTAAATAGCAGGAAAATAAAGTTGTTGAAATGCATGGTTCGTGAGACACGAACCATGGTTGGGTTTAAGAACCCAAAATGCAGGTTTAAGTTTCCAATATAAATGTGCTAATAGCCAAAAGTATTCTGCTAAAAAGCAAAAGTATTGTGCTAAAAACCGAAAGGAAGGAAGCTATTATGGCTTTATTGGGTTTATTCCTATTGTAATTGCATTGAGATTGATGGTTAGTGGGGACAGGAACCAAGAGCGAACATAAATCTATCCATTGTATAAATGATATTCTTTATTGATGATTTGTATCAGCGAAGACGCGGCTTTTTTTTGTTCCTGTAGTAATCCTGCTTCACCAATAAAAGTGGATTTGCGCTCATGCAAATAAAATATCAGGAGGTTAATCTTGTCCGGATCGTGATTCCTTAATTGTGGATTGCCGATTGGTTTTATGAGATTAGAAAATATAGAAGCAGAAGTATCTATTGAAAAATCTGAACCGCCGGTTTTAACCATAGTATTAAATATAGAAGCATCAAAAAGATTTCCGAGCAAAGGATAGGAAAGGTCGGCTTCATGTATGTCAACCGGCGTTAGCGCTTCGTAACTACCAATGATTTTTTGAAACTTTATTAATCCATCAATTACTTTCCTATTAGTTATCAGCCTTAGATTTCCTGAATGTTCTAACTCAGTTATGGTGGTGTTCGTTGGTTCAAAAATTCTTACTCTTGTGGAGCTTCTTGCTAAATAATAAAGGCTGCCGCCATTAGAAATAGGCGCCGGCTGTTGCAACATGTAGATCAATGAATCTAATTGATTGATGCGAAAGAATAAAACAGGTATAAAATCATTGATAGCCGATGTATCCGCAACAAGATCTTTTTTTATGCTGATAACATATTCTTTACCTTTGGACCTATCACTTAATTTTTCTCTTATATTCTCTGCAATAAAACCAAGGAAAACTGCAAGAAATATCATTACAAATTCCAAAAAATATTCTTTGAAATTTTTCTTCTCTACATGTGGGTGATGATGTACTTCCATTTGTTCGGTTTGCAATTCTGAGGTTACGGTTTGTGGCTGAGCAGTTTCAATTTTTTCATTCGCTTCTGGCGGATTACTTTCTATTTTTTTCTTTCTCATTCATTTTCTAAATGATATTGTTTTTGAATTGTTTTTAAAAGATTTTTTGCTTTTACTTTAGAATTCCTTTCCGCCGGAACCGTTGCCTATCGGGATATAAATATAAGTACATTATTTATTCTATCGCTCAAGAAAGTTTTTTCAGTTCGGAAGTACAGAATAACAGCGAAAAAATAGTTGTTGGAATGGATGGTTTAAGGGACACGAGCCTTGGTTGGGGAACAACAGCGAAAAAAAGTTGTTGAAATGGATGGTTCGTGAGACACGAACCAAGGTTGGGAATTATTAAAATTAATAAAGTTGGCTTATTTGCAAAAATTATTTTCAATAATAGCGTAAGCGTGCCCCGGTTAGTGGTACATGAAGCAAGGCGGCAAGGTTAAATAGCAGGAAAATAAAGTTGTTGAAATGCATGGTTCGTGAGACACGAACCATGGTTGGGGATTTCATAATTGCATTTTTCATTCGTCTGCTCGAAAGAATCGGATACTAAAGTCGTGAACTTTTCTTCAACTTCTTGTTTACTCATTTTGATTTTGTTTGTTCAAAATGTGTCAAGTTTTTTTAGGAGAGGACAAAGCCCAAGCTTGATTTGTCCATCAAGCAATAATCCAATTTAGCCAACGAAAGCCAAATTATAAATAGTGGTTCAAGTTTAAATCAATGCAATGTTAGCAGACGTTTTTTCATCATTCATAGAAATAGATTTCATCCTTTTTGTTCTTCTGTTTTAAAACAACATATTCCTTCCGTAATTTAATAGCATCGAAGATTGGTTCTTTAACAATATTTCCGTCTACATTGACTAGCCCCACTTTGCCATTTTCCTTAATAATAAAATAGCGCCAATCCTGAGAAGACTTAACCTCCTCATAGATTACCGGAATTACGGTCTGGTTGCTTGCGTTAATAACTCCGTATTTATTTTGCTTCCTAACTATTTGAAAGAATTGTTCTCCGATTGTGTAATGTCTTGATGTTTCAACCAAAGTAATATCTGGGTCGAGTAGTACTGCATTGTCCGGCTTTTGAAGGTCTAAGATGAGTGGTTGGCCATCCTTTACGGCAAAAACTTTGTAGCCGTCCTTTGTATAAAACTTGTAAATCTCAGGTAAAACATTTTCTCCTGTAAAGGTGTAGGCACCGTTTAAATTCTTGTCGTTGCGTGTTATGTAAAAATCATCTTTCTCTATGGAAGAGATGTTCTTATACTTTACAGGCAATATAATTTTACCGTTATTGTCGCATAAACCAAATAAAGATTTGGGTGTCCAGAGAATAAATCTGTCGTTACCTCTGGGCAAGATAAATTGATACGCTGCCGGAACGATTGCATCATTGTTGATTGTGAGTAACCCATGCAAACCCTTTTTGCGTACAATCAGTCGGCTGTTCTTGTATTCGATATGCTCATAAAGAAATGGGACAATTGTTTTGTTAAGGCTGTCTGTCACACCATATTTACCGTTTTTCACGCACAAAAATCTGTTTGTTTCGATTTTTGTCTTTTGTGAAAAAGATTCTTCTGTAAGGAGAAGTGCTAAAATACTTAATAAAATCAGTCTCATTATAGGGATTTAAAATGTGTGCTTACGTTTACGGCTTTGCGCAGGCGGGAAACAGTATTCTTTTCTACCGGAACCGTCGCCTCCCGATGGCTATCGGGATATAAATATAAGTACATTATTTATTCTATCGCTCAAGAAAGTTTTTTCAGTTTGAAGTACAGAACCGCAGCGAAAAAAAGTTGTTGAAATGGATGGTTCGTGAGACACGAACCATGGTTGGGGGAATTTTTTTCTTGCAAAGCTTTCGGCGTTTCTTGTTTGGGCTTGTCTTGTGTACGGGTATTGTCACATGAAGCAAGTGTCAAAAAAATAAATGTTGATAAAAGTATTTTGGTTGTCATAAAATGGCAGCTTACGTTTAAGGCTTGCAGCAGGTAGGAAAATAGAATTCCTTTCCGCCCGAACCGTTGGCTATCGGGATATAAATATAAGTACATTATTTATTCTAACGCTCAAGAAAGTTTTTTCAGCTCGAAATACAGAACCACAGCGAAAAAAAGTTGTTGAAATGGATGGTTCGTGAGACAGGAACCATGGGGGGGCACGAACCAAGTGGGTTGGCGGGAAACAGTATTCTTTTCTACCGGAACCGTCGCCTATCGATGGCTATCGGGATATAAATATAAGTACATTATTTATTCTATCGCACAATAAAGTTTTTTCAGCTCGGAGTGCAGAACAACAGCGGAAAAAAGTTGATGAAATGGATGGTTTTGTGGGATAGGAACCATGGTTGGGCGCAGCAGATTTTCTTTTTATGTCGTCATTATTTTCACATTTTTAGCACATACTCCTTTGTCGTTAAAACCTTCTTCAAATGTTACTAATTGTCCTTCTTTGATTTTCTTTAATTCAGTTGTTGTTCTGATGTCTGGAAAAGAAGTTATGTGAGCAAAAAACCTATCGTTGTCCGATTCTATAAAAACGTAACTGTCATTTTGTGTTTTTACAACATTTCCAATTTTTGTCCCTTCTGAAATTTCAAAGTCAATGACATAGTTCAAATTGTCATCATCAAATTTCTCGGCATATTTTAAAATTACTCGTCTATTAGAAATTATCAGTCCAATTTGCTTTTTATTTCGCTCAATTAGTTCTTTTACATACTCATGGTTAGTATCAATTTCTGTTGTTGGCAACATACTTATGAAAGTATAGAGGGCATCACAAAAGTTCTTGAGCATTTTAGTGTCAACAATATTTTGTTTAACACAGTCTTCAAATACTTCAAAGGATTTTTTAAAGTGGCTTACACCACTATTTATGTCGCTTTGAACTTTGAGATAACTCTGACCATTGTTGGCGTAAAGTGAAATTAGTTCAGTATATGCCATTCTCAAATTAAGTGGGTCGAGCTTAGCTTTTGAAATAAGGTTTCTTATAATTTGAATTGCTTTGTTATACTCCTTCATCACATTGTAGCAACGAGCAAATAGAAACGATGAAAATGGATGGTCAGGTTTTAACTCAAAAACTTTCTCTGCACATTCTAAAGCTTTCTTTGTGTCTTCAAGATAGAAAAGTAAAAATTGAGCGTAGAAATACAATAATCGGGGATTGTTTGGTGCAATCTCTAGCCCCGAGAGATAATCTTCTTCTGCACTTAGAGTATCACCGCTAGATGCTTTTAAGAATGCACCAACTCTATAAACTTCGTAGTAATTAGGGTCAACACTTTTAGCTTCATTTATTTTTCTAAATGCATTTTCGTAATTGTTAGCTCTTGAATAGCTTAATGCTTCTGAAAGAAGCTTTGCTGCAATTCTTTTGTTTGGTGTTTCACAAGCAAGAGCATTAATAGAAAACTCGTTATAGCTATTTACTTTCTTTATTTCGTGTATTCCTGATGTTAGGTCACGAGATTTTTTTGTTATTCTCTTTACATATTCTGGATCAACAGGGTGCTTATGTGATAAAAATTCTTTAGCAAAATCAGGTATGAAATAATATACTTCTTCAATATTAGAAGCGTCCAATATTTCTCTGCTTATTAAAGTAGTTTTAAAAAGCTCAATTAAATACTTTCTTGCTTCCAACGTATCATAGTCAGACAGGTATAATATCTCTGCACTACTTAGTTTACGTCTTGATGCTCTAATTGAATTTAAAACAGAAATAGCACCATCAGAAAGTTTTTCATAAACATTTGTTAGGCAGAAATTAAGTAAATCATCTTTATTGTTTAGGACTTCTTGTGGTGAAATTCCCATTTCAACTGTGCTCACGAACCATTTTAAAGCCAATGGATTGTAATAAAGTTTGGATGCAATATCTGCAAGTGTATTTTGTGGCAACTTCAATAAGATGTCGCTATTCCTTATTCTTGCTATTTCTCTAATGAGTTTTGCACATTCATTTTCAGTTAATCCACTTAAAGTTCTTGGATATTCTAACTCGCCTAAACCAATTCTTGAAGTAATAACAATATTACATTTAGTTTGTGCTTTTCTAATGAAGTCACGAACTTCTTCGCTTTGTATAGTTTCGAGATTGTCAATAATTATTAGTGTTTTAAACAACTCTAAATATTCAACGATAGCATCAAGTTTATTTTCTTTTATAGACGTATCAAGGCTGTCTGTGATTATCGAAATTAAACCTGTGTAATCTGTAATTGCAGTGTATATTTCTTCAATTCCTTTTGAAGTCAACATTGTTGTTTTTGCGGAAGTCCAAATAATAAGTTCAAATGGACATTTTTCGCCCATATCAACTAAATCATAAGCTACTTTTACTGCCAATGCTGTTTTTCCAATACCACCGTCACCAAGAATACTAACAACTTTATTGGAAAAAATCAATTTTTTAATTTCTTCAACGTCTTTAGTTCTTCCGATAAACCCTGTATCATCAAAGTCAGGGATAGGTAAATTATGGATTACTTTACTTTTTTCTTCATAAACAGATGTTGTTGGAATGCGAAGTGTCAATAAGTAAGATGGGTCTTTTTCAATAATCTCTCTTGTTTCAATGGTTATTTTCCAATCAACTGGAGAATTATGCTTTAGTTTTTGAATGAAATCATATACAGTTGAAAAGTCTCCACCGAGTAGTGGCCGTGTGTGCATTACTCTGTTCCTAATTGGTGTCAGGTCTGATAATTCCTTAAAAAT
Source organism: Ginsengibacter sp. (assembly GCA_034676505.1). GTDB lineage: Bacteria > Bacteroidota > Bacteroidia > Chitinophagales > Chitinophagaceae > Ginsengibacter. The sequence goes on from JAUCCB010000001.1 coordinate 1,367,542, forward strand.
TTCATTCAGATAGTCAGATGTTGGCTTAGGAAGAAAAACATTATTTTTCCTAAGAATTACGAATGTGTCGTGAAAGTCAATGTGGTCAATTATGTCGTCAATATTTCTTTTATAGTTAACGCCTGGATTTTCTTTGTTAAATCTGTCAACGACTTTTGAAACAAGTTCTGAGTCTTGAAAAAAAGTAATGTCTTCCTGAAAAGGAGTAATATATTTTTTAATGAGGTTTTTTAGGTCAGTCTCTATTCCGTATATAAAGGCTGCTAATGTTATTCTGGTCTCTGTAATTCTTGCCATATTATTGTGTATGTTGTCGTTCTATAAATTTGCTGCAAACGTATAGGGCTTGCTGCTGTGCTGGATTTTATAATTGTCAGCGCGGAACAGAAGCTCAATAAAATTACTGATGATGAAGTTAAGAACAAAAGCTCAATAGAATTACGTCTGACCGAACCTCTGCTGATAGCGAACAAAAAGATGAGAATTCACTCCGTCAGCCAGCATATCAGCCAACCGATTGTTATACCACGTGTTTATTTTCGTTTCTCAATTGTCTCAATATAATGACGCTTTTTGTATTCTCTGTCAAGTTCAACCATTATTAGCCCGATAAGCTCCTTTAAATGGTTAATGTCATACTCCTCAAAAAGTTTATTGTAGTGGGTTTGGTCATTGCCTAGCCAAGTTGCTCTATCTAAAATATCCTTTATGTCACCTGTAAAGTATTCAGTAATTATTGTTGATAACCATTTCCCTAAAATTTTATCTTTTTCGTCTGGTTTTGTCTGAATTGCCCAGTCTTTTACTAAATATTCGATGGCTTTTCTGAAGCCCATTCCTGCAATTTCATCATATCCGCTAGTCTCTGCTTCTAAGCTTTGCAAATATGTCTTGATGAATTTCGAATCTTTAATATTATCTGTTCCTACTGTTTGTCCATCTTTTAAATTTAAGATTGGCTCTGGCCAAATTGGTCCTTTGGGAAGTCCATTCAAAGTTCTTTCAATATCAAAACCATTGTTTCCTCGCTTGTGAGATACAACAAATAATTTACCACATATTTTGTAGTTACATCTCCAAACAGAAATTAATTTATCAACCTTGTTGTCGAAATGTCTAAAAAGATTTGTTGGTTCATTGGCAACATGACAATGCGGGCAAATGTTCGGGTCTTCCGCTCTTGAGTCAATCGAATTGTTATTGTTAATGCTAAAATTCATTGGGGTGTGTCATTTGAGATGTGGTATAACACACAAATATATGCTATAACACACTATATCAAAAAAAAAATACCATTGAAATTCCCCTTTATATCATTCTACTTTTGTATAGTTATTAGCACAATCCAATTTCTAATTTTTCTCTATTTACTCAACAATATTATTCGAGAAATTTTATTTGGTTAACTTTTCCAACTATTATCCGCCGGAGTATAATCCATAAAAATACCGCCATCTAATGTAATGGATTGGATGGTTTTTTTTGTGTTGATTGAAACTGTTTGTGCTTGTTGGTTATTTTGCCATAAAGCCGGAGTTTGGTGCAGGGTTGCTTTTTCTCCATCCGCATACACAATTTGTACATCAAAGGGAATGGCAAATCCACCCACATTTTTTACCGTTAGCAGATAACCGTTTTTATCTTTTTTTACATCGGCAATTTTTACATCAATATAATTATTGGTAAAAAACCAATTATTGAAAAACCAATTTAGGTTTTGTCCTGAGCCGGTATTCATGGCATTGAAATAATCCCAAGGTATAGGATGTTTGCCATTCCAAGCATCCATATAATGATGCAATGCTTTCTTGAATACATCATCTCCCAACAAATCTTTTAAGGCGAGATAACTGAGAGAAGCTTTGCCGTAAGAATTATTGCCATAGCCTGCACCGCTTACCTGTGTTGACATTGAGATGATGGGCTGATCTTCTTCACCGGAAGGGTCATGAATATATCGGTCGATGCGAAACATTTTGTAAACAGAATCGGCGTGTGGTTTTCCAAATTCATCCTGAGCGATTAAATATTCAAAAGTAGTAGCCCAGCCTTCATCCATAAAGGCATATCTCGTTTCGTTGATACCCATGTAAAAGGGGAAATAAGTATGTGCGATTTCATGGTCTTGCACCATTTGTGAAAATTTAAAATCAGAAGTAGTGCCATCATTGATCATCATTGGATATTCCATATCGGCATGACCTTGAAAGGAAGTCATTTTAGAAAAAGGATAAGGAACGCCCGGCCATTGTGTAGAAAAATATTTCAATGAATGTTGTGACCATTCTGTGTAATGATGAAAATCTTTTGCGTTATTATTATACGCAGATTGCACACTGGCTCTACGATTATTTTTGGCATCTACCACCACGCTTGCTCCATCCCAAACATAAGTTTTGCTTAGTGCAAAACATACATCGGTAATGTGATTGGCAACAAATTTCCAAGTGTTCCATTCATTTTGTCGGGTCACTTTATTTTGTTGCATTTCTTCTAAACTCGCAATATGAATTACTTCATCAGAGGTGTAAGAATTTTTTAGGCGTTTAGAAATTTCCGGCTGTAATACTTCGTCCGGATTGAGCAGATCGCCGGTAGCATATACCACATAATTTTTCGGCGCTTTTACTTCTAATTGGTAATCATTAAAATCATTATAAAATTCTTGGCGGCCTGTGTGCTCTATCATATCCCAACCATTATAATCGTCGTAAACCGAAATGCGTGGATAGGAGTACGCCACATAAAAAGTAGTGCTATCTATTTCACCTTCTCTTCCATCTTCTTTGGATAAAGGATAGCTCCAAGTAATATCTAAATCAACCGTACCGTGAGGTAATAAAGGATTCTTTAATCGAAGGCGACCTACCGTGCCCCAATTCTTTGTATCTACTTTGTATTTTTCATTATTGACTGAAAGAGATTGTATATCCAATCCGGAAGTAAAGAAATCGTTACCTGCATATCCGGCTCGAGGTGCTTCGGGTTTGTGTACATTATTTACAAAACGGATCACGAGAAATTTCAAGGTGTCGGAACTGTTGTTCGTATAATGGATCTTCTCAACGCCGGATACCATGCGGGTTTCAGGTGTTACCATTATTTTGATATCATATTTTCCTTTGTTCTGCCAATAATTTTTTCCCGGATTTCCATCCATAGAACGCGTGCCGTTTTTTATTGCATTTTTAATATTTCGAGGCATGTATAATTCTTGGGCTTGAATAAAATTGAATCCAATAAAGAATAAAAAGGTGAGAAATAAAAGAATCTTTTTCATAATGGGAAAAATTAATTTGAGAGAATAAAAGTAAGAAAGCTGTGTTTGTTCTGAAAAAATAATTTCATTATTGGTAATGACAGATACAATTTTGGTTTGTATTTTGATATCTTCTTAAAAAAATAAAAATGCCTGAAGGACCTACGATTATTATTTTAAAAGAAGAAGTGGCTCAATTTGTCGGAAAAAAAATTATTCGCGTAGAAGGCAATAGCAAATTGGATATTCAACGATTAGCCGGTAAAAAAATTATTGATTTTAAAAGTTGGGGCAAGCATTTTTTAATTTGCTTTAAAGGCTTCACGGTGAAGATTCATTTTATGTTGTTTGGAAGTTATAGAGTGAATGAAAAAAAAGAAACCGCTCCGAGATTGAGTTTGATTTTTGAAAAAGGTGAAATTAATTTTTATGCTTGCTCCGTAAAATTTATTGAGGAGAAATTGGATGAGGTATATGATTGGAGTTCTGATGTAATGAGCGATGCATGGAATCCTAAAGCGGCTAAACAAAAAATAAAAGCTATTCCGGAGGCTTTGGTTTGTGATGTTTTATTAGACCAACATATTTTTACGGGTGTGGGAAATATTATCAAAAACGAAGTGCTTTTTAGAACACGCATTCATCCTGAAAGCAAGGTGGGAGATTTGCCGGTAAAAAAATTGAATGAATTAATTAAAGAAGCGCGCAATTATGCTTTTGATTTTTTGAAATGGAAAAAAGAATATGTATTGAAAAAACATTGGCTGGCACACACGCGCAGCATTTGTCCGCGTTGCGAAATTCCTTTTGTAAGAAAACATTTAGGTAAGTACCATCGGCGAAGTTTCTTTTGCAATAATTGCCAAATATTGTACGACCACGAAGAATAGTGAACTGCAAAACAGAATGGATTTTGTACCTTTCTGTGTAACATTATTGAATCAATTAAAAAAAATGGAGTATCAATATTTAGGAAAAAGTGATTTGCGAATCAGCAGAATTGGTTTTGGTTGTATGTCACTAAAACCGGATCAAAAGGATTTTAATGCTATCATTGATGCATCGATTGATAAAGGAATTAATTATTTCGACACCGCCGATTTGTATGATAAAGGACTGAATGAAACCCTTTTGGGGAAAGCATTTAAAGGTAAAAGGGATAAAGTAATTATTGCCAGCAAAGCCGGAAATCAATGGCGTGCCGATGGAAGCGGATGGGATTGGAATCCGAGAAAGGAATACATTTTACAATGCGCCGACGAATGTTTGAAAAGGCTTCAAACCGATTATTTGGATTTATTTCAATTGCATGGAGGAACGATGGAAGATAATATTGATGAATCTATCGAAGCCTTTGAAATATTATTGCAACAAGGAAAAATTCGGTATTACGGTCTTTCATCCATTCGTCCGAATATTATTAGAGAACACATCCAACATGGTAAATTAGTCAGTGTGATGACACAATATAGTTTACTCGATCGCCGGCCGGAAGAAGCGACTTTAAATCTTTTAAAAGAAAATAATATTGGTGTGGTAACAAGAGGAACTGTGGCATTAGGATTATTGATTGACAAAAAGGCAAAACCTTATTTGAATTGGAGTGAAGAAGAAGTACATCATGCAAAAGAGATCGTACAAAAACTAACAACAGATAAAAGAGGTGCTTCGCAAATAGCGATCCGGTATGTGTTACAGCATCCTGCGGTAACTTCTGCAATTATTGGAATGCATACTCTGCAACAATTAGAAGAAGCGGTTAAGACCATAGAATTGCCTCAATTAAGTGAGAGTGAAATGGATTTTTTAAAGAAAAATATTCCACCAAATTTTTATCAAGAACATCGATAATTTTTTTATTACAATTTAACTTTCTTAAGGGTTGCTTTACTACACAAACAATCTTAGATTTGACGAATTCCTTTATTAAGAATAAAATTTTTCAAATTATGAGAAAGAATTTTTTTGTGTTGTTTTCGATGATCATCCTTTTGGGCGCGTGTGCTGCTCCCATGCCTGATAAAGATAATTCCTTGCCTGAAATAAAAACTAAGGCTCCGGTTTCGGTTGAATCGAATCCATCACAAACGCTTCCTTCTACCAATAATGTGGCACTTAATCCACCGCACGGTGAGCCGGGACATGATTGCAATGTTGCTGTGGGCGCGCCTTTGAATGGAGTTTCAAATTCACCCAATTCTCCATTGCCTATACTATCGAATCCTAATAATTCATTGAATATTCCGCCAACTAATGTGAGACTTAATCCTCCACACGGCGAACCGGGACACGATTGTAATGTAATGGTTGGGCAACCTTTATCGTAAGTGAAATTAATTTTCCGCTTTTAATTTTTTCAAATCCGATTGTAAGTGATTCCAAGTATCTGCTGATAAAATGGTTTGCGGATTTTGTAAGCGTTGCCCGCTGTAGGTTGTAATGTATTCCGCGCGTTCCTTAGAATTAGGATGCGTACTTATCCAATTAAAATATTCAGGAGTTTCGGATTCTTCATCTGCCATGCGTTCCATAAAATCAGCAAAGGGAAGCGGATCAATTTTTGAATTGATTAAATAATCAACCGCCTTGGTGTCGGCTTCTTTTTCTAATTTTCTATCGTATGCAGAAGAGGAAAGTAGTTTCGCCATTTTTTTTACAATTTCAGAACCGGCATTTCCTCCGCTCACAGAAAGGATTGCGGATATGCCCATTTCCTTAATTAATTTTTTCATCACATGCCTCATTTGCATATGCGCTAATTCATGCGCGATCACTCCACTTAATTCTGCTTCATTTTTGGATGATAAAATCAATTCTGAATAAATAATTAAATGATGATCAGGTAATGCAAATGCATTTACTTCGTTATTTTGAAGGATGTGTAATTTGATTTTATTTCTATCGATATTATTGGATAAACAAATTTTTGTAAGCAGGCTGTCGATGGGTTTTACAATTTCTTCTTGATCCGTTTCAATGGTTGAATTGCTGTAAAATTTCCAAACAAAATCACCCAATTTTTTTTCAGCTTTGGTACTAATTTTCTCTACTCTAAAAATAGCCATCCAATTGACCTTATTCAGTGCAAACCAAAGCCCAAAAAAGAGCGCGACCAAAATGATTATTTGTAAAAAAATCTTTTTCATTTAGGGTTTGCAAATTAAATTAGTGATAGAGCCATACAACCACCATTCCACGTGTAATCCTTTTCTGGTTTGAATTGCGCTATAAATGGTTCCAATAAATTCAGCGATATTAAAAATGAGAATAGTCAACATATAAGCGAGGTATCTATTGGTGATAGATTCATCTCCAAAGATGATGGAAATGGTCCACCAAAAACCAACGCTGTTGGCAAATAAAAGTGATAATTGCGAAAGCAATGCTTGTGTACAATGCCATCTTACAAAATAAGTTCCTTTTCTATTTCCCATGTAAAAAATAAAAGTGGCAATGAGATTTATGATCGGCAAAGGCAAACCCGCAATGACTGCAATCAGCGACATCAAATAACTGTTAGAAGCTTTTTCCGCTTCATGCTCGCCGGGTTCGTAAGCAAATTTTTTAATCCACATCATAATCCTTTATAAATATTCCAAATCCAATTGGCCATGATCAATGCAATTGCCGGAACAGCCCATTGTTTTTGCCTGAGCAAGCTTTCTGTTTTTTTATAAAAATTAAATAAACCATTTTTATTTTTAAGAAAATCGTACGCCAACCAAATGGGAAGAAGAATCATGGAAAAGAAAAGTAAAATTCCCAAAGGATTGATGAATACTGCTTCTTCAATATTGCCTTGAAGTAAATATAAAACTGAATGGGTAGCACCACAAGATGGGCATGGAAGGCCGGTAACTTGTTTGAATAAACAAATATCCACTGTTTCTGTTCCTCTTTGTACCGTTTGATTATAACTAATTCCTACCCAAAAATATCCTATCAAACAAAGAGAAAATAATAAAAGATACAATTTATTTCTTCTCATTATTTCCATTCATTAATAAAGGACACTCTGCAATTTGATCAAATTTTTTTCGCGAGTAGCGCCCATGATCAAGAACCAATCGATAATGCCCCAAATGCCGAAACCGCCGCAGGTCAAGAGTTTGCCGACGCCAAGTCCTGTATCTCCAATCATAAAACGATCAATACCTAAATTTCCTCCTAAGAGAGAAACGATTAAACTGGTGGTTGGGTCTTTGAACTGCAATAATTGGACATCATTCCATTTAGAGTCGGCTGAATTGATTAGGCGTTCTCTTATTTGTCCCAAATGATGACTCTCAAAATATTTACCATTGGTCATGATGAACATATCTACTTTTTGTGATTCCATACTTGTTAGTTTTGATTAGCTTGGTTTTTAAAAATTAAATGTAATATTATATTTTAATTTTCAGAATATTTTTTCAATAAAAAATAGAAGGAAATCGAGAGAGTTTTTTAGAAAAAATATTTTTTATTCTCCTCGCATTCTCATTGATTTTTTCTTATCTCTTTGATTGGCTTTTTTAAATGGCGGAAGAAAAAATAAAATAATGAAAATGCCTGAAACGCCCTGAATAAGTAGTGTTAACTGCACACCGATGAAATGAGCTACGGAGCCAATGATCAAATTTCCGATGGGCTGCATACCGCCAAATGCCATAATGAAATAACTGATCACTCGGCCGCGCATATTTTCTTCTACATGAGTTTGAAGATAGGTATTACTTGCGGAAATAAAAAGTAGCATTCCTACTTCTGCAAATAAAATAAAAAATAAAGCGATCGGGAAAATGGTGGTGTAAGAAAATAAAATCAAATTACCGGAGAGCAATAAAACCGCGATGGAAATTATTTTCAATAAATGATTGATTGTTTTTTGAGAAGCTAAATATAAGGCTCCCATCAAGGCTCCCAAGCCTGAAATACTATTTAACCAACCAAAAGTGGTAACATCTCCTTTAAAAATTTCCTTAGCATAAATAGGAAATAACGTGGTGTAGGGCATAATTACAAAACTGATCAATGCCGTTAACCAAATGATAGAACGCAGAGCAGGACTACGTTTTAAATAAATATAGCCTTCTTTCAAATTCATCCAAATGGGCTCTATATTTTTCTTTCGGATGGGCAATTGCAATCTCATAGAAAATAAACTATACAACACTGCAATAAAACTCAAGAAATTAATTAGGAAACAAATTCCTTCTCCAACCGTACTCAATAAAATTCCTGCAACTGCAGGGCCTACAAGTCGCGCCATTGTTACCATTGAAGAATTGAGTGCAATCGCATTTTGTAAATCGGCTTTATTATCTACCATTACAATCATCAATGATTGTCGTGAAGGAGAATCAAATGAATTGATAATGCCTAAGAACACACTTAAAATAATGATGATGGTGATATTATATTGATCGGTCAAAACAACAAATGCCAATAATCCGGCTTGAACCATTGAGGCAATTTGGGTAACCAATAAAGTTTTATATCGGCTGTGCCTATCTACAAAAGCTCCGGCATAAGGAGATAAAATAAGAATGGGAATTAATCCTGCGAATGCTACCAAACCCAGCATGAATGCGGATTCTGTTAATTCATACACCAACCAACTAATGGCCATTCTTTGCATCCAAGTTCCAATTAAAGAAATAGATTGGCCCACCATGTACAACCGAAAATTTCTATAATTGAGTGCTCGTAATGTAGAAGGAAAAACCATGAGCCTAATAATTGCTTTATACAATGCAAAATTACGAATTGATGTGTGAATCAAAATTGATAATCAATTCTTGAAAATGGTAAGCAACATTTTTTCTAAAGAAAAAAGGCTTCAAAAAATAATTAGCTTTGGAAAGAAAATATTTTTCAATAAAAAAATAGCAAATGAGTCTTGTTTTAAATAGAAATAATTTTGGTGATGCAGCCAACAAAGGCAATGTGCTTTCTAAAGAAGAAGCGAATGCATTATTATCCAAATGGGTGTTGAATGAAAAATTACGATTGCATTGTAAACAAGTGGCGCATTTAATGCAAGCGTGGGCAGCAGAAAAAGAACAACTCAATGAGGCCGATCAATGGCGATGGGAAATGGCCGGACTTTTACACGATGCCGATTGGGATCAATGGCCGGAACTGCATTGTAAAAAAATTATTGAAGAATTAGAAGATAGAAATATAGATCCTGAAATTATTCATGCGATTGCCTCTCACGGACCAAATCATTTTGGAGTGGAGCCTGAAACTACCATGGACAGGATGTTGTATGCGTTTGATGAATTATCCGGATTGATACATGCGTATTCTTTAATGCGCCCAACGGGATACGTACAAATGGAATTAAAAGGCGTTAAAAAAAGATTGAAAGAAAAATATTTTGCAGCAAATGTATCGAGAGAAGAAATAAATGATGCGGCCCAAAGAGCCGGAATAGCATTGGATGAAATCATTCAATTCATTATCGAAAGACAAGGTGAAGTGGCATTGTAACTAATGCATAATTGTTGAAGTATTTAAATCGATAATTCTTTCGCAGGATCCCAAAATAATTTTTCAAAATTGACCACTGTATCGTTTTCTACTTTCACTTTTTCTTTCAATAATAATTCTTCCATCAAAGTAGGAGTGGCGAAATGAGCTTTTCCGGTGAGCATTCCGTTTCTATTCACAACTCTTTGTGCCGGTACTTTGGGTGTGGCGCCATGCGCTCCATTCATTGCCCAGCCTACCATTCGTGCGGATGATCGAGTTCCTAAATAATTTGCAATGGCTCCAAAAGTAGTCACGCGTCCTTTGGGAATTTGTCTTACTACTTCATACACATCTTCAAAGAAAGAATATTGTTTGGTAGTTGTTCGAAGTCTTTCTTTGGTTGGATTTGCTTTTGGTTGTTGTTTCATCTATTTATAAAGTTGCTGCAGATTTTAAATAGTCATTCAATGCTTCTTCATCATCCGATAAATTTTCGGGCATGTTAAAACACAAATAAAAAATTCGATTGCTTTGAGCAATATCTAATCCTTCGTAATGAGTTTTTATTTTTAATTCTTCTGAAATATTTTCTTGACCATAAACATCTGCACAATCTTTTACGAGGGTGAGATTATAAAGTTCAATTACTTTTTTAGTAAAAGAATATAAATCCGGTGAATCTGTTTTGAAATGAATTTTTCCTTCCGACTTGAGTATTTGTTGGTACAATCTCAAAAACCTTGGATGTGTCAATCTTTTTTTTGCTTTAGAAAATCTTAATTGTGGATCAGGAAATGTGATCCAAATTTCATCTACTTCACCTTTATTAAAATATTCATGAACTCTTACAATTTGTGTTCTCAAAAATGCGGCGTTATCAAGTTCGTTATCCAGCGCATATTTAGCACCGACCCACATTCTGTTGCCTTTAATATCTATACCGATAAAATTTTTATCAGGATGAATTTTTGCAAGTCCAACCGTATATTCTCCTTTCCCACAAGCTAATTCTAAAATAATTTCATGTTCATTTTTGAAATAGGAATGCCATTTGCCCGGCATATTTTCGGGATATTCAAATACATTTTCGAAGGTTTTGATTTCGCTAAATCTTTTTAATTTTTTCTGACCCATAGCGTGCAAAAATAAGCAGCACTATTCAATAAAGAATTGAGAAGGAAGAATTGAAAATTAAAAATGCAAAATGCCGGTTGGTGAGTTGGCTCGTCCTTGCGAAGAACGAAGCTATCTCAGGTTCAGTTTTAGAGATTACTTCCAAGATATAAAACGAATTCGAACCTAAGGTTCTCTGCATTCTGGTAATTTTACTAACAACGGACTAAAGTACATTGTTACAAAATGGAATCGAGCCTACGGCTCTCAATACCTTATTTCTTTTAGTATCAACGGACTGAAGTCCATTGTTACAAGATGGGAATCGAGCCTACGGCTCTCAATACCTTATTTCTTTTATTATCAACGGACTAAAGTCCATTGTTACAAGTGTTACAAGATGGGAATCGAGTCTACGGCTCTCAGCTGTTTCCGTGAATTCATTACCCAAATAGTTTCGATGCATATATAAATGGTGTTAGTGAAAGGCCGTAGGCCTGTTTGAATTTTGTAGCTCGGAATTTATTCCGAGATATAAAGAAATGGTTGAAAGAGTGCCGTAGGCACGAACCATAATTTCTCTCAAATAGCAAACTTTCTTGCCCTAACATAGCTTTACCCAAGTAATCCTTATTTAATCAGCGATTGATTATTTTACACAAAAGTTTTCTTAATCCTTCGAATTGTTTCTATCTGGCACTATTATTTCTGCTATTTGTTTATCAAAAATTTATTTCAATGAATGAACAAAAACTAAAAGGGCAATCCGCATTAGTAACGGGTGCCAATAGTGGTATTGGGAAAGCGGTGGCTATAGCCTTAGCGGAAGCGGGTGCAAATGTTACAATCAATTATGTTTCACGCCCGGAAGATGCGGATGCCGTGGTAAATGAAATTAAAAATACCGGTGGAAATGCTATCGCAATTAAAGCGGATGTAAGTAAAGAAGATGAAGTACAAGCGATGTTCAAAGAAGCTATTTCTACTTTTGGAACCTTGGATATTCTTGTAAATAATGCCGGCTTACAAAAAGATGCATCTTTTGTAGATATGAGTTTGGCCGATTGGCAATTAGTTATCAATGTAAATTTAACAGGACAATTTTTATGTGCGCGCGAAGCAACCAAAGAATTTCTAAGAAGAGGTGTGGTGTCGGAACGCAGCAAGGCGGCAGGCAAAATTATTTGTATGAGCAGCGTCCATGAAGTGATTCCGTGGGCGGGACATGTAAATTATGCGGCCAGCAAGGGCGGCATAAATATGATGATGAAAAGTATGGCTCAAGAATTAGCTCCACACAAAATTCGGGTGAATAGTATTGGTCCCGGCGCCATTCAAACTCCGATTAATCGATCTGCTTGGGACAATCCCGAGTCGCTCAAAAAATTATTAACTTTAATTCCTTCCGGTCGCATAGGGATACCGAATGATATTGCAAAAGCGGCGGTATGGTTGGCAAGCGATGATTCGGATTATGTAAATGGTACTACTCTTTTTGTAGATGGTGGAATGCTTTTATATCCCGGTTTTTCTACCAATGGTTAAATATTTTTTTACAATTCAATTTTATTTTTCCTGATAAAATTGTTGGTTAAAAATTTTCTGTAATGATAAAAATGAATGCTGAATTAAAGAGGTTACAAGACAATGCTGCAAAAGCAATTCCTTTAGAAAAATGGGGGCCGTATTTAAGCGAAAGGCAATGGGGAACAGTAAGAGAAGATTATAGCCAAAATGAAGATGCATGGAATTATTTTCCGCACGATCATGCAAGAAGCAGAGCATACCGTTGGGGCGAAGATGGTATTGGCGGCATTTCAGACATCAATCAACATTTATGTTTTTCATTGGCTTTTTGGAATGGAAAGGATCCCATTTTGAAAGAAAGATTATTTGGTTTATCCAATCCTGAAGGAAATCATGGTGAAGATGTGAAGGAACTCTATTATTATTTAGAGAATATTCCTACGCATTATTACATGAAGTATTTGTATAAATATCCGCAAAGCGCTTATCCTTACGAAGAACTAATTAAAAAAAATCAACAGCGCAATAAACAAGATCCGGAATATGAAATATTAGATACAGGTATATTTAATGACAATCAATATTTTGATGTATTTATAGAATATGCCAAAGAAAATAGTGAAGATATTTTTATTAAAATAGAAATGATCAATCGCGGCAATGATGCAGCACCATTGGTTTTGCTGCCGACATTGTGGTTTTTTAATAATTGGAATTATATTGAAGATCCACAAAAACCTACCATCACTTATTTGAATAATAATTCCGTAAAAGCGATTGGAGCGGTGGTTGGAGAGTATTATCTCTATTTTCAATCCACAGAAGAAATTCTATTTACCGAAAATGAAACCAATTATGAAAAACTTTTTCAAAAACCTAATGCATGTGAATTTGTAAAGGATGCTTTTCATGATGCGATTATTCAAAATAAAAATTTACAAGCGTTAAAAGATAAAAAGGAAGGCACCAAATGCTCGCCTGTCTATCGTTTCAATATTGAAGCGAAAAAATCTGCAACCGTTTTTTTGAGATTATCAAAAGAAAAAAAAGATGATTTTTTCCCGAAAGGATTTGAACAAGTCTTTGAAAAAAGAAAAAAAGAAACCGATGATTTCTATAATGCCATTCAACTCAATTCAATAAATGATGATCAAAAAAATATTCAGCGTCAAGCACTCTTTGGTTTACTTTGGAATAAACAATATTATCATTTTGATGTAGAAACTTGGCTCAATAACAGTGATGGCATTACTCCCGTTTCGGAGCAAAGAAAAAATGGCAGAAATAAAAATTGGAAATTTTTAAAAAATCAAGATGTATTATCCATGCCGGATAGCTGGGAATATCCTTGGTATGCCGCGTGGGACACGGCTTTCCATTGCATTTCTCTTTCTATAATTGATCCGGTATTTGCGAAACATCAACTCATTCTTTTAATGCGAGAATGGTACATGGATCCCAAAGGACAATTACCTGCATACGAATGGGATTTTGGCGATGTGAATCCTCCGGTTCATGCTTTCGCTGCTTTTCAAGTGTATCAAATTGAAAAGAAAATGTATGGAGTATCGGATATTGATTTTTTAAAAAAAATCTTTCAAAAACTCATCATCAATTTCACTTGGTGGGTGAATAGAAAAGACGCCGATGGTAATAGTATTTTCGAAGGAGGTTTTTTAGGATTGGATAATATTGGAATTTTTGATAGAAGTAAATCATTGCCGGGGGGGATGATTTTGGAACAAGCAGATGGTACAAGTTGGATGGGAATGTATGCGCTCGACATGATGAATATTGCTTTAGAAATTGCGATAAATGATCCCACTTTTGAAGATGCGGTTACAAAATTTTATGAGCATTTTGTAATTATTGCCGATGCTTTAAATCGTTTGGGCCTTTGGGATGAGCAAGATAAATTTTACTACGATGTACTATCCATCAATAATTCAGCGCCTATGCCTTTAAGAATAAGATCGGTGGTAGGCTTATCACCTTTATTTGCGGTGAGCATTATTGAAAATGAGATCTTAGAAAAATTGCCTGATTTTAAAAAACGAATGAAGTGGTTTCAAGATTATCGCAGGCAAATGAATTTATATTTACCCAGTCAAATTAGAAAAGATTATGAAGGCACTTTGCTCTCCTTAGTGAATAAAGAAAGGTTGTATTTTTTGTGCGATAAATTATTAGACGAATCAGAATTTTTATCTTTTGGAGGAATAAGAGCGCTTTCAAAATATTATGGCGACAATCCTTATCATTTAAATTTGGGAGGTAAAGATTATACCATTCAATATGATCCCGGAGATTCTACTTCCGGCATGTTTGGTGGAAATTCTAATTGGCGTGGACCAGTATGGATGCCTATTAATTATTTATTGATCAATGCCTTCAATACCTTCGGAAGTTTTTATGGAGATGATTTAAAAGTAGAATTTCCTAAAGGTTCAGGAAATAAAATCAATCTAAAAAAAGTGAGCGAAGAACTCACCAAAAAATTATTGACCATTTTTGAAATCAATGATAAAAATGAAAGGCCTGTTCACGGATCCTATAATTGGTTTTATCAATTGCCTGAAAATAGAGATTTAGTTTTATTTCATGAATATTTTCACGGCGATAATTTGCGCGGATTAGGTGCCAGCCATCAAACAGGATGGACTGCATTAATTGCGAATTTGATTGCGCAATATTCTCCGGATTAATCTTTAGCAGGTTTGTTTTTAAAAGCGTCGATGGCTTTGCGAGTAAATTCACTTAGTACCAATTGCCCGCTGATGGCGGCTCTTTCTTTTAAAAGAGTATCCCAATTTTCAGTTCCGCTCCAAAAAATCTTTTTTAATTCAGCCATCGCTTCGGGGCTGCTGTGCGAAAGTGTATTAGATAAGCGGTTGATAGAATCATCCATATTTTCAATGGTTTCATGCACCTCTGCAAATAATCCTTTTCTTTTTCCCCAATCGGCATTGCGCCACATCGTAGAATCAATTGCCAATTGGCTGAATGCGGAAGTACCGATTTTTCTTTCTACCGCAGGCCCAACTACAAATGGCCCAATACCTAATGCTAACTCACTTAATTTGATATCTACATTTTTTACACCGATGGCATAGTCAGCCGCTGCTGCGATTCCAACTCCTCCGCCTACACATTTACCTTGTACCCGAACAATGATAAATTTTTTACTTTGCCTCATTGCATTGATTACATTCGCAAAACCCATAAAAAATTTGGTGCCCTCTGTTTCATTTTTGATGGCCGCTAATTCATCAAAACTTGCACCTGCGCAAAATGCGCCTTCACCGGCGCTTCTTAAAATAATTACTTTTGCATCATGATTACCTGCGTAATGAATCTCATTCGCTAATTCGCTCAAAAGCTTGGCAGGCAAAGAATTGCTTCGCGGATGAAAAAATTCTATTGTAGTAATTCCGTGTTCCGTATTTGACTTTACATATTCGTCCATTAGTTTTTCGAGTGTGCTTTTATGAGATGATGAAAATTATTTTGAGTTTTTTTTCTTTTAAAATTTTATAACAAGGATTCTTTTTTTCTGCATTAATATAAACTTAAAACACAAAATTCAATTGTGAATAAAAATAAGTTTTAACCGTTTTAAATTTTATTTAAACGGCACAAAATTAGTATTTTATTCATGATTTTTTTTTGCAACCATCGTTAAAATCGTGGCTACTCCAATCAAAGGATCTTCTGTTTCGTCTAACATTTCTACGTACCATTTTACAATACCTTTTTCTATATCAATGCCTTTTATGTGCTCCGTTTCGGGAGTGATGTCTTTTAATTCTTGCGCAATTTTTTCTTTACAAGTAAAGCGAATAAAAATTTCCGTACCGGGATAAACAGGTTTTGTAAATCGTAATTCATCGATTCCATAATTTAATAAAACCGGATTCTTTTCATAACTGTCTACAAACAATCCTGCAGCTGCGCTCATTATAAAATACCCGTGTGCTACTTGTTGTTCAAACATGGTATTCGTGAAGTCAGTCGTTTTTATATGCGCATAAAAATGATCTCCGCTTAACTCTGCAAATCGATCAATATCTTCTGAAGTAATAGTTCTTTTATCAGTGATCAATTGATCACCAATTTCTAATTCTTCAAAATATTTTTTGAATGGATGTATTTCTGAAATTTTTCCTTTAGCACCTTGCTGATATACATTTGTAATTGCAGTAAGCATTGTAGGCGAACCTTGTACTGCCACGCGCTGCATGTAATGTTTCAATCCTCGTAGGCCTCCCATTTCTTCACCGCCACCAGCACGGCCCGGCCCGCCATGAACCAGTAAAGGTAATGGCGATCCGTGTCCTGTACTTTCTTTTGCACAATCTTTATTCAACACCAAAATTCTACCATGGTAAGTTCCTGATCCTATAACAAATTCTTTGGCAAATTTTTCACTGGCGGTAACTACTGTGCTGCATAAACTTCCTTTGCCTAATTTAGATAGCGCAATGGCTTCGTCAATATTCATAAACGGCATAAGCGTACTTACCGGACCGAAGGCTTCTACATTATGCACTGCATCTGCGTGGAAAGGTTGATTATTTTTTAATAACAATGGGCTCATAAAAGCTCCTTGCGCTTGATCGGCATCTATTAACGCCACCTCATTCATATTTCCATAAATAATTTCTGAAGACGATAATAATTTTTGCACTTGCCCTTGTACTTCTTCTCTTTGAGATTGGCCGGCTAAAGAACCCATTCTTACATTTTCATTCATCGGATTACCGATAGCCACTTGGCTTAAAGCCTTACTGAGTGCATCTTGTACTTCATCCATTTTATTTTGATCAACAAAAATTCTTCTTATGGCCGTACACTTTTGTCCGGCTTTTGAAGTCATTTCTTTTCGGATCTCTTTTATAAAAATATCCCATTCAGGCATACCGGGAACTACATCATCGCCGAGCACAATACAATTCAAAGAATCTGCTTCTAAATTAAAAGGAACATTTTCTCTTAATACATTCGGATTTGATTTTAATAATAATCCTGTGCTTGCAGAACCCGTGAAGGTGATCACATCTTGCGAATGCACATGATCAATAATATCTCCCGCACTACCGCAAATTAATTGCAGGGCCCCTTCAGGTAAAATTTTTGATGCAATAATTTCTCTTACTACTGCTTCAGTTAAGTACGATGTAATAGTGGCGGGCTTTACTACTGCGGCAACGCCTGCCAATAGATTTACGGCAATTTTTTCTAACATGCCCCAAACAGGAAAATTAAATGCATTGATATGCAAGGCTACTCCTTCTTTAGGAAGCAAAATATGTTGCGCAGCAAAAGAACCGCCTTTGCTCAATCCGATATGATCTCCATCTAAAGCAAAAATTTCATCGGGTAATTTTCTACGAAGCGATGCGGTAGAAAAAAGATTGCCAATTCCTCCTTCAATATCTACCCAGCTATCGGCTTTGGTGGCACCCGTTTTATAACTTAATGTGTAAAATTTTTCTTTCTGACTTAATAGATGAAGTGCCAATGCTTTCAGCATTCTGCCTCTTTCCTGAAAAGTCATTTTTCTTAATGCCGGGCTGCCTATTTTACGGCCATAATCTAATATGGAGGCAAAGTCTAATCCTTTGGTGGTGGCATTTGCAATCAATTCGCCATTAACGGCATTGTATAAGGCTTGGCCATCTCCATCACCTTCTACCCATTTGCCCATCACATAATTTCCAAGTTTCATGATATCAATTTCGTTACATTAAAAGAACGAATTTACACGAATTTAAAGTAAGCATTTGGTGAGAAAACTTTTTCAAATAAAAATTCAAAAAGTACAATTATAATTTAGAACAATCTTCGTCTTGATTAATCAAGCGATCTATTTCTATACACAATCTGTGAAACACATCATCCAATTGGCCAAAACCATTTACAACGATCAATTTATTAGCTTGTTTGTAATGATCGGCCACTACAGCAGTTTTGTTGTGGTATTCTACTAATCTGGATTTTATAATATCAACATCATTATCATCCGGTCTACCACTTGTTTCGCCGCGCTTTGATAAACGCTTTACCAATTCATCTTCACTTACATGAAGTGAAAGCATGATGCTTATACAAGAGTTTCTGGTTTCCAATAATTGATCTAAAGCATTGGCCTGTACAGCGGTGCGTGGAAAACCATCAAATAAAAATCCTTTTACATTTTGATTGTGATCTAATGTGTCCTTTATCATTCCTATCACTACCTCATCAGGTACTAAGTTACCTTTGTCCATTAATATTTTTGCTTTGATACCTAATGGAGTTTGGCGAGCAATTTCATTTCTTAAAAGTTCGCCTGTAGAGACATGTTTGAGATTGTATTTTTCAATCAATTTTTCAGACTGTGTACCTTTCCCACTTCCCGGAGGCCCAAATAAAATAAGGTTAAACATTTTTCTTATATCCTTGTGAGCGTCAAATATAATGTATGGAAACTAAAAATCGGGGATTGAAATGAAAATTTCCTAATAAATGGTCATTTATTTTTTTAAAAAATTTATTCAACTCTTTAGGAATCTCACTTCTTTTCAAAAAAAATTTACTCAATCCGATTGAAAGGTGGCATCTCTTAATCCTTGCATGTACGCCAAACCTTTGCTGCGCGCATACGCCATATTCTTGATGGGAATGTTTTCTACATTCGGATAAGAAGCAATGGCACGTTCTACACTTGCTTCTCTCAGAATATGAATCATCGGATAAGGTGAGCGATTGGTATAATTAGCAGCATCATCTAAAGTAGAATCTGCAAATTGGTACATGGGATGAAAACCCGCCAACTGATAAATGCCTTCATATTTATTTCGTTGTAAAGATTTTTCGGCTTGGTCTAAAAATTTTAAATAATCTTGAAAATCAGAAAAGGCATTGGGAAAAATGACTAAGGTAGTTTCTACAGAGGCGTCTTTATCTAAAAGTTGGTATTCGCTCAAAAGTAAATGAATGCCTTCCATATTTTTTTCGCTGTTCATTACTTCAAAATGAATACTATTTTTTTTAACCTCCTTTGCAGCAAAGGGGCAAAAATTACAACCAATTACTACCTCTATCAACCAGGCTTTGGTTCTATTTATTATAATTTGATTAGGATTCATTTGTTTTAATTCATTTATTGTATTGTAAATTTGCACCCTACTTTATTTCCGAGAAATCCAAATGAGATTACTCAATTATAAATGAATCAATAGGCCACGATTATGATAAATCCGGAAAGGAAAGATAAAATACTATTCACAAAAAAGATTGATCTTTTTTTTACTGGCATGTATTCCGGATTCCAATTTTTCCTAAGATTTTTTAAAGAACTTTTTAAAGGCCCTTTCGAAGTTAGGGAAACAATTAAACAATGTTATGAAATCGGTTATAAATCTCTCTTCTTAATTACACTCACAGGATTTATTACGGGATTGGTATTTACCAAACAATCAAGACCTTCTTTAGAAGATTTTGGTGCTACCTCTTGGATTCCATCTTTGGTAGCTATTGCGATTATAAGAGCGCTGGCGCCATTGGTTACGGCTCTCATCTGTGCAGGTAAAGTAGGTTCCAATATTGGGGCTGAATTAGGATCTATGAAAGTAACTGAACAAATAGATGCCATGGAAGTATCAGCCATTAATCCTTATAAATATTTAGTGGTAACTCGAGTGCTCGCGACTACATTAATGATTCCGTTATTAATGTGCTATACCGGCTTTGTAGCTATGATGGGCGCTTACATTAATGTGAGTACCAACGAAATGACCAGCTTTGTGGCCTTCTTTCATTCTGCTTTTGAAAGAATTGACTTCTTGGATATTTTTTCTTCAGTTTTTAAAACTACTATTTTCGGATTTACCATAGGTATCGTGGGTTGTTATAAAGGTTACAATGCATCGAATGGAACGGAAGGTGTAGGTAAGGCAGCGAATGCGGCTGTAGTGCTTTCTATGTTTTTAATTTTTGTGGAAGAGATTTTGATTGTTCAAGTAGTAAACAGTTTTAGATAAATGGCTCACGAACAAAACGATAATGAAAACGTAATCCGCATTAGAGATTTGTATAAATCTTTTGGTGCCAATAAAGTATTACAGGGCGTGGATTTGGATGTGGTGCACAATCAAAATTATGCCATCTTAGGAAGATCCGGGATGGGTAAATCGGTATTGATAAAAATCATTTGCGGATTGCTAACGCAAGATAGCGGCTCGGTAAATGTTTTGGGAAAAGAAGTAAGTGAATTGAGCCCGAAAGAATTAATAGAATTGAGATTACAGATCGGATTTTCATTTCAAAATAGTGCGCTCTATGATTCTATGACGGTGGGCGAAAATTTAGCCTTTCCTTTAGTGAGAAATAAAAAACATTTAAGCAGAAAAGAAGTGGCACAAAGTGTAGAAAGAGTGTTGGACGCCGTAGGTTTATCACAAACAATTCGTCAGATGCCGTCTGAACTTTCCGGCGGACAAAGAAAAAGAATCGGAATAGGACGAACATTAATTTTAAAACCAAAAATTATGTTGTACGATGAACCTACATCAGGTTTAGATCCTATCACAAGTATTGAAATTAATAATTTGATTAATCAGGTGAAATCTACGTTTGACACGACTTCTATCATCATCACACATGATCTCACTTGTGCAAAATCTACATCAGATATGGTGGCCATGCTGTATGATGGAAAGTTTATAAAGAAAGGTACTTTTGATGAAGTTTTTGATACAGATGATGAACGAATTCAAAATTTTTACGACTATAATTTTATAAAATAAAATATGAAATCAACTAACAATAGAAGAGCAGTGATTGTGGGCATTTTTGTTTCTATCGGTTTGATTATTTTAATCATCACCATTCTCATTTTAGGTTCTCAAAGAAAAACTTTTGAAAAATCTGTGATGGTAAAATCATTTTTTTCGAATGTAAACGGATTACAAAAAGGGAACAATGTGTGGTTTTCCGGTGTAAAAGTGGGCACCATAAAAACTGTAAAAATCACAGGCAACGGCCAAGTGGAAGTAGATATGAATATTGATCAAAATGCCAAACAATTTATCAGAAAAGATTCCAAAGCAAAAATTAGTACAGATGGTTTGATCGGAAATAAAATCATAGAAATTTATGGCGGTTCATTAAAATTGCCGGAAATAGAATCGGGAGATGTATTATACACCGATAAATTATTGAGCATGGATGCCATGATGAATACGCTTTCAGAAAATAATGATAATCTATTGCAGATCACTTCCGATTTTAAAACCATCAGCAGCCGATTGGTAAATGGTAAAGGAACTATTGGCCGATTATTGAATGATGATGTGATGTATGATCAACTCAATCAAACCGCATCTACTTTAAAAAATGCAGTAAATAATTTTCAAACGCTTTCTTTGAATCTTAATAAATATTCTTCCAACCTCAATAAGAAAGGCACTTTGGCTAATGATTTAATGACCGACACGGTTCTATTTAATGATTTGCGCGGCACGGTTTCGCAGTTGCACGAAGTAGTCAATCTATCTCGAAAAGCCGTTATCAATTTTGAAAATGCAGGTAATACACTTAATGGAGCTTTAGAAAGTAAAAATACTCCGATAGGTATGTTATTAAGAGATGAAAAAATGGCTGATCAAATAAAAACTACAATTCAATATTTGAAAGATGCTTCTAAAAAATTAGATGAAGATTTGGAAGCACTTCAACACAATTTTCTTTTCCGCGGCTTCTTTAAGAAAAAAGCAAAAGAGCAAGAAAATATGAGAGTAGTGGTAGACACGCTTGTAGGTGAATAACTGATGAAATACACCGTCATTTTTCTTAACATTCTTTCCTGATTTAAAGTTTTATTTTTGAAAGAAATTCTGTACAAGTTCACGCGGCAGAATCAATACTTTTTCTATGAAAAATTTTAGTGTAATCAAATATTTTTTCTTTGCTTGTTGTCTTTTTAGTTGCAATCTTATTCAAGCACAACAAGAAAATAATTGGACCAACGATCAATTGATGGAACCTTCCACGTTAGCAAATACTTTACAAGAAAATAAAAATATTCCGGTAATACTCAGTGTGGGCCCGGGCGCTATCATTCCTCATTCTATTGATATTGGCATGGTGTCAGAAAAAGAAAATAAAATAAAGTTGGATGACACTTTATCTAAATTATCTAAGGATGCCGAGATCGTGATTTATTGCGGCTGTTGCCCGTTTGATCGTTGCCCTAACATTCGTCCTGCAATTGATGAACTTAAAAAAATGAAGTTCACCAATTTTCATTTATTGAATTTATCTACTAATATAAAAACGGATTGGATCTCCAAAGGATATCCTACTGTGGATTAAATTTTTCGGTATGTCATTTTCATTTCCACGATTTTTTGTTTTCGGAATAAGTTTTTTGCTTTGCTCTACTTTGTACGTGAGTGCCCAATCCGATTTAGATTATCAAGACACGCGTAAGAAAACTGAATCATTTTCAAAATTAAAAACTCCCAATCTTCGTACAGACTTGGCTACGTTTACACTTGCAGGAATTAGCGAAAGTGTTGGAATGACCGATCTGGTAAAAATTCCTCCTTCCCTAATCGGAAAAGATTTTATTCAATTTGATCAAAATGGAATTAAAGCCATTATTCAATTAGCTCCATTTGATACGGCTGGCCATCATTTTAGATATGATGATAAATATGTAACCCGAATTGACAAGAAAACTTATTTTGGTAATTATGGTTATTTACCTAAAACGCATATTCAATCTATTTCTTTGATAATGGATGGCGATACAGTAGAAGTGCCATCAAGCGTGTACGATGATTTGTATAATGTAAACCTGACCTACAATTATAACGGAACAAAGAGAACCGGAAACGCCATCTATTTTTCGAAGACCGGGCATTTATTATATCTGTATTTATTGAGCAGAGATAATACCGGCAGTTATGAAGTAACTTGGATTTTTCAAAATAAAAAATATCTGCGCAGAGTGTTGGATTACGATTTGATGTAATTATTTTTCTAACCTATCAAATACGCTAATCCTTTATTTACAGGGTCACACAAGTCAATCACTTTTTTTTGTTTAAATAAATTTTCAACAATATCTCTCGCTTCTTTGTATTGATAATGAATGGGGCATGGATGTTTAGAAGAACATTTACTCAATCCCAATCCGCAAGCTCTAAATAAATTATCACCTTCTACCGCAAGAATAATATTGATGAGAGGTTGATCTTGTTGTTCTTTAGAAATGTAAAAGCCGCCTGACGGGCCTTTGAGGCTGTTGATAACTTGTTGTTTTACTAAAGTTTGTAAAATTTTTCCAACAGTATGTTCATTGGCATTAATGTATTCCGCAATTTCTTTAATGCCTGCCTTTTCATGGCTGTCCATTTTCGAACATAAATAAATTACTGCTTTTACTGCTGCTTTGCTGGCATTGTTAATCATGATTACCTATTTAAAAATTCAAGCCCTTCGGGAGATATTTTTGATGAACTCCATGGCGGATCAAAAGTTAATGTTACAGTCGGTTGATAATTCGGAAAAACATTTTGCAATGCGTTAGTAACGCCGGTTGTAATCGAATCTCCCATGGGGCAAAATTGAGTTGTCAACGTCATTGTACAAAAAATTTTTTGCTCCGAATCATCAAAATCAATTTGATAAATTAATCCTAAATCCACCACATTCAATCCGATTTCCGGATCGAGCACTTCTAATAATGCAGTGAGTGCATCATTACATTTATCTTCATCATTGGTTATTATTTCATCCATTATTTTTCGGTTTATGAAATGCCATTTTGAAAACATTTCCATTATATAACACTGCTGCTATTATTAAAAGTCCTGCTGCTGTTTTTAATAAAATTTCATTTTTTATTAAAATTCCGATGGCAAATAAAACAAATCCAAACAGGTAGGCAGCAGACATCCATAGAAACATTTTATTGCTGAATAATTCTCTCGGATTCGGCGTCTTTCCTACTCCAGCCTTGGTATGATAGGTTTTATTCCAAAGAATAAAAGGAAGTGTTTTAAATGTCATACCCAAAATAATCGCAGTGATCCATCCAAAGAAAATACAAAATCCATACGTGAGAATTAACTGCGAATTATTAGCCAACCATAAAAGCGAAATGATAACAATGATTAAAAAAATAATAGGAAGCGCCATCATTCCAATAGATAATAAAGACATTTTTATTTGGTCATCTACTTTTCTTCTAATTCTTTCCGCATAACACTTTCTACAGAAATAAGCAAACAAAATAATTGCAAATAAAATGGCGATAATCGGTATTAAATAAAATGAGGTTTTATTGAAGTACAAAAAGAAAATGATAAAAGAGATCAATCCGAAATTCACTAAACCATAGATCCATTTCAACAATTTTACATTATTGTATTTGGAAATTAAAAACATGGGAATCAATCGAGAACCTATCCCCAAAACAGTCAGTAAAAACCATCCTACAATTCCTATGTGTGCATGAAAAGAAAGATAATGTAAAGAATCGTATGACAAAATATTGTGAGTGAAATTATAGACCAATAATAAACCAACAACAATCGTGATCAACAACCATAATGCTGCAGTAAAAACAAACACCGCATGTATATTTTCTTTCTTACTTTTCGACATGCTTATAGCCATATTGATCAAATAAACAATGATGGCGATATTGATTAAAATCGCGCCCCATTGCGCACTCAAGCCAAATATGAAATGATAAAATGAATACACTAAAAGTGGAATTCCTATCGCTGCGAACGCAAACGACAGATAACCTAAAAAATTGCTATGCAATTTTCCTTCAATTAAAACAGGCACCAATTGATGGCTTGCGCCCAAGATCATCATAGTGCCCCAACCCAATGCCATCACATGTGTTACGGCCAAAGTTTGCGGATGAAAATAATGTTGTGTAAATGCTGCTGAAGAAAAAAATAATAAAATGGTTGCTACTAAAAATGAAATGGTAGCATATAAATAAAATGGCAATACCACTTGATAGGGAGTATTTCTAACGGGCCCTGTTTGTGGTGATGAAGGATACATACATTAATCTTTAAAAATGAAAAGGTGCACTTCGCCATCACTAATTTCTTTGATGCGAAAATCGAAACCTTTCTCTTTTAATTCGGGTAATAAAAATACCGGAATTCTTTTGTGATATACATACAAAGCTTTTGATGCGGGTAATGTTTCTAACGCTTCCAAAATGGCCATCATCGGGCCGGGCATTTCCAATTGCCTCACATCCACGGTTTCAATATTATTTTCAAATTTGGCTACATACGCGTCCCAGCCTTCATTTGCTTCGAGGCCTTCGTTAATCTCAACTTTATTATCTTCTACTTTGTAAAAATAAGTTTCTACCAATTGTTCATTAATCGTATCGATATAATTTTCAAATCCTTGTTTTTTTAATAAGGAAAGTAGAGGAGTTGGTTCGAAACTATTGATAATTTTCAATGCGCCACCTGCAGGAACTTCTTTTACTTTTTTAATAATGAGAGGAAGAGGATCTTCTCCTGAATTAATGATATCGCGTACATCCAACTCTATTATTTGTGATGGTTTAAGAGAAGTAAAAAAAGCAGGTAAAGGTGGCTTCTCAATTGGAGTTGCAGGTTCTATTTCTTTATCAATTTCAAAACCTAAGGGTTTTAATTTTTCATAAAACGCATCAACACCGCAACCACTAATTTTTGCTGCCATACCAATGCTGGTGCGGCCTGCCATTAATTTTCTTAAAAGAGGATTTCTTAATTTTTCAAATTTGTTATCAATGCTAATAATGGCCTCTAATGCTGCATTATTTTCTTTTAAAATTTTTGCAATCTTAGTATTTGCATTGATGATCATAATTACTCAAAATAATTTTGATAGTTATTAATTCTATTGTCGATAGATAAAAATATTTTCTGCGAAGCAGCTACATCTCCGGATTCTTTCAACTTCGCATTGTCTTGCAGCAGCGGCTCTAACCAAACATGTAAAGCATCATGGTCAGGCCCTTTCATTGTGCATTGCTGAATCATCTTGTTGAGGGCTCTGGCAAATTCTCCATTCAATTCTTGATAATCTTTTAGTTCAGGATTATTTTTTGATTTGAATTTATCAGCAATGGTTTTCATTTCAGTAACATTTGTATTAGTTGCGTTATCTGCAGTCCATTTGGCTCCATTATTTAATGGTATTTCTACATCCGCAACAGGCGCCTCTTCTGCTTCATGATTATGTCCTGCATGCTCATCAACAATTACATTATCTGTATGGGTATTGCAAGAAAAAAACGTGAAACTAATGAAGACTAAAAAAAATAATTTTTTCATTTTGAAATTTTTTATGAACAACAATGATACATTGAATTATTGCAAATGGCTTTAAAAGAAACCAGCCAACCCTTGATATGATTCCCCAATCACACAAAGATTGACCGGTATTTATCCCTGAAACCAACTTACTTTTTTTCCATGGCCAATGCCTTTGGAAATAGAATATTATTCTCCAAATGAATGTGAATATGAAGATCATTTTCAAATTCATCCAATGTTTTAAATAAGAAACCATAACTCGCACACGCGTCTTGCGGTAGGGTATAATTCTTGCTCAATCTTCTTGCTTCTTCCATATTTCGTCCTACAAAATCATGTTCTGCTTCCATTAAATCGATGGGTTCTTTTATCGATTTGAAATTGCCGAATCCATTATTTGGCTGACCATTCTTTTTTTCGTTTACAATTTGTTTTACGAAAGGAAATAAAATGCTTTCCTCTTTCAACATGTGCTCACTCATTTCTTCACAAACCTCTTGTACCAATTCATTAATGGTAATTAATTCAGGATGTGCGGCACCGTGTACTTTAGCCACTTTTGCGGAATATTCGCGTAAAACAGGAATCGTTTTTACTACATAACTATGATGCGTGTTCACAATATAATCTGCTAAGAAATCAAGTGTCCAATCATTGTAAGGTAAAGGCCTGGCGGCACTTGTACTTGCAGGAGCCACTTTATCGGCAGCTTGTAATTCTTTTTCTACTTGTACTGCATCAATTCCTTTTTCAGCACATGCTTCTTTCACCGTTTTCTTTCCGCCACAGCAAAAATCTAATCCATACTTTCTAAAAATTTCAGCTTTGCGTAAATCTTTTACTGCGATTTCTCCTAATGTTTCTTCTGATTCTCCCATAACTTTTTTAGTAATTTTTATGCGCCATAATTGAGGTCCTTCTTCTAAATACTCCCATGTAAAAATATTTCCTCTTTCGCCCAAAAGCTGGTAGTAGAGAGGTTTTGGATCATGGTCGTTGTGAATGGTAAGTGATTGCCCCGGATTTAATTCATCAAATTTTAAAAAGATAGTAGGATGTTTCATTCTCGGTTCCAATTCTGTAACATTCAAAATGTTTTGCGGATTAGGCTTTGGAGTTTCAGGCTGAGCAGTTGCTTGCACTTCTTCTTTATTTTTAGTGATTTTAATTCTAAATAATTGAGGTCCTTGTTCTAAATATTCCCAAGAAAAAATATTTCCTTTTTGATTGATCAATTGAAAATATAACGGTTTTGGATCATGATCATTATGAATAATCAAACTTTCGCCGGGAGCTAATTCATCAAATCTTCCAAAGATGGTGGGATGTTTTAATTGAGGAGAAAGATCACTAACAATTAAAATATTTTTTCTTTCTAAAATAGTATCCATTATTTGATTGTTTTTTTAATTGAAAGACAAAGATATAAGTTTTTGGATAATAAAAGTATTAAAATACTTTTATTATTTTTTGTTTACTTTTATATGACAAATTAATCAATAGAAGATGAACAAAACTTTACTAAAAATTTCCGGTTTATTCTGCATAGCATTCGGCGGTGTTTCAGTATTCATGCCACTTTCTGTGATTTTTAATCTTTTTGGTATCAGGGAAATGGAAGGCAATTATGTTCCTTTTGTAGTCTATGCCAATTTGATATGCGGCATCATTTATTTATGGGCGGGTTACGGGTTTTTCAATCGAAAAAATTGGACAAAAATAATTTTAGGTATTGCGGTTGTTCTATTATCACTTACTTTTTTCGGTTTGTTGTTACACATTTATTCGGGAAAAATGTATGAACACAAAACGGTAATTGCCATGATTTTTAGAATAATCATTACGCTGCTACTTTTTTATTTCTCTTGGAGATATATGTCAAAAAAATGGAAAGGAGATTTACTCTCTTAATTTTGAGAAGGATCTTGCGGAAAAAGTTGTTGGATATTTTCTTCTACCGGTGGCGGCGTATATTCTACCATAAAATTATTCATGCCTTCACCTAACAACAATGTCAAATATTTTTGTTGTGCTAATTCTAAAATATTTAAAAAGATAAAAATGGCATGCAGCCGATCTTCACAAACATCAAACACTTTTTCGAAAGAATACGAACCTTTGGATTGAATGAGATCTAACACATATTTTCGGGTAGCCTCCATCGTGTAGTTGTAGCTTATAACCGTGTGTACAGGCTTGTTTCGATTATCATGAAGTCGTTGAGCAACTCTTTCAAAAGCACGCATTAGTTTGAATAAAGTTACGGTTTGAATCTCCGTGCCTTCTACTGCTTCTTCGCCAATTTTTGCCAGTTCATCTTGGATATTGCCTCGCTTCGTTAGTAACATTCGTAAGCCTTCCATTTCACTCATTTTCTGAGCGGCTTCTTTATATCTTTTGTATTCTAAAACTCTATCAATTAATTCTTGTCGAGGGTCTATTTCATTTCCTTGCTGGTCTAATTCTTTGCGCGGCAAAAGCATTTTGGCTTTAATGCGCATCAGCGTACTGATGAATAAAATAAATTCGCTGCTCAATTCTATATTCAAGATTTTGCTTTCGTGAATATGGGCTAAAAAATCATCAATTACTTTAGTGATGGGAATATTATAAATATCCAATTCATCTCTTTCTATAAAAAATAGCAATAGATCAAAGGGCCCTTCAAATTGAGGTAATTTTATTTGATAATTCTCTGTATTCATTGAGTGGCGCTTATTTGGATATAGCTACAATTCTTTTTAAGAAAAAATAAGGAGGCAAATCTACAAAAAATTTTACCTCGATTTTTTTAGTTCGTCTCTTATCTCCATTAATAATTGATCGGTGGAAGAAGGTGCAGGAGGAGCGGATGGTGCTTCTTCTTTTTTCTTTTGTAGAGAACTGATTCCTTTAATAAGGCTAAAAATAACTAATGCAATGACAATAAAATTGATCAATGCTGCCAGAAATTTTCCATAAGAAACGCTGCCCCATTTTAATGCGGAAATATCTTTGAGGCCTGCGTGTTCAAGAACAGGAGCGAGTATCAAAGGAGTGATAACATCAGTTACCAAAGAAGAAACAATAGCTCCGAATGCAGCGCCAATAATTACCGCAACCGCTAAGTCCATTACATTACCTTTTAATGCAAATGCTTTGAAATCTTTTATGAAACTCATATCGTTTATTTTAAGTTGATGGAAAAGTACTGTTTTATTTTTAAATCTTGTTTATTCTTCTTTTATTAATCTATGTAAATGAAAGATAAAAGTATCACAGGGAATAGAAATGATTTTTTTAAGGATTCCAACTAAAATAAATATTTTCGCAACCGGGAATCCTAATTTTCTCAAAATTGTAGTTGAAACAAGATAGCGGCAACTGGTCCATATTTATTTTATTATCACTTACTTGGGGCAGCTCATTTATTTTGATGAAAATCGGAATGGAAAACCTATCCATTTATCAAGTAGCTTCCTTGAGAATCGTGAGCGCGGGCTTAATTCTCTTTCCTATCACGCTGCGACACATTTCGCGTATTCCGCCCAATAAAATAGGTCTCATTTTTTTATCAGGATTTATGGGCAATTTTATTCCTGCGTTTTTATTTTGTATCGCAGAAAGCAGAGTGGATAGCGCTTTGGCAGGTACCTTAAATTCTTTGACTCCCATATTTGTGATTATCTCGGGAGTATTTTTTTTCAAAATAACCATTGCTCGCGAAAAATTGTGGGGAGTATTGATTGCTTTTGCCGGAAGCATTTTGCTTTTATTCAGTAAAGGAATTAAAGGGAATACTGATATTTCTTACTCGTTGATTATTGTATTTGCCACATTACTTTATGGAATAAATGTAAATTTTATCAATAAATATTTGCACGATATAGGTTCATTAAAAATTGCAGCGATTGCATTGTCGTTATGCGCCATTCCCGCGTTGTTGATTCTTTATCTTACCGGAAATTTTCAAATATTTTTAGAAATCACCACTTATAAAAGTTCTTTGGCCACACTTACATTAGGTGTCGTCGGTACAGCCATAGCGAATATTCTTTTTTACGGACTTATTAAAAAAGCGGGTGTCATTTTTTCTTCAATGGTTACTTATGGAATGCCGATAGTTGCTATCGGTTGGGGCTTTATCTTTCACGAAAGTATTGGACTAATGCAGATAATTTCTCTCATAATTATTCTCGCCGGAGTGTATATCGCCAGTAGAAATATCAACGTTTGGTTGAAATCTACCAAACAAAAATTTTACTTACGCTTCAAACCGAATCGTATTTCCGGCAATTTGGAATAATCATTTAACGAGAGGATAATTCAAATAAGAAAATTATACAGACATAATTTCTTTTTCCTTAGCTTCTAAATATTTATCTACCGATAGAATGAATGAGTCGGTAATTTCTTGTACTTCAATTTCTCCACCTTTGGCTTCGTCTTCACTCAAGCCGTCTTTTTGCATCTTTTTTATTTGTTCAATCGCATCACGCCTGATACTCCGAATGGCAATTTTAGCTTGTTCTCCTTCATTGTTACTTCTTTTTACTAATTCTATTCTTCTTTCTTCAGTAAGAGGAGGTAAAAAAAGTCGAATGATATTTCCGTCGTTTTGAGGATTGATACCGATATTGGCAGCAATGATAGCACGTTCAATGGGTTGAAGCATATTTTTTTCCCAAGGTTGTATGGTTAAAGTTCGTGCATCCGTAGCTGTTAGGTTGCCTACTTGATTAATAGGAGTAGGGTTTCCATAATAATCTACCATAATTCCGTCAAGCATGGTAGGATTGGCTTTGCCGGCTCTGATTTTCGTTAATTCTGTTTCAAAAAAAGCAATGGCTTTTTTCATGGAAGTAGATAATGATTCTAATATAGATGAAAGTTCTTCAGTCATTTTTGACAATAATTTGAATAAAAAATATGCTCGATTCTAAATTTTTTAAGAGCACAAATTTACAAAATCGAGATGATATAAAACTATAAATAAAGGTTACTTATTCTCTACTCCTTTTGAAAAAGTAACTACTTTGGAAATGGGTGCAGTCGTCTTTAAGCCAATATTATGTTGAGATAATGCTTGTCGTTTGAATTTAGGCAAACGAAAATAAATTAAACTGATCAAGGCAGAAGCGGTGCATGCCATAATCAAGAATACCCAGGAT
This sequence comes from Ginsengibacter sp., assembly GCA_034676505.1. Classification (GTDB taxonomy): domain Bacteria; phylum Bacteroidota; class Bacteroidia; order Chitinophagales; family Chitinophagaceae; genus Ginsengibacter. Next base: position 1,399,386 of record JAUCCB010000001.1, read on the forward strand.
GTTCCTAGATCTTGCAGAATAAATGCCATAGCTATAAATGCAATATTAAAACCTACACAAATAATAGGAATTAAAAAATGTGGAGTACCAAATTGTAAGAGAAGATGATGAATATGATTTTTATCAGGGCTGAAGGGCGATCTTCTTTTCATCAAACGAATAGCCACCACTCTTACCGTATCGAATAATGGAACCATCAAGATGGCAAAACCTACAGCCGGACTGGATTTGATTATAAATCCGGCATTGGGGTCATTAGCTACCGAAATAAATTTAATTACAAAAATGGCATTCATTAATCCGATGAGTAGAGAACCCGTATCTCCCATAAAGATCTTAGCAGGGTGTAAATTGAAAATTAAAAATGCAGCAATACTACCTACCAACGCAAAGGCCATGATGGTATAAACTCCTTGATTCGTAATAAAGAAATAAATCCCAAAAATTAAGGAAGATAATAAAGCGAGTGAACCCGCAAGTCCGTCTACTCCGTCTATTAAATTAAATGAATTGGTAATAACCACAATGCTCAATAAACTGAATAGAATACTTGTAACATGATTGAGTTCATGAATACCCATAAAACCATACAGATTGTCGATTCTTATTTCACCAAAATAGATAATAATACCGGCAGCCAAAACTTGACCCATAAATTTTTTAGATGCGGCTGTAATTAAAATATCGTCTTTGATTCCAATAAAGAAAATAATCATTACCGCTGCAAAAACATATTGAAGAATCCCATCGTTAGAAGGAACAGCGCAGAGTAAAGTAGACAGTAAAAATCCGGCAAAAATACCTAAACCACCTAACGTAGGAGTAATGGTGGAATGAACTTTACGACCATTAGGTTCGTCGTAAAGATTTTTGGTTTTAGCTACCTCTATTATTACCGGTAATGAAAGAAAGGTAATAGAAAAAGCCAATAAAACATTTAATATAATACTGTCCATAAAAGGTTGAAGTTATTATTGGTTACTTTTTTAAAAAATAGCCGTAATTAGTTCTTGGATGCTTGAAACTAATAAATTTTAATTTAAATACAGGATATTTTTTCGGCTATTAACTTTGAGTAAAGAGAAAAGCTTATCGTTCTTCTCTTCCTCCTAAGTTTCTGTTTTGTTTTTTTAATGGATTTTGTCTGTTTTCTGCATACATTTTTCGGTTTTGAAATATATCAATGGCACCAAACAGAGCAGCTATAAATGAAGATGCATCTGCCTTGTCCTTTCCAGCTATATCAAAGGCTGTACCATGATCGGGGCTTGTACGAATAATGGGTAATCCTGCCGTAAAATTTATGCCATCTTCTGCAGCCAAAGATTTGAATGGAATGAGACCTTGATCGTGATACATTGCGAGAATCGCATCAAATTGTAGATGATGACCTCTTGCGAAAAAAGCATCTGCAGGAAATGGGCCCGCTACAATTCTATTTTTTTGTTTAAACTCGTTGATTGCAGGTTTAATAATTTCTTCTTCTTCCATTCCAATTAATCCTTCATCACCCGCATGAGGATTTAATGCGAGCACAGCGATCTTGGGTTTATTAATATTAAAATCACTCTTTAAGGAATTATGTAGCATCTCTAATTTTTCAAGAATGACTTCTTTATTTATATGAGTAGCAATTTCTTTTACGGGTAAATGCTCGGTTACCAAACCAACTCTAAAATTATCTGCTACCATCAACATCACTACATCTTTTGCTTCAAAGAAAGATTTAAGAAAAGGTGTATGCCCCGTGTAGGGAAAAGCTTCATTATGTACATTTTTTTTATGAATAGGTGCAGTTACCATTGCATCGATACGGCCTTCTTTAAGAGCGAGTGTAGTTTCTTGCAAACTTATCACTGCATATTTTCCGCCGATCTCATTTAGTTCGCCCGGAGTAACAGAGGTGTCTTCTTCCCAACAATTAAAAATATTAACCTGTTTGGTATTTATTTTCTCAAAATCTTTTAATTGATTGAAATTAAAATTGACTTGCGGTACACTTTTTCTATAAAAATTGATCACTTTATTATTCGCAAAAACAATAGGAGTACAAAATTCTAAAATTCGTGGGTCGGAAAGTGATTTTATAATTAATTCTATTCCAATTCCATTGATATCGCCACAAGTAATGCCAACAACGGGTTTTTTATTAGAAGTCGTACTATCCAAAATAAAGAGATTAAGTTTAAAAACGGAAAGGTAATTAATTTACAATATTATAATTTCTGATTGCCTACATAATTTTCTACCGGCATTCTATTAGAAATACTTCTGGCAAGTGTCATTTCATCAGCGTATTCTAATTCTCCTCCGAAAGAAATTCCACGTGCGATGGTGGTAATTTTTAGAGAATCGTTTTGTAATTTTTTATCGATATAATAAATGGTGGTATCACCTTGAATATTGGGGCTCAGCGCAAAAATTAATTCTTCAATATTTTCTTCTTGGATTCGATTTAAAAGTGATTCAATTTCTAATTGATCAGGGCCGATGCCATCTAACGGGGAAATAATTCCACCCAATACATGATAAAGTCCGTTGTATTGCTGAGTACTTTCTATGGCAATGATATCACGAATATTTTCTACCACACAAATGATTTCTTGTTTCCTGCTTCTATTGGTACAGATGGAGCAAATGGGTTTATCTGAAATGTTTTTACAGCGATTACAAAAATGAATTTCCTTTCTTAATCTGATGATGGTGTCTCCAAATTTTTCTACTTCGGTTTCTTCTTTTTTTAATAAATGCAACACCAGCCGAAGCGCTGTTTTTTTTCCAATGCCCGGTAGTTTTGTGAATTCATTGACTGCATTTTCTAAAAGTGATGATGAAAAAACCATGAAAAGAAGAAATTAAAATTTGATTTTGTTGATAAAATGGATGAAGAATGTTTTCAAAGATAAATGAAATTACCTCGTTTTCGAAAACTACAAGATGATGTCTCTTTCGTTATCCCAATTGGCTTTTAGGCTTAATGTTTGTGCCACTCGATATACTCTTTCGGGTTGTCTTTTTAGAATATAATTTCCTGCATCCCAAATGCCATTTTGATTGGTATCGTCTAAGATTTGAATGGTGTAATCTCCGGGATGAAATAATTTTTGGAAAAAAGCAGCGCTATTCAAAGGATAAGAAAATACAATTTCATTATTAGAAACAAATTGCAAAACCGGCTGTTTGAATTTTTCTAAATTTTTAAAATTGATTTTGATACTCGCATAATCTCTTTCACGTTTGGTATAAAATGTAAGCGTATCATTTTTTTCTAAAGAATTACCTAAAGTATCCATTACAAAATTTTTGTCAATGGCTAATTTATAAACGGTATTCTCTTTCCAATCTGTATTGATATTTATTTTTTGTTGAGTAGTGTCGCTGTAAAAAACTTGAATGTTTTTTGGTTGAAATAAAGTATCGGTGAGATGAATTTTGGTGCTATCAAAAGAACGAATCGGAGTGCTGAATGTCAAAGAAACCGGTGACAATAAATCTTGTTGTGATGAAGCAACAGAAGCGGTGTACTTGAGCACATCAGATTTATTTTTCTTTCCGGTGCCGGAAGTTTTCTTTGTTTCTTTTTCTTCTGAATAAGCCAATAAATTAATAGGCGGAGTGGCGGAATTTATTTCAATTGCATTATTGGCAAAAGCAAAAAGCGCTTTCGGATCAGTGTACATTCTTTGGCCGCTTTCGTCTTTAAGCGCAAATACATGATAGGTGCCCGGCGCTAAATTTTTGAATCGAAAATTGCCTGCTGAATCCAAACGAGTAACATATTTTGGTTTCGATTTGAATACCGCAGAATCTGCAAGATCATCATACAAAAATACCAATAAAGTAGAATCAATTTTTCCTGTTTCAGCCAGCATTACATTCCCTGAAAAAGTGAGGGAATCAATATATTGTCCGGTAGAAAAAAGGTAGGTAAAATTAGGATAAGGATTATTTTCATTAATATCTTGAATGGCATTTCCAAATTGAATGCTGTAAGTAGTATTAGGTATTAAAGTATCACGCAGACGAATCGTTACTTGTTTTAATTTATAATTAATATTCGGCATTATTTTAGGCGTGGGAGATACCAATACATTTTGCTCTATGTCTTTCAGTTCTATGTACTCGTCGAAAGTAAGTACAATATTTTTTTCTTTGAAAAGTGTAGTTTTATTCGCAGGATTCGCATGCAGTAACACCGGCGGAAGGCTATCTCTTGCTCCACCGGTGGGCGATCCAATTTGGGCACAACTATTTCCTAAAATAGAAAGGCTGTACAGAAGTACCAAAACAGCCAATGTGGAAATCGTATTGCGTTTGATCATTTTTATATTAGCATCTAAATTACGTATCTCCGAAGTTAAATTTTCTATTTCTAAATTGAATTAAATAAACAGATTTCAATTAACCCGGCATTCTGGTAATGTACTTTTCCATTTCTTTTACCTGAGCTACTATTTCGGGAGTAGTAGGTTTCAAAGATTTTACTTTTCTGAAATATTCTTTAGCCGCTCTGAATTCGCGCTTATTGATCATGATAGAAGATAATTGTAAATAGGCTGCAGCAGAATTTTCTTTATCAGGTAATCCTGAGCGTATCGCTTGACGGATATAGCTTTCAGCTTCTTTAATATTTCCTTTTTGCATGGCGAGCATTCCTAATTGTAATTTATTTGCACCTTCTGCTTCCTTCATCGGCATACCTAAACTCAAACTTTTTTTCATGTGTGTTTCGGCAGAATCAAAATCTTTATTCACCATCGCCATATTTCCTTTCAAAGTAAAATAGACCGAACGTACAGGCTTGATAAGAAGGCCGGGAAACCAAATAGAATCCAATACTTTTTGTGCGCCAACCATATCACCATTTTCCATATAACCTTGAATTAACCTCATTGGCCCAAATAAAAAATGGCCTACAATCATTATCACTGCTACTAAATATAAAATAAAAGAAGGCCAAAAACCCGCTTGCATATTTACGATGATACCGGCGATCAAAAAGATAGCTCCAAGCCATAAGCGGTATTTAATAATTACGTTTAGAAATTTCATAGTGCATTTATTTGCTGATTAGTAGCCCCGACAAGAATCGAACTTGTGTCTAAAGTTTAGGAAACTTCTATTCTATCCACTGAACTACGGGGCCAATATAATCTTCTATTGTGGATTATTGAATGGTACCATCGTACTCTTTTCTCGTATCCGTTATCTTAAAAGGACGGCAAAATTAATGGAATTTTTTTTAAAGAAAATAGATGCGAAATTTGTATTTAAAATTAAAAAGATGGCTTTACTATTTACACCGATGAGAATACGAGGAATTGAATTGAAAAACAGATTGGTGGTTTCTCCAATGTGTCAATATTCAAGCGAAGATGGATTTGCCAACGATTGGCATTTGGTACATTTAGGAGGATATGCTGTTGGCGGTGCAGCATTGGTCTTTACGGAAGCGGCGGCTGTTTCTCCGCAAGGAAGAATCACTGCAGATGATTTGGGGATTTGGAAAGATGATCACATTTCATTTTTAAAAAGAATCACTGAATTTATAAAAAATAATGGCTCTGTTTCGGGCATGCAATTAGCGCATGCAGGAAGAAAAGCGAGTCAATTAAGTCCATGGAAAGGTAGAAGAGCAATGACAAAAGAAGAAGGAGCTTGGCAAGTAGAAGCTCCGAGTGCGATTCCATACAAAGAAGGAGAACCTATTCCTAAAGAAATGACGCTCGCAGAGATTCAACAGACGATTAAAGATTTTGGCAATGCGGCAAAAAGAGCCGTGACAGCGGGTTTCGACATCATAGAAATTCATGCGGCGCATGGATATTTGCTAAATGAATTCATGTCGCCGATCAGTAATCATAGAAGTGATGAGTATGGCGGAAGCTTTGAAAATAGGACTAGAATGTTATTGGAAGTAGTGCAAGAAATAAGGAATGTGATTCCGGATTCCATGCCTTTATTCGTGCGTATTTCTGCTTCAGATTGGGTGGAAGGCGGTTGGAATGAAAATGATTCTGTAGAATTAGCTGCTGTTTTAGAAACTATGGGCGTAGATATTTTGGATTGTTCATCCGGTGGCAATTCGCACGAGCAAAAAATTGATGTAAAACCATTATATCAAGTTCCATTTTCTGAAAAAATAAAAAGAGAAACAAACATGAAAACCGGAACGGTAGGATTAATTACGACTCCGGAAGAAGCAGAAAATATACTTCAACAAAATCAGGCAGATTTAATTTTATTAGCGCGACAGTTTTTACGCGAGCCGTATTTTGCTTTACATGCAGCACATGATTTGGGAGTAGATGTAACTTGGCCGGCGCAATATGATAGAGCCAAACATTATTGATCACACATCTCCATCGCGGCTTCCATCTTAAAACTCTTTCGATGGTGCCTGCATAAACCATACAGTTGTATAGCAGAGCGATGTGCTTCGGTTCCATAACCTTTATTCAAATTCCAATGATACATTTTAAATTTTTCATGAAGTTGTATCATGTATTCATCGCGATAAGTCTTTGCTAAAACGCTCGCAGCCGCGATAGACGCGTATTTTCCGTCTCCTTTTACAAAACAAAAATGCGGAATGGATTTATGCGGTTTAAATCGGTTACCATCTACCAATAAAATTTCAGGTTGATGATTTAATTGTTTCAAAGCCAAATGCATCGCTTTATAAGATGCTTGCAAAATATTGATGCGATCTATTTCTTGATTACTTACTTTGGCCACCGCAAAAGCAATACTTTCTTTTTCGATGATGGGACGTAAATAATTGCGCTTCTCTTCAGAAAGTTGTTTGGAATCATTTAATAAAGGATGATAAAAATCTTTCGGTAAAATAACCGCAGCAGCAAATACAGGTCCGGCAAAACAACCTCTACCGGCTTCATCTAAACCGGCTTCAACAAATTTATTATGGTAAAAAGGGAAAAGCAATTTTTGGCAAATGTAAAAAAGATTTTTTTTGATTCATCGGTATAAATTATCGGCAATTACTTTCATCTTTTTTTTGAATTTGCAGGATTAACTTTGTCGGCAGAGAAATTAAAAAAAATTAAATCCAATCATGTTTATTTTAGAGGATGGAAAGGTGAATAAAAATGTAGTTCGCTGGCTTTATTTTGGAGTATTTATGTTGGTAGTTCAAATCCTTTTGGGTGGAATTACACGGCTCACAGAATCAGGATTGAGTATTACCGAATGGAAGCCAATTACCGGAACTTTACCTCCTCTGAATCTTACAGATTGGCAAATAGAATTTGATAAATATAAAAACACCGATCAATTCAAATACATCCATTCTGATTTTACTTTGAGCGATTTTAAATCCATCTTTTTTTGGGAATGGTTTCATCGTACTTGGGCGCGCTTAATGGGATTGGTTTTCCTAATTGGTTTTGTTTATTTTTTAATCAAAAAACAATTGAAGAAAGAAATGGTAATTCCATTTGTAATTCTTTTTGTTTTAGGAATTATTCAAGGTGCTATTGGTTGGATCATGGTGGCGAGTGGACTCGTTCCTGAAAAAATGTTCGTAGGCCATATTCAATTAGCTACACATTTTATGGCGGCACTTTTATTATTGTGTTATACATTTTGGTTTGCGCTTAAATTATCTGTTCGTAAAAAATCTTTAGTGAACAATGGTTCTTTAAGAAAATGGACATGGATTATTTTCGGTTTACTTTTTTTTCAACTCATCTACGGAGCATTTATGGCCGGATTGCACGCGGCAGTGGTAGCGCCTACTTGGCCTACTATTAATGGAGAATGGATACCGCATTTGATGAATGAATTATCACCCTCGTGGAAAAATATGTTAGATAATCCGATCACGGTGCAATTTATTCATCGCGGATTGGCTTATTGTATTTTATTGTCGGTATTGATCTGGTTTTCAAAATCTCAAAAAATAAAAAGCAGTCAACTTTTTAATACAACCAAAAAATTGCTGATCATCTTTGTATTGATTCAAATAATATTAGGGATTCTAACAGTCGTCAATTCTCCTTTTGGAAATGCCTTAGTTTGGTTTGGAGTAGCACATCAATTGGTAGCTATTTTATTTTTGATGACTATAATTTTGATTTTGTATCTTATCCGATCAAAACCAATTATTTGATGAGTAAATAGCGATGTATGAAGACCTTTCTCGCGAATTTTTATTATTCTTTTCCTATTCAATTATTACTCCTTCATTTTAGAAAGACACAAATTTTGTTGGTTTTTTGGTTGATCCTTTTTCTTACAATCACCGGAAATTTCATGAAACTTTTCGGTGCCAATACCTTGTTTTTATCACCCGAATATTTAGGCACCGTAAACCCTGCCGGCGCCGCAATTGTAGGCGTGGCCATAGGTGTATTCATTATGAGTTGGAATATTACCACCTTCATAATGCACAGTAATCGATTTCGATTTTTGGCCACTACTTCCAAACCATTTTTGAAATATTGTTTGAATAATGCCATTATTCCGATAGTATTTTTATTGGTTTATTTTGGTAAAACTTATAATTATGCTACGCATGATGAATTAATTCCTTTCACCGAATTCTTATTAATTGTGTTGGGTTTTTGTGGCGGACTTTTTTTATTACTCCTAATTTCTTTTGCGTATTTTTTTACGGCAGATAGAAGAATTATCAGAAATTTCAAACCACGATTGATGGAATTGGAGAATAGAAGATTACCCAAATCTTCTTCTAAAAAAGAATTTGGTTTGCCGGTAAGATTTTATTTGAATTCTTATTTTAGATTCAAACAAGCGAGGCGTGTAGACCATTACAGCCTTTCTTTCCTCGATGATATTTTTAAACGCCATCATTTTTCTGCAATGGCCACCATGCTCATGGCATTTATTTTCATGATCTTAATTGCCTTCTTTTTAGATGATCCCATCTTTCAGGTGCCGGCTGCAGCGAGTATTCTTATTTTGTTTGCTATTCTTACCGCGGTGATTGGAGCACTTTCTTATTTTTTAAAAAGTTGGACCATTCTTTTCGTTATTGGAATTTATTTGATCCTAAATATTTTGTATCAATACAATATTATTGATCCGCGCAATAAAGCGTATGGATTGGATTATTCCAACAAAGAACGCCCGGCTTATACATTGCAAAATTTACAACGTTTGAATTCGCCGGAAAAAGTGGAAGCCGATAAAACAAACATGATTCAAATTTTAGAAAATTGGAAAAAGAATCAATCGGAAGAAAAGCCATTAATGGTGGTGTTTAATTTTAGCGGCGGCGGTTTGCGTGGTGCTAGTTTTTCGATGGATATTTTACAGAATTTGGATAGTTTGTCAGAAGGCACACTGATGAAAAAAACTTTTTTAATGACAGGCGCATCCGGAGGAATGCTTGCAGCAGCGTATTACAGACAATTGTCTCTTCTAAAAAATCAAGGCGAGCAGATCGATTTGTACGACGAAAAATATGTAGATAATATTTCTGAAGATTTATTAAATCCCGTATTCTCTGCCATGATAGCAAGAGATCTCATTGCACCGGTTCAAAAATTTTCGCTTGGGCATAACCGTTATACTAAAGACAGAGGTTATGCATTTGAACAAAAACTCAATGAAAACACCGGAGGAATTTTAGATAAAGATTTGAATTATTTTAAGCAATACGAATCTCGAGCCGATATTCCGTTGATGATTTTGAATTCTGTAATAACACGCGATTTTAAAAAATTGGTGATAGGCACTCAGCCCATGAGTTTTATGATGCAATCGGAATACAAAGACAGCAGCAATAAGATGGTAGGCCCTGATGCTATTGACTTTTCGGCATTATTCAAAAATGAGGAGCCAATGAATTTGCGAATGTTAACCGCTTTAAGAATGAATGCTTCTTATCCGTATGTATTGCCCGGAGTGTGGCTTCCGTCAGATCCGGTAATAGACGTAATGGATGCCGGATTAAAAGATAACACCGGACAAGAAGCGTCATTGCGCTTTTTATATGCTTTTAAAGATTGGATCAATACGAATACTTCAGGTATCTTGATTATACAAATTCGGTCTCGACAAAAAGGAAGTTGGGGTGATAAATTTGAAAACGGCGGCATTCAACAAATGCTTACTCGACCGATGACGATGATGCAAACCAATTTATTTATGTTGCAAGATTATATTCAAAATGATGAGTTCAGTTATATTCAAGATGCATTTAAAGTTCCATTAAATAGAGTGGCATTTATGTACATTCCTGAAAAAGAGGAAAGCGGTGCTACGGTTAATTTTCATTTAACTGCTATAGAAAAAATGGAGGTAAAATCTTCTTTAAATCGGGCCAATAATCAAGAAGCGTTCAAACAAATTTTGCAAATTTGGAAAGCCCCAAAATAATCATCAATAATTTTTTGGAAGAATCAATTTATATGCGTTCGGAATTACTTGAATGTTGAAATCTTCTGCAGTTTCCATCGGTTCGCCATCTAAGTGAAATGGAGCGTTACTTAAATTTTTAATTTTTATTGCCTCCGTTTGGAAATACATAATTTTTGATTGATGTCTATCTTTATCTTCTATTTTTGAAGCAGTTCCTGTAAGTACATGGCGCATTAATTCCATCAAAATAATAGGCTTATTCGCTTTTTCTAAAATAGTAACATCCAATTTTCCGTCAGTCAAACTGGCCTGTGGAGCGATTTTAAAATTATTTCCAAATTGATTGCTATTCGCTACAGAAACCATAAAAGCTTCTTTGAAATGCAATTCATTATTCACTTCTATTTCAAAAGAATATTTTTTTACCGAAAAGAAATTTTTGATCACTTCTTTTATGTAAGTATTGATTCCTCTTGTTTTGTGTTTTGAAAATTCATACGCCACTTTTGCGTCAAAGCCTAGGCCGATTAAATGGCAACTCAATAATCCATTCACCCAAAATGCATCTACCGGAGTAGGACTTCCATTTAAAATAATATCCAATGCTTTAGAAGCAGATGAAGGAATTCCAACTGTTCGCGCCATCCCATTTCCTGATCCGGAAGGAATAATGCCTACATTAATAGAAGAATGCAAAAGTTGAGAAATGATTGGGCTCAAACTACCGTCGCCACCGCATATCACCACATCTGTAATTAAATCGTTGGCTATTTTTTCTTTAAGAAAATGATAATTACCGTCTTTAGAAGTGGGGAAAATTTCAAACGAACAATGATGAGTGGCACATTTTTCTACAATTTTTTCTTTGAGAAGCGATTTGCCTTTGGTGCCCGAAATAGGATTGATGAAGAAGAGTATTTTTCTATTCATTCTCTATAAAGTATTTTTAAAAATACCTCATTTAATTTAATTCTTTCCACAATAAATCTTTCAACTCCATCAAACCTGTATTGGTTAAAGATGAAATGAAAACGTGTGGTACTTTTTTGGGTAATTCTTTTTCAATAGCATCTTTTAATTCCTGATCAAGCATATCACTTTTACTGATGGCCAACACTATTTTTTTATCGAGCAATTCTGGATTGTATTCTTTCAATTCATTTCGGAGAATTTTAAATTCTTTTTTATGATCATTACTATCGGCAGGTATTACAAAAAGCAATACAGGATTGCGTTCTATGTGTCTGAGAAACCGATGACCTAATCCTTTTCCTTCTGCAGCGCCTTCAATAATTCCGGGAAGATCGGCCACACAAAAACTCTGCTGATCTCGATAGGAAACCATTCCTAATTGCGGAGTAATGGTTGTAAATGCATAATCAGCTATTTTAGGTTTTGCAGCAGAAATCACAGATAATAAAGTTGATTTTCCGGCATTAGGAAATCCTACCAAACCTACATCTGCCAATACTTTCAATTCTAATTCCACAAAAGATTCTTCGCCGGGTTCTCCGGGTTGGGAATGCTCCGGTGCTTGATTGGTGGGTGTAGCAAAATGAAAATTTCCCAATCCGCCTCGACCACCTTTTAATAAAATTTTTTCTTCGCCGTGTTCTAATATTTCTATTGTTTCACCATTCGTTTCAATTGTGGCGATCGTTCCTAATGGCACTTCAATGATGATATCTTTCCCATCTTTTCCGGTACAATTATTTTTGCTTCCATTTTCTCCATTCTCTGCTAAAATATTTTTATAATAACGAAGATGCAATAAAGTCCACAGATTTTTATTTCCTCGTAATATGATGTGTGCGCCTCTTCCTCCATCACCGCCATCGGGCCCGCCAAAGGCTGTGAGCTTATTTCGCAAGAAATGTTTACTTCCTGCACCACCATGTCCGCTTCTACAAAACACCTTGATTAAATCAATAAAATTTGTTTTTTCCATAGATGCAAAGGTCGTTAAGTTTTTTTTAGGAATTATATTTGTATCCTTACAATAAAAAATATCTATCATGACAAAATTAATAACGATTACGCTCGGGCTTTTATTGTGTATTTCTTGTGCTACCAATAGAGAAATTATTGGTGACAGCGAACTTCCCGAATGCCTAAAAGAAAAAATTGTAAAAATGTCTGAAGATCCTTCACAAGGCACTCCATTGTATGTAACTCAATATAATTATAAAGGTAAAATCGTTTATTATGTGGCGGCCGCTTGTTGCGATAAATACAATATTGTTTTTGACAGTGATTGCAAAATCTTAGGTTATCCTGATGGGGGTTTTACCGGCAAAGGCGATGGCAGTTTACCCGATTTTAGACAAGAAGCCACCAATGGTAAAGTTATTTGGGTTTCTAAGCAGAAGACCGAATAATGGGTAAAGAGATAGAAAGAAAATTTTTAGTCATTAAAGAAAAATGGAACAAAATTCATAAACCAACTGGTATACCCATTCGGCAAGGATATCTTTTATTAGATCCACAAAAGACAATAAGGGTAAGGGTTACAGATAATACAAGTTTTATTACCATCAAAGGAAAAACAGAAGGAGCTACGAGATCAGAATTTGAATATGCAATTCCTAAAGAAGAAGGAATTGAATTGTTGAATCAATTTGCTATAGCCGAAGTTACAAAAACCCGATACAAAATTCTTTATCAAGAACATTGTTGGGAAATTGATGAATTTGAAGGAGAGAATAGCGGATTAATTATAGCGGAAATTGAATTGCAAAATGAAGAGGAAAAATTTGAAAAGCCTGATTTTATTGGTGAAGAAGTGACCTACGAAGAAAAATATTACAATGCCAACTTAGTGCAACATCCTTTTTCAAAATGGAAATAATTTTTTGCTCAAAATAAAAGAGTTTGAATTAATAACTTAATTCAAACTCTTTTTATTGTATGTTGACATTTTATTTGCTATGCAAAAATGCAAACCGACTTGGAATAGCACCTGCCGTTTTTGACCATTTTAATTCTCCTTTATTACTAAAACAAGAAACTGTTCCGGGTGATAAATAATCTTTCGCATCTGCGATAAAAATATCTCCATTTAAATTATTGATACCAATACCGTACGGCGCCAAAATGGCTGCAGATCCGGATCCCAAGTAATTGTTAGATGCAATTTCATCCGTAAGTGTATTGATACTCACATAGGTACTTGAATAAGTATTCCAATCATAATAATACAAATACGCAAAATTTCCGTTGATCCAAATATTGGTTGCTCCAATGTCAAATTTCTTTTTTATCAAACCGGTTTTGGTGTCTATTACATACATTCGATTGGGAATAGCTCCATAATCTCCTAATGAAGTAACATATAAATCTCCGCCACTATCTGCTGCTACATTTCTAAGATTAATGGCTACATCAATTCTATTAATTTCTTGGTTCGTGTTTAAATCAATAACTGACAAAGTTTTTTCATAATTAGGCGCACTGTAAGCGCCGGAATTAGCCACGTATAATTTATCTCCTACCACGGCTAATTGCTCAGGATTATTACCCACATTGATTTTGGTAACTAACGAAAGAGTTGCGGTATCTACCACGGTGACATAACCATCATTGGAAGTAATGTAAACATTGTTTTTATAAAAAGCAATAAAGCGGCATTGGTTGACGGTTATGGTTTTCAGCGACTTCACCGTTTTTGCATCAACTACTTCTACCTTATTAGAATTATTGATAGCGAGATACATTTTAGAACCATAAATTCCAATATCATTTCCTACATCACCCAAACCCATTACGATTTGCGGATTGGCTGTTTTGAAAACATTGTTGGTAAAAATTTCTGTTTGAAAATCATAATAGCTCAATGAAGCATTAGATGAGCCCCAATTTCCTTCGGATAAAATATACATTCCTTGAATTTTATCGGTAGGCGGCGGAGTAGGATCTACATCGGGCCCATCTTTTTTACAAGATTGAAATAGCCCCAGCATTGCGATAGCTACTATAATTAATTTCGGATTTCTTAGATTTTTGGATGTCGTCATTTTTTTAAAATTGATTTAGATATATTTAAAATTGAATTGAATAAGATAGTCTGAAACTGCGGCCCGGCATGGGATAGTTAAGAATTACATCATAATATTGATTGGCCAAATTCATTATCTCTAATTGTAATTTTGAGTTCATTTTTTTCCTGATAAATTTTTTCCCAATCGCTACATCATGCGTGTACCAAGGGGGCATATAATTTTCAGGAATTGCAGCCGGTTTGTTGTAGCGCGAACCTGTATAAACAAAACTATAATTGAGTAAATAATTTTTCCAACTCAATCCTGCAATTAATGTTCCATTATGTTTGGGAACATAAGGCACTCTACTTTTATAATTATAAGATTGTACTGTTTCGTCAATTGCATTTTGATAAGTATAGTTAATGCCCAATTTTACCACCACATTTTTGAGTAAAATTTCATTATGAATGGCCACGTCAATTCCTTTGATATTTACTTTTCCCAAATTCACCATCGACCAACGAAAGAGATTACTGTTAGGTAGTGCGACGATTTTATCTTTTACAAAATTTTGGTACGCATCTATGGTGATAGAAAATAATCCGGTATAAGATCCGGTATATAATTTTGAATAAGTAACCCCTACATTATATTGCTCTACAAACTCAGGTTTTAATTTCGCATTGCCAATCAATGTATAATACAAGTCATTGAATGTGGGCATTCTAAAAATATTTTTGTAGAATGCTCTTATATTGAAATCTGTTTTTTTGAATGGTTGCCAACTGAAAGCAAATGCAGGCGTGTATTCTTGCCGATTATTGGATTGCAAAGGTTCTTGGGTTTTTTCTTTGATGAAAGTTCCTAAAAGGCTTCCCTGAAATTGAAATTGTTTGAATTGAATTTTTGTAGCTGTTGCAATAAGAATTGTATTTCTCGTAGGATAAGCGAATTGATTCAAATTAGCATCGAGTTTACTTCTTCTAAAATCTGAAGCAAGAGCCACTGACCACCAAGAATTTATTTGATACACATTGGTTAACGAAATATAAAAGTTATTCTCTTTGTAATGATTATCCATCTTCCCGGCGATGTTTGGATAAACCGGATCTAAATAACGGGTATGCATAAACGCATATTTAAAATGCGCTTTGAATTCATATTTTGAATTGATTTTTTTATGAAAAGAACTTTGCAGAAAATAATCTTTGTTCCCTATTTTTTGATCATTTTCAAAATGGTTGGCCACCACAGCTCCGGGTAATCCTTGTTCCGATTGTGCGTAATAATATTTTATTTTCCAAAGGCTGCTATCTTTTAAACGTACATTTAGTCCGGATTCTACGCGAAATGATTTTACAAATGCATTCTGTCGAACGGCAGTAGTGTCATATTGTCCGTCGGTATATCTAAATTTATATTTTCCATTGGCATTGAGCAATTCTGTTGAGAAGAAACTACTCATTCGATTATTAATTTTCTGTTGCCAATTGATAGATGGGTTAATCAATCCGAAAGAACCGGTTTTAAATCCTGCGTCAATTTTAGTTTTTTCATTCTCTTTGAATATTGGATTTTTAGAATCTATATACAATGTTGCTCCGGAAGCAAAACCTTCTGCGGGCAAAAAAATGGAACTTTGTTGTGCATTATACAAACTGATTTTATCAATATTTTCCAAAGAAAATTTTCCTAAATCTACTTGCCCGTTTTGTGTATTTCCTATTTTAATACCATCGTAAAATACCGCAGTTTGGTTGACACCCATACTTCGTACATCTACTGTTTTAATACCGCCAATACCGCCATAATCTTTCAATTGTACCCCACTGAAAAATCGTAAAGCATCTGCAATAGATAAACTATTTAATCTTTGCAAATCTGCTCCTGATACGCTTTGCGTGGGCGTAGGAGAATGAAGTGCTTTCTTCTGAATTTTTAAAGATTGAATAACTACCTCTTGTAAAATCCTTTCATTAACAGCCGTGTCTTTTTGTGTTGAAAGGGAATCGTTTGAATGCGTTTGTGCATAACCGTTAGCCACAATGAATGTGCAGATTGTCCACAAGAAAGTACGTGATATCGGCATACAATTTTTCAATTATTATTTTTCAAACCAATAAATAGCAAAGGGAAATAAAATGATAGGCAATGGCCTTTTTCATTTCAAGCTTCAATCCCCGAAAGCTATTCATGTTACATGCTTTGGCAGGTCTTCTGGCTTACCCGGTTTTTGAACACCTTCCCGTTTTATATAAACAGTGGTATCGATTCAAAAACACTGATTGTATTGCTACAACCGGGCTTACAGCTGCGGGACAGCTCCGGAATATCACCGGATTCCCTTTTAATGATTTGCCTGGGACAAATCAACCTAAAGCGAAGCGAAGATAGAATAATTAAAAGAAGTTGTAGGGAAAAATATAAATGAGTGGATTCATTTTAAAGTGTGTAAGGTTGCCAACCTTTAATAACTAGTTTCAGATTTAAAACTTTCCCTTAAAGGTTGGCAACCTTTAGTTCAGTTTTTATTTTTCTTTTCTCTTGGTCCAAGTTTCGAAATTGGCTTCTTGCATTTTTCCTTGCGTCGAAGTTTTTCTTAATGGTGCACATTCCTTCCATTCATGATGCATATCTCTTGCTAATTGCTGATATATTTTAGTGCCTTCCGTTTTCCATTGAATCATTTCATCAGAAACGGATTTTACGATTTTTGCTGGATTACCTACCACCACACTTCTGTTAGGAATAATTTCATCTGCCTTTATAAAACTCAATGCGCCCACGATACATTCATCACCTAAGATCACATTATCCATTATTACTGCATTCATTCCTATCAAACAATTTTGCCCAATCGTACTTCCGTGAATAATAGCTCCATGCCCAATGTGCGCATTTTTTTTCAATAAAACAGTAACTCCCGGAAACATATGAATAGTACAATTTTCCTGCACATTACAACCGTCTTCAATAATAATTTTTCCGTAATCCCCGCGGATAGCGGCTCCCGGACCTATGTACACATCTTTTCCGATAATTACATTTCCTGTCACGGCTGCTTGCGGATGAATGAAAGCCGTTTCATCAATTATAGGAATCCATTCTTTATATTGGTAGATCATCGTTTTTTATAAAAATAATCAATAAAAGGAAGTGTAAATAATGCGTTGTAATAAAAGTTTTCCCGATTACGAAAATGATTAGTTGCAAGCGTGGCTATTTTAGCACCCTAAAAATAAATAAAATGAGTTCAAAAAATTTTGTTGCGGTAAATTATATTGATTGTAAACCTGAATATAAAAAGCGTTTTGAAGAATTGTTCGGATCTCGCGCTAAACAAATTGATACAATGCCAGGCTTCGTAGATATGCAAGTTTTAAGACCTTCTAAAGAGGGCGATGCTTATTTGATTGTTAGCTATTGGGAAAATGAAGATTCTTTTAAAGGTTGGACAAAATCAGAAACCTTTTTAGAAGGCCATAAACGTGGTTTTGCCGATATCGCCAAAGCTAAAGCAGAAGGAAAAGAATCACCGATGAAAAGTGATTTCAAAACGTATGAAGTAATCGCCAGATAAATGAAATAAAAATGAATACAGTAGAAAAAAATAAAAAAGCAACGCTCATTTCCTGGATTAAAAAAATAGGATTTTGGGGATTTCTTTTCTTCTTGATCAAAGGATTGGTATGGATTGCGATTGGTTATTTTGTAGTTAGATAAATAATTTAATCTCCTTTGAAATTAGCTGGACGTTTTTCCATAAATGCCTCAACGCCTTCTTTGAAATCGTTGGTGGAAGCGGCTTTCTGTTGAAAAATGTCTTCGGTAAGTAATTGTTTTTCAAAACTTTGTTCCATTGATAAATTTAGTGCTTGTTTGGTAAATGCTAACCCTTTGGTAGGCATGAGCGCTAATTTTTGAGAAATTTTTTCCACTTCTAATTCAAAAATTTCATTGGGAAATACTTGATAAATCATACCCATTCTTTCTGCTTCTTCGGCACTGATTTTATCTCCCAACATCATCAATGCACTTGCTTTTTGCATACCAATTAATCTGGGTAAAAAATAAGTGCCGCCACTATCGGGTATCAAACCGATTTTGCTAAAAGCTTGAATAAAAGAGGCGGATTGCGAGGCAATTACAATGTCGCAGCAAAGCGCAATATTCGCGCCTGCTCCGGCGGCTACTCCGTTAACGGCAGCGAGTACAGGTTTGTTTAATTTTCTTATTTTAGCAACAATAGGATTATAATGTTCGCTTAATATTTTTTGCATTCCCGGACCGTTCGGATCTACCACTTCTGCTAAGTCTTGCCCTGCACAAAACGCTTTACCGGCGCCTATTATCACCACACATCTTACCGAAATATTCTTCTCACACTCCTCTAATCTTTCTTGTAAATCCAAAGCCATTTCCCTATTAAAAGCATTGAATTTTTCCGGTCGATTCAATGTTATAAAAGCCGTATTATTTTTTATTTCAAATAGAATACTTGACATGATTGCAAATTAGGTGAATTGCAAATCTAAAGATCTAAAGTTGATAAAGAGAAATGGAAATTACTACCATCAATAATTTACTGATACTTTAAATCAATTTTATTTTATCTACTCTAGTTTACAATCTCTTTTTTCTAAAATAAAATCATTCCCAAATTTTATTGCACTCTTATTGCTTAGGTCAGGCTCGCCTGTAGCAGGATTAATATTACCATATCCTTCAACAAAATTGTCGCCTCTTTTTAGAAAAACTACATCACGTTTTGATTCTTTTCCTTCTGACATAAAAGTATAATTGGCAAAAAGTGTATCACTGATCATTTTGCCTTCAATGGTTCCTGAATTCTTGTCTTTTTGAAAATAATTATAATTCAATTGGCCGTTTACTACATTATTAGTGATAGTGATTTGCATTTCTATTTTATCTTTTCCATTATCAAATACATAACAGGTTTGAGGTTCATTGATATTTGATTTTGTTTTTTCCTTTTCAAGATTCGTTGTTTTTATGATTGTAGAATCATTTTGGTTTACCTCATTAGAATTACTATTGCAAGAAAATAAAATTGTTGCATAAATAATAAGCGACAACATGCGATATGGTTGATTAACCCTTTTCATAATTATTTTTTTAAAATTTTAATTCTTAGGATTTTGCCCTTCATACATTCCACAACCTTTAAAATCTTCATAAGTGGTGGCTGTTTTATTTTTAAATCTTACAAGCACGCTATAATCCGATTTTAATCCCGACATATCATTGATGCATTCTTCATGAGTGATTTCTACAATTAAATCACCTTGATCTGTTACTGTGCTATAGCGGGTTGTATTGGTTCCTGTTATTTTTACTCCTTCCGGAATGGGAGTGGTAATATCCAATCCATTCATCGTTTTAAAATGGATTGATTTTGAAAAATCAATTTCAACTAACCAAAATGGCTCGTTTCCTGTGGCTTTAAATTTTTGATTATTTATTAAAGTATCTATGACCGGATTGGTATTCAATTGGGTGGTATCAATTACAGAATCATGAGAAGTAACAATTGTGGAGTCACTTTTATTTTCTTCATATTGCGAAGTTGTAGATGAATTACACGCCATTAAAAAAAATAAAATTGACAAGGCAAATAAGAGATTTTTCATTTTTATATCATTATTGTTTGAAAATAATGAATACAATCCTTATGCCGTATTTGGGAATGAATTTGTATTCTAAAATTCGCTCGAAGCGCCACCACCACCACCGCTTCCACCATTCATGAGGGAGGAGTCATTTGGAGAGTTAGTAAGTTTTCCCATGGTTTGGGCAATTACAAGAGCTTGCGCATTTTCCCAATTGGGGCGAGAATGGGTATTTGCAGAAGTGAAACCATATCGTGCATTTTGCAAGAACTTAATTAGATAAAAACTCAGCACAATTAAAATTACTCCGGCAATTAGCATTTCTATTTCGATGGGCAGAAGAACAAAATAATATTTATAAGTAAAAATTGCAGCTATTACCAAAAGTATTCCCACACGGACTTTTATTAAGTCCTTTTTAAGAATTCCGTAAATAATAATTAGAAAAGGCACGACAAAAGTAAAAATCCAAAAGAACCAACTCAACAAAATTGGTTGCGGTACATGGGTTAATAAAGAACGCAATTCATCTACCACCCAATAATTTCCGGATGCATAGAATGCAATCAACAAAAAATTGTGTACCTGTTCTAACGATGACGCATACACGAAATTTATTTTCGACTTAATTTTACGGATGAAAAAGTAAAGCACTGCAATAATCAACATCATAGCAAAAGGAAAAGTTTCAATGGCAAAATCTCCTAATTTTAAAAAGCTTACATAAAAAGTAATTAGGAGAAAACTGCATGAAACTCTTGCCATAAAAGCATCGCCAAACCTCAGAAATAGCCATAACGACACCATCATTAAACTTCCATTCATCAATATCCATGAAGGACTTTCAGAATAGATAAAAATGCCTGCAGAAAAAACCAATATCAAAATCATCAAAACATTGTCTATACCTGCATTGTAAAATTTTTTAGTATTTACTATCAATTCCAAAACCAAGTAGGAAATGATTAACATGCAAATACTCAATAAAGAAAGGGCCATTGATGATTCTATTTTCAGCATTAACAAAATCAGGGCAGCGGTAAAAGAAACAGCAATTATGGTAACTAAGCCCATTGCAACGGCTATAAAAAATGAAGGAGTATATAATTGACATGAATAGACTTTGCGAATTTTTAAAAAACTTTCTTCATCAATTTCATAATCCTCAAATGCTTGCCTAGCTTCGCTTGCGACATAACAATTATACAAATCATTTTCTGAATAAGCGATCATGAGGATTTTATTTTTTGTTGTAATTGTTTAAATAGAACTATAAATCCAATACCGGAAAAAATAAAATAAATGACTATTCCATAAGTACTTGCCATAGATCCGGATCCGATAATTTGTACCACCACATAACTCAATCCTATGTAGGAATAAAGCAGCGTAACAACTAGGAAATAAGCAGACTGTTCTTTAATTGCATTTCGATAAAGAAAAAAAAGAGCACACTACTAATGCAAAAAAAATTAAAATATAAATTCGATCATAATAAAACAGAATAGCGAGCAGCGAAATGAAGAAGATGTGAATGCCAAAATTTTTGTAAGTAAATGAAAAATGGGCTTTCACTTGTTTAATGCTTGACCAAAGTGCCATTGCCATCAAAATGGCGCCCAATGCGAGTCCTGTAAACATTATCTTTTCTTCATTGAAATTATTTTGCTGTAAAATAGTTGTGGGTGTTATGGCAATCCCTGCCCATGCCGCCAAGTTAACAATAGCAAGACTTAGTACTCCAAGATGATCGAAATAATAAGCAGCCGCAAACAATAAAATCATAGGAATGAAAAGTGCTAAACCCCAGCGGTTTCCAAATAAATTATATTGAAATTGCGCATATCCTATTAATGTAAGCAGCAATAAGCAACCGGCTAAAAGAATATAATCTGCCGCTATTTCTTGCCTAATTATTTTCGTGCGTTGGTAACCGTTAGATTTTATAAAGCAATACGCAAAACAAATAATTACTAAAAGGGTAATAGCAATCAAAATTACATCATGGCCTATGGAATCTATATTTTTATAAATAAAAATCCCTACTGCGGAAGTAGTTAGTATTATACCGAGATATAAAAGTGTGCGTAAATCCCAATGAATAGAAATTGGTTTTTCACGAATAATATTTTCCTTTTCCGAAGAAGTAATTAATTCTTTCCGGAAAAGAGCATCAGCTAAGGTAGTATTCACATTGACTCTTTTTTACAGTATGAATATAAGTGATTAGACTGTATTGCTAAAATATAAACACTTGTAAAGATCAATTCTAATTACACTAGTTATTTAAAAAACGAAGTGTTCCCCGATTATAATCGCTATACATATGATGGTCTGCGACAGATAAATTAATTTGTTCTAACACCGCCATTTTTTGTGATAAAGAAAGGCTGCTAATAATAGGAAACGATAAAGGATTGCTTTGCAAAGCAGAAAGGAATGCATCAGAATAACCAATGTAATACCGTTTACTATCTATGTATCCTTTTGATTGAAGTTCATTAAAAATTGAAATGGATTGTGTTGTTGAAATCACACCGGTTCGAGCAAATCTTTCAGGATAGATAGGACTTCTTTCATTGATAAAATATTTACTGCAAATACCTCTTGCCATTAAATTCTTTGAAAATGTAAGCGCATCCGCATTTCCTACAGATCCTACGGAAGAATTATTATCATTACGCGCCATACAAAATTGAGTAGGAACCGTGGTGATTTGCAGAATTCCTTCACTTCCTTGTGCGCAATAATTCACTCCCGCTTTAAAATGATAGAGGTAGGAAAGTGCCACAGAAAAAAATCCGCCATCACTCATACCCACCGAATATCTGGGTTGCGAATGATTCATTAAACCCCTATTATAAAAAGTATCTGTTATCGCTTTGATGTTGGCGTAATCCACATTCAGCGCACTGTCCATCGGTAGAAGAGCCCATCTCAATTTTCCATCCGCGTTCGCATCAACGCCGGTTGTGGCTTCTTCTGCTTCGGTAACGATGACTCCAAAATTATCATTGACCAACGATTTTATTAATTGCTGAAATTCAAATCCTGCCACTAAATAAGCCGCTGTGCCACTTGTGCCATGCAATAAATACACAACGCCTTTATTTCCCGGAGATAAAAAATAATACACCGGTTTTTGCCTGTCTCTACCCATGATGGTTTCATATTTCAAGGTGAAACTGTTGATGGTTTTAATGCTTCCGCTAAAGTTTACATTTTTATTGGGCATTATAAACCAAGTATGCCATTCCTCAGAGCCATTTAATAAAGAAATATCTCCACTCCAAGTATCAAAAATTTGAGTGGAACTATAAGGGTTGGAGAAAATATGAACTGTGTCACCTACTTTATATTTGCCACTGCCATACCCATTATTCACTGTAACGGTAAAAGAATCTGTAGAGGATGGAGGAATATTCGTGTCAGTTTGTTTTTTGCAGGAAAGTAGTAAGAAACAAAAGGTAACGCAGCAAACAGAAAGGACAAAGGGCTTCAGCATCTTTTAAATTTTGGTATTTGACCTCTTAAAATTTGATAAGTTTATCTGTGGGAAAAAATATTCACTTTTAAAATTGAAAACTCAAAATACATTCTTGGGAAGAATAATTAATGACACTTAAAATAATCAAACGGCTCTTTACAATCATTGCATTGGTATAGAGCTTTGCAAGAAGTAGAACCAAATTGACTAATCAATTTTGTATTGTGAGAGCGACAAAGTGGACATTCTACTTTTAAATTTTCTAAATATTCGCCATCAAAAGATTTAGAAATCGGAGGAGCGATTCCGTAAGATTTTAATTTTTGTTTTCCGAATTCAGTCATCCAATCTGTGGTCCATGCCGGAGAAAGTTGTTGGGTAATTTTTACAGGAGCTAATCCTTCTTTGATGAAAGCCAATCTAATATTCATCGCAATCATATCCATCGCGGGGCAACCGCTGTAAGTGGGCGTGATAACGATTTCTATTCCTTCCTTATCAATTTTTACATCTCTCACAATCCCTAAATCAACTACGGAAAGCACAGGAATCTCCGGATCGTAAACGGTTTCCATTAATTCCCAAATGGCTTCTTTTGTAATATTATTGATTACTGCATTCATTGTATTCCATGTAAATTACTTACCATTCGCAACCGGGATAAGCCCTTTGCAAAAATTGCATTTCTGCAAGTAGATAACCCAAATGCTCGGTATGAATTCCATTTTTACCTCCATGTTGCATCCATGCATTTTCCACCGGAATTTCGAGTTTGGCTTCTTCAAATACCTCTTTTGTTTTTTGAAGCCAATCGATTTTAAGCGTACTAACGTCTATGCCTATACGATTTTGTGCTGCTTCATTTTCAAAAGTAGAAGGTACGAACATTTCGCCGGTATAAGGCCATAAATCTTCTAAAGATTTCTCCATTCTTTGATGGCTTTCCGGAGTGCCATCACCCAATCTAATTATCCATTCGCTGCTCCATCTGAGATGGTAAGTAACTTCTTTCAAAGATTTTTCCGCAATGGCTGCTAATTGTGTGTCGGCTGATTGTATTAATTCTTGATAGAGAAGATATTGCCAATTGCTAAAGAAAAATATTTTTAAAATAGTTTTTCCCCAATCACCATTGGGCAATTCGGTTAGAAGCAGATTTTTAAATTCATTCGCATCTCGCAGATAAGCTAAATCATCCTCGGTTGTTGTTGTATTTTTTTGAGCAGATTTAATGGTTGCTGCGTATTGATAGAAATTTCTTGACTGACCAATTAAATCCAAAGCAATGTTAGTAATAGCAATGTCTTGTTCTAATGTAGGCCCATGGCCCGTCCACTCGCTTAAGCGATGCCCCATGATGAGAGAATTATCTGCCAACGAAAGCGTATAATTAAAAAGAGCATTAGAAGTTTCAAAAGATTGAGTGGACATTTTTTTTATTTCAATTTAAAAAATCACGAATGATTACATATACTTTACTTCTTCCGGTAATTTATAAAAAGTAGGATGACGATAAATTTTATCATTCGCCGGATCAAAAAGACTATCCGATTCATCAGGATTGGTAGAATGAATATATTTCGATTCTACTACCCAAATACTTACGCCTTCCATTCTTCGAGTATACACATCGCGGGCATTTTCAATTGCCATTTTTGCATCAGCAGCGTGCAAACTTCCGGCATGTTTATGATCCAATCCTTGTTTACTTCTAATAAAAACTTCCCAAAGTGGTTCCATTTCTTCATTGCTATTCATGGCTGTTCCACCACCGGTATTTTCATCCGGAATATCACCGTAATAAAATTTTTTAATTTGGATATTCATGGTTTTATTTTTTATAAAGAAGATTTTTTCAAATTAAACTGCTTCAGCAATTCGTGATTTTTTAGCATAAGCCAATGCCGCTTCTCTCACCCAAGCGCCATCTTCATGTGCTTTATTTCTTGCTGCCAAACGCTCTTTATTGCAAGGACCATTTCCTTTCACCACATTCCAAAATTCTTCCCAATCAATCTCTCCAAAATCATAATGTCCTCTTTCTTCATTCCATTTTAATTGAGGATCAGGAATGGTTAATCCTAAAATATCTGCTTGGTCTTTACAGATATCTACAAATTTTTGACGCAATTCATCGTTAGTAAATCTTTTGATTTTCCATTTCATACTTTGTGCGGTGTGTGGAGAATCATTATCGCTTGGTCCAAACATCATTAAACTCGGCCACCACCAACGGTTTAGCGCATCTTGTGCCATCGTTTTTTGTTCTTCACTTCCTCTACATAATGTTAATAGAATTTCATACCCTTGTCTTTGGTGAAAACTTTCTTCTTTACAAATACGCACCATTGCTCTTGCATAAGGGCCATATGAGGCGCGACAAAGAGGCACTTGATTCATAATCGCGGCGCCATCTACGAGCCATCCGATGGCTCCCATATCTGCCCAAGTAATCGTGGGATAATTAAAAATTGAAGAATATTTTGCTTCGCCACTCAAGAGTTGTTGAAGCATTTCTTCGCGCGAAATATTTAAAGTTTCTGCAGCACAATACAAATACAATCCGTGCCCAGCCTCATCTTGCACCTTGGCTAATAAAGTCGCTTTTCTTCTTAAAGTAGGAGCGCGCGTGATCCAATTGGCTTCGGGCAACATGCCCACGATTTCGCTATGCGCGTGCTGGCTTATTTGCCTTACCAATGTTTTGCGGTATTTTTCCGGCATCCAATCTTTGGGTTCAATTCTTATTTCGGATTCAATCTTGTGATCAAATATTTCTAATAATTTATTTTCTTCCATAAACTGAATTTCTTTTTCTATTCAAAGTTAATTCTTTAAAAAATGCGACAAGAATTACCGAAAAGGATTTTATTTTTTAAAAAATTATTGATCATAATCTACCACAATTTTTGGACTTCTTGGGTGCGATTGACAAGTTAAAATATAACCATCTTTTACTTCACTATCTTCCAATCCGTAATTCGCTTCCATCTCTACTTCTCCTTCCAATAATTTTGCTTTGCAAGAGCAGCATACACCGCCTTTACAAGCGAAAGGAAGATCAATGCCTTCAGCTAATCCGGCGTCTAAAACGGTGTTGCTGTTGTAATCTAAATTAAGTTGATAATTTCTTCCATCCACTTTTATATGCACTTCACTTCCGCCTTTTGTTTTTTCTTTTACGGCAGTATAAATCTGTGTATTCTTTTTTGTAGGAGTAGTAAAAAGTTCAAAATGAATTCGCTCGGGTTTTACTCCCCAGCCTGAAAGAAAATCTTTTACGGTAAAAATCATTTCTTCAGGACCGCAAATAAAAAATTCATCTATTTTATTGATGTTAATTATTTTGGAGAGATGATCACATTTTTGCGCATCGATTCTTCCATAATTAAATTCTGATTCGGTTCTTTCTCTGCTCAAAATATGATGAATCCTAAACCTTTCTAAATATTTATCTTTTAATGCTTCTAACTCTTCTTTAAAAATGATGGAAGAAGTATTTTTATTTCCATACACTAAAGTTATTTGGCTTCTTTTTTCCGTTTGTAAAATAGTTTTGATATTAGAAATAACGGGCGTAATACCGCTTCCTGCTGCAAAAAATACATATTGTTTCTTATTAAAAAAACTTACTTCTGTATAAAAACTTCCGGAAGGAGGCATGATTTCTAATGTATCTCCGACTTTTAATTTCTCTGTAGCATAAGTAGAAAATATTCCTTGCTCTACTTTTTTTACGGCTACTCTTAATTCATTTTCTTGCGGACTGGTACAAATAGAATACGATCTTCTATGCTCATCCAAATGAGTTTTGATAGCGATACTTTGTCCTTGTGTAAAACGAAATTCATTCTTTAAATTCTCGGGTACGTCAAATAATATTGAGATACAATCATTAGTCTCTTGCCTAATTTCTTTAACCTTCAGTTCGTGAAAATGTATTGCCAATTGTTGAAAAATTTTAGATTTGTTCAAAAATAAGCTAACAAAAGTGTTTCTGATTACGAATTGTAGAAATTTCTACAAATGGGCGCCGGCTTGTAAGCAACTTTATGTTATCCTTATGTTTTTATGAATTCAACACTCGATTTTACCATTAATTTTGCTACCATTAATTTCTAAACATGCATTTAAAACCAGTTGATACCGTAGCCAATATTTCTCCTGAAGAATTCAAAACGAAATATTATCAAACACAGACTCCTGTAGTGATTACTGAAATGGCAAAGGAATGGCCTGCGTATAAAAAATGGAATTGGGATTATTTTAAAAAAATGGTGGGCGATAAAAAAGTAGGATTGTACAATAATATAAAAAGTGATTCTTACACTCCCATCAACACTGCAGATGATTATAAAACTTTTGGCGAATATGTAGATATGATTCAGAAAGGGCCTGCAGCTTGGAGAATTTTTTTGTTTAATATATTTGATCACGCTCCTCAGTTAATTAAAGATTTTACCTGGCCGGAGCATTTGATGAAAGGATTTGTAAAAAAGTATCCGATGCTTTTCACAGGCGGACAAGGCTCTGTAACCCACATGCACTTTGATATTGACATCTCTCATATTTTGCACACACAATTCGCGGGACGAAAAAGGGTGTTGTTATTCCCTTATGACCAAAAAAATAAATTGTATCGCAAACCTTTTGAAGTCTTGAGTTTGGCTGATTTTTCCGGCTACGCCGAAAATAATGGAATGCCCGATTATGAAAAATTTCCCGCATTGAAATATGCAGAAGGTTATGATTTGATTTTAAATCCCGGCGATACTTTATTTATGCCTGCAGGTTATTGGCATCACATGGAATATATTGATAGCGGATTTGCGATGAGCTTGCGTGCGCTACAGAGTTCTGTTTCAGGCAAATTACATGGTGTTTGGAATTTGTTCGGAATGCGAGGTATTGATACTTTATTGAAAAAAACGGCGCCCAAATGGTGGTATAATTATAAAGTGAAAAAGATAGATCAGCTCGCAAAAAAGGAGTTGCAAAATCACTCCTAATATTGTAAGGTTGCCAATCTTCATCAATTAATTTTGGAATTTAAATCTGCACCAAAAGGTTGGCAACCTTTAATGCTAAATTTCTATTCAAAAGAACGATTGATAAAATATAAGAGAGGTTGTAATGTTTTGAAACTTTGTAAAACTTCTTTTAATAATGTAGGCTGAGTCAGTATTTCATCAGAAATATTTTGTGAGGCTACCCAACTTTTGAGTTTTAAATATTCAGCTGCAGGATTATCTTTTTCATAACCTTTGGGCACATTCACTAACACTTGCCCTTGTTCTCTTTCTAACTCTCCGAATCTTTTTACAAACGCCGGCGCTTTAATAATTTTTTGAAATTCCGGGAAATTATAATCAATTTCTTGACGCACTTTTTTGATGCTCTCAGGCTCCGGCGACCAAAGTCCCCCACCAATAAAACTATTACCACCCGGTTGTAAATGAAAATAATATCCTCCATAAATTGATTTCTTTCCTCCTCTATGAAAAGCCGCGCTCATATTGACTTTGTAAGGAGTTTTATTTTTAGAAAAACGGATATCTCTATTAATTCTAAACATACAATCTTTTGGTTCCAATTCTTTTATTGTACTATCGATGCTTGGCATTTTTTGTAAAAGTTCCGCAACAAATTTGGTAAAATCAGCGCGTGCAGATTCATATTTGTCGCGGTTTTCATCAAACCAAGGCTTGTTATTATTTTTCTTTAATTGTTTTAGGAAGGAAAGAGTAGATGGTTGAAACACGAATTAAAAAATTAAAACTTAAATGCTGCAATGCATAGCTACATTGCTTTTTAAAGATTGAGAATTTATTTTGAAAATTTATTTGTCTTACACTCGTGCCCAACTTTCGCCACTTTTTATTCTGTAAATGGTCATTTCACTAATGCCATATTTTTCTGCGATTTGTTTGTGGGTTAATTTTCTTCGAGGATTATCCAATGCTGTTTTAATCGCCTTTGCTTGTGTGGCTGTTAATTTCAATCCTTTCTTTTTGGTAGCCTGCGATTCTTTGTAAGCCAGTTTGGACGGGCTTTTTTGCTGATGATCTATCGCTTCTTGTTGAGAAACCCATTTTAAATTCTTCGCACGATTATCAGATTTATCGTGGTTAATATGAATCACAAATTTTTCTTTAGGAGAATTTTTGTCACAAAATAATTTTGCTACTTCACGATGAATATATAATGTTCCGTTTTCTCCGTCGATGTGAAGATTTAAAGTTTTATATCCTGATGTAGTAGAGCCTGTTAATAATTTCCCATCGCTAATTTCTTCTCTGAAACTGGCGGCCCTGCCGAGAGAAGAAACGGTGTATTGATTTCTTAAATTTTTTTGGCCTTTTATTTTAATGGGTTTCCATTCTTCGCCTTTTATTTTTTGAATCATAAGGGATAATTTGATTTAAAGTTACAAACTAAATTTGTATCATATTTAAGAATTGTTCTTCATCAATTATTTGGATAGTTTTTATTTTCTTAGCCTTTTCTAATTTACTTCCCGCGGATTCACCCACCACTAAATAATTCAAATTCTTACTCACGGAAGAAAGCAATTTTCCTCCTTGTTCTTCCGCCATTTTTTCTGCATCACTTCTTTTTAAAGTAGGCATGGTGCCCGTAAATAAAAATGTGAGCCCGCTCAATTTTCCTTCTTTGGCTTCTTGTTTATCACCTTTTATGTTGATTCCTAATTGATTTAATTTTTCTAACATTTTTATATTATCCTCATTATGGAAAAAACTAAAAATGCTTTCACCTACTTTAGCTCCTACATCTTTCAATTGTTGTAAATCTTCTAAAGAAAATTTTTCCAAATCAAAAATAGTATCAACACTTTTCGCCAAAGTCTTTGCTGTGGCTTCTCCTACATATCGAATGCCCAATCCAAATATTAAGCGATTCAAAGATTGATTTTTAGAATTGTCGATCGCATTTTTCAGATTCTCAATCGATTTTTCTTTGAAACCTTCTAATTGAGCAATTTTTTCAAAATCAATTTCATACAGTGATGGGATGTCAGTAATAATTCCTTCTTCATAAAATTTCCGCACATTCGATTCGCCAAAAGATTTTATATCCATCGCATCCTTGCTTACAAAATGAATAATTCGCTCCACCACTTGGGCTTGGCAATTGATGTTGACACAACGCCACACGGCTTCTTCGCCTTCTTTTACGAGTTTATCTCCACAGACAGGACAATGAGTTGGAAACACAATTTCTTGTTCAATTCCGGTCCGTAATTCTTTCAATGGCTTTACAATATAGGGAATTACATCGCCGGCTCTTTCTACAATAACGGTATCGTATAGACGCAATTCTTTTTCTTCAATTACTCCTTCGTTAAAAAGAGAAACCGAACTTACTGTTACTCCCCCGATAGGTACAGGGTCTATTTTAGCAACAGGAGTAATGGCTCCGGTGCGACCCACTTGAAAAATAACTTCTTTTAATTGCGAAGTGGCTTGCCGTGCTTTAAATTTAAAAGCAATCGCCCAGCGAGGATGGTGGCTGGTTCCGGCCGCTTGTTGTTGTAATTCTATTTCATTTACTTTGATGACCATGCCATCAATTTCATACGGTAAATCATCTCGCTTTTGTTCAAACGCTAAACAAAAATCAACAGCTTCTTCAATAGTAGAAACTACTTTTTTATCTTCCACGGGAGTTTTGAAACCCAATGTTGACAATAGTTCTAAGGTTCCTGAATGTGTTTGTAATAATGTATGCGCTGATTGTGCATCGATGTTTTTAAATTGAATAAAACTCACATGATATAAAATGGCTTCCAATTTTCTTTTTCTCACAGCAGCCGGATCTTTCATTCGGAGCGAGCCTGCTGCTGCATTTCGAGGATTGGCTAAAGGCGGCAAGCCTTCTTCCCCAAGGCCTCATTGTATTTTTTGAAATTTTCTTTATTCAATAAAACCTCTCCTCTTATTTCTATTTTCTCAATGCCGTAATTGGAAAATTTTGCAGATAATGGAATAGAGCCAATCTGTTTTACATTGGTCGTAATATCATCACCCATCACGCCATCGCCTCTGGTAGCGCCTCTTACCAACAAATCTTTTTCATATATGAGAGAAATACTGGCGCCGTCAAATTTTGGTTCTACACTAAAATGTACTTTTTGATGATCAATAAAACTGTCCAATCTTTTATCCCAATCCACTAAATCTTGTGCATTATAACTATTCTCCAAACTTAGCATGGGCACCAAATGCGGCACTGCAATAAAATTTTCATTCAAACTATTTCCTACTCTTTGCGTAGGAGAATCGGGAGTAATTAATTCGGGATTTTTATTTTCAAGTTCTTCTAATTTTTTATAAAGCACATCATATTCTTGATCGGAAATAAAAGGGTCATTCAAAACATAATAACGGTATTCATGAAAACGCAATATTTGCCGCAAATCCTCAATGGTACCTATATTTGAGAGAAGTTGTTGGGTTAAATTTTTTATTTCTTGAATTTGTTCTTTATGATACATTCCTGCTAAAGTATTAAATTGTTGCTTTTAAAAAAGGGCGCTATTTAGAAAGCAAATTACTGTTGAAATTTTTATAACGAATATCAATTTATAAAAATAATAATGTGCATTGTGCAAAATGGTTCGGATGAAAATCCTACATATCCCTATTTTTTTTCGATAAAAATTGCTTTATATCAATAATGTGTGTATTTTACACAATAAATACTGCACTCTATCATCCTTTTTTACTTTAAAATTTCTTTTTTAAAGTTAGAAATTATAAATCGAAGATCGACATGAAAAAATTATTACTTCTGCCTGTTTTATTTCTTTTATTCTCCTTACAGGGATTTTCCCAATTGTTATCGTGGAATCCTGACTTTGCTACAGAAAGTTCAAATCCCTTTAAAATCACGATGGATGCAAGTAAAGGCAATCAACAATTATTTTTTTATACACCTACAGATGACATTTATGTGCACATAGGAGTAATCAC
Source organism: Ginsengibacter sp. (assembly GCA_034676505.1). Lineage (GTDB taxonomy): Bacteria > Bacteroidota > Bacteroidia > Chitinophagales > Chitinophagaceae > Ginsengibacter. Next base: position 1,431,823 of record JAUCCB010000001.1, read on the forward strand.
CAATAAAAGCACCAGCTCATCAGATTGGAGATATACAAAATTCGAATGGGGAAAAAAGTTGGCAGCGGCGCAAGCAGTTTATTTAAATAATAATAAGTGGTCTTACACTATTACCGGAGGTTTACGAGCTTATTTTGGTATTACGGATGCGACCGAAAAAATTGAGAAGATTGCTATTTTATTTAGAAATGGCGCCGGATCTAAAGTACAGAGAAATGCCGATGGAAGCGATATGTTTATTCCTATTTACACAGATGGAGCTTTAGCGGTTCGTTTTGTGGCACCTTTATTCCAACCAACTTATAAACCTACTCCAGAAATAATTACGAAAAACATTGGCAACACCATTACCGTAACTGCGAATAGCAGTCAGGCTGCTACTTTAAATCTATATTTAAATGGATCGCTCATACAAACAGCAAGTGCTGCGACAACGATTTCCGCAACACCCACACTTACGGTAAGCGGTAATCAACAAGTAATTGCAGAAGCAATAAACGGTGGTGAAACCAAAAGAGATACACTTAATTTTTATGTCACCAAACCTATAACAGTAGCGGCATTGCCTAATGGAGCCGTAAACGGAATTAATTATAATCCTGATGGAACTTCTGTAACCTTAGTATTATATGCTCCTTCCAAATCGAGGGTAAATGTGATCGGGGATTTACCCAATAGCAATTGGATAGAGCAAGCCGATTATCAAATGAATAAAACACCGGATGGCAAACAGTGGTGGTTAACCATTAACGGATTAACTCCAGGAACCGAATACAGCTATCAATATTTAGTAGATGGAAAATTAGTAATCGCAGATCCTTATGCCGAAAAAATATTAGATCCTTGGAATGATAAATATATTCTCCCGACTACTTATCCAAACTTAAAACCTTATCCCGCGAATTTAACTTCCGGCATTGTAAGCATCTTACAAACCTCAAAGCCGTCGTACACTTGGACAGCATCCAATTATCAACGGCCCGATAAAAGGAATTTGGTGATCTATGAATTATTAGTGCGCGATTTTATTGCCAATCATGATTGGAATACCTTAAAAGACACATTGAATTATTTAAAGAATTTAGGAATTAACGCGATAGAATTAATGCCGCTAAATGAATTTGAAGGTAATGAAAGTTGGGGCTATAATCCGGATTTTTATTTTGCTCCCGATAAATATTATGGTCCAGAAAATACTTTAAAAGCGTTTATTGATGAATGTCATAAAAATGGAATTGCAGTAATCATGGATATTGCATTGAATCATTCATTTGGTCTTTCTCCAATGGTACAATTATATTGGGATGCAAATAATAATAGGCCTGCTTCCAACAATCCGTGGTTCAATGCTGTGCCGAAGCATCCATTTAATGTAGGTTATGATTTAAATCATGATAAACCTGAAACAAAATATTATGTAAGTCGAATCGTAGAGCATTGGTTGAAAGAATATAAAATTGACGGATTTAGATTTGATCTTTCAAAAGGATTTACGCAAAAACAAACCTGCGATAACAACGGAAATAATTGTGACGTGGGTGCATGGGGTGCCTATGATGCAGGCCGCATCGCTATTTGGAAAGCTTATTATGATACAGTACAATTAAAATCTCCTTCGTCTTATTGCATCTTAGAACATTTCGCAGATAATTCTGAAGAAATGGAATTATCAAATTATGGCATGCTACTTTGGGGAAATTCTAATCATACGTATAGCCAGGCATCTATGGGTTGGCAAAGTGAATCTGACTTTAGCTACGGATTTGCAAATGTGAGAAATTGGCAAAATCCTTATTTGGTAAATTATATGGAAAGCCACGATGAAGAAAGAATCATGACCAATAATTTACTCTATGGAAATGCATCAGGTTCTTATAGTGTGAAAGATTTGAACACCGCATTGAAAAGACAAGAATTAACGGCTGCATTTTTCTTCACCATTCCGGGTCCAAAAAATGTTGTGGCAATTTGGTGAAGTAGGCTATGATTTTTCCATAAATTATTGCGAAGATGGAACGATTAACTCCAATTGCCGTTTGGATAATAAACCGATCCGTTGGGATTATTTTCAAAATGCCAACAGAAAACAATTGTATGATGTGTATAGCAAATTGATCAAATTAAGATTCAATCCGCTTTTTAAAGATGTATTTGTAACTAATATCACCAACCAAAATTTAGGCGGTTATTTTAAATCCATTGTATTATCGGCAAATTCTGCAAAGATTGTGGTAATTGGAAATTTTGATGTAGCACAACAAACCGGTTCAGTAACATTTCCAACGGCCGGTGTATGGTACGATTATCTTAATAATACCACAATCACCGCCACAGGTAATTCTCAGTCATTTACTTTACAAGCCGGGGAATACCATGTATATACCAATATAGATGGTGCAGTTCCGGTGACAATTCTTTCGTTTGAAGGTCGCAAAATTAGCCATAGCAATGTATTAACTTGGGAAGTAGCAGACGAAGTGAATCTGGCTTACTACGAATTAGAGCGCAGCAATAATGGCCAAGATTTCTCAATCATTTCCACAACAAATGCGGCAGGCTCGAGTAAATATAGTTACACAGATAATAATGCTCCTACTTCGGGAACTGTTTATTATCGTTTGAAAAGTGTAGATATTGATGGAAAATTCCAATACAGCTCCATCGTAAAAATTCAAAGAAATACAACGGCATGGCAGGTGCAAGCCACTCCAAATCCTTTTGTAAATACATTGAAAATTAAATTAGAATCTCCGGTTCAAGATAAAGTGAAAATGATTATTACTGATATGAGCGGAAGACAATTATATAATAAGAGTACTTCAATCAACACAGGAACCAATTGGATTGAGATGAATGAAACCTCTAAATTCAGTAAAGGCACTTATTTGCTTTCGATCATTTCTTCTAATCAAACTGAAACCATAAAAGTAATTAAAGCCAATTAATACCCATCGCAAAAGAGATAAAAATGGAAACAACGAATCATGCGATTTCGAAACAAACAAAAACTTTAAAAGGCCTTCAGTCGGAGGTACAAAGTATCAATAGGGTAGCGCTTTCTGTGGATTGTGTCATATTTGGATTTGATGAAAATAAACTGAAGGTTTTATTAATTCGTTCTGACGTAAAAAAATATCAAAGTAAATGGTCATTATTGGGTGATTTAGTAAAGCCTGAGGAAGATTTGGATGCAGCAGCTTATGCCATTTTAAAAAAACGGACGGGCCTAAAAAATGTATACTTGGAGCAAGTACATACTTTTGGAGATGTAAAAAGGCATCCTGCCGGAAGAGTGGTTACCGTGGTTTATTGCTCCTTGATAAATGTGCAAAATTATCGATTGAAAATATTAGATAATGAAATCCATTGGCATGATGTAAAAAATATAAGCGACTTAGCTTTTGATCATAAAATAATTCTTGATACTTGTTATTCGTGGTTACAAAAGCGAGTGCAAAAACATCCTTTAGGATTTAGTTTATTGCCGGCGAAATTTTCACTTCGAGAATTGCAAAGCCTTTATGAAGCGATATTAGATATTAAATTAGATAGAAGAAATTTTAGAAAAAAATTCTTTGCCATGGATTTTTTAATTGATTCAGGAGAGGAAGAACAAAACGTTCCGCATCGGCCCGGACGGTTGTATAAATTTGATTATGAAAAATATGAAAAGAAGAAAAAAACTTGGTCGGGAATAGATTTCTAAAATACTATTTTTCTTCTCTTTTTTTATAAAAAAAATTAGGACTTTTTTTTGTTAAAAAATTGGCAATTCAAAAAAATGATTTAATTTGTGTAAATATTACACATTATTACATTTTCAGTTCTAGATAAAAAGAAATTAAAACTATAAAACTCAATTTGGCTTATGAGAAAGAGCATTCATAAAATATCGCAACAAATATTTGTGGTGGTATTTTTTACTTTGATGGCTTTTGTTGCAAATGCACAAAACAAAGTTACAGGTCATGTTACTGATTCCAAGAGTGGAGCGGGAGTGCAAGGCATCACCGTTTCTGTAAAAGGAAGTAATGTAGCTGCCCAAACAAATGCCTCAGGAGATTATTCCATCATGGTTCCCGGAAATGGAACATTGGTATTTACATCTGTAAGTTATGTTACCATGGAAGTGCCTGTAGGCAACCGTTCTGTAATAGATGTTTCTTTAGAACAAGCTGCTGAAAAATTAAGTGAAGTGGTTATCATCGGATACGGAAGTGTAAAAAAATCAGATGCTACAGGAGCTGTTACCTCTATTACTTCTAAAGATTTTAATAAAGGAAATTTCTCTACTCCAGAGCAATTAATTTCCGGTAAAATTCCGGGAGTTCAGATCACCTCCAACAGCGGTATTCCGGGCGGTGGAAGTACTATCAGAATTCGCGGTGGAGCTTCTATTAACGCAGGTAACGATCCATTAATTGTAATAGACGGAGTACCTATTTCAAACGACGGCGTAAAAGGCTTACCGAATTTATTGGCTTCTATCAATCCAAATGATATTGAATCTTTCAACGTTTTGAAAGATGCTTCTGCAACGGCTATTTATGGTTCTCGTGGTTCCAATGGTGTAATATTAATTGTAACTAAAAAAGGTAAAAAAGGAAAACCTGTAATAAATTTTAGTACTCAATTATCCACCGGAAAAGTTTCAAAAAAAGAAGATGTACTTACTGCAGATGAATTTAGAAAATTTGTAAATGCACATGGTACTCCTGCACAAATTGCACTTCTAGGAAATGCCAATACTGATTGGCAAGATGAAATTTTTCAAAATTCATTTGGCTCGGACAATAATATCAGCATAAGTGGTTCCGTAAAAAATTTGCCATACAGAATTTCCTTGGGTTATTTGAATCAGAATGGAGTGGTAAGAACAGATAATTTTCAACGTGGAACCGTAGCTATCAATTTGAGCCCAAGTTTTTGGGATAATCATTTGAAAGTAAATTTGAATTTAAAAGGAACTATTGCTAAAAGCAGATATGCCAATAGTGGCACTGCAATAGGCAACGCAATAATTTTTGATCCGACACAACCTGTTCTTTCAGGAAATAAAAATTTCGGTGGCTATTTCCAATATACCGATCCTACTACGCCAACGGGTTTAACTTCGTTAGCTCCATCCAATCCTGTAGCGGCTTTAGAGCAATATAAAAAAATCGGTGAACCTAAAAGAAGCATTGGAAATATTCAATTAGATTATAAATTTCATTTCTTACCTGAATTGCATGCAAATGTGAACTTAGGTTATGATATTGCAGAAGGAACGGAAACCACCACTATTTCTGATAGTGCGATCAGTAATTATCAAGGTTTTTCCAATCCTTCTTCTCCAACTGTTTTTCATAAAGGCTATTACCATACAGATAAACAAAATCAAAAAAACACGCTATTTGAATTCTATTTGAATTATTCAAAAAATTTAGAATCCATCAAAAGTAAAATAGAAGCGGTAGCAGGTTATGCCTACCAAAACTTTTTAACCACTAATTATAATACATATGCTACCGCCATTGATGGTACTGTGGATTCAAGCTCGAAACCTACTTATTTTGTGGTAAAACCCGAAAGAGCTTTAATCTCCTATTATGGTAGATTGAATTATTCTTATGATGGTAAATATTTCTTGACAGGTACGATTCGTACTGACGGATCTTCGAAATTCTCAAAAGCCAATCGTTGGGGTGTGTTTCCGTCCGGTGCTTTTGCCTGGAGAATAAGTCAAGAGAATTTCTTAAAAGATTCAAGAGTGTTATCTGATTTGAAACTTCGTGTAGGTTATGGAATTACAGGCCAACAAGACGGTATCGGTTACTACGATTACATTCTTAATTATACTTTATCCGGTCAAGCCACCCAATATAATTTTGGTACAGGTTTTTATCAGATGTACAAACCGCTTCCTTATAATCCTAATTTGAAATGGGAGCAAACAGCTACTACCAATTTTGGTATCGACTTCGGTTTCTTGGAGAATCGTATTACAGGTAGCATGGATTATTATTTCAAAAAGACAAAAGATTTGTTGAATACAGTTTCTGTTGCGAGTGGTACTAATTTCGGTAATCAGATCACTGCTAATATTGGTGATATGCAGAATGAAGGATTTGAATTTAATTTAAATGCAGCCGTTGTAAAAAATAATAATTTCTCTTGGGATTTAGGATTTAATTTCACTTACAATCAAAATAAAATCACCAAACTATCTAATAATGATGTAGGAAGTTTGGGTGTTCCTGCTGCCAATTCTAATATTGGATTTACGGCTGTTCAACAACAAACAGTTGGCCATCCTTTGAATTCTTTTTACGTATTTCAACAAGTGTACGATCAATCAGGCAAACCAATTGAAGGTTTGTATGAAGATAGAAACAGAGACGGTGTAATTACAGAAGCAGATAAATATTGGTACCAAAGTCCGGCACCTCAAGAGTTCTTCGGTTTCTTTAGCAATTTCACTTATCAAAAATGGAATGCAGGATTTACACTAAGAGCTAATGTGGGCAATTATATGTTGAACCAAATTGCAAGAGGTTCTTCTTCACTTCGCTCGGTTTTAGGAAATGCAAGTTTCTTAACAAATGCTACGAGCAATATCAATGATACCAAATTTACAAATAGTCCGGATTTCTCTGACCTGTTTGTTGAAAATGCTTCTTTCCTAAAAATGGATAATCTATATGTGGGTTACAATTTCGGAAAGGTGTTCAATGGTGTTAATTTGAGAGCTAATTTAAATGTTCAAAATGTATTTGTAATTACGAAATATACAGGTACAGATCCTGAAATATCAAATGGAATTGATAATGGTTTTTACCCAAGGCCAAGAACTATTTCTTTAGGATTGAACCTGGATTTTTAATTATTTTAAAAGAATATAAAGAGAGTATATGAAACACAATTATTTTATAAAGACAATACTTATTTCGGCAGGGATAATTTTATTTGCTTCTTGCACTAAGAAATTGGATTTATTTCCTACTACGGGAGTAACCTCTGAAACTGTATTTACAGACATGAAGGGTTATAACCAAGCGATGGCTAAAGTATATGGTAGCTTTGGAATTCAAGGCCAAGCAGATCTGCAGGGATATGACGAAGGATTCTCTGAATTTTTTAGAGAGTTTTGGACTTTGCAAGAATTATCCACCGACGAAGCAGTAACAGCTTGGGCTGGTGCCGATAATGTGGGCTTGCCTGATATTCACGCGATGAGTTGGACTTCATCCAATCAATATTCTTCTATTCTTTATTATAGATGCTATGCGCAAATAACGCTTTGCAATAATTTTATTTTAGAAGCTACTGACGATAAATTAGCATCAAGAGGAATTACCGGAGCAAGTGCTGATACCGTAAGATATTTCAGAAATGAAGCACGTTTCTTAAGAGCTTATCAATATTGGGTTTTGATGGATTTATTTGGAAATCCTTCATTTGTTACAGAAGCAAATATTGGATCTATAGAATTACCTAAACAAATTTCAAGAGGTGATTTGTTCAAATTCGTGGAATCAGAATTAAAAGCCATAGATGCAGGATTACCTCCGCCAAGATATAGTTACGGACAAGCGGACCAAGCTGCTGCTTGGGCTTTGTTGGCAAGAATGTATTTGAATGCAGAAGTATACACCGGCTCTCCTCGCTATGCAGATGCTTTGACTTATGCTAAAAAAGTAATTGACGCAGGCTACTCTTTAATTCCAAAATATTCGAGCTTAATGCGCGCGGATAATTATAAAAATACCAGCGAATTTATTTTCCCGATAGTATATGATGGAAGATATAGCCAAAGCTATGGCGGTTCTACTTTCTTACAAGCTTGCGCCTCCGGTGGTTCCATGCCGGTTGGGCAATACGGTACAGGAAATAAATGGGCAGGTTATAGAACAACCAGTGCTTTAGTAGATAAATTTCAACCAAGTAGTTTGGGAGATGTAGATAAGAGAGGATTGCAAGGAAGTAGTTTAGACGCAGCTATTTACACAGATGGTCAATCAAAAGTAATTAATGATATCAGTTTATTTACCGACGGGTACGGAGTGATCAAATATAAAAATGTAAATAGCGATGGTTCATCAGGCTCTAATCAAACTTTCTCTGATGTGGATGTGCCTTTATTTCGTTTAGCTGAAATGTATTTAATTTATGCTGAAGCATACATTAGAGGCGGCGGTGGTGATGTAACGACCGCAATGGGTTATCTAAATAAATTGCGTCAAAGAGCTTTTGGAAATTCTAATGGAAATTTCATCCCTACAGATTTAACGATGGCGAATATTGTTCCTACTATTTTAGATGAAAGAGCGAGAGAACTTTATTGGGAAGGATTCAGAAGAATGGATCTCATTCGCTTTGGTAAATTTACAGGCGGCAGTTATTTATGGCCATGGAAAGGTGGAGTAAAAGGCGGTGGTTCAGTTCCGGATTTCAGAAAGATCTATCCTATTCCTGCGGCGGAAATTAATGCGAATTCTAATCTAATTCAAAACCCCGGTTATTAATTTTTTTAAAATCTAATTATATGAATAACATTTGTAAAAGCTTATTAATCATCTTCGCAATAGTAGGACTATGGTCTTGTAAGAAAGATGAGAATAAGGTAGTTTTTTTAGGTGGTGAAACGCCGGTACTAAAGTCTTCTACTTCGGGAGTAGTTCCATTGTCATTGCCGGCTAAAAATAAAGATGCCATTTCTTTTTCTTGGAATAATCCTAATTATAAATTCAATACAGGCATTAGTTCTCAAGATGTCAACTATATTTTACAATTTGCCGAGTCGGGCACCGCCTTTAATGGTGAAGTACAAGAAGTGTCTGTTACAAAAGATTTAGGAGTTACACTTACAGTGGGAGAAGTGAATAAGATTATGGCTAAATTAGGTTTGGCTGAAAATGTATCTCATAAATTAATTGTAAGATTAAAAGCCTTCTTGGCAAATGGAAGCGCTTCACTTTCTTCGAATGAAGTTTCTTTTTCCGGAGTACCATATTTGGATGTAGCCGTACCATTACCATTTACAGGAAATCTTTATCTTATTGGAGATGCTACTCCGGGTGGATGGGATAATCCTGTTCCTGATCCGGCACAAAAATTTACTCAAACAAATTCTACAACATTCTCAATCACAATAAATTTAACCGGCGGTAAAGAATTCTTAATAATTCCGGACAATGGTTCATGGTCTAATAAATATGCAGTAAAAGACAAGAACCTTTCAGGTTTATGGCAAGGTGGTGAGTTTGGCTATAATTTAAATGACAATATTCCAGGACCACCAACGAGCGGCACTTACACAATAGTTCTGAATTTTAAGACCGGAAAATTTACTGTTACTAAACAATAAGATTATCTATTTAATAAAATTATGTTTATAGCAAATTGTTTTGAACTAAATGCTTACAACACAAAATATACACAATGAAATATTTATCTAAATTTCTTTTGCTTAGCTGGGTAACCACCGCATTTTTTGCTTGTATAAAAAGGGCTCCGGATTTACCATTTTATTCCAATGGAAGTGCTGTAGCTATTACATCTTCTAAAGCTTCTATTGCGGCCACTCCTGATCAGGCAGATTCGGTGGTTTGGAAATTATCTTGGACATCGCCAAATTATGCAACGGACTCTGCTAACATGAAATTCGTGGTTGAAATTGATTCTGCAGGAAGAAATTTTTCAAAAGCTGTTTCAAAAACCGTAGTTGGAAGTTTGAGTACAACTTACACAGGTGATGAATTAAATAAAATTCTCTTAGGCTTCGGATTTTCTTTCAATGTTTCTTATAAAATGGATGTAAGAGTTACTTCATCTTATCTCAACAATAATGAAAAATTATCATCAAATGTGTTGACCATACAAATGACGCCTTACAAAGTGCCTCCAAAAATAGAACCTCCTGCTTCCAATACTTTATTCTTAGTAGGAAATGCTACCCAGGGCGGATGGAATAATCCGGTTCCTGTACCAAGTCAGCAATTCTCTAAATTAGATGAGACTACTTATGCAGGTGTGTTTGAATTAATCGGAGGAAATCAATATTTGGTTTTACCGGAGAATGGTAATTGGGATAAAAAATATTCTATTGAAAATAATCAACTTCCCGGCGTAGATATGAGCGGTGATTTTGGATTTAATTTGGATGCCAACTTTGTAGCACCGGCTAATTCAGGATGGTATAAGATCATCTTAAATTTCCAAACCGGAAAATATTCTTTGATTCCTTATGAAGGAAATCTGCCAACGGAATTATATATTGTAGGTGATGCTACTCCCGGCGGATGGAATAATCCTGTTCCGGTTCCATCTCAGCAATTAACTGCATTGAATTCTTCAGAGTTTGAAATTACTTTAGATTTAAACGGTGGAAAATCTTATCTTTTATTACCGGTGAATGGTAGTTGGGATAATAAATATGCCGTAGCAGATGATCAGTTGGAAGGCCTTGGAATGGGCGGCGAATTAGGATTTAATTTTGCCAAAAATATTCCTGCGCCTGCAAATAGCGGTAAATATAAAATCAATGTCAATTTTGCAAAAGGAGTTCAAGGGCAATTTAAATTGACACCACAATAAATCTTTCCTTTTAAAAAAAATAGCAGAAGGTTGCAGGAGTAATTCTGCAACCTTTTCTTTTAAAAATTCTTTTTACACTCATTAACTATTTACATTTGCAGCATGACATTCAACCTACTGTTAGGGAATTTATCACAAAAGGAATTGATCACAGTTTCCTTTACTTTATTTGCTGTGATTGATATTTTAGGGTCCATTCCTATTTTAATTTCTTTGAGAGATAAAATGGGTGGACAAATCCAAACAGCATTAGCCACACTTGCTTCAGGCGCTTTAATGATTGTTTTCTTATTTGTAGGTCAGCAATTTTTAAATATTCTTGGTTTGGATGTGCAATCCTTTGCAGTGGCGGGAAGTATTGTGATTTTTATCATCGGTTTGGAAATGATCTTAGGTATTGAATTTTTCAAACCCGAAAAAGATCCTAAAAGTGGAAGTGTGGTTCCTATTGCTTTCCCGCTAATTGCGGGTTCGGGAACTTTAACCACAGTGATGTCTTTAAAAGCAAATTATCATGATATCAATATTTTTTTAGGCATACTTATTAATTGTGTAATTATTTTTGTGGTTTTGAAATCATTAAAATGGATTGAAAAAGCATTAGGGCCTAATGGTTTAATAGTAGTTAGGAAATTTTTTGGTGTGATTTTATTAGCTATTGCCGTGAAAATTTTTGGAAGTAATGTGGGTCAATTTGCATTGCATTGAAATGAAATAATACACATACAAATGAAGGCCTCGTAGTACAATGGATAGTATATGAGTTTCCGAAGCTCCGGATCCAGGTTCGATTCCTGGCGAGGCCACAAAACTATCTCATCAAAAAATTAATATTTTATTTACAATCATAATCAGCCATTCATCCTACTTTTCAAAATTCCAAAATATAATAAGTTATTTTTACGCCATGATTTCCAAAAGGATACTTTTTATACCCCTATTATTTTTTAGTTTTCTGGTACATGCTCAGGAAAAATGGAGCCTACAGAAATGTGTGCAATATGCTATGGATAATAATATTTCTGTAAAGCAAATGCAACTTCAAGCTGAATTAGCGGCTATTACTTACAAACAAAGTAAACTCTCGCAAATACCTTCGCTCAATTTTTCTAATAATGATGGAATGCGTTTTGGTAAATCCCAAAATCCTTCTACCGGAATTTTAGAGAATCAAAATTATTTTTCTATTGGATTTAATTTGCAAAGTAGTGTTGAGATTTTTAATTGGTTTTCGAAAAAAAATACCATCCTCGCCAACGAATGGGCATTAGCTGCAGCGAATGCATCTACCGAAAAAATGAAAAATGATGTGGCGTTAACCGTTGCCAATTCTTTTCTTCAAGTATTATTAGCGATGGAACAAGAGAAAATTGCTTTAGTACAAGTAGATCAATCGCACACGCAATTGAACATTGTAAAAAAGCAAGTAGAGGCCGGTGCTTTGCCGGAATTAAATACAGTAGAACTTGAATCTCAATTGGCCAATGATAGTGCTAACTACATTACCGCTAAAGGAAATGTAACGCAAGCACTATTCGTTTTAAAGGCATACATGAATGTGGATGCAGCTTTACCTTTCGAAATTGAACAACCTCCTGTAGAACTCATTCCCGTAGAACCAATTGGCGATCTGCTTCCTGAAATCGTCTATGCAATGGCGTTAGAGAACCAACCGCAACAGAAGATGAATGATTACAATTTACTGGCTGCTGAAAAAAATTCATTAGCGGCAAAAGGTGCCTTGTATCCCACCATTTCTGCATATGGAACTTTAGGTACCAACTATGGTTATGCAAAAACTCCTATTTATTCTCAAATTTTCAGCGGATATATTCCAAGTGGTTTAGTGGTAAGTGATGGACAGGGCGGTTATATTGATGTTCAAAGACCGGTGTATACGCAAGGAAGCAAAAATGGTTATATTACTTCAGATCCTTTTTCAACTCAATTGAGTAATAATTTCGGACAGCAAATTGGTATTTCTATTTCCGTTCCAATATTTAATGGTTGGCAATCTCAAGCGAATTATTCAAGAAGCAAAATCAATATTCGCAATTTGGAATACCAAAAAGATTTAGATAATAAAACTTTGAAACAAAATATTTACCAAGCCTACAACGCAGCAATTGTTGCCCATGGAGAAGTTTACTTCTTCTAAGAGAGCCGTGGAATCTGCTCAAAAGAGTTATGATTTTGCTTTGAAGAGATACAATGTAGGAATGTTAGGAACATTAGAATTAGTGACCAATCAAAATAATTTGTTCAGATCAAAATTGCAATATTTGTCGAATCAATTTGATTATGTTTTTAAAATGAAAGTATTGGAATTTTATAAAGGAAAAGGATTAAAATTATAACCGGATTCAATTGTATTGACTCAAATTTGAATTAAGAAATATTATGAATAAAAAATTAAAATGGATTATTTTTTCTTTAGTAGGAGTGATCATACTATTAATCATTCTTAAGAAAAGTGGCGTATTAGGAAAAGAAGAAGGAATAAAAGTTACTACCGAAAAAGTACAAAAAAGAACGATTGTAGAAACTGTGAATGCCAGCGGGAAAATCTATCCTGAAGTAGAGGTAAAATTAAGTCCGGATATTTCAGGTGAAATTGTACAACTCAATGTGAAAGAGGGCGACAGCGTAAAAAAAGGTCAAGTGCTCGCGCGAATTTATGGCGATATTTATCTCACTCAAAGAGATCAAGCTTCCGCAATTGTGAGCCAACAAAAATCGCAAGTAGCTAATGCAGAAGCCGCTTTGGCAGCACTAAAAGCACAATTAGACCAATCGAAGAAAACTTTTGATATGCAAAAGCAATTGTATGATCAGAAAGTAATTTCTAAAAATGAATTCAATGTGGCTGAGGCTGCTTATAAAACCGCATTAGCAAATTATAATGCCGCAGTGCAAGGCATTAAAGGAAGTAAAGCAAGTGTACAAAGTGCTATTGCAGGATTAAATAAAGCCAATCAAGATTTAAGCAGGGCTGCACTTACAGCTCCTATGGATGGAATTGTTTCTTTATTGAGTGTAAAAGAAGGTGAAAGAGTAGTAGGTAGCTCCATGATGGCAGGTACAGAAATGATGCGCATTGCAGATATGAGCAAAATAGAAATTAGAGTAGATGTGGGTGAAAATGATATTCCTAAAGTGCATTTAGGTGATAGTGCTTTGGTAGAAGTAGATGCCTTTAGCAATCGTAAATTCAAAGGAGTGGTAACACAAATAGCCAGCAGTAATAATGGTGCTGCCGGTCAAAATGCCCTTTCAACTACATCTACTGATGTAACCAATTACAAAGTCTACATTCGTTTAGATCCTTCTTCTTATCAAGATCTATTGAAAAATTCTCCTGATAAAAAATTTCCTTTTAGACCGGGAATGAGCGCCAGTGCTGATATTCAGACGACGACTCATGTAAATGTTTTATCGGTGCCCATCAACGCAGTAACTACACGCGATAAAAGTGATTCTTCTAAAAATGAAAAAATAAATACCGATAATTCTTTGGTTAATAACACTGCAGGCGACGATTATGATGTAGTAGTTTTTGTAAGAGAAAAAGATGGTAAAGTAAAAAAGAAACGAGTAAAGACCGGCATTCAAGATATTAATTACATAGAAATATTATCAGGGTTAGCAGATGGGGAAGAAGTAGTAACCGGGCCTTATGATGTAGTTTCAAAATCATTAAAAGAAAATGATTTGGTACGCGTAGTATCTAAAGGAGAATTATTTGAGAAGAAGAAAAAAGAGTAGTTTAAGGAAATAAATTAGCAGCTTCCAATAAATTTTCCGGTTTCCCTACATCGATAAATTTCGAATCGCTATGATCGAAAAAATTGATGAAATGTTGTTTCGCAAAGTCAAGATAAGCATCAACCATAGAAAATTTTCCTTTTCTTTCCATCAATGAAAAGATGCGCGGCTCGAGAATATGGATTCCGCTAAACGCTTTCTCAGTAAGCTTTTCAGCCGGCCGGGTAATTTTTTGTTCTCCGGTAAGAATATTTTTCCAACCACAAAGATGATCTAATTCATCAAAAAGAAAATAACGAGAAGTTTTTCTTTGGGTAACTGCTAACGTAGCGAGAGGTTTTTTTTCTTGGTGCTCCTTGATCATTTCATCCATATGCATATCCGTAAGAATATCTACGTTCATTACAACAAATGGTTCTTTTTCTTTTTCAAAAAACCATGAAGCTTTTTTAATTCCTCCGCCTGTTTCAAGCACCTCATTTCTTTCATCAGAAATAATTAAGTTACTCCCAAATCCATTATTTGCTTCCACTGTTTGAATAATTTGGTCGGCAAAATGATGCACGTTTACAATGATATCAGTAATTCCATATTGCGCTAAATATTCAATATTTTTTTGCAAAACGGTCTTGCCGTTTACTTGAGCCAATGCTTTAGGATGCTTGTCGGTAAAGGGTTTGAGCCGTGTGCCTAAACCCGCTGCAAGTAACATTCCTTTCATGATGATAAAATTTAAAACCCTTTGGATTCGTAAATATCTTGTTCTATGTGATTGAGTTCTATTTTCACGTGGTATTTGTTTCTGAGATATCTGGCGAGTGCATCAGCAGCGTATACGCTTCTGTGTTGTCCTCCCGTGCATCCGAAATTGATCATCAAAGAAGAGAAGCCTCTTTTCAAATAATCTTCCACAGCAATATCCACAACATTGTATACGCCATTTAAAAAATTCGGCATTTGAGTTTGTTGCTCCAAATAATCCATTACCGGTTTATCTCTGCCGGTTTGTTGTTTGAATTCTTCTATTCTCCCGGGATTTAAAATTCCTCTACAATCAAAAACAAAACCTCCTCCATTTTTACTCGAATCTTGTGGGTAACCTGTTTTTAAATAAGAAAAGCTATTGATTTTTATAATTAATGGAGTTGATTTATCGGCTTGCAAAGGTTCGAATTGAGACACCACTTCATCTTTTACAACTAATTGTAACATGCGTTCAAATTCAGGTAAAGCAATGCCTAATTTTTTATTGGTGATAAACCATTTTAAATTATTCAAGGCTAAAGGAATGCTCGTTAAAAATTGTGCTTTTCTTTCAAAGAGTCCTCTAAAACCATATGCGCCCAAAACCTGCATCAGCCTGATTAACACATAGCCATTGTACTGATCTACGAAATGATCTTTATCAATATCTTTTTGTAAAATTTCTATGACACATTCCATGTAATATTCTAACAAAGAATTTTTCCAATCTTCGGTAAGATTTGCTCTTGCTTGCCATAACAAAGAAGCTACATCATATTGAATGGCTCCTTTCATTCCTCCTTGATAATCTATAAAAAATACATCATCATCTTGTACACAAATATTTCTACTTTGAAAATCTCTGTACATAAAATATTTGTAATCTGCATTGGTTAGGTATTCACTCAGGTTTTCAAAATCTTCAATCATTTTCTCTTTATCGTAGGCAATTTTTAAAGTATCCAGAAAATAATATTTGAAGTATAAAAGATCACTCAAAATAGCTTGCTTTCCAAATTCTTTAGAAGTAAGGCAATAACTTAAATCTAAATTTTCTGCTCCTTGTATTTGCAACCAGGCTAAGTTTTTTAAACTCTTTTGAAAAAGTTCATACACATATTCATCCTGGCCATGAATTTCTAATTCATTCAATAATGAAACAGTCCCAAAGTCTTGCTGTATATACATTTTACCATCCGGATGTTTTAAATAAATATGCGGAACCGGAGCATTTATTTTTTGAAAGTGTTCTGTAAAATGTAAAAAAGAAATATTCTCTTTTATATTTTCATTGTATGTAACAATGTAAGATTGTGCAGCCGTGTGAATTCTAAAATAAATTCTATCACCTCCTGATTGTGGAATTTTTTCAATGCTTTTAATTTCATGTGAATTAAAACTTGCAAAGAATTTTTTTATTTGATCGAGGATTGGAACCATGTAGAATTTATAGAATAGTAAAAATAGAATATTTTCTTTGGAGAAAAGAATGTAAACGAAATTGAATCTGCGAAAGATTTTATTTGAATTCTTCTCGCTTAATTTGATAAACAAAATTGAGTTTGGAATCTTCTCCAAAGTAGGCTACTTCTTGTTCTGCTATTTTCTTTGCACCAATTCTTTCTATGGATTTTTGTGATGGAAAATTGGTAGCACCGATATGAAAAAGAATCCTATCTACGAATTGAAATGCATGAGCAATCATTAATTTTTTAAGAGAAGAATTATAATTTTTGCCCCAATATTTTTTGGCGTAAAAAGTATAACCTATCAAAATGGAATTTTCTTCTTTATTCAAATCATAAAAACGGGTAGATCCAATTATTTTTCCTGTGGCGAGATCTTTTATGGCAAAGGCGCCGCCGGATTCCATGGCACCTTTAAAGAAATTGGTAAATTCATCTCGTTTGTATCGATTTTTATTCGGGTGTTGACTCCAAACTTCGGGATCGGAAGCGGCATTAAACATTCCTTCAAAGTCTTCTTCAGTAAGGGGTGTAGCGATTAAAAGTTCATTACGAAAAACGGGTTTCAAATCAAATTCCATAGGTATATTTTGGAATGCAATATATTTCTTTTTAGAATTTTTTGCTACTCCAAATGGAATTCTACTTCGATACAAAATCATTGTTTTAAAATTCTTCTATTACAATTTTACTTTTATCTGCACCTAATGCTAATAAATTTTTTTCTACACTTTCTATCATTGGCACCGGTCCACAGATGTAAAAATATTGATCTAAATTTTTAATTTTTTCTTTAAGATATTTTTCATCGATTAATTGATGATCATATTTTTCAGTCTTTTCATCTGTAAGAGTATTGATAAAATTATCACCTAAAATTTTTTCAAATTCATCTTTTAAAATAATATCCTTAGTGGTTTTATTGGAAAAAATCAATTGATTATTATCTACTTTCCCGTCTTTGGCTAATTGTCGAAATATAGCAATGTAAGGCGTTACACCCGCACCTCCTGCAATAAAAACACCCGCACCTTTGTAATGGATAGCACCCCAAACATCATGAACAATCAATTCATCGCCTGCATTTAATTCGCCTAATTTATTAGTAACGCCTTTATGATCGTCATAAATTTTTATGGTAAATTCAAGATGATCCCATTCATTCAATCCGGTGAAAGTAAATGGCCTTCTTTCATTTTTCCATTCGGGTAAATTAATGACGATGTCTGTCGCCTGTCCGGGTTCAAAAGTATAATTAGAAGGTTTTGAAAGGGTGAATTTTTTTACATTATGCGTAACAAATTCTGTTTTTAAAATTTTTACAACGTGTTGTTCATCCGGGTATTCATCCATGATCATAGGTGTTTAATTACTTCATTAGAGTAATATTTTAAGAAATGGTTACAATAATTTTGTCAATAATTATTTATCGTCTTTTACGGGGATAATATAAAGAGGAATCGTGCTATTTTGAACTACTTTTTTAGCTACGCTTCCCATTAGAAAACTATCTAACCCGCTTCTGCTGTGAGTTCCCATCACAATAATATTTGCTTTTAACTCTTTTGCAATTTCAAGAATGTTATCTCCAAAATCCCCCGATCTTACCTCTAAATGAATATCCGGATCTTTTAATCTTTTCTTCATGTGCTCCAAATAACCTGCTGCGGCGTTTTCAATTTTTTGCACTGCGTCCTCTTGAAGTATATCTAAATTGCTAAACGAATCAAACCCAAAAATGGGCGAATAATTCAAAGATGAATAATACATCGGGTCTGCGGTCACGTGCAATAATGTTACGGATGCATTCATTGATTTGGCTAACTCATATCCTTCTTTAGCAATTTTTTCGGCTGACTGTTCATAGTCAAGAGCGATTAATATCTTTTTCATAATTCAAAATTTATATAAACATAACCCTCACATACCGTGCTAAATTTAAAAAAAATCCGAATTAAAACTTATGTTTCAATTCGGATCAATTTTGTGGAGCGAAAAGTATTTTTTTTATTTTAAAATGGCTTCAGCTTTTGAGATCACATTTTCTACTGTAAAACCATACTCCTTCATCAATTCATCTGCCGGCGCAGATTCTCCAAATTTATCAATACCGATTACATCTCCTTCATCTGTTACATATTTGCACCATCCGATAGAAGAGCCCGCTTCTACTGCCAATCGTTTTCTACTATTTTTCGGAAATACTTTTTCCTTATAAGCATCATCTTGTTGATCAAATAATTCCCAACTTGGGAAGCTAACTACCCGCGCTTTAATAGATTTATTTTTTAATTGTTCCTGTGCTTTTAAAATTAAATCTACTTCACTTCCACTGGCCATTAAAATTATATCCGGTGCGCCTTCGCAATCAGATAATATATAAGCTCCTTTTTCTAATTCACTTGCTTTAGTATATTTTTCTTGGTCGATAATCGGTAAATCTTGACGTGTGAAAATAAGCGCCACCGGACCACCTTGATGTTCTAAGGCTACTCTCCATGCTTGGGCAGTTTCATTCGCATCGGCCGGACGAATCACCAATAAATTATGAACAGAACGTAGTCCGAGTAATTGTTCTACAGGTTGGTGCGTAGTGCCATCTTCGCCAAGGCCAATACTATCGTGTGTATACACATAGATCGGTTTTATTCCCATGATGGCTGCTAAGCGAATAGGTGGGCGCATATAATCGGAGAAAATAAGAAAAGTAGCGCCATAAGGAGTAATGCCTTTTGTCAACGCCATGCCATTAAGAATGGCGCCCATGCCGTGTTCGCGAATTCCGAAATGAAAATTCCTACCGCTATGATTATGGCTTCCAAAAGATTCAAAATCATTTAAATTCGTATCTGTTGATGGAGCTAAATCGGCAGAGCCGCCAATTAATGCTGGCAAAGAAGCAGCAATAGCATTCAATGTTTTTCCGGATGCTTTTCGTGTTGCTATGCCTTTTTCACTGGGCGCAAAAACAGGTAATTTTTTTTGCCATCCTTCAGGTAATTTTCCGGATTTCAGCAATTCATATTCTGCAGCTTCGGCCGGATATTTTTGGGCATATTCTTGATAGAGTTGATTCCATTCACTTTCTTTCTGCGCTCTTTCTTTGGCTTTTGTACGATAATAATTCAACACATCATCGGATACAATAAAACTTTCATCCGGATTAAAACCAAAATTTTCTTTTACTAATCTTACTTCATCTTTTCCTAAAGGAGAACCGTGCGCTGCTGCAGTATCTACTTTATTAGGACTGCCAAAACCAATGTGGGTGCGTACTTTGATGAGTGAAGGTCGGTTCGTTTCTTTTTTTGCATTTTCAATGGCAGTAGCAATGGCTTCTAAATCATTTCCATCTGCTACAGATTGTACATGCCATCCATAACCTTGAAAACGTTCAGTAACGTCTTCATTAAATGCTAAAGAAGTATCTCCTTCTATGGTGATTTTATTATCATCATACAAATAAATAAGATGCCCTAATTTAAAAGTTCCGGCCAAGGAAGCAGCTTCAGATGCTACACCTTCCATAATATCTCCATCGCTGCAAATGGTATAAATAGAATAATCAAAAAGTTTAAAACCGGGTCTATTATATCTATTTGCTAAATATTGTTGGCCAATCGCCATTCCTACTCCATTGGCAAAACCTTGTCCTAAAGGGCCGGTGGTAACTTCAATTCCATCTGCTAATCCATATTCCGGATGTCCGGCAGTTCTGCTGTGTAATTGCCTGAAATTTTTGATATCATCTAAACTTAAATCATAACCGGTAAGATATAAGTAGCTGTATTGTAGCATGCATGCATGTCCGCAGGATAAAATAAAACGATCTCTATTCGGCCATTCAGGATTTTGAGGATTGTAATTCATAAAACGTGTCCAAAGCAAATGACCAATCGGAGCAAGCGCCATGGGAGTTCCCGGATGTCCTGAATTGGCTTTTTGTACTGCATCAGCCGATAAAATTCTAACTGTATTAATACCTAATTCTTCTATTGATTCCATTTTTTTAAGTTATTTTTTTTGTTTAAATCTTTAATGATCGGTTTAGAAAAATACTTCTTTGGCAAATAAGATAGCCAATATCTAAGTATTGTAAAAGTAAATTTTTAATCCTTAGGGAAATAAGAAAGATTTGTTTTTTTATTGAAATAAGGGAAATTCAAATGGAGAATTGATAAAATTTTGCAAGAACGCGTGAAGGCTACGCATTGTTTTAAACAATAAACTTACATTTGCTGAATGGAAAATGTTGAGAACATGGAATACAATACTACACGCAATCATTTAATCATCAGAGAATATGGCCGCCATATTCAAAAGATGGTTGAATATACCCTTACTTTAGAAGATAAAGATGAGCGCACTAAAAATGCGTATTCAATAGTAGATTTAATGGCTTATTTAAATCCGCATCTAAAAAATGTAGAAGATTACAAAAGAAAATTATGGGATCATTTATTTTTAATCAGTGATTTTAAATTGGATGTGGACGCACCTTATCCTATTCCTACACAAGAAGAATATCATGCAAAGCCTGAGCCTATTCCTTATCCGAAAAGGCATCCTAAATACAATCATTTAGGAAAAAATATTGAAATTTTGATAGAAAAAGCCTTGCAAGAAGAGGACTCAGAAAAACAACAGGGATTTGCCAACACGATTGCTTATTACATGAAATTAACGTATAGCAATTGGCACAAAGAATTAGTGCATGATGATAATATTCAATCAGAATTAAATTCTATCACTCATGGTGAATTAGAATTCAATACGCGACCATTTATAAAACATCGTGTAGATAATAGTCGTGAAGATTTTGTAAGCAATATCGGAAAGCACCGCAAAAATTTTAGTTCAAGAAATAATAGTAACCGAAGCGGTCAGGGTAATAGAAATAACAACAACAGAAAATTCGGAAAAAAAAGGTATTAATCTTTTTATCGAATAATAAATATGTTTGCAGCCCTGGTACTATTGCCGGGGTTTGCTTTTTGTTTTAATTAAAATTGTATGGGTTCATTTCAAGTAATCGGCGGGCAAAAATTAAAAGGAGAAATAATTCCTCAAGGCGCTAAGAACGAAGCCCTACAAGTGATTTCAGCAGTTTTACTTACAAAAGAAAAAGTAACAATCCATAATATTCCTGACATTATTGATGTCAATCTCCAAATAGAATTATTAAAGGATTTAGGTGTAGAAGTTCAAAAATTAGATACAAATACTTACCAATTTTGCGCATCGAATGTTAATACTAATTTTCTATCGGATATTACTTTTAGAGAAAAAACAGGAAAACTAAGAGGAAGCGTAATGCTTGCCGGGCCTATGCTTGGCCGTTTTAAAGAAGCGCATATTCCCAAACCGGGCGGCGATAAAATTGGCCGCCGAAGATTGGATACGCATATCATAGGATTTAAAAAATTAGGTGCTGAATTTGATTTTGATTCAGACGAATATTTTTTCAGATTATATACTTCTCAATTAAAAGGATCTGATTTATTATTAGACGAGCCAAGTGTTACGGGCACTGCAAACCTTTTGATGGCGGCAGTTTTGGCCGATGGAGTTACTCGCATTTACAATGCAGCTTGCGAACCTTATATTCAGCAATTGTGTAAAATGCTCCAAAGCATGGGAGCAAAAATTTCCGGAGTCTCAAGCAATTTATTAATCATAGAAGGCGTGGATTCCTTGCATGGAACTACGCATACCTTATTGCCCGATATGATTGAAGTAGGCTCTTTTATTGGATTAGCCGCAATGACTCAAAGTGATATCATCATTAAAAATGTTGGTTTGCAACATTTAGGTGTCATTCCCGAAAGGTTTGCACAATTGGGTATCAAAATGAATTTTGTGGGAGATGATATTCATATTCCCGAACAAGAGATGTATGAAATAGAAACTTTTTTAGACAGCTCTATGCTCACCATTTCAGATCATCCGTGGCCGGGGCTTACACCGGATTTATTGAGCATAATGTTAGTAGTGGCTACACAAGCCAAAGGAAGTATTTTGATCCATCAAAAGATGTTTGAAAGCCGTTTATTTTTTGTAGATAAAGTGATAGAAATGGGTGCTCGAATTGTGCTTTGCGATCCGCATAGAGCGGTGGTGGTAGGTTTAGAAAGAAAATTTCCTTTGCGCGGAATTTCAATGAGCAGCCCGGATATTAGAGCCGGCGTGGCTTTGCTGATTGCTGCTTTGAGCGCTGAAGGAAAAAGTGTCATTCAAAATATCGAACAAATAGACAGAGGATATCAACATATTGATGAACGATTGAAAAAATTAGGTGCGGATATCCAAAGAATCAATTAAAACTTAAATGAAAAGAAAGTTCTCCAACTTTCTACAGCTTATTTCGTATGGAAAAACAATATCAAAAAATAATTTTATTAACCGCGCCTTCCGGATCGGGTAAGACTTCCATTGTAAAATATTTGATGAAAAAAATGCCGGAACTTTCTTTCTCCATTTCTGCCACCACCAGACCGCCGCGTGAAAATGAAAAAGATGGAGTAGATTATTATTTTATTTCCGAAGAAAATTTTAAAGATAAAATTCAAAAGAAAGAATTTTTAGAATGGGAAATGGTTTACGAAGGAAAATATTATGGCACTTTAAAGTCAGAGATGACGCGCATTTGGGCGGAAAATAAAATTCCTGTTTTGGATATAGATGTACAAGGAGCCATACATGTACAACAACAATATCCCATCAATACGATGGCACTTTTTATACAAGCACCTTCTTTAGAAGAATTGAAAAATAGATTAAAAGGACGAGGTTCAGAAACGGAAGAAACCCTACAAGCCAGATTGGATAAGGCTTCCTTTGAAATGAGTTTTAAAGATTCTTTTAAAAATATTGTTATCAATGATGATTTTGACATCGCGTGCAAAGAAGCGGAAAAAATCATTCATCAGTTTTTACAACAGTAGCACTATTCTTCATTTCTATTCCATAAATTTGATTCATGGACTGGAATCCTGTCATCATCATTGCAAGCCTACTTTTACTCATTGGCATTTTCATGGGTATTGAAATTGTATTTCTATCCATCAGCAAATTATCTCTCGAAATAAAAAAGAAACAAGGAAATTATAGCGGAAAAATTTGGGGAGTTTTCAAAGAAAAACCGTTGCGTTTTGTAAGCACCACCATTTTTATTGTAAATATTTTGATGGTGGCGTTTGGAATTATTTGGAGTAAATCGCTCGATAGTGTTTGGATTTATTGGGGAATTGGTAACGAATACATTCAACTAACGGCTGAAATTATTGCTGCTACTTTAATTCTATTATTGATCGCTTTTATTTTTAAATCTTTTTTTCGAGTAAAAAGTAATCCTATAATTGAAAGCGGTTTTGTCACTTATTTGGTTCGTTTTATTTATTCCATTTTTGGAGGTATAGCTAATTTGTTTGTTGAATTATCCGAATGGATTTTAAAATATATTTTTAATGTAAAACTTCAAAATAAAAAGGAAATATTCAGCAAGGTAGAACTGCACCATTATATTCATCAATTAGAATTGAATGAATCGGAAGGAAGTAAAGATATGAATGATGATATTTTTAAAAACGTACTTTCTTTATCAGAAATAAAAATTAGAGAATGCATGGTGCCGCGCAAAGAAATAGAAGCGGTAGATATTTCTATCTCTTTGGAGGAATTGAAAACAAAATTTATCGAAACGAAATTGAGTAAATTAGTGGTTTTTGACAATAACATTGATAATATCCAAGGCTATATTCATCAATTGGATATGTTCAAAAATCCGGCTATTGTAAAATCTATTTTACTTCCCATTCCTGTGGTTCCTGCAAGTATGAATGCTACGGATTTAATCAATCGATTTACAAAAGAAAGAAAAAGTATTGCGTGGGTAATTGATGAATTTGGAGGCACTGCCGGCATTGTAACTATGGAGGATTTGTTGGAAGAAATATTCGGCGAAATAAATGACGAGTACGATGTAAAAGAAGAATTGTTAGATAAACAAATTACTGCGAACGAATTTATTTTTAGCGGAAGATTGGAGGTAGATTATTTGGTAGAAAAATATCAATTGGATTTTCCGCACAAAGAAGACGCAGAAACACTTTCAGGTTATATTATTAATCAGCATGAATCAATTCCTCGTCAGCGCGATCGGATCATTATCAACAATTATCAATTTGATATTTTAAATGTTAGTGAAACTCGAATTGATTCTGTAAAAATGAAAATTCTTAGATAAACATTTTCTATCCATACAACTCTAAATGAATGGATTTTCTATCATATCCTAAGTCTGTAATTTTTTTGCGTGCATCATCTATCATAGCTTTCCATCCGCAAAGGTAAAAGCAAGCAGGCGCAATGGTTTCGGCATTTTCTCCGGGAGTTATTTTCTCTTTACAAAGGTTTTCATATAATTGATGCACGTAACCCGAATGGCCTTCCCATTCTTCTCTGCTCAATGTGGGAAGGAAATGTAAATTGGGTAATTGCTTTTCTAATGCACGCATTTCTTCGGCATACAATAAATCTTTTTGAAAACGACAGCCGTAAATAAGGTATAAATTTTTATGCGGAATTTGATTGAGCAAGATGCTGTGCAACATACTTCTAAATGGTGCGATACCAGTGCCGGTACAAATGAAAAATAAATCTTTGTTGATTGTTTCAGGCAAAATAAAAATTCCTTGTGGTCCTCTAAAAGTCAGTTCAGAACCTACTTTCACTTCATTGAATAAATAAGTAGTTCCCAATCCTCCTTCTAATAAAACAATCAAAAGTTCAAAAATATTGGAGCCGTCAGGCCAGCTGGCAATAGAATAACTTCGCCATCTTTTATTTTTTTGTTCGTGTATGGGAAGATCTAAGGTTACAAATTGCCCGGCTTTAAATTGGAAAATTTCCAATTCATTTACTTGAATAAAAAATCGTTTGGTATTATAGGTTTCATCCACAATGCGTATCACGGTTCCTATGCGCCAGGGTTCTACTGCCATACGAGGAAATTTTTAGTAAAATACAAAGGAAAAATCGATTGGCGAATTAAATCTCCCAATTGCATTGAATCACTAAAAATCTCATTATATTTTTTGATTGAATTTTTGAAAATATTTCAAAAAGAAAACTTCACAAAAAATGGCAGTAGTAATGCCAATGATAGAACCGGATAATACATCTTCCATAAAATGTTGACCTAAATAGATGCGGCTATAACCCACTAAAACCGCCAATAGCACGAGAAGGATGGATAATTTTTTGTGCTTCAGAAAAAAAGATAAAGTAGCCACCAATGCAAAAATAGAAGTGGTGTGTCCTGAAGGAAAAGAATGCAAATTGTACAACGTAATTCCTTCTATAAAATTAGGATAATGATGGTATTCCAAAAAAACGGAAGGTCGTGGTGCTACCAATAATTTTTTAATAATTTGGGCTATAATTCCTGAGAGTAAGAAACTACTTACTATCATTAAAGCCAAAGGTTTTTTTCGAGAAAAAAATAAAACGATGGCTATGGCAAGCGAAAATAATCCATCGCCCAAGTAGGTTAATGGAATGAAGAAATAATCCAAAGCTTTTGAATGGAAAGGATTCATTAATATAAAACCTTCGGCTTTGGAATAACCCAATAAAATAAATACCGCGCAAATAAATAAAATCAAATAGCTGATAAAGAAGTATCGATTTTGTTTATAGAGAGAAATAACAGTCATTTTCAGTTAATATAGTTTCAAATGTACCAAACCATTTGTAAACCTGCCAATGTTATGAAATCATTATCAATTTTAATAATCGATTTGGCGTAATAGAAAAACCTATTTTTGTTTCAAAATATTACCATGGGATTTAATACCATCTTAAAGATTTTTCTTCCGAAGGATAAAATTTTCTTTCAACTTTTTGAAGCTGTATCAGAAACGGTAATTGAAATGGCTATCAAATTAAAAGAAGTGGTGCATGAAAAGGATTTTGCAAAAAGAGCACTCATCATCAAGGAAATTGAAGATTTGGAGCATGTAAACGATGATAATACCCATCGGATTTTTACAGAATTAGGAAGAAATTTTATTACTCCGTTTGATAGAGAAGATATTCATTATCTCGCCACGGCATTGGATGATATCTGCGATTATATTTACGCTTCGGCCAAAAAAATTAATTTCTATAAAGTAAATCCGGATAATCCTACTTTTCATAAAATGGCCGATTTAATTTTAGCAAGTTGTACAGAAGTGCGCAAAGCGGTGGCAGAATTAAGAGATATGAAAAATATCAGAAAAGTTACCGATGCAATGGTGGCCATCAATAGTATAGAAAATCAAGCGGACGATGTTTTTGATTTGAGTATTGAAGAGCTTTTTGAAACTGAACCTGATGCAAAAGAAGTGATCAAGAAAAGAGAAATTTATCAAGTAATGGAAACAGTAACCGATAAATGTGAAGATGCGGCGAATGTAATTGAATCTATTATTATTAAATACGCCTAATCTGATGCCTAACAGCTAAAGAATTATGTAGCGATGGCGAAAGAAAATCTATAGAATTACAACATGACTTTTCTAATAACAATTATCATACTGGCGTTGGTTTTTGATTATATCAACGGTTTTCATGACGCAGCTAATTCAATAGCGACGATAGTTTCCACGAAAGTATTAACTCCATTTCAAGCAGTAGTATGGGCAGCTTTTTTTAATTTTATTGCATTTTTTATTTTTAAAGAGCATGGTGTAGCGGATACAATTGCCAAGACGGTAAAAACAGATTTTATCACTTTACCGGTTGTTTTTGCCGGATTAATTGCTGCCATTGTTTGGAATTTATTGACCTGGTGGTTTGGCATTCCATCTTCCTCTTCTCACGCCTTGATTGGTGGTTTTGCCGGTGCGGGAATTGCGCATGGAGGTTTTACTGCTGTTAATTCGGAGCCCATTTTAATTATTGCGGCTTTCATTTTTATTGCACCTATTCTGGGAATGCTCGGTGCATATATAATTTCGTTGTGGTTTATCAATTCGTTTAGAAAAGGGCATGCGCCAAAAATTATTTCGATTGCCATTATTCTTATTGTCGGCATCTTACTTTATAAATTATTAGAAACGAATCCGGAATTAGTAAAAAAAGTTCATTATGAAAGTTATTATCTGAAAGTGATTTTTTATCCTCATAATTTTAAATGGATTTTGATGGCATTTATCATTGTTGTGATGGCCACATTTACTTTTTTCTTAAATACTT
Source organism: Ginsengibacter sp. (assembly GCA_034676505.1). Lineage (GTDB taxonomy): Bacteria > Bacteroidota > Bacteroidia > Chitinophagales > Chitinophagaceae > Ginsengibacter. The sequence goes on from JAUCCB010000001.1 coordinate 1,459,617, forward strand.
TAAATACATCTAAGGCTAACCATTGGTTTAAAAAATTACAATTAATTTCTTCAGCAGCTTTTAGTATAGGCCATGGAGGTAATGATGCACAGAAAGTAATGGGAATTATTACCGCGGCTTTAATTGCGCATGGAAGCATTGCTCATTTTGAAGATATGCCGGTGTGGGTGCCCATTTCATGTTATTCTGCTATTGCATTAGGTACATTAAGTGGCGGGTGGAAAATTATAAAAACGATGGGAACGAAGATCACAAAAGTAACTCCCTTCGAAGGTGTGGCAGCTGAAACTGCCGGTGCATTGACACTTTTTATTACAGAATATTTAAAAATTCCGGTGAGTAGTACGCATACGATAGCAGGTTCTATTATCGGGGTTGGAGCTACAAAAAGACTTTCGGCCGTTCGTTGGGGAATCACCGTAAGTCTGCTATGGGCTTGGATTATAACGATTCCTATTAGTGGGCTTCTTGCAGTTGGCGTATATTATCTCGTACATTTTTTCATTTAATTTTTCTTCATTTCTTATCAAAAAAGGATTTACTTACTTTGTAGTATGAATAAAATTTTAGTTACAGGTGGTTGTGGCTATATAGGTGCACATACAATTGTTGATCTAATTGAAAATGGATTTGATCCTATCTGTGTCGACAACAATTCAAGATCTACAGATATTTTATTAAAAGGTATTAAAGAGATCACCGGAATTAACGTAAAAAATTATAAAGTAGATCTTTGCAATTTTGATGATACACACGCCATTTTTCAAGAGAATAAAAACATAAAGGGAATTATTCATTTTGCGGCGTATAAGGCGGTTGGCGAATCGGTAGAAAAACCTTTACTCTATTTTGAAAACAATTTATTTTCTCTGATAAATGTGCTGAAATGCGCAGAAGAATTTAAAGTACCTCATTTTATTTTTTCCTCATCTTGTACAGTTTATGGAAGTCCAGATGAAATTCCGGTGACTGAAAAAACTCCTACTAAATCGGCTGAATCGCCCTATGGCTCTACAAAACAAATGGGTGAAGAAATTGTAAGCACTTTAATTTCATCTTCGGAAATGCAAGGTGTTTTATTAAGATATTTTAATCCGGTAGGTGCGCATCCATCTGCATTAATTGGAGAATTACCTTTAGGAAAACCGGAGAATTTAGTCCCGGCGATTACACAATGTGCTGTCGGAAAAATTCATCAGCTAACGGTACATGGAGCCAATTATGAAACCCGCGATGGTTCGTGCATTCGCGACTATATTCATGTAAGTGATATTGCGCACGCACATACATTAGCATTGCAATTTTTAATTGATAAAAAAAATACTGAGAAATGCGAAGTATTTAATTTGGGCTCCGGAAATGGCATTAGTGTTTTGGAAGCTATCCAATCTTTTGAAAAAGTAAGCGGTGAAAAATTAAATTATTCAATTGGTCCAAGAAGACTCGGAGATGTTGTGGCTATTTATGCAAATAATTCTTATGCAAAAGAAAAATTAAATTGGAATCCTCAATATACTTTGGATGAAATGATGGCCACCGCTTGGAAGTGGCAATTAAAATTAAAAGCGGATGAAGAACTTCATTCCGGAATCGATGCCCAAATGAATTAATTTTTCTCTCTAAATATTTTCCTTAATCAATATCCTTTTTTATTTATGAACGATAATTATATTTCCTCTCAAGCAGCAGTACAATTGATAAAAAGTGGTGATCGTGTTTTCGTGCATGGAAGTGCAGCTACTCCGCTAAGCCTTATTGACGCTATGTTTCAACGCGCAGGTGAAATTGAAAATATTGAAATTGTTTCTATCAGCACCTTAGGTAACATCAATTGGAATACTCCTGAAGTCAAAAAAAGTTTTCGCCTTAATTCTCTTTTCGTTTCTACCAATGTGCGTGAATGGGCGAACTCGGAAACCGGAGATTATATCCCCATTTTTTTGAGTGAGATTCCTCATTTATTTAATAGTGGTTTATTGCCGATTGATGTAGCGATTCTGCAAGTTTCTCCGCCGGATAAACATGGTTATTGCACCTTAGGAACTTCTATTGATGCGGCTTTGAGCGCTGCAAAAAATGCAAAAAAAGTAATCGCTCAAATAAATCCAAGAATGCCAAGAACTCATGGCGACGGCCAAATTCATATTTCTTCCATTGATGCTGCAGTGTACGAATCTTCTGAATTGCCGGAAGTAAATTATGGTGAAAAACTCGATGCCAACTCAATGAAGATTGGGCAGTATGTAGCCAATTTAATTGAAAACGGATCTACGCTACAAATGGGTATTGGCGGTATTCCTGATGCAGTTTTAAAATGTCTTACTCAACATAAAGGATTAGGAATCCATACAGAAATGTTTTCTGACGGAGTTGTTCCTTTGGTAGAAAGCGGAGTGATCACGAATGAATTTAAAAAAGTTCTTCCCGGAAAAATTGTAACAAGTTTTGCCATTGGTACTCGCAAGGTGTACGATTTTATTGACGATAATCCGATCGTGAGTTTTTTAAATGTAGCTTTTGTAAATGATACCGCTACCATAAGGAAAAACCCAAAAGTAGTGGCCATAAACAGTGCTTTAGAAATTGATATCACCGGACAAATTTGTGCTGATTCTATTGGCACTTACCAGTATTCAGGAATAGGCGGACAAATGGATTTTATGCGCGGTTCTTCTTTATCAATTGGCGGCAAACCCATAATAGCATTGCCTTCTATTACCGGAAAGGGAATTTCAAGAATAGTACCTACTTTAAAACCGGGTGCAGGAGTAGTCACTACGCGCGGGCATGTTCATTTTGTAGTAACAGAATTTGGTGTGGTAGATTTATATGGACAAAATTTAGAACAAAGAGCGAGATTGTTGATTAGTATTTCCAATCCTCAACACAAAGAAGAATTAGAAAAAGCATTCTTCGAGAGATTTAAAAAATTATTGTAACGAATTATTTTGCCGCAGGCAATATAAAACCAAATGTGCTACCCACTTCACTTTTACTCCTTACGTGAATGGTATCTCCATGCGCTTCTATAATATGTTTTACAATGGAAAGCCCTAATCCGCTGCCACCAGCTTCGCGAGCACGCGCTAAATCTGTGCGGTAAAATCTTTCAAAAATTCTGGAAAGATGTTCTTCCAGAATTCCATAGCCATTATCACTAATTTCTATGAGCACTTTTTTCCCGTCGATTTTATATGCACTTGCTTCAATGATCCCATTTTGTTTTCCGTATTTAATGGAGTTATCTATTAGATTTAAAAGCACTACTCTTATTTTTTCTTTATCGGCATAAATGGTCAATGGTAATTCGCATCCTTCTTTGATGATGCATTTTATTTTCTTTTTATCTGCTTTGATAGAAAGCGTTTCGAACACATCTTTGATCAAATCTTGAATGATAAAATTTTGCCAAACCAATTTTAATTCACCGCTTTCTAATTTAGTAATTTCATCCAAATCTTCTAATAAATTCACCAATCGATCTACATTTTTGGATGCATTGTTTAAGAATTTTTTATTGACTTCAGCATTGTCAATCGCGCCGTCTAATAAGGTATCTACATAACCTTGGATGGCAAAAATGGGAGTCTTTAATTCGTGCGATAGATTGAGCAAAAATTCTTTTCTAAAGATTTCATTTTTGTGAAGTGTTTCTAATTCTTCTTTATGTTGTACCGCCCATTTTTCTACATCTTGATTGACTTCTTCAATTGTATTTTGCGGAAGCAAATTTTTAAAATAAAATTCTTCTCTTTTACTTGCTTTCGTTTGATAAATCAGTTTATAAATCAATTTTATTTTTCGATAAATAAATCGCTTAACCGTATAAAAAATTATGAGGTAGGAAATCAACATCAACAAACAAAAAAATACCAACGACGGCAACCAAAGTTCGCTGTACCAATACACCGCCAAACTCGCCAAAATAGCGATGGGCAAAGAAGTAGCCAATGCAGCTTGCTGCGGTGAAAAGTTTTTTTTGGTCAACATTTTTTTTGTTGATTTTATTTTACCAACCTAATACCCATGCAAAAATTAAAGGAACTACAATCGTTGCATCGCTTTCCACTATAAATTTTGGTGTATGAATATCTAATTTTCCCCAAGTTATTTTTTCATTAGGAACCGCTCCGGAGTAAGAACCATAGGAAGTAGTAGAATCAGATATTTGGCAGAAATAACTCCAGAACGGAACGTCCGTCCATTCTAAATCTTGATACATCATTGGCACTACGCAAATGGGAAAATCTCCTGAAATTCCTCCTCCAATTTGAAAAAATCCAACTCCTTTTCCTCCGGAATTTTCACGATACCATTCTGTCAATCGAACCATATATTCAATACCACTTTTCATGGTACTTGCTTTTAATTCTCCTTTGATAACATAAGAAGCAAAAATATTTCCCATGGTACTATCTTCCCATCCCGGAACGATGATCGGAATATTTTTTTGTGCTGCGGCCAACATCCAACTATTCTTCGGATCTATTTCGTAATACTGTTCTAACACGCCACTCAACAACATTTTGTACATATACTCATGCGGTAAAAATCTCTCTCCTGAATCATCCGCATCTTTCCAAATTTTAAAAATATGTTTTTGTAATCTCCTAAAAGCTTCTTCTTCCGGAATACAAGTATCGGTCACTCTGTTATAATGATTTTCTAACAAATCCCATTCGTCTTGCGGGCTCAGATCGCGATAATGCGGAACTCTTTTATAATGACTATGTGCCACCAAGTTCATGATGTCTTCTTCCAAATTCGCTCCTGTACAGCTTATGATGGCAACTTTATCTTGACGAATCATCTCTGCTAATGAAATACCAATTTCAGCGGTACTCATCGCTCCACCCATGGAGATCAACATTTTTCCTCCATCCTCCAGATGAGTTACATAACCTTTTGCCGCATCCATCAATGCAGCAGCATTAAAATGTCGATAATGTTTTTCTATATAATTTGAAACCGGACCTTGACTCATAGTTGAAATGTTTTTGCAAAAATACAAGTTTGTTATGACTATGATTTTTTGGAATTAGGTAGAAGTACATTTAGAAACAGAATGAAAAATTTTCCATTCATCATTTCCGCAAATGATTGCGCTATCTTTTGTTTAAATTCGGCACAGCATTTTTTTAGAAAAATAAAAATTTACCCATGAAATCTTTTTTCATCTCCTTGCTAATACTTTCAGGTTTACCTGTCTTCTCCCAAACCATTATTCAGCGTGATCCGGAAATTACACAAATGGTTTCCGAAGTTTCTGCTGATTCCCTCCAATCTTATATTTATAAATTGGTTTCTTTCGGCACGAGAAATACATTGAGTACACAAACTGATCCGAAGCGAGGAATTGGTGCTGCAAGAAATTGGGTGCTTCAAAAGTTCAATGAATTTGCAAAAAATTCCAATGGGAGAATGACTGCGTTTATTGATACCGTTACTTTAGCGCCGAATGGCAAAAGAGTAGATCAACCGGTGTTGTTGGGCAATGTGGTAGCGATTTTAAAAGGAACTGATCCTAACGATAAAAGAGTATTTATTATCAGCGGTCACCTCGATAATATGCGTACTAATGTGATGGATAGAGTAGGCGATGCTCCCGGTGCGAATGACGATGGAAGCGGCTCTGCGGCTGTAATTGAATGTGCGAGAATTATGTCTAAACATTCTTTCCCGGCTACCATTATTTTTGTAACGGTGAGTGGCGAAGAGCAAGGTTTATTAGGTTCTACTTTTATGGCTGATAAAGGCAAAAAGGAAGGCTGGCAAATTGAAGGAGTATTGAATAATGATATTGTTGGAAGCAATAACAGCAACGAAACCAATATCATTAACAATACTCAGGTACGCGTTTTCAGTGAAGGAATTCCTTCTTATGAAACAGAAAAAAATATCAAAAGAATTCAAGCACTTGGTTTGGAAAATGATAGCAAATCCAGACAATTAGCGAGATACGTAAAAGAAATTGGAGAGCGATATGTAGATAATTTGGAAGTAGTGATGGTTTACAGAAGCGACCGTTTCTTGCGCGGCGGAGATCATTTACCTTATTTGCATAATGGATTTACTGCGGTTAGAATTACAGAAATGAATGAAAATTTTACACGACAACATCAGGATGTTCGAGTTGAAAACGGAATTCATTATGGAGATTTGCCAGAGCATATCGACTTTGAATATTTGAGAAAAAATACAGCGATGAATTTGAGTAATTTGGCCAATTTATCAAAGGCTCCTTCTGTACCCGATAGTGTGAAAATTTTAATTAAAAATTTATCAAACAGTACATCACTTTCTTGGCAAGCGCCTGCGACAGGAAATGTAAAAGGGTATTATGTTTTGATCAGAGAAACAACAAGCCCTGTTTGGCAAAAGAAAATTTTTACTAAGGATACTCATTTCAATTTACCTTATTCAAAAGATAATTATTTCTTTGCGGTGCAATCAGTGAGTGAGAGTGGAAATGAAAGCCTGCCGGTGATTCCAATGGTTTCGAGGAATTAAAAAAATACAATTGCTTTTAAATATTTATGAGCGCATGTTGGATCTTTTCTTTAAATATCGATAAATAAATCTCACAATTACAATTAATAAAACAACATTAATAACCATCCATATTATTAACCAAGGATTGATAGAATATAGTTCCATATTTTAAATTTTTGTGAGAGATATTCATTTATTTTAAAGGTAGCATTTATTTATCTAGTACTTCTCACTTTGATTTATGAAAATAAACAACCTTCGTAAAAAATTATTCTTACGAAGGCTTTTATAATTTTTCAAAAATATTTATCTCACATCACCTGTTAGAGGAATATCCCTTTTAAGCATTTCATTTCTATTGGCCATTTCCCAGGCGGTTAAGAAAATAAAGCGCGCTCTTTTTTCCATCACATCATAATTGATTTTATCCCAAGTATCAGTGGGTTTGTGATAATCTTTATGAATACCATCAAAGTAAAAAATAATGGGAACTCCCTTGCGTGCAAAATTATAATGGTCGCTACGGAAATAAATCCTTTCCGGATCTTTTGGATCATTGAATTTATAATCCAATTCCAATTTGGTGAATTTATTATTTACGCTTACGCTGATAGGATTTAAGTCTGAACTTAATTTATCATCACCCACAACGTACACATAATTGGTGCTATCTCCATAAGTTCTTCCGGGATCCAAACGACCAATCATATCCGTATTCAAATCAACCGTAGTTTTTTCTAATGGAAATACCGGATGTTCCGAATAATATTCCGAACCCCACAATCCTTTTTCCTCGCCACTCACTGTCATAAAAACTATGGTTCTGCGTGGTCCGTGGCCTTCAGCTTTGGCTTTTGCAAAAGCTTCCGCCATCTCTAATACTGACACAGTACCACTTCCGTCATCATCTGCACCATAATAAATTACATCTCCTTTTTTTCCTAAATGGTCATAATGAGCCGTCAAGAAAACATATTCATCTTTTTTATCGGTGCCTTCAATATAGCCAATCACATTACTGGCCATCACGGTAGTAGTACTTTTTTGAAATGATAATTGTGTTTTTATTTTTTTTGAAAGGCTAATTAAATTCAAAGATTTTTTTTCTTTTGCATACGCGAAAATTGAATTCGCATTTTCTACATCAAAAAGATAGGACATTTGTGAAGGTGCCATAGAAATCATGTCCAGCGTAGGTTTGCCATTGCTTCTCGGAAAATATAAATTAGTACTTCTGGTAGAATTCGATAAATTGGGTGGAATATTCGTCCAAGAAGTGTTGATATAGATAACTCCTTTAGCACCATGTTCCGCAGCCGCATTTAATTTCATCGAACTGCTGAAACCCCATCTGGAAGGCCTTTTTGTGCCACTTACTATATAATTTCCATCTACTTGAGGTTCGCCGGAAAGTATCAAAACAATCTTTCCTTTTACATCTTTGTCTGTGTAATCAGAATAATTTTTATCATTAATTCCGTATCCAACAAAAACAATCTCATTGGCTTTTAAATCTTTGGTATCATCAGAAGTTCCTTGCAAAATATAATCTGTTCCGTAAGTAAATTCTTTATCCCCGATTTTTAATAATTTGGGAATGATTGTGTCTTTCAATAATGGATAATATTGTTGATATCCGTTCAAAGATTTGGGAGCTAATAAACCTATTTTTTTAAATTGGCTTTCGATATAGGCTGCTGCTTTTCTTTGACCTTCGGTCCCTGTTTCTCTTCCTTCCATTTCTGCGGAAGCAATAATTTTTAAATGAGTTTTTAAATCATTTTGAGTGATTGTTTCGGCATATTTCCATTCTGTATCTTGCGCAAAAACAACGCTACTAAGAAACAGCATACAAGCAGCCGTTAGAAAATAATTTTTCATAACAGTTATTTAATTGAATTGTAAATATAAAAGAGAATACGGTTTTATTTTTACCGCTTGTGTATTGTAACTAATTGCAAGAAATTTTTTTCACGCGATTCTCATGACGCCCACCTTCAAATTCAGTTTCTATAAATACGCTCACCATTCTTTCCATATCTTTTTCTCTCACAAAACGAGCAGGGATGCAGATTACATTGGCATTATTATGTTTGCGTGCTAATTCGGCTAATTCTTCTCCCCAGCAAATCGCAGCTCTGATTCCTTGGTGTTTATTGGCAGTAATGGCTACTCCGTTGGCGCTACCACAAATCAAAATTCCAAAAGCAGCTTTTCCGGTTTCTACTTCATTCGCAACAGGATGAGCAAAATCGGGATAATCAACAGAATCGATAGAAAAAGTGCCAAAATCTTTACAAGCTAAATTCTTTCCGTCCAAAAATGAAATAAGTGCTTCTTTGTATTCAAAGCCTGCATGGTCGCAGCCTATAGCGATTGGAAGTTGAAAATTAAAATTTGACATGGCATTTGATTTTGTTCGTAAAGATAAAATTATCTTTTTGATCACTTCTTATAAATTCATCCTCACTTTTTGTTTGTTTTATTTTTTTTGAAACAATTCTTTTCCTTTTTGATAAAATGATTCATATTCTTTTTCAGGTACCAAAGCACCTCCGGTAGCCCAAACTATATGAGTTATGTTTTCCGGATGAATGTGATTGTCGGATAAATAATTGGATGCTTCAATTAAAGCCGGACCGGCTAAACCCGCTGTGGCAGAAGGTTCTAAGTGGATATCTTCACTTTGATCTAATAAATAAAGTAATTCAAATAATTCATTATCCTCAATGGTATAATCTCCACTAATTAATAATTTACTAATCGCAGTGGCGAATGCCGAAGGGCGACCAACCGCTAATCCATCTGCTTCAGTTTTATTATCAATTCCGAAATCATGTACACTTACCTTTTCCATTTTATTGGTAAGCAATCCAATCAAAACAGAAGGTGAATGAGTAGGCTCTACAAAAAAACAATGAACATGGTCTCCAAAAACTTGTTTTAACCCAAAAGCTATACCACCCGGTGAACCGCCGACTCCGCAAGGAGAATAAACGAATAAAGGATGTGTTGCATCAACGGATATGGATTGTTCTTCTAGTTGATTTTTAATTTCAAAAGCTGCTACACTATATCCTAAAAATAAATGCTTAGAATTTTCATCATCCACAAAATATCCTTTCGGATTCCCGATGGTGCTTCTTCTGCCTGCATTGATTGCTTCTCCAAAATCTCCGGAAAATTCAATTACGTTCGCTCCTTTCAAACGCAACAAATCTTTTTTCCATTCTTTGGCATCGGCGCTCATATATACAGAAACTTGAAAACCTAATTGGGCACTCATGATGCCGATACTTAAACCCAAATTTCCTGTAGAACCCACGCCTATCGAGTATTGGCTGAAAAATGATTTGAATTTCTCGTCTGCGAAAATTTCATAATTATCTCCTTCCTTTATCAAATTATTTTCCAACGCTAATTGCTCTGCATAATGAAGTACTTCATAAAATCCTCCGCGTGCTTTGATAGAACCTGCTACAGGTAATTCGTTATCACATTTTAAAAATAGTTGCCCTTTTATTTTATTGACATAGATTCCATTTAACAGTTTTTTCATAGAATCTATTTTTTGTAAAGGCGATTCAATAATTCCTTTTGTTTTTCGCGTTTCAGAAAAAGCTTTCATTAAAAATGGCGCGAATCTTTTCCAAAGTTTTTCAGCTTCTCTCATATCATGCTCATTCACCGGAAGCGAAGCGATCTTATTCATTTTTTGAAGAGATGGATTTAACCATAACACAGGTTTTAAAGCAATGATATCTTTTAAAAGAGGAAAAGTTTCAATCCATTTATTAATATCTTGAAAAGGCATTGTAGAATAATTTTTGAAAATTTGCTGCGCACATTAAAATACAAAGGTCATTTTAAATACACGTCAGTACAGATTTCTAAAGGTACGAATTGTTATTTCCGCCGACGAATGCCGATTTTCTATTTTGGAAAAATAAAATTAAAAATGCTAATCGAAATCTAAGCCACAAAAAGAAAGGCTATGAATTGTGATAAAATACCAAGAATAACTCCTACATAAATTTCAAAAGGTGTATGATCGCTTACGATTAATCGTGAGGTACAAACAAAGCCGGCTAACAAAAAAATTATCATGGCCGGAAGGAAAACCATGTAAGGCATTCCTGAAAAAATAATCAGTAAAATCAATCCGCAAAGAGCTCCCATTCCTAATCCATGCATACTTATTTTAAAATAAATATTGGCAATTAATGCAGCGGAAGATGCTAAGAATATTCCTAAAATAAATGCCGTAAGAATAGAAGGCATTGCTTCATCATTTTTTAAAACTAAATACATCCAGAAATAAAAAATATTGGTGGCGATATAAGGAACAATTCTTTCTCGCTGTGTTTTTAAAAAAATAGTTTTAATAAACCCAACGGCTTTTAATAACAAGACCGTAAGTGCAGGAAAAAAAATGGTATTGTAGCCCACACGTGCAACAGTTAGAAGTTTTTCATGCGCTCCAAAACCGGTAAAATAAGAAGGGTGCACGAACACTAAATACCATGCCGCCATTACAGGAATAAATAATGGATGAAAAACGTACGAAAATAGTTGAGCTGTCCATTTTAAAGGCAAAGGATATGCAGGAACAGAACGATGGAACTCAGGTTTGACGCGGTGTTCATTATGTTGAGCAATTATGGGCACGTTTACTTTTTTTTTCTTTTTATAATTCTTTTCTCAATCGTGCAACGGGAATATTTAACTGTTCACGATATTTTGCTACTGTTCTCCGTGCAATATTATATCCTTTTTCTTGAAGTGCTTCAGTCAATTTCTCATCACTTAAAGGTTTGCTTTTATTTTCTTCTTCAATCAAATCATTCAGAATCTTTTTCACTTCACGTGTGCTTACTTCTTCACCGCTATCCGTTACTAAACTTTCGCTAAAAAAATATTTCAATCTATAAGTGCCAAATTCTGTTTGTACAAATTTGCTGTTGGCGACTCTGCTAACGGTAGAAATATCTAAAGAAGTTCTTTCTGCAATATCTTTCAAAATCATCGGACGCAAATCTGTATCTTCTCCGGTTAAGAAAAATTCTTTTTGATAAGCAACAATGGTATTCATGGTGCTCAACAAAGTATGTTGTCTTTGCTTAATTGCATCAATGAACCATTTTGCTGAATCTATTTTTTGTTTGATGAAAATCACCGCTTCTTTTTGTCTTTTATCTTTTTTGGCGCCTCTGTCGTAATCTTTCAACATATCTCTGTAACCCTCGCTGATACGTAGATCCGGCGCATTCTTAGAATTTAAAGTAACATTTAAAATACCATTATTATTCAACACAAAAAAGTCCGGAATTACGTAAGTCTGCAATTTATTTACATCACCTACTTGGCCTCCCGGTTTCGGATTCAGTTTAATAATCTGATGAATTACTTCTTTTAAATCTTCATCATTTAAGTCGAGTGCTTTTTGAATTTTTTCGTAATGTTTTTTGGTAAACTCATCAAAATAATCAGCGATAATTTTGATTGCCATGTCTACTGAATGACCTTCTGCATCTTTTCTTCTTAATTGCAATAAAAGGCACTCTTGTAAATCTCTTGCACCAACTCCCGGCGGATCAAATTGTTGAATGAGTTCAATTAATTCGGCTACTTCTTTCTCATTGCAATCTACATTTTGGCGAAAGGCCAAATCATCTACCAATGCTGCATTATCTCTTCTTAAATATCCATCATCATCAATACTTCCTACAATATGCTCTGCCATTTTTTTCTGTTTTTCATCCAGATTGAGCATGAGCAATTGAGATTTTAAAGTATCAAAAAATGAAGTTTCTACACGATGAGGAATCGTTTTAGTTTCATCAGGATCGGCATAATTATCATCACGATATTTGTAATCGCCTACTTCATCATCGCCATCATGCAAATATTCGCTGATATCTACCGTTTCATAATCATTCTCGCTTCCATCTTTTTCCACTTCTTCATTATTGATTTCGAAATCATCTCTCAAATCATCTTCCTTTTCTTCGGGTTCAGTTTCACCGGCTTCTAATGCAGGATTTTCCTCTAATTCTTCCTTAATTCTTTCTTCCAAATGCGCCGTAGGAACTTGCAATAATTTCATCAACTGAATTTGCTGCGGTGATAATTTTTGCGAGAGTTTTTGGTGTAGGCCTTGGCTTAATGACATGTTTAATTATGGTTTCGAGTTAATTAAATGGTTTCAAATATACTTAAAAAATCTTTTGGAATGAAATTTGTGGAGTACTTTTTTATTTTTCGCTTCATCTTCTATTTTCCTAATTTTTATTGTACTTTTTTTCTGCATCAAATTGCTTTTTGTAATTTCTTTCTTTCATTTCTCTTTTTTAATTCTTAAATTTCTTTTCTTAAAAAAAATATTTTGAAAAAAGTTGTACTCGTTACAGGTGCTTCCGGTAATTTGGGAAAAGCAGTTGTTGAAAAATTTTTGACAAAAAATTGCCTGGTTTATGGCACACAACATCAATCAATAATTGATGAAGAAAAACTCAATGAAAATTTTATTCCGATAGAATTGGATCTATTGAATGAAAATAACGCTCATCATTTGGTCCATCAAATTATTGAATCCAATGGAAACATAGATGCAGCAGTACTTACAGCCGGAGGTTTTACAATGAATGATATTGCCAAAACGAGCACAAAGGATTTGTATCAACAATATCAATTGAATTTTGAAACAGCTTATAATATTGCGCGGCCTGTTTTTGTGCAAATGTTGAAACAGAATTATGGAAGAATATTTTTGATTGGCTCCCAAGCCGGTTTAGATGTTTCAAAAGGAAAAGGCGTAACTGCGTATGCACTTTCAAAGTCGCTTTTATTTCGCTTGGCTGAATTAATGAATGCTGAGGCAAAAGGGAAAAATGTTTCAGTAATTGTCATTGTTCCCGGTACAATATATACTCCACAGAATAGAAAAGACATGCCCGATGCAGATTTTTCAAAATGGGTTAAGCCGACGGAAATAGCCGATGTAATTAATTTCTACACCACTCCCGAAGCGGATATAATTAAAGAATCTGTAGTGAAAGTGTATGAAAATTCATAATTGAATTTCGTATATGCTTCACCGTTATAATCAGTCTTTTATTTTTTCTTCTATCAATTTCTTTACATCTGCTAAGGCGATTCTTTCTTGCGTCATCAAATCGCGGTCGCGAATGGTTACGGTATTATCTTCTTTAGTTTGATGATCAATTGTAACACAAAAAGGAGTTCCAATTGCATCCATTCTTCTGTAACGCTTGCCAATACTATCTTTTTCTTCATAAAAGGTAAAAAAACTTTTTTGGCAATCGTGCAATAATTGTTTTCCTATTTCAGGAAGTCCGTCCTTTTTTACCAATGGAAGAATCGCTAATTTATAAGGAGCAATTTTAGGAGGAAGTTTCAAAACCACTCTACTGTCTTCTGTACCATCTTCTTTCAACCATTTTTCTTGCGCATAAGCGGTGCTCAGAATTGAAAGAAATAATCGATCTAAACCAACAGATGTTTCTACTACATACGGTACATAATTTCCGTAAGGTTTACCATCTTCTTTCAATTCATTATCGAAATATTGCATTTTCTTTTTGCTCAACTTTTGGTGTTGTTTCAAATCGAAATCAGTACGAGAATGAATTCCTTCTAATTCTTTAAAGCCAAAAGGAAATTCAAATTCAATATCTACGGCGGCATTCGCATAATGAGCCAATTTTACATGATCATGGTAGCGCAATTTTTCTGCAGGAATACCAAGGCTTTCATGCCATTGTAATCTTTCTGATTTCCAGTAATTATACCATTCCATTTCGGTGCCCGGGCGCACGAAAAATTGCATTTCCATTTGTTCAAATTCGCGCATGCGAAAAATAAATTGGCGCGCCACAATTTCGTTTCTAAAGGCTTTTCCGGTTTGAGCAATCCCAAAAGGAATTTTCATTCTACCAGTTTTTTGCACATTGAGGAAATTCACAAAAATTCCTTGCGCCGTTTCAGGACGTAAATAAATTTTTTCGGCTTCTCCGCTAATACTGCCCAATTGTGTATCGAACATTAAATTGAATTGACGAACATCAGTCCAGTTGCACGTTCCACTTACGGAACAAGAAATATTATTTTCGTAAATCAAATTTTTGATACCCGCAAAATCATCTTTGCCTAATAATTCTTCCATCGATTTTAAAAGAGCAAATTCTTCTTCTTTTTTTCCTTCTAAAGCTAATTGCTCCGCATAATTTTCTATCAGGTGATCTACACGATAACGCTTGTTACTATCCTTGTTGTCAATCATCGGATCACTGAAATTATCGATATGGCCGCTTGCTTTCCAAGTGAGCGGATGCATAAAAATGGCGGCATCAATTCCCACAATATTTTCATGCATTTGCGTCATACTTTTCCACCAATAATCACGGATATTTTTTTTGAGTTGCACTCCATTTTGCCCGTAATCATATACGGCTCTTAATCCATCATAAATTTCGCTCGACGGAAAAATATATCCATACTCCTTGCAATGAGCAATGATTTCACTAAATTGATTCGTTTCGTTTGCCATAAGGCTGCAAATATAAGTTGAGAAATACTAATCGTAGATTTCGATTAATGAAGAAAACTATAAAAATTTTTTAGAAAAAGAAGAATTGTAAATGGGATAAAATTATTTCAATTTTTCATTCTTCAAATGCCGTTGGTCATCTCTTTTATTCTTTTTTTCAAAATTCTTTTCTAAAGCATCTGTAAGATTCACACCTGTTTGATTGGCCATACAAATCAATACCCACAATACATCCGCCATCTCATCTGCTATTTCTTTTCCTTTATCCGAATCTTTAAACGATTGCTCTCCATATTTTCTCACCATTAATCTGGAGAGCTCTCCTACTTCTTCCATCAAAATTCCTAAGTTGGTGAGTTCGCTAAAATATCGAACCCCCGTGGTTTTTATCCATTCATCTATTTTTTCTTGCGCTTGCTCTATCGTCATAAATTTAAATTTTATTCTTTGGTTTTTGTGTCAATCCAAATCGTCACAGGTCCATCATTTACTAATGCCACTTTCATATCGGTACCAAATTCTCCTGAAAAAATTTCTTTACCTAAATCTTGCTTTAATTGATTGATCATTTTTTCATAAATAGGAAGCGCGATTTTTCCGTTGCTTGCTTTTAAATACGAAGGTCGATTTCCTTTTTTAGTAGAAGCTTGTAAAGTAAATTGACTTACAATTAAGATATCGCCGTCAATATCTTTTACGGAAATATTAGGTACATTATTTTCATCATCAAATAAACGAAGATTGACAATTTTATTACTTAACCATTCTATATCTTCCCAACTATCAGCATCTTCAATACCTAATAAAATCAATAGTCCTGCCTGAATGGAAGATTTTACATGGCCCTCTATCGTTACGCTTGCTTGGGATACTCGTTGAATCAGTGCTCTCATAATTTTTGGTCGTATTTCTTTATCAAAAACCAAACCTACTTGCTCAAAATAAGGATAAATTTTCGCCTAACTCAATGTCCTTGCGGATTAAATTCTTTATCCACATTGTGTTGATATTTTGGGAGTGTTTTAATGGTTGAGAAAAAATATTTTCGTTGTCATTTCAAAAATAAAAAATACCCAGCATATCATGGCTAATAAAAAATCTACCAATACCGGACTCGCTTTTTCGAGACATTTTACTAAAGAAGGAACTTCACCTTTTGATTTATTTGAGTATGATTATAGAACTTCTGTGATTAAAAACACAACGGGTGAGATTGTTTTTCAAATGAACAATGTAGAAGTGCCAAAACAATGGAGCCAAATTGCGACAGATATTTTAGCACAAAAATATTTTAGAAAAGCAGGCGTACCACAGCCGGATGGTTCTTTGGGTAGAGAAACTTCCGTAAAACAGGTAGCACATCGTATGGCGCATTGTTGGCGGGTTTGGGGCGAGAGAAGTAATTATTTTGCTTCTGAAAAAGATGCACAAATTTTCTATGAAGAATTGGTATATGATATTTTAAATCAAGCGTGCGTTCCTAATTCTCCGCAATGGTTCAATACGGGATTACATGAAGTTTATGGTATTACCGGAAAGCCGCAAGGTCATTATTATGTAGATGCAAAAGATGCTATTTTAAAAACTTCTACTTCAGCTTATGAGCGCCCACAACCTCACGCTTGCTTTATTTTAAGTGTGGATGATGATTTAGTAAATGAAGGTGGTATCATGGATTTATGGGTACGCGAAGCGCGTATTTTTAAATACGGAAGTGGAGTAGGAACTAACTTTAGCAGTATTCGTGGTGAAGGTGAAAAATTGAGTGGCGGCGGTACTTCCAGCGGATTAATGAGTTTTTTAAAAATTGGAGATAGAGCCGCAGGAGCCATTAAAAGTGGAGGTACTACACGCCGTGCGGCGAAAATGGTTTGCTTGGATTTGGATCATCCCGAAATTGAAACTTTTGTGAATTGGAAAGTGCAAGAAGAAAAGAAAGTAGCTGCATTAATTGCTGCCGGATATCCGAGCGATTATGAAGGCGAGGCTTATAAAACCGTGAGCGGACAAAACAGTAATAATTCTGTTCGCATACCGAATGAATTTTTTCATGCTTTAGAAGAAGACGGTAATTGGGAATTGAAAGCGCGTGGTGATGGTCATGTAATGAAAACCATCAAAGCAAAAAAATTATGGGAAGAAATTAATTTTGCTGCTTGGGCCTGCGCAGATCCCGGAACTCAATATGATACCACCATCAACGAATGGCATACTTGTCCGGAAGGTGGTAGAATTAGAGCTAGTAATCCTTGCAGCGAGTACATGTTTTTGGATAACACAGCTTGTAATTTAGCCTCAGTAAATCTTCGTAAATTTTTCAATGAAGATGATAATACTTTTGATGTTGCAGGATTTGAATACACTGTTCGACTTTGGACAACCGTTTTAGAAATTTCTGTTTTGATGGCGCAATTTCCAAGCAGAGAAGTGGCGCAATTAAGTTATGATTATAGAACTTTAGGATTAGGCTACGCCAACTTAGGCAGCATGTTGATGGTGAGTGGAATTGCCTACGATAGTGATAAAGCAAGAGGTATAGCGGGAGCAATTACAGCTATTATGACCGGTATTTCTTATAAAACTTCAGCGGAATTAGCGGCGCATTTGGGCACGTTTAGTAAGTACGAAGAAAATAAAGAACACATGCTTCGCGTAATGCGAAACCATCGTGCTGCTGCTTACGATGCATCAGAAGCGTACGAAGGAATCAGCATAAAACCACAAGGAATTAGTGCCAAAGATTGTCCGGATTATTTATTGAAAGCGGCTACAAAAGCTTGGGATGATGCGGTACAAATGGGAGAAAAATTTGGCTATAGAAATGCGCAAACCACAGTAATTGCTCCAACAGGTACAATTGGTTTAGTAATGGATTGCGATACCACAGGAGTAGAACCTGATTTCGCATTGGTGAAGTTTAAGAAATTGAGTGGTGGCGGCTATTTCAAGATAATAAATCAAAGTGTACCTCAGGCGTTAAGAAATTTGAAATACGACGAAAAAGAAATTGAATCGATCGTCAATTATGCAAAAGGGCATGCTACTTTAAATGGTGCTCCACACATCAATACAGAATCACTTTTAGAGAAAGGATTTTCTAAAAAGGATCTTGAAAAATTGGAAGCGGCTTTACCTTCTGCTTTTGAAATTGGGTTTGTATTCAATGCATTTAATTTGGGAGCAGAATGTATGCAACGATTAGGTTTTAAAGAAGAAGATTACAACAATTTTGAATGGAGTCTTTTAGAAGCACTTGGTTTTACTGATGAACAAATTGATGAAGCGAACATTTATGTTTGTGGTACCATGACGGTAGAAGGAGCGCCCTATTTAAAAGACGAACATCTTTCTGTATTTGATTGTGCCAATAAATGTGGTAATACAGGTGAGCGATATATTCACTACAGTGGCCACATTCGCATGATGGCAGCGGCTCAGCCATTCTTAAGTGGAGCCATTTCAAAAACCATCAATCTTCCTAATGACGGAACCATTGAAGAAATATCAGATGCTTATTTATTAAGTTGGCAATTGGGTTTAAAAGCGTGTGCGCTTTACCGTGATGGTTCTAAATTATCGCAACCATTAAGCAATAAGAGTGATAAGAAAAAGAAAGTTTCTGAAGAAGAAGAAATGGAAGTAGACGAGCACGAAACTGCGTTAGTGGATATGGGAAAATTGACTATCAATGATCTTTTAGAAGAAGTAAATAAAAGAGTTCAAAATAGTGCTGACACTGCATTAAAGCGTCAGTTGGCCATGATTGTGGAGCGCAGAACTCTACCATCAAAAAGAAGAGGCTTTAATCAAAAAGCAAAAATAAATGGACAAACATTATTCTTGCGTTCAGGTGAATACAGCGATGGAACTTTAGGAGAAATTTTCATTGATATGGCGAAGGAAGGAGCTACGATGCGCAGTATGCTAAATTGCTTTGCTATTGCGGTTTCTATCGGATTGCAATATGGAGTTCCATTGGAAGAATTTGTAGATAAATTTGTATTCACGCGCTTTGAGCCTGCAGGAATGGTGGAGCATCCCAACATCAAAAGTGCCACATCCATTATTGATTTTATTTTCCGTTCATTGGCATACGAATATCTGGGAAGAAATGATTTAGTTCATGTTTTAGACAAACCTGAATTAGAGAATATGGGCGACGCTCCTTGGGATGATGAAACTCCAACAATCGGAAATAGAATTCCTGAATTGAGTGAGTTGCGAGTAACGGGAGCATTGAAACCAAAAGCATCTACCAAACATTATCGTGCAGAATATGAAAAGAAAGATCATAGCCAAGATGGAATAAATAGCGCTGCAAAAAATATGCAGAGCGATGCGCCTTCTTGTAATGTTTGCGGGCATATTACCATAAGGAGCGGTACATGTTACAAATGCTTGAACTGTGGTAACAGCTTAGGTTGTAGCTAATTTACATTTGTTGTATAATTCTCTATAATATAAAATACCAAAACGAAAGTCACCTTTAATCGGGTGACTTTTTTTATGTAATTTTTTATCAAAAAATTAAAAACTTTTTTTCGTCACAGAATTTTTTTTCAAAAAAAATTTTGTCGGCTCAATTTTACAATTCATCTTTGCGGCAGTTCTTTAAGATTCACTTATCAAGAAAGGCAGAGGGAAATGGCCCAATGACGCCTTGGCAACCTAAATGTTTAATCGACATTTAAAGGTGCTACATCCATCTCTACAGAAATTGTAGGGAGAGATAAGACAGATTCAAGTTTTAATTAAATAAGAGGAACTCCTCTGAAAAATATTAACTCATCCGATTCTGTCAGATGAGTTTTTTTATGCCCAAAATTTTTGCGGTATAAAATTGCTTACCTGACGTTTTTGAATTCTCGTTTTTCTTGATAAGGTTTTGAAAAGAATTTTAAAACATTCTTAAAAATCTAAAATCAAAAAAAATGAGTACAGCAACACAGCTCCTACACAGCATTCCATGTGATCCTTTAACCGGAGCGATTTCTATTCCAATTTATCAAACATCCACATTTGTGCAAGATGCTCCGGGAGAAAATAAGGGCTATGATTATGCGCGCACCGGAAATCCTACTCGGGCAGCATTAGAGAATTTAGTAGCTACTTTAGAAAATGGAAGTACCGGAATTGCCTTTGGTAGCGGTTTAGCAGCCATTGATGCAGTAGTAAAATTATTATCCTCAGGAGATGAAATTCTTGCCGTAGATGATATTTATGGTGGCGCATTTCGTCTCTTTACGCACATCTATGAAAAATTCGGAATCAAAGTAAATTATGTGGATACGACTGATGCAGAAAATGTTATCGAAGCAATCACTCCCAATACAAAATTAATTTGGATAGAAACACCTACCAATCCCACTTTGAAGGTTTCGGATATTGGCGCAATAGCTGCCATTGCAAAAGCGCATGATTGTCTTTTTTGTGTAGATAACACTTTCGCGTCTCCGGCTTTACAACAGCCTTTGAATTTAGGTGCGGACATTGTTGTGCATAGCGCCACCAAATATTTAGGAGGTCATAGTGATAGCATAGCCGGAATTGTGGTTACAAAAGATGCAGAAATTGGAGGCAAAATAAAATTCATTCAGAATGCAAGCGGAGCAATACTTTCACCATTTGACAGTTGGTTAATTATTCGCGGATTAGAAACTTTGCATCTCAGAATTCGACAGCATTGCGGCAGTGCACAATTGGTCGCTGAATTTTTAGAAGCGCAACCCGAAATTGATCAAGTTTTTTATCCCGGATTATCCTCTCATCCTAATCATTTGATTGCTAAAAAACAATCGACAGGATTTGGTGGAATCGTTTCCTTCTCATTGAAAGAAAATACAATTGAAGCAGCGAAAATTTTCGTGACAAGTACTCGTTATTTTAAATTGGCAGAAAGCCTTGGCGGAGTAAAATCACTCCTTTGCCATCCTGCTACAATGACTCACAAATCAATCCCGGACACAATTAGAAAGGCAGCAGGAGTGAGTGATGGATTGATTCGTTTATCAATTGGGATAGAAGATTGCAAAGATTTAATTGCAGATTTAAAGGATGCATTGCAAAAAGTAAAAGCGTCCGAATCTGTTTTACAGAAAGCAGCATTGGTTTAAAAAATTCAAAATTAAAATTCAAAATTTACAATGAGTCATCATAAAAAATTAGTTATCGGTGTATTTGGTTTTGGTGTGGTGGGACAAGGGTTGTACGAAGTACTTCATCAAACCCCATCACTAAATGCCACCATTAAAAAAATGTGTATTAAGCATCCTTCAAAAAACAGAAATGCACCTTCTGAATTATTTACAACCAACAAAGAAGAATTACTTTTTGATTCTGAAATCAATGTAATCGTAGAATTAATTGACGATGCGGAAGCTGCTTTTGAAATTGTAAGAACAGCCTTGCAACAAAAAAAATCAGTAGTTAGTGCCAACAAAAAAATGATAGCGAATCATCTCGTTGAATTATTAGAATTGCAACAATTACATGAAACTTCCTTTTTGTATGAAGCCGCGTGTTGCGCGTCTATTCCGGTTATCCGCAATTTGGAAGAGTATTATGATAATGACTTATTGCATTCTATTAATGCAGTGGTAAATGGGTCCACCAACTTCATTCTTACAAAAATGTTTGAAGATAAAATTCCTTTTAAAAGTGCAGTTTTATTAGCACAACAAAATGGATTTGCAGAAAGTAATCCTTCATTGGATGTAGAAGGTTTTGATGCGCTCAATAAATGGACCTTCCTGCTCACGCATGCTTATGGGATTATTCCTAAAGAAAAAGAAATTGTATTTACCGGTATTCAACATATTCAACAAGAAGATGCTGCGATTGCTGAGAGAAAGGATTGTCTTATCAGGCTTTCTGCAAAAGCAAAAAAATTAAAAAATGGAAAAGTGGCTGCTTTTGTATTGCCCCAATTTATTAAGAAAAATGATCTACTCGCTTTTATCAAAGAAGAATATAATGGTGTCGTGATTGAAAGTTCTTTTGCGGACAAACAATTTTTCTATGGAAAAGGAGCGGGTGGTTTTCCAACGGCTTCTGCAGTATTAAGTGATATTTCAGCACTTCGCTATCAATATAAATATGAGTACAAAAAATTATACCAACATCAACCTCATGAACTCACCAATGATTTTTATGTAAAAGTTTATATTGGTTTTACAGATTGGGCTCACATCCGTAAAGATGATTTTGAAAGTATTGAAGAATGGCATTCAAACAATCAAATCAATTATTTAATCGGCATTATTCATTTTGAAAAATTAGCTAAAACTACTTGGTGGAAAGAGAATGAAGTTTCTTTAATTCTTACTGCTGAGGAAATAATTGAATCACTGGATGTAGAAAGATTAAAAAAGAGAAGTTTAGAGTTGGCTGGATTTTCTGGTGGATATAGCATGGCATAGATATGGAGCCAAAGGTTTATAAAATTCTCGCATTTTGAGAATAGATTGCACTACCTTACATTCAACTCTTTCAGATCGGTAGATTTGATTTAATACGGGTCTTTTGAAATTCTGTAAATTGAAAACCATGAAATCATATCAAGCCTTTTTTCTTTTATTAATTGCGACAATGACCATAATGACGGCTTGCAAAAAAGAAAACACCTTACAGGATGAGCTATCCAAACTACCTCCTGCTACTCAAACCGGTGCCAATACTTTTGGTTGTCTTGTAAATGGAAAGGCTTGGGTTGCGCAAAACCAGGATTGTTTCCTTTTATGTGATCCAAGTTTTAGAATGGATTATGATATTAGTTTCGGTGGAAATTTTGGAATAGATGCGTATTGGATAGATTCTAAAAAGAATATTAAACAACGCATTGATCTCATGGTTGATTCATTAAATTATGTATCAAGCAAAATGCTCAATATTAATAGTGCTCATAGTGGAGTGTACTTTAAAGACTATAAATTAAATAATGACTGCGAAGAATATGATCATTTTAATGATTCCTCTGTGGTTTATTATGGGCTGATCCACACAACCAAATTTGACTTGCAAAAAGGTATCATTTCGGGCACATTTGAATTTACATTGGTCAAGCCTGGTTGTGATACCCTTAAAGTAACTAACGGGCGCTTTGATAAACAATTATAAAAACCATTTAAACTAATAATTATGAAAAAGATTTTATTTGTAGCAATAATGCTAATGAAATCCTTTTACGGTTATTCACAAACAGATCCAATTCGCACAGAGCAAAACTTTATTTTTCAGAATATAAATAAAACGCTGATACCTACAGGCTATCTCAATGAATATGGGCCGGAGGTGGTAGATAAGACCTGGCTCAATGGAGTATTGAGCGATAGTAACTATATTTTTGATATTGATGTATTCAACCTAATGTACAATGATATAGAGAAGAGCAGGATAAATTTAGCTATTCCGCCCATGAACCCTTTGGATACAGCTCAGGTCTATACCAATCTTGCCCGTTATGATGCCGCAACCATACTCGTTTTATTTTCAGCAGATTACGCATCCCTTAGAGAAGATGCCATACAACAAAATCTCTTTACAGCAAGCGGTAATCAGATTTACGATGTACCGGGCCGTAATCAAAGCCCTTATCTGCTAAAGCATTGTTTTGCGGCAGTTCCGGTTCTCCCCGAATCCAGGTTTAATAACCAAATAAGGATTGGTTATCAGCCATTATTTTTTGGGAATACATCCAGAACTATTTCAACTGTACAGGTAAATTTTTTAGATGGTTCAGGGTATCAAAATATTTTTGCTAATGGCTTTACTTACTTGGCATCAAAGACATTTAATGATAGTACCGGATATAAAAAATTTTCCGTAAAAGTTACCTATACAAATGGTACCACTGATGAATGCTATACTCAACAATTGGTGCGTGTAACATCCACATCAGGTCAGAAAAATAGATTTGTGCCATTAACTTTACAGGAATTTAATACTCCTAATCTCAGAATTCCTCCTACATCTTACCTCAATGTAAACCCGTATATACCCTGGTTTGTTTCACCGGGGAGCCCATTGCAGGCGACACAGCATTTCAATCAGGATATGAAAATATACATCCGGTACAGTAAGCTGAGACAGGGTACGGCCTTAGAAAATAAAATTGTAAAACCCTTAATAGTGGTGGAAGGGTATGATATTACGGATGCCTCTCCATTGCTAAAACCCAATAATTATGGATTGAATGATTTGTTAGAGGAGTGGGATAATTATAAAATAAGGGATGTTTTTGACATCAACAAAAAATTAGACGAAGAAGCCGGTTACGATCTCATTTTTATAGACTACTACACCATGCGCAGTGTAATTGAAAACGCAGATTACCTGCTGCAGGCCATAGATTCGATAAATAGCCGAAAGGTAAATAATGCTGATGGTATAAGAGAACAAAATGTGATTATGGGTATCAGCATGGGTGGCCTAGTAAGCAGGTATGCGCTGGCAAAAAGAACCAAACAAACCGGAACCAACAATACTGAAACCCGTCAGCTCATTACTATGGATAGCCCCCACCAAGGTGCCAACCTACCGCTTGGATTGCAGTATTTTTTATATGATTTGGGGGAGGTCAAAATTGTTCGGTCACTTAAAAGTAGTGTAGATGAGCTGAAAGCATTTTATAATCTCAATGAGCAGCCTGCTACCCAGCAACAATTAATTTTGCGAGTTACCGATGGCAATGGCGGCATGGTGACCAACGCCTTTTTAGCACCTGGCGGCCCTTACAGAACAATGGTAGATTACACAGCACCCTATCAGTTTCTTGCCGTATCTAATGGGTCGCAATGTGGTAAACAAGTAATGGACGCAGGGGCTTTAATATTACAGCGATCGGGCAATGTGGCTTTCGCTAACTGGCTGGGAGGTTATCTCTTCCGGAATAAATACCGCCTTACTGTTCAGTTAAACGCCTTGCCTGCATACGGGTCACAAGCACAAATATGCAATGTAGTAATGGAAAGAAACATAAGGCTTTTTCTGGGAATTATAGGTACAGGTTGGCATACTACATCGAATACCTCTCCCCGCATTTCCCCAGCCAATACTATTCCCTGGGATGGCGTGCCTGGTGGAACTCGGGATGTTGAAAGCGGTGGCTCATTATCACAATCAGGAACAGTCCCCTATATAGGGAATAAAAATTCTTTTTTAGGAAATTTATGGAGGGGTGTAGTAGGTTCGTTAATATTAAATATAGATTACAATCTTACCTTCCCTTTTGCTCAAAAGGTATTCTCCTTTGTTCCAATTACGAGTTCATTGGATGTTCAGAATGTAACAAGTACAACATTTAATCAGCAATTTATTTTTAATATTAATGGATCCAATGGGTCAAGGGCTACCAAATATATAGCCCAGGAATTTTCGAATGGATCATACAATATTTTCCACACTGATTTCACACCACGCAATTCCGAATGGATATATAAAGAAATGCAAAACTTACCTCAAACATATGATTGTGATGACTACTGTGATCCAAACAGTTCTATTATAATTGGAGATAATAGTTTTTGCAATACTTCGAATTCATATAGCATTCCGAGCTTACCTCCAACCTCTGTGGTTGTTTGGTCAGCAACTCCCAGCGGTATAGTAACCATAAATTCATCTGGCACATCAGTAACATTATCAAAACAGGCTGATGGAATTATAACTTTAACAGCGACGGTTTCAAACACCTGCTTTGGGCAATCAGTAATTTCAAAACCTAACATATTAGTTGGCAGTCCTAAACCAGGGCAGGTTACTTTTTCTCTGATTGACCCAGTTATGGGTAAGCTATATGCTGATATTGAACCTGTAGAAAATGCAACATCCTACTATTGGTACAAGAATGGAGTATTAAATAGCGCCTTTAATTATGGTACTTCTTCGCATTTTTTAATTCCTCGGAATATTTGTGATATTGAATACGATATTTCTGTAGCAGCCGTAAATAGTTGTGGTGTGTCACCTCAATCCCACGCCAATGCTTATGTGCCTTGCGATTATTATTTTGTGATGTCACCTAATCCAGCCACAAGTACAGTCAACATTTCTTTAGTTGAGAATAATTTTTTAAAATCCTCTTCAAATAAAACATTTACCGAAATAAAAATTTATGATAACAAAGGAAATGTGAAAAAAATTCAATCATTCCCAAAAGTAAAGACGGCGACTTTTTCGGTTTCCGGATTACAAAACGGCATTTATTTTGTTGAAATAAGTAATGGCACTTTTAAAGAAAAAAAACAATTGATCATAATGAAATGATTTCACTTTAAACTTCTTATCCTGGGTTTAATAAAAAATTCTCTTCTGGTTTAAAACTTGGCTGAGCCTTCGATTTTGGCTTTACACAAGAGCTTACATGTAGTTACATAGGTTTGTGTATGGTTCATACGAATTTAAAAACATCAAGATAAATTTTTTTTCGACAATTTAGGGAGAGCCTATTCATACATCGTACATTTGTGCACCTATGACTTCTTCATTTTTCACCTACAATAAACAGAAGGTATTGCAAGCATTGCGATATCATTTTATTAGCCGTAAGGAAATTAAATTGATGATTATTTTAGTCAATGTATTTGCCATATTATCGGCGGTACTTTCTTACTTCAAGCTTGTGTCTCCGGTAGCATTTTTATTAAGTTCGGGTTTATGGTTTATTTTGATGATTTCTTTTTGGTGGGTTCTTCCCTTCATGATTTATAGAAGAGCCTCTACTTTTAAAGATACTTTTAAAGTGAGTTTTGAGGAGCACCATTTTTTTTTAGAAAATGAAAGAGGGAGTAAGAGTTGGCCCTGGACTGCCTTTAGTCAATTTATAGAAAGCCCGCATTTTTATCATTTATATTTTGATAATCGTTCATTTTTCCTGATCCCCAAATCGGCTTTTGAAGAAGAAAAATATTTAGAAATAAGACAATTTCTTAGGGAAAAAATCAATAAATAATTTACAAGAAATTTTAAATTTTGAAATCTAATTTCTTTTCCATGATGTAATGAGGAACGGTAACCTCTGTGAATTCTTTACTTTTTATTTTATAACCCAATTTTTCATAAAAACCAACAGCGGTTTTTCGGGCATGCATCATTAATTTTTTAAAGCCTTTATCGCAAGAAATATTTTCCGCATAATTCATCAGTGCGGCTCCAATACCTTTGCCTTGTAAATTGCCTTGCACAGCCATTTGCCTTAATTGAATCACATTTTCTTCCAATGGAATTAGTACGCAACATCCTAACATCACATCATCATCCAACGCGGCAATAAGTATAGCTTTTTTTTCATGGCTTAAATCTTCATCTTCTAAAGAAAGATTTAATGGCGTTCGTAAAATCTCTTGCCGCAAATTCAGCATTTGTTGATATTCTTTACTTCCAAAATCAATTTGCTTTATTGGCATAAAAAATGTGATGTTTGTTAATAAATGAAAATACTATTGAATAAAACTACATATTTTATTGTGATAGTTTTTTAATACTACATTTATTTTTTTAAATAGCTCGTTGAAATAAAATGAATCCATATAAGAAACATCCAAAAAACTTGTTTTACAATAGTTTTTGGTATTGTATAGATTGTTCCTATTTTTGAAAAGGAATCGAACATTGAATATTAAAATACTTATTATTTTTTTTTATCGCAAAAAGTATATTTTTGTGGCCTATTAACTAAAATTTACAACCATGCAGGACATTGCAACAAGAGTAAAAAAGATTATTGTTGACAAATTAGGTGTCGATGAAGCCGAAGTTACAACAGAAGCATCTTTCACCAACGATTTGGGTGCCGATAGCTTAGACACCGTAGAATTGATTATGGAATTTGAAAAAGAATTCAATATTTCCATTCCGGATGAACAAGCTGAAACTATCACTACGGTAGGGCAAGCTGTAGCATACCTCGAAGAGCATGCTAAGTAATATCTTTAACTAACTTTGCAGGCAAGCTTATGGAATTAAAAAGAGTAGTAGTAACTGGATTAGGTGCCATTACACCATTAGGAAAATCTGTACCTGAATATTGGGAAGGATTGAAAAAAGGGGTATCTGGTGCAGCTCCTATTACACAATTTGATTGCTCCAAATTTAAAACCAGGTTTGCCTGTGAGGTCAAAGATTTTGAACCTACAGAATATCTCGAAAGAAAAGAAGCCAGAAAACTCGATCGTTTTACTCAACTTGCTTTAATAGCCAGTGATGAAGCAGTAAGAGATGCTAATATTTCTAAAGAAAATGTAGATCAAGATCGAGTAGGAGTTATTTTCGCGAGCGGCATTGGCGGTATCACTACTTTCCAAGATGATGTGATGGAATTCGCTAAAGGCGATGGTACTCCACGTTTCAATCCCTTCTTTATTCCCAAAATGATATTGGATATTGCCGCAGGGCAGATCTCGATGCGATATGGATTCAGAGGCCCCAATTTCGCAGTGGTAAGTGCTTGTGCAAGTAGTACCAATGCCATTATTGAAGCGTTTGATAACATTCGTTTGGGTAGAGCCGATATCATTCTTACAGGAGGAAGCGAAGCGGTAATAGCTGAAGCCGGAGTTGGCGGATTCAATGCCATGAAGGCTTTGAGCGAACGCAATGACGATCCAAAAACTGCATCTCGCCCTTTTGATAAAGATAGAGATGGATTTGTAATGGGAGAAGCAGCCGGAGTTTTAGTTTTAGAAGAATTAGAACACGCAAAAGCAAGAGGTGCTAAAATTTATTGTGAAATTGCCGGAGGCGGAGCTACGGCCGATGCACATCATATCACTGCTCCCCATCCTGAAGGATTGGGTGCGAAAAATGTAATGCATGTAGCACTTAAAGAAGCCGGCATGGAGCCTGGAGATATTGATTACATTAATGTTCACGGTACTTCTACTCCATTAGGAGATATTGCAGAAACCAAAGCCATTCTCAGTGTTTTTGGTGAAAAAGCATATGACTTAAATATTAGTGCTACAAAATCAATGACAGGGCATTGCCTTGGAGCGGCCGGTGTTATTGAAGCTTTGGCTTGTATAATGGCCGTAACTCAAGATATCGTTCCACCTACTATTAATCATTTTACGGACGATCCTGAATTAGATTCCAAATTGAATTTTACTTTTAATAAAGCTCAAGAAAGAGTAGTGAATGCTGCACTAAGTAATACCTTTGGCTTTGGTGGGCATAATGCTTCTATCATCGTGAAGAAGTATAAGCCTTAGTTTTTTTAATCGTTAAATTTTTTTTATGGAAAACGAAAGCAATGTTTCAACCAATGAAATAGAAAATTTTTTAGTTCGCCGACTTGGCGAAAAAGAAGGTGCTGAAATAATGCAATACATTGATGCAGAAATTGAAAAAAATGTGGACGCACGCATCAAAGATTCACAAAATGAAATTGCTTTGTGGCGAAGCCAAATGAAAGAAGATTTTGCTACTAAAGAAGATGCTGTAATCCTCGAACAAAAATTAGTGAAACGCGTTTCATCTGTAGAAGGCACCATTATTTTATGGGGTTTTGTTTTCTGGATCACAACTATCATTGCGATTTATGTGATTTTTAAATTTATGCAATAATAATTTTTGTAAAATTTACTTCTTCCTTTTTTTCGGAAGAAAAACTTTCAACCAAAATATTTTATTTAATGCGCAAATATTTTACTGCACCCTGATAGTGTGGTAATGAATTTATTTCTTTAATTTTAATCCTTATCATTTAAATTTTTATAGTGTCAGTTCTGACCAATATTTTCTATTCAAAAGAAGAGCGAGAATTCAGACAACAATTGCGCAACATACTCGGCTTTTCGCCGGTAAAATGGAAATTGTACAAAACCGCGCTGAGTCACCGTTCTGTGAGAGAAGGAGCAGATGAAAATAATGAACGATTGGAGTTTTTGGGCGATGCAGTTTTAAGCATTATTGTAGCGCACTATCTCTTCATGTTGTACCCTTATAAAGAAGAAGGATTTCTTACAGAGATGAGAAGTAAAATGGTCAATAGAAATCAACTTAACGACATTGGAGTAAAGATTGGTTTGAAACGAATTACCATTTATAATCGCTACGATAATTCTTTAAAAATTTCTCAAATTTTCGGCAATACATTAGAAGCATTGATTGGAGCGATTTACTTAGATAAAGGTTATTCAAAAACACAAAAGTGGATTACCGATAGAATTATCAAACCGTATTTGTTCATGCAAGATTTGGAAATTATTGATCTGAATTTAAAAAATAAATTATACGGATGGGCGAATAAAAATGGAAAGGTTTTAGATTTTGAAACCATAGATGAAAGAATAGAAAGAGGCCGAAGATTATTTACCATTGGCGCAACGATAGACGGAATGGTGATTGCAGAAGGAAAAGCATTTAATAAAAAAGATGCCAGCCAAGTGGCCGCGCAACTTGCTATGGAAAAATTGAATATATTGTAATCGAAAGCATCAAAAGATTTCGAAGTCATCAATAAATTATTAGAGAAATGAAATTTGGGATTATTGGAAGTGGCAGCTGGGGTACTGCCTTAGCAAAGATTTTGACAGATAATAAAAACACGATTAATTGGTGGCTTCGGAGCGATTC
This sequence comes from Ginsengibacter sp., assembly GCA_034676505.1. Classification (GTDB taxonomy): domain Bacteria; phylum Bacteroidota; class Bacteroidia; order Chitinophagales; family Chitinophagaceae; genus Ginsengibacter. The sequence continues at coordinate 1,490,248 of JAUCCB010000001.1, forward strand.
GAATATTACGAGTTTTAAAAGTCGAAGACATAATCCTCAATATTTAGAATCTGCTTATTTTGATACACAATTAATTAATTTTTCTACTCATGTAGAAGAAGTCATTACCCAAAGTGATGCGATTATCATAGTGGTGCCATCTGCTTTTACTGCCGATGCCTTAAAGGATTTACCTAAAAATATTTTTGAAGGGAAAAAAATTATTTCTGCAGTAAAAGGAATTTTGCCTGAGCATAATGTATTGTTGAATGATTTTTTAAAAGAAAAATTCAACGTAGAGTTGATTAATTATTTTACTGTTTTGGGGCCTTGCCATGCGGAAGAAGTAGCAGCAGAAAAATTATCTTACCTTACTTTTTCGGGTATTGATTCAGAAGAGACAATCCATATTTCTTCGTTTTTTAAAACGTGTTATTTGAATACGCTACAGAATACAGATATCTTAGGAGTTCAATATGCGGCTGTTCTAAAAAATATTTATGCCATTGCTTCAGGAATTGCACATGGATTGGAATATGGAGATAATTTTTTGAGCGTACTCATTGCCAATAGTGCCGATGAAATGGCCGGATTTTTAAAAAAGACAGGAATAAAAAATATTGAAGTAGGGCATGATATTCCGGTAAAAAATGATTCAACCAAAATGGCGAACTACGCCGCCTCAGTGTATTTGGGCGATTTATTAGTAACTTGTTATTCTCTCTTTAGTCGCAATAGAACCTTCGGAAATATGATTGGTAAAGGATATTCGGTACAATCTGCACAATTAGAAATGAATATGGTAGCCGAAGGATATAATGCAAGTAAATGCATGTACATTTTGAATCAAAAAATACAAGCAGAAATGCCTATTGCAGAAATGGTTTATAAAATTTTGTGGGAAGGATTAGCGGCCGATGAAGGTTTTGAGGAAATTGAAAAAATATTAATCTAAGAAAAGAAATTAAGTTGACCAATCTATCCAAAATATGTTGCCTCATTGTTGTATCAACAATTCTTTTTTTGTCGTGCAAAAAAGAATCTTTTATTGATAGCAAGGATGCCAAATTATCTGTAAGTGTGGATAGTTTATTTTATGATACGGTATTTACTACTGCCGGTTCGGTCACAAAGTCATTCAAAATATTTAATAATAACGATCAGAAATTACGCATCACACAAGTGAAATTGAGTGGAGGAAATTCTTCTGTTTTCAAAATGAATGTAGATGGAATTGCCGGTCCGGAAATTAATAATGTGGAAATTAATGCCAATGATAGTTTGTATGTTTTTGTTCAGGTAAATATAAATCCCTCAGGTGTTACCAATGCGTTTGTTGAGAGAGACAGTATTCAAATCACATACAATGGAAATCAGCGTCAGGTGCAACTTCAAGCGTATGGACAAAATGCCATTTTTCTAAAAAATAAAAAAATTTCCGGTACGGAAAATTGGAATAATACTTTGCCCTATGTGATCTTAGGAGGTTTGCAAGTAGATACCAATGCAGTTTTAAATATTGGTGCAGGCACAAAAATTTATGTTCATGCCGATGCTCCGATTTTAGTTGATGGTACTTTAAAAACTATCGGTACCAAAAATTTACCGATCATTTTTTCAGGAGATAGAACGGATGCCGATTATAAAGATTTGCCTGCAAGTTGGCCCGGAATTTTTTTTAGAAATACCAGCAAGGATAATTCTTTAAAACATACCACCGTCAAAAATGCCTATCAGGGAATTATTGCGCAAGGCTTATCTACAACAGCCAATCCGAAAGTGATCATTTCTCAATGTATTATTGATAATATTTACGATGCAGGTTTGCTTGCTATTAATTCAGAAATTCATGTAGATAATACTTTAATTAGTAATTGCGGAAGCAATGTGCTACTGGCTTTGGGCGGAAAATATCGTTTTGTAAATTGTACTGTTGCGTCTTATGGCAATCGATATTTTGATCATAAAAATCCTGTATTACAAGTCACCGATTTTATTAATCAAGACGGAGTAATTTTGAGTGCGCCTTTGCAAGCATTTTTTCAAAATTCTATTTTTTGGGGTGATGCCGGAAGTGTGGATAATGAAATTGTGGTTTCTAAAAAAGGCACCGGATTATTTTCTGTTCAATTCGATCATGTATTGTATAAAGTAAAAGATGATCCTACTCCCGCTACATTTATAAGTTCTATAAAAAATGTTTCTCCCTTGTTTGATAGTATCAATGTTTCAAAAAATATTTACGACTTTCATTTCTCTAAAAACAGCAGTGCGCCTGCAATTAACGCCGGTACACCTACTCCGTTTTTATATGATTTAGATGATAAATTAAGAGGTGCACAACCTGATATCGGTTGCTATGAAAGATAGATGCCAATAAATTTTTTCATTTTTTAATTGATAAAAAATAGGTACGATGTCAAAAAAAATTCTTGCGCTCAGTAGTTCTCGAGTAGGTAATTCTGCTATTTTAGAAACATCTATTTCATTGATAGATCATTTTCTTGGAAAGGAAAATCGTCAAATTGCATTTATACCGTTTGCATCGACAGATGATCAAGAAAATTATTTTTTTAAAATTAAAGAAGCGCTGAAAAGTTTGTCTCACACTATTTTTAAAGTAGAGGAGTTAAATGCAAAAACAACCATCCAAAATTGTGATACAATTATGGTAGGCGGTGGCAATACTTTCAAATTAATTCATGATTTACAAACGCAAAAATTAATTGATTTAATAAGAGATAAAGTAGATGCCGGAGCTCCGTATATCGGTTGGAGTGCCGGTTCCAATATTTTAAGTCCTACAATTTCTACCACGAATGATATGCCGATCATTGAGCCCAAAAGTTTCAATGCCTTAGGTCTATTTCCTTTTCAAATAAATCCACATTATTATGCTCAAAAAATAGAAGGGTTTAATGGAGAAACGAGAGATCAAAGATTGGAGGAATTTTTAAAAATGAATCCGGGAATTGCTGTGGTGGCTTTGCCTGAAGGAACAGCTTTAGTTTTAGAAAATGAGGTTCTTCTTTTTGATGGAGTTGAAGAAGGATTTTTATTTCAGATAAACAAGCATACAAATGAGATTGAAAAAAGTTCAATCAAAAATGGCGAAAATATTAGTTTTCTAATGTAGGGTGAAAAATAGTTTATTCTAAAAAATCATCGAGTTTTCTTTTTTCTTTTTTAGTGGGCCTTCCTTTTTTACTTTGTCTTTTTCCGGTGTTGAATACAAAAGCAGAAGATTGTTTACTTACTTCTTGTTCCGGTGAAAGATCTAAATAATTTTGAGAAGCTATCTCAAAACTCATACGAGTATGCAACAATCCGGTTACTTTAATAATCCATTTTTTTGCTTCGATTTTTATCTCATATTCATCACCAATAGAAACGGGTTTTGCAGGTTTTACATTAATACCATTACTTTTCACTTTCCCGCTATTACACGCATCTGTAGCGATTCTCCGAGTCTTAAAAATTCTTATTGACCATAAATATTTATCAATTCTTATTTTTTCTCTTTCTTCCATATTCAAATTTATCCATTAATTTTAATCAGATTTTGGAATTTTATTTATTCACAAAAAAATTCTCCCAGCATGCATCGTCATTTCAAAACGAGTTTCATAATTGTCATTCTTTCATTTATTACATTTTCATCCTTTTCTCAATTTAGACCAAAAGAAATTAATTGGACCGATGATGGAATGGGAATCATAGAAATGAATGAAGGAGATATAGTAAAATATGATCTCTTAACTAATAATGAAACTGTATTGGTGAAAAAAAATCAATTGATTCCAAAAGGTGAAACTGAACCCTTGGAATTTTCCATTTATAGTTTTTCACCTGATTATAAAATGTTGCTTTTATTCACTAATACCGCAAAGGTTTGGAGATACAATACTCGTGGCGATTATTGGATTTTGAATGTGCCTCAAAATCAGTTAATACAATTAGGCAAGGGTTTGCCGGCTCAATCATTGATGTACGCAAAAATTTCACCTGATGGTTCTAAAGCGGCTTATGTAAGCGAGCATAATATTTATTCGGAAGATTTAAAAACACATATTATTTCTCAACTAACGGTTACGGGCACACGAAAAATGATCAATGGTACTTTCGATTGGGTGTATGAAGAAGAGTTCGGCTGTAGAGATGGATTTAGGTGGAGTCCGGATAGCAAAAAAATTGCTTTTTGGGAAGTGGATGCTACAAAAATTAGAGATTATTATATGTTGAATACAACCGACTCAGTCTATTCTCAAATCATTCCGGTGGAATACCCAAAGGTAGGAGAACCGCCATCGCCGGTAAGATTAGGAGTAATCACCTTAGCTAATAAAAATATCAAATGGATGAATGTGCCCGGTGATCCACAACAGCACTATATTCCAAGAATGGAATGGACTAATAATTCTAATGAAATTGTTTTGCAACAATTGAATAGAAAACAAAATGAAAGCAAATTATTTTATTGCAATACCACGACAGGCGCTGCCACCAATTTTTATACAGAAAATGATAAGGCATTTATTGACATCAAATCAAGATGGAATGACGACGATCCCATGGGATGGGATTGGATGAATGATGGAAATCAATTTCTTTGGGTGAGTGAAAAAGACGGTTGGAGACATATTTATTTAATTAGCAAAGATGGCAAAAGCGAAACCCTTGTCACCAAAGGAAATTACGACATTGATAATATAAAGTGTATTGATGATAAAGGGGGTTATGTTTATTTTATGGCATCGCCCGATAATGCAACACAATTATATTTATATCGAACCAAATTAGATGGTACGGGAACTTTGGAATTACTTTCACCAAGTGTTTTAAAAGGAACGCATGATTATAATATTTCGCCCGGAGCCAAATATGCAGTGCATTCATTTTCAAATTATAAAACCTTCCCTATTACTGAATGGATCTCTTTGCCATCGCATAAACCACTTTATGAATCGAGAAGTATTTCAAAAAATATGCGCGTAAATGAGCATAGTAATGTAGAATATTTTAAAGTTACCACCGATGATAATATCACCTTAGATGGTTGGATGGTGAAGCCGGTCAATTTTGATTCTACCAAAAAATATCCTGTTGTATTTTATGTGTACGGCGAGCCTGCATCGTCTACAGTGCAAGACAGGTATGGCGCACAGCATAATCGTTTATTTAATGGTGATTTAAGTATCGAAGGATATTTTACCATTTCAATAGATAACAGAGGCACTCCGTCTTTGCGGGGAAGAGATTGGCGTAAATCTATTTATGGTAAAATTGGGCAATTAAATATTCATGATCAAGCAATGGGCGCAAAAAAAATTTTAGAGAAACCTTATTTTGATAAAGATAGAGTTGCCGTTTGGGGATGGAGTGGTGGTGGATCTTCAACCATGAATTTAATGTTTCAACATCCTGAAATTTATAAGACCGGAATTTCTATTGCTGCGGTGACGAATCTTCTTTTCTACGATAATATTTATGAAGAAAGATACATGGGTTTGCCTCAAGAAAATATGGATAATTATATAAAAGGTTCTCCCTTATATTATGCAAAAAATTTGCAAGGAAATTTGCTCTTTATTCATGGTACCGGCGATGATAATGTGCACTATGATAATGCAGAAATAATGCTCAACGAATTGATAAAGTATAATAAGACCTTTCAATTTATGTCTTATCCGAATCGCACCCATAGTTTGAGTGAAGGAAAAGGAACTTCCAAACATTTATCTACTTTGTATTCTGATTATTTAAGAAAATTTTGCCCGCCGGGAGCGAGATAATCTTTAAGTTTTTTTAATCTAATCCATAAAAAAAGCCACCCAATGGGCGGCTTTAAAGCTATTTTTAAAAATAAAATTTTAATGAATTATGCTTCCGGAGTATTTTCTTCGCTATTTTCTGTAGCAGGTGTTTCTACTTCAGGAGTTGTTGTATCAGTATTGGAAGTTTCTTCTGTAGTTGCTTCTTCAGTTGGAGCTTCTTCTTCAGCTGGAGCTGTTGCTTTCACAGGTTCTTCTTTTTTTACAAAAACGGGACGACTTTCCAATTTTGCTTTTTTGCTTTTTTCTTTTCTTTGAGCAAATTGATTTTCGTGTTCGGTACTCCATTGAGTGAATTTTTCCATTGCAGTAGCTTCATCAAACAAACCAAGAGTAACACCACGTAATAAATGCTTCAAATACAATACACCTTTGAAACTTAAAATACGACGTACGCTATCAGTAGGTTGAGCACCTTTGTGCAACCATTCTAATGATTTTTGTCTATCAATTTGAATTGTAGCCGGAACGGTCAATGGGTTATAAGTTCCTAACTTTTGGATAAATTTACCGTCACGAGGACTACGGGAATCTGCAACTACTATAAAGTAAAATGGTTTCTTTTTTGAACCATGTCGTTGCAATCTCATTTTTACAGCCATAAAAATATAAATTTTTTTGGGAGGTTAATTAATTGGGTTTCTAAAACGGCTGCAAAGATAGCGCCAAGGAATTCATTATCCAAAAATAATTGGAAAATGGGTTATATTATTCGTCTTGAAATTGAATTCAAATAGTATTTAACGATCCATTTTACATTTAAATTATCGTTTGCCCATTCCCGGAATACGGCCCATCGGCATTTTATTCATCATCTTCATCATGTTCTTCATTTGCTCAAATTGTTTTATGAAAGCATTCAATTCAGCGATGTCTTTTCCGCTTCCTTTAGCAATTCTCATTTTTCTGCTCGGATTGATCACATCAGGATTTCTTCTTTCCTCCAAGGTCATGGAATTAATCATTGCCTCTATTCCTTTAAAAGAATCATCATTGATATCAATGTCTTTGATTTGTTTTCCTACGCCGGGAATCATGCCCATCAAGTCTTTGAGGTTGCCCATTTTTTTTATTTGCTGCAATTGAGTTTTAAAATCTTCAAAATCAAATTGATTTTTTCTGATTCTTTTTTCCAATCGTGCGGCTTGAGCTTCATCAAATTGTTCTTGAGCTTTCTCCACCAAACTCACAATATCTCCCATTCCCAAAATACGCTGCGCCATCCTTTCCGGATAGAAAACATCCAACGTATCCATTTTCTCGCCACTGCTAATAAATTTGATGGGTTTATTAACCGTGTATTTAATGGAAATAGCAGCACCACCGCGTGTATCACCGTCTAATTTGGTAAGAACTACTCCGGTATAATCTAATCTTTCATTAAACGCAGCAGCAGTATTTACGGCATCTTGACCGGTCATGCTATCAACCACAAATAATATTTCTTGAGGATTGATGGCCGCTTTAATATTCGCTACTTCAGTCATCATCACTTCATCCACAGCCAAGCGACCGGCAGTATCTACAATGATTACATTTTTATTTTTTAATTTGGCTTCTTTGAGCGCATTTTCTACAATGCTCACCACATCTTTATTTTCCGGCTCTGAATAAACATCTACATTTATTTGTCCGCCCAAAACATTCAATTGTTCGATTGCAGCCGGACGATATACATCTCCTGCAACTAATAAAGGAGATTTGCCTTTTTTTGTTTTTAAATAATTGGCCAACTTACCGCTAAATGTGGTTTTACCGCTACCTTGAAGTCCGGCGATTAAAATAATCGTTGGCTTTCCGCTTAGATCTATTTCGGCCGCTTCGCCACCCATCAATTCAGCCAATTCATCTTTTACAATTTTTACCATTAATTGCCCCGGATTAATCGCATTGATTACTTTTTCTCCGGTAGCTTTTTCTTTAACGGTATCAGTTAATTCTTTGGCTATTTTGTAGTTTACATCTGCATCTACTAAAGCGCGACGAATTTCTTTGATGGTAGCCGCAACATTTAATTCTGTAATTCTTCCCTGGCCTTTGAGCGTTTTAAAGGCGGAGTCTAACTTTTCACTTAACGATTCAAACATAGAGATAATAAATTTTCGAGAAATATATAAAAAAGAGTGAGCTAATTTTTATGTCACTCAAATTTCTGCAAATTTAAGGAAAGTAGAAGGCTTTTGCTAATGGAAATAAAACTAAAAGTATAAGGAATGAATTTTTATTTCAATAAATTGCTAATCGAAAATGAATAATGTGAAACCTTTTGAAACGATTGATATTTGGGCACTATTGGGAGATGCGAAACGGAAAGAGATTTGCGATGCATATTTTTCAAATAAATTGGATACAGAAAAAAAGGAGAAGCCATTATCCTTTTACTTTTATCCAAACACGATTCACCAAAACGAAATCGAAAGTAACTATCTCAATACACCAATTGTAAAGAGGATTGCCGAGAAATTGGGATTGCGTTTTGTGGATGAAAGTGAGAAAGAAGAAGAGATTGAGGAAAATGCCTCGCCCGTTTGTTATGCCAATAGTGATGAAGTAAGCGATGATTTTAAAATGGAATTATATCCTTTAATCTTTACTGGTATTGATATATTAGATTACATCAATGCGGTGTTCCATTCTTCCAATTTCCAAAAAGAAAATATAGAATTTCTAAAAATTCCTTTTCCACCCGAAAGTAGTACCTTTTGGAAATTAGTAAATTTAGGTAAGGAGCTTAGGGAAATTTATTTAAAGGAAAATCGTAGTGATGATGAAAAAATTTCAATCGAGGAAGTCAATAGATTGATTCAAGAAATTGATCAAATAAAAATATAATTTACCGGCAACTATTTACTGAGAAATAGTAAAAGTGGCTATAGTTTTTTCCCACTCAGGAATGGGTGTATTATCGTCTGGATAAGGGATTAAATCAGTAAAGGCAATTTTATAGCTGTTAATGGTAGTATCGTGTCCTAAATACATTTTAAACGGATGGATATTACCGTTTTCACCAAAACTTATTTTGACCAAAGCTGTTCCGGCCCAAACACATTCCACTCCTTTGGGGCAACGGCTATCAATTATCAAAGAATCAAAACAAATATAGGGCTCGATAGCTTTTTCAGAACAACTATATAAAGTTACCACTATCTTATTGTTATTTTCTACACGTTCTTTCTTACAACTTATAAGAAAAAGAATTCCCGTAAGGAAAAGAAAAAAGTAAAGAAATTGATTTTTCAAATTGATCATTAGTTTAATGACATTATTTATTGGAATTATGTTGCTTTTAGAAGAGAAGAATTTTAAAATCACAAAAAGTTATTTAAATTTTACCCCATATTTGACCCCAAAAATTTTAAAAGCCCCTCAAACGCAGTGTCAGAGAGGCTTTTAAAAGAGGGTATGTTGTCCCACGAGGATGCCCTATTGGGTTAATTAATTTTTACTACATTTTATTGATTTTTACTGAAACCATTGATTTTATTGGGTTTGCAGGTCGTTTAAAATAATTTGCGGTTAAATTAATTAAAATCAAATAAAGTATTATTTGACCCCAAATTTGACCCCAAACATGGCATCAACAAATTTTTATTTAAAGCCACCTGACAAAAAGGGATATTCACGTGTTGTATTGGTTTATCAAGACCTATATAAAAAGTTTAAATTCATGACAGGAATTAAAGTAAAAAAAGACAGATGGGGAAATGGAAAATTATTGAAAGGAAAGATTACAGAACTGAATGAAGTAAATTCTTTATTGCAAGGCTACAAAGATGTAATTAACGAAATATTGAGGGAAGCGATGTTTGCCAAAAAAGAATATTCAATATCTGTAGTAGAGAAGAAATTCAAAATGAAAATAGGGGAGTATGAAAAGGAAAATGAATTTTATAAAATTTATGAACAGTTCATGGAAAATTCAAGAGCATCTAAGGCTATAGGAACCATAAAAAATTACAACGCTACTTTAAGAAGATTAAAAGACTATTCAAAGCACATGGGAGAACCCATAACTTTTGAATTAATAAATCAGCGTTTCTATGAAGGCTTCATGAATTATTTAATCAATTACCATAAAGTACTTAACAACACAGTAGGAAGACACATAAAAGTGCTAAAAGTGTTTTTGAATTATTGCAAAAGAATGGATATAATTTCTACCAACATAAATATATCCGGATTCAGAGTAATAAAGGATGAAACAGATATTATTTACTTAACAGAAAGCGAACTTTTTAAATTAGTGGATTTAAAAAACTTACCTAAAAGACTTGAATATGTAAGAGATAATTTTTGCTTTGGATGTTTTACCGGATTGAGATTTTCGGATATTATCAAAATCAATCACACAAATATTAAAGAAGATTTTATACAAATCAAAACAGAAAAGACAAGGGATTTATTAAAAATACCTTTGAGCATACACGCAAAAAATATTTTACGAAAATATGAAGGTATGGACGATGAAAGACCATTGCCTCCTGCTATTACAAATCAAAGGACAAATAATTATTTAAAAGAATTGTGTGAAATAGCAGGCATAGACGAAATGATAGAAATAGAAAAATTTAGTGGTGCAAGAAAGGTTATTATAAAAAAACCAAAGTTTGATTTTATAACCTCGCACACAGCAAGAAGAACATTTGTTACATTATCGTTAGAGAAAGGTATTAGGGCAGAGGTAGTGATGAATATGACCGGACATAAGGAGTACCAAACTTTTAAGAAATACATAAAAATAACCGACAATGTCAAGCTTGTTGAAATGACGAGAGTTTGGGATAGACCGAACCTAAGAATAGTGTAAATATTGAGATAGATTTTTGTTGACAAATTTTTACTAATTTTACTTTATCAAAGCAATTTTGATTTTTTGGATTTAAAAAAATTGCCTTCTTTCAAAATCCCCTTATTGGTAATTTTAAATTACCCTCTTTCTGCCTCCGGCACTTTTATTTTTCATTCGATAACATTTAAAATTTATTACAAAATGTAAGAGCCACATTTCAATTCTCGAATTTGAGAGTGAAAGAATAATCTTTTAAACTCTCAATAATTTGGTTAACAATTGTTCAACCCCATTTTGATAATTTTTGCATACGTGCATAATTATTCCACTTAAAAAATAAATAAAATGAAAAATTTAAAAAATGGCAGAACAATATGTGCAGTACATGACTGTTACTGAATTTCAAAAAGTACTTCAAGAAGGTTTAAAACCTTTTTTAGAACAAATGAAATTAAAAATTGAAGAAAATGCAAACAAACAATCCGAATTGGTAAACATCAAAATAGTGATGGGAAAATTACAGGTAACAAAACCCACTATTTATAATTGGATTAAAAAAGGGATAATTCAACCTCAAAAAATTGGAGGAAAAGTTTTGTTTGATTTAGCTAAAATCCTAAGAGATATTAAGTCTACCGATATGAAATGGCAATTTGGAAGAGGTAGAGATTATCTATATAGAAATACAGATAATCCCAACCAAGAGACAAAGGAAGAAAGAAGATATTATAGGCTTAAAGGGAAGAAGATGCAAAAAGAACCTTTGAACCAAGAAGAGGAGGAATTTCTTAATAATTTCGAAATACCTAAAAGGGTAATTATCTAAATTAAATCTAAAAGCCTGATGAACTCTCCATCAGGCTTTTTTATTTTAGTGTAGTGAAGTTTCAATACTTTAGCAAATAGAGAATCTAATACTTTATTTACATCAAGACTATTCCAATGACTATTGCGCAGTACATAGACAAAATAAATACAAGATTTAAAACAGGTATCAGCAGAGAACACACCTACAGAGGCGATTTACAGACTTTATTGGAGAACATGGTAACAAATGTATTAGTTACCAATGAACCTGCAAGAATAGCATGCGGAGCGCCTGATTATATCCTTACTAAAAATGATATTCCGGTGGGCTATATCGAAGCAAAAGACATTGGAGTAGATTTAAAAAGCAAATCATTAAAAGAACAATTTGACCGCTATAAAGCCGCTTTAGATAATCTAATTATTACCGATTATTTAGAATTTAATTTTTATCTAAATGGAGAGTTTAAAACGAGCATTAAAATAGCTGAAATAGAAGAAGGACAGATAAAACCAAAACCCGAAAACTTCGCCAGCTTTGAAACCTTAATAAAAGATTTTTGTTTGCACATTGGGCAAACCATTAAGAGTTCAAAAAAATTAGCAGAGATGATGGCAGCCAAAGCAAAACTTTTGGCTGATGTAATAGAAAAATCAATTTTAAGCGATGAAGAAACACAAGAAAATAGTTCTATAAAAGAACAGATGAACGCTTTTAAAGAGGTATTAATAAATGATATAAAACCAAAAGAATTTGCTGACATATACGCTCAAACTATTGCTTATGGTATGTTTTCAGCCCGATTGCATGACCAAAGTTTATTAACCTTTTCAAGACAAGAAGCAGCCGAAAAGATTCCAAAGACCAACCCATTTTTAAGAAAATTATTCCAATACATAGCCGGCTATGATTTAGATATAAGGATGGTTTGGATAGTGGATAGTTTAGCAGATATTTTTAGGGCAACAGATATAAAAGCTTTATTGAAGAATTTTGGAAAAGCCACACAAACGAGCGATCCAATTATACATTTTTACGAAACATTTTTATCAGAGTATGACCCGAAACTTAGAAAGGCAAGGGGTGTATGGTACACTCCGGAGCCGGTAGTTCAATTTATTGTTAGAGCAGTTGATGACATTTTAAAAACTGAATTTAATTTGCCTCAAGGATTGGCAGATACAAGTAAAACAAAAATTAAAATAGCTACACAGAACTTTGATAAAAAGAGCGGAAAATATAAGGATGAAGAAAAGGAAGTACACAAAGTGCAAATACTTGACCCCGCCACCGGAACCGGAACATTTTTAGCGGAAGCAGTAAAACACATTTATAAAAAATTTGAAGGGCAGCAGGGAATTTGGAGTAATTATGTAGAAAATCATTTAATACCAAGATTAAACGGTTTTGAATTATTGATGGCATCTTATGCGATGGCACATTTAAAACTCGATTTATTAATGACAGAAACAGGCTATAAGCCCACGAAAGAACAACGATTTAGAATATACCTAACCAACAGCCTTGAAGAACATCACCCCGACACAGGAACGTTATTTGCGAATTGGTTGAGTACAGAAGCCAACGAAGCAAACCACATTAAAAGAGATACTCCGGTGATGGTAGTAATGGGAAATCCTCCGTATAGTGGAGAGAGTTCCAACAAAGGGGAATGGATAATGAAGTTAATGGAAGATTATAAAAAGGAACCAGGAGGGAAAGAAAAATTGAAGGAGAGAAATCCAAAATGGATAAATGATGATTATGTAAAGTTCATTCGTTATGGACAACATTTTATTGAAAAAAATGGAAGCGGGATTTTAGCATTTATTAATCCGCATGGATATTTAGATAATCCAACTTTTAGGGGTATGCGTTGGAATTTACTAAAAACCTACGATAAAATTTACACCTTGGATTTGCATGGAAATAGCAAGAAAAAGGAAACCGCACCTGATGGTTCAATAGACCAAAATGTATTTGATATTATGCAGGGTGTATCAATAAATTTATTTATTAAAACCGGAAAGAAAAAACCCAATGAATTGGGGCGAGTTTTTCATTCTGATTTATTCGGTAAGAGAGAAATAAAATATGATTTTCTATATGGCAATTCAATTAAAACAATAGTATATAAAGAACTACCTAATATTAGTCCTAATTATTTTTTCATAGGCATGAATTTTAACCTTCAAGAGAATTATAATAAAGGAGTTAAAATAACTGAATTATTTGAATTAAATAATGTTGGGATTGTTACTGCAAGAGATAAATTCACTATCCATAAAACAAAAATCGAACTAAATGAAACTATAGCAGAATTCTTAAGTATAGACGATGAAACAGCTCGAAAAAGATTTAATTTAGGAAAGGATGTTCGAGACTGGAAAGTAAATTTCGCAAGAAAGGACCTAAATAATAATTATCCAAATAAAGGGTCTATAGTAGAAATAAGTTATAGACCGTTTGATATTAGATGGACGTTTTATACAGGTAATTCTAAAGGGTTTCATTGCTATCCTCGAACAGAGATAATGAAGAATTTCATAAAGGAAAATTTAGGCTTAGTTTATAAACTTGGGAATGCAGAGGAAAATTCTGCATCCGCAATGGTTTCAAAAAATATAATTGATTTTAGAAGTTGGTCGAGACCCGGAATGCAAGGCGGTGATTATATTTCACCATTATATATCTATGATGAAAATAATACCCAAAAAATAATTGCTCAAAAATCAGAAAGAAAGCCAAACTTAAATATAAAAATCGTTAATGAAATAGCTGAAAAATTAAAATTAGTTTTCACTAATGAAAAAGAAATTACAAAAGACACTTTCGCACCGATTGATATTTTAGATTACATCTATGCGGTTTTACATTCGCCAACATACAGAGAAAAATATAAAGAATTTTTAAAAATAGATTTTCCAAGAGTACCCTATCCGGCAGATAAAAAAACTTTTTGGGAATTGGTTAAGTTAGGAGGAGAGTTAAGGCAAATACATTTATTAGAAAGCCCTAAAGTAGAAAAATATATTACCCAATATCCAATTAATGGAAGTAATGAAGTTGTAAAAATTAAATACCAAGACAAAAAAGTATTTATAAATGATACACAGTATTTTGATAATGTCCCTCAAATAGCATGGGAGTTTTATATCGGTGGTTATCAGCCTGCACAGAAATGGCTCAAAGACCGGAAAGGGCGAGAACTAAACTTTGAGGATATTTTACACTATCAAAAAATAATAGTGGCATTATCGGAAACCGACCGAATAATGAAAGAAATTGATAAAATAAAAATTGAAGGGTAAGAAATTAAAGGTAAAATATTATAAAGCCTTGTATAAAAAAGGTAAGAAATTGACCATTTCAAAAAACCCATTAATGATATAAAGTAGTAAATAAGGGTAAGGGAAGAAGTAAATTAAGTGCCAACGTTGGCAGTGATTGCTGCATGTTATAGACATGCAGCGTAAAAACCGAAATCAAATTATTTATCCTTTCGCAAGAAATTGAAAGAAAATCATTCTAAGGAATAAAATTCCTAATGAAATGATGATTAGAAAAACCAAAGATAAATTAATTATCAAAAGAATCTATTGAAGAAATTAATGTCGTCTTGAATCTAAAAATTTCAAACAAATTTCAGTGAATTTTTTAAATAATTTTTCATTCGATTTATCGATAAGATTGAAATTCACAATTCACCTAAAATGCAAAAAGAAGTGATAATATGGTGTTATAACCCTTAATTAAAAACCATACCTAAAAATAATTTTAAACTCGCTGTAAGAGGCTAATAGCCTGCCATTGTGCATTAAATTCTTTATCCACACTATGTTGATATTTTAGGAGAGTTTTTATGGTTTAGAAAAAATACTTTCGTCTAAGTTAGTTCTTTGTAAAAGAAAAAATAATCCCGGTTGCGGAACCGGGATAAAAAAATAAACGGGTAGGTTTTAGAAAGAGTAAAAATACTCCTTCCCGCCAAATTTTTTTTTAATTTTTTCCACAGGTAGTGTATAACCTAAATTTTAAGTGATATTACTATGAAATTCAACTAATTAAGATTAGAAGGCAATTTCTATGCGTTCAATTGAAATTTAGATAAACAATTTCGAGAAAATATTACCCTTAGATTATAAAAAAACCTAGTCAGTTGAATGACTAGGCTTTAATTTTTTTGGCAACACGTAAGCCATGAATTACGGATTATTAACCTCTTAAATTTTCATTACTATGAAAAAGCAAGAAAGAACCCTTTCACGCTGCCGGTGCAAAGACGGAACTGTATATACTCCCTACATAACTCGTAAGGGTAAAAGAGTATACAGAACAAACGGACAAATGTGGGCATTTCCATGCACCCATTGCACCAAATAAAGTTTTTAACTTTATTTCTTTCAACCTGCTGGGTCAGAACCAGCAGGTTTTTTTGTTCGCCCAAAAATAAAGGAAAATTTCTTTATCAATCATTTTTGCTTCATTAAAATTTATGAAGCCTACATTATATTTCAAAATTGATATACTTTTCTTGGTATACTAAGCCTAAGTATTAAAAATAAATTCAGAAGATTTTAACTGATTTTTTAATTTTCGATTTTCCACCATTTAATGCCAAGATTGGCACCTTTGCAGTAGTAGCAGAGAAGAAACTATACAAAACTTTTTTGCAAGGGTCGTTTCATAGGGTTGTGTCTGATTCATTCCATTTAAGAAATCCAAAAGATGCGATAAATTCTAAAAAGATAAATTCTAAAAAAAAAATTGAAGTCCGGCAAAAAATTTTGAAAAATTGAAAAAATATTTTTCAGAATGTGCCAAAATGCCAGAAAACGGTTTCAAAAATCTTAAAAAAGTTGGCTAAAGTAAGGGAAAGATAAATTTTGTAAAGCCAAATAAAGGAATTAATTTGACCCCATATTTGACCCCAAAAATTTTAAAAGCCCCTCAAACGCAGTGTCAGAGAGGCTTTTAAAAGAGGGTATGTTGTCCCACGAGGATTCGAACCTCGACAGACAGAATCAAAATCTGTTGTACTACCTTTATACTATGGGACAAAGGTTTGCAAAAGTAATGGTACGAGTAAAATATACCAAATCAATTTTGAAAAAAGTACCGGAGATTTGAATTTTCTTAATAATTTACTCAGTCTCTTCCATTTTTAACTCTCTTTCCTTTAATTCTTTGATCTTATCTAAAGCTCCCGCCACCACATCACACATAATAGTATATAATGCTCCCTCTTGCGGATTGTTATAGATATATTCTAATGCTTCATTTTCATTTACAATTACCATTGTCGGCGTCTCAGGATTTACTCTTGCGATGCCATCTTGTAATAAAGAAATAATTTCTTCAGGTTCTCTTCCTCTTAAATTTTTATCGCAACGAATAATAATTTCATCGAAATAGGTAGCCGAAATTTCACCTAATTTACGAATATCTTCATCTCTTCTATCGCCTGTACCACTGATCACTCCTATCTTTTTTGGATAATCTAATTTCTCTACAAAATCGCATAGCAACTGCAAGCCATGAGGATTGTGGGCGAAATCAGCAAGAAAAGTAAAATTTTTAAAATGGAAAAAATTGAGTCTACCCGGCGTTTGAAGTGGCGAAGGCATAAAGGAAGCTAAGGCCGAACGAATATCATCCAACGTTATATCGCGGTATAAATAAGTCGCCAAAACGGCCGACAAACAATTCGTAATATTATGTTCGGCTCTACCTTCAAAAGTAATAGGAATGTCTTTTACATTCATTACTCTTATTTTCCAAGTTCCTTTTAGGATGGTAATATTTCCATTTTCATAAATAGCACTTAACCCACCATCTTTACTATGTTTTTTTATTCTTGGATTATTCTCATCCATGCTAAAAAGAGCCACTTTACAATTCAAACCTTTTCTCATTTCATACACCAAATCATCATCTGCATTCAATACTACATATCCGTGAGGGAAAACGGTTTCAGCTACAACGGCTTTTAATTTAGCCATCTGTTCCAGATTATTAATTCCGCCGAGACCCATATGATCTGCTGCTACATTTGTTATGATGGCTACTTCGCAATGATTAAATGCCAATCCATTTTTTAGAATGCCTCCTCGCGCGCATTCCAACACAGCAAAATCTACTGTGGGATCTTTTAAAACAAATTGCGAACTAACCGGACCGGTACAATCTCCTCGCATCATCAACTGATTTTGAATATATACTCCATCACTCGTGGTGTAGCCCACTTTTTTCCCGGCACTTTTGGCAATGTGAGCAGTCAATCGAGTAGTAGTAGTTTTTCCATTGGTTCCGGTTATGGCAATGATTGGAACTCGGCCGTTACTTCCTTTTGGAAAAAGCATATCAACCACAGGTTCTGCTACATTTCTGGGAAGGCCTTCTGATGGTTCGATGTGCATTCGGAAACCCGGAGCAGCATTGACTTCTAAAACGGCTCCTCCATTTTCAGAAATGGGAGTTTTTAAATCATGCGCCATGATATCAATTCCGCAAATATCCAAACCAATTATTTTGGCAATTCGCTCTGCCATAAAAATATTTACCGGATGCACTTCTTCGGTTACATCGGTAGAAGTGCCGCCCGTAGAAAGATTGGCGGTAGGTTTCAGTAAAACTAATTCTCCTTTTTCAGGAATTGTTTCGAGCGTATAACCTTTTTCGTCTAAAATTTTTCGAGTAAATCCGTCGATAGTTATTTGAGTCAACACTTTTTCATGGCCATAACCTCTTCGCGGATCAAGGTTGGTTTGTTCTACCAACCATTCGATAGTGTGAATACCATCTCCGATCACAGAAGCAGGTGTACGCAAAGCCGCACAAATAAATTTATAATTAATTACCAAAACTCTAAAATCAAAACCGGTAATATATTTTTCGCAAATGACTTGTCTGCCATGCTCTCGAGCTGCTGCTAACGCTACTTCTGCTTGCTCTCTTGTGGTAACGTTGGTCGTGGCTCCTCTTCCATGATTGCCATTTAAGGGTTTAAAAACCATCGGAAAACCAACAGAAGAAATAGCTCTATCTACGGTGTCATCCATGTATAAAATAATTCCTTTGGGAACAGGAATTTCAGAAGCTGCCAATAAATTTTTTGTTTCTTCTTTATCTCCCGCAATATCTACAGCGATACAAGATGTAGTGCTGGCAATAGTAGCTCTAATTCTTTTTTGATGAATGCCATATCCTAATTGTACTAAGCTGTGTTTATTTAATCTGATGTAAGGAATTCCTCTTTTTTCTGCTTCTTCTACAATACTTCCTGTAGATGGACCGAGACGATTATCTTCTCTTAATTCCCGCATAGTCTGCACTTCTTGCCCTAAGTCGTAGGGCGAACCGTCAATTAAATGTTGTACTAAATTAAAGGCTGATTTGGCAGCAAATTTCCCTACTTCTTCCTCCATATAATCGAACACTACAAAATATTCGCCAGTTTTTCCGGTGCCTCGGGTTCGGCCAAAACCCATGTCCATGCCCGCTAAGGTCTGTAATTCTAAAGCTACATGTTCTATCACATGGCCCATCCACGTGCCTTCTTCCACTCTTGCAAAAAAACCTCCGGCAACACCTTCGCTGCATCTGTGTTCGTACATGGAGGGTAACATGGCTTCTAATTTTTCTTTAAAACCTTCAATTTTATTTGTAGGCTTTTCTTCCATTTCTTCGAGATCCAATTTCATCTGAATTAATTTGGGCCGACGGATGCTCCAAAAATTGGGACCGCGAAGTACTTTGATTTCAAGAATCTTCATAAAGAATAATTAGATTTTTATTAAATTAAGGTAAGGTAAATGATTTCTTAAATGAGCGTTTTTACTAAAAGAAGGTAAGTTAAAAAAAATCACGGTAATTAAGTGAAGAAATATTTTATGTTTCATATTTAGAATTTATCATCATAGTTTTGTAGCTTGGTTGTAGATACAATAATCATGTCGGTTTTTTAGAACCACGATTCCTTACAAAAAAATAGGAATGATTATTATTTTTTGAATTAAAAAAATTAGATGGAAATACCTCAAGGAATATTGATCGCAATTGGAGGTGCAGAAGATAAAGGTGTAGATTTAGAAAAGGGCGAGATGGTCAGAAATAACCTTAATTTTTTTGAATTAGGTATTCTCCGTCGCATTGTAAATGAAGCCGGTGGCTCATCTGTAAGGATAGAAGTAGTTACCACTGCCTCTATGATTCCCAACGAAGTAGGAGAAAATTATTTAAACGCCTTTGGGAAAATAGGCTGTACCAACATTGGTTTAATTCCTATAAGAAATAGAGCGGATGCGATGCAGGAAGAATACATAGAAAGAATAAAAGTTTGTGATGCAGTGATGTTCAGCGGAGGTAATCAATTAAGATTATCGGCAACTTTTGGTGGAACAGAATTTTTAGAAATTATTCTCAACAGATATAATAACGAGAAAAAATTTGTAGTCGCGGGTACTTCTGCAGGTGCGATGGCAATGAGTAGAACTATGATTTACGAAGGGAATGCATCCACAGCACATTTAAAAGGCGAAGTAAAAATTACTACAGGTTTAGGATTGATGGATGGCGTTATTTTCGATAGCCATTTTGAAAAACGCGGCAGATTTGGAAGATTGGCTCAAGCCGTTGCCGCTAACCCTTCTGCCATAGGAATAGGATTGGGCGAAGATACCGGTATGGTGATCAAAGACGGGAACATGATGGAGGCGATTGGCAGCGGATTAGTAATGATCATAGACGGCCACGATATTCGCTACAGTAATATTGCCGATATTCCGGATGGTAATCCCATCAGTGTGGAAAGTATTAAAGTTCATTTTTGTGAAAAAGGAAATGGATATCTCGCCAAAGAAAGAATTTTTATTCCCCATCTCAACGAATTTTTAGCCAACCAATCTACAGAAAAGAAAAATTTAAAAGCAGTTTCTTAATTAGAAATTTAAACCGCTTTCAATAAATAATAATTTTTCTTTCCCTTCTGAATTAGTACGTATTGATGATTCAAGAATTGATCGGATTTGATTTTTTCTTCAGCAGAATTTACTTTTATTTTATTGATAGAAATGCCACCTCCGGAAAGCATTTTCTTTGCTTCGCCTTTACTTGGAAAAATTTGCGCTTCGGATAATAGGGTTACTAAATCTGAATCGACTATTTTTTCTTTGGCCATTTCTACCATGGGCACACCATCCATCACTTGCAATAATTGTTCTTCTGTAAGTACACTTAATATTTCTGCTGTATCATTATTAAATAAAATAGAAGAAGCTTTTACTGCAAATTCATAATCGCTTTTTGAATGTACAAAGCACGTAATTTCTTCTGCTAATTTTTTCTGAAGAATTCGCAAGTGTTCATTACCGTTATGTTGCTTTACCAACTCATTAATTTCATTTTCTGAAAGAAAAGTAAATATCTTTAAAAACCTTTCTGCGTCTGCATCTGCAGTGTTTAACCAAAATTGATAAAAGGAATAAGGGGAAGTTAAATTGCGATCTAACCATACATTTCCTTTCTCACTTTTTCCAAATTTTTTTCCATCAGATTTTTTTAATAAAGGGCAAGTAAATGCAAAAGAATCACCTCCGGTTTTTCTTCTGATTAATTCTGTACCGGTTACAATATTGCCCCATTGATCGCTACCGCCAAATTGTAATTGACAATTTTTATGTGTGTACAAATAATAAAAATCATAGCCTTGCATCAATTGATAACAAAATTCTGTAAAGCTCATTCCGGTATCTCCTTCCAAGCGAATTTTTACACTTTCTTTTGCCATCATATAATTCACCGTGATGTGCTTACCGGCATCTCTAATAAAATCAATGAAAGAAATATTTTTGAACCAATCATAATTGTTTACCATCTCCGCGGCATTCTTTTTATCGGAATCAAAATCTATAAATTTGGATAATTGCTTTTTGATACCGGCAATATTTTTTTCTAAAACTTCTGTGCTCAATAAATTTCGTTCTTCACTTTTTCCGGTAGGATCTCCAACCATTCCAGTGGCTCCGCCTACCAAAGCAATTGGTTTATGGCCATATTTCTGCAGATGCGTTAAAATGAGAATAGGAATTAAACTTCCTATGTGAAGACTTTCTGCAGTTGGGTCAAAACCCACATAACCAATGGTCGGCTCTTTGCACAATTGTTCTTCCGTTCCGGGAATCATATCTTGTATGAGTCCGCGCCATGATAATTCTTTGATTAAATTTTCCATAAAAATGTGTCAAAAGTAAGTACAAATACGACAAATACTTAAACTTTTGAGTAATTTACAAGCTTTTACAAAAAATCTGTTCTTTAAACAGAATAATCCTTATTTTTATAATTAATAATCCAAGTATTACCCTCCCAAAAACAAATTGAATAGGTATGTTCTAATTTTTACTTCTTATTTTTTATCTCCATTTGTTTTTGACTACTAATCTCTGTGCATAGGTTTATGAAATTGCTGAAACTGATTAATATTATTCTCTTCATGACAGTTCCATTTTTTGGATCGTCGCAATTTAGAAAATACTCTAACGAGTTTTTAAATATTGGTGCCGGTGCAAGAGGATTAGGAATGGGTTCGGCTCAGACCGCTTCAGCTACTGATGCTACGGCGGGTTATTGGAATCCTGCGGCACTTACAGATATTGAAGATGATCCGATTATAAATGTGATGCACGCGAGCTATTTTGATAATATCGGTAAATATGATTACGCAAGTATAGCATTTCCTTTAAGTGATAACCAAAGAACTTTAGGATTTTCATTTTTAAGATTTGCAGTGGATGATATTCCTAATACATTATTTTTAGTGGAGCCCGATGGAAGTATTAATTACGGAAATATTACTTCGTTTTCTTCTGCCGATTATGCATTTTTATTTTCGTATGCGCAAAAGCTAAAAGAGTCTGATGATTTTGAAATGAGTTATGGAGCGAATGCCAAAGTGATTTATAGAAAAGTAGGCCATTTTGCCACTGCATGGGGATTTGGTATTGATGCAGGTATCAAAATTTCCAAAGGAAAATGGGAGTTAGGAGTAGTGGCTAAAGATTTAACGACCACATTCAATGCTTGGTCTTTTAATTTTACCGATAGGGAAAAGGAGATTTTGTATTTAACCAACAATGATATTCCTATTAAATCCACAGAGCTTACTGCGCCGAGATTGAGCATAGGAAATTCTTACGATTTCAAATTGGGAGAAAATGTAAATCTTTTAGCAGAAATAGATTTTGATTTTACATTCGATGGAAAAAGAAATACATTAATTAGCGGAAACCCAATCAGCATTGATCCGCATATTGGTTTAGAAGCGCGTGTAAAAGATGTATTTTTTGTGCGTGCAGGAGTTTACAATTTCCAAAAAGCTTTGGCAGATGGAGATACCACCAATCAAAAAAAAGTTTGGATTTATCAACCGAGTTTAGGCGCAGGTTTTAAAATAAAAAATATTAGTATTGATTATGCATTTTCCAATCTTGCTAATCAATCCAATCCATTGTTTACACATATCTTTTCGTTGAAGATTGATCTTAGAAAAGAAAGAAATAATTAAAATTTTTATGAAGATGAAGAAAATATTGCTGGGATTGTTTTTATTAATTAACAGCATAGCTTATTCCCAAACTTATACCAACAATTGGATTGATTACAGCAAGACTTATTATAAAATCAATATTGGTCAAGATGGTTTATATCAAATCAAACAAGCTGATTTAAATGCAATGGGTTTATCTAATATTCCTATTGAACAATTTCAATTATGGCGAAATGGTAAAGAACAAATTCTTTACACAAATAAAGCAACAGGCTCGATGAGCGGTAATGATTTTATACAATTTTGGGGCGAAAAAAATGATGGCAAACCGGACACCAAACTTTATTTAAAACCGAGTTATCAATTATCAGATCATTATAGTTTACAAACAGATACTTCCGCTTATTTTTTAACCGTAAACCCTTCGGGAAATAATTTAAGATTCATTCCCACATCCAATAATGTGGTAGGAAATGTGTTGCCGGCCGAGCCTTATTTCATAAATAATAGAGGAGCTTATTTTAATACAAAACTCAATCCGGGCTATGCATTACCTGCCGGTGATGTGTATGTATATTCTTCCTCGTACGATATGGGCGAAGGTTGGACGAGCGATGATATTTATCCGTATCATCCTTTAGAAATTAGTATGAATGATTTGAATGTATATCCAAGCGGGCCGAATGCTACTATTCAATTTGGCATGGCCGGTTCGGCTTTTAATGCACGCAAAATAAAAGTGGTTCTGAATGGCACAGCAATCGCTGAAGAAACCATTGCCTATTTGAATTCATTAAAAAAAGAGATAAATGATGTACCGCTGAATTTGCTATCAAATACAAATGTCGCGGCCTTTTCATTCCAAAATCTTTCTTTGACTGTTACAGATCGAATTGTTGTTTCTCATGTAGAAATTAAATATCCGAGTAAATGGAATTTTAATGGTCTTACGAATTTTTATTTTGAATTACCTGCATCTGTTTCGGGCAATTATTTAGAGATTGAAAATTTTAATTATGGAGATGTAGCACCTATTCTATTCGATATCAGCGATAAAAAAAGTTATGTAGGAGATATTACTTCTACACCGGGAAAAATAAAATTTGTATTACCTCCTTCTGCTACATCATTGCGACAATTTCGTTTGGTAAATGTTTCATCTTCTCAATTGAAATCTATACCTGCTTTGCAGAAAAGAGATTTTGTGGATTATTCAATTGCAGGCAATCAAGGAGATTATTTGATAATCAGTAATCCTGATTTATATAACGATGGTACAGGAGTGAATAACGTAGCCCTGTACAATCAATACAGAAGTTCATCCAACGGAGGTAATTACAATTCTAAGGTGATTGATATTAATCAATTGGTAGATCAATTTGCTTTTGGGATAAAAAAACATCCGGCAGCTATTAAAGATTTTGTAGATTTTGCAAAAAATAATTTTTCTGTAACTCCCAAATATGTTTTCTTAATCGGAAAAGGAATTACGTATGATGGATACACAAAAAATCAAAAAAGTATTTATGCCGAAAAATTAAATTTGGTTCCCACATTTGGATATCCTGCATCAGATGTATTGCTTGTATCGCCTTATGGAAGCGCGGTTCCAACTTTTCCTGTAGGAAGACTTTCCGCCACTACCGGAAAAGAAGTTGGAAATTATTTAGAAAAAGTAAAAGAGTTTGAAAGTGCGCAACAATCCACTGCGCAAAATTTGGAAACAAAATTATGGATGAAAAATGCAGTGCAAATTGTAGGAGGAAAAGAAAATTCCGAAAGCAATTTATTCCAAGGATATATGAATCAATACAAAAAAGTAATTGAGGATACTTCTTATGGAGCGCATACAGAATTGTTTGTAAAAAATTCCAATGTAGCCGTACAATTAATTGCCGGAAAAAGATTAGAACAATTATTCAATGAAGGCATCAGTATACTTTCTTATTTCGGACATTCTTCTGCCAATACCTTAGAGTTTAATTTGAGCGATCCTAGTTCTTATTCAAATGCAGGAAAATATCCTTTGTTTTTTGTGAGCGGATGCACTGCCGGAAATAATTATATTTTTGATACTTTAAGAGTTATTCAAAATAATTATTCCATCTCTGAGAATTTTGTATTGGCCAAACAGCGCGGCAGCATTGCATTTCTGGCGAGCACACACTACGGCGTACCAAAATATTTAAACGACTACAATGTTATTTTGTATAAAAAATTAGGAGTTCAAAATTACATGGGCTCTATTGGAGAATTTATTCAACAAACCGTAAAAGATTTAAACGGAGCTGATGAAAGCACTTATTTTTTTACGAGAGCAGATTATGAAGAAAATAATTTACACGGCGATCCGTCGTTAAAAATGAATCCGCATTTAAAACCGGATTATGTAATAGAAGAACCGCAAATAAAAATTAATCCCTCTTTTATTTCTGTTTCAGAAGATAAATTTATTTTAGATGCGAAGACTTTTAATATTGGTAAAGCAGTAAATGATTCTATCACTTTTGAAGTAAAAAGAACTTATCCTAATGGCACTACTGACGTGCTTTTGCGTAAAAGAATTAAAGGGCCTAATTATGCAGATTCTGTGCATTTAGTTATTCCAATCATTTCTACAAGAGATAAGGGATTGAATAAAATAACCGTGACCATTGATGCAGATAATGAAGTAGATGAATTGTCAAAAAGTAATAACACAGTTACCAAAGAGTTTTACATTTTTGAAGATGAAGCCAAACCCGCATTCCCGAATGATTTTGCAATCGTAAATAATGCTACGCAAAAATTATATGGATCTACTGCCGATTTGCTAAGTCCGGAAAAGGAATATGTGATGGAATTAGATACCACATTGTTATTTAATTCTAATTTTAAAATTACCAAAACGATTCATTCCATTGGAGGTTTGCTTGAATTTGATCCGGGAATTACTTATACTAATAATACCGTTTATTATTGGAGAATTGCCAACAAACCCGCTTCCGGTTTACCCGCAGATTATCATTGGAATTCTTCTTCTTTTGTTTATTTAAATAATGGAGAATCGGGTTCTAATCAATCGCACTATTATCAGCATTTATATTCTGATACTCAAAATATAAATTTGAATGCGGAAAGAAAATGGAAATTCTCTAAAGTTTTAAATTTTATTGAAGCGCACAATACGGTTTATCCAACAGGCGGAAACCAAGCACCGGACCATAGTTCAGGAATTAACGGTTCCATTATTGCTTCCGGATTGTGTTGGCATAATACAACGAATACCATCATCTTCAATGTAATCAATCCGCTTACTTTGAAATTTTGGCTAAATGATATGAATCAACCTAAGTACGGAAGTTATCCGATTTGTGATCCGTCAAGATTGCCCAATTTTGCATTTGATATTTCTACTCCTTCTAAAAGGCAAGTGGCAAAACAATTCTTAGATTTAATACCCAAAGATTATATCGTAATTGCAAGAATTGTGGTGGAGCCGAATCAACCGAGTCAAGTTTTTGCGGATGCATGGAAAAACGATGCCTCCACTTACGGAGAAAATAATACTTTTTACAGTGCATTAAAATCACAAGGTTTTACAGATATTGATGCATTTAGCAAACCACTTGCATTCATTTTCATGTATCAAAAAGATCGACCTGAATTCGGACCAAGTTCTTTATTTTCTCAAGGAATTAATGATAAGATTTATTTGAAAACGGATTATATCACATCAGATTCTTTGGGCTTTATTACTTCTCCTAAATTTGGCCCATCTATAAAATGGAAACAAATGAATTGGGACGGAATGACCGGCGATACAAGCGCGGGTGATAATCCAAAAATTGATATTATTGGTTACGATAATTCCGGAAACGGAAGTGTTTTAATGAATGTAAATGCGTCACAAAAAAGCGTGGATATTTCCTCAATCAATGCTACGCAATATCCTTTTATACAACTTAGAATGCGAAATGCAGACAGTATTCATTACACTCCTTATCAATTAGATTATTGGAGATTAAATTACACACCTGCACCGGAAGGAGCACTAAATCCGAAAGTATTTATTTCTGCAAAAGATTCTTTAGAGCAAGGAGAAATATTACATTTTGGAATTGCTTTTCAAAATATTAGTGCTACTGCATTTGATAGCATGAAGGTGAAACTAATTTTGATTGATGCCAATAATGTGAGCCATCCGTTGGATATTCCAAAACAAAAACCTTTGATGATTGGTGATACGATTTTGTTGAAATACGATATTGATACAAAAAATTTTACCGGAACAAATACACTCCTAATAGATTTTAATCCGGATAATGATCAACCCGAACAGCAACATTTTAATAATTTCTTGTACAAGAATTTTTATGTGAAGGCAGATGTTTTCAATCCTTTATTGGATGTTACTTTTGATGGAGTGCATATTCTCAATAGAGATATTGTTTCTTCCAAACCGCAGATTCTTATCAAGTTAAAAGACGACAGTAAATATTTGGCGTTGAATGATACCTCTTTATTCAAAGTACAAATTCGTTTTCCGGATGGAAATTTAAAGACGTATCGATTTGATAATGATACCATGAGGTTTACTCCCGCAGATTTATCAGCGGGCGAAAATAAGGCTATGATTGATTTACGTCCGAACCTTCCCGGCGATGATGCGGAATATGAATTGTTGGTAACCGGAAAAGATGCAATGGGAAATCCTGCCGGAGAATTAGATTATCACATCAATTTTAAGGTGATCAGTAAACCGATGATTTCTAATTTTCTGAATTATCCGAATCCGTTTACAACTTCTACTGCATTTGTATTTACTATTACCGGATCAGAAGTGCCGCAAAATATTCGTATTCAAATTTTGACAATTACCGGAAAAGTAATTCGAGAAATTACGACCGGAGAATTAGGCCCATTACACATTGGAAGAAATATTACCGATTTTAAATGGGATGGAACAGATATGTACGGGCAACCGGTGGCCAATGGAGTTTATTTGTATCGGGTGCTTACTAATTTGAATGGATCTTCTTTAGAAAAATACAAAGCCGATGGAGATGATACGGATAAATATTTTACAAAAGGCTATGGCAAAATGTATTTGATGAGATAATGAATTGAAAAAAATATTTTTTCAAAAAATTTATTGTTGAAATAAATATTCAAAAAGTGCTACTTCATTATTTATTATCTTGCAAATATGCCAAGTGAAATTTATGATGTAATCATTATTGGTGGCGGCCCTATTGGTTTATCTTGTGGAATAGAAGCAAAAAATGCCGGATTAAAATATGTAATTCTTGAAAAGGAGACATTGGTAAATTCTCTTTTTCATTATCCGGTGAATATGACTTTTTTTAGCAGCAGCGAAAGATTAGAAATTGGAAATGTGCCGTTCGTAAGTATCAATAGTAAACCTACACGAGCTGAAGCTTTAGAATATTATAGAAGAATTGTTGCCTCATTTCAATTACATATTCATTTATTTGAAAAAGTAAATGAAGTTAAAAAAATTGAAAATGATTTTTTGGTTGTTACCTCTCTAAAAAATTATTCTTGCAAAAATATTATTGTTTCCACAGGTTTTTATGACATCCCTTATTTGCTCAATGTGCCGGGAGAGAATTTAAAAAAAGTAAAACATTTTTACGACGATCCTCATTTCTATGCGTTTCAAAAAGTATTGGTGGTAGGTGCCGCCAATTCCGCTGTGGATGCGGCTTTAGAAACTTGGCGAAAAGGTGCGGAAGTAACGATGGTTATTCGAGGCGAGGAGTTGAGTAGGCGAGTAAAATATTGGGTAAAACCTGATATTGAAAATAGAATTAAAGAAGGTTCTATAAAAGCATTTTTTAATTCTACCATCAAAGAAATTCGTGAGAAAGAAGTGGAGATTAAAACTTCTGAAGGAATCGTTACGATTGCAAATGATTGGGTTTTAGCGATGACCGGTTATCAACCGGATCTTTCTTTTTTAAAGAAAATAGGAATCAATGTTGCGGAAGATAATGTGTGCTCACCTGAATATAATGAAGCTACTTTTGAAACCAATGTAGAAGGTATT
Source organism: Ginsengibacter sp. (assembly GCA_034676505.1). GTDB lineage: Bacteria > Bacteroidota > Bacteroidia > Chitinophagales > Chitinophagaceae > Ginsengibacter. The sequence goes on from JAUCCB010000001.1 coordinate 1,519,252, forward strand.
TATTTAGCCGGAGTAATTTGCGGAGGATTGAATACCCATAAGCTTTTCATTGAAAATTCAAGAGAGCATGGTGAAAAAATAATAAAGCATATTGCGAAAAAAAATCGCTGTAAAAAATAGAAAATTAATTCAACGTTTCCTTTGTTCTTGATTTAATTTTATGGTATCTTTTTTCATTTCTTGTATAAGAAAAATGTGTGAAAATAGTTCCAACTATAATTGATATAATAATCAATGTGTAGATTAAATTAGCGCCTCCGGTTTCCCACAATTGCGTAAATAATTTGGTTAAAAAAAAGATCACCAAAAAACTCACCACCGACCAAGCCATGCTAAACAACAAATAATATTTCCAACGAGGCCCACTTCTTTGATCGTCCCATTCTGCGATAAAATGTCTTTCTGAATTTGTAATCATAATTTTTTTTTTGACAATGAAAGAAAATCTAATTCCTATTCTTTTCAACTTTATTCTTTCATCATATCAATAGCGACTTGCATAATGTCTTCCCTATTTGGTTTGCTGAAATAGTCACCATCACTGCCGTACGAAGGGCGGTGCGCCTTTGCTGAGATGGTTCTTGGCGAAACGTCTAACCAGCGATAACCTCCTTGTTCTTCCATCACTTTATTAAACATATAGGCTGTTCCTCCACCCGGCACATCTTCATCAATAAATACAATCCGATTGGTTTTTTTCAATGATTGTAAAATTTGGTGGCTGATATCAAATGGTAATAAAGTTTGTACATCTATTATTTCACAACTTATATTTAGTTTGTCTAATTCTATTGCAGCTTCTTGTACAATTCTTAAAGTAGAGCCATAAGAAACCATGGTAATATCGCTTCCTTCTTTGATAATTTCGGTCACGCCTAACGGTACCGAGTACTCGAGTAAATTGGAAGGCAATTTTTCTTTTAAGCGATAACCATTTAAACATTCAATTATAATTCCCGGATCGTTTCCGCGCAATAAAGTATTATACATTCCGAGTGCTTGCGTCATATTTCTTGGAACACATAAATACATACCACGAAGCGCATTGATAATAACACCCATCGGTGAACCGCTATGCCAAATTCCTTCTAAACGATGGCCGCGAGTGCGAATAATAACCGGTACACTTTGCTGCCCTTTGGTTCTAAAATGTGTGGTACAAACATCATCACTTAAGGGTTGTAATCCGAAGAGTAAATAATCTAAGTATTGTATTTCTGCAATGGGCCGTAATCCTCGCAAAGCTAATCCTATGGCTTGCCCCATAATAGTTAACTCTCTGATTCCTGTATCAAAAATTCTTTCGGCACCATATTTTTCTTGTAATCCGTTGAACCCTTGATTTACATCTCCGATGTGGCCTAAATCTTCACCAAATGCAATTACTTTTTTATTATGAGCAAAAAGTTCATCGAAATATTTATTCAGTACTTCAAATCCATTTAGCAGTGGTGCATCTTCATCAAATTGTAAATCGGTGACTTTTACTTTTAAAGCAGATTTTGGGCCTTCATCATACAAATCACTATTGAATAATTGGGCATTTTTTTCTTTAAGATCAGCAAGAAAATGATTCACTTCTATCAGTGAATTAGATTCCGATTCAGGAGTGTGCATCGCCAAAGTAGATAATGCCTTCATCACATCTTTTCGCATCGGATCACGAAGTGTAGTTAAATCGTTAATGATTCCTTGCACCAATTTTTTATTTTCTTGTGATGGTGAAAAATTCTGTAAGAGTTGGATTGCTTTCGATACTTCTTCTTTAATAGGAATGGTATATTTTGCCCAAGCATTATCTCTACTTTGTTTTACAAATTCTTTCGATTCATTTTCAATATTCTCTAATTCTTCTTCATTCGCTAAGGCATTGGTCAAAATCCAATCATGCATTTGTTTTTTACCATCCCATTCTCTTTCCCATTCTAATCTTTCAGTTGATTTATAACGTTCATGGCTACCCGAAGTTGAATGCCCTTGGGGTTGAGTTAATTCTTCTACATGAAACAAAGCAGGCGTATGAGTTTCACGAATATTTTTAATGGCATGTTCTAATATTTCGCACATGCCGGCGTAGTCCCAACCTTTTAATTTGTAAATATTAATTCCATTGGTGTCTTCTTCTTTTTGAAATCCTGATAAGGCATCAGAAATAGAAGATTTAGTAGTTTGATATTTTTTGGGAACAGAAATTCCATAACCATCATCCCAAACAAAAACTGCCAAAGGCACTTGCAAAACTCCGGCAGCATTCATGGTTTCCCAGAAATGGCCTTCTGAAGTAGAGGCATCACCGATAGTACAAAAGCATATTTCATTTCCATCATTACTTAATGAAGAAAATTCTTTCAAGCCGTCAATTTCTCTAAATGCTTTAGACGCAAAAGCCAAACCTAATGCTCGGGGCATTTGCCCGCTGGTAGGAGCAATATCTGAGGAAACATTTTTTTTATCTACCAAAGAAAGCCACTCACCATTTTCATCTACAAATTTTGTAGCAAAGTGCGCATTCATTTGTCTCCCGGCGCTAAACGGATCATTCTTAATATCAGGATCTGCATACAATTGTGCAAAAAATTGTTCTACCGTTCCTATTCCGCTTGCAAAAATGAAAGTTTGATCGCGATAGTAGCCGGATCTAAAATCTCCCGGCATAAAAAATTTGGCCATCGCTACTTGAGCTACTTCTTTACCATCGCCAAAAATTCCGAATTTGGCCTTGCCGGTCAATACTTCTTTACGCCCCAATAAACTGGCTTCTCTACTAATGCAAACCGTTTTATAATCTTTCAATACTTCTTCACGAAAATGTTCGAAAGAAAGATTTTCCAATAGTTCGTCTTCATTATTTTGATTAGTACTCATGTTGCAAAAATAAGATAATGATTGGTGAATGTTAAATATCGGGTTTAGAGGTTGCAAGATGCAACATTCTAATCCGTTTTAGTATCTTTGAAATAGAATAAAAATAAAAAATAAAATGGTAAAATCACTTTTTGTACTTCTCTGTTTGAGTTTTTCTCTCATGGGATTTTCACAAACTTCCACTAAAAACAAAGAAAAGCGTGTATCTGCGCCTAATACACAAATTATTAATCAACCAAAAATAGAATCGGGCAATCTTATTTTGAATGAAGATGGCTTTGATTTTGGAAAAATTATTCAAGGCAAACCGGTTACTCATACTTTCGAAATCACGAATACAGGAAAAACACCTTTAACGCTTGAAAACGTGCATGCGAGTTGCGGTTGCACTACTCCTGAATGGAGTAAAGAACCTATCGCTCCCGGAGCAACAGCGAAAATTGTGGTAGGTTATAATGCTGCGGCTATTGGTACATTTAATAAATCTATCACCATTTATTATGATGGCAATAAAACAAAAGAGATTTTGATAAAAGGAGAAGTGTGGAAAGCGCCTGAAACTTCAGCGCCGGAAAATAAAAAATTAAAATTATTAAAAAACGAACAATAAATTAAAGGAACGATTATGAAGAACTTATTATTAGCCGTATTGGTGTTGATTTCTACTTCTGTTTTTGCACAGAAAAAAGCAGATGATGTTGCAAAGTTTAATGTGGAAACTTTTGATTTTGGAAAAATAAAACAGAATACTCCTACTACTGCTACATTTATTGTAACCAATATTGGCAAGGATGTATTAATTATTGATCAAGCGAATCCAACATGCGGATGTACGATTGCGGATTATACAAAAACTCCGATTGCACCGGGTAAAACAGGATTTGTAAAAGCAACCTATGATGCAGCTGCATTAGGAAGAATTGATAAAACATTGACTGTAAAATTTGCCGGTATCGATGATGTAAAGTTTATTAAACTTTCAGGAGAAGTGGTTGCGAAGTAAAGAAGTGGGAGAGTTTAGAATTAAAGTTTAGAATAAAAAACGCGACTAATTGTGGTCGCGTTTTTTAATAAATTATTTTAGAAAGGAAGATTAGATATTTTTCAGTTCGGCCAATAATTCTTGTAACACTTTTTTTGCATCTCCAAAAAGCATCGAGGTTTTTGGGTGAAAAAATAATTCATTTTCAATTCCTGCATAACCCGGTTTCATACTTCTTTTATTGACGATGACAGTTTTAGCAGTTTCCACTTCTAAAATCGGCATCCCATAAATTGGTGAAGCAGGATCTGTTTTAGCTGCAGGATTTACCACATCATTGGCTCCTAAAATGAGGACTACATCTGTGGTATTAAATTCTTGATTGGCTTCATCCATCTCCAATAATTTTTCATAATTCACATCCGCCTCGGCAAGTAAAACATTCATGTGGCCTGGCATACGCCCTGCTACAGGATGAATGGCATATTTAACTTCAACTCCTTTTTCTTCTAACACTTTTTCTAATTCATGGCAGGTATGCTGGGCCTGAGCTACAGCCAATCCATAACCTGGAACTATCATAACTTTTTTTGCGTAAGCCATTACCATTGCTGTGTCACTTAAACTAATTTCTTTGATATGGCCTTGCTGAGTTGCATTGGCAGCAGAAGATGTACTTCCTCCGCCAAAAGATCCTATCAACACATTTTTCAAACTTCTATTCATGGCGCGACACATCAAAATCGTCAACACGGTACCTGCCGCTCCAACTAAAATTCCACCGGTAAGCATGGCTTTATTATCATACAAAAATCCGCCGCAAGCAGCCGCCACACCTGTAAAAGAATTGAGAAGAGAAATAACTACCGGCATATCTGCACCTCCAATGGGCATCACAAAAAATACTCCATACAAAAGCGCAAAAAATACCGTGATATAAAAAGCAATATGCGCATTCGGAATCGTTGTGAAGTAGGCCCATACTGCGGTTGATAAAACAATTGCTAAAATAAGAAGATTCACTACATGCTGTCCTTTAAAAGAAAAATCTTTTATTTTTCCATTCAATTTCCCCCAAGCAATCATACTTCCGATGAATGAAATGCTTCCGATTACCGTTCCTGCAATTATAGCGATATAATGACCGGGCGCAACTTTTTCTGAAATCAAAACGGTATCTATTCCGCTAAATTCTCGGTAGATATAATCAAACTCGATAATAGAAATTAATGCTGCACAAGCTCCTCCCATTCCATTGAAAAAGCTTACCAATTCAGGCATTGCCGTCATCTTCACTTTTTTGGCGGTGAGTGTGCCGATAACGCTTCCGATAATTATTGCTACAAAAATCCAAGTATAATTTCCTAATTTAATTCCATCTTCTTCATACAAAAAAATGGTTCCAAATATTGCCAGCGTCATTCCTGCGGCGGCAATCAAATTCCCTTTTCTTGCAGTAGCAGGATTCGATAACATTTTCAAACCTAAAATAAATGTTATTGAAGCGATGAGATATGAAAGTGATAAAATACTCGGCATTTATTTTTGAATTAGTTATTGTTGAAGATGAAGTAGAAATGTTTTTTTTAAGATAATGGATCTACTGAATTCTTTTTTTTTCTTTTTAAACATTTCTAACATTCTATCCGTTACTACAAATCCTCCTACCACATTTAATGTACCTAATACCACTGAAAGGAAACCTAAGATCAATGCTACATAATTATCCGGAGCTGCTTTTCCCATCACAATAATGGCCCCGATTATTACGACTCCATGAATGGCATTCGCGCCACTCATCAACGGCGTGTGAAGCACGCTGGGTACTCGTCCTATGATTTCAATTCCCAAAAAACTCATGAGCACAAGAATGTAAATGAGCTCTGTATGTTCTTTAAAAAAAGTGAGTAACATGTCCATTGGTATTGTATTTATTGAATAAAATAAATTTTTCTAAAATAATTAATCGCTCTTTTGCTGACAAGCTCCTTTCACCAAATCATCTTCAAAATTCAAATTGATTTTTCCTTCCGGGTCAATAATTAATTGAAGAAAGTTGCAAATATTTTTTCCGTATAATTTACTGGCATCCGACGGCATGGTAGCCGGTAGATTAGAATTTCCAACGATGGTAATTCCATTATAATGAATGGTTTGTTTGTCTTGAGTAAGGCTGGTATTGCCTCCTGTGGCTGCTGCCAAATCTATAATTACTGAGCCCGGCTTCATGCCTTGAATCATTTCTTCAGTAATTAAAAGAGGAGCTTTTTTTCCAAAAATTTGTGCGGTGGTAATTACGATATCCGCTTTTGCTACTCTTTCTGCAATTTTTTCTTTTTGTTTATTTAAAAAATCTTGTGATTGTTCTACGGCATAACCACCGGCTTTGCTTGCATCAGCAGCACCTTCCACTTCTACGAATTTTGCGCCAAGGCTCATTACTTCTTCTTTAACTGCGGGTCGAGTATCAAACACTTCCACTACACTTCCCATGCGTCGAGCAGTTGCGATAGCTTGTAATCCGGCGACTCCGGCGCCCAAGATCAATACCTTTGCAGGCGGAATACTTCCGGCGGCGGTAATGAACATGGGGAAATATTTAGGATATAATGAAGCCGCTAAAACCACTGCTTTGTAACCGGCAATATTCGCTTGGCTGCTGAGTACATCCATGCTTTGCGCACGAGTAGTTCGAGGAAGCATATCCATGCTAAAAATGGTTACATTTTTCTCAATTAATTGTTGAATTTTTTGCGCGTGATACAGCGGTTGAAAAGTACCTACAATAATTTTATTAGATAATGACTGAAAGTTTTCTTCTGCCGGCAAATGAATGCATAAAATGATATCTGCCTTTTCAAAAATTTCATTTTTTGAAACAATTACAGCTCCATTTTCCGAATAGGCATTATCCGCTGCAAATGCTTGTGCACCTGCGTTGGATTCGACTAAAATATCAACAGATAATTTTTTTAGAAAAGGAAGATGTTCCGGTAAGAGAGATACTCTTGTTTCAGGCGATGGTTCTTTTAAGATGCCAATTATCATATGGTGCAAATATCGTTATTAGTTATTAAAAGCTCCTAAAATCTTATAGAAAAATGTTGTACCTGTTTAAAATCATGTTTAAAAGAAACTAAGCCGATAAAAAATAAATCGATGGTAAGTGTTACTGCCGGATGCTTTTGAATTGCTTCCCACGCTTCTTCCATTTCTTGGCTCCAGTGGATGTCATCAAAAATAAAGATGGAGTTAGGGTGCGCTTTTTTTAAGAACGATTCAAAATATTCTAAAGTAGGTTTTTTTCGATGATTGCCATCTATAAAAAGCAAATCAACTTCTTGAATTTGTGACAATAATTCCGGAAGTGTTTTTTCAAAAATACCTTGTAATAAATGGATGTTTTTGAGAGAATTTTTTTTAAAATTTTGTTGAGCAATTTTTGCAATATTTTTTGAACCTTCTAAAGTAAAGACTTTTGCATCTTCATCACCGGAAGCTAAATAAGAAGTAGTAATTCCTAAGGAAGTTCCTAATTCTACAATTGTTTTTAGGCGGTAATATTTAGCAATTCTAAAAAGCAATTGTGCATACTTTTTTCTCTTTAAAGAAGATGCAGCAATTTTATTTATTTTTCTAACATTAGATGAAATCAAACTAGAACCCGCACCAAAATCTTCTACTTCAATTTCATTTTTATTGGCAAGAAGTTCCTTTCTGATTGTTTCTATTTTTGAATAACAATCGTATTCTTTTTTATCATTCAAAACATGAATAATAAAATCGAACACAAATGGCGAATGTGTACCGTGGCCTTTGCTGTTATTGGCTTTTAAATAATATTGTAAATATTTTTTGGCTAATTGTGTGCGAGAGTACATCCTTAATTTTTCACAGGGTTTAGTCTTTCCCACACTTCAAAAGTATAAGGATAATTATTTTTTTCATCAGCAGGAAATGAATTGGATTTTACTAACTCCCATTCATTTTTATTTAATTCCGGATAGGAGGTGTCACCTTCTATCACGGCATGAACTCGAGTAAGATACACGCGGTTAATCAGTGGAAGGGTTTGCCGGAAAATTTCTCCTCCGCCAATAATAAAAATTTCTTTGGTATCGCATTCTTTCGCTTTTGAGATGGCTTCTTCGATTGTTTCAACCACAAAAATATTCTTCGGGTGCGAATCTTTTTTTCGTGTGAGCACAATATTTATTCTACCCGGCAAATCTTTCTTCATCGATTCAAAAGTATGCCTGCCCATGATGATTGGCATTGACCATGTTTTGTTTTTGAAATACTTAAAATCATTCGACAATTTCCATGGAAGTCCGTTATCAACTCCAATGATATTGTTTTCTGATGCAGCAACTAAATGTGAGAGAGTAGCCAAAGATTTATTTTTTAAAAGTAATTTTTCTAAACTGCTACCGGCGCTTTAATGATAGGATGAAATTCATAATTCTGCAATTCAAAATCTTCGAATTTAAAATCATCAATATTTTTAACGCTTTCATTTATTTTTAATACGGGCAATGCGAATGGTTTTCTTGAGAGTTGCAAAGCCGCTTGTTCAAAATGATTTTTATACAAATGTACATCACCAAAAGAATGAATAAATTCTTCCGGAACCATATCGCACACTTGCGCCATCATCATGGTAAGTAATGCATAAGAAGCAATATTAAAAGGCACGCCCAAAAATACGTCTGCACTTCGCTGATATAATTGACAAGAAAGTTTTCTTTTGCCATCGGGTTGTAAGGCAGTGTAAAATTGAAACAAACAATGACATGGCATCAATTTCATTTCAGGGAGATCTGCAACATTCCAACTATTCACAATCATTCTTCTACTATCCGGATTTGTTTTCAATTGATGAATTACATCCGCAATTTGATCTACCGTTTTTTTATTCGCACCTTCCCAACTGCGCCATTGTTTTCCATACACCGGCCCTAAATTTCCCTCCTCATTGGCCCATTCATCCCAAATTCTTACGCCATGTTCATTCAGGTATTGAATGTTGGTATCCCCTTTTAAAAACCAAAGCAATTCGTAAATTATACTTTTTACATGCAATTTTTTAGTGGTAACCAACGGGAATCCTTTTTGTAAATCGAAGCGCATCTGATAACCAAATAAACTGCGAGTACCTGTGCCGGTTCTATCGCTTTTGTCTGTTCCGTTATCAATTATTTTTTGTAAAAGTTGTAGATATGCCTCCATGTGCGCAAGTTATAATAAAATCAGTAATGAAGATTTGAAACTAAATGACCGGTTTTTTTATTCAAAATTATATCATCTTCTGAAGAGAAAAATTTTGTGATGCATTATTTCTGCATCCGCGATAAAACTTACTTTCTTATCTTTGCGCAACTTAAAAATATTTCATGTCAGTATTAGTAAATAAAAATTCGAAGGTTTTAGTTCAAGGATTTACCGGAACAGAAGGCACGTTTCATGCTACGCAAATGATAGAATATGGAACAAATGTAGTAGGAGGTGTAACACCCAATAAAGGCGGTACAACGCATTTGGATAAACCTGTTTTTAATACAGTGGAACAAGCTCGTAAAGCCACAGGCGCGGATGTAAGTATTATTTTCGTTCCGCCTGCATTTGCCGCTGATGCAATCATGGAAGCCGCAGAAGCCGGAATTGAATTAATCATTTGTATCACGGAAGGTATTCCAGTTCAGGATATGGTGAAAGTGAAAAATTATTTATTGGATTCAAATTCGAGATTAATCGGACCAAACTGTCCGGGAGTAATTACTGCAGGTGAATGTAAAGTAGGAATTATGCCGGGCTTTATTTTCAAACCGGGAAGAATAGGTATCGTTTCAAAATCCGGAACACTAACTTACGAAGCCGCAGACCAAGTAGCTAAAGCAGGTTTAGGAATTTCTACCGCTATTGGAATTGGTGGCGATCCGATTATTGGAACAACTACTAAAGAAGCAGTTGAATTTTTTATGAATGATAAAGATACCGATGCCATCGTAATGATTGGAGAAATAGGTGGTAGTATGGAAGCTGATGCTGCCCATTGGATCAAAGAAAATAATAAAAAACCTGTTGTAGGATTTATTGCCGGACAAACTGCACCCGCAGGACGCAGAATGGGGCATGCCGGAGCAATCGTAGGCGGAGCCGAAGATACAGCTGCCGCAAAAATGAAAATATTAGCAGAATGCGGTGTACACGTGGTAGCCAGCCCTGCAGATATTGGAAAAACGATGGCTGAAGTTTTGAAAAAATAATTTATTTAAATAAACTCAATAAAAAAACGGAAGCAAATACTTCCGTTTTTTTTTATGCCCTTGCGGGAATGGATTCTTTAAAAAGATTGATTGTCTTTTTCCAATACATGGCTTTTTTGGATAAGCGCATCAATTTGAAAGCAGGATCTTTTCCTGATTGATAGATAGGAAGAATTATCGAAGGTTGCTCATTCCTATATTTACATTCCAAAGTAATCGTATGGATATGATTATTTGATGGATTTTTTGTTCTCAATAATTTACAATACGCTATTTCTGTCAAATCGATAATAAGATTCCTCTCCGGAACGGAAGTTTTATCTATAAAGATCAACTTATAATTCTCCTTGTCAATAGCGATTCTATTATTATGAAGCGTTTGCTCTTTATCAATCGTTAGACGATTGGCGATTACAAAATTTTCAAATTCTTTATCGGCTCTTTTGGACAATTGTTTCTTTCTTAATCCGATCAAAGAAGAGATTAAAAAGAGAATCAACAGAATTACAATGATGATTAAAATAGGGTTATTGATAAACATATTGGTTTGATTTAATTAAATTTACGGATTGGAATTATCCACATCCATGATGATAAAAGTTTTCTTTCCTGCGGGTACTTCCCAACTTACTTCTCTGCCTTTTCTAAATCCAATTAATGCTGTACCAATAGGTGCTAAAATAGAAACTCGTTTTTGCTTAATGTCAGCATGTTCGGGCATTACAATGGTTAAAGTCATTTCTTTATTGGTAGCAATATCTTTTATTACTACAGTGGAATTGATGCGCACTACATCTTCAGGAAAATTTTTTTCGGCAACAATTTTTGCCTTTCCTAATTCTTCGCTGAGTCGTCTAAAATTTTCTTTATCGCTTACTTGCATTCCATGAAGGTTTCTTACATAATCATTTAGAATGGCATGGTCTTTTTTTAAGAGTATAACTTGGTTGTCTGTTACGGTTGTTGTCATAAGTTTGATTTTATGATGTTATTAAATTATGATAAAGTTGAGTTCTGAGCTAAAATTTATTTGGATATAAATTCTTGACTTATAAAATGTTTGAACGAGAAATGATAAGTAAAAAATAAGTCCCCGTAACTTATTGTTCGAAATGCGGGGTTGTCGTTTGAAAGGCCCTTATCTTGTAATCAAAAATTGAAATGGGGATTTTGTTTTTTTGAAGAATTGGGCATACATATACTTGCCCGGAAAACCTATTTCCGGAGAAAAGAAATTCTTTTATCGCAAGTAATATATTCATAAGTACTAAAATTAAGACAATTTTTTCAAATAAAAAAAACTATTACTATTTAAATAGAAAAATCATTTGAAAATGGCGCAATTTTAATAAATCTTTACACTCTGACAGATAAAAACGAATTTTATAAAAAAACTGCGAATGAAATCTAATTCATTGTCGGCTAATTTAAAAAATGAGCATATTCAACTCTTTGCTTCAATCTGTGGAGAACACAATATTATCACACTCGAAAGTGAAATGGAAAAATATGCGCATGATGAAACAGAGCACTTAAATTTTTTACCGCAAGTAGTGGTAAAACCACGAACTGCAGAAGAGATTAGCGCAATTTTAAAAATTTGCAATGAGGCATTCATTCCCGTAACACCACGAGGTGCAGGCACAGGATTGAGTGGTGGCGCTTTAGCCCATTTGGGAGGAGTATTAATTTCCACAGAAAGAATGAATTCTATTTTAAAAATAGACGAAAAAAACTTGCAAGTAATTACCGAGCCGGGCGTAATAACAGAAGTATTACAAAATGCCGTGAAAGAGAAAGGATTATTTTATCCGCCGGATCCGAGTAGCAAAGGCTCTTGCTTTATTGGTGGAAATATTTCTGAAAACAGTGGTGGGCCTAAAGCGGTGAAATACGGTGTGGTAAAGGATTATGTATTAAATCTGGAAATTGTATTGCCTACCGGAGAAATTATTTGGACTGGAGCCAATGTGCTAAAAAATTCCACCGGATATAATTTGACGCAATTAATTGTTGGAAGTGAAGGAACCTTGGGAATAGTAACAAAAATTGTTTTGAAATTAATTCCGCATCCGCAATTTGATCTGTTAATGTTAGTGCCTTTTAGTAAAGTAGAAATGGCGAGTGAAGCGGTGAGCGCTATTTTCAGAGCAGGTTTTTCGCCGAGTGCGCTGGAATTGGTAGAAGTAGATGCGCTTAAAATTGTTAGCGAATTTGTAGGAGGGAGCTCAATCCCAATTACTGATGATGTAGCTGCCCATTTAATTATTGAAGTAGATGGCAATCATTTGGAAACCTTGATGAAAGAAATGGAATTGATTGCTGAATTGTTAGTTCAATTTGAATGTGGCGAAATTTATTTTGCAGATGATAATGCACAAAAAGCAGAATTATGGAAACTTCGAAGAAGAGTAGCAGAGGCAGTGAAAATAGACGGTTACACAATTGAAGAAGATACTGTGGTACCTCGTTTTGAATTACCCAATTTAATCAATGGCGTAAAAAAATTAGGTGTAGAATATGGTTTCAAAGCCGTTTGTTATGGTCACGCAGGTGATGGAAATTTACATATCAGAATAAAAAAAGAAGGCACATCTAACAGTCAAGATGACCCGAAAATAATAGAATCATTGCGTGCGCTATTTTTATTAGTAAAAAATTTAGGAGGAACTGTGAGTGGCGAACATGGAATTGGTTTAGTGCAAAAAAGTTTTATGGATATTGTTTTTAATGAAACGCAAATTGAATTAATGCGAGGAATCAAAAAAGTATTTGATCCCAACCGTATTTTAAATGCAGGTAAAATTTTTGATTAATTATAGGATTCTTTTATTCTAAATAGAATCTTATTTTCGTTGCTATAAATAAATATGGATATTATGAGAAATTGGTTGTTTCTATTCTTTATTGCATTGACTTTTCAGGCGAATGCGCAATTAAATACTGAAAATAAAACTGAAAAAAATGCTCCAAAAGGTTTTCAAAAAGATCGACTTTTTACCGGTGGAAATGCGAATGTAGCTTTTTCGAATTATTACACCGTATTAGGAATATCACCTCAAATTGGCTACAGTCTTACTGATTGGTTAGATGCAGGAATTTCTATTAATTTTAATTACACTTCACAAAGAGACTATTCTGTTTCGGGAGATAAACTAAGACAAACTGTGTATGGCCCGGGAGCTTTTGTAAGAATTTTTCCGGTTAATTTTTTATTTGCGACGGCGCAATATGAATACAATATTATTCGTCAAAAATATATTTCTGCCTATAGCGGCACGCCCGATGAAATAGATTGGGTGGGCGCTTCCAGCTTTTTAGTGGGAGGCGGCTTTTCCGGTGGAAGAGAAAATGGAGGAAATAGTTATTATTATTTATCCATCATGTGGGATGTAGGCGGGGATTTTAATTCTCCATACACTGACGGGTTCAATCGTAGCAATCCTATTATTCGCGGCGGTTACAACATTGGTTTATTCCAAGGGAAAAAGAGACGATAAAAATTTCCGAGATTAAATTTCCAAAAGAAAATTTGTCAAATATTGTGTTGTTAAATCGGCTTCTTCCCACATGCCCACATGGCCCGAATGTTGTAAAAAATGTACCGTGGAATTTTTAGGAAGATGACATTGTTGCAATGAAATTTCTAAAGGCACAGAGGTGTCATGAAGTCCAATGATAAATAAAATCGGTTTTAATAAACTCTTCAAAACGCCTGTATTATCATGCCTTTCCATCATTGCTTTGGTAAATTGAATGAGTGTTTCTGCTGAAATTTTAGAACCGATGTTGATTAAATTTTCTATCAACTCCGGATGGGAATCTTGAGTTTGTTTCGAAAATAAATTAGGCACAGCAGTTTTCAAAAAAGGAATAGTGCCATGCGTTTGAATAAATTCAATATTTTTTTTTCTTGTTTCAATTTTAGCAACAGAATCAGCAAATGCAGAAGAATGAAAGAGTCCTAATGAATTCAAATATTGCGGATATTTTTTTGCAAACGCAAGTGAAATATAACCGCCCATGCTGTGTCCTATTAATGAAAAATTGGGGTGATGAGGCAGAATTTCTTCGTTGGCAATCGCCTTCACTACTTCGGCAAAATCCTCTAAACTTTTTGCCTTTTCCATAATCTCAGATTGGCCACAACCGGGAAGATCAGGAATGATGACGAAATTATTTTGACTTATTTTTTCTATTTGATGTTGCCATATTTGGCCATCTTCACCAAATCCGTGGAGTAATATTACAGGTCGGCCATGCCCGGAAGTGCGATAGTAAATTTTCTTTTCCTTAAATACAATGTAGGCCATTATTTATTTTTACGATAAAGGTAAAGCCAACTCCTAAATATCAGAATTCCTATAATTGGAATCAACGCAAGATTTAATTGTTGAGGAACAAAAACCCAAGCAATAATTAATACCAAATTAAATAGGCTATAAATCAATAAATAAATATTGGACCATCTCTTTTTTGAATGCACATAAAATGCCACGATTAAATTGGTAGGCCAAGCCCAGAGAAGGTTGTAATTGTTTTCACACATTACATGGTCAGTGCCAAACCACATAAATAGAAATAAAAGACCTAATAATCCGGTTACAAAAAATAGAAATCCATCAAATGATGCAAGTACATTTTGTAGGAATAAATTTTTAGAAAAACTAAGCACCGCAATGAATACAAAAAGACAGGTAAAAAGGAAAAAAGGATGAGTAAGATTTTCTTTCGTGAATTGTGAATGATCAATTGTAAAAAGCACTTCTTTTTCTTTCACTAAAGGATTGGAATGAAGTGTTGCGCTGTCCAAAGATTTCATTAAATAATCCGGCAAGAACATAACTTCTCTTGGCGTCATAAGTGCATCAGTCTTGCTTCCTAAGAGCATATCAATTCCTAATTTACTCCATTGTTTGTCATTTCGATTAAGGTATTCATGCAATAATTCTCGAAAGCGAGTGGGCTTTTTTAATACCTCATGAATGTGAAGTGAAGAGTCTGTGGCTTTCTCGATTAAATCTCTTAGTCGAGTGGTGCAATTATCGAATAGAAAATCGTATTGATAGTACAAATTTTGAGGCAACAAATTATCTTGTAACATGTAATTAATTCGCTCTTTTTCCTTACACGATAAATTCAAAACTTGCTCTGTAATAGAACGATTCTCTTCTTTATAAGATGAAACAAAAGACTCAAAATAATCTCTGGATAAATAATACAATAATTTTCCCCGAGTAAATTTCATGTAAAATCCGGGCTCATCAAAATTGAAAGTTCCGTAATTATAAACAATATCTGTATTACTAACGGTGTCGGTTACACGCAATGCGCTATGCCCAAAGGTGGAATATAAATCTTCGCCCGGAGAAGCCGTTAGCAGGCTTATTCGCAAATGACAAGAATCATTTTGAGCCAACAAATTAACCGGTAGTAAAAATAAAAATGCAATTATAAACTTCACGATTCAATTATTTTTTAAAATACGGCAATCCTATATTTATCTGCTATAATTAGGTGCTTCTTTAGTAATCTCCACATCATGCGCGTGGCTTTCTCGCATTCCTGCGTTGGTTATTTTTATAAATTGAGCTTGTTGTAATTGTTGAATATTTTTTGCTCCCGAATAGCCCATACCGGCTCTCAATCCTCCGGTAAATTGATAAACAACTTCATGCAGATGACCTTTGTAAGGTATTCGTCCTTCGATACCTTCCGGCACAAATTTTTTGCTCGAATTTTTTCCATTTTGGAAATATCTATCACTGCTTCCTTGTGCCATTGCGCCTAAGGAACCCATACCACGATATTGTTTAAATTTCCTTCCTTCATAAATAATTGTTTCACCCGGACTTTCTTCAGTACCGGCAAAAACTCCGCCCATCATTACACAACTCGCGCCGGCTGCAATGGCTTTTACCATATCTCCTGTAAATCGAATTCCGCCATCGGCGATGATGCCGATATTTTTATTTTTAAGTGCTTTGGATACTTCTAATAATGCAGTTATTTGCGGTACGCCTGCACCGGCCACTACGCGAGTGGTGCAGATAGAACCCGGTCCTATACCGACTTTTATCGCATCAGCTCCTGCTGCGGCTAAAGCTTTTGCTGCTTCGCCTGTGGCGATATTACCTGCAATTATGGGAAGATTTTTAAAATCTTTTTTTATCTTTTTCAGAACGCTTATAACTCCTTTTGTGTGGCCGTGAGCACTATCGAGACAAATAATATCCACGCCTACTTGTTGTAATGCATCAATTCTCTCGAACACATCATCGGTAATTCCTACGCCGGCACCTACTAACAATCTTCCTAAATCATCTTTAGTAGCATCCGGATGATTTTGTACTTGCAACATATCCCTAAAAGTGATGAGTCCTTTTAAAATTCCTTTTTTATTGACAACCGGTAATTTTTCAATTTTATGTTTTCTTAAAATTTCTTGCGCCTTTTCCAAATTCGTTCCTTCGGGAGCAGTAATTAAATTTTCGTGAGTCATTATTCGGCTCACTTTTTTGCTAAAATCTGTTTCAAATCTCAAATCGCGATTGGTTAATATGCCTGCTAATTTTCCGGCACTATCTACTATCGGAATTCCGCCAATCCTATTTTCCCTCATTAATTGTAAAGCATCACTGACAGTGGCTTCTACGCTAAGTGTGATGGGGTCTATAATCATTCCGCTCTCACTTCTTTTTACTTTTCTTACCTGCGCCGATTGTTGTTCAATGCTCATATTTTTATGAAGAATGCCCAAGCCGCCTTCTCTTGCTAATGCAATGGCTAAATCCGCTTCAGTAACAGTATCCATCGCTGCACTCAGCATAGGAATATTCAACTCAATGCCTTGAGTTAATTTCGTTTTAATATTTACATCTTTCGGCAATACTTCGCTATAAGCGGGGACGAGTAAAACATCGTCGAAGGTGAGTCCTTCACCAAAAATTTTTTGGGAAGAAGGTTGATTTTTATTTATTGTAGCCATGTGCAAAGATAATATTGACTTTGCAAATTTATCAAGAAGATAATTGTAATTCCATTTAGTAATTAATTCAACTTATAAATTTTCCCGGGAAGCGAATCTAAAATTCCTTGCATTTCCAACAGTAACAATGCTTGCGCAATGGCGCTGCTACTGAGTTTGCTCTTAAAATATAATTCGTCGATGTGAACAGCATCATTTTCTTTTAGAACATCTACTACTATTTTTTCATCCGCTGTTAATTCAATAAATAATTCTCTTTGTTTTCTCGGAGAAACTTTTGGTTGCTGCACCCAACCCATATTTAATAGTAAATCTGCCGCAGAAGTAATCAGGCCGGCTTTATTAGTTTTGATAAGATAATTACAACCTTCGCTTTTAGTATCATTGATTCTTCCCGGAAATGCAAAAACATCTTTGTTATATCCATTGCCTAATTCGGCAGTAATTAATGAACCTCCTTTTATTCCGGTTTCGATAACGATTACACAATCGCTAATGCCTGCTACTATTCTGTTTCGGGCCGGAAAATTTTGTCGGTCAGGATTAGTGTTGCTTTTAAATTCGGTGAGTAATCCACCATCTTGCGTCATTTGTTTTGCGAGTGAGGTATTCTGTGAGGGATAAATTCTATCCAATCCATGAGCTAAAACACCCACAGTTTTTACTTGTTTTTTGATGCAGGTTTTATGGGCAATGCTATCAATTCCGAAAGCGAGACCGCTAATCACTGTGATGCCTTCTTGGGCAATGTCTTCGATTAATTTTTCACAAATTGTTTTACCATAATCATCATTGCTTCGCGTACCCACAATGGCAATTATTTTCGACGCATTCAAATCCGCATTTCCTTTGTAATACAGCATTGGCGGGCTGTCGTAGCAATTCAATAATCTTTGCGGATAATTTTGATCATTTAAAAAAAGAGTTTTGATGGCATATTTTTCAATGAACTCTATTTCTTTTTCTGCTGTTTGAAAATCATTAAATTTTTTCAAAGCAGATGTGCGTACTTCTCCAATTCCTTCCAACGAATTCAATTCTTTTCTTGATGCTTTGAAAATGGCTTCAGCGGTGCCGAAATGTTGTATCAAAGCTTTTGCATGCACATCACCAATATTGGGAACCAGCGTCAGAGCGATTTGGTATAGAAGTTCATTTGGCATCGAACAAATTTATTTCTGTAAAATAATGAAAATTTACAATTGAAATAATTCCTGAAAAATTAAAAATGCCGGAAGAATTAATTACTAATCACACTCAATTCTGTTCTCCTATTTTTTGCTTTTCCTTCTTCGGTTTTATTATCGGCAATAGGATTGGTTTCTCCAAAACCTTTGAAGGTGAGTCGTTCTTTTTGAATGCCTTTTTGCAATAAATAATTTATCACAGAAACCGCGCGCGCTGTAGATAAGGCGAGATTATCATTTGGTTTTCCTACATCATCCGTATATCCATTTATTTGAATTTTAAGATTCGGATTTTCATTCATTAATTGAACTACTTTATCCAATTCTGAAAGAGAAGATGGTTTAAGTTTACTTTCATTTGTGTCGAAGAAAATATTTTTAAGAATAACAGAAGCCTTTGTAGTTAATGGTTGTAACGGAATATCTGCAGTAAAAACAGAATCAATATGATTGATTAAATTATAATTTTCAGAATAAAATAAATATCCTTTCCGATTTACATTGAACGCATATTCTTTCCCGATTGGGAGCGTAATTAAATAATTTCCATCTTCATCTGTTTTAAGTTTGCTGATGATTTGTTGAGAATTAACATCGGTTAATTCTACCGTAGACGGTAATCCGAGACCGGTATTTTTATCATACACTTTTCCATTTACCCAAAGCGTTTTTAAAGGTTGTATATCTTCTCTCAATTGAAAAGTATAAATATCAAGCCCGCCTTTGGTATCGCTTCTATCGCTGGCGTAATAAGCGGTTTTACCATCCGCCTCTACAATCAAGGAACCTTCATCATCAATCGTATTGATAGGATAACCTAAATTTTCAGGTTTGCTCCAAGTGCCATCAGGTAATTTTTTTGTGATGAATAAATCAGGCTTTTCACTATAACCGGGAAGACCATCGGAATTGAAATATAAAGTTTGATTATCTGCATGAATGAAAGGAGTGCTTTCATCACCTTTTGTATTAATTTCAGGTCCTAAATTATAAGGTTGACTCCATTGGCCTTTTTCGTTTCTATGAGCGACCCAAATATCTTTTCCTCCATAACCGCCGGGCATATCACTGCTGAAATACAGATCTCTTTTATCGGGAGAAAGTGAGGGAGTAGATTCCCAATATTCTGAATTAATATTGCTACCTAAATTCTGTGGAGTACTCCATCCGTTTTTGCTGAGATAAGAAATGTATAAATCGCAACTACCAAAGCCTTCAGGGAAATTGCATCCTGTAAAAATGAGCCATTTTCCATCTTGAGAAATATTTTGAGCTCCTTCATTATATTCTTCCGAATTGATATTTCCTTGCAAAGGAATTCCTTTAGACCAAGCTCCATTTATCCAATCACTTTCATAAAAATCTTCATTGCCTTTGATGCGCTTTGTGTAGATTAATTTTTTACTGTCTATCGTTAAAGAAGGAAAATATTCTAAATCGGAAGTATTGATGCTATCGCCTAAATTAATGGGCGAAAAAATATATTTTGATGAGTTAGGATTTTTAGAAAAGGTGACAGCGAATTCGTACGTTTTCTTTCTGAATTGTCCGGCTTTGATGCTTCTGTCATTCAAAGTTTTATTTTCTAAAAATAAATTGATTGCTTGCAAAGCCTCATCAAACCTGCCACAGCCGGCTAATGAGATGGAATAAGGCAATAAATAATAATGGCTGTAAATTGAATCAAGCTCCAATGCTTTTTGATATTGAATTACAGATCTTTCATAATTTTTTAATTCTGCGTCTATGCCTGCCAGTGAGAGATAAGCATCTACAAAACGAGGTTCTATTTTTAAAGATTCTTCAATCATTTTTATGGCGATTGTGTATTCGCCATTTTGTGCTTTGTTGATACCCAAATTGTAAATGGTATTGGCTTTGTGATTTACTTTTTCAATATCATACCATTGCGCACGCGAAAATAAAGTAGTAATACAAAAAAGTAGCAGGATATAAAGTTTTCGCATATAATCAATTGGAGCAAACATTTCTACATCATCATTGACGCAAATGCTCTCTTGCACAATATACGATTATGGTATTTTTATTTTGTTCAGAATTTGCTAAATATTTGCAACCTACTATTCGTGCTTAAGGCACATTGATATATTTATGAATTTGCAAACACAATTGCCATTTGGGATTGGCTTTTATATAATCAATAATCATGGGTGTAATTTTCTGGGCTTTATCCCATTCTGGTTGTAAATAAAGTTTACAATTTGGAGAAACTAATGCAGCATATTTTTCGGCCCAAGCAAAATCAGATTTGTTGAAAATGATCATTTTCAATTCATTTGCCAAAGGCAAAATCTCAGGTAATGGAGCTTTAAATTTTTTTGGAGATAAACAAATCCAATCCCAATCTCCGGTTAAAGGACTTGATCCTGAAGTTTCGAGATGCGTAGCAAAATTATTTTCATGCAAAACTTTAGTAAGCAATTGTAAAGGATGTATGGTAGGTTCACCTCCGGTTACAACTACCAATTTGGATGGAAATTGTAATGCATCTTCCACCATTTTTTTCACCGTTACAATAGGATGTTTGGCAGCATCCCAACTTTCTTTCACATCGCACCAAACGCAGCCTACATCACAACCTCCGAGCCTAATAAAATAAGCCGCTTTCCCTTGATGCGCTCCTTCCCCTTGAAGTGTATAAAATGCCTCCATTAAGGGTAATGCATCTGTGCTGATATCATCTATTTTTTTCAAAGAATTTTTTAATTTATTTTTTTGTGTGCTTACTCCAAGCATCATAAGTATTTTGCAGCAAAGCCACGATGGTCATCAATCCTACGCCGCCGGGTACAGGAGTAATATAACTGCATTTTGGTGCTACGTTATCAAAATCTACATCACCTTTGAGTGCGTATCCTTTTTTTCTTTGAAGGATCATTTACTCGGTTGATGCCCACATCAATTACGACGGCATTTTCTTTTACCATATCTGCCGTTACGAATTGAGCTTTTCCAATAGCGGCAATTAAAATATCTGCTTGTGAAGTAATGGAAGCAATATTTTTTGTTCGTGAATGACAAAGCGTAACAGTCGCATTTCCGTAATCATTATTTCTGCTGAGAAGAATACTGATGGGAGTTCCAACGATATTGCTTCTACCAATCACTACTACATTTTTTCCTTTTGTTTCAATTTTATAATGTTGCAACATTAAAATAATTCCCAACGGTGTTGCAGAAATAAAAGTTGGAAATCCTAACACCATGTTTCCAATATTCACCGGATGAAAACCATCCACATCTTTAGAAGGAGAAATAGTATTGATTACTTTTTGTTCAGAAATGTGTTTTGGTAATGGAAGCTGCACCAAAATGCCGTCGATATCATTGGTTGCATTAAGCTCTTCAATTTTCTCTAATAATTCTGCTTCTGAAACTTCGCTATCGTACTTAAAAAAAGAAGAAATAAAACCAACTTCTGCGCAGTTTTTCACTTTCGAATTTACATAAGTTTGACTGGCAACATCGTTTCCTACCAAGATTGCTGCTAAATGAGGTACTCGTTTTCCTTCCTTTATTACATTGAAAATTTTTTGCTTGAGATCCGCTTTGATGGCTGATGCTGCTACATTTCCTTCTAATAATTGCATGCCGCAAATTTAGTGTAGATATATCATCTTTATAAAAATTTCTCTTTTTTGCTAAAAATTAAAATATTGGTTATACATTTATTTTAAATCTAAACTTATACTTTGAGAAAAATTTATCTATTTTCTGCATTTATTTTAATAGGATTTTGTGCCAATGCACAATCCTTAAGAAAGCCAATTGCCGGATCTTATATAGGCTTGGGAGCGTATAGTCTGAACCATGTAGATGCCTTCTCTATTACTTCTAATCAAGCATCGATTGCTCAATTGAAAAACCCTTCTTTTGGAGTGTATGGAGAAAGAAGATTTATGCTGGGAGCCACGAATATGTTTTCCGCAGTTTTTGTTCTGCCTACTACACAAGGAAATTTTGGTATTCAAGCGGATTATTTTGGTTACAAAAATTTTAATGAATCTCAACTCGGTTTAGTGTATGGTAGAAGCTTAGGCAAAAAATTAGATTTGGGAGTAAAATTTAATTATTATTCTTTTAAAATTCCGGCTTATCAAACTTCTTCTGCAGTTACTTTTGAAATCGGTGCTATTGCTCACTTAACAGATAGGCTTCATGTCGGGGTTCATACCTACAATCCTGTAGGAGGCAAACTTTCCAAAACTGATGATGAAAAATTAACCTCTACTTATACTTTTGGAGTTGGATACGAATTAGGTGAAAGTTTTATCATTAGCGCAGAAATTTTTAAACAAGAAGATTTGCCGATTAATGTAAATGCAGGTGTGCAGTATAATTTTTCTAAACAATTTTTTGCAAGAGCCGGTATCAATTCACAAAACGAATCGCCTTATGCCGGTGCAGGAGTTAGTTGGAATAATTTAAGATTAGATGTAAGTGCCAGTTATCATCCACAATTAGGATTCAGTCCGGGTCTCATGTTGCTTGTCAATTTCAAATCTAAAAATGTTGAAGAAAAATAATTATTACCCTCGTGTATGGATCGTTATTTGCCTTCTGCTATTTAGTGGAATAGGCAATAATGTATGGTCGCAGGATACAGTACCACCGCCGACCGAACCGCCTACAGTAGTGGAAGAGCAATTGGAAAGTCTTACAGAATCTAATGAAGATGTAACTACAGAAAACGATGCTTATTTGCAGGATATGGATTTCTTTTCGAAGCATCCGATTAATTTAAATTATGCTGATCAAGGTTTGATTCAGCAATTGCAATTATTGACTCCGGTGCAAATCAGTAATCTATTAGCTTACAGAAAATTATTAGGCAATTTTTTATCAATCTACGAATTGCAAGCCATTCCCGGTTGGGATATCGCGACCATAAAAAGAATAAGACCTTTTATCACGGTAGAAGAAAAATTGAATGTATTCAGTTCTTTGGGTGAAAGATTTAAAGGCGGAGAACATTCTTTAATGGTTCGGGCCCAACAAATTTTGGAAGATCAAGTGGGTTATGATGGTGACACTTCTAAAAGCAGGTATTTAGGAGATCCGCGAAGATTATTTGTAAGATATAAATACAAATTTGGCAATCTTTTGCAATATGGATTTACTGCAGAAAAAGATGCCGGGGAAGAATTTTTTAAAGGAACTCAAAAACAGGGATTTGATTTTTATTCAGCTCATCTTTTTATAAGAAATTTAGGAATCATCAAAGCCATAGCTATCGGGGATTTTGCAGTAAATATGGGGCAAGGATTAACGCAATGGCAGAGTCTATCATTTGGAAAAGGAGGCGAAATTCTTAACACCAAAAGACAATCTGATGTTTTAAGACCGTATAACTCTGCTGCAGAAATCGCATTTCATAGAGGTGTAGGTATCACTTTAAAGAAAGATAGATGGGAAACTACTGCATTTGTAAGTATGCGAAAATTAGATGCAAATTTTAATGTGGATACCTTGAATTTTGAGGATTTTGTTTCTTCTCTTCAAACTTCCGGATATCATCGTACTAAATCAGAAGTAGCTAATAAAAATACACAGGATCAATTTACCTTAGGTGGAAATCTAAGTTACTCTTCCGAAAGATTTCATGTGGGAGCAAATGCTATTCACTATAATTTTAAATATCCAATCAGCAAGCAGGATGTGCCCTATAATAAATATGCACTGAATGGAAAAACTGCGGGCAATTATTCCGTAGATTATAGTTTTACATATAAGAATGCCCATCTCTTTGGTGAAGTAGCAGTAGATGAAAAATTGAATAAGGCTTTAATCAGTGGTATGGTAGTAAGTACCAACACAGCCGTAGATATGACTTTCCTTTATAGAAAAATAGATCCGGGCTACCAATCTTTATACACAAGCGCATTTACAGAAAATACTTATCCTACTAATGAAAGTGGTTTCTATACCGGAGTTACTATTTTGCCTACAGATTTTTTGCGAATAAATGCCTATGCTGATTTTTTCCATTTTCCTTGGATAAAGTACCGCACAGATGCACCGACATATGGCTCTGATTATATGGTGCAAGTAATTTATACTCCAAGTAGAGATGCGGAATTTTATGTACGTTATAAAAATAAATCTAAATCATACAATTACAATCCACATGAATATGTTCTAAGCCCTGTAGTAGCGCAACCTTTAGAAGGATTAAGACTTCAATTTAGATATAAAATAAGTAAATCCTTCACTTTAAGATCAAGAGTAGATTTAGCCTGGTATGATAAAAGAGGCGAAGAACCGGAGAATGGATTTCTTACTTATGTGGATATAATCTACAAACCTGTAATGAAACCGTTTTCGGGTAATGTGCGTTTAGCTTATTTTGAAACGGATGGATACAATAGTCGTATGTACGCTTATGAAAATGATGTATTATACGGATATTCTATTCCTGTATTATACGGAAAAGGCTACAGATACTATATAAATGTAAACTACAAATTTTCTAAGAAATTAGCCATGTGGGCCAGATTTGCTCAATTTATTTATCCCGGCAAAGAAACCATTGGAAGTGGTTTGGATTTAATAAATGGAAATAAAAAATCAGAATTAAAAATACAGGCTATTTATACTTTTTAAAAATAGAAAAAAGATTTTCAAAAAATGCTCGTTATTTTTTAGCGAGCATTTTTTGTGTCAATACTTTAATACACAAAATACACCGCTCGTCCTGAAAGAGTTCCGTTTAAAAGTAGTTAGTTGAAAAAAAAAATTAAAAAATAATTAAGATTTTTTTTTCGTTTTAAGCAGCGAATTCATACATTCGCCTGCCTTTAATGTTAAGCAAATGTAAATACGCTCAGTTTTGGCAAAAAATTAAGCTTTTTATTCTTGTAAGACTTTTTAAAAATTTTAAAAAAAATTAAACAAACACATGAGAAGATTTCTAACGCTCTTTACAGTGCTGATGCTCAGTGGAGTATTGGCATTTTCACAAGGCCGTACAGTAAGCGGTACTGTGAAGGATGACACAGGTGCTCCGGTTCCGTTTGCAACGGTAACTGAAACAGGCACTAAAAATGCAACTACCGCAAAAGCGGACGGAAGCTTTACCATTGTTCAGAAAGGAACTGGTACTTTAACTTTTACTGCAGCAGGTTTTACCTCTGTTACAATGTCTCCAATGAACAATGTAGCCAATGCAGTTTTAGTAAGAAACGCTTCTGAATTATCTACAGTAGTTGTAACGGCTCTTGGTCTTAAAAGAACCAGAAACTCTCTTCCTTTCTCTGCGCAAACAGTAGATGGTGAAGATGTTTCCAACACTCGTAGCGGTAATGCTGCATCTTCCTTATCTGGTAAAGTTTCCGGTGTGGAAATTCGCCAAGGTAACGGAATCGGCGCTTCTACCAACATTGTAATAAGAGGTACAAAATCTCTTGTTAGCAGTAACCAAGCATTATTTGTAGTAGATGGTGTTCCTTTGAACAACTCTAATACCAATACCAATACTACGGGTCGTGGTGGTTATGACTATGGTAACGCCGGTGCAGATATCAACCCTGATGACATTGCTTCAATTACTGTATTGAAAGGTGCTGCTGCATCTGCATTATACGGTTCATTGGCAGCAAACGGTGTAATCTTAATTACTACCAAAAAAGGTCAAAAAGGATTAGGTATCACTATTAATTCAGGTGTTACTTTTGGTTCTATTGATAAATCTACTTTTGCAAAATACCAAAACCAATATGGTGCAGGATATGCAACAAGTGGATATGGAGCTCCTGCCCCTAATGGCGGATTTTTCTATTTCGATGTAAATGGAGATGGTCAAAATGATTTAGTAGTACCAACTACTGAAGATGCTTCTTATGGTCAAAAATTTGATCCAAACTTAATGGTTTACCATTGGGATGCATTTGATAAATCTTCTCCTAATTATAAAAAGCCTCGCCCTTGGGTAGCTGCGGCTAATACTCCCGTTGCTTTTTATGAAAATTCAGTTTCTACTAATAACAACGTAAGTTTTTCTAGCGGTAACGATAAAGGAACTTTCTTATTAGGTTATACTCGCAATGATGAAAAAGGTATTTTACCTAATAGTAATGTTACAAAAAACATCGTCAACTTTAGTTCTTCATATAATTTAACCGATCGTTTAACTGCTTCTGCTTCTATCAACTTTAGTAAAGTAGATGGTAAAGGCCGTTATGGTACAGGTTACGATGATTGGAACGTCAACCAAAACTTCCGTCAGTGGTATGAGACTAACATGGATGTAACTGAACAAAAAGCAGCTTACTTCAGAACTCACCAAAATATCACTTGGAACTGGGCAGATCCTTCTGTACCTGAAGGTTTAGTACCTATTTATACTGATAACCCTTATTGGACTCGTTATGAAAACTATGAAACTGATAGCCGTAGCAGATACTTTGGTTATGCTTCATTAAACTACAAAGTTTATAACTGGTTAAATATTATGGGTAGAGTTTCTTTAGACTCTTATGATGAAATTCAAGAAGAAAGATCAGCAGTTGGTAGTGTTTCTCCCGGAGCCTACAGCAGATACAATCGTTCTTTCAGAGAAACTAACTACGATTTGATGGCTAATATGGATTATGATTTGAATACTGATTTCAACTTGAAAGGAGTATTGGGAACCAATATTAGAAGAACAACCGTGAGTTCAATTTATGCTTCTACCAATGGTGGTTTAGTTGTACCAAAATTATATTCTCTATCTAACTCTTTGAGTCCAATTAATGCGCCTTCAGAAAGTTATGCACCTACAGCGGTGGATGGTTATTATGCAGGTTTCACTTTAGGATACCAAGAGAAATTGTTCTTAGATGGTACGTTCCGTAGAGATATTTCTTCTACTTTACCTGATTCAAGTAATAAATACAATTACTATTCAGTTGCCTTGGGCTGGGTATTCTCTAAAGAGTTGACAAATATTCCTTGGTTATCTTATGGTAAATTAAGAGCTAACTACGCTGAAGTAGGAAGTAGTGCACCATGGGGGGTTCTGTAGATGATATCTACACTAAACCAACTCCATTTGCAGGAGCTGTATTCTTTGCTTTACCTTCAGGAAAAAACAACAACCAATTAAAACCTGAAAGAACTTTCTCTAAAGAAATAGGTGTGGAATTAGCATTCTTTAAGAATCGCTTAGGATTGGATGTAACTTATTACGTTACCAATACGAAAGATCAGTTGATTCCTGTATCAATTTCTCAAGCTACAGGTTATGCATCTAAATATTTGAATGCAGGTGATGTACAAAACAAAGGAATTGAAGTTTCAATGTATGGTACACCGGTTAAAACGAAAGATTTCTCTTGGGATATTAGAGTGAACTGGACTAAGAATAACAACAAAGTAGTTGCTTTATATGGTGACTTGAAAAACTTGCCTTTGGGATCTTTCCAAGGTGGTGTAACTTTAAATGCACCTTTGGGCGAACCTTACGGTCAACTTTGGGGTAAAACTTGGGTTAGAGAAGCTACAACCGGAGAAAAATTGGTTAAATCAAATGGTAGATATTCTATCACTACTTCTACTACCAATAACATTGGTAATATTAATCCAGATTGGATTGGTGGTATCTATAACACTGTTAAGTACAAAAACTTGGCGCTTGGTTTCTTGATCGATATCCGTCAAGGTGGTAAAGTATTCTCATTAGATACTTATTACGGTATGGCTACAGGTATTTATCCTGAAACAGCTACTACTAACGATTTAGGAAACGATTCAAGATTGCCTATCAGTCAAGGTGGTGGTGTGATTATGCCGGGTGTTGATGCTACCGGTAAACCTAATACTGTTAGAGTATCAAATGTGTACGGAACTTACGGATATTCTTATAATCCAAACGAAGCTTTCGTATACGATGCCAGCTATGTTAAGTTGAGAGAATTGACACTAACTTATTCTTTACCTGAGTCTGTAGTACAAAGTACTAAAATTTTCAAAGGAATTGATGTTAGTTTAATTGGAAGAAACCTTTGGATTATTCATAAAAATATGCCTTATTCTGATCCTGAAGAAAATCTATCAGCAGGTAATATTCAAGGATACCAAAGTGGTGCTTACCCAACTACCAGATCAATTGGTGTAAACGTAAAACTTAAATTCTAAAAACAACTTATAATGAAAAAATTATTAATAATATTAGCTGTGTCTATCTTAGGTATGTCTTGTACCAAAGATATCACACGGTTTAATCAACAAACAAAAAATGCCGGAGTTGTTGGCGGAGAAACCCTCTTCTCTTATGGTACGAAACAATATGTAGATGTTTTGGCGTCCCCAAATGTCAATGTGAATGTATTTCGTTTTACTGTAGGTCATTGGGCTGCTACTACTTATCAGGACGAACCTCAGTACGATTTCTCTACAAGAGCTATCCCTGACGGATTATTCAACAGAATGTACAGAAATGTATTGGTTAATTTACAAGAAGCAAAAAAGCTGATTGCAGCTGATGCTACACTTTTAGCAGATGAGAAAGCTAATAAATTAGCTCAATGCGATATCATGCAAGTATGTGCTTATTATTTCTTGACCACTACTTTCGGTGATGTTCCTTATTCTGAAGCATTAGATAACAATCAATTGTTTCCTAAATATGACGATGCAAAAACCATCTATGCAGATTTAATCAAAAGAATGCAAGCTGATGTAGCAGCGTTGAAACCTTCTGCTGTTGGAATCACTGCTTCTCAAGATATCATCTACGGTGGTGATGTAGCCGCTTGGAAAAAATTCGCTAATTCATTATTGTTAAGAATGGCAATGACTATTGCTGATTCTGATGCTGGAACTGCAAAAACAGTATTTGAAGCTGCTAATGCCGGAGCATTCGCTTCTGCGAGTGACAATGCTGAATTACATTACCTTGCTACTACTCCTAATACAAATCCTTTATGGGTTGATTTAGTACAAAGTGGTCGTCAAGATATGGTAGCAGGAAAACCATTGATCGATAAATTGATCAGTATGAACGATCCTCGCTTACCTCTTTATTTCAGACCAAACAATAACGGTGATCAAGTAGGTGGAGTAATAGGAAGTAATAATACTTTCTCTGCTGTTTCTAAGCCAAGTGCTCAAATGGTAGATCCTACATTCCCTCAGATTATCATTGGTTATTCTGAAGTAGAATTCTTAAGAGCTGAAGCAATCGAGCGCGGATTCACCGTACCGGGTACAGCAGCAGGCCATTATAGTAATGGTGTTACTGCTTCTATTCTTTGGTGGGGTGGAAGTGCAGGTGATGCGGCTACTTACTTAGCTCGTCCTGATGTAAATTACCTAACCGTTGGTGGTACTTACAAGCAAAAAATTGGATTCCAAAAATGGATTGCTTTGTATAACCAACCGGTTCAAGGATGGGTAGAAATGAGAAGATTAGACTATCCAAATACTACCATCGTTCCGGCACCTGTAGGAGCAAAATCCGGTTATCCAACCAGATTGCCTTACTCACAAGGTGAACAAGTTCTAAACCCTGATAGTTACAAAGCTGCGGCTACTGCTATTGGTGGTGATAAAACTGAAACCAAATTATGGTGGGATAAATTCTAAAAAAATCCTTTAAAAATAAAGAGGCTGCTTTTTCAAAAAGGCAGCCTCTTTTTGTTTTATCTTGTGGTTCGAAAATCTCCCTAAAATCCAAAGTCAGATTTATCCCCATGAAGTACCCACGACTTTTGATATTTGTCTTACTCACTTTATTTTTCAATTTGTGTTTTTCACAAAAGCAAAATAATATTTGGGTATTTGGGAATAAAGCGGGTATGAATTTCAATTCTTCAGTACCCTATTTATTTAAAAGTCAGGTAAGTCCTGATGTTTACAACTCTGCAATTAGTGATTCCAATGGAAATTTATTATTTTATACAGATGGATATACTACTTGGGATAGAAGAAATAAAGTGATGCCGAAAATGGAATATCGCTGGCCTTGGGCCTCCGAGGTGATGCCACTCATTTGTCCGATACCCGATAATGATTCGCTCTATTATATTTTTGGAGTATCAAAAGGTCCATACGCCAATAAATTACAAGCTATTACCATTGATATGAAATTGAATAATGGTTTTGGCGGAATTGTATATCCGCCACCACCAATAGATTCTACTAATTATTATGTTCGATTAACCGATAATGCTTCCAATTTTGTTGCAGGAACTTTGCATTGCAATAGGCGTGATTATTGGATTGTAACTTTTGCTCATGGCGCATTGTATAGTTATTTAGTCACTTCTGCCGGTATTAATCCCAATCCAATCATAAGTCCTGTTTCAAGTGGAATAATTCCACCAAAAATTTATTGGGAGGGAAATATAAAATTTTCAGCCAATAGCGAACGATTGGTGTTTCCACTTTTAAATGAAAATAAAGTAGTGGTGTTTAGTTTTGATAATCTTACCGGCAAATTTTCTGATCCGATAAAATTAGGTTTACCAAAAGATCATTATATCACAGATGCTGAACTTTCTGTAAATGGCAACAATCTTTATCTCACAGAAAAAATTTATGAAGATGAATCTTTAGGAATAGAATTGCATTCAGTAGGGCAAATGAATTTGAAATTAAATAATGCACAAGCCATTCAAAATTCTTTTTATAGTTTTAATGACTCCTATCCTTTGAGAACAGGTTGGTGTACGCCGCATAATTGTTACCTCATCACACCATCTTTACAACTTGGCCCCGATGGCAAAATTTATATAACGATGCGCGAAATAACGGGAACCAATAGAGATAACACCATCAGTGTAATTGAAGAACCCAATGAATTAGGTATCAATGCCAAATTTACCCGAGATATGATTTCTCTTGGAGTTCAATACCAATCTATCCGATATAATTATATAAGATCTTCAAGCATAGAGCCTAAAGAAAATGCGGTATTATTTAGAAAAAATAATTGCTCGGATCAACCGGTTTCTTTTAGTTTATTATCCAGCAAAGTAGATTCCGTAAGATGGGATTTTGGAGATGTTGCATCAGGCGCGCGTAATTTTTCTCAAGAAAAAAATCCGCAACACATTTATGCTGCGCCCGGTGTTTATAAAATTCACGCAATAATTTATGACCGATGTGCGATAGATACAGTAAACACAGAATTAACAATGTCGGCGGATAAAAGTGTAAAAATTCCTTCGTTTGTAAAAGATTCTACCATTTGTACAGGCGATACTTTATTTATGGACGCCACAACTCCCAATGCAACCGCATATCTATGGAGCGGCGGAAATATAAAAGCCATTCAGCCCATTACTGTGAGCGGAATTTATGAAGTGCAAGCTTCAAATATTTGTTCAATTGATAAAAAACAATTTAAAGTAACTATCGAAGATTGTACATGTGATGTATTTGTACCAAACGCTTTTACTCCTAATTATGATGGATTAAATGATTATTTCAGACCGATTGTAAAATGCATGGCGGAAGATTTCAACTTTACTATTTACAACAGATTTGGTCAAAAAATTTTTAATACCAATTATTATGATGGAAAAGGTTGGAATGGAAATAATGGAAATGAGCTTGCGCCTATCGGTACCTATTTTTGGTCTTTACAATATGTCAATCCTAATACAAAAAAGATAATCAAACAAAATGGTAAATTGGTTTTAATTCGATAGATCAATCAACAGATTTCACATTTACTTGCCATATACGCCTCGCTTTAATTTCGATTCCTTAATGCTTTGTGTTACTTTTGTAAAAAAAATTATGAGCGATCAAAATCAGGCACCGAATCAATTAAATATCGAAATTTCTGAAGAGGTTTCTGAAGGAAGTTATGCCAACCTTGCCATCATCACACATAGCCATGCAGAATTTGTAGTAGATTTTGTAAACGTAATGCCCGGAACTCCGAAGAGTAAAGTAAAAAGTAGAATCATTATGACTCCATCGCACGCAAAAAGATTTATGAAAGCGATGATTGAGAATGTGAAAAAATTTGAATCAGTAAACGGAAATATCCAAGATATAGAAGCTGTAGAATTACCATTGAATTTTGGTGGCCCGACTGCACAAGCATAATCTTTTTCTTTAAGAATTTTATTATAATTCTTTCATTCTAAATTTTATTTTCATGACGCTTTTCACAAAAATTATTAATGGTGAAATTCCTTCTTTTAAAATTGCAGAGAATGAAAAATTTTATGCCTTCTTAGATATCAATCCTTTAGTAGAAGGTCATACGTTAGTAATTCCTAAATTACCCATTGATAGAATTTGGGATGTGCCGAATGATTATTTAAGTGAAATATTAATATTTGCCAAGCCTATTGCCTTAGCAATTGAAAAGGCATTTCCATGTAACCGTTGTGGTATCAGTGTTGTAGGCATTGAAGTGCCGCATGCACACATGCATTTAGTACCGCTACATTCAGCCGACGATTTAAATTTTACGAGAAAAAAATTAAGTCCCACTCCGGAAGATTTAAAAAAGACACAAGAAAAATTAATTTATTATTTGGGCTGATTCAATACTGTTTTTTCCCAAAACATTTACTTTAATTATGAACCTAAGCCGATTATTTTTTTTAGGGCTATTGACATTTATTTTATTTAGTTGTACTAACTCCAGATATATCTATGCTCCTGCTCCTGCTAACAATCCTTTTTTTAATGAAAAAGGTGAAAGTAAATTAACTACTTCCTATTCGGAAGCGGATGGCTCACAAAATGGTTATGCAAGAGGCTGGGATTTACAAGGAGCTCATGCTTTGAGTAATCATTGGGCTGTTACTGCTTCCTATTTTAATAGAAGAGAGATGGATAAAGTATATAGTTATGGTTCAGAAAATACAGAAGTAAAATACAAAAGAAATTTATTTGGTGTCGGCGGCGGATATTTTGTTCCCTTGAATCCAAAAAAAACAATCACTTTTAATTTTTATGTGGGAGTAGATTTCGGAAAATTTTCTTTTGATGAGAAAGCGGTTTCTCTAAATCCTTCTTACGATCGGTATCATACAAGTAACATTACCAAAGGGTATTTTCAACCTTCTATTAATTTTATGCCGGGCAAATTTTTTCGTTTCGGTATTTATATGAAATCATCGTATGTGCATTACGGAAATATAAAAACTTCTTATACTCCTGATGAACTTGCTTATTATTCATTAGATGTATTGGGAGATAGGACGAGAAATTTTATAGAGTTTGGCTATAATATGCAATTTGGTTTACCCAAATATCAATGGATCAGATTAGAGTTAGGATTAACCGCTGTGAATTGGAATCCGCAATATAATATTTTGAACAACCGAGCTTTTGATGTTCGTTCCTCCAATGTTTCTATAGGTATCAATTTAGATTTTTCTAAGATGAAAAAGAAAAGTGAATAGTAAAGAAAGAAATCTTATTTTATACGAGTAGGATTTTTTACCAAGAAATCTTTCCATCCCGTCATTTTAGGAGATGAATTATTGATTAATCCATTTCCTTGAAAATGATGGCAAACAGCCACTGCAAGTGCATCTGCGGCATCTAAGAATTTGGGAGTTTCTTCAAAATTTAAAATACGCTGCAACATTTTTAATACTTGCAATTTGTCGGCGTTACCATTTCCTGTAATAGATTGTTTTATTTTTCTTGGCGAATATTCTGTTACCGGAATTCCCGCTTGCATGGCAGCAGCAATAGCAACACCTTGTGCTCTTCCTAATTTCAACATGCTCTGAACATTTTTTCCGAAGAAAGGAGCTTCAATAGCAAATTCATTCGGAGTATTTTCTACTAACAATTCTCTCACCTTTTCATGAATCAATCTTAATCGGGTATAAGCATCCGCTTTGGGTGACAATTTAAGAACGTCCATGAGTAATAAAGACATACCTCCGCTGTGAATTTCTATCACACCAAAACCCATAACCAATGTACCGGGATCAATTCCTAAAATTATTTTCGAGGGTTTATTCAATTGAAGTTATTTTTACTGCTTTATGAAAATGAAACTCTGGGATACAAGAATCAAAGCTACATGATTGCCAATAACAAAAATATCAAAATATTATTCAAGTACATTATTGCTCCTTTATTGGCGGCGTGGTTATTTTATTCTTTATTTCAGCAAATCAAATCTCAACCTAATTTAGATCAATCACTTTTTCTCATCAAGTCGGCTCCATTTGGTAAGGATGCTTGGAAATTTTGGATGGTGATTATTTTTGTTTTTTTTAATTGGGGTGCGGAAGCAAAAAAATGGCAAATATTAATTACGCCCATTCAAAAATTTTCTTTTTTAACTGCTTTCAAATCTGTATTAACAGGAGTTACGCTTTCCATCAATACTCCATATAGAGTGGGTGAATATGGTGGTCGTATTTTATACATTAAACCCGGCAGCAGAATCAAAGCTATCGCTTTATCTATGGCCGGAAGTTTTAGTCAGGTGATTATTACATTATTAATGGGTTGCGTTGGGCTTTATTATTTAATTTATTTTCAAATGGATACGCGAACGGAGGTAATCGGCTTATCCATTTATTGGCTCAAAACATTGCTCTTTATTTCTTCAGGAGTTACCATTGCCAGTATTTTATTTTTTTTCAAATTACCATGGGTGATTCGATTGGTTGAAAAAATTCCTGCAGCGAAAAAATATGTTCAATATATCAATGTGCTCGATAGCTTTTCTGCTAATTTATTGTTAAGGCTGCTCTCCATCTCTCTCTTTAGGTATTTTATTTTCGTCTTTCAGTACATATTATTACTTCAAGTACTTAAAGTTGACATTTATTGGATAGATTGCTTTTGGATAATTACTATTTTATTTTTGACATTAGCGATCGTGCCTTCCTTTGCCATAGCGGATTTGGGCATACGAGGAAAATTTAGTGTAGGGCTACTAAGTATTTATAGTGCGAATACCGTGGGAATAATAGGCACTACTTTTGGTATTTGGTTTATTAACTTATTTATTCCCGCACTATTGGGAAGTCTATTAATATTGAGTATCAGATTTTTTAAAGAAAAATAATTTATTTTGAAATTACTAAGCACATTTTTATTTTTTGGATTGTCATTTTTACCTCAGGACGGAAATGATTTTTGTGGATTAAAAAATACTTCGTTTCAATCCGGTGAAGAAATAACCATGAAGGTGTATTACACTACTCTTGGAGTATATGTTGGAGCCGGAGAGGCAAAGATGACCGCGTCTTTAACTACCTATAATGATAAACCTGTGTATCACTGTGTGGTTACGGGTGCTACCTATTCATTTTTCGATAAATTTTTTAGAGTACGTGATCGGTATGAAACTTATATTGATACTACCAACATGCTTCCTGTAAAATTTATTCGGAACGTAGATGAGGATGGATATAAATTTTATCATAATGTAACTTTTAATCAAAGTGCGAACACAGCCGTTAGTACAAAAGGAGTATTTAAAGTAACACCTTGTATTCAAGATGTGATCAGTGCTATATATTATGCACGAAATATTGATTACAGTAAATACAAAGTGGGTGATAAAATTCCTTTCGATATGTTTTTGGATGATGAAGTGTATCATCTTTATTTAAAGTATGAAGGAAAAGATGTAGTAAGTACGCGCTACGGAAAATTCAATGCGATAAAATTTAAACCTTTGTTAATTAAAGGAGCCATTTTTGAAGGCGGAGAAAAAATGACCGTATGGGTAAGCGACGATCCTAATCATATTATTCTACGCGCGGAAAGCCCAATTGCAGTGGGTTCTGTAAAAATGGATATGATGAAGTATAAAAATTTAAGGCATCCTTTAACTTCATTAATCAGCAAAAGATAAAATTAGATTTCGCTGAGAGAAAAGGTTTCATTACTTCGTACACCCTTCTCCGTTAGTAGGAGATTGCAACATTCTATTGTAGGATCGTGTTCGAAGAAAAGAATAAAATCTTTTTCTTGTGCTTCTTTCAAAAAAGCTTTCTTTTCCACTAAAGTTTTTAATGGACGCGTATCATACGCCATCACATAAGGGATTGGCAAATGCGCAGCAGAAGGAAGTAGATCTGCAACAAAAACTACGATTTTATTTTTGAATCGGATTTGCGGCAGCATCATTGATTCGGTATGCCCGTTTACAAATCTGATATGAATACCGGGAATAAATTCCTCGCCTTCTATTCTCGATACAAATTGTAATTGTCCGCTTTCTTGTATAGGTAAAATATTCTCTTTAAGAAAACTTGCTTTTTCCCTGTCATTCGGTTCTGTAGCCCATTTCCAGTGATTTTCATTACTCCAATAGGTAGCATTTTTAAATGCAGGCACTAACTTTTCATTCACTCTTTCAATAGAACCGCCGCAATGATCAAAATGCAAATGCGATAAAAATACATCGGTAATATCCTCTTTATGAAAACCATATTTCGCTAAAGATTTTTCTAAAGTATTTGCTTTATCTAAATAATAATGACCAAAGAATTTTTCATCTTGTTTATTACCAATACCATTGTCTACTAAAATTAATCGATTACCTTCTTCAATTAACAAACAACGCATGGCCCAATTGCACATATTATTTTCATCAGGTGGATTTAATTTTTGCCACATGGTTTTGGGCACCACGCCAAACATAGCGCCACCATCTAATTTAAAATGACCGGTATCAATGCTATATAATTTCATAATGAGAATATATTTAAATTTTGCCGATAATCAGCAAACGATCTTTTTGTTGTTTGTACAAAGCCGAAATTAAACCGAATAAACCAATGGTAAAAAATATCATTAATGACAAAACTGAATTTCGCATACTTCCGGTAAGTTCTTCAATATATCCGAATGCAGAAAGACCGATGACGATAGCAATTTTTTCGGCAACATCATAGAAGCTAAAAAATGAAGCGGTGTCAGTAGTTGTCGGCATTAATTTAGAATACGTGGATCTACTCAAAGATTGAATACCGCCCATTACTAACCCTACTGCTACTGCTATGAAATAAAAATGATATTCGCTTTTCATATAGTAGCCTGCAACGCAGATGCCGATCCAAAAAATAACTACTCCAATCAATACTTGAAAATTGCCAAATCTTTTAGATAGCGCAGCCATCAAAAATGCTCCGGCAATAGCAACTAATTGAATAAGAACAACTGTAATAATTAAATTAGTAGAGGGTAAACCTAACACCTTACTTCCAAAATTAGTAGCAGCAAGCATTACGGTTTGCACACCCATATTATAAAAGAAAAACGCAAATAAAAATCTTTTAAGAACCGGCATTTTTATCAGTTGAAAAAATACTTTTCTCAATTCAATAAAACCGCCCGAAATAAAATTTCTTTTTTGTCCGTGCGTAAAAGTAGGAATGCTTTTTGGCAATCTTTTAAAAGTGATTTGAGCAAAACCAAACCACCAAATTCCTACCAACAGAAATGTCCAACGAACGGCTTCTCCGGCACTATGAAGAAATGGAATATCATTCCAAAAAACCACTAAAGCAAATCCGATCATTTGCATTAATACACTTCCGATGTAACCATAGGTAAATCCTTTCGCACTTACCATATCACGATCTTTTTCTGCTGCTATTTCCGGCAGGTAAGAATTGTAAAATACCAAACTGCTGTAAAAAGAAAATGCGGCTACCATCATGCAAATAATTCCTAAAGCAAAATATTCCGGAGTGAAAAAATATAATCCGCTACAAGCCATCGCTCCTAATGCACAAAAGAATTGCATAAATTTTTTCTTATTGCCTTTGTAATCAGCAATAGAAGAGAGAATTGGTAAAACAATGGCCACTACTAAATAAGTAAATGCCAACGCATAATTGTATAAGGCAGTGTTGACAAACGTTCTACCAAAAAAAACAACCTCACCATTGAATGGAGAGGCTTGAGTCATTTCTGTATAATAGACCGGAAAAAAAGTGGTGGTAATTACGAGATTGTACACCGAGTTGGCCCAGTCGTACATCGCCCAGCCATTAATTTCTTTTTTAGATGCAGTTTTCATTGGGTTCAGAATAAGGGTTCAAAGTAATAAAAATAATTCGATTTAGATTTTTTACAAAAGCATCATTTAAATTTTTTGACAATTCATAATGCGTTTAAACTTATAAAGTATTTTATCTTTACCTGATGAAATGGAATCCTACTATAATTTTATTTGCCTTTTGTTTTTTTGCATTTAGCAATAATTCATTTGCCCAAGAGGAAGATGTACAAAAGCTTCAAGAAAATGCGCGAGGTTTTATGATGCAAGGAGATTACGCCAATGCATCATTAATTTTAATTAGAGCTTTCAAACAAGCGCCTAACAATTTGAATGTCGCAAAAGATTTAAGTTTTGTTTTTTATCTCCAAAAAGAAAATGATAAGGGCCTTCAAATTATCGGCCCATTCTTAGATAAAAAAGAAGTAGATGATCAAGCATTTCAGATTGCCGGAAATTTATATCGCGGCGCTCAAAAATTTAAAGACGCTGAAAAAAATTATAAAAAAGGATTGAAATTATTTCCCAAAAGTGGCCCGTTGTATAATGATTATGGAGAGATGATTTGGCCGAGTAATAATGAAGCGGCTATTCAATTATGGGAAAAAGGAATCGAAGAAGATCCTTCGTTTGCAGGCAATTATTATAATGCAAGTAAGCATTATTATATCCAACGAAATTTAGTATGGACCTTATTGTATGGAGAAAATTTTATCAATTTAGAATCATATACTCCGCGTACTACGGAAATAAAAAATATTTTGCTGAATGAATACAAAAGGCTTTTTGCAGAAGTAGATGTGGTAAAAGAAAATCCTACCAAAAATAAATTTGAATTGGCATTTCTTTCTTCAATGAATGGCTATAACAGTATTGTAGAAAATGGAATTACACCCGAAACACTTACGATGATAAGAACTCGTTTTATTCTCGAGTGGGATTTAAATTATAAGGACAAATATCCTTTTCAACTTTTTAAATTGCATCGCCAGTTTTTAGCGAATGGTTTATTTCCGATGTACAATTATTGGATGTTTGGAGCGGCGCAGAACCTTACCAATTATGAATCTTATATTAAAAATCATCCGGAAGAATACAATGCCTTTACTCAATTTCAAAAAGAGAATTTCTTTAAAATACCCGAAGGCCAATATTATCATTAAGAGCACTTTTAAAATGATGCTTCTATCGCCTTTCACCATTGCATTTCACCATTAATAAAAAGGATGATTGACAAACCTGAAGACCGTATAAATTTGCTCCATGAAGAATACAATTTATAGATATTGGTTGTGTCAGATTTTAGGATGGGGCGGTTGGAGTTTGCTCAACTTATTCTTTGTTTTTCTATTTACTCAAGATTATTACATGAAGGTAGAAGAACGAAGGAATCTATTTTTGATGGGTCTTTTCATCCAATTTGTATGGTATATTCTCTCCACGCATTTACTTCGTATTGGGTTGAAAAAAATGAAATGGATTAATTTTTCACTCAATAAAGTAATTATATTTTTTGTAACGGGAGTAGTAATAACCGGCGTGGTAAGTTATTACGGAGCCAGAATTACCGCAGTTTCTACAGGCAATTCCATCATCCAATATGAAAAAAAACAAGACCTAAAAAGTGCGATTGAAAAAGAGAAATCTAAAGGTGTGGAAGGCACTAATTATTTTTTAGCAACAAAAGACAATCCTAAAGATTCGGCGAATTATAATTTAGTTCAAAAAATAAAACAAAATACAGGCTGGTACAGAGATGCAAAGGGCGTGTGGAAATATGAAGATCCGCGCAAAGGTAGATTTTGGTGGAATTTAATTTTTAATTTTATTCTAATTGCGCTCTGGTTATTGATCTACATGGTATGGCATTATTTGGAACGAAATAGAAAAGATGAAATAGATAAATTGAATCTGCTAACGGTAGTAAAGGAGATGGAATTGAAAACCATTAAATCGCACATCAACCCGCATTTTATTTTTAATTCTCTCAATAGTATTCGAGCCTTGGTAGATGAAAATCCTAATCGTGCACGAAAAGCCATTACCGAACTTTCCAATATTTTGAGAAGCAGTTTGCAAGTAGAAAAAGTAGAAACGGTTACGCTTAAAAATGAATTAGATATTGTAAAGGATTATTTAGCGATTGAGCAAATGCGCTTTGAAGAAAGATTGAAGATAGAATTTGAGATAGATACTGACATGCACGATCAATTAGTACCGCCGATGATGTTGCAAACCTTAGTAGAAAATGCCATCAAACATGGTATTAGCAAACGCATTAATGGAGGATTGGTAAAAATAATTGCCAGAAGAAATCAAGACACGCTGGAATTGATAGTTCAGAATTCCGGAAAATTAAATGGAAATTACAAAGACGGATTTGGTTTCAAAAGTACGCGCGACAGATTGAAAATTTTGTATGGAGAAAAAGCTCATTTCAGTGTACAAGATACCGGAAAAGATATGGTAGAATCTAAATTAATATTGCCTATTATTGAGCCAAGAAATTAAAAACTAATTTCAAATATTTTATGATAA
This sequence comes from Ginsengibacter sp., assembly GCA_034676505.1. Lineage (GTDB taxonomy): Bacteria > Bacteroidota > Bacteroidia > Chitinophagales > Chitinophagaceae > Ginsengibacter. The sequence continues at coordinate 1,560,035 of JAUCCB010000001.1, forward strand.
AAGTTGTAATAATTGACGACGAAAGGCTTGCCAGAAGCGAATTGAAAAGATTACTTCGTGAATTCCCCGATGTAGAAGTAGCGGGTGAAGCAGGTAATGCCACAGAAGGAATTGAAAAAATAGAATCACTCAATCCTGATCTTGTTTTTTTAGATATTCAAATGCCCGGAAAAACAGGATTTGAAATGTTGACCGATTTAGATAAAGCGCCACATGTAATTTTTGTAACTGCTTATGATGAATATGCTTTGAAAGCTTTTGATGTAAATGCTTTGGACTATTTAATGAAACCTGTAGAGCCCAAACGCTTAGCTGAAGCGCTTTTGAAGGTGAGGCAAAAAGATGAAGAAGAATTACTCTCTTATGCCAACAAAGGAATTTTGGGTGAACATGATCAAGTTTTTGTAAAAGATGGTGAGCGTTGTTGGTTTGTAAAATTGTCTGATGTGCGTCTTTTTGAAAGTGTAGGTAATTATGCCAAAGTATTTTTTGGAAATAATAAACCATTAATTCTAAAATCTTTGAATGCGCTAGAAGAACGCTTGGATGAAAAATTATTTTTTAGAGCTAATAGAAAGCACATCTTGAATTTGAAGATGATTGAAAAAATAGAGCCTTATTTTAATGGCGGGCTATTAGTAGATTTAGCAGGAGGAGAAAAAATAGAAGTAAGCAGACGACAAGCTGTAAAATTCAAAGAAATGATGAGTTTATAAATTCATTTCTAAAAAAAATTATTAACTAATTACCGCTGCATTCATTGGTATGGAGTGTATGGCATCAGCCATTTGCTTGATGAGCGATTCATCTTTTTCAATTGCATTTCCTACTACAATAATATCGGCACCTGCTTTACAATTTAAATAAGCTTTTTCAGGATCAGTAATGCCGCCGCCAATAAATAAAGGCACTGAAATATTTTGCGCCACTCTCTGAATCATTCTTTCTGTGATGGGAATTTTAGCACCACTACCTGCATCCATATAAATAATTTTCATGCCCAACATTTCTCCTGCCATAGCTGTGCACATAGCGATATCATCTTTATCAGATGGCAAAGGAGTTGCATTCGAAATATACGAAACTGTGGTAGGCGCACCTCCATCAATTACAATATATCCTGTACTCATAATTTCTAAACCGCTTTGTTTTACGATGGGCGCGCTTACTACATGTTGGCCAATCAATAATTCAGGATTGCGGCCGCTTATCAAAGAAAGATAAAGTAAAGCATCTGCATATTTAGAAACTTGTGCAGGGCTTCCCGGAAAAATAAGTACCGGAATGTCGCATCGATTTTTGATGAATTGAATGCATTTATCTAAATACCCGGAGATCACTAAACTTCCACCCACTAAAAAATAATCTACCTTGGCTGCTAAAGCGAGTGCCACCAATTTATGCATCTTTTTATCATCTACATTATCGGGGTCTACTAATACAGCAAAAGATTTTTTGCCATTAGCTTTTCGAGAACAAAGGGAAAGATATATTTCTTTTGAATTCATCAACTACAAGTTAAATGCAAATTTGCGCTTTATTTTACTCTTAGAAAAAATTCAAATTACAAATTATTATTCGAACTGTAGCAAGGAAAGAGATTTTTACTCACTTTAATTTTTAATTTTACTAAATGCTGAATGTTACAAATGAAATAAAATTTACAACAGCCCGAAGCGGAGGCAGTGGCGGCCAAAATGTAAATAAGGTAGAAACCATGGTGGAAGGGCGTTTTAAAATAGAAGATTCTATTATTTTAAATGAAGAACAAAAAGAAATTATTATTGAAAAATTGTCCAATAAAATAAATAAGGAAGGTTTTTTATTAGTGAAAAGTCAGGTACATCGTAGCCAATTAGAAAATAAAATGGAGGTAATTTCAAAAATAAATGAATTATTAAATCGGGCATTAATAAAAAGAAAGAAACGTCGCTCCACACAACCCACTCGAGCCTCCAAAGAAAAACGAATAAAAATAAAAAAAGAAAAAGGATTAATTAAATTAGGACGAAAGAAAATTGACTTCAAAAAAGAAATATAAAAAGTCGAAAATTTTTTTACTAAAAATTGATTCAATTTTAAATACAGATTGCTTCTCTTTGCATTCATTCATTTTATACATTTAAATTTGATTTTCTAAATCGATATTATACTTGAGTAGCAGCATCAAAAAATTAGCGGGACAAACAATGTGGTATGGAGTAAGTTCCATGGCTGCCAAGTTTATCAATTATTTGCTCACCCCATTTCTCACGTACAATCTTGCATTCCAAAGCGATTACGGAAAAATGAGTTTGATCTACGCAGCAATTCCTGTATTGAATGTAATATTTACCTATGGTTTTGAAACTGCCTATTTCAGGTTCGCTTCGCGAAAAGAATACAAAAATGAGTTGTACAGTACTTCTGCAATTTCCCTCATTTTCTCTACCATTTTACTAACCACATTATTATGGTTTTCGAGAGATTCTTTTGCGGCAGCAGTAGGCTTGATAGATGTGCCAATGATTGTGTACATCAGTATTTTCGTGATTGCGTTTGATGCCTTGGGTGCCATTCCTTTTGCAAAATTAAGATTGGAAGAACGGCCTCGAAAATACGCTTTTGTGAAAGTGGGTGGCATTGTGATCAATATAATTTTCGTTTGGTTTTTTATTGGCTATTGTCCTGCGCATAAAGTACAAATTGCCAATTCATCGTTTTCATTTATTTATAATCCGGAGGTGAATCCCATAGTATATGTACTCATTGCGAATTTGATTCAATCTATTTTTACATTGATTTTATTGGGAAAAGAAATATTGTCCATTCGATTCAAATTCAATTTTTCTTTATGGAAAGAAATGATGGTGTACTCTCTTCCTTTAGTAATTGTAGGTATGGGCGGAATGGTGAATGAAGTTTTTGATCGATTAATGCTGAGATGGTGGCAACCGGGTTCGGTAGTTTTTAAAGAAGAACAAGTAGGAATTTATTCGGCATGTTACAAATTGGCCATTTTGATTACGCTTTTTATTCAAGCTTTCCGGCTTGGCGCTGAACCATTTTTCTTTAAACAAGCCGAAGGTCAAAATCCTCAAAAAGTGTATGCCCGCGTAATGAAGTTTTTTGTGATCGTGGTTACTTTAATGTTTTTGGTGGTGAGTTTATATTTGAATGTGTGGAAACTATTTATAGCACCTTCTTATTGGTCAGGCTTGAAAGTGGTGCCCATTCTGCTTTTCGCTAACATATTTTTGGGTATTTATTATAATTTATCAATTTGGTACAAGCTTTCTAATAAAACGAGTGCCGGAGCTTACATTACTTTAGGCGGCACACTAATTACTATTGTTATCAATTTCTTTTTTATTCCTTATTTCGGATTTATGGCTTCTGCATGGGCTACATTTTCTTGTTATGGCTTTATGATGGCTTCTTGTTATCTGTGGGGACAAAAAAAATATCCTATACCTTATGCACCAAAAAAACTGCTCGGGTATATGCTGCTTGTGGTTTTTTTATATTTCATTCATGAAGGGATAATTCACTTGTTTACTGCGGAAAGTATTTATTTCCTATCAGCTACTGTCTTAATTGTCTTTTATATTTGGTTAGTAATAAAAATGGAAAAAAGCGAATTTGAACGATTGCCATTCGTTGGTAAATATGTAAGAAGAATATAAGCGACGAAGCAAATTTTCCGGTACTCACATTAAATTTTTAAAGGTTTTAAACTCTAAAATCAATTATTTGAAAATATTTTGATTTTTTTGAAAAGGTATCTGCAAAATCTATTGGCTTTTTGACCTTACTACCTTACCTTTGCCGCCAAATTGAAATAAGACTTCATCAATAATTTTTTTATGGCAAACATTGGAAAGATAAAACAGATCATCGGCGCGGTTTTGGACGTTCATTTTGAGAACGAAAACAAATTACCGGAAATACTTCATGCCTTGGAACTTACTAAACCAAATGGGGAAAAACTCATCATGGAAGTTCAACAGCATTTAGGTGAAGATAGTGTTCGTTGCATAGCAATGGATGGTACTGAAGGGCTTACCCGCGGTATGGAAGTGGTAGATCTTGGTTCACCAATATTGATGCCTGTGGGCGAAGGTATTAATGGACGTTTGTTCAATGTAACCGGAGATCCTATCGATGGTTTACCTGCCGTAAGCAAAGTTGGTGGACGCCCCATTCATAATAAACCGCCTTTGTTTGAAAACCTAAGCACCGCTACCGAAGTTTTATTTACCGGTATCAAAGTAATTGATTTGATCGAACCTTATGCAAAAGGTGGTAAGATTGGATTGTTTGGTGGAGCAGGTGTGGGTAAAACAGTATTGATTCAAGAATTGATTAATAATATCGCCAAAGCATATAGTGGTCTTTCTGTATTTGCAGGAGTGGGCGAAAGAACAAGAGAAGGAAATGATTTGATGCGTGAGATGATTGAAGCAGGTATTATGAAATACGGTGATAAATTCATTCACAGTATGGAAGAAGGCGGATGGGATTTAGATTCTGTAAATATGGAAGAATTGAAAGATTCTAAAGCTACTTTCGTATTCGGACAAATGAACGAACCGCCGGGAGCAAGAGCTCGTGTGGCTTTGAGTGGATTGACGGTTGCAGAATATTTCCGTGATGGTGATGGTACCGGAAAGGGAAAAGACATTTTATTTTTTGTAGATAATATCTTTCGTTTTACACAAGCAGGTTCTGAGGTTTCGGCCTTATTAGGTCGCATGCCATCAGCGGTGGGTTACCAACCAACGTTGGCTACAGAGATGGGATTGATGCAAGAAAGAATTACTTCTACTCGCAATGGTTCTATTACTTCGGTTCAAGCGGTGTATGTACCTGCGGATGATTTGACCGATCCGGCTCCTGCGACTACTTTTGCGCATTTGGATGCGACAACTGTATTGAGTAGAAAAATCGCGGATTTGGGTATTTATCCTGCGGTAGATCCATTGGATTCTACTTCAAGAATTCTTTCTCCAACTATCGTAGGTGAAGAACATTACAATTGTGCCAACAGAGTAAAATCTACACTTCAGCGCTATAAAGAATTACAAGACATTATTGCTATTTTAGGTTTGGATGAATTAAGTGATGAAGATAAATTGACCGTAAGTCGTGCTCGTAGGGTACAGCGTTTCCTTTCACAACCATTTCATGTGGCAGAGCAATTTACCGGTTTGAAAGGTGTGTTGGTTTCAATCGAAGATACAATTCGCGGATTCAATGCAATTATGGATGGCGAAGTGGATGAATATCCTGAAGCAGCTTTTAACCTTGTAGGTAATTTGGATGAGGCGATTGAAAAAGGTAAGAAAATGATGGCAGCGGCTCAGGCATAGAAGAAGAATCAATTTAGAAATGATTTAATTCTGATTCTCAAAAAATCTCATTATGATATTAGAAATATTAACGCCTGAAAAAAAGATTTACAGCGGCGAAGTATATGGAGTTCAATTGCCGGGTATTGATGGTATGTTTGAAGTATTACAAAAACATGCTCCTCTTGTGAGTGCTTTACAATCAGGGTCTTTAAAGATTTTAAAAGATAAAAACGCTACTTCACTATTTTCCATTCAAAGTGGATTTGTAGAAGTACTAAACAATAAAGTGATGGTACTTGTCGAAGGCGCCACCGAACAATAAAATTGTTATTAAAATTTTGAAATCCTGCAAGCAATTGCGGGATTTTTTTTATTGAATCAGTTTCTCTTAATTATTGTTTAGGGGCCATATCAACGCTTTTACTTTCTTGGCTCTGAATATAGTGCTATGACTTTCTTTTGGTTTCAATTGGGTAGGTCATTTCCAAAAAACTCAATTTTTAATGCGAATGCCTTCTTCTCAAAATACCACCGGCAGCTTCTTTGATGGTGTTTGCAAACACGAATGCTTTTGGATCAACATCATAAACCAAATTTTTTAATCGGCGCATTTCCAATCTTGTAATTACCGTAAAGATGATATCTACCTCAGAACTTACCTCAAAATGTCCTGGCAAAAAACCACGCTCACCTTTGTAAACAGTAATACCGCGACCAATGCGGTTAACGAGTTCATACTTTATTTCCTCACTCTTGCCGGAAATAATAGTTACACCTGTGTAGGCTTGTATTCCTTCTACCACATAATCTATGGTTCGGGTGGCGGCGAAATAAGTAAGCACTGAATATAATCCGGTTTCGATGCCAAATTTAAATGCGGCGATACTAAAAATCATGATGTTGATGAACATGATAATTTCTGTAATGGTAAAAGAAGTTCGCTTTAAAGTATATAGAGCTAAAACTTCAATACCGTCAAGTGCAGAACCGGTACGCATTACAAGACCAATGCCCATACCTAAAAATATGCCACCAAATACTGAAATGAGCAATTTGTCGGTGGTAAGTGCAGTTTCAGGAATAACTAAAAGTACAATGCTCAGGAATATAACACTAACGAGTATACGAAAAGAAAATTGTTTGCTAACCGTAAAAAAACTTAAAACAATAAAAGGTAAATTCAATAAGACGAGAACAACAGATAAATTGAAATGATACAATTCGTGAATCAGCAGTGAGAGCCCGGTTACTCCACCATCGAAAAAACGGTTGGGTACTAAAAAGCATTTCAGAGCAAAGGCAGCAACAATAATACCCAACGCATTTACAGCAATGTCTTGCATTAAATTTTGTCTAATCCTTTTAGGTTTTTTTGGTAGACTTGATTTAAATTCTTCTCTGATTTCTGCTAAATTTTTTTCCTTCTGTTCTTGTTGTTCTGCAATTGCTGTATGGGTAAAAAATTGATGTGCAGCTAAAAACTCAGCCTGACTTGCGAGCCATTCAAATTTAGATTGGATAATTCCGTTTCTCTTATATTCTTCAAAAAGTAAATCAGCTCTTTTAGTATAATCTGTAGAACCCAAATAATACAAGTCTGCATCACACAATATTTCACCAAGTTTAGACTTTGGCGATTGGGGTATTTTTGTAGCTGATATCAATTCGCATACTTGTGCAATTTCTTGGGGCGAATAGCCAAAGTTGGGAAGGTGTTCTGTTGCAATTTCACAGGAAATGGCTTCATGATTGACGTGGTTTTGCAAAAAACCGGTATCGTGCAATAGAGCCGCTGTTTTAAGTATTACCAAAGTATCTCCTATTATACCTTCTTCCTTTGCAATATGCTCTGCCACTGATGTTACATAGATAGTATGCTTCGCATTATGGTAGGTTAAATGGGTAGGAAGTTCTGTTTCTAATTTTTGAATTATAAAAGAATAGATCTGATCAAATTGCATATTGAAAAAATGTTAGGTTAATTTATTACCTCAAAAAGCATGATTTCATGCTGTTTATTTTTGAGTACTTTATTGCCAATCGGTTTACAACTAAATGATTCCTTGACGGAGTTGTAGCATTTTTCGGTGATGAGTATTTGGCTTCCTTCTGCAACGCTTTGTAGGCGCTGTGCAGTGTTTACTGTATCGCCAATTACGGTATAGTCTAATCTCTTTAGTGTTGCCGAACCTATATTTCCTGATATCATTTCACCACTATTAATTCCTATGGAAACCTTTGGGCTAAATTCATGATCTGCAGGTAAATTTTCTAATTTAGTTTTAATGGCTAAACATGCATCAATGGCTCTGTCCAAATGATATTCACCTTTAAAAACAGCCATCACACAATCGCCAATAAATTTATCTATAGTTCCATTTTGTTCAATGATTTCTTTAACCATCAAATCAAAATATTGGTTGAGCATTTTTACAACCGTATCAGGAGTCTGTTTTTCACTAATTTTTGTAAAACCGCAAAGATCTATAAACGCTACGGTAGCAGTGGTGGATTCGTTTGCTGTTAATGAATTTTCATATTCTCTGGAACCCATAAATGCAAGCACATTTTGATCCACATACATTTTGAGGATATTATTCTCTTTGATGGCTTGCAGTGTATCGCGCATCTGCTTAATATACTTGATTGTTTTTACCATCGTCAATTCTAAGTCTTCGAAATTCACGGGCTTGGTTACAAAATCAAATGCACCGCGGTTCATAGCAAGGCGAATGTTGTCCATATCGCCATATGCAGATACCATAACAGTTTTAAGAATAGGTTTGGCTTCTGCTACGCGAGAAAGCAAAGTAAGCCCGTCCATTTCAGGCATGTTGATATCGCACAACATTAGGTCGATGTCGGGATTTTCTTCTATTTTGAGAAGGGCGTCGTTTCCATTTACTGCAAACAAAAATTCGTATTCTTTTTCTCTAATTTTTTGCCGAAATTTTTGTCGTATCAATGATTCTAAATCAATTTCATCGTCAGCTACCAAAATTTTTGTCATACTAAATGCATTTTTAATTTTTCTTTTAAATTAGTAAAATCAACCGGCTTTGTTAGAAAATCGTCGGCACCCAATTTCATAGCCTGCTTATAATTTTCATCATCTGCATAGGCGGTTATCATCATTACGACCGGTGGAGGTTTTTCAAATTTTTCTTTAATGTGTTTGAGTAATTCTAGTCCACTCATTCCCGGCATATTGATGTCAGAGAGAATAAGCACTGCTTCATGTTGGGAGGCTTCCATATATTTTATAGCCTCTTCACCGGAGAATGCAAATGCAAAATTGATTTCATGATTTTTTATTTCCTTTCTAAAACGTTGCAAGAATAAATCTTTTACATCTGTTTCATCATCTACAACTAAAACTTTCATGGGGTATTGTTTTTAGGGATTTTTATGATAAATGTGGTGCCTTCACCCGGTTTTGTTTCTACGTTTAACTGTCCTTTATGCCCATTGGTTACGATATCGTAACTCATACTCAAACCTAAACCGGTTCCTTTGCCGGTAGGCTTTGTGGTAAAAAATGGTTGAAAAATTTTATCGACTATTTCTGCCGGAATTCCATTACCATTATCTTTTACAGAAATTGAAATTGCATTATTTAAATTTTTTGTTGAAACCTTTACAGTCGGTTCGTAATTTTCTATACCCGACTTTTTCTTTTCATCAACCACATAAAATGCATTTGTGATTAAATTCAGAATAACACGACCCATGTCTTGAGGAACCATATTTATTTCCCCAATTGAATCGTCGAAATCTGTTTCGAGTTTTGCATTGAAACTTTTGTCTTTCGCGCGTAATCCGTGATAAGCAAGGCGGAAATATTCGTTGGCAAATGCATTGATATCTGTAGGTTCTTTTTTGCCGGTGCTACTTCGGGAATGTTGAAGCATTCCTTTTACAATGGCGTCGGCACGCTTACCATGATGGTTTATTTTTTCTTCATTTTCTTTGATATCATTTGCAATCTCAATGGCCTGTTGGATATTTCCATTTGCCAATTCGTTTTTCATTTCATCAATCATTTCTTGATTGATTTCAGAAAAATTATTTACAAAATTCAACGGGTTCTGTATCTCATGTGCGATGCCGGCAGTGAGTTCACCAAGGGAAGCCATTTTTTCGGATTGGATGAGTTGCGATTGAGTGGCTTTTAAATCATTCAGTGTGGACTCTAAAACTTTATTCGCTTTTTGTTTTTGATGGTTATTCCTGGATAATATTAAGGCTACAAATAAAAGAGCTGCCAGCCCAACTATGGCAGCGTATAGTTTTAATTTATTTTGAGCCGAAGTTTTATCGTCATTCAATTGTTTAAGGCGAAGCTGCTCATTGAAAGCGAACTTTTGGAAATCCGTTAATTGTTTTAATCTGGCATTTTTCAGGCTGTCATTTAAGTTATAGGCTAACTGCCCATACTTATAAGCGCTGTCATTCATTTTCTTTACACCATATCCGGTAGCAAGGGAAGTATATGCATTTAGGAATAAATCAGGCATTTTTACCAATTCAGCAATCGCCAATGATTTTTTAGCGTAAAGTAAGGATGAGTCTATATCGTTTTTCAAAGATTGTAGGGTTGCTTTTGCCCAATATGATAAAGAGAGCCCCCGTAGATTCTTTTGTTGAATATTTGCATTTATAGATAAATCAACATAATGGGCAGCAGAATCCAAATCATGATTAAGCCCAAATGCCTTTGCAATCAGCAAAAGAATAAGACCATTATTTTTTTTGTAGCCGCCTTCATCGGCATATTGCAATGCCATTTTTGAATATAGGATCATTGAATCCGGTGATAAATTAGCGGCTATGTTTCCGTATGCACTAACAAGAATTTTTTTGTTTCCTATTTGTTGGCCGATGCGTATAGTTTCATTAAAAGCGTCTATATCCTTTCCGGGCTCGTCAATAAAAAGATATAGGTTTCCGAAGCCATTGTAATTCATAGCTAATATAGACAAACGGGCATCATGCAGATTTTTTGAATTGGAAAATACCGAATAATGCCAGTTGCTTTTTTCATTTTCTTTATCCTCTGCAATTTTCTCTGCCTCGATAAAATTGTCATAAGCTTGTGTTGCATTTCCCATTGTAAGCAATTGATAGCCTACCTGACTGTAGGCATCTGCCAGCCACATTTTTATATCTAATTTTTTAGCCAATTTCAACTGCTGTTGGTGGAAATATAAAGCACTATCCAGTTTTGTTTCCTGGTAATAAAAGCCAAGGCTACGATTAGCAGCCATACGAAGCGTATCATTTTTTTCTATACTTAAAGATTTTTTTAAGCTGTCAGCCTGCTGCGGGTTTACAAAACCCCAGTTTGGGTCGAATTGTGCATTTGCAAATACCGGCAATAGAGATAAGCATATTTGAATGGCTGATTTCACTACTTTCATTTTATAGGTAATTGAATGATAAAGGTTGTTCCTTCTCCTTCCTGGCTCTCTACTTTTATTTCCCCACCATGCGCCTTCACAATATCATAGCTCAAACTCAACCCCAAGCCAGTTCCACTTCCTGTAGGTTTAGTGGTGAAAAAGGGTTGAAATATTTTTTCTTTAATGTTGGGAGGAATTCCATTACCATTATCGTTCACAATGATTAATACTTTATCACCTTGTTTTTTTGTACTTACATGAACAGTTGGCTTATATTTTTCTCCCTTATAGCCTTCGGGATTCATTTTATATTTTTCAGCTACTGCATAAAAAGCATTCGTAATTAAATTCAAAATCACTCTTCCCATATCTTGCGGGATGATATTTATTTTTCCGATAGAATTATCAAAATCAGTATTTAAGGTTGCGTTGAAAGATTTATTTTTAGCGCGTAAACCATGATAACTCAATCTTAAATATTCATCACTTAAGGCATTGATGTCTGTCGGTTCTTTTTTGTTTTCACTTTTTCGTGAATGCTGCAGCATGCCTTTTACAATAGCATCCGCCCGTTTGCCATGGTGATTTATTTTTTCTTCGTTCTCTTGAATATTGTTAGCAATTTCAATCGATGATGGGCCATTTCCCATTCCCAATTCTATCTTCAATTCTTCAAGTAATTCTTTATTTAGCTCTGAGAAATTATTTACAAAATTTAATGGATTTTGTATTTCGTGCGCAATGCCGGCAGTAAGTTCTCCAAGGCTAGCCATTTTTTCGGATTGTATCAATTGGTTTTGAGTGGCTTTAAGATCATTAAGTGCTACTTGCAATTTTTGATAGGCCTCAGCATTTTGCATGGCTATACCTACATTGGCCGCAATAGTTGTAAGGAGTCGGAGGTCATTATCAGAAAATCTATTTTCTTGTTCCATACTTTGTACGCTAATAACTCCTACCGAAATATTCCCTGAAATAATAGGAACACCCAAATAAGATTCCACCATTTTTCCACTTTTTTCAGCATTCAGTTTATCGTAAACTTCATTCAAATTATTATTGATTAAAAGTGGCTCTCTGCTGAGAATTATTTTTTCGGTAATACCATTTCCGAAAGGCCTGGATTCTGCCGGATCGCCATAATAATAAGGGAAGTTTAGCATATTACTTTTGATGTCATGTATTGCTAAATAGACAATATCTGCCTGAAAAGTTTCGCGCATTTGCTCGCCTACAAGTTTCATTAATGCATCGAATTCAAGTTGGGAAACCAGTGCCCGACTAATCTTATTAACGGTTTGCATTTCAGTAGCGCGCTGTTCAGTTTCTGCAAGCAAGCGAGTTGTCTCATTAAAAAGTCGAGCATTTTCAAGTGCTACACTCATACTATTTGTAAGGGTGGTCAATAGTCGTACGTCGGACTCACTAAAAGCATTTTCTTCGACTACATTTTGAAGACTGATAGAACCTCTCACTTCGCCTGCTACAATCATAGGAACAAAAATAGCTGACTTTGGTGGAAGGCCTTTGCTCACGCCACTTTCTTTATCTCCGTATTCCTTAGCTTTATCGATGTAATTTTCATTAATCAGTAGTGATTCTTTGGTTTCGATCATGTGTTTATTCGCCCAAATAAAGGGTCGTGGATCAATGTAAATCCGCTCGCCATTTTCAATGGCATATTCCCAGGTCTCTTCCTTTTTTTGATGATCAAAAGTGCGTATGATCAATGTTTGCGTATTCAATACTTTACACACTATGGTACCCACCAAATTATAAATAGACTCCATATTCATCTCTCTTACAAGTCCTTCTTGTACACTATTAATCACAGCGAGTTCGGCATTACGTTGTTCGGTTTCAGTGAGCAGGCGAGTGGTTTCGTTGAATAGTCGAGCATTCTCGAGAGCTACGGTCATACTGTTGGCAAGTGTACTCAAGAGCCTCACATCTGAATCACTGAAGGCGTGCTCCTTATCGAGATTTTGAAGGCTCACGCACCCTTTGACATCTGTACCAGAAATAAGAGGCACAAAAAGCATTGATTTGGGAAAGCGTGTTCCAGGAACCGTCTCAGGATATTTTCCTGTAATTTTATAGATCTCGTCGTTGATGTTTTCATTTACCAACCAGAGTTCTTTGTGCTCAATCAGCCATCTTCGCATTTCATTTAGCGGACGGGGCTCAGGGTACAAGCGCTCTCCGTCTTCAAAAAGATAATGAAAATGTTCCATTTTCGTATCGTGGTCGAAAGAGTAAATACCAGTCACCTGAGCGTCAAAAAGATCACGAATTCTTTCACCCACCAAATTGTAAATTCCCTGCATGTCCATTTCAGCTACGAGGCCTTGCTGTACGCCGTTTATTACCGCAAGCTCTGCATTGCGCTGCTCTGCTTCATTATAGAGCCGTGCATTTTCGATAGCCACACTCATGCTGTTGGCAAGCGTGGTCAATAAGCGCACATCAGCATCGCTAAATGCATGTTCGTGATCTAGGTTTTGTAAACTCACATATCCACGCACCGTATCTCCGACAACGAGCGGAACATACAGCATCGATTTTGCATTCTTTGTGCCGGGAGCTGCTTCCAGAGTAATGCCAAATTTTTTCACTTCCGCTACTGCATTTTCACGGATATAAACAGGTTCTCGGCTTTGGATAAACGCTACGCGAATTTGATCAAAAACCCGGGCGTTAGGGTGATATCGTTTGCCATCTTCAAATACATAATTGAAGATTTCGGTTTTATTTTCATGATCGAAACTGGCTATGACAGTGACTTGAGAATCGAATAAATCTTTTATCTTTTCTCCTACCAAATCATAAATTCCCTGCATATCCATTTCGGCTACAAGACCTTGCTGTACACTATTAATTACGGCGAGTTCGGCATTACGTTGTTCTGCTTCATTAAAAAGCCTGGCATTTTCCAAAGCAACACTCATACTATTAGCCAATGTACTTAACAAACGCACATCGGATTCGCTAAATGCATGTTCTCTATCATTATTCTGCAGACTAACATAGCCGCGAACTTCATTGCCTATTATAAGCGGAACGAAAACTAAAGATTTGGCAAACCTAGTGCCTGGAACCGGTTTTGGAGCTTGGCCATTAATTTCAGTAAAAACCTGCACACTGTTTTCCTCAATATCAATAACCGTTTGAGTGTTGATAAGTTGTTCCCGGATTTTATCGTAGGGACGAATTTTTGGGTACACTCTTTCTCCATTTTCTGAAGCGTAATGAAAATATTCTGTCTTGGTTTCATGATTAAATATCGCAATTGCTGTGACTTGTGAATCAAATAAGTTTCTTATTTTTTCTCCTACTAAATCATAAATTCCTTGCATGTCCATTTCGGCAACTAAACCTTCTTGTACACTATTAATAACCGCCAATTCTGCATTACGTTGTTCTGTTTCGTTGAAAAGTCTTGCATTTTCCAAAGCAACACTCATACTGTTGGCAAGAGTGTTCAACAACCTTACATCAGATTCACTAAAGGCATGTTCTCTGTCAATGTTTTGAAGGCTCACATAACCACGAACATCTTTACCGATTATAAGTGGAACAAAAACTATCGTTTTTGGAAAGCTTGTGCCGGGGACGGGTTTGGGAATCTCGCCTGTAATAGTAGTATATGCTTCTGCGAGGTTTTCTTCAATATCAATCAGTTTTTTTGTATTAATCAATCGTTGGCGAATTTTATCAAAGGGGCGAGGGCTCGGATAAACTCGCTCTCCTTTTTCGTAGAGATATTTAAAATTTTCTGTCTTGCTTTCATGATTAAAAATGGCAATTATGGCTACCTGGGCATCGAACAGTGTTCTTATTTTTTCACCCACCAAATCATAAATTCCCTGCATATCCATTTCTGCGACTAAGCCTTCCTGCACACTATTTATTACGGCTAATTCAGCATTACGTTGCTCCACCAATTGAAGGGCTTCTACCAATTCTGGACTTTGGTTTTGATTTGTTTTCATAATGGAAAGGTATTTTATGTGCATTTACGATCTCATAACTTAAGCTCAATTCAGCCTGTCTATGCCTTCTATTTTTCTATATGGGTTTTTAAAAAAATCATTCACTGTTTCATTAAAGAGATCTTTAAAAAAAATCGGCGTAGAATGACCACTGTTAGGCAATATCCATAAATATGATTTGGGAATTGATTCGGCTATGAGCATTGTATGGCGAGTTCGAATTACATCATGATCACCACCAATCACGAGTACCGGGCATTTGATGGTTTGTAATTGTGTGGTGCTAATGTGGGGTTCATGAGCCAATAAATTAAATAGTTTACGATTCGTTTTTACTTCCGACGACATAGGTAATTTATTTATTGAATCACTGAGAGATTTTGCCCAGGTAAAAATTTCCGGTTCTACTGCTGAACTGTCCGGAACAAGATTGGCGCCTGTTATAGCCAGTTTTTTTACCTTGTCAGGATGACGAATAGCCAACAATAATCCATTGATGCCGCCATCACTCCAACCGATTACATAGCAGGAATCTAAATGCAAATGATCGAGTAAAGCATTTAGGTCGTCAGTCATCATTTCATAACTTAATGAATCCCCGTCGTCAATCGATTTCCCTTGAGCGCGGCTATCTGCCAAAATCACTTTATAATTTTTTTCAAAGAAGGGAATTTGGTAAATGAAGTTATGTATTGAACCACCATTGCCGTGAAAGATGAGCAATGGCGCGCCGCTACCATAGGTTTCATAATACATTTTGAAGCCTCTGTTATTAAAATAGTTTCCTGCTGCACTATTGCTGCCATAAACTATTTTTTGGTTGGGAACTGTTGTGGACTGAGCATTTACGTTTGTAATAAGAATCAAAGCGGTAATTACCAGTAGGAGTTTTTTGCAATTTTTCATTTCTTTAAATTTTTAATTTCTTATGAATTGATTTCGATATAGAAATCTTTCAAGTTTATGATGAATAATTATTTAATGGAATTTCCGCAGGTTTGAAATTGATTCCTAAATCTTTTTTTGCTAAATCATTCCGATAAAATATTTTAGATTTCCCAACCGGACTTTGATTATTGAGCATTAAAGTAATATCCGACACTCGATAACTCTCGCTTGATAGCAAATAATTTTTTCCATGTGTATTTTTTGTAGTGGCTGCTTTGCAAATAGCTTCTGCAACATCATCCACATCTACTACCGCAAAATATAAGTCGGTATCATAAAACATTTGAATAAACGGATTGGGTGCGATTTTATTTTTAAATAAAAACTGCATTCCTGTGGAAGTAGAATCTTCTCTGTTGGAAAGTGATTTCCCCATAACGACAACCGGTGAAACCGAAGTGATTTCAAAATTAAGATGCGGATTCTCTGCGATAAATTGATTGACTCTTTGATTGGCAATAAATTTTGATTGACCGTAAGGATGGCTTTGCTCACTCATGTAAGGAGTATCACTTTCATCAAATTGGTCGTCTTCATTTTTATTGGCTGGCAAAAGCGGAAACTCTGTGTTATAGGCAGCTACAGAAGCAATAAAAATTACCTTTTCAATTCCGGGTGTTTCTTGAATGGCTTCCAAAAAATTTTCTGTTCCCTTAATGGTCGGATCAAACAATTCAGTTTTGGGATCTTTTACATCTAATTGAAATGGCGTGCCACCGTGAATGACTATCGCACAACCTTGCAAAAAGTCAGCTAACTGGTTTCTATTTTCAACATTTAATTGAACAATCTCAAGATTCTCTGCATTTTTTAATTTTAATAAATGCGCATACTTCTCTTTTTTAGAAATATCTGTTGCAGATACTTTTACTTTGTAACCTTGATTTAAAAACTTTTGGGTGTTATGGCTTCCAATAAAGCCGGATCCACCAATTATACCAACTGTTTTCATTTTTTAGTTTTAGGAATTAATAAATATGATTTTGATTAAATAGATTTAAGTTGCAATTGATTGAAAGTGAGATAGATTTGTATAGTAAAATATTTTATACATAAATGTATAAAAATTTTATTCATTCGAAATAAAAAATAAATTTTATTTTAAGAAATATCCCAAGAGTTTATGGGGTTCATGTTTTCATGAAGTTATCGCCACAATTAGTCATCTTGGCAAACGGGGAGGGAGCAGTAACAATAGGCGGAGTTATATTTTTTTTATTTCCTTCTTTACGCCCCAGCCTACATGCCACACTTTGAATGTATTTCCATTACTATCTTTTTGAAATATGAGTTGTTGGTCGGTACCGTCTCCATAAAAAAACTGATGGCTTGTTTCGGCTTTCAGCTCTATATCTTTACCTCTAAAAGGATGGAGGTAAAGCGCATTGTTTTTCTCTATAATTTCTACCGGAAAATTGGTCATGTATGGAGGTATTGTAAGTGGTATCATGTATTTGCCCGTAAATTGAGTAAGCGGAGTTTTTATGAAAATTTCCTTATGAAAAGAGGGTAATACGATTTCTTTTCCTAAAGCAATTGTGGCCAAACCATCAGCGATAAATTCCGATTGCGATTCATTATTAGATAATACAATTACAGTAATATCACCTGCAACATAATGGATATGCATACTCTTATAGCCGGGAAACCAACCATTATGGAAATTATAATTACCCAACTGATTTTCTCCTACTCTCATTCCATAACCAAATTGTACAAAGGGAAAAGTTTTTTTTATAGCCTGAAAGGTAAGCATTTCCTTTTGGGTAGCCGCAGAAAGCAATGTATTATTTTGTAAAGCACGGTCCCATTTTAATAAATCCTCAGCCGTTGTTACAATCATTCCTTCACCGGTAATGCCGCTAAAATAGGAGGCCCAATCTGGGTACAAACTATCTGCAGGAAGATATTTTTTCAAACTATCATTATAAATATAACCGTTGGCGTAGTTCATAATTTTTCCATAAGGCCGTGGGAAATTGGCTACCATAGAATGTTTCATTCCGAGCGGTTTAAAAATTTTTTCATTTATATAATTTTGATAAGATTCGCCCGATATTTTTTCAATGATGCAAGCTAAAAGATTGAAGCCCGTACCTGAATACATTAAATCTTCACCCGGATTAAAATATAAGTCAGGCGTTTTTGTTGCCAGTAATTCTAAAAGATCATTATTTGAGGCTATTTTTTTATGGTTAAAATATTCCTCAACCAGTTCATAACCATCAGGCATACCGGAAGTATGCGTGAGTAATTGCTGTACGGTAACATTATAATAAGGAAGTTGTGGTAATAATTTACCAAGAGAATCAGAAAGCGATAGCAACCCCTTGTTCTTCAACATCAGTATACCAACAGCGGTGAATTCTTTGGCAATAGAACCAATATCAAAAACACTATGTTTAGTAAGAATTTTCTTTGTGCCATAATCTGCAAAACCGAATGAGCGTTGATAAATAATTTTGCCGGATTTAGCCACCAACACATTTCCGTTAAATCCATACAAAGTAGATTCGGCGTTCATGTATGTATTGAACGATGATGATAAATTTTGCGCACTTAGAAAAAGCGTGTTTGAGAATAAGAGCAGAAATTGAAGAAATACAACTTTCTTTTTCCAAATGAATTTACTGCACATCGTTTTTATTTTTTAATAAATGTAAAATCGCAGATAATTTTTTTGCCGACCTTATTCGAATTATTCTCTTACTTCATTAGCTTTCAACACCCGCAAAAAATTTCCTCCCAAAATTTTATTGATATCCTTTTCACTATATCCTCTTTCTACCAACGCTTTTGTAATCAATGGATAATTGGTAACATCATCTAATTGAAGAGGCGTGGTATTGATACCATCAAAGTCAGAGCCTAAGCCTACATAATCAACGCCAACTAATTTGATAATATATTCAATGTGGTCAATGAGTTTTGATAAAGAGGGCCGAAGGCTATCGGTTTCTTCTTGATATTTTCTGTAGAGATAATCCAATGCATAAAAATCATTCATTCCGCTTTTTTGCAGTGAATCATTTTCTATGGCATGTTTTTTCATAAATGCATTTTCTTTTTTACTAAAAGTGCTGTCGATAAAGCCCGGATTAAAATTTATTTGAATCACTCCTCCGTTTTTTGCAATAGCTTTTATTTGATCATCTTTCAAATTGCGACGATGTGGTACAAGATTATACACTGAACTATGTGAAGCAATAATTGGTTTTGAAGTTAAATGAATAACATCCCAAAAAGTTTGATCTCCTACATGACTTACATCAATCAACATTCCTAATTGATTCATTTTTTGAACCACTTGTTTTCCAAAAGATGTCAAACCTTTTTTACCTTCTGAGTTTAATCCGTTGCCAACAATAGGATTGGATTTCGTCTCATCAGCCGCGCTGGTAGCCCAATCGGGCGAAATGTTATGAGTTAGTGTTAAATATCTTGCACCACGATTGTAAAGCGCTATTAATTTATTCAAATCATTTTCTATCATGTGTCCGCCTTCTACTCCAAACATGGCTGCCATCTTTTTCTGTTTCACTACTTTCATCAATTCTTGGTAGTTGTACACTTTCACTATTTTATTAGGATTACGTTTTACAACTGCATCAAGACTATCCATTTCTTGGTTAGCAAATTCAAATGCATTTTTTTGATCGCCATCGCAATACACAGAAAATATTTGTACATCCAAACCGCCTTTTTTCCAACGATTGAGATCACTGTGGGTAATACCTTTTAAATTTTTATCAAAAGAAATGCCTACATCTACGGCTCTCATCAAAATATCATTGTGCGTATCAACTACAATGGCGTGATCGTGAATTTTTTGATAAGACTGTGCATGCAATTGATGAATGAAAAGCAGAGCGATGAATAAAAATTTTATTTTCATTTTAGCAGTTTATAAGTAGATGAATTTTTAAAATGGAATTCATTCTTCGTCTATCAAATCTTTTCTATCATAAATGTAATAATAAAAAAAATCTAAACCGGAAACAGAAATATCATTGAGTTTTTGAAATTGAAATTATTTTTTTCTAAAGTGCAGTAAACATAATGCCGTAACGGGTAACAGAATTAGCATAAGAAAACAAAAAAAACTGTGAGTGAATGAAAATAAAAGAACACTTAGAGCTAATAAATAAATTGGATAAAATAAAAATAAACTTCCTACCATTATCGAATCGTAATGATCATTAGCTCTATTTTTTATAAAAAAATGAATGGCATAATAAAGTGGAGCGTGAAAAATATATCCCATAGCTGCCGGAATTGCCAATATAATTCTCTCCCACTTTTTGATGTGATAAGGAAATATTTTTTCGATGGAAGTTTTGTCATCAGGAGATATTTCGTACACTAATTGTTCTAATTGCTCTTTCAATAATGCATTGCATTGTTGGATAGATTTCCCATTAGATAGATCTCCATTCAATTTTTTTTCTGAAATAAATTCTCCAAAATTTAAACGAACAATTTTTCCAAACTTTCTGAAGGAATGATAATTAATTCCAAGAGGTAAAATTTTTAAAGGAATATGATGAGCCCATGCATTCAGCGCCAGGCGTGCAGTCCCTTTTTTAAGCGGTCGCAAATGCCATTCATTGATGCATCTTCCTTCACTAAAAATAAGCACTATTTTATTTTTAGAAAAAAGCTGTTGACAAGCTTCAAAAGTGGTGTAATTATGTTCTAAATTTTCAACTCCTTCACTTACCCTGTACACCGGAAACATATTCAAAGCCATCAAAATTTTTGTAAAAAATCGATTTGCAAATGCATCGCCTCTTGCTAATGAATATATAGGTTCCTTAAAAAGTGAAGCTACAATAATGGCATCCAAAAATGAATTAGGATGGTTTGCCGCAATGAGTATCGGAATTTTTTCCCGCAACATTTTTTTATTGCGAAAAATTATTTTCTTGCAATAAAAATGAATGGCTATCCTCGCAGGAAAAAGTAAAATTTGGTACAGCAATGGCGTTGTATGAAGTACGAATTAAATATTTTTTTTGACAGAAATTATAAATTTTCCCAAATCTCTGCAATTTCTTCACGCTCTTTTTCATCTAACAAAAAATAAGTGGCTATGCACATTAATCCTAGTAACAAAGCGATTTTTTTCATGAATATATTTTTTGAAAAAAATTAATTTAGTTGCGGATCTAAAGGATAATGAATCATTTGTTGGTATTCGCCGCCTAATTCTTTGAGGGATTCAGACCAAATATTTTTGGCGACGGTAGAAAAAATTAATTTTCGGGTAGCCCTACCTGTTACCCATGTTTTTTCTTGCCATTCTTGTTCTAATTGTCCTGCTACCCAGCCACTGTATCCCATGAAAAATTTTATTTTATTCGGATTGAGTTCATTATTCTTTAAAAGTATTTGTACGCTTTCGAAATTTCCGCCCCAATAAATTCCATTACTTATTTCTTCTCCACCACTTATTAAATCAGGAGATTGATGTAAAAAATGAAGTGTGTTTTCTTCAACAGGTCCGCCTATATAAACAGGAAAATAAATATCATCCATTTCAGGTAGAATTTTATTGAGTTTTACCGGATAAGTTTGATTAAGTACCAAACCAAAACTGCCTTGTGCATTTTGTTCGCACAAATAAATAACCGATCTTAAGAAATGAGTGTCTTTTAAAAATGGGCTTGCAATCAATAAGTTTCCTTTAGTAGGTGTCATCATGTTCTCAAATTAAATTTATTTCTTGAGAAGTCAATCCATATCCATTAATTTTATTTAAATTTAAAAGATAAGGCTTCGTTAAAGTATCCAAACTATCAATGGGTTATTATGTTTTAGGCGAAGAGGAGTTTAAATTTGCACTGCATGAAGAAAATTTTCCCTGTAATTACTGTGTTGGTTTTTATCTCCGCTATGGGGCTTATTTTTTTCCAATACGTATGGATTAAACAAGCTTTGCAAGACCGCGAATTACAATTTGAAGAAACCATGCAAATGGTTACTGTAAATGCAGCACAGACTTTAATTGAAGAAAAAAGTAAAATGTTTCCTTTCGAAAATCGAAAAAATAATGATTTACTTTTTCCTTTAAACACATTTCCAAGTACGATTGCTCATAAATTTTCCAGAGAAGAAATTAGAGAGGTGATCAACAAAGCATTGGAGAAGAATAAAGTAAAAAATTTAGATTTTGAATTTGCCATTACTACTACTTCTATGATTGGAGATGAACTTCAATCCAAACATTATTATGAAAAATATAATGACCCTGTTAATAATTCATCTTTTATATTTCCTTTAGATGCGCAGAGCGGCACCATGGCAGAGGGTTTGGTGCCGCAAGAGCTATTGGTGATTGTAGTTCCATTGGTAAAAAGTATTGTGTGGCGACAAATGTTTTGGATGATTTTAGGAGCGGTAATTTTTACGCTAATCATTTTTACTGCATTTTTTATTACGATTCGAGCTTTGCTGAATCAGAAAAAATTAAGCGAAATAAAATCTGATTTTATCAACAATATGACGCATGAATTTAAGACGCCTCTGGCAACAATTTCACTTGCTGTAGATGCGCTTAAAAATGAAAAAGTAATTAATGATAAAACACGAATTGAATATTTTACGCGCATCATTAAAGATGAAAATAAGAGAATGAATAAGCAGGTAGAAACCATACTGCAAGCGGCTTTGAGTGAAAATCAAGATATTCAATTAAACGAAAAACCACTTCATGCGCACGAATTAATTCAAGCAGCACTCAATAATATCGAACTACCGGTAAAAGAAAAAAAAGGTAGGATAGAAGTGAATTTAAAAGCTTCGAACGATTGTGTGTTAGCTGATGAAGTACATTTTACCAATATCATCAATAATTTGCTGGATAATGCGGTTAAATATTCCAAAGAAAATTTAGTAATAAAATTAACTACCACGAATTTTAATCATCATTTAAGAATTAAAATAGAAGACAATGGTATTGGAATGAATAAAGAAACATTACAAAGAATATTTGAAAAATTTTATCGTGCCCATACAGGCAATATCCATAATGTAAAAGGTTTCGGTCTCGGTCTTAGTTATGTAAAATCGATTGTGGAGGCGCACAAAGGAAAAATAAAAGCAGAAAGTACTTTGGGAAAAGGAAGTTGTTTTATTATTGAACTGCCTACGCTAAGCCGAGAAAAAACTGCCTAATTTTTTGCCGAACTTAATTTTTATTTTCTAATTCTCTCTTTTCTCTTTTCCAATTTCTCGTCAGAGTATAATTCATTACGCTTCGTGATTAAATTTTTTATCCACAGGTAACTCACACTGTATCCACATTATTTACACTTAATTTAAAGGTTTATCACCAAAATTTTCACTGAAATGCTCATATAGCCAAGCTTTGGCGCAAGTGGATAAAAAAGTTTTACCTAAAAAACTATTAAAAGTGGGAAAAAGTGTTATTTTGTGGAGGATAAACTTTTTGATACTTAATTTTTTAACAATGACGGGCTTTATAGGTGAATTCGAAGCTACATTAGATGCCAAAGGGCGTTTCTTATTTCCGGCAGGTTTTAAAAAGCAGATGCCTGAAACCGGAGGAACTCCTTTTGTACTCAATCGTGGTTTTGAAAAATGCTTAAGCTTATATACCAAAGAAGGTTGGGAACCGTTGTTTTCCGAATTAAGCAAGTTGAATGATTTTGATCCAAAAGTAAGACAATTCAAGCGCTACTTTTTAAACGGAGCCACGCAAGTGGATATGGATGGAGCCGGCCGCATTTTATTGCCTAAAAACTTAATGGAATATGCAGAATTGCAAAAAGACATTGTGCTGGTTTCAGCAATTGGAAAAATAGAGATATGGGATAAGCAAAAATATCAACAGTTCTTTGAAACTTTTTCACCGGAGACTTTTAGTGATTTAGGAGAAGCAGTAATGGCTGGAGAAAAAAACAAAAATGTATAATGGAGCAAGAAGGCATATATCATGTGCCGGTGTTGTTGGAGGAAGTCATCGAGCAATTGCAGATTATTCCTTCCGGAACCTACGTGGATTGTACATTTGGCGGTGGTGGTCATAGTCGTGAAATACTAAAACATTTAAATGAGGAAGGAAAATTAATTGTTTTTGATCAAGATAAAGATGCGCAAAAAAATCTTCCGCCGAATGAAGCGCGAATTATTTTCGTTCCACACAATTTCAGTCATCTTCAGCGCTTTCTTCGTTTTCATAAAGTCAATAAAGTAAATGGAATACTTGCTGATTTAGGAATTTCAAGTCATCAAATCAATGTACCAGAAAGAGGCTTCTCTACTCGGTTTGATGCAGATTTGGATATGCGAATGAATCAAACCGATTCAAAAACTGCCGCTGATGTATTGAAAACTTATTCTGAAGAAAAATTGCACAAAATTTTTGAGCAATATGGGGAAGTTACCAATTCAAAAACATTAGCAAAGACAATTGTTGCGCTTCGGAAAACTCATTCATTAAAAACAACAAAAGAATTCAAAGGTGCGCTATATCCAATTGTGAAAGGCAATCCTGAAAAATATTTTGCGCAAGTTTTTCAAGCATTAAGAATTGAAGTAAATGATGAATTAGAAGCACTCAAAAATTTGTTAGTACAATCGATTGATGTGTTAGAAGAAGGCGGACGAATTGCGATAATTACTTTTCATTCATTAGAAGATAGATTGGTGAAAAATTTTTTTAAGAATGAAAATTTTGAAGAAGAACAATCCGTAGATCTTTTTGGAACTCCGAATGTGAAGCGCCTGAATGTGATTACGAAAAAACCAATAGTACCATCGCTTTCAGAGCTTAAAAGAAATCCAAGATCGCGAAGTTCTAAATTAAGAGTAGCGGAGAAAAAGTTTGAAAAAAATAAATAAAACTCAAGAGAATTATAGCAAGATTAAATATGGAAACTACTACTGCTCCTAAATCCGATAAAAAATCGAAAGAAATAAAGAGACGAAAATTTTTGAAATACAATCGTTGGTTGGTTAGAAATATTCCGTTTTATTTTTTCTTAGGTGTATTAGCCATTTTGTACATCGCGAATGGGCATTATGCAGATAAAGCGAATCGAGAAATAAGTACCATAGAAAAGAATTTGAAGGAAATGGAATATGAATATAAAACAGTAAAGCGCGACGTGACATTTAGAAGTAAAGAAAGTGAATTAGTAAAAGCTGTAGAACCATTAGGATTAAAACAATTAGTAGTGCCTCCGGTAAGGATTACTGATACGCTTAAAAATTTAAAATAAAAATCATCTTGGATGTAAGAAGCGACATATTATGGCGGATTTATTTATGCTTTTTGGGCATGATAGTTCTGGGCTTATTTATTTTAGGTCGTGCAGTTTATATTCAAACCGTAGAAGGTGAATATTGGGAAAAAATGGCTACCAAACAGCATTTGAAGTATATAGACACCGGAGCTGAGAGAGGCAGTATTTACAGTGAAGATGGAAATATGTTGAGCACTTCTATTCCTGTATTTGATGTGTATATTGATTTTGCAGCAGATGGATTAAGAGAAAAAAATGGTAAACGATTTTATGAAAACTTGGATTCTTTAAGTTATTGTTTAGCAAATCAATTTCAAGATGAAACTCCTGAATTCTACAAAAATTTATTACAAAAAGGCTATCAAAAAAGATCAAGATATTTCAGTTTAAAGAAACGTGTTTCTTTTGGTGATTATCAAGCATTGCGC
This sequence comes from Ginsengibacter sp., assembly GCA_034676505.1. Taxonomy (GTDB): domain Bacteria; phylum Bacteroidota; class Bacteroidia; order Chitinophagales; family Chitinophagaceae; genus Ginsengibacter. Next base: position 1,585,407 of record JAUCCB010000001.1, read on the forward strand.
GATTTTCCTTTAGTACGTCAAGGAAAAAATAAAAGTGGATTTATAATAGATGTAAGAGATAATAGAGTGAATCCTTTTGGACTATTAGCCAATCGTACTATTGGATTATCAAGAGGAGATACGAGTAGAAATGTTGGCTTAGAAAGATCTTATGATAGTGTGTTGAAAGGCCAGCCGGGCCAGCGTTTGGTGCGATACATGGCGGGTGTATATGTTCCAGTGGATGGTGCGGAAATAGATCCTGAAAATGGAAAAGATATTCTAACCACCATCGATACTTATATACAAGATGTAGCAGAAAATGCATTGATGAAAATGATGGTGTCTAATAATTCTTTGCATGGAACGGTAATAGTGATGGAAGTGGCTACAGGAAAAATAAAAGCGATTGCCAATTTAGGCAGACGCCCGGATGGTGAGTATTTGGAAGATTACAATTATGGTTTAGGTAGGAGTACAGAACCCGGTTCCGTTTTTAAATTAGCTACGTTATTGTCTTTGTTGGAAGATAAATATGTAGATACCGGCACTATCGTGAATTGCGAAGGCGGCCAAAAAGTTTTTTATGGATTGCGAATTAAAGATTCACATTTAGGTACCGGCAATCTCACTGTGAAAGAGGCTTTCGCCCAATCTTCGAATGTAGCATTTGCGAAATTAGCAGATCAATATTATCACAATCAACCACAAAAATGGTTTAATCATTTACATAAATTAAGACTCGATACCGTAACAGGCATCGACATTGTAGGCGCTGCGGCTCCTTATATTAAAAAGCCAAGCAGTAAATATTGGAGCAAAACGACCATTCCCTATATGGCCCATGGTTATGAAGAATTGGTAACGCCTTTACACTTATTGATGTTGTACAATGCAGTAGCAAATAATGGTAAAATGATGCAACCTTATTTGGTTAATTCTATCAGAGAATTAGGTGTAGAAGTTCAAAAATTTGAACCACAAGTTTTAGTAGAAAATATAGCAAGTGAAGAAACTGTTCAAAAATTAAAAGCATGTTTGTTAGCCGTCGTTGAAAACCCACATGGTACTGCTCGATCTTTAAAAAGTAATGTTTATGAATTTGCAGGTAAAACCGGAACCGCTGTAACTGCTATGGATAATCGCGGCTATAATAAAGGATCTAAAATTTACCAATCTGCTTTTATGGGTTTCTTTCCGTATGATAATCCAAAATATAGCATTGCTGTAGTAATTCAAAATAGTAATGAATCGAGGTTGGCGTATGGTGGTGTTGTATCTGGTCCTGTTTTTAAAGAAGTAGCTGATAAAATTTTTGCAACAAAAGTAGCTTATCAAAATGCACAACAATTTGAACCAACGAAGGATAGCAGTTATTATCAATTTTTAGGAATGCGCGGTGATTTAAATCAAATTCTTACAACGCTAAAATATACATCTAATAATACTTCGTCGGCTGAAACATGGGGCAGCACTGTGTTTCAAAATGGAACTGTAGCATCTTATACTAAAAATACGAATAGTTCAGACAATGCAGTTCCGGATGTAACAGGCATGGGTTTAAAAGATGCATTGTATTTATTAGAGAATGCAGGATTGAAAGTGAGTGTATTCGGCAGAGGGAAAGTATTGTATCAATCATTGGCAGCGAATTCTTTTTTTAAAAAGGGGGAATCAATAAAAATTCAATTGAATTAATGGCAATATTGCAAACCATATTATACAAGGTGAAAATTATTTCCGTAATCGGTTCTACCGATTGCGAAATAAAAGATTTGCAAATAGATTCACGGAAGGTGAGTGCAGGCAGCTGTTTCATCGCCATAAAAGGAACTGTTTCTGATGGACATGATTTTATAAATAGAGCTATTGAGCAAGGAGCTGTTTCAATTATTTGTCAAATAATGCCGGATGAAATAATTGAAACTGTACAATATATTTTAGTAGAAGACACAACCATTGCAGCCGGAATTATGGCTCATAATTTTTATGGACAAGTTACTTCTAAATTAAAATTAGTAGGTGTTACCGGTACTAATGGAAAGACGACTATTGCAACTTTATTGTTTAAATTATTTTCTTCTCTCGGATATAAATGTGGCCTTATCAGTACCGTACAAAATCAAATAGGAGATCAGGTTTTTCCGGCAACACATACCACTCCTGATCCGATTGAGTTGAATGCACTCTTAGCAAAAATGCTGCAGGCAGGATGTTCACACGTCTTTATGGAAGTGAGTTCTCATGCTTTGCATCAACATAGAGTGGCCGGTTTAGATTTCTCAGGTGCCATCTTTAGCAATATCACTCACGATCATTTAGATTATCATAAAACTTTTGATGCTTACATTAAAGCAAAGAAAATGTTCTTCGATGATCTTTCTTCACACGCATTTGCTATTAGCAATGCAGATGATAAAAGGGGTGCAGTGATGTTACAAAATTGTAAAGCAAAAAAATATTTCTATAGCTTAAAAACTATGGCTGATTTCAAAGGAAAAATAATTGAGGATTCATTGTTAGGATTACAATTATTGATCAATGAAGTGGAAGTGCATTGCAAATTGATTGGAATATTTAACGCATACAACCTTTTAGCAGTGTATGGTGCAGCCATTTGTTTGGGAGAAGAAAAACAAAAAGTATTAGAAATTCTGAGCGCATTAGATGGTGCAGGAGGAAGATTTGATTATACCATTTCGCCGAAAGAAAAAATTGTTGGCATAGTAGATTACGCACACACTCCCGATGCATTATTGAATGTATTAGTTACTATAAAAAATCTTAGAGAAGGAGATTCAAAAATTATTACAGTAGTAGGATGTGGTGGTAATCGCGATAAAACTAAACGGCCTGAAATGGCGGAAGTAGCCTGTGAATATAGCGATCAAATAATTTTTACTTCTGATAATCCTCGCAATGAAGATCCGGCGCAAATCATAAAAGATATAGAAGTGGGAGTTCCGATCAGTGCGCGAAAGAAATGTATTTCAATTGTAGATCGTAAAGAAGCAATAAAGACAGCGATTGCATTAGCACAGCCAAAAGATATTGTTCTTATCGCCGGAAAGGGACATGAAAAAACACAAGAAATAAATGGAGTGAAAAGTGAATTTGACGATAAAAAAATAATGATTGAAATGCTGGACTTATTGAATAAATAAATCGATTTTTTAAAAAAATAAAAATAAACAATGCTCTATCACCTCTTTGAATGGTTCTCTGCTCACGGAATAAAATTTCCGGGAAGTGGGCTATTTCATTTCATTACTTTTCGAGTATTGTTAGCGGTGATTTTGTCTCTAATCATTACCACAGTTTTTGGTAAAAAAATGATTCAAATTTTAAAACGCAAACAATTAGGAGAATCAGTAAGAGAGCTGGGTTTGGCCGGAGAAAAGATGAAAGGCGGTACACCTACCATGGGAGGGATTATAATTATTTTGGCCATCATTATTCCTACATTATTATTAAGTAATCTCGATAAAGTGTATGTGCGATTAATGTTGTTATGTACCGTTTGGTTAGGATTGATAGGCTTTTTAGATGATTATTTAAAAATAAAGGCGCGGAGAAAAATAAGAGAAAAGGGACTTGAATACAAGAAAAAAGATGCAGATGGATTAGCAGGAAGATTTAAAATTGTTGGTCAAATTATTTTAGGAATTATAATTGGTGCCACACTATATTTCAGTCCGAGTGTGACGGTTAAAAGAGAAATTATTGGAAGCGCTACACAAACTCAATTGAAAAGAGGTGAGCATAAATTAAGTGAGGACACCATAATCACCAACGGAAAATTACATCGTTTTGTAACAGTGAAAACTCCTATTACTACCATTCCATTTGTAAAAACACATGAATTCAATTATTCGAAATTGATTCCTAAAAGTATGGAAGATTACACCTATATCGTGTATATCCTTATCGTCATTTTTATTGTAACTGCCGTTTCTAACGGCGCCAATATTACAGACGGTTTAGATGGTTTGGCGACGGGAGTGAGTGCTATAATGGGAATTGGTTTGGGCGTATTTGTTTTTGTAAGTAGTAATGAAAATATTGCCGACTATCTCAATATTATGTTTATACCCAACTTGGGCGAACTCTCTATTTTCATTGCGGCTTTTGTAGGTGCGTGTGTTGGTTTTCTATGGTACAATGCTTACCCCGCGCAGGTTTTCATGGGAGACACCGGAAGCCTTGCATTAGGTGGCATCATTGCATCATTAGCCATTATTGTTCGAAAAGAATTACTGATTCCAATATTTTGTTTTGTGTTTTTGATTGAAAATTTAAGTGTAATGCTTCAGGTTGGCTATTTTAAATACACTCGAAAAAAATATGGGGAAGGCAAGAGAATTTTTTTAATGAGCCCGTTGCATCATCATTATCAGAAGTTAGGATATCATGAAAGTAAAATTGCTGTGAGGTTTTGGATTGTAACAATTTTATCGGTGGTGTTGGCAGTAGTTACTTTAAAATTAAGATGAGAAAAAGTGAAGAAATAAAAATTATGAATTGTTGAAATGGAAAAGAGAATTATAATTCTGGGTGGTGGAGAAAGTGGAGTTGGTGCGGCGATATTGGCCAAGCAAAAAGGGTTTGATGTTTTTTTGAGTGATGGATCAGCAATTACAGAAAAGAAAAAAGAAGAGTTGATTGCACATGAAATTGATTTTGAAGAAAAGCATCATTCTGAAGAAAAAATTTTAAATGCAACGCTCATTGTAAAAAGCCCGGGTATTCCTGAGAAGAATGAATTAGTGCAAAAAATTAGAAAGAAAGGAATTGAATTGATCAGTGAAATCGAGTGGGCGTATAGGTTTAAAGGTGATAGTAAAATTATTGCAATCACAGGGAGCAATGGAAAAACAACAACAACAGCTATGATTTATCATATCTGTAAAACAGCAGGATTGGATTGTGCAGAAGTGGGAAACATTGGATTTTCTTTCGCGAGACAAGTGGCATTAGAACCAAAGAAATTGTATGTGGTAGAAATTAGTTCTTTTCAATTAGATGATATTTCAAGCTTTCGGCCGGACATCGCCGTGCTGACAAATATCACCGAAGATCATTTAGACAGATATGATTATCAATTTGAAAATTATATAAAAAGCAAATTTCGAATTGTAGAATTTCAAACAGAAAACGATGTATTTATTTATAACGAAGATGATGAGGTAAGTGAAAAATATAGAAAACAATTTTTAATAAAAGCTAAAACATTAAAAATAAGTATGAGTAAACAATTGCCGGAAGGCGCCTATATAATCAATGCCGAAATGCATGCGAAATGGGAAAAAGAAGAAATGAATATGAGTGTAGAAGACTTTGCTTTAAAAGGAAAGCATAATCAATATAATACAATGGCAGCAATACTTTCAGGCACTGTGATGGGCATCCGAAAAGAAAAGATTAGAAGCGCAGTGCAGACATTTCAAAGTTTGGAACATCGAATGCAAACCGTCGCTCTTATCAAAGGTGTAGAATTCATCAACGATAGTAAAGCGACCAATACCAATAGTACTTGGTATGCTTTAGAAAGTATGACCAAACCTACGATTCTCATTTTAGGTGGAGTGGATAAAGGAAATGATTATTCCATTTTGGAAGAATTAATAAAAGAGAAAGTAAAAGCCATTGTTTGTTTAGGCACGGATAATAGAAAAATTCATGAAGCTTTTAAAAATGAAATGCCGGTAATAGTCAACACATCGAGCGCGAAAGAAGCTGTGCAAGCAGCATTTCATTTTGCGAATAGTGGCGATGCGGTATTATTATCTCCGGCGTGCGCGAGTTTTGATTTGTTTAAAAATTATGAAGATAGAGGCAATCAATTTATTGCTGCCGTAAAGGATTTATAGAATAATATAAAATGGATTTCAATTTTTAATGGAAGAATTAAAAAACATATTTTCCGGAAAATTTTCTTCAGCACAAGAAGTTACAGGCAATCTTTTGCGCAATACGAAAGGTGATAAAGTGATTTGGGCAATTGTAACCATACTCACGATGGCAGGCATTTTGGTGGTGTATAGCAGTATTGGATCTTTGGCATTTAAAGCAAATAAAAGTACAGAGAGTTATTTGTTTAAGCAGATAGGTTATATCGGATTGGGAGTGGTGTTAATTTATTTTGCGCACTTAGTAAATTATACAGTTTATTCAAAAATTGCGTCCATTTTATTTATCATTTCAATTCCTCTTTTAATTTATACACTTGAATTTGGAAGCAGTATCAATGAAGCGAATAGATGGATTAAATTACCCATTATCAAATTGACTTTTCAAACTTCTGATTTAGCCAAACTCGCGCTATTCATGTATATGAGCCGCTTGCTCAGTCGTAGACAAGATGTGATTAAAGATTTCAAAAAAGGATTTCTCCCATTAATAATTCCTGTTTTAATTATTTGCGCTTTGATAGCTCCGGCAAATTTATCTACTGCTATTTTAATTGGAGGTATCGGTTTGATGTTGATGTTCATAGGGAGAGTGAAAATAAAATATTTGCTGATGGTGGTAGCCGCAGGGTTAATTCCATTATTAATCTTGATGTCATTAGCATCACATTATTACGACAAAGAAAATCATACTGCTAAAGAATTACCGGCAGTACTCTCTGTAGCAAGGCTTCCCACGTGGATTTCAAGAGTTCAAAGTTTTATGTATGCCGGTCAAGAAGATGAATCTTATCAAATTCAACAAGCAAAAATTGCTATTGCTACAGGCGGTGTATTTGGTAAAGGTCCGGGTAAAAGTGAGCAGAGAAATTTTCTGCCACATCCTTACAGTGATTTTATTTATTCAATCATTATAGAAGAATACGGACTGGTGGGAGGCGCGGTCATTTTATTGGTTTACTTACTCTTCTTGTTTAGGAGTATTCGAATTTTCAAAAAATGCCCGTATGCATTTGGAGCATTCTTGGCGGTAGCATTGAGTTTTACTTTAGTGATTCAGGCATTGGTAAATATGGCGGTGAATGTAAATATTTTTCCAACCACCGGAGTTACGCTACCATTGATTAGTATGGGCGGAAGTAGTTTGCTGTTCACTTGTGTAGCGATTGGTATTATTTTAAGTGTAGCGCGAAATGTAGAAATTCAAGAAGGAAAGATGGCATTAGCGGCACAACAAAATGAAGATGCAGCCGGCGATACAACAAAAAAAGGAGGGGAAGATGAATAGCGGAAAAGTTTTGAAAATTATGATAGCAGGAGGAGGCACAGGCGGCCATATTTTTCCGGCATTGGCGATAGCAAATGCTTTGAAAAGTATTCATCCTAACATCGAAATTTTATTTGTAGGAGCAAAAGGAAAAATGGAAATGGAAAAAATTCCCGAAGCAGGTTATAAAATAATTGGTATTGACATCGCAGGATTTAATAGAAGTTCTTTGATAAAAAATATTTCATTGCCGATTAAATTAGTGCAAAGTTATTTTCAGGTAAAAGATATTTTAAAATCGTTTAAGCCTGATGCAGTAATTGGTGTAGGTGGATATTCTACTTATCCTGTATTGCGTTTAGCGCAAAATAAAAATATTCCCACATTCATTCATGAAGCAAATTCTTTAGGAGGAAAAAGCAATAGTCTTCTTTCGAAAAGAGCGAAAATAGTTTTTGTAGCAAGTGAAGGAATGGAAAAATATTTTCCTGCAGAAAAAATAATGCGTTTAGGAAATCCGGTGAGGAAAATATTTTCAAAAGAAATTTCGAAAGAAAAAGCTTTAGAATTTTTTGGTTTAAAACCGGATAAGAAAACAGTCTTTGTAATGGGCGGAAGTTTGGGTGCCAAAAGTATTAACGAAGCAATTGAAGAAAATATAGATGTTTTTGAAAAGAATCATTTGCAATTGATTTGGCAAACAGGAAAAGATTTTTCTCATAAAGCTGCACTCGCAGAAGAAGAAAGAAATTATATGTGGAGCAATGCTTTTATTGCGCAAATGGAAAATGCGTATGCTGCAGCTGATGTGGTGGTTTGTAGAGCTGGAGCAATGACGATAGCAGAATTGTGTGTTGTAGGAAAGCCCGCGATTTTTGTGCCTTTCCCATTTGCAGCAGAAGATCATCAAACCGGGAATGCGATGGCGTTAGTGAATCAAAATGCAGGGTTGATCGTGCCCAATGACAAAGCGAAATCAGCATTGATGCCAACGATTGTGGGGTTAATTAATGATGAAGAGAAAATGCAAGAATTAAAAAATAATATTTTGAAAATGGGCAATCAAAATGCTGATCAAGCAATTGCACAACAAATTTTAAAATCGATTGAAGTATAAAATTAAATGAACGAATATTCAAAAATAGCGAGGGTTTATTTCTTAGGAATTGGCGGCATTGGCATGAGCGCTCTGGCAAGATATTTTTTGAATAAAAATATTATGGTAAGTGGTTATGATAAAACATCATCCGCACTTACGCAAGAATTAGAAAAGGAAGGAGCACAGATTCATTATACTGATAACATTGATCTTCTGGATAAAAATGCAGACCTAATCATTTATACGCCTGCTATTCCTCAAGATCACAAGGAAATGAATTGGTACAAAAAGGAAAATTATACACTTCTAAAACGTAGTGATGTATTGAACACTTTGACTCAATCTACATTTAATATTTGTATTGCAGGCACACATGGCAAAACCACTACAAGTACGATGGTTGCTCATATTCTACGACATTCCGGTTATGGTTGTAATGCTTTCCTTGGTGGTATTTCAGTGAACTATGGAACCAATTTTTGGAGCGATTCAAATAATGTGGTGGTGGTAGAAGCGGATGAATATGATAGAAGTTTTTTGAAATTATCTCCGGATATCGCATTGATTTCAAGTATGGACGCTGATCATTTAGATATTTATGGAACCAAAGAAAATATGCAAGAAGCATTTTCCGAGTTTGCATCGAAAGTAAAAGAGGGTGGATTGTTACTTACAAAATTTGGGTTGCCTGATAAAAATTTAAATGCGTCTACGCATTGGCGTTATAGCCTTTCAAATGAATCGGCTGATTCTTATGCGGTAAATATTGTAATGAAAAATGGTGGCTACGAATTTGATGTGATTGGGCCAAATTGGGTGATAGAAAATCTTCGATTGAATATCGGAGGAATGCATAATGTAGAAAATGTAGTGGCAGCAATTACGATAGCGCGCTATTTAGAAATTGATAGTGATAAAATTAAAAATGCAGTTGCTGAATTTAAAGGAGTAAAAAGAAGATTTGAATATATCATTAGTCCGGAAGAAGCGGTGAAACTTAAAAATAATGTTGTATTTGTAGATGATTACGCTCATCATCCTGAAGAATTAAAAGCACTCATTTCAAGTACGAAAGCTTTGTTTAATAATAGGAAATGCACCATTATTTTTCAACCACATCTCTATTCACGCACACGAGATTTTGCTGCAGAATTCGCTGCGGCATTGGATTTGGCTGATGAAATCATTCTTCTTCCGATTTATCCGGCGAGAGAATTACCCATAGAAGGTGTTACAAGTGAATCGATTATTTCGCTAATGAAAAATAAAAATGTGTCGGTACTGTCTAAAGAATTAACGTTGGAATATTTACAAACTACTTATTTGGAAACAGTGAGTAAAAGTGTGAATGGACAAATTTTATTAACCGCAGGAGCAGGAAATATTGATCAATTAATAGAACCTATAAAACAAATTTTAGAAAGCTATCGCTTTTAAATTATGACTGAGAAAAAACGATATTATTTTAAGAAGATTGTTGGAATCGTAGTCTGGCTGTTGATCGGAGTAGGCATGGTAATGCTTCTCGTGGCCGCGATTACCAAAAAGAACAATGATTTATTATCGGGAGTTTCTATTCAAATAAGCGGTGTACAAGATAATTATTTCATTGACAAAAAAGATGTTCTTACAATTATAGAAGGAGTTTATCAAAAGAAATTGGAGGGAGTAAAATTGAATTCATTGAATCTTACTTTGATGGAATCTACTTTAGAAAAAGACAAATGGATTAGAAATGCGGAATTATTTTTTGACAATAATAATGTGTTGCAAATAAATATTTCAGAGAAGGAACCGATTGCAAGAATTATCACCTTATCGGGCGCTTCATTTTATTTAGATAATCAATTAGAAAGGCTTCCATTAAGCGATAAATTTTCTGCGCGATTGCCAGTGTTTACAAGTTTCCCGACGGATGTGGCGGTACTTACAAAACGCGATAGCTTGTTGCTTCAAGATATCAAAATCTTAAGTGAATACATTAAACTTCACCCATTTTGGATGGCACAAATTGATCAGGTAGATATTACTCCAAACAATACGTTTGAATTTATTCCCAAATTGGGAAATCAAATTATCCGATTTGGAAATGCTGATTTGTATCAAGAAAAGTTCAATAATTTATTAGCGTTTTACAAAAAAGTGCAAACACGTGTGAGTTGGAATCGATATTCCGTGATTGATGTGCAATTTAAAAATCAAGTGGTTGGGGTAAAAAGAGATGCGCAAGAAATTAAGAGCGATTCTTTGCGCGCGATTCAAATTATGAAATCAATTATTGCCGATGCAGAAAAAAAATCGAGTGAAGATTCTACAATCCAATTAGAACAAAATGATCATCAAAATATAAATATTAATGAATCGCGAGTGATAGAAGATGTGCAAGAAGAAAGTGTACTTCCATCGCAGCAAACAAAAGTGGCTGATTCCAATTCAATAAAAATGGAAACACTCAAAAAAGAACTTCATTCCCAAAGCAAGAATGGAAATGTAACCGAACCGTTGAAGAAAGAAAAGCCGAAGGAGATTAAGAAAATTCCAAAAACAATTATGCCTCCAAATAAGAACAAATAAAATTAAAATAAAAATTAAAAGAAAGTAAAACACGCAAATATGAACAAAGAACAACCCATTATTGTAGGCTTAGATATAGGAACTACAAAAATTGCCGCCATTGCCGGAAGAAAAAATGAATTCGGTAAACTTGAAATTCTTGGTTTCGGACGCGCAAATAGTAATGGCGTAGAACACGGTATGGTCTTGAATATCGACCAAACCATTAAGTCCATAAAAATCGCTTTAGAAAATTGTTATGCCAGCAATCCCAATCTGTCAATTAGTGAAGTGTATGTGGGTATTGCGGGTCAACACATTAAAAGTTTACAAACGCGCGGCGATATTGTAAGGCATGATGTGGATAATGAAATCATGCAAACAGAAATCAATCAATTGATCAAAGATCAATACAAAACTTATGTGCCCGCAGGCGATCAAATTATTGATGTAATTCCACAAGAATTTACCGTAGATAATTTTCAAAATATTGCTAACCCAATTGGTTATAGCGGTGTAAAAGTGGGCGCTAATTTCCACATCATTACCGGCGATAAAAATGCCATCAGAAATATAAATAGAAGTGTAGAAAAAGCAGGCTTGACCATCAAAGATTTGATGCTGCAACCTTTGGCTTCTGCAGCCGCGGTGATGGGCGATCATGATCTGGAAGCGGGTGTGGCCATTGTAGACATTGGTGGTGGAACTACCGACCTTGCTATATTTTATGAAGGAATTTTAAAACACACGGCTGTGATTCCTTTCGGTGGAGCGAATATTACACAAGATATTAAAACCGGATTAGGTGTTTTAAAAACACAAGCAGAGCAAATGAAAGTTCAATTTGGAAGTGCTCTTTCTGATGAAACGAAGAGCAATACTTTCATTACTATTCCGGGATTGCGTGGCATGGCACCTAAAGAAATAAGCGTGAAAACTTTAGCGTCCATCATACAAGCGCGGATGAGTGAAATCATGGATTTCGTTGCTTATCATTTGAAGCAAGTAGGCATGGATAATAAATTATTGAATGGAGGAATTATTCTTACCGGTGGCGGTGCGCAATTAAAACATCTAATTCAATTAACCGAATATGTTACAGGATTAAATGCACGCATGGGATTTCCGAATGAACATTTGGCTGCAGGCCACATTGAAGAATTGGCCAAACCAATGTATGCCACTTGCTTGGGTTTAATTTTAAAAGGTTATAATGATTATGAAAATAAACAAAAACAATTCGAATTAGACTACACAAAAATTTCTATTACAGAAGACGAAGAAGAAGTGGTAACAGAAGAAGATGAAATGGTGGATACAATTGATAAGAATAAAAGAAGTGCTTTAAAAAGACTTTTAGACACTTGCAAAATTGGATTGATCGATATGTTTAAAGAAGAATCAGATGCTCAACTTTAAAAATATTTTTAAAAATATTCTTTAATTTCTTACTAAAATTAAAGGAGTAATTACTAACCCAAAATCAATAAAAACCCGAAAAGGGAATGGAGGAAAATAATTATGTTAGAATTTGAAATGCCCAAAGAACAATCATCTATTTTGAAAGTGATAGGTATTGGCGGCGGAGGTGGCAATGCCGTTAATCACATGTATTCACAAGGAATAGAAGGTGTTAATTTTATTATCTGTAACACCGATGCGCAAGCTTTATCGAGCAGTAACGTACCCAACAAAGTACAGCTGGGCCCGCATTTGACGCAAGGTTTAGGTGCCGGTGCCAATCCTGATATTGGTCGTGAAGCGACTGAGGAAAGTTTGGAAGAGATCAAAAGAATTTTAGAAGTCAATACAAAGATGGCCTTTATCACTGCCGGAATGGGCGGCGGTACAGGTACAGGTGGTGCACCGATAGTAGCAAAAATTTGTAAAGATTTGGGAGTGCTCACGGTTGGAATTGTTACGACTCCATTTGGGTACGAAGGCAAAAAAAGAATTGCACAAGCAAATAGTGGAATAGAAAAATTAAAAGAACATGTAGATACACTTTTGGTAATCAGTAATGATAAATTGCGTCATCAATTTGGTAATCTTACCATGACGGCAGCTTTTGCAAAAGCGGATAATGTATTAGCGACTGCTGCAAAATGTATCACTGATATTATCAATAGTCACGGACAAATGAATGTGGACTTTGCAGATGTATGTACTGTAATGCGTGATGGCGGTGTGGCTATTTTAGGAAATGCGGAATGCAAAGGTGAAAACCGCGCCCAGAACGCGATTGAGCAAGCATTAAATTCTCCGTTATTAGATGATAATGATATTCGCGGAGCGAAATGGATTTTAATTAATATCAATTCTGCTTTGGGTGAACATGAATTTACCATGGATGAAGTAAGCATCATTCAGACATATTTATTGAGCCAAGCAGGAGAAGATTCTGATGTTATTTTGGGATTAGGATATGATGAATCATTAGAAGATAGAATCGGTATAACGCTGATTGCCACAGGATTTGACCCGAAAGCCTATACTAAGAATGAAGAAGTGCATGAAAAAGTGGTGAAGAAAACCGATGAAAAAATTGTGATGGTATTAGAGCCTGAAGAAAAGAAAAAATCTGCAAGCCCGCTTTTTCTTTTTGATGAAAAAAATGAACAATTAGTAAAAGGAAATTCATCATCAACTCCTAAAAATGAAAAAGTAGAAGAAGTAAAATCATTGAAAGATGAAGATATCATTGCTTCCCTTCAAGGAGATAAAAAAATGGATGTAGAAATGATGCCAAGAATTGAAAGTCAAGAAATCAATTCTGTTTCCAATGAAAAAATATCTGAATCAAAAGAAGAGAAATCAATTGTCAATTTATCACTTTCAAATGATGAAATTACTTCTGAATCTTCTGAAGAAAATGAAGAATCCAATTCTAAAAAGATCATTACTTCAGGAGGCTATTTAACTAAACCTACTCAATTATATGTTGAAGAAAAACAATCAACTATTTCAACTAATAATTCGATAGAAGATAGTCTGGCAGTGCCGTCCGATTCGGAAGAAGAACCTCTTCCCGAGATGAAATTGGTAGAAAAAAATCAAATGGACAATTCTGACCGTCATTCAAAAAATTCAACTTCTGTACATGTAGAAAAACCCATGTTAGTAGATGAAGCGGCAGAGTTGAGAAAAAAATCTGAAGAGCGAATCGCTAAGTTGAGAAATCTTTCTTTCAATCCAAATGCGACCGATCCTCATAATGAATTTGAATCTGTACCTGCTTATTTGCGTCGCAATTTAGAATTACATAATTCCATTGCTGATGTAGAAAGTTTTTATACCAATTACACTGTAAAATCTGATGAAAATAATAAAGCAGAAATTGGTGGTAATCTCAATTCATTTTTAGACGGCAAAAAACCGGATTAAAATATAAATAAGATTGTCTAAAGCCGATAGGAATTTTTCTATCGGCTTTATTTTTTTTAAATAGAAATGATACAGGCTTTTGCAACACGTTCCCCGTCAATTGCAGCGCTCACAATGCCTCCGGCGTAACCCGCACCTTCGCCGCAAGGATATAAATTTTTAATTTGAGGATGATGTAAATAAATTTCGTCTCGCGGAATTCTAATTGGCGAAGATGTTCTGCTTTCTGTAGCAACCAACACAGCTTCGTTGGTAAAATAGCCCGATTGTCCATTTCTTCCGGGCATTTTTTTTGCAAAAGTTTTAAATCCTTTCTGTAATTTCTGTGCAATAAATTTTGGTAAAACTTCTTTTAAAGAAACTGAATGAATGCCCGGAATGTAGGAACATTTGGGTAAGGAGGAAGAAACTTTTTGATTCACAAAATCAATCAAACGCTGTGCAGGCGCTACAAATTTTCCTCCGCCTGCTTCAAAACAATTTTGCTCTAATTCTTTTTGAAAATCCATCATCAACAGAGGCGAATCAGCATTTATTTTTTTTGAAGAATGTTGCAATGCATTGTATTTTATTACATCTTCTATTTCTACCTGAACCACCATGCCGCTATTGGCATACGGATTATTTCTTTTTGATGGGCTCCATCCATTTACTACTAATTCATTTTCTGCGGTAGATGCAGTAGCAATAATACCTCCGGGGCACATACAAAAAGAAAACACGCCTCTTCCATCTACTTGATCTACCAAACTATAAGATGCCGGTGAAAGCCCCATCTTTTCTAAAGAAAAATCAGAATTACTCAAACTTCCTTTTCCATATTGTATTTGGTTTATAATGTATTGCGGATGTTCTACTCTCACTCCTAAAGCAAAACCTTTTGCTTCAATTTTTATTTTCTTTTGATGTAGTAAATTAAAAATGTCTCTTGCAGAATGCCCGCTGGCCAAAATAAAAGAATCACCTGAAATAGAATCTCCATCGGATGTTTTTACTGAAAGGATTTTTTCTTTTTCGATTTCAAAATCAATCACTTTTTTTTCAAAATGAAATTCTCCTCCACACTCAATAATTCGGGTACGCATGGCCGTTATGATGTGAGGTAATTTATTTGTACCAATGTGCGGATGTGCTTCATACAGGATATTTTCATCGGCACCAAAATGCACAAATAGGTTTAATATTCTTTCAATATTTCCTCTTTTAGAACTGCGTGTATATAATTTTCCGTCGCTGTAAGTGCCCGCCCCGCCTTCACCGAAGCAATAGTTACTTTCAGGATTTATTATTCCTTCTTTATTCAAAATGGCTAAATCTCTTCTTCTGGCGCGCACTTCTTTTCCTCTTTCTAAAATGATGGGTTTTACTCCCATTTCAATTAATTGTAACGCTGCAAAAATGCCCGCAGGCCCACCGCCTATGATGATGACTCTTTTTGGCGAATCAGTAACTTTTCGAAAATGAAATGATTGGATTTGTCTTTCAACAAATGGTTCATGAATAAATACCTGTAAGGTTAAGTTTGCCCAAATTATTTTTCCTCGTGCATCGATGGATTTTTTTAGCAAATAATAGCCTGTAATTTCATGCTCCTTTTTTCCGGTTTCTTTGGCAATTAATTGCTTCAAAAAAATCGAATTATTGATCTCCTGCGGAGGAATTTTAAGGGTTATTTTTTTTTGCATAAAAGTGTCAGGTTATTATCCTGAAAACTGAATAGAAATTCATTTTTTTAAAAAGGCAAATCTTGTTCATCATCCGAAGTAAAGGTGTCAACAGGATCCAGAGGTTCTCTATCTATTGGAGCAGTATATGAATTAGGCTGTAAATTTTGTTCAATTCTCCACGCATCTAAATTGGTAAAATAAGATACTTTTCCATCCTTTTCCCACCTGTTACCACGAATATTAAAATGCACTTTTACTTGGTCACCAATGTTGACTTTATCGATAATTGTTGTTCTATCTTGTACGCACTGAAACTTAATATAATTATTGATGGTTTTACCATTATACTCTGTTGATTTTTCTACCACAAACTCTCTGGTAGCAAAGCTTCCACGTTGTACCACTTCATATTTCTCTATTAATTTTCCGGATAAATCATATCCTTTTTTTTCATTCGAATCGTTGCTCATTTTTACTTGTTTTTTATTAAAGGTAAATGCATTTTAATTAAAAGAATTTTAGGGAAAAATATAGCACTTAGATTTCTTTTATCCACATTAATATTTCTATAATATGTAATTTTTTTTATTTCCCTTATGAATTCGGGAATTTTTTGATAAGGGAAAAATCTCTTGTAATCCAATACACTTCAACCTTTAGTTAGAATTTTGAGCATCTAACTTTTTTTTAAATTTTACTACTGTATTTTTTACCACATGAACAAGGAATAAAAAGTTTTTTTTTCAACAAATTATTTTGATATTCGCTTTCTTGTAAGAAAGAAATTTTGTTTGAATTCTTTTTTGAATTTTTTGCAAAAAAACGGGTTGAATTTTCTAATCTAAAATAAAAGGGCTAACTGGAAAAATGAACAAAGCTTGTGAAACAGTTTGGGACAATTGTCTAAGTATCATCAAAGATATTGTTGAGTGGCAGCATTACAAGACTTGGTTCGAACCGATAACACCTGTGTTATTAAAAGATAAAGTTTTAACGATACAAGTTCCGAGTCAATTTTTTTATGAGTATATTGAGGAACATTATGTGAATCTTTTGGCCAAGACTTTAAAAAGAGAATTGGGAAAAGAAGCCAGATTGGAATATCGTATAATGGTGGATAGCGGTAATAGTAGAAACAAACCGGTAATGATGGATGTTCCCGGCCATGGTTACAAGTCGTACTCTAATAACGAAATGGATTTTCCTTTAGTCATAAACAATCAAGTTAAGAACCCGTTTGTAATTCCGGGTCTTAAAAAAATGCAGATTGATCCGCAGTTGAATCCTTCTTATGTTTTTGATTCTTACATTGAAGGAGCTTGTAATAGAGTAGCGCGCCGCGCCGGTAAAACGGTGGCAGAAAAACCGGGAGCTACATCTTTCAATCCATTGGTAATTTATGGAGGAGTGGGTTTAGGAAAAACACATTTAGCACAAGCCATTGGCAATGAAGTAAAAAAATTGCATAGCAATAAGGTGGTGTTGTATGTGAGCTCCGAAAAATTTATTAATCAATTTGTAGATCACGGGAGAAACAATGCCATCAACGATTTCATTCATTTTTATCAATTGATTGATGTGTTGATTATTGATGATGTTCAATTTTTTAATCGTGCAGAAAAATCACAAGATGCGTTCTTTGCGATTTTCAATCATCTTCATCAAAGTGGTAAACAATTAATTCTTACGACTGATAAACCTCCTCGAGATTTAGAAGGAGTTCAAGAAAGATTATTAAGCCGCTTCAGATGGGGCTTGAGTGCTGATTTGCAAATTCCGGACTACGATACCAAGATTGAAATTCTTCAACAAAAAATGAAGAACGACGGCTTGGAAATGCCGATGGAAGTGGTGAAATACATTGCGTATAATATTCAAAATAATATTCGTGAATTAGAAGGAGCTTTGATTTCATTGTTGGCTCAATCTTCACTGAATAAAAGAGAGATAGATTTAGAATTAGCAAAAAAAGTATTGAGGAATTTCATAAAATCATCTTCAAAAGAAATTACGATTGATACTATTCAAAAAATGGTATGCGCGTATTTTGATGTGCCTTATGAAAAATTATTGCAAAAAACTCGTAAGCGTGAAATAGTACAGGCGAGACAAATCACCATGTTCTTAGCAAAAGCGTTTACAAAAAATTCATTGAAAACAATCGGAGAACATTTTGGCGGTCGTGATCATACTACCGTTATCCATAGTTGCCAAACGGTGAAAGACCTTATGGACACAGATACTTTATTCAAGGAGAATGTAATTGAACTTCAACAAAAGGTTCAATTAGCCGCCATGTAAAAAGAATTCTACGATTCATCCGTTTTTTATTTTTCAATTTGAATTTCTAATACTACATTTGCAGCCCTTAATTAAAGAATTGAGGCGGAAGGAAAATAACTTAGGAGAGGTGCCTGAGTGGCCGAAAGGAACGGTTTGCTAAATCGTCGTACGGGTCATACTGTACCGTGGGTTCGAATCCCACCCTCTCCGCAGTTCTTTTAATTATAAACCGGTGAAAATTTTTCGGGGCGTAGCGTAGCCCGGTTATCGCGCCACATTTGGGATGTGGAGGTCGCAAGTTCGAATCTTGCCGCCCCGACAAAAAACCTCTGATTGATTTCAGGGGTTTTGTTGTTTTAAGACAATCCTTTTTTTCCAAAAAAATAAACTTTAATAAAATGACTTTACAAATATTCTTAACAATTGTAAATGGAAGAAATAGCTAACTTTATTATCTATGAAAATCAAAAAAATTACTCACATGCTTTGTCTTACTTTTTTAATAGTAAGTTTTTCTGCATGTGCACAACAACAGAAGGAAACTTCTACTCAACCGAAAATTACTAATAAAATGAAATGGAATATTTTAACACCTGAAGAAACGCGCGTAATAGTAAACAAAGGAACAGAATATCCCGGCACAGGAAGTTTACTCAACAATAAAGAAAAAGGAACTTACGAATGCAAAAGATGCAATGCACCCTTATACCGCTCAGAATCTAAATTCGAATCAGAATGTGGTTGGCCTAGTTTCGATGATGAAATTCCCGGAGCAATTAAGCGAGTATTAGATGCAGACGGCCGACGCACAGAAATTGTGTGTGCCAATTGTGGTGCGCATTTGGGCCATGTATTTATAGGCGAACAATTAACCGCAAAAAACACCAGACATTGCGTGAATTCTATTTCTATGAAATTTGTACCGGATAAAAAAGATTAATTTTTTATAAAAAATCAATCAAGTTAATCCCTGCAGCGCTCAATTTTTTTTGTCTATTTTTGGCTATCAATTTCAAAAAAAATTCAAAAAATATATGAGCCAATTTTCCAATTATTCTTTCAAAAATCAAAAAGCACTTATCCGTGTTGATTTCAATGTGCCTCTCAATGATGATTTCTCGATTGCCGATGATACGAGAATGAGGGCGGCTATTCCAACCATTCAAAAAGTATTGAAAGATGGTGGAAGCGTTATTCTAATGTCGCATTTTGGAAGACCTAAAAATGGCCCTGAAGAAAAATTTTCACTGAAACATTTATTACCACATCTAAAGGAGTTATTACCCGGTGTTACAGTTTTATTTGCAGATGATTGCATTGGAGAGAGTGCACAAGAAAAATCAAAAAATTTACAATCTGGTGAAGTGTTGCTTTTAGAAAATCTTCGTTTTCATAAAGAAGAAGAAAAAGGTGATGTGGATTTTGCAAAAAAATTGAGTGAATTAGGCGATGTATATGTCAATGATGCATTTGGTACAGCTCACAGAGCACATGCTTCTACCGCTGTTATTGCACAATTTTTTCCGAAGGATAAAAAAATGTTTGGACTCTTGATGAATAATGAAGTATCCAATGCAGAGAAATTATTACATCATTCAGAATCCCCATTCACGGCTATTTTGGGCGGCGCAAAGGTTTCAGATAAAATAGAAATTATTGAGAATTTATTGAACAAAGCCAACAATATCATCATTGGCGGTGGTATGGCTTATACATTTTTAAAAGCTCAAGGGAAAAATATTGGCAGCAGTCTTTGCGAAGAAGATAAATTAGATTTAGCGAATGAAATTTTAGAAAAAGCGAAAGCAAAAAATGTTTCTTTTTATTTACCGGGAGATAGTATAGTGGCTGATAAGTTTTCTAATGAGGCAGTTACCAAAACGGTTGATAATAATTCTATAGAAAAAGGTTGGATGGGTTTAGACATTGGCCCTAAAGCGGCGCAAGATTTTTCAAAAGTTATCAAAGCGAGTAAAACTATTTTATGGAATGGCCCGATGGGAGTTTTTGAATTATCTAAATTTCAACAAGGAACCAAAACCATTGCAGAAGCTATTGCAGCAGCAACTCAAGCAGGAGCCTATAGTTTGGTTGGGGGTGGCGATAGTGTCGCCGCCATTAATGAATTTCATTTAGCCGATCAAGTAAGTTATGTATCTACCGGAGGTGGAGCTTTGTTAGAATATTTTGAAGGAAAAGAATTGCCCGGAATAAAAGCGATCAATTCTTGATGTAAGAAATAGATGCCCTCAAATAATTTTATTAAAATCAAAATCGTTTATCTTTAGTTTTTTAAAATAAAATAAAAAATATGAAATCAAAAACAGGACTTTTTGTAATACTCGGAATAGTAGTAATTTTCATCTTTTGGGGATGTAGTGGGTACAATGGATTAGTAAAGCAAGATGAATCTGTAAAAAAGGCTTGGAATAATGTTCAGGCTGAATATCAAAACCGTAGTGATTTAGTTGGGAATTTAGTTAATACCGTAAAGGGAGCAGCAAATTTTGAGCAAAGCACATTAACGGCAGTAGTAGAGGCAAGGGCAAAGGCTTCAAGTGTGAACATTAATGCAGATAATCTCACACCTGAAAAAATGGCTGAGTTTCAAGCGGCACAAAGCCAATTAACAGGTTCATTAAGCCGATTGTTGGCTACTGTTGAATCTTATCCTACGTTAAAAGCTACCGAAAATTTCCAACAACTACAAACGCAATTAGAGGGAATTGAAAATAATATAAAAAATGAACGTAAAAAGTTCAACGAAGAAATAAACTTATATAATACTAAGGTAAGATCATTTCCAATGAATGTTGTAGGCGCTTTGTTTGGGTTTCATTCAAAAGATGGATTTAAGGCGGATGCTGGTTCAGAAAATAAAGTAGATGTGAATTTCGATGATATGAATAAAAAATAGCTTGAAGAAATAAGCTCCATGAAGAAAAAAATAAATTATCCCTACATTATAGCTGGTGTTATTATTGTTGTTGGTGTTTGGTTGGTTATTACTTACAATTTTTTGGTAAAAAAAGAAGAATTGGTAAAGCTGCAGTGGAGTGAAGTACAGAATGCTTATCAACGTAGATTAGACATTGTGCCTAATTTGGTTAGTATTGTGCAAGGTGGTGCGGAGTATGAGAAATCTGTCCTGCAAAAAGTGACTGAAGCTAGGGCTAAAGCTGCAAGCCTTTATATTGGTAAGGATCTTTCTGCTGACAAATTTAATGAACAAACAGTTTTGCAAAATGAACTGGCAGGAGCAGCTAACAATTTAATGATAACAATAGAGAATTATCCAATTTTAAGAGGAACTAAGGCTTTTGTTGGATTGCAAGCTCAATTGGAAGGAACTGAACGCCGTATAAAAGTTGCTCGTAAAGATTTCAATGAAGCAATAGCTAATTATAATAGTTTAGTGAGAGGTTTTCCAACGAAAATTGTTGCAGGCATTTTAGGTTTTCATTCTATGGAAGGTTTCCAATCAGATGCAGGTTCTGATAAGTCAGTAGAAATTAATTTTAAATAAATGTTCATCAATTGAGTATTTTTCATTTTTTCAGCGGTAAAAAACCTTTCTTCACAAAAGAAGAAAATGATGTTATCGTTCGTGCCATTCAAGATGCTGAAAGGCAAACCAGTGGCGAGATACGGGTTTTTATTGAAAGCCGTTGTAAATATGTAGAACCTTTAGACAGGGCTTCAGAAATTTTTACCAATTTAAAAATGGGAGAAACACAGCTTCGAAATGGAGTACTTTTTTATATGGCTGTAAAAGATCGGCAATTAGCCATTTATGCTGATAAAGGAATCCATGATGCAGCAGGGGCGCAGTATTGGCAAGAAACGGTAAAAAATGTAATCAATGTTTTTAGTAAAACAAATATTGTAGAAGGCATTACACTGAGTATTTCAAAAATTGGTGCTGCTTTAAAAACTCATTTCCCTTACGATGCAAAAGTTGATAAAAATGAATTGCCGGATGAAGTGATTTTTGGTCATTAAATGGGATAATTTTTAAGAAATGAAAAATCTTTTTTTACTGTTTTTTTTATTAGGTTGTCAATCTCTTTATGCACAAAAGATAGAGAGTAAGCCACAGCCACCGATGGCAGTAAATGATTTTGCACACATGCTGGAACCCTTTCAGGTACAAGCATTGGAAGAAAAAATTAGAAATTATAATGACTCTACTTCTTCAGCAATTGTAATTATTACCGTGCCTGATTTGCAAGGTTATGATATTGCAGAAATGGCTTTGAAATATTTGCGCGAATGGGGTATTGGAACAAAAGAAAAAAATAACGGCGTTTTAATTTTAGTTTCCAAAGCCGAACATAAAGCCCGCATTGAAACAGGATACGGAATGGAAGGGGTATTGCCCGATATTTTGGCCAAGCAAATTATTGATCAGAGAATGATTCCGTTTTTTAAACAAAATGATTTTTATCGAGGATTTGATAATGCGGTAGATGCAATTATACAGGCTGCTGCCGGCGAATACAAAGCAGATCCAAAAGCCGATAAAGGTGGTGGTCCGTCTATTGGAACCATCTTTTTCTTGGGAGTTTTATTTTTTATTTTAATAGGATTTCTTTCAGGAGGCGGTGGCAATAATAAAGGTGGCGGCTCTTATATGAGCAGAAAAGGTTCTAAAGATTTTGGTGCCTTACCTTGGTTTTTATTGGGTAGTCTTCTCGGTGGTGGTGGTGGGCGTGGCGGTGGTGGGGGTTTTGGCGGTGGCGGAGGAGGATTTGGTGGTGGAGGCTTTGGAGGTTTCGGCGGCGGAAGCGGCGGCGGCGGCGGAGCGAGTGGAGGTTGGTAATAAATTTTATTAGATAAAAAATTAGGTCAATATTAAATTGACATTTTAATTAAATCCTCACACATTTTTTTGAGTTGATACAAAAAAAAGTTGCCCATTTCTGAGCAACTTTTTTATTTAAAATTATCATCACTTTTAAAGCGAATCGCTTATTTAAGGAATCAATCCGGCTACATAAGCTGCTGATTCAGTATTTCCAAGAGCTTTCTGCGCATCGACGATTGTACTAAATGCCTTTTTAAATCCCGGATCAAAATAACCTCTGTATTCCTCAGGAATCATGTTTCTGAATTTCATGATTTCATCTACTCCTCTTTTTACTTTTTCTGCATCTTTTACCTTGGCTAAATAATTGGCAAATTGAACAGAGCTTTGAACTTTCGATTGGGAAGGTGCACTGTTTTTGTAAATATTATACAAGGTTTCGAAATCTTCTTCAGTAGCGTTTTTATAATAAATGTCGGCTACTACAGTTGCTAATTTTCCTCTACTGTCTTTGCCGTATTTTTTTGAAAGAGAATAAGCATCGGCAGGAGAAAGAAGTGACAATCCTTCCAAAGCCGCGCCAGATACAGAATAGGAAGAATCGCTTACGTATTTAGTGAAAAGTGCAGTGTATTTCGCATCTTTCATTTTACCTAAGATTTCTATTGCTTTTGCTTGCACTATTTTATTTGGATCTTTTTCTGCCATTTGTTCTATGGTGTTCAATACAGAAGGTACTGTATATCCTTTTGTTTGATCCATTTTTTCTAAAGTAAATAAACGAATACCGTAAAACTTATCATTTAAGCCATAAGCAAGAGCGCTTAATTTATTTTTTGCAAAATAGTCTAATGCTTCTCTGCGGTCTAAATAATTTGGAGCATATTTTAATTGATATTCAAATTCTTCAGCAGTTTTATTATCCTTTTTTGTAGTTAATAAAACTTTGTCGGCATCTACATTAATCAATAAAGGTTTGGTACTGCTGGCAAAATAAAAAGTATCTGACGGATTATTTAACCAAACTTGATACCTCGTTTTATGGCCGCCTTCGCCGTACACATCAATGGCGGTAGGTAGTTTAAATATTTTTCCTGATTTCTGGGTTTGATTTACAATCACTCTTGATTTTCCATTGCTGTAATCATAATTGATGGTCAATTCAGGATTACCGCTTCCGTAATACCATTGATTCCAAAACCAATTCAAATCTTTTCCGGTGATTTTTTCAAAAGCCAATCTTAATTCTTGCGCTTCAGCTGATTGAAATTTATGAGTGGTAAGGTATAACTTTAATGATTTAAAAAATGCAGAATCTCCTACATAATTTCTAAGCATATTTAAAATTCTTCCACCTTTATTATAACTCACTGCATCAAAAACATCTTCTTTGTCTTTATAATAAAATCTTACCAAATCCTTATTACCACTGTTACTCATTAAATAACCTTGCATGTCTTCGAAGGCGTGTTCATCTGCAAAGTCTTTACCATAACGGTGTTCCTGCCAAAGGTATTCGCTGTAATTAGCGAAAGATTCGTTAAGCGTAATATTACTCCAACTTTCAGCTGTAACTAAATCTCCAAACCAATGATGAAATAATTCGTGGGCAATAGTATTCTCCCATTTATTACCATCTACTAATTGTCTCGCATTTTGTTGTGCGCTTTCTTGATGAAGTGTAGCGGTTGTATTTTCCATGGCACCGGCCACAAATTCTCTTCCTACTATTTGTGCGTATTTAGGCCACGCATAAGGAACGCCGGTTATTTTTTCAAAAAATCCAATCATATTAGGAGTTTCACCAAAGATTTTTTTAGCAACAGAAGCATATTCTTTTTCTACATAATAATCAACAGGAATATTTTTATACTTATCTTTTATGATAGCATAATCACCAACTGCCATAAAAAACAAATAGGGCGAATTAGGTAGATCCATTTTCCAAGTATCTGTGCGAGTACCATCAGCATTTTTCTTTTGGCTCGTCATTAAGCCATTACTTAAAGTGATATATTTTGATGGAACCGTCATGGAAATTTCCTGTGTAGTTTTCTGATAAGTTCTATCAATCGTTGGGAACCAAACGCTGTTGGCTTCTGTTTCGCCTTGAGTCCAAATTTGAATGGGTTCATCTTTTTCTCCGGTAGGGTTAATAAAATATAAACCTTTGGCTCCGGTAATGGCAGCACTACCGTGAGTTTCCAATTCATTTGGCTTAGAAATATAGTCAATATAAATGGTGTATTTCTCTCCGGCCTTATAGATTTTATCTAAAGTTATTTTCAATTCTTGATTGTCGTAACTATATTTCAAAGGGGCTTTCGTTTTATTTTTTACTAAGGATATTTCCTTAATATCCATTCCTTTGGCATCCAAAGTAAGAGAGTCGGTATCATAAAAATAAGGCTGAAGCGTAACCCATTCTTTACCATACATCCATTGTTTTGCATAATCAAAACGTACATCTAATTTGGTGTGTACAAGCACATTAATTTTAGGATCTGTTCCTCTGTATTCCTTTTTCCATGCAGTGTCTGAGTCCGGAGGGCTTTGTTGAGCATTCGTAGAAATGATGAAACTAAAAAGAAAAAGAACGACAAAAATTTTTTTCATAGAGGGGATTTTTAAATGGTTTGATTTTTGATTAAAATAGTAAAATGAAGCGCAAACGCATGAAGCATTTGTATTTCCAAAAGTAAAAATAATGGGATATTTATCAAATAGGGCTAATATTTTCTTTATTAAGTAATAATTAGTATTTAATTAAATAGATTTGCTTATGATGTTACTGGTACAATTTAAAAGAGGTTTTCTGATATGTTTATTGATGCTGTTTTCAATTTTTTTGGAAGCACAATCGATTCATTTTGTGTATCTGCAAACAGAGAACAATGCGCCCTTTTATTTAAAGATGAATGATAAAATAATTAATTCTTCTCCTACAGGATATATTATTTTACCCAATTTAGCCGATGGAAATTATACTATTGCTATTGGCATTCCGAAAAGTGATGTAACTGAAAGTTATTTTAATATTACAGTTGGTCAAAAAAATGAAGGTTATTTGTTGAAAAATACAAAAGAAGGAAGTTTGGTTTTAATGAATATGCAAACTCAACAACTTTTCAATCCGAATGTTGAAAAACCTGTGCAGACAAGTGTTTCAGCACCTCCCACCAACGATTTATTTGCAGATATGTTGGCGAATGAGGTAAAAGATTCTTCTATTTTAAGCAGCACTTCTATCAAACCAACAACCACCGTTTCCGAAAATACAACTCCCATAAACGCAAGTACAACAACAAGTTTAAATTCTTTTGAAGAAAATACAATTCAAAAAATACTAAGTTCAAACGGAAAAGATGGTTTAGAAATGGTCTATATCGTTGCGTCAGGAAATAATCAAGACACTGTAAGAGCTTTTATTCCTGCGAATAAGAATTCACAATTTGTCACTGTAAATAATGATGCAGAAAAATCAATCACTCCAAAGGAATTAGAACAGAATAAAGAACCGGAACAAATCAACCAACAAATAACTCCCGAAAACTCAACTGTAATTGTAACACCAGACACTACAGAAAGTAAAACGATACTGAGTTCTGTAAAGATTGAAGACAAACCGATTGAGGTTATTGTTTTACCTCAAATAGTTACATCCTCTTCAGTAAATTCTGATTGTAAGTCATTTGCTACTGATAAAGATTTCTTATTGATTCGAAAAAAGATGGCCGCAGAAACTACCGATGACGCAATGATTGATGCCGCAAAAAAAATTATGAGAAACACTTGTTTTAGCACGGGCCAAATTAAAAATCTGTCTTATTTATTTTTAACTGATGAAGGGAAATATCGCTTCTTCGATGCAGCGTATCAATTCACTTCAGATTCCAACTTATATTATGTATTGGAATCTCAGCTAAAAGATTCTTATTATATCAATCGTTTCAAGGCAATGGTGCAGAAATAAGAAACAAATCATGTCAAGATATTTTATTGAAGTAGCTTATAATGGCGCCGCCTATTCGGGATTTCAAATTCAGCAAAACGCTAACACCATTCAAGCTGAAGTAGAAAAAGCATTATTGATTTTTTTTAAAGAAAATTTTTCATTGACGGGATCTTCTCGTACAGATGCCGGTG
>JAUCCB010000001.1:1617500-2747484 GCA_034676505.1 Ginsengibacter sp.
GGATGAGTATTCTAAGGCGCTCGGGTGAGCCGTGGAGAAGGAACTAGGCAAATTAACGCTGTAACTTCGGGATAAAGCGTACCGCAGCGATGCGGTCACAGTAAAATGGTACAACCAACTGTTTAGCAAAAACACAGGGCCCTGCAAAATCGAAAGATGACGTATAGAGCCTGATACCTGCCCGGTGCTGGAAGGTTAAGGAAGGATGTTCGGCGCAAGCCAAAGCTTCTGACTGAAGCCCCAGTAAACGGCGGCCGTAACTATAACGGTCCTAAGGTAGCGAAATTCCTTGTCGGGTAAGTTCCGACCTGCACGAATGGTCTAATGAGTTGTACACTGTCTCCTCCACGAGCCCGGTGAAATTGTAGTATCGGTGAAGATGCCGGTTACCCGTCACGGGACGGAAAGACCCCATGAACCTTCACTACAACTTTGCATTGATTTTGAATTTTTAATGTGTAGGATAGTTGGGAGACTGCGAAGCATGCACGCCAGTGTGTGTGGAGTCATCGTTGAAATACCAACCTTTAAACATTTAGAATCTAATCCCTAACGGGAAACAGTGCATGGTGGGTAGTTTGACTGGGGTGGTCGCCTCCTAAAATGTAACGGAGGCTTGCAAAGGTTCCCTCAGTACGGTTGGTAATCGTACATAGAGCGTATTAGTATAAGGGAGCTTGACTGTGAGACAAACAAGTCGAGCAGGGACGAAAGTCGGCTAAAGTGATCCGGTGGTTCTGTATGGAAGGGCCATCGCTCAAAGGATAAAAGGTACTCTGGGGATAACAGGCTGATCTCACCCAAGAGCTCATATCGACGGTGAGGTTTGGCACCTCGATGTCGGTTCGTCACATCCTGGGGCTGGAGAAGGTCCCAAGGGTTCGGCTGTTCGCCGATTAAAGTGGCACGTGAACTGGGTTCAGAACGTCGCAAGACAGTTCGGTCCCTATCTGTGATGGGCGTTAGAAAATTGAGAGGACATGACCTTAGTACGAGAGGACCGGGTCGTACGTACCGCTGGTGTATCTGTTGTGCCGCCAGGTGCAGTGCAGAGTAGCTATGTACGGACAGGATAAACGCTGAAAGCATCTAAGCGTGAAACCAACCTCAAGATGAGTTTTCTTTTAAGGGTCGTCAAAGACTATGACGTTGATAGGCTACAGATATAAAGGCAGTAATGTCAAAGTCGAGTAGTACTAATAGCCCGTAAGCTTTATTTTTTATTTACAATTAGTAGGTATTACAACTTTCCCTTTATGTTAATTTATTATTTTGAATGTTGATTGATGTATTTTAAATGCGCAAACATTTTCAATTCAAATCCAATATTCAAATCTCAACAAAATCATTTGTTGGTTTTAAATGCTAGTCGTCTGAGTTATCTCATTCAACATTTCTCATTTAAAATTCAACATAGCCTTCTTATGGTGGTTTTGCCGAGGGTGTTCACCTCTTCCCATACCGAACAGAGCAGTTAAGCCCCTCATGGCCGATGGTACTACACAACAATGTGGGAGAGTAGGTAGCTGCCATATTTATTTAAGACCCTTTCAGTTATTCTGAAAGGGTTTTTTTGTTTTTAGGACGTTGTATTTTATGGTCGATGGTTCTATCCCAACAATAGTGTGGGGAGGAGAGTAGGTAGCTGCCCCCCTCAGTTTTGATGGGGCAAGCATATTTATTTGAAACTCATTCAGTCCCGATAGTTATCGGGATCTAGAAGGTTTTTTTTGTTTTTAGGATAGACTTGATTTTATTATTTAGAATCGGAATGTACTTGCTATGGAGATAAATGGTTTACATTTTATCAGCGCAAGCTACTGTCAGAAAATTGATAGCATCTTAAAATCCAATCTTTTTTCAACCTTTTCAAAAAATACCCACCAGTACTGATATAAACAGATTTTAATTCAAAATATATTTGACGCAAATATGATTGTTATGAAAAATATATTTAGTTTCTTCTGTTTCTTAGTATTGGGAGCTAATTATTGCAGTGCGAATGATAATGCAGACAGTTTATTCTCGAATGCGCCACTGGCAACAATGTCAGGAACCTACACGGTAAACACCAGCCAGCCTGCATCGGGAACTAATTTTCAAAGTATACAATCTGCAGTTACTGCTTTGAATACAAATGGAATTGGTGGACCTGTTATTATTTCTATTTATAATGGCACATACAATACCGCATCTGGAACAGTAAGTAATGTAGTAGGTACTTCAGCAACTAACACGATTACATTCACTTCATTTAGCAATGATAGCTTACAAGTAAAAATTGCGGCTTTAGATTTTCTAAATACCAATTTTGTAATCATTAAAAAACTGTGGGTTGAGAAATTAACTTTTTCCGGTACCAGTTCGAATGTAGTTATTCAAAATAATTCAATAAAAAAAATGAATTGGGCCGCAGGAAATAATTTATTGATTGAAAATAATTTTATTTTCGGTGGACTAAATCTTGGAAGAGCTACAGGTGCGACAGGCACTATCAGCAATGTGGTTGTAAGGAATAATAATTTGAAAAATGGAACTGCTACTGACAATGGGTTTAAATATTTCACAATTTGGAGTTATGTGAATCGTCCGGTTTTTGAAGGCAATAAGGTAGAGGATGTGAATTTAATTCAAACAGGTTATTCTGTGATTGGATGTTGTACTTATATTCCTTACGAGTATGGTGGATTTATAGATTTTGAGTCTTGTACAGATACTGCATTCATAAAAAACAATCAATTCTTGCGTTCAACTACGCAAAGATTTATTGTAAACGCAAGTGCTGTTTTGAACGACCCTACACTTTCACATGTGATGGTGTATAATAATTTTTTTTCTACCACAGGTTTTTTTGGAATGGATGGCACCAATGTGAGTTTTTTCTATAATAATTTAAATAACCTCGCGTTAATAAATGCCGGTGGATTTGTGGTAAATGGTTCTTTCTCAGGATTTAAAAATAATATTTTTTCGGCCTCTAATGGCGGGGCAGCACTCATTTATTCATACAGTTCATCTGCACCATCAGACTATAATAATTATTATACTAACGGTAATGTTCTTATCAGAGCTACAAAGGTAGATGCAACCAATACTGATTATGCTAACCTAAGCAGCTGGAAAACTGCATCAGGAAAAGATGGGCAAAGTTTATCAGTAAATCCGAAATATTATGATTCAGTAAATCTTCATGTAAGGCATCCTAATTTAATGGCTAAGGGTACACCATTTCCTACCACCAATCCTGTTCTGACAGATATTGATGGCCAAAATAGAAATCAATTGAATCCATGTATGGGTGCCGATGAATTTCAAGCAATCACTGCTGATGTTGTTGTCTCAGAATTAATTGGTTCGAAAAATAATTTCAGTGCCAATTCTCCTCAACCAATTTCTATAAAAATAAAAAACAATGGCTCTGCACCATTAAGTTCTATACAAATAAAAAGTTCAATAAACGGTGTGATGCAACCTAATGTTCCCTGGAATGGAAACTTAGCGTATGACAGTACGATTCAAATTTTAGTGGGCAATTATCAATTCGACATGTTGAAATTCAGTTCCTTAAAAATATGGACAGAAATGCCAAATGGTGTAGCCGACATGGTTCCCATAAATGATACCACTAAGTTGGATAGTATTATTCCGTATGCACATGGATCATTTACGATTGGAGGTAATAATCCTGATTTAGAAAGTTTCTCAAAAACCGCTACCGTATTAAATTACGGCGGCATTGACGGTCCTGTTACCATCAATATACGCAACGGAAAATATACAGAAAGGCCGGTTATGAAATTTGTAAAAGGCGCCAATGAAATAAATACGATCACTTTTAAAGGTGAAAATAATAATGCTGCATTGGATACTTTATCCTTTACCTCTAACATAAACGACCCAATAAAATATGCTACACTTAGGCTAGATAGTGCTGCGTATTATATTTTCAAACATCTTACTTTTCAAACAGTAGGAAGTTTTTCTAGAGAAATTGAGTTTGCTAACAAAAGCCGATTCATCACTTTTGATAGTTGTGTTTTTACTGCTGCATTTGTTAGACCTACATATCCTCACATGGAAAGTGTTGCAGGGTATAATAATATTCCTCCGGGGATTGATAGTAATGTGGTTATTTCTAATAATCAATTTAAGGATGGGGGAAATGGGATTAATTTAAGCTTGAAGAATGGAATTATAAAAGGTAATACTTTTAGCGGCTCCTATTCGACCTCTTTACTTACAATTAATATTGGCGGAAATTTTACAGGAAAGAACTCTTTATTAATCGATAGTAATGTTATAGAAAATTTACCTTATTGTTCTTTTTCGTATGCGGGTGTATGTTATTCTTATGCTTCGAATAATATAGGAGGAATAAATGTTACAGTAAATGGAACCGAAAACGATATTACTATTTCACGAAATAAAATAAATGTAAATGGCCGAACCGCGATTAATGTTGGAAGTAATGGAACAGCTTCGCAGCCGATAAAGGTTTTCAACAATATGGTATCAGTGAAAAATAGTGGGATAGGTTTTTATTCTAACGGAAATTATGTGGAGGTATCTAATAATAATTTCAATGATAGTGCAAGTACTTCAAATGTGGTAGGAATTGATGGCACTAATAATAGTTTCAGGAATAATGTTTTGGTTAAGGAAAGCTTATATGCTTATGGACCTCCCGGTAGTTTATTAATAGTGGGTAATGGAGCTTTATCTACACTTATCAGTAGTAATAATGCTTACGCCCATCCTGATACCACACAAATGTTTACAAAGGGAACTACTTTAATGGGTTTGAATCAGTGGCAAACCAGTACTAGCAAGGATTTGAATAGTGTACAAATCAATAAGTCTTATATTGGGAATGGGAATTTACATATCGATAAAAATAAATCGGGAGCAATAGATTTATTTAAAAAAGGAATGCCTATCTCCTACATCACTAAGGATATTGATAATGAGGTTAGAAGCGCTACTACACCTAGTATTGGTGCAGATGAATTTGTTCTGAATAATTACGATGGTGGTGTAATAGGTATTAACGGATTAGGTTCTACCGTAACACCCGGAAGTCAAAATATAAAAGTATCGCTTAGGAATTTTGGAAACATGAATCTTACTTCTGCTACCATCAATTGGAGTGTAAATGACGAAGTACAGACCAGCTATAATTGGACAGGCAATCTTAGTACAGGTGATACCGCCGTGAATATTAATATTGGCTCCTTCAATTTTAATAAATCCATGGAACATAAAATAAAAGTATGGTCGAGCAACATAAGTGGTGATGCAAATAATTTAAACGATAGCGCGTTTTTATCTGTTTTTCCTTCCCTTTGTGGCAATTATACAATTGGTGGAACAACACCGGATTTTATGACTTTAAAATCAGCAGTAAATTATGCAGCCAAGGCAGGAATTACGTGCGCAATAGTTTTTAATATTAGAGATGGAGTTTATAATGAAGCCGATACGATTAATGCTATTCCCGGATCATCAGCTATCAATACCTTGACTTTCCAAAGTGAAAGCGGTGATAGTAGCAAAGTAGTTTTCTTTCAAGGTGCTGATTATTCGGCGCCAAATCCTATTCTTAGAATCAATGAAGGTATTTATATAAAATTTAAAGGAATTACATTTAAGAGAACAGGAATGGGGTCTTACTATGATGTAATCAATATTATAGGAAAATCGCACGATATTTCTTTTACCAATTGTGGGTTTTCTACAGAAGGCGCAGGCATTATTCTCAACTTTAATAATTTGACAAATGCTGCCAATTTCGATATTAACAACAATCGATTTGCCGGTGGTAAAACGGGTGTATCAATGAATGGTGGCTATAACCCTGAATCTGCAATTAAGAATATAAATATCAAAAATAATTTCTTCTATACTCCCGTGGGAAGTACTTATGCAAATGATTATACAATTAGTGCAATAAATAGTAAGAGTATTAATATTGAGAACAATTATATTGATAGTTGTATTTCGGGGCAATACCAAGGCGGCATTTACTTATATAATTTCACCGGTAAAGCGAATGTTTTAAATAATAAATTAATCAAACTAAAAGGTGCACATGGTATTAATTTGCAAAACGCAAAAGGATTAAATTATTATGATAGTGCCATCATCGTGGCGAATAATTTTATCACCATTGATAGTAGTGTAAATATTTCAGGAATTTATGCGAACAGTATTGGACAAAATGTGAAGATTGTGTACAATAATATTTTGAGTAATAATACCAACAACTACTCATCACCTTTACAAATTTCTTCCAACTCTTCTACAACCTTTAAGGATACAGTAGCAAATAATAATTTGATAAGTTTGAAAAACGGCTATGCAATCGATATTCAGCCGAATAATATTTTCTGCACGAATAATAATTTGTATGCCGAAGGAAATGCAAAAGTGGCTTATTATAATAATGTGGTTTATAGTTCTATTGGAACCTTACCTACCACAAATGGCACCAATGCGAATACTGTTTCCATGAATCCAATATTTCTTACTAATTATAATTTACATGTTGGTGAAAATGCGCTTAAGACTGCAGGAAAGCCACTATCATATGTTACAACCGATATTGATGGAGATATTAGAGGAACAACTGCAACCACTATTGGTGCCGATGAAATTGTTGTGAAGAATAATGATATAGGAATTACTTCATTAATTACACCGGTAGTACCTTTTGCCGCAGGCAACCAAAATATTACGGTTGGCATCAAAAACTTTGGAGCCGACAATCTTACTTCAGCGGTTATTAATTGGAGTATCAATGGACAGTTACAAACACCTTATAATTTTACAGGAAATATTGCTTCAGGTTCTATAGGAAATGCAATTATTGGAACCTCCAATTTTGTGATAGATAGTTCTTATAAAATTAAAATTTGGCCTAGCCTTCCTAACGGAGCTACAGATGCAGAGCCGTTAAATGATACGCTTTTATTAGAAAATGTATATGCGGCTTTGAGCGGTACTTATACAATTGGTGCGAGCAATTCAGATTTTAAAACTTTCTCAAGAAGTAGTGTGGCATTGAAATACGGAGGAGTATTAGGTAATGTTACATTCAATGTGAAGGATGGTATTTATAATGAAACATTAAGAGTTGATTCTATTCCTTTACAAAATAATAAAAGTGTAACCTGGCAAAGTCAAAGTGGTGATAGCAGTAAGGTAATTCTAAAATACACACCTGTTATTAACGACAATATATACGGTGTAGTGCATTTGGATAATACAAGAAATATCACCCTAAAAAATATGACGATTCAAGTAAAATTGGTTGGCAATGTTTCCAATACTTATAGTTCTATTATTTATTTTTCTACCAAAAATTTTAATGCTAATATCTTATCAAATCGGATCATTGATAGTACTTATAACGTGGCCTATGGTGCGGATAATACACAAGGATCTTTATTTATAGGCAATAGAAAAAAAGAAGGAAGCACTAATTACATTGATTACAGATCAAGTGACTCGGCGATTACAATCAGTGGTAATTTATTTAAGCAAACGAATTTGACCACTTTACCAATTATGAATTTAAACGGCGCATGGCATTCAGATTATAATGGATCCGTAACCGTAGATAATTATTTGAATAATCTGAAAATATCTAACAACCTTTTTGATATGAAACTCTTTAGCAAACCGGCGTTGGATATTAGAAATACAGATAGTGTAATTGTGAGTGGTAATAAATTTACTGGTAGTGTATATCTCTATGCAACCAAGTTAATAATTGTTGATAAAAATGATATTTATCATGAAGGATTTAATCAAACAGCATTGACCGTTGTTGCAGGTCAAAACAGACAAATTGGATTACCGGTAATTGTGAGTAATAACACCATTCAATCGAAAATAGTAGGTACCTATAATGGTAGCAATGTAAATAATACCGTTCTTGATGCCAATGGAGATAGAATTACTATCATCCACAATACCCTGATGGCAAGTGATACAGGATCTGTAACAGGATTTTCTACTGGAGCAGTTTTAAAATTGAGCGGGAAATATGATACTGTAAAAAACAATCTTCTTTATAATTTAAATGGAGGATACTTAATTCAGAATTCAGCTTCGGTTACTGATTTAGTGAGTAATAATAACAACTATGTATTTAGTAATCATTTTGCTACGAATGCGAATAACCTAAATGAATATCGTACTAAATATGGTCAGGATGCGCAATCGGTAGTAAACATCAACCCTTATTTTAAAGGGCCAAAAGATTTGCATGCTACAAATATTTTATTAAAAGTAGCACCGGCTATTACGGGTTCTAATCCACTTTACAATACGGATATTGATGGAACAACTCGTGGTACAATTGTTTGCATCGGAGCAGATGAATTTTTGCAACCGGAAAATGATTTGGTTTTATTAGATGTTACACCTAAAAAAGGATTTGCAGAAGGCAGTCAAGAGTATAAAATACGGGTGTATAATAATGGTTCAAAACCAATTACCAGCTTTAATGTATTGGCAGCTTTAACCAATTATAAGAATAGTAATCAACCAACCAATGCAGGAAGTATTAATTATACTTTCTCTGGAAATATTCCTTCTATGACCGAGACCACTATTACATTGGGCACAATGAATGTTCCCTTGTATAGACTTAGATTGAAAGTAAATACAAGTAATTTAAATGGTGTAGGCGATGAGGTGAATTATAATGATTCATTGCAAATAGATAATGTATATGCGGGTCTCAATGGCACTTACACTTTTAGAGATTATGGAAATAATTCTCCGGCTGATTTAGAAAGTTTTGTTGATGTGAAAAATCAACTAGAACAGGGTGGTGTTTATGGAAGTACAATTTTAAAAATGCTACCTGGTTTTTATAATAGTCAACTATCCATAGACAGCATTCCTAACCGAGGTGCACAAAGTCCATTAATAATTGAAAGTGCTAATGGCGATAAACTTACCACAGGTTTCAAGAGTGTTTCCGGTGGACCGGCACTTAAAATATTTTCTGCTAATAATGTCACCATTAGAAATTTATCTTTTGATGAGTCGAATGCGACAGCTCAATACAATTTATCTCTTGGATGGAATAGTCAATATATAACAGTGGAAAATTGTTACTTCAAACAAGGCGTGTCTTGGCCAAATACTACTAATGTTTATATAGGAGGTTATTGGTCCGGACAAAAAGATTTTACGGATAGCAATTACATTTTCAGAAATAATATTTTGGATGGTGGAATGAAAGGCCTTTCAATTTATGGTAATGATACGAAGCCAATTGGGAATGTAATTATTAGTAATAATATTTTTACGAATCAAAGTACAAGTGGAATAGATGTTAGCATGACTAAAAATGTGCTGATAGATAAAAATTCGATAACTACAAATTCTGTAGATACAGCATTCACCGGCATTTTAGGGGAAAGTATTGGAGGTCATGCACGATACCTAAGAAATAAAATATTTATAGAAAAGGATGGTATAGGTATAAGTACTAAAGAATTGTATGGTTCTTATTATTTAGCAACAGACACTTTAATTATTGCGAATAACTTTATTACCACAGGAGCAGTAAAGGCAAGCATAAATATGCAAATAGTATCCAGTAAAAAGAATCACGCGTATATTTATTACAACAGTTTATTGAACAGGTCTACTTCCTTGAATGCGGTTAGTTTACATAACACCGCAGGCCCGAATATGGAAGTGCTTAATAATATTATGTACAATAAAAATGCAGGTAGGGTGCTTATAATTTACAAATCTCAAGGTAATAATTATCTGGAGCATCATAACCTTTTATATACTCCGGGTAGTATTTGGGCGACCGTAAATACAAGAATTACTTATAATAATTCCACCGTTAATAACTATAATTCTCTATCAGATTTAGCGGCTTCAGGTATTGATTATAGCAGCATCTCGGGTGATCCCTTATTTATTTCAGACAATGATTTACACACGGAAGGTGGAGTTGTAAATGATAAGGGAACTTATGAAACTAATACATTGGTAAATACGGATATTGATGGTGAAACACGCAGCAATACTACTCCTGATATAGGAGCAGATGAATTCAGTATTCCTAATTTTGGAGTGGTTCAATTTGAATCTCCGATAAGTAGTTGCGGACATACTGCAGCAGAAACGGTAAGTGTGTGGGTGAAAAACTTCGGCACATCAGCTCGCTCTGATATTCCTATGGGATACCGAATTAATAATGGTGTAGTGGTAAAAGATACCGTGAGAACAATAATCAATCCGGGCGATAGTCTTTTGTTTTCTTTTGCACAAACGGCCAATTTACTTGCACCAACTGATTATCACTTCGATGTATTTAGTAATTATCGTGGCGATGAGGTGAAGGCAAATGATACGCTGCATGTGTTAGTGGCTACCAGTCCTGCTAACAATATATTGCCCTACTATTCAGGGTTTGAGGGTAATGGTTCAGGATGGTATACCGGTGGACAAAACAGTAGCTTTAAGTGGGGTGTAGTTTATAGCGGAATAATTGATAGTGCGGCTAATGGCTTGAATGCATGGAAAACAAACCTAACAGGACCTTATAATAATAATGAAAAGAGCTACTTATATAGTCCATGTTTTGATTTGACTTCTGTTACAGAGAACCCAACACTTAATTTCAATTTAGCTTACCAATTTGAAAATGAATTGGATAGAGCATGGATGGAGTATAGTGAAGATGGTGGTGCTACTTGGACAAAATTGGGAGTAAAAGGTGATGGGCTTGGATGGTATAATAGTGCCGGAAATTATTGGACAGGAAATAATAAATATTGGCACAATGCCAAGCATATTCTTCCTACATCTTCTATGAGTAATCTTTCTTCTGTCAAATTAAGATTTGTTGTAGAGAGCAATGGTAGCGGGGTACAAGATGGCCTTTCGATTGATGACATCAGTATTTATATTGGATCTAATCCTCCGGTTTCTTCAGGAACTTATACGAACCGCACAGCAGTTAGCAGTGGCACCGGCACTTATATTCCGGTAAATGATCCGTCGGGAAATAGGATTCTTGAAATCAATGACAATGGTCAAAGTTTAGGAAATATAAGTGTGGATGTAAATCAAAATCAAGGAGGCGCACCTACCACATTTAATGGGGATTCTTATCTTGGTAGAAATTTTGTAATCCACGTGCAGAACGCTCCTACAGCGCCTGTGCTGGTGAGGTTGTTTATCACACAACAAGAATTTAATGCATGGCAAGCGGCAGATCCTTCAATCGACCAAGTAAGAAGTATTGCTGTTTACAAATACAGCGGTACAGGAGAAGATTTTGATTTAGCCAATAATACTAATGGAACTCCATTGATGATTCAACCGGAGCAAATCACTAAGATTCCTTATTTGGATGGTTACTTCTTAGAGTTTACAGTGAATAGTTTCAGTGAATTTTGGATTACTCAAAAGCGTGAAATTACTGTACCAGTGCACTTCATGGATGTGAATGCAAGACTTCAAAATAATAAAACGTTGGTAACATGGAAAGTGGAGAATGAACAAAATGTTTTAGAATATCAAGTGATGCATAGCACCGATTCCAAAACATGGAGTTCAGTTGGAGTAGTTGATTTTCAAGGTGGAAGTACTCAATATATTTTCGTACATCCTTCACCGTTAGATGGAATCAATTATTATCAAATTAAACAAATAGACCACGACGGGAAGTATCTATTAAGCAAGATTGTGACCGTTCATAAACAACAAAATATAGTGGTAAAAGTGTATCCTTCGCCGTTTAAAAATACATTGACTGTTCAGCATAATTATGGAAAGACAGCGATGATTAATATTTACTCAGCCGATGGAAGAATGGTAATGAGTAATGTAGTAGCGCCGGGTACTAATACCATCAACACATCTCAGATTGCTAAAGGAATTTATTTTTATAAAATTATTTCGGGCAATGAATTAATTACCACAGGTAAATTAGTGAAGGAATAAAGTTAGATACCACTTAAAGGGCAGCTTGAAACAGCTGCCTTTTTTTTTGCCCTCATACGCCACAGATGTTCGTATTTTTACTATGACAATAAAATATTCATTTTAAAAATGTACAATTATGTGGTGGATGTATGCTTTACTATCAGCGTTCTTTGCAGCGCTGACAGCCATTTTTGCTAAAATAGGAATCAAGGGAGTAGATACAGATTTAGCCACTGCTATTAGAACGATTGTGATTTTAATCCTTGCCTGGGGTATTGCTTTTTTCAGAGGCGGTGCGGCAACCATCCACACATTGACCAAACAAAATATTATTTTTCTTTGCCTCTCGGGAGTGGCCACCGGACTTTCATGGATATTTTATTTCAAGGCATTACAAATGGGTGAAGTATCAAAAGTAGCTCCTGTGGATAAGATGAGTGTAGCTATTGCCATAATTCTGGCAGTAATATTTTTGGGTGAACCACTCACGCTAAAAACTGCTGTGGGAGCGCTACTTATAATTGGCGGGTCAATAGTTTTAATTGTATAAAAAAATATTTTTAAGAGAAGATAAAATCAATGTCTTCAAAATTTCTCCAGAATCGGACTTTAGTTTTAAAGAAAAACAGTGAAAATTTTAATTATAGAAGATGAAAAAGGATTGAGCGAAAGTATGGTGACGTATTTATCTACGCAAGAATATACATGTGATGTAGCGGAAGATTTTGAATCTGCCGTACGCCAAACGGAGTACAATGATTATGATTGTATTTTATTGGATATTACTTTGCCAGGTGGTAGCGGATTAAAAATATTAGAACAACTAAAAGCTGATAAAAAAAATGATGGGGTATTAATTATTTCTGCAAAAAATTCTTTGGATGATAAAATTCTCGGACTCAATCTAGGCGCAGATGATTATTTATCAAAACCATTTCATTTATCTGAATTAAATGCAAGAATATCAGCCATCATCCGCCGAAAGCAATTTGACGGCAATACAACTATTGATTTTGCTGAGCTTAAAATTGATATGAATACTAGGCACGTTACCGTAAAAAATAATTCTGTAGATCTTACAAAAAAAGAATTTGAATTGTTGATTTATTTTATAGCCAATAAAAAGAGACTCATCTCTAAAGACGCGATAGCAGAGCATTTGTGGGGAAATGATATGGCCGGTAATTTTGATTTTATTTATACCCATATTAAAAATTTACGGAAAAAATTAATGGATGCAGGTGGTGTGGATTATATAAAATCAGTGTACGGAATGGGTTATAAATTTACTGATTCATGAAATTACTTTCCAAATACAACCGGATAAATATTCCTATCACTATTGTCTCACTAATAATCAGTTGCATTGCGTTTTATTTTATTCTTCATTATGTTTTAGTAAAGCAATTAGATAAAGATTTAAAAATTGAGAAAGCAGAGATTCTCCATTTCGTAAATACGAATAGCGTGCTTCCTGAAGCATCGGATTATAAAGATCAACAAATTAATTTTGAACCCACGAATGCCACTGAATTTGCTACTCAGTTTTATACAAAAGAAGTGTATGAAAAACATGAGAATGAAATGGAGTCAGTTAGAGTAATGAAATTTTATCTGACTTTAAATGGGAAAAATTATATCGTAAATGTTAGTAAGTCGCAGCAGGAAACAGAGGATATTGTACAGATGATATTGACGATTATTTTATCAGTCATTATATTGTTGGTTTTGATTTTATTTCTTGTTAATAGATTCATCCTTAGTAAATTATGGAATCCATTTAACCATACATTGTCACAACTAAAACAGTTTAACCTTTCTGTAAAAAATGAAATTAGGTTCGATGAAACTACTATTCAGGAATTCTCAGAATTAAATAAAACTGTTTTGGAAATGACCAATAAAATGCGAAGTGATTATGATTCTTTAAAAAACTTTGCTGAAAATGCCTCTCATGAAATACAAACTCCTTTATCTATTATCAGAACAAAGTTGGAGTTATTGGCGCAGTCTGAGAATCTCGATGCTGATCAAATGGGTGCATTGCAAACTCTCAATGAAACGACCTCACGCTTATCCAAATTAAATCAATCTTTATTACTACTTACCAAAATAGATAATAGACAATTTGTGGAAACTGAACGAGTAAATTTTTCAATGGCTTTATTGAATTATTTTGAACAATTTGATGAATTAATTCAATTAAAAAACATCACCATTACCAAATCGATTTCTGAAAATATTTTTGTGGAGATGAACGACTCCTTAGCGGATATATTAATTTCGAATATCTTGAGTAATGCGATAAAACATAATATTGACAATGGTTACATCGAAGTGATTTTAAATGAAAATGAATTGGTAATTAGTAATTCCGGACTCCCACCCATTACGGAGCCATCACAACTTTTTGAGCGATTCAAAAAAGATTCAACCTTGTTTGATTCTCTTGGGTTAGGACTTTCTATTGTCCACAAGATTGTTGAAATATCGGGGTATTCAATTTCTTACACCTTTCAGGATGAGCAACATATTTTGAAAATTATTTTCAATAAAAATTAAAATAAGTGGGAATTTATTACTTAACTATTCTTTATTAGAAAGTAATCTTTTCTTCAAAATTTCTTCAGAATTAGATAATAGGTTTACATTAATTATTTAATCAATAAAAAAGAATCATGAAAAAATTATTAGGAATGGCAGCTATAATGTTTGCTATGAGTACTCCCTCTTTTGCACAAAAAAATGTAAAAGCCCCGGCACCTGTTGTTACCTCTTTTGCAAAAGATTTTCCGAATGCAATTACTAAATGGGAAAAAGAAGGAGCTAATTATGAAGCCAATTTTAAAGTAAATGGTAAATCAATGTCGGCTTTGTATGATGCAAAAGGAGTGAGACAAGAAACAGAGGAAAGCATTAAAATATCTGAGTTACCTCAGGTGATAAAAGAGTATATAACCAAACATTATAAAGGTGCAATGATTAAAGAAGCAGCAATAATTACTAAAGCAAATGGCGAAGTAAATTATGAAGCAGAAGTAAACGGAATGGACTTATTATTTACTAAGGAAGGCAAATTCATTAGAGAAGCAAAAGATTAGAAACCTTATAGAAACCACATAGGCCGTATCGAAACATTTCGTGCGGCTTTTTTTATAGCATGTTTTTTCATTAAAATCTCACCCCAAATCAAAATGCTTCTCTGCCATTTCTCTAATATTATCTCCAATAGCCAAAGAGGCCGTAGCAGCCGGTGAGGGCGCATTGAGCACATGAATACTACTGTCTTTATATTCAATGCGGAAGTCATCTCTCGTATCTCCATTTTCACTTAATAACATGGCGCGAACACCTGATCGGCCCGGCTTTATATCGTCCATTGTCAAATTAGGAATTAGTCTTTGAAGCGTTTTTAAAAAAAGTTTTTTAGAGAAAGCGCGACGATATTCATTGATACCAAAACTCATATTTTGAAAAAATAATTTCCAGGTTCCACGATAGCTTAATGCATCCAAAGTATCTCTCCAACTAAAATCTGTTTTTCCATATCCTTCTCTTTTAAAAGTAAAAACTGCATTGGGCCCACATTCTATTTCTCCATTCGTCATGCGCGTAAAATGTACTCCAAGAAATGGAAAATCAGGATTAGGAACAGGATAGATGAGATTTTTTATTTTGTGTTTCGCAGCCTCGGTTAATTCATAATAATCTCCTCTAAAACCAACCACTTTCTCTTTCAATTGTACATGATCCTTTCTCGCCAATCTATCTGCCTGTAAGCCTCCACAAAAAATAATAAATCGACTTCGATAATTTTTTTTGTTGGTAGTGATGAGATTGATATCATTTTCTTTTTCAAAAGAAACGGCTTCTGTATTTAAAACTAATTCACTTTCTGAATTGGTATTCAGTGCAATCTCTACCATCTTTTCGGTAGCTTTTACATAATCTATAATGCCGGTGCAAGGAACCCAAATGCCGGCAATGCCTTCACAATAAGGCTCGTGTTCTTTTATTTGTTGTGCATTAATTTTTTCAATTCCTTCAATTCCATTTTCAATTCCGGTTGCGAATATTTTATCGAGAAAAGGAAGTTCTGATGGGTCAGTAGCCACCACAATTTTACCACACACATCATGCGGAATATTATTTTCTTGCGCAAATTTTACCAAAGCCTTTCTACCTTCTACACAATTTTTCGCTTTCAAAGAACCGGGTTTGTAATACAATCCCGAATGCATCACACCGGAATTATTACCCGTTTGATGAAACGCAAGATGGGGCTCTTTTTCAAGAAGAATTATTTTTAGTTTCGGATGATGTTTTTGTATTTGATAAAAAGTAGCAGCACCTACAATACCTCCTCCAATAATGGCTATGTCAAAAATTTTATTTTCCAACTGTTTATTTTTTGTAAAAATAATTCATCTTGTATCCTTTCAAGAAATTTGTTTCTTTAATGAGAATTGCATTCGCCAAAGATGCTTTAACGAATTGTTAGGTGGAAGTTCATTTGGTTTGCAGGATATTGCATCTTTCTGATTTAAAGAGATGGTAAGAAATATGTTTAGAAATTTTTTTGTTGGAATTATTTTTTGCGGGTTATTGGTGAGCACTGATTTATTTGCCCAACAGAAAACAGAAAATATAATTATTGTTACAACAGACGGATTAAGATGG
This sequence comes from Ginsengibacter sp., assembly GCA_034676505.1. Classification (GTDB taxonomy): domain Bacteria; phylum Bacteroidota; class Bacteroidia; order Chitinophagales; family Chitinophagaceae; genus Ginsengibacter. The sequence continues at coordinate 1,634,148 of JAUCCB010000001.1, forward strand.
CAAGAACTTTTTGAAGGAATGGATAAAAACATTGCTGATCAAGAAAAATTCAACGAAGGGGAGAAGGATTATATTTTCGAAAAATATTGGACAACTCATAGAGTTAACAGGAGAGAAAAATTATTTCCATTTATTTGGAGTACGGTTGTTACTCAAGGACAGATTTATGGTAATAGAAATTTTAAAAATAAAATCAATACTGCCAATCCTGCTTGGCTTTCTTTTCCGGGCTATAGCGAATTATTTACAGGATATGCGGATAAGAAAATCAATTCTAATGATTTTATGAATAATCCGAATACCAACATTTTTGATTTCATCAATAAGCAATCGAAATTTAAACATAAAGTTGCTGTATTTACGTCCTGGTATGCATTTGCAGGGATTCTACATAAAGAGAGAGCCCATTTTCCCATTTATTCTGCATTCGATATTTATCCAGAAGACGATTATTTTGGCAATCAAACATTGATCAATAAAATGTTACGAGAGTCGGAGAAACCTTTCGGTAAAGGTGAATCTTTGGATAGGTACACGCATTTTAGAGCCATGGATTATTTGAGGAATAAAAAACCTCGAGTACTTTATATTGCATATGGAGAAACGGATGAATGGGCCCACAAAGGCCAGTACAAAAAATATTTAGATGCCGCTCATCAATTCGATGCATGGCTTAAAGAAATTTGGGATTTTGTGCAATCGGATCCACAATACAAAGACAAAACAACGCTATTGATTACGACTGATCATGGAAGAGGAGAAAGTAATAGATGGACGGCACATGAAAGAGCGGTGCATGGCTCAGGTGAAATTTGGTTGGCAGTGATGGGGCCTGATATACCTGCGAAAGGCGAGATAAAAATAAAGCAACAATTGTATCAAGAGCAAATAGCTCAAACCATAGCATCTATATTGGGCTTGGATTTTAAAGCAAAACATCCGATAGCAGATAAGATTGATTTAAAGAAATAATCAACTCTTCATTTCTCTCATTGTCCCACCAAAAAAACCGCATTACATAAAATCAATTTTCCGTTTTGCCAAAAATTTCTAAATACGACATCATCAGTTAAATAAATAATATTTCCTCTTCCTAATTCTTGCACACCGAATATTAATCCGTCTTTTAATTGCGGTCCTAATTGCGATCCAACAAATCCTGCAACTTGATTTTCTTTTTTAATTACACCCACATTCCATCCGTCATTTTTAATAAATTCATACACCTCATTATCCATTTTTAAAGTGTAATAAAAAGCAGGATAGCCAAACATTAGTGGATGCGTATTATCAACATCTACTTTAAAAATAGCGCCCGGAATATAATTAGTAATTCCATCTCTCTCTCGATTTTTATAAATTTTTAAATCTTCATACACATCTTTCTTTTTGTCGGAATCTTTTTCGGGTTCATCCAATTCTTTACTTTTCAAAGTGCTCCATTTTTGCTTGGAAAGCTGTGATACCGCGTATTCCAAGGCAATCAATCTGCCGCCTTTGCGAATCCAATTGGCTAAATTAACTGCAGCAGAACTGTCATTTAAAAAAGAATAATATCCGTTCGGCAATATCAAAACATCTACATCATTCAAATTGATTCTGTTGAAATCGGTGGCGTTTACTAAATTTATTTTGTAATTAATTTCATTATCAAAGAAGTCCCAAATCTCTCCGGCAGCGGTAGAACTTACATCTTCTCCGGTGAGCATATAAACTCTTGGAGCTTTCATTTCATGTACCAGATCACTTCCGAAATCTGCACCTTTATCCACCATGCCGCTTGTAACCGCATTCATTTTTATTTGGTTGGAATTACAAATTTCGCTTACCACATTCCATAAATTATTAGCAAATGAACCATTCCCTTTTTTTGTAATTATGACCGAGCCCGGTTCAAATTTTTGCCCATTAATTTCAAAAGGAACTTCTGAAAAACGCATTTTGATTCCCTTTTTTAATAATTGAGAAATAGTCTTTACGGTAGAAATTCCTTGCCAGCGAATTACATAACCATAAGAATTTGCTGTAGAATTATTGACAAAATTAGATGGTGCTTTTTGCGTAGTAACATTTATTTTTTGTTGTGTAGCATATGCATCCAATCCGTATGCATACGGCAATGACCATGCGGTAATATCGTAAGTAATAGAATCTACTAAATTACTTTGTGGTTCCATCAAAACCTTTACCAACACAGCTTTCGGTTGAGCAGCACTAATTACAATATCTCTATTATTAATTGTAAATGCATCCTCTTTCTTATTCTGATAATGAAAGCCTTTGCCGCTTCCGGATGCGGTGCCATACAAGATTCCGTTCTTATCTAATAATTGTAAAAAACTTTGAATTCGCTCTTTATCGTTCGAATTATTTTTGATGATATAAGTTTGGTAAGAACCTATTTTTCCATTTACCGCATCATTAAAATATTGATGAAATTCTTGTATCAATTTTGATGCATTATTTGAAGCCGTTTCAATGGTGCTCATACCTGTAGTAAAATGATGAAGTGCTCGCTCAGTAAGTGTTAGCGTGTCTTCTTCATTCGTTACAATTCCTAAACCTGCAGAAATTCCTCCTTGTTCATAAGTCATACCGATAGCACCATTATATAAAGGATACGTATCTCCATAAGACGGATAAAATAAATCGAAACGCTCATTGGTAAAATACAACCAACCATTTTTATCAAAATATTTTGCGTGATTTTTACCAATCGTTTTCTGAAAATCTCTTTGCCATTTTGTAAGCACTTCATGATAAGGTTCTGCAGCGGGAGCAAAATAATACGGCTCATTAATTCCTTGTTCATGAAAATCAACATGCACTTGCGGCAACCATTGATTGTATTGAGTTACTCGTCCTTTACTTTCTATTTGTGTTTGCCAAACCCAATCTCTATTCAAATCAAAATTGTAATGATTACTTCTTCCTCCAGGCCATGGTTCTCTGTGTTCGCGCGAGATGGGGAGTGGGTTGTAATCCTTGCCTATCATGCCATTGTACCAATTCGTATATCTTTCTCTTCCATCAGGATTCAAACAAGGATCAATCACAACTACAGTATTTTTCAACCATTCTTTGCTTTGCAAATTTTCAGGATTTACCAATGCATATAAAGTAAGCATCGATGCTTCCGAAGAAGAAGTTTCATTGCCATGCACATTATAACTCAACCAAACAATTACCGGAGCGGATTCGTTTTCTGTTTTTTTATCGGAAAAAGTATTCGCTAGTGCTAAATTATTCAATCGTATTTTTTCTAGTTGATCCATATTTTCTTTGGAAGAAATAAAAGATAAATAGAGTGGGCGATGTTCATTGGTTTCACCATATTGTCGCAGCTGAACCATATCCGGCGCCGCTTTCGCGATGTATTGGAAGTAATTGACAATTTGATAATGCGGCGTATATCTGGTACCAATCGGGTAACCTAAAAATTCTTCCGGAGATTTAATTTGTGTAAACGCGGATGTGATCAATAAAAAACTGATGCCGAATAAAAATAGTTTTCTCACGAATGAAAATTTAGATTTTGAAAAAAGTAAAAACGAATTTACATTTTAAAAAATCTTTTTCATCAAACACAAATAATATTCTTAAAACATTGTTTTTCTTTTACCGCTCTCAAAATCCTTAAAAATAAAAGCGCCCAATTTATCTAAAGAAGCAAAGAAAGCTTTGCCGTTATTGGTTTCAGTGAATTCCGTCACAAATTTTTGGAGATAAGGATCTCTTGCAATCATAAATGTAGTGATAGGAATTTTTAATTTTTTGCATTGCGCTGCCAAATTAATACAGCGATTTAAAATTCTTCTATCTACTCCAAAACTATTTTTATAATAACGATTTCCAATTTTCAAACAGGTGGGCTTACCATCTGTAATCATGAAAATCTGTTTATTCGGATTTTTTCTTTTTCTCAAAATCTCCATTGCCAAATGCAGTCCTGCAAAGGTATTCGTGTGATAAGGCCCAACTTGTAAATAAGGCAAATCTTTTATTTCAATCGTCCATGCATCGTTTCCAAAAACCACAATATCTAAAGTATCTTTCGGATATTTAGTAGTGATCAATTCACTCAAAGCCATGGCCACTTTTTTTGCCGGAGTAATTCTATCCTCGCCATAAAGAATCATGCTGTGCGAAATATCAATCATCAATACAGTGGAGGATTGCGCTTTGTAATCTGTTTCGCGAATAGAAAGATCGCCTTCATCCATTTTAAAACTTTCTACGCCATGATTGATTTGTGCATTGCGGATGGACTCTGTAAAATCAATTTGTTCTATCGTATCTCCAAATTGATATGGCCTTGTTTCCGGATTTATTTCATCGCCCTTACCCGCTTTGAAAGTTTGGTGATTGCCTTGTTTGCTTTTCTTTAATTTACCAAAAATCTCTTCCAAACTTTGTTTGCGAATGCCTTGTTCTGTTTTTGCAGTGATTTCTATTTTTCCGCTTTCTTGATTTTGTTTGATGAAACCCTTATCCTTCAAGTCTTCTATAAAATCTCCCATTCCATAATCATCATTGGTGAGTTGATATTCTTTATCCAATTCCGTGAGCCAACTCAATGATTCCGCTACATCACCGCTTGTATAGGTAAGCAATTGCGTAAAAATATCCATTAACTTTTCAAAAGAAGTTTTACTGTTTTCGTTAGGATTATATTTTGAAAAATTAAAAAACCGCATTGATTAAATTGATTGAAAAATTAAAATTGTTTCTTGCAATTTACGCATGATATTTTTTGGTTGGAGTTAAAAATGAAAAATTGAATTACGCCATGTTTCGTAGCACCACGCCTTTTTTCGTGGCACGCGAAACATGGCGTAGTAATAATTTCTTTTTTTAAAGATGCGGAAACTTGAACGGTATAAATGGGATATAAATAAATCTTGAATTAAAGCAATTTTTTCTTCGTTTCTTTATTATTTTCGGCCATTCTAAATTTTACAATTCGTTCAATTAGTTTATACGGAATTGGTTGGTCGAGTGGAAACTGCACCGACCCTTTCCCTTGTTTGTATTTTGAAAGTTCCTTTTGAAATTCTCTGTGTCCTGATGGTGTGGCATAAAATCCGATATGATTTTTAAATGCCGCAAAATAAACCAGAGGTTTTTTGTTCATTTTGTATGCAGGCATTCCATATGAAAATAATTCTTCTGCGCCGGGTGCAGTGTCTATTACCACCTTTCTAATGTTCCGCAAAATTTCCTGCACGTTGTCGGGAAACTGATGAATGTAGGTTTCAATTTTGTTCATTGCAGTCGTTTTGCTATGTCGGTTTAAATGATAAATAATAGTTTCGGCTTGCGATGTGTCGGTATGCCGTGTTTCCTCAGTCATTGTCCCAGCTAAGTCTCTCGCAGAGGATTATGCGTCCGTTAAACGCGCTGAGGCCCCTACGGAAGACTCTGCTGAGAGAGCTGGAAAAATGCATCCGTCACTCTAAACTTATAATTCTAAACTCAGAACTAACTATTCAACCCTTCATCATCCTCACTTCTTTGGCGAATCTGCATGATTAATAATTGTTTGCGAATTATTCTCAGCATGCGGTAATAAAGATGGAGGATTCTTAAAGAATTGATCCATACCATTTACTTGTTGCAGCAATTGCATCACTATTTGATTATCATATTCCAATCCCATTTGTTTATCAGGATCCAAACTATTGAAATAAATAATTTGCTGCTCTAAATCTTTACGCAAGACCGCACTTATTTTTTTAGCTAAAACTAAATCACCGGCTTTGTACGCAGTATATAGATACTGTCCGGAAATTTGATTGTGTTGTTGCCTGCGAGAAGGCATTCCATAAGGGAAATTTTCTTGTAATAAATTTTTATCTCCTCTATCCAATAATTTTCTGGCGTCTTCTTTATTGCCACTTTCTATTAGGCTATTCGCTACTTGTGCAAATTGCATTCTGAGTGTATTCAAATGCCTTCTATTTTCTTCATCAAAATATACACCCGGTACATTTGCATTACCAAAAGCAAATTTATTCATCATCACATCATACGCCCATTTATTATTGACTTCACTATTCTTTACCGGTACGAGGCGATAAGTAAGTCCATCGGCACGCAGATATTGAGAAAATCCTAATTCACCATAAGGAGAAGTGAAGTAGATAGGTCTTTCCCAATTATTCGCCGCGATGATATTTAAGATCGCACTTTCATTTTTACCAATGGCATTCTTTGGAATATCGAATACAATTTCATTTAATACAGTATCTCCAGGTTGTACCGTACCATTCTTTTTTACCAAATCTACATTCACAGGTACTTTTACTTTTTTAGTAGGATATACGTTGAGGTATTCTCCATTATTCAAAAGTGTTCTGCTTGGGTCATCGCTTCCCGCATAATCTTTCATCATGGTGTACAAATCCATTGGTTGATTCGGATCTACTTGTGCATTCGGAAGATTAGGATAGAAATAAATACCATCTCTTTTACTTCCAATAATTTGCTCCGGAGTCCAGATTACATTGATGGGCGCACTATTATTTATTTTATATCGAAGTTGATTGATGTACCAATCGGTTCCTAACAAACTTGAATTAATCACACGAATATCTTTTCTGATGCCTTGCACTTCTTGAGCATACCAAAGAGGGTAAGTATCATTATCTCCAAAGGTGATGAGAATGGCATTAGGCGCACAACTTTCTAAATAATCTTTAGCCATATCTCTCGCAAGTACTTTATTACTTCTATCATGGTCATCCCATTCTTGCGAAGCCATTAAAACAGGCACTGCTAATAAGCAAAGAAATCCTGCAGCGTAGGCTGCATACTTACTCGGTAACCATTTTAAGAAAAGATCTTTTACATAAAATACTCCCAGACCAATCCAAATCGCAAAAGCATAAAACGAACCCACAAAAGCATAATCCCTTTCGCGCGGTTGGTTACCTGCTTGGTTTAGATAAAGTACGATAGCAATTCCTGTAAAGAAAAAGAGCAGTGCCACCACCAACGTATCTTTCTTATCTTTTTTATACTGATAAATCAAACCTAAAATGCCGAGTAATAATGGTAACGCAAATAATTTATTATTGGCCTTATTATTTTTTAAACTATCGGGCATTTTACTTTGGTCACCCAAGCGTGCATTATCCCAAAAAGAAATGCCTGTGATCCAATTACCATCTCTTACATTTCCGGATGATACGCCTTGTAAATCATTTTGTTTTCCCGCAAAATTCCAAAGGAAATAGCGTAAATACATCCAATTGAATTGATAGCTGATAAAGAAACTGATGTTATCAGCCATGGTTAGTACGCCGAGGTATTGCCCTGTCTTTGGGTCTTTCCCGATTCCGGCGAAGCTTGCATAATAATCCGCCTGCCCTTGATCGTTGGATGAATTCCACATACGCGGGAAAAAATGAAGATCAGCAGGATCGTAAGTGGTCACCATTTTCTTGCCCTTTTTCTCATAACTGTTGGTGCCTTTTACATAAGTGTCCTCATAAGTTTGGTCTGTAGGCTGAGCCGTAAAATCTTGTCCTTTCAAAATAGGCCAATCACCATATTGTTCGCGACCTAAATATCCTACCAAACTCACGGGATTATCTACATTGAACATATCAATGGCCGGATCTGCATTAGAACGAAGAAGCGTAGTAGTGTAAGTAGAAATTCCCAGCAATACAAAAGCAAAAACCCACATCGCTAATTTTAAGAAATTCCAATTCTTTTTCGAAGCCAATTTCATCATGAAAAAGATGAGGATGGCAATCAAAATAAAGAAGAATGCAAAACCCGTAAAGAACGGTAAGTTGAAACTATTCTTAAATAAAATATCAAATTGTCCGGCTAATTTGATAGTCCATTGTACCATCGGTACTTGTACAATTCCTGTGATGATACATCCTGCAAAGAATGCCCACAACGGTCCCCACTTAGTAGTTTTATATCTTTTGAAATAATAGATCATTACTATCGCAGGTATGGTAAGCAAACACAAAAGATGCACTCCTACTGAAAGTCCGATTAGATAAAAAATCAAAATCAACCATCTATCTGCCCGTGTAAAATGTCCTTTGATACCGCGTAATTGTTCCGCACTTACTTCTTCTTCCCATTTGAGCGCAGCCCAAAATACCACTGCCGTAAAAAAAGATGACATCGCATAAACCTCACCTTCTACTGCACTATACCAAAATGAATCACTGAAAGTGTAAGCCAATGCGCCTACTACACCGGCAGCCATAATAATAAAATGGTGGCCATCGATGGATGCACCAAAATTTTTACGCTCATAAATTTTTCTTCCAAAATGAGTAATCGTCCAGAATAAAAATAAAATAGTAAAAGCACTTGCTAATGCACTCATCGTATTTACACCTAAAGCCGCATAATCGGGACTTAAAGGAATTGTAAAAAGACGGCCTAATAAAATAAATAAAGGCGCTCCCGGCGGATGCGGAATTTGTAATTTATATACGCTGGAAATAAATTCACCACAATCCCAAAAACTGGCCGTGGCTTCCATTGTAGAAAGATATACAAAGGCAGCAATTGCAAATACTACCCATCCGGTAATGTTATTAATTCTTTTAAAACTCATATTTGGTAAAATTAGACAGTCGCAAATATAAAGCTATGATTGATAGAAAGGTAATGACTTATTATTTTTTATACAAAGGATTGTTAATTGATTGAAAATAAAACGAAGAAAGCAGAAGAAAGAACAGGTTTCTTTAGAATAAAAAAAAATAGAAACGATAATTAAAAACCAAATACAGAATCAAAATTCTAATTTTGCTTTTTGTATGAGAAAAGCATTTTTGCAATTACACCTCGCGATTTTATTGGCAGGGTTTACGGCTATCTTAGGGAAATTAATTACGCTAAACGAAGGATATCTTACTTTGTATCGGATGGCGTTGAGTGCCATTACATTGGCCGTACTATTATATTTTAGGAAAGAATTAATTCGTATACCGAAAAAAAATGTGGCTCAATTATTTGGTGTGGGAGCTATTGTCTCCTTGCACTGGATATTTTTTTATGGAAGCATTAAATATTCCAATGTTTCCGTTTCGGTGACCTGTTTATCTGCAATTGGTTTTTTTACTTCTATTTTTGAACCGATCATCATGCGTCGTCGTATTGATTTGGTAGAAGTGTTTTTAGGTTTGCTTGCTATCTGTGGTATTTATTTGATTTTTAATTTTTATCCTGAATATAAAACAGGAATTATTTTCGGAATTATTTCCGCTATGCCTAGCCTGCCTTTTCCCGATTTTCAATAAAACGATTCTTACCAAATTTGATGCAAAAACTGTGACCCTTTATGAGATGACAGGAGGTGTGATAGCATTGTGTTTTATTCTGCCTGTTTATTTTACTTTTTTTCCTGCGGACTATTTTATTCCTACGGGTTCAGATGTGTTCTGGTTATTGATTTTATCGTGGGCGTGTACGGTATTTGCCTTTATTTTGAGCTTAAATGCGTTGACAAAATTGTCGGCCTTTACTACAAACCTGAGCTATAATTTTGAACCGATTTATTCCATTATTATGGCATTTATTATTTTCAAAGAAAATAAATTTTTAGGTTCAGGATTTTATTACGGATTGTTACTAATTCTCTTGGCCGTCTCATTACAAATGTTGCGCGTATATCGCGATAGAAAAAAGGAAATGGATCTAGAGTTTCGTCTTAAAAATTCTTAACTACTTTATATAATTAATAGTAAATACCACCTTGGCAAATGATTCATACATTCTGCTTACTCCACAATATTTTTCTTTAGATAATTTTACCGCTTTTTCTACTTTGGGTTCATCTTCTTTTTTTACTTTAATGGAATAGAGCAAAGTAATTTTATCATATAAAGATGGTTCTGTGTCGGTCAGATTTCCTTCTACACTAATGGTAAAATCAGAAAATTGTACTCTCATCTTATTGAGAATACTTACTACATCAAATCCTGTACATCCCGCTAAGGAAGCCAACATCAACATTTTTGGCCGCGGTCCTAAATTAGTTCCACCGGACGCAACATCAGTATCAATCTGAAGAATATGCCCATTCATGTCGGCAGAAAAATTCATTCCACTATTATAACTTACTTTAATTGTATTGCTTGCCATTTTATAAAATTGATCTCTTTTTAAATGAAATTAAATGATTTGCTCGAAACCATTTTTACAAAAAACTATATTTGCACTGCATTTCGAGGTTATTGTCGTTCAAAAGCGAATGAATTTCTTTATTTTAAATTAGTCGGTAAAAATTACAATTTTTATTTCATAGATAAATAATTCTTTCCTACCTTTGCCGTCCGAAAAAAAAAGAACATTATGGCTAGAGTATGTCAACTTACAGGAAAGAGGCCCATTACAGGTAATACAGTTTCCCATTCTAATATCAAAACCCGTAGAAGGTTTTTGCCGAATTTGCAAAAGAAAAGATATTTTCTTGCAGAGGAAGATAAATGGATTACTTTAAAATTATCTACTGAAGCGATTCGCACCATTAATAAAAATGGTCTTTTCAATACTGTTAAAGAATTGAGAGCACAAGGCGTAAAGATCTAATAAAAAAGTTTAAACACATTTATCATGGCAAAGAAAGGAAATAGAGTACAGGTAATTTTAGAATGCACTGAACATAAGACTTCAGGGCTTCCAGGTACTAGTCGTTATATTACTAAAAAGAACAAGAAGAATACTCCTGAGCGTTTGGAATTGAAGAAATTCAATCCAATCTTAAAAAAAGTGACTGTTCATAAAGAGATTAAATAAATTGTTCAACTTAAAAATGAGTCAATAAATTTTTCATTGAATTTCATTTTTTCGGTTTACAAAGTTTCAAATTTTTCAAAATACCATCATGGCAAAATCAGCAAAAACAGCGATAAAAACAAAAGATCAGAAAGCAGCAGCAGATGCTAAAAACTGGACTAAGGTAGTGCGTACTGTGCGCAATCCTAAATCAGGATCTTATACTTTTAAAGAATCTATTGTTCATAAAGACAAGATCAAAGATTTTTTAGCAAGTTAATATTGCCTGCGAGAAAAAGTTGAAGTAAGCTATCCTGCATTTTTTGCGGATAGCTTTCTTTATTTTTACCCTTTAATACAATTGAATAATGGGCATTTTTGATAAAATATTCGGTAAGAAAGAACAAAAAGAAAGTTTAGATATTGGTTTGCAAAAAACCAAACAAGGTTTTTTTGACAAGATCACCAAAGTAGTAGCCGGTAAAAGCACCGTAGATGAAGAAGTGTTGGACGATTTGGAAAATGCTTTAATCAGCGCCGATGTAGGAGTAGCCACCACTGTGAAAGTGATTGAAAAAATTGAAAAGAGAGTTGCACGAGATAAATATATCAATACTTCCGAACTCAATCATATTTTAAAAGAGGAGATTCAATCTTTATTAATTGATGCTCCGGAAGATACTTCTTATGTAAATTATGAATTACCGGAAGGCCATCAACCGCATGTAATATTGGTGGTAGGTGTAAATGGAGTTGGTAAAACAACCACCATTGGAAAATTAGCACACAATTTTTCTCTCGCCGGTAAATCTGTTTTATTGGGTGCCGCAGATACTTTTAGAGCTGCCGCGGTAGATCAATTAAATATTTGGAGTGAGAGAACCAAAGTGCCTATTGTAAAACACGCTATGGGAAGCGATCCTAGCGCAGTTGCTTTTGATGCCGTGCAAAGCGGCATCGCAAAAAATGTGGATGTAGTAATTATTGATACCGCAGGAAGATTACATAATAAAATCCATTTGATGGATGAACTTAATAAAATTAAAAGAAGCGTAAATAAAGCCTTACCTAATGCGCCTCACGAAGTGATGTTAGTTCTTGATGGAAGTACGGGGCAGAATGCATTGGAACAGGCCAAGCATTTTACAGCTGCTACAGAAGTATCTGCGCTTACCATCACCAAATTAGATGGAACAGCAAAGGGTGGTGTGGTTTTGGCGATTGCTGATCAGTTTAGAATTCCGGTAAAGTTTATAGGTGTAGGAGAAAAGGCAACTGATCTTTTAGTTTTTGATAAACAAGAATTTGTAGATAGTCTGTTTAGTAATAGAGATTAGTAATCAGAATTCAAGTAAAACCATTCGTGAATGCGTGGCAGAAGGCCCCATCCCAACCCTTCCCCAAAGGGAAGGAACAATTTGAAATTTAGGGCATAAGATTATTCGTGAATTCGTGGCATAAAGGCAAATAATAAAAAATGAAAACAAAACATTCAAAAGACAAAGTAAATATCATCACCCTTGGTTGTAGTAAGAATGCAGTGGATAGCGAAGTATTGAGTGGGCAATTGGCAGCAGCTGATATTAATGTTTTACACGAAAGTAAAAAATTGGATCACAACATTGTTGTGGTCAATACATGCGGTTTTATTGATTTGGCAAAAGAAGAAAGTATCAATACCATATTGGAACAAGTAGAATTGAAGAAGCAAGGAAAGTTAGATAAGGTGTATGTTACAGGATGTTTGAGTGAACGATATAAACAAAATTTAGAGACAGAAATTCCGGAAGTAGATGCATTTTTTGGTACGATGGAATTACCTTTTCTTTTACGAAAATTTGATGTGGACTATCGCGCAGAATTAGTGGGGGAAAGGATTTTAAGTACTCCTAACCATTATGCTTACCTGAAAATAAGTGAAGGTTGTAATCGTACTTGCGCATTTTGTGCTATTCCTTTAATGAGAGGAAAACATATTAGTCGCCCGATAGAATCTTTAGTAGAGGAGGCAAAACTTTTAGTAGCACGAGGGGTGAAAGAAATTATGTTGATTGCACAAGAACTCACTTATTACGGATTAGATATTTACAAAAAAAGAGAATTACCTCGATTGTTACATGAGCTCGCGGCCATTCCCGGTTTAGAATGGATTCGTTTGCACTATGCATATCCTTCAAAATTTCCGATGGAAATAATTGATGCGATGAAGGCACATGATAATATTTGTAATTATCTCGACATGCCTTTGCAACATGCAAGTAACAAAATGTTGAAAGCCATGAAACGCCAAATTACTCGCGAAGAAATGGAAGAAATAATTAGTGAGATAAAAAATAAAATTCCGGGAATTTGTTTGAGAACCACGCTCATAGCGGGTTTTCCGGGAGAAACAGAAGAGGATGTAGAAGAATTAAAAACTTTTCTAAAGAAGATGAAATTCGATCGCGTAGGAATTTTTACTTATTCTCATGAAGAAAATACTTCAGCGCACGATTTAATTGATGATGTGCCGGCAGATGTAAAAGAACAACGTGCCCAAGAAATAATGGAAGTGCAACAAGAAATTTCTTATCAGAAAAATGAAGAGAAAATTGGTAAAACATTTCGCGTAATAATCGATAAAAAAGAAGCCGGCAAATATTTAGGACGAACAGAATTTGATAGTGTAGAAGTGGATAATGAAGTGATCGTTAATTCTTCAAAAAAATTATTTCCCGGCGATTTTGTGAATGTAAAAATTGTGAGTGCGTTTGATTATGATTTGGAAGGTGAAGTGGTAATTTAGTTGTGGATTCTTTTGTAATTCAGTGCATTCCATTCCTTATGGAACCTATTTTTTCTCTCTATCTTTGTAATCAAAATTATAGACTTGCCAAAAAATTTTCAATCTGAATATATTCCTTTCGCCCAAACCGGGAAATTCACTCAAATTGTTTTGGATTATATCAATCAGGCAACGGAGTTACAACCTTTTTATGAACATTCGGTAAATGTGGAAGGAATAAAATCCGCGATTTCTAAAAGAAAAAAATTCAACACAAACAGGCAATTATTAGTGGATCAGTTTCAAAATCAATACAAAGATTTTGAGAATATCAATTTGATACAATCCAATATTGAAGCGCTTCTTAGCGAAAATACTTTTACGATTTGCACGGCTCATCAACCCAATTTATTTACGGGGCATTTATATTTTGTTTATAAAATTTTTCATGCAATTAAGATGTCGGCTGAATTAAAAACGCAATTGCCGGATTATAATTTTGTGCCTGTTTTTTTTATGGGAAGTGAAGATGCAGATTTGGAAGAATTAAATCACGTAGTTATTGATGGACAAAAATATGAATGGAAAACTCAACAATCCGGCGCAGTTGGAAGAATGAAAGTGGATGATAATTTGATAAAATTAATTGATCAAATTTCAGGACGATTGAAAGTGGAGAAATTTGGAAATGAAGTGATTGATTTGTTGAAAAAGTGTTTTATTAAAAATACGAGTATTGAGCAATCTACTTTTTTATTGGTTCATGAACTTTTCAAAGAATACGGATTATTAGTGCTTCTTCCGGATAATGCTATTTTGAAAAATGAAATGATTTCAATTTTTGAAGATGATATTTTCAATCATACCTCTTCAAAAATTGTAGCACATACCTCTGATAAATTATCGCTGAAATACAAGGCCCAAGCGTATCCCAGAGAAATCAATTTATTTTATTTAAAAAATAATTTAAGAAATCGAATTATTTTAAACGGAAATAATTTTCAAGTATTTGATACGAATATTGTATTTACTCCTGAAGAAATAAAACAAGAAATAAAAGATCATCCTGAAAGATTTAGCCCCAATGTAATTTTGAGAGGGCTGTTTCAAGAAATTATTTTGCCCGATGTTGCCTGGATTGGCGGTGGTGGAGAATTGGCTTATTGGCTGCAATTAAAAGAAATGTTTACGCATTATCAAGTTCCATTTCCTGTGTTAGTGGTTCGAAATTCTTTCTTGATCATTGAAGAAAAATATCAAAAAATTCTAGAAAAATTAAAGATCGAATTGGATGATATTTTTAAAGGAGAAACAATTTTATTGAATGAATTAGTAAATAAGGAAAGTGAAAATAATTTAAGCCTCACTGATTTAAAATTAGCGATTCAACAAATTTATTCAAAGATACAAGAACGCGTAAATGAAATCGATACAACTTTAACGCAACACACGGAAACTTTATCTGTAAAGGCTTTAAATAAATTAGACACTTTAGAAAAGAAAATGCTTCGGGCAGAAAAAAAGAAAATTTGACGTACAAAAAAATCAAATATTTAAAGTTTTTTCTTCGTTATTTCCGAATGGCGGTTTGCAAGAGCGCACAGAAAATTTTATGCTATTCTATGCAAAATGGGGCGAAGATTTTTTTAAAATGTTGTACGAAAATTCACTCACTTTAGAGCAAGAATTTTGTTTGATAAAAGAGGCATAACTTTTTGAAATCAAGAACGTAATTTTTGGTTCTTTTTTTCAACTTCTTTTCTCATATTCTCTTTATATTTTTTTAATTGGGTACTTATTTCTTTATCAGAAATTCCTAAAATTTCAGCAGCTAAAATACCCGCATTTTTTGCAGCATTCAGCGCTACGGTAGCTACAGGTACTCCATTAGGCATTTGTAAAATAGAAAAAATAGAATCCCATCCATCCAAAGAATTGGAGGATTTTATCGGAACACCAATTACGGGTAAAACAGTTAATGATGCCACCATTCCCGGTAAGTGTGCCGCACCACCTGCGCCGGCGATAATTATTTTAATTCCTCTGGAATGCGCTTTGGAGGCGTATTCTACCATTCTTTCAGGAGTTCGATGTGCAGACACGATATTTATCTCGTAAGGGATTTTAAATTCTTTCAAGAGGGTTGCGGCATTCTCCATTACGGATAAATCACTGTCGCTTCCCATAATAATTCCTACCAAAGGTTTTGTTGTATTGGCCATGCAATTATTTTAAACGCTAAAGATACGCGAAGACTATAAATTGACAATATTTCCCATTAATAACGCGATACTTGCTTCCGCCATTTTTGCTTGATAAGAGGCATTGTACAATCGATTTTTAATATCGTTATAACTGATTTGAATTTGCCTTAATTCTACTGAAGTGATATTTAATTTTTTATATCGTTCTGTTGCAATCAGAATATTTTGTGCAGCAATTATGAGATTATTTTTTTCTAATTCAATCGCTTTAATAGCATGATTATAATTGATATAAGCGTTATTCAGCGCGGTTTGTAAATCATTTTTTGTTTGCTCAATTAACAATTGTTGATTTTTTACTTGAATCTCATTTACCTGCAATTGTTTTTTTATTAGGCCGCCATTGAATAGGGGAATGCTTAGTCCGATGGATCCGGAAGGGCCATAGGTTTGATTCAACAAAGTGAACCCCGCATTACTTTTACTTCTTGCAAAATTGTAAAATCCGTTTAAATCAACTGATGGTAATCTTTGCGAATTAATTACTTTTTCATTTTGCATTAAAACAAAAAGATTACTGTTCGCCAATAAAATATCCGGATTTTGAAGTTCTATTTTTTGTTGCGCATCCAATAATAACGGTAATGGTTGTACGATAATAGTGTCTATTATTTGATAAGAAGTAGATGGGTTTTTTCCTAATAAATTATTGAGAGTTGATTTAGCAATATCAATCGAATTCTGTAAAGAAAGTAATAGTGATTTTTGTTCGTTTAAATCCACTTCTGCTTCTAATACTTCATACTTCGCGCCGGTACCAATTTCAAATTTTCTTTGGGTGAGAACGAAACGATCTTGGTATAAACCAATTTGCTCTTGAGTGGCTTGTAAACGTTCCGTCAACGTTACGATATTATAATAAGTACTGATTACATTATAAAGGGTTTCATTGAGAGATTTTCTGAAATTATATTCTCCCATTTTTTCTATTTCTTCTAATATTTTTTTTGAAGCAAACATTTTAAATCCATCAAACACGCGCCAGTTCACTGCTATGCCCGCATTTAAATTTTGAGTTGAATTTCCATTCTTTTTGGTAACAGTGCCGTTACTTAAATGTTGTTCTAAATTGTTCATCCCAATTCCTTGCGTAACGGTTGCACTTACGGTAGGAGTGGCGCCTGCATTTGCCCAATTGTTATTGATGTTACCAATTTCAATTTCATTTTTTCTGATTATGACACCATAATTATTTTCAATGGCTTGTTTGATGACCTCTTGAATTGTCAAAACATTTTCTTGTGCTTGCGCTGAAAAAGAAAAGAACACTGATAAAAATGCTATCCATATTTTATTGAAACGCCTCATGCAATTCTCGTTTTTTAGATGAAAGAAAACCATACATAGCAGGCACTACATACAAAGTAAGAATAAGTGAAAACATAATACCACCTACAATTACAATCCCCAAAGGAATACGACTCGTAGAAGCATCTCCGATAGATAATGCGAGCGGTAATGCACCCAAAGCCATAGCAAGGCTCGTCATTAAAATGGGTCGCAATCTTAAATAAGCGGCATCAATAACAGCCTCGGAAGTGCCGATACCCAATTTTCTTTTTTGATTAGCAAATTCTACAATTAAAATTCCATTTTTTGTTACCAATCCTATCAACATGATCATTCCAATTTGAGAAAAAATATTGAACGTTTGTCCAAAAATCCACAAGGATAATAATGCACCTGCTAATGCCAATGGCACAGTGATCATAATAATAAACGGATCAATAAAACTTTCAAATTGCGCAGCAAGAACCAAATAAATTAAAATTAATGCGAGCAAAAATGCAAACAAAGTATTTCCTGAACTTTCAGAATAATCTCTTGAAGTGCCGGATAGCGCTGTGTTGAAAGACTCGTCCAGTAAGGATTTGGCGATTTTATTCATTTCGGCAACTCCATCTCCAACCGTTTTACCTGTTGCCAATCCTGCGGAAATAGTAGCCGATTTGTATCTATTGAAATGATAAATAGTTGGAGGCGAGGCATCCTCACTCATCGTTACTAAATTATCTAAACTAATGCTTACACCTTTATTATTTCTCACACTTATTTTTGATAAATCACTAGGGGCATTTCTATCCTTTCTATCTACTTGACCTAACACTTGATATTGCTTCCCTGATTTATAAAAATAACCTAATCTTCTATCGCTGTAAGCCAATTCCAGCGCTTGATTGATATCTGCAACACTTACTCCTAATTCGCTCGCACGAAGTCTATCGATGTTGATCCTAAGTTCCGGTTTATTGAATTTCAAATCCGCATCTACTCCTTCAAACACAGGGCTCTTCTTAGCTTCATCCAAAAATTTAGGAAGTATCTCTCTCAACTTTTCGAAATTATTATTTTGAATTACAAATTGAACCGGTTGTCCGCCTCTTCTATTTACAGAAATGGTTTGTTCTTGAGATGCAAAGGCACGTCCTTGTGGAAATCTTTTTAAATTTCGATTTACCATATCCACTATTTCTTGCTGAGAGCGCACTCTCTCACGTGGATCCACCATCATTACATTGATAAATCCACTATTGACAGAACCACCGCCCCATCCGGGTGAGGTCATGCTGATGAGCATGGTCTTTTCCGGAATGGAATCTTCTATAAAATGATTGAGACTATCCATGTACGCATCCATATAATCGAAAGAACTTCCTTCTGGTGCAGTAACACTTAATCTAAACTGGTTTCTATCTTCTAATGGTGCTAATTCAGAAGGTATTCCTTTAAAAATAAAAAAGATGATCACCAAACAAACAGCAATAATTCCAAAAGCCATCCATTTCATTTTCATAAAACCGGCTAAACTATTTCTATATCCATTTTCCATCGCTTTAAAAAACGGTTCTGTTTTTCTATAAAACCAAGAACGGCCTAATTTTTTTCCCGTCAATTTTACATTGAGCACCGGAGTTAAAGTGAGTGATACAAATGCGGATATGAGTACAGCACCGGCGACCACAATTCCAAATTCTCTAAATAATCTACCTACAAATCCTTCTAAAAAAATGATGGGAAGAAATACAATTGCTAAAGTGATGGAAGTAGAAATAATGGCAAAATAAATTTCTTTAGAACCTTCGCGAGCGGCTTTATGAATGTCCATTCCGCCCTCAAATTTTTTGAAAATATTTTCCGTCATCACAATCCCGTCATCCACTACAAGTCCCGTTGCCAGTACGATTGCTAACAATGTCAATACATTAATCGTGAAGCCGAAAATGTACATAATAAAGAAAGCACCAATCAATGAAACAGGAATATCCAATAAAGGTCTTAATGCAATGATCCAGTCGCGGAAGAATAAATAAATGATTAGAATTACCAACACCAGCGCAATCAAAAGTGTTTCCTGCACTTCTGAAATAGATCGTTTAATAAATTTGGTTTGATCCATTCCTATATCCAATTTAAAATCTGCAGGAAGGTCTTTTTTTAAGTCGCCTAATCTTTTATAAAATTCATCGGCAATAGCTACGTAATTCGCGCCCGGTTGAGGTATCACCGCCAGCATAATCATCGGAACACCACTTTCTTTCAAAACAGATTCAACACTTTCGGGGCCCAAAACTACATCTGCTACATCGCTCAATTTTATGTTGACGCCATTTACATTTTTGATAAAAAGATTTTTAAAATCTTCTTCGGTATAAAGCCTTCCAAAGGTTCTAACAGTTAACTCTGTATTATCGCCCGAAATTTTTCCGGCAGGTAATTCTACACTTTGTGTTTGTAATGCTTTTTGGATATCGCCGGTGGTAATATCATAAGCATTTAATTTTTCCGGATTGAACCAAATACGCATTGCGTATCTTTTTTTCTCCCCAAATATTTACGGCACTTACTCCGGGAATAGTTTGTATTCGCTCTAAAATATTATTAGTGGCATATTCCGTTATCTCCAATTGATTACGCGTACTACTTTGTACAGTCATGGCCAAAATAGGTTGTGCGCTGGCATCTGCTTTTGAAACTACCGGAGGAGCATCAATATCTTGCGGAAGGCTTCGTGTGGCGCGTGAAACTTTATCTCTTACATCATTTGCAGCTGCTTCTAAATCTACTCCCAATTCAAATTCTACATTGATATTACTACGCCCTTGATTGCTGGATGAAGTGATATTTTTTACTCCTGCAATTCCATTGATGGCTTGTTCTAACGGCTCGGTAATTTGCGATTCGATAATGTCGGAATTAGCTCCGGCATAAGAAGTACTTACAGAAATATTCGGCGGATCGATGGCCGGATAATCGCGTACTCCTAAATATTTAAAACCAATGATACCAAATAAAATGATGGCCAAATTCATCACAATGGCAAATACAGGGCGCCGTAAACTGGTAAGAGAAATATTCACTGGTTCTTCTACTTTTTATAAGATGAAATTTTAATTTTTGCTCCCGGTTTTATTGAAAGCAATCCGGTGGTGATAATTGTATCTCCCATTTTTAAACCTTCTGTTATTTCTACTTTAGAAGAATCCCGTATGCCCGTAACCACGGTAGTAAAATCAGCAATTCCATTACGAAATACAATAACTTTTTTATCTCTCGCTTGTGGAATCACTGATTGTGTGGGCACCATGAGGGCATCTTTATTATCTCCCATATCAAAATCTACTTTTGCAAATCCGCCGGCGGTAATAAAATTATCTACGTGATTTACAATGGCTTGTACTTTCAAACTTCTATTTTCTTCTGTAATACTCGATTCTGTCGCAGTTATTACCGCAGCATATTTTTTGTCTGTGCCACTAATGCCAAATGAAATCGTGTTGCCAATTTTTACCTTGTTGGAATATTTTTCGGGAACACTAAAAACTAATTTTAATCTATTTACTTGTCTAATAGTGGTGATGACCGTTTGAGGAGTTATGTAAGCTCCGAGGCTAATATTTTTAAAACCCATTTTACCGTCTATGGGTGCACGAATAATAGTTTTTGCAATATTGGTTTTAAGAATTTGCATATCCGCAGCGATGGAATTGACACTCAGTAAACTTAAATCATAATCTTGCTGACTGATACCTCCAATTTTCAAAAGTTCTTCTTGGCGCTCTTGTGTTTTTTTGGCAATCTTTAATTGAACACTCAATTTTTGTAATTGTGCTTGTAAATCTCCATCAAATAATTTCACCAATAAGGTGCCTCTCCTTACAAATGCTCCTTCTTTAATATAGAGCCCTACTACTTTTCCGGCAACTTCAGGATGAATTTCGGTTTCTTCAAAAGGCATTAAAGTGCCGGCTACCAAAATACTTGAATTTAATATTGAAGGAACAATAATGTATGCTTCAGCCGATTGCGGTGGTGGAGCTTTTTGTGGTTGGCCCGGAGCAATTTTTTCTGTTTTGCTGCCACAAGCACTTAGTAAAAGAGCAATCGTGCAGATGAGTATCAGTTTTCCTTTCATCAATTTCTTCATTTGTTCTGGTTTGTGCAATCTATGTAAGACGACTTTTATCTTAAAAATCTGCTGCAAATTTTAAATGATCGCAAATCTTCTTAAAGTGATATTTTAAAAAAACGGTAGGACGACAATATAAATTATTCAGCCACCACTTTTAAGATTTGTTTTATTTTATTAGAAAGATGAATTAATTGTTGCCGTTCATTACTCAATATGGTTACATGTCCCATTTTTCTACCGGGCTTCGTTTCCTGTTTTCCATAAATATGTACGGCTACATTTTCCATGGATAACACTTCCTCAAGTCCTACATATTTTGCTATTCCTTTTTGATTCTCTTCGCCAATTAAATTCACCAAAGCAGAATGGATGAGTGGTTTAGTATCGCCTAAAGGATAATTTAAAATAATCCGCCACAGCATATCAAATTGAGAACAATAATTTGCTTCAATGGTATGATGGCCGCTATTGTGTACCCTCGGAGCCGTTTCATTTACTAAAACATTATCATCTATATCTACAAATAACTCTATTGCAAAGATACCCTCACTTTTAAGATTTTTTACCACCGTTAATGCGATGGCTTCTGCCTTCCATAACAATTTTTCAGAAAGATGAGCAGGACATAATTGATATTCTAAAAGATTTAAATCATTATTGAAAACCATTTCCACAGGAGGATATATGGCAGTTTTGCCTTCCGAATTGATACCAACGATAATAGCAATTTCTTTTTTGATCAATACCATTTTTTCCAGAACAGATTCCTCATCAAATGCGCTTCCCATCTCATCTTTCGATTGAATGATTTGAACTCCCTTGCCATCATAACCTCCCAATGCTAATTTGTGAACGGCGGGTAAAAATTCGAGATGATCCTTTATATCTTCCTTACTTTTTGTAATTATAAATTCCGATGAAGGGATTTGATGTGCGGCATAAAATTCTTTTTGTAAAGCTTTGTTTTTAATAGTTCTTAAAGCAGCTACATTGGGATAAATTTTGATTCCTTCTTCTTCTAATTTTTCCAACGCATCAATATTGACCGATTCTATTTCTATGGTCAAGGCATCTAAACCTTTTCCAAATTGATAAACCGCTTCATAATTTTTGATATCTCCTTTTGTAAAATGATGACATAGATGCGCTGCCGGACAATTTTCATCATTCTCTAAAACATGCGTTAATACCGGATAATTGGCCGCCGCTTGTAATAACATTTTCCCTAATTGTCCGCCACCCAATATGCCAATTTTTTTCATGTTTATTTTTTTGCAAGATACTTTTTCTATAAGATTTATTTGATGTTCAGCTTTTAAAAACAAAGACTTTTATTTTTTTAAGTCCAATAAGTTATTATAAAAAATTATCTATAAAAAATAACTTCTTATTTTTTTTGTATTTTAATATTATTCAATCATCTTTAGCACCTCTATGAGATTCAATTTCCACTAATAAAATCAAGAAAATATGAGTTTTAATTTTTTACGCAGTATTACTGTTATGGGGCTTTTTTTATTTTTTTCTGTTGCATCCTTTGCTGATGGGATGGATGGAGAAAAAAAATAATTCGGAAAATACTTCCGCAGTCCTAACTCCGGATGTAAACGGAATAATCTATGTTACTCCCAACGGTGCAGGAAATCAGACAGGAGATAGCTGGGCAAATGCTACCAATGACATTCAATTAGGAATGTATGCATTAAATGTAAAACAGGTGTGGGTAGCGGCCGGTACTTACAAACCAAAATATCGCGCAGATAATATGAGCAATGCCAATCCTGATGATAGAAATAATGCCTTTAATTTAATAGAGGGAGTAAAAATTTATGGAAGTTTTGCAGGTAATGAAAATAATTTAAGCGAGCGAAATGCTATTGTGATGACCAATAATCCAACTATTTTAAGTGGCGATTTAGGCATTCAAAATGATAGCACGGACAACGCCTACCATATAATAACAACTATTAATTGCACAAACGCGACTGTGTTAGATGGTTTTGTAATTGAATTAGGAAATGCAGATGGCGATGATTACATCACTGTTTCTTCTAAATCCATATTTAGAAACGATGGAGGCGGAATTATGAATCATTCTTCTTCGCCTATATTCAACAATCTAATTCTTAGAAATAATTATGGTTATAATGGAGGAGCAGTTAATAATTTTTCTTCTTCTCCCATTTTTACCAATGTGGTATTTAATGCTAATTCGGCGAGTAATGGTGGTGCTATTTGGAATTCTAATTCTTCAAAACCTATTCTTAATAATTCTGCACTAATAAATAACAGGGCGAAAGTAGGCGCAGGAATTCGCAATCAAGGCTCCTCGCCAATACTGAATAATGTAACGGTTGTTGGAAATAAGGCTTCTTTTCAAGGAGGAGCTTTTTATAATGATAATTCATCCGTTATATTAACGAATGTGGCATTATTGAATAACACTGCGTACATCGGTGGTGGTTTTTTTAATAATTATTCTTCTCTTACGCTGACGAATGTAACGATAAGTGCCAATGCTGCGAGTGAAGGCGGCGCGATTTATATTAATTATGGTTCTCAAAAAATTAATTTACGAAATAGCATTGTTTATGGAAATAGTTCAGGAATAGAAATGTATGATGATATTTCAGGTCTTCCTGATATTTTAAACGCGTCCTATAGTTTAGTGCAAGGGATGAATTCAACTGATAATGGGAATCTAGCGGAAACGGATCCTAAATTTGTAGATGCTTCTTCAGGCGATTACCGATTAACGGATGTGAGCCCTGTTATAAACAAAGGAAATAATACTTATTTTGATGCAGGCCAAACACCGGATTTACATTTAATCACCACTGATCTCGATGGCAATCCAAGAATTTACGGACAAAATATAGATTTAGGTGCGTACGAGAATCAGACGAATACTGTGCCCGTAACTCTATTGTCTTTCACTGCGAAAGCAGAAAAAAATACTGCTAAATTAGAATGGAAAACTTCTTCAGAAACTAATAATAGAGCATTCCTAATTTCCCATTCAGTAGACGGAAAAACCTTCACCGAAATCGGAAAAGTAGCAAGCGCAAGCACTTCATCCACGCTAAAAGATTATGTTTTTTATGATAACAATCCTGTTCAAGGCATCAACTATTATCGTTTACAACAAGTAGATTTTGATGGAAAAATAACTGACCACGGAAGTGAGAAAAGTTGAAATTTCTTTTGTAACAGGGTTGATAAAAATTTATCCCAATCCTGTAAAAGATGTGTTGAAATTAGAATTTACTGCAGGTAAATACCAACAAATAGAATTAGCCGACAACTTAGGCAAAGTCCTACGGCGCTTTACTTTGAGTGCAATGGACAATCAAAAAACCATCAACTTGAGTACCCAAGCTTCCGGAGTTTATTTTGTAAGAATGGTTGGAGAAAACATAGTTGTACAGAAGATTGTGAAGAATTAAGCGTTTAGAATTATGAGTTTAAAGTGAAAAGGCTGAAGTAAAAATTACTGCAGCCTTTTTGTTCTATTAAAATGAATTTTACATTTTCTAAGATTTAAAAAATCTTTTTGCTTTCCCATCTTCTGCACCGGCTTTATAATAAGTCCTAAAATATTCATCTGCCGAATGTGCTCCGCTTCCTTTTATAGCGAAGAAAACTAAAAGTATCAATGTGATGATGGACAATACCAATTCAAAACCATTTTCAGAAATACCTTTCATATTTACCCAAAACACAGCAATGATTAATATAGGAATTTGTACAATAGATGAAATTTTTGTCCATAATCCTGTGGCAATAAATAAACCGCAAAGCAAACTTAAATAGGCTACAATAAAGGAAAATACTTCTGTATTCTTAGTAAAAATGCCAACACCTGTTTTCTCAATTAAGGTTTCTAAAAGTATTGTATTACTTATAAAAAGTATTCCCTTGTATAATAAAATAAATCCCAAGATGATCCTTACTCCTGTAATCCATAATGGTTGAATATGTGTCTTTTCGGTAACATTGGTTTCTGTCATAAGATGATTTTAATTTATAGAAAAATGATGCATCAATTATAATAAAACAAATTCTCTCCTTTAAGATTCTATTGCCTTGTAAAGGTGTAAGTAATATTTTTCGTAGAGCCATCTGCTAACAATACAGGTGAATTAACTACAAATTGTTGCTCACTCACACTCACTACAGGAAGTCTGTAACCTTCAGTAACATCCTTTGCTTTTTCGCCATTTAATTTTTTAAATTGAAAATTAGCATCCACGCCCTTTCCATTGATACTCCAGTAAATATCTTCCTTTTTACCATTGGCTAAAGTAAAAGAACCTTTTCCGTTTCTTACCAAATTCCAAACGCTCCCTTTGAAATCTTGATAGGGTGCTTCGTCAAATACATTCACTACTTTATAATCATTGGGTACATCCACTTGAATATCCGAAATAACCCAAGAACCGGATAAATTGCCTTTGGTGGCAGTATCTTTTGAAGAAGAACAACTTGCTATTGCCAGAGTAAGTGTGGCAATCATCATGAATTGGAATATTTTTTTCATTGCTTTTAATTTTAATAATGGTTGTTGCACAAATCTTGCCAAATCAAAATTTAAAGCAGATAAAGTAGATAAAGAAGAATCAAACCTCGGCGCTTTCCGCTTCCGCCAAAATTATTTACCTTTATAAAAAAATAAATATGGAATCTGCAAGTATTCAAAACTCCCCAATTAAAGAAGAAACGACTGATTTTTTACCGTTGATGGGTACGGATTATGTAGAATTTTATGTAGGCAATGCCAAGCAAGCCGCGCATTATTATAAGTCTGCATTTGGTTTTCAATCCTTAGCGTACGCAGGTCCGGAAACGGGTGTGAGAGATAGAGTGAGTTATGTAATTCGCCAGCATAAATTAACTTTTATGTTGACAACTCCTTTGAGAACCGGCAATGCAATAGCAGACCATGTTGCCAAGCACGGAGATGGAGTAAAAATATTAGCGCTTAAAGTGGACGATGCCACCAAATCTTGGGAAGAAACAACAAAACGAGGTGGTAAAAGTTATATGGAACCCACCACATTAAAAGATGCAGATGGCGAAGTGGTGATGAGTGGTATCCATACTTACGGAGAAACCATTCATTTATTTATTGAAAGAAAAAATTATTCGGGAGCATTTATGCCGGGCTTTCGTAAATGGGAAACCCAATACAATCCTACAGATACCGGTCTTTTATATGTAGATCATTGTGTAGGAAATGTGGGTTGGAACCAAATGAATAAATGGGTAAAATATTATGAAGATGTGATGGGATTCAAAAATATTTTGAGTTTTGATGATAATGATATTTCTACCGAATACTCTGCATTGATGAGTAAAGTAATGAGTAACGGTAATGGATACGTGAAATTTCCTATCAACGAACCGGCAGAAGGAAAAAAGAAAAGTCAGGTGGAAGAATACCTCGATTTTTATGATGGTGAAGGTGTGCAACACATTGCTGTGGCTACAAAAAATATTATTGAAACAGTAACTGAATTAAAGAATAGAGGAGTAGAATTTTTAAAAATTCCTGCAAGTTATTACGCCACTGTTTTGGATAGAGTAGGAAAGATTGATGAAGATTTAAAACCTTTGAGCGATTTAGGAATTTTAATTGATAAAGATGATGAAGGATATTTATTACAAATATTTTCTAAACCCGTAGAAGACAGGCCTACCTTGTTTTTTGAGATTATTCAAAGAAAAGGTGCGAAAAGTTTTGGTAAAGGAAATTTTAAAGCCTTATTCGAAGCATTAGAAAGAGAACAAGACGAAAGAGGTAATTTATAACCCTGAATAAAATTGGCTTTTTTAAGAAATAAAAATATTCGTTAAGAAACTATCATTAGCATTTTTTAATCTTTTGATTTTTTACTTTTACAGAATTGATTGCTTTAACTTAAAACAAGAAATGAATTCACTCTTGTCTAAATTTTTATTATTTTTTCTTCTGATTGGTATCAGTGTCTCCAACACAAAAGCTCAAGGAACTTTTTGGCAAATGCAAAAAAATTCTATCCGAGTTTCAAATGCGTTTGGAAATAAGGAGTCGAAGTTGCAATATGAATTTGCTGCGAAAGGTTTACAATGGCCTGCCAAGTATGTGTATTTTCGAAGTTTTAAGTACGACATGAAATTGGAAGTGTGGGTAAAAAATGATGCGAAAGAAAAATACCAATTATTCAAAACATACAAAGTATGTATGCAAAGCGGAACCCTTGGCCCTAAAAGGTTTCAAGGCGATTATCAAATTCCGGAAGGATTTTATTACATCAATGAATTCAATCCGAGGAGTAATTACCATCTTTCTTTGGGCATTAATTATCCCAATGCATCGGATAATGTGTTGAGTGATTTAGTAAAACCCGGAGGTAATATTTACATCCATGGAAATTGTGTTTCCGTAGGTTGTATTGCTGTGGATGATGATGATATTGAAGAAATATATTTGTTAGCCGGTTTTGCACGAGATGCAGGACAGGAGTACATTCCGGTTCATATTTTTCCTATCTATTTTGGCTCTGAAAAATCAGAAGAGTATCTACATAAAATGGCAGAAGGAAATGCGCCATTGAAAAAATTTACGGCTCAATTAAAAGAAGCCTTTTATAGTTTTGAAGAGACGCGTCAATTGCCGGTGATCTTAATAGATACGAAAGGCGATTATGTGGTGAATTAAATTTCTTGCATTAATATCTGTACCGTTTCAATTGTTTTTTGTTCTAAAATTATTGTCTTTTCTTTTACCAATTTTTCAATTTCTTCCGGCGAATAATGACGAATTGTGAGCAGACTCAAATTCTTTTGAATCTGCACATCAAATAAATTGGATGCTTGTTGCGCAATTTTTTCAATTTTTTCCGGAATATCATCTACACAAATTAATAAACTGATAGCCGTATTCTGCGTGAGATTGGGCCTCATTTTGAGTTGATCTAATAGTTCATGCAAATAATTAATCGGTTCCCCTTCTACAAAAGAAAAATCCAATGATTGCAAAGTAATGAGCACTTGCTGATGTTTGTAAACAATCATGGGCGGTAGTTGCGGCGTGTGTGTTTTATTGATCACAGTGCCCGGCAATTCAGGATTTAAAAATGATTTTACATACAATGGAATGTCTTCATTTTGTAATGGCTTTATCGTTTTCGGATGAATAACTTGAGCCCCATAATAAGCCATTTCAATCACTTCTTTATAACTCAATTGATCAATCACTTTTGCATCGTTGAATTCTCTCGGATCAGCATTCATCACACCTTCTACATCTTTCCAAATCGTAACACTTTCTGCACCTAACGCTTTTGCAAAAATGGCTGCGGTATAATCACTTCCTTCTCTGCCAAGTGTAATGCTGTCGCCACTTTCAGTGCTGGCAATGAAACCTTGCGTAACAATAAAAGTATTATTTTTAAAAAGAGGAAGAACCTTTTCTGAAATATTTTGTTTAGTGATTTTCCAATTTATTTTTCCGTCTCTAAAAGTATCATCTGTTTTTATACAATCTCTTACATCTATCCATTGATTCGGTAATTTTTCTTCAGTCAAAAAATAAGAGATCAATGTAGAAGAAAATAATTCTCCTTTGCTCACAATTTGATCATAATAAAAATTGTATTCTCTCGAGGGTTTTTGTTGTAATAAATTGTCAACTTCATTAAAATAGTTTTCTAATTGCGTCGTTGCTTTTTCCCAATGCAGCGTTATTAAATATTTTAATTGAGTTAAATGATGATGTTTCACTTTTTCAAATAAAACCATTGCATCTTCATTTCTTTCTTCCATAAAAGCATCCACCACTTTTTCTAAAGCATTGGTAATTTTTCCCATTGCAGAAATTACAATGAGTATTTTTTCATCTGAATGTTGTTTTAAAATTCTCGACATATTTTTTATCAGGTCGAAATTGCTGATACTCGCGCCACCAAATTTGAACACCTTCATAATCTTCCGAATATTTTCGGCAAAGTAATTATTATTTTTTCAAAATGAAATTTGTTGAATTGAAGGTTGGTAACCTTTCTACAGTAATACTTATTTATTTAGAAGCATGAATAACCTATTTTTGTGAGAATGGAAATTGATAACTCAAATTGAAAAATCCTTTTCTAAATTGCAAGAGAAAATTAAAATTGGATCATGAAAGTAAATAGAGAAATACTCACATTGGATGAATTTACGATTCGCGAAATGCGCGCTTTTCCTAAAGCTACCGGTGAATTAGCTGGATTGTTGAGAGATATTGGTTTAGCAGCAAAACGCGTGAATGTAGAAGTGAATAAAGCAGGGCTGGTCGACATCTTAGGCGACACAGGAGATATCAATGTACAAGGCGAAGAGGTAAAAAAATTAGATGAATTTGCCAACGATCAATTTACCGGAGTACTTCGTCATGGAATTAGTTGCGCCGGAATAGCGAGTGAAGAATTAGATGAGATAATGGCTTTTGATGATGAGATTAGCAAGAATGCAAAATATGTTTGCATGTACGATCCATTAGATGGAAGTAGTAATATTGATGTGAATGTTTCAATCGGAACTATTTTTAGTATTTATCGCAGAGTAACTCCTCAAGGATCTTCTGTAACGATTGATGATTTTTTACAACCCGGTTCTCAGCAAGTGGCCGCCGGATACATTATTTACGGTTCTTCTACCATTTTAGTCTATGCCACAAAAAGAGGAGTGAATGGATTTACTTTAGATCAATCAATTGGTGAATTTTGTTTGAGCCATCCGGATATTAAATGTCCTGTAGATGGAAAATTGTATTCTGTGAATCATGGAAATTTCTTTGGTTATTCAAAGGAAGTGCAACAATATATCGATGCATGTCAGAAAAAAAATAAGACTAACGGTGGCCCATACACGCAAAGATATATTGGAAGTATGGTCAGTGATGTACATCGTAATTTAATTAAGGGCGGCATTTTCATGTATCCCGGAACGGTTGATAAACCTAAAGGAAAATTACGCTTGTTGTATGAGTGCAATCCTTTTGCCTACATTGTTGAAAGAGCCGGAGGAAAAGCAACTGATGGCACACGAAGAATTTTAGAAAAAAAACCTACCGAATTGCATGAACGAACTCCATTCTTCATTGGTAGTAATTCCATGATGGCCGAATTAGAAGATTTTCTTGGTGTTAAAATTTAAGGATTCACTCTTTCTCGTGCATTTCATCTCGGCTTTGATTTTTGATTCAGTTATATTTGCATCCAATTTGAAAATTAAAAAATCATTCAATGATTTTTTTAATAAAAAAAACGTGTGAATTTATGAGAATCATTTTTTTAACGCTCTTGCTTACTTCTCTTGCCTGTACTGGTTTTGCGCAAAAGAAAAAAACCATGCACAAAACGGTCAAACAAAATTCTTCGATGACGGAATTGGATAGTTTATCTTATGCCATTGCGATTCAAGTGGCCGATTTTTATAAAAATCAAGGATTAGACAGCATCAATAGTTTGGTGGTGAAGAAGGCATTTGATGATGTGTTTAATAACAAGACTTTACTCATTTCTCAAGAACAAGCGAACATGACGATTCAAGAAAAAATGCAAGAATTTATGTTTAAAAAAATTACGGCTACAAAAGAAGAAGGAAAAAAATTTTTGGCGGAAAATCAAAAAAAGCCCCGCGTGGTAACACTTCCCAGCGGACTTCAATATGAAATTATTACAGAAGGAACCGGACCAAAACCAAGCGCTACCGATAAAGTAAAAGTAAATTATAAAGGCAATTTACTCAACGGAGTTGAATTTGATAATTCTTACAAAAGAGGACAACCTCTTGAGATATCTTTATCGAATGTAATCAGCGGATGGACTGAAGCCGTGCAATTAATGCCGGTTGGAAGTAAGTGGAGATTATTTATGCCTTCTGAATTAGGCTATGGCGATCGCGGTTCAGGTAAGATACCCGGAGGTGCTACTTTGATTTTTGAAATTGATTTATTAGGAATCGTGAAATAATGTGTAGTTTATTTTTTGAATTATAAATATGAAATGGAAAATTTTATCATCAGAATACATAAGTGAACACCCTTATTTTACTGCTAGAAAAGATCGTTGCGAAACCGCGGAAGGGAAAATAATTGATTCTTATTTCGTAGTTGAAATGCCTTCTTCAGTTTGTGCTGTGGCACTTACAGAAACCGGGAAAGTGTTGATGGTAAAGCAATACAGACATCCGATTGCAGAAACAATTATTGAATTACCCGGCGGATTTGTAGACAAAGGTGAAAGCGCTAAAGATGCCATGATTCGAGAATTGAAAGAAGAAACCGGATATGAATTCTCTTCGGTAATTCCTGTTGGAAAGATCGCAGCAAATCCCGGAGTATTGAATAATTTCACTCATTTATTTTTAGCGCAAGGAGGTGTAAAAACTTCGGATTTATCTTTGGATGAGAATGAAGATATTGCGGTAGAAATTATTTCTTTAGATGAATTAAAATCTCTTTTTCTTAGAAATAAAATTGTACAAGCCTTGCATAGTACTTGTATTTTTTATGCATTAAAAAGTTTGGGTAAATTATAAATTTATTCACTGAAAGTAAGATTGGACAAGGCTTTCATCTACTTCGCCCACAATAAATACACTTCCGCAAATTAATAACATATCTTGCGACGAAAGTTTTTTTAAAGCTGCATTTAATGCTTCATTTACACTATCGTATGCATTTCCCATTAATTGGTAATGACTTGCTTTCTCCTTTAATTCAAATGAATTTAGTGCACGCGGCATCTGTGCTTGTGTAAAATAATATTTGGCGTTTTTTGGTAATAGGTTTAAAACCTTATGCGGGTCTTTATCTTTTACCATTCCAAATACAATATGTAATTGCTGAAAATTTGATTGCAAAATCTGTTGCGCCACTTGTCTAATTCCATCTTCATTATGTGCTACATCTACCACTACTAAAGGGTTTTGGTGAATCACTTCCCATCGGCCATGAAAATCGGTAATCTTTTTTACTTGATTAAATGCTTCCACAATTTTTTCCTCGTTTAAAAAAAATTGCGGTTTTAAAATATCCAAAGCGCTAAGAACAGTAATTAAATTTTTTTGTTGATACATTCCGTTCAAATCCAAATCAAAATATTTTTCTTTCTTTTCTTTTTCAGAATATAGTTTTACTTCTAAATGATTGGTTTGATAATTCACTTGATTTACGCTGTAAAAATCTTCAGCAAAATATATAGGAGAGTGATTCTCTTTTGCTTTTTTTTCAAAAACAATTTTTGTTTCAGTAATAGATTCTCCAATTACTACCGGCACATTGGGTTTTATAATTCCTGCTTTTTCAAAAGCAATTTTCTCTTTGGTATCGCCCAAAATATCCATGTGATCCATGCCGATATTGGTAATAATGGAAAGTAAAGGTGTTATGATATTAGTACTGTCTAATCGGCCACCAAGGCCTGTTTCGATGATCGCTATGTCTACCTTTTGCGACGCAAAGTAATCTAATGATAGGGCAAAAGTGAGTTCAAAAAAAGAAGGTTGAATTTCTTCTGCAAATGTTTTTATTTTTTCTAAAAAGTCAATTACGAATTGCTGTGGAATCATTTCACCATCCAATTTAATTCGCTCTCTAAAATCTTGTAAATGCGGCGAAGTGTATAAGCCTGTTTTGTAACCATTCTTCATTAAAGCCGCACTGAGCATGTGTGAGACAGATCCTTTTCCGTTCGTACCTGCAATATGAATCGTCTTAATTTTATTTTGCGGATTATTTAAAAAAGAACATAAGGCTATAGTGTTTTTTAAATCTTCTTTAAAAGCTTTAGCACCCATTCTGCTGTACATGGGAAGGTGATTATACAAATAATCTAAGGCTTGTTGATAATTCATGTATGCCTTCTTTTAATTCTTAATCACAAAATTAAATAGAATGGTTCCAACTTCTACTGCGTTTTTGCTGGTAGGAAATTTCAATAATTTTGCTTTTTGAATCGCAATATTTTTTAAGGAATTATTGGTAGTAGTACTTTTAGAAACGCTGGCACTAATTACTTTACCGGCGCCATCAACTTTTATGGAAACATAAATTTTTGCATTCTCATTAAATTCATCTGTCATAGCCGGAAAGCTGATTGGATGCCGGCCCGAGAGCCCTTCAAACACACTCACTCCACTTTTTCCTCCGGGAGAATTTCCGTAGGCATCCGGCTTTCCATCAGGGCTTCCTTTATCTCCCGACGCGCCAGGATTATACCCTTGATTTCTATAACCATTATCTTCAGATGCTCCATTTCCTCCGGTTCCTGTTCCGCCTTTGTACAGAGGAACTTTTGGTTTGGGCGGTGTTGGATTGGTTACTGTAGTGGGCGAAGGATTTTTCTTGATATTTTTATCAGAACTTTCTTTATTAATTATTGGATTATTTTTTGAAGTGGATGGCGACTTCACAATTGGTGCTGCATCTTCATCATTGGATTCATCTGCATCTATATTTTGTGAAGGAGGCGCATCATTACTTTTTAAAACTGTTGCATTTGAATTCACACTTGGATCATCCGGTGCCCGATCGCCCGGAACCAAAGGCTGAACTTCGCCCCAGCCTTCCATTTCATTTCCTAAATTGACATCTATTAAATCTTGCATTACAGGGGCAGCCTTTATGGGCAAAGTCCATGTATAAAAAATGGCTAAGATTAAAAACAAACCGCACACCAACATGGTATAGAGAAATGCCTTTCTATTCTTTACAGATTCAGAAGGATATTGTAATGTTTGGGAATTCACAATTGATTTTTAGTTTATCAAATTTAGCCAATTGATAAAAACTTTTCCTTTTCAATTTGTTAAAACAAATTTTAGAAAAATTTACCATCTGGCACCAAAAAGTAAACTGCCAATTCTTACCATATTGCTTCCTGCATCAATCGCAATTTTATAATCGGCACTCATGCCCATACTCAATATAGATAAGGGTTTTGGTAAAAAAGGTGATTGGGCAAATTGATCAAATATTTTTTTTAATTGGTCAAATTCATTTTTTATTTGGGCCTCATCATCAGTGAATGTGGCCATTCCCATAAAGCCATCGAATTGTGTGTGGCTGTATTGACCAAATTTATTTTTAAAAAAATCTTCTAATTCTACTTGATCAAAACCAAACTTGGTTTTTTCTTGAGCAATATAAACTTGCAAAAGGCAATGAATCTTTCTATTATTTTTGATGGATTGTTTTTCAATTTCTTTTATCAATCTTTCACTATCTACTCCATGAATTAAATGAACGAATTGTGCGATATATTTTACTTTATTTGATTGAAGATGCCCGATAAAATGCCATCGAATATCCTTTGGGAGTGATTCATATTTTTCGACGAGTTCTTGTACATAATTTTCTCCAAAGTCTCTCTGACCTGCATTGTACAATGCCATTATTTCCTCAACGGTTTTTATTTTGGAAACGGCCACCAATGTCACATTTTGATCCGCAAGACTTTGGCTAATTTCTTTATATAGAGGAATGTTTACAGACAAATGTGAAGAGGATTATTTAAGAATTACCTGAATAAAATGGAAATTGAAAATGTAAAATTTAAAATGAAAAAAGAAAAATTATTTTAGAATTCCTCTGCTAATTACGATTCTTTGTACTTCACTTGTACCTTCATAAATCTGTGTAATTTTTGCATCTCTCATCATTCTTTCTACATGATATTCTTTTACAAAGCCGTATCCGCCGTGAATTTGAACGGCTTCAGTTGCAGTCCACATCGCAGTTTCGCTTGCAAAAACTTTTGCCATTGCAGCACTTTGAGTATAATCTTCATCATTGTCTTTTTGCCAAGCAGCATGAAAACATAGTAACCGTGCGGCTTCTATGCGAGTAGCCATATCGGCAATTTTAAATTGAATAATCTGATGATTCATAATTTCTGTACCAAATGCTTTTCTTTCTTTTGAATAGGCAATCGATCTTTCCATCGCACCCGATGCGATTCCTAAAGCTTGAGATGCTATGCCAATTCTACCACCACTTAAAGTTTTCATGGCGAATTTGAAACCGAAACCATCCTCACCAATTCTGTTTTCTTTGGGCACTTTTACGTCCGTAAATGAAATACTGTGTGTATCACTTCCTCTGATTCCTAATTTATTTTCTTTTGGCCCAACTTTTACTCCGGGCGAATTTTTTTCTACAATAAAAACATTGATCCCTCTACTTCCTTTTTCAGGATGCGTTTGTGCAATCACTAAATATACAGAAGCAGAATTACCATTGGTGATCCAATTTTTTACTCCATTAATTATGTAATGATCCTCTTTTTCTTCAGCAGTAGTTCTTTGTGAAGTAGCATCACTACCCGCTTCCGGCTCACTCAGCAAAAAAGCTCCCAAATATAATTCGCCTTCTTTTTTTCCTTGAGCTAAAGGAGTCAAATATTTTTGTTTTTGTTCTTCTGTACCGAATGCTTCTAATCCATAACAAACCAAACTGTTATTTACACTCATACAAACACTTACACTCGCATCTACTTTACTGATCTCTTCCATGGCCAAAACATAACTGATCGTATCCAACCCGGCACCACCATATTTTTCACTAACCATCATTCCTAAAAATCCTAAATCAGCCAATTTTGAAATTTGTTCTGTGGGAAATTTTTGATGTTCGTCTCTTTCAATTACGCCCGGAAGACATTCTGTATTTGCAAAGTCTCTCGCCGCTTTTTGTATCATTAAATGCTCTTCAGTTAGTTTGAATTCCATTTTATTTTTTTTGTGCAAAAGTAACGATAATTCAAACATTAGTTTTAAAGTTGGAATAGGTAAAATCGGCAATTCCGGATTTCACTTACCTTCGCACTCAAATTTTTTAAGAAATCTCATGCAGTCCGACGCAAATACGAAACAAATAAATGAAATAAAAAAACGCAGAACATTTGCTATCATTTCCCATCCTGATGCAGGTAAAACTACTTTAACAGAGAAATTTTTGCTTTTCGGTGGCGCCATTCAAACTGCAGGAGCGGTAAAAAGCAATAAAATAAAGAAACACGCTACCTCAGATTTTATGGAAATTGAAAGGCAAAGAGGTATTTCTGTGGCCACTTCTGTGATGAGTTTTGAATATGAAAATACGCTTATCAATTTATTGGATACGCCGGGCCATAAAGATTTTGCAGAAGATACTTATCGTACATTAACTGCTGTGGACAGTGTGGTTTTGGTAGTTGATTGTGTGAAAGGAGTGGAGGAACAAACAAAAAGGTTGATGGAAGTATGTCGTATGCGAAATACTCCGGTGATTGTTTTTGTAAATAAATTGGATCGAGATGGAAAAAATCCTTTTGATTTATTAGATGAAATTGAATCAGAATTGAATATCCAATTGCACCCATTAAGTTGGCCTGTTGGCATGGGAAGGAGTTTTAAAGGTGTTTATAATTTGTATGCAAAAAGCCTTCTCTTATTTAATCCCAACCAAAAAATTACAGAAGAAGATTTGCCCATCCAAAGTCTCGATGAAGAAATTGTGAATCAAAAATTGGGTGAAAAAGATGCCAACCAATTAAGAGAAGATGTAGAGCTCATCAGTGGTGTGTATGGAGATTTGGATAAAAATGATTATTTAGAAGGTAAAATTGCACCGGTATTTTTCGGGAGTGCTATTAATAATTTTGGAGTGAAAGAATTATTAGAAACGTTCATTCAAATAGCTCCATTGCCGCAAGAGCGGGAAGTTACGACCAGAACGGTTTACCCGACAGAAGATAAATTCAGTGGTTTTATTTTTAAAATTCACGCGAATTTAGATCCTCGCCATAGAGATCGTATTGCATTCTTGAGAGTTTGTGCCGGCAAGTTTGAGCGCAATAAATATTTCCACCATGTGCGTCTACACAAGAATGTTAGGTTCAGTAATCCCTATTCCTTTTTGGCGAGAGACAAGGATATTATTGAATCTGCTTTTCCCGGAGATGTAGTGGGATTGTATGATTCAGGCACTTTTAAAATTGGAGATACTTTGACGGAAGGTGAAGAATATTATTATACCGGCATTCCTTCTTTTTCACCGGAAATATTTAGAGAAGTGGTGAACAAAGATCCGATGAAGACGAAGCAATTGGAAAAGGGATTGATACAACTTACAGATGAAGGCGTAGCACAATTGTTTACACAGTTTGGTGGAAATAAAAAAATCATTGGTTGTGTAGGAGAATTACAATTTGAAGTAATTCAATATCGTTTATTACATGAGTACAATGCTTCTGTACAATTGAATGCTGTACCGTATTACAAGGCTTGTTGGTTGTCTTCAAAAGATCCGAAAAAACTGCAAGATTTTGTAAAATATAAATCGAACAATATTGCGGAAGACAAAGATGGACAATTAGTTTATTTAGCGCAGAGTGAATGGTTTTTAAATACAGAACGAAATAATAATCCGGATATAGAATTTCATTTCACCAGTGAAATCCATAAATAAATAAGATGCTTTTTGAAACTGACAGATTGTATGTGCAACGATGGAAAGAAAATGATCTGGCGGAGCTGTATCATTTATTTAATGATGAAGCTATTTTAAAATCTGTACTCCCTCGATTAACTTTAGAAGAAACAAAGCAAATTTTTGATTTGCAATTATTGGCTTACAAAAACAAATTTCCTTTTGGAAGATATTTCATCAAAGAAAAAAAAAGTGAAACTATTATTGGTTTATTTCTTTTAAAAAAAATTGATGAAGATGGAATTGAGATCGGATATTCATTAATTAAATCCCAATGGCAGAAAGGATTTGCGACTGAAGTGGTTACCGATGGAGTGAAATGGTTGATAAGTCTCAATCAGTTTTCAAAAATTTACGCAGTTACTGATATGCTGAATACGCAATCAAAACATGTATTGTTTAAATGTGGTTTTTTACAAGAAGAAAATATTGTAGAAATGAATGAAGAGCTAAATCTTTTTTCTTTAGATTTTGATTAGAAATGATTGATACCGGTAAAATTGAACGGCGTAATATTCTTCAACTCTTTTTTTAAGGTCGCGCTTATTTTCAGAGAATCTATAAATTGATGAATGATTTTTTTATCAATGTGTTCTTTTCCTCTTGTCAATTCTTTTAAGGCCTCGTAAGGTTTTGGATAATTTTCTCTTCGCAATATCGTTTGAATAGCTTCTGCAACCACTGCCCAATTATTATCTAAATCTGACTTTAATTTTGCTTCATTGAGAATTAATTTTTTGATACCTTTTTCAATCGAAAGAATAGCAATAAGCGTATGTGCAATTGGAACTCCTAAATTTCTAATAACAGTAGAATCAGTAAGGTCTCTTTGTAAACGAGAGATCGGTAATTTTGTTGAAAAGTGCTCCAGTAAAGCATTTGCAATACCCAAGTTGCCTTCGGCATTTTCAAAATCTATGGGATTTACTTTGTGCGGCATGGCACTACTTCCTATTTCTCCACGCTTAGTTTTTTGTTTAAAATAATCCATACTGATGTAAGTCCAAATGTCTCTACAAAAATCAATGAGTATAGTATTGATGCGTTTGATATTATCAAAATGCGCCGCTAATAAATCGTAATGTTCAATTTGAGTCGTGTATTGTTGACGCTCTAATCCTAATTTTTTTTCTAAAAATTCATCGGCAAATAAGGCCCAATTTATTTTTGGGTAAGCTACATGGTGAGCATTAAAATTTCCGGTAGCTCCACCAAATTTTCCGGAAAAAGGAATGTAACTGAATAACTGAATTTGATTTTCTAATCTTTCTACAAATACCAAAATTTCTTTTCCTAAAACAGTGGGAGATGCAGGCTGACCGTGAGTTCTGGCTAGCATTGGTATCGCTTTCCATTTCTTTGCCATTTGCAATAATTCGTGTTGCAGATTGATTATCGATGGCAAGTATTCGTTTTCCACCACATTTTTCCAAAGCAAAGGAATCGCAGTATTATTAATGTCTTGAGAGGTAAGCCCAAAATGAATCCATTCTTCCACTTCAGATAAATTCAGTTGATCTAACTTTTCTTTTAAAAAATATTCCACTGCTTTTACATCGTGGTTAGTAATTTTTTCAATGTCTTTTACTTTCTGTGCATCTTCGATAGAAAAATTATCAGCAATAGATACTAATTGTTTCTTTTGTGAAGCATTAATTTTAAAAAACTTTTTTTCACTTAAAAAGAGAAAATAGTCCACTTCAATTTTTATTCTGTATTTGATGAGTGCGAACTCCGAAAAATAGGCAGAAAGTAATTCCACTTGATTTCGGTAACGGCCGTCAATAGGAGAAATAGCTGATAAAGATTGAAATGGTATCATGAAATTAAAAAGTGTTTTACGCCTTCAATGGTAATTCTCATTACACTAAATTTGCGACAAAATTAATGGAATCATTGTGAACTAAGTCTATCAGCTAATTAGTTTGAATTGTTTTTGAGCAAATTCTTACTGATTGAACCATCTAATTTGGTTTTATTTTTGAATTATAATCAATTGAATGTCGGCAAAAATTTCTATAATTATTGTAGTGTATAATGGTGCTGCCACGCTTTCTCATGCCATTGATAGTGTGTTGGAACAGACTTATCAAAACTTTGAATTGCTCGTAGTGGACGGCGGTTCTACAGATGGCACAATTGAGATTCTTGAAAAATATTCTCATCCAAATTTTTATTGGAAAAGTGAACCCGACAAAGGGATTTATGATGCGATGAATAAGGGAATTCAGCAAGCAAATGGTGAATGGATTTATTTTTTAGGCTGTGATGATTCGTTCTATGATAAGACAATACTTGAAAATATTTTTGGAAAAAAATCGTTTGCCGATATAGATTTTATTTATGGAAATGTTTGGAAAAATGGAACTCAATATGATGGTGAATTTGATAGAAATAAAATTATAGACAAAAATATTTGTCATCAGGGAATTTTTTATAGACGATCAATTCATGACCAAATCGGTTCGTATAATTTGAATTATAAATTATTTGCTGATTGGGATTTTAATTTGCGATGCTTTTTTAATGATGCCATCCGAATTCAATATGTAGATATTCTAATTGCAAATTTTGCGGAAGGTGGAGTGAGCCGCGGTAAAGATGATTTTTTATTTTTTAGAAACTCTCTATTTCCATTTTCTCTTTTGCTTTTACAAAAAATAGGAGTGAAGAGTCTGTGGAATATTGCGCGCTACGATCGTTGGTGGCGCCTCATTAGAAGCATGAAATTAATTGAACCGAATGATCAACTTACCTACTATACTTCAAAACAGCATTTGCCGTCAGTGATTCAAAAAATGTATTTATTTCAAAAAAAAATTCCTTATTCTTTGATCCAAAAAGGAATTATTTCTAAAACAGCCATGTTTTTAAGTTACTGCATGACTATGCCTTTCAGTAAGTTGAAATAATTCTAAAAAAAAGATTACCACATTTTATAAAAATAAGGTTGGTTCTTAATTATTTTTGGAGACAGACTCCACAAATGCATCACATTTTTTGAGAAGCTTGCGACAATTTTCCAATCTTTGAATGGATTTTTAAGATGAAATAAATTATCCAAAAAACTTGCAATTAAAAAGATGGGTATTTCTATGGTATGCATCAAAAGATGAAATAAAAACCAATCATT
The DNA here is from genome assembly GCA_034676505.1 of Ginsengibacter sp. Lineage (GTDB taxonomy): Bacteria > Bacteroidota > Bacteroidia > Chitinophagales > Chitinophagaceae > Ginsengibacter. Next base: position 1,674,972 of record JAUCCB010000001.1, read on the forward strand.
CCCAAATTGTTTTCGGATTCGTAAATGTTGAGAAACCATTAATTGCAATCCTTTTTTACCTGTTAAATCTGCATATCCTTTTGTATTATTTTGTGTCACCTTGTTGATGGATTCGCCTTGTAAATGAATGGTTAAAAGATTTCCATAAATAACCAAATCACCTATTTTCAATAATCTGCTGCACCATTCTGCTTCTTCGGCATACAAGAAAAAATCTTCGTCGAGCAATCCGGCTTTTTCAATTGCGGATTTTTTTACCATCAAAAAAGCACCATTGATCCAATCAACTTTTTCTTCATCCACTTTTTCTAAAGTATGGGTCTTTTTTACTTTTAAAGCGAAGGCAATTGTTCGTAAAAAATTTCCTAAATAGGGAAGTGGCAGTAAATGATTCAGCCCTCCTTTGATTACATAATTTCCTGAGATCTGTAAACTATGATCAGGATTTAATAATTGCACGGAAGCCGCGATATTATTGGATTCTGTTAATCGATGATAGCATTTTGCAATCGCATCTTCCAAGATAATTGTATCAGGATTGAGTAATAAAACTGTATCGCCAATTGACTCCTGAATACCTTTATTATTGGCTCTTGCAAAACCTCCATTGTAACCTAAATCAATCCATTTTATCAAAGGATATTTCTCTATAATTTCATGGTGATTGATTTCATGCACATCGTTATTAATAATTATCCATTCCATGTTTTGTGCAGATTCAAATTGAAAAGCACTTTGGAGACAATTATTAATATCTGTTAGAGAATGATAATTTACAATGATTATAGAAAGCATAATTTATTAGCATTTTTGGAGTAGAAGATGATTGGTTGTTGATTTCAAATTTTAGGAAGTAACAATTATTTCTTCTTAGCTTCGTTGCCTTTTATAATTTTAATTTTTTGAAAATATAAATCGGCGGTAAAAATAGCTTAATAAATAATAGTTCCCCTCTATGGATAATCTTAAATCCTATTTAAAGAAAATAAAACGGATGACAATTGGTGTAAAGCCAAAAAAATCCTATTCACAATGTGGGGAGGATCTTATTGTACAATATATTTTTATTCTAAGAGGAATTGAGAAACCTTCCTATTTAGATATTGGTGCGAACGACCCCTTTACATTGAGTAATACAGCACTTTTTTATCAAAAGGGTTGTCGCGGAATCAATATTGAGGCGAATCCGGCACTAGCCGATCAATTTAAATTTTTTAGAAAAGAAGATATTAATTTGAATGTTGGAATCGGCAATAAAGAAGATGAACTGAATTTTTACGTGATGAAAAATAATACGTTAAGTACTTTTTCTAAATCAGAGTGTGATCAGATGATTAACGCTAAAGAAGAATTGGCAAGCGTACAAAAGGTGCAACTCACCACAGTTTCAAAAATAATTGAACAATACCATCAAGGCAGATTTCCTGATTTTTTAAGTCTGGATGTGGAAGGGATGGATTTTGAAATTTTACAATCAATCGACTATACCAAATCCACGCCCAAAGTAATTTGTGTAGAAGCGGCGGAGTATTCATCTTCCGGATCCGGTGAACGAAAAAACAATCTTATTGATTTTTTAGTTTCAAAAAATTATTACGAATACGCCAATACCAATCTCAATGCGATAATGGTTCGCAAAGATTTTTGGTTTAGTTAATTTTTACAATTCCTTTCTTCTTTCTTTTCAAGAACTCAAATACAGAGGCAACAATTACCAAAAGGAAAACAATTAAGGTTGCAATAATTGTGATCAATCTTCCGGTAGTATAAGAAGCCGGCTCAAACCTAAATTCAATTTCGTGTTTACCTGCCGGAATAAACATGCCTCTTAACAAATAATCCGTTTTAAAATAATCTGATTTTTTACCATCAATAAATGCATCCCAGCCGCGTGGATAGTATATCTCACTAAATACGGCTATTTGCGGTGTGGCACTCTGATATTCGTAAACAATTTTATCATTCAAATTTTCTTTTAAATGAATTGAAGCTGAAGAATCGTATATGGGTGACTGTGAGATTTGTGATTTGAATTTGTTTTCAATAATTGCGGTATCTCTCAAATCGGTATTATCAAGCGCTAACATTTCATCATTAGCCGTTTCTACATATTTGATTCCTTTGGCGAGCCATACATTTCCAAATGCATTGGTATTTAATTGGGCCATTGGTTTTCCTGTTTGAGGATTTTGCGTAATAAAATATTTCGTATTCAACATATTGAATACTTGCATATTTCCTTTACTTAATTGATGAGTGATTAAGTCATTATACAAACCTAATTTGGCCGGATGGTATCCACCTACAGAATTATGATGATAGGAAGTACTGGCATCATTAAATACATCGACTGTTTGATTAAATACTCTGAAATTAGCGTGGTCAGGGTCTTTCATGATTTCTACATCTGCCGGCGAAGGAATGAAGGCCGATTCAAAATCACTCTCATCTACATATTTTTCTGAATTCAAATATCGAGTAGCTATTCCCAATAAATCAAATCCGGTAAGAAAAATTAGAGAAACCAAAAGAAATGTGGAAGATATTTTTTTCTTTACAAAAAAGAAAATTAAACCTAAAGCCAAAGCCATTAAAATAATAGTTCTCAGTAAATCTCCACCCATCAAACTCTTTCTATCATTTTGTAAAGCAGTGATTATTCCTTTGCTTATTTGTTGCGCTTGCTGCATCATTTCAGGAGCCGGTTGTTGGCCCGGAGGTATTGGCCCCAATACATTTTGTTCAATGTTTTCTTTAAATGATTTATCATTAGAACCACTGAAAGATGCCATCATATAAAATCCAACTAACAATGCGATAATAGCGCCGGATATAATAGCTGTTAATTTTAATTTTTTTAATAAAACAGACTGGTTCCACTCTTCAGAAATTAATTGCGTGATGGTAAGAACCGCCACCAGAGGGAAACATAACTGAGGTATCACTAACGCCATCGTAGGCGCTCTGAATTTATTATAGAACGGCAGATAATCAAAAAGAAAATAATTGAAGCCTTTTAAATTGGCACCATAAGCTAATAATAAACCAATAACAGAAGCGGTAATCAGCCACCATTTATGCCACGATTTTAAATACACTAATCCCAGAATAAATAACAAACAAATGATAGCTCCAAAATAAACAGGACCGGAGGTAAGTGGTTGTTCTCCCCAATACGATAAACTATTGGCGTATTGAATTGCTTGCTCTTCAGGAACTCCTAATTCAGAAAATTTCTGAACAAATTTAGAAGAAGAATTATATTCATCGCCACCATTGCTGCCACCGTATAATCCGGGAACAAGAAATGTAAAGGTTTCACCAAACCCAAAACTGTAGCGGAATGCATAGTCTTTATCCAAACCGCCTTTGGTTTTGTTTCCTGCGTCACCGAGTGTTAATTCGGATCTGCCTCCGCGCATACTTTCTTTGGCATATTCATAAGTAGGCATCATAGAAACGGCATTACAAGCCAGCCCGATGATACCTGCAAAAAGTGCTAAAACAGTTCCTTTAATCGCAGTTGAAATTTGCTTTTCACGATATGTTTTTATAAAGAAAGCAATTACTAAAATTACTGCTATGATGAAAGTGTAATAAACAATTTGGAGATGACTTTGCCCAATTAATAATGCAGAAAATAATGCAGTTACTGCAAAACCTGCCCAATATTTTTTTTGAAAAAGTAATAATATTCCGGCCAACACAATAGGAGCTAATCCTAATGAAAGCATTTGTGTATCATGTCCTACAGCCACAATAATCGGATCAAAAGTAGAATAGGCATATGCCAACCCTCCCAGAATTCCTGCCCATGGATTGGCTCGTGCGACTACGCAGAGAAAATAAAATCCAATACAAGCTAAAAAGAAAAAATTAATAGGTTTGGGTAATCCTAAAGTAATAATTGATTGTACATAATGAACTGAAATATTTGTCTTGCCATCCATCGCAATTTGATACGCCGGCATACCGCTAAACATGCTATTTGTCCAAAGAGGAAAATGGCCATATTTTTCTTTAAATTCAAAAGATTGTTGAGCCATTCCTTTCCAACCCTGAATATCATGCTGAGCAACTACTTTACCTTCCAAAGCAGGCTTACAATAAATTGCCGCAACGATTAAAAATACCGCTACTGCAATTAAATGGGGTAGCGCTTTTTTGAAATTAAATGATTTCATGGAATCCCTCTTTTAGTGCAGCAAAGTAATAGATTTTATTTCAATTTTTTTGAAGGATATAATTATTAAGATTTTTGTTTGGGAATTGAAATCCAAAGAGAATTTCTACTCGTCTTTTTCTATATAATTATGTACAATTTTTTCTATTTCCTGATTTTCGGAAAGTTCTAATAATGCTCTATTTACTCCGCGAATTAATTGCGAAGTAGAAGGAAATGCAAAGCCATAGCCTTGTTTGAAATACTCTGCTTTGCTAATGTATAAATGTTCATGACTATTATTTTTCAAATAATATAATAATTGTGGCCTATCATATACCACCGCATCGACTTCTTTATTTAATAATTTTTCAATAGCATCATCTAAATTATTGACTCCAATTATTTTGATTTTCGATTTATGCAATAATTCTTCTGAAGATGAACCGGAAATAGTAGCGACTTTTCGACCTGAGAGTTGTTCTATATTGGCAAAAGTGGATGTGCTTAAAGAAGAAAGTGTGAGTGTGCTTGCAATGCCCGCAACCATTGTAGTTGCGAAGATGATTGAGATGACCATCCAAGCGCCTGCAATTATTCTGCCCATCAATGTGATAGGAGCTTTATCACCATAACCGGTCGTACTCATGGTTACAATGGCCAACCACATTCCTGTTCCAATTCCTTTTATAGGATTTTTTGGAAATTGATCGGGTGATTCTTTTCGCTCTGCTAACCAAAGAAAAGAACCAACAATAGCCAAGATGATTAAAAAAATTAAAACTGCTAATAATAATTTGGAACTAAAAAGTGGTTTGAATTTTTGCCAAAACCCCGGACTATCCAAGCGCGAAATGATGGACAGGCTTGAGTTGTAAAATGGTTGCGAAAACCTCATGCTCTCCAATCTTTGAGCAGTTATGCTGATTGGTCCAACCACCATATCCAATTTTCCGGAAGATAAATTGGATAAAGCCTCTTCAACATTTCCAAAAGGAACGTAAGTAAAATCTATATTATTTTTCTTAGCAATTTTCTCCCAAATCTCAGGAGCAATTCCTTCATCATCATCATTAAAAACAAAAGGTGCGGTTCCTGCAATTCCTACCAATATTGGTTTATCGCCTGTAATCTCTTTATTTTGTGCTGATGTTGTGACGGCACAAAAAATAAAAATTATAAAGAGCCAATAATTTTTCAATGAAGTGATACGCATCCCGTTTCTTTTGTTCAGAAAATTTAAGGTAAGAAATTCTTTTTTATAAATAGAAGTAACGGGTATGCATAACCGAAATTATTTTGCTCAATTTTTTAAGAGCCGGCGAAGGGTGTACCGAATATTCCAACTGCCAACTCAGCCCATACGAGTAGGAAACCGAGGATAATAATAGCGCAAATAATGATTCTTGTTCTCACGTTTTTTACTTTTCTTAAAATCAATTCACAAAGCAGGCCGGTTCCCAACATCAGGCATCCCATGATGATAAAATCTAAAATAGACCAATCTACTTCATTGGTAAATTGCATGGCGATTAAAGGTATTAGCAACAAAATCCCTATTGTTACTAAGATGATTTTTAGTCTTTTGTTTTTCATTTAATTTTTATTTAAGAAGTTGTTCGATTGCATTGATGTGTTTTTTGAAAGCCTTTTTTCCTTTTGTGGTGGCAGAATAATTAGTGTTTGGTTTTCTTTCCGAGAATTGTTTTTTGTAACTGATATATTCACTGTTTTCCAAAGATTTTAAATGGCTGGCTAAGTTGCCATCTGTTACTTCTAAAACTTCTTTTAGAGAATTAAAGTCAGCAGAATCCTTCACCATTAAAATAGACATAATGCCCAATCGTGTTCTATTCTCAAATGCTTTGTCCAGATCTTTTAAAACTCCTTTCACGGCTTATATTTTATTTGAACAATGAGGCCATATATTATTTGGAAAAATCCAAAACCAAGAGCCCAAAAATATAAGCCGTATTCAATGAATTGAAAAGCTGCTAAACCCAATATAATTTCGATTATGCCTAAACTCTTTATTTCTGAAAAAGTGTATTTACTTGCGTTTACTAAAGCGATTCCGTAAAAAATAAGGGTGATCGGCAAAAGCATGCCCACAAAGCCTTTGGATAAAAGCATCAAGCATAATAAGCCACCGGCAATTAGTGGAATCAATAGATTATACAACATCGATTTGCTTTGTTCATTCCAAACTTTTTGTTGTTGTTTTTTGGTATTCCTATTGGTAAAAAAAATTGCACTTCCAATAGATAAAAGAAGTGTTACTCCGGCAATAAATAGCAAGCCTTTTATAAGATCGTTATTTAGTTCAATGGCATTGTACACCAAATAAGTTTGGTCTTTGAAAACTATTTCATAAGCAGAAATGACTCCTATCAATGCAATGATTCCGGTTGAAACTCCCGACAGCCCGCTTAGAGAAATAAACCGCGTGCTTCTGTTCATGATATTTTTTATCTCTTTGATGTCTTCTATGTATTTTTCTTTTTTCATTTAAAAGTACTTTGAAATACAAAGTAATGTCAAAAAATTAAATTGTACAAATATTTTTAGAAAAAAAATTAATTAAGGTTTTGAATGGTTAGTGATAAATAAAATGGATGATTAATCTCCATTGTTTATTTATCGGTATGCAAATTTTTTATGAGCGAGTACACTCTTTCAGATACTTGCTTAAACCTATCCCTAACTTCATCTTCAGTGATTGGTGTAAATAATGCGATGATGTATTTTATCTTTCCATCATCCACAATGCCTACATCGTTAGTGAAATAACTCCACCAACCGGATTTGTGATAAAACATCGCATTGCTTGGCAGACCTGTAGCAAGTTTGGTAGTATCTAATTGCCGACCGAGGAAAGTTTTTAATTGCATACTCACCCAAGGATTGATCAATTGATTGGTATAAATTTTATACATAAAATCAGCAGCATGTAAAGCACTGGTAACGGTACTTCTCACGGTATCATAACCGGGATCTTCGGACTTTCTGCTTAAAAATTTTCTCGTTACTTCACTTCCTTCCCAACCATTTTCGTACATCGTTTTATTAATATTTTTTCGCCCTGCAATATCAATCAAACAATTAGCTGCAGAATTATCACTTCGTGTGATCATCAAGTCTAATAAATAATTAATTGTTACGGTATCACCATCTTTTAAAAGCGGTCTCGGATCCCAACTAATTTCAGAAGTGCGGTCCACATCGTTGGGAGATTTTACAATATAATTTTTGTACAATGAATATTTTTGATCACTCACTTGTTTTAAAATTTCCATTGCCACATACATTTTATAAACTGATGCCGGATAAATAAAATTCTCCATGTAGACACCACCAATCACAGGTTGGGAGCCACTTAGATCAATTACAGCAAAGGATATTTTTTCCATTCCATCTTCGCCTGCATCATAAGTGCCATCTAATTTTACTTCTTTAATTATTTTTTGGAGAGAATCAGTAAAGGATTGTTTTTGTATATAATAAGGGAATGACGATTGCCCAAAACCAAAATTGAAGAACAAAAAGAAAAATAAAATCGTGAAAAAATATTTCAAGGTTTAGATTTTTTGTGAGGCTAATTTAGGACAAGTTTTACTTCCATTTTGATTCACTAATCGGTTCTAATTAATAATTTTTTTACCATTTGAGTTTAAAACGGATTTAACTGCTTTCCATTATTGCTTTTACTTTTTTCTGTAATTGTTTTTTATCAGGCAGATAAAATTGGTATTTAGAAACAAAAATTTTATTAGAGATACCACCTGTAGCAAACTCAACCAAAACTTCATCTTTTTCAGCTGAAAGAATAATGCCGATTGGTTCATTATCGCCTTCTACATTCTCCTCTGTCTTAAAGTAATTTAGATAAAGATTCATTTGACCTATGTCACCATGAGCAACATTTTTTATTTTAAGATCAATAAGAATAAAGCACTTTAGAATGCGATGATAAAACACAAGATCAATATAGTAATGCTTGTTACGAAGAGAAACTCGAAATTGTCTGGCAACAAACGCAAAGCCTTTACCCAGTTCCAGCAAAAATAATTGTAGGTTGTCAATAATCCTTTGTTCAAAATCTTTCTCTGTTACCTTATTACTTTGCCGTATTTTGAGAAAGTCAAGTACATAAGGATCTTTTACTGCTTCCATCGCTTGCGAAACTATTAAGCCTTTTTCTGATAATTGTAAAACTCCTTTTTTGTCTTTACTCAAGGCTAATCGTTCAAATAAAGAGGAATTAATTTGTCTTTCTAATTCTCTTACAGAGAGGTTTTCGTTAAGGGTATGTTTTTCGTAAAATTTCCGAGCTGTATCGTCTGAAATACCTATCAATGCAATGTAATGGCTCCAACTCAATTTGGCAGACACTGTCTGCCATTTCTCATAAGCAAGATAAAACCTACGCATATCCAGAATATTGCGTCTGCCAAATCCTTTACCGTAGCGTTCTCTTAAATCCTTGGAAAGCTTTGTCAGTAAAGCGCTTCCATACTCTGCTCTTTCTTGTCCGCCTTGCTCATATTCCACGATGTGTCTGCCAATTTCCCAATTGGCCTTCACTAATTCTGTATTAACAACTTTAATTGCATTTTGTCTTGCTTGTTCAATTGTTGAACCAATATTATCTAATAACTGGATATATTTATTTTTTCCAATCTTCATTTTATAAAACTAACTAATTAATAAATTGAAAAACTTTCTACAATTTGGTAGAGGGGAAAATTATTTTTAAATGGGTAAGAATGTTTGAGTATAGGCAGAGTGATTGTGGTAATGAAATAGAAACTTGCAACGGAGGGCAGTCTTCTTATTCAAAGACTTTCCAAAGTATCATATAAATCGAACTCATGAACAATGGCGAGCTTTTTTCCTTGTTTGCGATACTTGATAGCCTCTTCTATTTTACGACCATAACAGGTGAAAGCCCAACAAGTATTTTTCTCGTCACAAACCACGAGGTAATTTAATTTTGAATTTATATTATCAACAACGAAACCTCCATACAGTTCAATTTTCTCTGCAATCTCTTTCCGTTTATATTTTTTAGAAATTCCGGTTATGCAAAAAGTATTTTCTTGAATATTTATTGTTGGATCAATTTGATAAAAACCTATTTTAAGAGAGGAGACCAAGGTTGTATTTGAGTTACTATTTGAATCTCCTATAAGTGCGTTGCAAAAACTAAGTAAGGCGTCATGTTCTTCAGCTGATATTGTTCGGTCCTGAATAATACTAGTGGTAATGTTATACAGTTCGTCATAAGGGTATGAATTTTTTAAAAAATCATGTTCTTCTAACCATTCGTATAAATATTCAAGTTCTAGAATGTTGATTTCGTTGTCGATTGCAATTCCTTTTACAATTCCTGTAAGTTTTTGAATGCTAGAAGTTATTACGTCAAAGTATCCGGTCTTGTTAATATATTGATTGCAAAACCAAATGATGTTTTCACTTTCTTCAAATGTCAAAATATTATCGGCAAAAGCTTGGCGAATTATTCCAATAACTTCTTTGTAAGGTTGTTTGTCCTCATAATCTTTATGAGAATTTGCCTAATTCAGAACTTCAATGTATTCAGTTTGATTGATGATACAATCACTCTTGATTCCTTTAATTATACCAACTAAAGTCTGAAGGTCTTTCTCAATAAGAGACGGATTAGAAAATCGCTGAAATGAACGATTGTCAAAAGCTGAAAATTTTGATGTGTCCATATAAAGATTGTTTTGGTATAGTCGATCGAATTAATTCCTAAAAATTCCAACACAATATAACAATTAATCAGAATTCTTTTATAAGAAAGTGTAGAAGCTTTATCTTATGATAAAACAATTTTTTTTGATGAATTTTCAAAATAAATACATTTTTAAATCAAGAAATCTGCTATATCAACACATTGAGAATTCCAATTTTTACAAAACCCCATCCCAAAAATCCCTTACCTTAGTTTTACTAATTTATATTTATGGCTTTAAGTAGAATCTGGGCAGCTTTTATTGTTATTGCCGTTCTTGCAGCAACATTTCAGTGCATTTTTACTAAAGGTAATTCAGATATTTATAGCAGAATGGTCATTGGGAAATCCGGTGATTCTTCTCAAACAAAATTAGCTGATACGGCTACCATGTCTGCGGTAATTTTAAAAACTTTACAAAGCGGTAAAAGTTATACAGATGGCGGCACGAAATATAATATCAATGCAGATGGACAATACATTGTTTATAAAGAACAACACGCCGATGGAATTATTTCCACTGCAAAAACTGCGGTTGATATTTCTATTAATTTAATTGGAATAATGGCTTTGTTTATGGGCTTTATGAGCATTGCAGAAAAGGCTGGAGGCATAAGATTGCTATCAAAAATTATTGGCCCTTTTTTCTCTAAATTATTTCCCGACCTTCCAAAAAATCATCCGGCGATGGGCCATATGGTAATGAATTTTTCGGCAAATTTATTAGGTTTAGATAATGCAGCAACTCCTTTTGGTATCAAGGCAATGGAAAGTTTGCAAGAGCTCAATCCGAGTAAAGACACGGCTTCCAACGCACAAGTAATGTTTCTTTGTTTGCATGCTTCAGGGCTCACTCTAATTCCTGTGAGCATTATTGCGATACGGGCTTCATTGCACGCCACTAACCCTACGGATATTTTTATTCCGTGTATGATAGCTACTTTTGTAGCAACAATGGCAGCCATGTCGATTGTGAGTTTCAAACAAAAAATAAATGTTTTCCAACCCACGATTTTATTATGGGTCTTAGGTTTATCTGCGGTGATTGCGGCCATGGTTATTTATTTAAAATCATTGCATTTTAGCGAGGTGCAATCGTTCTCAGGTATTCTTAGTAATGGATTGATTTTAGGTTTGTTCTTCTTCATTATTTTGGGAGCATTGTATAAGAATATTGATATTTTCGGTGCTTTTATCGAAGGAGCAAAAGGTGGATTTGAAGTGGCGGTAAAAATAATTCCTTACCTCGTGGGTATGTTGGTAGCTATTAGTCTATTGCGCACCAGCGGTACGTTTGATGTAGTAATTGATGCGATGAGGAGTTTCTTTGCGATGTTAGGAACGGACACTCGTTTTGTAGATGGACTTCCGACTGCGTTGATCAAACCTTTGAGTGGAAGTGCTGCAAGAGGTATGATGATTGATACAATGACGACTTATGGTTCTGATTCTTTTGCAGGAAGTTTATCTTCTGTTTTACAAGGTTCTTCGGATACTACATTTTATGTAGTTGCTGTGTATTTTGGTGCGGTATCAATTAAAAATACACGATATTCTATTGGCGCGATGTTACTTGCCGATTTAGCAGGAGTGATTACGGCTATTTTGTTGGCGTATTTATTTTTTGGAAATGCAGTGTAGCATTTAATTTGAAGATCCATGAAATTATTTATAAAAAATATGGTTTGTCCGCGTTGTATAATTAGTGTGGAACAAATTCTAACGGAATGTAAAATTATTCCGAAAAATATTTTATTAGGCGAAGTGGAATTGATGAAACCCTTATCAGAAAAGAAGTTGAGAGAACTCTCTGAAGAATTAAGTAAAGTCGGTTTTGAATTATTAGACAGTCAAAAAAATCAATTGATTGAAAAAATTAAAAACCTTTTGATACAAAAAGTACAAAGCGGAAATATTGAAGAACATTTTAGTTTGCATAAATTTTTGACTCAACATATTTTTAAAGAATATTCTACGATCAGTAAATTATTTTCAGAAGTAGAAAGCGTAACCATAGAGCAATTTTTTATTTCGCAAAAAATAGAAAAGGTAAAAGAATGGTTGGTGTATGATGAAATGTCTTTGGGAGAAATTGCATTGAATTTAGGTTACAGCAGCACACAACATCTTTCAGGTCAATTCAAGAAAATTACAGGTATGACACCTACAGAATTTAAATCCTTAGGTGCCGTACATCGCAAGCCTATTGATGGTTTGGGGAAATAAAAAAATTAGTCTCTCAATTCTAACATCTATACATTTTACCCATAAGGATATAACGACTTGCCAATTTTTAGAGCGAAATTTGTGAATGTAAAAGCAGTACAATGAAAGAAAAAATTGAGACGGATTTACCTTTATCAGGAGTAGATAGTGAACACTGTGCTTTGATTGTTGATAAAGGATTAAGTAAAGTTGCGGGCATTACATCGCACAAAGTTGAACTCAATAATAACAAAGCAATAATTGAAACCAATGGTGATGCCGAGGTGATTTCAAATGCCGTGAAAACTATACGGGACTTGGGTTATGACGTAAGTACCATTAAGCAATCGTTTCCTGTTTTAAATATGAGTTGTGCTTCCTGCGCTGCGAGTTCGCAGAGTGTTTTGGAAAATATTCCGGGGGTAATGAATGCAAATGTGAACTACGCCAATACTATTGCGCATGTTGAATATATTCCTACAATCACCAATCCTCAAGAATTTAAATCTTCACTCCAATCTGTTGGTTATGATTTAATGATTGATGAAAGCGAGGAAGCTAAAGATGCTTTGGAAGAAGAGCATGATAAAAAATTTCGTTTATTAAAAAGAAAAACTTTCGCCTCCATAATTTTATCAATCCCATTGGTAGCGATAGGAATGATTTTTATGAATATGCCTTACGGCGGTTATATCATGTGGATTTTATCCACTCCTATTGTTTTCATTTTTGGTAATCAGTTTTTTGTAAATGCATGGAAACAATTAAAACAGAGATCCGCTAATATGGATACGCTCGTAGCCATGAGTACGGGAATTGCTTATCTGTTCAGTGTTTTCAATTTATTCTTTCCTGAATTTTGGTTGAGCAGAGGTATCACTCCTCATGTTTATTTTGAAGCTGCGGGTGTTATCATTGCATTTATTCTTTTAGGAAAAATGTTAGAAGAAAAAGCCAAGGGAAATACTTCTTCTGCCATTAAAAAATTAATTGGTTTACAGCCCAAAACTGTTATTATTATTGATGAGAATGGAGAACAGAAAGAAATAAAAATTTCTGAGGTTGCTATTGGTGCAAAGATTTTAGTAAAGCCCGGAGAGCGCATTGCGGTTGATGGAAAAGTAATTTCAGGAAATTCTTTTGTGGATGAAAGTATGATAAGCGGCGAACCTATTCCTTTAGAAAAAACAGAAGGTGCAAATGTGTTTGCAGGCACCATCAATCAAAAAGGAAGTTTTCAATTCGTTGCAGAAAAAGTAGGCGGCGATACCATGTTGGCGCATATAATAAAAATGGTGCAAGATGCGCAAGGAAGCAGAGCTCCGGTGCAAAAATTAGTAGATAAAATCTCTTCGATTTTTGTTCCTGTTGTAATTGGATTGGCTATTTTAAGTTTGATTATATGGATAGTTCTTGGTGGAGAAAATGGATTAACACATGGCATGTTGGCTTTGGTAACCGTTTTGGTAATCGCGTGCCCGTGTGCGTTAGGTCTGGCTACACCAACGGCAATCATGGCGGGAATTGGCAAGGGTGCAGAAAATGGAATTTTAATTAAAGATGCAGAGAGCTTAGAATTAGCCAAAAAAGTGAATACGATTATTTTGGATAAAACCGGCACTATCACTGAAGGTAAGCCGGTAGTGACTGATTTGATTTGGTTGAATGATGATGAAAAATATTTACCACATTTAGCAACATTAGAAAAACAATCAGAGCATCCATTGGCGGAAGCAGTTGTTCAATTTCTTTCTAATGCTAAAAATATTTCTATTGACCATTTTGAAAGCTTCACCGGAATGGGAGCAAAAGCAATTATAGAGAATAAAACTTTTTATGTAGGCAATAAAACGTTATTAGATAAACATTCCATTACAATAAATGATGCATTGCAAACCCAAGCCGGGCAATGGTTACAAGAAGCAAAAACGGTTGTATATTTTTCCAATGAAAAAGAAGTGCTTGCCGTGATTGCTATTGCGGATAAAATCAAAGCATCTTCTAAAGAAGCAATACATCAATTGCAAGAATCAGGAATAGAAGTGTATATGCTCACAGGCGATAATGCTGAAACTGCAAAAGCAATTTCCGATCAAGTGGGAATTAAAAATTATAAAGCAGGTTTATTACCTGAACATAAAGCAGAATTTGTAAAAAAGTTACAACGAGAAGGAAAAGTAGTTGCTATGGTTGGTGACGGAATCAATGACAGCAATGCTTTGGCTCAAGCCGACGTTAGCATTGCAATGGGGCAGGGAAGTGATATTGCGATTGAGGTAGCAAAGATGACAATTATTTCATCCGATCTTTTAAAAATTCCAAAAGCGATTAGGCTTTCCCGTTATACAGTAGCGACCATTCAACAAAATTTATTTTGGGCATTCATTTATAATATTATCGGAATACCGATTGCTGCCGGAATTTTATTTCCCATCAATGGATTTTTATTAAATCCAATGTTTGCAGGAGCGGCTATGGCATTGAGTTCTGTGAGTGTAGTAAGTAATAGCCTAAGGCTGAAGAATAGAAAACTATAAATATAGTAAGAATTTGATTTTGTTTATCACTAAACTAATCTAATTCACTACCCGGTGGTATTTCAATCATTTCATGTAAAAAATAAACATTCGCTCCACCGAGCATGTAACTAATTTGTTTTTTATAATATTCAGCCTCATCTTTTGTTCTGAAATTACCGAATTTTATTCGGATGTAAGGATTGGCAAACCACATGTAAGGCTTTTGTTCCGGAAATCTTTGGAGTAATTCTGTCCTTATTTTAAAAGCATAATCCTTATCACTTGTATTCAATACCATCAATCGATAACCAAGAGTAGTACGAGCATGTGTTTTTAAAATGGCAGAATTGATTTCAAATTGTTTAAACTCAAGAACCGATAAACGCGCATCTTTAAAAATGTTTACTTTATTCACGGGTATAGAATCTTGCATGGTCTCTTGTGCAAAAGACGACATTGAAAATAAACTAATCCAAATAAAAAGATAATACTTCATAGTTCGTATTGAATCGCAAAAATAGTACCGATAAGTAAAAGAAAAAGTTATACTTTTTTCAGAGATTGGCTTTCTTCCAGAATGGCGATACTATGTGAAGTGCCTATTTTATTAGCACCTGCATTCAGCATTTCTTTTGCAAATGAATACGATTGAATACCGCCGCTGGCTTCAATTCCAACTGCATCTGTAAGGTGCGAACGAATTAATGCAACTGTTCTGATAGAGGCATTTTTTTCTGCAAATCCGGTAGAAGTTTTTACAAGATCTACGCCAGCTACACCATAAATATCACAGCACTTTATTAATTCATCATCAGTTAATAATCCACTTTCGATAATCACCTTTATAACCTTGTTTTTATTTTTGATGATAGGTAAAATAGTATTGATTTCGTTGGCAATATAATTCCAATCATTATTCTTTATTGCAGCAATATTTACTACCAATTCTATTTCATCTGCTCCATCTAAAATGGCTAAAACTATTTCGGCAACTTTCGCTTCAATAGCCGAACTACCAAATGGAAAACCTACAACAGTGGCTATTTTCACGGGTGAATCACCTAAAAATTCTTTTGTCTTTTTTACAAATAACGGTAAAATACAAACTGAGTAGAAATTAAATCGAATAGCTTCTTCACAAACTTGTTCTACTTCTGCAAGAAGTGTATTTTGTTTTAAAATTTCGTTAGAAATATAGGGAGATATATTCATTGAAAAGTGAGTGATAAAAAATAGAAAATTTTTTGAAAAATTTTATTGCAATCTTAATAAGAGCCTGATGATCCGCCAATATTTTCTATAGGATGCCAAGTAGTTTTTATTTCTTGTGTATCCATAATAAAATAAGGAGATTGCCCTTCCTCTTTTTGCCAATTAATACCGTCATAAAATGTAGGACGCTTCATATTTAAAGCAGATTTTTCTTGAATCATCAAATGATTTTCGGGATCTTTTTCACAATAAATAATGGCATTCACATCCATGTGATCTGCAAAATAAGGTAGCAATTCAGCCACTTTCCCGGTAAGAATATTTACGACTCCGCCGGGCACATCTGAAGAATTAATAACTTCCGCAAATGTAACCGCACAAAGAGGTTTAGCGTAAGATGCTAAAACTACACAAGTATTTCCTCCTGCAATCACCGGAGCAATTACAGAAACCAAACCTAACAAAGAATTATTTTGGGGGGCGATAATAGATACAACCCCGGTTGGTTCAGGAGCAGAGAAATTAAAATGCGAAGAGGCTACCGGATTTACCGAACTGAATATTTGTTGAAATTTATCGCACCATCCAGCATAATAAATTAATCGATCTATAGAAATATTGACTTCATTTTCAGCTTGCTCTTTTGTAGCATCTTGTTTCATCAATTCATCAATAAACTGAACTCTTCTACCTTCCAACATTTCTGCGATGCGATATAAAATTTGGCCTCTATTGAAAGCCGCTTTGGCACTCCAACTTCCTTGCGCAGCTCGAGCTGCAGTTTCAGCATCTCTAAAATCTTTTCTTGAAGAAAGACAAACATTGGCCAACTTATCACCTTTGCTATTTTCCGCCATATAATACCTTCCGGATTCGGTTCTCGGAAATTTCCCTCCAATGTATATTTTGTATGTTTTCAAAATTTCCAATCTTTTTTCTGATTTAGATTTTTCTGTTTTTGTTGCTCTCGAAACCGTAGGTGCTTTTTTCAAAAGTGCTTTGCTCATTTTTCTTTATTTTCTTTTTTAAAAAGAATGTGTTGAAATGGTTTATAAAAAATATAACCCAATTGTTTTTTATTTTTAATTAACTGCCCAAAGAAGTATAAGGTATTAAACCATGCAAACCTCCTTCGCGGCCGTAACCACTTTCTTTGTAGCCGCCAAATGGAGAAGTAGGATCAAACTTATTGAAAGTATTTGCCCAAACAACACCTGCGCGTAATTTAGTGGTTAGATTAAATATCTTAGAACCCTTATCAGTCCATACTCCTGCTGAAAGACCATAAGGTGAATTGTTGGCTTTTTCAATTACTTCATCATCAGTTCTAAAACTTTGAATGGTTAATACAGGACCAAAAATTTCTTCTTGTGCGATCCTGCTTGATTGAGCCACATTTGTAAATATTGTAGGGCGAATAAATAATCCTGATTTTGGTAAAGCACAACTGCTTTGGAACATATCGGATCCTTCATCGATTCCTATTTTTATGTATTTATTGATTTGATCAAATTGTTGTTTAGAATTGATGGCTCCGATGTCGGTATTTTTATCCATCGGATCTCCAACAATCAATGTTTCCATTCTATTTTTTAATTTCTGAACTACTTCGTCCATCACAGACTCCTGCACATACAATCGAGAACCGGCACAGCATACATGCCCTTGATTAAAAAATATTCCGTTCACAACTCCTTCTACTGCTTGGTCTATGGCAGCATCATCGAAAATAATATTCGCTGCTTTTCCTCCTAATTCTAAAGTGGCTTTTTTGTTCGTTCCTGCGATGGCAGTTTGAATCATTTTACCTACTTTGGTAGAACCTGTAAAAGCTATTTTATTGATGTCAGGATGATTAACAATAGCAGAACCCGTAGCTCCGGCACCTGTAATGATATTGACAACGCCGGGAGGTAAATCTGCTTCTTGAATAATTTCTGCAAGAAGCAATGCCGTGAGCGGTGTAGTTTCAGCGGGTTTTAAAACAACTGTATTGCCTGTAGCCAACGCCGGTGCTATTTTCCATGATGCCATTAATAAAGGGAAATTCCATGGAATGATTTGTCCCGCAACTCCTAGAGGTTTTGCAATTCTATTGGGGAAAGCATATTCTAATTTATCGGCCCAACCTGCATAATAAAAAAAATGATTAGCAGCAGTGGGCACATCAAAGTCACGGCTTTCGCGAATAGGTTTTCCTCCATCTAATGTTTCTACGATAGCTAATTCTCTGGCTCTTTCTTGCACCATGCGAGCAATTCGAAATATATATTTACTTCTTTCTTTAGCAGGCATTTTACTCCAAGTCTTCTCATACGCACTGCGCGCTGCTTTCACAGCTTTATCTACATCTGCAGCATTGGCTTCTGCTACTTCAGATAATTTTTCTCCGGTAGCAGGATTGGTAGAGTCGAAATATTTTTTGCTCAACGGTTTTTCAAATTTTCCATTGATAAATAAATCGTACTTAGGTTTAATTTTTGCGGCACTTCTGCTTTCCGGTGCGGGTGCGTATACACGAGCACTGTCAAATTTTAATTTCAGTGTATTGTTTCTTTTTGTGGCCATCAGTTATTTTTAAAATTCATTTTTTAATTTTCTTTTTCTACAATTGAATTTGTTTTTTGGAAAAACTAATCAAGAGTGAAATAATCTTTTCCTTGATACACTCCGGTTTTCTCCTTCATTAATTGCATTAATACATCATTGGCTAAGCTGCTTGCTCCAAAACGAAACCAATGATTGTTCATCCAATCTTCACCCAGAACTTCATTTACCATTACGAGGTAATGCAATGCCAGCTTGGCTTTGGAAATTCCTCCGGCCGGTTTCATGCCTATCATTTTTCCGGTTTTAAAATAAAAATCTCGGATTGCATTTAACATCACCAAAGTAACCGGAATCGTGGCTGCTGATGGAACTTTTCCTGTAGAAGTTTTAATAAAATCTGCTCCGGCATACATTGCAATGTCACTGGCTTTACGCACTTTATCAAAAGTGATTAATTCCCCTGTTTCTAAAATTACTTTTAACCTTGCTGCACCACAAGCTTCCTTAACTGCAGCAATTTCGTCGAATACATAATTGTATTCTCCTTGTAAAAATTTACCGCGACTAATCACCATATCTATTTCATCTGCACCTTCACCCACCGCGTATCTAACATCGGCTAATTTTATTTCTAAAGAAGAAAGTCCGCTGGGAAATGCGGTAGCTACAGAGGCTACATTTACACCTGAATTTCCTAACGCTTGCTTGGCTGTTTTCACCATTGAAGGATACACGCAAACCGCAGCAACTGTTGGTAGGCCGGGATATACATCCAGTAAGTGCACTGCTTTGTAGCACATCTGCTTTACTTTACCGTCGGTATCCTTACCTTCTAAAGTCGTTAAGTCAATCATGTTCAAAGCCAGCTTCAAACCATTTACTTTCGTTTCTTTTTTAATGCTGCGTTTGGTAAATCGTTCGGCTCTCTCGTCGATGCCTACTTTATCTATTCTTGGTGAAAGATTAAAATCAGGAATCATTATTTTTTTTTTCTGCCATATTTCTTTTATGACTGACGAAAATACCACATTTATCGCGGAAATAGGAATGAGCGAAATAAAATTCTTTGTTTTTATTTTTTTTCATTCACCATAAGTTTTAAATTACCTTTAACTGATATCGTGAAAATAAAAAGTAAGACCAATTATGAATCGAATTCCAGAATCTGAATTAATCATTGATAACCGCGGAGCTATTTATCATATCGGAGCCAGGCCGGAAGAAATCGCTGACACAATTATTTTGGTGGGCGATCCTGATAGAGTAAAAATTGTGAGTAAACACTTTGATTCTATTGAGTTTCAGACGCAACATCGAGAATTTATTATGAACACCGGCTATCTGGGAAAGAAAAGAATTTCTGTTTTGAGTACAGGTATTGGCCCAGATAATATTGATATTGCCATGAATGAAATAGATGCATTGGTAAATATTGACTTCGAAACAAGAACCATCAAACCTAATCTTCGATCTGTAAATATTATTCGCTTTGGCACTTCCGGTGCATTGCAAAAAGATGTGGCGATAGATAGTTTTGTTGCCGGCACACATGGCCTCGGTTTTGATAATGTGATGCATTATTATGAAACAGAAAAGACCGCTGAAGAAAGTGAAATTATTGAAGCATTTAAAACCTACACAGGCTTGACTTCAGGCAATGTGATTCCTTATATATTTTCGGGTAGTGATAAATTGGTTCAATTATTTTCAAAAAATTATCATCAAGGTATAACAGCGGCATGTCCCGGGTTTTATGGTCCTCAAGGTAGAATATTAAGATTGCCATTAGCCTACAAAGGATTGATAGATAAACTAACCAGTTTCAGAAGCGGCGATCATCACATTGCTAATTTTGAAATGGAAAGTTCTGCCATTTATGGTTTGGGTAAATTATTAGGACACCATTGTATTAGTCTCAACGCAATCATCGCCAATAGAGTGATTCAAGAATTTTCAAAAGACAGTGGTAAGGCAGTTGAAAATTTAATTCAACAATCTTTGAGGATTTTGGCAGATTCGGATTTGTAAGAAATTAAAAATCTCTCATTAGCGCAGGTCTTCAGACCTGTGCCAGAAAAAAAATCAAAATCTATTTTAATCATTTTTTTCTTTTGTTTCCATAACGTTTGTAAAGAAAAAGTCCAACAATGAACAACAATATCAATCCCCAAATTTGAGCAAGAAAAATAATTACATTTTGTAAAATTTCCCAACCTGAGCGGAATGCACCGAGAATTCTTTTACCAAAACTCGGTGTGTACTCTTCAATATTTTTATAATTAGAAATGAGTTCTCTTTTTATATCTTGTCTTTGGTAAATCAAAAGTGTTATCGTGCTAAAATTAATTTGATCTTTTATAGAAAGATTGGAGATTTTTGCATTATCCGATTCTTCTTGTTTTTGTAATAACAATTCTTCTGCATTAGCTGTTTCGTTTAATTTTTTTCCTTTGCTGTCAATTGCATCTGTCAAACGTTTTTCATTTTTTTTCGTTCTCTCTTGCGTTAAGTCATTAGCCAATAAATGAAACGCTACATCATCTGCTTTTATAATTCGATAATCCAAATAATCAATTAAAGTTGCAATCAATTTTAATGTAGTGTCGAGTTGAGTGTTGGGAACTCTTAACGTCATATTATTAACCACAGTAAAATAAGTTGTTTCCAAAGATGAATCGGCCGAAACCGCTGTGGTAGCAGTATTATCAATCTCACTGCTTAAATTCGTGTAAGTAACAAAGCCACCAATTTTGTTAGTGATATTTTCAATGGCGTAAGTGGCATTGACTACATTTTTTACTTTAAATTTTAAGTCTGCAGTACGAATAAATTTTCGAGTTGAATCTTTGCCTGTTTCAACTGCAGCAGAAGAAGAAATAAATGCGGTTGTATCAGCGCTCATCTCTTCATTCATTTTTGTTGCATCAGAAGAGGATGGGCTACATGCAAAAAATAAAGTGATAAAAATAAGAGTAGCTAAAAGTTTTGATAGAGATTTCATTGGATACTTTTTTTATTTGACAGAATTTTTCGGTAGAGCTTTTAAATTTTTTTATTGTCTCTTTCTTCTATAGATACTCTTTCTAAAGTTTAGTAACCCTAATACCTAATGCAATGATGCTCTAAATCATTTTTTTACCACCTGTAAAATAATCCCTGTCCTTTATTTAACTTTTAAATAACTTAGGATTCCAAAAACACTCGCTTATGCAAAAAAATAAAATGCTCAATAGTGTCCTATTATTTATCGCGACATTTTTATTTTTAAATCAAACCTATGCTCAGGCTACGTTTCCCGTGAATGGTATTTCAAATCCAATGGATGGTGCTTATGCATTTACCAATGCCACCATTGTAAAAGATGCGAATACTACATTGAACAATGCCACTCTTTTGATTCGCAATAAAAAAATTGTTGAGGTTGGAAATAATATTACTATTCCAAAAGATGCGCTGGTAATAGATTGTCAAGGAAAATTTATTTATCCTTCTTTCATAGATATTTATGCAGACTATGGAATTCCGACTCCTAAAAGAGATTTCGCGGGATTCAATCCATTTTCTGCTCCGCAAATTACTTCCAATACCAAAGGTGCTTTTTCTTGGAATCAAGCATTAAAACCTGAGGTAAACGGTTACCAACTTTTTGAGGTAAATGATAAAGATGCGCAAAAATTTAGAGAGAGTGGTTTTGGAACCGTGCTAACTCATCAAAGAGATGGAATCGCGCGTGGTACAGGCACACTCGTAACTCTGGCGAATCAACCTGCTAATTTTGTGATGCTAAAAAGTCAAGCGTCGGCACAATATTCTTTTAATCGAGGTACTTCTTCTCAAACGTATCCAACATCTATTATGGGAATAATTGCATTATTGCGACAAACTTATTTGGATGCCAATTGGTATAAAAATAATCCGCCGGAAGAAGGAAAAAATTTAAGTTTAGAAGCGTGGAATCAAGAGCAAAATCTTCCGCAAATTTTCGAAGCAACAGATAAATGGAGTAGTTTAAGAGCATTTAAAATTGCCCAAGAATTTGGAGTGAATTATATTATCAAAGCAGGAGGAGATGAATACCAGCGGATACAAGAAATGAGTCAAACGAAGTCTACTTTTATTTTGCCATTAGATTTTCCGCAAGGAATGGATGTTGAAGATCCGGATGATGCGCGATATGTCTCTTTAGAGGATTTGAAAAATTGGGAAATGGCACCAACCAATCCTGCTGCTTTTGAGAAAGAAAAAATTCCTTTCTGTCTTTCTTTAGATGGATTAAAAGATAGTAAAACTTTTTGGACAAATCTACGAAAAGCAATACAGTCAGGCCTTTCAGAGAAAGCAGCGTTGGAAGCACTCACAAAAAATCCGGCTAATTTATTGAAAGTATATGATCAAGTTGGAAGTTTAGAAAATGGAAAAATCGCTAACTTTTTTATTTCCGATCATCCCATTTTTGATGATAATGCAGTGGTACTACAAAACTGGATTCAGGGCGAAAAATATGAGATAAAAAATGATAAATGGAATTCTGTTGCAGCCACTTATTTACTACAAACAACGGATAAAAATGGTATTTCGCATTCTTATACTTTGGATGTAAAATCCGGTAACAATGCAATTATTTCAGCAAAAGATACTTTCAATAATAAATTTTCTTTTGATGGAAAAATTGTAAAATTAAGTTTCTCTCCTGAGCCCAATAAAACTTCCGATAAGAAAGGAAATTTATCAGGAACGAAATCTTCTAAAACGAATGCGACTATTAGATTAAGTGGAGTTAGTAATGGTGATGTGTGGAATGGAAGTGGCGTGGATACTGCAGGAAACGCACTTTATTGGACGGCAACTTTACAACAACAAAGCCCATTAAAAAGTGATTCTTCGAAAAATAAAGAAACAGTTATTCTTGGAAAAATGACTTATCCTTTTGGTGCTTATGGTTGGGATGAAATGCCAAAACAAAAAGATATTTTAATCAAAAATGCCACCGTATGGACGAGTGAAAAGGAAGGAGTTTTACAGAATACAGATGTGTTGGTGAAGAATGGAAAAATTGCAGCCATCGGAAAAAATTTGAGTTCCAATGGTGCCATGGTAATTGATGGAACGGGAATGCATTTGACTCCGGGAATAATTGATGAACATTCGCACATCGCTACTTTCTCCATCAATGAGGGAGGGCAATCAGTAACCTCTGAGGTTCGTATCGGAGATAATTTGAATCCAGACGATATCAATATTTACCGACAATTAAGTGGTGGAGTTACTACCTCGCATATTTTGCATGGAAGTGCGAATACCATTGGCGGACAAACCCAATTGATAAAATTAAGATGGGGCACAGATGCAGATGGTTTGAAATTTAAAGGAGCTGATCCGTTTATAAAATTTGCTTTGGGTGAAAATGTAAAAAGAACCACTTCAAGAAATAATAATCGTTTTCCGGATACAAGAATGGGAGTGGAAGAAGTATTAATGGATGCTTTTACTCGAGCACTGAATTATGAAAATGCCATCAAAGCTTATAACAATCGTGGAAAAAATAGTTTGCTATTGCCCGTCCGTCGCGATCTTGAATTAGATGCTCTGGTAGAAATTATGAATTCAAAAAGATTTATAACATGCCACTCTTATGTACAAAGTGAGATTACTTCAGCCATGCGAGTAGCAGAAAAATTTGGATTTAAATTCAACACGTTCACGCATGTGTTGGAAGGGTATAAAGTTGCTGATAAAATAAAAAAACATGGAGCTAATGCATCCACATTTAGTGATTGGTGGTTGTATAAAACAGAAGTAGTAGATGCGATTCCGCAAAATGCAAGTATCTTATTTAAGATGGGAGTCAATACCGCCATCAATTCTGATGATGCGGAAATGGCTAGGAGACTCAATCAGGAAGCATCAAAAAGTATCAAATATGGATTGTCGGAAGAAGATGCATTGAAAATGGTTACGATCAATCCTGCAACGATGTTGCATATTCAAAATCAAACAGGAAGTATAAAAGTAGGTAAGGACGCTGATTTGGTTTTATGGAATAACAATCCTTTAAGTATTTATGCAGTTGCACAAACTACAATTGTAGATGGTATTATTTATTTTGATAGAAAACATGATTTACAATTGAGAAAGGAAATGCAAACAGAAAAAAATAGATTGATCCAAAAATTATTGAATGAAAAGAAAAGCGGGATGTTGATGGTTCCGCCTAGAATGGGCGTGCAAACAGAGTTTCATTGTGAAGATGAAGATGAAAATGACGGATCAATCATTAATCAATAATATTTAATTATCGTTCTTATAATTATAAATATGAAAAAAATTATCAACCTTTTAGCGATTTTCTTTTTAGCGCATACTGTAGGATTTTCGCAACCAACTATTTATCCTGCTCCTGAAAATAAAGGCAAAATTTTTCTTTCGAATGTTACCATTCATGTTGGAAATGGAACTGTGATTGAGAATGGAAATATTTTAATTAACAAAGGAAAAATTGAAAAAGTAGGAACAAATATCACCGCTCCGTCCGATGCAAAAATTTATGATCTAAAAGGAAAACAAGTTTATCCCGGGCTTATTAGTGCTATTACTAATCTTGGACTTAAAGAAGTTTCAGGTTCAGTACCCGGTTCAAATGATTATCAGGAATTGGGTGATATCAATCCTTCCATTCGCTCTATAGTAGCGTATAATACGGATTCTAGAGTAATCAATGTTTTGCGAACCAATGGAATTTTATTGGCGAACGTTATTCCTCAAGATGAGGATGGTTCATCTCAATTAATTTCCGGTACTTCTACAGTGGTACAATTAGATGCATGGAATTGGGAAGATGCAGCCTACCAAATGGATGGACAAATGCATGTGAATATGCCTTCGTTAAGACCGAGAAGAGGACGATTCGGAATGATGCCTTCTTCTCAAAACAATCCTTTAAAAGAAGGTTTGGATAAAATAGAAAGGTTGAAAACTTTTTTTAGAAATGCAAAAGCGTATTTAGCAGAAAGTGTTCATGCACAAACCAATTTGAATTTTGAAGCCACAAAAAATTTATTCGATAAAAAACAAAAATTATTTGTGCATTGCGATGCAGTGAAGGAAATGTTACTTGCAATAGATTTTGCAAAAGAATTTGGTTTTGAAGTGGTGATTGTTGGCGGACAGGATAGTTGGAGAATAGCACCTTTATTAAAGCAAAATAATATTCCGGTAATTTTAAGTCAATCTCATTCGTTGCCTCTTACTTATGATGATGATGTGGATCAACCTTTTAAAACTCCCTATCTTTTACAACAAGCAGGAGTTCTTTTTGCGATAGCAGATAATGATGGTACTACTCGCGGAAGAAATTTAATGTTTAACGCCGGAACAGCGGCTGCGTATGGGTTAACGAAGGAGCAAGCTTTGAGTGCTATCACTTTTAACGCAGCAAAAATTTTAGGCATTGATAAAATTACCGGCACCATCGAAGAAGGAAAAGATGCTAACATTATTGTGAGTAATGGAGATATTTTGGATATGGAACACAGTATTGTTTCATTGGCATTTATTCAAGGAAGACAAATTAATTTAGATAATCATCAAACTCAATTATCAGATAGATATTTGAATAAGTATGGTTTAAAATAAACGGTTGATTTTTTATTCTTTAAAAAATATTCTCTATGAAATTAATTGTTAGTTTCTTATTATTTCTCGTGCTCAATACGCCTGAGATAAAAGCGCAAGACAGTATCCCATTTTCACAAACAGAAATTATTTATGGAAGAAAAGATGGAATGGCTTTGACCATGATTCAGTTATCTCCACAATCTAATTCCAATCATAGGGGAATCATTAATGTAGTGAGCGGTAACTTTATTTCTTCTTACGACTGGGTGCCACGCTATATTGAAAGGTCGAAAAAGTATATCAATAAGGGGTTTACGGTGTTTTTGGTAATTCATGGTTCTCAACCCAGATATGCAATACCTGATGAAATTGCAGATGTAAAAAGAGCAGTTAGATTTATTCGATATCATGCTGCGGATTATGGAATTGATCCGAATAAAATTGGCATTACAGGTTCTTCAGCCGGAGGCCATCTTTCTTTAATGATTGGCCTTTCTGATGATCAGCCAACCGATTCGAAAGACCCTGTGGATCAAGTTTCTGCTCGTGTACAAGCTGTTGGTGTATTGTATCCGCCTACAGATTTTTTAAATTACGGAATGCAAAATTTGAGTCCGTTACAAAGTGATGTGATGTTACGTAAACAAGGTGTAGCGGCTGCTTTTGATTTTAAAGAATGGAATGATAGTACCAAAACCTTTACATCCATTATCATTCCTGAGAAGAGATTACAAATTGCCAAAGAAATTTCTCCGGCGTATTATGTTACTGCTGATGATCCTCCGGTTTATATAATCCATGGTGATGCAGATATTGTAGTGCCTATACAACAATCAAAATTGTTGATTAAAAAATTAGACGAAGTAAAGGTTCCTAATCATTTGATGGTTATTAAAGGAAAGGGCCATGGTTGGAAAGATCAGGGAATAGAGGAAGAAAATTTGGTAAACTGGTTTGAAAAATGGTTAAAATAATTAGCAAGGTAGTGCATAATTATAGTAATTGGCACACTGTTATGATAATACCCTCCCTAAAAAGTATCATTTAGTATTTTTAAATATTTTTTTCTATATTTGATATTAGTATTAATTACTCAATTAATCGTAGGCGCTGTTTGTGCCTTTAATTAGTCAAATACATTTTGATTATTTTTTAATATAAATTTTAATAAACCACTTAGGTTAAACATTCATGAGAAATGAATCATTTAATCTTAAAATAGATTTATTTAAAAACCATAACAAACACGACAATGAAAAAAATCCTAATCCTTTGCATAGTTCTGTTGGTCGGAACTAACATGGCTAATGCTCAATCCGGGTCGACAACTCCTATGGCCGAAAAGAAAAAACCTAAAATTTCTAAATTAGATGCCGTAAGAATTGTATTAACCTCGTATAAAGAAATAAAGAGGACTAATGGCAAATGGCAATCATGGCCGTCAAAATGGACTACATATACTTCCAAGAATCGCTCCAACCCACGCATAAGGATCTCGCTTTTAGATGAAGATCGTATTATCTATAATTTGCAATACATTATAGATGGAGAGGTAATAAAGGATTTTGATGTAGTGTATGATGCGGATAGGTCTGTAGAAATAAGAAAGAATTGGGATGATGAATATGTGAATTGCTATGTAGTAGAAGGTGAGAGTGAGGACAAGTATGTATATTTACAGGGACTATCCTTGTCGCAATTAGTTAAGGATGTTGAATCCTGGTCAAAAATTAAGGATTCGAAAATCTATATATGGGATTATATCGAAAAGAATGCTATTGTGGCAAAATAACGCCCTCTGTCAATTTTAAAAGTGCATGATCTTCTCAAGTGTTATTTGAGTAACTAAAAGAAGGAGAAGTTTTTTATTAGGCTTTCCGCCTTTTTATTGACGGAATATGAAAGCCGGGCGTGAACAAATATTCAAATTACTATGGGTGCAATTGTACATTTTTTTCTGTCGCATGTATTTATACATAAAAACCCCCTTCTCTAAAATAATGGGGAAGGGGGGTCTTAGGAAACCGGTTATAAGAAGATATTAATAATCTTTACCGTATCCACCGCCGCCGCTTCTGCTACCGCCGCCGCCGTATCCACTACCGCCGCTTTTCTTGTAGCCACCGCCGCCGCCGTTTCCGTAACCGCCGCCGCTGCTTCTTCCGCCGCCGTAGCCGCCACCGCCGCTTCTACCGCCGCCGTATCCACCGCCGCCACTTTTCTTGTAGCCGCTTCCTTCAGGACGAGGTTGAGATTCGTTAACGATTAATTTGCGACCTTGTACTTCGTTTTCGTTTAAGGTAGCAATGGCAGTTTTTGCTGCTTCATCGTCTTCCATTTCTACGAAACCAAAACCTTTACTGCGCCCTGTGTTTTTTTCCTTAAGGATTTTTGCGCTCGTAACAGTACCGTACTGGCTGAATAAGCTGTTTAAATCTTCATCAGTCATTGACCAACTTAGATTGCCTACATAAATGTTCATTGTAAAACTTTTTGTTTAATAAATTTTGAAACATTAATAGAATTAGCAGTTACAATGAACTGAGTAAACTTGGTAAAAGTAATCATTCAGCCAAAAGAAAAACGAACTAAACCCATTAATAAAAAATAAAGGTAATCTTTTCTTTGAGATTATATAATTTTCCTTCGTTTATTTTTTAATTATCTTTTTTAATTCGTTTTTATTTAGAAATTTTAATCAAAACTAATATATTGAACCCTTGAAAAAGTTTAATAAAAAAACGGCAACCTAATTAGATTGCCGCTTAATAGAAAAGTTCGTTTTGATTATTCTGCTATTACTTCAAATTCCACTTCAGTTTCGTGTCCTTTACCAAAGTCAATTTTTGCTTTATAGCTTCCTAATTCTTTTACTTCATCCAAAATGGTGATTTTTCGACGGTCAATTTGATAACCTTTTTGTTCGCGAATAGCACGAGCTATTTGAACAGAAGTTACGCTACCAAATATTTTTCCGCTGGTTCCGGTTTTGGCGCCAATTTTCAAAATACCATCTTGAAGTACAGCAATAACGCTATTGATTTCAGCTAATAATTTTTCTTCTTTCTTAGCAAATTGTTTTAAGCGCTCGTCTAATTGTTTCAAATTAGATGAATTCGCTTCTACTGCTAATTTGTGAGGAATTAAATAATTACGACCGTAGCCATCTTTTACTGTTACTAATTCGTGTGCGCCACCTAAGTTGTTGACGTCTTGTATTAATATTACCTGCATTTTTTTGCATTTTTACCCAATCCCGAAAGCTTCGGGACTTTCTCCTCCTTTAGTCGGATTAGGGTGGTGAAAAATTTTTATTTCATTAAATCTGTAACATAAGGAAGGATCGCCATTTGACGAGCTTTCTTTATGGCTTCACTTACTTTACGTTGGTACTTTAGTGAATTTCCGGTGATTCTACGGGGTAATAATTTACCTTGTTCATTTAAGAATTTCTTTAAAAAATCTCCGTCTTTGTAATCAATGTATTTGATTCCCAATTTCTTAAAACGGCAATATTTTTTAGGCCTTTTCTCTGCTTTGATGGCAGTAAGGTATTTTATTTCGTTTGGTTTAGCCATTGGTTACCTCCTGTTTTTCTTTTCCGGTGGAAACGCCATTTTTCTTTTTTGCATTGTACTCAACGGCGTATTTGTCGAGTGCAGTGTACATGTGACGGATTACTGATTCATCACGCAAAAGTTGTGTTTTCAACTTTTCATTGAAGTCGGTTGGCGCTTTGTACTCCATTACCCAGTATAAACCAGTGGTTTTTTTCTGGATTGGATAGGCCAGTGATTTTAGTCCCCATGCATTTTCATGCACTATTTCGCCCCCGTTATCAGTAACAAGGGTGGTAAACTTTTTCTGAGCGGTTTTGTATTCCTCTTCAGAAAGCACCGGGGTAAAAATCACCATCAATTCGTAATTTTGCATTTAAATTGTTTTTGATTGGTTTTAAGCAATCGGTGATTAAAAATAATTATTTGGGCTGCAAAATTAGGGTATTTTATTTTCTTAAAAAAACAAAATAATAAAGTGGTTTCAAGTGAGTAAACTTATTTCACTATTCAATTCTATCTCCATCATTAAGGCATTATTTTATAAACCGGATAACGCATGTGGGCCGGTTCATACCAAGGGGATTGCGTATATACAAAATAGAGTTGTGCTGAAGCATTTTTAGCAAAAGCACTGTCTGTTTTTTTCTTTTCTTCTAATTGAGTTCGTATTTCAGGATGAGAATTTAAATATTCTTCGGCAATATCGTTCCATCTATAATCGCTGTACCATTCTTTTTGTTGAAAAATGGCATCAAAAAAATTCCAGGAAAAGAAACTATCATCCCCTGTGGGTTCTAGCATTTCAACAATATATCTATTACTTTTTTGATTGAGATAAATCACGTAATCCCCTTTTAAAAATTGAATTTTTTCTTTGGAATTGTTTACTTCTACTTTAGCATTTTTATGATGCTTCTCATAAGCCACGGGCATTGGTTTATTATTGGTAATTTTTGAAACCATTACCTCCATGATCGTATCTTTCTTCAATCGCTCCATTTTTACTTGGTTCAAATGCATCAAATCAATAACCGCCCACCAACCTTGCGGAATGATGTAACACTTTGGTTTATCAACAATATTTCCCGGTTGGAAAACATCAAAATATTTCACTTCTTTAGAAAAAGGTTTGGAATGATCATAAAATAAAACAGGGAGTCCGCTTACTTTACTTATTTTTTTATCAGCCTTATAGCCCATAAACGGGATAAAAGAAAATTGGGAAGTATCCACTTTCCATGATAAAGGAAATTTATTTTGTTGAATAGAATTGGCGATAGCTTTTCTTCTTGTTGAAATTAATTCTTTTGCGTGTAGGCTACACTGTTCGATATAAGTTTGCAATAAATCGTAGGTAGATTTTACTCTGGCGCTATAAGGCTTCAACATGTGGGTTTCGGGCATGTAACTTATTGTGTTGAATAATGCAGCGTATCCTGAAGAATATCTGGGGCTATCGTAGAATTGGGAAAATCCTGATGCGGGATCTTTATCTTCTACATTCACATAACGCACCATGTCCCATTTTTTTTCTTTCATGCCTTTATAAAGCGCCGGGTCGAAGGTGTTTTTTACCCATTCACCCAAAAGAGGTCCTAATTTATTGTATTGAGTAGTTATAAGCGTAATGGTATGTTGATAATCGGCGCCATCGCTTACATGTGTGTCCACTAATACATCCGGATTGAGAAAGTGAAATATTTCCGCAAAT
This sequence comes from Ginsengibacter sp., assembly GCA_034676505.1. Taxonomy (GTDB): domain Bacteria; phylum Bacteroidota; class Bacteroidia; order Chitinophagales; family Chitinophagaceae; genus Ginsengibacter. The sequence goes on from JAUCCB010000001.1 coordinate 1,706,263, forward strand.
GATCGTGAATTTTTAGAATCGCCTTTGGTAAAATCCCTGTTTAAATCTAAATTTTGTGCATTTCCTCTAAATCCATAAGACTTAGGCCCATCTTGATTTACACGGCTGAAACTATTTCTATTTAATGCACCTCCAATATTATAAACCGGAATCACACCAATAGCTACATTATCCGGTAAAATTATTTTCTTATTAGCAATATCTCTCGCCAACATCATACTGGCATCGATGCCATCCGGCTCACCGGGATGAATACCATTATTGATCATCAACACTACTTTATTTTTTTTATGCCATGAAGAAGGGCTGAAATCTTTATCGTTACTAATTAAAATCAAATGTAAAGGATAACCTGCGTCTGTAAAACCTTTGGTTTCCATTTTTAGCAGACTCGATTTCTTAGCTAATTCTTTATAGTATTGAATTACCTCAAAATAGGTTGCTGTTTCTTTGCCTTTGGTTTTTTCAAAAACGGTTGGTTGTGAGTTGGCCATAGTGTAGAAAAATAATGTGAAAAATAAAAATGAAATGCAGATTTGGAATTTCATGTAAAATATTTTTATAAAAATGAATGCACGTGGCTCAAGGTAGAATCTTTATTTTTTAGTGCAAAAAAAAAATCACGCAAAAACTAAGTCTTTGCGTGATTTTATAAATGAGGTTTTACCTCCTATTATTTTTTATTTCATAATAATGAAAGAAGAATTAATTACTTCTGCATTATTGGTGATTCTAATAAAATATCTACCGGAAGGAAGAGAAGAAACATCTTGTGTAATAACATTTGTTCTATTTGGGATGTTTGTTTTTTGTACAGTTCTTCCTGTTAAATCTACAATTTGCAATTGGCTGTTTTCGCTAAGAATCGCTTTTAATTGAATTTTTAAAACATTGCTTACCGGATTTGGATACACCAAAACTTTTGTAAAATTGGTATTCAATTTAATTTGAACGATTTTGCTGTATTCGTATTTACCATCGATATCAATCATTTTTAAACGATAGTAAACGATAGAAGCGGATGGTAATTGATCATCCGTGAAAGAATAATTGGCCAAATTTTTTCCTTGTACCGTACCTACTTTGGCAAAATCTGTACTATTGGTGCTTCGCTCAATTTCGAATTGTTTGAAATTGGTTTCATAAGTAGCATACCAATTAATCACTACCGCATCATTTTGTAAAATGGCAGTGAAGTCGGTGATTGTAACAGGTAATACTCCGGTGCATTCCCAAATTTTGGCAATATATTCCGGATGGTCTATAAATGGATTTCTGTTATTCTGACCTGATTTATAATAAACAGCATTATTTCTATCAATTTCTTTTTGGCTAACCGGATCTTGATTACTCCATTTGAAAATTGTTTTTAAATACCAATCATCGTAAATCTGCAATTTTCTTTTATCAGCATTTGGTTGGTCTGTAGAACTTAAGAATACTTCATTAGCAGTTCCATTAGCTGACCAATTATTTGCAATGATTTCATTTTGATAACGAGTAGCCATGTAAAAACTGGTTCTTGCTAAATCGCCTTTGTATTCATTAATGGGTTCAAAAACAACTTTAGTATATCCAAAATTATTTCCAATACCTAATTTGCTTCCATTCTGAGATGTATAAGAAACAGTAGTAACTTCACCATAAGGATAATTACTTCTTACTCCATTTACTTTTCCATCAGTAGGATATAAATGATTTACATCTGTATACATTGGCGTCGCATCAGCAAACCAAGATTTTGGAGTAGAATGTTCTCTATTGTAACAATCACCTTCCACACCATAACTACCGCATTGGTCTGTTCCGAAAGTATAAGTATAAGGTTCAGGGCCATTAGGATTATCACTATAAATATCCCAAATTATGTCAGCAGTATTCGCATCATTTCTGTGAATATCTGTGTACTTGTATGCAGTCCATACTCCCGCGTAGGAAAGTTGATTATAACCGGTAGAGATGATGTCTCTTAATTTTGTTTTTAAAAGTTGACAGGTTAAGCCGTCTGTTCCATCATAATATCCTGCAGGAATACCTGTTTGTTGAGTAGTGGTAGTTGCGTTTGCAAAAGTAGAAGTAGAACTATAATTAGGTTCTCCTACACATTCCGAATTAGCAGAATAAACAAAAAAGTAATATTGAACACCGCTTGTTAAACCGATTGCATTAAAGGTAGTAGAAGAACTGTACGATACTACAGTGCCGCCTCCAAATGAAGCACCTTCTGTATAAGTAGTGCCGTTAGAAGGCGTAGCAGAAAGTGTGGAAGCTGTGCTGATAATTACTAAATATCTATTGGCACTCGCAACTGAAGAGAATGAACCTGCAATACTATTGTTAGCAGGAATTAAATTAAGCCCTGAAGGTGAATTAGCAGGTGTAGTACACGCAGGAATAGCCGTAGTAGAAATACTACTTGTCAAAGGTGCTGTGGTTAAATAAACTGGGCCACCTGTACAATTATCATTTCTTGCAAAAATGAAATAATAATAAAGAGTACTTGGTGTCAAATTATTTTCTACAAAATTATTTTCTGTAGTAACTGCAACTACTGTTCCACCGCCCAAACTTTGTCCTGCACTATAATTAACACCATCTACCGGATTAGCAGAAAGGGTTGAAGAAGTACTTCTAACAATTAAATAATTATCTACTTCCGGATTGGCTTCTGTGTAAGTACCGGAGATAGATTGCGGTGTTGAAGTTAAATTAAGTGATGTAGGTTGAGCTGTAGGAGTGGCACATGCTGCACCTGTGTACGCTGTCCATACTACATCATCAATGGCAATTCTTAATTGAGGTGTAGTTCCCCGAGTAGTTTGTCTGATTTCCAGATTAAAAGTTCCACTGATATTAATATTATCAAGTGAATAAGACATGGCTACATCCATCACAGATGGAGGAGTAGTTCCGACTTTGGTACCATTGATATAAATTTCTAAAATACCATCTGTACCGGTAAATTTTTGTTGGTAGTTGAAGGTTAATTTAGTAATACCATTCGGCATTCCATTACAAGTCAATGAACCTTCTCTTATTACAATAGCTTTATTGCCATTTACAATAGAAAGATCGGTTCTTGCATCGGTCGCTTTCCATTGCAAGCCATTATCTCCTGTCCACACTCTTTCTGTATATCCTGAATTTGCTGCAGGAATATTACTGAAAGTTTCTGTGCCTTGCGCAAAAGAAGCAATTGAGAACACGGAAATTAAAAGAAAAAATAAGTAACGTTTTAACATAGGTAAATTGGATTTAGTCGGCTAAAGTAATACAAAAAATAAAAATCCCGCTAAAATTTATTTTAGCAGGATTTTTAATAATAAAATATAATAATTTATTTCTCTAAAGCTTGAATGCTTTTAGTTAATTTACTTTTTAAATTGGCAGCTTTATTTTTATGAATAATACCGCGTTTAGCTAATTTATCAATTTTAGAAGCGATCTCATTCATTTTTACTGATGCATCTGCTTTATTGTCAATTGCTTTAAAATTACGAATCGCATTTCTTGTAGTCTTACCTTGGTAGCGATTGCGCTCATTTCTTTTAGTACTTTTACGTACACTTTTCTTCGTTGCTGAATGATTGGCCATTAAATAAATTTTTTGGGCTGCAAAGATAGGGATTATCTTAATAAAAAAACCATCTCTTTGAGATTTTTATTTTCCCTGAATCTTTTATTTACTTTTTTGCCCATTTATTGGAAAATAATTGTGAAAAAGGGAATGAATCTTTTTCTATTCTTTTATCTTGAGTAAAACTAACGATATTTGCAGCGAATTTAAAATGTAATATATTAAATAGATTTTCTCCATAATTAAAATAAGACTTTACAAAAGCAAAATTGATTTTCAGACATGAAAGATTTTTCATTTATCACCTCTTCCCATCCATCGTATATCGAAAATTTGTATACTGATTTTAAAGCTAATCCGGAAAGTGTGGATTTGGATTTAAGGAAGTTTTTTGAAGGATTTGACTTTGCTATGACAAGCAAAAATGGGACTGATAGTGGAAAACCCGGAATATCCGTATCCAATTTTGCAAAAGAGTTTGGGGTGTACCAGCTTATTTTGGCCTATCGAAATAGAGGACATTTATTATCCAAAACTAATCCAATAAGAGAAAGAAAAGATCGCAGAGCTAATCTCTCACTTTCTAATTTTGGATTAACAGAAGCCGATCTCTCTACACATTTCGAAGCCGGTCGTTTTGCAGGAATGGAAAATTCTTCCTTGCAAGAATTAATCGATCATTTAAAGAAATGCTATACACATTCTTTGGGTGTACAATTCAATTATATCAATGATTTAGATAAAGTAGAGTGGCTAATTAATGCTGTAGAAAAAACGATGTTGGAGCCTGTACCGCTTCTACAAAAAAAACGAATCCTTCAGAAATTAAATGAAGGAGTAATGTTCGAAAAATTTTTACAAACCAAATACATCGGTCAAAAAAGATTTTCATTAGAAGGTGGCGAAAGTACCATCGCTGCATTGGATGCCATCATTAATGTGGCCGCAGAAAACGAAGTAAAAGAAGTAGTGATCGGGATGGCACACCGCGGCAGACTCAATGTGTTGGCAAATATTTTGGGGAAAACCTATGAACAAATATTCACAGAATTTGAAGGCGTAGCTACTCCCGATAGCACAATGGGAAGTGGCGATGTGAAATATCATAAAGGTTTTAGCAGCGAAGTAAAAACAGCCAGCGGTAATTCCGTTCATTTAAAATTGACTCCCAATCCTTCCCATTTAGAAGCTGTAGATCCTGTAGTGGTGGGCTTTGCAAGAAGCAAGGCAGATGTAATTTATAAAAGTGATTATGATAAGATATTGCCGATTTTAATTCATGGCGATTCATCTTTAGCAGGGCAAGGCATTGTTTATGAGGTAATACAAATGAGTGGCCTTGAGGGTTATTCCGTAGGTGGAACTTTACATTTTGTGATCAACAATCAAATCGGATTTACCACTGATTTTGATGATGCGCGCACTTCAGATTATTGCACTTCTTATGCGGCAACCGTGCAGGCTCCGGTATTTCATGTAAATGGAGATGATGCTGAAGCCGTTGTAAAAGTTTCGCAAATTGCTATGATGTATCGACAAAAATTCAACTCAGATGTTTTTGTTGATATGGTTTGTTATCGTCGTCACGGCCATAATGAAGGCGATGATCCAAAATTTACGCAGCCGGGTTTATATGCATTGATTGACAAACAACCCAATCCCAGAGAAGTATATGTAAGATGGTTGACCATGAATGGAGAAGATGAAGCAACTCAGGTAGCTAAAGAGATGGAACAAAAATTTTGGACTGACTTACAGGAACGCTTAGACGAAATTAAACAAAACCCTTTACCATATAGTTATCAAGAACCGGAATTGTGGTGGCAAAGTTTGCGGACAGCTACAGAAGAGGATTTCGAGCATTCTCCTTCTACCGGAATTGATCAAGAAGAAATAGAAAGATTATTTCAAGCTATCAGTAAATGGCCGGATGATTTTACACCTTTAAAGAAAATTAAAAAAATTCTCCAAGAAAAAATTACCCTTTTTGAAAAAGAACAAAAATTCGATTGGGCTACCGGAGAATTATTAGCGTATGCATCTATTGTGAATGAGGGCAAAGATGTAAGAATGAGCGGACAAGATATTAGAAGAGGAACTTTTAGCCATCGTCATGCTGTTTTAAGAGATGAAAATAATGACCGATTCTATAATCGTTTAAGTAATATTTCAGACAAACAAGGGAAGTATCGAATTTATAATTCTCTTCTGAGTGAGTTGGCTGTATTGGGTTTTGAATACGGTTATGCAATGGCGAATCCAAATGCATTGGTATTATGGGAAGCTCAATTTGGTGATTTTGTAAATGGAACACAAACTCTCTTAGATGAATTTATTTCGAGTGCAGAACAGAAATGGAATAGAATGAATGGATTGGTGATGCTGCTTCCTCATGGTTATGAAGGTCAAGGTCCGGATCATAGCAGCGCAAGGATGGAGCGCTTTCTCATCATGTGTGCAGAGTTGAATATGGTAGTAACCAATGTAACCACGGCAGCGAATTTTTTCCATTGTTTAAGAAGACAATTGGCATGGCCTTTTAGAAAACCATTAATTAATTTTTCTCCAAAAGTAAACCTAAGAAACCCGCGTACTTACAGCAAGATAGAAGAATTTACCACCGGTGGATTTAAAGAAATAATTGATGATGCGAGTGTAGAAGATGCCGCAGCCATCACCAAAGTGATTTTATGTTCGGGTAAAATTTATTTTGATTTAATTGAGAAAAAAGAAAAAGAAAATAGGAAAGATATCGCGCTGGTTCGAATGGAACAATTATATCCATTACCACAAAATCAATTAGATGAATTACATCAAAAATATAAAAAAGCGATTTGGTTTTGGGTGCAAGAAGAACCTTTAAATATGGGTGCCGCTTCGTATTTGAAAATGAATGTTAGCAATATTAATTTTGGCATCATAAGCAGAAAAGCAAGTGCATCCACGGCTACAGGATACACCAAAATTCATAAAGAAGAGCAAGATGAAATTTTAAAAACAGCATTTGAAATCTGATAATTATAAAACACAAAAGAACATTTCTTGATTTTAACTTAGGTTTGCAAAACATTAATTACAATTCATGGCAGTAGAAATAAAAGTTCCGACAGTAGGAGAAAGTATCAATGAAGTAACCCTTTCTAAATGGATTAAGAAAGATGGCGATTGGGTAGAACGAGACGAAGTAATCGCAGAATTAGAAAGTGAAAAAGCCACCTTTGAAATCAATGCAGAGAAGGCCGGTATTTTACACACATTAGCGAATGAGGATGATACATTAAAAATTGGTGATGTGGTTTGTACAATTGATGATACTGCTGAAAAGCCTGCCGGTACGCCATCTCCCAAGGAAGAAGAAAAATCAACATCCTCTTCTTCTGAACAGAAAAAAGAAAATGCCGCACCAAAAGAAGAATCTAAGAAAGAAGAAAAAACTTCTCCTAAAGAAGTGAAGGCTACGCCCGTAGCTGCAGCTATTTTGGCTGATAAAAAAATGGATGTTTCAAAAGTTACACCCTCAGGCCCTCACGGAAAGTTTACCAAAAATGATGTGTTGAATGCTTTAGAAAATCCGGGAAGAACAGTTGGTAAACAATTATTTAGTAGAGAAGAAGAATCCAATAAAATGAGTAATCTGCGTAGAACGATTAGCCGCAGATTGGTAGAAGCAAAAAATAGTACGGCGATGCTCACTACTTTTAATGAAGTAGATATGAGTGCTATTATGGAGTTGCGTAAAAAATATAAAGAAGTTTTCAAAAAAACGCATGATGTGAACCTCGGCTTTATGAGTTTCTTTACGAAAGCTTGTTGCTTTGCGTTACAAGAATGGCCTTCCATAAATTCAAAATTAGATGGCGACCAAATTATCACATATGATTATTGCGACATTTCGATAGCAGTCTCGTCACCAAAGGGTTTGGTGGTTCCTGTAATTAGAAATGCGGAGAGTTTGAGTATGGCAGAAATTGAAAAAGAAGTGGTGCAATTAGCAGTTAAAGCAAGAGAAAGTAAATTGACTATAGAAGAAATGACCGGCGGAACTTTTACAATAACCAACGGTGGCATTTTTGGTTCTCTCTTAAGCACTCCTATTATTAATATTCCTCAAAGTGCCATTTTGGGAATGCACAATATTGTAGAACGTCCCATGGCTGTAAACGGACAAGTAGTCATCAAACCTATGATGTATATAGCTTTGAGCTATGATCACCGAGTAATTGATGGCCGCGAATCTGTAAGTTTTTTAGTACGAGTAAAAGAAATGTTAGAAAGTCCTGAGCAACTTTTATTCGGAAAAGATCCGGTGAAAGCACTCTTGCAATTATAGTTTGATTCTACATTTTTTCTAAATTATTAAATTATGGAAACGGTTACTTCTAATCCCGAAACTCCTTTGGGTGGCCGTTTTCATCGGTATATTCAATATGCGCATTCATTGATTTCCAATTATTATGGAAGTGAACCGTTTCATTTGTATTTGAAAAAATATTTCACCTCGAATAAAAAACATGGGTCTAAAGATCGAAAGCAAATTGCTTCGTTATGCTATAATTATTTTCGTTTAGGTTTTGGGGTTAGTGACACTTTTTCTTTTGATCAAAAAATTCTTTTGGCGATTTTTCTCGTAGAGAAAAATCGCAGCTCTATTTTAGAAATACTACAACCTGAATGGAATGAAAAAATAGAATTAACACTTTCTGAAAAATTATCTTTTGTAAAAAATCAATTCCAAGTAGAAAAAATCTTTCCTTTTTCACAAGAATTAAGTGACGAAATTGAATTGAAAAAGTTCGATTTATCTTTTTTGGCTCAGCCCAAATTATTTATTAGGATTAGGCCGGGAAGGCATAAAACGGTAATTAAAAAATTAAATGAAGCATCCATAACGTTTGAAGAAATAAATGGCAATTGTTTGGCATTTTCAAATAATGAAAAAGTTACTCAATTATTAGAGATTAATAGAGAAGCGTTGATTCAAGATTATAATTCGCAGCGTGTGGGAGAGTTTTTTATGAAATATATTTCTCCGGAAGATGCTGCGATTTCAATTTGGGATTGTTGTGCAGCCAGCGGCGGAAAATCTATTTTGGCTTTTGATTCTTTGAGCAAGGTTGAACTAACGGTTAGTGATACACGAAAAAATATTTTGAAAAATTTAGAAGAACGATTTCAACAAGCAGGAATTAAAAATTATCATGCTTTTGTTGCCGATTTAAATGAACCGCTGGTTGCTTCTAAATTAGGCAATAAAAAATTCGATTTAATTATTGCAGATGTGCCGTGTTCGGGTTCCGGTACTTGGTCGAGAACTCCGGAATGGCTTCATTTTTTTTCAAAGAAAAAATTAAATTATTACACAACTCTTCAACAAAATATTCTTTCGAATGCCGCTCCTTTTTTAAAAGAAAAAGGTCATTTAATATTTATTACTTGTTCTGTTTTTAAAAAAGAAAACGAAGACAATGTATATTTTATTCAAAATGAATTGGGCTTCGAATTATTAGAAAGTAAATATTTAAAAGGTTACGAAATGCAAGCTGACACTTTATTTGCTGCGATATTTACAAAGAAGTAATTGAGTTAAAAAAAAATTCACACCTACTTGGTGTGAATCTTTTTTAAATTTCTTATTCAAAATGATTTACCAAATTTCTACACGATCTTCAGGAGCTCTCCACATTTTGTCTCCTCCTTTTACACCAAATGCTTTATAGAAAGGAGCAAAATTTGATAATGGGCCATTCACTCTAAACATTGCGGGCGAATGTGGATCTGTCAAAATTTGAGTACGCGCGCCTTCATCTCTTTGTTTCAATCTCCAAATGGTTGCATACGATAAAAAGAATCGTTGATCAGGAGTAAGCCCATCGATTAATCCATTACTCTGACCTTGAGGAATTTTCTTAAATGCTTGATAGGCCACCGTTACGCCGCATAAATCTCCAATGTTTTCACCGAGCGTTAAATGTCCATTTACATGAAGTGAATCCATCACCAAGTATTGATTAAATTGGTTGGATAATTCTTCACCTCTCTTTTTAAAATTTTCTTTATCCACCTTTGTCCACCAATTTTTTACTTTACCATCGCCATCGAATAAACTTCCCTGATCGTCAAAGCCATGGCTGATTTCATGGCCAATAACAGTGGCGATTCCTCCATAGTTTACTGCATCATCCGCATTCGCATCAAAGAACGGCGGTAATAAAATACCTGCCGGAAAAACAATCTCATTATTTAACGGATTATAATAGGCATTCAAAGTAGGAGGTGTCATAGACCAGGTTTCTCTATTTACAGGTTTTCCTACCAAGCTCATGTTGTATTTGAAATCAAATGCAGATGCAGCTTTCATATTCTCGTAATAATTGTTGCCAATTTTTAGAGAAGAATAATCTTTCCATTTATCCGGATAAGCAATTTTCCGTCTAATTTTTGATAATTTAAGTAAGGCTTTTTCTTTGGTTGAATCTGTCATCCAAGTATTACTTTTTATCCGCTCTCCAAAAGTGGTAATTACATTTTGAACTAAATCATCTATTCTCTTTTTTGCATTGGCTGTAAAATATTTTTTTACATATAATTTACCTAAAATTTCGCCCAAAGTAGCGTCAGTATTACTAATCACTGATTCACCGCGAGGTTTCATTTGTGTTTGCCCTGACATAGCAGTACCATAAAAAGCAAAATTTGCATGAGTAAAAGGGGTACTCAAATAAGGTGCAGCATTATTGAGCAATCTTATTTTCATATAATCTTTCCAAGTACTTAGCGGTTCGGTTTTTAATAAATGATTAAGCGTGTCAAAAAATTCAGGTTGTGCTACAAGAATTTTTGTAGAATGAATATTTAGTTTTTGAAAAATTTCCGGAAAATTTATTAATGGGAATCTTTTTGTCAACTTTTCTTCTGTAAAATAATTTAAAAGTCGAGGGAGATTTCTATTCTCTGTTGCCGTGCGTGATCCTTTAGCCATCTCAGTTTCCAACGCGAGAACGGCATTTGCTTTTGATTCGGAAACTTCTTTTGATTCACCTGAAAGTTGAAATAATTTCGAAAGATAAGCGACGTATTGTTCTCTTAATTTTACTGCTTTTTCATCTTTATCAAAATAATAAGATTTCTCCGGAAGTCCCATTCCGCCTTGAGAAAAAGCAATAATTTCTACATCATTACTGATAGGATCGTGCAAATTTCCCATACTCAATAATGGAGCACTTCGGTTGAGAGAATAAGCATATTGATAAATCATTTCATCAATAATTCCTTGTTGGCTGTTGATTGCATTGATTCGATTCAAATCTGCCTTCACAGGTTGAATGCCCATTTTTTCAATTGATACTGTATCCATTCCGCTTTTATAAAAACTCTGCAGCTTTTGTGCATCGCTTCCTAAAGGATTTTTTTGTTTGGCAACAAACTTTACGATTTCTTCCAACTTTTGCTTCGTCTGTTTATTGATGATAACAAAATTTCCCCAACTACTTTGGTTTGCAGGAATCTCATTTGTTTTCAGCCAATTTCCATTGGCATATTCATAAAAATTATCAACAGGTTTTACGGTTTTATCAATGGTTGTTTGATCTATGTATTTGGGTTGAGCTTGCGCAGCAATGGCATTCATAAAAAGAACGACCATTCCAAAAAAAATACTTTTTTTCATAATTCAAATTTTAAGGAAACAAATGTAGTGATTTGGTTTTGCAATTTTTTACTGAATCAAAATCTTAATGCTCTGTTGTGAGTTGCCGTCAATCAATTTTAGAATGTAGATTCCTTTATTTAAAGGTTGGAAATTAGTAAAAACAAAAGTTTGAATTTCATCCTTTTGTAAGATGATATTTTTGATAAGATATAATTTTCCTAAAAGGTCAAAAAGCTGTAAAGTAGCGGGTCCTGAGGTTTGTGATTTTATCATCACCGTAAAATTATCTTTAACAGGATTGGGATAAACTTTGATATTTTGATTACCCAATATCGCCAAGGCTTTTAAATATCTTTGGTAGGCTAAATCTTCATAAGCCAATCTAAAATTAGGAATTCCATAACCTATTCTATTATTTGGTGAGAGATAAATACTGCTACTTTTTTTGACAGACTCGATGATTTCCATATTCGTAAATTCCGGAAAAGCTTGCCATAAACAAGTAACCAAACCAGCCAAATTGGGAGTGGCAAAAGAAGTTCCGTTGCCGCGAATAATTGTTCCGTTAGGAGAAGAAAGATAAGTGCCCACGCCTACTGAAGCTACCGTAGGCTTCACTCTTCCATCTGATGAAGGGCCATAACTACTAAAACTACCCACCACTCCCGAAGTATTCACGGCACCAACACTCAAGATGCTATCGGCATCTGCTGGAGAAATAATATAATGCCATGGCACATTTCCTTCATTACCTGCTGCGGCCAGCACAATCATTCCTTTCCTTGCTGCCATAGAAGCAGCACGCGCAATCATGCTGGTTCGCCCATTCATGTCTTGGTAAGTGTAATCGAATTGAGGATTGTCGAATAAATTATATCCTAAGGAAGTAGTAATCACATCCGCACCTGCACTATCACTTCTTTCTGCAGCGGCGATCCAATTTTGTTCTTCTAATGGTGATTCTGAACCGGCATCTTCAGAGCGATATAATAAATAGTGTGCTTTATTACCACTTCCAATTAATTGATCGGGTAGATTCGATGCAATAATTGAAAAGCATTCCATTCCATGTGCGTCTTCACTATTTACTTCAGGACTGTTTTTTACAAAGTCAAAAGTTTCTACAATTTGTTGATTCATTCTTACACTGTCAAATGCAGGCAGGGTAAGGTAATGGTAAAATCCTGCATCAATAATGGATAAGAGCATTCCTTCTCCACGAAAACCTTTATTGTGCAAATATTCTCCTTCATGAATATGTATTTGGTCATACGAATTACCATAAGAAAAAACATTTCCATCTTGAGTAGAACTATTGGTATTTGTTGAATTAGAGTTTTGTAAGTATTTATTTCTTGTAATAAAAGTGGAAGAAATTTTTCTTTTTACAGGGGAAGAATTTTGTACAAAGGAAAATTGATTGATTTTTTGAAGCGCCGTTTGATCTGTCGTGAAAATACAAACTTGATTCAACCATTTGGATTGATTGATTATGGTCACATTTCCCGAAAGCCTTATGCTGTCAATATATCGAGGTGTAATGGGTAAATCAGTTTCGTCTATAGGTAACCGTTGTCTTTGCCTTCTGTCAATAGCTCTTTGTGATAAAAATTGCAGCGGTTGGCTAATGGAAAAAGGTGTTCCTATTTTATCTTTGAATTTTACAACATAGAAAGTGTTTTGTGCAAAAAGGAAAGTGACAAAAAAAGAAAAAATAAAAACGAGAAGTATCTTTTTTTTTCATCAAAACTATTATTGAATAGAAGAATTAATTATGGCTAATGATGGTCAATTTTACTCCATAACCATCATAATAACCACCATTCTGGCCTTGATATTCCCAATGCATAAATTCGCGATAAATTAAGCCGATTCCTTTGGCATATTTTTTAATTGAATAATTTTTCTCCGCATACAAGGTTCCCGGAATGGAAGGATCTTGTCCGGTAAATTCATCTCTTTCTTTTACGGTAACTGTATTATCAAAATGCATAGAATTCAGCGTGAGCGGCCTTCCTACGCTATCGTATTCATAATCCCAATCATCTAAATACCGAAGATCCACATCAATGGAAGTTGTATTGATAAACGTATTTCCTTTCCATGTGTCGCCTTGTCGAATGGGGAATTTCAATTTTACATAACGCAAATTATTTTCAATGTATTCAATAGTATTGTTGGTTGGAGTTGCCATAAAAGTATTACTGAATTGCCATTGTTGAGTACTATCTTTTCTGATGTATCGAAAAATTCGATAAGAAGGCCTTCCTAAATTATCGGTGATTTTAGCATCAATTCTATCTTGCGCTTGATAACTGATTACGGTTCTTGTTTTTCCAAAATTTAAAAATCGCGTGGAATCTAATGCATAAGTTATTTGCTTGCCTACTTCTAAAGGAAAATAATTATCCAGGGTTTCCGGATTGAGAATTTCAATTTCCTTTTTGCACGAAGTGAAAAAGAATAATGCCATTAAAGCTCCTAAAAAATATTTGCGCATTAGAGTAGATAATTACTTGTACAAAGGGTAAGAGGCAAATTAATACTTATAAATGAGAAATGATTCAATAAGGAATTGAAACCTGTTCTTACTGAATAAAATAGAAGTATTTATTGGGAAATATTTTATTTAACTTCTTTGAATAATTCCACCGCCAATCACGTCGTCACCTTCATAGAATACAGCACTTTGCCCGGGTGCGATTCCTTTTACATTTTGATAGAAATGAACTCTCACTCCATTTTCTATGGAATATAAATTAGCAAGCGCGCCTTTATCTTTATACCGGATTTTGGTAATGGCTTCCATGCCGTCGGTTACGCCATCATATTTTATCCAATTGATGCCTCTTACATTCATTTCGCTTCTTTGTAAATCTTCTTCATCACCCAATACAATCGTATTGGTTTCAGGAATGATTTCAGTTACAAATGTCGGTTTGCCTAAGGCAATATCCAATCCTTTTCTTTGTCCGATGGTATAAAATGGATAGCCTTTGTGAGCGCCCAAAATTTTACCGGATTTATCTACAAATAAACCTCCGGCTACTTTTTCTTCCAAGCCTTCCACTTTTCTTTTTAAAAAGCCACGGTAATCATTATCAGGTACGAAACAGATTTCGTAACTCTCATTTTTCTTGGCTAATTCAGGATATCCGTAATCAATGGCCATTTGCCTGATTTGAGATTTTCTGTAAGTGCCTAAAGGTAAAAGTGTGCGTGCCAACAAATCTTGTTGTAAGCCCCACAGCACATAGCTTTGATCTTTGGTTTCGTCTAATCCTTTTCTGATAAAATACCTGCCATTGGTATGTTGATGAATTTGTGCATAGTGGCCGGTAGCAATAAAATCGCAACCCAAAGCATCTGCGCGTTTAGAAAGTGCACGCCATTTAATATGCGTATTGCAAAGCACACAAGGGTTTGGTGTGCGGCCTGCAATATATTCTTCCACAAAATTATCAATCACAAAATCTCCAAATTCCTCTCTTATATCCAGGATGAAATGAGGAAAACCATGTTGCACTGCTGCCATCCGTGCATCATTAAAACTATCAATATTGCAACAACCTGTTTGTTTATTTGTTTTGCCACCGCTCGTAGCATAATCCCATGTTTTCATTGTAATGCCAATCACTTCATACCCTTCGTGATGGAGCATCAGCGCTGCGACAGTACTATCTATACCACCGCTCATCGCCATTAATACTTTCCCTTTCTTGCTCATCGTTAAAAAAATTATGTGCAAAGATACTAATTTCTCAAAAGCGTATATTTTTGGGCATTATCGAAAAGGGGAAAATGAAGGAAGTTTTAGCAGATTTATTGGAGTTGAATAAATTTTGATTCCTGTTTTTTACTCAAGAGTAATTCTGTGTCTTGAAAAGAATTAATATGTTAAAAAATACTGAATACTTTATTTATTCCACAAATTGAAAACTATCCCCATCAAATAGTCCTTTATCACTCAATTTTAAATGAGGAATTACCAATAAGGCCATAAAAGATAATGTCATGAATGGGGCGGCTAAATGGGATCCTAAATCTTTGGCAGCTTTATCAATTTCAGTATATAAAGCGGCTACTTTATAACCATCTTCATTACTCATTAATCCTGCAACGGGCAAGGGTAATACTTTATTGAAAGTTGGATTTTTATAATCAGCCACGCTCACTCCTCCTTTGGCTTCTATAATTAAATTGACTGCTTCAGCAATACTTTCATCATCCACACCTACGGCAATAATATTATGACTGTCATGCGCCACAGAAGAAGCAATAGCTCCTTTTTTAAATCCGAAATTTTTAATGAATGCTTTTGCGATAGGTGCCTCATAATAACGATTGACAACCACCATTTTTAAATAATCATTTTCCGTATCGCTTTCATAATATCCATTTACTTCTTTTGGAAATGCCTTTATTTTATTAGTTATTAATTGCCCATCTAAGGCTTCAATTATTTCATCTTTAAATTCATCGGTTTTTATTTTGAAATCACCTGCTGATTTTTTTTCGCAATTGAAATGATTGATGATTGAATCTACTTTTGTTTCGATAAGTGTTTTGCCATTTTGTGCAACTATTGCACCATCTATGTAGGTAGCTTCTACTTTGAAATCTTTTAAATCCTTTAGTAAAATAAAATCCGCATTATCGCCGGGATGTAATAAACCTACTTTCATATTATAGTGTTTCACCGGATTAATGCAAGCTGCTTTTAAAACTTTAAATACATCAATTCCTTTAGCGACGGCTCTTTTACACAAATCATTGATGTGGCCATCTGCCAAACTATCCGGGTGTTTATCGTCGCTACAAAACATCATCACATCTTCATGTTCGTGTAGTAAATCGATGAGGGCTTCAAAATTTTTGGCAGCGCTTCCTTCTCGAATTAAAATTTTCATTCCATATTTTAATTTGTCCATGGCTTCTTCTGCAGTGAAACATTCATGGTCGGTACTAATACCTGCTTCAATATATTTTCTGGCATCCTCACCGCGTAAGCCTGGCGCATGGCCATCTACAGGTTTATTATATTTTTTGGAAGCATTTATTTTTTTGAAAACTTCTTCATCGTTAAATAAAACTCCGGGGAAATTCATCATCTCGCTGAGATAATAAATATCATCATTGGCTAATAATTCATCAACTGCTTGCGCATCCAGAGCTGCACCTGCTGTTTCGAAAACCGTTGCAGGCACACAACTTGGCGCACCGAAATGAAATTTAAACGGAACTTTTTTGCCATTCGCAATCATGTAAGTAACTCCATCAATTCCGCATACATTGGCTATTTCGTGTGGATCGCTAATGGTACCGACAGTGCCATGCACCACTGCTAATTTTGCAAATTCAGTTGGCACCAACATAGAACTTTCAATATGTACATGTGCATCAATAAATCCGGGAGTGATGAAAGGGAAACCATCTTTCTGCTCGCCTAATTTTGTGATGGATTTTATTTTTTTATTTTCTACAGATACTTCACCAAAAAAAATATTTTTTGCTTCGATGTCAACTACATTGGCTTGGATGGAAAAATTCATAAGAATGTATTTTAGGTATTCCTTTCAAAAATAACAAAAAGCAATGAAGTGCTTTTAGAAATTAGGGAAAGTGTTTGTACTTTCAGACTTTAAAAATTTGTTTCGATGAAAAAATTCTTTCTCTTTATTATTCCCGTTTTCTTTCTGTTGCCCTTTCAATCTGTTGCGCAACAGGCGGGCAGATGGACTTTTGAATTGTTTGAAGGTGGCATTGTGAAGAGCACTTTTCAACCTAATCATTATGAAAGAAATGAACAGATTTCTAATGCGGTAATTGCTTCTCCCTTAAAAAATAAAATATCAAAACATCAAGTAGAATTGGAAAAAGATGGTAGCATCAATTATTTTTTTCTACAAGATACTTTGCAAATGCTTCAATATTTTGATAGCGGTATTTATAAAGGTTTCCATTTTAAATTAAGTAAAAACGAAAAAATATTTGGAACAGGTGAACGCTCTGTACCTCTTGACAGGAGAGGGTTTAAGCTGCCTCTTTACAATGGCCCCAATTATTCTTATGGAATGAATACCGATTATTTGAATTATTCGGTTCCTTTTATTTTATCTTCAAAAGGCTATGCGATTTTTTTTGATAATCCGTCAAGAGGATATGTAGATATTGGAAAAACTCATTCGGATATTTTAGAATACGGAGCTTCATCCGGTGAACTAACCTTCTATATTATCCCCGGAAAAAATGTAGCAGAAATTTTAAAAAAATATCAAAATTTAGTAGGCAAGCAGCCGATTCCCGCGCGTTGGGTTTTTGGAAATTTGATGAGCCGTTTTGGATATCGTTCTCAACAACAACTCACTTCTATCGTACAAAAAATGAAGGAGGAAAAAATTCCTATGGATGCCGTTATCATTGATCTATTTTGGTTTGGAGATAGCATTAAAGGCACAATGGGCAATTTAGAATGGAATCGCAAATCGTGGCTACAACCGGAAAAGATGATTGCCGATTTTAAAAAAGAAGGAATTCAAACTATTTTAATTACCGAACCTTATGTGTTGAATACAACACCCAATTATGAGCCTTCCAAAAAATTTCAGGCGGTAGATAGTTCCGGTAAACCTTATTTTCTAAAAGATTTTTATTTTGGTCGAGGAGGCCTTTTAGATTTATTTCGGTTGGATGCGCAAAGATGGTTTTGGAGTAAATACAAACCTCAAATTACAAAAGGTATTGCAGGCTGGTGGGGCGATTTGGGCGAACCCGAAAGGCATCCTTCAGATATGTATCATAATTTAAATGACCTTGGTTTTAAAAGATTATTTAAGGCAGATGAAGTCCATAATATCTTCGGTCATTATTGGGATAAAATGCTTTTTGATTATTACAAAAATGAATATCCTACAGTTCGATTATTCAATTTAAATAGAAGCGGATTTGCCGGAAGCCCGCGCTACGGCGTATTTCCATGGAGTGGAGATGTGGGTAGAAATTGGAGCGGATTGCAAGCGCAACTTCCTGTGATGTTAGGAATGAGCATGAGCGGCATTCCTTATATTCATGCAGATGCAGGTGGTTTTGCATTGGGTGATGGAGATGAAGAATTATATACGCGTTGGTTACAATTTGCAGCTTTTACTCCAGTCTTTCGTCCGCATGGAACTGCGGTGGGAGAATTAGATAAAGGGCAATTAAATATTCCTTCGGAAGCGGCTTTGCATCCGGATCCTTATAAAAATATTGTACGGAGATATATTCAATTTAGGTATTCGTTGCTACCCTATAATTATACTTTGGGTTACCAACAAGCGAGATTTGGTAAGCCTTTGGTGCGACCACTATTCTATGAAAATAATTCAGATGAAAATTTATTCAAGGCAGAGAATGAATATTTATGGGGCGAAAATATTTTGGTAGCACCTGTTATTGAAAAAGGCCAGATGGAGAGAAAATTATATTTACCGGAAGGAAAATGGTATGCGTATTTAAATGATTCAATTGTTTCAGGAAAGCAATGGATTACTCAATCCGTTTCGTTGAATGATATTCCTATTTTTATAAAAGAAGGAAGTTTTATTCCAATGTCAGACTATTCATCATCGCCTACAATTAGCAGCACGCAAGATTATAATGATGCTAAATTGATTTTGAATTATTATCCATCTTCAAAGAAAACTAATTACACTCTTTATTTGGATGATGGAAAAACCAATCACACTATAGAGAATCAACAATATGCACTCATTCATTTTGAAGGGGAAAATAATGGAAAGGAAATTACGATTTCTATTTCATCCTCAGGAAATAAAAGTATAAAAAATGTACCGAGAGATATTAAATTGAGAATTCCGGGATGCAGTATCCATCATGCTTTCATTGATAAAAAGAAAGTCAATTTGAAAAGCGGATTGAATTTAAAATATGCATTGATGGAAAAAGAAGTGTCCTATATTCCGGTACATTTTAAAGGAGAGAAAATGGAAATTAAAATAAAATTAAAACCGTAAAAAGGGAAACTAATCTTTCAATAAATCTGGTCTTTTTGCTTGCGTTCTTTCTATAGATTGTTCAAAGCGCCATTGTTCAATCTTTGCGTGGTTGCCGCTCATGAGTATTTTAGGCACCGACCAATCTCTAAATTTTTCAGGCCTTGTATAAACAGGAGGTGCTAATAAATTATCTTGAAATGAATCGGTGAGTGCCGAAGTTTCATCATTTAACACTCCGGGAATTAACCGACCGATGGCATCAACCATTACGGCTGCGCCTAATTCGCCACCGCTTAAAACATAATCTCCAATAGAAATTTCTTGCGTAATAAAATGGTCACGAACACGCTGATCAATTCCTTTGTAATGCCCGCAAATCAACAATAAATTATTTTTGAGCGAATATTGATTGGCAATTTGTTGATTAAAATTTTCACCATCAGGAGTTAAGAAAATAACTTCATCATATTGCGTTTCTTTTTGCAAAGATTCAATTGCATTTACTAAAGGTTCTACCATCATCACCAAACCTGCACCACCGCCGAATTGATAATCATCTACTTGCCCATGTTTGTAATTAGTGTAATCTCTGAGGTTGATCAAATTCACTTCCAACAAACCTTTTTCTCGCGCTCGTTTTAAAATGGAATGTGCAAAAAAACTTTCCATCAATTGCGGTACCACAGAAATAATATCAATTTTCATTGTGCAAATGTACGGAGCTTATGAATGATTTATTTTGAATTGGCAAACACTTGTATCAGCGGCTATCATTGTATATTTACATATGGACTCATTTTTAAAAATTGTAAATCATCCATTTAAATTCCGTTTGTATTTATTCAACAAATTACCGGCGGCATTTTTTTCTGGCATTCGTATTGTAGATTGTACGGATGAGAAATGTGTGACTTCAGTACCGTTTAAATGGTTGACCCAAAATCCTTTTAAATCTACTTATTTCGCTTCTTTATCAATGGCTGCAGAAATGAGTACAGGCGCGTTGATATTGAATTTTCTCTATAAAAAAGATCCGCCAATTTCTTCATTGATAGTAAAGATGGAAGCGAAGTATTTTAAAAAGGCAATAAGAAAAACTTTTTTTACTTGTGAAGATGGAATGGAGATTGAAGATGCTGTAAACCGCGCTGCAAAAGGCGGAGAGAGTGTTACGATTGTAACAAAAACAATTGGGACAAATAAAAAAGGAGAAATAATTGCGGAGTTTTTATTTACTTGGTCGTTGAAAAGAAAATCAGAAAAACGATAGGCAGAAAAGAATGAATCATCTCTAAAAAAATCAAAATGAAACTTGCTTTTCATGGTGCGGCTCGCACGGTTACAGGGTCTAAACATTTATTGACTTTATCCAACGGAAAAAAGTATTTGTTGGATTGTGGTATGTATCAAGGAATGGGAAAGGAGACCGATGCATTGAATAGAGATTTTGGATTTGTTGCATCTGAAATAGATCATTTAATTCTTTCTCATGCACACATCGATCATTGTGGTTTGATTCCTAAATTAGTGAAAGATGGTTACAAAGGAAAAGTATTTGCTACTCCGGCCACGAAAGATTTAGCGACTATTTTAATGGAAGATAGTGCCGGCATTCAAGAGAATGATTTAAAATTTGTGAACAAAACTCGAGCTGCACAAGGCAAACCTTATCTCTCTCCTTTATATGATACCAACGACGCAAAGCAAGCAGCAGAAAGGTTTGTAACGGTTGATTATGGTTCATGGTTTACCATTGATGAAAATGTGCAATTGATGTATTTAGATGCCGGGCATATTATCGGAAGTGCTACGGTTCATTTGAAGATAAATGAAAATGGAAAAGAAACTCATCTTACTTTTTCAGGGGATTTAGGAAGATATCGTGATATTATTTTAAGGTCTCCGGAAAATTTTCCTCAAGCGGATTATATTATTATGGAGTCTACTTACGGAAATAAATTGCATGAAGAAATTTCCAGTACCAACGATGCGCTTTTAGATTGGATCACTAAAACTTGTTTGCAGAAAAAAGGAAAATTAATTATTCCCGCATTCAGTGTGGGCCGCACGCAAGAAATTTTGTATGCATTAAATCAATTAGAAAATGAAAACCGATTACCTCATATTCCTTATTATGTTGATAGCCCATTGAGCAAAGAAGCCACTGAAGTAATAGAAAGTTATCCGCAATATTTTAATAAAAGAGTTCAGAAATTAATTGAAACAGATCAAGAGCCCTTTAATTTTAGAGGATTGAAATTTGTGAAATCCGTAGAAGAAAGTAAATCTCTGAATTATAAAGAAGAGCCGTTGGTAATTATTTCTGCAAGTGGTATGGCTGAGGCTGGTAGAGTGAAACATCATATTAGTAATACGATTGAAAACAGCCGTAACTCCATTTTACTCACCGGTTATTGTGAACCTAATTCACTTGGTGGAAGGTTAAAATTACATCCAAAGGAAGTCGGCATTTTTGGACAAGTACATGAAGTGCACGCCGATATTGGTGAAATAAAAAGTATGAGTGCCCATGGCGATTATCACGACATGAGTCAATGGCTAAGTTGTCAAGATCCGAAAAAAGTGAAGAAATTATTTTTAGTACATGGAGAATATGATGTGCAAATGGATTTCAAAAATCGTTTAATCAGCAAAGGTTTCTTAGATGTAGAAATTCCGGCAAGACACACCGAGGTAGGCTTGGGATAAAAAATTGCGTGTAAGCCTAACTGTTAGAATAAAAAATTAGAGAATTTATAATTCTACTTTTTCTAATTGCTTTTCTATTTTTTCAACCAATTTGGTTACATCAAATGGTTTAGAGAGAAAGTCGTCCGGACCGTATTGAGAAATAGTTGCCATGGCTCCCGGATGCCCTGAAAACATGATTACCGGAATATGAGAGGTAGTTTCGCTTGATTTTATTTGGTTACAAATCACCC
Organism: Ginsengibacter sp.; assembly: GCA_034676505.1. GTDB lineage: Bacteria > Bacteroidota > Bacteroidia > Chitinophagales > Chitinophagaceae > Ginsengibacter. Next base: position 1,728,427 of record JAUCCB010000001.1, read on the forward strand.
TTCCATCGTGGCCTGAAATTAAAACATCTAATAAAACTAAATGTGGTTTAAAACTATCTATTCTTGATAAAGCTTCTTCGGCTTTAGCACTCACCTCTACATTATATCCTTTCATAGATAATAGAAGTTCAATCACAGATAAAATATCCAGATCATCATCAATTACTAAAATTCGATACATTTTATTTAGATGCGTTTTAAAAATTTGTACCAATTAGAATACTATCCAACTAAAAGTATAAAATACTTTTGAAAATCTTTTAGAATTAATTGTCCAATTTTAATTTCGATTTCAATCCTTCATTAATTGCTTCCAAAAATTCTTCAGTATATAAATAATCCGTACCGTGTGAAACCTTATTGCCACTAACACATACGGCTAAGTCTTTGGTCATTTTTCCGCTTTCAACGGTTTCAATACAAACCTGTTCCAAAGTATTTGCAAAATCAATCAACGCTTGATTATTATCTAATTTTCCTCTGAAAGCCAATCCGCGTGTCCATGCAAAAATAGAAGCAATAGGATTGGTAGAAGTTGGATTTCCTTTTTCATGTTCGCGAAAATGACGTGTCACCGTGCCATGAGCCGCTTCGGCCTCCATGGTTTTTCCATCAGGAGTTACTAATACAGAAGTCATTAAACCGAGCGATCCAAAACCTTGAGCTACGGTGTCGCTTTGTACATCGCCGTCATAATTTTTACAAGCCCAAATAAAATTACCATGCCATTTTAAAGCACTCGCTACCATATCATCGATTAAGCGATGTTCATAAGTGATGCCTATTTCAGCGAATTTAGATTCAAACTCATTCTCATAAATTTCTTGAAAAATATCTTTGAATCTTCCGTCATATTTTTTAAGAATTGTATTTTTTGTAGATAAGTACAGTGGCCATTTTTTATTGATTGCCATATTAAAACAGCTGCGCGCAAAACCTTGAATACTTTCGTCGGTATTGTACATGCTCAGTGCTACGCCATCACCTTTAAAATTGTAGACTTCAAATACCTGCGGCTCGCTGCCATCTTCAGGTGTAAAGGTCATGGTTAATTTTCCTTTCCCTTTAATAACTGTATCTGTGGCTCTGTATTGATCACCAAAAGCATGACGACCGATGATGATTGGTGCAGTCCAATTTTGTACCAATCGAGGAATATTTTGCATCACAATGGGTTCACGAAAAACAGTACCATCCAAGATATTTCGAATAGTTCCGTTCGGGCTTTTCCACATTTGTTTCAAATTAAATTCTTTTACTCTTGCCTCATCGGGAGTGATGGTGGCACATTTGATACCCACACCATATTTTTTAATTTCATTCGCTGCATCTATGGTTACTTGATCATTAGTTTCATCGCGATGTTGAATGCCTAAATCAAAATATTTGATATCCAAATCCACATAAGGAAGTATCAATTTATCTTTTATAAATTTCCAGATAATCCTTGTCATTTCATCACCATCCAATTCTACTACCGGATTGGATACTTTAATCTTTGCCATAATTTTTTGTTTATTATTTAAAATATTTTTATAAAACCTTAATTTTTTTTAAGTCTTTCGTTCTGTTTGTAATTATTTGATAAGCTTCCCGTCTTTATATTCTTGAATTATTTTATTTTTTCCGTCCTCGCTGAACATTTCCCACTTACCATCATAATTCCCATTTTTCCAATTTCCGATACCCCTAAGATTTCCATTCTCATACCAATATTTATGATTTCCGTTTGGTTTACCTTGTTCAAATTCACCTTCTCGTGCTTTTACTCCGTTTGAATACCAAAACTCCCAATAACCTTCTTGCTTTCCGTTTTTCATTACTCCCTTTCCTTCAATTTTTCCATTTAAGTAGTAGTAAATTTTATTGCCGTCTGTTATGGGTTTAAATTCAATAGTCTTTGCTTTTTCTGGTGGAAGTGATTGAGAATTTTTTATAAAATCAGATTTCGCAATTAATGTATCAGATATGTAAATATCGTATTCATCTAGATTTATGTTTTGTCCAAATATTGAAATTGTTGCAAATAATAATATTCCGATTGAAACTAATTTTTTTTTCATTTACTTGTTTTTAGGTTAAATGATAACCCCTAATATAGTGACCATGAATTCAAATATATAGAATACTCTCTAATGAAATAAACTTTTACATATTCTCAATAATGGCATCTGCAAATTCACTCGTTTTTAATAAAGTTCCTTCTTTCATTAAATTATAGAAGTCAATTGTAACCGTTTTATTTCTGATAGTTTTTGCAACCGCATTGGTAATTCTATCCGCCGCATCTCGCCATCCCATATATTCCAACATCATTACTCCGCTCAAAATTACAGATGAAGGATTCATGGTATTAGTATTCGCAAACCTAGGCGCAGTGCCATGTGTGGCTTCAAATACAGCATGTCCGGTGGAATAATTGATGTTGGCACCCGGCGCAATTCCAATACCGCCTACTTGTGCAGCAAGTGCATCGCTGATATAATCTCCATTTAAATTTAATGTGGCAATTACCGAATAATCTTGAGGAGCCAAAAGTGCTTGTTGTAAAAAATTATCTGCTATAGCATCTTTAATAATTACTTTTCCGCCGATGGATGCAATGCGCATTTCTTCATTTGCAACAGCTTCACCACTTTCTTTTTTAGTGGCTTCCCATTGATTCCAAGTGTAAACTTCTCCACTAAATTCTCTTGCTGCTAATTCGTAACCCCAATTTTTAAATGCACCTTCGGTGAATTTCATGATGTTGCCTTTGTGAACAATTGTAACAGAAGGTTTTTTATGAGCTATAGCAAATTCAATGGCTGCACGAATCAATCTTTCAGAACCTTCTTTGCTCACGGGTTTTATTCCGAAGGAAGTAGTTTCGGGAAAACGAATGCTTTTTACGTGCAATTCATTTTGTAAAAAATCCAATAATTTTTTTGCTTCTGGAGTGCCGGTCATGTATTCAATTCCTGCATAAATGTCTTCGGTATTTTCTCTGAAAATAACCATGTTTACTTTTTCCGGTTGCCACATAGGAGATGGCACTCCTTCAAAATATTTCACAGGGCGAAGGCAAACATATAAATCCAAATCTTGCCTGAGCGCTACATTTAAACTTCTAATACCTCCACCCACCGGAGTTGTTAACGGCCCTTTGATAGATAATAAGTATTCTCTGAAAGCTTCCATGGTGGCCGCAGGCATCCATTCTCCCGTTTGTTTAAATGCTTTACCGCCGGCCAGCACTTCGAGCCAGTTTATTTTTCTTTTATCGCCATAAGCTTTCTTTACCGCTGCATCAAATACGCGCACACTCGCTTTCCAAATATCCGGACCAATACCGTCGCCTTCTATAAATGGAATGGTTGGATAATTAGGTACAATTAATTTTCCATCTTTCCCCATTGAAATTTTCTCTGTCATAATTTTATTTCGTTGATGATACTATTTATTTTTTAAATGAAATTGATTGAGCCGTTTACCCATTCATTATCCAAATTCACGCCGTCATATTTTTTATAAAAATTGAGCGCCGGTTCATTCCAATCGAGCACTTGCCATACCATACCATTTAATTTTTTTTCTTTTGCTTCTTCAATTAATTGATCAAATAATAATTTTCCGATTCCATTACCTCTCATCTTTTCTGTTACCAAAATATCTTCTAAATATAATCGTTGTCCTTTCCATGTGGAATAGCGAATATAGTATAAAGCAAATGCGACGACTCTATTTTCTACTTCTGCTACAAATGCCCACCATACAGGATTTTGCCCGAATCCGCTTTCTACAAAATGATCAAAATTTACAGTAACTTCTTCAGGTGCTTTTTCGTACAAAGCCAATTCTTTGATTAAATTCATCATGGCTTCGCAATCCTTTTTTTTTCTGCTCTTCTGATTTTTATTGAATTCATTTTCCAATCTTTTTCTTCCAAATTAATTCATGGCTTGTTCCAAATCGTTTATGATGTCTTCTACATTTTCTAAACCTACACTCATTCTAATTAACCCGTCTGTAATTCCATATTGTTCTCTTTTTTCTTTGGGAACTCCATAATGCGTCATGGATGCAGGATGTGATAATAAAGTATCGCACGTGCCGAGAGAAACTGCTCTCACACACATTTGTAGCTTATCAATTAATTTTTTCCCGGCTTCAATTCCACCCTTTAATTCAAAGCTCATCATTCCTCCGGCATGCTTCATTTGTTTTTGTGCAATCGCATAATCCGGATGTGAAGGCAAACCCAGATAATGCACTTTTTCAATGGCCGGATGCTGCTCTAAAAATTTCGCAACCTGCATCGCATTACTGCAATGGCGATCCATTCTTAATTCTAAAGTTTTAATGCCGTTAGTTAATAAAAACGCATCAAACGAATTACTATTTCCACCTAATAAACGATGCACTTTTAAAATTTGTCCGTTCATTAATTCTAAATTTTTTCCCACCAAAACCCCGCCAATCGCGGTGCCGTGGCCATTTAGAAACTTGGTAGTAGAATGAAAAACATAATCCACTCCAAATTTAAATGGTTGTTGTAAATAGGGAGTAGCGAATGTGTTATCCACTGCAACGATGGCCTTATATTTTTTCGCTAATTGAGTGAGTGCTTCTAGATCCACACATTGTATCGTAGGATTGGCGGGCGTTTCTAAATAAAGTAATTTTATTTTCGGATCATTTTTAAATGCTTCTTCTGCTTTATCCAAATCATTTAAATCGGCGATGATCAATTCAATTCCCAAAGGCGGAAGTACTTTTTCCATTAATTCTTGTGTGCCGCCGTACAACGAAAAATGTGATAAAATTTTATCTCCGCTTTTTAAAGTCGCTAACAAAAGTGTACTAATAGCCGCCATGCCGCTGGCATGCAGAAGCGCTTTTAATTGTAAAGATTGACCATTTTCTTGAATGCCATAACTTTCTAATGCCGCAATTTTTTCTTCCGGTTCCGTAATACTTGGATTGCCCCATCTGCCATAAATATATCCTTTCTCTTGACCTGTAAATCGATGCATGCCTTGCTCAGCAGAATCAAACACATAGGTACTGCTCGCATAAATGGGAGTTAAGTGGGCATAATTGCTCTCGGTTGTATGGCCACTATGAATCGCAGTAGACCCAAAACCTTTGTAGATTTTATCTTTGGAAGCCATAACTTAATTTTTGTGATTTTTTATGGTGCAAAAGTAGCAAAATCCTAAGCCGCAAAGAAGTATAATTATTCGAGTGGTATTTTTCAATTGCGAAAAACAAAACAAAATAGATTGCATTCTTGCATTTGATATTTTTTGAACTAATTGATTTTTGAAATTGTACTTACATTGCAAATAAAAAAATGAAGGAAATTTTACAATCTTATACCTCCTATAATCTTTGGGCAAATAAAATTTTGTTGGAAAAATTACTCACACTTGATGAGGAAATGATTCATAAAAATATGGGGAGTAGTTTTCCAAGTATTTATGATACATTAGTACACATGATGGAGTCCGAAAGTATTTGGTGGCAAAGGCTGGCTTTGAAAGAGCATGTGGAATATCCTGAAAAAGATGAAGAGAAAAATTTACAATTATTATCAAAGCAGTTACTATTTCTTTCCAAACAATGGACAGACTGGGTTCTCAATGCGCCGGAAAAAAATCTTACTCATGTTTTTGGATATCAAAATACCAAAAGAGAATATTTCAAACAACCGGTTTATGAAGTCTTGATTCATCTTTGTAATCATCAAACTTATCATCGCGGACAAATTGTAACACTGTTGCGACAAAATAAAGTGGAGAAAATTCCGGCTACAGATTTTATCGCTTTTTCAAGAAAAAAATAATCTTTTAAAGTTTTTATTCTTCTACCCACGCCAGACATAATTCATCAAAAAAATGAAATTGAATTACTAATTCTTTCTTCATTTCTTTTCCAAAATAAGCACTGATGCGGCCTTGATCATTTTCAACAAATAGATTTTGAATTTGCATATCTTTTTTGAAATCTACTTTTCCTTTTCCATACCATTTCACCATACTTTCTTTTGCACTCCAAAAAAGAGTGAGTATTTTTAAAATATCCTCTTCTCTTTGGCAATGATCCCACACCATTTTTATTTCTTTTTCACTCAAAAATTTATTGTGAATTTTTTTTATTTTGGGAGAAATTAATTCTACATCTATTCCTACCAAAGCGTGATTACTCACGATTGTAGCAGCATAATTTCCGCAATGCGAAATGGAAAAATGAAATGCTTCATCAATCAACAAAGGTTTTTTTGAATCGGAAATAGAAATTAAATCCAAAGGAAATTGAGGCTCTAATAATTGCAATAAAAATCTACCTGCCAAATGCTGTAACCTTTTGTGAGGATGACTTACATCGTTTTTTAGTGTTACTTTGTTTAAAAAAAAATCTTCGGGTTCGGTGATGTGCCACACCGCCAATTTCGTATGTTCGTTGATAGTATGTTGATAAAACAAAGGCATTGTTATAAAATTATCTCTTTAAATGAGAATTGTTGAATTATTTTGCAGCCATAAAAATAATAGTAATTAAATGATTTTATCTGACAGGCGAATTCTTGAAGAAATAGAAAAGAAAACCATTGTGATCGAACCGTATCATCGTGAGAAATTGGGAAGCAATAGTTACGATGTGCATTTAGGAAAAAATTTAGCGGTGTATGTGGATGCTGTTTTGGATGCTAAGAAACATAACACCATTCGGCATTTTGAAATTCCGGAAGAAGGTTTTGTGTTGCAACCGGATTGTTTGTATTTAGGTGTAACTTTTGAATACACTGAAACGCATGCGCATGTTCCTTTTCTGGAAGGTAAATCTTCTACAGGCCGCTTGGGGATTGATATTCATGCTACTGCCGGAAAAGGTGATATTGGTTTTTGTGGTCATTGGACCTTGGAAATTTCTTGCAAAGTTCCGGTAAGAGTGTACGCTGGAATGCCAATCGGACAATTAATTTATTTTCCTTTAGAGGGAGAGGTAGAAGTAGCTTACGATAAAAAGAAAAATGCCAAATACAGCAACCAGCCTGATGTTCCTGTAGAAAGTATGATGTGGAAGAATAAATTTTAAAAAAATATCCCGATTAAGTCGTTCCTTTCACTAATTCGATAACAGTAATTTCCGGTAGAATGCCCACTCTGCCCGGATATCCTAAAAATCCGAAGCCGGGGTTTACATATAATTTTTGTTTTCCTTCTTGATACAGCCCATCCCATTCTTTGTAAATATATTGTACCGGACTCCATTTAAAACCGGGAATATCAACACCAAATTGCATTCCGTGCGTATGCCCGCTTAGCGTAAGATCTATATCTCCATATTCAGGACGTACTTGCGCATCCCAATGGCTGGGATCGTGACTGATCAATATTTTGAAAGGATAATTTTCTGCGCCTTTATAGGCTTTTGATAAATCCCCATATTTTGGAAATCTTGCCTTGGCTCCCCAATTCTCAATTCCTAACAATGCAAATTGTTCACCATCTTTTTCAATCGCCACATGTTCATTCATCATTAATTTCCAACCCAGATCGGCATGTACTTTTTTAAGATTTTCTAAGTTTTGTTCTTTAGATAAACCTTTATAAGGCCAGCGTGCATAATCTCCATAATCATGATTGCCTAACGTAGAATACACGCCATACGGGGCTTTCACCTTGTTGAAGACATCCATATAATTTTCCATTTCTTGGGTTCGGTCATTCACCAAATCTCCACTAAAGACAATGAGATCTGCTTTCTCGGCTAATATTTTTTCCACTCCGCGCATCACTGCTTTTTTATTATTAAAACTTCCGGAATGCACATCACTAAAATGTAAAACTTTAAAACCGTTAAATGCTTCGGGTAAGTTTTCGAATGGAATTTTTACGTGCTTGGTTTTGTAATTATATTTATTACTAAACCCATAAATTAAACTTCCAAATAGCGTAGAACCCGCTGCCATACCCAACCAGGTGAGAAATATGGAACGGCTGATAGTGCCATCACTCATCTGTGCAGTTTCCGTATTGGAGAATAATAATTTCGTTGCTCCCCATTGAAAAAGTCTTCTTATATCATCTAAAAAAAGAAAGATAGCTGCAATTAATTTGGCAAAAAATAATCCGATAAGGATGGCAAAAAAATAACTTTTGAACTTTCGTGAAATCAAATCTTGCCCAAAGAAAATAAAAGATAAAAAAGATACTATGGCGGCAATAGATATAAACCAATAAATGGAATAGATAATCATTTTACTTCTTGGAGAAGCATCTTCGCTCACTGTTTTCAATCCGATGAAAACGTAAAAGTCTATCAGGAGCATGGTAGCAATTGCAATAAGAATACCTATGGGTGTGCGCATCATTTCTTTTTGAAATTAAAATATCAAGAACTCTTCCAATTGTGAAATGATAGCTATTTGTGTGCTATCATTTAGTCGGCCCTCTTTATCCATCACTTTGTCTATCACAGATATGGGCAATTTATTGTAGTGTACATTCATTTTTAAATAATGAAGTGTATCAGCTAAATGATCCATCCCTCGCAGGTTTCCTGCGCGGCCTGTAGCCACTCCTGTAAGCAATGCCTTTTTGAAATGCCATACTTTGCGAATATCAGAATAATCAATCATACTTTTTAAAACGCCGGGATAAGAACCATTGTACTCCGGAATGATAAAAATAAATTTTTGAGTAGGGATGAGGATTTCTTGCTGCGCTTTTAGAAATTTTTCGTCAGAAAAAGTGATATCATATTCTTTCAATGAAAATAAAGTGGCTTGCACTCCTTTCTGAAGTAAAATTTCTTGGTAAGCTTTCGCTACTTTTTCAGTATGGCTCCCTATTCTATTCGTTCCGCTGATGATGGTGTATGTGGGAGTATCAATAATCATTTTTGCAAAAGTAACTCTTCAAAACAAAAACAAGTAGTTAAAAACTATTGGTGGCTGATATGATTCATTTAAAATACTCCTCCCATTAATTGATTAATGTTTATTTTAGCATCTTTTAAAAGATTCGGGAAAATATTTATGGCAAAAATTATAGGAATCGCAAACCAAAAAGGAGGAGTAGGGAAAACTACAACGGCTATCAACTTAGCTGCAAGCCTTGCTGTGCTTGAGTACAAAACTTTGTTGGTGGATGCAGACCCGCAAGCCAATACCACGACAGGGGTGGGTTTTGATTTGCATAATATTACCAAAGGCGTGTACGATTGTTTGGTAAATGAAACACCGGCAGAAGAAGTAGTTTTAAAAACTGAAATTCCTTTTTTAGATTTAATTCCTTCTCATATAGATTTGGTGGGTGCTGAAATAGAGATGATAAGTTATCCTGAGAGAGAGTCTGTTCTTAAAAATGTATTGGAAAAAGTGCGCAAAGATTATGATTTCATCATCATAGATTGTTCGCCTTCTTTGGGTTTGATCACGGTGAATGCCTTGGTGGCAGCCGATAGCGTGGTAGTGCCTGTGCAGGCAGAATTTTTTGCATTAGAAGGTTTGGGAAAATTATTAAATACCATCAAGATTGTAAAAAATCGATTGAATACAGAGTTGCAGATCGAAGGTTTATTAATGACGATGTACGATGGAAGATTGCGTTTATGCAATCAAGTAGTGAGTGAAGTGCGCCACCATTTTGAAGATTTAGTTTTCAATAGTATTATTCATCGCAATACAAGACTGAGTGAAGCTCCCAGCTTTGGAAAACCTGCAATTTTGTACGATGCAGATAGCAAAGGCGCCATTAATTATTTGAACTTAGCTAAAGAAATTCTTCAGAAAAATAATATGACAAAAATGTCTCAGGACGATAAAGTGTTGGAACATCCATAGAATATGAAATCAAAAAAAACTGAAACAGAAGCACCAAAAAAAATGGCACAAGTCAATAAGAAAGAAGCATTGGGAAGAGGAATTCGGTCATTATTACAAAATATTGACACCGATCTTTCTGCAACTGAAAAGGGATTAATGAAAGATGGGAATGACCGCGTCGCTGTTATCAATGCGAGAATTCCTTTGAATCAAATAGAAGCGAATCCTGATCAACCGCGCCATGATTTTGATGAAAATGCTTTGAGTGAATTAGCTGCGTCAGTAAAAATGCATGATATTATTCAACCGATCACGGTTGCAAAAGTGGGTGCGAATAAATATAGAATTATTGCCGGTGAAAGAAGATATCGCGCCGCGAAAATTGCGGGTCTGCATGATGTGCCGGTTTATATCAGAGAAGTGAATGATTCAAAAATATTAGAATTAGCACTTTTAGAAAATTTACAAAGAGAAGATTTAAACGCGATAGAAATTGCTTTGAGTTATCGTCAATTGATGGAAGAATTAAATTATACCCAAGAGCAACTGGCAGAAAGAATGGGCAAGGAGAGAAGTACCGTTACGAATTATATTCGTCTTCTAAAATTACCGCCGGATATTCAGGCCGCTGTGAGAAATGGAAAAATAAGTATGGGCCATGCGCGAGCTTTAATTAATGTAGATGTAGTAGATAAGCAGTTGTATATTTTTAATGAAATAAAAAGTAAAGAACTTTCCGTTCGACAAACGGAAGATTTGGTTCGAAAACTTTATACCCAAGAAAAGTCTGTTGTTAATTCTTCTGTAAAAGCAGGATTAACGCCCTCTATGAAAAAAATTGAAGATAATTTAGCTTCTCATTTTAGTACGAAAGTAAAAATAATTCATAGTAAAAAAGGAACCGGCAGCATTACTTTCGATTATTTCTCAATAGAAGAATTGAGTGCGCTTTTAGATAAAATGCAGGTTTCTGTAGATTAATATATGTCAGCACGCCACCTATTTCATACCATATTTTTTATCCTGTTCTTTTTACCGGCTGCTCATCTTTTTGCACAACAACCAAAGGATACGCTTATTTTACAAAGCAATGTACCTGATACTTCCGGTAAGAATATGATGGCCTTGGATACTGCGCTTTCTAAAAAATTTAATCCTAAAGTTGCCACCTTTCGTTCAGCGGTTTTGCCCGGTTGGGGACAAGCATACAATAAGAAATATTGGAAAATTCCGATTATTTACGGGGCCTTAGGAATCACCACCGGCGTATTTTTTTATAATTTAAAAACCTATAATCAATTAAAAAAAGCAGTAATTCTGAAAACAGAGAATCTTCCGGGAAATGATGATTTGATTGATCCAAAATTTCGTGATCTTTCTTTAGAATCTTTGCGTGGATATAGAAATGCCGTGCGGCAAGACATTGATTATTCCGTTTTATTTTTCCTTCTTTTTTGGGGATTGAATGTGGTGGATGCCACTGTAGATGCACATTTAAAAGCTTTTGATATTAGCCCGGATATTAGCCTAAAATTAAAACCTTCCTTCGCATATCCCAATAATGGTTTGGGGCTTTCCTTAGTTTTTTCTTTAAAATAGAAATGTTGAAGTTGATGTTTCTTCAATAACTATTCTTATTTTTCAAGTTCAATTCACTATTGTTTATAAATAATTCAACGCATGCTTAAAATTGCATTATTAGGCTATGGTAAAATGGGTAAGGCCATTGAAGAAATTGCCCTCAGCAGAGGCCATGAAATTGTGATGCGTATCTCTCACGAAAATATTGATAAACTCAATACAGATAGTATCACCAAAGCCAATGTGGCCATTGAATTCAGTAGTCCGGAGAATGCAAAAAATAATATTTTATGTTGCTTAAATGCGCATGTGCCGGTGCTTTCAGGCACTACCGGTTGGTTAGAAGATTTGCCGGTTGTAAATGAGAATTGTATAGAATTAGACGGTACATTTTTATACGCAAGTAATTTCAGTGTGGGAGTCAATTTATTTTTTGAATTGAATAAAAAATTAGCCACTCTCATGAATAATTATCCGGAGTATGAAATGAAAATTGAAGAGATACATCACACTCAAAAAAAAGATGCACCCAGTGGTACGGCGATTACTTTAGCGGATCAAATCATTTCCCAATCCAACATCAAAAAATCTTGGATCAATGATGAATCTGAAGCACCCAATCAACTAACCATCATTAGCAAAAGAATAGACGATGTGCCCGGCACGCATTCTGTAAAATATAGTTCCGCGATTGATGATATTGAAATTATTCATACAGCGCATAATAGAAAGGGCTTTGCTTTCGGCGCGGTGTTGGCCGCAGAATTTATTGCGAATAAAAAAGGAATTTTTACAATGAAAGATGTGTTGGGTTTTTAAAAATTCAATTTATCTTAAACAAAATTTGCTGCTTTAAAAGAGTTAGATGAACTTATCAAGAGTCTTTAAATTTTTTATCTTTTTTATCTTTTCAAGTTATTGGGCACAAGCACAATTGAACGATAGTTTGGAGCGCCATATTTTTTCTACCGAAAAAAATTATTCCATACAGAAGAAATTATTAAAAGAGAATTTAGATAAATCATTTTATGAAAATTTAGATCACACTATTTTATTTACGAGCAGAGGAGTAAAGCTTGCATTTGACAATAAAGATTCCGCATTTGCCGGTGAAATGATTTCCTACAGAGGCCGTGCGAATTATTTCAAAGGTAATTATGACAAAGCGGCTAAAGACTTTTATGCGTCTATAAAAATATTAGAGAGTTTACAAGAATTTTCGAAACTCGCCTACACCTATAATGAATTGGCCAAATTATATCGCAAGACAAAAGACTTGGATTTGTCGATGGATAATTATGATAAAGCATTGGTGCTTTTTACTCGATTAAAAGATTCAGCAGGTATTTCCATGATTCTAAATGAATCGGGTGTGGTGTATGAATATAAAAATGATTTTACAAAAGCTATTGAGCGTTATCAAGCATCTTTAAAAATATGCGAAATAAAAAAAGATTCCATTGGAATTTCTTTTGCGCTGAGTTTTATTGCGGGCGTTTACACACTTCAAAAACGCTATCCTGATGCAGAAAAATTACTTCTGCAAGCTTTAGAAATTCGGAAAGGACTCAATAATACGATGGCTATATTGCTCAATTTATCGGATCTCGGCAGCAACGCATCTGCTGCCGGACAATTTGCAAAAGCAAAAAAATATCTTTTAAAAAGTAATGAGATCGCACACAAATTGCATTACCCTGAATTGTTATCAACGAATTACAATGAGTTAGCTAAAATTGCTGAAAAGGAAGGTGATTTTAAAAATGCTTTTGAATATTCTCAGACAGCCACTGCTATAAAGGATAGTATTTATGCGCTCGAAAAAAATAAACAAATTGAAGAATTAAGCACGCAGTATAACACGCAAAAAAAAGAGCGTCAAATTTTATTTTTATCAGAAGAAATAAAGAGAAAAAATATTGTTTTAATCGCCGGTATCTTAGTGATTTTATTAGGAATACTTTTAGGTTTTTCTTACTTCAGAAGAAGAAAATTAAAACAACAAGCAAAGTTCAATTTACAATTGATGCGGCAAAAACAACAAGCTGCAAAATCGGTGATAGAAGCGAGTGAAAAAGAACGACAGCGCATTGCGCAAGATCTGCATGATGGTGTCGGGCAAATGATGAGCGCTACCAAAATGAATTTATCTGCTTTTGAAAATCAAATAGAATTTTCCAATAAAGAAGATAAAAATTCGTTGGAAGAAATCATCAAACTATTAGATGAATCGTGTAAAGAAGTTCGTTATGTTTCGCATAGCATGATGGCCAATGTGCTTTTGAAAAATAGTTTAAATGACGCACTGAAATCGCTCATTGATCCTCTTAATAATAAAGGAATTCAAATACATTTATTTACTGAAGGCATAGATGAAAAAATGGATTCCAATGTAGAAATTGTATTGTATCGAGTTATTCAGGAATGTATCAATAATGTTATCAAACATGCACGAGCCACCAATTTGGATATTTCAATTATCAAAGATGAAAAGGAAATTTCTGCAACAATCGAAGACAATGGAATTGGCTTTAAGATAGATCCTTCGGGCATTTCAGAAGGATTAGGAATGCAATCTATAAAAGCAAGAACGAATTATTTAGGCGGAACGGTTGACTTTGAATCCACACCCGGTCGTGGAACACTCGTAGCAATTCATATTCCTTTATCTTAGATAAAATAGACGAATAGAATGTTGAACTAAATTTCAATAAATGGACGATAAAAAAATTTTATTGGCGATTGTGGATGATCATCAAATTGTAATTGATGGTATTCGGTCATTATTAAAAGGTGATGCACAAATTAAATTGCAGATTGAAACCACTCAACCAAAAGAGATGTTGCAATTATTGCATCAACATCCAATTGATATTTTATTAACTGATATAATGATGCCTGAGATGACCGGATTAGAGTTAGCAAAAGAAGTACATCATCAATTTCCTGAAATAAAAATTGTAGCGCTTACCATGAATGGTTTAGGAGATACGGTCAATCAAATGATTGAGGAGTCCAATATTTCGGGCTATCTTTTAAAAAATGTTGGGCAAAAGGAATTAGTGTCGGCATTGAAAAAAATTGCCAATGGTGGAATCTATTTCAGTGAAGAAATTTTGGAAGAGATGATGAAAGATTCAGCCATTAAAAAAGAAAATATTGAAATTCATTTAACTGCAAGAGAAATAGAAATTATTCAATTAATAGAAAAAGAGTTTAACAATAAACAAATTGCGACTGAATTATTTTTGAGTGAAAGAACCGTAGAAACTCATCGAAAAAATATTTTCCGAAAAACAAAAACCTCGAGTTTGATCGGGTTGATTAAATATGCCTACGAGCATAAAATAATCTGAAAGAATTTTATTTTTAAAAAGAATTTCAATTATAGGTATAAAAAAAGTTCATTAAGTCTTACTTAATGAACTTTTTTATAAATTAGGATGATCCTTTTATTTCTTAAAATGAATTTGGAAACCTAAGTTCACTCCAAAAGTACCATCATCATCTTTTCCCACTTTTGTATAACCTGCACCGAATTCTAATGCTACAGATTTGTTGAGGAAGAAGGCATAACCTGCACCTGCACCAAATCCTATTTGAGTGTCAGAAGAACCCATTCCTTTTACACTTACACCACCTAAAAGAAAACTTCCTTTTGCAAAAAATGCTCCTGTTGGTGTTACAGCGAAATAAGGTTTGATGTAAGGACCGACTGCCCAAATTGTTGCACCACCACCTGTGATAAGATTTAATTCTCCGCCAAGCGCTAAGTTGTTAGAAATAAACGCACCAATGTTAGGAGATGCCATAAAAGTAGATTCTCCATTAGATGATTGAAAGTTCAAAGTTCCACCTAATAAGAGCGTTCCTTTTTCTGTTTGTGCTTGTGTGGTTAATGCAGCAAATAAAATTACTGCCATTGAAAGGATAATTTTTTTCATGATTTTAGTTTTGATTGATAAATTAATTAAATAACATGCAAATATAAATGTATTATTAGAAAAAGCAAGTTTTTGCAGACTAATCTTAAGACAAATGTTTTATTGAAAAGGCTGCCTCAAGAAATCTTGAAACAGCCTTTTCTTAATTTAAAAATAATTTTTTAGAAACTGTAGGCTAACCTAACTCCAAAGGTTCCCCATGTTCCATTATTGCTAAATGCTAGATACTTTAACGAAGCATCAAAATTTGGGCTAAAATAATAACCAATGCTTGGAGCGTATGCGAAACCGCCTCCTCCACCTTGTGCAAATCCGTAACCCAATTGAGCATGACCATAGAATTTGTCGCTACCCATGTTGAATTTTACACCGGCTAATAATGGTATGAAGTAAACATTTCCACCACCTTTCCAAGAAAAATTTTGATAACCTACACTTCCTGTAAATGTAACTCCGGTACTTCCACCGAAATCAGCTAGAAGGTCGGCACCATAAGAAACAGAAAGACCAGAAGTAGTTGGAACACCAATGTTGGCGCCTAAGCTAAATTTAATTCCGCTTGAAGAGGTATTTTCTACTTGTGCTTGTGTGCTTGCTGCAAACAAAATGACTGCAAAAAGCAAGAAAATTTTTTTCATTTTGGTTTGTTTTAGTTTGAATTAATGGATTAAAAAAAAATGAATAACCAAATATAATTGAAATACTTAAACGCCAAACTTATTTAATAGGTTTTTTTATCCAATTTATAAAAGGATGCAGACTATGTTTTTATGGATACTGTTTTAATAAAATATTGAAGAGATTTTTTATTTAAAAATTTTCTATTTTCTAAGATTTTCCAACATATCCTTCGTCATTTCACACAAATCAAATTGTGGATTCCAACCCCAATCGGAATTTGCGACAGAATCATCAATACTCTGCGGCCAACTTTCAGCAATTTGTTGGCGATAATCGGGTTCATATTTTATCGAGAATTCAGGAATATGTTTTTTAATTTCCTCAGCGATTTCTTTCGGCGAAAAACTCATTCCTGAAATGTTGTAAGAAGTGCGCACTTTAATTTGATCAATAGGTGCTTCCATTAGTTCTATGGTAGCACGAATGGCGTCGGGCATGTACATCATTGGTAAAAAGGTATCTTCTTTCAAAAAACAATCATAATGTTGATCGCTTAACGCTTCGTGAAAAATTTCTACCGCATAATCTGTAGTGCCACCGCCGGGATTACTTTTATAACTTATTAATCCGGGATATCGAATGCTGCGAACATCTACTTGAAAGCGATTGTAAAAATAATTGCACCAAAATTCTCCGGCATATTTACTTATTCCATACACCGTTGTAGGTTCTATGATGGTTTGTTGCGGACAATCTTTTTTAGGAGATGTAGGTCCAAAAACTGCAATACTACTCGGCCAAAAAACCTTGTGCACATTTTCATCTTGTGCTATTTCAAGAACGTTTAAAAGGCTCTGCATATTTAAGCTCCAAGCGAGATTAGGATTTTTTTCTCCGGTGGCAGAGAGTATGGCGGCTAATAAATAGATCTGTGTAATATTTTGTCGAATCACTTGTACATGAAGCATTTCCTTGTTCATTACATCAAGGCTTACATAAGGGCCGGTGCCTTTTAATAATTCATTTTCTTCTCTAAGGTCTGATGCAACTACATTTGCGCCACCATAAACTTTACGAAGTGCGAGTGTTAGTTCTACACCAATCTGACCGCACGCTCCAATCACTAATATTTTTTCTCTTATCATATTTCATTGATTATGCTACAAAGTAAAATCTTAAAATTTATTGTCTGAATTTTTTATTTTTTAAAAAGAAAATAGGCCGCTAATACAAGCAAACCAAATCCAACTAAATGGTTCCATCTGAAATGCTGATCTTTAAAAAAGATGAGCATGAAAACTGAAAAAATCGTAAGTGTAATTACTTCTTGCACTACTTTTAATTGCCATAAATTAAATGGTCCTCCATTTTCGCTAAATCCAATTCTATTGGCCGGTACTTGGAAAAGATATTCGAAAAATGCAATTCCCCAGCTCAATAAAACAATGGTGAATACACTGATTCCGACGAGTTTATTACTCTCTTTCAGTTTTAAATGACCGTACCAAGCGAGCGTCATAAAGGTGTTGGAGACAATTAATAAACCGATGGTGAGCAACATTCGTTTCATTTCTTAATTAATTATTTTTCCGTCTTTCATATGCAGTATTCTGTCACTTAATTTGGCCAATTCTTCATTGTGAGTCACAATCAAAAAAGTTTGTTGTAATCGATTTCTCAAATCCATAAAAAGATCATGTAATTCTTTTGCATTCGCAGAATCTAAATTTCCGGTAGGTTCATCTGCCATTACAATTGCCGGATTATTGATAAGCGCTCGAGCCACCGCTACTCGTTGTTGTTCTCCGCCGGAAAGCTCTGCGGGCTTGTGATTGGCTCTGTTGGTCAGATTTAAAAGATCTAATAATTCCATTGCTCTTTCATTCAATTCTTTAGTGTTTTTTCCGGCGATCCAACCGGGAACACAAATATTTTCAACAGCAGTAAACTCGGGCAATAAATGATGAAATTGAAAAACGAAACCGATATGTTTATTTCTGAACGCTGCTAAACTTTTATCTTTTAATTGAGAAATATTAGTTTCGTTCAAAAAAATTTTTCCTTTATCTGCATTATCCAACGTGCCCAAAATGTGCAATAACGTGCTTTTGCCGGCACCCGAAGAACCTGCAATACTCACTATTTCTCCTTTATTAATTTGAATATCTACGCCTTGAAGAACCGGTAATGTGCCGTAACTTTTATAAATATTGGTTGCTTTTAACATGCTTAAAAGTAAGATGAAAAACCAAATTGAAAAAAGAAAAATAAATACAAATGAAGAATCGAAAAACTCATTTATCGAAATTATCTTTCTTCTAATAAAATTGTTTTAAAAAACAATATTTGGTATTCCCGATATTCCTTTTACATTTGCGAAAAATTAGTGCGTTTGACTTTTCTTTTTTATAAAAAATAAACTGAAAAAATATGTTTTGGACTTTAGAATTAGCATCTCATTTAGAAGAGGCACCTTGGCCGGCTACCAAAGATGAATTAATTGATTATGCGATCAGAAGCGGTGCTCCCATTGAAGTGGTAGAAAATTTACAAGAACTCGAAGATGAAAGTGGCGGTACAGAAATTTATGAGAGCTTAGAAGACATTTGGCCTGACTATCCGAGTCAAGAAGATTTCTTCTTTAATGAAGATGAATATTAAATTGATGTTGAATGCTGAATGTTAAATGTTTAAAGTTATTCAGTGATAAACATTTCTCACAAAAACTTGTAGATATAAAATTAAAAATGCTGCCTGAAAAGAGCAGCATTTTTTTATTTTAGTAAACTGATTTTGGAGAAATTAAGAATTAAGAATTAAAAATGAAGAATGGGCTATGGCAATTATAATAGATAATTTAATAATTGAACAATCCCACAATCCAACCATTCAACATTTAACATAATTACCAACCCTATTTCTCCATCTGCTCAATCACTTGTTGTGTAACTCCTGTCATAGAAAATCCTCCATCATGAAATAGATTTTGCATGGTGACATATTTTGTCAAATTACTAAATAGCGTAACAATATAATTTGCACAATCCTCGCTGGTAGCGTTTCCTAAAGGACTCATTTGTTCTGCATAAGTCATAAAACCATCAAATCCTTTCACGCCACTTCCGGCGGTAGTACGCGTAGGAGATTGCGAAATGGTATTTACTCTTACTTTATTTTTTATGGCATAATGATAACCAAAACTGCGCGCAATACTTTCTAATAATGCTTTTGCATCGGCCATTTCACTATAATCAGGGAATACGCGCTGTGCGGCAATGTAAGTAAGTGCCACCACGCTTCCCCATTCATTGAGAGCATCTTGCTTCATGGCAACTGCTAATAATCTGTGCAAACTTGTAGCAGAAATATCCAAAGTTTTTTGATTGAATCCGTAATCAATTTCTGTATAGGGTTTTCCTTTTCTCATATTTACACTCATGCCTACAGAATGCAAAATAAAATCAAAACTTCCGCCGAAATGTTCTTTTGATTTAGCAATTAAATTTTCCATATCCTCATTGCTGCTTACATCGCAAGGAATTACGGGAGCATTTATTTGTTCGGCTAATTTATTGATCTCGCCCATTCTCATTGCAACGGGTGCGTTGGTCAACACGATTTGTGCTCCTTCTTCATAACACCTTAAAGCAGTTTTCCATGCGATAGATCTTTCGTCTAATGCGCCAAAAATAATTCCCTTTTTTCCTTGTAATAAATTGTACGGCATAATGTATTTTTTATTTTTTTTTTGTTAGAAGAGAATTTGTTTGATGCAAATCTCAGTATTTTTTAATTTGAAATCATTTCTTTGGCATTCTGAAACGCAGCAGCAGTGGGCTTTGTACCACTTAACATGGTAGCAATCGCTACGATTCTTTCTTCATCATTTAGTATTTTGATGGAAGTTACGATTTTATCGTTTTTAATTTCTTTAAATACAAAAAAATGCGTGTCGGCTTTTGCGGCAATCTGCGGTTGATGAGTAATCGAAATCAACTGATGTTCTTTAGAAAGTTCTTTTAAAATAATCCCGACTTGTTTGGCTGCTTCGCCACTAATTCCGGAATCTATTTCATCAAAAATTAAAGTAGGTAATTGTAAACTCTTAGCCACCAAAGATTTTATGATCAACATAATTCTACTCAATTCGCCACCGCTCGCTACTTTTCTTAACGGTTCAAAATTAGCGGTTTTATTGGCGTTGAATAAAAATTCTAAAAAATTATTTCCGAAAGAATTTAATTCTTCATTCGTTTGAATATCAATTTTTATTTGCGCATTCGGCATGCCTACTTGTGCTAAAAGTTGATTTACTTTTGTTTCAAACGGAGGAATTGTTTTCTTTCTTTTGTTCGATAATTCCTCAGCAAGTTTCAATGCCTCTTGATGATATTGGCTTACTTGTTTTTCTTTTTCTTGAATAGTATCAGCTAAGTTGGTTACTTTATTCAATTGATTTTCTAAATCATTTTTTATATCGATTAATTGTTGGGTAGTAGTAACTTGATGTTTCTTCAATAAGCTGTAACCCAATGCCATTCTATCATTCAGTTCAGATATTTTTTCTACATCATAATTTACTTTATTATTAATGAGCTCTATTTCATCAGCAATATCGCGCAGTTCGATATCTACCGATTGCAATCTTTCATGCAAATTTTCTATCTCCGAATAAATATTTTTAAGAGAATGAATTTTTATTAAAATAGATTTTAATTGTCCTAATAAAGGTTGTTCACTTTCATTGAGTTGAAAATATATTTCAGAAAGAGAAGATTTAATATTCTCTGCATGATTCATCACTTTTAAATTGGATTCTATTTCTTCCAATTCATTCGGGATAAAATTTGCGTTGTCTAATTCATCAAATAAAAATTGGTGATAGTCCAATTCTTTAGCGGCAGCGGCTTGTTCTATTTTTAATTCTGCCAATTCTTTTTCAGTATCAATAAATTGTTTGTACTTTTTTTTATACGTTTCAAGTAATGAAGAATTGCCTGCAAGCGCATCTAACACTTCGCGTTGAAAATCGTATCGATTCAATTCTAATGTATCGAATTGCTGATGTAAATCCACCAACAAAGTCGATAGTTGTTTTAATTGATGAACCGCTACAGGCGTATCATTGATGAATGCTCTTGATTTTCCGGAAGGAGCAATTTCTCTTCGGATTAAAATTTCATCGGTTGGATCTAAATCATTTTTTTTAAGAAATTTTTTAATCGCAGCATAGTTAGTTTTAAATTCGCCTTCTACAAAGCATTTCTTTTCTTTATCAAGAAGCACCATCGTATCTGCTCTTTCACCCAAAATAAGTCCCAGAGCTCCCATTAAAATACTTTTGCCGGCACCTGTTTCGCCGGTAATGATATTTAAATGATTGGAAAAATTGATGCTTAGTGAATCAATAATTGCATAATTATGGATGTGTAATTGCTGCAGCATAGATAAGGCAAATTACAATTTTTATAGGTTTTACAATAGCTTTATTCTTTAAAAAATTAAAGTGCTATAAAATAAAAAGGTGCTAAAAGCACCTTCAATAATATTTTGTGTATTTGAAAATTTTTATTTTACTTCTGTCGCTTCATTAAGCGCATCATCTACTAAAATTCTACCGCAGTTTTCACAAATAATAATTTTCTTTCCTTGTTTTACTTCACTTTGTTTTTGAGGAGGAACTGCATTGAAACATCCGCCACAGCTATCACGCTCTACAGGAACAACTGCTAAACCATTGCGATAATTTTTTCTAATTCTATCGTAACTGATCAATAATCTTTCATCCACTTCTTCTCTTGCGGAAGCCTCAATTTTTCTATACGCTTTTTCTTCTTTTTCGGTTTCAGCAATAATTTTTTCTAATTCACTTTTTTTAGCTTTTAAATTTACTTCTTTGGATGCTAAAGTTTTTTTAGCAGCTTCAAGTGCAGTAACTTTTTCAGCTAATTCGATAGTAGCGTCCTTAATGTGTTTTTCAGCCAATTGAATTTCTAAAGATTGCATTTCTGATTCCTTAGTGATGGCTTCGAATTCACGATTATTTTTCACATTATCACTTTGCTTTTCATATTTTGCAATAAGATCTTGTGAAGTTTTAATCAACGCTTTCTTTCCTTCTATAAATTGTTGAATTCCATTTATTTCCTCTTCAATACGATTTTGACGAGAATTTAAACCGGCTATTTCATCTTCTAAATCGCTCACTTCAATGGGCAATTCACCTTTTAAAATATTGATTCCATCTAATTTGCTATCAATTTTCTGCAACTTAATAAGTGAAGCTAATTTTTCTTCAACTGAATAATCTTTTACCTGAGCCATAATGTATGTACAATTTAATTTTTCAGAAATCTATTTTTCCGCTAAATAAAATAATGAACGGAGTTCGTATTAATTTCTGTTTTTCGGACGGCAAAGTTAGGATATTTATTTTGTAAAAATTCAGCTAATAATTCAATAGTAAATTGCTCACTTTCATAATGACCAATATCTGCCAATAAAATTCGACCGTCAGCATCAAAAAATTCATGATATTTTACGTCACCAGTGATATAAACGTCTGCACCCGAAGCTATGGCATTGGGTAAAAGAAAAAATCCGCTGCCTCCACAAAGTGCTATTTTTTTCACTTTTTTATTTAAAAATCGGGAATGGCGAATGACAGATAAATTAAATTTATTTTTCAGCAAATTACATAATTCAGATTCGGTGAGGGTTTCCTTCAATTCCCCTACCAAACCACTTCCACTTTCCTGCCATTCATTATCTAAAGAAGAAATGTAATAGGCCACCTCTTCGTAAGGGTGATGTTTTTTTAAATTTTTTAGAATCTTATCTTGCTGGTAAGTAGGAAAAATTACTTCTATTCGTGTTTCATTTTCATTTTGCCTCACTCCTTTTTTCCCGATGGTAGGTTGGCTTTCTTCATTTCCTTTAAAGGTGCCTATGCCTTCTACATTAAAACTGCATTCGCTATAATTACCAATATTGCCTGCGCCCGCCGCAAACAACGCGTCTTTAACAGTTTCAGTATTTTCTATTGGACAAAAAGTGACCAATTTTTTCAAGAGATTATTTTTCGGGAGAAGTATTTTGCAATTTTGTAATTCTAATTTTTTGGCAATGGCTTCATTCACTCCATCGATTACATTATCCAAATTAGTATGAATGGCGTAAATCGCAATTTCATTTTTAATGGCTGCAATTACACTACGTTCCACATAATTTTTGCCATTTAATTTTTTAATTCCTTTAAAAATTATCGGATGATGTGCTACGATTAAATTGCATTTTTTTGTTTTTGCTTCCGCGATTACTTCTTCGGTAATATCTAAGCAAATAAGTAGGCCTGTACAGGCTTCATCTTTTGAGCCAACGATTAATCCTGCGTTATCGTAATTCTCTTGCAAAGGCAATGGTGCCCATAATTCTAATTCATGAATTATCTCTTCAATTTTCATTTATACATCGTTTCTGTAAAGATAATAAGGATTGCCGCAATTAAAATTTAGGGCATCGTAATGCATCTTGAGAAGATTTCTTTTCGAAAAATTTCTGATAGGTCAGCGATAGCTCAAATCCGCCTGTGTATTGGCTTGCAGTTTTTAATTTAGAAATATTCATATCATAACTTAGTCCAAAACTAAACGGCATGAGATCAAATTTTACCATCGGTATAATGGCACTTCGCCAACGCATCAAAGCTCCGATTGAAAATACATTAGTAGAATAATCTAAATCGCCCAATCGAAAACTGTAAAATCCACCACCAATATATTCCGAATACGGGCCTTGTTTGGATAAGTCTCCTACTAAAGTAATAAAAGTGGTTTCATCAAGATCCATTCGAAGTCCACCGGAAAGTACCAATTTCGGTTGAATGACAACATCGGGAGAATTATAAAAAGAAACTTTTGCAGAAGGATTGAAATGGTGATAAGCAAAACCTACATAAAAATTATTATTTACATTTTGTCCTATTTGCATATTTAAACTCAAACCTACACTCCCATCGAAATATATAAAATTTCCATTCGCGAAGGTTTCTCCAATTCCTAGGTTTGCGTCGTAAGCACTTCCGTTCCACTGATTATCGGTTGTCATTTTATTTCTATCTACTCTTCTTTGTACCATGCCTCCCGAAATGCCGGCAGACAGATAAATATTTTTGACTTCGCTCAATGATTTGTGATAATTGATTACCGGCATTACATGAGTTGCACTTAATGCAGCAGTTCCTGCTTTGTCGTATAATATCCATCCTCCAATCGTTAAGAAATCATCGCCACGGCCAATCGGTAATTTATATTCTGCATTTAAAGTGGAGGTTTGATAAGGAGCTGCAATAGTATTCCATTGATTTCTGTACACCGCTCCTAATCTGAGATCGCCTGTGAAAATTCCTGATAAAGCCGGGTTTCTTAAGAGAGGAGTTTCCATAAATTGAGAAAAGTGGATATCTTGACCATAAGAATTTAAAATTCCCATAGAAAGGGAGGTGACTATAATAAATTTTAAAAAATTCCTTTTCATTAATTGACAATCTTCTATTTAATAAGTGTGATATCTCCTTTATAAGTCAGTATTACATTATTTTCACAAACTACTTCCATTACATAAACAAACACATCCGGAGTTACCGATTTTCCATTAATAGTGCCATCCCAGCCTGCATTTGGGTCATTCGCATTGAAATTGGCATTTTGAAATATTTGTTGGCCCCAACGATTAAATATTTTAAAACTTTTAATTGAAAATACTCCAGTACCTCTTGGATAAAACCGATCGTTCATGCCATCACCATTTGGTGAAAAAGTATTGGGAACAAAAATATTGGCATCATTACAAATTACATAAATCACTATCTGGTCACTCGCTTGGCAACCACCTTGATTTTCTACTTCAATTTTATATTGGGTAGTTTGTTTGGGTTGCACAATTATCCCCGGATAATTATAGGAAATAATCCCTGTAGTAGGCGTCCAAATTACATTTGAAACATCATTAGAAATAGTAGGCATAATGCTGATTTGATTGCCCACATTAATCGTACTATCCCCACCCGCATTTACGGTAGGAATAGGAAATACAGTGATAGGAATATAACCCGTGTCTTTAAAACAATTCTGAGAATCTGAACCAATTACTTGATACACTGTAGTACTTTGAGGAGTGGCTGTAACAGTTGAACCCATTGTAGAGTTGAGTCCGGCAGAAGGTGACCACGTGAATAACTCAGCTCCGGATGCGCCTAATTGTACTGAAGATCCCAAACATAAAGAATCACTGGTTTTTGAAAGTGAAATTTGGAACGGTTGTTTTACATTGATAAGAATAGAATCCCGAGACTGGCAACCTTTAGCGCTTGTGCCCATTACATAATAATAGGTAGAAGTATCAGGAGATGCAATTGGGTTATTACAATTAGTACAAGATAGCGATGGCGATGCATCCCATTGATAATTTTGAGCTCCGGTCACATTTAGTGTGGTCGAATTACCTCTACAAATAATGGAATTATTTGAAGAAACATTTAGCGTTGGAAGCGTGTAGATTTCAATATTTTTTGTGGTAGTATCCGAACAACCGTTCGTACTATTTACAGTAGCTTTAATTGGGAAAATTCCTGAATGATTAAAATTTTGTGGCACCGGATTTTGAACTTGAGCATTATTTCCGTTTGAAAAATCCCAATTCCACGAAAGTGTTGATGTATCTGGGTTAGAGGTTATTCCGCTAAAAGTGAGTGTGGCCGGTACGCAAGCACCATCAGGCCCGTCAATATCAATAATTGGTTTGCGATTAACTTGGATCTCTAATTTATTTATTAAAGTATCCTTACAGCCTTCTTTGGTAATTACAGAAAGTGAAGGAAAATATTTTCCTTCGGTAGTATAAGTGTGTTGGGGATTTTTTTGGGTAGATGTGCCACCATCTCCGAAGATCCAATTATAATTCGTTATTTGATCATTAGAAATACTGCTATCTTGAAAAGCCACGTCACCAATACTGCAAACTAAATTTGTATCTGAATTGAAATTAGCCGTTACTCCCAATACCACAATAGTGTCTGTTCCTTGAATGGGAACGTGGCAATCACTTTCATCAATTAAAATAAGTTTAGGAACATATTTCCCCGGGAACGTATAGGTATGAGACACATTTGAATCTAAGGTGGCAACGGTAGTTCCATCATTAAAATCCCAAACGAATTTTTTATTTTCGAAAGTCTTTGCTTGAAAATTGGAGGTAAGCGGAAGACAATTTAGTAAATTATCATAGGTAAAAACTCCTGTTGGACCCTTTACTTCAATGTCTATAGATTTAGTTGACGTACAACCTTCTGCACCGGTAACAGTTAAGGTAGCTGTGAACTTGCCTACTGATCCATAAAAATGGGATGGGTTGACGGCTGAGGAGCTGGTAGAATCGCCAAAATTCCATGAATTTTTTAAATTATTAATAGAAGTATTAGTGAATTGAGTTACTAAAGGCGGACAATAACTATAGGTTACATCTGCCGAAAAATCAGCGATTGGATTAGCAATAGTAACAATGTTAGATTTTTGAATTTGAGCCGTACATCCATTTTCGTCTTTCACTACAAGAGATACAGAATAGGTGCCTTCGGCATTATAAAGATGTTGCGGATTTTTATCTGTAGAAGTAGAGCCATCGCCAAAATCCCAAAGATAGGTGAGTCCAATTCCGAAGGAATTATTTTGAAAACCTACCAATTTAGAGGTACACGAAAGTGTATCCGTTTGGAAATCGGCAGTTACTTTAGGAACTATTATTTCGTTTAATTTAACAAGTTTATCAGTACATCCATTTTTATCAGTAACGGTTAGCGAAACTGTATAATTCCCGGGAACACTGTACGTATGTACAAATGGCCCGGTATTCAAAATTTCTGAAGTTCCATCGCCCCAATTCCATTCCCATTGAACAATATTAGAAACATTATCCGAATAGCTACTGTCAAAGAATGTGGCAGCCTCACCCTGGCAAATTACATTTTGCGTAGCTCTGAAAAAAGAAGTAGGCCCATTGATTTCTATCGCGAAAGGTTTTGTGATAGAATCTTTACACCCATTTAAATCAGTGATAATAAGCTTTACATCATACTTGCCGGATTTGGAATAGGTGTGGGTGTAGGTCGCAGAAGTTGAGGTTCTTGTAACTCCATCACCAAATCTCCAAGTATACAAACTAATATTGGCCGGATTAGAATTGACAGCTGTAAATGTAACGCTTGAGTTTTTGCAAGTTTGTGAACTACTCAAAGTGAAATCAGGCGTTTCTTTGATCACGCGAACTACCCTCGTTATACTACTTACACAATTTGTAGTACTATTATTTACTGTAAGAATTACATTATAATTTCCCGGTGCAGCATATACGTGCATCGGGTTTTTTAAATTAGAATTACCTCCATCTCCAAAATCCCAAGACCATGTTTCAGGAATTCGAGAATTATCTGTGAAATTTACTTGACCTGGAATTCCACAATTTTGTATCGAACTAAAGTTGGCAACAGGGCCTTTTACATGAATATATTTAGAGATAGTTTTTGCCCCGTCGCATCCATCATTTATGGCTACTAATTTCACGGTGAAATAACCTGTGTCTCCATATTGATGACCGGGATTTTTTGCCGTCGAAGTACTTCCATCTCCAAATGACCAAATCCATTCATTGGCTTCCGGAGAACTAAGGTTGGTAAAAGTAACTACTTCATTAGCGCAAATCTCTACCTTATCGGCTGTGAAATCGCTTTTAGGTACCGAACCAATAATGACACCGTGAGGAAATTCTTGCGTCTTCGTACAGCCATCATTTGTAGTTACGGTTAATTTTACATCATATCTGTCGGGAGTATTGTAAGTATGTGTAGGGGATTTTTGGGTAGAAGTAGCACCATCGCCAAATTCCCAAAAATATCCTTGAATATTATTGGCCGGGGTAATTGTAGGATTGAAAGTGTGGGTAAAAGGAGCGCATCCTTTTGCCGGAAGATTAACAACAATTTCCGGAATTTTGATGACAATAAAATTCTTTTTGATTAGAGTGTCAGAACAGCCGCTGGCATTAAAATTGATCAATGTGACAGTGAATTCTCCTTCAGTGGTGTACGTATGACTTGGGTTTTCAGAATTGTCAGTTACTCCGTCACCAAAATCCCATGAGAAACTTGTAGCATTAATGGAAGTATTAGAAAAATTAACTGTAAAGGGAGCTTGACAAGCTACTGTTTGATTTGCTGAAAAGGAACTTTTTGCATTGTCCATTACTTCAATAGTTTGAGAAGTAGAATCTTTACAATCTCCAAAATAGGTGACTAATTTTATAGTGAAAATTCCTGTAGTAGTAAAAGTTTTGGTAGGTGAAATAGCCGTGCTCGTGGTACCGTCACCGAAATCCCAAAGAACTTTGGATGGTACAGGCGAACTGGTATTATTAATTATAAAGGGACTTCCTTTACAAATTTTTCCGGGAAGTTCAAAGGAGGATTTTATTTCACCGATATGAATAAAATTAGATTTTGTAATAACGGATTCGCAACCCGTAGCATTAGTAACGGTTAAACTTACCGAATAATCTCCCATCGCAGTGTAAGTATGAGTAGGACTTTTTGAAGTAGAAGTTTGTCCATCACCAAAATCCCATAAATAGGTGAGCGGTTCTTTTCCGGTGGTGGAATTTATAAATTGAACATTCGCCGGATGATTACAAAAATTTACTTCAGATGCAGTGAATTGAGGGATGGCAGGCGTATCAATTTGTATAAATGATGGAATTGTAAGAGAACCCTTACATCCTTCAGAACTGGTAACACGTAGGGAAACATTAAAATTTCCCGCAGTAGTGTAGGTATGACTGGGGTTTTGAAGGGTTGAATTTTCTCCATCTCCAAAATCCCATTGCCAATTAGTAATAGAGCCCGCGACAGAAGTGGAATTATCCGTGAATTGCGTATTTAAAGGAAGACAACCTTCTCTTGGAGTTCCTGAAAATTGAACCGTTGGCGATGCAAAAACCGTGATATATTTTTCTTTAATAATCGAGTCTTCACTGTTATTATTTTTTACAACAAGCTTTACAGTATAGGTGCCGGGTGTGAGGTAAGTCGTAGAACTATTTTGATTAAATGAAGTGGTTCCATTTCCTAAATCCCACATCCAATAATTAGGATTACCACTCGATATATCTTTAAATGTAACTAATAATGGAGCACATCCTGAAATGGGAGTAGCATCAAAATCCGCCTTGACTTGACTAAAAACATTTGATGAACAAAAAAATAAACAGCCCCAAAACAATACACATTTAAAATTGAAAGAAAAAGACATAGCGCGATCAGGATTTCATTAGGATAAATAGAAAGGATCAAATCGTTTGATAAAAATACAAATAACCATTCGGAAAAAATTAGTTTTTTTAATCTTTACCATGTTTTTTGCGGTATTATTCTTTAAATATATTTTAAAGAAATGGCAGGCGTAGCCTGCATTGCGTAATTTTATCAAAAAAAAATAAAAAGCAATCGTGCATTAATTTTTTTGGTAAGTCGTAAAATTTGTAAGTTTATCCTCTATTGAAATTCCCAAACGTGAAAAACAGTTTTACCAAACAATCCAGCAAGATATTTAAGACGATATTTTTCTACTCCATATTTTTTCTAGGGAGGTGGTCAAAAAGTTTTGATGGCGCAAATTGGTAACGACCCTTCCTCTATCAAATGGAAACAAATTAATACTCCATTAAGCAGGGTAATCTTTCCGGAAGGAATGGATTCTGTAGCCACAAGGATTACAAATGTTATTCATTTTATCAATGGACCTACTTCTTCCACCATCGGAAATAAAACGAAGAAAATCGATATTGTTCTGAAAAATCAAACAACCATCTCAAATGGTTTTGTTGATTTAGCACCTTTTAAAAGTGAATTTTATACCACCCCACATCCTAATAGTTTTGAATTAGGCAGTGTGCCGTGGCCGGATTTATTAGCGATTCACGAATACAGACATGTGCAGCAATTCAATAATTTTGATGTAGGATTAACGAAATTTTTCCATACACTTTTTGGTCAAGAAGCTCAATCTTTAATGAGTTCAACTGCTATTCCCAATTGGTTTTTCGAAGGAGATGCCGTTTATAATGAAACAAATTTAAGCAAGCAAGGACGCGGCAGTTTGGCATTTTTCCATAATAATTTTCGCGCGATATGGATGGAAGGGAAAAATTATAATTGGATGAAATTAAGGAATGGTTCTTTAAAAGATGATGTGCCGAATCATTATCAATTAGGTTATTTATTGGTGGCTTACGGAAGGGAAAAATATGGAGAAAAATTTTGGGAAAATGTAACTCATGATGCTGCTTCTTTCAAAAATATTTTTTATCCCTTTCAGCAATCACTTAAAAAATATGCCGGTGTAGATTTCGAAACTTTTAGAAATGATGCTTTTAATTATTACAAAAATATTTTTCAAACAGAAAATATTCTTCCAGAAAAAGTGAATCAAAATGAAGAGTATCTAAATGAGCGCTATCCATCATTTACGGAAAATGGAGAAATCATTTTTATCAAAAATAGTTTTAAACATACCGCTGATTTTATCAAAAAAAATGGAGCAGAAGAAATGAAAATTAGAACGGTAGATAATACCATCGATCCGTATTATTCTTATCGAAATGGAAAAATTGTTTACACTTCTTTTAGACCGGACATTCGATGGGGCGATAGAAATTATAGTGAAATTGAAGTGTTGGATGTTACTAACGGTCACCAACACACGATAACAAAAAAGACTAAATATTTTTCTCCCGATATAAGTGAAGATGGTCAAATGGTGGTGGCTGTGAATGTGCCTGAACAAGGCGGTTCCACCCTTCATTTGTTGAATGCAGTTAATGGCGAACTTATCGATGAAATAAAAAATCTTGAACCTCTTTTTTATACTTATCCAAAATTTTATGATAGAGAAAAAATTATTTCTCCTGTTAGAAATTCTGAAGGCAAGATGTCAATTGCATTGATTGATTTTGAAAAAAATACAACCGAATATTTATTGCCATTTACTTTTAATGTAATTGCATTTCCTATTGTATGGCACGATACATTGTATTTTTCATCTTCCTATAAAAACAATGATGAATTGATGGCCTATACTTTTTCAGATAAAAAAATTTGGAAAATAAATACCAAAGAAAAATTCGGATTGGGGAAATACCATCCTTCAGTAAATGATTCAAACATAATCTGGCACAGCTTTACAGCGGAAGGCAATCGGCTTCAAAAAGTAAATAAAAAAGAGATAAATTTTCAAGAAATATCTTTTGAAGAGATGAATGCAAATCCTTCTCATTTTGGAATTTCTTCTTTAGATAATTCTACTGCCAATTTACTTCGGTTCATTCCTAATGATACTTTTCCTATAACGGATTATTCAAAAGCGGCGCATCTTTTTTATTTCCATAGTTTGCAAGCAACTATTGATGATCCAATCTATTCTGTAGATTGGGTAAGTAATAATGTGCTGAATACACTCGAATCCAAAATCTCTTTTAAATATAATAGTTCCGATCAATCAAAAACGGTGGGTGCTTCAGCAACTTATGGAGGGTTTTTTCCTTTGCTCACCGGAGGTATTTCTTATTCCTTTGATAGAATGGGGAATTTCAAAGGCAATCCTTTTTTGTATTCGCAATGGCAGCCTTATATTGGATTTTCCATTCCATTGAATTTGAGCAAAGGAAGGTCTTTTACAAATTTGAATTTCGGAAGCAATCTTGTTTATAATCAAACGGATATTAAAGGAATGTACAAGGATTCTATTTTCTCTCCATCTTTCAGTTATTTGAATAATTTTATTTCTTTTAGACATCAAATTCAAAAATCACAACAAGAAATTTTTCCCCGATTTTCGCAGTCAATTAATTTAATTTATAAAACGCCTTTATACCAATATCACGGTTACCAATTTATGGCGAATAGTAATTTTTATTTTCCGGGATTTATGTCTACGCATTCCATTGCTTTCAATGGCGCTTTCTCCAAAAAAGATGATTTACAAGAAATTAATTTTTCTATTGATTTTCCTTTTTCCAGAGGTTATTCAGGATATAATTTTTATAAAATGATTAAATGGGGAGTGAATTATCATTTGCCGTTATTCTATCCTGATAAGGGTTTTGCCGATATTGCTTATTTATTAAGAGTAAGAGCCAATGTATTTTTTGATGATACAGAAGTGCAAGATTTTTTGAGTAATGGCAACGAATGGAAAAATTCTTTTAGAAGCGTAGGTTCGGAAATAACTTTTGATACTAAATGGTGGAATCAAGTGAATGTTTCTTTCGGTTTTAGATATAGTTATTTATTAGATTCAGATATGTTTGGCAATAGCGGACGCAACCGTTGGGAAATCATTTTACCGGTTAATATTTTCAATCGCTAATAAAATAAATTCTGCTCTTTGTTTTTTATAGAACTCAATTTGTATTAAATTGCAATGAACAAATATCTTTATTAAAAATACTTTTTTGTATGAGTAAAAAGCAAAAATGTAGTAATTCAATTTATTTTTTAGCCTTCACTGCTCTTTCGGCATTGGCGGTTTTGGTAGTAATAAAAGAAGGAAAGCGTATTAAAAAAGAAAATGAATTACTTTCTTACGAAGTATGGTAGAAATGGCTTTATGAAAAATTTACAAAAGATATAGCATCTCTATCATTGTTATTTTATAATTGTTTAATACTTTTGAATTCTTGAGAAAATTTTTTTACATAATTATTCTTATTGCAGGTTTTCAGATGTCTACTTTCGCTCAAAGCGATTTTAGTCCAACGGTCTTGAATGCGGTGAAGGTGGTAAAGTTTTATCCCAATCCTGCTACGACCGTTATACATTTTGAGATCGATGCAGATTATTACAAGTCGGCTACTTTAGTAATATATAATTTTATAGGAAAGAAACAATTGGAACAAAAAATAAATGACCGAAAAGTGACGATTTCACTTAGCGATTTTTATCGTGGCATGTATATATTTCAATTGTACGATAAGCAAGGAAAAATAATTGAATCAGGGAAATTTACCGTTTCCAAATAAGTACTATCCTCATTGATACTTCACGGTTTTCATCATTCAAATTAATTTGAAATTTTACTTGTGCCAATTTGTCTAATAATTAATATTGGCAAAAAGTTTGTCTATGTATTTTTATAGATTATAGTTCCTAATGAAACACAAAAAGAAAGACATGTCAGAAAAAGAATTCGAGGATTCAATGGAATCAGAAAATACGGTAGAAAATGAATCACCGGAAACAGAAGTGACCAATGAAAATGATGAAAAATTGCAAAATGAATTAGCAGAATTAAAGGATAAATATGTTCGACTTTTTGCAGAATTTGATAATTATAAAAGACGTACTTCTAAAGAAAATATAGAACTAAGGCAAACGGCCGGAAGAGAAATTATTACTTCTTTATTAGAAGTATTAGATGATGTGGATAGAGCCGAAGAACAAATGAACACCAGTAGTGACGAGGCTTTCAGAGAAGGGGTACTTTTAATTTTTAATAAATTAAGAAAAACTTTAGAGTCGAAAGGATTGCAAGCACTGAATACTTTACATACCGAATTCGATGTAGAGAAAGATGAAGCCATTTCTGAAGTACCCGTAACTGATGAAGAGATGAAAGGGAAAGTAGTAGCCGAAGTACAAAAGGGTTATTTATTGAACGATAAATTAATTCGATTTGCTAAAGTAGTAGTTGGGAAATAGATAGTGAATTATAAACCAAACTAAACTGATTTCAGTTATCTTTTTGGATAAATAAATACCGAGAGTATGCCAAGCACCGCATCAAAGAGAGATTATTATGACATTTTGGGCATTTCTAAAAATAGTAATGCTGACGAAATAAAAAAAGCCTACAGAAAAGTGGCCATGCAATATCATCCTGATAGAAATCCGGGTGACCATACCGCAGAAGAAAAATTTAAAGAAGCAGCAGAAGCTTATGAAATATTGAGTAATGCAGACAAACGCGCACAATATGATCGCTTTGGCCATAATGCATTTGGCGGTGGACGCTCAGGTGGTTTTTCGGGACACGGAATGAATATGGATGATATCTTCAGTCAATTTGGGGATGTGTTTGGCGATGATATGTTTGGCAGTTTTTTTAGCGGAGGCAGAAGCAGTAGGAGTGGAGGAAGAAGTAGAGGATCACGTGGAAGTAATTTACGCGTAAAAATTAAAGTTACCTACGAAGAAATTGCGAAGGGAACTACAAAAACCATCAAGGTAAAAAAATATGTAGCTTGTAATACTTGTAACGGTAGTGGAGCAAAAGATAAAAACAGCAGCCAAACTTGTAAAGGATGCGGTGGCAGCGGACAAGTACGGAGAGTGCAAAATACTTTTTTGGGTCAAATGCAAACGGTGGTTACTTGCCCGGAATGTAATGGTGAAGGCTCAGTGATTACCAATAAATGTACTAATTGCCGTGGCGAAGGACGCGTATATGGTGAAGAAAATGTAACCTTAGATATTCCGGCCGGCGTGCAAGCAGGAATGCAATTAAGCATGAGCGGAAAAGGCAATATGGGCGAAAGAGGCGGAAGTCCCGGAGACTTAATTATTCTCATAGAAGAAGAAGCGCATCCGCAATTACAAAAAGAAGGATTAAATGTGGCTTTCGATTTATACATTTCATTTCCAGATGCGGTATTTGGTTTACAAACCGAAGTGCCCACTATTGATGGAAGAGCTAAAATTAAAATACCCGCCGGTACCCAAAGCGGTAAAATATTCCGATTAAAAGGAAAAGGATTTCCTGCTATCAATTCTCATGAAAAAGGCGATCAATTAATTCACATCAATGTTTGGACTCCTCAAAATATTACTGAAGAAGAGAAAGCCAAATTAGAGTCTATGCGCGATAGCAATAGCTTTAAACCTCAGCCAGAAAAAAATGAAAAAGGTTTTTGGGAAAAAATAAGAGAAACTTTTAGCTAATTACTCCTTCAAAAATGAGTATCATTTTTTGATTTGAATACTTTTATTTATTAATCTACATCAATTTATTTCTTAACCTAAATCAATGGAAGTTGGTAAGGTTGGTGATTAACTTTGTATTCAATTAAACGAATTACAATGAAAACAGTTTATCACAAAGCCAACAGCCGAGGGATTGCTGATCATGGTTGGCTTAAAAGTTTCCATACTTTTAGTTTTGCTAATTATTACAATCGTGGACGCATGAACTTTGGTGTTCTTCGCGTGATCAATGACGATTACATTGCAGACGGAATGGGATTTGGAAAGCATCCGCATAGTAATATGGAAATCATTACCATTCCTTTAGAAGGTGATTTAAAGCATGGCGATAGTATGGGCAATAACGGAATAATTACAAAGGGCGAGATTCAAGTAATGAGTGCAGGATCGGGCATCGAACATAGCGAAATGAATGCGAATAAAGAAAAGCCCGTAACACTTTTGCAAATTTGGGTTATTCCAAAAGAAATGAACGTAACTCCTCGGTATGAGCAAAAAAGAATTGATGAAAATATTCGAATCAATGAATTTCAACAAATAGTAGCTCCCACTGAAACTGAGTCAGGCGTGTGGATTCATCAAGATGCGTGGTTCAATATGGCTAATTTTAAAAAAGGAAATTCTCGAAATTATAATTTACATTTAGAAGGAAATGGAGTATATGTTTTTGTAATTAGTGGTAAAGCAAAAATTGGTGATCAAGTTTTAGAACCGCGTGATGGTTTTGGAATTTCAGAAACAGATAGTTTCGAATTAGAAGCTTTGGAAGATGCTCAAATTTTATTAATGGAAGTGCCGATGGAATTACCTAATTAATTTGTATGCAATCAAACCAGATAGAAAGTGTTTAAATTCTTGTCAGTAAATGATTTGAAATAGAAATATTTTTACCAAAACCAATTTTTTTTCTTTTTCTTTTGGTAAATGTTTTTTGATTTTTCAATCAATTCTACGAACTGATTTTCTAAATAATTATTGGGGTCAATTGCGTCAGCGGCGATAGTTTTAATTTCATCCCAATTCATTTTTGGAAAATATTTTGACTCACGAAGTTTTAAACCAAACATCGTAATAGCAGTGGCTAATTGCAGCTCTTTTTTCACTTGACTAAATGGAATATTATTGGCGATTACTTCTTTTTGTGTGATGTGGTAAAGACTGTCTTGAGGTATTTGATATTTAATTGAAAGATTTCCTATAACAGAATCAGAGAAGAAATGTTTTAAAGGAACAATTTCAAAGACAATCGTGTTGCCACTTCCCGAGCCTATTTCTCCGCCTTCCAATTGATTGCTGTTATCTTCCAAACTTGCTTTCTTATTATCAAAGCCAATTAATCTATATTGACTTATTTGTGCAGAATCAAATTGAATTGAAAGTTGAACATTTCGTGCGACAGAATATAATGTTTGAGTAAACTCGGTAACAAAAACTTTTTCGGCTTCTTGAATAGAATCTAAATAAGCAAAATTACCATCACCTTTTTTAGAAAGAATTTCAATTTTTGAATCTTTATAATTTCCCATTCCTACGCCGAGGCAAGTAAGTGAAATTCCATTTTGTTTTTCATTGCCGATTAATTCTTCTAATTTTTTTTCAGTGCTCAAGCCCACATTAAAATCTCCGTCGGTTGCTAAAATGATTCTATTATTTCCGTTGAGAATAAATGTTTTTCTGGCAATAAGATAAGCCGTTTTTAAAGCATCTTCGCCCGGAGTATCACCAAATGCGTTCAAACTTTCTATGGCAGCATTTATTTTTTCTTTATCCTCTCCACTCGTAGGTGGTAAAGAAATACGCACATTATTTCCATAAGCGATAATGGAAACGGTATCAATTTTTCTTAAATTTTTTACTAATAATTGAAATGCTTCTTTTATCAAAGGCAATCGATTCGGCTGATCCATACTGGCAGAAACATCTATCAGAAAAACCAAATTGGAAGGAGGAACATGATCGAGTTTTATTTTTTTTGCTGAAAGATTGATGATCAATAATTGATGCGTTTTATTCCATGGGCAATCTGTTAATTGAGATTCTATTTTAAACACGTCATCATTTTCCGGTGCTTGATAATTAAAATTGAAATAATTCAACATCTCATCAATCCGAACTGCGTCGGGCGGCACTTTCATTTCTTGATTGATAATTCTTCGAATATTACTGTAAGACGCTTTATCAATTCGAAGTGAAAAAGTGGTTTTGATTTCATCGCCTGTTTTTACAAAATCATTTTCAATCAGCGTGCTGTATGTTTCGCCGGATTCAGGAATATTAGAATAAAAATTTTCATCCTTGTGAGTGGAAAGCGAAACTAATTTTGGTTTTAAAATCGAAAGCGAAGCAGGACTTAATTTCAAAATTAGATGTTGAAATTCATCTGTCTTTACTTCAATATTTAAAGGAGTATAACCTTCTTTAGAAAGAAATAAAGTGTCGTATAAATGTTTGGAAGAAATTCCGAAACCTCCTTTGATGCCGCTGTAATAAATTACACCAGTGGAGGCGATCGTTATTTTTACATTCTGAACAGTTTTGTCAAATTGATCTCTGATCTCGCCTCTAATATAATATTGAGTAAAGGCAGAATGGGAAATTGAAAAAAATAAAAAGAATACAATTAGTTTTTGCACGGTAAATATTCTGTTGCATAAAAATACCTAATTTCCTACAAATCCTATTTAATGAAACCTTTCTATTCTAAATGCATTGATGTCTATGGATGGTGCAGATCCTTCCATTATTTCTGAAATAATTTTTCCGTCTGCCGCACCTTCTGAAATTCCTAACATGGCATTTCCTCCGGCAATCCAAATATTTTCTAAACCTGTTTTCTTTCCTAAATATGGCAAACCATCCGGCGATACGGGCCTTAATCCGGTCCAAATTTTATCCACAGGCGGAGGAGCTATTTGTAATCCCGGATAGAATTTTTTAACTGAATCGTAAATGCCTTTCATTCTTGCCGGTAAAATATTTTCATTGATGCCGCTAAATTCCATGGTACCTCCAATTCGTAAAGTTTTTTTCCATGGAGTAATGGCACATCTTCCATCAATCAAAATGGCCGGGTATTTAATATTATTTTCTACTTCATCGTACGTATAACTATAGCCTTTGCCACCTTCCAAGAGAATACTAAAACCAAGCATTTTGCCTAATTGCGGCAACCAACTTCCGGGTGTCAACACAATTTCATCTCCTGAAAAATCACCTTTATCTGTGATGACGGCCTCTACTTTTTGTTTATTTTTTTTAAATCCTTTTACTCCGGTTTTTAATTGAAAATTAACGCCATTTTTTTCTAAATAATTTTTCATGGCGCACATAAATTTCCCGGGATGAATATGTGCATCATCTTTAAATAATACCGCTCCGTATATATCTAATTCTACATTGGGTTCTAATGCTTGCAATTCGCTTCTATTAAGTACTTGCACATTTAAGCCCAATTTTGAACCTGCCTGCGCTACTTTGATTTCTTCTTCAAAAGCTTTTTGTTTATGGCACATCATCATGCAACCAATTTCTTCCATATCGAATACATCTCCGATCTCATCACGAATTTCGTTCATCAATTGCCTGCTCAGATTCAATAATTGAGAAAGATGCGGACTATTTTTAGCGACTGTATTTTGATTGCTGCTTTTATAAAATTTTAGGCTCCAAAGTAGGAATGGTAATTTAAATCTTGGTTTGATGTAAAACGGGCTGGTACTGCTTATTAGATGTTTTAATCCTTCAGCAATAATTCCCGGCGAAGCCAAAGGAATAAAATGGCTGGGAGATAAAAATCCCATGTTGCCGAAGGAACAACTATTACTAATATCTCCTTGGTCTATGATGGTAACGGATGCGTGTTTTTTTTGTAAAAAATAGGCCGTGCAAAGCCCATTGATTCCGCCGCCAACAATAATTATTTTTTTATCTTTTAGCGACTGAGAATTGGTAGCATCCATCAGAAAAAATATTTTAGAAATTTTGTAAAATGAATTTATATATAAAAATAATCATCCTTTAATTAATAATCTAAAATATTTGATGCCTGAGTAAATCATCAAAATCTTCTTTTTTTCGAATTAATTGCGGTTGGCCATTAATTACTAAAATTTCAGCAGGGCGTAATCTTGAATTGAAATTAGAAGCCATTTCAAATCCATAAGCGCCGGCATTGTAAAACACTAAATAATCACCTTCCTTTATTTCGGCAATTTCTCTGTTCCACGCAAAAGTGTCCGTCTCACAAATATTACCAACAATGGAATATTTATTTTTTATTCCGGTAGGATTGGAAATATTTTCTATTCGATGAAACGCATCATAAAACATGGGGCGAACAAGATGGTTGAAACCACTGTTAATGCTCGCAAAAGTAGTAGCGCTTGTTTCTTTAATCACATTTACTTGCGTGATAAAATAGCCGGCTTGGCTTACAACATATTTACCCGGTTCAAACCAAACTTGTAAATGTTTTTGATTTGCATCACGATAATTATCAAAAGCTTCTTTTACTTTTTGAGCTAATAATCCTACATCTGTTTCCGGATCATCTTCGTGATAAGGCACTTTGAAACCGCCTCCTAAATCTATAATTTCTACATCATTGAAATAAGGTAATAATTGAAAAAGTACTTCAATTCCTTTTACAAAAATTTCCACATCTTGAATCTCGCTTCCGGTGTGTAGATGTAGTGTTCGGACTTTGATTTGATATTTTTCAACAATAGATTTGATTTTTTGAACCTGCTCAACAGGAATTCCGAATTTGCTTTTATCATGCCCTGTAGATATTTTTAAATTACCACCGGCTAAAATATTCGGACGTAAACGAATTCCGATAGGATAAGAATTACCATATTTTTCTCCAAATTTTTTCAAATTAGAAAGGCTGTCAATATTGATATGGACACCCAATTCTTTCGCTTCCACAATTTCATCAAAAGCAATACCGTTGGAAGTATACAAAATATTTTTTGAGCTAAAACCCGCTTTCATAGCGAGTTTTACTTCGTTGATAGAACTACAATCAATATTGGCACCGAGGGTTCGAATATGTTGCAACACACGAACATTCGTAAGTGCTTTACATGCATAAAAAAATATTACATCTTGACCCAAAAAAGCCTTTTGTAATTTTTGATATTGTTCACTTATTTTTTCTGCGTGATACACATAAACCGGAGTGCCAAATTCATCGGCGATTTGGGTTAGTTGTTGGTAAGATAAAACCTCTGACATGTTATAAAATTAGAAGTATGGGACATTCCTATTTTTCTGAGGTGCAATTTAGGAGATATAGAGAAGCCAAATAGATTTTATGGCAGAAAATTATTCTTGCGTTGATGCTAGACTTTCATCTTCGGAAGAATGGGTATTTTCTTTTTCAATTATAGAATCGGCTGAATCTGAAATTAATTCTTCCTCACTTTCTTTTTGAACAAGAGTGGCTTCAATTATTTCTTGCGCAAGTACTTCTTTTATTTGCGGTAAATCATTAGGAGAATTAATACCGAAATAATCCATAAAAGATTTTGAAGTAGTATATATCAAAGGCTTTCCCACAGCGTCTTCACGCCTTCCGGCAATTACAACTAAATCTTTTTCTAATAATTTCTGAACCGCATAATCGCAATTCACTCCTCTTATCGCTTCAATTTCTGATTTTGTAATCGGTTGTTTATACGCAATGATAGAAAGTGTTTCAATTGCGGCAGAGGATAATTTTTTTAAAAATTTATCTCCATTTAATTGTGCGATAGTAGGATGATATTCTTTTTTAGTAAGAAATTGCCAACCACCGCCACTTTCCACTACTTCGAAAGCATAAAATTCAGAATCATATTTTTCTTGTATCGCTTGAACGGCTGCTTGCACCTGTTCCTCAGTCGCACGATCTTCAATAAAAGCGATGGCTGAATTCAATAATTCCAAAATATCTGTATTGGCCAACGGTTTATCGCTAGCAAATATGAGGGCTTCAATATGTGGAATGATAGTACTTAGTTCCATTGTTTCATTCAATCGTAAATCTTGATTGTAATTACCCTTGTAAAGCGGCCGCACCACTTACGATCTCTGTTAATTCAGTTGTAATAGCGGCCTGTCTTGCTCGGTTGTAACTAATTTTCAAACTCTTTAAAAGTTCATTCGCATTATCAGTTGCTTTATCCATTGCGGTCATTCTTGCACCATGTTCACTGGCATTTGCATCCAATATGGCTTTGTACAATTGTGTGTTCAATATTTTAGGCATCAATTCTTCTATCAAGATATTTTTATCAGGTTCAAAGATAAAGTCAGCTTGGGTTTCGCCTTTTTTCTTTTCCGTTTTTTTGATTGGGAGAAAAGGTTCTGCGATAAATCTTTGGGTAGCGGCATTTTTAAATTCGCTGTAAATTATTTCTACTGCATCTACTTTGCCGTTGGCAAATTGATTCATCGCATATTTAGCAGCTTCGGCAATTGCTTCGAAATGAAGATTGGAAAACACTGACCAGAATTGGTCATTTACTTTGAATTTATTTTTCGAAAAATGTTCGTAGCCTTTTTTGCCTAAAGGAAGAATGGTCACATTCCCTTTTTTATCTTGAGCAGCATATTTTTCTTTAATTAATTGCTTGCCCAATTTTATTAAATTACTATTGTATCCGCCGCAAAGTCCTCTGTCGCTGGTAATTACGATAATCAATACTTTCTCGATGGGCCTTTCTTTTGCCAAAGCCATATTAATATCTCCTTCTGCATTGCTCACAATATTACTGAGCATTTCTTGCAATTTTTGAGCGTAAGGTCTCATTTGGATAATGGCATCTTGTGCTCTTCTTAATTTAGCAGCACTTACCATCTTCATTGCTTTGGTAATTTGTTGCGTACTCTGCACACTCTTAATACGGTTTCTTACTTCTTTTAAAGCGCCACTCATATATTTTTCGTTTATGGGCTGCAAAGTTAAGTGAATGGGGCTATAAAACCATAGAGTTGGAGACGAAAAATCAGTTTTTTAATAACTCACATTAGTTTCAAAACTACTGCGTGATACAAAATCACGACTTAAAAGTAAAAGGCAAATTTTAATTGGTATTTTTAGTCGATTAATTGATAAATAATTTGGATTGTTTTTGAATATGAAAAAGATTTTTATTTCTTGGCTGTTTATATGTTGTTTTTCATCCTGTAATAGTGTATGGGCGCAGGATTCAGCGCTTATTAATTACTTAATGAATCGAATAGAGCAAGAGCAAATTAAAAGTGATTCTTTCTTTTTGCCGGGCGGATTTCCTTCCTATATTTCGAATAAGCCCAAATTCACTCAAAAGAAGGGCGACAATAATATGTTTTTTAATGGTTTGATCCTTTGCGCAATAAAAGATTTGAAAGCGGAACTTTCTGCAAATAATCAAAAAATTTTTGATAGTATAGTGGCCCGAAGCACACCATTTTTTAAGAGATTTGAAAATAAAACCGGTCGCTCCACTTATAATTATTGGCGCACTGATTCTGTATTTGTGTTTCCTTATACTTGGTGGGTGCCTATTTTAAGAGGCTATGTTACTTTACCGGATGATTTAGATGATACTTCCTATGGATTAATGAGTTTAAGTGCTCCGGATTCTACGGCTAAAAAAGTGCATCAATTGATGCAACAATATGTAAACAGCGATGCAAAAAAAGTAAAAGGTTGGCCTAAAAAATATAATTCGATTCCTGCGTATTCTACTTGGTTTGGGAAAAATTTTCCTGTTCTGTTTGATATTACCGTATTATCGAACGTGCTCTATTTTGTGCAATCTTATAATTTACCATGGACACCTGCTGATTCGGCAAGTCTTCAATTAATTATAAAAGTAATAGAAAATGGAGATCATGTAACCCACCCGATTTTTGTGTCTCCGAATTATGGAAGTACCACGTTAATTCTTTACCATTTAGCAACATTGATGAGTGTAAGAGAAATTCCTGCATTAGAAAATATGAAACCCATTCTGCTGGAAGATGCAGCCAGAGAGTATTTGGCTACTGATAACCTTTTAGAAAAAATTGTATTGAGTAGCACTTTTCTTAAATGGGGTTATTTACCACCCGAATTAGAAATTCCTCCAATTAGTGATTTAGAAAAAATTATAGAGAACAATAACATGCCTTTTTTCTTAGCTAATATATTTTCTTATTTCCCTAAAATAATAATGAAAG
Organism: Ginsengibacter sp.; assembly: GCA_034676505.1. Classification (GTDB taxonomy): domain Bacteria; phylum Bacteroidota; class Bacteroidia; order Chitinophagales; family Chitinophagaceae; genus Ginsengibacter. Next base: position 1,771,658 of record JAUCCB010000001.1, read on the forward strand.
ATTTTGTAAAAAGAGGATGGGGACTTTATTATCCTTACTGCCCGGCGTACAATAATACGTTGCTTTTAGAATATCTTTTGCTGAGAAATAAATGGATGAAGAATTAATTATTTCCTTCTTCATCAGCATGAAAATATTGGAAGATGATTTTCGCCTTTGATGATCCAATAATTTCTTCCATTTCTTTCAATGAAAGTGCTTTTATTTTTTTTACCGATTTAAATTTTTTGAGTAAAATATCAGCGGTGTTTTTTCCAATTCCTTTAATTGTTTCTAATTCATTTAAAAAAGTGCCTCTACTTCTTTGATTTCGATGAAACGTAATACCAAAGCGGTGTACCTCATCTCGAATTCGCCGAATTAATTTTAATGATTCACTGTTCAAAGGTAATTTTATGGACTCTTTATCTCCCGGAAAAAATATTTCTTCTTCATTTTTGGCGAGACCAATCACTGCTGCTTTACCTTTCATACCGGCTTCTGTAATACCCTCCATTGCTGAACTTAATTGTCCTTTTCCTCCATCAATGATAATTAATTGCGGAAGAGGTAAATCTTCAGCTAATAATCTTTTATATCTTCGTAATACAATTTCTTTCATACTGGCAAAATCATTAATGCCCGCCACAGTCTTTATATTGAATCTTCGATATTGTGTTTTATCAGGTAATCCATTTTTGAAAAAGACCATTGCAGCCACCGGATAACTACCTTGAAAATTAGAATTATCAAAGCATTCTATTTGTGAAGGAAAAGAAGGTAGATGTAAATCTTGTTGTAATTGCAACAACATTTTTTCTCTTTTTTTTATCACTCGATTCTTCCAACAAAAGCATTTTTTTTCTTTTCATTTCATCAATGAAATAGTTGACATTTTTTTCAGAAAGCTCTAAAAGTTTTTTCTTGTCACCACCTTTAGGAACCGTGACTGTCCAATCATTGCCGGGATATTCAATGGGCATTGGGACAATAATTTCTGAAGCAGTGCTATTAAATTTATTCCGCAATTCTGTAATGGCTAAACTTAAAATTTCTTCATTGGTTTCATCTAATTTAGGCTCCAAAATAATGGTATGAGTTTGTACAATAGTACCATGTTGTACCATTAAATAATTGATATAGGCCATTTCATTTTCGCGCAAAATTGAGAACACATCAAAGTCGGAAAATGATTTGGTAACTATCACAGACCTCGAGCGATAATTTTCCAGATCTTCTAATTTTCTTTTTACAAGAGCCGCTTTTTCAAACATCATTTGGCTTACATAATAATCCATTTCTTCTTTGTAACGCTGAATCACCGGTGATAAATTTCCTTTGAGCATTTGTCGGATTTGTTGCAATCCTTCTGCATAATCTTCTTTGCTTTGTAATCCTTCGCAAGGGCCTTTGCAATTACCCAGATGATATTCTAAGCATACTTTAAATTTCTGCTTCATGATATTTTGATCGGTAAGATTCAATTTGCAATTTCGAAGGGGAATAAATTCTTTAATAAATGATAAAAGTTCTCGCACTTTTCCTGCGGAAGTAAAAGGACCTAAATATTCCGAGCCATCATTTATTTTATTTCGCGTCAAAAATATGCGAGGAAAGGGTTCATTTTTGATAACGATAAATGGATAGGTTTTATCATCCTTTAAGTTGATATTATATTTCGGTTGGTATTGTTTTATCAACGAATTTTCCAACAGAAAAGCATCCTGCTCGGTATCAACGATTGTAAATTCTATTCGCTCAATTCGCTTTACTAATTCATGTGTCTTATATCCGGTAAAGGTTTTAGTGAAATAAGAACTAACTCTTTTTTTTATATTTTTTGCTTTGCCTACATAAATTAATTGGCCTTTATCATCAAAATATTTGTAAATACCCGGTTGATTTGGTAACGATTTTAATATTGTTTGAAAGGTTGCTGTTGTCATTTTTTATCACTCTATCTTCTTTCATCTATAATTAATCAAAATTCCAAATCATTTTTTCTTCAACAATTTGGGTGGTGCTATCCGGCTGAGTTGTAATCGTTCTGATGCTGCACGATTTATTAAGTACCCATGTTAATTGCATGGTGGTTAATTGATCTTCAGGAATTGTTTTTACTAAATAAATTTTTTGCACTTTATTGGTTGTAGGATCAATATAAATAATTCCATGCCGCCATGGCAAATTGTTTGGTGCATTCTCTTTTAATTCATAAACTATGGTGAATGCATTTACAGTTTTATCTAAGAAAGAAGTTTCTTTAAAAAATTTAGATAAGATTGTGGAATCCAATACCGGCGCAAGAAACGGAGTTGCGAATGGCCTAATGTTTTCCCGTTTTTCCCAAATGGAATCCATTTTATTTTCTCTTGAAATAATTTTTAATGGAGTAATCGGCGCTTTCTCCAATTCAAATAAATCTCCTTTGATAATATCCGTGATGGGAAAATTGACTGCAACAGAATTATTTTCATTAGCAGAATTTTGACTATTTTTTTCCTGGCAAGAGAGGAGAAATAAAATGGGAATAATCCAATAAAAAATTTGTCGCATGTGCAAATTTACAAAATAAAAATGCCTGAATAGAGAGCAAAACAATAAATCGAAATGAACAAGTTATTTGGAAATTCCTATACGAATACCATAGTCGAATAAATGATCTCCGGAAGTAATTCCGTTCTTAAAGTTGGATAAGATATGATAGCGAATGGTAGGCCCAATCTGCCATTTGATATTTTTAGAACCGAAACTAATATAAGATCCTAAATTACCACTCAAGTTTACTCTACGCAAAATGTCGGGTGAATTCACATAACTTTTTCCGTCGGAAGAAAGTGTATAAATATCACTTGTAATTAAAAAAGATGGTTCGATGGTAGAAGCAATATTTATTTGAATGCCATTTGTTTTCCAAACTTGGTATTGCACGCCTAATGGAATAGAAGCTTGCAATCTATAATTATTTACTGAAGAAGGATTTTGATTGGATGGTTGTAAGGTCAAATTTTGCGTTTCCGGAATTAGTGAATTGGTAGTCATTTGATAACCGGAATACATCAAACTTGCACCGGTAATAAATTGCCATCTGTCATCAAATTTAAAAGCGATCTGAGTTCCTGTTTCAATCCCAATTTGATTATAATACATAACTGATAAATTACCGTCTTTGGGTAAAGTATTTCCTGCATCATTAGATGGTGTATTAGTTGTGATGCCCGGTATACCGCCACTTGAGAAAGATGGAGTGATGTAATAAGTCCAAACTATTTTTTCTTCATCGCTATTTTTATCAAGATTAATTGAGGATTCGGAATTATCAAAAACTTCTTGATTTACATTTTTAGAATTGGATGAATTATTTTTTTGTTTATCGTAATAAAGCGCCACTTGTTTAGCAGAAGGGAAATGATTAGAATTATTCATTAAATTCTTGTTAGAATTAGAACTTTCTTTGTTCGGAAGAATTTGAATAGGGTTCGGACTATAATTTTTTAAAGCAATTCCTTCCGGTGAGTTGAAAGATTCTTGAGCGTTAGAATTATCGGCAATTAATTTTTTATCGAGTGATTGTTTATTTGAATTGTGCGTTGTATTCTTCCAAAATTTGAATTGAACAGGCCAATAATTTGTGTTGGCTACATTTTTAACAGGAGCATTCGTAGAAAGAAATGTTGTGTTCAATTTTAAACTCTCATCGGCTACAGTAAATGAGTTTTGGGTTATTTGTCGAGCATTTCGAGATTCCGGACTATTCAAATGACCGATGCTTACTAAAGTAAGGATGAAAACAAGGCCCATAGCGAAGGACGGCCATTTACTTCCGGGATGTAAATTATTGTACAACCCCGTCCAAATTCTTCTGGAAGGAACAATAAAAAATTGATCTGCATGATCTTTTAATGATTGTTCAAAGTTGGTCATATCAAAATTTCTGTTAGTCATTCTTCCCTGTCATTTCAATTTTGGCAATTGTTATACTTCAATTAATTACTAAAAACCATTCCGAATTTTTCTCTTGGCTTTTGTAAAATTTTTCTTTTAATCAAAATCTCTTCAAGCATACTCCTCGCTCTTGTATATTGTGACCGACTTGTACTTTCTTGTATTTCCAATATCTCTCCAATTTCTTTATGAGAAAATCCTTCAATTGCATATAAGTTCAAAACAGTTCTATATCCTATCGGTAACATTCTGATACATTCTACCACCTGTTTTGCTTGCAACATAGAAGGAATGTTATTTTCATTCATATGTATTTTTGATGCATGAATCAAATCCACACTATCGGTAAATTTTTTATTCTTTTTCAAAAAATTAATGCAAGTATGCACCATTATTTTTCTTATCCATCCTTCTAAAGATCCCGCATTTCTAAATTGAGATATTTGTGCATAAACTTTCATGAAACCATCTTGCAGCATATCTTCAGCGTCCTCTCGGTTTTTGGCAAAGCGATAGCAAACTCCGAGCATCCGCGGGCTGAAACGCTCATAAAGTGCTTCTTGGGCAGAGGCAAGGTTATTGAGACAGCCTTGAATCAGTAATTCTTCTGTCATAATGCTTTTATTTAACCCCTCTAAGATAGGGCATATTTTTACTAAAATAGCTGCTTTTGTATATTTTTTTTCTAAATGAGATATTTTTTTTTAGAAAATAAGTATGCTACAATCAATCTTGTGTCAGTATTTCTCCGGTCATTTCTTTCGGAATTGGCAATCCCATTAAAGACAGAATCGTAGGAGCTACATCACCTAATTTGCCGGGTTTTAAATGTCCATGCCAATCGTTATCAATAACAAAATAGGGAACTAAATTTTTTGAGTGGGCCGTATTGGGGCTGCCATCATCATTTACCATAAAATCAGCATTGCCATGATCGGCTGTTAAGAAAATAAAATAGCCATTTTGCAAAGCGGCCTTTACTATTTGTTCTACACAATTATCTACTGTTTCTACCGCAGTAATCACTGCTTGCCAATCGCCTGTATGACCTACCATATCTGCGTTGGCAAAATTTAAACAAATAAAATCCGCTGATTGTTGATGGATTTCCGGCAATAATTCTTTAGTAATTTCCGGCGCACTCATTTGAGGTTGCAAATCATACGTTGCCACTTTTGGAGAAGGAACCATAATTCGTTTTTCTCCTTCAAAAGGTTTTTCTCTTCCGCCGCTAAAAAAGAAAGTTACGTGGGGATATTTTTCTGTTTCTGCAATTCTGATTTGCTTTTTATGATTGTCTTCTAATACTTCGCCCAGCGTTTTTTTCAAATCGTCTTTTTGAAAAATATTTCTCACATTTTTAAAAGTATGGTCATACATGGTCATGGTAGTAAAATCCAAATTCAATGCATGCATATTTAACTCCGGAAAATCTTTTTGAGTAAGTGCTTCTGTAATTTGCCTGCACCTATCTGTTCGAAAATTAAAACAAATTACCGCATCACCATCTTTAATATTGGAATTTGGTGTGGAGTTATTAATGATAGGTTTTAAAAATTCGTCGGTAACATCATTTTCATAAGAATCTTCAATGGCTTTAAAAATGGAATCAGTCTGTAATCCTTTCCTGTAAACCATTGCATCGTAGGCGATCTTTATTCTTTCCCATCTTTTATCTCTATCCATTGCATAATATCTTCCTACCACGTCCGCAATTTTTCCGGTTGTTTTATCTAAATGCTCTTGTAATTCTTTCAAAAATCCAATACCACTTTTTGGATCTGTATCGCGGCCATCAGTAAACGCATGAATATATACTTCTGTAAGCTCATGATCTTTACAAATAGAAGTAAGCGCTTTCAAATGATTAATATGCGAATGCACTCCGCCATCACTCACCAAGCCCATCAAGTGTAAAGGCTTTTTATTGTCCTTAGCATATTGAATGCTTTGCAATAGACAAGTATTTTTTGCAAATTCTCCTTGCTCAATTGCTACATTAATTCTCTCTAATTCTTGATAAACTACTCTTCCTGCTCCAAGGTTCAAATGACCCACTTCACTATTTCCCATTTGACCTTCAGGCAGCCCCACGGCACGGCCACAAGTAACCAAAGTACTGTTGGGATAATTGTGATACAGAGAAGAAACAAAAGGTGTTTTTGCATTTTGAATGGCATCACTTTTTTTATTTTTTCCTAAGCCCCAACCATCCATAATTATGAGTATCGCTTTTTTATTTTCCATTATTCAAAGCTAAATTATTTGATACAATATAAAAGGTGAATTTGTAATTCGCACGAGAAAAGGATAAATTTTTTGTATTTTTATTGGGTTAAAAGTTCTTAATTTGAATTATGAAAAAATTATTTTTTCTGTTTTGTATCTTGATTTGCTTTTCGGCTTTTAAAAGTTTTACAATTCAATCCATTTCAGAAATTGTGAATGCTTTTAAATCAGGCAATTCTACTCAGATTGCTCAATTTTTCGACAATCGTCTTGATGTTTCTATATTAGGAGAATCTCATACTTACAATAAAAAAGAAGGAATAGAAATTCTCACCAATTTTTTCAATGAAAATCCGGTTAATAATTTTATTCTGATTCATAAAAGTGAAAGCGCCAATGCGCAATTTTTTATTGGAAATTTGATAACAAAAAATGGAGATTTTCGAACCACTGTTTATGTAAAAATGAAAGGTAAAAATATAGTCATACAAGAAATACAATTTGAAAAATAATTCCAAATCTTTTGCTGAATAATGTTGGGTATGGTGCACGATCAATTTTTTTACGAACAATTAGATTTATTAATTCAAAATGCGTTACAAGAAGATGTAGGCGAGGGCGATCACAGTACCTTAGCTACCATCGGTAAAAATGAACAAGGCGCTGCTATTTTAAAAATAAAAGAGAAGGGCATTCTTGCCGGAATGGAAGTAGCCGAAAGAATTTTTAAACATTTAGATCAACAAGCGATTTTACACCCCATAAAAAAAGATGGTGATGAAATGCATGCCGGAGAAATTGCTTTTAGCATAGATGCCAATGTGTATGCCTTGCTTACAGGAGAGCGGCTGGTATTGAATTGTATGCAACGAATGAGTGGCATTGCCACTCTTACAAAAAAATATACAGATTTATTAAAGGGTTATAAAACTAAAATTTTAGACACGAGAAAAACGACTCCAAATTTTAGATTATTAGAAAAAGAAGCGGTGAGAGTTGGAGGAGGAACGAATCATCGTTTTGGATTGTATGATATGATTATGCTGAAAGACAATCACATTGATTTTTGCGGTGGAATAGAAAAAGCGATCGAGAAAGCATGGCAATATGTTCAAGAAAAAAAGCCCGGATTAAAAATTGAAGTGGAAACAAGAAATATTGAAGATGTAAAAAAAGTGATGCATGTGGGAAAGGTGAATCGAATAATGTTGGATAATTTTACTCCCGAAGAAATTGTAGAAGCATTAAAAATTATTGATAAAAAATATGAAACGGAAGCAAGTGGAGGAATTGATTTAGAAAATCTTCAATCGTATGCTGCCACTGGAGTGGACTATATTTCGAGTGGTGCTATCATTCATCAAGCGAAGAGTCTAGATCTTAGTTTGAAGGCTTCGATAAAATAATGATTATGTCGAAAAAAAAAGATAATTACCAAGGAGGTTTAGTGTATTCAACTGAACCTAATTTTCAATTTGATTCGGAGAAAAAAGAGGAATTCCATTTACCTCCGGAAGCTCAACAATTAAAAGTAAAACTTGATAAAAAAAATCGAGGAGGAAAAATTGTTACTTTAGTTGAAGGTTTTTCTATGGATGAAGAATCAATAGAATCTTTGGGTAAAAAATTAAAAACTTTTTGTGGCAGCGGCGGCTCTTCTAAAAATGGAGAAATTATCATTCAAGGAGATCATAGAGATAAAATAATTCAATGGCTGATTAAAAATGGTTTTACTAAATCAAAAAAAATATAATTGGTGTTTTTAAAAATGTCCATTAGACGTGAATAAATTCTTTAGTTTAGATTGAATGTGTTTTATAACTTTATCTTTTATAAAAAAATATGGTATCCAAAATTTCAGATGGCGTAAAAGTAAGTGTTGAAACTTTTTATCAAGGCGAACATAGTTCACCTGTAGATAATGATTTCATGTTTACTTATCGTATCACTATTGAAAATAAAAATACTTTTCCTGTGCAATTATTGCGCCGGCATTGGTATATTTTTGATAGCCTTGCTGCCAATTGTGAAGTAGAAGGAGATGGCGTTGTTGGAGTTCAGCCTGTCATTAATCCTTTAGGAAAATACCAGTACACAAGTGGCTGCCATTTACGAAGCGAAATTGGTAAAATGCATGGATTTTATTCTATGGAAAATTGCCACAATAAAACTACTTTTTTAATTAACGTTCCGGCTTTTGAATTGTTTGCTCCCTCCAAACTAAATTAAAGTTTGGGTTTGTATTTAGAAAGGCTGTAAATCTCTCTGGTATCCATTTTCATTAATTCTTCAAGTGTAGTTTTCGGATATTTTTGCATGTATTTTTTTACAATTTGCAATCCTGCAAATGTGCCTAAATTTCCGGGAGCATCGGTGCCCAATTCGGGAGTATTTGGACCATCAGAAATATAATTTTGTATAAGGTCTTGTTCCGAATTATTAAGTAAATCATTTTTTAGAAAAAAGTCCCAAACGATGGCTTCATTTTTTTCTACTTCTTTCATTTGTTGAGATGAATATCCTAAAATAATATTCTCCGAAGTATTCGGAAGAAATTTCGTTACTAAAAATTGCTTGCGTCCTTTCTCAACCATTTGGTCAACCAAAGGTTTGCCTAATATTTTTTGAGGGAAAAGATCATCCACAATATTGCGCATACAATTCACCGCAATGTGCGCTTGATCAAAATTGGTAGAAATAAATAGCGGATAAAGTGCCTGCCCTTCTTGGCTGTTATACAATGAGTAATTGGATCCTAAATGCAATTGTAAACCGATTCCCAATCCTTCAGAAGTAAGTATATCTCCTTGCACTCCAAAAGAAGTTAGAAAATTTGCATCCAACGGTGCAATAAATGTGATAATAGATTTTGGAATATCGTAATTAGGAAAATAATATTTTACAAATTGTAATCCGGATTTTATGGCTGCTTCTTGTTGGGTAAAATCTTTATAAAGCTTATCTGACGCGTCTTTCACAGGTTTGTAATCATGTATAAAAAGTCGAACAGCGGCTTGTTGATTACTGCCGTTTGTTAATACACTATCTAATTGTAATCCTAATAAATGACTGATAAAATCCGGAGCGAAATGAGGATATTTTTGTAAAATATTTTGCAAAGAAGTGGTGAGATGAGTAGTATCTATTGCGAAAAAATCTTGTTCAAATCTTTTAGTGTTCAAGTCTATTTTAATCGCATCCACTTTCGGAATATCCGAATGCGAATTACATGAAACAATCAAAATGAAAATAAAAATGAGTCCTTTTTTCATTCAACAAATAAATGAAAAAAAATTAAAGCATTGCAATTATTAACAAGTACTAAGGATTTTTAAACCAGGTTGATTCAATTTTTATAAATTTATATTCAGTTAATTTTACAATATGAAAATAGTTCTGGCCCAACAAAATTATCATATCGGTAATTTTCAAAAGAATGTGAGCAAAATTATTGAAGCCATTAATGACGCTAAAAAACAACAAGCTGATTTAATTATATTTAGCGAAATGAGCATCTGTGGCTATCCTGCAAGAGATTTTTTAGATTTCAACAATTTTATTGATCAATGTTATGAAAGCATAGACGCGATTAAAATTTATGCCGACACCATAGGCGTGATTGTAGGCGCGCCTGATAGAAATCCGGTGCGAGAAGGCAAAGATTTATTTAACGCTGCATTTTTTCTATACGACAAAAAAGTACAAAAGATTGCGCATAAAACTTGTTTACCTAATTATGATGTGTTTGATGAATATCGATATTTTGAGCCCGCCAATCATTGGGAAATAATTATTTTTAAAGGCAAAAGAATTGCGCTCACCATTTGTGAAGATATTTGGAACTTGGGCGATAATCCGCTTTATAGAATTTGCCCAATGGATATTTTGGTGCAACAAAATCCTGATTTGATGATCAATATTTCGGCATCTCCTTTTGATTATACACACGCCGAAGATCGAAAAGCTACCATCAAATCAAATGTGCTTAAATATCATTTGCCTTTGATTTATTGTAATTCTGTGGGAAGTCAAACGGAAATTATTTTTGATGGCGCTTCTTTAGTGTTCGATAAAAATGCCAACCTTATCAGTTTGCTTCCGCAATTTAAAGAAGCCGCACAAACCGTCAATTTAAATGATGATGGCACTTTTGATTTACCAGTTATTGAATCATCAAACGCTTTGCCGGATGTACTTTTAGAGCCAAAAACATTGATGCCGAATTTAAATATTGCGCAGCTATATGATGCGATTATTTTAGGGATCAAAGATTATTTTACCAAGATGGGATTTCAAAAAGCTATTATTGGAAGCAGTGGTGGTATTGATAGTGCAGTCACCATTGCGTTAGCATGTGATGCTTTAGGTACTAAAAATGTGCTAAGTGTGTTGATGCCTTCTGAGTTCTCTTCGTCTCATTCAATTGAAGATGCTATCACATTGAGTACCAATTTGGAAAATAAATATGAGATTATTGGCATCAAAAATATTTATGAACAATTCATAGAAGATTTAAATCCTTTGTTTAAAAATTTGCCGTTTGGTATTGCCGAAGAAAATATTCAAGCGCGAACAAGAGGCAATTTGTTGATGGCGATTGCAAATAAATTCGGATATATTTTATTAAACACTTCCAACAAAAGCGAATTAGCCGTAGGTTATGGAACTCTTTACGGAGATATGGCAGGCGGATTGGGCATTTTAGGCGATTGTTATAAATTACAAGTGTACGAATTAGCGAAATACATCAATCGTAAAAAAGAAATTATACCTCTATCAATTATTACAAAAGCTCCTTCAGCAGAGTTGAAGCCTGATCAAAAAGATATTGATAGCCTTCCGCCGTATGAAATTTTAGACCAATTGTTATATCAATATATAGAACGAGTACAAGGACCTGATGAAATTAAATCACAAGGGTTCGATGCGGAATTAGTAGATAGAGTGCTAAAAATGGTGAATAGAAATGAATATAAGAGGAATCAGTTTTGTCCAATTATCAGAGTTTCGCCTAAGGCGTTTGGTACCGGAAGGAGACTTCCGATAGTAGGAAATTATCTCGATTAAAAATTAAATTTTAAATCCGTACTTCTTCGCTTGGTATTGGAAGTAGGATTCTTTAATTTCTTCCAGATTGTCAGCAGGATTCGGAGTCCATTCTTTTGGCATTTTTGCCAATTGTCTTTTGGTAATTCCTTGAGTGATGTTAGTTAGGTAATCTTCTACGATTTTCGTCACTGAAATGTGATTTTTCGTCGCGTAAAATTTCACTTTTAGCATCAGTTCGTCCTCTAACGAAATGTTTAATTTTTTCTTCATGGGGAAAAGTTGGTGAATTAGGAAAACAAAATTATTGTAATATTACTGAATAAAATATATTTTTTTTAAAAAAATTTAATTTTTTTTTGAGGGTACGTCTTAGTAGGCGTGGGTTACGTGCATTTCGAATCTCAGCTTTTATTCTAAAATAGGAAAAATCTTTCCAAAAAAAAGTTAGTTAAACAACTAATTTGTCAATCTTAATCAGTAATTTGCTTAAGTCATATTTCACGTAAAAAAAATACTTTATTAAGCATGGAAGCATATATAGTGGCCGGATATAGAACAGCAGTTACAAAAGCCAAACGTGGCGGATTTCGATTTTACCGTCCGGATGATTTAGCGGTAGATGTGATTAAAGGTTTATTGGCCTCGGTTCCACAGTTGGATCCTGAGCAAGTAGACGATTTAATGGTTGGTAATGCAGTACCTGAGGCGGAGCAAGGATTACAAGTAGGTAGAATGATCAGCGTGCGAGCTTTGGGAATTCCTGTACCGGGTGTAACCGTGAATAGATATTGCGCGAGCGGTTTGGAAACCATCGCGATGGCTACCGCGAAAATTAGAGCCGGAATGGCTGATTGTATTATTGCAGGAGGAACAGAAAGTATGAGTATGGTTCCTACGTCAGGTTGGAAACCCGTTCCTGCTTATTCAGTGAGTTCAGAAACTCCCGATTATTATTTAGGAATGGGATTAACGGCAGAGGCTGTTTCAAAAGAATTTGACGTTACTCGTGAACAACAAGATGAATTTAGTTTACACTCTCACCAAAAAGCAAAAACAGCCATTGATAATGGATATTTTAAGAGTGGTATTCTGCCAATAACTGTAGGAGAAATTTATGTAGATGAAAATGGAAAAAGAAAAGAAAGAGAATTTGTAGTAGATACAGATGAAGGTGTGCGTGCGGATACATCTTTGGAGGCATTGGCAAAATTAAAACCTGCTTTTGCTTTAGGAGGAACTGTCACAGCCGGAAATTCTTCCCAAACAAGTGATGGTGCTGCCTTTGTAATAGTGATGAGTGAAAAAATGATGAATGAGTTACAACTCAAGCCTATTGCGCGTTTGGTTCAATGCGTAAGTGCAGGTGTGCATCCGAGAGTAATGGGAGTAGGCCCAATAGAAGCCGTACCTAAAGTCTTGAAACGTGCGGGAATGAATCTCTCGCAAATTGATTTAGTAGAATTAAACGAAGCATTTGCCTCTCAATCTTTAGCAGTAATAAAAACTTTGGAATTAGATCCTTCAAAAGTAAATATTAATGGAGGTGCAATAGCATTAGGACACCCTCTTGGCTGTACCGGTGCTAAATTAACGATCCAAATTATCAATGACATGAAAAGATTGAATAAAAAGTATGGGATTGTAACCGCCTGTGTTGGCGGCGGACAAGGTATTGCGGGAATTATAGAAAATTTATAAAAATAATTTTTACAAATACAAATGGAAATTATTTATGAATTGGATGAAATAGAATCCGCTGCGAAACAATTTTTAAATCTGGTAAATGATTTTCGAATAAGTGCATTTAGCGGAGATTTAGGCGCAGGAAAAACCACTTTTATTAGTCGCCTTTGTCAATTAATTGGAGTAGTGGAAACCGTGAGTAGTCCTACTTATTCAATCATTCAGGAGTATAGAAACGATAATAATGAAATCATTTATCACATTGATCTGTATCGAATCAATGATGAAGAAGAAGCAAGAAATGCTGGGATAGAAGATGCTCTATTAAGTGGAGAAATTTGTTGGGTGGAATGGCCTGAAAAAGTGCCGAGTATTTTTCCTGAAAAAACGGTGTATGCGCATTTAAAAACGATTTCTTCGAATAAAAGGAAATTGATTGTGGAACTTCCCTCATAAAAATTTATTTTTATACTGATAAAATAATCACATGGCAACATCAAAACCATTTGTTTCCTCTTCCTTTTCTTATGAAACTCTTGAAGAAAAACTTGATGTAAAACCAAAAGGTGCTGAATTGTATATTGGTATTCCCCACGAAACTTCTTTTCAAGAAAATAGAATTTCGCTTACGCCGGAAGCAGTGGCTGTACTTACTTCCAATGGGCATCGAGTAATTATGGAAACTAAAGCAGGAGAGGGTTCCAGCTATTCAGATGTGGATTATAGTAATGCCGGTGCAAAAATTGCCTACGATAAAAAAGAAGTATTTAATTGTGATATTTTAGTAAAAAGTGCACCAGTTTGTGAAAGTGAATTGGCACTTTTAAAATTGAATCAATTCATTATTTCTCCCATTCATGTAGCTGCCATGAAGCGCGAAGTTTTGGAGAAAATGATCGAGAAAAAAATTACTGCTTTGAGTTTTGAAAACCTTAAAGACGATAGTGGCAATAATCCGATTGTAAGAAGCATGAGTGAAATTGCCGGAAGTGCAGTGATGTTAATTGCCGGACAATATTTGAGTAATGCGAATAATGGCAAAGGAGTTTTGGTAGGAGGAATTTCAGGTGTGCCTCCCACCAAAGTAATAATCATCGGAGCAGGAATTGTTGGCGAACAAGCGGCCCGCACTGCATTAGCCATGGGAGCCAGCGTAAAAATTTTTGACAATAGTATTTATCGACTAAAAAGATTACAAAATAATATCGGTATGCGATTGTATACCTCGGTGATAGAGCCGGGTATTTTATCCAAGCAATTAAAAACTTGCGATGTGGCAGTCGGTGCATTATCTGCTTCCGGCGGTGGGAGAACTCCAATGGTAGTTACAGAATCTATGGTAAGTCGAATGCGCCCCGGTGCAGTGATTGTAGATGTGAGCATAGATCATGGCGGATGTTTTGAAACTTCCAAACTCACTTCTCATAAATGTCCGGTGTTTAAAAAATATGATGTGATTCACTATTGCGTACCCAACATCCCGAGCGGGTTTGCACGCACTGCATCTCAAGCAATCAGTAATGTACTGATGCCTATGATGCTTGAAATGGCTATGGATGGTGGTTTTGAAAATTTTGTTTGGTACAAAATAAATATCCGAAGTGGCATTTATTTATTTAGAGGTGCCCTTACCAATTTTCATTTGAGCCAAAGATTCGATTTGAAATTTACCGACTTAAACTTATTAATTGCAAGCAGCCGTTAATACAAATTCAATTTCTTTTTCTATCTATTTTTTATTGAAATAAATTCCATTGGCTTGCGCAGTGCAGGTGATTGTTAGTTCATTAATACAAATATTTTCCGGTAAGGATGCCGCATAGAATATAGTGCCGGCAACATCTTCAGGTGAAAGGGGAGTATAGCCTACATAAGTTTGAGAAGCTTTTTCTGTATCACCTTTGAATCGCACTAAAGCAAATTCAGTTTCTACTGCACCCGGTTTTATATTGGTCACTTTTATATTGTGAGGTAAAAGATCAATTCTCATAGAGCGGCTAATTGCATCCACAGCGGCTTTGGAAGCACAATACACATTTCCTCTTTCGTACATATCGTCTCCTGCAACAGAACCCAAATTAATGATGTGGCCTTTATTTTGTTCAATCATCAATGGCAACACAGCTTTTGTTACAAACAAAAGTCCGTTGACATTCGTATCCATCATGGTTTCCCAATCACCCACATCTCCTTCATTAAATAAACCTCTTCCTAACGCCAAACCAGCACAATTAATCAAGACTGAAATTTTTTTCCATTCTTCGGGAAGAGAATTTACCAATTCAATAGAAGCTTCTTTATTTTGAACATCAAAAGGGGCGCATAAAACATCCATAGAATATTTGGAGATCAAATCTTTTTTCAAATCTTCCAAGCGATCTTTTCTTCTTCCATTAATAATTAAATTATCGCCGTTTTTTGCAAAAATTTCTGCGCAAGCCTTTCCTATTCCTGACGTGGCTCCGGTAATAAAAATAATTCTGCTCATAATTTATTCTTTTTTATTGATATGCTACAATTCAAGCTCTTCGGGCGTTGCAACAATTATTATTCGATCTGAAATTTTGTGATACAAAAATCCTCCATCTTCCATCGTGTGAAGAAAGGAAATTAAATGGTTATAAAATCCTTCAGTATTGAGGATATAAATTTTTTTATCGTGCAAATTCAATTGATTCCATGTTAGCATTTCAAAAAATTCATCCATGGTACCAAATCCGCCCGGAATAATTAACGCTGCATCACATTTTTCATACAATAATTTTTTTCGAGCATGCATATCCGTTACCTCTATTAATTCGGTAAGTCCGTAATGACAATGCTCCAACCCCGATAAAAAATTCGGCATTATACCAATTACTTTTCCTTGTTCTTCTAAAACTGCATTGGCAATGCATCCCATCATTCCTTTATTGCCTCCTCCATAAATCAAAGTGATATTTTTTTGGGCTAATAGGTTTCCTAATTTTTTTGCATGCTCCGCAAATATTGGATTGTTGCCACTCTTAGATCCACAAAAAACAGCTAATGATTGAATTGCCATAGATAACTATCTTAAAAAATATCCAAATTTAAAAAATAGAATTCCTAATTTCCCTTTTATTTTTATGACCTAATAAAAAATTTATGTCTCCTACGGTACTGCTTTCTTTTATAATCGGGTATTTTTTGATGCTCATAATTGTATCTTATTTAACCTCAAAAAAGAAATCTGATAATGCTACATTTTTTATTGCCAATCGTTCGTCAAAATGGTATCTGGTGGCTTTTGGAATGATTGGTACTGCATTAAGCGGAGTTACTTTTATTTCGGTTCCCGGCGAAGTCGGAAATATGGCCGGTTCGCAATTCCGATATTTTCAATTTGTGTTAGGGAATGCAGTGGGTTATTTTATTGTAGCCGGCATTTTATTACCACTTTATTATAAGATGCATTTAATTTCTATTTATGAAGTAATAGAAAGAACGCTTGGAAAAGTGAGCCATAAAACTGCAGCGGCTATATTTTTAATATCGCGTACAATCGGCTCTGCTTTTAGGTTGTATTTAGTGGCGATTGTTTTGCAACGATTTATTTTTGATGAAATGGGAGTTCCATTTTGGCTGACGATAGTGATTTGCTTGTTATTAATTTATGCTTATACTTTTAAAGGCGGTTTAAAAACAATCATCATCACAGATACTTTGCAAACTTTTTTTTTTAGTTGGCTCCGTCATTCTTTCTATCTATTTTATTTGTAGCAGTTTGAACATGAATATATCTGAAGCATTTACTTCCATCAAAGAAAGTAGTTATTCTAAAATATTTTTTACGGATGATTTTGTTACCAATAAATTTCATTTCAGCAAACAATTCTTAGGCGGCATATTCGTTACAATCGGCATGTTTGGGCTCGATCAAGATTTAATGCAAAAAAATCTGAGTTGCAAAAATATTAAAGAAGCGCAAAAAAATATGTTGAGTTTCACGGTTGTTTTTGTAATTATTAATTTATTCTTTTTAAGTGTTGGTGCATTGCTATATATCTATGCGAATAAGATGGGCATAGCGATTCCGATTGATGCTCACACCGGTTTACCTCGTACAGATTATTTATTTCCGGAGATTGCATTGAATCATTTTAAGGGTGTTCCCGCAGTTGTCTTTATGTTGGGACTAACTGCTGCAACCTTTGCTACCACTGATTCAGGGCTTACTGCATTAACAACTTCTTTCTGTATTGATTTTTTGAATTTTGATAAAAATACCATCCTCACTGAAAAACAAATGGTGCGAAAACGAACCTTGGTCCATGTATCATTTTCCATTTTGATCCTGTTGGTAATTTTATTATTTAATGCAGTTAATGATACCTCTGTTGTATCCGCTATTTTTAAAGTAGCTACTTATACCTATGGTCCACTGATTGGTTTATTTGCATTTTCATTGTATGCCGGCAAACGAAATGTGTGGGATATGGCCACTCCGTTTGTGTGTGTGGTAGCACCTTTGCTTTGTTTTTTTATTGATAAATATTCTAAAGAATTATTAAACGGATATGTCTTTGCTGAAGAACTTATTATTGTAAACGGTTTGCTAACATTTATTGGTTTGCTTTTATTATCTAAGAAAAAATCATCACCGGAAATATCTATTGCTCATGGATGAATTAATCAATGTAAAAATTTCTAATTATGCTTTCGAATTTTCTGAACCAACGGACGAATTACTTCAGGAAATAGAAAAATATACGGTTGAACATCATGCGCATGCAAATATGCTCAGTGGTCCATTGCAGGGAAAATTTTTAGAAATGATCAGCAGGTTGCTGGCTCCAAAATTTATTTTAGAGATTGGAACTTTCACCGGATATAGTGCGCTTTGTTTAGCAAAGGGACTCACGCCTAATGGAGCTTTGCATACAATTGAACTTCGAGAAGAAGATGTGAACCTTTCAAAATCTTTTTTTGCAAAATCTTCACAACAGTATCAAATCATTTCTCATCAAGGGAATGCGATGGATATTATTCCTGAATTGGCGCCGGAGTGGGATTTAATTTTTATTGATGCGGACAAAACGAATTATATTAATTATTACGAATTAACTTTGCCAAAATTAAAAAGCGGAGGATTAATCATCGCGGATAATGTTCTTTTTCACGGCGAGGTTTTGGAAGAAAATATCAAAGGTAAAAATGCCAAAGCCATTCATGCTTTTAATGTTCATATTGCCGCAGATAAAAGAGTGCAGCAAGTTTTGTTAACTTTGAGAGATGGGCTGATGTTAATCCGAAAAAAATAATCATAACTGTAATTTTAAAATCGGAATAATTTTTATTCAACATGTACAAATTTTATTTCTTTATTTTTCTTTTGTTAGGATCTGTTTCTGATTCTTTTTCACAAAAGATGACACCAGAGCAATATGTAGCTACTTACAAAGACATGGCTATGCTTGAAATGAGAAGAACCGGTGTACCTGCCTCTATTACGTTAGCTCAAGGAATTTTAGAAAGCGAAAGTGGCAACAGCGATTTGGTAAAAAGATCTAATAATCATTTTGGCATCAAATGCAAAAGTACTTGGCGCGGTGAAAGCGTAACGCATGATGATGATGAATTAGGAGAATGTTTTAGATCTTATAAAAATTGGGAAGATTCTTACAAAGATCATTCTGATTTTTTACGCAATAGTTCTCGCTATGCATCTTTATTTTCTTTAGATCCGTTAGATTATAAATCTTGGGCATCCGGTTTGCGAAAAGCAGGCTACGCCACAAATCCACGCTATCCGGATATGCTGATTAATAGCATTGAGAAATACAATTTGCAACAATACAGTCTCAATGCACTTGATAAAACTTATGTAATTAATAGCCCAAAAGAAATTTCTGA
This sequence comes from Ginsengibacter sp., assembly GCA_034676505.1. Lineage (GTDB taxonomy): Bacteria > Bacteroidota > Bacteroidia > Chitinophagales > Chitinophagaceae > Ginsengibacter. Next base: position 1,790,417 of record JAUCCB010000001.1, read on the forward strand.
AGAACCGGAAATTGTGAGCTCTCCTATGGAAACAACGGTGCAAGAAAATTCAATCGTTAGCACTTCCATTGAACCTAATTCTATCACAAAGATCAACGGCTCTCGTGCTTTATTTGCATTAAAAGGAACGTCCTTATTGGCAATTGCAACGAATCATAAAATTAATTTATCGCGGTTACTTTCTTTCAATGATTTAGAAGAAGATGGTTTATTGCAAAAAGATCAATTTATTTTTTTAGAAAAGAAACAGAAAGAAGGAGAAAAATTATTTGTGATAGTAACTGACGGTGAAAGTTTGTACGATATTTCACAAAATAACGGTATTCAATTAAAATCTTTATGCGAGTTGAATCATCTTGCAAATGATGCTGAAATTAGTGCAGGTACTAAGTTGTATTTAAAATCTGCTAAATTGGTAATGCAAAATTCTTCTAATAATTTTATAGAAGATCAATTAATGCAAGAGCCTACTACTTTTATCAAAAATAGTTCATCCATTCACTACGAAGTAAAACCAAAAGAAGGTTTGTATGCTATCGCCAAAAAATTTGGAGTAACAGTTTCGCAATTGAAACAATGGAATAATTTAGAGAATGATAATTTGCAAATAGGCCAAAACTTAATCATTTTAAAATAAAATATGTCTAAAATAAAAGTACACGATAAAGAATTTATTCCTTACCTAACGAGCGCTGAGATTGAAGAGCAGATAACACGAGTGGCTCAAGAAATCTCCAAAGATTATGAAGGAAAAACTCCTTTATTCATTGCGATATTAAATGGTGCTTTTATTTTTGCCGCTGACCTTTTTAAGAAATTGGACATTGAAGCGGAAATTTGTTTTATAAAATTAGCTTCCTACAAAGGGGTAAAATCTACCGGTAAGGTGATTACTGCTATTGGTTTGGATGCAGAAATCTATAATCGTGATGTCATTATCATTGAAGACATAGTCGATACCGGAAAAACGCTCTCACAATTTTTACCTCAAATAGAGCATCAACACCCTGCGTCATTAAGAATTGCTTCTCTTTTACACAAGCCGGAAGCGATGGTGCATCCAATTAAAATTGATTATTTAGGATTTACAATTCCGAATAAATTTGTTTTAGGTTATGGATTAGATTATGATGGTTTAGGAAGGAATATCAAAGAAATTTATCAATTAGTTTAGGAGTTATTTTCCTTTTATTTAAAATTTTCGCAAGGCATTATCTTGGTCCGAGAAAGACATTAGTCCCAACCTCGGTTCGTGTCCCCACGAACCGAAATCCCGATTCGTAAAATGACTTAACTTCATTATTGAATAAACATAGGAAATGACTACAAATATATTTGCTATAAAGAGAAAGAGTTACATTGAGATAGGTGAAATCTTTTTTTGGACAGCAACTATAAATAATTGGCAGAGACTGTTATTCAAAGACAAATATAAAAAAGTCATTGTTAGCTCATTAACCTATTTGAGTGATTTAGGAAAAATAGATGTGTTTAGTTTTGTTATTATGCCTAATCATATTCATTTAATATGGAGAATAAATGAGCTAAATGGTAAAGAAACCTCACAAGGCTCATTTTTAAAATATACTGCTCACGAATTTAAAAAAATGTTGAAAACGGAGGGTAATAGTCTCTCCACTTATGTTGTCGATGCACATAATAAGGGTTATGAATTTTGGCAAAGAGATTCTTTAGCAGTTCACTTGTTTAGCAAAGAGATGGCATTTCAAAAATTGGATTATATCCATTATAATCCATGTACAGAATACTGGCAACTGGCTAAAGAACCTACCGATTATTTGTTTTCATCTGCAAAATATTATGAGACTGGAAAAAAAGATTTTACATTTTTAAAAGATTTAAGAAATGAGTTTTGATAATTTTGAATTTTGGGAAGAATTGGTTCGTGAAGAAACCAACCAAGGATGGGAAAAAATATACGAATGAAACCTACTATTATACAAAATTTGTTTTTAGGAATAAAATTGGGAATAACATATATTTTATTAACTAATTCAGTAAAATTCTTTACATATCTTTTCGATCCTTATAGTTTCAGGTTTATATCATTAATAGATGCGAAAGATTATACGGAAGGCCCTATGTATAGACTATTTGTCTTAGAATATAGTAAGACACTCTCGAATCAAGAAATAGTATATTTTTCTTTTTTTTATACTTTTTCTTATCGGTAGTATGTTCTTGTTGGCAAAAACCAAACATTCAATTTTTAGTTACTTTTTTATAGCCATTTTTTTATATCTAGTGCAAAGATTTGATTTAACTAAATTTAAAACTCCACATTTTTTTGTGGTAATCCCTAAAAATATCTGTAAAGGATTAACGTACTATTTGTTAATTAATGGCTTAATTTTTCTTTTAGCAGGTATTGTATTTTTTTTAGTGAGCTCTAGGTTATTTCCTTTTAGTATGCTTACTAAGGATACAAACAGAACAAAAAAATAAAATAATAGCTATACGTAGTATCAAATAAAAAAGCACTGCTGTCCGTATGGCTTGGACTACGGACAAGTAAGAATTATTTTAGCTTTATTTAGAATTTTGAAAATCGCTTTATCGTGGTTTAAGAAAGACATTAGTCCCTTTTTAATTTTTAATGTATTTTTAAGCATTATACATTTCGGACTAATCTACTTAAATTCTCGATAATGAAAGGCAAACTGACCAACCCTAATCAGCTACTTAATTTTGTTATAATTTCTTTCCTTTTTATTTTTCTAATTCCGAGTCAATCATGTAATAGAAAGGCAAAATTGATAAATGTAGATCCCGCTTTTAGCCAATACATTGAAGGGTACACTTCAGGAATAATTTCTAAAACTGCTTCTATAAAAATAAAATTAGCTACTGATGCCACTACCACACATGCCATCGGCGAAGTAGATGATAAATCACTATTATCAATTTCACCTTCGGTAAAAGGGAAAACTGTTTGGTTAGATGCAAGAACTATAGAATTCACGCCGGAAAAGGCTTTCGCGCCGAATCAATTATATGAAGTGTCTTTCGATTTAGGTAAAACAACCAAAGTGCCGGATGCTTATAAAAATTTTAAATTCAATTTTCAAACTATTAAACCTTCGTTTCAAGTTACCGATGATGGATTAAGAAGTACCGGAGCTAAAGACAAAATGTTTTTGCCGGGTACATTAGAAACGGCGGATATAGAGGACAATGCTTCCATTGAAAAATTACTAAGAGCCAGTCAGAATAATAAAAATTTAAAAATAACATGGCAACATAACGGTAATGATAAGACGCACCAATTTAAAGTGGAAAATATTGAAAGAGATAATGGTGAACCATTAGGACTATATTGGGATGGCGCGCCAATGAAGATGGATGTAAAAGGAAATAAATTGCTAGAAGTGCCTGCTGTCGGCGATTTTAAAGTATTGAATGTAGTGGCAAAGAATAATGAAGAACAATATGCTTCTGTACAATTCAGTGATCCAATATTAGTAGGACAAGAATTATCGGGCTTGATTTCTTTTAGTGAGCAGCAAGATATTTCTTATAGTATTAATGGGAGTGAAGTAAAGGTTTATACAGGCGATCAACTTGATGGAGATTATACGATTCATGTAAATCCCGGAATCAAAAATACGTTTGATAAAGTTTTAGATAAAGGGTACGCAGCTACCATACTTTTTGAAAATAATTTACCCTCGGTAAAAATTCAAGGACGAGGAAATATTTTACCTCATACAGATAGAATGGTATTACCATTTGAAACCGTGAATTTGAATGCGGTCGATATTAGCATCATTAAAATTTACGAAAATAATATTCCGCAATTTTTGCAAGGAAATAATTTAGATGGAGAAGAAAATTTACGAAGAGTTGCCAAACCCATCGTACAAAAAACTTTGCGTTTGGATGATGATAAAACTTTAGATCTTCATAAGAAGCAAAGATTTTCTTTAGATATAGATAAGTATCTGAAAACTGAGCCCGGAGCGATTTACAGAGTTACTATTGGTTTTAGGCCGGAGTATTCTTTATATAATTGTACTTCTTCTGATTCTTCACAGCAAGAAGAAGATTATGGAAGTTATTCTTATTCCGAAAATATCGATGAAGACGATTTGTTTTGGAGTCGTTATGATAATTATTATCCTTACGGATATAATTGGGAGAAGCGCGATAATCCTTGTTCCAAATCTTATTACAATCGTGACCGTTGGGCCACTCGAAATATTATTGCTTCTAATATTGGTTTGACTGCAAAATACGGAGCTAATAATTCTCTTTGGGTAAGTGTTTCCAATATCTTATCTACAGTACCAATCGCGGATGTAGAATTACAAGTGTTGGATTACCAGAATCAAATTATCACTACCGGAACTACCGATAAAAATGGTTTTGCACTTTTTGATTTGAAAAGAAGACCGTATTTATTAATTGCCAAAAATCAAAAAGAACGCGGTTATTTAAAGCTGGATGATGGTAGCAGCCTGCCTTTGAGCCGATTTGATATTACAGGTGAGGAAATAAAAGATGGCATTAAAGGTTTTATTTTTGGTGAAAGAGGCGTGTGGCGTCCCGGTGATTCTCTATTTATCAATTGCATTATTGAGGATAAAGATAAAAAATTGCCAACAGGCCATCCGATCGAATTTGAATTATATACTCCTAAAGAACAGTTGTACAAAAAAATGGTACAACCCAATGCTGATGGTGGTTTCAATGTTTTTAAAACATCCACTGCACAAAATTCTCCTACGGGAAATTGGCGTGCGGTTATAAAAGTTGGTGGTGCAGTTTTTGAAAAGAGAATTAAAATTGAAACGGTAATGCCTAATAGATTAAAAGTGGATTTTAATTTGGGTAATGATTCTATACTAGGTAAAAATAGTGCTAATTCAGGAGTACTTTCTGCCAATTGGCTTTTTGGCGCAACGGCTAAAAATCTGAAAGCCACGGTGGATGCATCTTTGTACGAGAAGAAAGATCCTTTTCCAAAATGGAAAGGATATTCTTTTCAAGATCCAACTACCAATTTTTACACCGAAACAAAAACTATTTTTTCAGGCAATTTGAATGCTGAGGGCAAAGCAGATGTTCGTACAAATTTTGAAACAGATGAAACGGCTCCGGGAATTTTAACGGCTAATTTATTTATGAAAGTTTTTGAGCCGGGCGGAGCATTTAGTGTTAATAGTATTTCTGTTCCGTACAGCCCATTCACAAGTTATGTGGGTATTAAAACTCCACAAGAAGAAAAACCTTGGTCGTTTTTAAATACTGGTGAAACGCACACTGCCGAAATTATTAATGTTGATAAAAATGGAAATTTATTAAAAGACAATGCCAATGTTGAAGTACAACTTTATAAAGTGCAATGGCGTTGGTGGTGGGATGATTCCGGAGAAAGCTTTAGCAATTTTACACAAGATAAATACAATAAATTAGTATCTACTGAAACGCTACAATTGAAGAATGGCAACGCTTCTTGGAAATTTCGTGTAGATAAAAGTAATTGGGGCCGTTACTTAGTTTTGGTAAAAGATTTAAAAAGCGGACATAAAACAGGCGAAGTAATTTATTTAGATGAACCCGGTTGGCAAAGTAGAAATAATACGGATGATCCGACCGCCGCTTCGATGTTATCTTTCACTTCGAGTAAAGAAAAATACAATGTTGGAGAGAATGTAACCTTGACAATTCCTTCAAGTGCCGGAGGAAGAGGATTGATTAGTATTGAAACCGGAAGTAAAGTTTTACGCACTTTTTGGGTAGATACAAAGTCGGGCGAAACTACCGTGAGTTTCAAAGCGGATAAAGATATGTCGCCGAATATTTATGTAAATGTTTCCTTGTTACAACCACATGCACAAACCGTGAATGACTTGCCTATAAGGATGTACGGTGTGATTCCTATTTTGATAGAAGATAAAAATACGCACCTCAATCCGGTTATTGAAATGCCTAGTACGATTCGCCCTGAACAGCGTGTAAGCATGACTGTTAGTGAGAAAGAAGGAAAAGATATGTACTATTCAATCGCCATTGTAGATGATGGATTATTAGATTTAACGAGATATAAAACTCCTCAACCGTATCAGTATTTTTATGCAAGAGAAGCACTTGGAGTAAAGAGTTGGGATTTGTATGATTATGTAATTGGTGCATGGGGAAGTAATTTAGAAAGAATATTAACCATTGGTGGTGATGAAGATTTGAATACTAATAACGCTAATAAAAAAGCCAATAGATTTAAACCGGTGGTTAAATTTATGGGACCGTTTTATTTGAAAAAAGGGCAGAAAGCAGCGCATCAATTTGAATTACCCCAATACATTGGCTCGGTGCGTGTAATGGTTGTGGCAGCAAACCAAGGTAGTTATGGAAATGCAGAAAAATCTGTTACCGTTAAAAAACCGTTGATGTTATTAGGCACTGCACCAAGGGTGTTGGGCACAAAAGAAACAATCAAAGTTCCTGTTACTCTATTTGCTTTAGAAAAAAATATTAAACAAGTGAGTGTCACATTAAGCACGAATTCTTTATTAGGAATTCAAGGTGCTTCTACTCAACAAGTGGTTTTTAATGAAATAGGTGAGCAGATGATTTATTTTGATTTGCAAACAAAAGGCTTAAGCGGAATTGGGAAAATTAAAATCACCGCAAAAAGTGGCAATGAAAAAGCCGATTATGATATTGAGTTGGATGTAAGAAATCCTAATCCATCTATTGTGAATGTAGATGCACACAACATTAATGGCGGACAACAATGGAGTACCTCAGTTAAATCAATTGGAGAACCCACGGTGAGCAAATCTGTTCTTGAATTGTCTTCCATCCCTGCAATGAATTTACAAAAGCGTTTGGATTTTCTAATCGAATATCCTCATGGATGTGTTGAACAAATCACTTCCGGTGCTTTTCCTCAATTGGTATTGAATCAATTAACAGATTTGAGTGATCATCAAAAAGCAGAAATTGATAAAAATGTAAAATCCGTAATTGCTTCTTTTCAAAATTTTCAAGGAAGAGATGGTGGCTTTAGTTATTGGCCCGGCGGGCATTTGAGCGATGAATGGGGAACCAATTATGCCGGCCATTTTTTATTGGAAGCACAAGAAAGAGGCTATACGGTAGGTTCGCAATTATTGCAACAATGGAAATTCTATCAAAGAAGCAAGGCGCAATCTTGGTCTCCTTCCACCACTAATTTTTATGGAAGTGATTTAACGCAAGCGTATCGATTATACGTTTTAGCTTTATCAAAATCACCCGAATTGGGCGCTATGAATCGTCTTAAGGGATTTAAATATCTTTCACCTCAGGCAAAATGGAGATTAGCAGCCGCATATCAATTGGCCGGACAGACCAATACTGCATTGCAATTGATTAGTGGATTATCTCGTTCTGTCACAAATTCAAATTCTCCAACATCTACTTACGGTTCAGATTTGAGAGATGAAGCAATGATTTTAGAAACACTAACGTTGATGGGTAGACGCGAATCGGCGAAAGATTTAGTCAATTCAATTGCAGCTAAATTATCCCAAGACCAATGGTATAGCACACAAACTACAGCCTATGCATTAATTGCCATTGCAAAATATTGTGGTAAAAATCCTTCAGGAAATAAAATAGAAGTAAGTGGAAGTATTAATGGAAAATCTTTCAAAACAAATTCTAATTCTTATGTAACTCAAATCCCTATTGATGTATCAAAAGGAAATGCACAAGTGATTGTAAAAAATAATGGTAAAAATATTTTATTCGCGAGAGTGATCACCGAGGGACAACCGTTGATTGGAGAAGATATTCCATCTAACAATGATGATAAAATTCTTACACTCAATGTGAATTATTTTACTCGCGATTTGAAACCCGTTGATGTAACGAAACTATCACAGGGAACGGATTTCATTGCTAAAGTGACTGTTCATAATCCGGGTAATAGAGGCGATTATTCGAGAATGGCACTCACTCAAATATTCCCCAGCGGTTGGGAGATTTTGAATACTCGTATGCAAGAAGGCGAAGGTAGTTTTCAATCTTCTCCATTTGAGTACAGAGATGTACGAGATGATAGAGTGTACACTTATTTTGGCATTGGAAAAACAAAAACGCTTACTTTCTATGTTCAACTAAATGCAGCTTATTTAGGTAAATATTATCTTCCGGGAACTTATTCCGCCGCAATGTATGATCATATTATTTCAGCAAATACCAAAGGCAAATGGGTGGAAGTGGTGAAATAAAATGTTTTGAAAAATGTAGCAGGTGAAAAAAATGTTTAAATCACTTCAAGAAAAACAATTCTTTAAAAGAAATGGCAAAAGAAAAATTGTAATAATTGTCGTAGCAGGATTGTTTATTTGGTTTTGGTTTTGTCTTCCTTCGCCATTGTTCGATGAGCCTGCCAGTTTTGTGCTGGAAGACAGTTCCGGAAATTTATTGAGTGCATCCATTGCAGCCGACGGCCAGTGGCGGTTTCCCGATGAGATAGATGTGCCGGAAAAATTTATAAAATGCATCACCACATTCGAGGATAAACGATTTTATTATCATCCGGGAGTAGATCCATTTGCTTTTGGCAGAGCCATTTTCATCAACCTAAAAAATAAAGGCGCGGCACAAGGTGGTAGTACGCTTACGATGCAAGTAATGCGCATGAGCCGTAAAAAAAATAAAAGAAATTTATGGCAAAAATTAATTGAAAGTATTCAATCGGTTCGTTTAGAATTAACGCATTCCAAAAAAAGAATCATGTCGCTATATGCATCCCACGCGCCTTTTGGCGGAAATGTGGTTGGTTTAGATGCAGCATCTTGGAGATATTATGGAAGAGATCCTCAAAAATTAAGTTGGGGCGAAATGGCTGCACTGGCGGTTCTTCCCAATGCGCCTTCTTTAGTGCACCCGGGAAAAAATAGTCCTACTTTATTGAAAAAAAGAAATTTTCTTTTGGATAAATTATTAGCGAATAACACGATCGATAGTGCCACTTGTTATTTATCAAAATTAGAACCGCTACCCTCCAATCCTTTACCCTTACCTCAATTAGCACCTCATTTATTACAAAGATTTAAGAATGATTTTTTCAATAAAAAAATTTCAAGCGCAACCGTGAAAAGTACTGTTGATGGGGATTTGCAAAAAAATGTAATTGATATTCTCAAGCGACATCATAATGTGTTAGCAGCTAACGGAATTAATAATATTTGTGCATTGATAATAGAAGTAGAATCAGGAAATACATTAGCGTATGTGGGTAACGTTTATGATACAAAAAATCCGGAATTAGAAAGTGATGTAGATGTTATAAAAGCGCCACGAAGTCCGGGAAGTACTTTAAAACCGATTTTGTATGCGGCTGCTTTAAGCGAAGGATTGATATTGCCTCAAATGCTTTTGCCGGATGTGCCTACACAAATTGGAGGTTACACTCCGCAAAATTATGATAGAACTTATGATGGAGCAGTACCTGCATCCAATACTTTGTCAAGATCGCTGAATATCCCTGCAGTAAAGGTTTTGCAACAATATAAATATGCAAGATTGTATGATTTATTAAAACAATTGGGCATGTCCACTCTTAATCGTCCGGCAGATAATTATGGATTGTCATTAATTCTTGGCGGCGGAGAAGTAAATATGTGGGAGATGGCGGGCATTTATGCGAGCATGGCACGAACATTAAATCATCAAATAAAAAATAGAGGAGTAGCATTAAAAAAAGATTTTTTCATGCCGAAATATGTTGCCGCAAATGATGATTCGGAAAAAGATAATTCTGCCGGTTTTATCAACTCATTAGATGCCACTTCAATCTGGTTTACTTTTCAAGCAATGGAAGAAGTAATGCGGCCGGGTGAAGAAGGACTTTGGCAACAATTTTCTTCTTCTCAAAAAATTGCTTGGAAAACCGGTACCAGCTTTGGTTTCAGAGATGCATGGGCTATTGGAATTACACCAAAATATGTAGTAGCCGTGTGGGCCGGAAATACGGATGGCGAAGGGCGTGCAGGACTTATCGGTGTACAAGCAGCAGGGCCGGTATTGTTTGATATTTTCAGATTATTACCTTCTTCAAAATGGTTTGATGCACCGAAAAATAATTTTTCTTTTGTACCGATTTGCAGACAAAGTGGTTTTCGTGCAAACATAGATTGCCCGGATGTAGATACCATAATGGTTTCAAAGAATGGTGCAAACGCTCCTTTGTGCCCTTATCACCAAATTGTTCATTTGGATAAAACAGGAAATTTTCAAGTAAATGAAAATTGTGTGTCGCCTTCGAATATGATTCATCAAAGTTGGTTTGTATTGCCACCAACTATGGAATGGTATTACAAACAAAAAAATCACGATTATAAAGTGTTGCCTCCTTTTTTACCTGGATGTGATGGAGCTAATTTTTCTCGCCCGATGGATTTGGTATATCCTTTAGCGAATGCAAAAATTTATGTGCCTTTGGAAATAGACGGTCAGAGAGGCAGAACAATTTTTACGGCAAGGCATCGTAATCCGCAAAGCACTATTTATTGGCATTTGGACAATCAATTTATTGGAACTACCACCCATATTCATCAAATGGATTTTAGTCCTTCTCCGGGCAAACATATAGTAACCATCGTGGATGAAAAAGGAAATAGTATGAGTAGAAATTTTGAAATATTGACGGTCAAAAAATAAAATATTTTTTCTTTTTTGAACTGAATCCTTTACTTTTTTGGGTTTAATTTTTCTTTAAATTTTTTAGATTTATTGGGTTATATTTGGAAGAATTCTAAAACTAACCATTGTTATGATGGACATTTTGATGCATGCTGCTGTAATCTGGTTTGTCATCGGATTTATTTTATTTCTGTTGGAATTTGTTGTGCCCGGATTAATACTTTTCTTTTTTGCATTGGGTGCATGGGTAGTCGCTATCTTGTCGCTCTTTGTGGATTTATCCGTGAATATTCAGTTGATTATTTTTGTGATTACTTCTATTCTTACTATTTTTTTATTGCGAGATTGGGTTAAGAAAAGAATTTACGGGTCACCGACTTCTAAAGATTTATTAGAAGATGAATTTATCGGGAAAACCGCAACAGTATTGACTCCTATCTCTCCTGCCAACAATGGTAGTATAGATTTTAAAGGAACTTCTTGGCCTGCATCTTCGGATGAAATAATTGAAGTAGGAGAGAAAGTAACTATCATCGATAATGAAAGTATTTTATTAATTGTAAAATCAACAAAAACTATATAATGCCATTCACTATTATTTTAATTGTCTTAATCCTATTTCTTTTAATCGCATTTCTTTCAACTTTTAAAGTTGTTCCGCAACGAAGCGTTTACATCATAGAAAGATTAGGGAAATATAGCCGCTCTTTAGATGCGGGATTTCATATTTTAATTCCGTTTATTGATAAAGTTGCCTACAAACAAAATTTAAAAGAACAAGCCATAGATGTTGCGTCGCAAATATGTATCACGAAAGATAATATTGCTGTAGAAGTGGATGGTATTTTGTATTTGCAAGTAATTGATCCGCAAAAAGCATCTTACGGAATTGATAATTATCGATTCGCTGTTATTCAAATTTCACAAACAACCATGCGGAGTGTAATTGGAAGAATGGAATTAGATAAAACTTTTGAAGAGCGTGAAACCGTGAATGCGACCATTGTTGATGCGGTAGATAAAGCAAGCGTTCCATGGGGAATTAAAGTATCGCGATATGAAGTAAAAAATATTTCGCCTCCACAAAGTATTCGAGATGCAATGGAAAAGCAAATGCGTGCGGAGCGCGAAAAACGTGCGTTGATTGCGGAATCCGAAGGTGATAAGCAAGCAAAAATAAATAGAGCCGAAGGAGAAAAACAACAAACGATTGCACTTTCCGAAGGAGAGAAACAAAGAAGAATTAACGAAGCGAGTGGTCGTGCATCAGAGATTGAATTGGTAGCTGTGGCTACTGCAAAAGGAATTCGAGAAATTGCTTTATCGATCAATGAAGATGGAGGAATGAATGCTGTAAATCTTCGTATTGCAGAACAATATCTTACTGAATTTGGAAAACTCGCCAAAGAAAATAATACCATGATTGTACCGGCTGATCTGTCAGACATCGCAGGTGTGATTAGTAGCATTACTTCTGTATTGAATAAGACAAAGGCAGAATTACCATCCGGAAATTCTCGATAAAATTTTCAGTTTTTTGGCAGCCAATTTTTTTGTAAAAGCAAAGAAGTTTTCATGCACTATTATACTTTTGCTTCATGAATGAAGAAACAATTCCTAAACCTAATTACATTTGGAGCCTTTTAAGTATGAAGTGCCCCAGATGCCGCCACGGGAATATGTTTACCCATAAAAATGGTTATAAAAAATTGAGTCTATCCTACATGTTGGATATGCCCGAGCAATGTTCGGTTTGTCATCAGAGATTTGAATTAGAAACAGGATTTTGGTATGGAACCGGATATGTAAGTTATGGCCTGACAGTGGTTTTGTCGGTTGTTACTTTTTTATTATGGTGGTTAATAATCGGACTTTCTACAACCGATGATCGACTTCTATATTTTGTAATCTTCAATGGAGTATTGATGATTCTTTTGCAACCTTGGTTGATGCGAATAAGTCGAGTTTTATATCTCTACATTTTTGTAAAATACAATCCCAATTATAAAAATGAAGACCCAATCAGATTTACTTGATTGAATATCTTAGAAAAGATAAAAGCTGCCCAATCCGGTAGCAGCCTTTATTGTAGGAAGTGCTATTTAAAAATGTAATGGTACATTTACTTTAATTCCAAAGTTTCTACCCATATTATAAATTCCATTTCTTCCTGTAAAATTATTGGGATAATCCTCAAAATATTTAAGTCTATTCAGATGAGATTGATAAGCAACATCGAAAATATTATTCGCAAAGAATGAAATATTCAAAATTGCATTTCCCTTCTTGTTAAGGATATCAGTGCCTAATGCGGCATTACATATTTGATATCCGGCTGTTGGAGTTTCGGTATTATTTTCTAAATACACTCGATTTTGTGCTGCATAGATTTCGTATTGAATTTTTATAAAGGAATTAGCGAATTGATTGCCAATTTTTTTGAAGTTTCCGCGCAATTCAGACATCGTATGAATAGGTGGAATAAAAGGAAGGTATCGAGCCTCAGGAGCTACTTTGGCCCACCTTTCACGCCATTATTAACTCCATAAACTATGGAAATTGAATTTTCAAAATGTAGCCAATCCAAAGGATGCGGATGGATATCAATCGAGAATTCGCCTCCATATAATCGAGCGCTTGCAGCTACATATTTAAAAGTTTGATTACCCTGCACAATTACAGAGTCGCCACCGGATGTGCTTTGTAATTTTTGATTGTAAATATAATTTTGAATATTGTTGTTAAAAATATCTGCATTGATGGTAACGTGAGTAGAATTATAAGTAATTCCTAAATCCTCTTGAAGATTAAATTCCGGTTTGAAATCTATATTTCCTATTTGATAAATATTAGTGCCCGGATGTACTCCATTAGAAGAGATTTCTGAAATGTTTGGTGCTCTGTAACCTCGGCCGATATTCAGTTTGATACTCCATTCTTTATTGAATCGATAAGAAAATCCAAGGCTTCCGCTCATTCCCGAAAATGTATTTTTATAAGCTGAAAAAGAATGTTCCGCTCCAATTGTATCTATTCCATAGACCACTTTATTAATTCCGGTGATAGGATCTATCTTGGTATATAAATCTCCATTCTTAAAATTTCTAAAATCATAGCGAATACCTCCGGCGATTTCTACATTTCCTAAAGTTTTTTTAGCATAAATAAATGGACCTAAATCAAATTGGCGATAAGAAGGAATGATAAATTCTGTGCCATTTTCTACATGATTATTTTGATACATTCCATTGATACCGGCAGTAACACTGAATCCTTTTGATTCATGAAAATAATATTTAGCATCGTAACTAAATGTATTTAATTGTAAAAATAATCCCGGATAATTTTCCAAAGGATTTTCATATTCTCTTCTCAAACTTCTTTGAAACGCAAGATTGACGCCTAACCTACCATTTCCAATTAAAAAACTACTCGCATTATAAATTCTATAATGCTGCACATGCTGATGGATTTTAGAAATTTTATAGGATTGTAATTCTTGATCACTTACGATTTCTCTATCTCCGGTTTCCTCATTAATTAATTTGGTAAATTTTCTACTGGCCGAATCTCTGCTTCCATCAGGAACTTCTTGTACATCATTGTACATAGACAATCCAATTCTGCTATAACCCCAAGATTGATTGATGCCAATATTAGCTGAAGCATCCGTTTCTTCGAATCCCGTGTTATACACTCTGCCATCGTATTTGTTTTTATAATTAGTAGCTATTTTATGCGAAAATGTAAATCCCCAATTGAAATCATTGGGATGCCCGGCTAGGGTGATTGAATTTTCAATTTGTCGATTATTCGTTTGATATTGATTCAAAATATTTCTAATTGTATTTCCTAAAACCGGTGGATTAGCAGGAATTAAATTAATAACTCCACCGACAGCATCAGAGCCATAAATAAGACTGGCAGGGCCTTTCACCAATTCTATTTTTTCAACAGTATTTTCATCTACTTCCATTCCATGTTCATCACCCCATTGTTGACCTTCTTGTCGCACGCCATCATACAATGTAAGAATGCGATTAAATCCCAATCCGCGAATGAAAGGTTTTGAAATATTGGGTCCTGTTGTAACTGCACTTACTCCCGGAACTTTTGAAATGGCATCTATAATATTGGAACTTAAATTTTGTTGTAAAAATTGTTTATTAATGGATACAATTGGAATTGGATTTCTTTTTATGGAAGTAGCTTTTGATGAACCTGTAATCACGATCTCATTTTCTTCAACAACAGAAATATCCATTGAGAAAGCTCTTTTCTCATCTTTTTCGAAAAAAATATTTTCAATAATTGTTTTGTAACTCAAAAATTTTACTTCTACTAAAAAAGTACCTGAAGGAATATTATGAATAATAAAATGACCATTTTTATCCGCAATATTTCCTTTTTTTAGATCAGGAATATAAATTGATGCTCCTGCAAGAGGCGCTCCTGTCAATGTTTCTACAGTTCCTGATAGAGAAAAACGATTACTATTATTTTGCGCAAATGAATAAAATGGGAAGAATATAAATAGATAAATAAAAAGCTTTTGAATAAATTTCATTGAAATAGTAAATTAGATTGCTCTTCGATTTTTTTAAAGAAAATTCCAAGCAGCAAAGTGAAAAGAAAAAAAGAAAAATGAAATTATAAAAGGGGAGGGCCTCTCAATCCGAAAGTAATTGAGGAAGTCAATGCTTTTGTACTGATTGTGGAAATTAGAATTGGACAAAATGATGCAAAGATCGGAATTGAAAATGCGGTGGATTGAATTGAGTAAGGGCTTATGACCACATTGCTTTCACAATGGCAATCAATTCCGGCAACATTTAATTGAGGTGTGTTAGACTTTTCTGAATGATTAACAATATCCAGATGATTGGCGAATAATTGATGCAAATACCGTGTGGGCGTATTGCTTAAAGCAAAAGCTCCTAAAAGAATAACTCCAAAAAGAATTTGTATAAATCGATTATTTCGCACTCTATTGAATTAATAAAAAAATAAAACTAAAGAAATTTTAAATCAATCTTCAAAATGTTAAATAACTTAACAACATATTAATCATTCAAAAATTTTATTTTTTTTCAAAATTAAAATCCTACAATTAAAATCCATCAATTTTTTTAACATACTTTTCCGTGAAGGTTGCAGCTTATTGGCGGAATGTTTATAACGAGTTCGTAATTTGCAACCTATAATTTTTTACTCATTTATATTTGTAAAATGGTACAAACAGCAGAAGATATTCGTTTTCTGAATGAAAAAATTAATCATTCAGCAAGTTTCATTGATAAAATTCATACTGAAATTGGGAAAGCAATTGTTGGCCAACAACACATGATTGAAAGATTGCTCATCGGTTTGTTGAGCAACGGACATATTTTATTGGAAGGTGTGCCGGGCTTAGCAAAAACCCTCGCCATTAAATCTCTCGCAAGTGCTGTCAATGTTGACTTTAGTAGAATTCAATTTACTCCCGATCTATTGCCGGCGGATGTGGTAGGAACGATGATTTACAACCAACAGAAAAATGAATTTGTTGTTAGAAGAGGTCCCATCTTTGCAAATTTTATTTTAGCGGATGAAATCAATAGAGCTCCGGCAAAAGTACAAAGCGCTTTGTTAGAAGCTATGCAAGAACGCCAAGTGACCATTGGTAATCAATCTTATAAATTAGAAGAACCATTTTTAGTTTTAGCTACACAAAATCCCATCGAACAAGAAGGAACATATCCATTACCTGAAGCACAAGTAGATCGATTCATGCTGAAAGTAATTGTAAATTATCCAACACAAATTGAAGAGCAAGCAATTATTCGTCAAAATGTTTTGGGATTGGAGCCTGCCAAAATCAATCCTGTCGTACATCCTGAGGAAATTCTGGAGGCTCGACAATTAGTTAGAGATGTGTACATGGATGAAAAAGTAGAACAATATATTTTGGATATTGTATTCGCTTCTCGTTATCCTGAAAAATATCAATTGAATAAATTGAAACCATTAATTGGATTTGGTGGTTCGCCAAGAGCGAGTATCAATTTGGCTTTGGCTGCAAAAGCTTATGCCTATCTAAATAAAAGAGGCTATGTAATTCCTGAAGATGTTCGAAATATTTGCAAAGATGTTTTGCGACATCGTATTGGACTTACTTATGAAGCCGAAGCCGAAAATGTAAATGTAGAAATGATCATCGATGAAATCATCAATAAGGTGAAAGTGCCGTAAGCATTGGGTTGTAATGATATTTTAAAAATAGAAGTGTACAATTTTAAAAAAAAATATACAAAGCATAAACAATAATCTATTCATTCTTGTTAAGTACTTCCGACATTATAAAAAAAGTAAGAGAGCTGGAAATTATCAGCAAAAAAAATTCGACGCATTTTTTTTCGGGAGAGTATCGTTCTGCATTTAGAGGTAAAGGAATGAATTTTAGAGAAGTTAGGGATTATACACACGGTGATGATGTTCGTTTTATTGATTGGAACGTAAGTGCTCGATACGCGCATCCTTTTACAAAAGTATTTGAAGAAGAAAGAGAATTGACCATTATATTATTGGTGGATATTAGCGCCAGTGCTATGTTTGGTACTACACGCCAGCGTAAAATGGATATGGCGATTCAAATGGGTGCATTGCTTACTTTCAATGCTATTCAAAATAATGATAAAGTAGGTGTTCTTTTTTTTAGTGATCGAGTGGAAAAGTATATTCCTCCAAAAAAAGGGCGGAATCATGCGTTATTTATTGTTCGTGAATTACTAACGGAAATGCCTAAACGAAATAGCACCAATATTCAAGATGCATTAAAGTTTTTATCGCGAAATAATAAGCATCGATGTATCACTTTTATAATGAGTGATTTTTTAACTGATGGGTACGAAACAAGTTTGAAAGTAGTTGCTCAAAAACATGACGTTATCGGAATCAAAGTGTACGATAAAATGGATTCCAACTTGCCAAATATTGGAATGGTGCGCATTTCAGACATGGAGTCGCAAAAAAGCCAATGGTTAAATACTTCCGACTCAATGGTGCGATATAATTATCATCAAAATTTTTTAAACCATAGTTTGGCATGCAAAGAGATATTTAAAAGAGCCGGAGCAGATTTGATTCATGTAGAAACAAATGAAGATTATATTAAAATCTTGCAACAATTTTTTATAAGGAGATTGAAAAAGTGATTTAGAATCGATTGAAAAAAGTTAACTACCATATAATTCCCAAAGGCCTATTTTTCCTAATCGCCTTGCTATTTTCTATTTTATCGTATGCTCAGCAACCGATTATCAAAACCATTGTTGATAAAAGTTCTATTTTAATTGGTCAACCAATCAATTATAAAATTGAAATTTTTGTACGAGATGGTTCTTATCATTTCACTTGGTCCACTTTACCGGATAGTGTTCCGCATTTTGAAATTATTTCAAGAGGGAAATTGGATTCTTCCATTAAGGATGGCGTAGTTCAGTATGAACAAAACATTGCACTCACGAGTTTTGATTCGGGAAGAATGGTAATTCCATCTGTTCCATTTCAATTTATAAAAGAAGACGATAATTCCTCATTTCAACTTTTTTCAGATTCTATTGCAATTCAAGTAACCTATTCTCCGATGGATAGTATTCAACCTTTCCATGATATTAAAGATATTATTTTGGTAAAGGCCCGAAAACCTTGGTGGATCTGGGTTCTAATAGGTGTTGGTGTAATTCTTTTAATTGCATTAATTTGGTTGGCCATTAAATTCTTTAAGAAAAAAGAAGTTTCAACCAAATTATTTTCTTCTATTATTCCGCCATTTGTTGAAGCCATGAAAGCGCTTTCGCAATTAAAAGAGCAGCCTTTACTTTCACCTCAGGATGTAAAAGAATTTCATGCCGGACTAACGGTTATCTTTAAACGCTATTTGTCACGAACCACTAATCAAAATAAATTGCATCTTACTTCTGATGAGATATTAATGGAATTGAAAACAATGGGATTCTCCAATGAGTTATTGGTTAATTATGCCAATAGTATTAGAATGAGTAATGCAGTTAAGTTCGCCAAATATTTACCATCCATTGCTGAAAATGAAAATTGTTGGGAACAAACAAAATTGATGATAACTGCTATTCATAATTTAACCGATAAAAAAGCGCAAAATGATTTTTGATTATTTCAGAAATATTGATTTTGCCCAACCGTGGTGGTTATGGTTGTTTGTCGTAATTCCTATTCTTATTTTTTGGAAAATTAAATTCGGACATCAGCAATTAGCTACCTTTCAAATATCGTCTAATAAAGGGTTACAGCCCTTTACTTCGTTTAGAAGTTTTTTTCAAGGCATTCCTTTTATCTTTAGAATCATTGCTTTGAGTTGTATCATTTTGGCACTTGCCCGGCCTCAGGAAAAATTTACAGAACAACAATCAGAAGGCGAAGGAATTGACATCATTCTATGTATTGATGTGAGTGGAAGTATGACGGCTCAAGATTTTTCTCCAAACAGAATGGAAGCCGCCAAGAATGTTGCGATAGAGTTTGTAAATCACCGTCCATCGGATAGAATAGGAGTGGTAATTTTCGCAGGCGAAAGTTTTACTCAATGCCCATTAACTACTGATAGAAATGTGGTGATTTCTCAAATACAACAAATTCGAAATGGACTGCTTGAAGATGGAACCTCGATTGGATCAGGGTTAGCGACGAGTGTGGATAGATTGAAAAATAGTACTTCTAAAAGTAAGGTCGTGATTTTATTAACTGATGGTGTAAATAATGGCGGATTGATTGATCCATCCACTGCCAAAGAAATTGCCAAGGCTTTTCATGTAAAAGTGTACACAATTGGAGTAGGAACCAATGGTTATGCTCCTACACCAATCAATACACCTTTAGGAATTGTAATGCAAAACGAGAAAGTAAATATTGACGAAAAATTATTGAGCAATATTGCCAATGAAACCGGAGGAAAATATTTTAGAGCCACTGATAATGCAAGTTTAGAAAATATTTATACTGAAATCAATCAATTAGAAAAATCAAAAGTTACCATTACGACTTATCAACGAGCCACTGAAAAATTTTATCCGTTTGTATGGGCAGCACTTTTATTTTTATTTTTAGAATTATTATTTCGGTACACCTTATTCAAAAAATTTCCTTAGGTAATAATTACGATAGACTAATTCGCTAATTTGCATTTCATGAAAGCACTCGTTTATAAGTCTACGGGAAGTTGGTATCAAATCAAAAATGAAGCTGGTGATTTTTTGAATGCACGCATCAAAGGCAAATTTAAGATTGATGGAATAACTTCTACAAATCCAATAGCAGTGGGCGATTGGGTAGATATTGTACATGAAAATGTAGATGAAGATTCTTTTGTAATTCATAATATTTATCCAAGAAAAAATTATATTACCAGACAATCGCCACACAACAAAAATCTACATCATATTGTGGCGGCTAATTTGGATCAAAGTGTTTTGCTGGCCACTTTAAAAAGTCCGAAAACATCTACAGGTTTTATTGATAGATTTTTAGTTGCGTCTGAAGCCTATCACGTGCCTGCGATAATTGTGTTCAATAAAACGGATCTATATGGCACTAAGGAGAAAGAAAAGTTTGAAAAGATTAAAAATATTTATGAAAAAATTGGTTACCAAGTTTTATCAATGAGTATCAATGATGACGCGGGTCTTAAAGAAGTATATAAATTATTAAATAATAAAACAACTTTATTAAGCGGCCATTCCGGCGTAGGAAAATCTTCTTTTATTAATACCATTTTTCCTGATTCATTTATAAAAACACAAGATGTTAGCGGATGGAGTGGGAAAGGTTTGCATACGACTACTTTTGCAGAAATGCATGACTTACCTTCCGGAGGAAAAATTATTGATACACCGGGTATCAGAGAATTCGCGTTAATGGATATTGAACCACACGAACTCTCTCATTATTTTCCGGAAATGAAAAATTTAATCAATGATTGTAAATTCAATAATTGCATGCATATCGAAGAACCCGGTTGTGCGGTGAAACTTGCTGTGGAAGCGGGGGAAATCGCTGCAGACCGATATATCAGTTATCTGAATATTTTAGAAAGTATGGAAACTAAAAAATGGTAAATCTTTTTTTTTGCAAAAAATTATTTTTCTGAATTGCGCGGATACCAACCGGCATATTTGACATAATTGTTGGCAATTCTTTCTATCTCTCCTTTTATTAATTGTGAAGGAGTGTCTTTTATTTTTTTCGCAGGAATACCGGCGTAAATACTTCCTTCAGGCACAATAGTATTTTCTAACAAAATCGCTCCTGCAGCAATGATACTGTTGCTCCCAATTACTGCATTATCCATTATGATGGCACCCATTCCTACCAATACATTATCATGAATGGTGCAGCCATGCACAATGGCATTATGGCCGATACTTACATTATTTCCAATGGTAGTAAAAGTTTTTTCGTAGGTGCAATGAATGATGGCTCCATCTTGTACATTCACCTTATTTCCCATCCGAATATAATTTACATCGCCTCTGAGCACGGCATTGAACCAAATACTGCATTCATCTCCCATAATGATATCTCCGGCTAAGGTGGCATTGGGCGCTATATAACAGTCATGCCCATACGAAGGTGTTTTACCTTTTATTTCAAAAATGAAAGCCATTTTTATATATGAATTTAAAATACTCGTCATTATTTTTTTAACCACGATTCCGGATTTACATTGGAATCTTCATTCATCAATAAGAAGTCTACGCTTCCACCTTGTCCGTCATCGCTTAATCCAACTTTTCCTAACACTTGTCCGGTTTTTACATGGCTCCCTTTTTGTACAGATACAGATTCTAAATTGCTATAGATAGTAAAATATTTTCCGTGTTTAACGCATACAACTTGATTGCGATTTACATAACTCACTAAAGTAACTTCTCCATCAAACACAGATTTCACAGACTCACCAACTTTAGCACCAATGGTTACTCCTTGATTGTAATAATCATTGCCGCCGGGAAAAGTATTCAATCCGTAATGAGTAATTACATATCCTGTTACTGGCCATGGTAGCGCACCTTTATTTCTTTCAAAATTTGCATTCAGCGTTACATCTGCATCGCTATTTACCAATACGCTATTTGATTTTGGTTTAGGGGCCGGAGTCACAGGAGGTGCTACCACCTTGGGTTTCTCAGGCGTAGGCTCGGGCGTAGTTTTGGTAATGTTCGCATTTTTTTTCTTTTCCTCTTCTTCTTTTTTCTTTAATGCATCCGCTATTTCTTTATCTTTTTTAAGTTTTTCTAATCTTTCTTTTTCTTTTCTTTCTGCTTCTGCTTTTGCTGCGGCAATCTCTCTTTTAATCATGACAGAGATCGCATTTTTTAATTGAAGATCTTGTTTCCTTTTTTCATTTAATTGTTTGGTAATTTCTTTTTGTTTGCCTTTGAGTTGTGTTACAATTTCTGATTTTTCTTTTTGTTGTTCTTCCAATTGGTTCAACTCACTTCCCTTTTCATTTAGTACATTACTCTTTCTATTTTTTGTTCTGGAAAGCATCGTAATTTTTTCCTCAATCATCGCTCTGGTTTTCAAAATATTTTCACCTTGTTTTTCTCGATAATTTCTATACGATTTTAAATAGGCAATTCTTTTGATGGCATCATTAAAATTGTGTGCAGAGAAAATAAAATTTAGAAAATCGTAATTGCTTCTATTCTTATAAGCATACACCATGCTTTTTGCATATTCCGTTTTCAGCGTATCTAATATGCGCTGCATTTTATTTATTTCTAATTGCGATAAATAAATTTGATCGCTCAAAGACCGCACTTCATTATTGATACTGGAAATTACGTCGTTCTGTAGTTTTAGTTTTTTATTGATCAAAGAAAGTTGACCAAGACTAACTTTCGTGTTTTGTCTTGTGCTGTTAAGCATTTTCTCGGTTTCATTGATTTCATTTTTTAACTGATCTCTCTCTTTCTGTAAGGTGCTCTTGTCTTTATTTTGTGCATAGATCACAGAGCTTCCTAAAAATAAAATAAATACAATAAAAACTTTTCTAAGCATTCAACGGACTTTTAATAATTAGAAAATTAGGCAAAACCCAATTTTTTAAAGTAACAATTAATTTGCTTTATAATTAGTAGGAATGGTAAAAGGAAATGATAATTCCTTGTTAAACTCATATTGTTGAAACACCATTCTTACCTCAGCTTTTTTTAATTCGGAATCAATTAAAATTCTTCGGTATGTCGCAAAATTAATACTATTCAAATTGTTGTAATCGCTAAACTCGAATAGAGCTGTTCTGTTATTCATCTTATTTGCATCATTGAGTTTACTAATTTTCAAAAAATTATTGGTTTTATTTATCGTCAATAAATTGGTAAATAATTTTCCGATTGTTTCTAAATAAATCAGATTGTCGTTTTGCGTAAAACCAATAATACTGTCATTCAAATACAAAGGATTTCCTACAATTATATTTTGCAGATCTGAAAAACTAATTGGCAGTTGCAATTCATTTTGAATAAATTGAAATGGATGCGTTTCTACGATTTTATCTAATTTTCTTAAAATAATTATTTCAGTAGGAGTTATTAAAATACGCAGCGCTTCAATGCTAAGAAAGGTGGATGTAATAGAAACCCAAATAATACTATCTTTTGCAACTCTAATGTTGGCTATTCCATCAGGCTGGCGGCCGTTTTCATCTTCAAATTGAATTTTTGCTTTTCCTGAAAAAGTGCTGAACTCAATTGTATTCTTTTTCAATAATTCTAAAAAATGTTGGGCGTATTGCAAAGAATCTGTTTGTATAATTGATGGGATTTTTGACAAAGTATCTGCAGTAGCTACATTGGGCTGTAATCGGCTCGTGCGGCAGCTTGCAGCCGTTGCAGCCAATACAATAAGTACAATCAATAAACGAATTATTTTCATGAGTATTTTTCTTTAGAATGTGCTGCTTTAAATTGTTCTCAAAAAAATTAACCAATTCCTGTATGACCAAAACCGCCGTGACCTCTTTCTGTTTTTTCTAATTTTTCTGTATTAATTAAAATGGCTCTCTCCACTTTACAGATCACCATTTGAGCAATTCTGTCGCTATTATTAATTTCAAAATCTTCATTCGACAAATTAATTAGAATCACTTTTAATTCTCCTCGATAATCACTATCCACTGTGCCGGGAGAATTGACACAACTAATTCCGTGCTTGATCGCTAATCCGCTTCTGGGGCGCACTTGGCCTTCAAATCCTAAAGGAATTTCTATAAATATTCCTGTAGGAATTAATCGCCTTTCCATGGGTTTGAGTAAAATTGGTTCTTGTAAATTTGCCCGCAAATCAAAGCCGGAAGAACCTGCAGTAGCGTATTCGGGTGATGGATTAGAAGAAGTATTGATGATTTTTATTTCTATCTCATGCATGGTACAAATTTAATCAACCCAAAGAGTAATAATCGATTTGAGAATGAGCATTTAGTTGCCTCGAAGTTAAATATTGATGGAAAAATTTTAAACAATCGCCGTCAATAATACCGAAGCGTAAGCTGCTATTCCTTCCTCTCTTCCTACAAATCCCATTTTCTCGGAAGTGGTCGCTTTTATTGAAATTTGATTTTCATCAATAGATAAAATGGCCGCAACTACTTCTCTCATTTGTTGTATTTGAGATTTTATTTTAGGATTTTCCAAACAAACAGTACAATCAATATTTCCAATTTCATAACCTGAATAAAGAATAAGTTCGTTGGTTTTCTTTAATAAAATCTTGCTGTCAATATCTTTAAATGCCGCATCAGTATCCGGAAAATGAACTCCAATATCACCCAAACAAACTGCGCCCAACATGGCATCACAAATGGCATGTAATAAAACATCCGCATCGCTATGGCCAAGCCCGCCTTTGTTGTGGTCTAAAAGAATGCCGCCTAACCAAAATTGTCTGCCTTCTACTAATTGATGGAAATCAATTCCGTATCCAATTCTAAAGGGTAATGATTTCATTGACAAAAAAAATTAAAATGAGTTTACAAATTAATAAATAAAGGATAAAAAAAACGCCTCAAGTGAGGCGCTCTTTAAATTTTTATTAAATCTTTTAATATTCTCCACCCACAGCGGTTGATTTATCTAAATTGAAAATAAGGCTGAAACGTAAAGTATTTGATAACGGATTTTTATTCGTTCCGCTTCCTGAAGGAATCAAGTAGGAAAAATTTAATCCGAACAAATTATAATTCAATCCTGCTCCTAACGTGAAATATTTTCTATCTCCTTTGGTAGGTGATTCATAAAAATAGCCTGCTCTGAACATAAATTGATTGTTGTAGCTATATTCCGCACCAACAGAAATTTGAAATTCTTTCAATTCTTCAGAAAAGCCGCCCGGTGCATCACCAAAAGAACTAAACCAACTACTCACCACTCCTTTGTTATGATATTCCACTAATCCTAATGAATCGCCTATAGCCGGTGGAGTAGGCACTAATAATTTATTTACATCCAAAGCAAAAGTTACCTTACTTATTTCATCAATCACATTTACATACGCTACGCCAAGTCCCATATTTGCAGGAATAAAATCTTTTTCATTTGCATCATTTGTATAAGAAATCTTCGATCCTAAATTAGAAAGCGCAATTCCCCAATTAATTCCTGAATGATTCCCTGATTCAGTACCATCATGAAATAAAGAAATATCTCCTGCGAAAGCTGTACCTGCTTTATAAGTAGAACCACTATTCGATTGACCGCTGGCCAAATTAGAATTGATATATCTTAAAGAAATTCCCAAACCTAAATTGTCAGAAAGTTTTCTTGAATAACCTGCATCAATTGAAAATTCACGCGGCCGATAAGTTTGAAGTTCTTTACCATCATTGTCGGTAAATTGAATATTACCCAAACTAAAATATCTCAACGATCCGGAAAAGGCTTGGATTTCGTCGATTTGATAATAGCCTGCAGCTGAAATTAAATACACATCATTTAAACCTAAGCCTTTCAACCAAGGAGTATAAGTCAATGCGATTTCTGATTTGCTTCTGGCAAATGGTATCTTAGCCAAATTCCAAAAGATGGAACTTGCATCAGGTAGAGTAGCAATGCCTGCATCACCCATACCACCGGCACGTGCATCAGGAGAGATACGTAAAAAAGGTACGGCAGTACTTACTACATTTATTGTTTGATTAGATTGAGCAGAAAGAGACGAACTACTTCCCAACAAAACGGCCACTATTGCCACCGGTAAAATTAGTTTTTTCATGAAATTATGTCTGGTTGGATAAAGATCTTTCTATAGAATTCTATTTTTTTAAGGGTTGTAAAAATATAATTTTTATTGCAATAGGCAACTTTAATTTGAGATTACTTATTTTTAATTTTGATTCAGAAAAAAAATGATTGAAAACAATTTATTTTAATCTAAGGTCAAACGTCAAACATAAGTAAAGAAAACCAATATTTTTTTAATAAAATTTTGGTTTTTTAAGATTATGGAAACCAAATAAAGTATTTATATTCGCATTATAAAACCGAAGACCCTATTAATATTAGCTTCGTCAATTAATCCTTTAAAAGAATTTACATGTTAAATAAGATTTCAGTGGGTAAACTGTCTTTGTACTTTTTAGCAAGCGCGCTCCTCCTCACTTCTTGTAGTATTTTTAGTAAAAAGAAAGAGAAATCAACTGTTACCGGTTGGAATTATGATGATAAAGATTATGGAAACTTTCATGTACTAAAAGCACAAGAACAACAAACCGGTCCGGGCTTAGTATTTGTACAAGGCGGAACTTTTGTTATGGGTTCTAAAGAAGAAGATGTAATGGGCGATTGGAATAATGTTCCTCGCAGAGTGAGTGTGAATTCATTTTATATTGATGAAACTGAAGTAGCAAATGTGCATTATCGTGAATATTTATATTGGCTCTCCAATACATTTGATAATGATACTGCTATTATGAGAATGGCACTTCCGGACACATTAGTTTGGAGAAGTGAATTGGCCTATAACGAACCTTATGTAGATTATTATTTTAGATATCCTGCATATAATTATTATCCTGTAGTGGGTGTTACTTGGGAGCAAGCACACGATTTTTGTGTTTGGCGCACCGATAGAGTAAACGAAAAATTATTAATCGATAAGCAATACCTAAATAAAAAATCTCCTCTTAGTGCCATGAAAGGAGGTACAGGAGATCAAACTTTTAATACGGATACTTATTTAATGGATCCGGAACAAATCAACAACAAGACCTCTCCTAAAAAGAAAGGATTAACCGATATCAGCGGCAGACCAAGAAAGGTAGTAAGTTTTGAAGACGGAATTTTATTGCCGGCTTACAGATTACCAACAGAAGCTGAATGGGAATATGCCGCCTACGGCCTTCTCGCTCAAAATCCTAAAAAGAGAAAGAAAGAAAAAGATCGTGGTGAAGAATTAATTTCTAATCAACAAGTGTATTCTTGGAGTAGAAATGTAAATGGACTTCGTGATAATAGAAAAGGCAGCATGCAAGGCGAATTTTTAGCGAATTTTAAAAGAGGAAGTGGTGATGTAATGGGCGTTGCAGGCGGATTGAATGACCGTGCGTCTATTCCCGGTCCTATTAATTCTTATGTGCGCAATGGATTTGGATTATACAATATGAGTGGTAATGTGAGTGAGTGGGTAGCTGATGTGTACAGGCCAATGAGTTTGATGGATGTAGATGATGTAAATCCTTTTCGGGGAAATAAATTTACTCGCTTTTATAAATCTTCCAATGGTGATTATGAAAGAGATACTTTAGGTAGATTAAAAACGGAAGTAGTTCCTGATTCATTAGCCATGAATCGTAAAAATTATCAAAAAGGAAATGTGATCAATTATTTGGATGGTGATTCTATTTCGAATGTTTCTTATGGCTATGGTGTTACTTCTTTAATTAATGATCAGACCAGAGTGATAAAAGGCGGCAGCTGGAACGACATGCCTTATTGGCTTTCACCGGGAGCGCGCCGTTACATGCAGCAAAATGATGCGAGCAGTACAGTTGGTTTCCGATGTGCAATGACGAGATTAGGAAGTCCTGAAGGAAATGGTTTTAAGGAAGGAAATATTTTTGGAAATAGAAAACAAAATTCCAGAAAGAGAAGATAAATTTTTTAAAATAAATAATAAAACCTCTTATTGAAAAATGAGAGGTTTTTTATTATGAATTATACGCTAATCGTAGCTGCTTATTCATATTCCTTAGAATAAATAGTAAATTTGCCACTTAAAAATAGAAAGAATTTTGTCTGATATTATTCATCTTTTACCTGAGAATATTGCCAATCAAATTGCTGCGGGCGAGGTGATTCAAAGACCCGCAAGTGCGGTAAAAGAATTGCTGGAAAACTCTGTAGATGCGGGTGCTACCGAAATAAAATTATTTGTAAATGATGCCGGCAAAGCATTGGTGCAAGTAATTGATAATGGTAAAGGAATGAGTGAAACTGATGCCAGGATGAGCTTTGAAAGGCATGCAACTTCTAAAATAAAAAATATCGACGATCTCTTTCACATCAAAACGATGGGTTTTAGAGGTGAAGCATTAGCAAGTATTGCCGGTGTGGCGCAAGTAGAAATCAAAACAAAAAAAACGGGAGAAACGATTGGAACTTTTTTGGAAATAGAAAATAGTATTGTCACTGCCCAAAAACCAATCGCTACAAATGACGGCACCAGCATAAGTATGAAAAATTTATTTTTCAATGTACCGGCTCGCCGAAATTTTTTGAAAAGTAATGCATCTGAATTACGACATATTGTAGATGAATTTATAAGAGTGGCAATGTCTTTTCCTGAAATTTTCTTTTCTCTTACATCAAACGGACAAGAAGTTTTTCATTTAGAAAAAGGTTCATTGAAACAAAGAATCATCCAAATTTTGGGAAATAATTATTCTACTAAATTAGTGAATGTAAAAGAAGAAACTGATTACATGAATATTTACGGTTTTGTTGGCAAGCCTGAAACTGCCAAGAAAACAAGAGGTGATCAATACTTCTTTGTAAATAATCGTTTTATAAAAAGTGCTTACCTCAATCATGCGGTGGTAAATGCTTTCATGGAAATGATCCCGAAAGAAAGTTTTCCGATGTACACGTTATTTATCGAAATTGATCCTTCAAGAGTTGATATAAACGTGCATCCAACCAAGCAAGAAATTAAATTTGAAGATGAGAAAATAATTTATGCTTTTGTACATGCGGCGGTAAAACATTCATTAGCACAATATAGCGTTACGCCTACTTTAGATTTTGAATTAGATGCGTCTATTCAACACAGTGAGGCCGTAAGCCAACCCTTCACTTCCGACAAACAAAATTCTGCTATCGGATCTTCTTTATATAAAACTTTTACACAAAAAAATCAGGCTCATTTTATTGGCGGAAAAAGCGATTTAGAGAAATGGGATCAGAGTTTAATGCAAAAACATTTATCGAAAGAAAATGAAAATGTAGGAATGGATTCTTCTAAGCAAACTGCTACTGTATTTCCTAAAACTCAATTTAGTAATCCTAATAAACAACCAACTACTGAAGTGATGATGCAACTTCATAAAAGTTTTATCATTACTGAAAATGAAAATGGATTTCTTCTCATCAATCAACAAAACGCACATGAACGTATTCTCTACGAAAAGTTTGCACATGCTTTAGAAGAAAAACCCATCGCTACACAACAAAGTTTATTTCCTACGGCGATTGAATTAACTCCCACAGATGCCATTTTATTAAATGAACTTTTACCCGATTTGAGATTATTGGGTTATCAAGTAGAACCCTTTGGTAACAATAGTTTCGTGATCCAAGGCTCACCTGCCGATGTACCGGATGGCAATGAAAAATCGGCCATTGAAAAAATGTTGGAACAATATAAACATTTCAATACCGAAGCAAGTTTTAGTAAAAGAGAAAAATTACTTCGATCTATGGCATGGCAACAATCTGTAAAATCCGGCACTGCATTAACAGAGAAGGAAATCAAAAATTTGGTGGAAGATCTTTTTCAATGCAAAGTAAATAATACAACACCTTCCGGCAAACCTGTGTTTTTAGAATTTAAGAAAGACGAGATGAATAAATTGTTTGGAAGATAAAATATTCCTACACATCGCGTTCTTGTGTTCTTAACCATCTCTCAGGAATTTCATTATGGCTTGCTTGCACATAATCATTATAACTACAAGCGATCAATTTTTTGTTAGGTAATTGCATCCACCATCTTCCTGTTCTTTTGCTTTGAAGAAAAACAGTATCTACTTCTGCAAATGCAGTGTGGAAGCGATTATAATTGTTCATGTCATTTAAATCCACTTCATGTTTTCCTCGGCTTCTTCCATCTACAAAATACCATAGCATTTGTGCAATTTGCATAGCAGTGAGGTCATTCACATCTTTTGACACATCATAATTATAAAAACCAATGGATGATAAAACAGGACTCATGCCGGCATAACGGGTAAGGTTACACGCTTCTTCTCCGGTAAATCCATTAGGACTGTAAATGGAAGCAGGAGCATCACTATTTTTAATAGCAGAAATATCAAAGCTTACTAAATCGGAATTTCTGATAATAGGTTCCATCTCTTCAATATTTTCTTTAGCAGTACCTACTCTATAACAATCGAATCGTAATTTATCTATAGCTTCTAAAATTTGTGGATGCACCAAATAACTTTGAAATCCAATATGGTTGTAATGCTTTACTATATTGGGTTCTGATGTAAGCATTTCCATTAAAAAGTTTTCATCAGGTAATGGGTTATTACTTTTTAAATCAATTTTTGCATCAATTACCGTGGCTTCAATAATTCTTTCTAATCCTTTGTAGGCAAGGTATTGAGCCATTGTATTATCATGAGAACCTCCAAGAACAACTACAATTTTTTTCGAACGGATTAATTCATCAATAACCATTTTGGCAGCTGAATAACTGTCTTGAATAGAAGAGCCGGATCTTACATTTCCTAAGTCAGCAATCTGTATATTTTTATGCCAATGATGAAGTCTGAAAAATTGTTTTCTGATTGCATTTGCCGCATTTTCTTTTGGGATAAATCCTGCACCACGATATTCTTCTATGCCGATAAAAACCAAATCAACTTCTTCTAAATCCGGTAAATAGCCTTCATTCATCTGAATTACAGTACCATATTGGCCATCGTTGTATTCATTATCATCATTGAGTGTTGCCTTGTTTATGGGTAATAAATATTCCTGAAGATCGTGCATCCGCTTTTGGTTTTGTGAGCAAACCTAAAAGATAAAACGCAGATTTGAAAAAGAGAAAAAATATTTTTTAATAAATTTCAAAATAAAAAATTGAATATTTCTTTGACTTACCTTCGCATCTATGGAAAATTTGTTACAGAAGATTGCTGATTTAAGAGATCAGATCACGCATTTCTCGGTAGAGGATAAAAATCCTTCTGAAGTATTTCGAATTAAATTCATTGGCTCCAACGGATCTGTGAAAGCGCTTATGGGGGAAATGAGAAATGTTCCGCCTGCGCAAAAAAAAGAAATGGGTCAATTACTCAATGATTTAAAATTGTTTGCAGAACAAAAATTTGAAGAATTAAAATCAGAAAATACAAATACGGTTTCCAAGACGGAAGAAGGAGTGGACATTACTTTGCCGGGGAATAATTTGCCGATAGGAAGCCGCCATCCGATAAGTATTGTAAGAAATAAAATTATTTCTATTTTTCATCGTTTAGGATTTGCAGTGGCGGAAGGTCCTGAAATCGAAGATGATTGGCATAATTTTTCTGCATTGAATTTACCCGAAAACCATCCTGCGCGCGATATGCAAGATACATTTTATGTTTCTCAAGATCCGGCGTGGATGCTGCGCACACATACCAGCAGTGTGCAAGTAAGAGAAATGGAGAAAGGAAAATTACCTATTCGAATTATTTGTCCCGGAAGAGTATTCAGAAATGAAACTATTAGTGCAAGAGCTCATTGTTTTTTTCATCAAGTAGAAGGATTATACATTGCGGAAAATGTTTCGTTTGCCGATTTAAAACAAACACTTTATTTTTTCGTAAAACAAATGTTTGGAGAAGATATTAAAGTTCGTTTTCGCCCCTCTTATTTTCCTTTTACAGAGCCGAGTGCAGAAATGGATATTACTTGCTTGATTTGTGGTGGTAAGGGTTGTAATGTTTGTAAACACACAGGTTGGGTAGAGATTTTAGGCTGCGGAATGGTACATCCAAATGTGTTAGAGAATTGTGGAATTGATTCAAAAAAATATTCAGGTTTTGCATTTGGGATGGGAATTGAAAGAATTACTATGTTGAAATATCAGATAAAAGATTTGCGGATTTTTAGTGAAAACGATGTTCGATTTTTAAGTCAATTTATACATGCGGTATAGTTTGGTCAATTTTTTTATTTTCATTTACTATCAATTATGATTGCAACAATTTGCGTTTGCGGTGCCGGTACCATGGGAAGCGGAATTGCTCAAGTAGCGTCGCAGAGTGGTTTTTCGACAAAACTTTTTGATTTGAATGAAACGGTTTTGGAAAATGCAAAAATTAGTATTGAAAAAAATCTTCAATTTCTTGTAGATAAAAATAAAATTACTTCTGATAAAAAGGAAGAGATTTTTAATAGAATTCAGTTTACAGCAAAAAGTAAAGATTGCACCGGAGATATAATTATAGAAGCAATTATAGAGAAATTAGAAGCAAAAATTTCTTTGCTAAATGAACTTTCAAATTATAATGATAAAGGTGTGATTTTTGCCACCAATACTTCTTCTCTTTCTGTTTCTGCTATTCAAGAAAAAGTAAATTTTCCGCAACGAGTTGTCGGAATGCATTTTTTTAATCCGGCATATATAATGAAATTGGTAGAAATAGTAAAAGGTACTGAAACTGATGAAAGTGTTGTCAACACCGTGTTTGATGTATGTGCGAAGATGGGAAAACAACCGGTAATTTGTAAAGATTCACCCGGATTTATTGTGAATCGAGTAGCACGACCTTATTATTTAGAATCTTTAAAAATTGTGGAAGATGAAATTGCTTCCTTCGAGGAAGTGGATCAAATTTTAGAATCGAGTGGTTTTAAAATGGGTCCTTTTCGTTTGATGGATTTAATTGGAATTGATATCAATCATGCCGTGTCGAAAAGTATGTATGATGCTTTTGATCAGGCGCCTCGATTCAAACCTTCACCATTACAAGAAAAGAAAGTTAATGAAGGCAATTTGGGAAAGAAAACCGGAAAGGGTTTTTATAATTACTAAAATACTAATTTGCTGAATTGTCTTTTTTAACAACACCAAAATAGAAATGCAACACGATTTACCTTCACAAAAATTAGATCTTTCAAAAAAGATATTAGTCACCGGCGGCGCGGGACTTGTAGGAGGTGAAGTGATCAATCAATTATTGGCGGAAGGAAATCAAGTGCGAGGTATTTATAATCGTACACCCATTACAACGGTTCATCCTAATTTAGAAATTGTACAATGCGATATTTTAGACGTTGTAAGATTAGAAGAAATTATGCAAGGCATCGCGCAAGTGTATCATTGTGCCGCCATAGTTTCTTTTGATGGCCAAGATAAATATTTTTTATTAAAAATGAATGTGGAAGGTACTGCAAATGTGGTGAATGCATGTATAGACGCCAATGTGCAGAAACTGGTACACGTAAGTTCTGTAGCGGCTTTGGGAAGGATAAGAGAGTATGAGCCCATTACGGAATTGATGAATTGGACAGAAGAAACGAGCAATAGTATTTATGGTAAATCAAAATATTTAGGAGAGCTCGAAGTATGGCGCGGAATCGGTGAAGGACTTTCTGCGGTAATTGTTTGCCCTACTATTATTTTGGGAGGAGATAATTGGAACACCGGATCATCGGCAATTTTTAAAACAGCTTACAACGAATTCAAATGGTACACTGACGGTGTTTCCGGCTTTGTGGATGTACAAGATGTAGCACGTGCCATGATACTTTTAATGAATAGTTCCATCACAGCACAAAGATTTATCTTGAATGGAGAGAATTTGCCGTACAGAGAAATCTTTACTTCCATCGCACAGCATTTTGGAAAGAAACCTCCTTATAAAAAAGTAACTCCATTTTTAGCAGCATTAGTTTGGAGGTGGGAAGCATTAAAATCTATGTTCACCAAAAAGAAACATTTATTGACAAAAGAAACGGCAAAAACCGGTCAAGCAAAAGTTCATTTTGATAACAATAAAATCCTAAAAGCTTTACCGGATTTTCATTTTACCAAAATAAATAAAACCATTGAGAGAACTTGTAATTTGATGAAAGCAAAATATCAATTATAAGTTCTACTCTTTTATTTTTTTTACTTTCTCCCAAATTTCAGGAAGGCGTTTTATTAAAACCAATTCTTTTCGTTTGCTAAAAAATTCTTGTATAGGAGTACCCCAATAAGTTTTATTTCCTTCAATGCTGGCGTTAATTCCGGATTGTCCCATTACTACAGCTCCATCCCCAATGTTGATAGTTTTATTCACGCCAACTTGCCCCCAGAGCGTAACTCCGTCACCTAACACGGTTCCGCCTGCTATGCCTACTTGTGCCGCAATGAGACAATTTTTTCCTACAACTACATCATGACCAATGTGAACCAAATTATCAATTTTGGTTCCCATTCCGATAATCGTGCTATCGCTCACCCCTTTGTCAATGGTAGTATTGGCACCAATGTGTACTTGATCTTCAAGAATAACATTGCCACAACTTTTCATTTTTTTAAACCAACATTCTCTATTTTTTTTAGTGTTATAATAAAATGCATCACCGCCAATGACAGCTCCGGAATGAATTTCAACTTCATCTCCAATTATTGAGTAATCGTAAATGGAAACATTGGGATGAATGATACAATTTTCGCCAATAATTACATGATTGCCGATAAAAACATTTGGCATAATGATACTACTTTTTCCAATGGAAGAAGAGTCACTAATCATTTTTGTAGAAGGAACAAAAGGACGAAAATGATCTGTAATTTTTAAATAAGCTTCAAAAGGATCATCCACAACAAAAAGTGTTTTTCCATCCGGTACTTCTTTTTCTGCATTGATAATAATGAAGCTGGCAGCACTATTCAAGCAAGTATCATAATATTTTGGATGATCTACAAAAACAATATCTCCCTCTTTTACTTTGTGTATTTCATTAATGCCTTTTGCGTAAGCATCTTGTTTGCCTAAAATTTTTGCAGAGATAAAATCAGCGATCCATTGCGCAGAGACAGGTGTAGGGAATTGCATATTTTGATTTTTGAAAAAGCAAAGGTAAAGTTTGTAATAAAGTATCTCGTAAATTTTTGAAGTTGGTATTTTTTATTTTTAAATTATTCGTATCCCTTGTAACCTTTTGATGTCGGCTGTTAGAACATTTGATGGAATGAAATTCAAAACTTTATTTTCTATTTTTCCTTTTTAATGTTTCATTTTTCATTCAGTCCTAAAAATTATTTCATTCGGCTTATCCACACTTAATTTAAAAATGTTGATAAAAAAATTGATTAAAATTTAGCATAAAGCAAAATTTATTTTTAATATTGTGTAAGGAAATTTATTTCCTGTTCTTACTAACCCATCCATATAACAAAGCCCGATCATTTTTCGACGGGCTTTATTATTTTTGAGAATATCTCCGTCAATAAAATTTTGTTTTGAATCAGTACTATATTATTCATAAACCTTTTCAAGTACTTTCCCAATTCACCGGAGAAGGCGGTAAAAAATGTTTGAAAGATTTTTTTGACGTTCCCGTAGATGTCTATCCTGTAGGGCGTTTGGACTATGACAGTGAAGGATTGTTGATACTCTCCAATGATAAAAAATTAAATCAACTTTTACTCGCGCCTACTCATTCGCACGAAAGAGAATATTGGGTTCAGGTGGAAGGTGCTATAACAAATGAGGCGATTCAAAAATTGAATGATGGAGTCATCATTAGTATTGATGGCAAAAAATATCACACAAAAAAATGTAGAGCAAAAATATTTTCCTCACCAGCAAAAGTAAAAGAAAGAATTCCACCCATTAGAATTCGAAAAACAATTCCGGATAGTTGGATTCAATTAATTCTTACGGAAGGGAAAAATAGGCAAGTAAGAAAGATGACGGCGGCTGTTGGTTTTCCGACTTTGCGTTTGATCAGATATCGAATTGAAAAAATTACTATCGAAAGTTTAAATTCCGGAGAAATCAAAATACTATCTCAAGGAGAATTGTATAACTTGCTAAAAATAAAAAATAAAGGATGATAAAATCGATGACAGGCTTTGGCCGCGCGGAGCAAACCGTGCAAGAAAAAACCTTTATAGTAGAAATTAAATCCTTAAATGGAAAACAATTTGACATCAATTTAAAAATTCCATCTCTAATAAAGCCTTATGAATTCGTTATTCGAAACCAATTGCAAGAATTTCTATTACGCGGTTCGGTAGAGTGCACTATTTCCATAAAACACAATGGTACGGCAAAACCTGTTGTTATTAATACTAATTTAATTAAAGCCTATTATCAGCAAATAAAAGAGTTGGCCGATAGTTTACAGATTGGTACCGATTCTGTATTGAGCGCGCTTTTAAAATTACCCGAAGTAGTGGTGCCAAGTTGTGAAGTTTTAGATGATAATGATTGGCCTACATTAAAAGGTGTCATCTCTCAAGCGCTTGCTGAGATTGATGCGCATCGAATTGATGAAGGAAAATCTTTGGACAAAGAATTAAGATTGCGCATAGACAAGATCAATCAACAAGAAAAAGAAATTTTAAAATTAGAGCCTGAAAGAAGAATTAAGATCAAAGAAAATTTACTCCAAACTATTCAAGAAAATTTAGGTAAAGAAAGCTATGATCAAAATCGATTGGAACAAGAAATTATTTATTACATAGAAAAGATAGACATCCGCGAAGAGCAAGTTCGGTTGCGAAATCATTGCGAATATTTCTTGAGTATTTTAGATGATAAAGAAGAATTGAAGGGAAAAAAATTGGGTTTTGTAATTCAAGAAATTGGTAGAGAAATCAATACCACCGGTTCGAAAGCGTACAACACGGATATACAAAAATGTGTGGTTCATATGAAAGATGAATTGGAAAAAGCAAAAGAACAAATTTTTAATGTGCTTTAATTTTATGCAATGATGAAAGCAAAATTATTTTTTTTAAAACAGCATTTCCAAAAGAGTATTTTATTCCTCATTTTTTCATTGATGATAGGCTCTTGCACGCAAATTGATCTATTTGAAAAACAAGCTCAAATACCTTCCCAGCAATGGTTTTACGACAATGTACCTCAATTTACTTTCCATATCCAAGATACTGCTGCCACGTATCATTTATATGTCGTTTTACGTCACACAGATTTGTATCAATACAATAATATTTGGTTGCAAATAGGTTCTCAAGCTCCGGGGGATTCTATGAAATTTCAAAAATTAAATTTGAGTTTGGCTGATGATATGAAAGGTTGGGAAGGAACGGGAATGGATGACATTTACGAAGTAAGAAAAAATATTTCTGCCGGTGGAATCGGTTTTAAAAAGCAAGGTGATTATACTTTTTCAATCGCACAAATAATGCGAGATAATCCATTAAGATATATTTTAAATGTTGGTTTTAGAATTGAAAAAGTAGAGAATTAAATAAATGCATTCGATATTTTTTGCATCATACTCAATCTAAAAATTTAAAAAATTCGATGGCTAAAAAAAACTTTTTCAAAAGATTTAAATTGCGGCCGGTTCGTTTTATTTATGTTTTTTATTGGTTTTTATTGGCTTACATCTTAGCTGCATTGGTGTTTTGGTACATATCCTTAAATAAACAAAATAGAGAACTCAGCTATTATAGAATTGATATGGTAGATGTGAAGTCGCCCGCTTATTTAAATCAAATTAATAAAATAGAAATTGAGCGAAGAAAAAAAACATCGCAATATGCGGGTGAAGGAATCACTTTTTTTTTATTAATTATTGCAGGCGCTGTTTTTGTTTTTAGACTAGTTCGAAAGCAATTAAATCAATCCATTCAACAAAGAAATTTTATGTTGGCGATCACGCACGAACTCAAAACGCCAATTGCGGTTACTAAATTGAATTTAGAAACCATGCAGAAAAGAAAATTAGACAATGAGCAACAGCAAAAGCTGATCAACAGTACAATTCAGGAGGCGAATCGATTGAATGCTTTATGCAATAATATGTTGTTGTTGAGTCAGATCGATTCGGGTGGTTACATAATTACTAAGGAGGATGTGAATTTAAAATCGCTCAGTGAAGAATGTGTGAAAGATTATTCATTGCGTTTTCCGAAACGAAAAATTGAAATGCAAAGTGATGAAGAGACAATGATCGTTGGTGATCAATTATTGTTGCAATTGGTCATTAATAATTTGTTGGATAATGCCATCAAATATTCCGGAAATGATGATGTGGTGCAATTAAAAATTTTACACGATGGAAAGTTTATCAAATTGCAAGTGATTGATGAAGGGAATGGCATTTCTAAAGAAGAGCAAGCTAAAGTTTTCGAAAAATATTATCGTGGTGCGCAAAGACAAACAAAAGGCACGGGATTAGGACTTTATTTATCCCAAAAAATAATTAATAGCCACCATAGCGAAATTGCTGTTTATAATAATACTCCACATGGCTGTATCTTTGAAGTGAAATTCAAATCAAACAATTTGTAATTCTTCACAATTTTTTAATTACCATGGCTGAAAAAAAAATATCTATTTTATTAGTTGAAGACGAAGAAAATTTGCAAGATGCTTTGCGATTAAATTTTGAGATGGAAGGATATGAAGTGACTTCCGCTTATGATGGGTCAGCAGCTTTAAAGGCTGTAGAAAATGAATATTTTGATTTGATTATTTTAGATGTGATGCTTCCAGAAGTAGACGGAATAACGGTTTGCGAAAATATTCGCCTAACCAATAATCAAATTCCGATACTCATGTTGAGCGCAAAAAACCAAAGTGCAGATAGAGTTTTGGGATTAAAAAAAGGTGCGGATGATTATTTATCTAAACCGTTTAATTTGGAGGAATTATTATTAAGAGTCAATAATTTGATCAATAAGAGTCGTAAAATTAGTTCCAAAAAATCCGTGCCTGATGAATACTCTTTCGGAAAAAATAAAATTAATTTTAGTTCTTTAGAATGTAAAACTAAAACCGGTGAGTTAGTAAAACTTACCAAGAAAGAAGCAATGCTGTTGAAATTATTGATCGAACATAAAAACGAAGTTGTAACAAGAGAAAAAATTTTGCAATCAGTTTGGGGTTACAATGTATATCCAACTACGCGCACGGTTGATAATTTTATTTTAAATTTTAGAAAATATTTTGAGGAAGATAGACGCCATCCTAAATATTTCCATTCGGTGCGTAGTATCGGCTATAAGTTCACTGCAGCTTAGGTTTTAGCATATTTGCTTATTCAATAATGACACTACTTCACCCGCCTTTTCGTAGATTGAATTTAAAGAAGTTTCTTCCGAAGGTTTAGCGTATAAATTCAATTCTATTTCTTCTAACAATTCGTTCAATCGAAAGGAGGTGCCAATGCCCACATTACAAGAATCTAATTTTTCATTGATGGTTTTTTTATTCACCTCGTTCATTGGAATTTGCAATTTGAGCGATAAATATTTTTTGAGGGAAGAATGAAGTACTTGAAAAAATAAATCGGAATCCTTTGCCATCAAAGCAGCATGAGCTTCTAACAATGGATTTTCAGGAATGGTAAATTCTGATTTTGCTGCTTCCCATTTATTGTTGAGTTCATCTAATTGTTTTTCTTTTTCTAACCGAAGAAGGCGGTTAGTCCTTTTGAATTTTGAAAATAGAATCACACCTACAATCAATGCCAAAAATCCAAACAATAGCACAATTTCAAAATTAAAACTTTGAAAAAATCCTTTATTGGTATTTAAAGAAGTAGATTCTTTTGAAAGAATAAAATTCTTTGAACGATTGGATCCCTTATCCACCGTAATTTCTATCGGATTGGTTTGAATAGTTTTATAACTGTTAGAGGAGGGATCGAAATAAGAAAAAGATATCGAATCTATTTTATAAGTACCCGGCTTACTCACCACAAAAGGAAATAAAAATGTTTTTGAACCTCTCATTGGTACGATAGTTTCGTCGATATCGTCTTTTTGTTTTGCATCAAAAACTTCAAAATTTTGGGGCCAGTGAATTGTAGGAGCATTTACTAATTGAATATTGCCTTGACCATTGATGACTACTTTCAAATTCATAGCATCGTCGGTGGTGAATTGATTTTTTTCTAAAGACGATTGAATGGAAAATCGGCCTACCGCTCCTTTGAAAGAGGTTGGTACATTACTTTGTGGTAACGGTTTTACCGTGATAGTAAGTGGAGTAGTGGTTAGTGTAACGGTTTTAGTGACGAGCGCATCCGGATCATTCATATCATCTCCGAAATCTTGAAATAATCGATTGAACAAATCATTTCTTTGCCCTGTAGCGTGATCTGATTTCAAAAATGAAATTTTATTATTAGAGACCAATGGCCCTAACGTGATAGCTCCAGATTGCAAAGGATAAAGTTGTGCTTTTCGAAGCACATAAACTGTGTAATGTCGACCATTCACTTTTTCAATTGTTGCATCATTATTTACTTCTAAATTGGTCACAGAAAAACCATTGAAAGAAGGAACATCAGTGATAGTAGATTCAGAATTGAGCCGTGTATATAATTTATATTTTGCAGTAATGGGTTCACCTACATAACAGGTTTTTTTATCAGTTTCTAATTTTAAAAAAATACTTTTTTTAATTTTCTCATCAATATTTTCTCCCGGCTTTAAAATATAATCTTCCAATTGCGGCTTTGGATTTTCCGGCGCCATATCAAAATTCAAATTGGGAAATGGGGAAGCTAATCCGCTTTGATTTCCACCGGGAGATGAAGAAGGTGCATTAGTAATTTCTACCGTGATGGAATTACTTTTATATTCTTTTCCATCTACTACCGCTTTGGCACCTTTAATCACGTATTGTCCGGCTCTACTGGGTTTCAGGTAATAACTGATGGCAATAAATTGTTCAATTTTCCCGTTGTAAGAAAATCTTCCCATCTCTTGGTTAGGGCCGCTTACTACCGAAAAATTATCAAAGGTTGGAGGTGTTAAAGATTCTAAATTGCTCGCATTTTCTAATTTAAATTGTACTTGCAGTAAATCATTTTTACTAATTTTTTTCTCTGTACAGATCGTTTTAAATTGGACTTGGGAGTAAGATACGTTACCGGCAAAAAGAAATAGGCACATGAAAATTATGCGAGAGAATTGATGTACCAATCGATTTAAAAAATGAATCATGCCAACTATACAAATGAATTACAAATGTAGTTTTAAATGCGTTTAAAGAAAGGTTAAGTAAAGCCGCTAATCCCAACGAAAAGTTAAGGTAAATCACCCAATTGCGGCCTTATCACAATCTCTTCTACACAAGCTTGTGGCGAAAGTGAAGATGCCACATACACAAGTTGTGCGATATCATTTACTTCCATAATTCTTGCACGATCAATACCGGTTCCCGACCACGAATCGGTGAAAACTGCACCAGGCAAAATCGCTGTTACTTTTATTCCATGAGGCTTTAATTCTTCACGTAAATTTTTACTAAAGCCCATTAATGCAAATTTACTGATACTGTAAGACCCGCCATTGGCGTAGGCTTGCAAAGAAGCGATAGAGCAAGAATTGAAAATGTGCCCACTTTTTTTAGCCATCATAGAAGGCAATAAAATTCTGGTTAAATGATAAGCACTATACAAATTGGTTGCAATCATTTTTTCTAAAATGCCTTCTTCTTCATTATTTATGCTGCCCGGAATAAATGTGCCGGCATTGTTAACTAAAATATCAATCGATATTTTTTGTTTGAGGATCCAATGTCCAAACCGCTCTGCGCCTTGTTTTGAGCTTAGATCTGATGCAAAATATTTTACTTGAATGTTCGGATATTTTGTTTCGATTTCTTGTGCAGTATTCGCTAATTCGTTTTCATTGCGTGCGCATAGAAATATATTGTAATGATGTTCGGCAAATTTTTCAGCTATCGCTTTTCCCATACCTTTGCTGCCGCCTGTAATTATAATATTCATTAATTTTATTAATTTATTTAAGGCAAATTTACAATGGCCTAATATTTATACTTGTGAAATATAATCATCTTTTTTTTGATTTGGATCATACACTTTGGGATTTTAATACCAATGCTAAAGAAGCATTGGCGGAAGTGTTTGTTTTCTTTGATCTGGGATCTAAAAATATTGAATCGTTTGAAACATTTTACGAAAATTATTTAGTGCATAATGCGCATCTATGGAGTCGTTATGAAAAAGGATTCATTACTACTGAAGAGCTGAAATGGCGCAGGATGTGGCGTACTTTGTTGGATTTTAAAATTGCCAATGAACCATTATCAAAAGAAATGGCTGCGTATTTTTTAGAAAAATTACCCACTAAGAAAAAGGTGTTTGAATACACTTATGAAATACTGGATTATTTGACTGAAAAAAATTATTCAATGCATTTGATCACCAATGGTTTTGAAAAAACCCAATGGTTAAAATTAAATAATAGCGGACTGGCAAAATATTTTCAAAATGTAATTACTTCAGAATTGGCCAATGCATCTAAACCAAAAAAAGAAATTTTTGAATTCGCCATCCAAAGAGCGAAATGCGATATACAATCATCCATCATGATTGGAGATAATTTAGAAGCGGATATTAAAGGAGCCCAAGATGCAGGTATGGATACCATTTTTGCCAATCATATCAATGTGGAATGCGCCATCAAACCGACTTACATCATTAAGCATTTAAAAGAATTGGAAAATATCCTTTAATAAAATGGTAAAATATTTATCTCTCTATGATTTAGATAGTGATGCCATCTTCATCTACTTCTACCAAAGTATCAATGGTGGCTAATGTAGTAATGCCGCCTTTTACAACTTGATTTAAACTTACATTTAATGTAGTTCCTACAGGTAATAATACATCCACGCGGCTGCCAAATTTGATGAAGCCCATATCTGTGCCTTGTTCTACGCGCTGACCTACATGCAAATAATTCACAATTCTCTTAGCGACTGCACCTGCAATTTGCTTTACTAAAATGGTGGCATTATCATTCTGAATAACTACCGAATGACGTTCATTTTCTGTAGAAGATTTAGGATTCCAGGCTACCAAATATTTTCCTTTGTGGTATTGGCTATAAATTACTTTTCCTGACATAGGGATTCGATTGATATGCACATTGGCGGGACTCATAAAAATAGAAACCTGCAATCTTTTATCTTTGAAATATTCTTCGTCAACCGTTTCTTCTATTACCACTACTTTACCATCTGCCGGGCAAATCACTTGATGATGCGCAATCGTGAACTGTCTTTTCGGAGATCTGAAAAAAGAAATGATAAATAGCAGCGTAACAAAAGATACTCCGAAGATGATCCATGAGATGATAGGCATCCTATCGCTAAAGAAAAAGAAAAAAATGAGATTGATTGTCCCAAAAAGAAGTAATGCAATTGCGATGGATTTATAACCCTCTTTATGAATATTCATTCCAAACAGTTTAACGGCAAATATAAAAACTGAACCGCATAAAAGCGCAATTATTTTATCGTTTGAATAAAAAGCATGTAATAAATAAATACAAATGGAATTGCCACGAGTAAAGAATCAAATCTATCTAAAAAACCTCCGTCCCCCGGCATTAAATTTCCACTGTCTTTTACTTGCGCCATTCTTTTTATTTTACTCTCTAAAATATCGCCGAAAGTACCTGTGGTAGCGCAAATAAAACTAATCATCAACCAGTCAAACCATCTAAAATATCCTAATAAATTTCCAATGAGCGTAATGATTACCACACATAAAATAATTCCGCCAATGGTGCCTTCCCAAGTTTTTTTTGGCGAAATAGAAGAAAGTGGAGTTTTCCCGATCATGGACCCTACAATGTAGGCCATGGTATCATTTATCCAAATAGAAAAAATAATTCCGCAGGGCAATACTTTTAAAAGCGTATCATCCAAAGTACCGATGGGTTGTAATCTGATTAAAATAATTAAGACAACAGGAAGTGTGATATACAACAATCCTAAAGGAATTTTAGATGTATAATTTTCAGGAGAAATTTTCTTTAAAAGCTTTACTAATTCATACCAACAACCAAAATGTATAAGAATAAAAAGAGCGATAAAACCCCATTGATTCCACAATAAACCTGTGAGCATTACAGCCGCAAATATAATAGCAGTGATTGTTCTGGTTTTAAAAGTTGTAAGGTCTAATGCCATAGGTTTTATGAATTTTTTGCAATCCAATCGTGGAAATCATTTGGGTCGGGTGCTTCCTCATACACAAAAATATCTCTTAATTTTTTTGATACTTTTTTGAAATGCATGAATAAAAATACGATTCCTCCCAATGCAAGCAAACCTATCCAAATAGGTA
This sequence comes from Ginsengibacter sp., assembly GCA_034676505.1. Lineage (GTDB taxonomy): Bacteria > Bacteroidota > Bacteroidia > Chitinophagales > Chitinophagaceae > Ginsengibacter. Next base: position 1,834,669 of record JAUCCB010000001.1, read on the forward strand.
AGTCTTGTTCAGTAATGTCCGGAGTTTTTGTTTTGGAAAATGAAGCCACATACATGGCGGTTACTTGTAAACCGTTGAAAAAAAAGTGTAATAAAATTGGTAACCAAATATTGCCGCTGTAATAAAATAGTAAACCTAAAATAACACCCAAACTAAAGCGAACAAAAAATCCGTAGAAGGAAAAATGAACAGCACTAAAAATAATAGAAGCGATAATAATTGCTGCCCACGGGCTTTTGGTCCATCGAGTCAACATGTTTTGAAGACCGCCTCTAAAAAGTACCTCTTCAAATATGGCCGGAAAAATTCCTACTAACACCATCGAAAAAAGATATTTCGTCAGTGTATTAATTTGAATTAAAGCAGATTCTTGCGCCGCACGACTTGTCTCTAAATTTTTGAATTTTACTTCTAAATTTTTTGGTAAGGGAATAAGTTGAGTAAGTTGACTGACGGTGCTTGAAAAAACAAAGGTGAGGAACAAAATTCCTATCACCAGAAAAACTTGTTGATAATTGGCAGTTTTATTAAAACCTATATACTTGAACGGATTTTTATAGCAAATTTTTGCAAACAAATAAGCGGGCAAGAAAAATATAAAAAAAGTAGAAACTCCTTGCACCACCATGGCCGCATAATAATATTGAGAATTGAGAAGATCCGCTTCCATACTTGATACGCCTCTACCAGTCATTGCAAACCACGTTGCTAAAGAAATCAAAGTGCCAATAATTAAACCTCCACCTACCAAACCTAACAGAATTCCTAACTGTGAAAGAAAGCCAATATTTTTAGAATTTTTATCAATCATTATTTTCTGATTTTTTAAAAGCGTAAATTTACACCCGATTTTAGAATTAAGTTAGTTTTAAAAGAATGAAAAGTAGTTAAGAATAAAATTGCAAAACAATCATTTTGGTAAAAATAGGTAACATATCTCTTCCTGAATTTCCTTTATTATTGGCGCCCATGGAAGATGTGAGCGATCCTCCATTTCGTGCGGTATGTAAAGATAATGGAGCTCATTTAATGTACACGGAATTTATTAGCAGTGAAGGATTGATTAGAGATGCAATAAAAAGCAGGAAGAAATTAGATATTTATGATTACGAGAAGCCTATTGGGATTCAAATTTTTGGTGGCGATGAAGATAGTTTGGCCATGGCTGCCAATATTGTAGATGTTACTAATCCGGATTTATTAGATATTAATTTTGGATGCCCCGTGAAAAAAGTGGCGTGCCGGGGTGCAGGTGCCGGTGTATTAAAAGATGTGCCTTTAATGGTGCGATTAACTGCGGCCGTGGTAAAAAGTACTTCACTTCCTGTTACTGTAAAAACAAGATTGGGTTGGGATGAAGACACAAAAAATATTGAGGAAGTTGCGGAGAGATTACAAGACGTGGGTATTCAAGCATTAGCCATTCATGGTCGTACTCGTGTACAAATGTATAAAGGAAGTGCCGCTTGGGAATTGATTGCCAAAGTAAAAGAGAACCCAAGAATTACCATTCCTATTTTTGGAAATGGAGATATTGATTCACCGCAAAAAGCAGTAGAATACAAAAATAAATATGGAGTAGACGGCATCATGATTGGACGTGCAGCCATTGGTTATCCTTGGATATTTAATGAAATTACTCATTATGTAAAAACCGGTGAAATCCTTCCTCCGCCTACGATTGAAGAGAGAGTGGAAGTGTGTAAAAAACATTTAATAAAATCCGTAGAATGGAAAGGTCCGATTGTAGGTATCAATGAAATGCGTAGGCATTATACCAATTATTTAAAAGGAATGCCCAATATAAAAGAGTATCGTGCAAAATTAGTAACCTTAAAAGAGCCGCAGGAAATTATTGAGGTATTGGATGACATCATTCAGCATTACAGCGGCTTTGAGTTTGAAAAAACTCCGATTGAATTAATTAATTACCATGAAAAATGTCCGGTTTAAATTATTTCAATTTTTGTATTATTGAAGGTGTAACAGCTGATGATAATACTTTTGCGAGATTTCCATTTTCATCAATCAAGTATTTATAAAAATTCCATTTAGGCTCCATTTCGTTCCAACCGTTTTTATTTTTATCGGTTAACCATTCGTAAATCGGTTGTTTCAAATTTCCTTTTACATCATCTTTTTTGAAAAGAGAAAAAGTAACTCCAAAATTTATTGTACAAAATTGTGCAATCTCATCATCACTTCCCGGCTCTTGTTCTCCAAAATTATTAGCAGGAAAACCAAGAATCTCCATCTCCTTATTTTGTTGATACATTTTTTCGAGTTCTGCATATTGTTGTGTATAACCACATTCACTCGCAAGATTTACAATTAAAACTTTTTTCCCTTTGAATTTTTCAAAAGAAATAGGCTCTCCTGAATTCAATGTGGCTGACAAAGTATAAAAACTAATCGGTGGTGGAATAGCATTTTTATTTTCAACAATAAGAATTCCTTTGCCGGTTAATTGTGCCAATTTCATCCTTAAAGAATAAGTGGCATTGATTATTTTTCTAAATAGTGACATGCATTAAAATCGTTTATCGAAAAATCTTTTTTAATAAATTTATTTTTCCTTTGTAAGGTGGATATTTTATAGAAGGATCAAACCACGTAGGTGATTTCAAAATGGGTTTACGATGAGAAAATGTTTCAAAGGTAAATTGTCCGTGATAAGCGCCCAGTCCGCTATTGCCGATACCTCCAAATGGCATTTTTTTATTGGTGAAATGCCAGACCGTATTATTAATGCATCCACCACCAAAAGAAATTTTTTGCAACCATTCTTTTTCTTTTTTGGCATCTTTTGTAAATAAATAAAACGATAAAGGATTTTTATTTTTGCGTACAATTTCGATGGCTTCCTGCGAATTAGAAAAAGGAATTACCGGTAATATAGGACCAAAAATTTCTTCCTTCATAATATCATCTTCCGGCGAAATATCAGTGAGAATAGTAGGCTCAATAAATAATTTAGATTCATCGAATTTTCCACCAAAATAAATTTTTCCTGGATGAAGAAATTGCACCAATCTCTTGAAATGTTTTCCATGAATGATTTTTCCATAATCCGATGAAGAAGCCGGATCGGAAGAATAAAATTGTTGAATGGCATGGGCCATTTCGGTCAAGAGTTTTTCTTTCACTGCTTCGTGAACCAAAATATAATCCGGTGCAATACACGTTTGCCCGGCATTAATAAATTTCCCGGAAATAATTCGTTTAGCCGTAACCGTTATATCAGCATCTGCTTCTACTATGCACGGACTTTTTCCTCCCAATTCCAAAGTAACCGGAATTAAATCTGCAGCGGCTTGCTGATAAATTAATTTTCCGACTTGCGTACTTCCGGTATAAAAAATATGATTGAATTTAAATTGATTCATCAAATCGGGAACTACAATTGCCCCATCACCTGTAAATACTCTTACGAAATGATCGTCATAAATTTCTTTAATCAATTTTTCTATTAATTTTTCTGTTGCGGGCGCTGCTTCTGAAGGTTTTAAAACCACACAATTTCCGGCAGCGATAGCGCCGATCAATGGCGCTAACATCAATTGCAATGGATAATTCCAAGGTGCAATTATTAACACAACACCTAAAGGTTCCTTATAAATTTTTCCTGAAGATGGAAAGGTGAGCAAGCTGCCGGCTACTCTTTCAGGCTTCATCCAGCGATGAATATTTTTAATTGCATATTTTATTTCTCCAAGTAATAACCCAATTTCTGTCGCCCAACTTTCTTCTATACTTTTTCCTAAATCCAAATAGAGTGCTTCATTAATTTCATTTTCATATTTCAGAATCGCATCCGCTAATTTCTTTAATTGTTGGATTCTAAATTCTTTTGAAAGTGTATGGCCTTCGTCATAATAAGTTTTCATTTTAACCAAAGAATTCATGCAGCTATTTTTCTTAAAGTTACAATCAAAAAAATTGAGGAACTTTCCGAAAATAATTGATAAGATGTTAGAGAAAACCGATGAATATTTTATGCAGCAAGCGATAAGAGAAGCCCACAAAGCATTAGAAGCGGATGAAGTGCCTATTGGCGCAGTGATTGTAATGAAAGACAGAATTATTGCACGCGGATATAATCAAGTTGAAACTTTGAAAGACTCGACAGCTCATGCCGAAATATTAGCGCTCACCTCTGCGTTTAGTTTTTTGGGAGCGAAATATTTGCCTGAAGCTACTTTGTATGTGACCATTGAACCTTGTACGATGTGCAGTGGAGCACTTTATTGGAGTAAAATAGGAAAGATAGTGTATGGTGCATCAGATGAAAAACACGGCGGCATCTCATTACATCCTAAACGATCTCCGCTACATCCTAAAACCCAAGTAGAATCAGGTGTTTTAGCGGATGAATGTGCCTATTTAATTAAAGAATTTTTTAGAAAAAAGAGATAAAAAAATATCTATTATTTCCTTTTGTTGGCGTAGAATTTGCAACAAAGAAACTGTATATCCCATTTACTTAAAAAGGAAATAAATACTTCAACTATGGAATAATGCATAATTGGGAGTAAATTTGAAATACAAAATTTTTGTTCACAATTAAAATACATATTTATTATGGCATTTACATTACCGGCTCTTCCTTACGAGTTTAACGCACTTGAGCCACACATTGATAAAGAAACTATGGAAATTCATCACGACAAGCACCATGCGGGTTATGTGAATAATTTGAATAAAGCGATTGAAGGCACTGAACACGCTGACAAATCTTTGGAAGAATTAGTAAAGCATGCTGGAAGCATAAGCCCTGCAGTTCGCAATAACGCAGGAGGCCATTGGAACCATAGTTTTTTCTGGGAAATTTTATCACCAAATGGTGGCGGAAAACCTGAGGGAAAATTAGCTCAAGCGATTGATGATACTTTCGGTTCATTCGATGCGATGAAAGAAAAATTTAATGCAGCCGGAGCAGGAAGATTTGGTAGCGGATGGGCTTGGCTTGGAGTAAAAGACGGAAAATTAGTAGTATGCTCTTCACCGAATCAAGATAATCCTTTGATGGATGTAGCGGAGTGCAAATGTACACCTATATTGGGTTGTGACGTTTGGGAGCATGCTTATTATTTAAAATATCAAAATAAAAGACCGGATTATTTGAATGCGTTTTGGAATGTGGTGAATTGGAAAAAAGTTGCGGAAAATTTTGAAAAAGCATCTTAGAAAAATATTTTTTTTGTAGAAACCACCTTCTTAAAAGTAGGTGGTTTTTTTATTTTCACTTTTTCCATAAAATTTATTTCATCATTTTTTACAAACCCTAAATTTTCCCAAAAATCAATTTTATTCAAAGAGTGGCATGGTTCTTATTTATAGTTTAATATCATTAACCTTTAAAAAATTAAATACCATGAAAGACAATCAAATTGCAATTGATGCCCTTAATGACCTTATAAGAATCAACAATGATAGAATCGAAGGCTATGAAAAAGCGATCAAAGATTCTGCTGAAGATTCTAATTTAGCATCTCTCTTTACTCGTATGATCGATCAAAGCTCAAGAATTCGTCAAGAATTAATGACGGAAGTAATGAACATCGGTGGGGAATCTGTAAAAGGCGAAACTACCAATTCGGGTAAAATTTATCGCGTGTGGATGGATGTAAAATCGAGTGTAGCAGGTAAAACAGATTTATCTGTTTTAGAACTTTGCGAATATGGGGAAGACGCTGCCCAAAAGGCTTACAAAGTTGCCCTTACTGAGGCAGAGAATATGACCGACAGCACTCGCGAATTAATCATGAATCAAAAAAATGAATTAAAAGAATCTCACGATTTGATCAAAACAAAACGCGATATGCAAAAAGTAGTGGAGAAATAAATTAAATCAAATCAATTAAGCTGTGGTTCCAACAATGAACCACAGTTTTTTTATGGAACAGGATCTGCTCCATGTCCGCCCCAAGGATGGCATCTTGAAATTCTTTTTATTGTAAGCCACAAACCTTTTATGGGCCCATATTTTTTGAATGCTTCCAAACCATACTGCGAACAAGTAGGTGTGTACCTGCATGAAGGCCCTAACCATGGCGATATAATCCATTGATACAACTTAATGATAGCAATAAAAGGGAAGGATAATATTTTTTGAAGCATGTCCATGGGTGATTACAAAGATACCTCACGAAAGAATAATTGTCTTCTTTATCATTTTGCTAAATCTATCATAATTTCTTTTCTGAGAGAACTAAATTTTTGTTTGCTTGTAACTTTTGGTGGTGTTTTGCGTATTAATTGCTTAAGACTATCCTATTTATGAGAAAAATACTTTTTTTAATCCTGAATGTGGCAATGCTTACGACTGCCAATGCGCAGTCGAAAAGATTGGAAATAAAAGCTACCAAAACAAATGGCACTTTCAAAATTGACGGTAAATTAACTGAAAAAGAATGGAAGGATGCACCTGTATTTACAGGATTTATACAAACACAACCCAATTTTGGAATAAAAGAATTAGATGGCAATAGAACCGAGGTATATATGCTGTACGATAATAATAATATTTATGTAGGTGGTTATTGTCATGAAATTAAAAGAGATAGTATTTCCAGAGAATTAGTGGGAAGAGATCGAATAGGAAGTAATGATTGGTTGGGAATTATCTTAGATACTTATTACGATAAAATAAACGGAACAGGATTTTTTGTTACTGCTTCAGGTGAACAATTTGATGCCAAATATTCCAATTTTGGAGAAGATGAAAGTTGGAATGGAGTGTGGGAGAGTGCTGCTGAAATACAATCTGATGGTTGGACTTTTGAAATGCGCATTCCTTATTCTGCCATTCGATTCAGTAATAAAGATAATCAAACATGGGGTGTGAATATTATGAGACAGCGAACAAAGGCCAAAGAAAAATACTCCTGGTCACCGATTGATCCGAGTATAAATGGGTTTCTCAATCAAGAAGGATTGTGGACGAACATAGAAAAAATTGATCCTCCACTTCGTCTTTCTTTGAGTCCGTATTTTTCTACTTATTTAAATCATTATCCTTATAAAACCGCCGGTGTAAAGGATTTGACGACTTCGATCAATGGTGGTATGGATGTGAAATACGGTATCAATGAAAGTTTTACTCTTGATATGACTTTGATTCCGGATTTCGGTCAGGTGCAAAGTGATAATAAAGTGTTGAATCTTTCTCCATTTGAAGTAAAGTATAATGAAAATAGAAGTTTTTTTACGGAAGGAATTGAATTATTTTCCCTTGGAGATTTATTTTATTCTCGAAGAATAGGCTCTACTCCAATCCACTATGGCGATGCTTATAATTACACCCAAGGTACAGAAGAGGTGGTGAGTAATCCTGTAGAAACAAAATTGATCAACGCTACAAAAATTTCAGGACGAACTTCTAAAGGATTGGGGGTAGGATTTTTAAATGCAATTACAAAACCGATGTATGCTACGCTTGAAAATGATAAAGGCGAAAGGAGAGAAGTGCAAACAAGTCCGCTGACCAATTATAATATTATTGTTTTAGATCAAACCTTAAAAAATAATTCTTCGGTTTCTTTTATCAATACCAATGTTCTTCGCAAAGGAGATGATTATGATGCGAATGTTTCTGCATTTGTTTTTAATTTGAACAACAAGAAAAATACATATAATTGGAGCGGAAAATTTGCATTGAGTAATATTTATAATCCGGGCCAATCCGCATTGAGAGGCTATTCTCATCTTTTGCAATTTGGAAAATCGAGTGGACGATTTGTGTATCAAATTTCTCAAGAATTGGCCGATGAAAATTATGACCCGAATGATTTAGGAATTCATTTTTCTAACAATGATTTAGAACATCATTTATGGATGCAATATAATTGGCTGAAACCTTCTAAATGGTATAAAAATTTAAGAGTGAATTATAATTTGAATTATGCTCGAAGAATTCATCCGAGTTCTTACCAAAGCCTTGGTACCAATGTAAATGCCAATGCAATTTTGACGAATTTAATGAATGTTGGAGGTCATATTTATTACGGCGCTGAAGGAAAAGATTTTTATGAACCAAGAATGAACGGGCGCGTATTCACGCAGCCATCAGAGCAGAGCTACGGAATATGGCTTCAAACTAATAATGCAAAAAAATATTCTTTTAATATAGAATTAGAATATAACGTGGCTCAACTTTTTAAAAGCAAATCTTATCAAATTGAGTTGGGAAATCAATATCGTGTCTCCGATAAATTTTCATTGAGCCATAACATTGAGTGGAAGCCCGTTTATAACCAAGCCGGCTTTGCAGATATTGTTGGTTCAGATGTTATCTTTTCCAGAAGAAATGTAAGAACCATTGAAAATGAACTCTATTCAAAATATAATTTTAATAAAAAGAACGGTATTACTTTATCGATCAGACATTATTGGAGTGAAGTGCAAGTAAAACAATTTTATACATTGCAGGCTGATGGCTCATTAGCAGCGAATAACTCTTATAATTTAAACCGCGATCAAAATTTTAATATTTTCAATATTGATATGGTGTATACGTGGGAATTTGCACCGGGAAGTTTCATCAATATTGTTTGGAAAAATTCCATTTTCGATCAAGATGAAAAGGTCAACGAGTCTTATTTGAAAAATCTCAAAAACACTTTAGCTTATTCTCAGAATAATAATCTTTCTTTAAAAGTAATCTATTATTTAGACGCATTAAGTTTTCGTAAGAAAGCATAATCAATGCTTGGACAAATTGCCAATCACAATGGCGGCCATCGCCATGGCAGTATCTTTAAGGGCATTAGTTACATAAAGCATTTTCGCGGGCATAGTTATAGAATGAATACTACCCGGCACATGCACGATAAAAACGATGAGCAATAATATCGCTGCAATGCAATACCCGGCAGGCTTTGCAAATCGATCAATGATGAATGCAACTGCACCAAGCATCAGTAACGCACCCGAAAGATAAACCCACACAATCGGAATTGGTACAAATTTGGGAGCATTCAAAACTAAGTTGTTGGCGTTTAAAATTTGATTAGCTCCAAAGAAGCCAATAATAAAAGCAAAAATAATTATAGCGAAATGGGTTGCAGGTATCTTTTTCATTCTTTTATTTTTCTGTAAAATAAATGATTCAAATGAGGTGCCATTATTTTAGATAAAATTCTTTGATGAAAAATTTAAATAAATTCCTTCCGAGAAGAAAATTTAGATTGTGTAATTTGCAACAGCGTATTTTAAATATTTAATAAAGATGTATGAGTAAGAAAGTAGGGAAGAAAAAACCTTTACCCTTGGTAAAAGGAATTTTAGATGTAACACGCTCCGGAATGGGCTATGTAATTGCGGAAGGAAGAGAAAAAGATGTATTGATAAAACCTCAAGATTTTAATAAAGCCTTTGATGGCGATACAGTATTGGTGAAAATTAGTGAAGGAAATGGAAAAAGAACAGAAGGAAAAATTGTAGAAGTTATCCAAAGAAAACAAACAGAGTTTATCGGTTCTGTAGAAGTGAGTGAAAATTTTGCATTCTTTAAACCGTCAAGTGAAAATCCGATGCCGGATTTTTATATAAGTGTAAAAAACTTAAACGGTGCACAAAATAATGATCGTGTAGTTGTAAAATTAACCGGTTGGGAAAAAGGAGATAAAAAGCCTGAAGGTGAAGTGCTGTCTGTATTACATGCCAAGAACGAAGGTGATATGGCAATGAAAGAAATTATCATCCAAAACGGTTTTTCTTTAGGTTTTGCAAAAGAAGTTTTGGAAGAAGCGAATCAATTGCAAGCGACTATTACAGAAGAAGAATTGGCTAAACGACGCGATTATAGAAATGTACTTACGATGACCATTGATCCGGTAGATGCGAAAGATTTTGATGATGCTATTTCCATAAAAAAATTAAATGATTCCGAATATGAAATTGGAGTTCATATTGCAGATGTGAGCCATTTTGTAACTCCCGGTTCTCTCTTGGATGATGCCGGTTATGCGCGCGCCACCAGCGTGTATTTGCCCGATAGAGTGACTCCGATGTTACCTGAAAAAATTTCGAATGATCTTTGTTCACTTCGACCAAATGAAGATAAATTTTGTTTCTCAGCGATTTTTGTAATCAACAGCAAAGGGAAAGTAAAAGATTATTGGTTGGGTAAAACCTTTATCCACAGCGATCATCGTTTCTCTTACGAAGAAGTGCAAGAAATAATTGAAACAGGAAAAGGAGAATACCAAGAAGAAATAAAAATATTAAACGCCATCGCCAAAAATTTCAGAAAAGAAAGATTTGCAAATGGCGCGATTAATTTTTCTTCTACAGAAGTGAAATTTAAATTAGATGAAAATGGGAAACCTTTAGAGGTGATTGTAAAAGAAAGTAAAGAATCGCATCAATTGGTAGAAGAATTTATGTTATTGGCCAATCGCACTGTGGCAGCGCATGTTGCGAAAATTAAAGTGAATAAAAAACCAATTCCTTTTCCCTATCGTGTACATGATACTCCGGATGAAGAAAAACTAAAACCGTTTGTAGCTTTCGCCAGAAAATTCGGTTATCATTTTGACATGAAAGACCAAGAAGTCATTGCGCAATCTTTCAATCAATTAATGATAGATGTACATGGAAAACCCGAGCAACATGTATTGGAACAATTAGGAATTCGTACGATGGCCAAAGCAGTGTACGATGTTGAAAACATTGGCCACTATGGATTAGGATTTAAAGACTATTGTCATTTTACTTCTCCGATTAGAAGATATCCGGATATAATGGCGCATCGTGTTTTGCAGGAAGTATTAACCGGCCATATTACTCCTGATAAAAAAATGGAAGAGAAATGTGTGTATTGTAGTGCCAGAGAGCGCGCAGCGATGGAAGCAGAACGTGCAGGCAATAAATACAAGCAAGTAGAATTTATGATGGACAAAGTAGGAGAGGATATGGAAGGAGTGATCAGTGGTGTTTCTTCGTTTGGATTTTGGGTAGAAACAGTGAAAGAAAAATGCGAAGGTTTGGTCAACATCAAAGACCTTTTTGAATTCGATGAATTCCGACATGATGAAACGGATTATGCCTTGGTAGGCACTCGTACCGGAAAGAAATTCAGAATGGGAGATAAGGTAAATATTAAATTGGTAGCCGCTAATTTAGAAAAAAGGCAATTAGATTTCGATTGGATCCCTGACGCCAATACCATAAAAGGAAATTCAGAAAAAAAGAAATCGTATGGAGTAAAAAAATCTAAAAAATAAATTCACTAAGCAATTGAAACTTTTGTCTGATTCAACTTCTTTACTATTAAAAAACAAAGTAGGATCATAACCAATAATTCTACAAAACCTACGGTTATTAAATGACGGATTCCATAATTATGTGCAATCCAACCCATTGCATAATTAATAATCATATTTCCGGATAAAGCAATTGTAAAAGCAAGACTAAAAGCAGTGCCGGAGAGTTCTTGAAATTTTTGTCCTACGATACCCAACATAATTGGGAAACCCGCTGCCAATCCGGCTCCTATCAAAAATAAACCAATAGAAAATAAAATAAATTGAGCACCTTGATTCAATAAAATCAATCCGAAAAATAAGGCAGTAAATGAAATCATCCAAATTAATGATAATCGCATATTTCTAAAAATACTTCCTAAAAGAATTCGCATAATAACCATTCCCACTACAGAAATAGAAAGTGCGATCAATGCATTTTTTTGAGGAATAACATATTCGGTTGTGAGAAATGTTGGTGTCCAATTATTAATAATCCCTTCAAATGCACTTTGAAAAAAAAAGAAAAAATGCAATTAATAATAAGGTGCTATCCTTAAGAAGAGAAATGCTTTTTTTAATTGGATAATGCCCCGAAATTTTTGGTGCCGGATAAGAAATTAATAAATAGAAAATGCCGATTGCACAGGTGCCCCAACCTACTGCTGAAACTATAATTTCATAAGAAAATATTTTTTCTAAGAAGCCTAAAATTAATGGCATTAATAAAGCACCCAATCCAAAAAAGACTCCCAGAATACTGAGGTTAGCGCCTTTGCGTGTTTCGCTAATATCTGCAATAAGCGCGCTGGTAGCGCCATTGATGATGCCGCCGCCAAAACCAAATAAAAAAATGCACAGATTCAAAATGTTTTTAGAGGATGCAAATGCAATTCCTTCAAAGCCAATACACATGCTAAAACAAGCACCTGCCAATAAAATTTTATAACCGAATCGATCGCAGATTGGGCCAAATAATAATGAACCTAATAAAATTCCTAAGGGTAAAATTGTAAACACTACTCCTAAAGAAATTTCATTCATTTGAAATTTTTCTTTGAGCTCGGGAACGATGGAACCCAATGTGGTTATGGCCATTCCAAAAAAAAGAATACTAATAAATGCAGCTGCGAAAATTAATTTTTTACGATACATCTTTGAGTTTAATGGCTTCGAGAAATCATTTATTTTTTGAGTAATCTTTTTCGTAATTCTGCAATCGGCATCACAATTAATTTTCCGACAGGTTTATTATCACGGTAAGTGATGACTCTTAAATTCGCCGCGTCCTTTGGTACATTCAAAGGAGATTGATAAAGTGGATAAAAATTATCCGGCTCGGTTTCATCAAAACTATAATAAATTTTTAGGCCGTCGATTTGTGTTGTTAAAGTAATCAATAAACTGTCCTTGGCATCTTTACTCACTTTAAACGCCGGATCGTACATGCTTCTTGAATATTTTGTTTGCGCAAAATCAAATCGTTTCATTTGATTTTCTACTCGATGATAAAAACTATTCCAATCTTTTACCGAAGCCGGAGACCAAACAGATTCTGCAGTTGCTAACCCGCGAGGCCACAACATATATTCTGCATGACGCATGGTTGAAAGCCTTTCGCTCCAAAGGTTACATTGGCCACCTAAAATATATTTAGGATCAACGCCCGGCGGTAATGGATCAAATTGATAAGCCTTATTTAAAAGCACCATTCCGTAGGTAGGCACTTCGGCAATAGGATCACCTTGATATAAATCAAAATATGCGTAATCGTTGGGCGACATAATTACTTGATGATTCATGTTCGCTGCCGCTATTCCGCCCTTCATTCCTCTCCAACTCATGATAGTAGCATTTGGTGCGATTCCTCCATCTAATATTTCATCCCAACCAATCATTTTTTTCCCTTTTGAAGCCACTATGTTTCCTACTCTTTTGATAAAATAACTTTGTACTTCATCCATATTTTTCAATCCTTCTTTTTTCATTAAATGTTTTACCGCATCACTCTTTTCCCAATAACCTTTGTAGGCTTCATCGCCTCCAATATGAATATATTCTGAAGGAAAAATGGCAGCAATTTCTGTAAATACTTTATCTAAGAATTCATACACTTTTTCATTGGCGGGGCAAAGTGTATTATCAACTAACCCATAAAAGGTTCCTTTTTCCCACACCATAAATTTATCGCCCGCATTTACTTGATACTCGCCGGGAGTGCAACTCAATTCAGGATAGCAAGCCACGGCGGCGAGACTATGCCCCGGAACATCAATTTCAGGAATAATCGTAACAAATTTTTCAGAAGCATATTGAATAATTTCTTTCATATCTTCTTGGGTATAAAATCCGCCATAGGTCTTAGGTTCGTCGGGTTTTGGTTTTGAAAACTCCGTCCATCTTCCTACGCGGGGTGCACGCCAGGCGCCGAATTCAGTAAGTCTGGGTAAAGATTTTATTTCTATTCTCCATCCTTGGTCGTCACTCAAATGCAAATGCAATTTATTGAATTTGAAAGCCACCATATTGTCAATAAAATCTTTTACTTCTTGTTTGGTAAAAAAATGCCGCGTTACATCAAACAACATTCCGCGCCATTCGAACCGTGGATAATCTGTTATTTCTACAAAAGGAATGCTCCAATTATTTTTGTTGATGAGCGTCTTACTTTCAATTTCATTGGGCATTAATTGCAATAGGGTTTGAAGGCCGTAAAATAGGCCGGCAGGCTTGTTGGCATAAATAAGGACTCCTTTTTTATTTACATACAATTGATATCCTTCTTCATTAATTTCTGAATTGTAAGTAGAGTTGATAAATAAATGAATAACCGGATTGTCTTTTTCATTTTCGTGTATGCCTACCTGATAGCCGGTGGCTTTTGCAATTTTTTCGGCAAATTGTTTGGCTAATTTTTTTATTCCATTTTCGGAACTGTTTAGAACTATATCCATTTTTTTGGGTAATATATATTCGCCTTTATGTTGCATCATTTTTACCGGCTGTGGAATTATTTGGATTTTTTCCGAAGCATTGGCGTAAAAGTTTATAAACGACAAAACAAAAACAAGTACAAAAAATCTAACAATTATTTTCATGGGTTATTTTTATTAATAATCATTTTAAATGTAAGGAGAATAAATTTGTCCCTTTAGAACAGTATATTTTAATTCGAAATCTTTTGAAAAAATAACAAAATCAGCATTCATTCCTGCCGCTATTTTTCCGCGATTGGTATCTTTTATTAATTGAGCAGGATAAGTAGAAGCCATGCGTAGCGCTTCTTTTAAAGAAATTCCAACTTTTTCAACACAATTTTTTACAGCCTGCAATAAAGTAAGTCTTGATCCTGATAAAGTACCATCCGGTAAAGTAAAACGATCTTCTTTTTTTATGTGAATATAATCACCGATTTTATTTTCCTCCACTGCATCTGTTATTAAAAATAATCGTTCCTTCAAAATTTGTTTACTGATAGCCACTGTATTATAATCCACGTGAATGCCATCCGCAATAATACTGGCAAAAATATTTTCTGATAAAAAAGTAGCACCCGGCAATCCTGTATTTCGATGATGGAATGGTGACATCGCATTAAATAAATGAGTAGTCGCTTTGATGCCATTTTTAAATCCGGATGTAGCTTGTTCAAAATTTGCGTTACTATGTCCCGCAGAAATGAGAACACCATTATCTTTCAATAATTGAATGATATCCGAATTGCAAACTTCGGGAGCCACCGTCATCATTTTAATTATTCCGTCTGATTGTTTTAATAATTTTTTGAGTTCATCTATTTCGGGTTTGCGAATAAATTTTTTCAAATGTGCTCCGGCTTTTTCTTCATTAATATAAGGGCCTTCTAAATGCAAACCCATTACGGCCGGATGAGGATTTTCTTTTATTACATTAATTGCCTTTTGATAAACTTCAAAAGAATTTGTAGCTAACGTAATTAAAAAAGCTGTAGTTCCACTAGATACAATACTTTTTGCCATCGCTTGTAATGCAATGCCTGACGGATTATTAGAAAATAAAAATCCTCCGCCACCATAAATTTGTAAATCCACAAAACCAGGAGCGATAATGTAATTGGTGCAATCAATTATTTCATCATTCGTGTTAATCTCACCTTTTTTTATAAAGCCCTTTATGCATTTATCTTCCACTAATAAATCTTGATTATGGATAAATTCATTTCCTGAAAAGATAGTGGCACCTGCAAAAACTGTAGTCATAAAAAATGGAATAATAGAGTATCGAATTTAGGGATTAAAATTCATGCATGATGTGATAGAATTTAAAATTTTGAACAAAAAAATACCCCGAAATTTTCGAGGTATTTTTTATTATTATTTAAAAATGATTTAGAAAATGTATCTAAGACCAATTTGCATTCCCCAAGTAGTACTGAAACCTGTGTTTTTGCGGAAAGCATCTGTTACTAATCCTTTAGAACCATCTTCAAGAGTTACTTCAACTAAATTGTAGGTAGGTGTACCTGCAGCTGTAATGCTCTTCAATGATAATGGATTGTTTACAGTGAAACCATCTCTGATACCCCAATTTCTATTCAATAAGTTTGGAAGATTAATTACATCCACACTAAATTGTAGCGTATGTTTTTTACCACCAACATTAAGGAAGAAATCTTGCAACAAACGAGCATCTACGCGATTGTACCAAGGTGTAGTAGCTGAATTTCTTTCAGCATATTGACCTTTATGGCTGCTTAAATATGGAGAAGAAGCCACAAATTTATCATAAGCTTCTTGCTGTTGTTGAACTGAGTATTTAATGATTGATCCTGTTTTTACATCTACGAAAGGAACATCAGAACCTTTAGCGTAAATGAACATTAGATCAGAAGATCCGTTACCGTCTTTGTTCAAATCGCCACCAATGATATAGCTATAATTACCTTGGCTTGCACCTTCGTAGTAGAAGCTAACAGTAGTTGCGAAGTGTTTCAAATATTCAAATCTGTATGACAAATTACCCACGATTCTGTGCGGTGTAGCATAAGCTGATTTATATAATTCAACATCGTTTGGTGTACCACGATTGATGATAGACTGCCATGCTGAGTTAGCTTGTGAACCGGGGTTTGGACTTACTTCTGTTGCTAAAGTATAAGTGTATGCCAATGATCCGTAGAATCCTTTAGAGAATGATTTAGAAATTTGAGCAGTAGTTGAGAAGGAATAACCTTTGTTGGTATTTTCCAAAACGATCACATTACCTACAGTCGGAACTATTTTTTTAGAATCGCCTGCTTGGTAATAACCTCTGTTATCTAAACCTACTAATCTTCCTGTTGGTGCAGGTAAATTTGCGTTACGCATTTTTACTGCGTTCAAATCTTTAGTGTACAAGATATCAACAGTAGCAGTAAATCCGTTTCCTAGGTTTTTATCAATTCCGAAATTAGTTCTGAAAACTTGAGGGAATTTAAAATCAGGATCGATTAGCGTAAAGCTACCCGGAGCTGTTGCAGTAACCGTTGAAGGGAATAATGAACGGTATGCATCAGGATCTTTATTGAATTTAATACCTGCTAATTGTGTCGGGTTATTTAAAACTACTCCATTCTGATAAACTCCACTACCACTTGGCATGTTAGTTAAGAATACAAATGGAATCTTTCCCGTAAATACACCTAAACCACCACGAATAGTTAAACCTTTTTCAGTTGGAACTTTCCATCTGAAACCAACTCTTGGAGATAATAACAATTTCGCTTTCGGCCATTGACCGGTAGAGAAATTGGTCATTACACCATCTTTGTCAGGGAATTGCAAAGCAGTAATTGCTTTATTCTCGATTGGCTGTTCTACATAAGTAGGAATATCGCCTCTAACTCCGTAAGTAACTACAAAATTTGCATTGGCATTATATTCATCTTGTAAATAAAATCCTAATTGACCTAATTTCAAATTAGCCGAGAACACTTTATCCTGACCGGGAACTAATGAATAAGTATAAGAGAAGTAAGCAGGAGTTTGATCTGTTACAAAATCATTTAATGAATTGTACATGTACAAACTTTCAGATCCACCCATAAAGGCATTTCCTACTCTTTGGTATTCATAAGTAACACCTGCAGTGATAGTATGTTTTCCTGCGAAATAACTTAAGTTATTAGTTACTGTAGCAATATTATTTACCACATCATTGTTTCTTGTAAAAGGATCCGTACCTGCAGACATATAATTCCTCCCTTGAGTAACTCCCGCAACAGTACCATCAGCATCAAAAATCTCGATAGTTGGGAATATACCACCTGGGCTGGTTCTTACGTCTTGAATATGAGTATAAGCAATTAGGAATTGATTGGATAGTTTACTACTGAAATTACTATTCAATTCCAAAGTTCCTGATTGTACGATATGATCGAATGCATAATCTGAATTAGAAAATGCGATTGATTGAGAACTATTCCTATTATTAGGTAATCTTCCTAAACCGCCTTGCCCATCAATAAAAAATTGTCCGGCACCACTATTCGGTACACTACTACCATTCACAGGGTTTTGTTCATAACCTTTAAAATCACTGTATTTCAATACCAACTTATGTTTATCACTGATGTTCCAGTTAATCTTTGCAAGAATAGATCTCGTTTTAGTTTCGTAATTCGGACGATTTTCAAATTCACCTGCATCATATCCATATTTAGATTTCAATACATCTCTGAATTTAATCAAGGAGTCTCTTGGTGCTGCAGAAATATTTCCTGAAGCAGTAGATCCGGTTGGAACATAGGTAATAGGATTTGGTACTGAATTATTATTCCACTCTGCGTTTACATAGAAGAACAATTTATTTTTAATAATCGGACCACCTAAAGAAGCACCATAAGTTTTGTACTTAGATGGAGTAGCGGTTAATTCATTTTTACCGGCCCATTTTCCGTTAAAGCTTTGGTCGCGATAATAACCGTAAGCACTACCATGAAAAGTGTTGGTACCGCTTTTTGTAATTACGTTCAAACCTGCTCCGGTAAATCCTGATTGTCTTACATCGAAAGGAGCAATATTTACAGAAATTTGCTCAAAGGATTCAATCGAAATAGGACTTGCACCACCACCCGGCATTGGATCAGAACTCAAACCGAAGTTATTGTTCAAATTCGCACCATCGATTTGTAGGTTATTAAATCTTCCGTCTCTTCCTGCAAAACTATTTCCATTAGATTGAGGAGTTAAGCGAGTAATATCGCTCACACTTCTACTGATGGATGGAAGCGTAGTAATCTGACGAGAATTAAATACAGTACTTACACCTGTTTTTAATACAGGTTTTGGTCCCGCTTGAATAGTTACTCCGGACAATACAGTTTCTTTCTGAGAAAGAGTTACGTCTGCATTATAAGTTTCACCCAAATTAAGGTAAACATCGTTAATAGTTTGTGGTAAATAACCAACAAATTCAACAGTTATTTGGAACGGTCCACCCGTAACGGTGTTAGGTAAAGTAAAGTTACCGTTCTTTTTGGTAAGCGTTACGTACTTAGTTCCTGTGGGCATGTGAATGGCCGTAACAGTGGCGCCATCAAGCGCATCACCTTCGGCAGATTTCACAAAACCCGAAATGCTACTCGTGGTCACCTGTGCATTCATAATGAATGGTGCCAAAAGAATCGCAATGAGAAATGGTAAAATTCTTTTAAGATTCATAATTAGTTATGTTTTTTTATGTGGCAAAGAAAGTGAAAAAATGATTAATAACAATAAGTTTTGTTAAATAGTTAGTGACAATTTTATACCCATATTCGCTGCTTATTCTGTTTAGTTTTCAACTGTCTTAAAAATTTATTTCCTTGAATGAGTAGTATTATCTTTGCAATCATAAATTATATTCAATGTTAGATAAAATAGAAGACGCGCTGGAAGATATTAAAAATGGAAAATTAGTCATCGTAGTAGATGATGAAGATAGAGAAAATGAAGGCGATTTTGTGACTTCGGCAAAAAATGTAACTCCTGAAATTATTAATTTTATGAGCAAACATGGTCGTGGTTTGATTTGCGCACCTATCTCTGAGAAAAGATGTAAAGAATTAGAATTGGATCTGATGGTAAATAAAAATACTGCTTTACATGCTACTCCTTTTACCGTGAGCATTGATCTTTTAGGTCATGGTTGTACCACCGGAATTTCTGCGCATGACAGATCAAAAACGGTACAAGCATTAGTAAACCCGGAAACTAAACCGGAAGATTTGGGCAGACCCGGACACATTTTTCCTCTGCGTGCAAGAGATGGAGGAGTGTTAAGAAGAGCCGGCCATACCGAAGCTACCATTGATTTAGCCTCTTTAGCCCGACATGGCGATGCAGGAGTATTGGTAGAGATTATGAATGAAGATGGCACTATGGCAAGGTTGCCCGAGCTGAAAGAGATTGCCAAAAAATATCAGCTAAAATTAATTTCAATAAAAGATTTAATTGCTTATAGATTAAGTAAGGAATCTTTAATTAAAGAAGAAGTGAGGGTGAAAATGCCCACCAAATATGGAGTGTTTGAATTAATCGCATTTACGCAACTCAATACCGGCGATGTTCATATGGCATTAAAGAAAGGTGATTGGAAAGAAGATGATGAAGTCTTAGTGAGAGTGCATTCAAGTTGTTTGACCGGCGATATTTTGGGTTCATTGCGTTGTGATTGTGGCGATCAATTACATGCTGCTTTACAAATGATCGATGCCGAAGGCAAAGGCTTAGTACTTTATATGAATCAAGAGGGAAGAGGGATTGGGCTTTTAAATAAATTAAAAGCGTATAAATTACAAGAGAGTGGTTTGGATACGGTTGAAGCGAATTTAAAATTAGGTTTTTCTATGGATGAAAGAGATTACGGAGTAGGTGCCCAAATTCTTCGTCATTTAGAAATTACTAAAATCAAATTGATTAGTAACAATCCGAAAAAACGCGCAGGCCTTTTGGGCTATGGATTAGAAATTGTAGATACAGTTCCGGTAGAAATTGCACCTAATAAATACAATGAAAAATATTTGATGACCAAACGTGATAAGATGGGTCATAAAATTTTATCGCCGCATTCTTAATGTCGTTTCTATTTATTTTTTTTATTTTTTGAGCCGGTAAAAAACTCTTCGAAGGTATTAAAACTCTTTCTGTAAGATAGCTGAATCCCTGTTCTGTTGCGGCGTGTAACACCTGCAATATCTCCTGCGTCATTATCACTTCTATTAAAACCAATCACTCTAAATCGACCATCGGGAGTAAGGAGAATCTCAAAAGAAACATCCGGAGTTAATAAAAAATTGGAATTCGTATTGGTTACATTTTTTTCATTTCTATAATCTACCATTCCTCCAACGGTAACTAATAATTTCCCATTCCAAAAAGAAGTTTTTAATCCAAAATTTCCTAAGTTTTGAATTTCTTTTTGCGTGCCTCCTTTTTGAAAATTAAAATCAGAGGTGTTGATGTTGGCATAGATATTAATGCTACGTGTATTCAATGCTTTTTGCAACCAATTATTTAAAGAATTAGAAAGCGTGGTTGATAATAAATCTCCCACACTCTTGGTAACAAGGTAACCCGTGTTGTTACTGGTTATCAGGCCTTGATCATTATTCATGAAAGTATTGAACAAGAGTAGAGAGGCTACTTGATTGATCAATTGATTATTATCCGACTGATATTTTGTCTTCAAATATTCGTTCGCAATCGGATCCGATTTTAAAGGATTATCGAATGGAAATTGGAATTCAAAAAATGGTTGTGGATTTTTTAAAGTGCCTCGTAATTTAAATAGAATATCTACATCTCCGCGCGTATTAGCAATTCCTCTGCTGGTAGGAATATTGGAAAGGATCACATTTTGCGCACGATAAATAGCATCAATATTCATGTTGGCCAAATACGGATCTCCTTGCCATTCTATGTATCCGGATTGAAGAATAAAAGGCGTTCTTAAAAAAGTTTGAAAATTAAAAGTGTATTGTCCTTGCTCCACATCATACCTGCCTCTTATGGTTAAAGGATCTTTCGTTCCTACATTGATTTGCAATTTTCCTCTTCCTTGCGCCTTGATTACATCTCCTGTAGTTTCATCCAGAATCACATCTATCTTCGCTAATGGATTGGCAATTAAATTTATTTCTACTTTTATGTTGGTATTTTCTCTGGCTTTAAGATCCACTTTCATTTCTTTACCGAATTTGATAAATTCGATATAATCCAAACTTCCTGTTTCTGCTGTTTCGCCTACCGGCAAATAAATATGGCTACTATCCGTGGGTTCGCCGGCGATATTAATTCGCATATCCGTAACGGGGCCATTAATAGAAAGCGACGCACGACCAATTACATTTCCATAAAATTGATTGTTATCGCGCGAAGTGGTATTCAATAAAAGAAATTTCGAAACTCCCGCTGCATCTGTATTCGTTCTTAAATTTAAATTATCGAAATAAAAATTATCAAAAAAATCATGATCTATTTTTCCGCTCAAAGTAGCTGTGTTATTCAATGAATCTCTCAGTGTAATATTGCCAAAATCAATTTCATCATCTTTAAATTGAATGATACTGCCATTCTCCATTCGGTAATTACATTGTGTATAATCTACTGTCATGGAAGCACTGTCCAACTTGATTTCTCCAATTATTTTTGGATGATCTGTATGTCCGGAAAAATGTAACACTCCGGTAGCTCTACCCGAAATATCACTCAAAATATCAGTTAAATATTCTTCTAAAATGTGAATGTTAGAATTGACAACATTAATAGAACCATTAATAGGGCTTATGGAATCATGCGGATTGTAATCTAAGCCTGCCTTGAAATTATACAATTCATTTTCAGAAGTAGCTTTTAGATTTAATTGCCCGCTGTTGACTACATATTTTCCATTGGCATTAATAATTCCAATAGAATCATTTTCAAATTGAAAAGCATTAATTCTATTATTGAATTCAATATTCATTTTGTCGAATGGATCATTGATTCGAACGTATCCATTCAATTGTCCTTTAAAAGATGGAGAGGTAATAAATAATGGAGCAAAATCTTCGATAATTAAATTCTTTATTTCTACAATTACATCATTAGAAGTGCCAATTTCTGAAGGCGTAGTTGATAAACTAATTTCCTGCCCATTTTGCGAAATAAAAATATTATTCGCCATAATCATCTTCTGATGTATTTCTATTTCACCTTTTTCTCTAATGCTCCAAATTTTATTATTGAGTGTAAAATTCGAGGGATTAAAAGTTAATTTTACTCCATCTTTTTTTGTTTCTACTCTTCCCGAAAGATTAGCAGCAGAAAGGGTTTCATTGCTTGTGGCACTAATCCAAATATCAGAAATATCATTCGCTGCCGTGATTTTTATTTTTGTTTCCGGCGAGTGAAGACTATCATTGATTACCACATCTCCAATATCTCCATTTATGTACAAAGTATCACTTGTTCCCTTACCTAAAAGATGAATGGTATTGAAGCTGATTTTATTGTAATTAAAAAGCGGAACATCTGCTTCAAGATTTAATGTGTTATTTCCTAAATTGATATTTCCCGCAATGGTAGAATTATCTAAGCCGCTCAATTTTTTGTCAAAAAGATTGAGGTAATCACTCACATTTCTCGTTTCTATTTTAAAAGAAAAATCTTGATTGGCAGGAATGGTATTGGGTTTATTAATGTACGCCGGATAATATTTGTTTAGAAATAATTGAAAAGAATTGGGCAAGTCCAAAATTTTAAAATTACCCAAAATGGTCGCACTCACTTCATTGGATTGCAACACCAATAATTTATTTTCATCTTCAATAGAAGAACGAATAATCAACGAATCAAAAGAGAGCCGTTGGCCGTTATCTACTAATTCTGCATTAAATAATTGTGCAGTGCCTAAAAAATTATCAATATTATTTCCGGTAAAATTCAATATGACTTTACCATTTAATAAAATTGTGTCTTTCGAAATTCCGATTTCATTAAAATTGATATGATTTACATTCGCCTCCAAAGCAAAGGCAGGCTTGCTTTTGCTGAAATTGATAGAACCCATCAATGTATCTATTTCTATATTCGGATCATGAATACTCGCATTTCCGGTAAATAATTTTTTGTCAATTTGTCCATGCGCAATTATGTTGGTGTAATTGTAACCGTTAAATGCCAATTTATGAATGGCACCATCGATATTAATTAAGAGATCGCTTTCTAAAAAACCGTGTCCATCTATTTTACCATCGAAAGAAATATTACCTAATTGATCGTTCCCAATAAATTTTCCTAATTGAAAATTATTAGTAGTAATTTTTCCTTGATAAACCGCTTGCCCTTTGATAGGAATCTTAAGATGGAGGTCAGTTTTCAAATCACCAATATCCGATTTTAATTCTCCATAAGTTACAAAATCGCGAATGAATCCTGTATAGTTTCCAACAAAATTAATTCTCCCGAGTGCGCTTAAATTTGGATTAGTAATCTTTTTTAATTCAGGAAATAATCGCGCTAATTCGTTATAGCTCGTGCGTAATGTTTTCGAATTGAAATCAATAAATGTTTCTTCAATATTGGGTAATCCACGCAAACTTATTTCGCCTTCTAAATAGTTTTGTGAACCTTCACTGATTTTCAAATTTTTTGCGGATAAATTATCTACAGAACCTTTTACATCTCCGTTCAAAGCAAATACAGAATGCCACGAAGCCGCATCAGGCGCGAAATACGCGAGATCATCGCTACTCAATTTACTGTCCGTAAAATTTCCTTCCAGCACTACATCTTCTATAAAATTGGCCATATCTTTTTCAAAAGATTGGTAATGCATAGCATAATAATCTTTTAAATGGCTTTTGTTGGTGATTAAATCCAAATTTTTAAACTCCATTATTCCGGGAGTGAATTTGTAATCCGTTTCCAATTTTTTGATCACAAAACCTCCCCGATCTTTTACTGAAATATTAATGTGTGATCGTAAAGTATCTTTTATAAAAGTGGAATTGATTAATTGACCATTCAATTCAGATAAAATTATTCTGCCGGCATCAAATTCGTTGGATATGGATGGAGGAGCATTTTCATCAATGAGTGAAAGGCTGCCGTTTTTAAGTGTAATTTTTTTTACAAAAATATTCCAGTCATCTGTATTCCATCGTAGAGAAGAGGAAGAGTTAGTAGTATTATTTTGTAGAGAATCATTGTTATTTTCAATTGGTGTCAAACTTACGACCGGCGTGCGTTTGGGCGTATAATCATAAGATGCATAAATAGGTTTGTCCAACACAATACTTTCCACTTGAATCGTCTTAGTTTGGATATTGAATTGATTGGCTTTCAAATGCATTTTATCTAGTGAGATGAGCATATTATGTCCATCCCATCTATCTTCTTGCCATATTTTTACTCGATTAAAATTGAGTTCTTTTAAATCTAAATTCAAATGGCTGCCTGTATCTTTTTGCTCCGGACTCGCGAAATAATCCATTAAAAATTGATAGTTCCAAACAGAATCTGTTCGATTTAAATTGAGAATAGCATCACTGAGACCGATATAATTTAAAACGATATCATCTTTGAAAAAAAACCAATCGGTAATATTGAGTTTTACTTCACCGGCATATAAAAGTGTATCCTTATTTCTATCCAAAACTAAAGTGCCTTCTAAAAGCATTTTATCAAATAATTGTAAGTCGATATGCTTTACGGATACAGTGGTATTAAGGTCTTTAGATAATCTTTGTGTGACTTTATGAATCAAAAAATTTTGAAAAAATGAAGTTTGTAATAATATCCATAAGAATATAATCAGCATCACGATGCCTAAGAGAATTTTCAGGAATATTTTGTAAACTTTTTTCAGAAAGCGTAAAATTAGTGACAAAAATACTTAAAGCTCTTTGATAGTCAAACTTTGATAAAGTTAAAGATAGGTAGTACGCAGAGAGCGTGATGGAGAAATGGATAAACTTTATTTCTCGACAATATTTATTTAGGTAAAAAAATAATTTTTACAAAACGAAATGGTAAAATGAGAATGAATTGTGTAATTAAAAAACCATTTCGGGAATTTCTCCTTCTACTATTAATCGGCCTTTTGTTTTTGCTTTTATTTCTTCTACACTCACGCCCGGCGCTCTTTCCAATAATTTAAAACCTTGCTCTGTCACTTCCATCACTGCTAAATCACTCACAATTTTTTTTACACAATTAATTCCGGTTAATGGTAATTCACATTGTGGTAATAATTTCGAGTCACCGTTACGGTTAGTATGCATCATCGCGACAATAATATTTTTTGCACTGGCTACTAAATCCATTGCGCCGCCCATTCCTTTCACCATTTTTCCGGGAATTTTCCAACTGGCGATGTCGCCATTCTCACTCACCTCCATTGCTCCAAGTACCGTCAAATCTACTTTTCCCGCGCGAATCATTCCAAAACTCATCGCACTATCAAAAAATGCAGAACCGGGTAATGTGGTAATTGTTTGTTTGCCTGCATTGATCAAATCGGCATCTTCCTCACCGGCGATAGGAAAGGGCCCCATTCCTAATAACCCGTTTTCCGACTGGAGCGTAACATGAATTCCTTCAGGAATAAAATTGGCTACCAAAGTAGGAATCCCAATTCCTAAATTAACATAATATCCGTCTTTTAATTCTTTGGCAATTCTTTGGGCAATTTGATTTTTATCTAACATGCAACAATTAATTTAAAATTTCTTCAACTATTTATTTCTCACAGTTCTTTGTTCAATTCTTTTTTCATAATTACTTCCTTGAAAAATGCGATGCACATAAATTCCGGGAGTATGAATTTGGTCGGGGTCTAATTCGCCCGGCTCCACTAATTCTTCTACTTCAGCAATCGTTATTTTTCCGGCCATTGCCATCAAAGGATTAAAATTTCTGGCGGTTTCTTTGAAAATTAAATTGCCGTATTTATCTCCTTTCCAAGCTTTTACCAAAGCAAAATCTGAATCAAAAGCGTATTCTAATAAATAAGATTTGCCGTTAAATTCTCTCACTTCTTTTCCTTCGGCTACTTCTGTACCTACACCTGCAGGTGTGAAGATAGCGGGCATTCCGTAGCCTGACGCCATGCAACGAGTAGCCAATGTGCCTTGCGGCATTAATTCTACTTCTAATTCGCCACTTAATAATTGTCGTTCGAATTCTGCATTTTCACCGACATAAGAAGCCAACATTTTTTTTAATTGTTTTTTCTTGAGCAAAAGACCGATTCCAAAATCATCAACTCCGGCATTATTGGAGATACAAGTCAATTCTTTTGTTCCTTTTTTTTCTAAAGCCGAAATACAATTTTCGGGAATGCCGCACAATCCAAAACCACCTAACATAATGGTACTGCCATCATGTACATCGTGCAAGGCTTCTTCCGCATTTTTAAAAACTTTATTCATAATTATTTATTTTTTAACCTGCGAATTTTAATAGGCTTTTCTAACAAGGTAGGATTTTTTTCTTGTTCGGCCACTTCCATTATTTCTCGCTGCTTTTGTACTTGTAAACTATCAAAAATGGTTTGCAATATTTTTGGATGTTCTACATACCATTGATAGCTTTTATTGAATTCTTCTTCGGAAAGTTGATGAATAGCGAGTGCTTTGTCAGAAAGTATTTTTGTCTGCGCTTCGGTATTAATGGTTGAATCACTTTTAGCCATTTCACTTGCTACATATTGCGCTCTAATGACATCCCATAATACCGTTTGCATTTCTTTCGGTTGGATGAGATCCTTTGGTGGCGTGTCTTTGCTGCCGCAAGAAAATAAAAATAGTACAAAAATGAGGATTAAATTCCGAGCCATTATTTCATTATTTCTTTATACTGAGAAGAAGAAGTGATATCAATTTTAGATAAAAGATCCACGGCTTTTTGCTTCTCCGAATTTTTTGCTTTTGAAAATATTTGAATGAATTCTTTCGTTTTGCCTTGTAAGAAAAAAGCCAAAATCATTGTGTTGGAATTGTCATTATTAAAATCATTTAATAAACTGAGTACATTTACTATTTGACTTCTTCCTTTATCATCACTCTCATACATTTGATCCATTCCTTTTCTGTAATAATTGTAGTACGCATCATGAATCATATTGTAACGACTATTCAATAAATTTTCAGCCAACCAATAACGATTGCGCGTGCCGTCAAATGCTTTCCAACCAATGATGTTTTTACCGTCAGGCGCGCCATTCACAATGTTTTGTGCTTTTTGAAAATAGATGCTGCCTCCTTTCGGAGAAAAAGAATCATAATCCATTCCTAAAATAATATTGATCCAATAGGCAATCACTGCCGTTAAATTAGATACTAAGGGATCCGTGCCTGTGATTCTATTTTCATTAAATTCTAATTGTTGATAAGCGATATATTTAAAAATGACATCATTGTCTTGCCAATTGATAATGGGCGATGTATAGGTAGAATTAAAAATGGGCCTCGCCGATTGGATTGTCAAAGAAGCTTTGTACACATTTTCTTCTCCGGTAGATTCAACATTTAAAAGAAAATTGCATTGAATTTTTTCGTTAGTAGAAAAATTATCGTTGGTCCACTTTTTATTGTTGATAAAATTGTTGAGAGAACTTTCGAGATTTTGAAAGGTCTTCTTATCTACATTATTTCCTACGCGACTGCTATTCACACTCACTTTCGCAAACAATTCTTGCGCATTCGCATTCACTACTACACAACTAAAAAACGCGATTGCAATTATTCTAAATATTTTCATTACTGGTTATCAGATTTATAATATCCACGGCCACTTCCTTTTTTGATTTTAAAGGAAATTCATGTACTTGACCATCTTTTTCAAAAATAGTGATTTTGTTAGTAGCATGCCCAAAGCCTGCTCCGCTGTCATTCAAAGAATTCAATACCATGAAATCGGTATTTTTTTTCTTCATTTTTTCTTTTGCAAATTGATTTTCATTTTCAGTTTCTAAAGCAAAACCAACCAAGATCTGTTGAGGAGTTTTTTTTCGTCCTGCTTCCATCAAGATATCTTTTGTTTTTACTAAATCTAAATGCATCGAATCTTCAGATTTTTTTATTTTTTGTTTTTCTTTTGTTGCAGGAGTATAATCCGCTACGGCAGCAGCCATAATGATATAATCATTTTGATCAAAATGGTTCATGCAGGTTTGATACATTTCTTCTGCGGAAGTAATTCGAATTGTATTTATTTTGGCATTTACTTTTTCTTGAGATGGCCCTAAAACCAAAGTTACCTCTGCTCCTCTTGCCCACATTTCTTCCGCGATAGCAATACCCATTTTCCCGGTGGAATGATTGCCTATAAACCTTACCGGATCTATATTTTCATAAGTTGGGCCGGCAGTGATCAACACATTTTTTCCGGTTAATGTATTTTTATTTTCAAAAAAAAAGTGCAAATATTGAACAATATCTTCGGGTTCTGCCATTCGCCCTTCACCGAAAATACCACTGGCTAATTCTCCATTATTTACAGGTATTATTTGATGGCTTCTATCTCTTAAGCAATCAATGTTTTGTTGTGTTGCTTGATGGTGCCACATCTCTTCATCCATTGCCGGCGCAATGATGATAGGGCACGCGGCCGAAAGGTAGGTTGCTTGCAATAAATTATCACAAATTCCGTGAGCCATTTTTGCAAGCGTGTTAGCTGTAGCCGGAGCGATCAAAAATACATCTGCCCATCTGCCTAATTCCACATGATTGGCCCAAGTACCTTCTTCAAATAAATCCACAGATACTTTATTTTTCGATAGGGTAGAAAAGGTGAGGGGAGTAACAAAATCGTTTGCTCCTTTGGTCATTATAATTTTCACTTCGGCACCTGCTTTTATCAATAACCTTACCACCAACACTGCTTTGTAAGCTGCAATGCTTCCGGTAACTCCTAAAAGAATTTTTTTTCCTTTTATCATTCAAGGATTTTTACAAAAATAAAAATGTCCTGAAAAGATCAGGACATTAAAAGTATCAATTCTAATTGAGAATAATTTTATAAAATTAATCGAAAAGATTATCATCGTTTTTGCGGAAATACACTTTGTCTTCTACAAATTCTGCCAAGGCCAAAATAGCAGCGTTAGGCATTCTTTCGTAGGCTTTAGAGATTTCAATTTGCTCTTTATTTTCATGAATTTCTTCTAAGCTATCGGTATGGCTGGCAAATTCTTCCAATTTATTATGCAATTCTTCTTTGATAGAAATGCCAATTTGATTAGCTCTTTTGGAAATGATCACTAAAGATTCATAGAGATTGCCCGTTTTATTTTTAATATCCACCAAATTTTTAGTTTCTACTACGTTGGTAGTATTAGCGATCTGTTGGCGTCTTAATTTGCTCATCTTTTAATTGTTTAATGTTATTTTGACTAAGGTTATTATATTCTGTTGCTTCGGCTAATAAAGGGCTTTCAGGAAATCTATCTAAGAAATCTAAATAGGCTTTATTTACCATTTCATATCTTTCTTCTTGCTTATCGGAAATACTCATTTTTGCATAAAAATAATAGCTCTTAATAGCCGAAAGCATGTATTCGTCTCCTAATTTTGATTCAGGATAACTATTGATTAAATTAGTAAAAGATAATCCTGCTGCTTTGTATTGTTGAAGATCGAAATACAATTTCGCAGATTTAAAATCTTTCGCTTCTAATTTTTCACGACATTTTGTAATAATTTCATTGGCCTCCGGAATACGAGAAGAATTAGGATATGAATTAATAAAACTCTGCATCATACCTATGGCCTTATTGGTATTCGTTTGGTCTAATTCAGGTCGAGGTGATTGTTTATAAAAAGACATCGCCTGCATAAAACTTACTTCTTCTGCCTTTTCACTATTCGGGAAAAAGCCTAAAAACCCTTTAAAAAGATTTTCTGCGTCAGCATAATTTTTCTGATAATAAGAACAATAAGCATATTTGTAATACAATTGTTCAAATTTCTCTGATCCTTTAAATACCGGAAATAATTCCACATACAACTGCTCAGCCAAACTGTATTTCTTTGCATCAAAATACTCATTGGCCATTTTTAGTTTATACTCATAATCAGTACTTTTCAGCACTTTATTAAATTGGCTGTTGCAAGCACTTAAGAGTACTATGGGGATTAATAAAACGAAAGCTAACTTCATAAAGAGGTGCAAAATTACAATAAATTTAAACAAAAATGCTTTTTAAATAATTTAAGGCAAAATAGCTATCGTTAATATTTTGATAATTGGTAAACGCTCACAAAACAATCTGAACTTAGTTGGATATTAATGGATGCATTTAAAGGCTATTATATTTTTTGTTGTTATATTGCCGACCTTTAATTGATTCATGCAATTCTCCAAAAATATTATCTCAGAAGAACTGAAAATTTTTGAACAAAAATTTGCAGAGTCGCTGCAGAGCCAAACTCGCTCTTTGGATCGAATCATGAAATATATCATCAAGCGGAAAGGCAAGCAAATTCGCCCGATGTTCGTTTTCTTGAGTGCAAAATTGCATGGTCCGATCAATGATTCTACCTATCGCGCCGCTGCTTTGGTCGAATTACTTCATACGGCTACTTTGGTGCACGATGATGTGGTAGATGAATCTTTAGAACGTCGCGGCTTTTTTTCTATCAATGCTTTATGGAAAAATAAATATGCGGTTTTGATTGGAGATTATTTATTGTCGAAAGGATTATTATTATCCATTGGCGCCGGAGATTTTAGACAATTAGAATTATTATCTGAGGCCGTAAAATTAATGAGCGAAGGAGAATTATTGCAGTTAGAAAAATCCCGAAATTTAAATTTGAAAGAAGAAGTTTATTTTGAAATTATCAGAAGTAAAACGGCTTCTCTCTTGGCTTCGGCCTGTGCTGTGGGAGCTCATAGTACGAGTAATGATGCCGAGATCACAGAAAAAATGAAATTATTTGGTGAAAAAGCCGGCATTGCTTTTCAAATCAAAGATGATCTTTTCGATTATGGAAATGCAGATATCGGTAAGCCCACCGGCAATGATCTTAAAGAAAAAAAATTGACATTGCCTTTGATCTATACTTTGAATACAATTGATTCTTCCGAAAGAAGAAAAATAATTTATATCATTAAAAACCAAAATCGCGACTCGGAAAAGATAAAATATGTATTACAAAAAGTGATGGAAAATAAAGGCATTCAATATGCTACGCAAAAAATGCTGGAATATAGAGATGCCGCCTTGGATATTTTGAATCAATTTCCGGAAAGCGAAGAAAGAAAAGGTTTGGAAAGCCTTGTTCGATATACAACTGATAGGGAATATTAAATTAAAATCGACAGCCAATTTTATAAAACATATTCACATGGAAAAACGATGGGAAATTTTATCGGCTGATCCACAAAAAAGTAAAGCGCTCCAAGAATCTTTAGGAATTAGCTTGCCTATCTGCGAAATTTTAGTACAAAGAGGAATTGACACTTTTCAAAAAGCCAAAGATTTTTTTCGGCCCGATCTATCACAATTGCATGATCCTTTTTTGATGAAGGATATGCACCAAGCTGTTCAAAGAATTTTGGAAGCCATAGAAAACGACCAAAAAATATTGGTGTTTGGTGATTACGATGTTGATGGAACTACCTCTGTGGCTGTGATGTATCGTTTTCTAAAACATATTTACGACGAAAATAAAATTGGTTTTTATATTCCTCATCGCTATAAAGAAGGATATGGAATCAGTGCGCAAGGAATAGACTTTGCTAAATCTGAAAATTATGATTTGATCATTGCCTTAGATTGCGGAATCAAGTCGGTTGATTTGGTAGCTTATGCCAATTCATTAGGAATAGATTTTATTATTTGCGACCATCATTTGCCGGGCGAAATACTTCCTGCCGCATGTGCGATATTAAATCCAAAACAAAAAGATTGTGCCTATCCTTATAAAGAACTTTGCGGTTGTGGAGTGGGTTTTAAATTAATTACAGCGCTTGCCTTACAGTTAGGCATACCCGAAAACGAATATTTTTGTTATCTCGATTTGGTAACAACAGCCATTGGTGCAGACATTGTTCCCATCACCGGAGAGAATAGAATCTTGGCGTACTTTGGTATTCGTCAAATTAATGAACATCCTTGCGCAGGAATTAAAGCCCTCAAAAAATTAAGCAGTTTTGAAAAAAAATTATCCATTACAGATGTGGTTTTTGTAATCGCTCCGCGTGTAAATGCCGCAGGGCGCATGGATGATGCGACAAAAGCTGTTCAATTATTTATTGAAGATGATGAAAACAAAGCCTTGGAATTTGCTGAAATGCTTCATAGCGATAATACAGATCGAAAAGAAATAGATACTTCTATTACTGACGAAGCTTTATCAATGATTGAAAAAGATGTTTTATTAATTAATAGAAAAACCACCGTTTTATTTCAACCCCATTGGCACAAAGGAGTGGTGGGCATTGTAGCCAGCAGACTTATTGAAAGATACCATCGGCCTACAGTAGTGTTAACCATGGGCGACGGAGTTGCAGGCGGAAGTGCTCGCAGCGTTCCTGGTTTTGATTTGTATGAAGCCATTGATGCTTGCGGAGAATTATTATTGGGATATGGCGGCCATTTTGCAGCAGCTGGTATGACGTTGCTTCCGGAAAAAATTGAAGCATTCAGTACGCTTTTTGAAAAAGTAGTTTCCGACACAATTGATCCTGCGTTACTCATTCCTCAGTTAACCATTGATCAAGAAATTTCTTTTAAAAATATCAATCCGAGTTTTTATAAAATTATTCGGCAAATGGAACCTTATGGTCCGCAAAACCTGCGCCCTGTTTTTATTACAAAAAATGTGACGCTTACGCCATGGACGAAGATTGTAAAAGAAAAGCATATTCATTTTTCCGTAAAAGATGATGGGATCACCCTATCCGGTATCGGATTTAATATGGCTGAAAAATTTCCAACTTTATTGCAACATCAATCAATAGATCTGGTATATACTTTAGAAGAAAATGAATGGAATGGAAATACAAATTTGCAATTGAAGGTGATTGATTTTCGTTTGCACTACTCTTAACTCTAAACTCTTAACTCTACACTCATAACTCTAAACTCTACACTCACCTCAAATTTTATATTTCAAAATCGTTTTAGATAAAGTAATCGGGTCAAAGGGTTTTCCTAAAATATCTGTCATGCCTGCGGCCTTTATTTTTTCGGAAATCTCTGAAGCTAAATTCGCAGTCAAAGCGATGATGGGAACGGTCACATCTCTTTTCCGTAGTTCACGAGTGGCTTCGTAGCCGTCCATCACAGGCATATTTACATCCATGATAATTAAGTTGTGAATCGCAGGATCAAATTTTTCAATCGCATCTTTTCCATTTTCCGAAAGAAAAACTTGGGCGCCAAAACCTTCTAAAATATTTTGTGCGATCATGGCATTCAACTTATTATCTTCTGCTAACAAAATGGAATAGCCGGTTAATGGTTTTTCTGTATCTATGCTTGTTGAATCTTTGTAAGACAAAGTTTTTTTATTATTTGAAATAGGCAAAGAGAGCGTGAACCAAAACTCAGAACCCTTGCCAGGCGTGCTTCGTAATTGTAAAGTAGAATGATATAAATTCAAAATTTTCATGCAAATAGAAAGGCCTAATCCTGTTCCACCATATTTTCGAGAAGTAGAAGAATCTGCTTGCGTAAATCTTTTGAAAATTATTTTTTGTTCTTCTTCAGAAATGCCGATACCGGTATCTTTTACAATAAAAGTTAGGATTACTTGATGTTCATCAATCATTTCTGTAACTACAGATAATTTCACTGATCCTTCTTCCGTAAATTTTATTGCGTTGTGAAGTAAATTAGCCAATAATTGTGTGATGCGAGTGGGATCGCTTATAACGGTTTCGGGCACACGCGCATCTATTTCATATTCTAAAAGAATATTTTTATGTTGTGCAAAATTCTGTTCGCTATTCACACAATTTTTTACAATTTCATGTAAATCAATTTCTATTCCTTCCAAGTGAGATTTGCCTTCATCTAATTTATTAAAATCTAAAATATCATTCACCAATACCAATAAATTATTAGCCGAAAATAAAATTAGATCCAAAGATTCCTTTTGTCCCGGTGCGGGTTTTTCTTTCAATAAAATGTGTGATAAACCTACAATCGTATTCAATGGAGTCCTTATCTCGTGCGACATGGTAGAAAGAAATTCTGATTTAGCAATGGCTCCTAATTGCGCCTGACGTGCAGAAAGATTAAGTGTATATTCAAATCGTGATGATAAAATAATGGCCTGCACAAAAAGAAAAATAATATAACCCGTACACATCATCACATTCATGATGGGCGCAAGTTTGAAATAATTCAGATTCAAAAAAAGAAATAATACAAATGCAATACATGCGCTAACCAATGAAAAATCTGAACCATTTCTTTTTTTCAAATACGCTTGTAAAAAAACATAAAAAGAATAAGCCAAATAGAAAAACAAAATAATCAAATAGGCAGGCATCACGCTGCTATAAATTCTTACCGGAAAGAAAATAATGATGAAACAATAAATAGTGCTTATTACAATTAGTGCTTTAATCACGCGTGTATTGGCTTCTTCAGGATAGAGATACCGAATGTATTGAAACAATAACGCGAAAGAAATAACCAAAGAAAGATATTCTAATCGCAAAATTAAAAACCAATTAACATCTTGAAAAACAGAAAAAATAAGATAAGGGCCTGTGCCTAAAATTCGATAGCTGTACGCCAAAGCGAATAAAGCAAAATACAATATAGCTTTATCGTGCCGAGCAAATAAGTAAAGTCCGAAAAAAAGAAAACTACTCATCAGAATAAATCCGGTAGTCAAAGAATTCATCGCCCAATCAATTCTACTTTGTTTGAGTAATGTAGCCAACTTACCAATTCGTATCGTCTTATGAGGGCCGCCTTTTGCATGCCAATAATTAGCTACTTGAAGTAAGACCGTTACTGTATCTGTATTTCGTGGAAGCGTTACAATTCTTTCTGACCATGAAGGCTGCGACTCTTCTTTGGTTTTCTCCGGTTTTCCTACTGCTATTTCAAATGTATCATTGAGGTATAATCGATAACTGCAATAAATATCCGGTATCCGCAAAGCCAAAGGCGGATATCCTTTTGGCAGCAAAATTTTCATTCGATAAGTAGCGTAACCCATCGTAGGCAAGGGCTTCCCATGTAATTGGAGATGATTCCAAATTTCAGGAAATTGGATATAGTTCGCCGGAGGAAGAGAATCTTTTGGCGTCAATAATTCATTCCAATAAAATTCCCATTTGCCCGTCATCGGCAGAGGGTCTTCTCCAATGGTTTGATTTCGTAAATCCAGAACACCGTTTTCTACAGGCTTGTCTTTGTGTGCGGTGCCGGTAGATAAAGCAAATAGTACCACCCATAAAGATGCGATAATAATAAGCACTATCAACCAGACTTTCTTCATGCAAACGAGGGTAGTTTTGATTGCCTACAAGAATCCTGTTTCGAGATTCGTTGTTAAAGATAAAGCTACTTTATTTTTTTTGTAAAAAAAGTTTGATGCATGGAAAGCGGAGTGGTGAGTTATGAGTTATGAGTTTAGAGTTTAGAGTGGTGAGTGGTGAGTGGTGGGTGTTGAGTGTTGAGTTGTTGTCCGTAGGACCTCTTTAGGGAATGGTTATATTGTTGTCAAGAAATTTCTAAAAGAAATTTTTCAAACTCATAACTCTAAACTCATAACTCACCACTCTAATAAACCACCTTCTCACTCATCACTCTCTCACTTCCTTTATAGATTTCCAAATGATAAACTCCTTTAGTAATCGTGCTGTTCAATATCAATAATTCACTACTACTTCCACCCGGATGATTGATGGTTTTATTGATCATCACTTGCCCAACGGAATTTAATAAACGCAGTTGATATACTCCTGCTTCTTGATTTTCAAATTGTAAATTGATTACTCCATCTTTTATCGGATTCGGATAGATAGTTATTTTTCCATTGCCGGAATTATGACCAACCAATACCCTCACAATTTTGCTGTAATTAGTTTTACCATCTATCTCTGTAGAAAGAATTCTGTAATAATGATAACCGGGATTTACATTTACATCCAACCACTGATAAGTAGTAGCCAATACATTCTTAGCCGCTACTGTACCACCTTTGATGAAAGTTTTTCCATCTGTGGAAGTCTCAATCGTATAGCTGCGCATATTACTTTCATTTTCTACACTCCATTCTACTACGATGTCTTTATTTTTCGTGTAGGCCTTAAGGTTGGTAAGTGTAACAGGTGTAGTTTTAGAATTTTTAAAGACAATACTAAACCTATTCTCATCCCACGAACCGGTGGCACCGGTGATGACAAAATCATAAAAAGTGGTATCATTGGGTGGAATAGGGGTAAGTAGGGTTAAATATTTATCATACAAAAACGCATCTTGTCCGCTAATGTCCAATTTATTGGTAATAAATCTAAATCGATACGGAGCTATTTTATAATTATTCATTTTATAGAATATCGTATCATTCTCTAACGGTAATTGTTTCCTTTCAATGGAGAGCACTTTCCCATTGCTGATCAAACCCATATTTTCACTATTCAGATTATACAATTTACTGGCATCCCATTTATCATAGTCGTTGCTGTATTCATCATTAAATAATGAAATTACTCCGTCCACTAATATCGGACTACCCGATAAAATTCTATAAAAACTAACTTTCAATTGTGCTGAAGGAGGTGCCAGCACATCCGGTTGCATATTGGTTCTAAACACTCCAATCACGCTACCATCTACTTTGGCTGTTTCAGGTATGTAAATAGTACCTAAAGTATCCGATTGGGCTTGTACGAAAAATGATTGACCTGACTGAATATAGAAAGGCCCTGCACCACCATAGCTGCCACCGCCGGGAGTTACTTCTCCTCCGCTGAAAGTTTGGAAAGCCCCAAGGCCATAGTTACCCGTTAAGTTAGGATCCCAAACATAATAAGCGCCGCTCAAATAAGTAGTATCAAATTTTGAAAAATCTATCGCTGAAGGATAAGGATTACCTACTAAGGCAAAAGTATCCTTCTTAATTTTTATGGTATCCGCAGGTGCCCCGGGTGAATATATTATTCCTCTTGTTCGTAATGTGGTAGAATTAGGTACTCCATAATTAGGATTCACACTTCTATCGCCTCTGATAAAAACCATATAGCCTCCACCTGAATCCATTAAAGTATCTGTTTTTGGAAGGGAATAATATTTGGCACTGTCATTATTGAAATATTTCACAGAAGGTTGTGGGCTAATGGTATCAAAACCTGCTGAGGTTCCATAAGGGCTTGTAAGGATAGTTCCATACCCGGGCTTCTTATTTTTAGTGGGGTCCATTCCTGATCCGGGATCATTATCTTCTTGCCAAGCAGATTTAAATGTACTGCCCTTTGTAGGAACTGAGAAAAAATGCCAAGCTCTATGACTGGGTAAATAACGCTCTACTATAAATCGCCCGGTACCACTATAATCTATTGCGGTATTGTTTTTATCCAAAGCCGTTAATGATGCAGTATTGGTAGTGTCCGACCTAAAAGTCACATCTGAATTTACCAATTGTAAAGTGCCTTTGGTAAAAGTAAATTTCTTAGAAACAACCACACTATCTACTAAAGATAATTGATTACCCACGGCATTCTTATCCAAAATCAAATACGGAAATGAATCCCTATGCTCATCCGCATTTACAGTAAGCGTGCTATTACCCGAACCAATGAAAAATACCGCTCTATCATTGGGATAAAATTTACCGTTACTTCCTCT
This sequence comes from Ginsengibacter sp., assembly GCA_034676505.1. GTDB lineage: Bacteria > Bacteroidota > Bacteroidia > Chitinophagales > Chitinophagaceae > Ginsengibacter. The sequence goes on from JAUCCB010000001.1 coordinate 1,872,717, forward strand.
TGTCCAATTGCCATTCACTTTTATATCTCCACCTGCTTGTAAGGAAGCATATAAATCTCCATCTATTTGAAGATTGCCACCTACCACCAATGGCTGCAACATGCCTGTAACTGCACCCACGCCATAATCCATGCGAATGGAAGAACCATTGTCAATAGTCAAATTCCCCGCAATATTGAAGGCAGTATTTTGAAAACTGGCATCTCCTTTCGCAGGATTCAATATCGTATTATTACTGATTTGTACATTGTAAGGATAGCCACCACCCGAAGTTTGACTCCATTCTACCGAACGGTCGTAACTACCGCCGTTATTGTACTGTAAGAGTGATGAAGAAGAATATTTAGGCGCATTGGTATTAATATAACTGCCGGCATTTAATTGTATTAAATTCTGTACCGTAGGGTTACCTGCAAAATTTACTCCACCTGTAGAAGTAGGCGTAAGGTATATTTTAGGATATAAATTGGCAGTACTTCCACCCGGATTTCCCACATTCGCATTTCCTTTAAAAATGAGACTTGCATCGGTACTGCTTGATGAAAAATCTCCTGTGCCTATTGACAAATCAACTCCATCAGAAAAGGTAATGGAGATACCACTCGTTAAATCAAGTGTACCATTCATTAAACTCAGCAAATCATCTATTTGATTAATGCTATTTTTTAGATAGAGTGTTTTCCCCGATTTATTCATGGTTAAGGAATTCAAATAATAACTTCCTCCGCCATCTATAGTTTGGTCGGCTGCCGTACTATTAAATACGAAACTACCTGTGGTGGTACCATCTGTTCTTAAAGTACAACCGGCATTATTCGTCAAGTCTCCTTTTACATTTACGGTTCCTTCAAAATATTTATTCCCCGAACCGGAAAGTATCAAATTACCATATGTAACCCCACCCAATTTGGTAGTTTGGTCGCCGGAAGCATTCAATTCTACCGTACTTCCCGGATCTAAAAGAATATTGGCGGCAGCTATATTAGAATGAATAGCCGAAAAAACTGAACCTGTACCATCTGAACCATAAAAACCGCCATTTCTGTCCGAAGTAATTTTACCTCCATTTTCCACAATTATTTGCTGGCCTGTAGTAACACCATCTGCTTTGATGGAATAATTGGTATTATTAAATATGGCTCCGCTCTTTACCGTAAAAATGGCATTGGCATTCAAACTTATATAACCGCTACTGCTGCCTACTGTTGCACCGGAGGCAATTTCAATATTATTATAAGTCTTCGGCCTAATGGTTTGGCCACTGGTACGATTGAAGCGAATAAGACCACCGGTAATATTATAAGTGCCATCCATATTGGGTTGCGCACCGGTCATTCCCAAAATGAGCGTACCACCCTCCATTACAAAATTGGTGGAATTACCTCCTGTTGACGCTATATTATTTGCCGAAGCATCAATGTAAACGCCTGTACCTAATATACTAACTGTTCCTGCTGTAGTATTTACATTAATAGGATTGGTAGAGCTAAAAGTTTTAGTACCTCCTCTAAAGGTAATATTGTAATAATTTACCGAGGTTTCAATTACTTGGCTACCAGGTGCAGGTGCATAAAAATCAATGGTGCTGCCATCGTTTATAGTAAAACTACTCGATAAGAAGGTAGAACCCGTGCCCTTTATTCCATTCAAATTCTTAGTTTTTAAAGTGCCATTAATGATTACAGAAGTACTTGGCGTAAAAGAAACATCCGTTACATCTAAAGTACCATCAATAGTAAGCGTACCGCCATTATTAATATTACCACCCGAAATGGTAACATGCCCTCCTACCGGAACGGAAGTAGTTGTAGAAAGATTGAGGGGAGAGTTTAATACAATTTTTAGATCAGTTCCGCCCAAAATAGCGCCGCTGCCCAAGTTAAAACTATTCCCACTGGTTGTGTTTTGTGTAAGTGTAGCGTTTCCTGTTATACCATTTCTAAAGGTTTTAGCGCTTCCTCCTGAAAACGTTACATTCGCATTCACATCCAAAATACCATTGAATGTAGTTGCTGTGCCCGCCCCTGGCGAGATAGTTTTACTTATCCTAAAAATAGGAATCTCGGCACCATTAGGAAAATAACTTAGTCCTGAGGTTGCAAAAGTAAAAGCATTCGTATTCCATTCAAATATAGAGCCTGTTTTAAATGTAACCTTAGTTGAAGTGGATTGAGCGATATCATCACTCTCGCCACCTGTATTGTCATTAGCCCGCACTATACCACCACTATTTATGATCATAGTCGCTGTCCCTGTAAATGTTGGAATTTTCCCATTGACAATATAAGTACCATTCACCGTAAAAACACCTCCAGTTTTGATTCCTAATGTTTGGCTAACCAAATGATTAAGCACCCCTCCTGTATTAATCGTCAATCCATCTAAATCTTTATTAACATCCAACACCAAACTATCTTTTATAGTTATAGCCGCTGCGCCATTTTGGGGAGCTTTGGTAGCCGTATGCCAAGTACTATTATCGGTAGAGGATTCCCAATTGCTGGGAGTACTCCATTTATAATCTCCGGTTACTGTCCTTGTTCTAAAATAATCTGAATAATTCGATACAATCGGATCAAAAGCATCCCCTCCTGTATAAGCATCTTGTAAAGATGAAGTAGTAAGAGATAATGTATGGGTCGTTGTGTTGGTCGTGCCTCCAACCACCCAGCCGCTTTCAGATGCGTTCCATCCCGCAATTTTTACATTAGCTTCAGTACCTACTAAATCCGTAGGGTAGTACGATCCGGGGATATTATAGGTAAATGAAGCAGTACAACTATAGGAGGTAATATTACTGGTACTTACATTCCAATAGCGTTTGATATAAGAAGCAGAAGCATTCGGTGTCGTAAATGTTTGTACTACCGGCTGCACATTTACCGATACGGAGGCACTGCCCCCAAAAGTACCACTCGTAAAATTAAAAGTGGCGGGAGTATAAATTCTGTCAGAAACGATATTCCCGATTGGAAAGGTAAAACTACCTGTGGCACTATACATTTTTTTTACTTTACCTGTACTACTTGCGTCTATCATACTCAAGTTACCCGGCGAGCCACCCACAGTAGCCGCTGCAGCAAAAGTAATATCATTACTGCCTAAGGTAAGTACTCCGGAAGTAAATACCAATGAAGTATTAATAGTTAATGCAGAACCCAATGTAAAACCTCCGGAAGCGGTCCTATTAAGAGTTAAGGTGGCTAAGTTGAGATTGCTTGTAAATTTTATAGTGCCAATAAGCCCTGAACCTCTCAATTCCATATCAGAAGCAGCATTTCCTTTAAAACTGCCACTGCCCGAAATAGTACTTGCCACACCATTTGTTCCAATCAGTATCTTTTTCCCATTTAAGTCAATCACATCATTAGAAGTAGAAAATGAAAGCACATTACTTATTTGACTATTTGTACCAACATTTATATCCGCACCTAATTGTACAGTGGTAGTACCCGAACCGGAACCTACAAAAAGATAGGCAAAAGTTCCCGATTGCAAACTTGTGGCATTGATTGTTTGAGTCTTATTGCCATTAAAAAATACGGCTCTGTTATTATGAGTAAAAGTACCTGTTGCCGCTCTTTCCCAATTACCGCCCACATACAAATCCCCGCTCGCACCATTTAAAATGAGCGTTCCATTAATGGTAAGATTCCCTGCCAATCCTCGGTGGGAAGTCGTCATCGTAAGTGTTTTACCACTTTGAATAGTTACATTTTGTGGAACACCTGTACCCGCGGTGGAGTTATTGCCCGTCCATTCCAAATAAATGTTGTAAGTAGCATTATATATAAGTGTGGAGCTACTGCCATATACCGGAGAATTGCTACTTAAATTACCGCTATTAATTTGCAAAGTACCATTAATCACAAGTCCTCCGGCGTTTTGAACATCCAGTGTAGCAGCAAGTAAAAAGGTACCGCTACTTGTAAGTACATTAGAGCCGGTGATGGAAGAGGCGCCACTTAGCGTAACAGTTCCTGTAACAGTTCTACTCACATTCATAGTAATTCCATTTCCCATTACCGTTACGTTTACAGGCCCATTGGAGCTCGGCCAATAAGCATCTCCTCCTACACCATACGCTCCGGCGGATGTTTTATTGAAGACCAAGGTGCCCGTTCCTGCTCCATATACCAAACCCGTTCCGGTTGCCCAAGCACCTTCATTTAATTGAAAAGTACCATTAATAGTGGTAGTGCCATTATTGGTATAAGTAGCGCCCATTGCTAAAGATTTACCCGAATTTACGGTAGTAGTGGTGCCGGAATTTCTTGTAATGGCCGCAGTAGAAGTTACAGCATGATTAATGACCACATTATCGTCCGCAGTTGGTGCCACGCCACCCACCCATGTACTTCCCGTGTTCCAATCTCCATCTGCATTAGAGGTAATTGTTTTTCGAGAAACTGTGCCGCTAACGGTTACACTCGAAGTAGCTCCCCCGCCTGAAATACCGATGGATTCTGAATTGTAATTGCTTATCGCTAATCCGCTTTTTAATCTTACCCAAACGGTATTGGCCGCAAGAGTACCTGTGCCTGTATAAGTTAAAGAAGCTGAAGACCCAAACCCGGTCGTACTGCTCGTTGTGGAGACGTCATAATTTGAGGTGCCACTTATAGTAATGGTACCTCCACCTGCTGTTAAATTAGAAGCACTCAAAGTAAAAGACTGTGAAGTAGAAGGCCCGCTCCCATATACATAATCTAAACCTGTAAGTGTAGTAGGAGTTGGGGTAATGGTGGGAGTAGCTAATACTGCAGAAATCGTTAATGATAAATCATCAATTCTCCAATTTGCAGTATTAGCTACTGGGCTTCCTGTTCCATTATATCCGTATATTCTAAATGTTACAGGAGTTGCCACACCACTTGTGATTGTAAGTGAGGAATTTGTTTTTAAGTTCCAATTAGTTCCAGAAATACTACCAGTAGCTAAATCGCTTCCATAGCTATCCGTCGAATACCTTATTGTATAAGCTTGTGGCCCCGTATTTGTACTTCTTGTACCGAATGAAATGCCTGTAAGGGAAAAATTGTATCCGGCAGCAGGAGTTATAGTGAATTCAAAATATGCACTACCAGAAGAACCAGTAACCAAAGAACCAGTTCGCGCGGCGGCGCCTGCATTATAGTTTCCACTTGCGCCAGTGTAGCCTGATGAAGTGCTAGCATTAGTAATTAAAATTGTTGTTCCATTATTATTTCCTTGCGATAATGCAGAAGCGGTAAGGTTGGTGGAGGTTGTAGATGCATTTGCTGTTCCTGAACCTCCATCAAAATTCCACTGAATTAATTGCCCTTGCGCCACCACTCCCATTCCTACAAATAATAGGAGCATAAAAAGCCGTGGGTGAATACGGCTTTTAGTAAAACATAGGATACGGATTTTCGTTTTTTCAAACGAATAGAATAGGGTACGGATTAACGTTTGGTAAATGTAAAAACTATTTTTCATAATTAAAAAATATTAATCAAATAAAGTAGGGCTATGATTGGAGGGTAGTATAGGAGAGATGGGATTGATTTTAAAAATGGATTAAGATATAAATCTAAGAGAAAAAATAATACGAAAGTACAAATAAGCAAAATATTTTTTTTCAGCATAGTCAACCATCATGCCGAGCCCTATGGTTCCGTCATGGCGAGTTACGAAGCAATCTCACATCCTCGAAATGTGTCAAGTAATTTTAGGAAGGGTCAATGAGTCTAAACTTTGAAAAAGGCACAAAAAGGGCGTCAACCAAAAACAGGATTAAGGAATAAAAAATAGCCCTCAATCCGTATTAAGAAAATAGGTAGAAGCCCCATTTAGTAATAACAAAAAAAGCAGTCCAAATGATTAGGAATAAAGCCCCATGCTGACAAGCAAAACCAGGAATAACTGTAAACCCTGAAATGCATTTTTAGCAGTAAAGAATAAAACTGTAATTTGTATCAGTAATAACAAAAAAGCTTGACAAGCAAATTCTAAATTAACCTCGAAATGTGTCAAGTAATTTTAGGAAGGGTCACCTGTAAAGTTGGAACTCACCCCTGTAAACTTGGAACTCGCACCTGTAAACTTGGAACTCGCACCTGTAAACTTGGAACTCTGCCCTGTAAAGTTGGAACTCACCCCTGTAAACTTGGAACTCTGCCCTGTAAAGTTGGAACTCTGCCCTGTAAAGTTGGAACTCGCCCCTGTAAACTTGGAACTCTGCCCTGTAAAGTTGGAATTCTGACCTGTAAACTTGGAACTCAGACCTGTAAAGTTGGAATTCTAACCTGTAAAGTTGGAACTCTGAACTGTAAAGTTGGAACTCTGAACTGTAAAGTTGGAACTTCCACCCGCCACTATGGAACTCGCACCCGCCGATATGGAATTAGCATTCGCCACTTTGGAATTAGTACCCGTCGGTATAAAACAAGCACTCACATAATTAAAATAGCTACATAAAAGAAAAGAATGATTTAAGAAAAAAATACTTGGAAAAAAAGTTGGCTGAATCAATAAATGAAGTATTTTCACTTTTCCATATTTGGATTCAATATTCGCCGAAAGCCAGTTCCCCGATGCGCCCGCAAGCATTATTGCATTCCTATATATCCAAGGAATATTTCCTACAAAATGGAACGAATAATTTATTAAAAAAATAAACCATTTGGGATCACCAAACCGTTGGCCCTACCTATATCCGCCATTTCCCGGAATAGGAAAAAGGCCAACAAAAAATAATTATTAGCGCACCCCATAGCCACTAAATAGAACACATGAAAAAACTTTACGCAAAAAAATCTTCTTCTCATCTCTCGATTTCCAAAAAATATTTCTTCTCTACCAAAACATTTATTTTGTTGTTCGCCTTTTTGGGCATGGCGAGTGTGGGGGTAGGGCAGACGGTTTTACTAACTGAAAATTTTAGTTCAATAACTACTGGCGATAATACAACTACAAGTGGTTCTGGCACTCAATGGACCGGTAATACAAATTTCACTTCCGTAACCAGAGCGTACCAAGCAGGTGGAGCGGTAAGATTAGGTACTAGTAGTCTTGCGGGTTCGATTACTTCAAAGAGTCTTGACTTAAGTACTGATGGAGGAAAATTTACCGTTGAGGTAGATGTAAAGGGATGGACAAATGTAGAAGGGGATATAATAGTTTCTATTCCTGGTATGACTTCGCAAACAAAAACATATTCAGCAAAAATTGGGAATAGTTTTGAAAAACTAACTTTTACATTTACAGGAGGTGCAAGTGACAAACAAGTCACCATTGGAACAACTGCTAAGAGAGCATTTATAGGTAATGTAAAAATTACTACTGTAGCTTCATCACCATCTATTTCCTTATCCAATCAAAACGGATTAACTTTTGGAACAGTTTGTACTAATAGTACTCCAATTGGTTCATTAAAAATAAATGGAACTAACTTAACAGGTAATTTATCAGTAACGAGTAATTCTGCATACACAATTTCCACCTCCTCAGGTGGTACTTATTCTACCTCTTTATCCCTTACACCTTCCGGTGGTACTGTTTCACAAGTAGTATATGTAAAATTTACACCTACTGCTGCAAGCACATACAACGGAAATATTGCCGTTTCAGGCGAAGGTGCAACTACAGTTAATCAAGCCGTCACGGGTACAGGTCAAGTGCCGGTCACGCCATCAGTTTCCATTTCATCAAATCCTTCAGGCGCAATATGCGCAGGTACATCTGTGCAATTTACCGCGAGCTCGGCAAACTTAGGCGGAGGAACTGCCTCCTATCAATGGAAATTAAATGGAGTAAATGTAGGTACCAACTCAACAACTTATTCCAATGCAACGTTAAATAATAGCGATAAAATAACTTGTGTGATTACTATTGCAGGAGGTTGCGTAACCTCTGCTAATGCTACTTCTAACGAAGTTACAATGGTGGTAAATGCACTTCCTGCTAATCCCACAGGAACCATATCCGGAACGGATTATTGCGGAACTACTAATTTAAGTTTTAGTAATGCTCAACCTTCTTATTATTGGCAAACCGCGGCAAATGGTACAGAGGTAGGGAATAAATTGAATGGGACTTTAGCTGTCAGTACTTCGGGTAATTATTATATAAGAGCTTATGATGGTACGTGTTGGAGTGCCAATTCAGTAGGCCCATATACGGTTACAATTAATACACTTGCAACAATTAATACTGATCCTACTAATCAATCTGCTATAGTAGGAGGCACGGCCACTTTTAGTGTTGCTGCCTCTAATGCGGCAAGCTATCTTTGGCAATATTACGATGGCTCTGATTGGATAGACCTCTCAAATGGAGCATCATATAGTGGAGTTACTACTTCCTCACTAACAGTAACGCCCTCCGATATAACATTGAATGGAACTGAATACAGATGCCAAATAATATCTACAGGTGCTTGTACAGAGCCTGTTTTTTCTAACGAGGTTACTTTAACTGTTACAACAGGGCCTATTGCAGCGTGGGATTTTACAGGGGAGAGTTCGCCTGCCACTTCTACTCCGGATGTTTTTAATTCATTTTTATCAAGTTCGAATTTAATTACACGGGGTACCGGAGCAGCTTCTAGCTCGGGCGCTAACTCATTTCGAACAATAGGCTTTCAAAATAACGGGATATCAACAAGCAATACAGATTATTTTCAAATTACTTTGGCGCCTTCTTCCGGAAAAGTACTTTCTCTTTCTTCCATAGATGCTAATTTTAATGGAACAAATTCTTTTGCAGCAACTCCCGGTGTAAGTTCACAATTTGCTTATAGTTTGGATGGAACAAACTTCACCTTGATTGGTTCACCTCAGGTAACTGTGGGAAATACTACTCCATTAACTCAAATTGATTTAACAGGAATTGCTGCATTGCAAGGTGTACCTTACGGAACTACTATTACCATTCGATATTATGCAAGTGGGCAAACTACCACCGGAGGTTGGGGATTTTATTCGGCTTCTGCTGGCAGTTATGGACTTTCGATAGGTGGTACAATTTCAGGATGTGCTACTTCACCAACAATAACCTCTTTTAGCCCTACATCTGGACCTGTAGGTACGAGAGTGCAAATAGTAGGAACCGGATTTACCGGTGCCAATAGTTTGAGTATTAATGGTGTATCTAATAGCAATTTCACTGTAATAGACGATAACCTAATTGATGCAAAATTAACAGATGTGGTAACGGGTAAATTGGAAGTAACATCAAATGGTTGCTCAGGTAGTTCTTCAAGTGATTTTACCGTTATAAAGAAAAATGAGGATTGTGGTGGTTCAGCAAATTATGGCTCAAGAAGTGATTTAATGATTAGTGGAGTTTTTCATGCCACTAGTAATGAGACCACAAATTTTGTAGCTATTTACAATGGAACAGGCTCCACAATTAATCTAAGCAACTATACCCTACAAATAAGAACGCTGGGGGATAATAAAGGTAATGGCCCGGGTTCAACCGTAAAAAAATCATTAACTGGTACTATAGCTCCTAATTCTTATTCAGTAGTGATGCTATATGGAAGTAGTTTTATTAACGACTGTGATATTCTGGTAGGGAGCAACACTTTTGCTCACAGTAATTTTAACGGCAACGATATTATAGCACTCGTAAAAGGCACAACTACAATAGATTCAGTGCCGAATCCTCAAGCCTTAGTAATTGGAGGAAATGATTCAGCAATTAAAACAGGGTTTACTCAGGTGCGGAAATCATCAGCAACCGGCCCTACTACTACTTATAATGGATCAGATTGGGAAATAGATCTATCTTTTGATTGTGCTGATGTAGGACATAGTGAGGATATTTTACAAATAACTACCAATCCGGTAGATAACACTATATTAGATTGCAATACACTAAATGTAAGTAGTACTTCCACTGAGGGGACTCCTATTTATACTTGGTATTACAATGACCGAACAAGTATGAGTGGTTGGTCCGAAGCCAGTAATTTACCTTCCTACCAAAGCAATACCCTAGATGTTACCAATCCTATTTATTATGGGTATCAGTTTTATGCTTCCGTGAAAAGTAGTAGCAGTGGTACTTGTATTAGACCAACTCAAGCAGTAGAATACAAATTTCCAACAGCTCCTTATTATCAATCAAAAGGTGATGGTGTTTGGAACGATGCTACCATGTGGGAAATGAGTGATAACGGCATTTCTTCTTTCACCAATGCATGTAAATATCCTATTTCACTCACTTCCGATAATGTATTAATTCAAAATGATATCACGCTTCCTATCAATTTGGAAGTAAAACAATTAAATATTTCTGCCGACAAAACACTTAGCAATAGCGCTGATGTAATTCTTACCATTACAGGAAATTTAACCGTAAATGGTAAGCTGAATTTAAAAGAAGATAAGGTAGGCACATTAGTTTTATCCGGCAAAACGGATCAAACGATAAGTGGCACCGGCACCGATTCAATAAATGTTTGGAATGTGCAATTATCCAATACCAACAATGCCAAAGTAATCACCAACAAAGAGCTGAATGTTTTTGGTAAAATGAGTTTTGATACTCCATCTAAATTAGCTTTAGGCAGTGGCGATGTTTCTCTAAAAAGTACTGCCAATAATACCGCCAACTTAGGCCCTATCGTAAGTAGTGACGCAATTACTTATTCGGGTTCAGGCCGTTTTATTGTAGAGCGTTATATTTCTTCCAAGGCATGGCATTTCTTATCGGTACCTACCACGGGAAGTACTTTTAAATCGGCTTGGCAAGAAGGAAATGATCCGGGTTCAGGCTTAGAAAGTTCTAAAAATAATAAACCCGGTTATGGTACTATTCTTACCAGCCCTCTCGGAGTAAGTGCAGGTTTTGATACTATTAGTCCGCAGCCTTCCGTGAAATATTTCAATAATGATAGTGCCCGATATTATCCGCTTTCAAAAACGGATTCTTTGATGAATTTTCGTGGTGGCTATATGGTTTTTATCAGAGGCGATAGAAGTGTAAATCCAAATTATGGCAATGCTACGACTACCACTTTACGTACAAGAGGCGAGCTCTATACAATGGTAACCCAACCGACCGATAGTATTTTTGTGGGAGCGGATTCTTTTGCTTTGATTGGTAATCCATATCCTTCGGCCATTGATTTTTCTGAAATAAAAGTGTATGGTGCATCCAATCCCGTTTTAGAAACCTATTATATTTGGGATCCTAATCTGACGAGTGGTGAAGGTGCTACGCAATACGGTTTAGGTGCTTTCCGAACTATTTCAGGAAGTTATTCAGTGCCATCAAGTGGCAATTATCAAGACGGAAGTATTCCTTTTATTCAGTCGGGACAAGCGTTTTTCGTATATAATGATTCTGAAACAGACTCTATAAAAATAGTGATTCCGGAAACCGTCAAAGTAGATGGAAGTACACAAACGTATAAAACTGGTTCTCATCATTCGAATGCAAGTTCAACAATCAACGATGCTTCCCTCAGAAGTAACTTGTATCGAATCCTTAATGGCCAACCTCCGGTATTATTAGATGGCACATTAACTCTTTTCGGTGCATCGTTCAATAATGAAGTAAACGGATCGGATGCTTCTAAATTAAAGAACGTGAATACCGAAAATATGAGTATGCGAAGAAATGGAAAAGTGTTGGCGATAGAAAGAAGACAATTACCTGAAGAAGTCGATACCATTTTTTATAAGATGAATAATTATAGAATTGCACCTTATCGTTTTGCATTTATTGCCAATAAATTAGATGTCAGCGGCAAGGATGCATTTTTGTATGATAAGTATTTACAAACCTATACGGCAGTATCGCCCAATGATACTACTTGGTATGATTTTACCATTACAAGTGCCACCGGTTCTTGGGATGAGAATAGGTTTAGTATTGTCTTTAAAAATTCTAAAACTACACCCGTTACCCTTACCAACCTTAAGGCCTACACGAAAAATAAAGATATTGTGGTAGAATGGAGTGTAGAAAATGAAAGTAATATGCGCAGCTATACGGTTGAATCTTCTACAGACGGAAAAACTTTCATCAAAGGTGGTACAGTAGCGGCTAAGAATGTATTGGCTACTACCTATCAGTGGTTGGATGTAAATGTAAATCCCGGTTATCATTATTATAGAATTCTTTCTACAGAAATGGATGGAAAAACCAATTACAGCAAAATTGTGAGGGTATTGGTTGGTAATAATTCCGGCAATGGAAAAATAACAATCTATCCGAATCCGATAAAAGATGGAGTGATTAATTTACAATTTGAAAACCAAGAGGCAGGCATGTATCAATTGCGATTACTCAATTCTATTGGGCAAGTGATGATGAATAAAACGATCAATCATCCGGGTGGAAGTAGCAGCGAATTATTGACATTAGGCAGCACGATTACTAAAGGAGTTTATCATTTAGAAATCTATAAAGGAAGTGAGAGGGTGATGAGTGAGAAAGTGGTTTATTAAAGTGGTGAGTGGTGGAAGTGGTGAGTTATGAGTTTAGAGTTTAGAGTTATGAGTTATGAGTTTGAAAAATTTCTTTTAGAAATTTCTTCGACAACAATATAACCATTCCCTAAAGAGGTCCTTCGGACAACCATTCACCAATCACCACTCACCAATCACCAATCACCACTCACCACTCACCAATCACCAATCACCACTCACCACTCACCACTCTAAACTCTAAACTCACCACTCCCTAATACACCATCTTTTCACTAAACACTTTTTTCCCATCATTAAAAATCTCTAAGAGGTAAATTCCTTTGGATATTTTGGAATTTAGCCAAATTAATTCATGACTGTTTCCGCCAAAATATTGTATCTGTTTTTTGAGAATTATTTGTCCGGAAGTATTTAATAAATGTAATTGGTACTCGCCGGCAAGCTCATTTTGAAATTGCAAATTAATTACTCCTCCTTTAATAGGATTGGGGTACACTCCAATCTTTGAACTTTGAGAATTTTCGCCAATCCAAATTTTTATAATTTTAGTATATATAGATTTGCCATCCAATTCTGTAGAAAGTATTCGATAATAGCGGTAGCCGCTTTTTACATTCACATCATCCCAATGATAGGTAGAGCCATCCTTATTTAGCGCCGGAGTGGTAAATACTTTATTAAAACTTCTACCGTCAGTAGAACTTTCAATGGTATAGCTGCGCATATTATTTTCCGTTGCAGCTTTCCATTCTACCACTACATTATTTTTTTTCGTGTATGCCCTGAAGTTAGTAAGAATTACTGCGGTAGGATTGGTAGATTTGAATAGGATATTAAATCTATTTTCTGCCCAAGAACCGGGAAGCGCAGTCTTTACATTAAAATCGTAATAGACCGTATCATTCGACATTACGGGAGTAATCACATTCAAATACCTATCGTACAAATAAGATTCTTGTCCGCTAAAATCTAAATCTTTTGACATAAATTTAAAACGATAAGGTCCTTGATTCATATAATTGATTCGATAGAAAATAGTATCTCCGTTTTTTGGTAATTGTTTTCTTTCTTTCGATAATAATTTTCCATCACTAAAAATGGCGAGGTTTTCTTTCGCAGGATTATTATTTTTTTCTACATCGTTTTCATCAAATAAATTATTGTACGTGTCATTAAAATAAGAAAAAACGGAATCTAATATGACTCCATGATCGCCTGATACTTTATACAAATTAGTGCGCAATTCCGCGTTGGGCGACTCTTGCGCCATTCCCTCTTTCACGATTCCCAAAAAAAAAATAATCGTTAGTACTATTTTTATTTTATGGATTAATACGAGTGTATATTTTTTCATAGGAAATAGGATTGTGGATGGATAAAAAACTGAGAGTAAAGGCACTCTTTTTGCAAAGTAGTTAAAGTTTTTGATATAAAAAACTAATTGCATAAGTCAAATGGTAAAAATTTATTCTCTATCAACCTGTACAAAACAAAAATTCTCTTACGAAAAATATTTTCAGAATGGCTCTTTACATTTTTATTAGGACAACTTGGCACGTGCGAGTAGAATGGCATTTATTTTGAACCATGCACCAAAAAAAATCAAACATGCAACAAGGAAGTATCAGGGTACAAACAGAAAATATTTTCCCTATCATCAAAAAATTTCTATACAGCGATCATGAAATTTTTATACGCGAATTAGTGAGCAATGCCGTAGATGCTACGCAAAAATTAAAGACATTGGCTTCTCTCGGCGAAGTAAAAGGAGATGTAGGAAATATTGACATCCATGTAAAAATTGATAAAGAAAAAAAGACGTTAACCATTTCCGACAAAGGAGTGGGAATGACGCAAGAAGAAGTTGATAAATATATTAATCAGGTAGCCTTTAGTGGTGCAGAAGAATTTTTAGAAAAATACAAAGGGAAGAATGAATCCGCTATCATAGGGCATTTCGGACTTGGTTTTTATTCTTCCTTTATGGTAAGTGATGAAGTAGAAATTATTACCAAAAGTTATCAAGAAGATAGCCAAGCGGTAAAATGGCAATGTGATGGCAGTCCGGAATATACTTTAACGCCAACAGAAAAAGAAGGCCGAGGCACTGATATTGTTTTACACATCAATGAAGAAAGTAAAGAATTTTTGGATGAAGATCGTGTGCGTCACATGCTTGAGAAATTTTGTAAATTTTTGCCTGTTCCAATTTTCTTTGATAGCGAAGAAAAAGATGTGGAGAGCAAACAAATTAATAATACTTCTCCGGCTTGGACAAAAAAACCGGCCGATTTATCAGTAGAAGATTATCAGAATTTTTATAAAGAATTATATCCTTACAGCGAACCGCCATTATTTTGGATTCATTTGAATGTTGATTATCCATTCAATCTTACGGGAATTTTATATTTCCCTAAGGTGAAAAAATCTTATGAAATTCAAAAAGATAAAATACAATTATACAGCAATCAAGTATTTGTAACGGACGAAGTGAAAGATATTGTTCCTGAATTTTTGATGTTATTGCATGGTGTTATTGATAGTCCGGATATCCCGCTGAATGTGAGTCGTAGCTATTTACAAGGCGATCCGAATGTGAAGAAAATTGGTTCGTACATCACCAAAAAAGTGGCCGATAAATTAGAAGAATTATTTAAAGAAGACAGAAAATCTTTTGAAGAAAAATGGGAAAGCTTAGGGCTATTTGTAAAATACGGAATGATCACCGACGATAAATTTTTGGATAAAGCCAATAAATTTAATTTGTTTGAAGATGCTTCCGGAAAAACCTTTTACACCATTGGAGAATATAAAAATGCCACTGAAAAACTACAGAAAAATAAAGAAGGCAAATGGGTGATGTTGTATACTTCTAATCCGGTGCAACAAAATAGTTTTATCGTAGCTGCAGAAGAAAAAGGTTACAAAGTAGTAAAGCTGGAAAGTATTGTTGATGCTGCTTTTGTGAATAATATGGAGATGAAATGGAGTGATGTACAATTCGTACGCGTAGATGCAGATATCACAGAAAACTTGATTGATAAAAATGAAAGTACCGAAAGTGTTTTGAGTAAAGAAGAGGCAGAAAAATTGAAAGGTTTGTTCAAAGTAGAAATGCCAAATTTGCACACTTCCGTAGAAGTTAGAGGATTGTCTGCAGATGCAGTGCCGGTAATTGCTACTCGCCCTGAATTTATGCGACGCATGAAAGATATGGCCATGACAGGCGGTGGCGGAATGGGTAGTTTTTATGATAATATGCCCGAAGAAGTAACCTTGACTGTAAATGGTAACCATCCCGTGTTTCAGAAAATATTGAAAGAAGAAGATGCTGCAGTACAAGATAATTTGGTAAAGAGTCTTACCGACTTAGCCTTACTTTCTCAAGGATTATTGAAAGGAAATGAATTGACTGAATTTATTAAGAGGAGTGTGGGGATTATTAGTGGTTAGAAGTGGGTGAGTTGTGAAGTGAGTGAGTTGTGAAGATTTGCGGCTCTTTGGTCTCCGGACAAACGGCAACATTGGGAAAGGCCTCACTCCAACTCCAAAGGTGGAAGAGAAGCAAATTTAGCGTGCCGAATGGTATTCTTGTTCTATTCTTTCCTTCTTTGCTCCTCGGCATCTTTGCGAGAAAAGGAATTGACTGAGGTTTTGGATTATTTAGCATTCAACATAATTCAGCACAAGAATTAATCAAATAATTTCTTTCTAAATAAAAATAAATCCTTACTTTTGCAGCCCATTTCTCATTTATGTTTGGAGAAAATGGAGTTTTTTAAAACATATTGCCCACATGGCTCCATAAGTTTTCGTCTGTTCGAAACGCCGGCAAGGGTGTAAAAGTTAAATATTTATTAGATGCCAAAGGTTAAAACCAACTCAAGTGCTAAGAAGCGCTTCAAAGTAACCGGAACCGGAGAAATTACTTTCCAAAAAGCTTACAAAAGACACATTCTTACTAAAAAATCAACTAAACGTAAACGCGGTATGCGTATTCGCGGAGTGGTAAGTGATGCCAATAGACCATTTGTAATGCGTTTGCTTAGAATGAAATAAATTCTATCAATTCAAACCTCATTTTATCAAACATTTTTAGAAAGATTATTAAAAACCAGTCGTCCGGAAATCGGATCTAAAATAAAAAATACTAAATTATGCCACGTTCATCAAATGCAGTCGCATCAAGGGCAAGAAGAAAAAGAGTTCTTAAAGCCGCTAAAGGTTATTACGGAAAAAGAAAAAATGTATATACCGTTGCAAAGAATGTAATGGAAAAAGGTATGACTTACAGCTATGTAGGTCGTAAATTGAAAAAACGCGAATACCGTGCTTTATGGATTACGCGTATCAATGCAGCTGTTCGCGCAGAAGGAATGACTTACAGCCAATTTATTAGTCAACTTCGTGTAAAAAATATTGATTTAAACAGAAAAGTTTTAGCTGATATGGCGATGAATGAGCCTGAAAGTTTTAAAACTTTAATTCAGTCAGTAAAATAATTTCAACCTTAGAATAATTCTTAAAACCGTCCCTTTAACTCGGGACGGTTTTTTTATATTGGAGAAGGAAAGGAGTTGAGAGTTATGAGTTTAGAGTATTGTAAATCCCTGAACAGCGTTGACAGGTTTTAATGACTCATAACTCTCAGCTTATAATTCTGAACTTCTAACTCATAATTCTCAACTCAAAACTCTTAAATCCCATTCTTAGATTACATTTGTATAAATTTTAAAATTCTTATTTCGTGAAATGAATAATACCTACAATGATCTTGTTCAACAAACATTTAATTTCCCTCAAGAAGATTATAAACTAAAAGACGGTTATCTACAATATAATGACGTAGATATCAAAGCCTTAATAGATAAGTATGGAACGCCTTTGAAATTTACTTTTCTTCCTAAAATTGGAAAGCAAATTGAAAAAGCAAAAAAGATGTTTGAAAATGCTTTCAAGAAACATAAATACGAAGGTGAATATCATTATTGTTATTGTACAAAAAGTTCGCATTTTTCATTTGTGATTGAAGAAGCGCTAAAACATAATATTCATCTGGAAACGTCTTATGCGTATGATATTGAAATCATTCAAAAATTATATGCAGCGAAGAAAATCACCAAGGATAATTTTATTATTTGCAATGGGTACAAACAAAAATCTTATACAAGTCGCATTTCTAAATTAATCAATTCAGGATTTAAAAATGTAATTCCTATTTTGGATAATAAAGATGAATTAAAAGCCTACCGCAAATCAGCGAAAGTGCCTTTCAAATTAGGAATCAGAGTGGCTGCTGAAGAAGAACCTACTTTTCCTTTTTACACATCCCGATTAGGAATTCGAGCGAGAGATATTTTAGAATTTTATGTAGATGAAATTGAAGGAAATGAAGATCGCTTTCAATTAAAAATGCTTCATATTTTTTTGAATAAAGGTGTAAAGGATGATGTGTATTATTGGAGTGAATTGAATAAGGTAATTAATCTGTATTGTCAATTGCGCAAGATTTGTCCGGAATTAGATTCTATCAATATCGGCGGCGGTTTTCCTATCAAACATTCTTTAGGATTTGATTATGATTATCAATTTATGATCAATGAAATTGTGCGAAACATCAAAGTGGCTTGTAAAAAAAGTAAGGTACCGATGCCACATATTTTTACAGAATTTGGTAGTTATACGGTGGGCGAAAGTATGGGTCATATTTATTCCATCTTAGGACAAAAAATGCAAAATGATCGCGAAACTTGGTACATGATAGATTCTTCTTTCATCACTACATTGCCCGATACATGGGGCATTGGTGAGAAATTTTTAATGCTTCCCATTAATAAATGGAAGGAAGAATACCAAAGGGTTACTTTAGGAGGAATTACTTGCGACAGTCATGATTATTATGATTCTGAAGAACATATCAATGAAGTTTTTTTACCAAAATTAAATGGGCCGGAACCTTTGTACGTAGGCTTTTTCCATACCGGAGCGTATCAAGATCAGATAAGCGGATATGGTGGTATCAAACATTGCATGATTCCATCTCCGAAATACATTATTTTGGATTATGATAAAAATGGTAAACTAACCGATCGACTTTATGCCAAAGAGCAAAGCGCTCAAAGTATGTTGAAAATTTTAGGGTATAAATAAAAAAACTGCCTCATTTTATTGAGGCAGTTGATCAATATCCAACCTACTACGAACAGGATTTTCATAAAAATAAATTCTTGTATTTACCTTTTTTATTTCAGTGAATTACTGAATGGTAATTTCTTTTGGTTGTATTTTCACTTCTTCTTTTTTAGGAAGCGTAAGCATTAATATGCCGTCTTCGTATTTCGCATTGATTTCATCAATGTTGATTTTTTCATCCAAAGTGAAAGAACGAGAGAAAGATTGTGCTATAAATTCTCTCTTAATAAATTTTTTAGTCTCATCAGTTTTCTCTTCTTCTTTTTCAAAAGAGATGGTCAACAAATCATTGTCGAGTGTGATTTTAAAATCTTCTTTTTTTCTTCCGGGAACATTAAGTTCTAATTCGTAATTGTTATCTGTTTCTACAATATTTACGGCCGGAAAATTAAGGCCATTTCTTTTAGTGAATACAGGAGATTCATTCAATAATGAATCAAAGAATTGGTCGATCACTTTAAAACCCGGTTGGTTAAATTTTACTTGTGTCATTTTTTTTTCTATTTTAAGTTGAATAATTAATTTTCTATTAATAGGTCAAAATAGATACCAATCCATATTTTAGGAAATTTTTGCCTTAATTCAAGTCATTGTGTCCGAATTAGAATTTATTAATGACATTATTGCTGGAATTGAGTATGATAAACAATAGGTATTTTAAAGCAGAAAGAGTTGTAAATTTGCTGAAAAAATAAAATTATGTATCCAGAACAAATAGTGATTCCTATGAAGGAAGAATTAACTCAGAATGGTTTTGAAGATTTAACTACGGAAGAAGCAGTAGAGAAAGCGGTTAATCAGCCGGGCACAACATTATTAGTCATCAATTCGGTATGCGGTTGCTCAGCCGGTGCGGCACGTCCGGGAGTATTGACAGCATTAGCAGAAAGTTCAAAAAAACCCGATCATTTAGCAACGAGCTTTGCAGGTTTTGATGATGCAGCTGTTGCGAAAGTTCGTGAGCATTTATTACCTTATCCTCCATCTTCTCCATCTATTGCTTTATTTAAAGATGGAAATTTGGTTCATTTTTTAGAAAGGCATCATATTGATGGCCACACTGCAAAAATGATTTCAACCAATCTCGCTGCTGCCTTTGAAGAATATTGCTAATTAATTGTATGATTCTTATAAAAACCTTCTATTTTTACGAAGGTTTTTTTATTTTAGCTTGTTTTATTATTTACTAACTCCTACATCATTAAAAGGTTACTATGTATCCAAATTTATATTTTGCCTTAAAAGATTGGTTTGGCATAGAAATCAATGCCTTCAAAATATTTTACACATTCGGCATTTTTGTAGCTGTATCTTTTATTATTTCTGCTTGGGTACTCTCACTCGAATTGCGCAGAAAGGAGAAACAAGGCTTATTAAAACCAAGAGAAGAAACGATTATTACCGGCAAGCCGGCTTTTTCATTTTTTGATTTATTTATTAACGGTTTAGTAGGATTTGTATTTGGTTATAAATTAGTTGGCGCCTTTGTGGCCAGCCGACAAGAAAGTATAGATCTGCAAGAATATATTTTTTCTTCAAAAGGTAGTGTAGTAGCGGGAATTATAGTGGCGGGTGTTTTAATATTTTTAAAAATCAGAGAAAAAAATAAACAAAAATTATCAAAGCCGGAGCATAGAAAGATCAGAATTTGGCCACACGACAGAGTAGGAGATATTGTTATTTTAGCTTTGGTATTTGGAATTATTGGAGCGAAATTATTTGATAATTTAGAAAATTGGGATCGATTTATAGAGAATCCGATTGGTAATTTATTATCTCCAAGCGGGCTTACATTTTATGGCGGACTTATTTGTGCCACAATTGCCATTCTCCTTTTTGCGCGTAAAAAAGGAATTAAAATTGTTCATTTAATTGATGCTGCTGCTCCAGCGTTGATGATTGCGTATGCGTTGGGTAGAATTGGTTGTCAAGTGGCGGGTGATGGCGATTGGGGTATTTATAACAGTGCTTATGTGAGCGAGGTACCGGGTAAGTCAGTATTGGCTGCGCCAGGCCAATTTCAACAAAAATTGCAAGAACACGAGACTTATTTTCTAAATGGAACTGTACAAGATTCTTTGGGTGCCTCCACTTTTGTTACAGATAGGCATTCTAAAACCCTAAGTGAAGTGCCTCATAAAAGTTTTAAAGCTCCTTCTTTTATTCCTATTTGGATGGTGGCTTATACGTATCCGCATAACGTAAATGAAGATGGTATATTAATGAAAGATTGTGAGGGCCGATATTGTAGGGCTTTGCCTCAACCTGTTTTTCCCACTCCTTTGTATGAGATTATCGGCTGCGGACTTTTATTTTTAGGAATGTGGTCTTTTAGAAAAAGGATCAAAGTTCCCGGAGTTATGTTTTCTATTTATTTAATTTTAAATGGTGTTGAACGTTTTTTAATAGAAACAATCCGAGTAAATACTACCTATTCTATTTTTGGATTGCATCCTACACAAGCAGAATTGATCTCATTCTTATTTGTGATTTTGGGTATATTCGGCGTTTTCTATTTTATAAAAAAACACAAAAGCGCCTAAGCATTTAGTGCAGATTTTCTTTTTTTTACTTTGGAAATAAGCATTTAGCCCGTCAGGGCTTTGTGTGTAATCACTTTTTCAGATTTTTTTTTAGATTTTGTAACAATCTTCCTTCCCATTCGTTTATTGTAGAATTACCGCTCAAAAATAAATATTTACCGTTTATGTATAATTTGGTACTATGTAACGCACAGTACTTAGTTTTGTCCTGTAATATTTCAAACACAGAATTAAAATATCATGAAAAAGTTAACAATCTATTGCTTATTAATGTTAGTAGCTACAGCGAGTATTTTTTCTCAAAGTAGCACCGTTACAGTTTCGCAACAAAAAGCGAACGGAACCATTACCGGACAAATTACCGATGGCGGAAATCAAGACGTGATTGACGCAGCCACCATTTCACTTTATCGCTCAGCAGATTCCAGCTTAGTAAAAGTGGCACTTACTGATCCAAAAGGAAATTATTCTTTTGAAAATATTCCTTACGGTCAATATTATATAGTGGCTACATCCATCGGACATTCTTCAGCCATGAGCCCTTCATTTATGGTGGACTCAGAAAGTCCTATTCTTTTGGCTGCATTACATTTAGAAAAAAATGTAGAAACTCTAAAAGGAGTCACCATTACGGCTACCAAACCTTTCATTGAAAGAAAAATTGATCGTACTATAGTAAATGTATCTTCATCCATCACCAGCGCGGGTTCTTCGGCTTTGGATGTTTTAGAAAAATCTCCGGGTATTACCGTGGATAAAGACGGTATCATTAGTCTTAAAGGTAAAGATGGTGTTACAGTAATGTTAGATGGTCGCCCAACATATTTAAGTGCACAAGAATTATCTAATCTTTTGAAAAATATGCCTGCATCCGGAATCGAACAAATCGAAATTATGACCAATCCTTCCGCAAAATATGATGCATCCGGCAATTCGGGAATTGTCAATATTAAAACCGTTAAAAATAAAATTAAAGGAATGAACGGAAGCGTGAGTGCATCAATATCACAATCTACTGTTACCAAAACTAATAACAGCTTAAATTTAAATTATAGAAATGGTAAGGTGAATATTTTTGGGAATTACAGTTATTCACTTTGGCAAGGAGAGAGGCAAACGCATATTGTTAGAAGATTCAGAAATAGCGGCACGAAAGAAATTGAAACCATTTTTGATCAATATTCACCTAGTACCTATCGTTCTGAAAACCATAATATAAAAGTGGGAATGGATTTTTATGCGAGTAAAAATACCACATGGGGAGCGGTTTTCAGTGGATTTATCAATCCTTCCAAAGATAGAAATACCAATACTACTTATTTGAATGATAAAAATAATCATACCGATTCTATTGTACGTTCTATTAATGCTTCTAAAGATTTGACCCGCAATTTCTCTATTAACATGAACATGCGTCACAGCTTTGATTCTACAGGAAAAGATTTTACAATCGACTTAGATTATCTCACCTACAACAAAGGAAATGATATGATTTTAAGCAGTGATTATTTTAACCCCGATTATACCAAGAAAAGACCTTCATCATCTTTGATAGGAGATTTGCCCTCAAAAATTCAAATCTATTCTGCAAAAACAGACTTTACTTTTCCTTTGAAAAATCAATCCAAAATTGAAATGGGAGCAAAAAGCAGTTATGTAGTTACAGATAATGATGCTGTGTATCAAATAGAAAATGGCGGTGGTTATTCTATTGATTACGGAAAAACCAATCATTTTATTTACAAAGAAAATATCAATGCGGGCTACATAAATTTTAGCACCCAAATAAAAAAATGGGGATTTCAAACCGGTTTGAGAGCAGAAAATACGAATGCACACGGAAAACAGTTCGGCAATCAAACTCATCCGGATTCTTCTTTCACAAAAAATTATATCAACCTTTTCCCAACTGTTTATGTAAGTTATAATGCTAACGAAAAAAATACTTTCTCTATCAATTATGGCCGAAGAATAGACAGACCTGATTATGAAGATTTGAATCCGTTTATATATTTCTTGGATGAGTACACTTACAATGTTGGTAACACTTTATTGCAACCACAGTTCACCAATAATTTTGAGTTGTCTCATACATACAATGGATTTCTAAATACTACTCTTAATTATAGCATAACAAATGATGCTTTTACCTCAGTAATTAAACAAATTACCAGTGAGAGAAAAACCTTTCAAACCAAAGAAAATGTAGCTACTAAAACCAATTTCGGAATTGCTGTAAGTGCCGGTTTTGCTATTACCAAATTCTGGACCACTAATCTTTATTCCAATATGGCCAATACAGGTTACAAAGGTTTAATTGACGGCGAAATGTTGAATGTAAATAATTGGACTTTCATGGGAAATATGAATAACCAATTTAAAATGGGTAAAGGTTGGAGTAGTGAATTGAGTGGATTTTATCGTTCTAAAGGAATAGAAGGTCAGATCGTAATTGATCCGATTTGGAGAGTAGATTTAGGAATTCAGAAACAGATCTTAAATAAAAAAGGTACGCTGAAATTAAGTGTCAGAGATATTTTCGATTCCATGAAAGAAATAAAAGCAAGAGTGAATTATCAAGAAATTGATCTAAATATTGAAAATGGACGCGATAGTAGAACGCTTTCTTTGACCTTCACTTACAGATTTGGTAAGCCGCTAAAAACTCAACAAAGGAAAGTGGGTGGAGCTTCAGAGGAACAAAATAGAATTAAGTCATCAGGAAATTAATCTTCTCTAAAACCAAAATAGGTCGTCGTAGAATAAAAATATTCTGCGGCGGCTTTTTATTTTTATCACTTGCTATGGTTTATCTTTGAACCTTTGGATTATTAAAATATTTTATTATGCCTTCATTTGATTTAGTCAGCAAAGTAGATTTGCAAACCCTTGACAATGCGGTTAATACCGTAGAAAAGGAAATTAAGAACCGCTTTGATTTTAAAGGAAATCATGTAGTGATCGAATTGAACAAAAAGGAATTTAAAATTAATTTGGAAGCCGATAGTGTGATGAAATTGGATCAGATTAAGGATGTGTTGATAAGCAAAAGCATCAAACAAGGATTAGCAGCAGAAATCTATGATTTCTCTAAAGAGCCCTACCAGAGCGGGAAAGTGGTAAAAATGGAAGTGCCTGTTAAAAACGGTTTGAGTCAAGAAGATGCTAAAAAAATCGTGAAATTGATAAAAGATTCTAAATCTAAAGTTCAAGCTTCCATTATGGATGATATGGTTCGCGTTACTTCCAAAAAAATTGATGATTTGCAAGAAATAATTCAAGCATCCAAAAGTTGGGATTTAGGTTTAGCATTTCAATATGTAAATATGAAAAGTTAGTTTTGGATTAAAACTATTTTCCCTTAACTTTGCACCCTTAAAAAATATGGAGATTGGTAAACGATTAGCCATGTTGTAAAAACTAAATTATGAAAAAAGACATTCATCCAAGCAATTACAGAAAAGTTATCTTTCGCGATATGAGTAATGAACATACTTTTTTAAGTCGTTCTACTGCTGCATCTAAAGAGACAATGGTATGGGAAGATGGTAATGAATATCCGGTAATTAAGCTGGAGATTTCCAATACTTCTCATCCGTTTTACACCGGCAAAAATATGTTGGTAGATACCGCAGGCCGTATCGATAAGTTTAAAAAACGTTACGCCAAAAAACAATAATCTATCTGTTTTATTGTAATATAATTATAAATCCTCCTTTATCGGAGGATTTTTATTTTCTAAGCTTAAAGGAGTAGTTTAGCCGAATGAAGATTTTATTGGATGATGTACATAATGTGCCTTCTTTATTTCCATTTGGAGAACTGCGTTCTATTGCACATGTACGAATTGGAATGCTCACCATTTTTGAAAAATGGCATTTTTATTTCCCGGGAAATGTAGAGATTCTTTCTGAAAGATCATCCGGCGAAATCAATGAACCGGAGGATATTATTTATCCAGTAAATGTGCTTCCTTCTTTTTCTTTTTTGAAAGAATTGGCAAGTCGTGAAAATCGTTTGACATTAAATTCCGAATGCAAAGAATTACAACATCCTTGGGAATTATTTGAATTCAATGATTGGGCTATTCGAGAAGATTTTAAAATGCTTACCGAAGGAAAGGTTTCTGCGAAATTATCGGAAACGAATCAAGCAATTGGTTTTGAAAATATATTTATAGAACGCGGTGCAACCATTGAATACGCTATTTTAAATGCGAGTACAGGCCCAATTTATATCAGCGAGAATGCTGAGATAATGGAAGGAAGTTTATTGCGTGGTCCTATTTATATTGGAGAAAATAGTGTTGTAAAAATGGGCTCTAAAATCTATGGTGCGAGTACTATTGGCCCGAATTGTTTGGTGGGTGGTGAAATAAAAAATTCTATTTTAATGGCATTTTCTAATAAAGCACATGATGGTTATTTGGGAGATTCTGTAATTGGAGAGTGGTGCAATTTAGGAGCGGGAACGAGTAATTCTAATTTGAAAAACAATGTATCGCCCGTAAAAATTTGGAATAAGAACCAACACAATTTTGAAGAGGCCGGCATCAAATGCGGATTATTAATGGGTGATTATAGTAGGGCTGCCATCAACACTTCTTTCAATACAGGAACGGTAGTAGGCGTAAGTTGTAATATATTTGGAGAAACTGTTCCACCAAAATTTATAGATAATTTTACTTGGGGTAAAGAAACGTATGAATTAAATAAAGCGTTGAAAGATATTTCCAATTGGAAAAATTTGAAACACCAAAAATTAGAAGAGAAAGAAATTGAACAATTAAAAAAAATATACCGTAAAAAATAGAACTAATGAGAAAACAAATTGCCGCTGCAAATTGGAAAATGAATTTATCGTTAACAGAAGCCAAGAATTTATTGGATGCACTTCTTAACAAGAATATTATTTTGAAAGAAAATCAAGAAGTTGTATTTGGTGTGCCATTTCCTTATTTGTTATTGGCCAATGATCTATTAATTAATTTGCCCGGTTATCATGTAGCTGCACAAAATTGTTATACCCAATCTTCCGGAGCTTTTACCGGTGAAGTTAGTGCGCCCATGCTTGCTTCGTGTGGCATTGATTATGTCATTATCGGCCATAGTGAGAGAAGAGAATATTTTGGTGAAGATTTTAAAACGTTGGCGCAAAAAGTAGATATTGCTTTTGCGAATGGATTACAACCAATCTTTTGTTGTGGTGAACCATTAGAAATTAGAGAAGCCAATTCTCAAAATCAATATGTAGAAAAACAAATTAAAGAAAGCTTATTTCACTTATCTGCAACACAATTGCAAAACTTTGTAATGGCCTACGAACCAATATGGGCCATTGGTACAGGAAAAACAGCGAGTGCAGAACAAGCACAAGAAATGCATGCACATATAAGAAAAGTGTTCGCCAATCAGTACGGAAGTGAAGTAGCAGACAGCATTTCTATTTTATATGGAGGAAGTGTAAAAGCTGCCAATGCAAAAGAAATTTTCAGCAAGCCAGATGTAGATGGAGGTTTGGTTGGAGGCGCTGCTTTGAATGCAGAAGAATTTGAAACGATTATTAAGAGTTTGAAATAATTTTTTAAAGTCGAGCCAAAAGGTGAAAATGTAAATTGCCAAAACAATACATGAACATTCAGAAATTATTATATCAAAATATCTTTTGGCGCGGTTTGTTTTTTGTAAGCGGTTTTTTATTGAATATTCTTATTGCAAGACATTTCGACGCAGCTATTTCCGGATGGATATATTATCTCTTTACCATTTTTTCTTTTCTTACACTTATTGGGAGTTTTAGTCTGGAAGCCGGTTTGGTTTATTTTGGTTCGAAGGAAGAAATTTCACAAGAAAAACTTTTGAGTTTTTCCATACTCTGGACTTTCATCATTGCATTGATAGTTGTGCTGAGTTATTTTAGTTTGATTGGGATAGGTATTGATATTCCCATGATAAAATTCCAGTACGCTCTTCTATTTATTTGTGGCAATATTTTGTTGACATTCATTACCGGTCTGTTTTATGCAAAGCAGAATTATATTACTTCTAATTTAATCTCCATAGCGGTCAATTTTTTTCTGATAATTTTATTAATAAATGTGGCATCCGAAAGTTGGCTTACCAACGAAGTTTTTATATTTATTTATTTTGGTAGTTTTTTACTCACCGGTATGGTGCTGTTAGTAATATTTTCAAATCGCTTTTCTTTTCCAAAATTCAGAATGATAAAAAGCACTGAATTGAAAAAACTTTTTAAGTATTCAATGCTGGCTTTTTTGTCCAACATCGTCTTTTTTCTATTATACAAAATTGATTATTGGTTTGTAAACAGATATTGCAGTTTGGAAGAATTAGGAAATTATATACAAATTTCGAAAGTAGCTCAAATGTTTTTTATCTTGCCCGGAATACTTGCCGGCGCTTTATTTCCGCTCATTTCGGGTAACCATATAGATAAAGTAGAAGCTACTTTGAAGATAGTTTCAAGAACAATTTTTTTTCTTTATTTAGCAGGATGTGGGATACTAATTATTTTTGGAAAATGGTTGTTCCCTTTTGTTTTTGGAGAAAGTTTTTCAGATATGTATCGTCCCTTTCTTTTTTTAATACCCGGTATTTTAGCATTATCCACTTTATATACTTTGACGGCCTATTTTTCCGGTAAGAATAAAGTAGCCGTAAATCTTAAAGGGTCTGTTTTAGCTTTAGTAATTATTGTTATTGGAGATGCGTTACTTATTCCTAAGTTTGGTATTGTGGCTGCAGCGATGGTGAGTAGTGTAGGATATATTTCTTACAACATTTATGTGATGGTCATTTTTAATAAGATTCATCATAGCGGTATGATTGATTTTTTTTACTTTCGATTGAGTGATTTGAAAAAATTAAAAGAGTCTGTTTTAAAAAACATTAAAATTCTATGAGCCAGCGGAGTGATGATATTTATACCAATTCTGAATATTTGAAAAATACCGGAGATTGGCATGTAGAAGATGCGGAGTGGAAGGCCAAAATCATTTATGAATTGTACACGAAAAATGAGATTCAACCTAAAACTATAGTAGAGGTAGGATGTGGTGCAGGCGCCATTTTAGAAAACATTTTGAAATTAGATAATGGGGTAGAACAATTAGATGGATTTGATATTTCTCCACAAGCAATTTCTTTGGCAATTCCAAGAACCAAATTCAATCTTACTTTTCATCAGTCCGATTTTTTTAAAGAAAATTTTCCGATTACTGATTTACTTCTGATGATTGATGTGATGGAACACGTGGATGATTTTTATTATTTTTTAAGAGAACTTCAGCCAAGAGGTAGAAATTTTATATTTCACATTCCTATGGATCTTTCTTGTAGAACGATATTAAAACCGCACGTGATATTACAACAAAGAAAGACCGTAGGTCATATTCATTATTTTACAGAAGAAATGATTGATTGGATATTAAAAGATACCGGATATAAAATTATTGATAAGCACTATACAAAACCGATTATAGATACTTTTCCTGTGAAAGGAATTAAAAGAAAATTGAAGAAAATTTTACGCAACATTTCGTTTGCCATAAATCCATCATTAAGCGCTAAACTGTGGGGAGGTTATTCATTATTAATTTTAGCTAAACCTGCTTAAAATAAAAGCATGAACAAATATGTACTTTGGTTGGCAAGTTGGTACCCTAGCAAGATACATGCGTTCGATGGAGATTTTATTGAACGTCATGCAAGGGCAGTTTGTCCATTTATTCCTATTGTAATTCTTTTTGTAACAAAGGATGAATCTTTACGACCCGGAAACACTAAAATCGAAAAAACGGAAGATGGAAAAATGGTAATTTATCGAGGATATTATGGACCTTCCTATTTCCGATTGACAGAAAAAATATTTTCCTTTTTCAAATATTTCTTTCTGCAGAAAAAAATATTTGCTCAAATAAAGAAAGAAAAAGGTTTGCCCAATTTGGTTCATGTTCACGTTGCTTTTAAAGCAGGATTATTTGCTCGCTATTTAAAAAAAATGTATCATATTCCTTATGTCATTTCGGAGCATTGGACCGGTTATTATTTGGAAAATCCTTATTCAATATATAAGTCCGATTTTCTAACTCTTCAACTTACTAAATGGATTTTAAATGGAGCTTCGCTCTTATTACCTGTGGCTCACAGATTAGGAGAAACCATCAATTTTTTGGCGAAGATTAATTTCGAAGTGGTGCCGAATGTGGTGGATACTGATTTATTTTATTTTAACCCTATTAAGAAAGAAAAAACGAGATTCATTCATCCCTCGACGATGAGTTATGAAAAAAATTCGGAAGGAATCATTCGCGCTGCCATAGAATTAAATAGAGAAGGATTAGAATTTGAACTTTTAATGATTGGAGGAATAACAGACTCTATGTTGAAGCTGGCAAAGGATTCGGGTGGATTAGATAAATTTATTTTTTTTAAAAATGAAATACCTTACAAACAAGTGGCGCTTGAAATGCAGAACTCTTCAGCGCTTGTGCTCTTCAGTCGTTTCGAAAATTTGCCTTGTGTGATTCTGGAAGCTTTATGTTGTGGCCTCCCCATCATTTCCACCGGTGTAGGAGGCATTCAAGAAATAGTATCTTCCTCAAATGGAATTTTGGTAGAAAGTGAAAATGAAGATCAATTGATGCAAGCTATGAAGTCAATGATTTTAAATTATTCCCATTTTGATCAACAAAAAATAGCAAAAGAAAGTGCGCTCCTATTTGGTTATTCAACTGTAGGAGAACAGATTTTTAATTGGTATCAGAATGTTTTGGAAAATAAAGTTGGCAAAAATAAATAACATTGTAAGAGTGGAATGATAACATATACTTCCTTTTTCCTATCTTCATATTCTTGCAAATTCATAAGCCTTGCTCGCATAGTCCGATGAGTAAAAATATCCAATTGCATTTAGAATATCCTTTCCTTTACCAATGGAATCATCAAGGGCCTGTTTCTATTTTATCTAATTTTTCTTTTGAATCTACTTCGGTTTTTAATCAAATAATGAATGAAGATGAAGCGGTAGAAGCAGTAAAAAAATTGCCCGGAAGTTTTGCCTTGATTATTAATCAAGATGATTTTTTTTTTGCAGCAGTAGATAGAATTAGAAGTTTTCCGCTTTTTTATTCTATCACTCCAAACGAAATAATTTTTTCAGATAATTTATCGAGCCTGAAAAATTATTCTTTAGATGAAAAAGCAGTCGCATTTTTTGAAATAAATTCTTGCACGCATAATCAAACGACATTGTTGAAAGATTGGCAACAATTGCAACCGGGAGAATATTTATTTTACGAAAAGAAGACCGAAGAAATTACAGTAAAAAGATATTTCACTTTTAGTCCCATTTTGCCTGAAAAACATTTGGATCCAAAAGAAATGAAAGAAATTTATCTAAATATTTTTCGAAAAATTTTAGATCAAATTGGCGACAAACCTATTATTCTTGCACTTTCTGGCGGTTATGATTCCAGAAGTATTGTTTCTGTTTTAACGGAATTAAAAGTAAAAAATATTTTTGCTTATACCTATGGGGTCAACCAAAGTTTTGAAAAATCAATTGCTTCTCAAATAGCGGCGAAATTGAATCTGGATTGGCATTTCGTAGAATATAATGAGGATTTATTGAAAGCATTTTTTAGTGAATCGTGGGAGAAATTAGCAAATAAAAATCATAATTTTTCGTCTCTTCCCGGTGAACAAGATTTCTTTGCGCTCACTTATTTGCAAAAGAAAAATTTACTTCCCAAAAATGGAGTAGTGCTCACCGGATTTCTGGGAGATTGTTTAGGTGGCAGTATGTTTAAGAATGATTTTATTACAAGTAATAGGTTAGAATATCAAGACGATCACATGTCTAATTTTGCATGTAAATACATTGTCAATACCGTTAGAACTTTTGAATATTTTGGTTTAGAATGGTTCGCAGTTTTAGCAGAACCTTCCATTTTGGAAGCATGGTTTCAAATTCCTTTGAAAGAAAGATGTTATCAAAATGGTTACAATGATTTTTTAAGAAATGAATTTTTTATTCCATTAGGAATTGATTTTTTAAAAGAAGATCATGTGTATCAACCGCGCTATTTTAAAAATTATTTAAAAAAATACCTCCCTAAAAAATGGGTAAAAACTATTCGAAAAAAGAAAGCTGCGAAAACAGTGGATTTGAATAACATTAATTTTCTCAACAATCAATTATCACTGCGATTGGCTGAAAAAGTACCATCCGACGAATTGAATGTAACTCACGCAAGATATTTCATAGAAAAATTGGAGAAACAACAATAGAATATTAGTTTAATTTTAAAGGAATTCTTCTCCTTTTCACATTGTACAGCCTTGCTTTTTCCTATCTTCGCCGCCTATTATGAAGAATATCAGAAATTTTTGTATTATAGCCCATATCGATCATGGCAAAAGTACGCTGGCAGACCGTTTATTGGAATTTACGCATACGGTAAGTGACCGCGATATGCAATCGCAAGTTTTGGATAATATGGATTTAGAGCGTGAAAAAGGAATCACGATTAAGAGTCATGCGATTCAAATCAACTATAAGTTTGAAGGGGAAGAATATGTGCTCAATTTAATTGATACTCCCGGCCATGTGGATTTTAGTTATGAAGTAAGCAGGGCTTTGGCTGCTTGCGAAGGAGCTTTGTTGTTGGTGGATGCTACACAAGGTATTCAAGCACAAACCATATCCAATCTATATCTCGCGATAGATAATGATTTGGAGATCATTCCGGTTTTGAATAAAATTGATATGGATGGTGCGATGATTGCAGAAGTGGAAGATCAAATTATAGAATTAATTGGATGTAAGCCCGAAGATATTTTGCACGCGAGTGCGAAAACAGGAGTAGGAATAGAAGAAATTTTAAAAGCAATCATCCAAAGGATTCCTTCGCCAAAAGGCGATTATGAAAAGCCTTTGCAAGCATTGATTTTTGATAGTGTTTTCAATAGTTTCAGAGGAATTATTGTGTATTATAGAATCTTCAATGGCATTTTAAGAAAAAATGATAAAATTAGATTTTCCAATACAGGTAAGGAATACGGGGCAGATGAAGTAGGTATTTTGAAAATTGGAATGATGCCAAAAGAAGAAGTGAAAGCCGGAGATGTGGGTTACGTGATTACAGGCATTAAAGATGCGAAAGAAGTAAAAGTAGGTGATACAATTACACTTACTAAAAATCCTAATTTGGAACCAATCCAAGGATTTCAGGAAGTAAAGCCAATGGTATTTGCAGGAATTTTTCCGGTGAATACAGATGAGTTTGAAGAGTTGAGAGATTGTATGGAAAAGTTACAATTGAACGATGCTTCCCTCACTTACGAATTGGAAACTTCACAAGCATTAGGCTTTGGTTTTCGATGCGGATTTTTAGGGATGCTTCACATGGAGATTATTCAGGAAAGATTAGAAAGAGAATTTAATCAAACAGTTATCACTACGGTGCCAAACGTAAGTTTTATTGCCTATACTACTAAAGGTGATAAAATTATTGTAAACAATCCTACTCAAATGCCCGACCCGAGCAGGATTGAGCGGATTGAAGAACCTTTTATTAAAGCACAAATTATTACCAAGCCGGATTATATTGGCAACATTATGACTTTGTGTATTGGTAAGCGCGGTATTTTAGTGAATCAAGGTTATTTAACGCCAACCCGCGTGGAACTTACGTTTGAGATGCCTCTAACAGAAATTGTTTTTGATTTTTATGATAGATTAAAAAGTGTGACCAGAGGATATGCATCTTTCGATTATCATCCAATTGGATATAGAGTGAGTGAAATTGTGAAGATGGATATTTTATTAAATGGTGATAAAGTGGATGCGTTAAGTTCACTAATTCATAGAGCACGCTCGCAAGATTTTGGAAGAAAACTTTGTGAAAAATTAAAAGACTTAGTGCCACGTCAACAATTCCAAATAGCGATCCAGGCTGCCATTGGTGCCAAAATTATTTCAAGAGAAACCATCAGTGCAATGAGAAAAGATGTTACTGCTAAATGTTATGGTGGTGATATTAGTCGTAAAAGAAAATTATTAGAAAAGCAAAAAGAAGGTAAGAAAAGAATGAAGCAAATTGGCAATGTAGAAGTTCCACAGGAAGCTTTCTTAGCTGTGCTAAAATTGGATGAATAGTTTTATAAAACTCTTTTAAACAATACCAATTATTCTTTCTCAGGTTCTAATGGATGAGGTACGGGCTCTTTTCCGAGAGGCGTAATCTCAGTATATATTTTATGTATGAAAACCCATTTACCATCTTCCCATTGTAAGGCATCGTAATCTCCGTCTCCTACAAAGGTGTTTTCTTTGTTGGGTTCTCCTGTTTCTGAAATGAGATGTTCTATTACAATCCGGTTCTGGTCTGCATCATAAGTGAGTCGAGGCCCTGCATTTTTTTTATATTCCATAATATATCTCGCAGCCGATTTCTTATGCAAATTACCCGTAGGGAAACTAAAATAATTACCTCCAAAAATGGGTTGTCCATTTTTAAAAGTGAGTACTTCAATTATTTTTTTTGTGCTGGAGGTATTATTTTCGTCGTAACCTAAAAGCGTATAGTAAGAATTATTAAACGCTTTTTTCTCAATCAAT
The DNA here is from genome assembly GCA_034676505.1 of Ginsengibacter sp. Taxonomy (GTDB): domain Bacteria; phylum Bacteroidota; class Bacteroidia; order Chitinophagales; family Chitinophagaceae; genus Ginsengibacter. Next base: position 1,906,504 of record JAUCCB010000001.1, read on the forward strand.
TGATAATAAACGGCACCAACCCAACCCAAATTATTACCAATGGTATCTCTTAAATTTTGAATAGTAGGTGAATTGTCAATTAAAGGAAAAAGTTTCAAAGAACCGTCAGCAGTGCGCATTTGAATAGCGCCGTGTTTTCTAACCATGGAGTTATTGATGATCAATTGCCAGGTAAAAATTTTAAATGATTGATCAGGCGGAGTTAATTTAGAAATGGTTTGCAATGAATCAAAAGGATAATAAAATGAATTTTTTATTTTCAATGCTCTTACAAATATTTTAGTAAAAAAACTATCCGCACTTATTCTTTCTTCCGGAGTCTTACCCATCAAGATATTTGTAGAAAATATTTTTAAAGAATCTTCTTTTTTTTGCAATTCTAATTTGTCAATTGAAGAAATATTTTGTGCAAAACTTGGACTACATAGAAGTGCGGAGATACAGAAAATAATAAGTCTTTTCATTTCTCAAAATTGAGCAATCAAAATTAAAAACAATCCAATTTCTTGTTAAGCTTCTCTTTAATTTTTAATAGCTTGGGCAACTTGTAATAATGTATCAAAATGAAGATCGATGGCCGGGTCATGTACATCTACTTCTTTTCTGGTGGTACGCAAAAAAATATTGATGGCAATGCCTAAATTCCTGCCAAAATTCATATCGCTGAGTGTATTTCCTATCATGATACTCTTCGAAAGATCTATTTCAGGAAAATCTTTGATGGCTTGCAAACCCATGCCCGGATTGGGTTTGCGATTGGGACTTTCCATTTCAGGACAAAAATAAATTTTATCAATTCTACCGCCTTCTGCTTCTATTTCAGAAAGCATATTTTCATGAATGAGTTCGAGCTCTTCTAATTTAGTAACACCTTTTGCAATGCCTCTTTGATTGGTAACCATTATTATCAAACGAAATTTTTCATTAAATATTTTGAAGGCTTGTTTTACTCCGTCAAAAAATTTGAATTCATCCCACGTATGAATATAATCTTGATGTTTCTCATCATTTACTACACCGTCTCGATCGATAAACAACGTCCAGTCTTTGTTAATATTTTTTAAATGAATGGGTGACAATTTTTTGAAATGAGTTTAGGTGAAATGAAATTTAGATTCATAAAGTTTATTAAGAAAGATCTTGTTGTGCTCTTTCATAATCTTCCGGAATACCAATATCGATAAAATATTCATCTTGAATCATGCCAAATATTTTTGAATTATCATGCACAATTTGTTCCAAATAATCTTTTTCAAAAGAAAATTTTTCAGGAAAACTATTTTCTAAAAATGGTTCAATTTGTAAAGCATATACACCTCCATTAATTAATCCTGATGAATAAAATTGTTTTTCTTTAAATGATTGAACATAACCGTTTTCATTTATTTCGACTACTCCATATCGATCAAAATTTTGCATAGGTTTCAAACTCAGAGTACAATCACTTCCTTTTTCTTGATGGAAATTACTTAGAGTGGCTACATCTATTTTGTACAAAGTATCTCCATTCAAAATTAATACATTTCTTTCCAAAGCTTTGCTGCAAGCGAGTTGTATAGCTCCGCCGGTTCCTAATGGTTCGCGTTCAACGGACAGCGTATAATTGAGTTCTGCATAATTTTCTTGTAAATATTTTTCAATCACTTCATGCAAATAACCGACACTAAAAATAAAATGTTCTACTCCATTTTCTTTTAAAAATTCAATAATAAAATGAATGAAAGGTTTGCCTGCAATTGGAGCCATACATTTTGGAATATCAGCAACCACAGAGCGCAACCGCGTGCCGAGCCCGCCTGCAAGAATAATTGCTTCCTTAATCATGAGTCTCTTTGAAATAAATTTCTTCTACTAATTGACACATGATATGCCCTATTAAAATATGACTCTCTTGAATTCTTGGAGTATCGTCGGAAGGAATGTTGATTAAATAATCGGCAATATCTTTTAATTTTCCTCCGGTAGATCCGGTGAAAGCAATCGTGTGCATTCCTTTTTCTTTGGCCACCTCAAAAGCTTTTATAATATTTTTGCTATTGCCTGAAGTACTTAATCCTACTAATACGTCGCCAGCATTTCCAATGCCTTTTAATAGTCTTGAATAAATTACATCATAGCTATAATCGTTGGCTACAGCGGTTAAATAAGAAGTATTGCAATGAAGTGCTTCGGCCGGAAGCGCATCTCTGTCTGTATAAAATCTGCCGGTTAATTCTGCTGCCAAATGTTGTGCATCTGAAGCGCTGCCGCCATTTCCGCAAAATAAAACTTTCTTTCCCTTTTCAAATGCGCTTACCATCAAACTCACACAATCCTTTACTGTATTGAGCAAAGTTTCATTTGCCAATACTTCCATCTTTACATTGATGGATTCTTGAATGATATTTCTTAATTTGTCCATAGTTGGTTTTATTTTCCAAAGATAAAAGAGATCCAATTATTAGATGCACCAGGTGGTAAGACCATATTCCGTAAACGTATAATTTTTTATTTCGCCACCGTATTTTTGTAATTCTGCAATCACCGCATGTCGAGTATTTCGCGGACAATAAAAGATCATAAATCCTCCGCCTCCGGCTCCACTAATTTTACCTCCGGTAGCTCCGGCTTTTTTTGCAACTTCATAAATTTCCTCGATTTTATTATTGCTGATATTATCCGCCATTTTTCTTTTTTGTTGAAATCCGAAATCTAAAATTTCTCCAAATTCATCGAGCTTTCCTCTTAATAAAGCTTCCTTCATTCTTCTCGCTTGTTCTTTTAATTGATGCATTGCCTCAATGCTTTTTTCATTTTTATTATGCACATTTTTTACTTGTTCATCAATGATAGCAGCACTTTCACGACTTGTTGCGGTAAAATATAAGACTAAATTATTTTCTAATTCATGTAAATATTGTGTTTTAATTCGCAATGGATTTACGATCACTTTATCGGCTTCATAAAATTCCATAAAATTTACTCCACCAAACATAGCGGCATATTGATCTTGTTTTCCTCCTGAAAGTTGTAAATCTTTTCTCTCGATCTGGTACGCATAATGCGCGATATCATAATCTCCTAATGGTAATTTCAGCCACTCTACAAATGCACCAATAATTGCAACTACCAAAGTGGAAGAAGTGCCCAAACCTGAGCCAGCAGGGGCATCTACAAATGTAGAAAGTCGAAATCCAATTTTCGGAATGGTATAATCTTTCTGAATTCGGTTGTACACTCCTTTCAGCAAATCCAATTGCCCATCAATGGGTAATTCATTTTTCCATTCAAATTCTTGTTGCTCATTTCTATCTAAAGCTTGAACGATAATTTTATTTTCAACCAACAATTCGATATTAGCATACGCGAACAGCGAAACAGTCGCATTTAGAATGGCACCGCCAAACTGGTCACTGTAGGGGCTTACATCAGTTCCGCCACCGGCAAGCCCAATTCTTAATGGGGCTTTACTTCTATAAATCATTGAAATAATTTTCTTTTGAAAAATGGAAATTATACATCGTTTTGTAAATTTAAAATGGCTTCAGTCATTACTTTCCAACTGTATTTTTTCTTTTCATTTCTAAGGTAAGGAAGAAAATGCGCTTCGCCCATAGAAAAATATTCTACAATTTTTTCAGCAATGCTACGTGGATTAGGTTCAGCAATTAAGCCTACTTCATAATTGGGAACCAATGATGGTAAGCCTCCTACGTTCGTAACGATCATAGGAATTTCAAAATGATAGGCGAGAGGCGTAACGCCGCTCTGGGTGGCACTTCTATAAGGTTGTATTACACAATCCGCGGCACATAAATAATATTTTACTTCACTATCGGCAATAAATTGTGTATGTATAATTAATTGATTTTTTATGACCGGATCATTCAATAAATCATGATAATTTTTTTCGTCCTCATAAAATTCTCCTGCAATCAGCAATCGCAAATTGCCCACTCCATATTCTTGTTGTAAGATTTTGAAAGCATTTAATAAAATATCAAGGCCTTTATATTTTCTGATGAATCCGAAAAACAAAATGATATGTACATCACCAAAAATTTGAAGATGATTTCTCGCTTCTTCTTTGCTTACCTTTTCTCCGAAATTATCGTATAAAGGATGAGGAACGAATTGTGCAGGTTTATCTTTTACAAATCTTTGCAAATCTGCCAAAACCTTTTCGCTCATGGTAATAAATCCGTCTATAGGTTTGATAAAGTATTTGGTAAAAATGGTATCGCCTGGTCTTTTTTCATGAGGAAAAATATTATCAGCAATGCAAATTACTTTGGTGTGATGATTCTTTTTTACTCTTCTTAAAATAGTGCCCAAACACGGGCCCATAAAAGGAAGCCAAAATCTTACGATGATTAAATCCGGTTTTAAATTTTTTAATTCATTGCCGACTTTGATCCAATTCAATGGATTCACGGAGTTGATTTTTATTTTTATAGGAATGTTAGCCGGCGCGGGTTCTGAAGAAAATTGGGTTGTCCCCGGAAATAAAAATCCGGGATATTGATAAGAGAAAGTATAAATGGAGGTATCAAATCCTTGGTCAATAAATTCTTTCGCTAATCTCTCATCATAAGAAGCTAAACCTCCTCGAAGAGGATGAGCCGGGCCAATGATAATGATTTTTTTTACTGACAAAATAGATTTTTTCTTTTGTTGAATTCTATTAAAAGATTTGATTTTGTAAAATAAATTAGAATCAATTACATAATAGTTTCCTCAATGAGATAGGAATTTCTTTCAGGTCCGTTTCTTGAAATTAGTTCACCCAAAAACCCTGCTAAAAATAATTGTGTTCCAATAATCATTGCCACCAAAGCCATGAAGAATAAAGGTCTTTGGGTCATTCCGGTTTGATCGAAAAAGAATTTACTGATGGTAAGATATAAGAAAACAAAAAAACCGAACAGAAAAGAAAGTGTGCCCCATAATCCAAAAAAGTGCATCGGATTTTTTCTAAATTTTCCAACGAAAATGATAGAAGCCAAATCTAAAAACCCATTGACAAAACGATTTAAACCAAATTTAGTAACGCCATATTTTCTTGGGCGATGTTCCACTACTTTCTCACCAAATTTTCTAAAGCCTGACCACTTTGCTAATAACGGAATGTAGCGATGCATTTCTCCATACACTTCAATACTTTTTACAACTTTACTTTTATAAGCTTTTAATCCGCAATTAAAATCGTGGAGATAGATGCCGCTTGCTTTTCGAGTGGCTGCATTAAATAATTTAGAAGGTATATTTTTTGATAAAGTGCTGTCGTATCTTTTTTTCTTCCAACCGCTTACCATATCAAAGCCGTCTTCTAAAATCATTCTTCTAAGTTCAGGAATTTCATCAGGGCTATCTTGCAAATCCGCATCCATAGTGATTACCACATCACCATTCGCTGCTTTGAATCCTTCATTTAGTGCGGCACTCTTTCCATAATTTCTTTGAAATTTTATTCCCTTTACCAAAGGATTGTTGGCGTGTAATTGTTGCACCACCTTCCATGAATCATCTGTACTCCCATCATCCACCAAAATAATTTCATAACTAAAATTATTTTCTTCCATCACGCGCCTGATCCATGCTTCTAATTCTGGCAAAGATTCATCTTCATTAAATAGAGGTACTACAACCGAAATGTCCATTGCTAATTTTTAATCAATTGTCGAAAGGTTGAGGAGGAGATTTTTTGGTAAAAGCAGCGCCCAATAAGGATGCTACCACTCCAAAAAATAAATATCCGAATACGGTAGTGGCTAATAAAAATGGAGTAAAAAATTTCCTTGTCCATGTCAATCCTACCTCAATATCTTCTGCTTTCATATTGCGATCTACCATTGCCTTATGAGAAAGTTCTAATGCTTTTTCTTTAAAATCAGGAAACATAAAAATCAAAATCAAAATGTACACTACCATGATGGCGGTAACAATAGCACTTACTTTAAATCCGTGTGCAAAATAATTTCCAAAAGTGGAGTGATGATTCACTTGTTTTCCATAAGTTACTACCGAAACAATAATGCCTCCTAAAAAAACGATATAGCTGGAATATTGAAGCAGCTTGTTTTCTGTAAGGTCTAAAAAATAAGATGCAAAAGCAAGAACAACTAAAATGAGTCCAAGTACAATTCCTTTTGTGGATGGTGGGGTGATGGTAGTTTCCATAATTTTATTTTTGGTAAGTAAAAATTACTAATTACAAATGTAATCTCTCTTTATTAATAATCCCAATCACTCTTCCTTTTAGCTTTTTGCCTATGAATGCATTGTTCTTCGATTTAGAAAAAATATTTTTTTCTTCAAAATCATATTCTTCATCCGGAATATAAAGTGTGAGATTGGCTTTTTCTCCTTCTGCTAAAATAGGTATCGGAAGATTGAAAATTTTGCGAATATTTTTTGTTTGCATGTGGATGAAATCTTCCGATTGAATACCACAAACTCCGGCCACTCCAAATACACTTTCCAATCCCTCCATTCCATTTTTGGCATATTCAAATTCGCAAACTTTGTGATCCCAATCTTGAGGTTGATGATGAGAGGCTATAAAATCTATTGCACCGGATTGAATTCCCTTCCTTAGTGCATCCCGATCTTGTTGTGTTCTTAAAGGAGGATTTACTTTTAAATTGGTATCGTATTCCTTTAAATCTTCATCACAAAAATATAAATGATAAGGAGTAACCGAACAACTCACTTGAAGCCCTTCTTTTTTTGCCGCCGCAATTAATTCTAAAGATTTTTTGGTAGAGATGCCGGTGAAATGAATTTTAGAATTAGTGTATCGAAGAATTTCAATATCGCGCGCAATCATCAATTCCTCTGCCAGAGCAGGTTTGCCGGGAAGACCTAATTGTGTAGAAACAATTCCTTCATTCATCAATCCTTTGGAACCAATACTTTTATCATCCGGTAATTGGATGAGAGTAGCATTTAACGGCAAAATATATTCTAATGCTTTTTGTAAAACTCCTGAAGATTGAATCGGATTGATTCCGTCGGAAAAAGCTACGGCGCCGGCATTATATTGATCATACATTTCATTCAAATCCTTTCCCTCAGTGGCTTTGGTAACTGCACCAATGGGATGAATGATGATTGGAAGCGATTTACTTTTTTGAATTAAATATTCTACTTGGCTTTTATCTCCAACAATAGGTTGCGTATTAGGAATAAGCATTACTTCCGTAAAGCCCCCGGCAGCAGCGGCATTGGCGCCACTTTCTAAATTTTCTTTGAACTCCATTCCCGGATCGCAAAAATTCGCAAAACAATCTACCCAACCAATCGATACATGAAGATTGGGAATATTTATTGTTTTGTCGGCATCAAGAGAAAGATTGTTCCCTATTTTTTCAATAATGCCTTCTTTTATAAAAATGTCCTGAAGAGTTCCGTGAAAAGGAGAGTCGGGTGAGAATAAAATCGCGTTTTTTATTAAAACCTTCATTAAGATTTATCCTTATTTGCAGGCGCTAAGGTAGCCTAAAAAAAGAAAACAGCACACAATGAAAATCCCACATTATTAAAGTGTTACCATTTATATAAATTATGTAGCCTAATTGGAGGTAAATCTTATCTTCGGCCACTTTGAGAAAATTGGATACTTTAATTAACTGATTGAATTGTATGAAATTGAAATTATTATCAGTGCTCTGTATTTTTGGGACACTTTCGGCTCACGCGCAAGGTGTAACCAATGACCAAACGGTGCAACAACAAGTACAGAAGGCCACTGAATTTTATTATAACACACTTGGCCCGCAAGCGGATATTTATTTTGGCCGCGAATACACGCCTTATTTATTTAAAATGGAAGGCACTCCATTTTTTATGGTAAATGAATTACAAGATGGATGGGTGAGTTATAAAGGTCACGTTTATAAAGGGCTTCGTTTGCAATTCGATTTAAACCGAAATCAAATTGTAGTTCTAAATAAATTCAATTCTTCTCGTACTTTTTTAGAAAATAAATATTTAGACAGTTTTTATTTAGGAAACAGTTTATTCATAAAATTAGAAGAAGATCGCAAATTGAATTTGTATACTACAGGATTTTATGAAATGATGTATCGTGGAGCGGCGAATCTATTGGTGTTGCGAAATAAGCAGATGAGGGAAGTGATAAAAGATAATACGCTTATCCGAGTTTTTGATTCTAAAAACGCGTATTTTATTTTTAAATCAGGAAAATATTATGCGGTTGAAAATAGAAATGATGTTATTAGAGTTTTAGGAGATAAAGTAGAGAAAACGATGAGAGAGCAAGACGTAAGATTTCGCCGTGACAATTTTGAGTTTGCCCTATTTACTGCTGTACAAGTTTATGATCAATTATCGAAATAAGATGAAGTATTTTATATATTCCCTGCCCCTATTTTTATTATTATTTTCTGCTCAAATTTCATTGGCGCAGAATACGGATAAAAAAACTATAACCGCCGATTTTAATCAGGCCTCTTTTGAAAATGTGGTTCGTAAAATAGAAGCCCAGACCGGTTATCATTTCTTTTATGAAGAAGATGATGTAGATAGTTTAGAGATTACACTTTCTGTGAAGAATGTATTTGTTTCTTCTTTTTTAGATCAAATTTTTCTAAACACTCCTTTAAATTATACCATTGATAGTGAAGGCCATATTTTTATTACAAAAGGTTTTTCTATTTCCACCAATTTAGGAAGTGGCATTGTAAAAGGAAAAATAAAATCTCCTCAAAAAGAAAAAACTGAAACTCGAAAAGATGTAACTAAAAACGGCGAAAACACGACAGGAATTTTGCCCGTTTTTGTAGATAATAAATTATACGACATCGGTATAAAAACCAATGCTGCACCTAAAGGAACTACCAATTTAGCAGGTTATATTCGTCAAATAGAAACCGGTGAAACGATCGCCGGCGCTTTGGTATATATTGATAAACCGCGCATTCAAACTGTAACTGATCAATTTGGATATTATTCTATCAACTTACCTGCAGGCCGCCATACACTAAATGTAGAAGCTCCCGGAAGATTCGATACAAAAAGACAAGTGATGTTGTATTCTGATGGTAGTTTGGATGTAGATATGCAAGAAAAAGTGGTTCAATTAAAAGAAGTAAGAATTGAATTAGGAAAAGTAAAAAATATTACGAGCACAACAATGGGTTCGAATCGATTGGATATGACATCGATTAAACAAGTTTCAACTGCCTTGGGTGAAGTAGATGTTCTTCGTGCCATATTAAGTTTGCCCGGAGTAAAATCTGTCGGCGAAGCCGCTACAGGATTGAATGTGAGAGGTGGAGCTACCGATCAAAATTTAATTCTTTTCAATGGTTCTACCATTTTTAATCCATCTCATCTATTCGGATTTTTCTCGGCTTTTGATGCAGATGTCATCAAAGATGTAACGCTTTACAAAGGAAGTATTCCTGCAAATTATGGCGGCCGCGTTTCTTCTGTTTTAGATATTACTTCTTTAGATGGAAATGATAAAAAAATTACCGGTTCAGCCGGCATTGGAGCTTTGACGGGAAAAATAACTTTAGAAGGTCCGATCATAAAAGATAAAACCACTTTTGTATTAGGAGTACGATCTACTTATTCTAATTGGATATTTGGAATGTTACCGGAAGAGTATAGAAAAAGCAAAGCAGATTTTAGAGATGTTACTTTACACATTCGTCATAAAGCCAATGCAAAAAATACCATTTATCTAAATGGATATATGAGTGGTGATAAATTCAAATTGAATAGTGATACAAGTTATAGTTATCAAAATAAAGATTTTAATGTACAATGGAAACACATTTATAATAACAAATTGTATAGCGTAATCACCGCCGGATGGGATAGATACGATTATAATTCTGCCGATCAAAAAAGCCCAACGAATGCGTATGAATTATCTTATTCAATTGATCAATTTAAATTGAATGCAGAGTTCAGTCACTTCCTTTCTAACAAGCATAAATTATCTTACGGATTAAATACTACTTATTTCAAAGTGCAATCGGGCACATTCAGTCCTTACGGAAAAACTTCTTTGATCGCTTACGATAAAGTTCCTTCTGAGCAAGGAATTGAATCAGCTTTATATTTATCAGATCAATTTACGGTAACTCCCGATCTTACCTTAGAAGGAGGAATACGATTTTCTATGTTTAATTATTTAGGCCCACAAGAAGTAAGGTCTTATGCGCCCGGTCAACCTCGACAAGAAAGTACGATTACTTCTATCGATTCTTATGGCGACGGAAAATTAATTAAAACCTATATGGCTCCGGAAATTCGTTTCTCTGCACGCTATACGTTAACTCCTACTTCTTCCGTAAAAATATCGTTCAATACATTGCAACAATACATTCACATGCTATCAAATACTACAGCTGTATCTCCGACAGATATATGGAAATTGAGTGATTCTCACATCAAACCGCAAGAAGGAAAACAAGTATCAATAGGCTTCTATAAAAATTTGAAAAACAATACCATTGAGACTTCTGTAGAATTGTATTACAAATGGATTGACAATTATTTAGATTATAAAAGTGGCGCTACATTAATTATGAATCATCATATCGAAACAGATGTATTCGCTACAAAAGGAAAATCGTACGGAGTAGAATTGTTGATTAAAAAAGCTACAGGAAAGTTAAACGGATGGATCACGTACAATTATTCTCGTTCTCTAATAAAACAAAACGATCCGCTTGCGGGTGAAAAAATAAATAACGGTAATTATTATTCAAACAATTTTGATCAACCGCACAGTGCTACTATTATTGGTAACTATCGTATTTCGCATCGATTCAGTATTTCCTTAAATGCCACATACAGTACCGGTCGTCCGATAACTTTGCCTGTAGGCGTTTATAATTATGCGGGCTCTTCACGATTACTTTATTCTGATAGAAATGGATATAGAATTCCTGATTATTTCCGAACAGATTTTTCTGTAAATATTGAGGGCAATCATAAAGTAAAACAATTAACACATAATTCGTGGACCATTGGAGTATATAATTGGACGGCGCGTAAGAATGCGTATTCCATTTATTTTGTTGCAGAAAATGGAATGGTAAAAGGTTATAAACTTTCCATTTTTGGTACTGCAATTCCTTTCATCACTTACAATATTAGATTTTAAAATGAAAAATAAATTATTAGTTTTTACGGCAGTTTTTTTCTCTTTCCTTTTCTTTTTAATTGGATGTAAAGATCCTTACAATCCGGTTTTAAGATATGAGAAAACCAATTTCTTAATTGTAGAAGGATATATAGATGGAGCGGCACCTACCACATTTATGCTTACAAGATCACGAGCTTTAACAGGAAAAGATACTGAGCCGAAAATTGTTGAAAAGGGCGCGCGTGTAGGAGTAGAAGATGATAAGAATAATATGAATTGGTTAATCGAAACCGGTAATGGTGGCTATTCTTCAATAGGAACTTTAAATCTAAATCCGAATAATAAATACAGAATTCATATTTATACAAAAGATGGAGGAGAATATACTTCTGACTTTGTGGAATTCAAAAGCTCACCCGCCATTGACAAAGTTGGATATACAATTAAAGATGAAACCGGAGATGCACAAATCTATGTAAACACGCATGATGCAAGTGGTAAAACAAAATATTATCGTTGGGAATATGATCAAACTTGGGAGTTCCATGCACTCTATTCTTCTAGATTTATTTATGATAGCCAAACAGGTAAAGTAGTAGATAGAGTAGGCGATGTAAGAGTTTGTTGGAAAAGTAAAGCTTCCAATACCATATTGATAGGAAATTCTACCAAACTTACTCAAGATATTATTACAGAAATGCCGTTGGTATTGATTCCTAACCATAGCCAAGAAATGAGTGTGTTGTATAGTATTAAAGTAAAACAATTTGCTTTGGATGTAACGGCTTACAATTTTTGGGAAGCAATGAAAAAAAATACAGAAGAAGTAGGTTCTATTTTTGATCCGCAACCAAACCAAACTCTTGGAAATATTCATTCAGTAAAAGATATTAATGAACCTGTAGTGGGTTATGTTTCCGCAGGAAATTCTTTTACACAAAGAGTATTTATTAAAAATAGTGATCTTCCTCCAAGTTGGAATTCTTATCCGGATTGTCCACAAATTATTGTGCCCAATAGAAAGGATAGTGTTGATTTTTATTTTGGTACGGGCCAATATATTCCTATCAGTAATATACTCATGGATGGCGGAGGCGAAGGCTTCACAGCTTCTTATCCGAATTGTGTGGACTGTACTCTTTTTGGATCTAATGTAAAACCTGTTTTCTGGCCTTAAAAAATTATCATGCGCGCTTTTCATAAACTTTTTATTTTCTTATTAATTATCACCGCTACTTTGAGTAGTAGCAATAATGCTTTTGCTCAATCAGGTACAACGATGTCTGCTAATGCACTACAAGAAAAATTGTATGTGCAAACAGATAAACCTAATTATTTGTGTGGAGAAATAGTATGGCTCAGTGCCTATATAACCGATGCGTCTACACATCAATTACTTTCGATGAGCAAAGTTGTGTATGTAGAATTATTGAATGCTGCCAATGAACCTGTGATGCAAACAAAAATTGCGGCAGATAGTGGATTGGCCAATGGTTCCATCAGTTTACCATTCACTTTAGCTTCAGGAAAATATGCTCTTCGTGCTTATACAAATTGGATGAAAAATTTTTCTGCCGAAAATTATTTTACAAAAGAAATTACCATTCTCAACACTTCAAGTAATCCGGAATCCATCACAACGGTAACGCCTAACGCTGTTGATGTTCAATTTTTTCCCGAAGGTGGAGATATCGTAAATGGTTTGTCCAATCAAATTGCATTTAAAATTGCTGATACAAAAGGAAAAGGAATTGATGGCAAAGGAATTATTGTAGATCAAAATAATGATACGATCGTTTCTTTTAAATCTTTCAAATTCGGAATGGGAAAATTTACTTTTATTCCGCAGAGCGGAAAAATATATACCGCCCAAATCACTACTTCCGATAATCAAACCATTTCTTCCAAATTGCCTACAACATTGAATTTGGGCTATGTGATGAATGCGATTACCCAGCCCAATGGAGATGTGGCAGTATCTTTTTCTCGTGCAGGATTTGCAGCGAATGCCAATGCGTATTTAGCCGTTTATCATCAAGGGAAATTATTGCAAATGTTTGTAGTTCCTGTTGTAAATAATTCAGGAAATTTTTTGTTGCAAAAAAATCAATTAGGAGATGGAATTAATCAATTAACGATTTTAAATGAAGAAAGACAACCGGTAAGTGAGCGCTTGTATTTTAAAAAGCCGAATAATTTTTTACAGATAGATGCGAATGCGAATCAAAATGAATATGGAACTCGCAGTAAAGTGAATGTGCAAGTAAAAACCAATTCTATTGGAGAAGAAAATCCTGTGGCACATTTAACCGCTACAGTTTATCAATTAAATAATTTTGTAGGAAAAGATGAAGAAAATATTTTGACCACATTATGGCTTAGGCCTTATGTGCGTGGGTTTATAGAGAATGCGGAATATTATTTTTCGAGCAATGATGCAAATGCATCCACAGCTTTGGATAACTTATTATTGACACAAGGCTGGAGAAAATTTGATACAAAAAATCAATTCACTTCTTCTCCAACACTTTCTTATATTCCTGAATTAATGGGCCATGTTATTACAGGCCGTGTAACTAATGCAGTTACCAATCAGCCGGCAGAAGGAATTGTAGTTTTTGTTTCCGTACCGGGAAAAAGAATTCAAACCCAAGTATCTGTAAGTAATAAAGATGGTTTAGTTTATTTTCCAATGAAAGATTTTTACAGAAAAAGTCAATTGGTGATTCAAACACCTGAAGTAATTAAAGACAGTTATCGTGTAGAAATTTTTAGTCCGTTTTCTGAAAGGCCTACTACCACTTCTTTGAGTAAATTTTCTGTATCTGAAAATGAATTGGGAGATATCAATCAAAACCATTTGCACATGCAAGTGCAAAATGTGTATCACGATTTGAATCAAATGGAACCTTTGCAAATTGATTCTACTCCGTTTTATGTAAAAGCTTACAAGACTTATTATTTATCAGATTACACGCGCTTCAATACAATGGAAGAGGTAATGAGAGAATATGTTACGGAAGTAAATGTGAGAAAATCAGGCAATCAATTTAAGTTGATGACGTACAATGATCCCGGATTTAAATTAAGAGATATGCAATCTGCGGTTGCTGTTTTTGATAAAGATCCTTTGGTATTTTTAGATGGAGTTCCTGTGTTCGATATGAATAGGATTATGGAATACGATCCTTTAAAAGTAGAAAAATTAGACGTGATTGCTAACAAATATCATTTCGGACTATATCCTGCAGAAGGCGTATTAGTCTATACTACGTATTTTGGAAATTTAGAAGGATTTAATGTAGATCCAAAAGATGTAGTAATGGATTATGACGGATTACAAACTAAAAGAATTTTTTATTCTCCAAAATATATTACTGAGCAAGAACAGTCCGATCGACTTCCTGATTTTCGATCTGTACTTTATTGGAATCCTACTTTGACTGCGATTGGAAACACTTCATTTTCATTTTTTACCGGAGATGTAAAAGGTAAATATTTAGTAGTAATAGAAGGGCTTTCAGCCGATGGCGCTGCGGGAATTTCTACTTTTACTTTTGGTGTGAAATAGAATTTTCTTTATAAATTTTAATAGAGAAAATAAAATTATTCTTCAAGATATTGATGTTGATTTTTAATCAATCTATGCATCAAAATTTTACAAAAGAAAATTATTTCCAACCACCACCTAATGCGCGATATAGAGAAACCATTGCTTGCAATTGTTGTAATCGATCATTTACTTTTCCTAATTCTGCTTGTAAAAGGCTTTGTCTTGCAGTAATGATTTCTGTGTAGGTCGCAAAACCATTTTGCAATAATTCTTGAGAATATTCTACTGATTTGGTGAGTGCATCTAATTGATAAGTTCTGATCTGACTTTTCTCTACAGCCGTTTCAAAAAGTGATACAGCGTCGGAGACTTCTTTGCCTGCATTCAAAAGCGTTTTTTGAAAATTTAGTAATGATTCTTGTTGTTGAGATTCGGCAACAGATAAGCGTGTTTTATTTTCATTTCTATTGAATATAGGTTGTAATAATCCGCCGCCAATGCTGGCTCCAAAGGCATTTGAGCCAAAAAGTTTATCAACAGAAAAAGCAGATAAACCAATTGATCCGGTAATATTTAATGAAGGATAAAAATACGTGCGCGCCACATTTGTCAATTCAAAATAATACCTAAAATTATATTCGGCTTGCATTACATCAGGTCGGTTAGAAAGTAATTGAGTAGGAATTCCGGTATTTAAAATGGATAATATTTTTTGATCCGTGAGCGTGCCGCGAGAAATAGAAGTCGGACTATTTCCTAATAAAATACTCAATGCATTTTCAGTTTCTTTTATTCGTTGTTTCAAATCCGGGATGGTTACTTCGGCGGCATATCGTTGCGCTTCTGTTTGTACTACACCTGCTTCTGTAATTCTTCCGGCTTCTTTAAGAGATTTCATGGTAGAAACGGTGAGCTCCCAATTCTTTACGGTTTCTTTTGTAATATTTAATTGTTGATCTAATGCCAACAGTAAATAATAATATTGCGCAATCGTTGCCACTAAAGAAGTTTGAATGGCGTTCATTGCGGCTTCCGTCTGAAACAAATGGGCCAAATTGGCCATTTTATTGCTTTTCAATTTCCCCCAAATATCTAATTCCCACGAAGAGGTCAAGCCCAATTGATATAAGGTGGCTGTGCTTTGCATAGGATTTTGAGCATCAGAAAATTTAGATGTAGTAACGTTCGCATTGGCATTCAATGAGGGCAAAAACGCGGCACCACTCTGAATAAAATAAGCTCTTGATTGTTGTAATCTTTCAAAGCCCATTTTTAAATCAAGATTGTTTTTTATTCCTTGATTAATTAAATCTTTCAAATAATGATCTTGAAAAATTTCAGTCCAATGAAGTGATGCGAGATTGTTGGTATCACCCACCGGTATATCCCGATAAAATTTTTCGAGAGAATATTCAGGTGATTGATAGGGTTGTGTAACCTTACAAGAAATAAATAAAGTAGCACTACTAACAATTACGAGAAAAATTTTTAATGACCTTGAGTTCATAATATTAATTTAAAAACAAACGATTTTTTTTAATTATTGTTCTACTTGCGGTTGAGGTTTACCGCTTATTCTTTCTTGCAATGATTGGAACACTACAAACAAAACGGGAATCACAAACACTCCCAAGAGAGTTCCTATAATCATTCCACCCACTGCCCCGGTACCAATCGCACGATTACCATTAGCACCTGCTCCACTCGAAAGCATGAGCGGAATCAAACCAAAAATAAATGCAAATGATGTCATCAATATTGGCCTAAAGCGTGCTTGAGCTCCTTCTATGGCAGACTTAACAATACTCATTCCTTGCTTTCTTCTATCGAGCGCAAACTCTACAATCAAAATGGCATTTTTTGCCAAAAGCCCAACCAACATGATCAGAGTAATTTGTAAATAAATATTGTTGGTGATTCCAAAAAGATTGGCAAAAATAAATGCGCCGGCTAATCCAATTGGAAGAGAAAATAGAATCGCAAATGGTAAAATATAACTTTCGTATTGAGCACTTAATAATAAAAATATAAACAAGAGAACTAATGCAAAAATAAAGACGGTTTGCCCACCCGAAGCCAATTCCTCTTTTGTTAATCCCGAATATTCGAAACCGTAGCCGGCCGGCAATTTTTCCGCAGCTACTTCTTCAATGGCTTTGATTGCATCGCCCGAACTATAACCCGGATTGGGTGATCCATTGATGCTCATAGAGGTGAAGAGGTTAAATCTTGAAATGGCTTGAGGCCCATAAACTTTTTCCAAAGTAATAAAGCCCATGATAGGCGCCATTGTTCCTATATTATTTCGAACATAAATATTACCTAAACTTTCAGGATTGGCTCTGAATGCAGGTTCTGCTTGATACATCACACGAAATTGTTTTCCGAATTGATTAAAATTAGAAGCATATACTCCGCCAAAATATCCTTGAATCGTATTTAAAATATCATTTACTCCTAAACCTGCTTCTTTTACTTTCGCCACATTTACATCTATTTGATATTGAGGAAAATTGGGATTGAAAGAAGTAGTGGCATATTGTATTTCAGGGCGCTGATTTAATTCGCCTAAAAAGTCATTCGCTACTTTCGAAAAGATAGCAATCTCTTTCCCGCTCCTGTCCTGCAATTCAAAAGAAAATCCGCCGGAAAGTCCAAATCCTGAAATACTCGGAGGCGCAAAGAAAATTACTTTCGCATCTCTAATATTGGCCGTCATTGCAAATAATTTTCCGATAAGAGATTCTATATCTTGTCCTTTTTCTTTTCTTTCAGCCCATGGTTTTAATTTCATGATAAGCATTCCGTAATTGCTACCCGTACCGCTTATGAGGCCGGTGCCACTTATTTTTAAAGTACTTACTACTTCAGGAATTTGTGAGGCGATTTTTTCTAATTGATTGGAAATTTCTTCGGTACGCTCCTTACTTGCAGAAGGCGGAAGTGAAATGTCTGTCATGATTACACCCATATCTTCATTGGGTACAAAAGTGGAAGGAGTAGTTTTTAATAGGAAAAAAAATAGTCCCGCAAATAGAGCTATTCCGCCCCAGGCGATCCATTTTTTCTTAATTAAAAAACTGACTGATTTTTTATATTTATTTGTTGTGGCTTCAAAGCCGGTATTAAATGCAAGATAAAAACGTTGAAGAAAAGTTTTCTTTTTTCCGTGCGCATCTTTATGCGGTTTTAAAAGTATGGCACATAATGCCGGACTAAGTGTGAGCGCATTGATGGCCGAAAGTACAATCGCAATTGCTAAAGTGAGTCCGAATTGTTTATAAAAAACTCCCGCTGATCCTGTAATAAATGTAACCGGAACAAACACTGCGGCCATTACCAACGTGATGGAAATAATAGCTCCCGTAATTTCGCTCATCGCATCCCGAGAAGCTTTTAATGCACTTGTATAACCCGCATCCAATTTAGCATGCACGGCTTCTACGACTACAATGGCATCATCTACTACAATACCGATCGCAAGTAATAAAGCAAATAATGTAAGAAGATTAATTGTAAATCCGAATAAACCTAAAAAGAAAAAAGTGCCTATAATGGCCACCGGTACTGCTATTGCCGGAATCAACGTAGAACGAAAATCTTGTAGAAATAAGAATACGACTAAGAAAACTAAAAAGAAAGCTTCTATTAAAGTATGCACTACTTTTTCGATACTGGCGCTTAAAAAATCATTTACATTATATAAGGTTTCATATTTTATTCCTTCCGGAAAAGAAGCAGATGCTTCTTCCAGAGCCCTTAGCGTACCATCAATAACCACTTGTGCATTAGAGCCGGAAGTCTGGCTGATCGCTACTCCTACAGAAGGTTTGCCATCCATTGTACTGGAAATAGAATAATTGACGGCGCCTAATTCTATCTTGGCGATATCTTTCAAACGAAGCAATTGGCCATTTCCCAAAGATCGAATAATGATGTTTTCAAATTCTGAAGTAGATTGTAATCTCCCTTTGTATTTGATAGTATATTGAAAAGATTGTTCGCCTTGTTCTCCGAATTGCCCGGGAGCCGCTTCTACATTCTGTTCTGCTAAAGCAGCACCTACATCAGAGGGAATCAAACCATAAGTAGCCATTACATCCGGCTTCAACCAAATACGCATGGAATAATCCATACTTCCAAAAGATGAGGCTTCCCCCACACCATTAACTCTTTTGATTTGTGGGATCAAATTTATTTCAGCATAGTTCTGTAAAAAGGTTTGATCGTAGGCCGGATTTTCACTATACAGCGAAAAAATAACCAAATTACTGCTTTGGCTTTTGGCAGTGGTAACACCTGAGCGTGTAACTTCCGAAGGCAATAAAGGTGATGCTCTCGTAACTCTGTTTTGAACATTTACTGCTGCCAAATCCGGATCAGTACCCAATTCAAAAGTAATTACAATCTTCGCCGAGCCATCATTACCCGCAGTGGAAGTCATGTAAGCCATTCCTTCCACGCCATTGATTTGTTCTTCTAACGGAACCACCACACTATTCAGCACCACATCAGCATTGGCACCTTGATAATTGGCGTATACTACTACTGTAGGCGGAGCTATCTCCGGATATTGTGATACCGGAAGGGAAGTCAATCCCATCACACCAAGAATTACAATAATGATAGAAATAACTGTAGATAAAACAGGGCGTTGTATAAAACGATCAAACATGATTAGCAGTATTTAGTAAATCTCTTTGATGAGAGAAATTAATTGGTTGAGGAGAAATGAATCAGAATAATTTTTCGAACAAATAATTAATTATTGCGCCACTTTATTGATTAGAGAATCTGAATTGATTTTTATCGGTTTTATTTTTTCTCCTTCTCGAAGTGATGCAACTCCTTCAAATACGATTTTATCGCCGGGTTTCAAGCCATCCTCTACCACAAAATATTGACCACCACTATTTTCTAAAATTTTTATCGGAGTACTTTTTACTGTTCCCGAATCTTGAACTAAAAACACAAATTTTTTTCCTTGAATCTCAAAAGTTGATTTTTGCGGGATCAATAAAGCATTCGGTAATTTTGTTGGAATCCTTACTGAGCCACTACTTCCGCTTTTAATTAAATAACCCGGATTAGGAAAAGTGGCACGAAGTGAAAATGAACCGGTTGCTGTATTGACCATTCCCGCAGCTGTTTCAATTTTTCCTTTCTGTGAGAATTCGGTGCCATTCGATAGTATTAAAGATACCGGCGGCATCATAGATAATTTTTCAGCTCCGGTGCTGCCTTTGGTGTGATTTTCAAAATCCAATGCTACTTTTTCATTTACAGAAAAATAGGCGTAAATATTTCCAATATTAGAAACAGTTGTCAGTGGTTGAGGATTGCTACTACCAACTAAACTTCCAATTTTAAAAGGTAAAGAACCCACTACACCATTTACAGGACTTGTAATGGTTGTATATCCTAAATTAGTTTTTGCATTCGCCAAAGCCGCATTAGCTTGGGCTAAGGCAGCCTCTTTTGATTGTAAATTATATTCTGCGGTCTGCAATTCGTATTTACTAATAATATTTTTTTCTACCAATGGACGAACTTTATTTACTTCCATTCGAGCGGCATTTACATTAGATTGTGCAATTTGAATATTGGCTTTGGCGGTGCGGACTTCTTGCTCATATTGAGGAGCACTTATTTTAAATAAAATTTGGCCTTTGCGAACAGATGCTCCTTCGTCCACATAAATTTTTTCTATATAGCCATCTATTTTTGGCCGAATTTCAACATTTTGTTGGCCTTCAATCGTGGCGGGAAAATCACTATTAATCGTAAAAGGCTGAGGCGTTACGGTAAACACTTCATATTCCTTTAAAGTCTGCGCACTATGGGAAATAGAGTGCGAATCTTTATTTCCGCAAGAAGCAAGTAAGAAAATAAAGCCCATAATTGATGTGCCAATGAAGTTAATTTCGGTGGTTTTTTTCATTTTATAAGAAATAAAAATTAGTTAATATTGGTATATTATCAAAAAAGAATTATGATAAATTTAAAGATAGATTATTTTTTAAGGAAACCAATTTTTTCTGAATAAATCTTTATTTTATTTTTTCTTACAATGAAAAATGATCACTGATTTTCATTTACTTACAATTATTAAGTTACATTTGGTAGCGTTTTTCTTACCAATTAATTTCAAAATTCCCTGCCATGTCGATTAATTTAAAAAATCTTTTTCCATTTTTTTTAATGGTATTATTTTCTTGCAATCAAACCACAAATACGGTGGATAATTCGGATGGGCTTGCTTCATTTAATGCGGATAGCCTAAAACAATATCTTTCTGTTCTTGCTTCTGATTCATTTATGGGGCGTAAACCTTTTACAGAAGGAGAAACAAAAACTTTGGATTATTTGCAAAAACAATTTGCTTCTATTGGCTTAGAACCTGGCAATGGCAATAGTTTCCTGCAAGAAGTTCCAATGGTAAATATTATGGCCAAAGCTGCACCTGACATGCAAATAACCGGTGCTTCTAAAAATTTTACATTAAAAGCATTTGATGATTATGTGGTTTGGACAGATAAACCGGATAGCATGGAAACTTGGGATAAAGCCGATATTATTTTTGCCGGATATGGAGTAGTAGCGCCCGAATATAATTGGAATGATTATGAAGGTTTGGATGTGAAAGGAAAAATAGTAGTCGTGATGGTAAATGATCCGGGTTTTTGGTCAGGAGATACAACATTATTTAAAGGAAATACCATGACTTATTATGGTCGCTGGACCTATAAATTTGAAGAAGCTGCCCGACAAGGCGCCAAAGGATGTTTGGTGATTCACAATACAAAAGCAGCAAGTTATCCATTTAGTGTTTTACAAAATGGTTTCAATACTTCCAGATTGCAATTAGATAATAGAGGCAAGAATAAAAAAAATTGTGACATGATTGGGTGGATTACAGAATCAGCAGCCAATCAATTATTCACTGCTGCAGGTTTTGATTCATCTCTTTTGAAAAAAGCGGATCAACGCGGATTTAAACCCGTGCCTTTAAATCTTCAGGCTTCTACAAGCATGAAAGTAAATGTGACTTATAATAAATCGTATAATGTAATCGGAAAAATTAGCGGATCTAAACATCCGGATGAAGTAATTATTTATACCGCACATTGGGATCATTTAGGAATTGGCCATCCGGATGCACAAGGTGATTCAATCTATAATGGAGCTTTGGATAATGCTTCAGGAACTGCAGGATTATTAGGATTGGCGCGTGCATTCAAAAGCATGAAAACTCCTCCGGAAAGAACAGTTGTTTTCTTATCGGTTACTTCCGAAGAACAAGGACTTTTGGGTTCTCAATATTATGCAGAAAATCCTATTTATCCGGCAGATAAAACTGTAGCCAATATTAATTTGGATGGCTTAAATGCGTATGGTAAAACAAAAGACATTGTTGTAATTGGTCAGGGACAATCAGAGTTAGAAGATTATTTAAAAGAAGAAATTGAAAAAACGGGAGGGTATATTGCTTATGAATCTCACCCTGAAGCAGGACTTTTTTATCGCTCTGATCATTTCAATTTTGCTAAGATTGGAGTGCCTGCGATCTTTACCGGTAGCGGAATTGATGTAGTTGGTAAGGGGAAAGAGTATGGGAAAAAATTAGAAGATGATTACACCTCCAAACATTATCACCAACCATCAGATAATTATGATTCTAATTGGACGATGGAAGGAGGTATCAGCGATTTAAAATTATTATTTCTTGTCGGAAAGCGAATGGCATTTAGTGATAAATGGCCTCAATGGAAATCAGGTTCTGAATTTAAAAATATCAGAGAAAAGAAATAATGAGTGATTTCTACGGATTGATTTATTCTAATTTGATACAATAAACTTTTCATTTTAAAAATAAACTCTCATGCGCTTCATTATTTTTATCGCTGCAATTTTTTTCCTATCGTCTTGCCAACAAAAAGAAAATACCACGCCACCATTGGCTGATTATTTTAATTATCATGATTCTATTGAAGCAGGTGGAGTAAGAATGATTCCTATAAAAACTCCTGTTGGTGATTTTAAAGTTTGGACAAAACGGTTTGGTAACAATCCAAAAATAAAAGTATTGTTATTGCATGGCGGCCCTGCTATGACTCATGAATATATGGAATGTTTTGAAACATTTTTTCAGCGAGAAGGATTCGAATTTTATGAATACGATCAATTAGGTTCTTATTACAGCGATCAGCCAAAAGATAGTAGTCTCTGGACTATACCTCGTTTTGTAGAAGAAGTGGAGCAAGTTCGAAAAGCAATTGGTGCGGATAGCAGTAACTTTTATGTATTGGGAAATTCTTGGGGCGGAATTCTTGCAATGGAATATGCTTTAAAATATCATCAACACCTGAAAGGCTTATTGGTAGCAAATATGGTAGCAAGTGCACCTGAATATGGTCGCTATGCCGAAGAAGTACTCGCTCCACAAATGGACCCAAAAGTGCTGGCCGAAATTAAAGAGATGGAAGCAAAAAAAGATTTTGATAATCCGCGTTATATGGAATTGCTGATTCCAAATTTTTATCAAAAACATTTGTGTCGACTTAAAGAATGGCCGGATGCTTTTAATCGTACTTTAAAACATTTGAATGGAGAGATTTATACAATGATGCAAGGCCCTAGCGAATTTGGTATCAGTGGTCGCCTTGCTAATTGGGATATAAAAAATCGTTTGCATGAAATTACAGTTCCTACACTTATGATAGGAGCCAAATATGATACAATGGATCCCAAAGCAATGGAAACGCAAAGTAAAATGGTAAAGAAGGGGCGATATCTTTTTTGTCCCAACGGAAGTCATTTGGCCATGTGGGATGATCAAACAATTTTTATGAACGGCGTTATAAAATTTATTAAAGATGTGGATGAGAATAAAATGTAAAACCGAATTTTTCTAATTCTTTTACAAATAAGTAATTTCTCCGTAACTTTCTTTTTTCTGATTCTTTTCGTAAATTACCTCACTAAAACTTTCTGCCATGAATAAAATCAGCAATATTCTTTCCCGGAAAGGCAGCAATGCAATTTCGGTGTTACCCGATACTTCAGTTTTGGATACTTTAAAAGTTATGGCTGAAAATAATATCGGCTCTGTAGTCATTATGGAAGATGGTCAATTTTTAGGAATTGTAACCGAAAGAGATTATTCCAGAAAAATCATTTTAAAAGGCAGGCATTCTGTGGATACTAAAGTGAAAGAAATTATGACCTCAGAATTTCCTATGTTGACTCCAAAAGATACTGTAGAACATTGTATGGAAATCATGTCGCAAACCAATCTTCGATATTTACCGGTCTACAAAGACAATCAATTTGCCGGAATCATTTCTATGAGTGATGTGGTAAAAGAAACCATTATTGTACAACAAGAAACGATTGCTCATTTAGATAGTTATATTAATTCTAAATAAGCTTGTGTAAAGTGTTTCAGAAATTTTTGGTGAACCAATTATCCTTAGGCTTTAAATATCCAAAGTAATAGGGCATAATACTAATGAATATCCATAAAACAAAAAAAGCCTTGAAATAAATCAAAGCTTTTATTTGCGGACCGGACGAGACTCGAACCTAATCCCAAAGACCTTTATTTATCAATAAGTTATAAACAATTCAAATTTGCTACTCCACGAATTACTCACGAATTCCGATTTAAATAAAGTAATTGCAAATCATTAGAACAAAAATAATAAATTCTATTGTAAGACAGTGGAGAAATTAATCTAACTAATACAGTCTGACGTTGTATTTTTATGACTTCATGACGCCAACACCAAATGAGCCATTTTTAACTAGCCTCAAAAGGTGATCCATTGGTACTAATTGCGAATTTGAGGCTTTGAGTGACTTGCTTGCTGCCTGAAACCCAAGGATAATAAGCAATAAAAATAAATTATATCAATGACTTATGGATAGCCTCCTGTTTGAAAGTTCATATACAGGTTCATCTGCATTTTCATAATAAACCCGCATATAGCCTTGTTGAGCCCATTTTTGTAAATAGTCTATAGGTTGTTGGGAATATTCTTTAATACCTTGACGCTCTAATGAAAAAATAAAATCGCCTAACAGACTTGTAAGTGCTGATTGTGTGTAGGTTTGTTTTTCGAGTTGCTTAAATGCCAAATGAAAAAAGCTAACCAGCAACGGAAAATGTTCAGCCCGTAGAATCTGTAAGGTTTTGTCGTTGCGATATATGGTTAGTGCTTTTTCGAAGTTCATTTTTCACTTTTTTTCACAATTTGTAACAGGGCATTTATAAGGTTGCTAATTGATATTTTTGTACAGCAGCGCTATCAATTTTATCAACAATCTCTGCTAAATACGAAAAGTGTCCCAGCATGTCCGCTATTGATAATTGATGTTCATCATTCAGGTTAAATTGTCCCGGGTAAAATTGTAAGAATTTCTCATCTACGATGCCGTTACGATGAGCATAAAGATGTCTGATTTGAAGAATTTTTTCAATATTATCCTGTTGACTATCGTCAAGAATGGCCAAGTCCTTTATTTGCGCGTTATCAGAAATAAATCCTTTCACGCTTCCACGTTGTAATTTGCTTAATTTCTTTTTAGCCCAAAACAATACAAATTCTTGCATGTCTGCACAATCCAAAACTTCTTTGATTGTGACTTGCTGATTTGATTTAAGCGTAGTGGGATTTGCCAAGAAAATTTCATAAAGAAGATCAGAAAGGTAAATTTCAAAATTGTCCGCACATGATGAGAGCAGTATTCTAATAAGAATTTTCCCTTCCTGATTTATTGTTGGTATAGAAACTGAAGTTGGATATAGAATAGTTTCTAAATCTTCTATAATATTAAGAACACTTGAATAATGATCTATAAACTTTAATTTGGCCCCCGTACTTGATAAACGATAGTTGCTTAATTCGCCTGCTAATCGTTGTATTAAAGGCAGCCTATTTGCTTTACTTTGCTTTATATCTGGATTGTTTAGAACAATTTGAGTTCCCTTCCGAATATAGATTTTCCCTTCAATAGCCACCACGGAATCTGATTTTGCGACTTGAATTATGTATAATCTTTTACTGCTTTTAGTTACGAACTCATATTTTATATCAGGTTTTGGCAATAGCAGATCAATCGCTTTATGTGTTACACTATTTGCGTGAAAATCCTCGCTTAACCCTGTTATTGTTACTTCTCCATTCGACTCGTGAACTCCCAAAACAATATATCCTCCATTTGAGTTTGCAAATGCCGCTATCATCTGCGCCAGGCTTCTCGCTGGAGGTAGCACTGCTTTATATTCTAATTGCTCACTTTCAGGATTGCCTACTATACTTGATATATCTTTGGTCATATCCATAATTAAATTGGGAATTTGACTATTTGGGCTTTCTTTAATAAATGCCCTAATGAAATTTTCTTTGGCTTAACTCCATCATCTATCCATAACTCTGATGGTTCATAGTCTAATATATCTCGTTCCGAACCATAGTAAATTATTACTTCGCCATTGTATGCCGGTCTTGAAACAATGCTTAATGATCGGCCGTCTTTCGTGATACCTGCCAGAATTGTAGGAGCAGTTGTAACATCCAAATTATCCAGATTGTAATCATCCAAGGTGTGTAGATGCTTAATGATTTGCTCCTTTGCTTTTTGTATAAGGCTTTGAACATACACAAACATATCCGTTGTAGGGACCGATTGATGTGAAAATAAGGCTGCAAGGTCTTTGTCTTTAATAGCTTCCCGCCATTCATCCAAAGAAGAGATACCCATATTTAACAATATTTCCTGTGTAATTGGGAGTAATGTTTTCTGATCGTTAGAGTCTATGTTTTGACCATCTAAAAGTTCACGGAGATGTTCTAAGTCAACAACGTTATACTGCTTCAGCAGTGAGTAAATTTCTTTAGCTTGTTCTATATTCTCGAAAAGACTTGGGTTTTCTTCAATTGCCTGTGCTACTTTTGACAAATGAGATAAGTCGGTTTTGCTTCGCATTACTTTATAAAGGCTGTCTTTATCCTTAATTGTGTTCATAAACAATTCAGCCCTTCTCCTATAAGTTTCTGCAAATAATTCTTTGCCTTCTTCCTGATTGTTGTCAAACCACTCAGATAAGAGGCTAATGGCTTTTATGAAGTTTTGATTTTTGGTGCTGATGTTTTTTAATTTCTCATTTATCTTAGCAGCTATTTCATTTTTTTTCTTTACAAAATATGTCCCAAAAGTTATTTCATGATGAATCAGAATATTGTTCCAGTCTTCGCCAAGTAATTGTAATACTTCTATCAGTTGCGGGTCTTTTATCTTGTCAATAAATAACTCACTTTTGATTAAGAAATTCCCGTTCTCATTTGGAATAACGGCATTCTTCTCAAATAAAGGCAAATTGGTTTCATCGTTCATAATATAGCTGGCGGCTTCATTAAACCATTCAAATGTTGCGGCCTCATCGTTTTCAAAATACTCTGACAGCTTGGTTATGGATTTTGCTTTTGCAATGTCGTTGACTACTTCACCAAAAGTGATTTTATTCATATCATCCCAAACTATATCAATCCAATTATGTAGATTATCTTTCTTGCAAACTGCTTTTGGAAAAAAATCAGAAGTGTATTGCCAAAGTTTTTCTCTCGTTTCTTTTGTATATGATTTCAAAGGGAACCACAGCTCGCTCAATTTGCCATTAGTACCATCTTCCAATTCAACAATTGGTTTATCAAGCAAAAATGTTCTCAATGGTTTCTGAATCGATTTTGCATACCAATTTGTGTCGAAATATTTTTCGTCAATAGATGGAATTTTAGTCTTTGCAATATGGTATAGGCATTTAAATGATCTGCTTTCTAAACTATCAATTAGTACTTTATATAAAGCAAGTGCCTGCTCTAATAGATCTTTGTTTTCTATGACTTCTGCATCATTGTCGCCCATTAGCCACACACCATCTCTTTCTGTTTGAGGATTAAAATAGAAGCTATTAACTACGATTGGGAAATGGAAATTCTCTGTTCCGATTAGTGGAAAGTCGCAAAATAATTTGGGTATATCCTCCAAGTTTAAGATTTCAAAAGTATCATCCTTTCTGATGGCTTGTACTGCGATAGAAACCGCACCGTTTGTTGCATATAATAACCTCACGACTGTTGACTTCCCATTTTGAATTTTGGTTATTTTTTTAAAACCGTCAGTAAGTTCTTCTTGATTCTGGAATTTAGTTGTTTCGTTTCTTACAGTGTCAACTATTTCTACTGTATGTATTTCCGGAATAAAAGAAAGGACATAGGGTATCAAGGTAGTAAACTCATCAACTCCAATTTGAGCTATTTCTTTTTGTTCTTCAGAATCTAAAGCATAGATAAATGAAGTATTAAACTCATCTTCGTCATAATCTCCAATTTCGCTATCTTCAGTGGAAGCATGAAATTCTTTCCAAGCATTTTCAATTTTAGGTATTAGTGCAGCAGTTATTTTCCCCTTGCGATCCAAAGGGAAACCGAATTGGAATAGATTTCCGTCAACAGTTTCAACTATACCTTTTATAAACACCTCTTTTGAAAGTAAATGGGTAGTTAGGAAGCCCGTACCAAATCTACCAGTCTGGGTACTAATTTCTCCTTCTTCAACTTCTTTTGATGAAATCTGGTTTATCAGTCCTCGAATATCTTTTTCAGTAAAATGATTGCCATTATGCGAAAATTTAATTTTATCCGTGCTATAGTTTATTTGAACGGAAACTTTTCTATTTGTTTCAGCGACACTATCTTTTGCATTTTGCAATAGCTCCCATGCCCAACGACCGTGATTATTCTGCACCGTTTTCTCTAAATCATGAAGTCGTTGAATTATTTTATCTGCAATAGATCTATTACCATCCTCTTTACGCCCTTCTTCAATTGATTTAATCATAACCATTTTTTTAACTGATAGACCATTTGATATTATTGATTACGCTAACCCAATAGCTTGTTTCTATCAATCCTTTCTTTGGCTTCCATCAATATGCTGTGTATCTTTTTCTCTAATTGTTTCTTCGGTGGTAATTCTGTCCAATATTCTGCTACCATAATACCGTCTTTGTGCATTTCTAACAATTCTATTTGTTCCCTGCTGCTTTCAGCGCATAAGATCAATCCCACTGGTGGTAATTCGTCTTCTTTCTTTTCGTATTTATCCAGCCATTTTAAATACAGTTCCATTTGCCCTTTGTGCTTGGCTTCAAATTTTCCTAATTTCAGTTCAACTGCTACCAATCGCCTTAGATTACGATGATAAAATAAGAGGTCTAAGTGAAAATCCTCTCCATCTATTATCATTCGTTTCTGACGCTCTATAAAAGCAAATCCTTTACCTAATTCCAATATAAAAGCTTCCAATTCCCGAAGAATCGCCTGCTCTAAATCCTTCTCTAAGTAGGTATTTTGCAAGCCTAAAAAGTCCAAAAAATACGGATCTTTAAAGTTGTTATAAATAGCCGGGTGGTTGCTGGTATTTTGAAGGTTGGCTATGGTAGTTCTTTCAAATTCTTTGTTGGCAATTTGCTTACGCAAATCTCTAACCCCTAAACCTTGGACTGTAGCAGCCTTGGCATAAAACAGCTTTGCTTGAGGATTTTTCAGCGGTATTAATACTAAGAAATGCGACCAACTCAATTGTCGTGACAGCGTAACGACAATTTGCTCATCGCTGAATTGTTCTGCAAATTGCAGCATTCTACGAAGATTCTTTTCCTCAAAGTTCTGTCCGTACTTTTCTGTCAATTGTCGTGACAACGTAACGACAATCTGTTTTCCATAATCAGCTCGCTTATTTTGAAGTATGTTTTGATTAATGCGATAGCCAATATGCCAGAAAAGCATAGTAAGGGCACTATTGACTTGGGCTACAACTTGCAATCTGCTCTGCTCTATGAGCTGCGAAAGTTCATTAAATAATTCTTGATCTATTGATATTTCATTTTCTATTTTAGCCATTAGATTTATTTTAATTTACCTCTTTTACACTATCAGCACCGAATCATTCCTTAGCTTTTGCAATTACTACTGTTGACTGGTTTTGATAAGACACCGATAAATTCCTTTGCTCAGCAAGCATATACAAAAATCTTTTATTAGCGTATTCCGGCATTATTACACATATTTTACATATAAAAACTGTATTTCAATTGCATTGCGTCTGTAGGTTCAAGATACTTTAGTATTTCTCCTACATTCCTTGCACATTCTATTGTTATTGGATATTTTCTATCGAATTGAGTATTGTTCCAATTCATTTTTGTGAGAGCAATAATTTCATCGCAAATCAGATTTGGAGATTCATCGTAATACGCAAGTTTAACTTCAAGAGGACTTGGAATATATTTACCTGGATAAGTTTCATAATAAGGGACTGAACCCCTTGTGTATAAAACATGGTGCTGATCTGTTAAGGATAAATGAGTACCTCTCATTGGCGGATAGTTGCCTTCCCTATACAAGCGTATATCTGAGTGTTGTATAGAAACTAAATCAATTTGATTTATATTCAATTGTCTTGCGGCTTGTGTAAAGCCATATATTTCATCAGTACTAAAATTTGATGTTTTATGCAGCACTAAACGCTTTGGAAATATTTTCACCGCATCATAGTATTCCTTAAGAGATATCGTAAGCAAATTAAACGCTTGTTCCTCTGCTAAATGAGGGACTCTATCCTTTTTTTTAAGAGTAATTTCTTCGCCTCTTAAAATGACACCCTTTCCTAATTCATTAAAAATCTGTGCTATACTTGTTTGAGTTGTTGACTTATCTCTGCTTTTAAAAAAACTTATTCCTGCATAACATGTAGTTTCTGCTGCATCTTTTCGGATTAAAGCCCAGGGTGTACCTGATGCTTTGTAGTACAGCGCAGTAAAGAAATTCCAAGCAATTGTTGCTTCATCCTGCATTTCTGATGTTGGTTTTGCAATTCTATCCCTGACAATTTGTATCGGGATATTATATTGCATTGCTTTTGCTTTTAGGTATCTCCTGAAGTTTTGTTCTTTAGCGGATATTTCCTCTGCTTCTAATTCTGCTTCTCCTGAATTGTTACTTTTTTCTATCTCCTCATCATCTTCTGACGCAACTGCTTCTTCCTGAATATAGGTAATGAAATTTTCACTTAATGCACAAAGTATAACATCAGGTTTTTTATTCTTGGAAAGAAACTTTATTTCAGACAAATACAGTTCAGCAATATCATTGATTCTTTCTTCAAGATTATCTTTCTTTTTTATTATGGCATCAAATTCTGAGTTATTTATTTTTCTCAAATAAGTTTCATCATAAACAATATCACTTTGGAAGCCTACGTCTTTATTGAAACCGCAAAAGTTTAAAAATAAGTTTGGATGTGGATTCTTACTCTGCTTACCTTTAATATGATTTTTGCAAGATTCTATCCATGTTAAAACTTTTTCAACACTTTCTCCCTTGCCAATAATCCCAATTGTAATTCTTTCTGGCCTCACCTGATTTATATCAAAAGGGTTATAATTATAAATGCCATATTTAGGACAGATATGCTGGTTGTTGCCAAATTGCAATGATGGCTCTTCTATGTATCTAACTTTCATAATTCAAAAAAGAGTTTTATCATTTAACTCGTTATCTGCTTTAATCTCAATATCAATTTCTGCAGATTTTTTTTCAATAATTTTTATTGGCTTCCAGGCCTTTTCCATCAATTTGGGGCTAATTGCTAATTGCTGAAAAGGGAATATCTCTAAATATGGATGAGAGGAAAATAAATTCTCGTATGAGAAATAATAACTAAAAAATCTAAAGTAATTATATATTGAACCGTTAGACTCCAATCTTTTGATCCCGGACATATAAGCGGATTCAAATCTGCTTTGGTCATAACCTCCCGGGTTAGTAAAACTCCAGGTTGGGTTTAGAACTAAATACCACTCATTTTCAATATTTTGGAAAGAGCATTTAAATGCAAGACTTCTGAAGCATATAATATGTTCCTCTTTTTTATTCAGCATTTCAAAAATAACCGTTTTTGTTGCTTCATTTTTACCTTTCCATTTTACTCTTTTTTGATTTGGGGCAATTTGATTATTTGCAAACCTGAAGATTTCTTGTTTAGCATACCATTCAATACCTTTTAACTTACATAGTTCAATTAAAGTATTTCGTAACAAGTGTTTAAACACCCTCAAATTATTTTCATCATTCTCATAATATTCCTTACATTCAAGACGTATAATAGTGCCTATATCTATGATTTTACGAAATGGCTCCGCTATGTCATCCAGAGATTTAAAAGTATAAATATACTTTTCGTGCAATACCCATTCGCTTGTCTTTATATTAATCGCTCTTAATGCCTTTTTTACAAGAGTGCCAGGCTTAAGCTTTTTTACTGGTTTCTTATTTATTGAAATGAGAAAAATATTAAGATCATCAGTTATTCGATCTTCGTCAATATTTAGTTCTGCCTGATAAAAGTATTTCGGGAATGTTATCCTTAGAAGATTAGGGCAAATAGCCTCGGTTTCAGTATTCAGGCATCCATTCACAAAAGCCTTCTCTCTCATTTGAAGTTGAGATTCAGAAAACTCATGTTCATAAATTTTGGCAATTGATTCCAATAATGGAGTAGAGCTTATGGCAGTTATTTTTTGTAACAAATTGTCTTTATCAATTACATTTTCAGAGGTGGAAAAACTAAAATTATTTGGCAAATAAGGTTGCAACTTATCATCATTGTATTTATCTTTTTTGTGCGTTATTATGTAGATATACAGCACATCAAAAACCTCATTTAATTTATGTTCTTTGAATTTCTCTAAGGTTGATTTAATTTTATCAAAATCACTTGTAGCAGTCAACTGAAATGCTACCCTGTTTTTAAAATCAGCTAAATCTATTGCCGGAAAGTTTTTCTTCTGAGTGGTATTTAAGTTTTCCAATCTTAAACCAAATACTTCATTTAGAACTGGAATAAGAAAGCCTTCTGCATGAATATTTATATCATAAAGGCTCGAAGCATTAAAACCTTCTACCTCTAATACAAATCTTGCTGCATATGCATTAATTTTATTTAAGGATCCAATTCTATTCATTAAAAACTAATTTAATTATTATCATTTTCTTGATAAGACATCCAACTATATCTCAAAATTCATCTATTATTATTTCCTTTTAATTTTGTTTCAACTCATCATAAGAGCCTGTTCGAATAATCCTATTTCTACCTAATCCGTTAATTTATCTGATAACCAAAGTATGATTAAGACAGGATGATATAAGATATTTGATTTCTCACGATTGTCGAAGTGCTCCAAAGGTTTTCTCTGTACATTAATTGTCTTGGCTAATAATGACAAATATAAAGGAACTTATTAAATCTTTACCCTTTCCTTACCACCTAATGACTCAATCCTGGCTCACTCAACACGTTTCCATTTCCGCCTGAATAATATCCTGCACATCTTGTTTTATCTGTAGATAATTTCGATGAACCATTGCATTATCTAATTTGTGAATTACTGGAATGTCTTTGTAACTATCCTGTTCTTTTTTCAAAGCTTCATGATTATTGAAAAAATTCAAATACTGGGTATTTTTTTTTTGTCGCAGCACTCAGTTCTTTGGAGAGATATTTTGATGATGGACTAAGAATCGTAAGAACTTAAATCAATTGGCATCTTATAAAATAAAAACCTGCTTTAGTAGGCTCACCTATGTTCTAATAACTAATCGTGTTCCTTATACATTTTGCAGGCAAGAAAGATTGGCCACAGGATGGTCATGCAAGGTCATTCTTAGTCGTTTTTTATTGTAGTTAAAGCAAACTTTAGCCCTTCAAGTTCGCCCCGCATTCTTACTCTTTCTTCAGGCGTGTCGTTGTCAATTTCCAACAGGCGTTTTTCAATAGATAAAATACGGTTCGTTAATTTTTCTATCGCTACGTTATTATCCTTCTGCCAATCGCTAATAACGGGCAATGTCAGTTTTCCTCCATTCACAACTTCTGCAAATTGTCCGAACAAAGGTTTAAGGTTAGAAGAAAGATTTTCATAATCATGCAGGTAATGGAATAATGCCCTTAAAAATAAATGAAATTTGCCCTGGTTGATTATATTACTTGCCTTCCTGAAATGCCTTACATTTTTACCAAACTGAACACTGCAGTCAATAGTCAGAGCAATAATTTTATCAGCATTATAAAAATCAATGGATAAACCAAGTCTTCGCACGGGTTCGGCAGAGAACCATACCATACCCGTAGTAGCCATATTCTTTTTCTTTATCAAATAGAATTCGCCTGAACTTATTTCGATCTCATGGTAACAACGTAATAGCTGATGGTAGTTTTGGTAAAATTCATCCTTAGAAATTCTCTTTATAATAGTGTATTCATCTGTTTTAAATTCTCCCTCGAAGACCTGGTTGCCATTTTTGCCAACGTTGATACTCAAGTTCTTTTTTTGATCAACGGGTAATGAGAACGCTACCATCAAATCCCTTGAAAGCCTTATCAAACCTGAATCGTCATTTGATCTTGTTGTTTCAATATAGAAGTGTTCCATTTAAAATAAGAATATCCAGATGAATCATTAATCAAAATATAATTAAGCACATCCTGTCTAACGAAAGTATATAATAAAACAGATTCTTGCATTCTTAAATATTTTAGAACTTTAAGAAAAACGATCCATTAATTTTGATTCTCAATCACAAGCATTTACAATTTATTCTTTCGATACTCATAGTACATTTCACAGGCAATAAAGGTGGCAACAAGATGGGTCATGAGAGGCCATAATTTTCTGTCCATGTTAGAGGATAAAATCTGTATTATGCAATTGACATAACGCTTAACCCAAGAATTTGCAATTTCAGGGCTTTTTCAATTAATTGCGGGATATAATAGCCGTATCTAAGCCCATTGCAAGCCCTTTAAGCCCTCTATAAGCCCTTTGCAGGAGGGTATATTTGGTACCCTTTCCTGTTCTACCAACCTTGTGAATCAATTTCCGACTTACCAAATCCGACAGATCCGTAGTTGCCACCGCTTTGCTGATCTTATTAATATCCTGATATATGGCGTTCGTAATTTCTCCGTTCTCTTTTATATACAATATAGCCCTTGTCTGCCGATCACTTAAATTGAATGATTTTAAATACTTCTCTGTATAAATATCCTTTAAAAAAGAAACAGAAATACCACCCTGTTCTTCTGCAATTATAGGTTCAGGCATCCCATATTCTTTACACGCATTCATGATTATATCTATTCCCCTTCCCCATGATTCAATATAACCAGCCATAAAGAATACATCTGCAATTAGCCGGTTCCGTGGTTGAGAACTGTGTTTTTCTTTCAGCAGATCAACCGTGAGGGAACTGGGCAACTCACCAGGATTCCAAATTATTAGACGATCATCATAAACGCTTAAAAAAATGGTTGTGCCCGAATAATCTTTATGGATAATGGCATTTAAAATAGCCTCCCGCAATGCTGCTTCAGGATACTCAAGTCCTTCAATTCGTTGTAAGCCTTTATAAGAAATAGGACGGGTCAAATATTTGGTATCGAGTATTTCAATAATCTTATCTGCCATATCCAAAATATTGCCTTCAACGACATCCTGAAACTTTAAATCGCTATCCGATTTTCCAAAACGACCGATTTTAAAGTAGGCTGCAGGGGCATATTTCTTAGGACGCTTGCCAAATAATAACACAGCAGCCATTAGCAATTCTCCATTTTCATTAATCAGATCAAGATTTTTTAAGAAGGTTAAGGTATCGGTATTAACTGCGCTTCCAGAAATGCGTTGTTTAGTAGCAGCCTTTTGTACAAAGGATTTTATTACTTCCTGGTCAATATCATCCAAATTTGCTCCTGGTACTGGTTGCCGTTCCCATGATAGTCCCATTTTATTTAGCAGAAAGTTCTGCAATGGCGCTCCTTTTAATTCCTGTTTTGTACTACCGCTTCGATAATGATAAACCCCGTGATAAGCTATCGGAACACTGCTAACCGGTACAATGATTTCAATGTAATATCTTCCTTCTTGTATATGCAGATTTACATCCACAACTATCCCTAAATGATTCACTGCTTTGTTAGGTATATCATCCATCAATCTCTTGTAGTCGTCAACTCCTGCAATTTCACCATAATCGTTAACTCCTATAAATATTTTTCCACCCTGCGCATTGGTAAAACCACATACCCATTTTAGATACTCATCTCTCCAGGATAGCTTGTATTCAACGTTTTGTGTTTCCGCTTTGTCCATCTCACCAATCATTTTCTTCAAGGCAAAATTATTCATAATACTTCTGCGTATCCTATATAAAATATATGCAGGATGCACGACAAATGCAAGCATTAAAAAATGATTAAAGGCTACAACAATAACATAATAATTAGTGCCGCAGCCTGTTGCACAAAACGGATTACCGGGAATGAAATGGACGGGAACCGGCTTTGAGTAAGTGGCTGCACAGCTACTCCGTGCAACGGCTTTCCGCCTACGGGGAAAGGAATGCCGATGCGCCGCCTTTGGGAGATAACCGATACTATCCAGTTATTTTCTGCTCCTGTTATCTTCAAGGCAGCAACACTGCTGAAAAAATTTGTTGTTTCCATTGTTCAACATTTTTTTGATTAAATAATTTTCATACAGTCTTGTATAGTTTTATTTCTGTGCTATCTCATTTAAAAAGCCAGCCCCAAAGCCCCCACAGCATCAGGGATGAAGCTGCGCACTTCAATACCCATTCAATAGAAAGCGTAATCAATCCCACGAAATAGTTATTGAAATGCTGCAAGCCGCCTAACCCTCTGCGGTTGAATTGTCGCATACCAACAAATAGCCTTATTGCTAAACCGATTAAAAATATGATTTGGTAAGGCATAGCCTGTAATAGTTTGATGAAAGTTTCCATAAGTTTTTATTTTATGG
Organism: Ginsengibacter sp.; assembly: GCA_034676505.1. Taxonomy (GTDB): domain Bacteria; phylum Bacteroidota; class Bacteroidia; order Chitinophagales; family Chitinophagaceae; genus Ginsengibacter. The sequence goes on from JAUCCB010000001.1 coordinate 1,943,110, forward strand.
GTTAAATAATAAGTCAATGACTAACACAAACTTATGGTTGCTATGCTTTCGCGTAGCGGTGTATAAAGTCATGCAATGCACCATATACAACGCCGTATAGCCATCAAACAACTGGTCAGCAAATAGGCGGCTTTGTGTATGCAGTCTCTTTCCATACCTATTGATTTTGCTTCTGACTTCTTCCACAAAGGATAGCCATGTTTCAATCGTAAAAAGCCCGCCATTCCATTGAGTGTGCAATAACTGTTCGTCCTCCTGTATGGAAAGGCACATATTGTATGTGTATTCCAGTAAGGCGGGTATTTCCTGCGGGAACAGTTCATGCAGTAACCTTGCTTTTTCTACGTTTATTAATTGCTCTAAAGGTTTCATAACCTGGTTTTTTAAAGTGGATAATAAGGACAGGCGGACATTGCCGCCTATCCATTTGTTGTTAATTCAGCATAAGTGAGGCTGCACCATCCTTTGCAAACTGGCTGCACAATTCAAATGCTTTCTGTGCTTTAGCCTGCGCTGTACCACCCATTACAATGGATTGCAGTTTGCTTTCATCATCTTTGTAATTGCGTACATTCTGATAGTAGCCTGTTACCGCATTGTATGCGCCGAATACTGTCCCTTTGGTTGAAATCATCTGTTGGGTATCTGCTATCATTCCGTAGGCAAAGGCATCTTCCACTGTATTTTTGAACACGGTTGACAGTTCATCATCTGCGCCTTTTTTAAGTGCATCCAATGTTTCCTTGTTAGGACAAAGCGCCAATTGAATAAGTTTCTTTACATCTTCATCGCAGATGCGCACCTTTGCCCATTGGTTAAATATTCCCTCCAGTTGAGTGCTTAACAGATTAGCCAACCCCATTACTTTATGGGCATTTTCCAAACGCTGTTTTGCTCCTGATGTGTGGCGAATACGCACTACATTAGTCATATTGCTCAAGGCAGCATTAAGCGTATTTTGGCAGACAATACGAACAGGTGTAAAGGCTGCGGTAATGCTTCCTGTACCATCGTGTGACGTTGCCAGGAAAATGAATTTCTCTGTAACATCATCACCATTGCCTACACGGATGTAGTCGGGAAGTTTAGCCGTAATAAATACTCGTCCTCCGTTACCTAATGCTCCTGCGGTTTCATATAGAATCCCATCGCCACCACCTACAATCGCATCGAAAAAAGCAAAAGCATCTTTGTTCTGAACGATTTGATACTCTTTGCCAACTACCCCAAAAACCTGATTGGTATCGGTTCGCATGGTTGCGAAGTTGTCGGGCAGTAGAATGTTACCGCCTTCATCTATTTCGCCATCGTTACTTATGCTTACTCCTTTGCCATGAGTATATAAAGGGGATTTGACAACCTCGAAGTCCAGTCCTGCATATTTGATGGCTTCGGCGCTGGTGGGATATTGCTCTACTATCTGCCCTAAGTTGTGCCATGCTTTCTGTTGTACGCTAAAGAAACTGTATTTGCCGGTATGTTCGTTATAATTAAGATTATGTCCCATGATTGTAATTTTTAAAAAGTTGATAAATGAAAAATGAATGATTAGAAAGGCAAATCATCTGTGCCATTGTTAGCAGGTGCTGCGGAGTTGTTTCTGTTACCACCTGCTACGGTTTCAGACCGTTTACTACCTCCATACAATTTGATTTGTGATGTATGGAAATTGAGTGCTGCATGTGCCTTTCCATCGTTACCTATCCAAGCCTTTGCGCTTACTCTGCCAATAAGTTCAACCAATGCACCTTTGGTGAGTATCTTAGCTACATTTGTTGAAATCCAGTAGGCGCAGTTGAAATACTCGGTGCGTTCTACCCGTTCGCTTTGCTTGTTACGGTAGCTGTCATTCACTGCTACGGAAAAATTAACCACTTGTTTGTCGCTCGGCAGGGTGCTGATTTGTGCATCCCTCGTTAGCCTTCCAATGATGTTCATGTCGTTTGATTTTAATTGTTAAACCATTTTGTTTACTTCTTTTTTTTACGCCGCCTGCCCGAAAGAGCATTTTTCCAAAAGAAAAAACGAAAAAAAAGAAAGCAGATAAAAAGTGCGGGAAAAGCGGAAAACCAAAAGGAAACGGAATAAGTCCCGAAGGGTGGATTTGCGAGGAACGAGCAAAGCCATTATGCCGTAGTCTTTTGGTTTTCCAGTTGGCTTTACCCGCAATAAATTAGCTGCCTTTTTATCCGTTTCGATTGGAAAATGCCGAAGCAGGCTGGTTGTCATTTTAGCTCGTTGAGCTTTGTAGTAACTTTTACAGTAAGGCATGAGGAGCATGGAAGGCGGCAAGGAAACGAGCCGGTCACGATGAAAGAGGGACGGAAGCGAAGCGCACCATGGAATGACCCGACCTGAAAGGGCATGCCCTAATAAATAACAAAAAAACCGAAGTCCTAGGCCTCGGTTTCTATCATCTTTCATAAACAATCATTAGCCTTTTTTAATCACCAAATGAGCTAATCCCGGATCATTCAGCAACCTTTCCATTTCCGACTGAATAATGTCTTGTACGTCCTGCTTAATCTGGAAGTAATTACGTTGTACCATGTTACCGTCCAGCTTACGGATAACCTCTATCTCTTTGTAAGTTTCTTCTTCTCTTTTCAGCGCTTCGTGATCATTGATAATTTCACAATGAAATGTTTTTAGGTCTATCCTATTATCGGGATCATCTGCTACCATGCCCACGAACTCGCCTGAACTTAAAGCCGATATTTTTGAAGGAGGTATAGCGGCCTCCAGTTGCTTTGAGCGACTGATAGAAGTGTCCCCGCTGTTGATGGAATAACTTTCCCTATCCTGCATGATTTTTCCAAACCGTTCGGAAAGTTGCTTTGCGGTGTCGCCTGTAACTTGCCCCGCCACAAGGTTACCTGTTATATTCATAATTACATCAGCCTGCTCCCGTCCATAATCTTTGCGAAGCTGGCTGAAATCCTGGACGCCTAAGCAGGTGGAAACTTTGTTGCTCCTTGCTGTGGCTATAAGACTGTCCATGTTATTCAAATAGATAGTCGGAAACTCGTCAAACACCAAACTGCTTTTTAGTTTTCCTTTTTTATTTACTTGTTTAACAAGGCGAGTTACATACAGTGAAAGTACGGCTCCATAAATCTGTATTTTCTGTGGATTGTTGCCCATGCAAACAATCTTTGGGTCATCCGGATTATTGATGTCCAAATTGAAATCATTGCCGGATAAAACATAATATAATTGCGGCGATGAGAGCCTTGCCATTGCTACCTTAGCAGATGCTATCTGGCCTTCCAATTGTTCCATCACATCGTTCAAATAAGCATTCACAAATGGATTAATTAATACTTCAATTTCTTTTTCTGTTCGAAGCAAGGTAAACAGGCTGTCATAGTCCACTTGCATCAACTCTATAACGTGTGGTAAGGTGCAAAATTCACCGTCTTTATACTTCCTTAAATACCATATTACCGCAGACAGAAAATTGATAGGACTTTCTACGAAAAAATCACCCTGCCGCTTAATCCATTCCCTGTTCAATCCCATCAAAATAGTACGTGCTGATTCAGCAGCATCAGTAATGTCTGTCATGGCTGACGGCTCTAATGGATTGCATCTGTGGCTCCTTGTTAGGTCGTCGAAGTTGATAACATAAAAAGCAGGAGGCTTGACATATCTGTGTTTGTTTTTCAACCAGGTATTGTAGGCGATTTTTGAAAGGTCGTCAAACTTAAAATCATACACGAACATGGTGAATCCTTTTCGGATATGCTGTGTAATAATGTGCCTGATGACAAAATAGGATTTACCCGAACCGGGTGTTCCCAATACCATCACAGCACGAAAAGGATTGATGATATTAATCCAACTTTTTCGTGCTTTATTTTTTAATTGATACCGTGCAGGAAGGTTGATGGAATATTCATTTTCCAAGAGGCGTTCTTCCTGGGGAAAGGTTTCATTTTCTTTGTTGAAAATGTCCTTATTATTGAGCTTGCTTTTAATGATACGGGAAAGCAGTGTGCCGCCTGAAAGCACCAGTAAAAAGCCAATGGAAGTAATGCAGATATAAACCATCGCCTTTTCCTGTACAGGCAATTTTAGCAACAGGGATAGGTAGCTGAAGAAATACAACAACAAGCCGGTAATTATATAGGCAAAGGCTGTTTTATGGTTCAGTTTTTCCTCTTTACGACCTTTTGCTCCTAACAAGGAAATCACCAAAAAGCCTAATGAAATCAACTTGCTTTTAGTAAAGTAGCTGAACAGTCCTGTTCTGTAAATGTTGCCCAAAATCCGGTCGCTGAAAGTACTGCTCAATCCCCATTGCAGAAAAGCGGCATAGCAATAATAATAGAAGTGTATCACCAAAATAACGATACTAATTAGCCTGGTCATATCCAGGATTTTTCTCAATGCTTGTTCGTTCTCACCTGTCTGTACAGCCATAATCTTATGTTTTATTGGTTATTGGAAATATTTCTTTTCTTTCTCTTCTTTTTGCCTTTTTTCTTTAGTTGGTTCGGGATATAGTCTGCCGCCTGTTCGGGCTGCATGAGTGTTTGTATAAGGTTGTCACCGTTTGCCGTAATGGAAGTGGTAATATGCTCGATGGCAACATTAGAAGTATTCAGTGTTTTATTATTTACTGGCAGTGAAATATCTTCTGTTCTTTTGATAGATTCCGTTTGTAAATCAGGCTTAATCGTTTCTTTGGACTGGCATCTTTCCTGAATGGCTTTTGCACTATACTGCTTACCTACGGTGCTGCCGTTGAAGACGCATTTGGTCTGATGGTCCACAAAAGTTATCCCGTATATTAAACCCGCATCGCTCCTGCGGAGGCTGGTGTATATACCTTTCTTTTCGAGTTGCTTCAACAGTTCATCCATAGCGAGTGTTTTACCGATGAATGCCTTGTCTATTTCGTTCCTGATGCGGCTTTTAAAAGGTTGGCGTTTCGCCTCATTCGGTGCATATTTTTCCTCCAAAAACTTCAGCGTGGGTTTCTGGTAAAAATCACTCGCTTTTATAGGCACTCCAATTGGTTTTCCATCCTCATCTAAAATGCGGTAAACCAATCCACCGCCCTTAAAAATCTTTGAATTTTCACTGCCTCTGTCTGCCAATATATTGTATTGTCTAAGCACGGCATTCAGTTCTGGCAGACTGGTATAATGGTATTTATCCAATACTACATCGAGTACATTAGTCACGGCTCTTTTGGTTTCTGTACGGCCATACTGGACCTTCCTTACCTCAATAGGTTTTAGCTGGAATGGCTGTTGTCGATGATGGTTTTCTGCTTCTACCAGTCCAAACATCTTTTCGATTTCCTTACGTGCCGGTTCTGACTTGCGGATGCCCAGGTGATGCAGGTCAATCCGTTTACCGTTCGCTTGTATATTGGTGGTAACCAAATGCAGGTGCGGATGCCCGGCATCGTAGTGTTGATAGACGAGATAAGGTTGTTCACCGAAGCCTAATTTTTCCATATAGACTCCAGCAATATCTAGTAGTTTTTCTTTGGATAAATCTTTTTCGGAAGGGTCAAAATTGAGCGAAATATGTATGCTGTTTCGCTTTACATTCTCGTTCAATTCCATCCGCTTCAACAAATAATTAAGCTTTATTTTGAGGCTCATTTCTTCCGCGTTCAGCGGAAAATTTTCTGCACCGATACACTCAGCTACGCCTTCTTTTACCTTGTTCTCATTGTAGTTGAAAATACGGTGCATGGAGTGGCTTACTTTGATTACCGTAACCATATTTCCAGCATTTTTTTGATGTTGTTTCTAACTTCATCCAGTTTATTTTGAAGGATTTTTTTCTCCACTTCATAAGCGATTAACCAGCTCTTAAATTCAGCTATTTGCTGAAGCGTATGCAGCTTTTTGACCGCCTGGTTGAAGTTGTTCCCAACAGCGTTTAACTCATTTCGGAGCTTTGTAAGCTCTGTCATTAAGTCGTCCTGTGAGCTATTGCGGTAGGTCGTTACAATAGGCTTGTCAAAGAGACTGCAGCGTACATATTCGCTTAACTTACGACAGGTTGAAGCCTTCCACTTCTTCTCAATTTTTTGGTATTCATCGAATGTTAAACGCAGTCCGATGATGCGTGTTCTGTTTGAATTTTTTCTTTCCATCACTAATCATTTTCACTTTTTCAAATTCATAAATTCATTTCAGACGCCCTGCCCACGAGTTCCGAGTGATGGGCAGCCAGATTCGGTTGTTTAACAACCGTTCATCTGGCCGATTGCGGAAAAGTTGCAATCTGGCAGCCTTTCAAAAGTTCTAAAGACAATTTAATTTCCATTACACAATTTTTTCAGCTATTGGAAAAGCCTGTTCTTCAACATTTATTTTTCTCAATGCCCTTCCAACTTGTTAAAGCTTCCGGTCTAAATTTTTCTTTTGAGATTTTCCAATGTTCATCATCCAGTCATTAAAATCTTTATGATGTTCGTACAACTTGCTTTCATCCTTGTATTTATTACTTAAAGACAAAGCATAATGACTGTAATTTTGACCGGTTGTATCTCTATCTAAATACAATCGAATTATTTCATGCTGCTCCATAAAAGGACGGGCTTTTTCAAAGAAAGAAACAGAATTCAGGATTACAAAATTGCTTTCAGTTGCAGCCTGATTTTTATGAATAGCGATGAAGGAAAGGAAGTCAAAAAATCCTTCAAAGACGTTAGCTTCTTTTCCTTTATTTTTAACGGTGGTTATGTCCTTTGGAGAACTGCTTGTTTTGAAATAAGGGTTTCGTATTTCATAGCCTCCGGAATCGTTTTTAAACCCTATACCATAATATATTTTGTCATTTAACTCGTATCGCACTTCTCTGCAAAACTGATCAGCAACGTTGATAGGAATCCGTCTTTGTTCCAGGTATCGTAGTAATGCAAATGAACTGATTGAAAACTCCTGCAGAACGTTTAACTTCTTTTCAGTTTTCAATTTATTATGTTGATGAAAAACGGGCTGATGAAAAGAAAAATCGCCATTTAATTTTTGAAGAAATTCGCCTATTGTACAATTTTGATGCAGGATAGCAAAATCAAGAAGATTACCGCCTTTGCCTAATCCATGATCATACCATCTGTTTAGTTTTCGGTTAACTTTAAAAGAAGGTGTTTTCTCATCCCGTAAAGGTGACAGATACCAATAATCACCGTTCCTGATTTTTGCTGGTTTATAACCTATCCTGGATAGGTAATCTACTATATCCATTGCTTTGGCATCCTGAATAGTTAGCCTTTGTTGTTCCCTGAAATCCATAACTACACATTTTCAATTTCACAATCAGATTAACAGATGCGAAGTTAAACACCAGGTTTTGGTTCAACCTATCCTCATCATATTTTAATGAGGATATTCTAATCATCGGTCTCTATTTTTGTTGTCCAAATTTTAAACAATTTAAAACGTGTAGATATGCTTACAACAAATGATGTAGCCAAAGTGTACGATACTATATTAAGTATCCCTGGTATGAATGAAACTGTGAAGATTGACATGAAAATCTCACGCAAAAATGTATTACTCCTGAATAGCGTTATTAAACGCGGATTAAATCCAAAGGATGATGACAAATCCACCAACTTACTTGGAAGTGTACCACAAGAAACATTACAGGAACTGCACACTTTTGCAGACGATTGCTTAACAAAAGCAGGACTGACGGAGCTAAGTGAAAAACTTAATTCTTTGAGTGCAGGAAAATAAACGCTGAGGAAGTTTTATTTCTTTTTCAATCTCCAACCATCGTGTCTTCAAAAGAAAATCTATAAAAGAATCAAAAGCATTTTATCATTGTATCATTCTCAAACCACTTTCAATGTTCGGTAGTAATTAAACATTAAAAGTCTTTATATTTTTAATCAATCAATGTATCGTGCTTTGAAGCAAATGACTGAGAGCAGGCCTCGTTGAAATGAGCTTTTGGAGAACAGGTATGTGCCAGCCTTTTAATGGCAGGCATTGAGTACGGATAAAAGGCTGCCATACTGTTGTGGTATTAGCCGGCGAATGGAGACGGCGAGACTGCATCGAAGAAAGGAGCGAAAAAGCTGGGTACACAATACTCTTTACAAGCACCTCTTCCGAAAGCATGAAGGATGTGGTGCGAATGTCTTTTCATTTATGTTTCTTGTATTGTGTTTGGTGAGGAAAGAGCCAATCTCAATACATCCATTACTTTTAATTCATAGCAGTTCTCCCGACAATATTTTCCCATTTTTTAAAGAATAAAGCGGGAGTACTGCTATGTCAGTAAAAGCTATTAGTTTATCTTTCTGATTTTCTGATAATTACATTTGTTTCCTCGCTTTGGTAGTAGTTTTTTTTGATAAAATAATTAAGAGTGTTGCCTTGTATTTAAAATATTTTATAAACTTAATTATTCATTATGGAAAATTGAAGACTTAAAAAAAGCAAAATAAATTTAACTGTCACCACAAAGAAATTGGATATACCTTTTTTCTATTATAATAAAACAGTAAACGAATAATTAATCGGGATTTCTATTTTTCTTTCAAAATGCATTTAGTTCAAAATGATTAATTAATTTATTAAGAATTATGGTAACTGGGGCTCTCAAAAAAAATATTTTAAAAATATTTTAAAAAATGTTTGTGCTATAATATTCTATCGTAATTTTGCGATTAATAAATAAACACATGGGTGCAACAAAATCAGAAGAATTTACACTAAAGGATAACCGGATTGCCAATTACGCCAAAGCGCTTGCGCATCCTGCACGAGTCGCTATTCTTAATTTATTAATAAAAAAGCAAGCGTGTATTTGTGGCGACATTGTGGACGAACTTCCCTTGTCGCAAAGCACCGTTTCACAGCATCTGAAAGAATTAAAGCACGCAGGATTGATAAAGGGTGATATTGATGGAGCAACTGTATGTTACTGTATTGATGAAAAGGAATGGAAGATAGCAAAAGAAAGGTTGAATCAGTTTTTCAATTCGTTTAAAGAAACCGGTGGCTGCTGCTGATTTTTTTTGAAAACATTAATCGTAATATTTCGATAACAATAAAAACATAAAATAATGGAAAACGAAAATAAACTAAAAGAAATTGTGAAGCAAAAATATTCAGAAATCGCTTTACAGGACAAAGAAACGAATCAGTCTTCCTGCTGTGGCTCTGGTTGCTGTAGTGATGAAGTGTACAACATCATGTCGGAAGATTATGAGCAATTGGAAGGTTATAATCCGGATGCCGATTTAGGACTTGGGTGTGGATTGCCGACACAATTTGCAAAAATCAAAAAAGGAGATGTGGTAATTGACCTCGGAAGCGGAGCGGGAAATGATGCTTTTGTTGCGCGATATGAAACAGGCGAAACAGGAAAGGTAATTGGAATAGATTTCACACCAGCCATGATTGAAAAGGCAAGGAAAAATGCAGAGTTAAGGGGATTGAACAATGTGGAATTTCGGCAGGGGGACATCGAAAAAATGCCGGTTACTTCTAATTTTGCAGATGTGATTGTGAGCAATTGTGTGTTGAATCTGGTACCAAATAAAGATGGCGTTTTTAAAGAAATCTTCAGAGTATTAAAGCCGGGAGGCCATTTTAGCATTTCTGATATTGTATTGGCTGGAAACCTTCCTGCTAATATAAAAAACGCCGCTGAAATGTATGCCGGTTGTGTTTCCGGTGCTATTCAAAAACAAACGTACCTGGAATTGATAGAATCAAACGGATTCACAAACCTTACGATTCAGAAAGAAAAAACAATCGTTGTTCCGGATGATATTTTAAGTAATTATTTATCTGCAGATGAAATCGCATCTTTTAAAAACTCAGGCGCGGGAATTTTTAGTATTACTGTTTATGCAGAAAAAACTTCAGAAAGAGAATGTGGATGTGCTCCGGGATGTTGTAATTAAAAAAATTATTTTCAATGATCATCTTAGATAAAATGCTCCCGAAAGACTGGGAAGCGGTAAAACAAATTTATGAAGAAGGCATTGCTACAGGCAATGCGACCTTTCAACAACAGTCACCGGATTGGCACGAATGGAACAACGACCACCTTCAACATAGTCGCATGGTTGCAAAAGGAGATGGAATTATTTTAGGTTGGGCAGCGCTTACAGGGGTTTCAGGAAGATGCGTATATGCGGGCGTAGCGGAAGTAAGTGTATATGTAAGTGGTAAAGCCAGGAGAAAAGGTGTGGGAAAACAACTACTGCAGAAATTGATTGAAGAAAGCGAAGCGAATAATATCTGGACTTTACAGGCAGGGATTTTTCCTGAAAATATAGCAAGCATTAAAATTCATGAAGCGTTTGGATTTCGGATATTGGGTACAAGAGAACGCATCGGGCAAATGAATGGGAAATGGAGAGATACTATTTTAATGGAAAGAAGAAGTAAAACAATTGGGATTTAATAAAAAAAACAGAATGACAGCAAACAATTGCGCTCCGGCAAATGAAAGAAAGAAATTAAGCTTTTTAGACCGGTATTTAACCTTGTGGATTTTTTTGGCAATGGCTGTTGGTGTTTCCATCGGATACTTCTTTCCGTCATCATCTGCATTTATTAATTCCTTTTCATCCGGCACTACCAATATTCCCTTAGCCATTGGCCTTATCCTGATGATGTATCCGCCTTTTGCAAAAGTGAAGTATGATAAGATGCGGGAAGTTTTTAAAAATACAAAAGTGTTAGGTGTTTCATTATTTCTTAACTGGATAATCGGGCCAATACTGATGTTTATTTTGGCAATTATTTTTCTAAATGGCTATCCTGAATACATGATTGGTTTAATTCTCATTGGGCTTGCACGATGCATCGCAATGGTAATAGTTTGGAATGAATTAGCCGAAGGCAGCCGTGAGTATGCGGCAGGATTGGTTGCATTAAACAGTATTTTCCAGGTATTATTATATAGTGTCTATGCTTACGTTTTTATAACAGTCCTTCCTCCTTTATTTGGTATCACAGGCTCAGAAGTAAACATTACCATTGGTCAAATTGCAGAAAGTGTTGCCATTTATTTAGGTATTCCATTTGCCGCAGGAATTCTAAGCAGGTATGCCTTAATAAAATTAAAAGGTGAAGAATGGTATGAGAAAAAATTCGTTCCGGTAATTTCCCCAATAACGCTGATAGCGCTTCTTTTTACGATTGTAATTATGTTTAGCCTTAAAGGAGAACTGATTGTTCAGATACCGCTGGATGTGGTTCGAATTGCAATCCCATTGGTGATTTATTTTGCAATCATGTTTTTTGTCAGCTTCATAATTGGCAGGAAAATGGGCGCAGATTATTCAACCAACACATCAATAGCATTTACAGCAGCAGGAAACAATTTTGAATTAGCAATAGCAGTTGCGATTGGTGTATTTGGAATTAATTCAGGACAGGCATTTGCGGGTGTAATTGGCCCATTAGTCGAAGTTCCTGCATTAATTGCTTTGGTGAATGTAGCCTTTTGGCTGCGAAGAAAATATTATTCTAAAACACGGTGGCAAAACAGTTAAATCAAACAAAATGAAAGTTGCATTATTCTCTGACATTCATTCCAATCTTCCTGCATTGGAAGCTTTTTTTAAAGATGTAGAAAAGCATCAGCCGGATGTGCTTTATTGCCTTGGCGATTTAGTAGGTTATAATATCTGGCCTAATGAGGTAATCAATGAAATTCGGAAAAGGCGTATTCCCACGATTGCGGGTAATTATGATTTTGGGATTGGCAGAAAGAGTGATGACTGCGGATGTGCTTATAAAGAAGAACATGAAAAAGAAATGGGCAAAATATCTATCTCTTTTACCAACTCAATCATAAAAGAAGAGGAAAGAAATTATTTAAGAACATTACCAGCTCATATCAAAATAGAATTTCAGTTGAATAATGATAAGCTCAATTTATTATTAGTGCATGGAAGTCCGCGAAAAATAAATGAGTATTTGTTTGAAGACAGGGAAGAAAAAAGTCTATTAAGAATAATGGAACAGGCTGACGCAGACATTATGTGCTTTGGTCATACTCACAAACCTTATCACAGAATTTTACCATCAGTGTTAGATGAAGATACTCATTATCGTCATGCAATAAACATTGGTTCAGTAGGTAAACCAAAGGATGGAAATCCTCAAGGCGGCTATGTGATACTTACCATAAATGAGAACAGCAGCATTTCCAATAAAGACAGTATTGGCATTGATTTTATCCGTTTTGATTATGACGTAGAAACGGCTGCAAAGGCAATAGAAACAAGCCCGTTGCCTGACGAGTATGCAGAAATGTTGAGAAAAGGGTTTTAGGATTTAAGTAGCTACTTTTACCATTTTTTAAATTATATTCAATCAGGTAAATAGCGCATAAATTTATGAATCATATTGACATTCACCCTTCCTCCATCGCTATAAGAACAACTTTATAAGGTATTGCTGTAAGTGTGGTGCTGATTTTTGTAAAAGGAATTTCCGGTTACTTAGGACATTCCTATGCTTTAATTGCAGATGCAACAGAATCAGGGGCGGATATTTTAAGTTCCGGATTATTATGGTTGGGATTACGCATTGCAATGAAAGAGCCTGACGAAGAACACCCTTACGGTCATGGAAAAGCTGAACCATTAGCAGCTATTGCGGTTTCTCTTTTTTTAATTGGCGCGGCTACATGGATTGCTTATCATTCAATAAATTTTATAGGCACACCTCATGCATTACCCAAAAGCTTTACTTTATGGATACTATTGATTGTGATTGGAATTAAAGAAATCATGTTTCGTTATGTTTTAAGTGTTGGTAATAAAATAAACAGCCAGGCAGTAAAAGCAGATGCTCATCACCATCGGAGCGATGCCATTACATCCATAGCAGCCTTTGTTGGAATTTCTATTGCATTAATCGGCGGTAAAGGTTATGAAGGCGCGGATGATTGGGCCGCACTTGTTGCTTCTGCACTAATTTTTTATAATGCTATTGTAATACTAAAGCCGGCATTATCAGAAATTATGGATAAAGCTCCTTCTAATGAAATTGTTGAGAAAGTAAAAGAAATAGCCGCTGCTGTTCCTATGGTACAAGGAATAGAAAAATGCTATGTAAGAAAGATGGGTTTTGACTATTATGTGGACATTCACATTGAGGTAGATGGCAAGTTAAGTGTTACAGAAGGCCATCGTATTGCACATTTGGTAAAAGATGCACTGCTTGAAAGCAAGTTAAGAGTTACAAATGTTTTGGTTCACGTAGAACCATTTCAAACAATCTGAATCCAATTTATGATGAGATAATTACTTTCGAAAAAATCACTTAAACCAATTAACACATGGAAGCCAAATTAGTAACCTGCCAATTAACAAGCACTGAATTACAAAAATATAAAATAGAAGTGATTGCTCTTTTAAAGGACAATATTTTAAAGAAAGAAGAATTAAGTAACGGCTATCATTACACTTTTACAGGTTCTGATAAAACCCTCGATCAGGTAATAACTTTTATTAAAGCTGAAAGAAGATGTTGTAACTTCTTAACTTTTAATATTGTAATTGAAGACGACCAAAGCAACATCATTTTAAATATTACAGGTCCTGATGGAACAAAGGAGTTTATCAATACTGAAATGGAATTATAAAACGATACCTTCCTTGATTACCTTCCCCTGATGTTAAATCGAAAAGTAAAATTCCCAAAGATTAGATATTCATTTAGAAAGCCTTCTGGCTAAATAGGATAATGTTTTTTAAATGAATCTCATGAATAATTTTACCTTTGCCAGGATAGTGAAGAAAATTATCGCCATATTACTTCTGGGCTTATACTCTTTATCCACACTAGGGTTAAGTTTGAAAAGCTTTTATTGTTGCGGCAACTTAGAATCAGTAACTGTTTCAATTTCACAGCACGAACAAAATACCTGTGCCAATAAAGATGGTACAAGCGATTGCTGCAAAACAAAATTTCAAACATTAAAAGTAAAAGATAATCATGTTGCTGGGGATGTAGTAAACGCACCTGCTTTGCACTTTTGCTATTTACATTTATTTACTTCTTCATTCAGAATAATTAAATTCTCTTCTCAAGAAATTTATGTTGCTCATTTAAGTAATGCACCTCCCTTAATTCGTACGGTTCCCAATTACATTTTCGATTGCGATTTTAGAATTTAGAATAACTTCTTCTGTTTCAGCCTGGCATTTCTCCGGGCTAATGGCATTTCCTGATGCCTTAAAATAATTTATCAATAACGTTTCAAATTTTTTTTATGAAAAGGAATATTTCTTTCGTGATGCTTACTGCATTACTGATTACTGTCTTTGCTGCCTGCAATAATTCAGGTGCAAAAAACGAAAACTCTACTGTACAAACCGACACTTCCTACTTACATCCGATAATACTGGCCGACTCTATAGGCCTGCATCATATCATGGAAACAGGGGAAGTTTACACCTGCATCATGCACCATGGAGTAATAAGCGATAAACCCGGCGTATGCCCCACTTGCGGGATGACTTTAGTAAAACAAAAGTTGACAGATGAACAGAAGAAATTGCTGAAAGACACAACTTATACTAAACCTAAATTTTAAATTTTATGGTTCAGAAACTTATTGAACTTTCACTCCGTAACAGGTATATTGTTTTGGTAATTGCATTGGGCTTATTTGCCTGGGGAATCTATGCAGTACAAAAAAATCCGATTGATGCGATTCCTGACCTTTCGGAAAACCAGGTAATTGTTTTTACAGAATGGGAAGGCCAAAGCCCACAGATAATGGAAGACCAGGTCACCTTTCCGCTGGTATCCAATTTGCAAGGCATTCCTAAGGTCAAAAACATCCGTGGCACTTCCATGTTCGGGATGAGTTTTGTGTATGTAATTTTTGAAGATAACGTAGATATTTATTGGGCAAGAACACGGGTATTGGAACGATTGAATTATGCGCAGCGTTTACTTCCTTCAGGCGTTACTCCTGCTTTGGGGCCTGATGGGACAGGTGTCGGCCACATTCTTTGGTACACACTGGATGCTAAAAATTTGGACCTCGGCGAGCAAAGAACTTTACAGGATTGGTATATCAAATTTGCATTGCAAACCGTTCCCGGTGTTGCGGAAATAGCTTCTTTCGGAGGCTTTGAAAAGCAATACCAAATCGTAGTTGATCCATTGAAATTACAGTATTACAATATCTCATTAATGGATGTAATGAATAAAGTAAAAGCCAATAACAACGATGTTGGCGGACGAAAATTTGAAATGAGCGATATGTCTTATATCATTCGCGGATTGGGATATATCAAAGATAAGCAAGACATCGAAAACATAGGAATCGCCAATAACAACGGTATTCCTGTGAGGGTAAAAGATATCGGAACCGTTCAGTTAGGTGGTGGTGAACGGCTGGGAATTTTTGACCAAAATGGCGAAGGAGAAGTTGTTGGAGGAATAGTAGTGATGCGCTATGGTGAAAACGCCGATAAGGTGATCAAGGCAGTGAAAGCAAAAATGAAAATAGTAGAAAAAGGTTTGCCTGCTGGCGTTCATTTCAAATTCGCGTATGACCGCAGTACTTTAATTGAAGCCGCTATAGAAAATATCAAAGGGAAATTAATAGAAGAAATGATTGCCGTTTCGTTAATTGTTTTACTCTTTCTATTTCATTGGCGCAGCGCGGTCAACATCATTATTCAAATACCGATCAGCATCGCTATCAGCTTTATTTTACTAAATGCATTTGGCCTTTCATCCAACGTTATGTCGTTGACAGGGATAGCCCTGGCAATCGGTGTAATCGTTGATAACGGAATTATCATGTCGGAAAATGCGTATCACAATTTATCTGAATGGCAAAACAATCCTGCTAATAAACCCGAATAAAATGAGAAATATTTTCAAAAAAATAGTACCTAAAAAGAATTATTTAAAAATACCGAAAGACGTAAGATTGAGTATTATTGAACGCTCATGCAAGCAGGTTTCAAGGGGGGTATTTTTTTCAACTATTATTATTATTGCTTCCTTTCTTCCTATATTTTTACTTACGGGGCAGGAAGGAAAATTATTTCATCCTCTGGCATACACCAAAACTTTCATTATTGCAATAGATGCTATTCTGGTGTTAACCCTTACTCCGGTCTTGATCTCCTTCTTTCTGAAAGGAAGATTCACACCTGAATCTGCAAACCCATTAAATAAAGGATTACGTAAGATTTATGAACCAGTCATTCGCCTGTGCATCAAATGGCGCAAAACGACCTTAGCTATTAATATCATCGCCTTACTGGTAAGTATTCCACTGATTTTAAGTTTGGGACGTGAATTTATGCCGCCGTTGGATGAAGGTTCTATTTTATTCATGCCGGTGATGATGCCCGATGTTTCTAATACTGAAGTAAAAAGAATCTTGCAGGTTCAGGATAAAATTATTGCTTCCGTGCCTGAGGTGAAAAATGTTTTGGGCAAAGCAGGAAGGGCAAATACAGCCACTGATAATTCTCCTATCAGCATGATTGAGACTATTGTTTTATTAAAACCAAAATCGGAATGGAGAGCGGGTATAACAAAAGAAGATATTGTAAATGAACTCAACAGCAAATTGCAAATTCCCGGCGTTACCAACGGATGGACACAACCAATCATTAACCGCATCAATATGCTGTCAACCGGCATCCGCACTGATGTTGGCGTGAAAGTGTATGGACAGAACCTTGATACGATATATGCTTTTTCTCAAAAAATAAAAAATGAATTGCAGGGAATCAATGGCGTGAAAGATTTGTATGTAGAACCAATTACAGGTGGAAAATACATTGATATTAAAATCAAAAGAGACGAAATAAGCCGTTATGGTTTGACTGTAGATGATGTAAACGCAGTAGTACAAAGCGCTTTGGGCGGAATGAAACTTACAACCACCATCGAAGGGCGGCAACGTTTTCCTGTTATTGCACGCTTTGGGCAGGACTTCAGAGATAATCTGGAAGCGTTGAAAAGTTTGCAGGTTCAGACTTCACAATTTGGCCCGATTCCTCTACAGGCCGTTGCGGATATTGCAATAACAGAAGGGCCGCCAATGATCAATTCGGAAAACGCTTTGCTGCGCGGAACGGTTTTGTTTAATGTAAGAGATAGAGACCTTGCGGGAACGGTGCAGGAAGCGCAGTCAAGATTAAACACGATGCTTACCAAATTGCCGAAAGGTTATTTTATTGACTGGAGCGGACAATATGAAAATTTATTGAGCAGCGAAAAAACGATGAAGATCATTTTGCCGATTGTGTTGCTGATCATTTTTTTCTCCATGTATTTTGCTTTTCATTCTGTCAGGGAAGCATTACTTAGTTTAATTTCTCTTCCATTTGCTTTAATTGGAGGCGCTTTCATGATATACTTCTGGGGAGTGAATTTATCAATTGCAGTTGCCGTTGGCTTTATTGCACTCTTTGGTTTGGCGGTAGAAACGAGTGTCGTAATGATCATTTATCTCTACGATGCCATGGAGCAGTTGATAGCATTAAAAGGCAACTCAAGGGAAACGATTACCAAAGCGGATTTGCGTGAATATGTGATACTCGGTGCTGCCAAAAGAGTAAGGCCAAAAATAATGACTGTTTGTGTAATACTTTTCGGCCTGATTCCTATTCTCTGGAGTTCAGGCGTTGGAAGCGATGTGATGATACCTATTGTGCTTCCAATGATTGGTGGAGTATTTACATCATCCATTCATATTCTTTTGGTAACGCCGATTATCTTTTTAATAAGTAAAGAATATGAGTTAAAAAAATATGGCAAAATTGAAGTACCTGATTCAAAACATTAAAATTATGAAACACATAGGAATAGGAATTTGCATTATTTGTTTGTTTACTGCAAATACTTACGGACAGCAAAAGATGAATCTTGAAAATATATTTTCTATCGTCCAAAAAGATCATCCGCAAATGAAAATGTATGATGCGAAGATCCGCTCTTCGGATGAAGCGGCGAAAGGTGCTAAAAGCTGGGCTCCTCCTGAATTCGGGGCAGGCTTCTGGATGACACCTTATAATTTCAACAGAGCTAAAGCTTCTGCTATAGACAAAGGCAGGGGTTCGTTTATGATTTCCGCTTCGCAAATGTTTCCGAATAAAAAAGAACAAAATGCGAATGCCAAATATTTGCAGGCTTTATCATCAGTAAACAAAGAAAATAAACAAGTTTCCCTGAACGAATTATATGCCGAAGCAAAGAAAAATTATTACGACTGGTTGGTTATTGAAAAGAAACAAAGGGTTCTAAATGATAATGAAAAGCTGCTCAATTTTATGATTCAAAGTACAGAGCTGCGGTATAAAAATAACCTGGGAAAACTGAATGCCTATTACAAAGCAAAAGCAGAAGTAGGAAAAATAGAGAACCAACGTGAGGCTTTGAACAATGAAATAAAGCAGAAACAAATCATGCTCAATACCTTAATGAACCGCGATAAAAATGAAGATTTTCAGATTGATACCAATTATACGATTAAAACTTACGCTTCAATTGACAGTAATTATTTGATTCAATCAAGAAGCGATATTAAAGCGGTAGCCCAGGACATAAAAGTCAATCAGCTTCAACTGAATTTAGAAAAAGCAAAGCAATTACCACAGTTTGGTGTTCAGTATAGCCATATGATTAGTTTTGGTCAAAATCCCTGGATATATACATTAATGGCTACAGTAAAAATTCCTTTAGCGCCTTGGGCGGCGGGTTCTTATAAAGCCAACATTGAAAGTTTAAAATGGAAGCAACAGGCTTTTGAAGCACAAAAACAAGTGATTATTAATCAGGCTTCAGGTGAAGCGGATGGTTTGCTTTCTTCTATCAACAGTAAAAAAAAGCAGTTACAATTATTTGAAGAAAATATTATTCCTGCATTGAAAAAAAATTACCAGGTGATGCAATTAGCGTATGAGCAAAACACAGGCGAATTATTTGAACTGTTTGATGCATGGCAAACGCTTTATATGACGCAGCTTGATTACCTGAATCAGTTGCAGGAATTATTAAATCTCCAGGTGCAGATGGATAAAATACTGGAACAAAAATGATATGAATATGAAAATCAACAAATCGCTCATACTTAAACTTTTTGTCATTGTGCTTGCTTTCAATTTCAACGGATGTAAAAGCAATTCAGGTAATAAGTTAGCTTCTGCAGATACAGAGGAAATTTATACTTGTCCCATGCATCCACAAATCATAAAACATGAGCCTGGCAATTGTCCTATTTGCGGAATGCCTTTGGTAAAAAAAGAAAATGCTAAAATGGAAATCTCCAATATTAGTCTTTCTACTGTACTTCAGTCAAACAATAACACTGTCATATCTTCTATACCGGTAACAACGGTGCAATTTTCCCAACAAAAAATACAATTGGAAGCTTTAGGTAGTGTCAATTATGACACCAGATTTATGAAAACTATTGCCTCAAGAGTTGGGGGAAGAATTGAAAAAATGTATATCAAATATCGTTACCAACCCATTCATGCAGGCGATAAAGTAATGGATATTTATAGCCCGGAATTATTAACAGGACAGCAGAATCTTTTATTCCTTGTAAAAAATGATGCAACAAATTCTCCATTAATGTATGCAGCAAAACAAAGATTGTTATTGCTTGGAATGACTGAAAATCAAATTCAAAAAATAATATCTACGGGCAAAACAATTTTCAGTGTTACCGTTTACAGTCCTTATTCCGGCCATGTCCATGAAGCAGGAAATATGAATGCATCTGAACCCCAAAATCAAATGGGTATCACGCAAGAATTATCAATAAAAGAAGGCATGTATGTAGAAAAAGGGCAGCCTATTTTCCAGGTAAATAACATGGACAATGTTTTTATAAATCTTAATTTTTTCCCTGGAGAAAATTCATTGATAAAAGTAGGTAGTTCTGTAACTATCATCGCAGAAACAGCGCCGGATAAAAAAATCTTTTCCAAAATTGATTTTATAGAACCATTTTACAAAAACAATTCAAAGACAGTATCAGCAAGGGTTTATTTGAATAATTCAAAACTGATGATTCCGGTTGGAAGTCAGGTCAAAGCTACTTTAAACATTCAGACAAAATTCAGTAATTGGCTTCCAAAAGAATCTGTTCTTTCTCTTGGATTGAATAAAATAGTTTTTCTAAAGGAAGGCGATGTTTTTAAAGCACATTCAATAACAACAGGCATTTCATCAAATAATTTGATACAGGTTTTAGACGGTTTAAATGCAAAAGATAGCGTTGCCGGGAACGCACAATTTCTGATAGACAGTGAAGGATTTATTAATGTAAAATAATAGTCATGAAAAATATTTTTAAAGATAATGAAGGAAAAAGTAAAATGAATTTGCAACTTCTATTTCAATCAAATTTGAATAGAAAAAAGTTGTTTGTTTTTTCTTCAGTGATGTTACTAATGATGACGTTAATTATCTCATGTAAAAACAAAACACAAAAAACACAAACAACTGATACAGATGTTTATTATACCTGTTCGATGGACCCGCAGGTGGTGGAATCAAAACCTGGAAAATGTCCTATCTGCCACATGGAATTAACGGCTGTTAAAAAAAGTGCAGCTCAACAAAATAATAATGAACTTCAACTGAGTCCGGAACAAATGCAATTAGGAAATATCGGGGTGGATACAATCAGAAAAGAGTTTGTTGGAAATCAAATTACCTTAACCGGTACGTTGACTTTTGATGAAACGAAAGTAAATGACGTAAGTGCAAGGGTTGGAGGACGGATTGAAAAATTATATTTTAAAAAGGTTGCCGATTACGTTTCTAAAGGAGCGCCGCTTTATGATATTTACAGTGAAGAATTGAACAACGCAAAACAAGAATATTTACTGGCATTACAAAAGAAAGCAACGCTTGGAAATTCCCTGGTAAATTTTGATGATATTATTGAGGCGGCTAAAAATAAATTATTGCTGTGGGGCATGAATGAAAAACAAATAGAAAATCTGAATAAAGAAACATTGGCAAATAGCAAAACTACTTTTTACAGTCCTGCATCAGGATATATAACTGAACTAAGTTTACAGGAAGGCGACTATGTTGCCGAAGGAGGCGGCATTGTAAAGTTTGCCGGTCTTTCTGATTTATGGGTAGAGGCACAAGTATATGCCACGCAACTTTCACAAATCAACAGTGCAAAAAATGTGACGATACAAATTCCTGATTTACCAGGAAAAACAATTCCAGGAAAGATTTCTTTTCAGAATCCGGAATTAAATCCTGCAACAAGAATCAATCTCATCAGGATAAATGTTCCAAATAAAGACAATGAACTTAAACCTGGCATGTCTGCATATATCACTGTAAAAACCAGTGGGGCCAATGCGCTTTTCCTGCCATCAGATGCAGTTTTGAGAGACGGGAAAATGGCGATGGTTTGGATAGAAACTTCTCAAAACAAATTTAAAAGTGTAATGGTTGAAACCGGCATGGAAAGTGGGAATAGGATTGAAATAAAATCGGGAATAGAACCAAATGATGTGGTAGTAACATCAGGCGCTTATCTTTTGCAAAGTGAATATGTGTTTAGAAAAGGAGCAAGCCCAATGGAAGGAATGGATATGGGTGGAATGAAAATGTAGGAGATTTATTATACCTGATTTTGAAATTAAACATCAATAAAAAAAGGAAAATAAAATGTGTCCACATGCAATTTGTGTTTGGGAAAATGAAAATCAAATTCATGCAGCTTTGTGGACCTATAAATGCGGCTAATTTATTGTTTCGATAGGTAAGGAATATTTAATTCACAATTAATAATTTTTTGAGATGAATAAATCTTCGGGTGAGCATGAAGAACATGACATGAGCAAAATGGAGCATCATCAAAATCGCGGTATGGACCACCCTGGGCATAATCATCATGCAATGATGGTTTCTGATTTTAAAAAGCGGTTTTATGTAGTGCTGGCGCTCACCATTCCTATCTTGCTACTATCACCAATGATACAGCAATTTATCGGAGTGAACTGGCAGTTTACAGGTTCTTCCTATATCTTATTCGGGCTTTCAACCATCGTTTATTTTTATGGAGGATGGCCTTTTTTAAAAGGACTGGTTGATGAAGTAAAGGCTAAAAGCCCGGGTATGATGTTTTTGATTGGCTTTGCCATCACTGTCGCTTATATCTACAGTGTAGCAGTGGTGTTTGGATTGAGAGGAATGGATTTTTTCTGGGAATTAAGCACCCTTATTCTCATTATGCTTTTAGGACATTGGATAGAAATGAAATCCGTAATGGGGGCTTCGAAAGAACTGGAATTATTGGTACAACTGATGCCTTCAGAAGCGCATATGGTAATGGAGGATAAGGTGCATGATGTAAAGACAGACACACTTAAAGAAAATAATGTTATCCTGGTAAAACCGGGAGAAAAAGTAGCGGCAGACGGCGTTATTTCAGAAGGCGAAACTTATCTCAATGAATCTATGCTAACGGGGGAATCGAAACCTGTAAAAAAAGTAAAAGGCGATAAAGTAATTGCTGGTTCTATTAACGGAAACGGAGCTATCAAGGTAACGGTTTCTCATGCTTCCAAAGATTCTTATCTGGCACAGGTAATCAAACTGGTAGATGATGCACAAAAATCAAAATCCAAAACACAGTTGCTTGCAGATAAGGCTGCAAGATGGTTAACCATTATTGCGATTGCAGCAGGTGTTGCCACGTTTTTATATTGGTATTTAACCGGTCAAACTTTAGCTTTTGCGATGGAACGCATGGTAACCGTTATTGTTATTTGTTGCCCGCATGCATTGGGATTGGCGGTTCCTTTAGTGGTTGCCAAATCCACGGCATTATCGGCAAAAAACGGAATATTGATAAAGAACAGAACTGCCTTTGAAAATTCAAGAAAAATTACCACTATCGTTTTTGATAAAACAGGAACCCTTACTATTGGAAAGTTTGAAGTATCGAAAGTTGTTTCGCTTAATAGTGATTTTGATGAGAAAGAAATCATTCGCATGGCCGCGGGATTAGAGCAAAAATCAGAACATCCGATTGCAACAGGCATTCTTCAAAAAGCAAAAAAACTTTCAGTTACTATTCCATCAGCAGAAGATTTTAATGCCATCACGGGTAAAGGAGTGGAAGCTACCGTAGAAGGCAAAAAAATATTTGTTGTTAGCCCTGGTTATTTAAAAGAAAATAATATTCCTCTTCCCGAAGGATTCAAAGCAAATGATACAGAAACGGTAGTGTTTGTAATCATTAATAGTGAATTAGCAGGATACATTGCCTTATCAGATGAAATTCGACCTGAATCTATAGAAGCAATAAAAACTTTAAAAGAAAATCACATTAAGTCTGTATTGCTGACGGGTGATAATAACAAAGTAGCAAAAAGTGTAAGCAATACTTTGGGCATGGATAGTTTTATTGCAGAAGTGCTGCCACACCAAAAATTAGAAGAAATTAAAAAGTTGCAAAGCCAGGGTGAATTTGTGGCTATGACAGGAGACGGCGTAAATGATGCGCCTGCGTTGGCACAAGCAGATGTAGGTATCGCAGTAGGTAGCGGCAGTGATATTGCTGCTGAAACAGCAGGGATTATTTTGGTTAACAGCAATCCAAAAGATATAGTTAACCTGATTTTATTTGGAAAAGCTACCTACCGTAAAATGATTCAGAATTTGATGTGGGCAACCGGTTACAATGTGGTCGCATTGCCATTAGCAGCAGGAGTTTTATACAAACAGGGCATATTATTAAGTCCGGCAGCAGGCGCAGTTTTAATGACCCTGAGTACGATTGTAGTTGCCATCAATGCAAGCAGGTTATCCGTTAAAAAATGAAAAAAACAAAAATGAAAAAAATCATTCTGGATGAATTCCTTAATATTGATTTATTCAATTGAATAAACTCTTGATATGAAAGGAATGAAATGCCGCTGAATCATCAAATGAAAAGAGATACTTAGATAACTAATGAAGTAAATATCGATTTTTTGGAAGGTTTTAGAATAATGAAGCAAAAGAAAAAACTAAAAACCAATAAACAAACAAATAAACGATAAATCAATTTTCATAACAATAAAAATCAACGATTATGACAGGGTATCACACGTACAAGAATTGTATTGATGCATGTTTAAAATGTGCAGCAATCTGTAACCATTGTGCTTCTGCCTGCTTGCAGGAAGAAGATGTAAAAATGATGGCAAAATGCATCCAGTTAGACATGGAATGCGCCGCTATTTGTTATGCATCAGCGCAACTCATGAGTATTGGAAGCAGTAAGGCTAAAGACATCTGCAAAATTTGTGCAGACATCTGTGATGCGTGTGCAGCAGAATGTTCTAAGCATGAAACAGAACATTGCAAAGAATGCGCGGATGTATGTAAGCAATGCGCCGAAGCATGCCGGTCAATGGCTTGATTAATATTATAACGAATGCAGATAAAACTCTATCTGCATTCGTTCTTTTTAAATACTTCTAAAAAAAACAATCATGCGAATGAAGAAATAGATTGGTGCCTTTGTTGTTACTCTCTAATGCAAACGTTTTAATGCACAAACTTTCGAAATAAGTCATTCGATATAAAAAGGCATTTTTTATTTTAGTAACGACTATCGTAACTACACATACAACTAAAACAACATTATTTAAGTAATTGTGAAGGCTGCACCGCAGAAGTAAAACACGAAGTCAATAAGTTGCAGAGAATTTTAAAGTCGGAAGCTTCCTATCAAAATGCGAATGCAACGGTTCAATTCGACAACTCAAAAACAAATATTGCTGAAATTACAAAGGCTATTAATTCAACCGGATATAAAGTAACTCAAACAAAATTAAAATAAATGAAAAGTACAATAACATTACAGTCAACCATTACCTGCCCGCATTGTAGTTTCCAGCAAGAAGAAACAATGCCTGTAGATGCCTGCCAGTATTTTTATAAGTGTACTAATTGCAAAAATATTTTAAAACCAAGGAAGGGAGATTGTTGTGTGTTCTGTAGCTATGGTACTGTAAAATGTCCGCCGATGCAAGTGAATCAATTCTGTTGTAATATAGATTGAAAAGTTAAGAAGTTATCTTTCATCTGCATTTTATTTTTATTTTATAATTTGTATTCTTACCTTCGCTCACAATGAAAATCTTTGCTTTCATAATGGCTTTAATAGTTTTGGCGATGAGCACAATTCCTTGCGCTGATGGCGCCGTGGCCATGAGTAAAGCAAAGACAGAAATACAAAAAACAAATCATCAGCAAAACGACCATCCAACCAGGGACTGTTCACCTTTCTGCAGTTGTTCATGCTGTACGGGTTCCCCTATCCCTCAACATGTAGTAAAATTAATTTTTGTTAAACCTGAATTAATAAGAAATTATAATTCTGTCTATTCATCTCCTATTAAAGAGATTTCGTTGTCTATCTGGCAACCACCTCAATTGGCGTAATACTCTTTTCCAAATGCTTATTTTTTTATTTGCTTAAACAGGCAATCCTGTTTCATCTTTTTCACAATACGCCAATTTTGACCACAAAATTTAGTAAAAAGAAACGCAAAGTTTCTACACGACCAAGGTTCAAGGTCATTAGAATTATTACTATAATCATCCTATCCATTTTAAGCATAGGTGCAATCATAGCTATAATTATAAGATACTACCAGATGGTGACTAAATATTAATCTCTTTTAAAAAATGCTAAATAAGATCATTGATTTTTCTATAAAAAACAAATTGGTAATCGGGATTTTTACCATTGCCCTTATTATTTGGGGAGTGTGGAGCGCTTCAAAGCTACCTATAGACGCTATACCCGATATTACCAATAACCAAGTTCAAATTATTACCGTAAGCCCTTCACTTGCGGCACAGGAAGTGGAGCAATTTATTTCTTTCCCTGTAGAACAAACCATGGCGACCATTCCTGAAATTGAAGAAGTTCGTTCCATTTCCAGGTTTGGGCTTTCTGTTGTTACCGTAATCTTTCATGATGATGCAGATATTTATTGGGCGCGTCAGCAAGTGTCAGAACGGATTACCGAGGCTAAAAATTCCATAGCACCAGGATTAGGACTGCCTGAAATGGCGCCTATTTCCACAGGTTTGGGCGAAATATACCAATACGTGGTGCATGCCAAAAAAGGATATGAAGACAAGTACAATGCGATGGACCTGCGCACCATTCAGGATTGGATTGTGAGAAGGCAATTATTGGGAACACCGGGTATCGCAGAAGTAAACAGCTTTGGCGGGTATTTGAAGCAATATGAAATTGCTTTGAATATAGACCAGGTACGTAGCTACAATATTTCCATATCAGACATTTTCACAGCTCTCGAAAATAATAACCAAAACACGGGCGGCTCTTATATAGATAAGAAACCCAATGCTTATTTCATCCGAAGTGAAGGTTTGATAACAGACCTCGGCGACATTGAAAGAATCGTTGTAAAAAATACAGAAAGTGGTATTCCTGTTACCATACGTGATATTGCTACAGTAAAATTCGGCGCTGCTAACCGATATGGCGCCTTCACCCGAAACGATAAAGAAGCGGTTGGTGGTATTGTAATGCTGTTAAAAGGTAGTAATGCAAGTGCAGTTGTAAACAGCGTTAAGGAAAAAATGGTGCAAATTAATAAATCCTTGCCTGAAGGAGTGGTAGTAGAACCATTTTTAGACAGAAGTGAATTTGTGGCAAGAGCCATAAGTACTGTTGAAAAAAATCTGTTGGAAGGTGCACTCATAGTTATTTTTGTGCTGGTTGTTTTCCTCGGAAATGTACGCTCAGGATTAATAGTCGCTTCTGTGATTCCATTAGCCATGCTTTTTGCGATTTCACTCATGAAGGTATTTGGGGTAACCGGCAATTTAATGAGCCTTGGGGCCATAGATTTTGGATTAATTGTGGATGGCGCAGTAATTATTGTGGAAGCTACCATGCACCACATAGCAAGTCGAAAGGCAGGAAGACTTACCCAGGCAGAAATGGATGTTGAAGTGAGTTCTGCATCAAAAAAAATGATGAATTCTGCGGCTTTCGGACAAATTATTATTCTGATTGTTTATTTGCCAATCCTTGCTTTGGTCGGCGTTGAGGGAAAGATGTTCAGGCCAATGGCTGAAACTGTTTCTTTCGCTATTCTGGGCGCTTTGATTTTATCAGTTACCTATGTGCCAATGATGAGCTCTATATTTTTAAGTAAGAATATCAGCCATAAAAAGAATATTTCTGATAGAATGATGGCTCGCGTTGAAAAATGGTATGAGCCACTTATAAAAGGCGCCCTACGAATGAGAGGTTTAGTGGTAGGCATTGCAATTGGGCTTTTGGCTATTTCATTATTCGTATTCTCTACTCTTGGCGGCGAATTTATACCCACATTGGATGAAGGGGATTTTGCTATTGAAACAAGGTTACTCACAGGTAGTTCATTAAATCAATCCATTGATAAAGTAACGCAGGCATCGGATATTTTAATTAAAAAATTTCCGGAAGTAAAAGAAGTGATTGGCAAAATAGGATCTTCAGAAATACCGACAGACCCGATGCCTATTGAAGCGACGGATATTACCGTTGTACTAAAACCAAAAGCAGAATGGACAAGTGCCAAAGGCCGGGAAGAACTGGCTGAAATGATGCAACGAAGCCTTGCTGTAATTCCGGGCGTTACCTTTGGATTTTCACAACCGATTCAGTTGCGCTCTAATGAATTGTTATCCGGTGTCAAACAGGATGTTGGAATTAAAATTTTCGGGGAAGACCTGCAGGTTTTGACAGAATTGTCTAAGAAAATAGGCGCTATCGTGCCAACAGTAGAAGGTGCAGAAGATTTGTACCTGGAGCAGTTAACCGGATTGCCACAAATTTCAATAAAGCTTAACCGGGATAAAATAGCGCAATACGGCCTGAATGTTTCAGACATTAACCAGGCAATTAATACAGCATTTGCAGGAGGTGTTGCCGGAACCGTATTTGAGGGGGAAAGACGGTTTGATTTGGTGGTACGTTTGCAGGAAGCGGAACGTCAAAGTATAGATGATGTAAGGAGACTTTTTGTAACTACCAAAGACGGAAAAAATATTCCGTTGGAACAGGTTGCAGATATAAGTTTTCAGTTAGGGCCTAACCAAATTCAAAGAGAAGATGCGAAGCGAAGAATTATTGTTGGCTTTAATGTAAGAGGCCGCGACATTGCTTCAGTGGTAAAAGAAATACAGCAAAAAATTGACGCAAAAGTGAAAATGCCAACAGGGTATTTCATTACTTACGGCGGCCAGTTTAAAAACCTTGAAGAGGCCAATCAGCGGCTATCTGTTGCTGTTCCGGTAGCGTTAGGGCTGATTCTTTTATTATTATATTTTGCTTTTGGATCAATTAAATATTCCCTATTAATTTTCACGGCCATTCCCTTATCTGCAATAGGCGGCATATTTGCTTTATGGCTGAGAGGAATGCCTTTTAGTATTTCCGCAGGTATTGGGTTCATTGCACTGTTTGGGGTAGCTGTGTTAAATGGAATTGTACTGGTCAGTGAGTTTAACCAGCTAAAAAAGCATGGGATGCGTGATCTGAACAGGATTATTCTTACAGGTACCTTAACCAGGCTACGTCCTGTATTGATGACTGCAACCGTTGCTTCATTAGGATTTTTACCAATGGCATTATCACATGGTTCTGGTGCAGAGGTTCAAAAACCTTTGGCGACGGTTGTTATCGGCGGATTGATTACAGCAACATTCTTAACGCTTATTGTATTGCCGGTGCTTTATACCATGTTTGAAAAAATAACGATAAAGAAAAGGAAAGCAACAGTTCCAGCCATTATAACCGTTTTGTTTTTATTATTGGGTAGTACTAACTTTTCCTACGCACAAAGTCCTGTCATTAACAAAGTCAACTTACAAACAGCGATAACCAATTCTTTATATGCCAATCCAAATACGAGAGTGGGAAATCTGGGTGTTGAATATCAGAAAACTTTAAAAGGAAGCACAGGATATATCGGCAAAACCAACATCAACCTCACTTACGGGCAGTACAATAGCCCGATACCTTACGACAACAACATCACCATTACTCAAAACATTCCAAATCCTGGTTACTTAAAGAGGCTTAAAGAACTTGCTGATGCCTCAATTGATGCCAGCCGGTCTCAACTGAAAATTTATCAGAGCCAGATAGCCTTCGAGGTAAAAAATGTTTATTACCAATTGCTTTACCGGAATGAGCAGCGAAAACTTGCAGATACCTTAACCGTTTTGTATGAACGTGTTCTAAAAGCTGCTGAAATCCGGTTTAATACAGGTGAAACGAATATTCTGGAAAAATACAATGCAAATACCCAATTGCAGGAAGCCATTGCGCAGCGCCAACAAATAACAGAGTACATCAATGCCAATTTAAAACTCTTGAGTAAGTATATGAACGACACAACTGTTACCGGTATTCAGGATAGCGTGTTGAAAGAAAAAAACAGTATCATTAATAAGTTTAGACAGTTCTATGCTGGGAAATAATCCTGTATTGCAATCATTGCGCAGTCAGATAATCGTAGCAGGCAAAGAAATAAGAGTAGAAAAAGGAAAGTTGCTACCAGATTTTAGCATAGGATATTTTAACCAGTCTTTGGTGGGCAACCATCCAAAAGATGGGATGGAAAAATACTACGGAGTAGGCAAGCGATTCCAGGGAATTGAAGCAGGCATCAGCATACCCATTTTTGCCAAACCACAAAAGGCGAAAATACGTGCTGCGGAAATAAATATGCAGATACGTGAAGCAGAAGTAGAAGCATTTTATTTCGGTCTTTCGCAAAGAGGTACTTTACTTCTTTCAGATTTAAGAAGGCTTCAGATTCAACTCGATTATTTCCGGAAAACCGCTTTGCCACAGGCTGAATTGCTTATCAATAAATCACAACGGGCATTTGAAGCAGGTGAAATTGATTATTATCAATTATCACAATCCTTAAACAATGCCAACAATGTACGCCGCCAATACATAGAAGTAATTAACCAATACAATCAAACCGCAATAGAACTGGAATTAATTTCCGGCCTTTAAAAAAATTAAAATAAGAAATAGCATGTATAAAAAAATGTATAAAAGTTTATTCGCCATCACCCTGTTATTTGCAGCCTGTACCGCCAAAACTGAAGAAAAAGCGGTGGTAGCAGAAACACACGACCTAAATTCGGTTGAATTTTCGCAAGACCAATACAACAATGCCAATGTTCAATTGGGAAAAGTTTCCATGACCAATTTAGGAAGCTACATAAAAGCTTCCGGCACCTTAGATGTTCCGCCTAATCAGTTCATAAGCATTACGGCGCCTTATGGTGGTATTATAAAAAGCACACCTGTAATTGAAGGAAAATATATAAGAATGGGCGAAGTGATTGCCGTAATTGAAAATCCTGAATTTCTACAGATGCAGCAGGATTATATGGAAAGCAGCAGCCAATTATCTTTTTTAAAACAAGATATGACGCGCCAGGAAGAATTAGTAAAGGAAAATATAGCGGCAAAGAAATCTTTGCAAAGAGCAGGCAGTGAATATAATAGTATGGTAGCGCGGGTGGAAGGTTTAAAGTCCAAACTACGATTGGCAAATATTAATCCGGCCAATGTAAAAGCAGGAAAATTCACATCCCGTGTAAGCATTCATGCACCTATAAGTGGGTACATTACGCATGTATATTCCAATGTAGGAAAATATATAGGGCCAAATGAAGTGCTTGCAGATATGGCAAATACAAAAAACATATTGGTAAAAGTAAAAGTATTTGAAAAAGATTTGCCACAGGTAAAAATGAGACAAAAGATACGCTTCAAAGCTACAGGTGATAGTATAGAACGTATAGCCGAAATATTTTTAATTGGAAAAGATATTGATGCCGACAGAACCGTTCAGGTGAGTGGAAAATTACTGAATCCTGCACCTTCTTTGATACCCGGTATGTTCATCAATGCTATCATAGAAATCGGAGCCTCTGAAACTACCGCATTACCACAACAGGCAGTTGTTCAGTCAGGCGGCAGAAATTACATTTTTGTTCTGGATGAAGATAAATCAAATGAAGATGTTGCTCAAAATGCGAAAGACCAGGATAGTACTGCTGACAAGCATATAAAATTCAAAAGGATTGAAGTAGGCATTACTGTAACTGAAAACGGTTTTACCGGTGTGCAATTGCCTTCTAATTTTAATATGGAAAGTAAAGTGGTTATAAAAGGCGCTTACGATTTACTTTCTAAAATGAACAATACTGAAGAAGAGGAATAGGTAATTGTTATCATAGTGAAAATAAATTTTAACAGCCAATTTTAAACGTGGCAGAAATGAATATAGAAATTGAATTAATCATTATTCCCAAACTTATTGTAGCATTTGGTTTAGGATTATTCATTGGCTTAGACAGAGAAAGGCAGGGAAAAGACGCAGGTATAAGAACTTACGCAGCAGTTTGTTTAGGAGCAACCTTGTTTACTACAATTGCAGAGCATATTGGCGATGATGTTACTTCTGTTTCGCGAATAGTAGCAAACATCGTAACGGGCATTGGCTTTCTGGGAGCCGGCATTATTTACCGGAACAGTGATTCTAAGTCTTCACAAGGTTTAACTACGGCAGCTACTGTTTGGTGTACGGCTGCTGTGGGTGTGGCGATAGGGTTAGATATGTTTTTCATTGCTATCACTGCTTCCTTAATGATATATTTTCTGTTGTCGTTAGAACGTAGAAAATGGTACATGCAATGGAAGAATAAGATAAAAAACACAGATAATAATAATGATAAAAGTGATTAATAGCAGAGCGTTATTTTAAATTTCAACGATAACAGCTAAATCATTTTTGCTCGCTTAAATTTTAAAAAATGAAAAACCAGCAAAATAGGAATCACCGGGGCACAAACATAAAGACTCTTATCCAAAGCTTTTAGCTTGTGCCAGGGCCAAATGCAAACAATCTTGCCATGCACATCCTGGAGCGCAGCAAATGAAGCAGCCTTAATTGCATGTACCATTTGTAA
The DNA here is from genome assembly GCA_034676505.1 of Ginsengibacter sp. Taxonomy (GTDB): domain Bacteria; phylum Bacteroidota; class Bacteroidia; order Chitinophagales; family Chitinophagaceae; genus Ginsengibacter. Next base: position 1,975,113 of record JAUCCB010000001.1, read on the forward strand.
ATAGTGGTACATGCTTTTTACAACTTTTAGTCACTAAAAAAATCAATTAATTATGGTACAAGTTTTGGAAAATCACAAAATAATATAATGCTCGCAAGAGCAACTAGTACAGGAAGTGCCAATGAAAAAGATGAATAATTGATACGCTTTTAAATAAGAGAGGATATTAATAAAGTGAAATTTATTGAACATAAAGATTAATTTTTTTCACGCTTAAATATAATAACAATGGAACATCAACAAAGTGGTCATCGCTCAATCTTTTAATTGTAAAAAGCCCTTTTAAGTCTTGCACCACCTAAAATAAAATTTATGGAAGTAACATCGGCATCTTATCAAAATAAGGGAAAGCTTAAGCTGGTATTAGGCTTAACACTTTCTTATCTTGCTGCTGAAGTTATCGGAGGTATACTGACTAATAGCCTTGCATTGCTGGCAGATGCGGGACACATGCTTACGGATGTGGGAGGCCTGGCCTTTGCCTTATTTGCTATTAATATTGCTCAACGGAAAACTACTGAACAACGAACCTATGGGTATTATAGAGCAGAAATTTTGGCTGCTCTGGCAAATGCTATCATACTGATTTTCGTTTCAATTTATATTCTTTATGAGGCAGTAAAAAGATTTCAATCGCCACCTGAAGTGTCAAGCAAAAACATGCTTATTATAGCCGCGATTGGCCTGGTTGTAAATATTGCAGGTATGCTTATTCTTCGAAAAAGCTCTAAACAAAGCCTTAACATGAAAGGGGCCTATTTTGAAGTGTTATCTGATATGCTCACTTCAATTGGTGTAATTGCCGCGGCTATTATCATGCTTACCACAGGTTGGTATTATGCTGACCCAATTATATCTGCCGGTATCGGATTATTTATTTTACCAAGAACATGGATTTTATTAAAAGACGCTGTGGGTATATTACTTGAAGGCGTTCCCACTGATATAAAAATCGCTGAACTTAAAACGGCTATCACTCAAATTCCCGGAGTTTTAAGCACGCATGACTTACATGTATGGTCATTAACATCCGGGTTAAACGCATTAAGTGTTCATGTAGTTATTAATAAAGAAACAATTCCTGATGAAATATTAAAGCTCATTACGGATAACATAACAAGGGATTTTAAAATTGCGCATACCACGATTCAGATTGAAAGCGAAAATTATAATGAAACAATAAGTAATTTCTAATAACGGCTATTTTATGAAATTCTTTTACTACATAACAATGAGCTTAATTACTATTTGTATTGTAGTAAATATTTACAATCTTATACAGCCGGATTATCGTTCAATATTCTTTGCAGGTATAAATATAATATCGTCTATTGTTGCATTCATTTATTTATCAACTGTATTTATAAAACGAAAGGGGCTTTTAAAGAAATTGCATGACCAGTATGAGAAATTCTTCAGCAAAAATTAATCACTTTTTGAAAGCGTTTGTTACATAAATGCAATCGAAAATCATTCAACCCTTTTAATAAAAATTTTAATGATACAAGTTTTAGCAGAAACAAAAGAAAACATAATCGCAACAAGGGCCTATGGTAAGTTAACCGATGCTGATTATAAAAAATTATTGCCGATTATGACAAATGCTTTGAAAAAGTTTAAGAAGATTTGTTGGTATTTTGAAATAGTAAGTTTTGAAGAATACCAGATGCAAGCATTTTGGGATGATGTAAAATTTGATTTGCAACACATCGGATGTTATGAAAAAATAGTATTGGTCTGTGAAAAAAAATGGCATTATTTGATATTACGTTTAATAAGGCCTTTCATTAAGACAGAAATAAATTTCTTTGATTTAGATGAAAAGGATAAAGCCTTGTGTTGGATAAAAAATTGATTGCATTTTGAATAAACGTTGCTATAATTTTAAATGGGAAAGAAAAAGCCACATAGGAAAAAACAAAAAATAGCACCAGTAAAAAGTAAGCGGCCCCTTCGCTCTGCTGTACCTAAAAGAAATATGGCCCTAACAGTTATTCTGATTGTTCTTTTTCTGGTTTTGTTTGTTGCGTTATCGTTAATAGCGCACTATCTCTCTATGTTTTCAGTCAAAGACGTAAATCAGTAATTATAAAAAACCAAACAAAAGAAATTATCATGGAAAAAACCAGAATAGACCTGAATATTATTTTACCGGAAGTGCCCGATGAAAGGGATGAATGTGTTAACCGCATTATTGCATCCCTTCAATACAAAAGAGGTATTGATAAAGTGCATGTAATACCGGAAGATGGAAGCAAGAAAGCACAACTTTGCTTTCATTACGCCCCTTCAGCAATTTCCATACATAAAGTAGAGCAACTAGCAAGGAAGGCAGGGGCAGAAATAACAGAACAGTATGGCCATTTATTGATTGAAACAGCAGGTGTTCGCCACCCACGACATGCAAGAAGAATAGAAGCAAACATAAGAAGGCACAAAGGCGTTCAGAATGTTTCTGTTTCGGGTACAGGGTTTATCCAACTGGAGTTCAATAAAGAAGCCACTTCAGAGGAAACAATCATCCAGCAAATCAAAGAGGCAGGACTGAAAGTAAATAAGGTTGAAGACTTTCATTTGCACAAAGAAATTGCTGCACCAAAAGAGGAACGCAAGCATGAACACAAAGATAAAAAACATGACGACAACCCCGAGCATGCAACACACGACCATGAGCATTCTCACGGTGGTATTTTCGGAGAAAACACAGAACTAATTTTTGCCATTATTTGCGGTGCTTTGTTAGGTATTGGTTTCGGCTTATCATTCATCAAAGGCACATCTGAATATGTATCCATTGGTTTTTATATCGGCGCTTATTTCTTTGGAGGATTTTATACAACCAAAGAAGCCATTGAAGGAATCAGCAAAGGAGAATTTGAAATAGATTTTTTGATGTTGGTTGCAGCAATAGGCGCAGCCATTTTAGGCCATTGGGCAGAAGGCGCTTTATTACTTTTCCTGTTTAGCCTTGGCCATTCCCTGGAGCATTATGCAATGGAAAAAGCACGAAAATCTATTGCTGCCTTAACAGAATTAGCACCAAAAACAGCTCTGTTAAAAACAGGTGCAGAATTAAAAGAAGTAAAAATTGAAGAATTAAAACCCAGTGATGTAATTGTGGTTAAACCTAATTCAACGATTTCGGCAGATGGCATTGTAGTAAATGGCAGCAGCAGTGTGAACCAGGCACCTATTACAGGTGAAAGCGTTCCGGTTGAAAAAATGCCGGTTGAGAATACGAATACTGATATTGCTAATGCAGATAAACTGGATACAAAGTACAGAGTGTTTGCCGGTTCGATAAACGGGGGACAAGCATTGGAAATTAAAGTAAGTAAGATTTCCTCTGATTCTACCATTGCAAGATTGGTGCAAATGGTCAATGAAGCGCAAACCCAAAAATCGCCAACGCAAAATTTTACCGATAAACTGGAAAAATATTACGTGCCTGCAATCCTTATTTTGGTGATATTATTATTGTTCGTTTTCCTGGTTAGAGACGAAACTTTTAGCGAAAGTTTTTATCGGGCAATGTCAGTGTTAGTTGCTGCCAGCCCTTGTGCATTGGCAATTGCAACCCCAAGCGCAGTATTGAGCGGCGTGGCAAGAGCGGCAAGAGGCGGCGTATTAATAAAGGGTGGAAGGCCTTTGGAAGAATTAGGTTCTCTTAGTGCTATTGCTTTTGATAAAACCGGAACGCTCACAGAAGGCAAACCAAAATTAACCGGTGTATATCCACTTAATGGAATAACAGAAGAACAACTTTTGTCCATAATCATTTCTGTAGAAAAACTAAGCGACCATCCATTGGCAGCCGCCATCGTAAAAGGGGGAATGGAAAAATTAAAAAAGGAAGTTCCCGCAGCAAGAAATGTTGAGGCAATAACAGGGCGTGGTGTAAAAGCGGAATATGAAAATACCACGATTCATATTGGTAATAAAGAATTGCTTGCAGAAAAAAAAAAGTGAGGTTTCTGATGAAATAAAAGCCAAAGTGGAAGATTTTGAAAAAGCCGGAAACACCACCATGCTGGTGCAACAGGATGAAAAACTGGTTGGCATTATTACACTTATGGATACCCAGAGGGAAGATGCAAAAGAAACATTAGCCCAACTAAAGAAACTGGGAATCAAAAAGATGATTATGCTAACCGGCGATAATCAAAAAGTAGCTGAATCCATTGCCAAAGAAATAGGAATAACTGAAGCCTTAGGCAGTTTAATGCCTGAGCAAAAAGTAGAAGCGATTGAAAAATTAGCAAGTGAAGGCAAAGTAGCCATGGTCGGCGATGGTGTAAATGATGCGCCTGCTATGGCAAAAAGCACCGTTGGCATTGCAATGGGTGCAGCAGGTTCTGATGTGGCTTTAGAAACAGCAGATATTGCGCTGATGGCTGATAAATTAGCAAATCTTCCCTTCGCTATTGGTTTAAGTAAAAAAGCTAGCGCCATTATCAGACAGAATTTATTTATCAGCCTTGGAATGGTCGTAATTTTGATACCGTTGACCATTACGGGTTATGCTACTATTGGGCCAGCGGTAATTGGACATGAAGGCTCAACATTGGTGGTAGTGTTTAATGCATTGAGATTGCTGGGGTATCGCAAATAATGTTAACAAATAATTGATAGAAGCAGTGATAAATACAAATCCTAATCATGTTCATACCTATGACGCACAAGGAAGAATGACTTGTTGTTCCGAAGAAGAAAAAATCTATTCAAAAGCGAGTGCAATAAATTTGCTGAAAGAACCTGAAGAAAATAAAGAGCATCAATCTTCTACGGCACAAACAAGCAATGTATGGAATGCTTATTTTCCGGCAATTGCAAGTTTTGTAATGCTCATAATTGGTGTTGCATTCGATTATTATTTCAAGGCTGCTTTTTTTAAAAGCTACATTCGTTTGCTATGGTACATTGTTGCTTACTTGCCGGTTGGATTACCGGTAATGAAAGAAGCGATTCAATCAATCAGAAAAGGTTCGTTCTTTTCAGAATTTTTTTTGATGAGTATAGCAACTATTGGTGCGTTTGTAATTAAGCAATATCCTGAAGGTGTTGCAGTAATGTTATTCTATACTGTTGGTGAGCTTTTTCAAACAGCAGCCGTAAGGCGAGCCAAAAGGAGCATCAAAGCATTATTAGATGTGAGGCCTGATATTGTTACAGTAATTAGAAATGGAGAAATAAAAACTGTTGCGCCTTCTGAAATTTCAATTGCAGAAATTATCCAGGTAAAACCCGGAGAAAAAGTCGCTTTGGATGGAGAGCTAATTTCAGAAACTTCATCTTTCAATACTTCGGCGCTCACGGGTGAAAGCAAGCCTGACACGAAACGCAAAGGAGAAAAAGTGTTGGCAGGAATGATAAATCTCAATACCGTTGCCGACATAAAAGTTACTTCGCTTTTCAAAGATAGTAAGCTTTCAAGGATTTTGGAAATGGTTCAGGATGCAACAGCGCGTAAATCACCCACGCAACTTTTTATTACAAAGTTTGCTAAAATTTATACACCCTTTGTTGTGTTTTTAGCCATTGCTATAGTAATCGTTCCCTATTTTTTTATCAATAACTACATCTTCAGCGACTGGCTGTACCGGGCTTTAGTATTCATGGTAATTTCTTGTCCTTGCGCATTGGTTATTTCCATTCCGCTTGGATATTTTGGAGGAATAGGTTTGGCCTCGCGAAACGGAATTTTATTTAAAGGAAGTAATTTTTTAGATGCCATCACTTTTGTAAATACAGTGGTGATGGACAAGACAGGGACGCTTACAAAAGGTGTTTTTAAGGTGCAGGAAGTTATTGCACAAAATATAGATGAAAAAGAATTACTTAAATACGTTGCAGCATTGGAAAGTAAATCTACACATCCGGTTGCTAATGCTATTGTACAATACGCAGGGGATGTTTTCAAAAATGTGATAATAGAAAATGTAGAAGAAATTCCGGGACTTGGAATGAAAGGTAAAATTGATGGAATTGAAGTTCTTGCCGGAAATCAAAAACTGCTTGATAAATTCAAAATCAGATATGATTTTAATTCAGAAAATATTACTGATACCATTGTTGTAGTAGCTGTTAATAATCAATATACTGGTTACATCACCATTGCTGATGAGATAAAGGAAGATGCGAGGCAGGCTGTTAAGCAATTGCACCAACTTAAAATAAAAACGGTGATGTTATCAGGCGACAAGCAAAGTGTAGTAGATAAGGTTGCAAAAGAATTAACGATTGACGAAGCTTATGGAGATTTGTTTCCCGAAAATAAAGTTGAAAAAGTTGAACAATTAAAAAAACAAAATCTAAAAATTGCATTTGTAGGCGATGGCGTAAACGATGCGCCTGTAATCGCTTTAGCCGATGTGGGAATAACCATGGGTGGATTAGGAAGTGATGCGGCAATAGAAATAGCGGATATAGTTATTCAAAATGACCAACCATCAAAAATTCCTACTGCTATTCGGATTGGAAAAGAAACCCGTAAAGTTGTTTGGCAAAATATCTCTTTGGCATTTGGAGTAAAATTAATCGTTTTGGTGCTCGGTGCCGGTGGCTTGGCTACTTTATGGGAAGCGGTCTTTGCAGATGTAGGTGTAGCGCTATTAGCTATATTAAATGCTGCGAGAATCCAGAGGATGACACTATAAAGGATTAATGAGATTTGTTGCACATGTATATTTTATAAAATAACATGGTTATTAAGAGCAACACATTCAATACTGTCGTAGCCGGTTCTGATGTAGCTTTAGAAACAGCAAATATTGATTTGGAGAAAAGTAAATTCCTACTGCTTTTTCATGACGTAATCCAGCCTTTCTCCGTTCTCATGTCTATGATTTCATTAAGCAGCAACCAGTGACGAAATGAATTTGCATCATCAGGTGTAAAATGGATAATCCTTCCATCTTTCAGCATAATGGTAAAAAAGTCTGAGGCAGCTAAAAATTTAAATAATTCTGAGGCTGGATAGTCAAATCCCGGATAACGGCTGTTTGCGCTCATAACGCTTGATTTTAGGTTTACACATTAGCCGTTGCCGTCTTTAAAAAATAAGCGCAGGCAACAGCTTACCGCACTGAGGTCTTAGGAACCGGTAACGAATAAGTGCGCCCACGCCGTAGCATGAGCGTTTTCCACTTACGTCCCGTTACCTTCGAAATTTCCTAAGTTTCAGTGCAGGACTTAAAGCAAAAACGCTTCAAGAATATTTTGTGCAAAAGTAGTATTTCGGATTAAGATAAGACAATAAAAAGCACAGTTCTGCTTTTAATGAGAAATCGCCTGCCTGCTTTGTTTCCCTTAATATGGCATAATTAAAATATCACCTCTTTAACGACAATTAGCATGAAAAGCATTGAGCAAACCGGGTATAAAGTATAACGGAGACCCATAAAAAGCACACTTTTTCTAAGGAATTGGGAGAGCCTAATATTACCTGTCCTGTTTCTTTTCCAGTCGCCAGCCATCATCATATAAAGCAAAATAAGCCTGGTGCGTATCTTCTTTTGAAAAGTCCGTATTGACTAGCGAGGAAAAGGGAGTAACATTTTTATAGGTGGTTGTATATTCTGCAACAGCACTTTTGCCATCATCCATCATTTTTATGCCGGTCACTTCTTTTATTTGTTCTTCGGCCAGTTTTACCTTTTGTATGTTTATGGATTTATCCTTTTCGGGAGTTGGTAATAAATAAGGTTCGGCTTTAGCTGAAAGCTCAATGATAGGCTTACCTACATCACTTAATTTCTGAGTACGTTGTACGGTTAAAAGCCCCTTTGATTCCAATCCTGCACCAAGCACTTTTTTTGCAAACTCAGGGTCTCCGCAAAAAATATCATAGTCAACTACTTTGGGGTAAGTGGATTGCTGTTTAAGGAGATTCATGGCTTCTTCTCTACTTAAGTTTTTGTTATCATTGGAACAAGCTGTTAATAGCGTACACACAGCAAAAAGGGCGAATAGTACATTCTTCATAGCTATAAAAATTAAGGGCTATAAAATTACAAATTTTCTCGTTTTTAAAAAACGCTATGATAAAAAAGGGACTTTATATCTTCCGTTTGAAAAGAATTTTACTGAAAAAAGAAAATGGAGATAAATGTTTGTTTACCTGTCCAAGCGTACGTCTGTATCAGTAAGAGCCAATTGTCGAAATTATTTAATTTTGCAATCTTGAATATATTAACGTCTAACCCTTTTTCAGATATTAATACGGACAATCGTTAACCTAAATTCTTTCTTTATGAAAAATGCAAATTACGAGGACAAGAGCTTAGTGATAGACATTCTAACTAAATCCTTTGACACCAATCAAAGTGTAAAGTACATCGCAAAGCAAGATGGAAAAAGGTTAAAAAGAATCAGTGCATTAATGGATTATTCTTTTGAAGTCTGCTATTTGTTTGGAGATGTTTTTCTTTCTGATGATAGAAAAGCTTGCGCCTTAATATTATACCCTGATAAAAAGAAGACGACTTTAAAATCAATATTGCTGGACATAAAGCTGATTTTTTCCTGCATTGGTGTAGAAAACATAAAAAAGGCACTTGCCAGAGAATCAAAAATTAAGCAATTACAGCCGAAAGAGTTAATGTATTATTTATGGTTTATTGGCGTTGAGCCTGAGTACCAAAACGAAGGAATTGGCAGCATTTTTCTGGATGAAATTATAAAAGATAGTAAACATAAGCAGAGACCAATCTACCTGGAAACTTCGACTTTGAAAAATTTACCATGGTATAAAAAATACGGCTTCCAGATATATAATGAACTGGAGTTAGGATATAAACTATTTTTTCTTAAAAAAGAATTTGATAAATAATCGTGCGTATGCTGGCTTTCGGAACGGAAATGCATATTGTCACATTTGTCTTTGTGTGTTTAGAGACGGCGATACTCTTTTATCTGGTTACCTATAAATTAGCCCGACCAGAAGATAACACTTCAATTCTGAACATAACCCTTATTTCTTTGCTTTTAATCTACAATATTTCAGGTGGTTTATTGCCTGACCCGGATTTGCCAGGGTCATTTTTTCTTCAGGAAGTTGTTGCCTATGCTACCGGATTTATTACGCCATGCTATTTCCCATATTATGTTTATAAGGCATTTGGTTTGGAAAAAATGAAATTTCATGCGTACAGAGGCGTCTATTTATTCTTAGTACTTCCTTATCTTATTTTTGTTGTTGTCTTTGCTAAAACGGGTAACCTGATAACAGCGCAACAGTTACTCTTTTTGCCGGTTTTGTATGCATTATGGGTGATCTATTCCCTGGCAAAAGCTATTAAAAATAAATACGGGAATGATTTTAAAAGCAAGGAATCAAAAACGGAAGCAGCTATCTTATTTTTAAGTGTAACACCCTGGATTGGCGTCCCTTTTACCACTTATTTTAATGAGAGTCAGGCTATAGAAGCCGCTATTACAAACACCGGATTTCTGCTCTTATTTGGACTTCAGGTAAGCCAGCATATAAAACAAACCAGGCTCGAACATGAAAGGCTAATAGAATCTGAACAGCTTCTTCGTAACTGGAATACAAGGTTGCAGGAAGAAGTTGACAAGAGGACAAGAGAACTGGAGAAAATGAATGAGCAGAAGACCAACAACTTTATTAATCTCGTCCATGAAACAAAAACACCGTTAACGCTTGTCAACAATTATTTGGAAGAATATATTAACAAGTACGGATCAGTTGCTGAACTGGATATTATCAAAGGAGGTATTGATAAGTTGACGAACGACATAACTAATTTGTTTGACCTGGAAAGATTTACAAAAGGCTTCGGTGTCTATAATCACAATCAGATAACGGATTTCAGTGAAATTTTGAAAAACAACCTTGTCTTATTTGAATATTACTGCCAGAAACAAAATCTTCTATGCAGTAAAAATATTGAGAACAATATCCTTATAAAAGCAGATCCGAATGCTATCAACAGGATAGTTAATAATCTTATTGAGAATGCTATTAAATTTTCAAACACAGGTGGAAATATAGAAACAACACTGCGAGCTGTTGATGATAAAATTATTTTTTCTGTAAAGGATAACGGCGTTGGAATAGCATCTAACCTTCATCACAAAATATTTAAACCTTATTACCAAATCGGTCATAAAAAATCAGACTTGCAAGGCATGGGGCTTGGATTGCCGATTGTGAAAAAGGTAACAGACAGTTTAGGCGCACATATTCAAGTGGAAAGCAATCCTGCAGAAAAGCCGGGAACGGAAATTATAATAACACTTGACAGATACAGTTTAAAAGAAGGTGATGTTAAAGCGTCCAATACATCAAAAGCTCAATCGATGATTTATAACATCGAGAACTTTGACATGGATGAAACATCTTATCTTCCTGAGCGGCAATCCATATTAATTATAGAAGACAACAAAGCGATGCTTCATTTTCTTTTTAAAAAGTTAAGCCTCAAATACAATGTTTTTTCTTCACTAAATGGATCGGAAGCATTAAAGAAATTGGAGCATCTACCTACTATACCTGATTTAATCCTTTCTGATATTATGATGGATAAAATGGATGGATTTGCATTTGCTAAAGTAATTTCAGAACAAAGTGCTTATAGCCATATCCCTATTATTTTCCTGACTGCAAAGTCAGACCCAACAGATAAACTTAAAGGTTTGCGCCTGGGAGCTATTGATTTTATTCAGAAGCCATTCTCCTTTGAAGTGCTTTATCAGAAAATTGAAACTGTGCTGAACAATATCATGAAGCAGAAGAAAGCGATTTTAGATCAATCCATCTCAAATCTTAAAATTCTAAATGACTCTGAAACTAATCCATCGACTACAGGTATTCCTGCTGCTTTGGATGAAAAATGCAAACTTTATCTGCTTACCAGCAGGGAATCAGAAATTGTAAGATTTATCTTAAAGGGTGTCCGTTATAAAGCAATTGCCCAAACCCTGTTTATATCAGAAAAGACCGTTTCTAAGCATATTCAAAATATATTTGAAAAAGTTAGTGTAACCAATAAGGTTGAGCTGATTAATAAATTGAAATCCTGACTGAAATAGTATTTTTTCTTACTTAACCTATTAATATACTGCTTTTTGAGTATAAAAATAAGGTAAATGACTTATTCTTTCACTGAGCTTGAATACTCAACTTTGAACATAAAATGTTCACCGTATTCAACCTATGAGACATGTGCGGAAAATATCTTTTAGAATGGCTCGACTCTTTGATTACTGTTTCTCTTAATCCGGCGAAAAACGATCATGCAACAGTAACTGATGAGCAAATAAAAACGATTCTCAGCCAATTGGCAGACGAAAAGATGAAATTTCAATCTCTGCTAAAAAACCATGTATTTGGGTTAACGAAGGAAAAACAAATTGAGCTATGTCTTAAACAGTACCATTCCGCACTAATTATTCTTCTCGACCAGGCGTCGGCAAATAGCAAAGCAATTCCCGGTAAGAAAAAAGCATTAAAGCGTCTTGCAAACGAAACCATTACCTGCGTGGACGAACTGTTAGCTTTTGTTGAAACCCGGTTTTCCGACTATTTATGCCTGGATGAACGAGTACCATTAACTTATCTCTCGGTTACAAAAAAAGAGCTAAAGCCGCGAATAGACAAATTGAATTTGAAATTATCAAAGCAGGTAATTGATGACCAGCTTAGGGATATTGTTGTGAATTGCCTGTTCTTTTCTATTGAGAATGATGAGGGTAACCCCGTCACGTTTCAGGAACTGCTTTATACCAAGGAATTGCTAAATGAGCTGGAAGCGATAGAGGCAGTTGAGGAAAATAAATCTACGTATTCTTCATTAGACAGAATACTTAACTACCTCAATTTCAACAATACGGAATACATGAATTATCTGACGCAAAAAATTGCGAATAAAATAAATACTCATGAGGATTTTTCCAAAAGAATGGATTGCTTACTCATTCATTTCAAAGAATTTAACCAGATGCACAGAAAGTTAGGGATTGCCTTATATCCACAGCAAGCTGATCTTAAAGATGAGCTAAGCAACTGGTTTAGCCAGGAAATTTTCTATCTTGAAAAAAAGCTTCATTTCTCCATTGTTCCATTAAAGGATAAAGTGGCAGGTATAAAAGAAAAAACACCTGTTGAAAAAGAAAAATCTAAAGTATTGTGTGTATTATCTACAGATCAGACAGCGCTTATATTACGGGCGGCAGATGAATTGAAAATCCTCATAGCCAAATCAATGAACGAAGTGTTTAAAACAATTGTTCCGCATCTTTCTACCCCTTATAAAGAAAATCTTTCTTATGATTCTATGCGCAGCAAATCTTATGTTGCTGAAACAAGAGATAAAGAAATTGCTATTCAAACACTCGAAAAAATGATTAAGAGAATAAAGGAATATTGAATATTATTTGGCTTTTACAAGTGTTAAACGGCTTTGTTACCGCAATGTAGGAACGGAATAGTCGGGAATAAAACGGATTAACTCTTGTTTCTTCTGCATAGCCATGGGCAAGCGGTATGAAAAAATTATTTCGTTTGTCATACTGCTTGTGGAGGAAAAAATGAAGGTGAGGCTTTTTTAGCGTTAGGGGTTGCAATCCTTTGCTCACATTAAGAAGGTTAATTTTATAAATCTGATTGCACATGGCTTTGTTGACTTGAAAGAGATTCAGGTGTTTTTAGAAAGTGATTTTATTATTATCCCTTATTGGAAATTGAGAAGAGCAAAATAGATAAGTTCTTCCGAACCTACAAAGCAGTTACACAGAAAACCTTCGGCTCTATACTGCACTACATGGCAGATTTTACAGGAAGATTACTTATTTTATGTTTTTGTCCAATTTCCATTCACTGATTCCCATGAGGTTCAAAATTAAAATTCCTCCAATTCGATAAAGCAAAATATTTGCTTTATCAAGCTGATCATTGTTTATTTTAGAAATACTTCCATGTGTAAGGTTATTTCTAATCTTCATTAATTCATTAACTGAAATAGGAAACTCTTTAGGATCCAAATTTTGGTTTTGAAAGAATTGAATTAACGGACTTTTCATTGGTTTGTATTTTATTTTATCACTTAAAATTTCCCATTTTTTTAGAAAATCTTTTTGTTCTGTCGAATGAATGGTTTGAAGTATTAAATCGCGTGCTTTGTTGTATACTTTTTTTTGTTCTTTATCATTTAATATTGATTGAAATTTTATTGGATTTTTTGATATTTTACTGCTACATAATTCAATAATATTAAAGCGTATAAGAAATTTGGAATTTTTGTCCAAGGTGTGAGAATAATTAAATAATTCAATAGCCTTAGAGAGTTTCATAAAGTTTTCTCTCGTTTTACTTTGCCAATTTGATTGCATTAATTCATGAAAACTCCAATAATTCTTCATTCCCCATAAATTGGCGAAACCTTCGTCTTTCGAATCTTTCTTCTGTATTTTTTTTATTATTATAGTATATTCCGTCAAATAAATTTTTTGTACTAAAAAGGCCATTTCGTTGTGAAAATAGAAGGAAGCTAAAAGACGAATCGTTTCTGCATAAATTATTGCTTCTTCTTCTGTTACTGATTTTTCATAATGGAATTGTAGCTTTGGCTCTTTAGTGATTATTACTTCCTTCTTGTTCCGTTGATCAGAATAACTGAAGTGTAACTCGGGCCGGAATTCCGCTTTTCCAATTTTATAAAATTCATCCATTCCATTCATTCTATCAATACTGAATTTTCCATCCCATCCCCCTAAAGTTGTATAATAATCACTGACAAGAGTAAATCCGGGTTCATTAAAATAAAATTCCCCAGTATTCTTTTTTTCCTTTGAAGGTTCCCAGTAGCTTTTAACTGAACTAACAAAGATTCTTATATATTGAAAACCATTCTCAAATTGGGTTGTGCTGTTTCTTGCAGTAATTAATGCTGAATTTTTAAAATCAATATCTAATACTCTTAAATTCTCATTTACCTTATCAACAGAAATAAAAGAGCCAAAAGAACGCCAATTAATTTTTGAAAACCAGCGGCTTAGCTTCTCACCAAAATATGTTTCAGATTTAAAAAAGATTCTAATTTCAATTTCGTTTTCATCGGTAAAAAGATATGCCTGATGGGTATGCGCGACCTTTGCATCAATTGGAATGAACTTGTCAAAATCTACATCCGGAAATGATATTTCAAAAGTTAAATATTCTTGCATAGTAAGGCAACTTTTTTAATTGACTTAAAAAAAATCCATTTTAAACTGGCATCCTTTTTTTTAGTTTAGTATATGTATTGATTGTATTTAGCAAAGAATAAAATATCCATTCTAATTGTTCGGGCAATTGAATTTGTTTTGTTGAGTCCTTGTTATGCCTAATATCAAATTCATTTATAATTTTAAAAAAATCATTTACATCCCTTTTGGTAAATAATTTTTCGCATTCTGTTCTCAAGGGTTCAAGAACATAACTTAAACTTTCACATGCTGAACGCATTTTATCTAAAGTTGTTGGTTCTTCAAAAAATAGTTTTTTTGCATGATTGATAATTGAGTCAATCCTTTGTTCTCCGGTAGAAATTTCTTGGTTTACAAGTCCTATCATTGGAATTTTAGGTAATTCTTTTTCAACCTCTTCAATGCCATAATCCATCAGTGTTACTTTTTGATAAACTATTCTATGTCCTGCCATTCCTACCCTATTTCCAATTTTAATAAAATATTTATTTTCTAAATGGTCAATTATTTTATTAAACTCTTCTTCTCCTGTCGCGTAAGCCAAAGGATAATCTCTGATTGAATTAAATTCAAAATCTGCATAATCATTGCCTTCATTTTTATACATAAACTTTAAAAGTTGCAAACTTTTTTCGATAAATGTTTTGGGATAATTTATATTTTTTATACCGTTTTCAAGAAAGTCAGTATTTATTAATGGAGGTTCAGTTTTATTTTCAAATGACTCCCGACAAATTCCAGCAAGTATAGGATGTTTGAAAAGCTTACTGTTTATAAAATTTTGATAAGTCGGAAGAGCAATTTTTACTTTTCCTACCAATATGAATTCATAAGTGTACGTCATGTCTGTAGTTGGATAGATTTTTGATTCTGATGGATCCATTCTTAATCCCGTTAAAGGGCAAATATTCATTAGCATACTTTTTATATTCTTTATTTACTGCCATTCTCCACAATCGCTATTTCTTCTTCTGTCAAATCATAAAGTTCATAAACTAATTGATCGATTTGATTTTCAAGAAAAGATGTATCGGATTGTATATTTTCTGATTTTGCTAATATTATTTTTTTGACACTGTTCTCTAATTCATTAGAATGAACGATTGTAGGCAAAGGCAATTGTTCAATGTATTTAGGTTTTATATTGTAATCGACAAAACAATTAGAAAAATACCAATTCATTAATGTTGAATTTAATATTCCTAAAAGACTCTCGAGGGAATTCCCATTTTCAGAAATGATAAAAGAAAAGTTATTAAGTGGATAGTATTCTCCTCTAATATCAAGAGCACAAACAAGCCTAATCGGCATACTTATTTTTCGGATATATTGTATTAGAATCTTTGGTTGCTCATAATTTATATTATTTAATCCAGCCAATTCCTTGCAAACATTCAGATAGTCCCCTTGCCAATCTATTACGTATTTTTTAATATTGTTTGCGGATGAAGCACATTTTTTCCAGTTTGATTTATCAACGATTTCTTTTGATAAAAATCTCTTATTATTTCCTGTCTTTATCCCATATACTACCTTATAAAAATTCTTTACTGGTTTCAATCCAGATAGTTTATTTAATAAATTTTCTTTCAATTCATTAGTTGTCAGATTAAAAACATGATCGCTTTTATTTTCAAATTTATCTTGCTCAATTTTATTGATACTAAATCCCTCAAAGTTTATAAGATCGTAAACACGTTTTGTTTCTTGGGATTTATATAGTGTAATTAAATTATTTAAAACTTTGCCCTTTTGCAAAACATAGATAGCAGGTACAATATCAGGAGCATCAGCAAACACCTGCTTTTCAAGTTCTAAAAGTGATATAATTGTATTATCTAAGAATTCTTCTTTTCTGACAGGAGAAAATTTATTAAGATAATAAATTGTGTTTGTAGTTATGTAAGAAAAATATCCATTGTTTTTTAATAATTTCTTAAATGCCAAGTCAATGAAATAGGTATAAATTTCCACTTCACCTGAAGTTGAAACAAAGTGATTTTTCAGATACTCTTTTTCGTAGTCCGATAAGTCAACTCCATACGGCGGATTCCCAATGACCACATCAAACCCTACAAACTTACCTTCATCATCCAACACTTCTGGAAACTCAAACCGCCACTCAAAAGCATTTTCATAAATCTTATTGTTCTTTATTTCTTCTATTTCTGCTTCCAGCTTTTTGGTTTCCGAGGTCAACTTTTGTACCTGCTTATTCCAGGCGGCTTTTTCTTTTTGGCTTTTTTCAAAAAGCTGTGTTTGGTTGGTAAGCGTAAACAATTCACCGGATAATTTTCTCAGCTTTTTTATCTTGTGGTCGTTCAAAGATATTTCGCTTCGGAAATCATTTTTAATATCCCTTATCAGCCGCTCCATTTCCCTTTTCTGTTCTTTGTTTTCTGCGTTGCGATAAGTATCCACAGCAATTCGATAACTATCTATCGTCCATTTACTTTTTTTCAACGCCTGGGTAAGGTCAGCATCTATCGCGAAGCGGCTCACCAAAGAGTTTCCGCATTTGATATTGATGTCAATATTGGGAAGTGTTTCTAATTCTGTAGCATTTTTATAGTAAGCATTTTTCAGCAACTCGATCCACAAACGTAACCGGCATATTTTTACCGAATTTGGATTGATGTCAACACCAAATAAACAATTTTCAATGATCGTCTGCTTCTCATGAAATAGCGTTTCCTGTACTCGCCGGCTTTCAGGATCGTTAGGATGATACTCAAAGAAATCTCCGTCTTCATCAGTTATGATCAGTTCATCATTTACTACTTGTATCTCATAACGGTTCAGAGATTTACCGGATTTATCCTCCAGTATTTTGAGATAACTTTTTACAGCGATCATTTCATTCAATGCAGAAACTAAAAAGTGGCCAGAGCCTACTGCCGGATCACAAATCTTAATGCTGTTAATGATCTCGTTTGCTTTTGCCCGACTAATACTTTTGGGAACCAAATCATAAATATCCTCCATCCTTTCAATCCTTGAATCCTGCAAATCATTATTTAGACAATATTCACCAAACTTTTGAATAACGGCTTTGCTGATCGTTTCGCGGCACATATACATCGTGATGAAGCCGGGTGTAAAAAAAGAACCTTCTTTGTAACCATTTATTTTTTCAAAGATCAACCCGAGTACAGAAGCATTGATCAGTGTTTTATTGTCTTCCTGTATCTCTTCGGAGCCTTCGCTGCTGAAATCATAGGCATTGAGAAATTCAAACAAATATTGCAGTGTGGTGAGGTTGCCGGTTCTCTTTTTAGCTTGTTCATTTTTCAAAACTGTTGAAGGAAGAACCGGCAGCGTCTTATCGTCCTTTAAATTGCTGATAAAAAGCGTTTGTTGTTCTATTTCTGTAGGTTCAAAAAGCGAACTGTTCAGGTAAGGCACTTGCTGAAATGCCTGTTTTACATCGGCGTTTCGTTCTTCGAATCTTCTTGCCAGCACCTGGAAGAACAAACTATTGAGATCGTCAAAATTTTTGATCTTATTGAAATTGAGAAAAGAAAATGATTCGTCGCCTTTGTGATAAGAAATCAATTGCGCTTCCAGAAGTTTCAAAAACAATATTCTGTTCATCCATGTAATGCTTAATTCCAGTGCAATATTGAACAAGCGTTCGTCATTTGTGGTGCCAAAATGAGTGGCGTTATCAAGGCGGCTGATCTTATCAAGACTGTCTAACTGAATAATGGCATCTTCCAAAATGGAACCTGAATTTCTTTCACCTTCTTTGTTTCTGCCAATAATTTTCTTACTTCCTTCTTTGGTTTCTGCAAGTCCGATAATGTGAAGCAGCTCTGTATAAAAACGTTTATCAAGGCTGTTGCTGTCATTGGCAAAAGGAAGCTTTAAAAGATGCTCCGGCGATAAAAGCTTAAATAAAGCGATCAGTTTATTATCATCGCTTTTGTTGGAATTGCGAAGCGGGTTTTGATAATCGCGTATGTCGAAATAGGTGAATTCAATTTCCTGCGTAAGATGCGCCAAAAACGGCTCTGCAATTTGTTTATAAAAGAAATCTGTTTTAATACCTGATAATCTTTGCCCTTCAAAATCATTAAATTGTTTTACCAGGTTTTTATTTTCTGCAAACAGCCTTTCAAAAAGCGTTGCATCAAAGATGAACCATTCATTAATATTGGTGATAACAAGATGCTTTAATTCGAGATTTTTGTGAGTGATCCTTTCCTCGAGGTAATAAAGCATCAGTTCGTGAAAAGCCTTTGCATTCAGCTTTTCAGTCGTTATCATCTCGCCTTTGTTCGTTGGTTTTTTTGCTTCAATGATCACACCAACAGGCGAGGCGGCATTGTTTCCGTTATGAATCACAAGGTCTTTGCGTCCTTTGGTATTGATAAAATAAGCGGGATCGTAATAAGTCTTTTTTAAAAAATCAGAAACAAGGTTTTTATGAAATTCTTCTGATTCGGTATCGTTTGTCCGGTCGAGAAGCTGGATGAGATTTGTTTTAAAGCGCTCAATATCAGTTCTGTTTGGCTTTACTTTTAAAAATGCTTTGTTGAGCGCCTTTTTTGGTTTCAGTTCTTTTATGTTCATTAAAAATTTCCCTTTCAGTAGCTTTTCTTTTGTTAATCAGAATATCTGGTTGATCAAATATACAGTTAAATTCTATGAATCATTATGGGATTTAAACGTCGGTTTACTTGAAGAATTTCCTTTGTTTAAAGATTTTTTTGGAAATAGAAAAACCAATTAGTTATGCGTTTACCGCTTTAATAAAAATTTCTTAGTTGATAGTCAAGAGGTACAAGGGTACAAAATAAAAATAAAAAAAGTTGGACTTGTACACGCTTTCATGTAGGTGTTCTTTTGTGTAGAAATTAAAACAATCGGAAGCGCCTTAACAGCGAAGATTGATTAGCGAAACACAATTAAATAAGAAGCACATGTTTACAAACATCTCATGGACGGACTACTTCATTACAGTGACCATATTGTTGGCAATTTACTATCTCTTCGTAGGAATACGATATTATGCAGAAGACATGAAAGACCTGTTATCCGGCAGGCGGAAATTAAACCTGAAAACAGCCTTACCCTTCAACTCAAAAGGTGAGTATCCTTCATCCACGGACGGAAATATCCATCCATCTGAGGCCTCATTTGAAGAAACAACGGATAAAGAGTTTACAGAGTTAGAACATCTTATCGAACGTCTTAAAGCATTAATTGCAGATGCTTCCCGTCGAAAGATGATTCCGCAGGAATTTAAGCAGTACCTGAGCCTTGTATTGAAAGAATATCCATCAGTAAAAAATTCGTCTCTCCGGGCATCAGTAAATGAACTTATAATATCAGAATGTGAAAAATATGGGACTGTTACACTTACAGAGGATGAAGCGGATTTAGTGTGGAAGGATTGAATGTAACAGTCTTCAGCGGAGTGTGCTTTCCCACCCGTCCCCGTGCGTAAGGGCAAGTGTGACAGGAATAGTGGGTAATGAGGTGGCGAAGCCGCTCCGCTTTTTTATCGTCTCTCTTTTTATTTTAAACTTTAATAAACGTGTATTATGAAAATGTGCAGTTGGAAAACTAAAAACTTTAACCGTAGAAAGTTAATCATGCTCGGTGTCGTAGTGGCACTAACCCTTATTCATTATGGTGCATTTGCACAGGACGGTATTGAGGGTATCAATGAAGCGAATACCAAAGTTCGCAGCTACTTTTCGGCAGGTACCAATCTCATGTATGCTGTAGGCGCATTATTGGGATTGATAGGCGCTGTAAAGGTGTACCAGAAATGGAATGCAGGTGACCAGGACACAGGCAAAGTTGCCGCCGCCTGGTTTGGCAGTTGTATTTTCCTCGTAGTGGTAGCTACTGTTATTCAATCCTTCTTTGGTGTTTAAAAAAATCAGGAAAGTATGCAAAATGTATTGATGCAAAAGTTGTGGACGTATATCGTCCACAACAATCCTGAACTGATGCTCAGCTTACAGGAGAGTTGTTCAGTTACCGGGTATCTGGAAGAAAAAGTAAATACAGTCATGCCGATGGTAGCGCAGCTTCTTGATGAAGGAAGACCCCAATATATCATTGAAGAATTATGCTTTAGTGCTTTGACAGAGGAATTGAAACCATCCCGCTATCAGTGTATCCGCTCAGTTATCGAAGAAGAATTTAATGCGGACTACGAGCGGATGAAGGAAAATGGAACACTCACCTATGAAGTGGTAAACTTAATTGAAACATGTAAAAGCATCTTTAGTGGTTTTGAATTTAACAGCGAAAACGAAGCAAACAGGCATTTAAGATATGCCATTATTGGGCAGGTACACGACTATCTCGCCTAAGCAAAAAAGAAAAGTGAAGAAAGAAAAAGTGTAATTATGGCTTATAATATTTCCCAAAAGTTGCATGATAATCTCCGAGCTATCCGCATAGCATTAGATTATCAGAACGGTGGACTGATTACAGCGGAAGATGTCGCCAGCCTGAAAAAATACGCCGGCTTTGGTGGTATCAAAGCCGTACTGTATCCTTACGGCTCTCAGGACGAATGGCAGGCGAACGGCGCTACCAAAGAAGATTTGAAGCATCACGGGGAAATGATGCAACTGCATGACCTACTCAAAGAAAACTTTCCAGAGACAGCCTATAAAGAAATCTTTGCTTCATTAAGAAATAGCGTGCTAACCGCATTTTACACACCCCGAGTAGTACCGCAAACATTGTACAGTGTTCTGGCGGCACAAGGGATTCAGCCGAAAAGACTGTATGAACCCTCAGCCGGTTCCGGTGTGTTTATCAGCGAAGCAGTTAACACCTTTCCTGAAATAAAGCAGATTACGGCAGTGGAAAAGGATCGGCTTACCGGATTGGTTCTATCTGCTATCAATAGTTCTTTTTCTATTAAAACCGATACGCACATTATTGGATTTGAAGAAGCTCCGGTAAAAGATAACGGAAGCTATGACCTGGTGGTGAGCAATATACCCTTTGGTAATTTCTCCGTTTATGACGAAGCTTTTCCCAATAAAGAATTATCCAGCAAAATACACAACTACTTTTTTACCAAAGGGCTTGATAAGTTGGCCGAAGGTGGTTTAATGGCTTTTATTACTACCGATGCTTTTTTAAACAGTCCTTCCAATCATACAGCAAGGCAATATCTTTTTGAACGTGCAGATTTTGTAAGCCTGACGGTGATGCCGGACAACCTGATGAAAGATACCGGCAATACAGAAGCGCCCAGTCATTTGTTGATCGTACAGAAGAATACAGCCAAAGAGCAGTTTACTAATAGTGAGCAACTATTGATTGACACCGTAGAGCTTAAAAACCAGTTTGGTAGCTACCACCAAAACCTTTATCTCTTCAATCATAAAGAAGTTATTATTGGCAATCAGATAAAAC
Source organism: Ginsengibacter sp. (assembly GCA_034676505.1). Lineage (GTDB taxonomy): Bacteria > Bacteroidota > Bacteroidia > Chitinophagales > Chitinophagaceae > Ginsengibacter. The sequence continues at coordinate 1,996,713 of JAUCCB010000001.1, forward strand.
CAGGTAAAAATCAATATGGCCAGGCACATGAATGGGTGTGGCAGGATGGCGACATAAACCAGATCAGGGACAGTCTTCATGCAAGCCTTACCCATCAATTCCAGAAGCGGTTTAATACTGAATTATACAGAAAAGCACAAACAGTTGCATTACCCGCCTCCGAGAATGAAGGTAAAAAACTGACCTACCTGCCGATGCCCGAAAACAAAACAGAAACCGCATCAGTTCAATTGGGATTATTCGATACAGCACCGGCAGAACAAATCAACCGGGCAATAGCTTATATCAATTCAGTTGACGAAACAGTTATACAAAAACCAACGGCCCGTATCATCGGGACGATACGAACAACGGATAAGCCAAGCCATGAAAACGTAGTATTGCTTACAGCAAAACAGCATAAAAGTAACCGCTATCTATACAAGCTATATTCCAATGTTAAAGAGATAAATCACCTGTCTGCCAACTGGATGGATGCCCGTTTATTAGGACATGAGTTAACAGGTATATCCAACTATCTCAAACAATTTGACCACAGCTTTAGATATGAGGGCGATCAGACGCTGGAAGGGTTCTTCCGGTTTGAGCAGAAAACACCGCTTCCCTTTATCGGCTTAAAGCCTTATTACCAGGAAGGCACTTTAGTGGTACACATGGGAAATGTCTGCACGATTGGCAATCCCGATCCTGAATACAAACAGGCGGTGTTTCAACCACTCGGACTTCAGGGAAATATCAACTTTTACCAAAATTACACCTCGCTTCGTGACACCTATCTTGAATTATCAACTAAAGAAGTAGCCGGCGAAACCATCAGCCAAGCCAGCAGGGAACAGCTTAATAATGCCTACGAAGATTTTGTTTCGCTATATGGACTTTTGAACAGTCCGGACAACCGCAGGCGTATTCTGGAAGACACCGCCTTTGGTATCATTACGCTGTCGTCACTTGAACGCCGGGAGGGCGAACGTTTTGTAAAGGCAGATATACTAACTCATACCATCCATTACGTAAAGGAACGTTTTGTAACCGACAATCCTGTTGAAGCCCTTGCTCATAGCCTGAATGATACCGGCAAAGTTGATTTGGGATTTATCAGTGCAGCTATGGAGTTGGAAGAAAGTGAAGTAATTACGCGTCTTGGCAATCATGTGTATTTAAACCCTTCCAGCAGCGAATGGGAAACTGCCGACCAGTACCTGAGTGGCAACGTAGTTGAAAAGCTAAGGCAAGCTGACCGCCTTACGAATCAGTTTCCGGAGAATCCCCAATACAAACGAAGTGCTGAAGCTATAGCGAAGGTACAGCCAGAGCGTATTCCTTTTGAATTGCTTGATTTTAATTTAGGGGAACGCTGGATACCTACTTCTTACTATGAGCGGTTTGCAACTACTTTATTTGAGCAGGATACCACCATCAACTATTTCCCATCGCTCGATGCCTTCAAGGTTAGCACAGGAATGAATATGAAAGTAGCCAGGGAATTTGCCGTAACGCCTAAAAGCGGACGCACTAATTATGGTTATACTTTGCTGGAGCATGGATTGGAAAATACAACACCTTTCTTTACTTATGAAGTATCCGTTGGGGACGGCAAAACTATCCGCGTGCCGGACAATGAAGCCATACAATTAGCGCATCAAAAGATTGAGCAAATGCGTAACGGCTTTGTAGCATGGCTGAAAGATTTGCCGGATACAGAGAAAAAAAATATTGAGAATCTATATAATGATACATTCAATTGCTATGTATTGCGGGAGTTTGACGGCAGCCATTTGAATTTTCCCGGTTTGGATAAAAAGGCTTTGGCCATTGAGGATCTATACAGCAGCCAAAAGAATGCTGCGTGGCGTATCATTCAAAACCGCGGAGCTTTGATTGACCACGAAGTGGGCCTGGGTAAAACCCTTACCATGATTATTTCCGCACAGGAAATGAAAAGACTGGGTATTGTTCATAAGCCGATGATTGTCGGATTAAAGGCAAACGTAAATCAGATTGCGGAAACCTATAAAAAAGCGTATCCCAAAGCCCGCATTTTATTTCCCGGACAAAATGATTTTGCACCTGCGCAAAGGCTGCGGCTATTTCATGAAATAAAAAACAACAATTGGGATTGCATCATACTAACGCATGACCAGTTTGGTAAAATACCACAATCACCTGAGATACAAAAACAGATATTCCAAACGGAATTGGATAATGTGGAAAGAGATTTAGAAACAGTAAAAGACCTGGGAGGTAATATTTCCAAAAAGATGCTTAAAGGATTGGAAATACGAAAGAACAATCTGGAAGGAAAACTGAAGGCAATTCTGAAAGATATAGAAGAAAAGAAAGATGCAGGTATCAACTTTAGAGATATGGGCATTGACCATCTGTTTGTTGATGAATCGCACAAGTATAAGAACCTCACCTTTACTACCCGTCATAACCGCGTGGCAGGTTTAGGCAATATGGAAGGTAGCCAGAAGGCGCTCAATATGCTGTTTGCCGTCCGAGAGTTGCAAAACCGTTTTAATGCTGATTTATGTGTAACCTTCCTTTCCGGAACGCCTATATCCAACAGCCTTACCGAAATGTACCTGCTGTTTAAATACCTGCGCCCGAAAGAAATGGAACGGCAGCACATTGAAAATTTTGATGGCTGGGCAGCGGTATTTGCCCGCAAAACAACTGACTTTGAATTTTCGGTAACCAATGAAATCATCGCTAAGGAACGTTTTCGTCATTTTATTAAAGTGCCGGAGCTGGCTTTATTCTATAATGAGATTACTGATTATAAAACCGCTAAACATATCCGGCTGGATAAACCCGAACTAAACGAAACGCTTGTCAATATCAAGCCTAATCCGGAGCAAAGTGCGTTTATTAAAAACCTCATGCAATTCGCTAAAACGGGCGATGGGGAATTAATCGGGCGTGGCAAGCTAACACCAGAAGAAGATAAAGGCCGTATGTTGATAGCTACCAATTATGCCAAAAAGATGGCAGCCGATATGCGGCTGATTAATGAGTGGAAATACAGCGACCACCCTGATAACAAAGTAAATGTATCAGCCCGGAAGATTGCGGCAATTTATAACGAGACCACGCCACACAAAGGAACACAGATTGTCTTTTGCGACATCGGTACACCTAAACCGAATGAATTTAATATTTATGATGCGATTAAAGAGAAGCTGATTAGAGATTTTAATATTCCTTCAACCGAAATCACTTTCATTCATGACTGGACAGATAGGAAGAAGCCGGAACTGTTTAGAAAGATGAACAAAGGCGAAATCCGCATCCTATTAGGTAGTACTGAAAAAGCAGGTACAGGCTTAAACGTCCAGCAACGAGTGGTGGCGATGCATCATTTAGATATTCCCTGGAAACCTTCTGAATTGGAACAGCGCAATGGCCGTGGAGCAAGGCAGGGCAATGTATTGGCCAAAGAGCATTACGGCAACAAGGTACAGAATTATGTATATGCAGTAGAGCAATCGCTCGATAATTACAAATTTAACCTACTGAAAAATAAGCAGACATTCATTTCACAAATGAAAAACTGTGAGCTGAATGTACGCACCATTGACGAAGGAGCCATTGATGAAAAGAGTGGGATGAATTTCTCCGAATACATTGCTATTCTTTCAGGAGATACAACACTTCTCGAAAAGTCAAAGCTGGAAAAAAAGATAGCAGTAATGGAAAGCCTGAAAGTATCGCACTTCAGGGAAATAGCCCGTAACAAGTACCAGTTGGAAAACCAGCAAAACGAACGGACATCTACCATTAAAACATTGGATAAGCTGACGGCAGATGAAAAAGTGTACAAAGCCAATCTTCAACTCGATAAGGACGGCATCAAGGTTAATCCCATCAAGCTGGTTAACATCAACACGTCAAACAGTGAAGCAATTGGCAGACATATCATAAAGCTCTATCAGGACTGGAAGCCAACCGTTGCAAGCGAACAAAAGGAGCAAATCGGTACGCTGTACGGTTTCAACTTGTATATCCGCAGACAACAGGAAGCCTATGAGGAAAACGGCATTTTTGAATACCGGTATTCTAATAGCTTTTATGCGCAACGCGGCGATGATGGTATCAAGTACACGTATAATAATGGTCTTCCTAATACAGACAATCCTAAACTGGCTGCAAGACATTTTCTTAATGCCATTGACCGTGTAGAAAACCTCAGAGGAAAATATGAACATACATTATCTGACCTGAATACAGCAATACCTAAGCTGGAACAGCTTACCACGAAGCCTTTTTTAAAGGAGCCGGAATTGCAGCAAATGAAAAATGAACTCGCTAACCTGGAAAGGCAGATAGCAATTAAGATACAGGAAAACCAACTGAAACAACAACAGGTAGGAGAAAACAAATCGGAAGAAGTTATAGAAACACCTGTTATCCAGTTGACAAAAAAGATGAACGGACATTCTGCTGCGAAGGAACTAGTACTGGCAACAACTCAACTGTCAGAACGCCCGCGAAGCAGGATGCGATTATAAAACAATAAATATGAAAAGTTATGTCAAATAGTGTTTATCAAATCAACAAAGGAATTAACCAGAGTATTGAATTTAAAGGCTTGAAAGCACAATACATCTGGTATTTGGGCGGCGGTGTTGTTGCATTGCTCATTGTCTTTACCGTGATGTACATCGTTGGCCTACCTACCTATCTGTGTATTGGTATCATCCTGGCGGCTGGAACATTTCTCGTGATGAAGATTTACGGCATGAGCAATAAATATGGTGAGCATGGTTTGATGAAAACCCTTGCCCGGAAACAGGTTCCAAAAGTGATAAAATCAAGAAGCAGAAAAGTTTTTATAAAATAGAATTAATGATTTTTTTAATAAGCAAATAGGTGTGAGATGGAAAAAGTGTTAGATGATATTTTCCCAATATTGGATGTGGAGCATGATTGCATCCTTAGCAAACAAGGCGATATAACTGTTGTCTTTAAAGCAGACCTTCCGGAAATTTTTACCCTTTCCGACCAGGAATATGAAGCCTTTCATCAGGCATGGATAAAGGCCATCAAATTACTACCTAAATACAGTATTTTTCATAAACAGGATTGGTTTTTACAAAGCAGTTACAAACCTGATTTTACCAAAGAAGACACCAGCTTTCTAAGCCGAAGCAGCGAACGTTTTTTTAATGAACGTCCGTTTCTGGCGCATAGCTGTTACATCATGCTGACCAAAAAGCCGGGAGGAAGGAAAGCTGCCAGTTCTATGTTTTCAAGCCTGCTGCGTAAGTCGATTGTACCTGAAGAAACATTGAAGCCACAATTGCTTCAGGACTTCCTGGATAGTACCGGACAGTTTAAATGCATTATGGAAGACAGCGGTTTCATGAAACTGACAAGGCTAAGGGAAAAGGAACTGCACAGTCATAGCCGTAAGATGGGGTTAATAGAACAGTATTGCTACCTGTCCGAACGAAATGATAATTTCCTGATGGCCGACATCAATTTTGATAAAGGGATGCGTGTAGGTGATAAGTATTGCCAGCTATATACACTAGGTGATGCGGTTGACCTTCCTGCACTCTGTGGTAGTCGTATCAATTACGATAAATACAGCACTGATAAAACAAAATTCAGCGTTGGATTTGCTTCTACTTTAGGACAGCTATTGGCTTGTAATCATATTTACAATCAATACATTTTCATAGAAGATGCACAGAAGACTATCCAAAAGCTGGAGAGCAAAAGACTAAGGCTGCAATCCCTTTCGGCGTACAGCAGGGAGAATATGATTGCGAGGGATGCAACGAATAATTTCCTGAATGAAGCCATCAGCCAACAACGTTTGCCAGTTAAAGCGCATTTCAATGTACTTATATGGACAGACAGTAAGGACGAATTGAAAGACCTGAAGAACATGGTGTCTTCTGCGTTGGCGCAGATGGATGCAGTAGCCAAACAGGAAACGATTGGTGCTCCACAAATATTTTGGGCGGGTATCCCGGGTAATGCAGCCGACTTTCCGATAAATGACACCTTCGACACATTCGCGGAACAGGCAACCTGCTTCCTCAACCTGGAAACTGGTTACCGTTCGTCTTTAAGTCCCGTGGGCATCCGCTTAGGCGATAGATTGACAGGCAAGCCCATTCATGTGGACATCAGTGATGAACCCATGAAAATGGGTATTTGCACCAATAGGAACAAGTTTATACTTGGTCCGTCCGGTAGCGGAAAATCATTCTTCACCAATCACATGGTGCGCAGTTACTATGAACAGGGAACACACATTGTATTAGTGGATGTGGGGCATAGCTACAAAGGTTTGTGCGATATGGTGAAGGGATACTACTTCACCTACAGTGAAGACAATCCCATCCGCTTTAACCCTTTTTATATTAGTGAAGGCGACAGCCTTGATACAGAAAAGAAAGAAAGCATCAAAACATTGCTTCTGGCTCTTTGGAAAAAGGATGATGAAGCATTTAAACGTAGCGAATATGTCGCCCTATCAAATGCTATCGGAGGATATTATGATTATCTGAAAAGGCATGAAACCTGCTTTCCCTGCTTCAATAGCTTTTATGCTTTCCTACGGGATGAGTACACACAAGTGCTGGAAGGCGACCGGGTGAAGGAAAAAGATTTCGACATAGACAACTTTCTGTATGTGCTCTGTCCGTATTACGAAGGTGGCGAATTTGACTATCTGCTGAACGCTACTGAAAACCTGAATTTATTGCAAGAGCGTTTTATTGTATTTGAGCTGGACAACATTAAAGACCATCCCATTCTTTTCCCTGTGGTAACCATCATTATCATGGAAGTTTTCATCAATAAAATGCGAAAGATGAAAGGCATTCGTAAAATGATATTAATTGAAGAAGCCTGGAAAGCGCTGATGAAAGAAGGGTTTGCAGAGTATATTAAATACCTCTTTAAAACGGTTAGGAAGTTCTTTGGTGAAGCAGTGGTGGTGACACAGGAAGTGGAAGATATAATTTCCTCGCCCGTAGTAAAACAGGCGATCATTAATAACAGCGACTGCAAAATATTACTTGATCAAAGCAAGTATCAAAACAAATTTGATCAGATACAGGAATTATTGGGGCTGACAGAGAAAGAAAAAGCATTGGTACTGTCTGTCAACAAATCCAACGACCCCACTAAGAAATATAAAGAAGTATTCATTAGCCTGGGTGGTATGCTCAGCAAAGTCTATCGTACAGAAGTAAGCCTTGAAGAGTATTTAGTCTACACAACAGAGCAAACAGAAAAAGTCAAATTGATGGAATATGCGGAAAAGTTTGGAGGTGATATACGTAAAGGCATATCAGCAATGGCAGAAGACATAAGGAATAAAATCTAAAAACATCTAATAAACATGAAAAAATTTATAAAGGATTTGTATTGCGCAGTTAAGGTACTACTGCATTTCTGCAGGGAGCATCACGCTACCATTTCTATGATGCCGGGCATCTACGCAAAACAACCATCGCACAATGATTTCATTGCAGGAATGGATACAATGTTGAAGATAAAGCGCTGCGGCAGCTTCTATCAAGTTACCCGTACAGATTATATCAGCAACATAGCGGAAAACGAGGAAACATGGCTGGCAACCTATGGCTGGCATTCCAATGGGCATCTCATCGAGATAGGCGGAGATCGTTACTGCATTTTTGATACTGTGGCAAAGTCACTGTATCTCGAAGAACTCACGGAGACCGGAAAGACGACGGTTGAATTATTTACTAAAAGCTATTAGAGTTATGAGAAAGTATATCAGAATAATATTACTCACCTTTTGTATTTCCTTTATGGCTTTGCCAGTGCAACAAGTGCAGGCCCAAACCGCCATTGCAGAAATAATTAAAGCCGGAATAAAAAAAGTAATTAAAGCGGTTGACCTCAAAATTCAGCGCTTGCAGAATAAAACAATATGGTTACAAAACGCTCAGAAAACGTTAGAAAACGCATTATCCAAGTTAAAACTGGATGAGATTGCTAACTGGATAGAAAAGCAAAAAGAACAGTACCGCAAGTATTATGAAGAACTGGCGCAGGTTAAAGCGATTATATCCTATTACCAGCGCATCCACGATATTACGAAGAAGCAATTGCGGCTCGTGGACGAATATAACAGGTCATGGCAGTTAATCCGACAAGACAGCCATTTCACGCCAAATGAAATTCTGTATATGGAAAAAGTGTATTCGGGTATTCTTGATGAAAGCGTGAAGAACATTGATCAGATTAGTCTCATTATAAAATCCTTTACTACAAAGATGAGCGATGCCAAAAGGCTCGAGTTAATCAATAACGCAGCCGACCAAGTGGACGTCAACTATTCGGACCTGGTTGAGTTCAACAGGCAAAACACCCTGTTAAGCCTGCAACGTGCAAAAACCGAAACTGAGGTACAGGCAGTAAAAAAATTATATGGACTTCCTTAAATTAATTAGTATGAAAAAGATGCTTTTGTTCTTGATGATTTTAGTGTCAATGGCAGGTAGCCTAAAGGCACAAACGCTTGCGGAATGGTTCCAACAGAAAAAAACACAAAAGAAATACCTGCTTCAGCAAATCGCCGCCTTGCAAATTTATATCGGATATGTGCAAAAGGGTTATCAAATAGCGAAAGAAGGACTTACCACAATCGGTGGTTTTACCAGAGGCGAATTTAATCTTCATGCTGATTACTTCAATTCTTTAAAAGTAGTAAATCCAGAGATCAAGCATTATGCGAAGGTTGCAGATATTATTGCCTTACAGGTAAAAATTGTAGCGAACCATAACCAAACCTACCGACGGCTTAACAGTAGTGATGCCTTTTCGGATAATGAGTTGGCATACATCAGCAGAGTATTTAGCAGATTGCTTGATGACTGCGCTAAAACGCTGGATGAATTGATAACAATTATTACGGACGGTAAACTGGAAATGAAGGATGACGAACGTATGAAAAGGATTGATAAGCTGTACCTGGATATGCAGGATAAGTTCACGTTCTCTCAAAATTTTTCTAATGATGCCAAAGCCCTTGCTGCGTCAAGGCTAAAGGGAAAAGCAGATGTACAAACAAGTCGTGCATTGCAGGGCATTAAAAACTAATAACAATGAAAAAGCTAATCATAATTATGTCGCTTTCATTAATGGGTATATTGCCTGTCTTTCGTGCATCCGCGCAAGCGGATGAGATTGCGCAGTTACTACTGAACGTAGAGAAGCTGGCGCAGTTTAAACAGATACTCAGCGATATGAAGAAAGGCTACCAAATATTGGAAGGTGGCTATAATACCATCAAAAATATTTCCGAAGGAAATTTCAACCTGCATAAAGCTTTCCTTGATGGTTTAATGGAAGTAAGTCCAACAGTACGCAAATACCATCGGGTGGCGGATATTGTCAATTATCAAGTCGTATTGGTCAAGGAATACAAGAATGCTTATGACCGGTTCAAACGCGATAACAATTTCAAAGCAGACGAGCTGTCGTATTTAGGTCGTGTGTATGACAACCTGTTTAAAGAGAGCTTGCGTAACCTCAATGAACTTCTTACGGTGATCACGGCAGGCAAAACTCGCATGAGTGATGACGAACGGCTACAGGCGATTGACAGAATTTATGCCGACATGCAGGACAAATTAATGTTCCTGCGGCATTTTAATAACAACACAACGATACTGGCAGTGCAACGAGCAAAAGAAAGAAACGATGCAGAGACCATTCAGAAAATTTATGGAATAAACAATTAAATAAAACAATATGGCAACGTGTAGAAAGGCCGTCTGTATGGCGGTAGTGGGATTGATATTGCCTTTTTTGACCTATGCACAAGGTATGGCAAACGATATGAAGGGAATGCATAGTGTACTCGACCAGTTGTATGATGAAATGATGCCACTATGCAGTCAGTTAATCGGTGTAGGCCAGGGACTGGCAGGATTTGCAGCAATGTGGTATATAGCCGCAAGAGTATGGAGACATCTGGCCAATGCCGAGCCAATAGACTTTTATCCGCTCTTTCGTCCATTCGTGATTGGTTTTTGCGTGCTGATATTCCCTTCCATATTAGGATTGATCAATGGTGTTATGAAACCAACGGTAACGGCTACCGCCGCAATGGTAGAAGGTTCTGATAAAGCTATTGCAGTTTTGCTGCAAAGGAAAGAAGAAGCCATTAAACAATCTAACGTCTGGCAGATGTATGTCGGAGAGAGTGGTAGCGGTGATAGGGATCGTTGGTATAAATACACGCATGATAATGCCGATCCATCGGATGAAGGCTTTTTCGAGAGCATTGGTAATGATATCAAGTTTGCCATGTCCAAAGCCTCGTACAACTTTCGCAACTCCGTAAAGGAATGGATGAGCGAAGTGCTTCAGGTATTGTTTGAAGCCGCTGCATTATGTATTGACACGTTACGAACGTTTCAATTAATTGTACTTGCCATACTTGGGCCGTTGGTTTTTGGCATTGCCGTCTTTGACGGTTTTCAGCACACACTTACTGTTTGGTTGGCCCGCTATATCAATATCTTTTTATGGCTTCCCGTTGCCAACATTTTCGGCAGCATTATCGGCAAAATACAGGAGAAAATGCTGGCGTTGGATATATCCCAGATGCAGGACTATGGAGAGACTTTTTTTAGCAGGACTGATATAGCCTACCTGGTTTTTATGATCATCGGCATTGTAGGATATTTCACCGTTCCATCGGTAGCCAATTATATCGTTCATGCTGGCGGTGGCGGCGCATTCGGACATAAGGTTACGAGCATGTTTAGCAGTTCTTCCAGAAGTGTGGTAAATACTGCAAGTACTGGTGCAGGTATGGCAATGGATGCAATGGGTAATGCTGCCAGCCGCATATCACAAGGGATGGCCAGTAACGGTTCTTCCAATCCTTATTTCAATGATAGCAATAGTACCGCATCGGGCTATATGAGCGACAAGTTAAAAGGTAATTCGTAATAATCTAATTGAGGAAATATGTTCAAAAAGATGAAAAATATTGATACAGCATTCCGGTATGTGAGGGGCTTTACCATGCTGGTAATCGTGGGATGCGTAGTTATTTGCTGTTTTACACTATACAAAAGTTACAGCCTGGTAGCGGAGATGCAGAGCAAGATCTACATTCTTGCCAATGGAAAAGCACTGGAAGCTTATGCTTCCGAGCGAAAGGATAATATACCTGTTGAGGCAAAAGATCATGTGAAGGTTTTCCACAGGTTGTTTTTTACTCTTGACCCAGACGACAAAGCCATACAAACAACTATCACCAAAGCCTTGTACCTGGCGGATGGAAGTGCTAAACGCATATATGATGATTTAAAAGAGAACGGATATTATGCAGGACTTATTTCAGGCAATGTAAACCAGACGATTTCCGTGGATAGTGTAGCAATTGATATCAATGAGTATCCTTACAGGTTTCGTTGTTATGCTACCCAAAATATTGTTCGGCCTACCAGCATCACTACCCGCAGCTTAATTACCGAAGGTGCATTACGTAATGTATCACGTAGCGACAATAATCCACATGGATTTCTTATCGAGCGGTGGAACATCATTGAAAACAGCGATTTAAAAACAGTCAACAGGCGTCCATAAAAATTAAGATCATGAAACTATTTTCTAAAATAAAAAAAAAACAATGCGGAACCTAAGCCAAATGCCATATTCAAAGGGATGCAGGCAGGCTACAAACACTTGCAGGGAGGTTGGGCAAAGTGGATGATGAAGCGAACTGAAAAATTCTCGCGTCGTACATGGATTGTGCTGCTTATTCTCTTTGTGTTATCCACCAGCACATACAGCATTTATCTCGCTGTAAGCGCCATTACGGAAAAAGATGGGATTTTAATAACCGTTACGCCCATTAAAAAACCCAGGTACACAACTGAAACGGGAGAAACCGATAAAGAAGCTGCCGAAGTATCGGAAGCAGAATATAGACGCATCAAAAGATTCATGGTGTACATGGATAGTTTGGCACGAAGCCCTTCGGGAAAATCCCTGTATGACAGCATAAACAGCCATCGTCCTGGTCTGATGGACAGCTTACAATTAATTGAACAGTTATACCGAAAAAAAATTAAAAAGTAAACTTCATTTTTTTTAACCGACTTAAAGTATATATATGACAAGTGCATTATTGAATAAAGTGTGGGAAGGAGATTGTCTGAAATTAATGGAAGAAATATCAAACCAAAGTGTTGACATGGTATTAGCAGACTTGCCATATGCTACCACTGCAAACAAGTGGGATAAACCTATTGATTTACAAACGCTTTGGCAACAATACAAGCGGATTCTTCAGCCGAAGGGAGTGATTGTACTTACTTCACAAGGCAGGTTTACAGCACAGCTAATTGAAAGCAATCCTGAATGGTTCAAATACAAAATTGTCTGGATAAAGTCAGTAGCAACTAATTATCTGAATGCAAAAAAACAACCCTTGAGGAAACATGAAGACATTTGCGTTTTTTACAAGCAGCAGCCAATATATCATCCGCAAATGGGTGAAGGCAAACCTTACATCGCAACCAGGCATCCTAAGCCTAACAACAATTATGGAATTCATACATCTACCACCAGCAAAAGTTGTGGGGCAAGATACCCTACAGATATATTAAGTTATAACGAAGATTATATACAAATTAATTCTGCCGTGGCGGAAGGAAATGTTTTTCATCCTACACAAAAGCCAATTGCATTAGGTAGATACTTAATACGCACATATACCAATCCGGGGCAGGTTGTATTGGACAATACATGTGGTAGTGGCAGCTTTTTAGTCGCATCTATACTTGAATACAGAAATTTTATCGGCATAGAAAAGAATAAGAATGCCACTCAGTTCAGGAAACACGTGGACTATATACAAATCTGTAATCGCCGTATTCAAGAGGCTTATGATTCAATTAAAACCGATCACTTCTAAATTTTAAACATTTAAATAGTATCTAATATGGAACAACAAGTAAAAACTTCAAAAATGATGAGGCAGCGCAGATTTTTATTGGTATTACCGCTGCTTGTATTGCCTTTCATTACCATGATTTTTTGGGCGCTCGGCGGTGGTAAAGTAAAAAATGGACAAGCTCAGGCAGCAGTAAAAAAGGGATTTAATATTAACCTGCCCGACGCCAATCTCAAGAATGACAAGCCAATGGATAAGATGAGTTATTATGAACAGGCACAACTGGATTCAATTAAATTCCTTGAACTGGTAAAAAATGATCCTAACTACAAGAATATTGGAGCAACAAATACTGATAAAGACTTGTCAGGTGAAGAAGAAATTTTTCAAACTTCTGCTGATAAAAGAGGACTCAATACTTCCCTTTATGATAGTCAGGGACATAATGATCCTAATACCGATAAGATTTATCGTAAGCTGGCTGAGCTGGACAAAGAGATGAATAAGCCAATACCATCAGAAGATGAGTCTAATCATATGTATCAAGGCACAAAGGGCAAAAGCAGCAATAGCACGACCGTTAATTCTTCGGATGTGGACAGGCTGGAACAAATGATGAACATGGTGAATCAGAATACCGGTGAAGATCCTGAATTAAAACAACTGAATGGAATGTTGGATAAGATACTGGAGGTGCAATATCCAGAACGTGTACACGAAAAATTAAAACAAACTTCCGAAACCGGCAGAGGACAAGTATTTGCCGTATCATTTAAGAAAGATAACAGCATTACTCACCTTGATACCGAACATTTAACAGGTGGCGCAGTCAACGGATTCTATTCGCTTATCGGAACGACAGCCATAGAAGATTCACACAATGCCATACAAGCGGTTATTCATGAAACACAAACTATTGTGGATGGTTCCACTGTCAAATTGCGATTATTAAATGATGTATTCATCAATGGTGTTCATATTCCAAAAGACAATTTTCTGTATGGGGTTGCTTCGCTTCGTGGTGAAAGATTGAGTATTAAGATTAATAGTGTACGTTATAATAACTCGTTGTTCCCGGTAGAATTATCGGTTTACGATATGGATGGGCTGAACGGCCTCTACATTCCCGGTGCTATAACAAGGGATGTTGCAAAGCAATCTACAGACCGTTCCATGCAAACTATCGGCTTGACTTCACTTGACCCTTCCTGGCAAGCACAGGCCGCCGGGGCGGGTATTGATGCCGCAAAGACATTGGTCAGCCGAAAAGTTAAGCTGATTAAAGTAACTGTAAAGGCAGGTTATCAGGTGCTGTTACGTGACGAAAAGCAAAAGCAATCCAATTAAATATTTCAATCACTTAAAAATTCCAAAGATGAAAAAGATTAGTGTTATTATGGTAACGGGAATTTTCCTGCTTATTACAATTTTTAAAACGCAGGCACAAACAAACACAACCTGGCAAATAAAAGCAATTGAGCCATATCATGTGGCAGTTGCATTCTCCAAAACAACTAACATTATCTTTCCCTATTCAATTGTCAGCGTAGATATTGGAAGCCAGGATGTGTTGGCACAAAAAGCAAAGGGAGTGGAAAATATTTTGCAGATAAAAGCTGCAAAAGAAAACTTTCCTCAAACCAATATCAGTATCATAACGGCTGATGGAAGCCTCACTTCTTTTCTGGTTGATTATGCCGAACAACCAGCGGTACTAAACCTTTCATTAGCCATCGAAGAAAAGAAAAATCCGAGCTGCATCTTGTCAGAAACCTTTAATGAGGCAGAAGTGCAAAAATATGCAAAACTGGCTTCGGTATCGAAGGAAAAAATCAATAGTGTCAAGGATAAAAGATTTGGTATTCGCTTACAGTTAAACGGATTATTTATACATAATAACATCATGTACTTCCGTCTAAATATCGCAAACGAGACCAATATCAATTACGATATTGACCAGCTACGCTTCTACATCAGAGATCAAAAAAAAGCAAAGCGTACAGCCACACAAGAGATTGAAATAAATCCGCTTTATGTAAAAGGCGATACTGCGGTTATTGTTGGTCAAACAGAAAGGGTTTTTGTGTATGCCGTTTCTAAGTTCACTATCCCGGATAAAAAATATTTGGTTATTGAACTAATGGAAAAGAATGGTGGGCGGCATTTAAAAATCAGAGTACGTAATGAAACAATCATTCAGGCAAAACGTCTTTAGCATTCTTCTTTCTAAAATCAAATTTATTGAAATGAAAAAGTCATTATTAAAGGGTTCAAGTATGGACAAGAACAATCTTGCATATCTCAAGGACCAGTTACAAGCACTTGGATTTCCTCTTAGGATTTTGGAAGAAGCAAGCCGTTATATGCAAGGAAACCCGGAAGCTTTTCATATCTACTACTCCAATCAAATTAAAGAAGATGAGTTGATGTTTGACTTGCGTTTTATTAAACGTTCAGAGAATGAATACCAGCTTAAAGAATATGAGTTAACGTATAAACACATAAATATCCCTGACGTGAATATTCAGGGTATAAATACCAAAGAGTTAGCCAAGAGGCTGAACGTAGCGGACACTTTATATGATAAATACTATCAGAACGATATGGAAGACAGCATGTCAAAGCAAGAATATGAACAAGCTTCCGATTTTATAAAAGCTGTGAATAATGATTTATATAAGCTCGCTGGAGTAGAAGAAGGAAGAGAAGTTGCAAAGCTGTTGATGTACAAATACTTTCCTGAAAGCGAATATGCAAAGTCTTTTCAGGATTATCCAGAAATGCAAAAGGTGCATGAGCACAGACATGTGTTTCCAGTAAATGACAATAAGGCTTTAACTACAATAGAAGCTTATGAGTTTTTAAAAGCTGAAACTGCCGAAGCATCATCATTAAACAAAACAAATTTATTCACTCAAAAAACAAATATTATGAACCAGAAAAATTTTGAATACCTGCGTGACCAGGTAAAGTACACCGGATTTGGTGAAGGGTTAGAAAACGACCTTAAGCAGAAAATGGAAGAAGGAAAGCCGGAATTTAAGTTGCAGCATCAAACGCAATATGGCAATGATTCCGTAACAGCGACATTGAACTTCAGTCAATCGAAACAAAGCGATATGTACTTCTTCAATTCCTACCAGGTTAGTTTACAAAAAGAAAACAACCCGGAAACGATGGCGCAAACATTCTATATCAACAAAGCGGGTAACATCACTTTGAAAGAAGCCTTCAATCTCATGGAAGGCAGGTCAGTAAATAAAGACCTCACCAATAAGGAAGAACAGGTTTATAATGCCTGGATACAGATGGACTTTAAACAAAGTGATAATAATGGCAACTTCAAGCTGAAACACTATCATCAGAATTACGGCTATGATTTGGAAGCAGTGTTGTCAAAGCATCCTGTTAAGGAATTAGGTAATGATGATTTTAAAGCCAGCCTAATGGATTCCCTCAAAAAAGGAAATCTGCAATCAGCCACTTTTCAAACTAACGGTACAGAACAGAAGCAATACATCGAAGCCAATCCTCAATTCAAGACAATCAATATTTATGATAGCAGCATGCAAAGAGTGGATAACCGGCAATCGAAAAAAGAACGGCAATCTGAGGGCGAAAATCAATCAGTTAAACAAGACAATAAAAAGGAGAAACAGACACCTGCTGAAGATGATGGCCCTGAAATACCGAAGGCATCTAAGAAAAGAAAAAAAAGACAAAGCATCAGCTAAAAGTTAGATGGCTTGACTCAATGACTAAGTAAAAAAGGTTTTGCTATGAACAATCAACTTCCAGTAAACAGAGTGGAAACAGACCTGAATCAATGGCGTTCGAGGGAAGAGCGCTTCAGTAAATTGTTTTCTTTCAGCCTTTCATCCAACAAAGCACTACTTAAAGAAAAGCTGCAATACTATGACCGTATTGCAGCAAAATATAAAGGCACAGGGGAAATAGATGAACGTTTTGCTTTGGGGATGCTGAAACAGGAACGCAACCGTATTGAAAAACAGCTTTATCCTAATCTGCTGATTCGGTTGCTACGCAGGCTATTGGTTGTACCTGTTAAGGAACAGATTGTAATAAGGCAGGATAACAGGAAAACAGAACAAAACAGCCAGTCGCTGCACCAACAGGTGCGGCGTGCTGGCTTTACTAATCTTGCCGCAAAAATTGACGAGCAAATCAAACAGGGACAGCAACAATTCTCTCTTCCGGTTTCCTACTATATTAATGATAAAGAAAGATTAAATCATCAGTTGTCATTCGTAAAAGACCAGTCAGGCACTTACCATTTTGAAGGATATAAAACCAACCTGTATAATGAATCCAAACCGAACGAGCAGCGACAACAATATTTCAATATGAAAAATGGATATGAGATTAATACAACGGAAGCATATAATCTTTTAGCCGGTCGTGCAATTAAAAAGAATGGAACCTGGATGCAGCTTGACTTCAATGATAAAGATGCCAACGGTAATTTCCGAATGAAGGAATTTCATTCCGGCTACGGTTATAACCTTGAAAAGGTTTTGCAACAGCTTCCTTTAAAAGAGTTGCTTAATCAAAGCGACGCGGACAAGCTGCATGATGCATTAAAGAAGGGTAATCGGTTCGCTGTTAGCTTTATTAAGAACGGCAATGAACAGCGGTATTACATTGAAGCAAATCCACAATTCAAATCGGTAAACATCTATGATGAGCATGCCAGAAAGATAACGCTGAATACTGCATTGGGTACTAAAACTTTGGAAGCAATTAAGCTAACGCAGAAGGTCAACGAACGAACTGAGCAGAGCCAAGCGAAAAAAAATGGTATGCGCATAAATTGATAAAGAACAGTGGAAGATGGATAAGCTAACATATTTGACGGATTTCTTTGAAGCAATAAGTTCGGATGCCCGTATCAGTATCACTCATATTGGTATTTATGCTGCATTGCTACAATATCGTATGCAAAGCGGCTTTATTAATCCCATTCAGGTCTTTAGCCACGAAATCATGAGTATCGCTAAATTATCATCTGCTATTACCTACCACAAATGCGTGAGACAATTAAGCGAATACGGTTACATAAGATATGAACCGTCATTTAATCGAACCAAGGGGAGTAAAATTTATTTCAGTGAAAAAGTAAAGATTCATTAAGCAAATGTTTTTAATTACATTAAATCGTGTGTTATGAGTATAGAAGTGATTACAAAGGAAGATTTACAAACGTTTCGGTTGCAATTAATCAATGATTTAAAAGCATTGCTCTTACTCAGGGACAGCGCTAAAAAAGACTGGCTTAGAAGCAGTGAAGTCAGAAAATTGCTAAAAATATCTCCAGGAACGCTACAAACGCTCCGCGTAAATGGTACACTACATCCGAGTAAAATTGGAGGTATAATGTATTACAAAATGGAAGAAATTGAAAAGCTTTTTAATGCTGGTAAAAGTGATAATGTATAACGGGAATATGAAAAACATGCAACAATTAGAAAGGCTTTATACCACTCTTCAGAGTGATACAAGAATAAGCTCGGTACATGTCAGCCTTTACATGGGCTTTTTCTTCCTATGGAACTTGAAGCATTTTCAAAACCCGATTTCTATCACAAGGAGGCAAATGATGCAAATAGCGAAGATCGGTGGATATGCAACTTATCATAAATGCATTAAGGATTTACAGGCTTATGGGTATATTCAATATTTGCCTTCCTATCATCCAGCTTTAGGAAGTCTGGTCTATTTAAACATTTTTGAACGTAATTCCAGAAACAGTACGTAGCTGAATATAAATTAGTACGTTAAACGAAAAAATTGAAATCGGTATAAAAGGTTTCTTACGCATGTTACTTCGATCATGTATACATAAGTTTAGAATAACAGAGGGGGCATATTTTGTCTCCTCTGTTATTATGTATATTAATGCTTTTAAATAGTCAAAATGCTACTTTTATTGAGCTTGTTTTTTAGATTTTGCATATCCTCACTTACTTTAATATCAAGAACCCGAGCATAATGCTGAGTGGTTTGAAGCTTTTTATGACCGAGCATCTTTGAAACCGTTTCAATTGGAACCCCGTTGCTTAATGTAACTGTTGTGGCGAAAGTATGTCGGGCAGTATGCGTTGTGAGATTCTTGGGTATTCCACATATATCTGCAAGCTCTTTTAGATAAGAATTATATTTTTGATTACTTAATACAGGTAAAAGCCTTCTGCTATTGACACATTGAGGATGATCTTTATAAACATCCAATATTTTTTTGCTAGCAGGCAATAATGGGATTCTGGAAGGCGTATCAGTTTTACCCCTACGGGTAAATATCCATAACTCATGATCTACTCCAATTGAAACTTCAGAAGCATTTAATTTCTTAATGTCAACATAGGCAAGGCCGGTAAAACAACAGAATAAAAAAACATCACGAACTTGTCTTAATCTATCTATTTTAATTTCTTTGGATGATATAGTTTCTATTTCTTCTTTGGTTAAAAATTCAGGAATTACTTCTTCTTTACACATCTTGAATCGAGCAAAAGGGTCTTTATCTAACCAGTTATTATTTATACAAAAAAGAACAATCATTTTTAAAATACTGATGTATTTTACGGTTGTATTTTGCCCGCACTTACGTTCTGTTTTTAGCCAAAGCTCCAAGTCATTGACAAACTCCATATTAAGACACTGAATAGCCAAATCCTTTTCTTTGTACTTCCATTCAATAAAAAGCTTTGTAAATCTTTTTGTCCTGTCATATTTAGTCCATGTAGCCTCTGAATAATCGATCCCAATTAACTTTTTAATGTTATCATTATAGTTTTCAAAAATTTTGATAAGCATTTTATTTCGTTGATCACTGCCAAGCAAATGATCTTTAATAGATGAAGCTGTAATCAATTGATTTGCCTCAATCATTATACGTTTTGCTTCATATACCTTTGCTTGTAAAGTATCTAAATAAGTGTTCAGCGCTCTTGAATCCTCTCTCGTCCCGGCTGCTCTTTCGGCGGCTGAATTCCAACGACCAGGATCGCATACTCTTTTAGTTGATAATTCTTTTGGGATACCATCTACTGTAATTCGCAGATAAATAGGGATAGCACCTTTTTCATAGTTTTTGGGCTTCTTCAGATAGAAGTGCAAACCGAAACTTTTGTCTAACATTTTTTTAATTTTTAGCGTTAACAAATTTCGATATGCAATTACTCTCAAACAAGATGTTCAATAGGTGAACATGTTGTTTTTCAATAACTTATGGCATATTTCGTGAGTAAATTTTTTGCTTTTTTTTACTCACGGAATAACTCACGATTATTTTGCGATTTAATGAATAATATGACGAAGTAAAAAAACAAAAAAGCCCGTAAAATCAATGATTTACAGGCTTTTGAATTGTTTTGGTATTGAACCAGGCGGACCGGACGAGACTCGAACTCGCGACCTCCGCCGTGACAGGGCGGCATTCTAACCAACTGAACTACCGATCCAAATATTTTTAAGAACTATTTTTAAAACTCTTTTCCTTGAACTATTGTATAAGGGAGCGCGAAGATAATAAAATTTCAATGCAACCCTACAAGATTCAAAAAATATTTTTTATTTTTTTTTATTGAAGAAAGTGATACGGATGTAATCCTTTACTGACAAAGATTTCAGAATTAAAAATTATTTTCATTTCTGAAATTCATCCCATTTACTTTCAAAAAAAAATGGTTTATTGATTGTTTAAAATCAATAAACCATTTTAATTTATTTAAACCTTAATTTAATCCAATCCACCCTTTCTATTAGGAGAACGTTGTTCAGGCCATGTAGCTTGCTGTCCAGTTCTTGGATTTATAGGTAAAACTGATTTTACATTGGATGTTTTTACAGGATCTTCACATGCCATATAAATTAAAATTGCTGTGAGAATTGCATTGTTACGCACATCATCAAACACGATTTTATCGTAAGTATCTAAATTGGTATGCCATGTATAATTTCCATAAGACCAACTTGTAGAACTCAATGAAAACGCCGGTGCACCTGCTGCTACAAACGAAGCAAAATCACTTCCTCCGCTTCCGGGATAACCCGGGAAAGTTGTTTCAATTTGTTGACGAATATTCATGGGCACGGCAGAAAGCCAGCGAGTGATGTATTCATACGAATTCAAAAACCCTTGTCCGGAAATATTAACCACTCTACCCGTTCCATTATCTTGATTAAATAAAGCTTGCAAATTTTTGACAATTTCAGGATGGTCTTCTACGAAAGCTCTTGAGCCATTTAATCCTTGTTCTTCACTTCCCCAATGGCCAACTAAAATAGTTCTCTTTGGATTTGGATATATCTTCTTGAGAATTCTCATGGCTTCCATCATTGTGATGGTACCTGTACCATTATCTGTAGCTCCTGTAGCACCATCCCATGAATCAAAATGCGCAGATAAAATCACATATTCATTGGGCTTTTCAGTTCCTTTTATTTCACCGATAGTATTGAAAGTGGGTTGCACTCCGGTTTCTTTAGAATCCGCTCTCAGACTTATTTTAGTAGGACTCCCCGATTCTGTAAGACGATATAATAATCCATAATCTTCTAATGAAATATCAATGGTAGGGATAGTTTTAGTATTTGCTCCAAAAATTTTATCTGCACCAAAACCGGCAGACCAATAATTACTTACAATTCCGATAGCGCCTGCGTTTTCCAAAGCCAATGCTAAAGTTTTTGCTGTATATCCTGTTTTAGAGATCCGCTTGCGCCATTCGGTGGTTTGTTGAGTGCGCGCATCTTTCATTTTTTGAAAAGATTCTTTAGTGCTCCATTCTTCCCAATTATAATCCGGCCGACCTGTGGGTTGGTTCATTGATATCATTACAAATTTTCCTTTTGCATTTGGCAACCATTTTTGAAAAGCCATAGAATCCGCTACATCAGGAATGATAATCACATCGCCCGTAATAGTTTTCCCTTTGGTAGATGGACTCCACGCCAATTGAGTTCCTTGCAGCGATTTCACCCAAGGTGATACCATATCAATATGCGTAATTCCTCTTTCCCAGCCGCGCCATTCGCCCCATTTTTCATTGTGCGCATTGATTCCCCAAGATTGATATTTATTTACAGCCCATTCATTTGCTTGTAACATTTTTGGACTTCCCACCAAACGTGGACCTATTTGATCCATGAGTTCATGGGCTAATTTTTCAAGTTGAGAATTATCTGTTCCTTCTTTTACGATTGAGTTTATAATATCATTATTTTTTTGTTGCGCAATAGAAATATTGGCTGCAAAAACAAATAGAATTAAAAAAATAAAGTGAAATCTTTTCATAGTAAATACTTGGGTTTTAATAAAATGATAGAATTTTAAAAATAGAACAAACAAAATAAATTATTGGATTAATAAATTATACGGTTGAAATACAGATATGGATGGCGCAAATGAATTAAAACCCAAAAAATTTATTTAAAGAATTGAATTTCTAAAACGAAAGAATTGACCATTGTCTTCTAAAAATGATACCTAACAAATGCCTCCATCGCCGCATATTTGGTCAATCCTAATGAGGCATATAATTCTGCGGTGTTGGCATTTCTTTCTTCTGCTCGTTTCCAAAATTCTCTCTTATCGCTTCCTTGAAAAGGCACACTGTCTTTTTGCGATTGATGGATAAAAATTCCGTAGCGTTTTTTTCTTACCTGTCCGGGACTCATAGGAATGGCCATTTCTATTTTATCAATATCCCATTCTTCCCAAGCGCCTTTGTAGAGCCATACATAGCAATCTTTTAGCCATTCATTATCTGAACCATTTTTTATTTCATTTAATGCTGCAATTATAACGTCTAAACAAATTTTGTGTGTGCCGTGGGGATCTGCCAAATCACCTGCACAAAAGATTTGATGTGGTTTTATTTTGCGTATAAGCTTCACCGTTATATCAATGTCTTTTTGACTTATAGGTTTTTTTTCTATCACTCCGGTTTCATAAAAAGGTAAGTTCATAAAATGAATTTGATCTAACGGAATACCTACGTATTTGCAGGTGGCACGCGCTTCGCATTGGCGTATCAACGCTTTTATTTCTCTTACTTCAGGAATGTCTTTTTCTAAATCTTCTTTTTGTGCAATAAATGAAGTGGCCTTCTTGAATAATTTTTTGCTGATGGAATTTTCAATCTTAAAAATATTTTCAAAGCCTACTACAAAATCCAAAAATCGAGTGACAAATTCATCGGTCACCGCAATATTACCGCTGGTTTGATAAGCCACATGTACTTGATGACCTTGGTCGTGCAATCGCATGAAAGTGCCGCCCATGCTGATTATATCATCATCAGGGTGTGGAGAAAAAAGTAATACTCTTTTAGGAAAGGGATCGCTACGCTCAGGATGTTGTGGAATCACCACATTTGGTTTTCCGCCGGGCCATCCGGTGATACTATCGCGAAGCATATAATACACTTGCAAATTTACTTCGTACGCTTCTCCTTTTTCCTCTGTTAAACTACTTAATCCAAAATTTGCGTAATCTTCATCTGTCAGGCTCAGCACCGATTTATTTAATTGAAGTGCCATATTGATCACAGCACTTTTTATTAATTGCGGAGTCCATTCATGCACACGTGTAAGCCACGGATGTTTGATTTTAGTTAATTCAGAAGCTGCATTTATATCTAAAATGAATTGGCAATTTTCATGATTTTGTAGGAGAGAAGCCGGAACTTCATCCGAACATCTATCTTCAACACTGCTTTTTATAATTGCTGCTTTTTTCTTGTTATTAGCAATTAAAAAAATTCGCTTGGCGCTTAAAATAGTTTCCATTCCCATGGTAATGGCATGATGCGGTACTTCGGAAATATTTTTGAATTCTGAAGAATTCGCAATTCTGGTATTGCTTTCTAAGGATACTAATCTTGTTTTGGAATTCACGGAAGAACCCGGTTCATTAAATCCGATATGCCCGTTTTGGCCAATGCCTAATATTTGCAAATCAATTCCGCCGGCATCCATTATTTTTTGTTCATAATCGGAGCAAAAAGCTTTTACTTCATCTCTTAAAATATTTCCGGTAGGAATATGGCAATTCGTAGGATTGATATCAATATGATCGAATAATTGCTTTTGCATAAAATAATGATAACTACCTGGGTTGGTAGGTTCCATCGGATAATATTCATCTAAATTGAAAGTGATTACATTTTTAAAACTCAATCCTTCTTCGCGATGCAATCGAATTAATTCTTGATACAAAAGCTTAGGAGTATTTCCTGTGGCAAGTCCTAACACTGCCATTTTTCCTTCTGCATTTTTTTTATGAATCAATTCGGCGATTTCCTTGGCCACATATTTCGAGCCTTCGGTAAGAGTATCAAAAATGAAAACCGGAATATTTTCGTAGGCGTTCATCAAATCGGTATGTTCACTCATTCAAAAAAGATTAAGTCCGCAATTTAGTAATTTATAAAATGTGTTTTGCTTATTTCATTTACAATTTTGGTCTCCTTTCTTTTTCTTAATTTTACAGAGCACGAAATTGAGTTAATTTCTAAAATTTTTTTCAATGCCTCATTATCATAAATTAGGATCGATACCTCATAAACGACACACACAATTCAGAAAGCCCAATGGGGATTTATATTCGGAACAATTATTTTCCACTGAAGGATTTTCTTCAGATTCTTCTTTATTATACCATACGCATCCGCCTACTCAAATCATTAAAACAGACAAACCATATAGTGTGGCGCCGACTATTGCAGAAGAAAAAATGTTGAAGCACAGAAGCTTTCAAGGTTTTAAGATCAAACCTGAAAAGGAATATTTAAAAAGTCGTAAACCAATTTTAGTTAATAATGATTGCCATATTTCTTTGGCTGCGCCAAAAGAAAGCATGTCGAAAGGTTCGAATTCGCATCATGGTAATTTTTTTAAAAATGCCGATGCTGATGAAGTAATTTTTATTCATGAAGGAAGTGGTATTTTGAAAACGCAATATGGTGAATTGACATTTGGCTATGGTGATTATTTAGTGATTCCAAGAGGTTCTATTTATCAAATTAATTTCGATACAGAAGACAATCGTTTGTTGATTGTAGAATCGTTTAGCCCTGTCCGTTATCCTAAAAAATATTTGAGTAATTATGGACAATTGTTGGAACATTCTCCCTATTGTGAAAGGGATATTCGTGCGCCGCAAAATTTACAAACCATAGATGAAAAAGGTGATTTTATTATTGAAACAAAAAAGAGTGGAATCATGTATCCAATTCATTATCTGCATCATCCTTTTGATGTGATTGGCTGGGATGGATGTTGCTATCCATTTGCATTTTCTATCCACGATTTTGAGCCCATTACAGGTCGCGTACATCAACCGCCTCCGGTTCATTTGACTTTTGAAGCGCATAATTTTGTGATTTGTTCATTTGTACCTCGTTTGTACGATTACCATCCGGATTCTATTCCTGCGCCATACAATCATAGCAATATAGATAGCGATGAATTGCTTTATTATGTAGCCGGAGATTTTATGAGCCGAAAACACGTCACTCGCGGTATGCTTACACTTCATCCCGGCGGCATTCCTCATGGTCCACATCCGGGAGCAGTAGAGAAAAGTATAGGAATGAAGGGCACAGAAGAATTGGCGGTAATGGTAGATACTTTTCATCCTTTACAATTAACCAAAGAGGCTTTGGAAATTGAAGATGAGAATTATGTAATGAGTTGGGCAGAATAATTTTCTTATAGAATTAATTTTAATTTTATTTCTTAAATTGAGCAAAAATTCACAACATGATAAAATTCAGCGATCTTAAACAAGGTGATTATGTACTTGCTACAAACGATGGCCAATCATGGCGAGGAGAGATAAAAGATTTTAATAATGATGAAAAGGAAGTCTGTATTAATAATGGTGTACAAGATTTTTGGTTCCAAACTGAAAACCTTTTTCCCATTATTTTAAATGACGAAACCTTACTCAAAATGAATTTTAAGAAAGTAGTGAATGCCGATGGTACAGTAAAATACATGAAAGATGCGTTTAGGATTTTACTTCCAAAAGAAGGCGAATTTTCTCATTTTGAAATTTGGTATCGCGATGAAACTCGACATATTGTAGAACCTATTTATCTGCATCAATTGCAGAATCATTATTTGGATATGACTAAAGTTCATCTTACAGATTCTGCAGAATAATTTTTCGAAATTACAGCCGGTTTTATTGATTTTTCTTCTTTCGGTAATATAAAATTATCCGAAATGGTACATTCTTGCACTTATTTCTTACAAATGGATAATTTGGATGTATTTTTTTTCAAGAATTAAATATTTAAACTTATCTTTGCGCTCCCAAAAACAATAATGGCAAAACAAGCACTCATAAAACAAGACGGGACAATCCTGGAAGCCTTATCCAATGCTATGTTCAGAGTGAAGTTGGAAAATGAGCACGAGATTTTAGCCACTATTTCCGGAAAAATGAGAATGCACTATATTCGAATTTTACCGGGGGATAAAGTAGGAGTAGAGATTAGCCCTTACGATTTATCTAGGGGAAGAATAATTTTTAGATATAAATAACAAAGGCTTTCAAAGCTAAAAAACAAGTGAAACCATGAAAGTAAGGGCATCAATCAGGAAAAGAAGTGTGGACTGCAAGATTGTGAGGAGAAAAGGAAGACTTTATGTAATCAACAAAAAGAACCCAAGGTATAAGCAAAGACAAGGGTAAAAGAAATTAAAATTAAAAATTAAAAATTACAAATTCTTATGGCGCGTATTGCCGGTATAGATCTACCAAAAAACAAAAGAGGCGAAATTGGACTTACCTATATATATGGTATCGGACCTTCTAAAGCTCGTTATATTCTTGAGAAAGCCAATATTGACGTAAATAAAAAAGTGAATCAGTGGAATGATGAAGAGCAAACTGCTATCAGAAACATCATCAGTTCTGAATTCAAAACAGAAGGAGCTTTAAGAAGTGAAACCCAAACCAATATTAAGCGTTTGTTGGATATTGCTTGTTATCGTGGATTAAGGCATCGTAAAGGGTTACCGTTACGCGGTCAGAGAACGCGTACTAATAGCCGTACTCGTAAAGGAAAACGTAAAACAGTTGCCGGAAAGAAAAAGGCACCTAAGAAATAAAAATTAGCTAAAAGCTGTCAGTTGAAAACATTGACGGCTTTTGGCTTTTATAATAAGGCTTATAATTTTGAATCAAATCTAGATATCACCAAGCCTGAAGGAGGAATTGATTCATCCCGTTTTGCGGGATCATTTTTTAAAAGATTACCTATCAGAATTTAATTATGGCAAAAGCAACCGGTGCGAAAGCATCTACAAAAACAAAAAAAAGAGTTGTAAAAGTTGACAGCTATGGCGATGCTCACATCGTAGCAAGTTTTAACAACATCATCATCAGTTTAACCAATAAGCAAGGTCAAGTAATTTCTTGGTCATCTGCAGGTAAAATGGGTTTTAGAGGTTCTAAAAAGAACACTCCATATGCAGCTCAAATGGCCGCAGCAGATGCAGCGAAAGTAGCTTCAGATGCAGGTTTAAAGCGTGTAGATGTATATGTAAAAGGTCCGGGTTCAGGACGTGAGGGTGCTATTCGCTCTCTATCTCAATCAGGTATTGAAGTAGTGCAAATCAAAGACATCACTCCTTTACCCCACAATGGTTGCAGACCACCAAAGAAAAGAAGAGTATAAATCCAAAGTGCAAATTGCGAATACGATTTGCCTATTTAATAACACGGGTGTTTCATTTATTTTTGATTTTTAATGATGAAACACCGACACTAAAAAATCAGATAAACAATTATGGCTCGTTACACAGGACCAAAAACAAAAATTTCCAGAATATTTGGAGAGCCCATTACCGGAAACGGCAAATGGTTAACAAAAAACAGCAACCCGCCGGGTATGCATGGTGCCGCACG
Organism: Ginsengibacter sp.; assembly: GCA_034676505.1. Taxonomy (GTDB): domain Bacteria; phylum Bacteroidota; class Bacteroidia; order Chitinophagales; family Chitinophagaceae; genus Ginsengibacter. Next base: position 2,024,567 of record JAUCCB010000001.1, read on the forward strand.
CAAGCGCAAAAGCCTTGGTGAATATGCACTTCAACTTCGTGAAAAACAAAAAGCCAAATACACTTATGGCTTATTAGAAAAACAATTCCGTAATACATTTGTGAACGCAACTCGTTTAAAAGGTGTTACCGGTGAATTGTTGATCAAATTGTTAGAAGCTCGTTTAGACAACACCGTTTTCCGTTTAGGAATTGCACCAAGTCGTCAAGCAGCTCGTCAATTAGTTTCTCACAAACACATTACCGTAAATGGAGATGTAGTCAATATTCCTTCTTATTCATTGAAGCCCGGAGATGTAATCGGAGTAAAAGAAAAGACTGCTCACAATGCAAATTTGACCGCTAATTTTAGACCTAAGAATCCTAAATTTAATTGGCTTGAGTGGAACGAAACTACCATGAAAGGTACATTTATCGCCTTTCCTGAAAGAGAAAGTATTCCTGAAAATATTAAGGAATCACTTATTGTGGAATTGTATAGTAAGTAATCATTTCCTTATAGAAAGGAGTCACAACATTTCAAACAAATTAAACAAAATAAAAAATGGCCATTTTAAATTTTGTAAAGCCAGATAAAATCGTTCTACAAAAAAGTACTGATTTTGAAGCACAATTCGAATTTCGTCCGTTAGAACCAGGATATGGTGTAACGATTGGTAACGCACTACGCCGCGTGTTGCTGAACTCTCTTGAGGGTTATGCAATTGTAGGAGTAAGCATTGCCGGTGCAGATCATGAATTTGCTACTATTAAAGGTATTACAGAAGATGTAACTGAAATTATTCTAAACCTTAAACAAGTTCGTTTTAAAAAGAAAACTGACCAAGAAGGTGGAACTGAAAAAATCAGTTTATCATTCAAAAATAAATCAGAATTTACTGCCGGTATGATTGGCGAAGCCTCTCCAACCTTTGAAGTAATGAACCCTGAATTGCTAATCTGCACCATGGATAATTCTGCAAAATTAGATATCGAAATTACGATCTCTAAAGGACGCGGTTATGTACCTGCTGAAGATAGTAAAGAGAAAAGTTCTCATTTCGGTTATATTCCTGTAGATGCAATTTATACTCCCATCAAAAATGTAAAGTATACTATTGAAAATACAAGGGTAGAACAAAGAACCGATTTTGAAAAATTAGTAATGGATGTAGTTACTGATGGTACTATTCATCCGGAAGAAGCTGTGAAGCAAGCATCACGAATCTTGATTCAACACTTAATGATTATCACTGACGAGAATATCACATTTGATAATAAAGAAGAAAAGAAAGAAGATTTGGTAGATGAACAAACTTTACAATTACGCAAAGTATTGAAAACGCCTTTAGAAGATTTAGACCTTTCTGTAAGAGCATTCAATTGCTTGAAAGCAGCTAAGATCAACTCTTTGAGCGAATTAGTTCAATATGAGCAAGAAGATCTAATGAAATTCAGAAACTTTGGTCAAAAATCGTTGAGCGAAATTGAACAAGTGTTGAATGAAAGAGGATTAGGTTTCGGAATGGATTTAAGCAAATTAAAATTAGACGACGAGTAATCGTTAATTAACCTTACACATAAACAAGATTATAATTCCTGACACGGTATAATCTATAAAAAAACAAGTCATGCGTCACGGAGATAAAGTAAATAATTTAAGCAGAACGGCTAGCCATAGAAAAGCCTTATTGACCAATTTGTCAATTCAACTAATCGAGCATAAGAAAATTGTAACCACATTAGCGAAAGCAAAAGCGTTACGTACTTATGTAGAACCTCTAATTACAAAAGCAAAAGAAAATACGACACACCAACGTCGTATTGTATTTAGCCGCTTACAAGATAAAGAAGCAGTAAAAGAATTGTTTGATGTAATTAGTCCTAAAATTGGATCTCGCCCCGGTGGTTACACTCGCGTAATTAAATTGGGTAGAAGAGTAGGAGATAATGCAGAATTAGCTTTGATAGAATTGGTAGATTACAATGAAATCTATGGTAAAGGAATTGGTGAAACTGCCACTACTGCAAAGAAAACACGTAGAGCAGGTAAAGCTAGAAAAACTGAAACACCAACTGAAGCTAAAGTGGAAAAAGAAGAAGTAGCAGTTGCTCCTGAAGTAGAAGAACCAAAAGCTGAAGTAGAAGAGCCTAAAGCAGAAGAAACAACAACTGAAGAAACTGAAACTCCTAAAACGGAAGAATAGTTTTTAAATAATTAAAATAAAGGCTGAATCTGAAAACGATTCAGCCTTTGTTATTACCACTATTTTAATTGAAAATTTATTGCTTTGGCTTTCATTTATTAAGGTGTACCACTCTTTGTGGTAAAGGGATGTCTATTTTATTCTCATTGAATTTTTGAAATATTTTGGTTCTGATTTCACTTTTGATGTTCTCCACACCATACACATTCTCCGACCAAAAATAAATGGAAAAAGCTAAATAAGAATCTCCAAAATCTTCGAAGCGAACAAAAGGCTTTGGGTTTTGTAAAGCGCCTTCTTGATGATCAATAATTTCTTGTAATAAATCTTTTACTAAAACAATATCTGAAGTGTAACCTACGCCTACAGTCACATTGAATCGAGAAGCAATTTCTCCGTATGTCCAATTGATTACATTATTTCTCGTCAAAACGGAATTCGGCAATACGATGTATTTATCATCTCTGCCAAGTACAATAGTGGTGCGAATATTGATATCAACCACACGGCATAGAAGTCCATCTACTTCTACAATATCATTGATTTTTATTTTTGATTCTATCAATAAAATAATGCCGGAAATAAAATCGCTGAAAATATTTTGTAGGCCTAATCCAATTCCCACAAGAAGCGCCGCAGCTCCACCCAAAACTAAAGTAAAATTGAACCCCAAAATTTGAAATGAGGCAATAAAAGAAAATACGATGATTACATATTTAATGAGATTGTAAACCGCATATTTTTTAGAACTTTCAATGTTGGATGCACTATTAATACTTTTCTTGATCAACCATAAAATCAATTTTACAATTATAATAAGTGCAACAAGCAAAAAGACTGAAATCAATTTCAACTGAAAATTGCCAATTTGAAAAATAGTATAGTCAAGAATTTCTTTCATTGATTAATCTTTTGAAGATTTTTTTTCATCGTTGATATTTACATTAAATCCGGGCGCTTTATAATCCTTAGATAAATATTCTTCCGGAATGGTAGTGGTATTTCCATCTCGTCCGGCTCGATAATGCGGCGACATAATTTCAATTCCTTTTTCATTACACACATCCTGAATATTTTGAAAAAGTTCTGAATAGATCGTTGCTTGTTTATTTGATTCTCTTATGTAGGCATTGATCTGATAAGAAACATAAAAATCTTCCAAACCTGTTTGTAACACAAATGGCTTCGGATTTTCCAACACATATTCAGTACGCAAGGCAGCTTCAATTAAAGCTTCGTACATTTTTTTCCAAGGCACATCATATCCAATGGTAACCGTGGTATTGATGATCAATCCAAGCCCGGGAGCATCGCTGCTGTAATTAATGGTATGGCTACTCATCACCGTAGAATTGGGAATAGAAATAATTTCATTTTTGATGGTTCTAATTCGTGTTACCAATAATGATTTTTCGATTACATCGCCATTGATATCACCAATCTTTACTCGATCACCAATTTTGAATAAGCGCATATAAGTGAGTATCAAACCGGAAATAACATTGGATAGAGAACCAGCAGATCCGAAGGTGAATAAAAATCCTAAAAACACAGACACACCTTGAAACACAGGCGAACCACTACCCGGTAAATAAGGATAAATAACGACAATCATAAAAGCAAAAATCAACACTCTTATAATCTGATAAGTTGGATTTGCCCAGTCAGGAAAAAATCCCGGAATTTTTAATTGCTCATTGGCAATTTCATTTTTTAAATATGTTAGACCTCTGAAAATATATCGGAATACAAATACGATTACCAAAATAGTAATGAGGTTGGGTAAGAAATTCCAAAATGCTAAAAGCATTTTTTTCACAGGAGTCAGAATATATCCAAAAAGAGTGTCTGCAAAATTTTGCGTCCAAGGAAAGATGCCAAATAGAATTGGCAATGCGAGATAAATTACCAAAATAATCAACAACCATTTAATTACAGTATTTATTCTAAAGAAAGTTTTTACTTCGCTATCCGCATCAAACAGCGTATAGTTTTTTACTTTAATGCCTTTGATTAATTTTCCTTTTTGTTGAATAATTTTTAATCGAATCCATCTTGAAAGTTGTTGAATATATTTAATGATAAAAAAGACAATTAAAATTACCAAAAGCGCTAATCCAATTTCTTTTGCCAACGTAGTAAAACTTGTTTCGTGATGATAACGAATAATTTCATTGCCAATTATCTGCCGATAATTTTCTGCCAATTCATCTCTTGAAGTATTGTTCCAAAGTGCATCATTATCAGAAATACTGATAAGCGTATTATCTCTGAAACTCAAGTCTGTGGCGCTTTCGCCATGAGTAATTTGAATGGAATCGGGAGTGAAGCGATAATTGTCAGCTAATTTTATAATTCTTTGTGTAATTGCATCTGCTCTTTCTTTAGCGGAGAAACTTCCCGATTTATTAAAAATATTAAACAGCGTATCATTGAATAAACCCAATACAGGATAGGCTTTGGCCGTTAATCGCAATGAATCAATTTGTTTTTTCTTTTCTGCAAATCGAAGTGCATCTTTATTTCGTAATTCTTCTAATTGTTTTTGAAGTTCTTCTTTTTTTAAATTGTCTGTTGTTTGTAATGAATTGATTTGTCTCTCCAAATCTGCTTTGGTAATGGAATCCGCAATGCGCAATTGTTCTATCTCAGCAGCTCTCTTATTAAATTGTTGAAGAATCAAATTATTTAGAGAATCATTGTTTTTATTTATGCTGTCCTTTGTTTGGGATTGTCCCGTAGTATCTTTTTTCTGAGCGTACAAATTTTGTTGGCACAATAGAAAAATAAAAGCGCTTAATAGGATTGAAAAGAATTTCTTCATAGAGGGAAATTACGATTATTGCGATTGATTTTATCAATAGAGTTAAATTAAAAATCAATTATTTTAAAATTCAATAAAATAAAAATGATCAAAATTCGCGGCTGTGGCTTATTTCAGAAAAAAATACAATTATATTTTTTCCGGAAAAAATGGATTGATAAAAACTTGTGCATAATTATTCTTCGAAATCAAAGGACTTTTAATTTCAAAATCTTTTCTTTGCAAAACTCCTTTACATGTCAAATATTGATTCCAATAAAACAGCAATTTTAATTTTAGAAGATGGAAATATATTTTACGGAAAAGCTTTCGGTAAAATAGGAACTACTTGCGGAGAAATTTGTTTTAATACAGGAATGACGGGTTATCAAGAGGTTTTTACAGATCCAAGTTATTACGGCCAAATAGTGATCATGAACAATGTGCACATTGGTAATTATGGTATTCGTGATGCAGAAGTGGAGAGCGATTCTGTAAAAGTGAAAGGAATCATCGGGAGAAATTTAGAAGAACAATATTCCAGATTTGCGGCCGATAATTCTTTACAAGAATATTTCGAAAATCAAAATATTGTTGCAATTGACGGAATTGACAGTCGGGCTTTGGTGATTCATGTGCGTAATTCCGGCGCGATGAATTGTATCATTTCTTCTGAAGAAACAGATATTGAAAAGCTAAAAGAAATTTTAAAAAAACAGCCATCCATGAACGGAATGGAATTGGCCTCTTTCGTTTCCACCAACAATTCTTATACACTCGGAAATGAACAAAGTAAAATTCGAGTGGCTGTATTGGATTATGGAATCAAAAAAAATATTTTGAATTGTTTGACCGAAAGAGGTGCTTATGTAAAAGTGTTTAATGAAAAAACAACTTTTGAAGAAATAGCCGCTTTTAATCCAAATGGGTATTTTGCAAGTAACGGCCCGGGAGATCCGAAACCGATGAAAAATGCGGTGACCACTGTACAGAAAATTGTAAAAGAGAAAAAGCCTTTCTTCGGTATTTGTTTAGGGCAGCAATTATTAGCGCTTGCTAATGGTATCAACACTTTTAAGATGCACCATGGCCATAGAGGTCTTAACCATCCGGTAAAAAATCTGATCACGGGAAAATGCGAGATCACTACACAAAATCATGGATTCGGAGTTGACGCCGATTCAGTTGCCGAAAATGAAAATGTAGAAATAACGCATATCAATTTAAATGACAATTCCATAGAAGGAATTAGATTAAAAAATGCGCCTGCATTTGCAGTGCAATATCATCCGGAATCAACGCCCGGACCGCATGACAGCCGTTATTTATTTGATGAGTTTTTTGCGATGATGAATCCGCAATAAATGGACCGATTAACAATTAGTTCAACCACTTATATAGGCTAATTTCTTTTTGAAATAAAGTTGATTAAGAATCTGTAAAAAATCAATACATTTATTTATTGTTATTGGCTATTTGCCTACTCAAGTTTTTATTTAAACACAATCATTATGTTGAAGAAAATCTATTTCTTAGTGGTAACTTTTTTTCTCTACAGCCTTCTACCGGCGCAGGATATAAAAAATAATCCCACTTCTAATCATGGAAATAAATTTGAACAATTAGGAACTATTCTTCCTACTCCCAATGAATACCGCACTGCAAGTGGAGCACCAGGCTCAAAGTATTGGCAACAAAGGTGTGATTATACTATTGATGCAGAATTAGATGAAAAGAATTTAATGATCAATGGGAAAGAGACAGTTACCTACTACAATAATTCTCCTGATGTACTTTCTTATTTATGGTTGCAATTGGATGAAAATGAACATAGCAATCGGAAAAATGCCAATTACCAAGATGGAAGTAAAATGAAAACGGTAATGTCGAATGCAGAATTGAACCGTTTCAATGAAAGTGCTGATGATAAATATGGAATGAATATTTTAAAAATTACGGATGCGCTGGGGAAAAAATTGGAGTACACCATCAATAAAACCATGATGCGAGTGGAACTGCCAAAAAATTTAAAACCCGGAGAAAAATTTGTATTTAAAATTGATTGGAATTATTTCATTTCTGATAGAATGAAATACGGAGGTCGGGGCGGTTACGAATATTTTCCGGAAGATGGGAATTATTTATTTACAATTACGCAATGGTATCCAAGGTTATGTGTCTATAGCGATTTTCAAGGATGGCAGAATCATCAATTCACCGGCAGGGGCGAGTTTGCGCTTACCTTTGGAAATTTTGATGTTACCATGAAAGTGCCTTCCGATCATGTTGTGGCGTCCACAGGCGAATGTCAAAATTATGCGGAAGTTTTATCTTCTACTCAATTGCAAAGATGGCAAAAAGCACAAACGGTTAAAGAACCTTTAGAGATTATTACATTAGAAGATGCCATCAAAAATGAAAAATCAACTACATCCAAAACAAAAACTTGGAAATTCAAAGCTGATATGGTGAGAGATTTTGCATGGACTTCTTCACGCAAATTTATTTGGGATGCGCTACCAACTTATGTAGAAGGCAAGAAAATAATGTGTATGAGTTTTTACGGAAAAGAAGCGTATCATTTATATCGTCCATTCTCAACCAAAGCAGTAGCACATACCATCAAAACTTATTCTAAATTTTCGATTCCTTATCCATATCCTGTAGCGCAAAGCATTGAAGCGGCTAACGGTATGGAGTACCCGATGATTTGTTTCAATTATGGTCGTACAGAAAAAGATGGAACCTACAGTGAAGCCACAAAAAATGGAATGTTAGGAGTGGTGATTCATGAAGTAGGCCATAATTTTTTCCCGATGATTGTGAATAGTGATGAACGTCAATGGACTTGGATGGATGAAGGACTCAATTCATTTTTACAATATTTAGCACAAGAATTATGGGATAGTAAATTTCCATCAGGACGCGGACCCGCGTATAAAATTGTGGATTATATGAAATTGCCGAAGGATCAATTAGAGCCGATTATGACGAATAGCGAAAACATCATCAATTTTGGTCCTAACGCCTATGCCAAGCCTGCTACGGGTTTGAATATTTTGAGAGAAACTATTATGGGTCGCGATTTATTTGATTATGCTTTTAAAGAATATGCAAAAAGATGGGCCTTCAAACATCCTACTCCTGCAGATTTTTTTAGAACAATGGAAGATGCCAGTGCAGAGGATTTGGATTGGTTTTGGCGCGGTTGGTTTTATGGTATAGATCCTTGTGATATTTCTATTGACTCAGTAAAATCTTACACGCTGAATTTAGAAAAAAATCCGACACCAAGAAGCATGACCGGCAAAATTGAAATTACTCCTCCTTTAGTAGATGAATTTCAAGATATTTCTAAATTGAGAAATATTGCTGATAACAAAATCACTTACGAGGTGGAAAAAGATCCTACACTTCAAGATTTTTATTACAAATACGATCGTGGATTGGTTAAAGTAGATACGACCTCTTTTAAAGTTACTCGTTCTATGTACACAGATACGCTTACTTATTCTGAAAAGAAAAATTTAGCTTCCAATCAATTTTATTATGAAATTTATTTCACCAATAAAGGTGGTTTGGTAATGCCGATTATTGTAGAATGGACTTTCAAAGATGGCACTAAAGAAATAGAGAGAATTCCTGCGCAAATCTGGAGAAAAAATGAAAACCAAGTGGTAAAAGTTTTTAAGAAAAATAAAGAAGTGGCAAGCATTCATTTGGATCCATTGAGAGAAACTGCTGACATTGACGTAAGCAATAACCAATGGCCTATAAAAGAAATCCCAAGTAAATTTGAAGTCTATAAATCTTCTCAAGCACCGCGTGGACAAAGCTCCGGGCCAAACCCAATGCAAAAAGAAATCAAGTAAAAGTTTTTTACTTGATTAAAAAAAATGAAAAAATTATTTTTATTTTTCGGAATATTTTGGGGTTCTATTGCTTTTGCAGCAAGAGTAGATACCATTGTTTTGCACAGCACGATCATGCAAAAAAATATTTCGTGTGTGGCAATTATTCCTGATTCATACAATAATTCTGACGCGCGTTTTCCGGTAGTTTATTTATTGCATGGCTACAGTGGGAGTTATAGTAATTGGATTATTCGCGTACCTGATTTAAAAAAATATGCGGATGAATTTCAACTCATCATCGTGTGCCCTGACGGAAATTATAATAGTTGGTATTTCGATAGTCCAATCGAAAAAAAATTAAAATACGAAACCTATATTTCAAAAGAAGTGCCTCACGGAATTGATTCTATTTATCGAACATTCGCCGATAGAAATCATCGTGCCATCACAGGATTGAGTATGGGCGGGCATGGTGCGTTATTTATTTCTCAAAAATATCCGGAAATATTTGGAGCTGCCGGCAGTATGAGTGGTGCTGTGGATTTGGTGCCTTTTAAAAATAAATTTGATCTCATTAAAGTGTTGGGTGATACTTTAAATAATCCAACTTTTTTCGAAAATTCGGTGGTAAATAATTGCCATAAATGGCTTAATCAAAAAGTGTCTCTGATTGTAGATTGCGGCATTGGAGATCCTTTTATTTCGGCAAACAGAAATCTTCATCAACAATTACTTTGGCTAAAAATTCCTCATGATTATATTGAGAGGGATGGAGGTCACAATTGGAATTATTGGAGCAATTCAATCGCCTATCAACTTTTATTTTTTCATCGATATTTCAAAGGAAATTAATTTCCTGTTTGTCCGTCTCTTACTTTCACTTTCTTCTTCTTGCTATTTTTCTTATCGTATTCTACAACCTCTTTGGGTTTAATTTTTTCCATCGGTTTTTCATCTTCAACATTTGTCAAAAGTTTGGGAGTTTCCAATAATCGTCCACGATCGTATTCTTCTTTCTTAACAATCAATCCTGTAGCAGGATTATAGTAAATCCAACTTCCATGTTTCACACTGTAAGGAACAGCTTTCACTATTTTATAATCAATGATTTGATTATTTCCTTCTCCATAAATTGGAATTGTATCATAAGGTGCGTCAGGATTGTAAGCGCGCCAATTTTCTTCTCGCAATAGATCTCCATACTTTGTTAAATATTGACACTTACCATCTTTATCACCATGCTTAAAATTTTCTAAGGCAATAAAATCTCCCATCAAAGTGTACCTTCTCCACGGTCCTTCTTTTTTATTATTAACAAATACACCTTCTTCTTCGTAACCCGGTTCGCCACGCAAAGGCTCTACATGAACCACCCATTTTCCTTGCTTTAAATTTTGTTGATCAATGATATTGATAGTGTCACCTTTTATTGCAATGGTATAAGAAATATATTGAGCTTTCACATTCAATAAAAGACTGAGAAATAAAAATAAAAGAAGCGCGAATTTTTGTTCTCTTGAAATAGTTTTTTTCATTTTGAGATGAATGATTTACTATTCAAATTTACTTATTAAATAAGGATAAATCGGGAATAGAACGTAGTTGAGGATTTTATTTAACTTTTTTAAAAGTTTATACAAAATGTGCTAAATCATTTATTCTGATTTTAATAATTCGTAACTTTCAGCAAATAGAAGATTCCTATTCTTAACATAAATGTTTGTAATTATGAAGATCAATTTAAAATGGCTCAAGTTTACTGCCAAGCAAGAACTTAAAAATTTTGTAGAGGAAAAAGTAGGTAAATTATCCCGCTTCGATGACAAAATTATCAGTGCAGAAGTAACGCTCATTCATGAAGAAACCTCCCTTCCTGAAAATAAGACTTGTGAAATTAGGCTCGTCGTTCCGGGTAATGATGATTTTGTAAAGAAGACGGCATCAACGTTTGAAGAAGCAGTGCTTACATGTGTAGAGACGTTGCAGACTGTATTACAAAGAAAAAAAGATAAGGCTCAAAAAGCCCAAAAAGTATAAATGCAATTTGCATTCGAAAAAACGGTGTTATGATTTTTCATAACACCGTTTTTATTTTTTGAATTCTACATCTGATATCAAAGGAAAATGATCGGAATAGGGAACATGAATTACCTCAAATTGTTTTATTGAAAATGCAGGGCTTGCTAAAATATAATCTATGCGTAACGTAGGTGAAATAAATCTAAAAGTACGTCCGATAAATGTTCCTTTTTTCAAAAAAGCGTCTTGCATATTTTTACTTATTTTAAAATAAGTATTTGAATTAGGTACATCGTTAAAATCGCCCGTAAATATTACCGGATAAGGGCTTGAGTCAATTTCTTGTTTAGATAATTCCGCTTGTTGGTATCTTTTTTCATATCCATATTTTAATTTGGAGAGTACGGTTTTCGGACCGGAAATACTTTTGGTCTTTCCACGTTTCAGTTCACTCAAACTTTTATAATCTTTAGGTTTAAATTTTACGGATTGTAAATGTGTTGTAATAGTCCGAATAATTTTCCCATTAATTTCTATGTCTGCAGAAAGAATAGATTGACTTTTAGATTCTTTATTAAAAACAATTTCTGAAGAATCAATAATAGGATATTTTGAAAAAATAGCAATACCGGTATAAAAAGTATTATCAAAAAAATCGACTGATGAAACCCGATAAATGTATCCCATTGATGTTAAAGTTTTATAATTGGAGACATATTTTTTTTGATCCAAATTTTCATAAAATTCTTGTACACAAAGTACATCGGGATTATATTTTTTGATGAGTTTCATCATATTATCTCTTTGGCTATGGCTCAAATCAAAATCTTCTTCTTCCGGATTATAATCATCCCAACCTTTTACATTCCATTGCATAATTCTAATCGCACTATCCGATTTTTCTGTTATGAATTTTTGCGGCCAATTGAAGGCGAACGCAACTTTTATTTGTTGAAAACCTAATAATAATATAACCAATGAAAGAATCCACAATTTGGATTTTAAAATTACCCAGAGAAAAATAAAAGCCAACAGTGCAAAAAATAAAATGGGAAAACCTAATCCCATAAATGCTACAATCCAATGTTCGCCTGTATTTACATATGGTATTAAAGAAGTCGCCAAATAGGCCAACAAAACTATTACGTTGCCGAAAACTAATAAACCTTTAAAAAATTTCCAACCTCTTTTCATTCATCAGAAAGTTATACGCATTACAATTTATTTATTGCGAAAGATAAAGAGGAAATTTAAACTATACTCTTTGAATTCCATTTTTGTATTTGTTTTATAATATTCGAGGTTTTTTAATATTTGGCATTGAACTTGAATTAAGTCATGTACAAAAAATTTCCACATGAAAAAGTACTTTATTATTCTTCCTTTTATTTTTCTGATTTCCGGTTGTGATACCGCTCGAAGTATTTTAGGTTCTATCGGAAATGGTAATCTTTCTCAACAAGAAGTGGTGACCGGTTTAAAAGAAGCATTAGTCATAGGAACAGATTCTTCTACTTTTCATTTAGGTCTATTGGATGGATTCTATAAAGATGATATGATTCGGATATTGATGCCGCCGGATGCTGTAAAAGTGGAAAAAACTTTGCGTGATTTAGGATTGGGTAGTATTGTAGATAAAACGATTTTATCCATGAATCGCGCGGCTGAGGACGCTTCCAAATATGTGGGGAATATTTTATTAAATGCCATTCAACAAATGACCATTCAAGATGCGTTTGGAATTTTAAGTGGTGATGATTTTGCAGCAACGAATTATTTAAAGCAAAAAACGTCTGCTCAACTTACCGCAGCATTTACGCCTATTGTTTCCAAATCTTTAGAATATACTGATGCTACAAAATATTGGAAGGATGTATTTACAGCTTATAATAAATTTAGTAGTAAGCCTGTAAACCCTGATTTGACTGCATTTGTAACTCAAAAAACGTTAGATGGTTTATTCTATCATATTGGTCTTGAGGAACAAAAAATACGTAAAGACCCGGCAGCAAGAATTACTGAAATTTTGAAGAAGGTATTTGGAAGCCGCCAAAATCTTAATAGAAAGATTTCATAGAAAATTTTTTCAAAAAAATAGACGCTTTTTTATGATTTAAAAAGCGTCTATTCATACCTGTTATTATTACTGTTTAATCAATTCTATTTCCTTTTATTTCATCCACTACTGCAGGATCTAAAAGGGTAGAAGTATCTCCTAAATTGTTCATTTCTCCTTCGGCAATTTTTCGAAGAATACGTCGCATGATTTTTCCGCTCCGAGTTTTCGGTAAGCCTTTTACAAATTGAATTTTCTCAGGTCGTGCAAATGCGCCGATACCTTTTGTAACAGCATCATTAATTATTTTTCGTGCTGTTTCACTATCCATCGTACTTTCATCCAAAATTACATAAGCATAAATTCCTTGTCCTTTGATATCGTGAGGATAGCCTACCACCGCACTTTCTATCACACTGTCTTGAATGTTGATCGCATTTTCTACTTCAGCAGTTCCAATACGATGACCGCTAACATTTAATACATCATCTACTCTTCCGGTAATTCTATAAAATCCATTTTCATCACGCAAGCATCCGTCTCCGGTAAAATAATATCCCGGATACGCCGTGAAATAATTGATTCTGCATCGTTCATGATCATTATAGGTGGTTCGTAAAATAGAAGGCCATGGAAATTTCATGCAAAGGTTTCCTTTTACATTATTTCCTTCTAAAACATTTCCATGCTCATCTACGATGATCGGTTGTACTCCGGGTAATGGCAATGTGGCAAAAGTCGGTTTCTGTGGAGTTACACCTGCCATGCTGGAAATTAAAATGCCTGCATTTTCTGTTTGCCACCAAGTATCTACAATAGGGCATTCCTTTCTTCCGATATTTTCATTATACCAATTCCATGCTTCCACATTGATGGGTTCTCCTACAGTACCTAAAACTTTTAGAGAACTTAAATCTTTTCCTTTAATAGGATCAGTTCCAAAAGCCATTAAGCTGCGAATGGCTGTGGGAGCGGTGTACAGAATATTAACTTTGTACTTTTCTACGATTTCCCAAAAGCGTCCGGCATCAGGATAGGTCGGCGTGCCTTCAAATAATAATGAAGTAGCGCCTGCTGCCAGCGGTCCATATACAATATAACTATGGCCTGTAATCCAACCGATATCTGCGGTGCAGAAATAAATATCATCAGGTTTATATTGGAATACATTGACGAAAGTATAGGTCGTGTAAATCATGTATCCGGCTGTAGTATGTACTACTCCTTTTGGTTTGCCGGTAGAGCCCGAAGTGTACAAGATGAAGAGCATATCTTCCGCATCCATTTCTTGTATCGGGTCTTCATTGGAATTTTTATTTTGAATTTCTTGAACTGCATCGTGCCACCAAATATCACGGTCGGTTTTCATACTAACGGTATTGCCTGTACGCTGTAGTACAATTACTTTTTTGATGCTGTCATTTCCTTCTATCGCATTGTCCATAATATTTTTTAAATGAATAATCTTATTGCTTCGGTAAGAGCCATCAGCGGTAATAGCAAAAGTGCATTCCGAATCGGCAATTCTATCTTGAATACTTTTTGCAGAAAAACCTCCAAACACGATATTATGAATGGCACCAATTCTCGCGCAAGCTAACATTGCAATCGCCAATTCAGGAACCATAGGCATGTACACGCATACACGGTCACCTTTATTAACTCCATTAGCTTTGAGTACTTTTGCAAATTCAATTACTTTGTCTAATAATTCTTTGTAAGTGAGCGTTCGCGTTGCTTCTGAAGGATCGTTAGGCTCCCAAATGATTGCAGGAGTATTAGGTTGAGATTTTGCCCAGCGGTCTAAACAATTCTCTGTGATATTTAATTTACCTCCTTGAAACCATTTTACCGACGGCTCTGTAAAATTCCATTCTAACACCTTATTCCATTTTTTTCTCCATTCAAAATTTTCAGCAATACCTGCCCAAAAGTCTTCAGGGTCCTCTACACTTTTTTTGTAGGCTGCATGATATTCTTCTAAGGATTTTATTTGAAAAGGATAAGACATGACTAATCAATTTTTAAGGATGATTGATATTTTATGGTAGAATTTATCATTTAGAAATGATGGCATTGTAAAATGCATCTTGGATATTTCCTCTGATATTTAATTTTGATAATTTTAAATTCTCGCCTCCATCCGGATTCACTCGATTGCTTAAAAATACAAAAACAATTTTAGATTTTGGATCGGCCCATGTACAAGTTCCTGTATAACCTGTATGGCCAAAAGTAAGTGGTGAAGCCCATCTTGACGGATATGGATCCCAATCTTTGGTAGTACGGTTATCTTTTTGTGGTTTATCAAACCCAAGCCCACGCCTGCTTATAGAACTATTGTAAGCAGTAAATAATTCTACGGTGGATGGCTGAATATATTGATGACCATTGAAGGAACCACCATTCATTACCATCTGCATTAATGCCGCAATATTTTCTGCACTACTGAATAATCCTGCATGACCTGCTACACCACCGAACATTGCTGCACCCGGATCGTGTACATCTCCCAATAAATGTTGCAACCTAAAATGTTTTTCGAATTCTGTTGGAACGATTCTATTCAAACTAAACTTTTCGCGAGGCTTAAAACCGATAGAAGTAAGGCCCATGGGTTGATAAAAATTTTTGGCTACATATTCATCTAAAGTCAAACCACTTATTGCTTCTACAATTTTTCCCATAAAAATAAAATCATTATCACTGTACACATATTTATCCATCGGCCCTAACTTACTTGTTTTTATTCTTTGATAAATAGTATCAACCCAATCATTTCTTAAGAAAAGATTTTCAGCAACGCGCACACTAAACGAATCACTCTTTTGTGTGTGATATAGATTGGGTAATGGTTTGCCGGAATTGTCCAATGTCTCTTTAAAGAAAGGAATAAAAGCTACTAAGCCCGCTTGATGCAATAATATTTCTTTGATGGGTAAATTTTTCTTATCAGTATTTCGTAACCACGGCAAATAATATCCTAAGGTTTTATTCAATTTTATTTTTCCTTCATCATATAATTTCATCACAGAAATAGTGGTAGCACATATTTTGGTAACAGACGCCATATCAAAAATAGATTGTGTCGTCATTTTTTGAGTGGAATTATAATTATAAGTTCCAAACGCTTTTTCATAAAATATTTTTCCATCTTTCATTGCAAGTACTACACAGCCGGGATATGCGCCGGCCTTGATTCCTGCGTTGGCAATAGAATCAACCACATTTAATTTCGATGCATCAATCCCAACCATAGATGGATTCACTTTGGTTAAAATTGGAGGTTCGGAAAGAATACCGCTTCCATATTTATAATTGTCGCAAACAGTAACAGGTAGAGTTCCTTTCGGATGAATTTTTCCTAATAATAAATCAGCTGCGGTGTTTTGTGTGATGGGATCATCTTCGTAACAAGCGATTAAATTTTTTGCATTACAAAAATATTGGAGTGCATAAGGATTACCAAAATCCACAATCAGGGTAGAATTATTTTCTTGAATTTTCTGAATCAATTCAAGAGCATATTGACTTATTCCAAATTGGTTGGTAGGGTAACGATTATAATTGTGAATACCTATCACCACTCGTTTGTAGCGATTTTTAATTAATTCTACTGTTGATAAAATACGCGAACCATCTTGTTTATAATCGAAGAAAAATGCATCTGCATTATAATCTTCCTTCATTCTTTTTGAAAAAGTATTATCCTCACTTATTCCGATTCCAACATACACCACATCATATTTTTGTATACTCGAAAGAGGAAAAAATCCTTTGTCTTGATTATTCAAAAGTGTGATAGCATTCTCAGCCACTGTGCGTTTCATACTTTCCAATCCTGCATTTAAATCTTTAGTAAGATTTACAGTGTTGATGGGTTTTACATCCGCAATTCCATATTGATATTTGTACAATAAAACTTTTTTGCACTTTTCATATATGGCATCCCAAGTGAGGGATCCATCATCAATTGCTTCTTTAATTTTTTGAATAGCGGTAGGGATTTCTTCAGGCAAGCAAAGTATATCATTGCCCGCAATCAATGACTGGACGGCTATTTGACCATTCGGAAAAAATTTTGCCACACCTTTCATTCCCAATGCATCAGTAAAGGTTAGTCCATCATAATGCAAAGTATTTCTTAATAATCCTGTCACATTATTTTTGGAAATAGAAGTAGCCGTATTGGCTGTAGAATCAATTGCCGGAATGTATAAATGCGCAATCATCACACTTCCCACTCCGGCTTCAAACATTTTCTTAAAAGGATATAATTCTAATGTATCTAAAGCTTCCAAAGATTTATGAATAATGGGAAGATCTAAATGAGAATCTACCGACACATCTCCATGGCCCGGAAAATGTTTTGCGCAAGCCAGCACTCCTGCATCTTGCATTCCCTTCATGTAAGCGATTCCAAAATCAGCAACCTTGTATTTATCTTCACCAAAAGAGCGATCATTTATCACCGGATTGTTGGGATTATTATTGATATCCACCACAGGAGCATAATTTACATGAATGCCAATTCTTTTGCATTGTTCTGCTACTAATTGTCCGTATTGATAAACGATATCGGCATCGTTCATAGCGCCCAACATCATTTGGTGATTTAGAGGGAGCACACTGTCGAAACGCATGCCCAGTCCCCATTCGCCGTCAATGCATACCATCAAAGGAGTAGGGGCAATGCTTTGAAAATAATTAATAAAATCCGCTTGTTTTATAGGGCTTCCTTGAAATAAAACAATACCTCCAATATTGTAATTTCGAATCATTTCAGCTACTAAGGAATCATAATAAATGGGACCATCTTTTGAATAACTGCTTTCTCGCATCACTATTAATTGTGCAATGCGTTGATCATTATTCAAACTATTAAACACACTATCTGCCCAATGATTGGCTTGGGGAGAAAATACATTTTGTGAAATACCCGATAATTGGAAAAATAAAATCAGGAGAAGGGAAAGGGTCAATTTTTGCATCTGCGCCTTAATTTAATTGGATGCACAAGTTAATTTTTTTTTTAGGAACTGATTAAGGGAGATTATGAAATGAAGTTTTCTATCAATCAGCTTTTATGGTAACCATTCTTTTTTAAAATTTGGTTTGCGTTTTTCTAAAAAGGCATCTCTTCCTTCTTTGGCTTCTTCTGTCATATAAGCGAGTCGTGTAGCTTCGCCTGCAAAGACTTGCTGGCCTACCATTCCGTCATCTGTGAGGTTCATGGCAAACTTCAACATTTTTATTGAAGTAGGACTTTTTGCTAAAATTTCTTGCGCCCATTCATACGCTGTATTTTCTAATTCTGCATGTGGAATAACTGCATTCACCATTCCCATTTCAAAAGCTTCTTGCGCAGAATAATTTCTTCCGAGAAAAAATATTTCACGGGCTCGCTTTTGTCCAACCATTTTTGCGAGATAGGCACTGCCATAACCGCCATCAAAACTGGTAACATCGGCATCGGTCTGTTTGAAGATAGCGTGTTCCTTACTTGCTAAAGTCAGATCGCAAACCACATGCAAACTATGTCCGCCGCCAACAGCCCAACCCGGAACCACACATATCACCGCTTTTGGCATAAAACGAATCAATCTTTGTACATCCAAAATATTTAATCGGTGATAGCCATCATCGCCAACATAACCCTGATGCCCACGCGCTTTTTGATCACCGCCACTACAAAAACTATACACACCATCTTTAGGTGAAGGGCCCTCTGCAGAAAGCAATACCACACCGATACTCGTATCTTCTTGCGCATCATGAAAAGCATCCAATAATTCGGCGGTAGTTTTCGGGCGAAAAGCATTGCGTACATTGGGCCTATTGAAAGCTATACGAGCCACGCCATTCGATTTTTTATAAGTGATATCCGTATATTCTTTAGCTGTTTGCCAATTGATGGGAACCATATTTTTTATTTTACCGTAAATATAGGAAATCAGAACAAGGATGAGAATTAGGTCTATAGTGAATTAAAAAATGAATACAATTGAATTTTTAAATAATAAAAAAGTTGAAACAAAAAAGCACTCCTTAAAGAGCGCTTTTTAAAAAAATAAGTCAAGTTTTTATCCTTTCTGTTGATGTCTTATTTTTCCATTCATAACTGTGAGTAATACTTTTACTTTCAATAAATCAACAGGAGGAATTTCAAAAAGATTTTTATCAAAGACAATAAAGTCAGCCATTTTTCCTTTTTCTATAGAACCGATTTTATTTTCTGCATTCAATATATAAGCAGAACCCATCGTACTTGCGTGCAAGGCTTGTTGAAGTGTAATGACTTCTGATACAGGTGGCAATTGTTCTATCACTCCTTTGCCACTAACCATTTTCCTTGTCAAAGAAACATAAATTGCTTCCAAAGGTTTGTAGGTACTATAATATCCTGCTGCAAACCAATCCGTACCAAAACCAACATTAGCCTTGTTTTTTATCACTGAGCCTATCCTCATATATTTTTCTTTCACAAAATTATCTCCTAATCTATCTGCAACCATCTCCAATACAGAAGGGTCAGGTGTAGCCCATTGTGCTGAAAATTGTACAGATACATCTAGTTCTTTGAATCGCGGTAAATCCGAATCATGTATGTAAACTGCATGGGAAGCGTTATGCCTAGTTTTTAGACTAGGATTATTATTTCGTGCATTTTCTACAGCGTCTAAATAATCTTGTACTGCGTGATCTCCTACCATATGACCAAAGGTTGAGATACCTTTCGCATTGGCTTCGTTTACAATTTCAAATAATCTTTCTGTCTTCATAAATAGGTCACCCTTAAAACCATTTTTATCTTTATAAGGATGTAGCATGGCGGCGGTATATTGAGCCTCACCGCCATCTAAATTTATTTTAAGAATAGATGCTTTCACTAATTCTGATTGGTATTTTTTATTCAGTTCTTCAAACGGGCCAAAAGGATCTTCTTCAGGTTTATTGTAATAGTAACATCCAAAAATTCGAATGGGCAATTTTTCTTCTTTTTCAAATTGCTGGTACAGTTCGTAACCATCACTTTGCGGGATTCCTAAAATACCTGCATCAAAAGCAGTAGTGATTCCTGCCTCAGAAAACTTAGACATATACATTTGCATCCCTTCTTTTACCGCATTCAAATCAGTTGGAATTAATTTTCCTAAAATACCTATGAATGCAGGAATCTCCACTAAAAATCCGGTAGGTTCTTTGCTTCCCGGATATCGCTGAAAAGTACTAAAGCCGGGCATTGGGTCGGGCGTATTTTTATCAACACCGGTGAGTTCTAAAACTTTTGAATTGACCCATGCACCATGTCCATCTATAGCAATTAAGAAAACAGGTTTATCGGGAAAAAGTGAATCCAAAGTTTTTTTATCCGGACCTTCAGGCGGGAAAAGCCCGTATCTCCAACCAAATCCTCTTACGACCTTACTATCGGGATTTTCGGACTCCCATTTTTTTAGCCGTTGAAACATTTCTTGTTTATCATCTGTTTGTAAATCGGCTCCAATAGTTACCCAAGCAACGGTTGGGTGGATGTGGGATTCTACAAAACCGGGCATCAACATTTTACCATCCAAATCAGTTACTTCGGTGCTTTTTCCAATAAAATTTTTCACCTCTTTGGAACTTCCTACAAAAATGATGGTATTACCTTTTACTGCCACAGCTTCTGCCCAAGGCATAGAATCATTTACAGTATAAATTTTACCGTTGGTAAAAACCATATCGGCGATTTCGCCCGAAGAATTTGTTTGACAACTGAATATGCTGAATGCAATAAAAAATAATAGACAAATGAGCGGAAGGGTTTTCTTCATGTTTTGGTATTCTAAATTAAAAGATTGTGCAGATTGAGATTTATGGAAAAGCAATAAATGGGGTAGAGTGTCGTTTGGTAATTTTTTGGATTAATGACTTAATTCAAAAGCAAGAAAGGATTTTTTTTGGAATAAAAAAAATAAAATATTTTATGATTTATCTTATAAAAAAATTATGATTTGTGTATGTTTGAATTAAGAAGAATAAATTAATCTCTAATTTTTTTCGCCAGAAAGCCGCGAAGGCGTAAAGAAACACAAAATGATTTTACAACTACTATCGTAGTTCTTTTACAACTAATTATGCTGAAGCCCGAGTGCTTTACAGAAATATAAATGGGCAACTAAAACAAAATAAATACAATGAATTTAATCTGTTCTTAAAATTCAATGATAAGTGGAAACACTATACACAAAAGGAATGGATAGCGACTTTAAAAAGTTAAACCCCTGAAAAATCAGAGGTTTAAGGTCAAAGTAGCTCTGTTTCTGATGTGGCATGCTACTCAATAGAACACAAAGATACAAAATGTCTTTAGATAATCAAAATATACATGGAGCGGATGATTTATTAAAAAAATTAAATGCCGCAAAGCAATACCTCAACCAAGACGTGCAACAAGTAATAGGCGTGGAAGCCGTGAACCATTTCAAAAGCAATTTTGTAAATGAAGGATTTGATGGCAATAAATGGGCCGCACGAAAAACAAAAGTAAGGATCAATAAAAAGACACTTACAGGGCAAGGCAGCGGCAATCATTTGAGTGATAGTATTGATTATAAAGTAGATGTTGTGATTTGTTTTCAACTTTTGATATTAACTTAGTTCTTTTACAACACATTTCAAAACAGATATTTTTATGTGCCCCGATTTTCAGGCTCCGCAGGATGATTGGAGGTATCACTACTTCTTTAAAAATGTGAAGCCTTATAGCCAGCCTGATTTTTTCTTTAATAACAAGCATTGGGAATTAAAAAGCTACGAAAATGATTTTAGTTATGGCAAGTTGTCAAAGATGATAAGAAGGGCTGCTGATAAACAATCCGACAGGATCATCTTAAAAATCAACCATGATATTTCTATTGAAAATGCAAAAAATAGAATCAATGGGCTATTTGATAAAAGCAATAAGGTAAAGCAAAAGGTAAAGCAAATTATACTGATTGATAAAGATGGAGAAGTACATATCATAAAATAAAAAACCCGCCGTAGCGGGGGTGCCCGGCTCGTAGGCCAGACTGAGGAGACAAATATACAAATATTTAAAACAATGGCAAATAATTTCCCACTAAAAGAAATAGAGCAACACTTTAGGCAGGTGCTGGTTGTGATTTGCTTTCAACTTTTGATATTAACTTAGTTCTTTTACAACGGGTAAAGCTGCAATGCCTCATAAGGTGTGGTTGTGATTTGCTTTCAACTTTTGATATTAACTTAGTTCTTTTACAACGATGATTACCCCACAAGTGAAGAAGCAATGTTGTGATTTGCTTTCAACTTTTGATATTAACTTAGTTCTTTTACAACAACAAACAAGAAGAGGAAGGGGCAGTAATAGTTGTGATTTGCTTTCAACTTTTGATATTAACTTAGTTCTTTTACAACAGTCAATCAATTCAATGCCTGGTTGAATGCGTTGTGATTTGCTTTCAACTTTTGATATTAACTTAGTTCTTTTACAACTTATTAACGGCATTACTACAATCTGCAATGTTGTGATTTGCTTTCAACTTTTGATATTAACTTAGTTCTTTTACAACTTATTAACACTTCTAACGCCGTAGGATGTAGTTGTGATTTGCTTTCAACTTTTGATATTAACTTAGTTCTTTTACAACCCTTTGTAGTAAAGGATCGGCTTACCACTGTTGTGATTTGCTTTCAACTTTTGATATTAACTTAGTTCTTTTACAACCTTGTTTTACCCAGCATTTAATCAGGTGGGTTGTGATTTGCTTTCAACTTTTGATATTAACTTAGTTCTTTTACAACGAAGCCCATAATACTAAGTAGGCATCAGGGGTTGTGATTTGCTTTCAACTTTTGATATTAACTTAGTTCTTTTACAACAGCCTTATAGTTACTTAACCAAAGTACCTAGTTGTGATTTGCTTTCAACTTTTGATATTAACTTAGTTCTTTTACAACGAAGCCCATAATACTAAGTAGGCATCAGGGGTTGTGATTTGCTTTCAACTTTTGATATTAACTTAGTTCTTTTACAACAGCCTTATAGTTACTTAACCAAAGTACCTAGTTGTGATTTGCTTTCAACTTTTGATATTAACTTAGTTCTTTTACAACGAAGCCCATAATACTAAGTAGGCATCAGGGGTTGTGATTTGCTTTCAACTTTTGATATTAACTTAGTTCTTTTACAACAGCCTTATAGTTACTTAACCAAAGTACCTAGTTGTGATTTGCTTTCAACTTTTGATATTAACTTAGTTCTTTTACAACGAAGCCCATAATACTAAGTAGGCATCAGGGGTTGTGATTTGCTTTCAACTTTTGATATTAACTTAGTTCTTTTACAACAGCCTTATAGTTACTTAACCAAAGTACCTAGTTGTGATTTGCTTTCAACTTTTGATATTAACTTAGTTCTTTTACAACAAATTTAATAAACAGCGAGTGGTACGCGTGGTTGTGATTTGCTTTCAACTTTTGATATTAACTTAGTTCTTTTACAACAGATTGCGTGATTGGCCTCACGCACGGCGAGTTGTGATTTGCTTTCAACTTTTGATATTAACTTAGTTCTTTTACAACGATGTATCGCCATCATTAAACTCTTTAATGTTGTGATTTGCTTTCAACTTTTGATATTAACTTAGTTCTTTTACAACCAGTACAACTAATTGATAGAAAGAAACTTAGTTGTGATTTGCTTTCAACTTTTGATATTAACTTAGTTCTTTTACAACCCCAGGCCATGGTGGCTCTCGTGTTGTATGGTTGTGATTTGCTTTCAACTTTTGATATTAACTTAGTTCTTTTACAACGGAAATAATTATCTTCAAATGAAAGTATGCGTTGTGATTTGCTTTCAACTTTTGATATTAACTTAGTTCTTTTACAACGGTCTTTTTTTTTGAATTTATGAAGTGTGTGTTGTGATTTGCTTTCAACTTTTGATATTAACTTAGTTCTTTTACAACAAACCCTCGCATATGCATTTTGAGTAAGTAGTTGTGATTTGCTTTCAACTTTTGATATTAACTTAGTTCTTTTACAACATATTGAAAATGACTTACAGCCCGCCGCTGTTGTGATTTGCTTTCAACTTTTGATATTAACTTAGTTCTTTTACAACATTAAAGAGAAAACGGTGTGTAAATTTTAAGTTGTGATTTGCTTTCAACTTTTGATATTAACTTAGTTCTTTTACAACCCTCAATCTTTTTACCATTAACAGTTATTTGTTGTGATTTGCTTTCAACTTTTGATATTAACTTAGTTCTTTTACAACAAATACCAAGATCAACTCAATGCCTTAATGGTTGTGATTTGCTTTCAACTTTTGATATTAACTTAGTTCTTTTACAACGTCAACCGTATTTTCATCTCGATAAATTGTGTTGTGATTTGCTTTCAACTTTTGATATTAACTTAGTTCTTTTACAACAAAATATGTGCTTGGCCAACATGAGGCCATGTTGTGATTTGCTTTCAACTTTTGATATTAACTTAGTTCTTTTACAACCCCCCATTTGCACGATGATAGAATAAAATAGTTGTGATTTGCTTTCAACTTTTGATATTAACTTAGTTCTTTTACAACGCCATGCCAATACTTAGCTTAGAAGCAGAAGTTGTGATTTGCTTTCAACTTTTGATATTAACTTAGTTCTTTTACAACTGATCCATTTCTTTTAATAACATATCGCGAGTTGTGATTTGCTTTCAACTTTTGATATTAACTTAGTTCTTTTACAACTTAATAAGGAGGCAAGTAAAATCTGAGTTAGTTGTGATTTGCTTTCAACTTTTGATATTAACTTAGTTCTTTTACAACTTATAAAATGTAAATAACGGCTCACACTACGTTGTGATTTGCTTTCAACTTTTGATATTAACTTAGTTCTTTTACAACAAACTTTATATATCCGTTTCTTCTTACGAGTTGTGATTTGCTTTCAACTTTTGATATTAACTTAGTTCTTTTACAACTTTAATTTTAAAATACCAAGAATACACTAAGTTGTGATTTGCTTTCAACTTTTGATATTAACTTAGTTCTTTTACAACGCATTCTCTTCTTGTAGTTTTAGTGCATTTGTTGTGATTTGCTTTCAACTTTTGATATTAACTTAGTTCTTTTACAACAGAAGATCATAACACGATTACTGCCAATGCGTTGTGATTTGCTTTCAACTTTTGATATTAACTTAGTTCTTTTACAACGACTGATTGCATCACAAAGCATATTTTCCAGTTGTGATTTGCTTTCAACTTTTGATATTAACTTAGTTCTTTTACAACAGGTGCATTGGGTGAATTATCTTTTAATGGTTGTGATTTGCTTTCAACTTTTGATATTAACTTAGTTCTTTTACAACCCAATGGCAATATCTATCGCAACAAACGGGTTGTGATTTGCTTTCAACTTTTGATATTAACTTAGTTCTTTTACAACGAACTGACTTCTACAGGTGCGACAATTACAGTTGTGATTTGCTTTCAACTTTTGATATTAACTTAGTTCTTTTACAACTACATTTACTGAAGGGAAGGCGTTCATTTCGTTGTGATTTGCTTTCAACTTTTGATATTAACTTAGTTCTTTTACAACCCACGCATCATGCAGTATGTCTGGCGAAGGGTTGTGATTTGCTTTCAACTTTTGATATTAACTTAGTTCTTTTACAACATCGTAGATTCAGATGCGCCGGCTCCCTTAGTTGTGATTTGCTTTCAACTTTTGATATTAACTTAGTTCTTTTACAACATGAGAACGATTCATCTGCAGAAGAAATCGTTGTGATTTGCTTTCAACTTTTGATATTAACTTAGTTCTTTTACAACAAAGAGCTGGAGACCAATTTAGATTATGTGGTTGTGATTTGCTTTCAACTTTTGATATTAACTTAGTTCTTTTACAACAATTGTGTAGGAAAGGACAAAAATGCGACCGTTGTGATTTGCTTTCAACTTTTGATATTAACTTAGTTCTTTTACAACAATCCTGCAATGCTTCATCAATAGTATTGCGTTGTGATTTGCTTTCAACTTTTGATATTAACTTAGTTCTTTTACAACAGGTTTGCTCAAAAGCTAAGTTGGTATTAACTTTCAACGATTTTTGCAGGAATAAAAAAATGAATTCATTTTCGTTCTTTTATTCCTGCTTTTTTGTTTAAAATAATTCTAATTGCTGCGGAGTAGCGGGTGGATTGGTTGGAGTTTTTCCTCTAAAAATTTCCATCATTCCAAATTGCTTGTCGGTAATGGTTAATATGCCTACACTCCCTTTGGGAGGTAAAAAACTTTTTACTCGCTTAATATGTACTTCCGTATTTTCTTTGCTGCTGCAATGCCTTATGTACATGCTAAATTGAAACATGCCGAATCCGTCAGCCATAATTCTTTTACGAAACTTTGCGGCATTCTTCCGATCAGTTTTGGTGTCAGTAGGCAAGTCATAATTTACTAAAATCCACATAATGCGATAGGCATTTAATCGGTCGAATAGGGTAGCCAAATTATTTTTATTTTTGATTCTAATTTTCTTCTAACGTAGGATAGACAAGCCTTCTGCTCTTTCCTTCAAAACATTTACAAAGTGAAGCTGTGGTAAATTGCACCGCATTCATTAATGGGCTTTTACGATTTTCAATCATTACATCTTGAGCAGGAATATTCAATAAAGCAGTTTTCATTTTTGGAGTCATCTCCAAATAAGGCCCATTATTTCTTATGATTTCACACACTGTCTGATCTACAAAAGGCCGGTAAGGTTCCATGATATCATCTGCGAGACAATAGGCATTATATTGATTGCGATGAAAAATACCCAGCGTCGGCAAAAGCCCACTGGCAACTAAACTGCGCGCCACCAATGCCCGCAAAATGGCATAGCCGTAATTTAATAAATTATTGGGCGGTGCCCCTTCTCGTTCTCTTTTGAATTGTAAAAAATCAGGGAAGATATATTTCCAATAATACACAGCAGCCTGCGCTTCATTATTTGTACTGTCACCACTTTTTACGCTGGTTGCTAATGAAAATAAATAATTGGTTTCTATTTGTTGATTTTTTAAAAGTATGGCTTGATTATAAATTTTGGCCATCACGGTTTGTTGCCATAGTTGTTTTTTCAAAGGTGTAGATACTTGTAATTGTGCTTTAAATTTTTGACTTTGCAAAGTATGTCCATCCAAGCAAAGCTGCAGCCCGATTGGATGGTGAGTGGCATCGCAAGTAATCAAGGCTGTATTATTAGCAATCAATTTTGCCAACAACAATTGGGTAATGGTAATTTGTTGGTGATCTAATATCACCAAACCAATATCTTCTATGGGCACTTCTACCGCTTCTTCACTCCATTTCTCAATTACCATTTGTTCATTCTTGGTTTTGAGATAAGCCGGGTTACCAAAATATAGGGTGCGTTTGATCATTACTCACCTATTTTAGTTATTTCTCCCAAGTGATTTACTCGAATTTTTATAGGGTTTAAGGCAATTAATGATCCTACACTTTTGAACCGATGGTATCTCTTGCTTTCTTTTGCACTTTCGATATTTTTTAGTTCTGAATTCTTAGTTTCTAAATGATGTCTAAACCAATAATCATTATTGGATAAACTCCAGACTAAATATAGATGCTTACTCAAGAGTGATTTATTTTCATGTTGCATTGCCTCTTCAAACTCTTCTTTTGATAATCCTAAAATAAACATTTCATTTTGTTGCATACTAAATTGGAGTTCCAAATTGTCTGTGGGTAATTTATCTAGAAAAGATTGGGGCAACTGTTTTCCTAACAGGCTATTCCATAAATCGTGAGTATTTCTAATAATGTACGGAATTTTATATTTCTTTCTTTCAACTGCATGCCATAAAGTACATGAATATTGAGAATGTTTGCCCAGACTATCTTTATATATTCCAACATGGTGATTATTCCCTAGTACAGCGAATCCTATTTCTTTTCCATTGGTATCTTTTTTAATGGCTTCAACTGCGGATAGGCCAGTGAAACAGCGGACACTTAAAATTGGTATTTTCTTTTCTTCGTTAAACCAAAGTGTGTCTTTAAACGCTTCTTTTTCTTTTCCATTATGCTGCTCTAATCTAGCTTTTATTAACTCTTTTATCTTTTCATCAACAATAAATGGAATGTCTTTTACTTTTAGATCTTGAATTCTATATTTAATTACATATTCCTCTTTGTAGCAAGATGCTTTTTCTAGAACTTCTTTTTGTATATCATTGATATAAATTGGATTTTTCTTAAGAGAAGCAAGCGCATTCTTTATATCATTATTATTTTCTCGCAAACGAATTTCTACCAGATTTTTTATTTCCTTATCGATAATGTCTTCAACATTTTCAAACAAATACTTTACCGGTTTATTTTTATCTACTATTTTTATTTTTCCATAAACAGAACCTTCATGCAATGCACCGCGAGGAACAAGAATATTTTTTTGAATAACCCTTTTCTTCCCATCTACTTTTATTTTTCTTACTCCATTAGTTGCAACTTTTTTACCGGCTTTAAAGGAAACTAATATTTTATCTGCCTCACTTGCTACTTCTGAAGACCCAAAAGGTTTTTTTTCAGTCAGATAGTTCTCCAATAGTGTCAACCTTTCATTGTATCGAGCTTTACTATCCTCAAGTTCCTTTAGCATTTCATTTCTAACTTCGCTAGAATTTAATGTGTTTATACGTTGAATGAAACCTTGCTGTGTACATGCTATAACCAAGGCATCTATAGCATGGTGTCTATGGTCATCGCGTTTAGTCCAATTGGCAATTTCTTCTTTTTGATGCTTCCGTTTTCCGTGATCGCTTGTCCATTCCTTAGTAACGGTTTGCCCTAAGTCTGAATACTTGGGTAGCTGTAGGTTCATCAAGACATCATCCCAACCCCAAAGTTTACGTAAAGCTGCTGTAACTGATCCTTCAGTAGAGGTAACTTTGTTGCAAATTTGTTGAAGAATTTCTTTTGATTTACGTGCAATATATTGGCTTTCTCGTAATTGTCTATCAATAAATCCTTCCCATAATTTTTTGTCTGCATCGGTTTCTTTTTTTATTTTTTTTCGTTCACTATATTCTTCATAAGAAACTTTTAATCTCTGCATTTTACTATAAGAAATTATACCTCTTTTAAACCATTCATCTACTCTTTCCAAATAGGTATTCAAAGCTTCTTCACCTTTTTTAGCAATATAATCGTAAGCAGTTTGATTGGTTTTTGTAGAGTTGCAATTTCTGTGTACTAATACTTTATTGGTTTGTGAATCATCAAACAGCAAGGCTTTAGGAACAATATGGTCTACATCAAAATTATCTCCACTCAATGCTTCCGATAAATTAAAGGAATTCCCGCAATAGATGCATTGATTTACTGCCTGAGCATCCCTAAATTTTTTATCTTTAGTGGGAAAAATGAATTTATATTTTTGAATGTATCTTTTAGTTGTAGGTAATCCTAATTCAATAAGCCTTGCAATAACTTCATCATTTATTTTTTTATTATACCCGTTTTGTAAATCTGCATCATTTCGCTCATCCTTACTTTGTTTTAATTCACGAGCGAGCTCGATTCGAATTTCATCTGGTTTACCATATTTTTCTAAAATTGCATTTACCACATTTATCATTTGGTTTACAATCTTCTCTACCACTGGTTGACGCAAGCTATTTTTAGAAAGTAATTCTAACTTATCTATTGTAATTCTTGCTTCTTGTTCATCTTTAGTAAGGCTGTTGCTATGATTATAACCAGCAAAACTACATGCTTGGGAATAATTATATCCTTGCATTAAATAAGGTAGAATTTTTCGCATTGCTTTATTTGACTTATCTCCAAATGCTTGTTTATTAAAATCAATTTTCGATAATTTTTCTGCAATCTCTGAATCTAGATAAAATCGGTTTATTAATGCGTTTTTACATTCATCCATATCTTTTATAGAATAGATTGTGTGCCATAATTGATAGAAAGGTTCTGTTTCTAATTTTGCATCAATTTGTTGTCCCTCTTTTTCATCTAATATTTCTCCTGTTTTTTTGTCTACTAAAACCGCAGAATGATTGGAAGGGATATTTTGTACATTGAATTGTAACAGGGGACTATCACCGATAATTTTATGGATTTCAGCATAGGTTATATTGCCTTGAATTCCTTTTAATATTTGCTTATTAGCATATACTTCTTCTTTTTTCAACTTTAATATTTTCAATAATTCGACAAAACTTAGGCTTGCATTTTGATTTAAATGTCTAGCTATTTGATGTTTTTCTTCTAACGAAGGTGCTCTGTCTGACCATTTATATTTGCTTCCTTCAGGATTCTTTATTTTAAGGGAAATATTATTGATTGTTTCCCAGATTTTACAGAGTTGAAATAAAGGTGAAGTTTTTGGTGCTACTTTCGGGCCTACAAATACAGTCTTTTGTTTTTGCGTTTCTTTGTCAATATAGGAAGTCTTAAACCCTTCAAATTCGCAAACATTTACTAATCCTTTTTGAGATTTTAGTTTCCGCTGAAAATAAATAATTTCATTTCGCAATTTCTCGATTACCTCTTCAGAAAGAAAGCTATGCTTATCTTTTTGCGCATTGATAATGGTGTCAAATTCTTCTATATAAGCTTCTCTCGGATATACCCTTTCTTTGGTACGGAAATAGGTGCTATTTTGATGGGCTATCAATAGTTCATCATAAAAATATTGTCCGATGGTTTGGTTATGCTCTTTCAATTGGGCATATCTTCCTTTTACTTCGCCTACATATTCCGTATCTTTTTTGTCTTGATTAGCTTCGCTTCTTGATGATTTATAACCGCGCTTTTGATTAAGCATATATAATATTCTACCGAGTTGTTCGGGAGAAATATTTTTGTTTTTGTCGGTAGCATCATTTCTTAATTTCCACAACTCTAAACTGGGAAGGTTTACTAAATCACAGGTAGGAAAAATGTTGAGATCTTTCAGTAATTTTTTTAAATTACTTTTCTTTAATTGTTTTCTATCATACCCTTTCCTTTGTGTTCTTGTTTTAGTTCTATCTTGATTTTTAGAAATGGATTGACCTTTTTGAAACTGATCTCTATCATCTGAATTCAAAGGGATAATTCTTGATCCCATAGCAATGATACGAATAGGCTTGTTACTTTCATCTATCTCAATTAATGCCCACCCAATACTATTAGTTCCTAAATCCAATCCTAAAATTTTTTTACTCATAATGTTAGTTTTAGTTTTTTTTCTTATTTTCGTTCTCGAAAGCAAATCACAATAAGGATTATTCCGTTGTGAAAACATTCAAGGTGGCGCAAGTCGCCTTTTTTTATTTTATTCTTACCCTAAATGTAT
Source organism: Ginsengibacter sp. (assembly GCA_034676505.1). Taxonomy (GTDB): domain Bacteria; phylum Bacteroidota; class Bacteroidia; order Chitinophagales; family Chitinophagaceae; genus Ginsengibacter. Next base: position 2,055,857 of record JAUCCB010000001.1, read on the forward strand.
TAAATATATTTCTATCTTTATCCCTATTGGGGTTTTTTTAGGTTAGTGTATTTTCAAAACTAATTTTTCACTCCACCATCTATTGGTGAAGTGATTTTGTAGCGTCTCGGTTATTTTTGTCGGAATTTTTTGTATCAAAACTATTGGAATGCCTGTAAATAAAAGTGCTTTTTTACGATATCGAATTATTGACGGATGCCTTACCAATCCTCGCAATCGTTACCCTTCGATGGAGGCCATTTTGAAAAAAATAGAAAACCATATTGGCGCTAATCTTTCTGAGTCTATGTTCAGCAAGGATATTCAACAGATGAAAGCCATTTATGGCGCACCCATTAAATACGATCGCCTTCATAAAGGTTATGCCTACACGCAGCCAGGTTTTTCTATTAAAGAATTTCCGCTTACAAATGAAGAAATAGATGCGCTGGATATTAGCACGGCGCTCTTACAACAAATTAAAAAGACAAGATTATTTTGTCATTTTGAAAATGCAATTAATAAAGTTATTGTAGGTTATCGAATTGTCGAATCATTGGGTAAAAGTGAAAAACAATTAATTCAAGTGGAAGAGCCGGTGGGTTCTGAAAGCTTGGTTTGGTTAGAAGAAATCTTAAAAGCAGTGGTAGAAAAAACTGTTCTATCTGTTCATTACCATGGTTTCGGAAAACCAAAAAAAGATTATGATATTTCACCTTATCTATTAAAGGAATACCGCAACAGGTGGTATTTAGCGGGCTATTGCCATTATCACAAAAAAGTAATTATTTGGGCATTGGATCGAATTAAAAAAGTGAGTTATAGTAAATTGAATTTTATTTCTGACGATACTTTTGTGCCCGATGATTTTTTTAAATATTCTTTTGGAATTACACAATTGCATGGAGCGCAACCGCAAAAAGTAGTGCTCTCGTTTACTCCTCATCAAGCCAATTATATCGAAAGCCAACCGCTGCATCACAGCCAACAAATTATCAAAAAAAATAAGCAGGAAGTATTGGCTCAATTAGAAGTCTATCTTACTCCGGAATTGAAGATGGCCATACTTTCTTACGGCACTTCCGTAAAAGTAATTTCTCCCGAAATCTTGAAAAATGAAATCAAAAAAACCATTCAAGAAATGCAATTAAATTGTTGCTAAATGTTTTGCTAATAGATGGTGAATTGATATATTATCTTTGTGCGATTAAATGATTTATTATTATGGGAATGTTTTCGATTTTTATAATTGCCTTTATTGTTTTGGCAATAATTCTATTTGTGTTTCTGCGAATTTTTTTTCAACGAAAAGTAGAATTTGCCAATCAGATTTTATCACAAAAAGAAGAGTTGAATGTACAATTACAAAATGAAATAAAACAATTACAAGAACAAAAAAATTTACTCATCGAAAGAAGCGCCAATGCGGAAAGTAAAATTGAATTTTTAAATGCGCAATACGAGTCGTACCAAGCATTACAGGCCGATCATCAAATCCTGCAAAATAGATTTGCGAAAGCAGAAGAAGCTTATAGAAATGTCAATGAAAAATTGACTCTACAAAAAGAAGAATTGAATCAAATTGGCGAAAAATTCAAATTTGAATTTCGCAATTTGGCACAAAGTATTATGGAAGAAAAAACGGCAAAATTTACGGAAGTAAATGAACAAAAAATGAATGCCATTTTAAATCCGTTTAAAACGCAATTAACTGATTTTAAACAAAAGGTAGAAGAGACTTATGATAAAGAGTCTAAGGAAAGATTTTCTTTGGAGAAAGAAGTACAGCGCTTAGTAACAATGACACAATTGGTAAGTTTGGAGGCGAATAATTTAACCACTGCATTGAAAGGAAATAATAAAATGCAAGGTAATTGGGGCGAAATGATCTTAGAAAGTATTTTAGAAAATAGTGGCTTGGTAAAAAACAGAGAATTTTTTCTTCAACAATTTTTGAGAGATAATGCAGGTAATGTAATCAAAGATGCGGATGGCAAAGGATTACAACCGGATGCAATGATTATATATCCGGATTTAAGAAGAATTATTATTGATTCTAAAGTTTCTTTGATTGCTTGGGATGAGTATGTTTCACAATCTGATGTGGAAGAACAAAAAAAATTTTTGAAAGAACACATCAAGAGTGTGCGCCAACACATTGAAGGATTGAGCAGAAAAAATTATCCTAAATATGCATCGGCTTTGAATTACGTATTGATGTTTGTACCGATTGAACCCGCATTTTTAGAAGCATTAAAAACAGATACGCAACTTTGGAAATTTGCTTACGACAAAAATATTTTATTGGTTAGCCCTACGAATTTATTTGCTGTATTGCGCATCGTGGCGGATTTGTGGAAGGTAGAGCAGCAAAGTGCCAATGCCATTGCCATTGCAGAAAGGGCAGGTTCTCTCTATGATAAATTTGCAAACTTTATTGGGAATTTTGAAGCGGTTGGTAAAAAAATTACAGAAGCGGATTCACTCTATAATACAGCGCATAAACAATTAACCTCCGGCTCAGGTAACATCACCAACAAAATTGAAGAATTAAAAAAAATGGGTGCAAAAGCTGAGAAACAATTGCCTTCCAGATTATTGGATTCGGGAGAAGATATCGTTGAATAAATATTTTAAAACATCGCTTCAATAATATCTTCTATCGTCATATTATTGAAATATTCTTCAATCTTAAAACGGCTCAAAGCCTCGCGAATGCTGTCTTCATCATGTGCTACTCCGGCTAATGCATTTTCTATTTCTTCTGTATCTTTTTGATTGAAAAAGTCTCCGAATATTTTTACTTTTTGAATAATACTTTTCTCTACATCTAAATTCATTTCCAACATGCCGCCTAAAGTTTTGATGGTTTTTTGGAAACTATAATTGGGTGAATAGCCATAATTCCATTCTTTGGTGGCATATTTTTCATCACGAATTTTTCCAATAGCAGTAAGGTCTTCGTCGGTAAAGGAATATAATTTACAACCTTCAGTAGTAGCAATAATATGCTCCATAATTTTTTGTGTAAACTCTTCAATAGTTAACGGCGCAGGAAGATGATCGGCAATATTAGTTACTCTTTTCGGAATAGATTTTACTGCTTTGTCTTGGTATTTTAATGGATGAATTTTTAGGGCTTCACTTACATTTTTCATAGTAGAAGAAAATAGTAAAGTACCATGATGCAGAATTTTATTTTTAAAAATATGCTCTGCATTTCCGGAGATTTTTTTTCCGTCGATAGTGATGTCATTCCTTCCTTCAAATTTTGCATTCACGCCCAAACTTTGTAACACATCTACAATTGGTTTGGTATATTTTTCAAAATCTATCAAACTGGAATCTTTTCCTGTTTTGGTAAAAGAAAAATTCAAATTCCCTAAATCGTGGTAAACCGCGCCACCGCCGGATAATCGGCGTACGACATGAATATTATTTTGCTTCACATAATCGAAATTAATTTCTGCTAAAGTATTTTGATGTTTCCCGATAATGATGGCATTGTCATTTCGCCAAAGCATAAAACAATCTTCTTCAATATTTCTGAAAATGTATTCGTCGGTAGCAATATTAAAATAGGGATCAGTCGATTCGTGGTAAATACAAAGCATTTTTTTTGCGCAAAATTAATCATTTGCTCACTTTGTAAAAAATGAAGATTATTGTTGGTTATTCAAATATTTTTTGGACTAAAGGTTGCCAACTTTTGAATGAAATCTTTAATTCTGAAATAATACCAGAGAAGGTTGGCCACCTTGCAATTTCTTTAAAGTAGAAATTACTAGATCATTTACTATTCCAACTCTAATACCTTTTTTGCCAGAGCAATTGCCTTTGGATCTCCGGTGTATTTTCCTTTTTCGTCGGATAGTTTTATCACTGGAGTCCACACTCCTTCTTCAGGTAGTGCATCGGTCATTTTCAAAACAATATTCAAAGGTTGTAACCCTACGTCATTAGTAAAATTTGTTCCCACACCAAAAGAAAAACTAATTTTTCCTCTACAAAATTGCGCGATGTTTTTCACCTTTTCATAATTCAAAGAATCAGAAAAAATAATTGTTTTGGAAAGCGGATCGATTCCATAGTTTTTGTAATGGGCAATTGTTTTTTGCGCAAACTCAATAGGGTCGCTGCTGTCGTGCCTTACGCCATCAAATAATTTACTGAATTTTCTATCAAATTGATGAAAGAAAACTTCAGATGTGTAAGTGTCAGATAAGGCAATGCCTAGATCGCCTCTGTAAATTATTACCCAATTTTCTAAGGCCAAAGAATTCGCCATTTTGAAACCGAATTTAGCTGCATGAAACATAAACCATTCATGAGCGTGTGTGCCGATGGGCTTGGTGTTGAGCAACATGGCTAAATGCACATTGCTGGTTCCGATAAAACAATTAGCTCCATTTTTCAAAAGAGATTCTACCGTAATTTTTTGTACTTCGTAAGAATGTCTTCTTCTTGTTCCAAAATCGGCAATCGTAATTCCTAATTCGCGGTATTTTAAAATTTTATTTTTTGCAATTTCCGCAACTTCTTCATTGGAGATTCTATGGAGATGATTGGCCTCATAATATAATTCGCAAATCAAAAATAAAATAGGCACTTCCCAAAGTATTGTGCGATACCAATAGCCTTCAATGGTTACAGATAAATTTGTTCCCTCGTGGATGATCGTTACTTCTTCCGGATCGTAACGAAAGCCTTGTAAAAAATCTAAATAAGTAGGTGGTAGATAAGGACATTTTTTTGAGAGAAATTCTTTCTCTGATTTACTTAATTGTAATTGTGCTAATTCTGCAATTGCTTTTTTCAATAACTCACCAAACCCCTGCGGGAATTGATGTTGGCCACGATTAATAAATGCATATTTCGCTTTCGCTCTCGGAAATAAATTCACCACCGCATTTTGCATTGTAAATTTATAGAAGTCATTATCGAGAATAGAAATAATTCGCATCCAACAATATTTTGATTAAAGCATTTAAGAAAGTATGAACTTACTTAAGTATCAAATGTATTGATTTCATTTTATTTAAGGGCATTGTAAGTCTTATTTGTAAATTTGTTCGCAATGAAATATACGAAGCCGGAAATTAGATCAGTTCATGTTACGCGCTATGTAACTCCATTGCGTGAAGGTGGCTCTCTGCCTGCGATTGCGGAAGCTGATGACGGATTTTTGTATGTATTAAAATTCAAAGGAGCTGGACAAGGAGTAAAATCTTTGATTGCAGAATTGATAGGTGGACAGATTGCGAAATTGTTAGGACTGAAAGTTCCTGAAATTGTTTTCGCACATTTAGATGAAGCTTTTGGAAGAACGGAAGGTGATGAAGAAATTCAAGATCTTCTAAAAGCCAGTGTGGGCTTGAATTTGGCATTACATTATTTATCCGGCTCGGTTACCTTTGATCCGGCAGTTACTGAAGTAGATGCCAACACCGCTTCTACGATTGTGTGGTTAGATTCTTTCATTAAAAATGTAGATAGAACTTGTCGCAATACCAATATGCTCTTATGGCAAAAAGAACTTTGGTTGATTGATCATGGTGCGGCATTTTATTTTCATCACTCTTGGGAAAATTGGGAACAGCAAGCTACACGTGAATTTGTTCCTATCAAAGACCATGTGTTATTAGCTCAGGCTTCCGAATTAGAATCTATTGATGAGCATATTCATTCTTTTCTAAAAAAAGAAATGTTGAAGGAAATCGTCGATTCAATTCCTGATGAATGGTTATTAATTGATTCTCCTTTTAAAAATACCAGAGATCACAGAGATGCTTACACGAAATTTCTAAATGAGCGATTTATACATTCCAAACAATTTGTAAAAGAAGCAAACCATGCAAGGCAAACACTTATATGAATATGCGATAGTGCGCATTGTGCCTCGTGTGGAACGCGGTGAATTTCTCAATGTGGGCGTGGTGCTTTATTGCGCCTCACAAAAATTTTTAAAATTTTTGTACACGCTTGATGAAAATAGAATGAAAGCATTTTATGCGGATTGTGATATAGCCGAGATTCAAGATTATTTAAATGCTTTTGAAAAAATTTGTTCCGGCGAGGATGAAGGCAAAATAGCTCAATTGCCGATTGCTGAAAGGTTTCGCTGGTTGACTGCCACAAGAAGCACCATACTTCAAACATCAAAAGTTCATCCCGGTTTTTGTGAAGATGCTGAAGAGACATTGCATCAATTATTCATCAAATTGGTTCAATAAAAAAGGGATGAAATAATTCATTCCTTTTTAAAAAAAAATATATTCTCTTATTTCTTTAATTCTTTTTGCAATTTTTCATTGAGCAAAATATAGGCATTGTTTTTTGCGTCTTGAGATAATTTTAGCGATTCTTGTGAAGTAAGTAAAGCTCCTTTTTTATCACCCATATTTTTTTGAATTACCGCTTTGTAATACACCACATAAAAAGCAGGCGATTTAGATTGCGCCAGCATTTCATTGATCATGGAAAGGGCTTTTGCATAATTTTTATCATGTTCGTTATAGAACTGAGCTGCTTGCCAGTAGGGCTTTTTATCTGTTTGAAGTGCGGCTTCAATTTGAGCACGAATTTTATCTTTGATATTTACTTTGATTGGTATCTTCAAAGAAAAATCTTCCCACTTAATATTTAATACACAAGATTCAAACGCGAGATCAGAAAATTGCATAGTAAGTGTCTCTACTTTTTGAGCATTTTTTCCTGCTTGAACGGTGGCACGCATCACATCATCACTTTGCTGATAACCATCAGCTCCCCAATTTTTTACTCCTTTGTTTAGTATAAATGTCCATGCACCATTTTTTTTCGGAATAGTGTACAAAGCATAAGTTCCTGAATCTATTTTGTGTCCAAGAATTTCTACCGGATCATTGAATCTGATTTTGGTAGCTGCATTGGCACCGGTGCGCCAAACTACATTCCATGGTTCTACTACACCAATAATTGTTCTGCCTTTAAGACTTGGCCTGGAGTAGGTCAACTCAATGGATGACATTCCAAAATCTTGTTTGATATATTCAGTGGGCGAAGGTTGTGGCATTTGTACTTGAGCAAAGCCAAACGAAAAAGTGCCCATTAAAAGAAATGTAAAAAGAATTGATTTCATTTTATTTTGATTTTTTTGAAGCGTGAAGTTATGAAAAATAAACTTTTACAGTTTGGTAAAGGAGTCTATTTTGTAAAAATTGAGATTTAGAATTTTGCGTATCTGTATAGCCTTCTAAACCGAAGAGACCGGCTGCATTTCCTTTATTAATCGCTATTTCCAAATAATTGGCCGAATTAAATAAAGCCAGTTTCTCGCTTTCTGGTACATCCGCATAGCTTTCGCTGATTTTATCAATGATCTCATCTCTCTTAAAAACAATTTTGAAACTTCTTCCTTTTCTCTGTTCTTCAAATTCATCTTTGGTAATATTGATAATTACATTTTCAAAATTGTCAATAAAAATGATTTGTCCTTCAATGAATTTTGGTCCTAATAAAGGTCTTAAAGGATTTTTTACTTCTATCGAAATATTGTTGTCACCAATTTCATCTAAGGGCTTGCCATCTAATATTTGCTGATAAGCTTTTCCGAAAATTTTAGCACAATAAAGAATATTTTTCTGCTCGGATGAACTCAAAGGAATGGCTATAATTTTCTCCGGGATTTCTTCTAAAACCATGGTGATTAATCCATTATCTGCACAGCCAATATATTGATTATTGTGCCGAATCAATAATAAATGATTTTGTTTTTTATCGAAGAGATTCGCAAATACAATATGAAACGTATTAGGAGGAAAATTAGCGATGGCATTGCGGCAAACATAGGCTGCTTGCGGATAATTGAAAGGAGTCAACTCGTGAGAAATATCGATAATCTTGAAACCGGAATTGATTTGCATTAATTGTCCCTTGATGGCTCCGGTTAAAAAATCTTGCCTTCCGATATCGGATGTTAAAGTGATTAATGACATTCAGCTAATTTCTTTCTAATAAATATTCAATGATTCTTTTGGTTCAATTTCACAACTATATTTTGAAATATAGTATTTATCTTTTTAATTTTCCATTGTGGAAGAAAAATTTTTTGGTCAATTTATCTGTCCAAGACGGGAAAAATTTATTCATAAAAACGGTTCGCTTTCCCGTAAAAGTAAGTACCAAAGTTCGTTTTCGTTTTTCAATCGCTTTGATAATATGTGTGGCACATTCTTCAGCAGTCATTATTTTTTCTTCATCGATAGGAGATTCTCCTTGTGATTGAGCACGTTCATTAAGTGCCACTTGCCTAATATTTGATTTGGTGAATCCCGGGCAAACCCACATTACATTTACTCCCGTGTCGAGCATTTCAGTTCTCAAAGCTTCTAACCAACCGTTTACTGCAAATTTACTGGCGCTATACCCGCTTCTTCCGGGCAATCCTCTGTAACCTGCTATGGAAGAAACTCCTACAATGGTTCCTTTGCTTTTGGTAATGGCATCCAATGAAAATTTGGTACAATAAACGGTTCCCCAAAAATTAATATCCATTACTGTTTTTAAAGTTTCTAATGAAGTATCTTTAAATAGTCCTCTCATGGAAATACCTGCATTATTAATGAGAATATCTAATTGACCGAATTCAGCTATTGTTTTTTCTATAAACTGTTTACAATCTTCCTCTTTACTTACATCTGCGATTACGGTCATTAATGGCCTTTGACTGAATTCCTTATTGAGTGCGGCTAATTTCTCAGCCGTTCTTGCACAGGTGGCTACTTTCGCACCTTTGGATAAGAACTGAGTCAGTAATGCTTTTCCGATACCGTCTGTACCTCCTGTAATGGCAATTACTTTGTTTGTAAACATCTACTTCTTTTTTGTGCGAAATTAGGCGAGAAGTGCCTTTGCAAAAAAGATTTTTATTGGAGCGATGCTTCTTATTATTTTCGAAGGAGAGGAAAATATTTTTTTCGTTAGAATAAATATTTGAAACCCTTTACTGTATTCAGTTGTATGAATTCTCTTCTTTTTTCTTAAAAAAAACTTTTTTAAATTTTGGTGCAACCTCTTTTTCTCTTATTTTTGCAATCCTTTAAAAAAACAGAATAGTTATTTTGTTTTGAATTGGTAGCTCAGTTGGTAGAGCAATACACTTTTAATGTATGGGTCCTGGGTTCGAGTCCCAGCCAGTTCACTGATAAAACCCCGCGAGATGCTTATTTCGCGGGGTTTTTGTTTGCCCAACAAAAACTTGTAAATGTTAAATAGAGTCACTTTCTCTATGCCTCAAAAAATTTGCACACTATTTGTATGAGATTCGTTATGCCACGTATTCTCATAGTTGATGACGACTTAGATTATTTATCCGTAATACAATCTCTTTTGCAAAAAAGGGGTTTTGAAGTTGATTGTTATGATGAATGGGAAAAAGCGTTTGAATCAATTAAGAAAAGAGAACCACAGATAATTATTCTAGATATTTTCATGGCTGAATTAGATGGATTAGAAGTTTGTAAAAAATTAAAAACTTCTCTTTATACAAGGCATATTCCGGTTATTATTTCTTCCGGTTATCCCTATTTACGCCAAAGTGCTATTGATGAATTTGGGGCAAACGGATTCATCTCCAAACCATTTGAAGTGGATGAGATGATGAAAAAAATTCACGGCATCCTCTCTAAAAAACACGAGTTGGGTTTATGAAATTTGCTTGGTAAGAAAACTCTCAATCATACTACACGGTACAAAAAAAGGTTTGTCAGTAATAGTCAAATGTAGAATTTGACCACTTACGGTATAATTTCCTTTTACATGATTCCCCATTACAGTTACTTCAAAATTACCTGATTCTTCGTTACCGTTAAAAGTTCCGCTTTGGCTTTCAACAGCAGATCTGGCTTTACTTACAGCCGATGCAGCCGGCTCTGTAAATGGAATAGTTATTTGACAAGACATGAAAAAGAAGTTTAAAATTTAAAATTTTTAATGAATGATCACGCAAAAGTAAATGGTTTTTTAGTATTCGGTTTTATCTTCTTTCAACTGCCAATTATCAAATACTTTTTTAGCCTCATCTCTTCCTAAATTAATGATGGGAATTTTTCTGTGTTCTAAATCAGCGCGCATTTCTTCATAAATCATTGAATCATCAAAACCGATTTCTGCTGCATCATGGCGCGTATTAGCATAATAAATTACAGAAGGTCGTGCCCAATAAATAGCACCCAAACACATTGGACAAGGTTCACAAGAAGTATAAATTTCACATCCGTCTAATTGAAAAGTTTGCAAATTTTTACAAGCATCTCTAATAGCCACTACTTCCGCATGAGCTGTTGGATCATTGGTTCCGGTTACTTTATTATTTCCTCTTCCTACAATTTGATTATCTTTTACCACAATGCAACCAAAAGGGCCGCCTTCATTATTATTAATTCCATTTTGCGATAAAGCAATCGCTTCTTGCATAAATTTTTCTTCTCTTGTCATTGCTGAAAATATTGTTTTGAAATAAATATAGGCCTTATTATTAAAAATAATAAAAAAGAAAGAGGTTCTTATAAATCTCTTCTCAACAAAAAATTATTTTCTTGTAACTTTAAAGTCCAACATCCTTTTCTTCATGACTTCAAAAATTCAATCGATTCTTTGTATAGATATTGGCGGTACGCATATAAAAGCTACTGTTCTTAATACCAAAGGTGAATTTTTACAAGATTATGAAATAGCAGATACGCCTCATCCTTCGCCTCCCGAAAAAGTGTTAGCCATTATAAAAAAAATTGTGAATCAGTTTGAAGAATATGATGTGATAGCTGTCGGTTTTCCGGGATATGTGAAAGATGGTGAGGTAATTACTGCACCCAAATTGGGCAATGATTTATGGCATTTATATCCGCTTGCAAAAAAATTGGAAGAATTATTCAACAAACCAACTCGTGTAATAAATGATGCGGATTTCCAAGCTTTGGCGCTCTCCAAAGGCAAAGGATTGGAGATGGTAATTACGTTGGGTACAGGTTTTGGTTCTGCATTGATGCGAGATGGAAAATTGTTGCCCCATTTAGAAATGTCGATGCATCCATTTACAGAAAAAGAAAATTACAATGGTTATGTAGGCGAAGAAGCGTTGTTACAAATTGGAAAAGAAGAATGGAATCATCGAATGGAAAAAGTGATCGAAGTTTTGCGTACGGTTTTTAATTATGATCATCTATTTATTTCCGGAGGTAATGCGGCATTAATAAAGTTTAATTTGGATAAGAATATATCCATCGTAGGAAATAAAGACGGAATAAAAGGCGGAGTAGTTTTATGGAAAAATGAATTGAATTAAAATGAATAGAACATGAAAATAGGTATGGCAGCGGATCATGGGGGTTTTGAATTAAAAAATATACTACAATCTTTTTTGAAAGATAAAGGGTATGATGTTACGGATTTTGGTGCATTTGAATTAAATGATCAAGATGATTATCCGGATTTCCTGATACCATTGGCAGAAGCCATTTCTAAAAAAAATATGGATAGAGGCATTGCGATTTGTGGAAGTGGAGTAGGCGCTTCTATTGCTGCCAATAAAGTAAAAGGTGTGCGGGCTGCTTTAATTCAAGATCATTTTTCGGCACACCAAGGAGTGGAAGATGATGACATGAATTTATTATGTTTGGGAGGAAGAGTAACCGGATATGCGGTTGCGGAAGAATTAGTAATTAAGTTTTTATCGGCTGAGTTTTCCGGATTGGAAAGGCATTTGAGAAGAATACAAAAAGTAAAAGACATAGAGCAACAGAATACTTTATAAATTATTTCATCCACATTTTTATTGTACCAAAATTATGAGCACATCCTACAAAGTTTTTTTTTTCTGATATTGGCGGAGTTATACTGAGCAATGGTTGGGGATATGCATCCAGACTGGCGGCGGCCAAAAAATATAATTTAGATTTTAATGAAATGGAAGCCCAGCACCATTTTATTTTCAATGTGTATGAAATGGGAAAAATCTCATTTGAAGAATATTTGGACACCGTAATTTTCAATCATCCGCGAGATTTTTCTCGAGAAGAAATGAAAGAATTTATTTTCAGTCAATCCGTTTTATTACCGGATATGCTTCCATGGATGATTGATCTCAAGAATAAACATCCGCATCTTAAAGTAATTTCTATCAATAATGAAGCGCGAGAATTAAATCAGTATCGAATTAATCAATTCAAATTGCATGATTTTTTTGATGCTTTTGTGTCGTCTTGTGAAGTAGGAATGAGAAAGCCTGATCCGGGAATTTTTAGTTTGGCGTTGGGTATCGCTCAAGTAAAACCGGAAGAATGTATTTATTTAGATGATCGCAAAATGTTGGCAGAAGCGGCTTGTAAAGCAGGTATTCATGGGTTTCATCATCAAAGTTTTGAAGGGACGAAAAAGGTGATAGAAGAATTGTTAGGATAATTATTTCTACAAAATAATAAAGCCTGACTAAAAAATATTTTGGTCAGGCTTTATCTTGTCGGGATGACAAGATTTGAACTTGCGACCCCACGCCCCCCAGACGTGTGCGCTACCGGGCTGCGCTACATCCCGAAAAATAGAATTATTTAAGCGTAAAGCTCTCCAGAAATTTGGTGGTAAATTCTCCTTTAATAAAATCTTCATTTTGCATTAACTGAATATGAAAAGGAATGGTAGTTTTTACTCCTTCAATTACATATTCACTCAAGGCTCTGCTCATGGTATCAATTGCTTCAGAACGTGTTTGTGCTACAGCAATTAATTTGGCAATCATACTATCGTAATAGGGTGGAATTACATAACCTGCATACACATGGCTATCTACGCGAACTCCATGTCCGCCGGGCGTGTGCAAGGTTGTAATCTTTCCGGGCGATGGACGAAAATCATTATAAGGATCTTCTGCATTGATTCTGCATTCGATGGCGTGCATATCAGGATAATAATTTCTTCCTGAAATTTTTTCGCCTGCAGCAATTTTAATTTGTTCTTTTATCAAATCATAATTGATCACTTCTTCTGTAACGCAATGCTCTACTTGAATACGCGTATTCATTTCCATGAAATAAAAATCCCTGTTTTTATCTACTAAAAATTCAATAGTACCCACGCTTTCATAATTAATAGCAGCAGCAGCTTTGATAGCGGCTTCACCCATTCTTTCTCTTAATTCCGGAGTCATAAATGGAGAAGGAGATTCTTCTACTAATTTTTGATGTCGACGTTGAATGGAGCAATCGCGTTCACTTAAATGGCAAACATTTCCATACTGATCTCCGGCAATTTGAATTTCGATATGATGCGGTTCTTCTACAAATTTTTCCATGTAGATGCCATCGTTTTTAAAAGAAGCAGCAGCTTCTGTCTTTGCATCTTCGAAAGATTTTTGAATATCTTTTTCACTCCAAACTACACGCATTCCTTTACCACCGCCGCCTGCAGTAGCTTTCAAGATAATTGGATAACCTATTTTTTTGGCGGATTCTTTTGCATGATTAACATCTTTCAATAAACCATCTACTCCCGGTACCACAGGTACTCCGGCTTTTATCATGGTTTCTTTGGCAGTAACTTTATCGCCCATCAAATTAATCATCAGAGGAGTAGGGCCGATAAATTTGATTCCGTGCTCTTGGCATATTTGCGCAAACTTGGCATTTTCTGCAAGGAATCCATAACCGGGATGAACTGCATCGGCATTGGTAATTTCTACTGCTGCCATGATGCTCAAAATATTCAAATAGCTTTCTGAACTTTGTGGTTTCCCGATACAAACTGCTTCATCGGCAAATCTTACATGAAGGCTGTCTTTATCGGCTGTGGAATAAACTGCAACGGTTTTAATTCCCATTTCCTTACAGGTTCTGATAATTCTTAGTGCGATTTCGCCTCGATTGGCGATAAGTATTTTTTTAAACAAAAGGATCTAATTTGATAATTTGAAAATAAAAATTCTTTTAAAAAGTAGTAGCCTTCGCTTTATTTTTCAAGCACTTTACCAACAGCTTAAAACTTTATTACGGCTCTACTAAAAATAACGGTTGGTCAAATTCAACAGGAGAGGCATCTTCCACTAATATCTTTACAATTTTGCCGGATACTTCACTTTCTATTTCATTAAAAAGTTTCATCGCTTCTATAATACAAACTACTTTGCCAGGTTCTACATCATCGCCCACGCTTACAAATAATGGTTTGTTGGGTCCGGCTTGACGATAGAAAGTACCAATCATAGGACTTTTGATGGTAATTAATTTATCTTCTTTCGCAGAATTCTCACCTGCTTTCTTTTCGCCCGATGCGGGTGGTAATGAGGCAGGAGGCGCAGATTGATTCTGAACAGATTGAGAAATCGGAATGGATTGCATAGGAGAGCTGCTAAAATATTGGGCGGCTTCTTCCTTTTGCTTTATGGTAATTTTAAAATCTTTTTGTTCAATACTTAATTCACCGATATTACTTTTGTTAATCAGTTTTACGAGTTCTTGAATTTGCTTGATGTCCATAGTAGGTTTTTTTATTGAGAAACGAATAGCTAAGATAAAATAGATTAATCAATTTACAGAAATGAATTCCATGCAGGTGATTTCACTTCTTAAGATTCTTTTACTCTTTCAATGTATTCGCCGGTTTTACCATTGATTCTAATCAATTCACCTTCATTTACAAATAACGGTACATTCACGGTAGCGCCGGTTTCAATAGTGGCCGGTTTTAGTGTGCGAGTAGCTGTATCACCTTTTACGCCCGGTTCGCTGTAAGTAACTCTCATTACTAATTTATCGGGTAATTCTACTGCCATGGGTAATTCGGTTTCTGTATTCATCAATACGGAAACTTCTTGGCCATCTTTTAAAAATTGAGGAGAATCTACCATATCAGGAGAAACGGAAATTTGTTCATACGTTTCGGTATCCATAAATGTAAATCCTGTATCATCTTTAAATAAAAATTGGTAAGATTTTTTTTCAACTCTTACCGGATGAATTGTTTCGCCACTGTTCCAAGTTTGTTCAATTGTTCGGCCATTATCTACGCCTTTTAATTTCGCCCATACTTTAGCAGCCGCTCGTGCGGTTTTATTTTGGCCAAATTCTATAACGGTATATAAATTACCATCAATTTTTAAAATCAAGCCCGTTCTGATATCTGAGGTGGAAGCCATAAGAAAAAATATTTTTAGGCGTCAAAGGTAAAATAATTGTGCTATTGTTGTGTGGTTTATTGTTTTTTTCTTGATTTTGATTTGTTTATTTTATGAAGTTTGCAATTATTAGGATGTTAAAATCAAAGGAGGAATAAATATCATCAAATTTATTGAAGTAGTTTAGCACCAAAAATAAGCTCGTGAAAAATTTACTTTTTGTATTCGTTTTTTCTTTGGTAACAAGTGTTGCTTTTTCTCAAAATGGCCCCTTAACCAATGATAGTCCGGTGTATCTTCGATTTCCAACTATTCCTGATTTTACAGTTTATAAAGCGTCCGACAGTTCTGCATTTAGCCGTAGTGATTTGAAAAAAAATAAACCTACTGTCTTTTTTATATTTAGTCCGGAATGCGAACATTGCCAACATGAAACTGATGCATTAATTAAAAACATCAAGAAGTTTAAGAATGTACAAATCCTCATGATTACATGGCTGCCATATTCCGAGATGGTGGATTTTTATAAGAAATATAAAATTGCTAATTACCCGAATATTATGATGGCGCGTGATACTAAATTTTTCTTCCCGCCATTTTTTAAAGTGCGCAATTTACCTTCCATTTATATCTATGATAAAAACGGAAAGTATAAAAAAACTTTTGAAGGAAGTGTAGGAATGGATCAAATCTTATCCAATTTATAAGTAGTAAGATCGAAGAAATTATTTCTTTTTAAAGATTAGTTTTTATTCCCTGCTGCAATAATATACCTTTGCATAACAATTTTTTTTACCTTATAAATAATATATAATGAAAGTAACCGTAGTAGGCGCAGGCGCAGTGGGCGCAACTTGTGCCGACAACATTGCCAGAAAAGAACTTTGTGAAGAATTGGTAATGTTAGACATTAAAGAAGGAATTACCGAAGGGAAGGCAATGGATTTTGCACAAAGTGCAGCGCTGTTGGGTAGCGATACCAAAATAATCGGTAGCACCAATGATTATAAAAAAACTGCAGGAAGTGATGTGGTAGTAATTACATCAGGGATACCCCGTAAACCCGGAATGACGAGAGAGGAATTAATCGGTATCAATGCAGGAATTGTAAAAGATGTTACTTCAAAAATTTTAGCAGAATCTCCTAAAGCCATTATTTGTGTAATCAGTAATCCGATGGATACAATGACTTATTTAGCATTGAAATCTACAGGTGTTCCTAAAAATCAAATTATAGGAATGGGCGGTTTATTAGATAGCAGCAGATTCAAATATTTTTTATCAAAAGCTATGAACTGCTCTACGCAAGACTTACACGCGGTAGTTATTGGCGGACATGGTGATACAACGATGATTCCTTTAACAAGATTAGCAACTTATAATGGCATACCGGTTTCCCATTTATTAGATGAAGCCACTTTGAAACAAGTAGCTGCAGATACGATGGTAGGCGGCGCTACACTTACAAAATTATTAGGCACAAGCGCTTGGTATGCTCCCGGCGCTGCAGGAGCGGCTTTGGTAGAAGCAATAGTACGCGATGAAAAAAGATTAATGCCTTGCTGTGTAATGCTCGAGGGTGAATATGGCCAAAGCGATATCTGTATGGGAGTACCGGTGGTAGTAGGTAAAAATGGTTGGGAAAAGATTATTGATTTTAAATTGAATGAAGAAGAGCAAGCATCTTTTAATAAAAGTGCAGAAGCGGTAAGGTCCATGAATGCTGCATTGGAATTGTAGAATAAATTACAATACAAAAGAAAAAGTCCGAAGTATTTGCTTCGGACTTTTTTCTTTCATTAAAAAATAAATTAACCAAATAAACCGCCCTTTTTAAAATTGCGAACTCCTTCGCCTATCTTAAAACCATTATTATAAATTTCGATTTTGTAATTGCCTGTTTGGAAAGGGCTGTTTTGCGACCACTCTACCATTACAGGAATTTTTTGGCCTTGGATGTAATTGATCTTTACCATTTTGGTAAAAGGTATTTCACCATTATCGCGAGTAATCATTCTACCTGAGCCCAAAGCATCTACCAACACAGGTTTGCCGTCTGGTGAGGTAATAACGATGTAAATTTCTTTTTCACCTGAAGGTGTTACTCTATTTTCATCTATATCAAAAGTGATTTTTAATTTATCAACTTTCTTGGCAGTAGTGGTTTCTTTTTCTCTTCCTCCGCTTTTTTCAATAACGCCGATAATATTAAAATTAGAAGCGTGCAAAGTCGAAGCAATATCTAATTGATTTTCTTTTTGCCGAATAATTTGATTGGCCGAATCGTAATTTTTCTGAACCAAATCTCTTTGTTCACTTATTTGAATTTTCTCTTGCGAAAGTTGAGAGTTTTCAGCTTTTAAAGATTCTATTTCCGCTGTGTAAGTGGCGATGTTTCCTTTTAATTGAGCAATCAATCTTCTTGCTTCTGAAAGTTGTGCTTCGGTAGCATTTTTATTGTTCAAAATATTTTGCACTTTGTTGCGCAAATCTTGAATGTCTTTATCTTTTGTTTGTAATAAACTATCTGCCCTTGCGTTAGAAGTTTTCAGTGCGTCTAATCGAAAAGTGGCATCGTTCAATTCTAATTGCAATTCATTTTTAGCAGAATCACTGGCAATCACTTGAGAAGTAAGTGCATCTTTTTCTTCTCTATTTTTACTTCGGTCATAAATGATGTAACCCCAAGTAGTCAAAAGCGCAATGATTAAAAATATGGTAAGAATATTTCGACCTTTGTTATTGGTTTCTACTCTTACTTCTTCATTTTTATTTTCAGGGAAGTTTTCGTAATCCATGTTTTTTATTTTTTATTTTTGATTAGAAAGAGTTTACTATTCTATTTTTTATCTGCCGTAAAAATAAACCAAAGTCTGAAAGTTAAATGTAAAATTTTATCTTTGAAATATGAGTGCATTGTCAATTATTTCTTCTTGGAAGAAAAATAGTTTTAAACCGGTGTATTGGTTAGAAGGCGAAGAAGAATTTTTTATTGATGAAGTAATTAATTATGCGGAGAAGCAGATTCTATCTGAATCGGATGCGTCTTTTAATTTGTCTGTTTTTTATGGGAAAGATGCTAATTGGGCAGAGATCATCAACGCTTGCAGGCGCTATCCGATGTTTGCGGAAAGGCAAGTGGTGTTACTGAAAGAAGCCCAACAAATGCGAGATATTGAAAAATTGGAAGCCTATATTGACAAGCCTTTAGAATCTACCATATTCATCGTTTCTTACAAAGGCAAAGCGCTTGACAAAAGAAGTAAATTAGCAAAAACAGTTAAGAAAAATTGCGAAGTTTTTTTATCAAAAAAAATTTATGAAAATCAATTACCTGCATGGGCCAACGGTTATATTCAATCCAAAGGTTTTGAAATTGCTCCGAAAGCGTTATCGCTTTTAGTTTCTCATATTGGAAATGATTTATCAAGAATTGCTAATGAAATTGAAAAATTATCTCTCAATATTGTTCAAGGAGAAATAATTTCGGTAGAGGATATTGAAAAATTTATTGGCGTAAGTAAGAAATATAATGTGTATGAATTGCAACACGCTTTTAGCGTGAAGGATGAGGCCAAAGCATTACGAATTATTCAGTTTTTCGAAGGCAATCCTACAGCAGTAAATTATGTAACAATCCTTCCTACATTGTATAGTTACTTCACAAAAATTCTTACCATTCATCAAATGAAAGATAGAAGTGATTATGCATTGAGACCTTTATTTTTCAATAATCCTATCGCAGTTCAAGAGGCATTAATCGCTTTTAAAAATTATTCTTTTGAAGAAATAGAACATGCCATCTTATTATTTCACGAATACAATTTAAAGAGTATTGGTATCAACAGTTATGGAGCTTCATTTCCATCTTTGATGAAAGAAATTACTTGCAAAATAATTAGGCCTTAAAATTAGGAAGCGTGTATATTTGCAATTTTTATAGCAAATTATCCCATGCAAACTGCATCCAATATACTTTTAGTAAAACCCGCACGATTTTCTTATAACGAGGAAACTGCTTTATCCAATTCATTTCAACAAAAATTATCGCTTGCAGATGAAGAGATAGAAAAAAATGTGCGTAAGGAATTTGAAAATTTTGTAGATACGCTTCAATCCAAAGGAATTGAAATTACGCTGGTGGAAGATACCGCTTATCCACATAAACCCGATGCAATTTTTCCGAATAATTGGGTGAGTTTTCATGAAGATGGAATTGTGATTTTTTATCCGATGTGCGCTCCCAATCGAAGAACAGAAAGACGTTTAGAAGTGATTGATGATTTAAAAAATAATTTTTTGATCAAAGAAATAATTGATTTTTCTTTCTATGAAAATGAAAACCGTTTTTTAGAAGGTACGGGCAGCATTTGTTTTGATCATGATCATAAAATCGGTTACGCTTGTTTATCACCGCGAACGGATGAGGATTTGTTTATTAAATTATGTAAAAGATTGAATTATGAGCCCATTCATTTCAATGCATTTGATAACAAGGGCAATAGAATTTATCACACGAATGTGATGATGTGCATTGGTGAAAAGTTTGCAGTAATTTGTTTAGAAGCGGTAAAAGATGAGGATGAAAAAGAAATTGTAAAGAATTCACTTCTGCAAACCGGCCATGAGATAATTGAGATCAATATGAATCAGATGTTTCAATTTGCCGGCAATTGTTTGACATTGAAAAATAGTAACGACCAAAACTTTTTAGTGCTCTCACAATCTGCTTTTGATGCGCTGGATGAACAACAAAAATTGTCTATCAATCAATACGTTGAACTTTTACCCCTCGGAATTAAAACAATAGAAAGTATTGCGGGCGGAAGTGCACGATGTATGATTGCAGAAATATTTCTCCAGAAAATGTAAAAATAAATAAGACTCCAAAACGAGACGAAGAACTTATTTAAATATCAGTCGATTTGCTTCATCTATTTCCTCCTGTGAAATGCTATGTGGACGACCATCATACACTTTCAAATATACTTGTGCATTCCTTTTTTCTAAAACATCGACTGTTTCTTTTACTCGTGAAATAGGTACATGCGGATCAGGATTTCCTGTGCCGATAAAAATCGATGTGCCATTAAAATCGCCTGAATAATTTGCTTCATTTATTTTATCGCCAATCAATCCGCCGGTAAAAGCGGCAATTCCTCCATATTTTTGTGCATGGCGCGCGGCGAATTCCAGCGTCAGACAGGCGCCCTGCGAAAAACCGAGAAAATAAATATTCTCATAAGTAATCCCATTATCAACTACTTCATTAACCAAACCTTTCAATAAATCAAGTGCTGAAGAAAGCCATGGTTCGTTTTCCTGGGGTTTCACCATGAAGGAATAAGGGTACCAAGTATTATTAGTGGCTTCAGGTACAAGTAAGGCGTAATCAGATACATTCAAATGCGCAGCGATTCCCAGAATATCATGCGCATCTGCACCACGTCCATGAACCATGATCAATACTTTTTTAGCATCTTTTAAATCCTTTCCTGAATATTTTATATTTTTTTTGTGCATAAACTTTTTTTTAGGTACGAAGTGGGGGAAGTCCCTTTTCAATCTCTGCCCGCATCGCTTTATATTGATTGGGTAATTGCAGCGAACTTCCCAGGGTTTCCACTGTTTCATCGGTTGCAAAACCGGGGTTATCTGTCGCGATTTCAAAAAGTACTCCGCCGGGCTCACGAAAGTAAAGTGAAAAGAAATAGTCACGGTTGATTTTTCCTGTGATCTGATGTCCTTTTGCTTCTACTTTTTCACGGAATGCCATTAACGTTTCTTCATCTTTCACCCGAAATGCAACATGATGATTGGTTCCGGCTGCATTGATTCCTCTTTGAGCTTGTGGTAATTCCAACAGATCTACGATTCCTGCGGTCTCCACTGCATCGGTTTGAAAGCGGTATAAATTTCCTTCATGTGCCACCTGTTTGTAACCAAAGATGTCGGTTAGAATAGCTGCTGTGGCTTTAATATTATTCAGTGTCAATGTTACGTGGTGAAATTCTTTTAATGCAACTTCTGCTTTTACTTCGGCTGTTTCAAATCCTTTTCGATCATCTTTTTGTTTGGACTCAATAAGGCTCAACCGTAATCCGTCCGGATCCTGAAAAGCAAGAAACTTTTCTCCAAAACGCTCATCAATATCATAGTGCCGAACATTAAGTTTTTCAAAACGGGCTTTCCAAAAATCCAGACTTCCGGGTGGTACGGAATATCCGATCTCTGTCGCCATACCCGCGCCATTCGTACCTTGACGCACATTTGCCCAGGGAAAAAATGTGAGAATCGTTCCGGGGTTGCCAACCTCATCTCCGAAATAGAAATGATAAGTTTGAGGATCGTCAAAATTAACCGTCTTTTTTACCATGCGAAGTCCGAGCACTTTCGTATAAAAGTCGTAATTACGCTGCGCGTCTCCGGCAATAGCCGTGATGTGATGCAAGCCTGGTATATTGTTCATCATTATTTTATTTAATTCATTTATTTTTTTTCAGTTAATAACCTTTAGGATAGTGGCTCCGGCGGCACATTACTGCTCGCGGGTCCTGATCGTGTTTCAGGGAGCGGAACAAATTCCTTGTTATCATTTGGAGGCAGAATAATTTTCCCGGTTTCCCAATCGTTTTTTGCCTGCTCAATTCTTTCCTTGCTCGAAGACACAAAATTCCACCAGATAAATCTTTCACCCAACGGTTCGCCGCCCAGCATCATAAATTCGGAAGGTGTTTTGGAATGAATGGTAGCTTCTTCATTCTTTGAAAACACGATCATTTGACCTTTGGAATAAGATTTTCCAAAAATTTCCAAACTGCCACTTGTGATATAAATCGCCCTTTCGGAATGTCGGGAAGGTAGATCTGTTTTTGCACCTGCTTCCATTTTTACATGCAGGTAAAATAGCGGTGAATGTACAGCCACATTACTTTTCAATCCGAACGCATTGCCTGCAATCAAACGCATCCAAATTCCTTTGTCGGTATAGACAGGCAGTTCATCGGGTTTATAGTTTTCAAAAGTAGGATCACTTTCTTCCACAGATGTTGGCAAGGCCACCCAAGTCTGAAGCATTTCCAGTCCACCCTTTTGTAAAAGCTCCGGGTCTTCAAAACGCTCGGAATGGGAAATGCCTTTACCTGCGGTCATCCAGTTCACCTCTCCCGGACTGATGATTTGTTCCACCCCCAAGCTGTCGCGGTGCGTGACGTTTCCCTTGAACAAATAAGTGATTGTAGAAAGTCCGATATGCGGATGCGGCAATACATCCATTGAAGTAATTTCAGTTGGAAAACTATTTATTGGCCCTGCGTGATCCATAAAAATAAAAGGGCCAACCATTCTTCTGCGTCTAAAAGGAAGAATGCGTTTCACGCTCAAATGGGCGCTGATAGCGGCTTCGCGGGCTTGTATAATCAATTCAGGCATACGAATCGTTTTTGGTTTAGCTTAATTCATTTTTCTGACGGAACAACAAATAGTCCAACGAGTATCTTCCCGGTCCTGTGAACGTGAAAGCTATAAAGGCAAATAAATAAAGGAATCGCAATTCCAATACATTAAAACCATCATGAACCATAAAGGCATGAAAGATAAAAATGACGATGAAATTTGCGGTCAAAATGAGCGTAGCGATTCTGGAAAATAATCCCAAAATCAATAGAATAGCACAGACACCTTCAGCAAAAGCTGCCAGGTGGAACGAAGTGCTTGCACCGATACCGATCGGATCCATAAATTGTATTTCCTGACCGGAAAAAATAACGGAAAGTTTTTCAAATCCGTGCCCATAAAGTAAAACAAGGCCAAAGACCAATCTGAGAATTAACAAACCGATATCGTTACTTATTTTCCAATCGCTTGCTAATAAATTGAATGTTCGTTTCATTTGATTGATTTAATAGGTTTTCATTTTATTTTTGAATGTTTAGAGAATTGCCGATTATCAATTTCATCTCTTTTCTAATTGCTTTTGTAATTTATCTTCTACTGAGGATAAAAGTGCATGGAAATTATCTCCATAATCAGAAGCGAATGGGTCATTACCCGGAATGCCCAGACGAATACTCACTTTTTTCTGTTCGGTTGATTTCTCTTTTTTATCTTCTAAATAAACATCAGCCCATTCTATTTTATCATAAAAACGGCTGAGGCGATTTATACATTTACGTATGGTATCCATCACATCGTCGCTGATAGTGAGGTCTACGGCTTCCACATTAATTTTGATACCTGTTAAGTTTTCAGTGTATTTCATGTTTTTATTTTTTTTAGTTTTGAATGATGTTTTTTATTTTTTTTCATTTTTAAAAATCGTTTTCCCGTCTTTAGTTAATTCCATATTATCGCCTTTTCCTCTCAATTCATAATGATCGTTTTTATACCAAATACCCGAGGCTGCATTTTCTGCCACCAACTCAATTGTTTCTCCATTGAAATTCAATGTGGTGGTGCCTTTTGTATTATTGAAGGTCAATTCTAATTTTTTTCCATCTTTGTCGGTAGAAGTAGATTTTACAATGTCATCATTGGGTTTATCTACGGTTTCTATTGCTGTAGTTTCTTTATTTTCTTGCTGTGATGATTCTTTGCAAGAGTTGAAAGTGAATCCAAACAGTATTAAGAAGATTACAATATTTTTTGTCATTTTTCTTAGTTTATTTTAGTGATAATTAGCTCAAGCTAAATTTTCTTTGTCCATAAAGAACCATTTTTCGTGGTCAATTTTTTCAATTTCCCTTCCGCAAAAAGTTCATTGAGAATTTTTTCACTTTCTACTCTTGGGTTTCCGGAGAGTTCAGAAAATTCTTTTGCCGTCAGCGAATTATATTTTGAAAAAAGCATTTCCCAATTTTTAGGGTATTCGCTTTTTATAATATTCGGATTTAATTTTAGAATAGCCATTTCATAAAATGCATACGGTCTTGTTCCATATACGATTTCTTTATTGCCGGCATCGTCTATAAAAAAAAAATGGTGGGAAATCCTCTCACTCCTAATTCTTTTGCTAACATCAGATCCTCATCCAACAAGGCTTTCGCATTATTTTCAAAATCAGTTTTAAGTTGTTCCACATTTAATCCTACTTTCTTCGCGGCCAATTCTATATTCTCCCACTTTGTAATATTTTTCTTTTGCAGAAAAACCATTTCTCTAATTTCCCTAAGAAACAAAATGGCTTTATCCTTGTCTTGCATTTGTGCAGCTTTAAATGCGATTGATGGCGGATAAGATGAATCCAAAGGATCTTCCAACCAAACATCTCCATCGATTGGCATATCGTAATGAACGCTCACTTCGTCCCAATGCGTGGCTACATCTGAGGGTTTACCAATACCGCCGCTGTTGTAACTCCAATCCGGCAATAATCCTCCCATTTTATAATCGATTTCAATGCCATTTCCATACTCCAATTTGAGTTTTCGTAATTGTGGTTCTATACCCCAGCAAGAGGAACAAATAGGATCTGTATAATAAATGAGTTGTATTGTTTTTTCTGTTGATCTCATATTGCTTTGAGAATTGGATTCTTTTACCGTATTATCTATTTCGCACATTCCGGTTTCTATGTCGCATAAAAGCGGATTGCCTTTTAATTGTTCGTTATTCATAAGATTGTTTCATTTAAAATCTGTACAAGGCATTAATTCTCGAATTAGTATTGGGCATTTCTTCCTTCTTTAATAAATACACCTCACCACCATTTAAGAAGGTTTTTATCGCGGCCACATTCATCAAGGAAATGGAGTGCGCTTCCGATTCGCTTTGAGTTACAGTGATCACATTATTTTCTTCTTTGTAGTTGCCAAAAATATCTTCGTTGTTTTCACAAAATAAAGTATCTACTTTTCCGTTAAAGGCAGATTGCATAATTTCATCAATTCCGATTGCTGTCTTTCCGGTACCTTGATTCTCTAAGAAAAGCGCTATTTTATCTTTTCTTTTTTTATCAAAAACAGGAGTCATTTTTTCCCAAGCCAATTCATGTACTTCATAAATATCGGTATCGCCAAAATTGACCTTTAGGTTTTCTTCCATGATGTTTCGATAGGTATTTACTTCTTTGTACATATCGAAAAGTGGATCTAAAGCTGCTACGAGCATGGGTTTGCTATCTTCTTTCAACAAAGGCGCGAGCCCATCATTGATGGCTTTCAAATATCTGGTGATCTCATTTTTTCTTTTTCCTGTGGCTTCTTCATGACCATGATACATGGCACCTGCTCCTCCTTGCCCTGTTCTGAATTGCAGATTTTTTTGTTCGTAATCATAACCCACCACATCTTGCTTTGTTTCAGGAATACAATCTTCTATATTGATTTCAGTGATGCTGTGACGCGTACAATCGTATAATTTTACATTGCTTCTTTCTAACATGAGCAAAAAGAAATTGCCATCGCCCACAAAAAGAGGCATTAATGGTTTTAAATAAAATGAATCGGATACATAATTAAATTCTTCGAAATAAACAGGTAGTGTATATACTTTAGAAAAACCGGGAGTTATAAATAGGGCGAGGCCATCAGATTGCTTTCTCCAAAATGAAGAATCATCCACTAATTCTTGGGCTGGAGCAATCAATTGATCAATTTCATCCGTTGGTAATCCTTTTTTGGATAATTGATTTCTTACGTCGGCTATTTGGTTTTTTAATTTCAGAGAATCTACTCCTTGCAAAACTTTTTCACCAGCCCTATGAGTAGGGATAAAAATTGAAATACAATTTTCCTGATTTACGTTGCTTAATGCTGTTACTTCGTTTTTCTTTATTATTGACATGGTTTAATTTTTTTTAGGGTGAATAATTTTATTTCTATTATGTGCAAAACTGATTATGAAGATGATTTTTTACTTTACTTCTTCAGAAGTTGCAAACTCCTCCATTCTTGTAATTAGATCATTTTCAACTGTATAAATTTGAACCCATTTTTGTTTCAATTCTCTTCCGGATCGTTTAATTTTTTGATGTTCTCTTCCTGTTACAACAACCATATTGCCTTCTACAATATATTGTTGAGGTTCAAAAAGGATTATTTCTGTTTTGTCGAGAATGTTACTAAAAAAATTTCTTACACCTTCTTTCTTTTCAAACTGACCAGCGGGAATGATTTGGGTGCCGTGGTAAATCCATAATGTGTCATCAGAAACGGTTTCAACTAAACTTTCAATATCGCCACTGCTGAATGCGGCAAACATTTTTTTTATAGTATTTTTTGGGGAATTTTTCATGGTTAAAGATTTTTTTCCTGACTTTCAGAATTAAAGAAAATTTAGAAGGCAGTTCAAAGTTTTATTATTTTGAAGTGAAATATTTAGTAATTGCCCTTTAATATAGTAAATTTTCTTTTGAAATCAGCTGAGAAATATTATTCTGCATTTGTTGTTACCCATCTTCCAAATGCTTCCATAAATTTCTTTAAAAACCTTTTGGTAGAATCGTTGGTTAAGTTTCCTTTTTCATCAAAAAGTGCTCCTGCACCACCAATGTAAGCTTCAGGTTGAGCCATCGTTTTTACATTTACAAAAACCAAAGATTGCCTTAAATGATGATTGGCTCCAAATCCGCTAATATTACCTGTTGATACACTAATTACACCTCCAGGTTTTCCGTCCCAAGAATTTTTTCCGTACGGGCGAGATCCGACATCGATGGCATTCTTTAACACACCGGGAACTGAACGATTATATTCGGGAGTAAGAAATAATAATCCGTCTGCAGCCTGAATTTTATCGCGCAATGTTACCCATTCTTGAGGTGGATTGGCTTCCAAATCTTCATTGAACATTGGAAGTCCTTCTATGTTCAACAGTTCAAGAGATAATGATTCAGGTGCAAGCGATATCAATGCTTTGGCTGTTTTTAAATTAAAAGATTCTTTACGAAGGCTTCCAACAATAACAGCAATTTTATACTTTTTCAATTTTAAATTTTTAGAATGAATAATATACTATGAATTGACTTATTTCAAGCAATATTCAATCCACGTTTATTCATTGCTTTATTTAAAATAAAAACCTAACTATTTGTTGGCCTTGGCGCCCATCTATCATAAGGAGTCATGTCGAATTTGTTCACTTCGTCCATTGTTAATCCTAAGGCTTTTGCCACACCTTCTCCATATTCAGGGTCAGCTTTAAAGCAATTTCTGATATGCCTTATTTGAATAAATTTATCAGCGCCTCCTACTTGGGCCGCGGTATTTTTAAATAATAAATCTTCTTTACCATCGGCTTTGATGATGCGGAATAAATCTCCCGGCTGAGTAAAATAATCTTCGTCGTCATCTCTAAAATTATGTGCATAAGCACTTCCATCTAATTCTAACGGAGGTTCTTTGGCTTCGGGCTGTTCTTGCCATTCACCATAACTATTAGGATTGTAATGTTTGGCCCCGCCATAGTTTCCGTCTACGCGCATAGCACCATCGCGATGAAATGCATGATAAGGACAAGTGGGTTTGTTTACAGGAATTTGATAATGATTGACACCTAATCGATAACGCTGCGCATCACCATAAGAAAATAATCTTCCTTGCAACATTTTATCAGGAGAGAAACCAATTCCCGGAACAATATTCGTCGGGTTAAAAGCAGCTTGCTCTACATCTTGAAAATAATTTTCAGGATTTCTATTTAATTCAAATTCACCCACAGGAATCAAAGGAAAATCTTTTTTAGACCATACTTTAGTCAAATCGAAAGGGTGGAAGCGATAAGTCTTTGCTTGCTCTTCAGTCATTATTTGAACAAACATTTTCCATTTCGGAAAATCTTTATTTTCAATCGAATCGAATAGATCTCTTTGGGAAGATTCTCTATCCATACCAATAATTTTCGCAGCTTCTTCATCAGAATAGTTTTCAATTCCTTGTTGCGTTACAAAATGAAATTTTACCCAATGTCTAATATTGTCTTTGTTGATAAAACTATAAGTATGACTTCCAAAACCATGCATATTTCTAAAGCCTTTCGGAATACCACGGTCGCTCATAATAATGGTAACTTGATGAAGCGATTCAGGAAGTAAGGTCCAGAAATCCCAATTATTGTTCGCGTTTCTTAAATTGGTTTTTGGATCACGTTTTACTGCGTGATTTAAGTCAGGAAATTTCATCGGATCGCGAAAGAAAAATACCGGAGTATTATTTCCTACTAAATCCCAAATTCCTTCTTCGGTATAAAATTTCAAAGCAAAACCTCTGATATCTCTTTCTGCATCGGCAGCTCCTCTTTCTCCTGCTACGGTAGAAAATCGTGCAAACATTTCTGTTTTCTTTCCTACTTCTCCAAATATTTTAGCTTTGGTGTATTGCGAAATATCGTGAGTTACCTTAAATGTACCGAACGCTCCTGAGCCTTTTGCGTGCATTCTTCTTTCAGGAATTACTTCTCTATCAAAATGAGCCATTTTTTCTAAAAACCACGCATCTTGCATTAACATTGGTCCGCGCGGACCGGCAGTTTGTACATTTTGATTGTCACCTACAGGTGCACCTGTAGTTCGAGTAAGTTTTGAATTTTTATCAGTCATAATTTCTTTTTTAAAAAATATTTATCAGCGTTTGAAGTTACTAATATTCTAATTCCTACCAATGTACTTTATAAAATTGAAAACTGAAAATAAAAAAGCCATTCCTTTTTGAGGAATGGCTTGGTTGCGAAGGGAGGGTTCGAACCTCCGACCTTCGGGTTATGAGCCCGACGAGCTACCGCTGCTCTACTTCGCGATTTTGAGGTGCAAAGGTAAGTAGATAACCCTTTACCACCAAATTATAATACCTTATCAATTCACCAAAAATTATTGAATTACTTGCTAACCTTTGCTACCGGCTATTTTTGTTGAGTTGTATCCGAAAATAAAAATTAAAAAAGCTATATTTTAAATTTCTTCAGAAAAAAGATTCAATAAAAAGGAATCAATACTGATTAAAGTCTAATTGCTTTTAGATACATTGCTGGCGCCACTTTCACTAATCTCTTTAATAGTTGGGTTGCCTTTGTATCTAAATGAACTTGCGCCACTTGCTTTTACAGTTAAAGAGGAATTTACGGTCAATTTTAAATCTGATGCACCGGAAAGTTTCGAAATGCAATTATCTACAACCAAATTATAATTCTTTAAATCGCTGGCTCCACTTGCGGTGATTTTTAAATTCTTTATTTTCCCGTCTATCTTGGCAGTAGAAGCACCGCTCATATCTATCACCATATTTTGAATATTTATTTTTCCGGAAAGATCACTGGCGCCGGATAGAACCAATTTTAAATTTTCTGAATTGAGTACATTATTAATTGAAACATCACTTGCACCGGATGCTTCCAAACTTTCTAAAGTTTTGAATGAAACGTATACACGCAAATTTTTCCGTTCATTAAAACTAAAGGAATTATCATCATAATAAATATGTAAGATGCCATCTTTCACAGTCGTGATAATATTATCGCGGTATTTTTTTTCAGAAGCACTCACGCCCAAAGCATATTCTTTGTCTTGAGAAATGTAGACATCTATTCCCCCTGAAATTTTTATTCCGTTGAAAGGCTGTACAGACCTTATTTCTATGTTTTTGTCGCTAATTACTTTTTGGGCACAAGAGCTATTTGAAAAAGCCACAAAAGATAGAACCAAACAGAAATGGATAATTGTTTTCATTGATTTTTGATTTTGATAAATGAGCATTAATGAGAGTATAACGATGAAGTAGCACTAAAGTTACAATTTCGATAATCATTTTTAAAGTAGTAACTTTGCCACCGATAATTAATTAACCGGGGTGCATTTTACGATTAGTAAAATTGCTGAGAAAAAACCCGCAAACCTGATCAGGATAATGCCTGCGAAGGGAGGATAATTTACCTATACCTTCTTGCTGCGTGCACTTTTCTGATTACAATATAGTTATGATGAAAAAAGCACTTTTTACAATAATGATTAGTGGTTTATTTTTTGGAGTATCCGCTCAAGATACTATTCAAAAAAGAAGTGTGACAGACACTTTAATGCTCGAAAACATTGAAATAACTTCCATAAGAGCGTCCGACAAAGCCCCGTTTTCAAAAATCAATATCAATAAGGAGCAAATTGACAAAGTCAATCTGGGCCAAGATTTGCCGTTTATTTTAAATAATACGCCTTCAGTAATTGTGAATTCAGATGCAGGCAATGGAGTAGGGTATACCGGTATTCGAATTCGTGGTTCAGATGCTGCCAGAATTAATGTAACGCTCAATGGAATTCCATACAATGATGCGGAAAGTCAGGGTACTTTTTTTGTAGATATGCCGGATATTTCTTCTTCGTTAAATTCTATCCAAATCCAGCGTGGGGTGGGTACTTCGTCCAATGGCGCGGGAGCTTTTGGTGCTACGATAAATCTTTCTACGAATGAAATGAATAAGGAAAAATATTTGGAATTGAACAACAGTTTTGGTTCTTTTAATACATGGAAAAACACCATCAAAGCCGGGTCAGGATTATTAAGCAATCATTTTTTATTAGATGGAAGATTTTCTAGAATTACCAGTGATGGCTACATGGACAGGGCCACTTCTGATTTGCAATCGTATTTTGTAAGCGCTGCTTATATTGATGCTACGAGTTCACTTCGTTTTAATCTCATTGGTGGAAAAGAAAAAACGTACCAAGCTTGGGGTGGTGTGCCGGAAAGTTTTTTAGAAAATAACAGAACGTATAATCCTGCCGGAACACAAAAGCCAGGAGCACCTTACGATAATGAAACAGATAATTTTGTTCAAACTCATTATCAATTATTTTACAATAAAAAAATCAATTCCGAAATACAATTCAACACCGCCGTGTATCTCACTCGTGGCAAAGGATATTATGAAGAATATCGTGCAGGGCAAAAATATGCCAGTTATGGTTTGCCGAATTTGGTTATTGGAAATGAAACCATAAAAAAGACGGATTTGGTTCGACAAAAATGGTTAGATAATTATTTATACGGAACCATATTTTCTGTTCAATATCATCGTGCGAAAACGCATGTAACCTTTGGTGGTGGCTGGAATCAATACGACGGTGGTCACAATGGAATTGTAAAGTGGGCTGATAAAGGAGGTTTTCCTTTGAATTATGAATATTATAATAATCCTGCTCAAAAAAATGATTTCAATCTGTACGGTAAAATAATGCAATCTTTAGGAAGTGGCTTCACTGCCTTTGTAGATGTACAAGGAAGATTTTTACAATATTCCATCAATGGTTTTAAGGATAATCCTTCTATTAAATTAAACCAAAAATATTCCTTCTTTAATCCTAAAGCAGGCCTTTCATTTAATAAAAATAATTATCAATTATATCTTTCTCTCGCCGTCGCTTATCACGAACCGAATAGAAATGATTTCGAAGCGGGCGTCAATCAAATTCCTTCTCCTGAAAAATTATTAGACTGGGAATTAGGCATTGAAAAGAAAGAAAAAAATTATCAATATGGAGTCACATTTTATTATATGGATTATGAAAATCAATTAATAAGCACAGGAAAAATAAATGATGTAGGTGCTTATACACGCGTGAACACTCCGAGTAGTTACCGCGCGGGTATTGAGTTACAAGGCGCTGTTATCTTTTCTCCGTGGTTCAATATCACAGGAAATATTTCCTTCAGTAAAAATAAAATAAAAGAGTTTACGGAATTTGTAGATGATTATGATAATGCTTCTGCTCCACAGAAACAGAATCATTTTACTAATACCGATATTTCTTTTTCTCCGAATACGGTTGGTGCAGCGTCGCTAAATTTTATTCCTTTTAAAAATTCAGAAATTAGTTTTCAATCCAAATATGTATCGCAACAATTTTTGGATAATACTTCCAATCATAATCGAATCATTCCTTCCTATTTTGTTCAAAATATAAGGATGATTTATTCTTTAGAAAATAAAATTTTTAAAGGAATAGATTTTATTGTTCAAGCTAATAATGTCTTTAATAAAATGTACGTTGCCAATGGTTACACTTACAACTATATATTGAATAATTCCTTACAAGTGGAAAATTATTATTTCCCCATGGCGGGAACTAATTTCATGATTGGAGTGAATATTAAATTGTAGAGATGCAAAAATAAATGGGAAAAAGAATTAAAATTCCTCGCCAAATTTTTCTTTCCAAGAAACAACTCCGCCTGCCATATTTTTTACATTGGTAAAACCTAATTGTTCTAAAACCATTGCTGCCATCATACTTCGGTTGCCGCTTCTGCAATAACAAATCACTTCTTCATTTTTCAAATGATCAATATCCTCGGTTTGCATTCCTTGAATTTTTCCGAGTGGAAAAAGTGTGCCGCCAATATTAAATTCTTGATTTTCGGCCGGCTCTCTTACATCTAACAAATGTAAATTTTCGCCTGCTTCTTTTCTTTTTTTAATTTCTTCGGGAGTTATGTGAATCATGGTTGTTTGATTGTTTCTGGATTTATGAGCATGGAAGATGAATCCACCGGAGGTCTATCTACTTGAATCCAAATATCCATCGTTTGTCCCGGTTTAATAAAAATCGGGTTGTAATTGACATCTCTTGTGTCAGGATTTTGTTTGAAAATAAATGCCTTTGCCGTATCACTGATAATTCCTGAAGGAATTACAGAAGCCAATACAATTCCTTGTTCATACATAATGGCTTTGGCTTCTTCTACAGTTAGGCCGACTAAATCTGGCACTAAAATTCTCACTTCTTCATTGCCGCCGCCTATTACCAAACTAATTGCAGATCCATATCTAATTTTCGCTCCGGGCTCTATGGGCGCGCCATTGAAGCGTTGTTCCAATACAGAGCCTTTCATAAAATTGGGGCGCATAATCGTATCGGCGAGTACTAAATTATTTTTGGTTAATTTATCTAAAGCAAAGCGATAACTCAATCCTTCCAACTTAGGCATGGTAATGAAAGGAAGGCTCACCGGGTTCACGGTTAGGAAAACGGTTCTATTTACTTTCACAGTAGCATCTGCTTCGGGCAATTGTTTTTTTACAATATTCAATGGCAGGCTATCGCTGTATGATGAGTCAGTGATAATCACTTCAAACCCTTCTTTCTCTAATAATTTAATGGCATTATCCGTTGTCATTCCTTTCAATGAAGGCACTTTTAAATATTCACCATGATGAGTGATCCAACCCAATGATTGGAAAAATAAAAAGCCAACCAAAAACGCAGCTACAATCGCTACAATAAGGTTTACAAAAAAAGGTTGTTTGGTCAAAAATTTAAACACAGTGATAGATAAATTAAAAATAGATTGGGTGCAATTTAATAAAATTACTTAGGTAAACATTCTTCAATGAGGGCTGTATAAAAATCCATCAATTTCCAACCCATAGAAATCACTTGCTGAGGCACTAAACTCGCTTCAGTTTGTCCCGGTACGGTATTGATTTCAAGCATAAAAGGTGCGCCCATGGCTTCATTGTAAATAAAATCAATTCTAATAATGCCGGCACAATTAAAAATTTGATAAATTTTTATCGCTTCATTTCTAATTTGACTTTCTAAGTTACTGTCAATGTTTGCAGGAGTAATTTCATCACTGGCTCCATGATATTTTGCTTCAAAATCAAAAAATTCTTTTTTAGAAATTATTTCAGTGATGGGAAGTGCAATAATTTCTCCTTTCGATTTAAAAACTCCAATGGTAAATTCTCTGCCGGTAATAAATTCTTCTACCAACACTTGATTGTCTTCTTTGAAAGCTTTCTCAATCGCTTTTTCTAAATTATCAGTATAAGAATTCACTTTGCTCATACCAATGCTTGAGCCGCCATTATTGGGTTTTACAAAAACAGGAAATTTTAAGTCTTGTAAAGAAGAAACATCTCCCGAAAAATTATTTTTAAAAAGAAGAATTGAATTAGCTACATGAATGCCTGAAAAGGCTGCCACAGCTACGGTGTAGCGTTTATTAAAAGTCAAACTGGAAATGGCACAATCGCAAGAAGTGTAAGGAATATTCAATAGATCAAAATATCCTTGCAATTTTCCGTCTTCGCCCGGCGTACCATGAATGCCGTTCAATACTGCATCGAATGTAACTTTACGGCCATCAATGAGCAAAGAAAAATCATCTTTATTCACGGTAATTTTTTCTCCATTTTCTAAAGTATGAAACCAACCATCGAGGGTAATATCAATTGTATAATAATCGAATTTTGCAGGATCAATATTCTTTTCAATGGTTTTAGCAGTTAAATAAGAAATGGCTGCTTCGCCGGAATATCCACCGGTAACGAAGGCGATGGTAGGTTTCATGAATGGAATTATTTGTCTGCGAATGTATAAAACTATGGATTAAGCTCCGTGCTTTCGTTGGTATTATTTAAAATATATTTCCATGCGCCATCAGATTGTTTTTGCCACACATTTACATAAGTTCCGCTGAGTGTGGTGTCTTCCATTTTTAATTGATAAATTCCATAAGTAAATCCTAAATCTCCGGATTGAGCAATTACACCGCCCGAAGGTTTCCAACTCAATGTATATTCTTCATCTGCTACTTGACTTAAATAATCAATCGCCTCAGGGCCAACTAACGGAATGTGCTCCGGGCGCAGGATTACGCCTTCCTCACTCATGTATTGGAGAAATGCTTTTTTAATTCCGATCTGTTCGCTCATGTCAGAAAATTCTTGATCGGCTTGTATGATTTCTTGAATGGAAGGTTTCTCTTTTGTTGTTTTTTGTTGAATAAAATCACACGAAATAAAAGTGAAACTTAACAACAGAAACCAAAAAATTTTTTGGTGAAAAGTAGAGTACATAATTTTTTATTATAAAAAAACGAGAGTCGTTTCCATACTCTCGTCTTGGTAAAAAAATATTGTGTTCCAATTCTACATCTAAGAGTCGGGATGCATTTTTTCTTTTTTTGCTAAAAGTTCTTCTACCGTTTCTACATACATCTCATCCGGAACGCAACAATCTACGGGGCATACAGCCGCGCATTGTGGTTCTTCATGAAAGCCTTGACACTCGGTACATTTATCCGGTACTATAAAATAAATATCTGTAGCTACAGGCGCGTTTCTTTGATCTACATCCATTACGCTGCCATCCATCAACGGCATACTGCCTTTTACCGTGGTGCCATCTGCAATCGCCCATTCTACGCCGCCTTCATAAATAGCGTTGTTAGGGCATTCGGGCTCACAAGCACCGCAGTTGATACATTCGTCGGTTATTTTTATTGCCATGTTATTTGTATTAATAAAATGCGAACCCGAAATAATTTCCGAAATTTGCATTTGTGTTCACTTTGCAAATATAACTAAGTTAATTTATTGAAACCTTTATGAAATTAGAAGAAAGAATACTTCTGATGAAACGATTAGGAGAATGGATCATTTCATCAGAAAATGAGCAATGGAATGAGGTACAACAAAGCGCTTTCGAAAAGAACCCTTGGTTCATTCCGGAATTTATTCAACTCGCTTTGAAAAATATAAGCAAAGAATTTTTAGAGGAAAATAAATTAAGAGCTTGGGTAAAACATTATTGCATCGACGATACAATTTCTCCCGTAAAATTAGGCATTGTAATGGCCGGAAATATTCCGCTCGTGGGCTTCCACGATTTCCTATGTGCCTTTATCGTAGGCCATCATCAAATAATTAAATTGTCTGAAAAAGACGAAATCTTAATGAAGCATATCATTGCACAATTAACGGAATGGAATGCGGAAGTAAGCGATTATGTAAAAGTAGCCGATCAATTAAAAAATTGTGATGCCTACATCGCCACCGGCAGCGATAATTCTTCTCGCTATTTCGATTATTATTTTGGAAAATATCCTTCCATCATCAGAAAAAATAAAACTTCTGTCGCCATTTTATCCGGCCATGAAACCGAAGCACAATTGAGTGCCATAGCCGATGATGTAAATGTGTATTTCGGTTTGGGTTGTAGAAATGTGACTAAAATCTGGGTGCCCGAAGAATATAATTTTGTGCCATTGATCAATGCATTTTCTAAATACAATTATTTCGCCGACCATACCAAATTCAGAAATAATTATGATTATAATTTGGCCTTGCTCATCATGAATAATAAATTCTACATGACCAATGAAAGTGTCATCTTGGTAGAGAATGAAAATATTTTTTCGCCCGTAAGCGAATTGCATTATTCCTTTTACAAAAATGAAGATGATTTGCGCAAAGGCTTACAAACACTGGATTCCATCCAATGCGTGGTGAGTGAAAAAGATATTCCTTTTGGAGAATCTCAACAACCTTCTTTGATGAATTATGCCGATGGTGTAGATACCATGCAATTTTTATTGAGTTTGTAATTGGCCGGCAAAAATAGCCGGCTCAATCTTTTATCTTTTCATTTAGGTACTTCGTAATGGTTTAACAAATTCTCCGTCATTTATATTTTATATTTACAATTACGGTCAATCGGTTAAGAAAAAGATTTTAATTTAATGTACTGTTAAATGTAAATTTATAATTGCCGGAATGTTCCCGAGTCCTATTAATTTTATGGCCTTATCTTTTTAAAACGAAAAATTTAATCAATGAAAGCGAAGAATGTTTTATTTACAGTTTTAATAAGTGCTATCACCACCTTAGCAGTTATTTTTGGGTACAATGCGATTCAACAAAATAACAACAATCCCAATTTTTCCCAAAGCGGCGCTCCTTCTAATTATCGATTTGCAGGACTCTTAGATGCGAATGGTCAACCTTTAGCCGCACCTACCGATTTCACGCAAGCCTCTCAGGCAGCGATTCCTACGGTAGTGCACATTAAAACTAAAATAAATCCTAAGAAAGTAAATAATAATTTACCGCGCCAAAGAAATCCTTTCTCTGATTTATTTGGAGACGATTTCGATCAATTTTTTAATCCGCGTCGCCAACAATTACAACCGCAATCTGCTTCAGGTTCCGGAGTTATTATTAGCGATGATGGCTACATAGTTACCAACAATCATGTGGTAGCCGGAGCAGATGAAGTATCCGTAACCTTGAGCAATAAAAAAACTTACACCGCCAAAGTGATCGGTGCTGATCCTTCTTACGATTTAGCCGTTATAAAAATTGATGCAAAGAATCTTCCTTTCATGTTGTACGGAAATTCGAGCAATGTAGAAATTGGCCAATGGGTATTAGCAATTGGCTATCCGTTGGATTTAGAAACCACTGTTACCGCAGGTATCATCAGTGCTAAATCCAGAAGCCTCGGATTAAATAGAGATAGAGACGGCAAAACCGCCGGAGGCGTAGAATCGTATTTGCAAACAGATGCCGCAGTTAATATGGGTAATAGCGGCGGCGCATTGATCAATACCAACGGACAATTGATCGGCATTAATTCCGCCATCGCTTCTGCCAATGGCTATTATGCAGGCTACTCTTACGCCATTCCGGTGAATATTGTAAAAAAAGTAGTGAACGATCTCATTAAATTTGGCAGCGTACAGCGAGGCTACATCGGCGCTATGTTTGTAGATGCCGACAACCTTACCAAAGAAGAAAAAATTGCCAATAAAATTCCGCTCGATGCGTCAGGACTTTATATCACCGATTTAGATAAAAAAGGTGCCGCCATAGAAGCCGGCATTCGCCAAGGCGATGTAATAAGAAAAGTAAATGGCATGGATGTAAATTCCGGTTCAGAATTGCAAGAACAATTAAGCAATTTCAGGCCCGGAGATAAAGTACAGATTACTTACGAAAGAGATAAAAAACCCGCAACAGTAACCGTTACATTAAAAAATAGTTCCGGCAATTACGACATCGTAAAACGCAGTGAGATGATTGATAAATTTGGTGCCGACTTAGTAACCTTAGATGCGAAGCGCGCCAAAGCATTGGGCTTGCCCGGTGGAGTAGAAGTAAGAAAAATAAAAGACGGAGCCATCAACGACCAAACCAGAATGCGCGACGGATTTATCATTACCAGCGCCAATGGCAAACCCATCAGATCTTTAGACGACCTCAAAGCCATTGTAGGCAGCAGTAATGAAGTAACCATTGAAGGTGTGTACCCCGGTTATGATGAAACTTTCGAATACCCTTTGATTTTAGAATAAACAATAAAAATTAATTTCAAAAAAGCAGCTACTGAGAGGTGGCTGCTTTTTTTTGTAGGGGTATTAAATCTTTATTTTAAAGTATCAATAGGATGAGGAAAGAAATAATATCACCCCTTCGGGGTTTTAGCATTTGGCAATTTGTATTTCTATAATAGTATCATCCCTTCGGGATTAAAATCCTGAAAGGATGATAAATTTTAATGAATTTTTTTTGAACCTCGAAGGGGTGGTATTATTATAGTTTTAATGAAGTCTTTTTTCAAAACCCCGAATGGGTGATATTATTATAGTTACAATTGTTTATTTTTCCTGAACCTCGAAGGGGTGATACAATCATTTAAAACTATTAGGTTTTTCTTTCCCCATTCCAAAAAATATTATTTTATAAAATCGAATTCGGAACTTTAATTTATAAAAATAATCGATCCCTATTAGCGCAAGTGCCCGCTTGTGCTAAAAAAACCAATTTAATTTTTCTCAATCATTATTTTCCAACTTTCTCAATTGGTCTAAAGCGCAAAGCGCTCCAAGTATCGTCAATAGAAATTGCAGTTACTGTGGTAATGCCGAACTCTTCTCCGGTCATACGAATGGTATCTCTATTGATGTCAGTCTTAATTTTTGATGAACCTTTTGGATAGGCAAACCATAAAACACTATCCGTTTCAATATTTTTTAATTCTGTTTGAAGAAAGTTTAAAAACTCTTTATGGTTATTAATGAAAACCAAAGTGTTAGTGCTTTTTGTTTTATCAAACTTAGTTTTGAAGCCGAGTCGAACAAATTCTTTTTCTATTGTTGTAGGAGCATTGATGATAATTCCAATGTTCTTAAATTTGAATTTTTTAATGATCTCTTGCATTTTATTTTGTTGATTAAATAGCTCCTTTTAGCACAATCTCCGCTTGTAATAATAAATTGTCAAAGTAAATTTAATTCAATCAATCCGGTAATTTTAAAAAAAATCTTTTGCAAAAGTATAATGGGAATTCTTCGGTTGGATTTCTTGTCAGATATAACAACAGCGGGCGATGGCGCTAACCAACGAATTAGAATTATGCGCCAAAAAGGGAAGCACAAATCTTCAACTTTACATAAAAGTTAAACCGAAGAACTGCCATTTAATTTAGCAAAAAACCGCTATTTTGCCAAACTGCTGTTATGCCTTCGTTGTTTATTTATCAAGTAATTCACCTAATATTTGATCAAGATATGCGTCTAAATCTCCATTAAATTCTGTATGTGGAATTCCTAGTTCTTGTAAAACAGTTCCAAATCTTTTATAACCATTTTCATCTCTGAGTTCTACCCATTTCACATTTAGTCTCTCTGCTTCTCTTTTGTTTAAATCAGAAAGTTTGTCTGCAACAAATACATTACTTTCTCTAGGCAAAAATTGCATCAGCACTTTCAGGATTTCCACGTCCCATCATTTTGACTTCGCATCGCGAATATGTGTTTTCATTAATTAGATAAAAGTCAACTTCTCTAATACTTTTTGGAATTTTACTTTGGTCAAAATTTTCATTAGGGACACTAAATAATTTACAAAGTGTCGCCATCAGATATTTTTCAACTCTCTTACCTGCCGTACTCCAAAGACCACCACGAAGTGCAGAGCGTTTCACGGCTAATGTATTAATCACAATTAAACTTTCATTAATATTAAGTTCAACGCTTACTCCTCTAAATTTAATTGTCAAAGTCAAATCTATATCTGGTTGCGCTTCAATTAAATTACTTATACTTTCATACAACACATCATAATGTTCATTTGAAGCGTCTATCACAATTGCTTTTGAAGCGGAATTATACATGTTTGTGATAGTTTTTCTGTTCAAACCTGAGTTAATTGCAATCTCTTCTGAACTCAAATTGCTATTTAAAAAAGTTTGTTTATACCAATCAATTGTTACATCAGTATTTGCAAATTTTGCTTCAATTACTTTTTTGAAAAAATCAATTGCGAATTGGAGAAATTCTGCATTAATTAAAGCAATAACTTCAATTCGGTAATCTTGTCCTTTAATAAGACGTTTGATAATGTTTTTTACAACTTGGTCTGTTAATGTCATTTGTTTCTTTCTTTGAATTCATCTAAGGTTAAAAATTTTGTTTGTCTTTCATTGAAAATCCCACTAGGTTTTGACTTTGCCTTCATATATTCAAAATATTTTGGTTCTTGCTCTGTCAAGAAAAATAATCTGTCTAATGCTTTTGCAGTTTTGCCAACAGTTCCGCTTCCTCCAAATGGGTCAAATACTATATCACCCTTATAAGAATAGTATTGAATTACTCTTTTACAAAGTTCAATAGGGAAAATTGCAGAATGTACTTTGTCAAAACAAGGGTCTATTTTCCAAACATTTGTATTTTCGTACCCATCTGCTACTTTGCTTTCTTGAACTGTTTTATAATCATAACTCCTAATATTCCAATCTAGTAGTTTTTCTGTTGATTTTCTGTAGACCATCAAATATTCTGTAACACAATTAGGTTTATAGCCCAATGGTTTTCTATGTTGCATAAAACCTCCAATCCGATTTTTGACGCTTGCTTCAGGTTTTAACCAAACTATATCATCAATAAATTCCCATCCGTTTTTCACTAAATATGGATGTAAGTCAAATGGTATCCCATATCTTTTACTTGAGTGAGAGCGGCTAACTCTTGGTATTATAATAGGTGAGGTGTTTACAATTAAAAAACGACCCTCTTTGGTAATTCTATGCGTTTCTATAAAAACTTTTTCTAAAAATTCTAAATATGCTTGATAACTTGGATAAATGGAATAATCTCTTGCGTTATAATATGGCGGTGAAGTAAAGGTTAAATGTACACTTTCGTCTGGTACAAATTTTAGGGCTTCTAATACATCAGCATTCACTACAGTATTTTTGAGAAATTCGTAAGTTTCGGTGTGGGGTAGCAAATCGATACTTTGATTATCTTTTGCAAAATATTCTTTGTAAATGACGGTTCTAACCATTTCATTAGTATGATTTATTAATGGTTTTAAATGCTCAAGTACGTCTTCATCTTTTCCAAAAACTAATAGTCCGCGAATTGCTTGGCAAACAATTTTAGGGTCATCATCTTCCAAAAATTGAAATAAAAGTGGTTTATTTTCGGATTTTCTTTGTCTTCCGATTGAAGAAATTATTTCACGTTTAACGCTTGTGTCAATTTCTGTCTCGTAAAGTTTTGAAAGTTTAGATATATCTGTTTTGCCATTTAGTTTTCCTATGTTCTTAACTGCATTAAGTCTTACTTGATGGTGTTTGTGTTCTAAAAGTTCATACAAAAATGAACTATCAAAATTAGCAGGTAGTTGTCCTAAGCTTTCAAGAATAAAATTGATTGTTCCGACATCTCGTTGGTTTTTAACAAGGTTAGCTAAATCTCCGTTCCCCTTGTGCTTGAGTTCCTTTATATATTCCTTTGTTATCATTTTGACTTAAAATATTATCAACGTTCAAAGTTAATCTTTTAGTAAAGAATTAGCGTTGTTTCGAGGTTGATTTTGTTTTGGGCGCAGTTCTCTTATAATATGGCATAAGTTTAAGATTTAGAGAGGGACCCTCTGTTAGCGCAAGAATGAGGCTTAGCCCTGTGCGTCGGCTTCTTGTGCTTTATCAGTCTATTATTATTTAAGAATGAGCAAATCTTAGTCCTGAGAATATCAATCCCTATTCTTTGCCAACAATCCCTTATAGTATATATTTGAATTTAGCACTTCTTGTATCACAAACGATTCATAAAGAGAAAATACTAAAAAACTATACACTTTATTATGGATTTTAATTTGGAAATGGAGCTTCAGGAGTCTTTAAACTCTCACGAAAGATTATTATGGGCAGAACAACCGAAAAAAGGAATTGTCTTTAGTTCATCCGATATAGATGGGATTCCTTTTAGTTTAGTTTGGTGTGGGTTTTCTATTTTTTGGGTCATATTCGCTGCACAATTTTCCATTTTTTTTGCCATGATTGGAATTCCTTTTGTATTAATTGGGCTCATGTTAGTGTTTGGCCGATTTATCGTTGATGCACAACAGAGAAAAAATACCATTTATGGACTAACGAATAAACGGGTAATTATCAAATCCGGTATTTTCAAAAAGACGATTAAATCTTTACCTATTGCCTCTTTAACCGTCATAGAATATAAAGAAAAAAAGGATGGTAGTGGCACCATAACTCTTGACCAACCAATCATCTGAGGAATTGGTCTTGGGGTAACGGAATGAATTGGTGGCCCGGAATTAAACCACCGGCGTCATTTGATTTAATTCCCGATGTTAGAAATGTTTATAACAAAATAATAGAGATTCAAAAAGGAGAAAGATAAAAACTGTAAAGAAAATTGGCTTATTATTTACCAATCATCTTAAACAAACCAAACTGCTAAAATTAATTGAAACAATATGACACAAAATCTAAGAACGCTTGAAGAACAAAAAGAAGAATTTAAACAAAAGAAATTGTTAGCTTCTCCGATTGCGGGTTTAATTGCTTGGTCGTTAGTAGCCATTTCAGGAATTTTTTTTTCGGGATGGAATAACTGTTTGGGTTTTATTTATTGCAACAGGCTCTATCGTTTATCTAGCAATGGGTATTTCAAAATTTACAGGCGAAGACTATCTGGACAAAACAAAACCAAAAAATACTTTTGATCATTTGTTTTTTCTTACAATCGCTCAGGCAATTTTAGTATACGCTATAGCGATACCATTTTTTATGCAAGATTATACGTCGCTTCCGTTGTCTGTTGGCATTTTAACCGGTTTGATGTGGATGCCATTGACTTGGATAATCAACCATTGGATTGGATTATTTCATTCAATAGTGAGAACCATCTCAATTGTAGTTCTTTGGTATTTATTTCCTTCGGATAGGTTTGTATCCATACCAATTGCGATTGTGATAATTTATATCGTGTCGATTATTATTTTGAACAATAGAAAAATTGAAAAGTAAAAGGAAGCAACGAAGAATTTGTTTAAATTTGAAATATGGAAGCATTAAAAATAGAAATTCTTAATCCCAAAGCATTACAGCTTATAAAGGGTATGCAGGATCTTAACCTT
This sequence comes from Ginsengibacter sp., assembly GCA_034676505.1. Classification (GTDB taxonomy): domain Bacteria; phylum Bacteroidota; class Bacteroidia; order Chitinophagales; family Chitinophagaceae; genus Ginsengibacter. The sequence goes on from JAUCCB010000001.1 coordinate 2,099,133, forward strand.
ATTAAAGTGACTAGTGAGCCTGCTTCTACGTTGAAAATATATCTTAAGAAAATGCGAAGCAAATCTGCGTCAGCACCAAGTTTAGAAGAGATTACTAAAATTGTTGAAAATGTAAGAGCGAAGCGTTATGCCAAAAAGTAAACCGCTAAAACTTATTATTGATACAAACCTCTGGATTAGTTTTATTATATCTAACAAACAAAATCTACTTGACATTGTATTGTATTCGGAAGAGGCTCGTCTTCTGTTTAGTAAAGAACTTATTGATGAAATCTTCGAAACAATAAACAAACCTAAACTCAAGAAATATTTTGGAACTAATGCTCTTGAAGAAATGCTTTCTACATTCGATCCTTTCATTGATTTTATTGAAGTTAGTAGTACTATTTCAGTATGTAGAGACATCAAAGACAATTTTCTACTTGCCTTAGCAAATGATGGTCAGGCAGACTATTTGCTAACTGGTGACAAAGATTTACTTGAATTGAAAAAGTTTGGGAAGACAAAAATTTTTACAATTGCAAATTTTATAGAAGAAACGAAAAACCTACGCTAAAAAACCATTTTAGCGTAAGAATGAGTTCTAGAAAAGACTTTGGCTTCCTGTATTTATAAGTCAATTATTTCCATTTAAAAAATCACCAATTTACAGATCCTTCCTCTTAAATTTCTTCAAAGAGAAAAACACGGGGAATAGAATCCAAATAAATAAACCCACGAAGGAGATCATAATGCCGGTACTCGTTCCAAAAAATTCTCTGAATACCGCTCCGGTATAACCCATTAAGGCCGAGATATCCATCTGTAATAAAATTTGTACGCGGCTAAGATCAATCGGATTTAAGAAACTTAATATCACCATTAATTTCTCCAACGGATAATCTTGAAATTGAAATAATACAAATAGAATGATGGCATCAAAGATCAATGAAAAGTAAAGCCACAGCATAATAGAGAGGCCGATACCTTTGGCTTTATCACGCGTAGCACCGGCGGCTAACATGGCGATACTCACAAACACGACTGTGAGAAAAAGGCCCACTACCAACATCATAATTCCCGTCGCATCTGCATGATAGAGGAGAATCGGAATGCCAATACCTACAAAAAAAGCAAGTGATAATGAAATCGCTAAACCAAAAAAGATGCTCAGCCAAATCGTTCTTCGTTTCAATGGTTGGCTCACCAAGAGTTCTATAAACTCTGCGCTATTATAAATATAGATGGTAGAAAAAATAATACAGATGAGCGGAACCAAAATCAAAATGATATTCAACAAACTCAGCAAACCCTTTGCTGCATTATTTTCTAAATTAAACACACTCATAGAAATGATCAATAAAATAGCTGTATAGATCAGCACTATTTTATTTTGGATAATATCCATGATCACATATTTCAATATTTTTTTCATACAAAAACAATTTAACCACTCAACTATTTAACCATTCAACATTTAACATTCAACATATTTATCCCCCCTTCATAATCTTCACAATCGCCTTCGACAATTTCTCTTCTCCCGTTTCTTCTTTTAATTCAGATAATTTTTTATGAAATAATAATTCTCCTTCTTGCATATAAAATACTTCAGAGATGAGATCATCTAATTCACTCAAAATATGCGAAGTGATTAAAATTAATTTTCCGTTTTGTTTTTCTTTGATGATCTTATCTTTTAATTTTTCAGATGAAAGAGGATCTAATCCTGCCGTAGGTTCATCTAATATCAACACATCCGGATGAAACATAAAAGCCAAGCAGGCACTCACTTTCTGCGTAGTACCTCCCGATAAGGTGCGCATCTTTTTTGTGAGCATATGTTCAATGCCAAAGGATTGTACTAGATCTTCATCCGGAGATTGGTTACTGTCTTTTCTAATATCCTTCATCATTTCAATGATCTGCGCTATCGTCATATTCTCAGGATAGCGGCCTATTTGCGGCATATACCCAATTTGATTTCGGTACATCCAATTATTCGCGATGGGCTTTTCATTAAAAAGTATGGAGCCGCTATCGGGCACCACCATTCCTAAAATAGATTTGATGAGTGTTGTTTTGCCGCAACCATTCGGCCCTAACAAAGCAATGCATTCACCCTTTTTAAATTCGACTGAAATATTATTTAACGCCGTTAATTTTCCAAATCGCTTTGTAATATTTTTTGTTGTAATCATAAATTTAATCTTGTCATGAACGGCCTGTCATCTTTTAATTGTTCCGGCGTAATGCCCGGTAATATTTTCTCACTTTTATCTAACAAAGAAACTATTAAACTTCTAAACAAACTCAATGCTGCGGGATTACTGTCAATGATCATAGAATACATGCTCACAGGGTGATAAGGCACATCTCCAACCTTATCACGATTGAGATCGTAGCCTTCATATTTATCCCAATAATTACCGTTAAAAGTATTGAGCACTAAAGATCCGTTGGTGCTAATATCAAAAGTATTACCCGTAAAATTATTGTAGGTAAAATCTACATCCGCGCAATTCGCTTGAATCTTTACTGCCCAACCATTGGCATCAAAAGTATTTTTAGAAAAATTAATTCTGCTGCACGATTCCATCAATATACCGATGGTATTATTGGTAAAATGATTCCCTGAAATTTCACTGTCGTTGATATCTTTTAATAAAATTCCGTACACCGCATCGCCCCAATTATTGATAAAAAAATTATTGTACATGTGAATGTGATGCGTGTACATTACAGCTACGCCGGCACCATTTTCTTCAAATATATTCGCAATGTAGGTATCGTGATTGGAAAACATAAAATGAATTCCATAGCGCACATTTTTTTTGCTGATATTTCTCCAGACCAAAGAATTTTTTACAAACTCAAAATAGATGCCGTCACGATGGCCGGTAATCGTATTGCCAATGATCAATAAACTATCCGACTTCCAACAATGAATGCCGTTACCACTCTGCACTTCATCTTTTCCGTAAGAAGTGATAGAATTATTTTTGATGGTGCATTTCGAACTATTTTGTACGGTGATTCCAAAATTAGTATCGTCTAAAACATTATTGATGGCAGTTACATGGTAACTATCATAAATCATGATGGCACCAATTTCTTTTATTTCCGATCTGCCCGTGCGTTGCAATCTAAATCCGTCGATGGTAATATTTTTTCCTTTTACAAAAAGGATCTCATGTATATGTTCTCCATCTAATACAGGAAGATCAATGCCTTTCAACACAATCGATTTCTCAATTACGATCGGGCTTTCTTTATAAATACCTTTTTCTACCAACACAGTATCTCCGGCTTTGGCAAATTCAATCGCTTTTTTTATGGATTGAAATTGTCTCGACTTTCCTACATGAATCGTAGTGCCTTGTGCACTTGCATTAGAAAGCAACAGACAAAAAGCACATAAATAAAATAATTCTTTCATCATTAATCTCCCGAAGTTAAGGAAGCCCAAGTAACTGCTTCACCGGGCATTTTTTGTAAGGCTTCTTGTAATTCTTTATCAGTGCTAAATGCAGCAACGTTACCACCCATAGGTGATTTTAAATCTTCACTTTTTAAAAGAAATGCTTTTGAGGCAATTAAAAAATCATGCGGTTCATTATAATTAACGAGATAAGTTTCTTTGATGTCGTTGTTATTGATGGTATTGGCTTTTAGAAAACCAATTACACAATGCATATCATCGAACTTAAATACTTTTCCTTTGTTGGTCATTATCTCCGCACCAAAATTTTTATCGGCGATGCCCATTTTACAAAAACTGCAAGCATCTTTTCCTAACACAATCGGCTCAGGCTCGGTGCTACAAGAAACCAGCACTAAAGTAAATAGGATGGCGATAAGGCTATTAATTTTTTTCATCTCTTTAATTTTTTTTAATGTAGGGTTTAAATAGTAAAACTTCTAAAAGAATCTTTTAGAAATAATACTATTGATGTGAAGGTAGATTTATTTTAGGCTAATTTCTTTTTGCGTTTCAACTCTACGCCGAAAGCTACTAATAAAAGAACACCTACGCTTATAAAGATCCATCCGCCAATATCCGGGATGGAATAAGCTCCAAAATTGAGTAATTGTTTGTACCCTATAATCGGCGGCTGATAAGACATCCCGGGTACTTGTATGGGAGCATTAGGATCCAAATCGTGACCGTAATTATAATTCCATCTATAAAAATCAATCATGGAAACAATGCCGAAAGTCACGAAAGAATAAAACAATACATTAAGCCATTTTCTTTTATTCACAAAAAATACAATCAGGCAAAAAGCCGCAAAGAATGAAATGAGATAAGGTAGAATAGTGAACTCCATAAAGTTTTCGGCATGAAGTGTTTTCATTCCGATATAATGATTCAAACCATTGATTATTTCTACATTTCCTCCTAATTTATGAGGATACATTTTCAACACTAATCCTTCAGGATACTGTGGTGCAGCTAATTCTATTTGCCAAAGCGGTACGAATAAAACTACTATCAATCCAAGGCCGCACAATAAAGTGATTATTCTTGCAAGTGGGCCTAATGTATTGTTTTTCATGTTTTTTATTTTAATCCGAAATTGTGTAAGACATTTTACATTTCTAAAAATGAAGAATTTGTCTTGTCGTCTTTATTTTGTTGGCGGCAATAATACTCCATCAATTACATAAATAACTCCGTTAGAAGCCGGCACTGTGCCAATGATAGTAGCTGAATTGTTCAACATAGTTTTACCGTCTTTTACAGTTACTGTTACATTATCGCCATTCACCATTCCTAGAACAACTCCATCGGTAAAAGATTCAGGAGTTAATGCCGACATGAATACATGATATTGAAGAACATTTTGCAAATCTTCTTTTTTATCATCTTTCATTAAACCATCTACAGTACCTTTTGGTAATTTGTCGAAAGCTTCGTTAGTAGGTGCGAAAACCGTGAATGGGCCTGCGTTTGAAAGCGAGGTAACTAATTCTGCTTGTTTTAATGCAGCTACTAATGTAGTATGATCTTTTGAACCCATGGCCACTTTTACTACATCTTTTTGTGAGTCATCGTCCTTCACATTTTCTTGTCCGCCGGCAGTTACATTTTCTTCAGACGTAGTTGTAGTGGTGGATGAATCTTGGTTCGCATTGCATGAAATCATCAAAGCAAGCATGATGATTGGGAAAATCCTAAATAGCATTTTCATTTTGATAAAATTTATTGGTTGGTAATTTATAAAAGAGACAGGCCGAATTCGACCTGTCTCTTTCAATTTATTTTTTTGAATTAAATAAAGAATCAGCCGCATCAGAATTTTTTCCTAAGCTAAATGTTAGCGGAGTAGAAGAACCTTTTGCAGAAACTCTTACATAACCTTGCATTTCTTGGTGTAAGGCACTACAGAAATCTGTACAATAGAATGGATATATTCCTGCTTTAAGTGGAAGCCACTTATAAGTAGAAGTTTCACCCGGCATTACTAACAATTCACCATTGATAGCTCCTTTTACAGCAAAACCGTGTGGTACATCCCAATCTTGTTCAAGATTCGTAAGGTGGAAGTACACTTCATCGCCTACTTTAATTCCTTCAATATTATCAGGAGAAAAGTGAGAACGGATCATCGTCATATACACATGTACTTTATTTCCTTCACGAACTACTTTAGATTGTTTTTCACCCATTGTTACGTACGGATGTTTGTTTTGATCGATTTTGAAAAGTTTTACAGAATTCTTTGAGATTAGATCAGCCGGTGCTGCTTGCGCATAATGCGGCTCACCAATACTTGGGTAATCCAATAACAATTTCATTTTATCACCACTAATATCAAACAACTGGGCACTTTGAGATAATTCCGGACCGGTAGGTAAAAATCTGTCTTTAGTAATTTTATTATAAGCTACCAAATATTTACCGTAAGGTTTTTTAGTATCACCACCCGGAATCATTAAGTGACCCGGAGAATAATAGGTCGGATGTCTATCCAAAACTTTCAAAGTTTTAATATCCCATTTTACAATCTCTGAAGAGATAAAGAAAGTAGTATACGCATTTCCTCTGCCATCAAATTCGGTATGTAAAGGGCCAAGACCGGGTTTTTTCACTTCACCGTGTAAAGCAGCTTCATACTTAATTACAGGGATTCCGCCATAATCGCCATCAAAGGTTTTGTTGGTGATAGCTGTTTGAATTTTTGAGAAAGAGAATACAGGAATTAACGCAGCTAATTTACCACTTCCTACAATGTATTCACCTGTTGGATCTACGTCACATCCGTGTGGAGATTTAGGACAAGGAATCATATAAACGATATCCGGAAAATCTTTCACATCAATCACGGTAGTTTCTGTGATCATGGTAGAAGTAGAAGTATGCGTTTCATCGCTATATTTGTTGTGCGCATATTTCACAGGAACTTTTTTACCTTTTCCTGCTTTGAAATATTCAGCCGCCTTTTTCCAATTCACCGCAAGGATATAATCTTTATCACGCTTGGATGCATTTACTTCTAACAAAGTATGGGCTTGCTCAGAATTGTAAGTACTAAAGAAGAACCATCCTTCGCTTGGGCCTTTACCTGCATGGCTCAAGTCGAAGTTCATACCCGGAAGTAAAAGTTGGAAATCCACTTTCATATTTCCGTCAGTTGGTGCTACGCTGATGAAACTCAATGTTCCTTTAAAATTCTTTTTGTAAGAATTGATGGGCACATCTCCATCTTCATAATCCATTGGCACACTAAAACGAGTACCGGCAACTACATATTCTGTATTACCTGTAATAAAAGGAGAGGAGTGGTTTCCTGCACTGTTAGGAATTTCAATAATCTCAGCAGTACGGAAAGTAGTTAGGTCAATTCTTGCCACACGAGGTGTATTGTTTTCGTTGGCAAATAACCAACGGCCATCAATTTCACCATTCGTTTGTGATAATGCCAAGTGATGCTGATCGCCCCAAGGCACTTCGCCATGAGAGGTGTTCAACATAGGTTTGGTTTCTTCGCTGTAGCCCCATCCTTTTTCAGGATCTACCGAGAACACAGGAATTACACGAAGCAAGCGGCCGGATGGAAGTCCGTAAACACTTACTTGTCCGCTAAAACCACCTGAAACGAAATTGTATAATTCATCGTATTTCCCTGGTGGAACGTATACTTTAGATGCAGCATCGGCACCGGTTGCATCGCCGGCATTCTTGGGCTTACACCCAACAATACTTAGCAACAGCAAGGCTGCTGCAAGCGATAAAATTGGAAAGAGATTTTTTTTCATAAACTGTAATATTAAATTGATAAAATAGATTGATATTTTTTAAAAAACTAAATACAAAACTCCCTCATCTCTTAAAAATCTAATTTTAAAAGCCGGTAAAAATTGTAAAACGAATTGAAAATTGTAGATGATTGGTGTTTAGATTCAAACCAATCTCACAGGGTTACAATTTATTTTACGCCATCATTTTTTCTCATGAATTCAAGGATTTCGCGTGCTTCATCATCTGTCAAATTTTGATTAGGCATACGCACCATACAAATTTCTAACATGGCTTGAGCTTTAGGATCTTTGTCGATCATCTCATCTGTGTTGGTCATGAAATTCATAATCCATTCAGGCTTGTGGCGCTCTGTAACACCTTTCCAGCCCGGACCTACTAATCTTTCGTCTGTCATTTTATGGCAAGACTCACACTTTAATTCGGAAACCTTTTGGCCTTTTGCAGCCATATCTTGATCAAGCTTATCGCCTAATTGAACATCATGAAATTTACCTTCGCCTCTATTAGGATCGTAGGTAGGATTTCCGGTTTCAGTGGTTTCTGTGGTAGTAGTAGTTTCTGTAGTTGGAGTTTCTTTATCACCCGAACCTGAACAGGCAGCAAAAAATAATGATAAAGAAAAAATGAGCGTACAAATGAGAACTGTTTTTTTCATAAAATGATGTGTTTTATTTTTACTTTGCAATATTACGTGTCTAAAATACTAAATTTTATGAGGGTAATCATTTATTCTTTTAAAATTTAATGATTAATATCATATCGAGGGGATTTTTTTTCGTACTTGGCATTAATAATGTTAGCGTACTCTTAGTTTTGGAAAATTCTAATTATATTTAATTAATATGGACAATTATATTTTTAAAACCAAACAATGGATACAAATAGCATTAGTGAATTTTTGTATCGTTGCTTTGGCGGGAGTAACGCTTCGATATAAAATCAATTTTTCTTTTCGTGCTGTCAATCAAAAATATTTATTACATGCGCATTCGCATTTCGCATTCGACGGTTGGGTCGCTTTGGCCTTAATGGCACTCATGGTATTGTATCTACAGAAAAATAATGTAATTACTAATTATAAGAAATACTATTGGGTATTATTGGCGAATTGCCTTACGGCTTATGCCATGTTGATTTCCTTTACGATCGAAGGCTATGGTTCTTATGCGATTTCATTTTCTACCCTTTCTATTTTTGTCTCTTACTTTTTCATTATTTTTATGTGGCGAGATCTACGAACGGTGGAAGATAAATCTTATGCAAAAAATTGGATAAAGGGCGGATTATTACTTTGGGCTTTATCTTCATTAGGAGCTTTTGCATTAGCGTATTTAATGGCCAATAAAATCATGGTGCAGGATTATTATTTTGCAGCCATCTATTTCTTTTTGCATTTCCAATACAATGGTTGGTTTTTATTCGTTTGTTTTGGTCTTTTATTTTATCACTTATATTCCAAAGGATTTTATTCAGTGGTGGCCACGGGCAAAAAATTATTTTATATTTTGGCCATCACAGTTGTGCCTACTTATTTTCTTTCTATACTGTGGTTAAAACTTCCTAAGGGCTTGCATTTGTTAGCAGATGCTTCAGGAATTTTACAACTTTTAGTTCTCATTTATTTTATTGGCATTTTTCCAAAGGTGAAAAAAAGTTTACCGAATAAAATTGCGAAGACCACGAGATACTTATGGATAATGGCTTCTATTGCTTTTATTTTAAAAATTGTTTTGCAGATGCTTTCGATAATTCCTTATTTAAGTCATTTTGCTTTTGGGTTTAGGCCGGTCGTTATCGGGTATTTGCATTTATCATTTTTGGGCATCATCAGTTTTTTTATTTTAGGATATTTTAATGAAACGATGCGTGCTGCTCAACACCGAATTAACGGCGGAGGTATTATACTTTTTGTTATTGGATTTTTATTGCAAGAAATTATTTTATTCCTTCAAGGTTTAGAAGCAATGGAAGTAACGCCATTGCCGTACGCGGCCATTTTATTGTTTGTGTGTGCCATCTTTATGGCTTTAGGAATTATCTGGATCACGATTGGCTTTGCCAAGAAAAAAGTAGAGTTTTAATTTTTAATTTTCTTTTGAAAAATACCCATCATCTTTCTTGATCAGTGGCGAGACAACTTAGAATTACGAAAAGTAAAAAAAGAAAAATGACTAAAATCCATTTCACCAAAGAAACGGAATAAGCTGATTGAAAATTATTAGCATCATATAAGAATTGAAGCATCTTATAATTTTCTACAAGATCAAAAAGCCCGGCTACCGGCGCAAACCATGCAAGATATTTAAGGTAATAACTCGGTTTATGTAAGCGATTAGCGGTGCGATACACTGCCATAAAAAGAAATGTGGAATAGACGATGATGAATAAGAAATCTAAATAGGTATTATTAATCGCTCCTTGAATATTCCAATCGGCAGTGATGGCTTTTGCATCCTGAGGAGTTTTTGCTAATTCAAGTGCTATGATTCCTTCTGCAGTATTTTTATTGGTATTTTTCCATTGAAGATTCATGAGAGTCATCATGATCATCGTGAGCGCAAGCAGCCATCCTAATTTTATATTTCTCATAAGCGTTCTAAGAGTTGTATTATTTCAATTGATCTAATTTTTTCAAAACACTTTCTAACTCTTCTCTTTTTTGTGTTCCTATCAGCAATTTTTTATTACTTTTTAATTCTATTTGCAATCCTTGATTTCCGGAAATCGTATATCCTTTTCCTCCGGAGCCAAATCGATAACCCCATCCTCCATATTCGCCTAACGGGCTATATTTTCTCAAGTACAATTTTTCTATAACATCCCAACGGTAATGCCTAAACGAAAAATGAAAAGGGAAAAATCGAATGTACAATCCGTCATCTTTTATTTTTATTTCTAATTTAAAATTGGCCAGAAAAAAAGTGATTAAAATAGAAACGAGGAGTGCTATCAAAAGGCTCTGATTACTCATTGGCTGCGCTCCGAATGGTTGATCAAAGATGATTTGTTGCACAAATAAATACACAAAAAATCCATTCATAGCGATTAATATGAGATACAACCACCACTGGTGAAATCGTTGTTTTTCGTAAAAAAGTACATTATCATTCATATCAATCATCTTTTTTGAAAAGTGATTTTACTTTGGTCCATTCGAACAGCATAGTGATACCTACAGAAGTACAAACCGCTGAAAAAACGCCAAATAACCAAGAACGATCGCCTCGCCAAATTACTTTTTCAAAAAATAACCATGATAAAAACCAATAGACAAATAAAACTGAAAACGTAAAAGCCAATTGTCTTTTAACCGTCAATTGCAAGTACCAACTCTTTAATCTTTTAAACATGATGAATCATTTATTGAAAATTAATTGCTTCTTTTTTGTTAGAAAATAATCCGGTGCTTTGTAAAATAAAACCGATGAGAATCACTAACACAGCGCCAATCACATTCAGCCAAAGAAAGGAAATTATATCTGCCCGATAAATTAAAATTACCAAAACTTCAGAAATAAGCGCACTGTAGAAAATGGCATTGGCTTGAATGTATTTAAACCAAAAGGCAACCAAAAAAATCCCGAGTATGGCTCCATAAAAAAGCGAACCTAAAATATTCACCGTTTCTATCAAACTATTTCCCAAATTACTGGCGAATTGTGCCACCAAAATGCAAAAGATACCCCAACAGAAAGTGTAGAATTTAGAAATGCGATAATCCATTTTTGGTGTTAATTCTTTTTTGAAATACCGTTTATGAATATCTACTACAGTGCAGGCTGCCAAAGAATTTAAGGCTGCCGCTATACTTCCCCAAGCGGCTAAAAAAATGACAGCAATCAACAATCCAATCAAACCTTTAGGGAGATAATCAATTATAAAACGAAGGAAAATAAAATTAGTGTCATTAGTACTTTCTCCCGGTAAAGCGTTTTGTAAAACGGCTTTATAATTTGCTTTTAATTCATCTTTTTTCTGATTATCTGTGGGTGCTACTAATTGATATTGATGCGTGATATTTTGCAGTTCTTCTTTATAGGAAGTTTGCATAGCGCGTTCCATTTGTGCTTCATTGAAATAAATGGGAGCTTTATGAAATTGATAAAATGAAAATACCAAAACGCCTAACATTAAAATTAAAAATTGCATAGGAATTTTTACCAACCCATTCATCAATAACCCTAATTTACTTTGACGATTATTTTTTGCTGTCAAATAGCGCCCTACCTGGCTTTGGTCGGTTCCGAAATAGGAGAGTGCCAAAAATAATCCTCCAATTACTCCACTCCAAATATTGTATTTATCCTTCCAATCAAATCCATTTTCTGTCATGCCACTCGTAATAATATTCATCTTTCCATGATCGCCTCCTATTTGTAACGCATCCAAAAAACCAATTTTTTCAGGCATCAAACTCACCACCCAATATCCTGTAAGTATCATTCCGAAAATGATAATGGCTAATTGTAATTTTTGCGTATGTGCTACCGCTCTCGCACCGCCTGTAACGGTGTAGATGATCAAAAGCCCACCCATAATGATGTTGGTATAATAAATATTCCATCCCATCAACGAACTTAAAATTAACGAAGGCGCATAAATGCTAATTCCTGTAGATAAACCTCTCGAAATTTGAAATAAAAATGAAGTATAAGTTCTTGTTTTTAAATCAAAACGTTTTTCTAAAAATTCATAAGCTGTATAAACTTTCAATCGATTGAAAACCGGAACAAAAACAATACAAATAATGATCATTGCCAAAGGCAAACCAAAATAATATTGTACGAAACGCATTCCATCGCTGTAAGCCTGTCCCGGCGCGCTTAAGAACGTAATTGCACTTGCTTGAGTACCCATAATGCTGAGCAAAACTAAGTACCATGGCATATCGCGATTGCTCAAAAAATAGCCGTCTAAATTTTTACTCGTTTTACTTTTGTAAACGCCATAAGCGATGATACAACAGAGCGTGGAAATTAATACGATCCAATCGGGTAAACTCATACTCACTTTTTAAAAGAGAAGTAAAATAATTTTTTCAACTTCTCTACCAACTATTGAAAATGGTTTGTGATTAAATAATACAAAACAATTTGCAGTATCAAAAACAACACTACTAAAAGATACCATTTATTCCAGTATTTTTTTTCTGTATGCATAGAGGGATTGTAATTAATTTAAGGCGATTTGGGCTGCGCCAGCAAGTTAGCAAATAATCGGTAAGCACCGGGAATGCCCGCAGGTAATTCTCTAAAAAATACCAATCCTGAATAAATGAATCTACCTTTTCCAAAATCAGTATAGATAAGGCTTCCGGATTGTTTAGCACCTCCTTCATCATGCATTTCAAACAAGGTATGATAATGTGCATCTAAATCTATCGCTTCGTAAGTACTTCTTTCTTGTATCCAATTGTCAAAATCATTTTGGGTAATTTGATTCGGGTAATTCATCAACAAATTTTTTGGATCTGTAAAAACTACTGGAGCATTTTCATCTACGATTCTATTTCTGGAAATAGTGAAAGGGTAAGGTCCAATCTTCGCTTTGATAGGTCCGATATTATTGTTGGTATTATATTGTACTAAAAGTACTCCTCCTTCTTTCACATAATTCATTAGCACCTCATAAGCATCATTCAACCATTCATGAATATTGTAGGCTCTTACACCTGTCACAATCGCATCAAATTGTTTTAAATTATTAGCAGTAATTTCTGATGCCGTTAAAAATGTAACAGCATATCCCATTTTCTCCAAAGCCTCAGGAACTTTATCGCCTGCACCTACAATGTATCCAATCTTTTTTCCTGAAATAGATAAATCGATGCCTACCAATTTTGTATCTGCCTTTTTAAAATAAAGGATGTTAGGAATGTGCGGATATTGAATGAGCACTTTGTAAGAATCGTACACCGAATTTTTTTCTTGCGCGTACCAATGGATATTTCCGGAGATGCTTTTAGTAAAATTTTTAAAATGAAAACCATCTTTCGATTGCACGATACCATTGCTGTTGCTGTATTGTAAAGGATCTATTGAGATGGTAGAAGAATGGGAAGTAGTAGTTACTTCTATAGGAGTCGGTTTATTATTTATGGATAAAACGATTTCGGAATTGGGATGCACTTCCATTTTTGGTGTAATAAAAATAGGTTGGTATTCCTCACCTTTTACAGGATCATTGGATTTAAATTGAAGAGGGATCCAATAAGAAATTATTTCTCCATTCAATTTCAAATTTACTTTTATGGATTCGGGATTGTTGTTCGGTTGACCAATTAATAGTTGATTATTCACAGTGAAAGATCCGTGGCTCATAGGATTCACTAACCAATAGGGTTGAGAGATCGCTGCAGTATCCGGTAACAAAATTGAAATTTGATTTAGAAAATTTTCATTGGTCGGTAATTCCGTATTAATAAAAAAATCTTGACCTCGAAGATTCGCAGATACTATACTAACGGTACCGGGTAAACGCTTATTGATTAATAATTTAACCTTCAAAGAATCTCCTTGTGTGATAAATAGCCTAGGAGAAGTAGCCTCGAAATAAAGGCCTGCACACTCTTTTATGATTTGTTGAACTTCCCCTATTTTTTTGTTTTGCCAATAACCATTTCCGGAATTTTTTATCAATTTCAAAATATCTAATAATGCCGGTAAAGAAAGTTCGGGATGAGCGAACGAATAATTGGTTTGTAATAATTGAATGGCATTTTCTATTTTAGGTAAATGGACTCTGTTCCAATTGGTCGTAACTCCATCTATCAAATCGTTGGTAAGCGGTTCACCTTTAATTAATTTAAAATATTCAAATTGATCTCCTCTTGAAGAAGGAACTCCAAATCCTTGACTCTTATGCTGGCTGCGGCTTTCAGCGGCTATTTCACCATAACTTTTCCCCAAAAAAGAATTATAACCTCCTACATTTATTTTAAATTGATTGGGTTTAGTAGTATTAACCGATCCAAAATTAAAAGTGTTCCATAAAAGCCTTTTCACCTGCCAAGGTTTTACACCATATTGAAATTGTTCCGGAAATTGTGTAGGATCTGCGGCAGCAGTAAATGCTTCTTCAGCAAGAATGGCAGACGCCGTATGATGTCCATGTCCACCTTCGCCGGTTGTAGGAAATCTTGTAATAATTACATCGGGTTGAAATTTTCTAATCACCCAAACTACATCGCTCAAAATTTTTTTCTTGTTCCAGATTTGAAAAGTTTCGTGCGGCTCTTTACTATAACCAAAATCAAATGCAGTGGTAAAAAATTGTTCCGCACCATCAATATTTCGCGCCGATAAAAGTTCTTGTGTTCTTATCAAACCCAATTCCACACCTTGATTGTCGCCAATTAAATTTTGTCCGCCATCACCACGTGTCATGCTTAAATAACCGGTTCGGTACAATTTTTCATTGGATAAATACGCTAATAATTTCGTGTTCTCATCATCGGGATGGGCCGCGATATACAGAACAGAACCCAATACTTGTAATTTTTTTATATGCTCAAAAATTTCCGAAGAAGAATAATTTTTTGGTGTTTGAGCCGGTAAAATGGTACTAAATAAACAAGAAATTAGAATTATAAAGCAGGTGCGCATGGGGAAATAATTAGTTTGCGAAAGTAAGAAAATTGAATTTCATTGATAATTTATAGAAACGAAAATTAGGAAAATGAATTATTTCTTGATGCGATTAAAATATTTATCTCATAGATTTGAATAAAATTCTAAAGATGAAAAAAAGCCACTTGTATTTTTCAGCATTTATTTTTTTGGTATTTTTTATTTCTTGCACTTCACAAAATTCCATCGATGCTTTTAATTATCAAACTCATAAAGAAGTTAAAGTAAAAAATGGCGCCGTTGTTTCTGCTCATGCTTTGGCAAGTGAAGTCGGAGTGAAAATTTTAAGAAGTGGCGGGAATGCGGTGGATGCGGCCATTGCTACACAACTCGCACTGGCAGTAGTTTATCCGGCAGCAGGAAATATTGGTGGTGGCGGATTTACGATTATCCATTTAAAAGATGGAAGAAATATTTCTATCGATTATAGAGAAAAAGCGCCGGGAAATTCTTTTCGAGATATGTATTTAGATAGTTTGGGAAATCCGTTGTTGAATTTATCACAAGATGGCCATTTAGCCTCCGGCGTACCCGGAGCCATTGCCGGTATTTTTGAATGCATGAAATATGCTAAACTTCCTTTTAAAAAATTAATTCAGCCTGCAATTGATTTAGCAGAACATGGTTTTGTGATTTCTGCAAGAGAAGCGAATAATTTGAATGGTACTAAGAATGATTTTATAAAATACAATTCTGTGATTCCTGTTTTTGTAAAAGAAAATCCTTGGAAAGCTGGAGATACATTGATACAAAAAGACCTTGCGAATACATTGAAGCGAATTAGAGATTTTGGTTCGAAAGGATTTTATGAAGGTGAAACTGCTCGCCTAATTGTAGCAGAAATGAAAAGAGGAAAAGGGATTATCACCTTAGATGATTTAAAAAATTATTCCGCTAAAGAACGCGTCCCTATTGTATTTGATTATAAAGGCAATACGGTAATTACCATGCCGCTTCCAAGTAGTGGAGGAATTATTTTAGAACAGATGTTGAAAATGAGTGCGATGAAAAACATTGATCAAATGAAATATGGTACTTCACAATCTATCCAATTAATGACTGAAGTAGAGCGTCGCGCATTTGCAGACAGGGCTAAATATTTAGGTGATCCTGATTTTTATAAAGTGCCTGTAAAAACTTTGGTGAGTGAAAAATATCTTACCGAAAGAATGAAAGATTATCAACCGGGCAAAGCAGGTAGTAGCGTAATAACTAAAGAAGGATACATAAAAGAAAGTGAAGAAACAACTCATTTTAATGTAGTAGATAATGAAGGAAATGCAGTGTCAGTAACCACTACACTCAATGGAGGCTATGGGAGCAGAACCGTAGTAGCAGGCGCAGGATTTTTGATGAATAATGAGATGGATGATTTTAGTGTAAAGCCCGGAGTACCTAATATGTTTGGTGCTGTGGGACAAGAAGCGAATGCCATTGCTCCTAACAAAAGAATGTTGAGCAGCATGACGCCAACTATTGTGCTCAAAAATAATCAACCATGGATAGTGGTTGGAACACCCGGTGGTACAACGATTCCGACGAGTGTGTATCAAACTTTGGTTGATATTATGGATTTCAATTTACCTCCTCAAGACGCAATTAATTTTCCTAAATTTCATCATCAATGGTTGCCTGATGAATTGTATATGGAGAAAGGATTTAACCCAAATACTTATTCAGAATTAAAACAAATGGGCTATAAAATTGTAACGCGCGGTGCTATTGGAAGAACAGAAATTATCATGGTAATGCCTGATGGATCTTACTATGCGATTGCAGATCACAGAGGTGATGATGCCGCAGCGGGATATTGAGGAATTTAAATTCTTCGAGAGTTTGTTTCTCACGTAACTCAATACTGTAAGGTTGATGAGCTTTGAGTTAAGAAAAAATAATTTGCGCAATTATAATTTGTCTTTATTCTCTCTCAAATAATTTTCCATTATTTGAAATACTTTTTGTTTTAAAGCATCTGCATTTTCTTCTTTATTAACAGGCACCGGTGGTAAAAAATGAAGATGCATGGTAGCAGGCCATAAATAAAAACCTTTTTTCGGAGGCATTATTTTTTTTGTATTAAAAAGTAAAGCCGGAATAATGGCATAGCCTGTGTCTTTGGCTAATCTAAAAGCTCCATCTTTAAATTCGGTTAGAAGCGCATTGGAATCATTTCTTGTTCCCTCAGGATAAATGCACATATGCATTCCCAAATCCAATACCTGCTTCATTTTGGTGAAACTGTCCTTGCGACTATTTTTATCTTTTCTATCAACTAAAATAGAACCTCTTTTATAGATAAGGCCGAATATCGGAATCTTTGATAACTCTATTTTAGCAATAGTTTTATTTGGTCCGGGAATAAATGGCGTAGTGGCCACCACATCCATAAAGGAATTATGATTACAAGTCACGATATAATTTTTCCCTTTTGCAAAATTTTCTTTTCCTTTTATTTTCAAACGACAACCGATTAAAAAAATCCAAATCGACATCCAAATGTTCACCACAATTCTAAAAATGCGCGTTCTTGTTGGTTCAGAAAAGAGACCAATAATCCATAAAATAAAAGCTGCGGGTAAAATAAAAATAAGAAAGGCAATGATTGCCCAAAAAGCGAATATTTTACCAAAGAAATTTTTCAAACTATAAATTTTTTAAAATTAAATTTTCCAATCGATAGGCGCAATGCCTTCCTGCATCAATATTTGATTGGTTGCAGAGAAATGTCGACAACCAAAAAATCCTCTATGCGCACTTAATGGCGAAGGATGTGCGGCCTTCAAAACAAAATGTTTTCCTTCGTCAATTAGTTCTTGTTTTTCGTGCGCATAATTTCCCCAAAGTAAAAAAACAATTCTACTTTTTTGATTTGATATTTTTCGAATCACTTCATTCGTAAATGTTATCCAACCTATGCGAGAATGGCTGCCGGGCTCGTTTTCACGAACAGTTAGAGAAGTATTTAAAAGTAAAACTCCTTGTTGTGCCCATTTTTCTAAATTGCCGTTTTTTGGAATTGGAATTCCTAAATCATCGTGCAATTCTTTAAAAATATTTTTCAAAGACGGCGGTGGTGGCACACCATCAGGGACTGAAAAACTTAATCCGTGCGCCTGCCCCGGATTGTGATAAGGATCTTGACCGAGGATAACCACTTTTACTTTATCAAAAGGAGTTTTTTCAAATGCATTAAAAATCAATGGCCCCGGTGGATAGATGATTTTCTTAGTGGCTCTTTCCGCTTTTAAAAAAGTAGTTAAGTGTAAAAAATAATCTTTTACAAATTCATCTTTTAAAACTTCTTTCCAACTTGGTTCAATTTTTACCTCCATTATTTTTTGTTGCAGTGGGCGTGTGCAATATAAGATTGTTCGTGGAATTTCAAGAGGAGATCGGGAGGGAAAGGTCAATGGACAAAATTAAAAATTGAAAATTCAAAATAGTAAGCCAAGTATTTATAGACAGAGCCTTTTAATATGATTCTCTAACTGCTTTATAAACCTTAGCAGAAATCATACTCATAAAACCTCCAACATGAGACCTTATTCCTCAAATGAAATCGAGCCTTCGGCTCTAGTTCCCTTGTATTGGTAGGGTAACAATGGACTTAAGTCCATTGTTACAAAATGAAATCGAGCCTTCGGCTCTTACAAGTTTTGTGTCTTCATCACCAAAAATAATTTAACTAGGGAAAAATAAGTTAGCGCAAGGCCGTAGGCCTGAATTTATAGAGTAACCACGGAATTTATTCCGTGGATGAAATACATAAAGCTGGCGATGAGTGCCGTAGGCACGACCCATAGTTTTATATCAATTCCTCAAAGGAATATTGTTCATCAAAATCAATCTTAAATTCTTTTAGTAATCCTTCATACTCTTCTCTAAAAGTTTTGACTCGGTGATGTTCTTCCTGATTTTGAATATATTTATATATCATATCCACATCTTTTTGTCCGTAAGAAAAAACGCCATAACCACTTTGCCATTCAAATCTTTCATTAGTTAATTTTTCGTCATTAATAAATTTGGAAGATTTTGCTTTTACAGATTTCATCAATTCAGAAACAGAAATTACAGGCTTTAATCCGATTAGGCAATGGATATGATCTTCAACACCATTTACAATAATAGTTTTACAACCTGTTTCATTTATCAGATTTCCTATGACTCCTTGTAATTTTTTTCTCCAACTTTTTTCAAGAATAGCTGCTCTATACTTCACAGCAAAAACAGTCTGAATGTAAATTTGATGATAGGTATTTGCCATGACAAATTTTTAATGCAAAATAAATAAATACTTCCTGAATATGGGGCCGAGCCTACGGCTCTTATTTATTTGGTGATTATTATCAACGGACTAAAGTCCATTGTTACAAGAGGGAATCGAGCCTACGGCTCTCAATACCTTACTTCTTTTATTATCAACGGACTGAAGTCCATTTTTACAAGATGGTAATCGAGCCTACGACTCTTTTTTGTTTGTGATTATTATCAACGGACTGAAGTCCATTGTTACAAAATGGAATCGAGCCTACGGCTCTTTTTTGTTTGGTGATTATTATCAACGGACTAAAGTCCATTGTTACAAGATGTAATCGAGCCGACGGCTCTCAAATCTTTCTATACATTTATAACCTAAAATAGTTCAGGTGCAAATTAGAATTATGTTGGTGAAAGGCCGTAGGCCTGATAAAATTTTGTAGCTCGGAATTTATTGTGATAAATAAAATGTGATGACGGAAAGAGTGCTGTAGGCATGGATCATTTTATATCAGAAAATGGAATCGAGCCTACGGCTCTCCAATCTTTCTATAGCATTTATAATCTAAAATAGTTTAGATGCAAATTAGAATTATGTGGGTGAAAGGCCATAGGCCTGATAAAATTTTGTAGCTCGGAATTTATTGCGATAAATAAAATGTAATGACGGAAAGAGTGCTGTAGGCATGGATCATTTTATATCAGAAAATGGAATCGAGCCTACGGCTCTCCAATCTTTCTATGCATTTATAATCTAAAATAGTTTAGATGCAAATTAGAATTATGTGGGTGAAAGGCCGTAGGCCTGATAAAATTTGTAGCTCGGAATTTATTGTGATAAATAAAATGTAAGGACGGAAAGAGTGCTGTAGGCATGGATCATTTTATATCAGAAAATAGAATCGAGCCTACGGCTCTCAAATCTTTCTATGCATTTATAACTAAAATAGTTTAGATGCAAATTAGAATTATGTGGGTGAAAGGCCGTAGGCCTGATAAAATTTTGTAGCTCGGAATTTATTCCGAGATAATAGAAGAAAAGAGAAAAAGAGTGCCGTAGGCACGACCCATAATTTTTCTAAAATAAAAAACATTATCAAACCAAATTTTTTTGAAATATGATAAATTATTTTATTTACATTTGTTTTTGAAAATATTTAGATATTTTCAAAAACTCTCTACAGTATTTCTTGTATATAAATCTGCCGATTTCAAAAACGGAATAAAATTTATTAAGATGAACAATTTTCTTTCTCTCAAGAAGCCTTCATTTCTAATTGTAATTTTTATTTTAGGAATGGCCTTCAACCAATGCAAAAAGCCCGGAGCGGACCCTGTCCCACCTAATCCGGCACCCGTCATCAACTCTTTCAATTTAGATAGTGTTAGTATGACCTCAGCCAGCCTTTCCTTCTCAGTCGCCAATGCCAGCCTCACCAAAATTTCTCTTGATGGAGGCACAGCCGAAGTAGCTACTGGAGGTAAACACACTTTCACCGGCCTCACTGCCGGCAAAGCTTACAAGGCCACTTTAATCGCCAGCGCCAGCGACGGGCGTAATGCCAGCCGTAGTATTGACTTCAGTACTGCGTCTTCCAATCTCAAGATCGACTCTTTTAAAGTCTCTCTAGTTACCGATGTTAGCGCCAGCTTTGCCTTTGCGACTTCTAGTAATTCTCCCATCACTGAGAGAACGCTGAAAAATCTCAACACTGGGCAATCTGTGAATGTCCTCGCTATCGGCAATTACAATGCCACCGGCCTCACCAGTAGCACCGATTACAAATTCGCCCTCAGCGTCAAAGACCAATCTGGCAATGCCAAAGCCGACACCGTAGCCTTCCGTACGCTCGATAAGAAAAGCACTTGGTTTAAATCTCCGCAAGTTGAGTATGCTAATCCTTTCGCCATAGTTGGCGGAGCCATTAGCAACAAATTGACTTTGAAATTCACCAACACTTCCGCTGGCAGCAAGACTTTGCACAGCTTAAAGGCTAATTTTGGCGACTATGGCGTGGCTGTGAAAATGTTGCGCTATCGAGTAGCAGGCGGGCGCTGGAAAGTTCTAGCTCCGACTGGTGCGAATGGCGAAATCGAATTCAAGAATTTACCACTTACCCCTGGCCTCAATACTATTGAAGCGTATTTTTCCATCAAGCCTGGCTCAGGAGTCAACAACGGCGTGGGGCTTTTTTTCAAATTCACCAGTCTCGACGATGGCGAAGGTGGCAAATTACCAAGCGATGGCTCTTTTCAAAACGAAGTCATCGTTGGTCAAGTGGATGCCAATACGCCAGCCAGCGCAATTTTGCCTAATCCGGGTATCATTTTTGTTTCCTTAAATGGGAGTATTCAAGCTCCTCCTAACAGCGGTTATTCACAAAGCTCGATGTTCAGCTTCAATTTCAAAATGACTGGCCCGAGAAAGGCGATAGTGGGCGGGATTAAGCTTAAGAACCCTTTCGCGGGTTTTGCCGGCTTGCTTTACTCGCCGATATTGTATTTCGATGATAATCGAGTAGAAGATGGAGCAACTTACGAGACTTTTGACAGTTTTGTCTGGGGAGAAGGCAAGAAAACCATCGACATCACTTTTCCTCCTTTCGAGTATCAGAAAATAGTCTCCGATGGGGTGAAATCCAGTCAGTATAATCTGAACATTTCTTATAAGAATCCTACTAATGTTATGTTTGATTCTGAGAATTACACTCCCGGGGAGCATAGCTTCATTTTGGAGAGCAAATACGACATTCGGATTTTAAATTCTTCCGGGCAAGTGCTGGATCTCTCTGACATCACTGTCTATAAGAACAATCAAGTCTATCTGACTGATTAAGCTGGGTTAATTTTCTTCCAATCGCTTCCTTCGGGAGGCGATTTTTTTTGTGTGAGAGCTGTGGAGAATCCGTTATTGAGAGGGTTGCGCGTCCACTGTTCCCGTCATTGCGAGGAACGAAGCAATCCCACTCAAGAAAGTTGAATGCAAAATGCAAAATGTTCAGTGAAAATCACACTATCAGCCTGAGCTTATCGTCCCTGTGGAGAAGAGGGATGAGAAAAGTTAAGAATTGCCTGTAAAGTTGGAATTTTAGAAAGGGTCAAAGTAATTTTAGGAAGTGTCATTGTACACTTGGAAAAATGCTATGTCAATTTGGAAAAATGCTATGTCAATTTGGAAAAATGCTTTGTTATGTTGGAATAGTGCTTTGTTAACTTGGAAAAATACTATGTTGACTTGGTAAAATGCTTTGTGAAGTTGGAAAAATCATGTGTTGACTTGGTAAAATGCTTTGTGGAATTGGAAAAATCATGTGTTGACTTGGTAAAATGCTTTGTGAAGTTGGAAAACCCTTCCGCTACTTGGACTTCCCCAATCTCAAAGTTAGTGACACACGAAACCTCTTTTAAATTCAATTTTCCCTATTTCGCAAATGAGTTTTCCCATTATAGAAAATGAGGCCACAAAAACAAGTTGACATTTGAGCAAATTAATTTTCAACCTTATGGATTACAAACCGATTGAAATAGAACAAGGGCATTGGATACTTTCTAAAATGGGTAAAAAAGTATTGCGCCCCGGCGGAAAAGAACTAACATTGAAGCTTATTAAAGGATTACAAATTCAACATACAGACGATGTGGTAGAATTCGCTCCGGGCATAGGATATACCGCTAATCAAGTATTGAAATATCATCCTAAATCTTATACAGGAGTGGAATTGAGTGAAGAGGCAGCGACAGATTTACGCAAGAAAATAAAAGGAGCTTCTCAACAAATAATTATTGGAAATGCCGCGCATGTTGCATTAAAAAATAATTACGCCGATAAGGTATATGGCGAAGCGATGTTGACCATGCAAGCCGATCATAGAAAATCCGAAATCATTAAAGAGGCGCATCGTTTGCTTAAAAAAGGCGGTTTGTATGGGATTCACGAATTAGGATTAACACCGGATAATTTAGACAAAGAATCAAAAGCAAAAGTGCAAAAAGAATTAGCGATGTGTATCAAAGTGAATGCACGCCCATTGACGCAATCGGAATGGATTCATTTGATAGAAAAAGAGGGTTTTAAAATTAAAATGGTTTCGGTAAATAGTATGAGCCTTTTAGAAACGAGCAGAATAATTGATGATGAAGGATTTTTTAGGGCATTGAAAATTGGTTTCAATATAATTCGCCAACCTAAAGCCAGACGACGAATCAATGAGATGCGTTGTGTATTTAATAAATATAAAAATAACATGAATGCCATAGCAATCATTGCAGAAAAATTATAGTTTTTAATTTTATTTTCTATCGAATTAGTACATTGCTCAGCAAAAAAATTGCTCGGCCATGCTAACACCTAATTTTTTACCATTTCCCGAATTGGTTACGGAAAGATTGCTTTTGAGAAGAGTGACTGCAATGGACATCGAAGCTATTTACGCACTTCGCACCAATGCTGATGTGATGAAATACATTCCTAAAAAATGTGAATCTTTAGCCGATGCAGAAATTTTCTTTCATTTAATTGATGATGCATTGAAAGATAATTCCGGAATTTCTTGGGCAATTACTTTGCGAAGCAATCCTGATGCTCTGATTGGTACGCTTGGGTTTTGGCGATTAATAAAAGACCATTTCCGGGCTGAAATCGGCTATTCGCTCATGCCTCAATTTTGGCGAAAAGGCATTATGAAAGAAGCCATTCAAAAAGTAATGGATTATGGTTTTCATCAAATGGGTTTGCATAGTGTAGAAGCGCAAATAGACCCCGATAATATTGCCTCAGAAAAAATTTTACAATCTCTTGATTTTGTAAAAGAGGGTTATTTCAGAGAAAACTTTTTTGCTGATGGAAAATTCAGTGATACCGCAGTTTATTCTAAATTGAAGAATTAAATTCTTTTTTCACAAAAATGTAGGAATCACTTTCGATATTTTTTGGAAGAAGGCAAACAATTCAGCTATATTTGCAAACATTTTTAAAATCCAGCACTATTCTTTGTATCAATTAAAAGAATAGAAATTTTGGTCCGGTAGCTCAGCTGGATAGAGCATCAGCCTTCTAAGCTGAGGGTCATTGGTTCGAATCCAATCCGGATCACGAAAATCGGGTAAGATATTTTAAAAGATTCTTGCCCGATTTTTATTTTATAAATCTCTCAACATCCAAACATTGCAACCTGTATGGCCGCTGTTTCCCATCGGAGAAGATAAAAAGTGAAATCCATTTTTTTCATAAAGAGGTATGGCGCTTGTAAGTTCCGGCAATGTTTCGATATACATTTTCCTAAAGCCCGAAAGTCGTGCTTCAGTCATGCATTTTTCTAAAAGTGTTTGGCCAATTCCTTTACCTCTAAATTTTTTTGATAAATACATTTTTACCAATTCGCAGGTATCAATTGGTAAGCCTTCAGTAGGATAGAAGCCCGCACCACCGGCAATTTCACCATCTACAACAGCCACAAAATAAGATGAGTTTTCAAGTGTAAAAACATCACTCAAATGATCAGTGCTTTCATCAAAATAGACCGTGCCGGGTTTATTGGCTTTAAAATCTTCTAATGCTTTTCTGATAATAATCGCCAATGCTGCATCATCAGTTTTAATGATTTTTCTGATTAGCATATTTGCGACTTAATCTTTCTTCGGACTTTTTAATTTAGTAGTACGATCGTATTGGCAGCAATCTTCTAAAGATTGATAAGCTTTATCGCTTGCTTTAAAATCCTCGGTATCGTAACCTGCATCAGCCACGGATTTTTGGATCTTGGTTTTATTGCTTTTTGTAGGGTCGAAACTGATACTTAAAAATTTGGTGGTTTTATTCCACGATGCAGTTGTAGCACCGGCTGCGAGCGCATTTTTTTCAATTGTTTTTTTGCATGATCCGCAATTGCCATTTACTTTTACTGAATCAGTTACAGTTGTTTGTGCATCTGAATTTTGGAATGCCAATAAGCTGACAAATAGGATTGCTAAGAGTTTAATAGATTTCATTATAAATATTTTTACCAAAAATAAGTGTAAATAATTCAATTAAAAAAGCTTTTAGAATTATTTAAGAGTTGATTGGAACTGAATTGCGAACAAATAAAAAAGGCTTTCCATTTTATGAGAAAGCCTTTGCAGATTTTTTATTTAGATAATTTATTTATGAGCTTCAATTTTCTTTACAAAATTTCCTTTGGGTTGAGAGCCAACTAATTTATCTACTACTTCACCACCTTTTACAAAAAGGATTGCAGGAATGCTGGTAATGCCATATTTCACGCTCAATTGCGGGTTCTGATCCACATTTACTTTACCAATATTTACAACTCCATCATATTCTTTAGCGAGTTCTTCTACTACCGGGCCTATTGCTCTACATGGGCCGCACCATTCTGCCCAAAAATCGATCATTGTTAATTTGTCTGAATCTAAAACTTTCTCTTTGAAGTTCACATCAGTATATTCTTGCGCCATAATTGTTTTGTTTTATTATTTTATGAAATTAATGTTGCGATAATTGTACTGCAAAATTACGACCAATATTTTTATATGTAGAAATGTCACGTTTTTAATTCGCTACTTCTATCTGAACATCTAATAAAGGATTTTTTTGTAAATAATTAGCCATTTCGTCATTCATTTCAAAACCTTTTCCGATGGTACACATTCCAAATTGCAAATGTGCCGAAGGTTCTTGAACACAGAATTTTAAAGTGGATTTTCCCGGAAATGCTTTTACATTCTCTTCCATAAAATCTAGCAAATCTTCTGTAATGGCATCTGCATTTAAATGAACTTGTACTTTTTTGGTATGATTTCGTAATAGAGTTTCCAAAAGTGAAATGGAGGAAACTTTAAACTCAAATGGCCTATCAGGATATCTTTGTTGAAATGAACCATTGATGCATACCATCATGCCACTTTCTAAGTAATGATTGTATTTCACATAATCATCGCGCCAAAGTAATAATTCCATTTTTGAGGAATAATCTTCTATAGTAAATACACCGAATTTGTTTCCCGTTTTGGTAGTTCGATGTTGTGCAAGCGTTACTAATCCAACTAAACGGAAAGGCCGAGTTGGATTTCTTTGCTCAGTTATTTCTTCTTTGAATTTATTAAAATCTCCGATCTCCGTGATGCCGTAATGTTTTAATTGGAATTTAAAATTATCCAATGGATGACCACTCATATAAATTCCTGTTACTTCTTTTTCATAATCTAATAATTGCACAAGCGACCAAGGAGTGCAATCAGGAATTGCAGGTGGAGTTACTTCAGCCATTTGCAAATCGCCAAAAAGTGTATGAGTGCTTACATTTAATTGTGCTTGATATTGATTGCCAAATTTAATTATTTTTTCAAGGGAATTTATATTCTCGCCGGGAACTGTAAAGAAAAATTGTGCCCGATGGAAATTATTGAAACAATCGAACGCACCTGCGTAGGCAAGGCTTTCCAAAGATTTCTTATTAACGGTTCTTTGGTTTACTCTTTTTATTAAATCAAATATGGTACTATATGGGCCGTGCTTTTCTCGTTCTTCAATAATATTTTCTATGGCTGCATCGCCCACGCCTTTCATACCGTTAAAACCAAATCGTATCTCGCCTTTTTTGTTTACGGCAAATCCTTTCTGCGACTCATTTATATCCGGCCCCAACACTTTCAAACCCATGCTCTTACACTCTTCCATAAAGAAAGTAATTTTCTCAATGGCACCCGCGTGATTTAAAACTGCTGCCATATATTCACTCGGATAATGGGCTTTTAAATAGGCAGTTTGATAAGCTACTAAAGCATAACAAGTAGAATGAGATTTGTTGAAAGCATATTGGGCAAAGGCTTCCCAGTCGGTCCAAATTTTTTCCAAAACGGCTACCGGATGATTATTTTTTTTACCGCCTTCAATAAATTTCACTTTCATTTCATCAAGCACAGCACGTTGCTTTTTTCCCATCGCTTTTCTTAAACCATCAGCATCGCCTTTACCAAAACCGGCTATTTTTTGCGACAGCAACATTACCTGCTCTTGATATACAGTAATGCCATAAGTGTCTTTCAAATATTCTTCCATTTCCGGTAGGTCGTACACAATATCTTGTCGGCCATGTTTGCGTTCAATATAATCAGGAATGTAAGCGATAGGACCCGGTCTGTACAAGGCATTCATCGCAATGAGGTCATCAAATTTGTCCGGTTTTAATTCGCGTAAATGTTTTTGCATTCCCGGACTTTCAAATTGGAATGTACCGTTGGTTTCAGCTCTTTGATATAATTTATAAGTATCCTCATCATCTAATGGAAGTTCTTCTAGATTAATTTCTATGCCATGGTTTTGTTGAATAAGTGCCAGAGCGGTTTTCAAAACACTTAAAGTTTTTAAACCTAAAAAATCCATTTTTAAACATCCGGCGCTTTCAATATTATTTCCGTCTATTTGTGTCAACCAAAGATCAGAATCTTTAGAAATAGCCACAGGTATGAGATCCATTAAGTCAGAAGGAGCAATGATAATTGCCGAAGCATGGATTCCGGTGTTCCTTACCGAGCCTTCCAAAATTTCAGCTTCGTGCAAAACCTTGCTTCTTGCATCATCTCCATTATAAATTTCTCTCAATAATTTAATATTGGAAAGATCATCGGGGCTTACTCCATCTTCGGTTAATGATTTAGGTCCGGTTAATGGAGCTTGCAATACTTTTCTCAAAGAAGTTCCCGGTTTATCCGGCACCAATTTAGCCAGAGCATTGCTTTCCGGCAATGGTAAATCCATTACACGAGCTACATCTTTAATGCTCATTTTGGCAGCCATAGTACCATAAGTAATAATTTGCGCTACCTGATTTTTACCATATTTCTCCACCACATAATCCATCACTTTTTGTCGGCCTTCATCATCAAAGTCCGTATCAATATCGGGCATGGTTTTACGATCAGGATTTAAGAATCTTTCGAAGAGTAAATTATATTTTATAGGATCAATATTGGTAATGCCAATACAGTAGGCTACTACAGAGCCTGCGGCAGAACCTCTTCCGGGTCCTACAAAAACTCCCAATTCTTTTCCGGCGATAATAAAATCACTTACAATTAAAAAGTAACCCGAAAATCCCATCGTCTTGATCGTGTGGAGTTCAAAGTTGATGCGCTCTTCAATTTCGGGAGTAAGAACTTGATATCTTTTTTTTGCTCCGGTCCATGTAAGATGCTCCAGATAAGCTTCTTGCGAAATAAATTCTTTTGGAACTTTAAAATGAGGAAGAAGAATATCAGATTTTAAATTGAGTGTCTCTACTTTATTAATAATCTCATTCGTGTTATCAAGCGCTTCCGGAAGATCATGAAATGCCGACATCATTTCGGCAGTATTTTTTAGATAAAATTGGTTGTTATAAAATCCGAATCTTTTATTTTTTACAGATACATCATCATCAGAAAATTCGCGTAATGCAGGCGTAGATTGCTTTTCGCCGGTATTTAAACACAACAAAATATCATGCGCATTAAAATCTTTTTCATCTACGTAATGCGAATCGTTGCTGGCAATCACTTTCACATTATATTTCTTGGCAAATTTTAAAAGTACTTTATTTACTTTTTCTTGTTCGGGAATGCCATGCCTTTGCAATTCTACATAATAATCTTCTTGAAAAATATTGAGCCACCATTTGAATTCATTCTCTGCATCAGCTTCACTTTTTTTCAAAATAAGTTGAGGTACTAAACCGCCCAAACAACATGTGGACGCGATCAATCCTTCATGATATTTATGAATGAGTTCTTTATCTATTCGCGGATATTTGGAATACATTCCTTCGGTATAACCTAAGGATGTAAGCTTGATCAAATTTTGATAACCTTGTTTATTTTTCGCTAATAATATTTGATGATGTCGAGGATCTTTGGCATCTTTTGTAAAAACTTTTTGGTGCCTATTCTCTGTGATGTAAAACTCACAACCTACGATGGGCTTTACTTTTAGGGTTCCATCTTCATTTTTAAAATTATAGGCTTGCTTTACAAATTCGAATACACCAAACATGTTTCCATGATCAGAAATTGCCAACGCCGGCATTTTATCTGCAATGGCTTTATTGTACAATCCTTTGATGGAAGCGGCTCCATCTAATAAAGAAAATTGCGTGTGTACATGAAGGTGAGAAAACTGCATTTTGAAACCCGATTAATCCTAAAAAAATAAATTCTTTTTTTCTTGCGAAAAGCATGGCGAATATCGTAAAAATTATGGTAACGATATTCTTGAAATAATAGAATGAAACCCTACTTTGGGTTCAAAGCCACGTCTGTAAAGGATTTGAAATTTATGAAAAAAAATAGGAATTTTATTTGCTTTTTTGTTTTCGGAAACTTAACTTCGTCCGGCTTGAGAAAATATATTTTAATGAGGTTTGTTTAAATAGTAATAATTCAATTGTATTTAAAAGAATTATAACAATACTAATTGCTTAGGCAAACCCAAAAAACATCGTTCATCAACATGAAGAAATTAATCGTATTGTGTTGCGCAGCAATATTAGCAGGAAGCATAAATACTGCCAAAGCTCAAACCAGTGTCAATAATAGCAATCCTGTAAGTGCCGATGAAAATTATTATTTCAATAACCATGCCCAAACAGAATTTACTCCATTTGGTATTTTGAAAAATCCGGTGAGTGGTGGAAGTAAAAGTATCATGGTAGAAAAACCGGTGTTGGTTAAAAATACAAAGACTTCCGAATCCAAGAGTAAATCGATTATTGAAAAATTAAGCGGTTTACAATTTAAGTATGCAATGATATTAAATGTGAACGTAGAGTCACTTCAAAATTTATCTCTATTAGGTTATATGGAAAAATGGTTTGGAACCAAATATCATTATGGAGGTACTACTAAAAAAGGAATTGATTGTAGCGCATTGACAGGAAGTTTATTGATGGCCGTTTATGGCTTCACTGTTCCCAGAACTGCTAAGCAACAATATAAAAATACTAAGCGAATTAATAAGGAAGATTTGAGAGAAGGAGATTTAGTATTTTTCAATACTACAGGCGGAATATCACACGTAGGTTTTTATTTAGAAAATAATTATTTTTTTCATGCTTCCTCCAGTCAGGGTGTGACGATAAGCAGTTTAGATGATCCTTATTATTCTAAACGATATATTGGCGCAGGACGAGTAGAAGTTAATTGATAACTATGTTTTGTCGTTTTTTATTACCGTTTCATTTTTTATGAAACGGTTTTTTTATAACCGAATTTTTTGAAAAGGAAATTGCGAACTCATTAACCTCAATAATATTGTAGAATATGCTAACCACTTTCCCTGATTTACATACCAATCGACTTGACCTTGTTGAAATAAAGCAAGAGCATGTAGGAGATATTTTTAAATTATTTAGCGATGATAAAGTGACTGAGTTTTACAACCTGATCACTTTTAAAGAGGAACAAGAGGCTCAAAAGTGTCTAGACTGGTTTAGTAGTCGATTTTCGCAAAAAATGGGTATTCGTTGGGGAATTTGCCTAAAGGGAAAAAATCATATTATTGGCACCATTGGTTTCAATAATTTCACCCCTAATCATAGAGCCAACTTAGGCTATGATTTACAATTTGAATTTTGGAATCAGGGATACATTACTGAAGTTTTAAGAGCAGTAATAAAATACGGTTTCCAGGAACTTACAATCAATCGAATAGAAGCAGAAGTGATGCAAGGAAATGTAGCCTCAGAGAAGGTGCTTACAAAATTGGGATTCGCAAAAGAAGGAATTTTGCGCCAATGGATGTTATGGAATGAGAAACATTACGACATGACGATGTATTCGCTTTTACAATCTGAATTTGATTTTACGGCGGATTTTAAAAAATAATATTCTTTTAGGAAATGACTTAAAATAAAAAACCTCACAAATTACTGCAAGGTTTTTTTTGTGACCCCGTCAGGATTCAAACCTGAAACCTTCTGATCCGTAGTCAGATACTCTATTCAGTTGAGCTACGGGGCCATCGTTTTCAAAATTCTACGCCCATTAAAGGAGTATAGAACTTGGTAACAAGGGCGCAAAAATAATAAAATATTCTTTCACCCCAATTTCTATTTCAAATTTATTATTTTAAACTTTGTTATTGCGATTTTTTTAAACGGAAAGCAAACAGAAATAGGCTTATTTTCTTTCTTCTTATCTTCGTCTTTAAATTTTTTTTTTATGAAACGGATTTTAGCTATTGTATTTTTATTGGTAATTGTTTTTGGAGTTTGGTGGTTATTTTTTAAAACCGACAAGACTGATGTAAACGAAACTTCAAATGAATTAGTTACTAAAAAACATTCTGATTCTCTAAACAAAAGTGTGGATGCTACTTTGAAATCTTATTTTGATTTGAAGAGTGCATTTGTGGAGGCAGATACGGTTTCAGTTAAATCACGAACCAATGATTTTACAACTTCTTTAGACGGGCTTAAATTAGATGAATTAAAAAATGATAGCATTCCTATTTTAGCAGGAGCAGAACAATTTTTAAATGAAATAAAATCAGGTGCCAATGCTATTATTTCCGCAAAGAATATCACCCAAATGCGCCATGAATTCAGTAAAATTTCGGAAAATCTTTATCCGTTTTTAAATACAATCGGATATGAAGGTGAAAAAATATATTGGCAAAACTGCCCCATGGCTTTTGGCGAACAAGAAGCCAATTGGTTAAGCGATACCAGAGAAATAGTAAATCCTTATTTGGGGAAATATCATCCTGAATATAAAGCCGGAATGCTTCATTGTGGCGAGGTAAAAGATTCGCTTTATCTACATAAATAATTGAGTTAAAAAATTACCTCATTATTTTTAAGAGATAAATTTCCTTGCAACCCGCCTGTATGAATTGCAATTATTTTTGAACCCGAAGGGAAATAATCTTTTCGAATCAGATCATCAATTCCAAACATCAGTTTTCCCGTATAAACGAAATCTAAAGGAATTTGATGTTGT
This sequence comes from Ginsengibacter sp., assembly GCA_034676505.1. Taxonomy (GTDB): domain Bacteria; phylum Bacteroidota; class Bacteroidia; order Chitinophagales; family Chitinophagaceae; genus Ginsengibacter. The sequence goes on from JAUCCB010000001.1 coordinate 2,131,239, forward strand.
TCGTAAAATTGATTCATGAAGGAAAAAAGTTGCTGACTTTTTTTAGCATAACCTCCAAAATGATAATTGTGGTTCACGGTATAATTGGATGAAACTTTTGCGCCTAATTTTTCTAATCGTTCGGCTATGTCTTGCATGTTTTTCAAAACACTAAATCCGATTATTTCCTTTTGATTTTTATTTGCTTTGATCAACCCTGCAAAAGTAGTCGCAGTACCGATTGCAGTAGCGATATGGGTATAATCTAACTTTTCAAAATAGAGAGAAATCAATGAAGCGCCTTTGGCGCCATCTTCAGAAAATCCTCCTTCGGGAACTACAATAAATTCTCCGAATTTTTCATGAAGCGATATTGCTAATTCTTTGTCGAAACCATTTTTATAAATTTCGCGCGACACAAATTGCAATTCCATCCCTTGCTCCAAACAAAATAAAAGTGTGTGCGAAAGTATAGTAGATTTTTCTCCACGAACTATTCCAATACTTTTCAAGCCCATTTTTTTGCAGGCAAAAGCAGTTGCCGCCAAATGATTGGAATAAGCTCCACCAAAAGTAAGTAGGGTTTTGTGAGATGATTTTTTTGCTTCATCTAAAAAAAACCAAAGTTTAAATAATTTATTTCCGGAAATAATAGGATGTATTTTATCAAGACGGAGAATTGAAAGTTGTATACCTTTTTCAGCATATAAGTCATCCTTCAAAAATACCGTCTCCACGGCATTTAAATCAAAAGAGCAATCGAACAAATTAAGCGGAATAGGTGACATCGAGATTTCTTCCTTATTTTCGCAGCAATTTAAGAAAAAGAAATTTCTACGTTTTAATTATTGGATATATGAAACCGACACTTTTGATTTTGGCCGCGGGTATGGGAAGCCGTTATGGTGGTAATAAACAAACTGATTCTTTTGGGCCAAATGGCGAAACGATTATTGATTATTCTATTTACGATGCCATTAGAAGTGGATTTGGTAAAATCGTTTTTGTAATAAGAGAAGAATTTGCAGAAAATTTTAAAAAATTATTTGATGCAAAATTGAAAGGCAGAGTAGAGGTAGAATATGTAATGCAAGAAATTAATTCTCATTTGAATGGGTTTGAAATTAAACAAGACAGAAAAAAACCTTGGGGAACTGCACATGCGGTTCTTTGTGCACAAGAAGTGATTCATGAACCATTTGCGGTAATTAATGCAGATGATTTTTATGGTAGAGATGCTTTTGAAAAAGCTTATCAATTTTTGACCTCAGAAGTCAATTCAAAAACCTATTGTATCATTGGTTACCAGCTTTCGAAAACGCTTTCCAAAAACGGAACAGTTAGTCGTGGTGTATGTAAAGTGGATAATAATAATAATTTGGAAAGTGTGGTAGAGAGAACAAAAATTTACGCTGAGGACGATCAAATCTTTTACGAGGAAAGTGAACAAAAAGTAGCGCTACCAATTCAGACGCCTGTAAGTATGAATTTCTGGGGATTTGATTCGAATGTCTTCGAATTTATTCAAGAATTATTCAAGAAATTTTTACAAGAAAATGGGGATAATCCTAAGTCAGAATTTTTTATTCCTTTAATGGGAGATGCATTTATTCATGATAGAGGAGGAGTAATAAAAGTAATTACCACCGATGCTCAATGGTTTGGGGTTACTTATAAAGAAGATGCACCTGATGTAAAAGAAAATATCCTGCAATTAATAAAAGCAGGATATTATTCAAAAGATTTATGGAAGTAATTTAGTGTCAGTTTCCTTTTACTTTGTAAACAAATTCTTCTAATTTTTTGATTTGTTGTACGCGAGTAATTCCTTTTAAAGTATTTTGAGAATGAAGCTTAATTTCTGAATTTTGATTCTTATTAATTTCTTTCAGAGCTGTATAAATATTTTTAGATTTTACGGCAAATACTACACCATCGGCATTGGTTTCTTTACTACTGATGATACCTATCACTTCACCATTTTTATTAATCACAGGTCCACCGCTATTTCCGGGGTTTGCTGAAATACTAATTTGATAAGAAGATGTATCACCAATGTATCCTGATTTAGCACTTACATAGCCTTCGCCATACACTACTTCTTCACGAGGATAGCCTAAAGTAAAAATGGTTTCTGCTAAATCTACAGAGGTTTTAGAAAACGTGTAAGGAAGCGTATTTATTTTGTGAAACGCAGTATCTATAATTTTCAGAATGGCCAAATCCGTCATAGGATTGGAATAGATTGGTTTTGCAGTAAATTGTTCACCCTTTATATTTTCTACAATTAAATTTTTGGCATTGTTGACCACATGTGCATTGGTAATGATATAACCATCACCATCCATTAAAAATCCGGTTGCTCTGAAATTAGCTTCAAACTTGGGTTTTAGAGGTACGGTTTTAGAATCATTGAGCTTGTTCTCAATTTGGTTGATCTTAGTTTCCATTTGGTGAATTTTATTATCCACCAAAGGAGTCAAAGTGCCGGTTTTTTTATTTTCAGAATAGATGGAAACAAAAGAAGCTGTAGAAATAGAAACCAAACCTGCAATACAAGCAGCCACCGCAATCGTTCTGCGATACCTATTCCATAGATAAACCAATTTAGCTTTAGTTTTCTTTTCTTTGAATTGAATAAAGCCTTCATTTTCCAATTGACTTTCTACTTTGTCCAAAGTAATTTTCAAATTTTTTATTTCGCTCATTCTATCTAACTCGCTTAATAAAAAAGTGTGCTCAGCAGCAGCCTGATCTATTTCAGGATTATTTTTTCTTAATTCTTCAAAAAATATTTTTTCCTCGGATGACATATCTCCGTTTCTATATCTTTCTACTGCATCCAAAAGTAAATTATTGTCCATTTTAGTCTGTATTTTTATATTGAGAGAAGAATATTTTCTTTAATCTAACCAAGCATTTATATTTCTGTGTCTTCGCATTATCCGCATTCGTATATCCAAAAGAATCGGCTATTTCGGGCATTGATTTTTTTTGAATATAGAACGCTTCCAATAAACTCTTGCAAGGTTCACCCATGGTTGCCAATGCTTTTTCCATTATTTCAAAATCCTGATCTTTCTTTTCGTGATAATCAATCTCATCATCTACGGGTACAATTTCTTGAATCATATCGATTGAAGGATTGTATCGTTTTTCTCTTTGCAATTTTTTTAGCCAAAGCCTTCTACAAACTGAGTATAGATAGGTTCTGATTTGGCAATTCAATTCAAAAGAAGAAAGTTGTACCTTTTCAAAAAGAACTATCATCGCTTCCTGAAAAATATCTCTGGCATCATCGGCATATCCGTTATTTTTAACAATATAGGCCTGAATGAGCGGATAACTTTCCTTATAAATGGTTTCAATTGCAATTGTATCGTTAGCTGCTAAGCCTTCTAACAATTTGCTTTCGTCATCGTATATTTTCACTCTGCAATTATTAATACTTCAAAGATGGAAAAGTAACCCAATTATAAATTGTAAAAAAAATATTTTTCACAAAGGGTTACCTTTTTTAAAAATGGGTATCAATGTTGAAATTATTCAAAATCAAAAAATCATTCAAAAATGAAAAAATTATTTCTAGTTTTCGCAGTAGCTACTTTTTTCGTAGCATGTAACGATGGTACTTCTTCAACTGAAACAACAAAAGATACAACTGTTGTTGAAGCTCCAGCTCCAGCTCCGGATTCATTAAAAGTTGAAACTCACACAGAAACTGATTCTACAGTTACTATGCCTGTTGATTCAACTAAAAAATAGTTTGAATTCTATTTTTCCAAGACATTTTGTTTTGGAAAGCAATCTAAAAGAACCGCTTTATTGTAAAATAAGGCGGTTTTTTTATGTCTTTAAATAATTGCCGGCTCGATATGAATTGGAGGTTTTTCTCTGCTCTTGAAATTTTTTTTCTTAAGAAAATAAAAAAAATATTTGCACTTCTCACTTTCTACCTTACATTTGAAAAATAATGACAAACACAATCGCAAATACCTGGTTTTATTTTAGCTACTATTTTAGAAGCGAACCGGGAGGCTTTTGTTAAAACTGATTTAAACAGAAAAATATAAAGAATCCCGGTGTAAAAGCCGGGATTTTTGTTTTTAAGAAATGATGAAAAGGATTGCTATACAAGGTTTTGAAGGATGTTTTCACCAAGAAGCAGCTCGACAATTTTTTGGAGAAGAAGTGCAAATAATTCCGTGCGCTACATTTAAAGAATTAATTCAAATTGCGCAAGATAAATATATAAGTGATGGCGGAATGATGGCGATAGAAAATTCTATTGCGGGAACTATTTTACCTAATTATCATTTATTACAAAAAAGTAATCTGGAAATTTCGGGTGAAGTTTATCTTCAAATTGATCAGAATTTGTTGGTAAACCGCGGAGTGCAATTGGAAGATATTCGTGAAGTTCATTCTCATCCGATGGCATTATTACAATGCTCCGATTTTTTAGAAAAATATAATTGGAAATTAATTGAAACTGAAGATACGGCGCTAAGCGCCAAATGGATTCACACACACAATAGCAAACACATCGCAGGCGTGGCGGGAAAATTGGCTGCGCAACTTTTTCATTTGGATGTTTTAGTACCTAATATTCATACCCAGAAAAATAATTTTACTCGTTTTTGGGCTTTGGAAATTCCTTCAGAGAAAAAACATATTCCGAATGCGAATAAAGCTTCTTTATTATTTGAAACGGATCATTCAAAAGGAAGTTTGGCAAGAGTACTTACTCAAATCGCTGCATGCGATATTAATCTGAGCAAATTACAATCAATGCCCATTCCCGCCAGTGATTGGAAATATTCTTTTCACGCCGATTGCGAATTCACGCATCGTGAGCAATTAGAAGAGGTGTTAGAAAAAATAGAATCAATAACAGCGCATGTAAAAGTGTATGGAATTTATAAAAATGGAAAAATTTAAAATGCGATAAAACCCAATAATGATAATTATTTTATGAATCAAAACATACCAATTACTGCTACAATTACCACTGAATTCCCATTGGTTTCGGCTCGACTTAATGGAGTAGAAGAATATTATTTTTCTCAAAAATTAAGGCAAATAGATGCGATGAATCAAGCAGGCAAAAAGGTAATTAATTTGGGCATTGGAAGTCCGGATCTACCTCCTCATCCTGATGTGATAGAAACGCTGCATGAACAAAGTGCACTTCCACAAAATCATGCTTATCAAAATTATAAAGGAAGTCCGGTACTTAGAAAAGCGATTGCAGCTTGGTATCAACAATGGTATGATGTACAATTAAATTCTGATACAGAAATTTTGCCTTTAATAGGAAGCAAAGAAGGCATTATGCATATTTGTATGACCTATTTAAATAGCGGTGATGATGTATTGATTCCTAATCCCGGTTATCCTACTTACAAAAGTGCGGCTCAAATTGCAGGAGCTAACATACATGCCTATACGCTGGAAGAAAAAAATGATTGGTTGCCGAATTTTGAAGCATTAGAAAGCCAAGATCTCACGCGCACAAAAATTATGTTTGTGAATTATCCTCACATGCCTACCGGTCGATTACCGACGAGAGAAATGTTTGAAAAATTAATTGCGTTTGCAAAAAGAAATCAAATTCTTATTTGCCATGATAATCCTTATAGTTTTTTGCAACCTGATTTTTCCGGCCTGAATAAACCATTGAGTTTATTAAACATTGAAGGTGCTTTGGATGTTGTCGTTGAATTAAATTCTTTGAGCAAAAGCCATAGTATGGCCGGATGGCGAATTGGGTTTTTATCCGGGACAGAAAAAAGAATACAAGAAATTTTGCGATTTAAAACAAATATGGACAGTGGAATTTTTCTTCCGCTACAATTAGCTGCAGCAAAGGCTTTGCAGCTTGAAGAGGATTGGTATATTTCTTTAAACAAAATTTATAATCAAAGAAGAAAGAAAGTGCATGAACTTTTGGAATTATTGAATTGCACTTTTTCTAAAGAGCAAGCAGGTTTATTTGTTTGGGCAAAAGTGCCGGCAAAATATATTGATGGATTTCAATTAAGTGATCAAATTTTAGAACAAAATAATTTATTCATAACACCGGGTGGCATTTTTGGTAGTGCAGGAGAAAAATATGTTCGCGTGAGTTTATGTACTCCGGAAGAAAAATTAGAAGAAGCCATTCAAAGAATTAAAATTAATAATTGATGAATATTGCAATCATAGGTACCGGGTTAATTGGTGGATCGATAGCCATTGCATTAAAAGAAAATGGCATTGCCAAAAATATTATTGGAATAGAAAGGAATCAAGATCATGCAACCAAAGCACTGGAATTGGGTTTGGTAAATGAAATAAAAGAATTGGAAGAAGGATTATTATCCGCAGATGTAGTCTTTATTGCTATACCCGTAGATGCTGCTGCCCAGATGATTGTTCCTATTTTAAATCGAATCAAAAATCAAGTTGTTATAGATGTTGGTTCTACAAAAAATACTATTTGCGAAATGTCCAATCAAAGTATGAATAGAAAGAGATTCGTAGCAACTCATCCAATGTGGGGAACAGAATTTAGTGGCCCGAATGCCGCTGTATCAGGGGCTTTCAAAGGAAATGCCGTGGTGATTTGCGATAAAGAAAAAAGTGATGAGGATGCTTTGAAAATTACAGAAAAAATTTACCAAAGCTTAGGAATGAATTTGGTGTACATGGATGCAGAAGCACATGATGTGCACGCTGCTTATGTGAGCCATATTTCGCACATTACTTCTTTTGCATTGGCCAATACTGTGTTAGAAAAAGAGAAAGAAGAAGGAGCAATTTTTGAAATGGCGAGTGGGGGTTTTGAAAGCACGGTAAGATTAGCGAAGAGTAGTCCGGAAATGTGGACTCCCATATTTAAACAAAATCGAGAAAATGTGTTGGATGTTTTAAATGAACACATTTCTCAATTGAGAAAATTTAAAAGTTGTTTGGAAAAGGAAAATTATGATTACTTGATTGAATTAATTCAAAACTCAAATAAAATAAGAAGAATTTTAAAATAGACTTAATTACCAAAATAAAATTAATTTTAAATGAAAGAAGCGACAGAATCAAAAAGTATGAAAGAGATTGTAAAAGAAAAATGGAATAAAAGACCATTAATTATTAGCGGACCGTGTAGCGCAGAAACAGAAGAGCAGGTGGTAGAAATTGCTACAGGCTTGGCTCAGACGGGAAAGGTAGATGTTTTACGTGCGGGAATTTGGAAACCTCGAACTAAGCCGGGAATGTTTGAAGGAATTGGAGTCAAAGGTCTTCCGTGGTTGGCGAAAGCAAAAAGTATTACGGGAATGCCGATTGCCGTAGAAGTGGCCACGGCCAAGCATGTTGAGAATGCTTTGCAATTTGATGTAGATATACTTTGGATTGGTGCGCGTACCACGGTGAATCCGTTTAGTGTGCAAGAATTAGCAGATGCATTAAAGGGTGTAGATATTCCTGTGCTGATAAAAAATCCAATCAATCCTGATCTGGAATTATGGAGTGGAGGAATTGAAAGATTACAGAAAGCAGGTTTACAAAATATCGGCATGATTCATAGAGGTTTTTCGAGTTATGGAAATACTGAATTTAGAAATGCTCCTATGTGGCATTTGCCTATAGAAATGAAAAGAAGATTTCCTGAAATGTTATTGATTTGTGATCCTTCGCACATTTGTGGCAACCGCTCTTTGTTGCAGTCTGTAGCACAAAAAAGTATTGATTTAGAATTTGGCGGATTGATGATTGAAAGCCATTCAAACCCTGATGCAGCTTGGAGTGACGCGAAACAACAAATTACTCCAGAAGCACTTTCTACTTTATTAAATGAATTAATTTGGCGTACCGGAAATACAGATGAGAAGGAATTTTTAAATGCTTTAGCAACGCTTCGTGAACAAATCAATCAGATAGATGATGAGCTCTTAACATTGGTTGGTCAGCGAATGAAAATTGCCGATAAAATTGGAATGTATAAGAAAGAAAATAACATCACTATTTTGCAAACGCATCGTTGGAATGATATTTTAGCAAAGGCCTTTGTGAAAGGAGAGAATTTAGGTTTGAGTAATAATTTTATCACTAAATATTTTGATGCAATTCATTTAGAAAGTATCAATCACCAAAATAAAATAATGAATGACTAATCCTATCGGAATGGCCAAAGAATATCCTTTTCAACAAAAAACGGTTGACATTTATTTTGATACTCCTTTTTCTTTTTTATATGATCAATTAAATCGAGCAAAAACGATTTTTGTAACGGATCAAAATGTTTTTTCAAAGCATTCCGAAAAGTTTGAAGGAAATAAAACCATTATTTTACAACCGGGCGGAGGAATAAAGAATCAACAAACGGTTGACGATGTAATCCGTCAGATGATTGAGTTGGAAGCGGATCGAAATTCTTTTTTAGTTGGCGTGGGAGGTGGCGTGGTTACTGATATTGCCGGATATGCAGCTTCTGTTTACATGCGCGGAATCCAATTTGCTTTTGTGCCTACAAGTATTTTAGCGATGGTAGATGCAGCGATTGGAGGAAAGAACGGAGTAGATGTAGGTGCTTATAAAAATTTGGTCGGTACCATTAATCAACCGCAATTTCTTTGTTATGATTTTTCTCTTTTGCAAACTTTACCCGATGAAGAATGGGTGAGTGGATTTGCAGAAATTATTAAGCACGCTTGCATCAAGGATGCGAAACTATTTTCTTTTTTAGAAAAAAAATCGATACATGATTTTCAAAAAAGTAGCGCCTTAATCGCGAAATTGGTAGAAGACAATGTCAACATCAAATACAATGTAGTGGCTAATGACGAGAACGAAACCGGTGAGAGAAAATTATTAAATTTTGGACATACCATTGGCCATGCGATCGAAAAAATTAGCGGGCTTTTGCACGGACAAGCCATCAGTATCGGAATGGTGGCGGCTTGTAAGGTTTCACAAAAAATAAATAAATTTTCTGAAGAAGAAACACAACGAGTTATTCGGCTGTTATCGAATTATCAATTACCCATTTCTTTTCCATTTGATAAAGAGAAAGCGTGGAAAATTTTATTGCATGATAAAAAGCGAACGGGCGAGGAGATAAACTTTGTAGTGTTGGATAAAATAGGCCAAGGTGGAATAAATAAAATTCCTTTGGTTGAATTGAAAAAAATATTTTTTGAAATGGATTAAATCAATCCACTATTTTTCATAGGATAATGTAGTAATGATATGTCGGAAAAAATTATTTTCCCTTCTTCTATTTTTGGAAAAATAAAAGCACCATCGTCTAAAAGTAGTGCTCAGCGCGCGTGTGCGGCTGCTTTATTAAATAATGGAAAAACTATTATTAATAATTTCGGAAAGAGTAACGATGAAAAAATTGCTTTGGGTATAATAAAAGATTTGGGTGCAAAAGTGACGGAAGAAAATAATCAATTGCATATTTTTTCAAACGAATCTATTTTTCTACAACAATCGTCCCAACAAAAAAAATTGTATTGCGGGGAAAGTGGTTTGTCGATGCGCATGTTTGCACCTATCGCCGCGCTATTTGAAGAACAAATTATTTTTTCCGGATCAGGGAGTATTTTACAAAGGCCCATGGATTTTTTTGATGAATTCTTTCCGCAATTAGGAGTCAATATTCGCACCAATAATGGAAAACTACCGATTCAAATTCAAGGGCCTTTGCAGACGAAAGACTTGATAGTAGATGGTTCTATGAGTTCTCAATTTCTTACCGGTTTGCTTTTCGCATTTGCAAAATCATGTCAAACACCTGTAAAAATTATTGTAAAAAATTTAAAGAGTAAACCTTATATCGATTTAACGCTTTCTGTTTTAGCTCATTTTGGTTTTAAAGTTAGTCATGAAAATTATCAAGTATTTACTGTTTTTCCTCGTCCTTCTTCCTCTTATTTTGATGTAAAATATTCGGTAGAAGGAGATTGGAGTAATGCGGCGTTTTTATTAGTAGCAGCAGCCATTGCAGGTGAAATTTCGATTTTTGAAATTGATATCAATTCTACTCAAGGCGACAAAAAAATTCTGAAAGCTTTAAAAGATTGTGGAGCCACTGTTTCAATTGTAGAAAATGAAATTCATGTTAAGAAAAATCAATTGAATGCATTTGAATTTGATGCAACTGATTGTCCGGATTTATTTCCGCCGTTAGTTGCTTTAGCATCTCATTGCAAAGGCCATTCAATTATTAAGGGCGTGGAAAGGCTTTTGCATAAAGAAAGTAATCGAGCACTCACTTTGCAAGAAGAATTTCAAAAAATGAATGTTCAAATAAAATTGGAAAATGATTTTATGAAAATAATTCCATCCGAATATGTAATCGGTGCAGAAGTGTTTTCACATCACGATCATAGAATTGCAATGGCTTGTGCTGTAGCGGGTTTGGGCGCAATTGGAAATACAACCATTTCCGGCGCAGAAGCAGTTAATAAATCTTATCCTGATTTTTTTAGTGATTTGAATTCTTTGATGGTAAATAAAAATTCTTTCTAAATTCCTTCTAAGAATTGCGAATGTATATAATCCACCACAGCAGGTAGACTTTGGGTTTCTTCAAATACTTTCATTTGTCTGTCGGCTCCTGTGCCTTCTTCAAGCATTTTATGTACATAACTCACTGCACTTTTAATTCCTAATGGACCGGTTACATCATCAATAAAATCGAGTAATTCGTATATTAATACTCGAGTATTTACTTCGGTTTCTTTTCCAAAATCAATCATGCTTCCTTCAATTCCGTATCTTCCTGCGCGCCATTTATTTTCATTAATGAGCATTCGAGGATAGATCATGAAGTTTAAATTTTGGCTTCGAAGTTTATAAATTTTGGCACAAATTCCTTGAAATAATGCAGCAATGGTAATGGTTTCCTGTGCAGTAAGTGTTACATCACAAATTCTAAATTCAACGGTATTAAAAAAAGGATGCACTCTTAAATCCCACCAAATCTTTTTGGCATTATCAATACAATTGGTTTTTATTAAGATCTTAATATAATTATCGTACGATTCAATACTTTCAAAATAATCCGGAATTCCTGTTCTTGGAAATTTATCAAAAACCTTGGTGCGAAAGGATTTGTAACCGGTTTGTCTTCCTTCCCAAAAAGGTGAATTCGTACTTAATGCATACACGTGCGGTAAAAAATAACGTGCTGAATTAGCAATATGAATGGCCATTTCTCTATTTTCCATTCCTACATGCACATGTAATCCGAAAATTAAATTACTTCTCGCGGCTTCTTGCAATTCTCTCACGATATCGCTATAGCGAATATGGTCTGTAATTAATTGTCTCTCCCAATGACTAAATGGATGAGTGCCTGATGCACCAACCCAAAGCCCTAAATCTCCTGCGATTTTATGAATAGTATTTCTTAGCACCGCTACATCCATAAAAGCTTCATCAATTCCATGGCAAATGTCGGTGCCTACTTCTACCACGGCTTGATGCATTTCCGCTTTTACTTTGTCTTTAATTACTTTTTCACCTTCCTGCACAATTTTTTGTTCATGGCTTCTAAGCTCCTTTGTTTCAGGATCTATAACCATGTATTCTTCTTCAATACCTAAGGTGAAATGTTTATAAGATATACCCGCCATTGCAATTGGTTTTGGAAAAAATAAAAATTGAATTAATTAAATCAGCGGTTTTTTATTGGCGCTTCTTTTTACAAATTCGCCCCATGTCAAATTATCTGCATTTTCTTTTTGTTGAAGCGCTTTTTCAATCGCAAAATTTGCGGAAGCTTCCACCACCCAATCAAAATTTTCTTGGCCTACACTCGTTATTTCCGCATCAGGAGCAGGATTACAGAAGTCAATAGCATAAGGCACTCCATCACGAACAGCTAATTCTACGGTGTTAAAATCGTAACCTAAATAATTACAAATACGCAAAACTATTTTGGTCATTTCATCTAACCTTTCTTGGGTAGGTTTAAAGTCGGCCACATACCTTAAATGATGCGGATTGCGCGGCTCATAAGGCATAATTCTTACATCCTTGCCGCCAATGCAATAGCATCGATAATATTCATCAAAAATGATTTCTTCCTGAAGCATCATAATCAATTCGTCCGTTTCACCATGCTTAGTAAAAAAATCATCCACATTTTCTACTTTGTAAACACTTTTCCAACCGCCTCCTGCATGAGGTTTCATGTATGCCGGAAAGCCGATGTATTTAAAAATATTTTCCCAATCGAACGGATAAACTAAATTGGAAAATGATTGATCAGTAGTATCTGCTGGCAAAGTACTCGAAGGAACAATTACTGTTTTTGGAACAGGTACATCAATTTTTGTCATCAAACAATTATTGAAAAATTTCTCATCGGCACTCCACCAAAATGGATTGTTGATAACGGCAGTTCCGCATAACGCAGCATTTTTTAAATAGGCACGATAGAAAGGAACATCTTGTGAAATACGATCTATGATTACGGCGTAGCCGCTACTTTCGCCTTGCATTACTTTGTCAATATGCACGGGTTCTGCAATAATGCCTTCCACATTTTTCTCATTTACTCTGGCGATAAATGCATCGGGGAAACTTCTTTCTCTGCCAAATAATATTCCTATTTTCTTCATAATTTTTCTTTTGATGAAATGATGCTGACGATTTTATATGCCCTAAATATATTCTACGAACACTAATTTAAAAAATATTTCTTTTTCGAAAGGGTATGTATTTTTTTCAAAAAATTATTATGAATGAAAAATAAGGTGCGTTCTTTTTGAAATGAATTTACCTATTTTTGGCGACATATGTTATCTGAAGATCTATCAAAGACAATTGTTGATTGCTGCCTATTCAATTCTCAATTTTTAGAAAGAGAAGTTACCATTGATTTTTATTTTCCACCCGGATTATCTATCGGTAGTGGCCAAGTAAATTTATTACTCATCAATGACGGGCAAGATTTGGTAACGATGGATTTTCATGGAATTCTTGATCATTTGTATACAGAAGAAAAATTATTACCATTATTATGTGTGGGCATTCATTGCGGGCCGGATAGAAGAAATGAATATGGAACTACAAATGTGGTGGATTTTATGGGGCGAGGTGCCAAAGCCAATTTATATTCACGATTTATTTTTGAAGAATTATTACCATTAATAAAAAAAGAATCAAAATTAGAATCCTTTAAAGAACAAGCATTTTGTGGTTTTTCTTTAGGCGGACTTTCTGCATTGGATATTGTTTGGGAAAATGCGAATCAATTCAGTAAAGTAGGAGTTTTTAGCGGATCCCTTTGGTGGCGCACTGTTGATCAAGAAGAGCCACATTTTGATGAAGAAGAACATCGAATTATACATAATAAAATCAAAGAAGGAAATTTTGCTCCATGGTTACGTTTCTTTTTTGAAACAGGCATTTTGGATGAAGTAGCGGATAGAAATAATAATGGAATTATTGATTCCATCGACGATACATTGAGTCTTATTGCGGAATTGCGTAAGAAAGGCTATCAACAAGAAGATATCCATTATTTAGAATTAGCCGATGGCAAACATAATGTAGCCACATGGGCGCGAGCACTTCCTGAATTTTTAAAATGGGGCTGGGGAATTTAATCTCGCCATTTTCTCTTTTCAATTTTCCTTTTATTTCAAAAATTGAATGAGTACTTTACCTTGCAATAGTTTAGTTTCGCAAGAATTATGAAATCCGGATTTGTAAATATTTTTGGTAAACCGAATGCAGGCAAAAGTACTTTGCTGAATGCATTGATGGGCGAAAAATTGGCCATCGTTTCTTCCAAAGTACAAACGACACGTCATCGAATAAAAGGTATTGTTACCCACGATGATTATCAAATTATTTTTTCGGATACTCCCGGAATTATTGAGCCCAAATATAAACTGCATGAGAAGATGATGCAAGCCGTGAAAGGTAGTTTGGAAGATGCCGATGTTGCTTTATTGATCGTAGATATTAAAGATGATTTGGCAGAAGCTGATGCGATTTTTTCTTCTTTACATTTGAAAGTGCCTGCCATTATTGTTTTGAACAAAACAGATGTTGCAGATGAAGTCATATTAGAAAAAGCAGCTGAATTTTTTAAGGACAAAGATTATGCAAAACAAGTCATCACAATTTCCGCTCTTAAGAAAAGTGGAATTGAAGAATTAATGGCAGCGATCTTAGAGTTATTACCTGAAGGTCCGCCGTTTTATTTAGATGATAATTTAAGTGATCTTCCTATGAAATTTTTTGTGGGAGAAATGATTCGAGAAAAAATATTTTATCTTTTTGAAGATGAGATTCCATACCACGCAACTGTGTTGGTACAAGAGTTTAAAGAGAAAACCACGCTTACAAAAATCTCTGCTGATATTATTTTGCAAAGAGAAACGCAGAAAGCTATTGTATTAGGGAAAGGTGGTAAAATGATCAAACAATTGGGCACCATGGCGCGAAGAGATATTGAAGAATTTATTGGCAGAAAAGTATTTTTAGAATTGTTCGTAAAAGTGAGGCCGAAATGGAGAGACAATGAATTGTTCTTGCGCGAATATGGATATTAAAGAAACGAATTTTAAGAATGAAAATATATTGAGATGAATTCATTTGGAAAAAATTTTAGAGTTCAAATTTTTGGTCAATCACATGGAGAATATGTAGGAGTGGTTATAGATGGATGTCCTGTAGGTATTGAGATTTCTCCAAAAGATTTTGAAGAAGATATTGAAAGAAGAAAACCCGGAGCAAAAGGAACAACTCCAAGAAAAGAAACTGACTTTCCTGAAATTGTCAGTGGAGTTTTTAATGGCAAATCTGCAGGCGCACCCATTACTATTTTATTTAAAAATGAAAATACAAGAAGCAGCGATTATGATAAACTTCGTTCAGTTCCACGACCCGGGCATGCAGATTTTGTAGCGCATGAAAAATACAAAGGATTCGAGGATTACCGCGGTGGTGGCCATTTTAGCGGCAGACTAACGGTATGCTTAGTTGCAGTTGGTGTGATTGCAAAAAAAATACTTCAACATTATTCTTCCGATAAAAAAATTTCTATCAAATCCACCATTGTAGAAATTGGTGGTGAGAAGGATTTGGAGTTAGGTTTACAAAAAGCAATTGACGCCAAAGATTCTATTGGAGGTATTATTGAATGTCGTGTAAATAATTTACCTATAGGTTTAGGCGAACCATTTTTTGATTCTGCAGAATCCTTAATTAGCCATGCAGTTTTTTCAATTCCGGCAGTAAAGGGAATAGAATTTGGCGCCGGTTTTTCAGCGGCAAAAATGTTTGGCGTGGAGCATAACGATGCCATTATAAATACTGATGGGTTGACGAAAACTAATAATGCAGGTGGTATTGTTGGTGGAATTACAAATGGCAATGAACTTGTTTTTAGAATTGTTGTAAAGCCAACTTCTTCTACACCAAAGGAGCAAAATACTTTTAATAAAGAAACCGGTAATGTTGAAACTTATTCTGTAAAAGGACGCCATGATTTATGCATTGCATTAAGAGTACCTGTTGTCTTGGAAGCAGTAACAGCAATGGTTTTGGCCGATCTATTAATTGAAAATAAACAATCACTTTGACACAGATCAGGAGATATAAACATCCTCGATGAAGAAAAATTCTTCCGGTTTGCCTTTTAACAATGTGATAGATAAAATATCAAATTGAATTCTTTTCCATTCGGGAAATAATAAAAGATATTCTTCAGAAGCATTGATCAAATTGATTAATTTCTTTTTGGTAACATCTTCTTCAGGATGACCAAACTTCTGCGTTCTACGAGTTTTAATTTCTATAAAGTGTAAGGTATTTTCGAGCGAGGCTATGATGTCTACTTCCCAATGACTATGTCGCCAATTACGATGAAGAATTTGAAATCCTTTTTCTGTTAACCATTGCGCAGCTTTTTCTTCACCAATAATTCCTGTATGATTATGATGAGCCATAGCTGACTAATTTTTCACTACGAAATGAAGATCATTATTTTTTTGCCAATTCCACTTGAGAAGGGCGAGCAATAAAATAATAACTACCAAATAAAATGGCTGAAAAAATTAAAGTAGATGCTAAACTCCAAGGATAGAATGGTAATCCGTCTGTGTAAGTCATCATCAAACCACTAAAAGTTTTTGGTCGTGCAAAACCTCCCATGGGGCTCATCCAAACTATAAAGTTAGATACAATGAAATAGGCTGTAGGCGCGGATATGGAAGCTATTGCGATTCTTTTTATATTGAAATTTTTAATAAAAAACCCGAACACAGTTAGACCTGCAAAAAGAATGTAATTCGTAATTTGACCTTCGTAAAAACCTGAAATATTTCCTACGCCATTTACATACAAAATTTCGTAAAGTGCATCCGAAACAAATAAAGAAAGTAGTGGTAATAAAAAAGCCCATTTTTTATCTTTAATTATTGCTCCTCCAAAAATGGCCATTGCAATCTGTGGTGCGAAACCATACGGACGTCCGGGCATAATACGATAAAGTGAAGCGATTACTATTAATAATATAAAGCTACCAAGTAGTTGTTTTGAAATTTTCATGATTTGAGTCTTTGAGCAAAAGTAAGAAATTATATTTTTCTAATTTTCTAAAAAAGGAAATTTACAATTGTTCGGATTCATAACCTTCATCAATTAGTAAATTTTTTCCATCAGCCGCTGTGGTGGCTAATTCATCGCAACGATTATTTAATGGATTGTCAGCATGGCCTTTTACCCAATGAAAATGAATGTTGAAATTTTTGGAAAGCGCATAATATCGCAGCCACAAATCCTTATTTTTTTTACCTCCTTTAAAATTAGTTTTAATCCAATTATGCAGCCAGCCTTCCATAATCGCTTTTACTACATACGAACTATCAGAATAAATTTTTATAGGAATATCATTGTTTTTAATCGCTTCCAAAGCGGCAATTACAGCCATTAATTCCATTCGATTATTGGTAGTGAGCCGATATCCTTGTGATAATTCTTTTCTTGCATTTCCCCACATCAATATGGCTCCGTATCCACCGCGTCCCGGATTACCTCTCGATGAACCGTCAGTGTATATTGTAATTATTTTTTGCTGCATAAATTGAAAAAATATTCCTTTAATTAAACCTGAAAAACACCGGTTTTAAATTCCGGAATATCGGGATTATGATCAGCCGCAGCAATATTTTCTGAAATTATTTTGCGAGTATCTTTGGGATCTATGATTGCGTCTATCCATAACCGTGATGCGGCATAAGTCGCGTGAGTTTGGGAAGCATATTTGTCCATCATTTTTTTTAACAACTCTTGTTCTTTTTCCGGATCTATCTCTTGGCCTTTTGCTTTTAAAGACGCCACTTCAATTTGCAATAAAGTTTTAGCTGCTTGTTCTCCTCCCATTACAGCAATTTTTGCAGTAGGCCATCCATAAATAAATCGAGGATCGTAAGCTTTACCACACATGGCGTAATTGCCCGCGCCATAAGAGTTTCCGATGATAAAGGTAATTTTAGGAACAACTGAATTGGCAACCGCATTCACCATTTTGGCGCCATCTTTAATAATACCGCTATGTTCACTTCTGGTGCCAACCATAAAACCGGTGATGTCTTGAAAAAATACAATCGGTATTTTTTTCTGATTACAATTCATAATAAATCGAGCGCTCTTGTCCGCGGAATCATTATAAATTACGCCACCCATCTGCATCTCGCCTTTTTTATTTTTAATGTTGAGTCTTTGATTAGCCACAATTCCAACAGCCCAGCCATCTACACGTGCGTAACCGCAAATAATTGTTTTCCCATAATCTTCTTTGAATTCATCAAAAGAATTGGCATCTACAATCGTTTCAAGAATATCGTGCATATCATAAGGCTTCGCATTTCCTTCAGGAAAAATTCCGTAGACATCCGAAGTGCTTTTGGCAGGCTCTACAGCTTCAATGCGATTAAATCCCGCTTTGGGTGAATCCCCAATTTTTGACATGATACTTTTGATTCTATCTAAACATTCTTCTTCAGTTTTAAATTGGTAATCGGCGATTCCGCTAATGGCATTGTGTGTTTCAGCTCCACCTAATGTTTCATTATCTGTATTTTCTCCTATAGCTGCTTTTACTAAATAAGGACCGGCTAAAAATATCGAACCGTGGCCTTCGCCGGAAACCATCAACGTTTCATCACTCATGATGGGAAGATAAGCCCCGCCTGCAACACAAGGCCCCATCACTGCTGCTAATTGGGAAATTCCCATCGCACTCATCTTTGCATTGTTCCTAAATATTCTACCGAAATGTTCTTTATCAGGAAAAATTTCATCCTGCATAGGAAGAAAAACTCCGGCGCTATCTACAATATAAATGATGGGTAATTTATTCTCCATCGCAATCTCTTGCATACGAAGATTTTTCTTTCCGGTGATAGGAAACCAAGCTCCTGCTTTTACCGTTTGATCATTTGCTACGATCACGCATTGTTTGCCACTCACATATCCAATCCCTGCAACAGTGCCACCGGCGGGGCATCCGCCATATTCTTTATACATTTCATATCCGGCGAATGCGCCAATTTCCAAAAATGGTTTTCCTTTGTCTGTGAGGTATTCTATTCTTTCTCGAGCAGTTAATTTATTGCGATCTTTTTGTTTTTGTATGGCCTTTTTACCACCTCCTTCTTCAATTTTATTGAGCATTTGCCGAATGTCAGTCCATGCCAATTTATTAAAGTCTTCATTCTTATTCATCTCTATATTCATGCTGTGGGAATTGTAGTATTTATTCCAAAATTAAAACAATTTAAATTAGAAGATTAGAGTTATGAGTTTTTGCTCTTTTGCACAAAAGAACTCTGTTTCCATTTGTAGCACATTATTTGAAATATTCCCCAACATGAAGAAGCCCCAAAAACTAACCCCAAGATTGAAAAAGATTATTGGTTTTATTGCAGTGGTTTTATTAATAGTAATTGGAATATTTATTTGGCAACAGAAAAAATATAAAATTGCCGATGATACAATCCAGTCCTCAATTGCAAAAGCTACGGATAGTTTGTATTCTGTAAAATATGATTCACTTTATTTTGATGAAGTAAGAGGTTATGCGATTCTTAAAAACGTTCGGATTATTCCTGATACTAATCGACTCAAAAAAATGAGTGTAGAAAATACGCCCTATTTTGTTCTTGATATTGCCATTCAATCCTTAGTAGTAACCGGAGTAAAAACCTTAGCTGCTCTCGGAGGTAAACAAATAGAAGGAGATTCTTTGCGTATTGATCATCCGACAATTACTGTTTATAATCTGAAAAATATAAAAAAAGATACCAAGATAGAATCGACGGCAAAGGAAGTGTATGAGCAAATTTTGGGGAATTTAGATTTGATAAAAGTGAAAAATGTAGTCGTTGAAAACCTTACCATTCATGGGTTTGATTATCATTCGAGAGAAAAAAACTTTGAAGTATTTAATGGTATGATTCAAATGAAAGATGTATTAATTGATAGTGCACATAATTTAGATACCAACAGAGTTTTATTTTCTAAGCAGGCAGATTTTTCTATCGATTCTATTTTTATTTATAATCATAATAGAAAACAATTATCGGTTCATAAAATTCTTTTTTTAGGAAAAGAAAAAAGTTTGTCTTTTAATAGAATCAAGGTAAATCGTTTTGCCGATTCAAGTAGTGAAGGAGTGCGACTTTTTGATGTGAGTGATTTGCAATTAAATGGAGTGCACACGGACGAAATTGTGAAAAATAAAAATTGGGCAATTGATTCGATTCTTTGTAAAAATATTATCTATTATGAATCGCCTTTGTCAAAAAATAATTCTGCTAAAACCAATAAGACTAGCGACAGTACCGGCTTTGCAAATGTATATAGTATCCATGTAAATCATCTTTTATTTCCGAAAATAAAATGGATTCCTTTTAAGAAAAGTAATTATGATGTAGGAAATATTTCTATTAAAATAAATGAAGTGCATGCTGATCGAATTACAGATCTTCTTCAAAAGCCAATAAATTATAGTAAGGAATTAGAAGTTGCTGTCAATACTTTTAATCTCTCATCTAAGGATGGAAAATATGCTTATCGTTTTAAGAATGCCGTCGTAAATACATTGCGAAAGAATTTAAAGATCTCGTCATTTTCAATAGTTCCTTATAAAAATGAAATACAATTTGCCGCCAACGAACCTTTTCAACAAGACAGATATTCTGTTACAATGAATCATTTGCGATTGGAAGGAATTAACATGTCGGATCTGTTGGATCAAAAAATATTTGCGTCCAAACTTTTTGTGAATCGCACGCACGCAAGTATTTATCGCGACTTGACTAAACCATTGAAGAAAAAAAGTAAAGTAGGAAATTATCCTTCTCAACTTTTGATGAAATTAGATATGCCTATTTCTATTCCAAAAGTATTTTTAAACAATGCCTATATTGAGTACAAAGAAAAGGAGGTTAAAAGTGATAGTGTAGGTAAGGTTACTTTTTTCGATTCTAAATTGGAAATTACAAATGTCACCAACGTACCTGCAGATATCAAGAAAAATAATGCCTTAAATATTTCTTTTGATTCCAAAGCGCTGGGCGTGGCACCGATTACAGGCAATTTTAAATTTTTCTTGGATAATGCAAATGGTGCATTTATCGCGAATGCACATGTAAAACAATTTGATGCAAAAGCGCTTAATAAAATTTCTATTCCAATGGCTTTAATAGAGATTAAATCCGGAAAAATAAATTCACTTAACTTTCATTTTACAGGAAATAATACGCAAGCCAATGGCGAGCTGGTGATGAAGTACGAAGATTTTAAAGTGAATGTATTGAAAATTGATAAAGACAATAAAGAAGTTTCTAATAAAGGATTGGTAAGCTTTTTTGCAAACCTTGTGGTGAAAAATGATAATCCGCAAAACGGAGAGTTACGAACCGCAAATCCTTCTTATCAACGCGATATCTATAAATCCTTTTTCAATTTAGTTTGGAAGACTTTATTTACCGGGATGAAAAAAACCCTGGGCGTTCCTTAAAAAAATTACTGTTTTCCCAACTTCGAAATATTTTTTTTCAATAAATAATTGCATCTTTGTTTTATGCAAATCTGGAAAAATATTATCAAACGCCCTTCGTAGTTTTTCCCTGACTCTCGCTGAGTTTCCTTTTTCATTTTATCATTTCACTAAAATTTTTTTATGCGTACCATAATTGAACCCTTTCGAATTAAATCTGTTGAACCCATTTATTTCAATACAAAAGAAGAAAGGCAAACCATTTTAGAAAAGGCATTTTATAATCCGTTTCTAATTCATTCACACGATGTGTTGATTGATCTATTGACTGACAGTGGCACAGGCGCTATGAGCAGTAATCAATGGGCGGGAATTATGAAAGGTGATGAATCTTATGCAGGAAGTCCAAGTTTTTTTCGATTTGAAAAAACGATACAAGATATCACCGGAATGCCCATTGTTATTCCTACCCATCAAGGAAGAGCTTCCGAAAAAATACTTTTTAGCATTTTAGGCGGAAAAGGGAAATATATTGTAAGTAATACACTCTTTGATACAACCCGCGCCAACATTGAAGTTTCGGGTGCTGAAGGAATAGATTTTTTATGTGAAGAAGGAAAACATCCAACTGTGCCGGCACCATTTAAAGGAAATATGAATGTAAATGCTTTTAAAGCTTTTATTGAAAAAAATGGAGCGACAAATATTTCTGCGTGTGTAGTCACCGTTACGAATAACAGTGGGGGCGGGCAACCGGTGAGTATGAAAAATATTAAAGAAGTAAAAAGTGTTTGTGAAGAAAATAAGATTCCACTTTTTATTGACGCGAGCAGATTTGCAGAGAATGCTTATTTTATAAAATTGAGAGAGAAAGAATATGCCAAATCTTCGGTTGAAGAAATTGCAAAAGAATTTTTTTCTTATGCAGATGGATGTACGATGAGTGCTAAGAAGGATGCTTTCGCCAACATCGGCGGATTTTTAGCTTTGCATGATGAGTCATTGGCAGTTTTGTGCAGAAATTTATTGATATTGACTGAAGGTTTTCCAACTTATGGAGGCCTTGCCGGTAGAGATTTAGAGGCCATTGCCATTGGTTTGGAAGAAGTGCTCGATGAAAGTTATTTGCAATATCGGATTCGCAGTATCGAGTATTTAACCAACAAATTAATTGAGGCCGGTGTACCTGTAATGCAACCTGCCGGCGGACATGCAGTATATTTAGTGGCGAATGAATTTTTGCCTAACATCCCTGTGGATCAATATCCCGGCCAAGCGTTGGTCGGTGCGTTGTATTTAGAAGGAGGCATTCGTTCTGTTGAAATCGGTTCATTGATGTTTGGAAAATATGATGCTGCCGGAAAGTTGATTCCTGCTCAGTTAGAATTAGTGCGGTTGGCGATTCCTCGAAGGGTCTATACCCAAAGCCATATTGATTATGTAGCGGAAGTGATCATCGAAGTGTTTCAAAAAAGAAATGAAATAAAAGGATTGACCATTGTAGAAGAAGCACCTACATTAAGGCATTTCACAGTTAAATTAAAACCGGCTTTAAGTTAAGTTCTTTACAATTTTTTCTAATTTCTGGAAAAGATCTTCAGGACTAAATGGCTTGGATAAATAATCGTTCATTCCGCTTTGCTGAATTCTTTCGATAATTTCATTATCCATGGAAGCCGCTGTGAGCGCGATGATTGGCACGGAAGATTTACGTGGATCTTCCATTTTTCTAATTATTTGAGTAGTTTCATATCCATCCATTTCGGGCATGTAGAGATCCATCAGAATTACATGAAAATCAGATTCTTTTAATCTACTAATAGCATCTTTACCCGAATCAGTAATCACGGGATGAATTTTCCATCTCTCTAAAGTTTTGCGAATTACAATCACATTAATGGCATGGTCTTCTACCACCAAAACTTTCAATGCTTGAATACATTCCTTACTTACATTTGATTTGGAAGCTATTGATTCAGTGGTTTCGTAATCAAATTCAAGATCAAAATAAAATGTAGAACCTTTATTGGGCTTGCTTTCTAAATAAATTTCGCTATCGAGCAAATGCAATATTTTTTTGATGATCGGTAATCCGAGGCCTGTGCCGCCATAACTTCTATCAGCATTATTGGATGCTTGATAAAAAACATCAAAGATGGTTTTTTGTTGATCGGCGGGTATTCCAATGCCTGAGTCTTCTACTGCAAAATGAATTGTAATTTTATTTTGATCACAATTCAACACATGTGCTAAGAAAGTAATGCTGCCCTTCTCAGTAAATTTAAGTGCATTATTCAAGAGGTTTAGGAATATCTGAGTAAGTCGTGTCGGGTCTCCTATCAACATCTTATTTTTGATATCATCATCTACCAAAAGATGTAATTCTAAATTTTTATTGCGCCCTAAAACTTGCAAACTATTAAAACAACTTTGTAATAAAGTATATAAATCAAAACGCTTTTTTTCTAGTTCCATTTTGCCGGAATCCAATTTATTAAAATCGAGAATATCGTTAATTAAGGATAAAAGATTTTCAGCAGAAAATTTTAAAATATCTAAATTTTGCTTTTGATCTTCTCGTGGATTTTCCGCAATTAATGCATTGGAAATTCCTATCACACCATTCAATGGAGTTCTTAATTCGTGCGACATAGTAGAAAGAAAATTCATTCTGGATTTAGATAATTTTCTTACATCAACAAGAGTTGCTTCTAACTTCCCATTCAATTCATCAATTTGTTGATTGGTGCTAATTAAACTGGCGAAATTTTTATAAAACCTTTTGAAAAAATAATAATGTAAAAAAATAATCACCATAAAATTATAAGAAACCGCATAGACATACACGGGCGTATTTACAGGAAAAGGCCCGGGGAATGTTTTAATAATTCCGGAAATATTGATGCCTATAAATAGGATTATCGGAATTACATTCACGGTAGAATAAAACCATCCCCATTTAGATCCAAGAATGTAAAAACTAATCGCTGTTGCTAACCAAACATATTGCAAGGTGGTAGCATGAAACCCTTGCTGATAAAGGAGTAGATTAGTCCAGCAATTAAAAGTCAATAGAATGGTTACAAAATGCGCAACAAATTTCCACCAATTAAAATAGCGTATAATTAATAAAAGAGATAAGGTAAGAAGTAACACAACACTTGCTCTAACAAGTTGAAGATTCTGTAGCGTATAATTAAAAATGATCAACAAGGTGATAGCGAAAACTATATAAGCCACCATGAAATAGGCTAACATCCTAATTCGTGTCTGATTGATAGGATTGGTTTCTCTGAGCGCCATTTTGGTAACTATCCTATCAAAAAAGTTAAATGCGCGAACCATAACATTGTAGTTTAATGTTCTTGAGTTGGTAAAAATAGTTGTTTTGGATTTTACTATTTTTTGTTCAAAGTAAATATAGTGATTTAAATAACTAAATTAAATTCCTGCTCTGGAATGGATTAGATAAACATGCCAATACAATAGCGCCTTGTGCATATAAATAGGTTGACATTATCAAGATATCTGAAAACGGTACCGGGCTATAGAATTTATTAATGGCCAGAATGCTGTCTGACAGCACAAAAGCGAGCGCTCCACTAAATAATAACAAGGAAGAAGGATTTTTCCATTTCAATTTCAATAAATAGGCAACGTAGAGCATTATTGAAATAATAATTCCATAAATCAGGATCGGAAATTGTAAGTCATTTGCAACACGAGGGAGTAAAAATGATAAAAGTGTAATGAGATATAAAAAAATAATTAGCGCTGCATTTGATTTCAGTATTAATTTTCCGTTGACAATTTTTAATTCTTTTTGAAATAAAATAATGTAAAAAATATGGGCCATTAAAAAGGCAATCAAACCTCCAATAAAAAGATGCTCAAATAAAAGTAAAATATCTCCTATCCAAGAAAACAGCAGCGCAGCAAAAAGAATCCAATGATTTTTATACGATTTTAAAAATATCGCAGCAGCCATCAAAGGCAACAATAGCAAGGGTTTTAAATAAAATCGAATGTGGCTGACTTCTAAATGTAATGCAGCTAAATACAAAATGGAAATGGCCGCAAAGAGACGAATAAATATTTTTAATGCCCGCATAAATATTTTATCAAACTCAAAACTATCGAAAGTTTTACTAAACCACCTCAGTAAAAATTTAAAATTTTACTATGATTGTTTTTCCATTTTCTTTTTCAGTTTTTCCACATCTTTCTCAAATTTTTCTTGTAATTTTTTGTATTCTTTGCTGTTTTTCAATTGCTCCTCTGTCTGCTTCTTTTTACTTTTTTCGATAAAAATTTTGTATCTATTATTATTAAAATATACGCTATCAGCTTCAATGGTAAAATTATTTAGATGAAGTTTTTCTAACTGCTCTAAAACCAATTGTTGATTCTTTTTGAACTCGGGTGAATTGAATTGTTCCATCAATTTCTTTTGTTGCTGCTTGAATTCTTGAGAATTGAAATGTTCAATTATTTCTTGTTGTTTTTGTTTGAATTTGGGAGAATTAAAAGTCTCTAATAAATGTTGCACTTTCAAAGTATCAAAATCTTTTGTCCATTCGAGTTGTTGTTTTTTAAATTCCGGTGAATTAAATTTTTCTCCCCATTCTTTCCATTCATTCACCCAAGCTGAATCTTTAAAGAAAGTGGTAAAATCTTTTCCGGGAAAAGAACTATCTAAATTCAGAAAAACTTTTCCTACTCCTTTCAATGCTTTGAAAGCCTTGCGCAGGCCATCTTTGGTAATTATTACTAAACTATCATTCATCTCAGAAAACGATGGATAAGTTGTAGTAACACCATTGCTGTCTGTAACCATAATTTTTATGCCAGTCTTAATTTTTATAGATGGCGGAAGTGTATCAGCAGCAGAAACTGTTGATATAGTTTTATCATTATTTTTAGTGAAGAACAAATTTTTATTGATTGTTTGGTTGGTTGTTTTTGCCGGATTCTTTTCTGAAGGAATTAACCAAGCGATTGAGAATATAGAGATGATCACGACGGATAGTGTAACCAAAAATTGTTTTGTGTTCATAGAATTAGGTTTTAATAAGGTGATTCTTTTGATTCTTTCTAAGAGATGTTGTTTTTTATGTGTAGCTGCCATGGATAATTGCGGAGTGGCAGAGGTTTTCATCAATTCTAATTGAAATAGTGCTTCTGCATAATCAATTCTTTTTCCGGTTATATGAATCACTTTATCGTCACAAGTATTTTCTCTTTCTCTTTTGATGAGTCGGCTTATCAACCAAACAAATGGATTGAAGAACAAGAAAGTTTCTATAAAAGTTTGTAAGAGATTCAATAGAAAATCATTTCTTTTGATGTGCGATAATTCATGGATTAAAATCGCTTCAGTTTGTAGTGCATCCAAATGATTGAATAATTGAACAGGAAATAAAACGATAGGTTTTATATAACCAATTACCATAGGTACTTTTGCCAAAGTGGAGAGTTGAAAATCTATTTTCTGGTGGATTTTTAATTTTAGAACTAATTGCTCAAACACTTGCTGCCACTCAATTGGAACGGATTGCAATTGATGTTTTCTTAGCTTTTGTAAAATAGAATATCCTTTCCAAAATATAAATAATTGGATGACGATTCCTGCTAAATAAACGCCTGCTACAAGAGGAAACCAACTTTCTGCAACGGAGAAGAAATTATTTATTGTAGCCGCATTAAATGGTAAAGAAGCAATTGAATTTTCAAGAAACACAGGGCTCATTGTTGTGCTTGAAAAATCTACTTTTATCATCAACGTAATTAGAAACCATCCAAACATGCCGCAAATGGCAGCAAAGGAAATATTATGTTTTGCATTTGCAGATAGTTTAGGCACTAAAAGAAATACCATTATTACCAATCCATAAATAAGTGCACCTTGCCATAATGAATGAATAAGACTCCAACCAAGTGCTTTGATGATAGGCTGAATAAGGGATTCCATGATTATTTATTTTTCAAGGTTTCTAAATATTTTTTAATTTCTTCAATTTCTGATGCATTGGTTTTATGATTTCCTAATGCTTGAATTACCAAATTTGTAGCCGATCCGTTAAAAACATTTTCAATCATTTTATTTACTAATTGTTGTTGTGTTTTTTCTTGATTGACCAATGCTTTATAAATATGTGTTCGCGAAGAAGTATCTCTCGACACTAATTTCTTTTCATGCATTATTTGCATTAATTTCAATGTAGACGTATATCCTACTGGTTTACTCTTTTCTAAAATTTCATGTACTTCTCGAACAGTACATTCTTTTTTCGACCAAAGAATTTGTAATATCTCTAATTCACTGTCGGTTGGTTTTATCTTTTTTTTCTTGGCTCATGTATAATACGAATTGTTTCGTACAACAAACATACGAATTATTTCGTACTGACAAAATAATTTTTATTTTTTTTAAAAAAACAAAAAAGAGAAGAAGATTTTTAAAGGATTTGCAGTGCGTTTATTTTATCCTTATCCATTTGGGCAATCAATTCATCAAGCGAATTAAATTTTATTTCTTCGCGCATATAATTTTTTACATGAACGCGTAACAAGCGCCCATAAATGTTTTCATTAAAATCAAAAATATTCACTTCAATCATAATTTTGTTATCACCAATAGTAGGACGAATGCCAATATTCATCATTCCTTTATGTCGAGATGTTATGTTGAAATTTTTATTTTTTGTTTTTGATAAATCACCCAATTCTACATTTACGGCATACACACCATAGGCAGGAATTAATTTATATTCATTTTCAATGGCAATATTAGCGGTAGGATAACCGAGAGATGTTCCTAAATGATTGCCATCTACCACAGTTCCCGAAAAAAAATACTCATATCCCAGCGATTCATTAGCAGTAGTAATATCGCCTGCGTTTAGCGCCTGTCTTATTTTGGTTGAACTAATCGTTACATGATCCAACACATAAGCCGGAATTTCCTTCACGGTGTAAGAATAGATTTCCTGAAATTTTTCCAATAAATGATAATCGCCCTTACGATCTTTTCCGAAGCGATGATCATAGCCGGTAATAATCGTTTTGGGATGAAATTTTTCAACTAAAAAATGCGAAATATATTCTTCAGCACTTTGGTTCGAAAAATCAATCGTAAAAGGAACTACTACTAAATGATCTACATTTTGGCGCGCTAATAATTCAATTTTTTCTTCTAAAGTATTTAATAATTTTAGAGGAGATGTTTGATTCACATTGGCAGGCAATACCATTCTTGGATGCGGGTGAAAAGTAATGATAACAGACTCTCCATCATTTTCCGAAGCTTCTTTTTTTTAATTGTTTAATGATTTGGTGATGCCCGCTATGTACGCCATCAAAGGTGCCAATAGTAATAGCAGCATTTTTAAAAATGGGTAAATGATGAATATCAGTATGTACCTGCATAAGATGTGTGCAAGATAAATGATAATTGAATATTTAGAAATGGAAAATTGGTTGACCCATCTTAATTTTACCGCAATTCACAATTTGTAATCTTCAATTTTAAAAATGTCTCTTTATTCCAAACGCGGTGTATCTGCACAGAAAGAAGAAGTTCATGAAGCAGTGAAAAATTTAGATGCCGGAATTTTTCCGAATGCATTTTGTAAAATTTATCCTGATTATTTGGGCGGTGATGAGAATTTTGTAAATGTAATGCACGCCGATGGTGCCGGTACTAAAAGTATTTTGGCTTATTTATATTGGAAAGAAACCGGAGATATTTCTGTATGGAAGGGAATCGCACAAGACGCTGTGGTTATGAATTTGGATGATTTATTGTGTGTAGGAATTTATGATCAAATAATTTTCAATTCCACAATCGATCGAAATAAAAATTTAATTCCGGGAGAAGTTTTAGAGCAAATAATTAACGGAACGCAAGCGTTTTTTGATCTGATGAAAACCTTCGGAATTAATATTCATTTTCTTGGTGGTGAAACCGCTGACGTAGGCGATGTAGTTAGAACTATTGCAGTTAATGGTACGATGGCAGCGCGTTGGCCTAAAACAAAAATCATTTCTAATGAAAAAATAAAAGCCGGAAATGTGATTGTTGGCTTAGCTTCTTTCGGAAAAGCGATATACGAAAATGAATACAATAACGGCATTGGAAGCAACGGCCTTACTTCAGCACGACACGATATTTTGAGTAAATTTTATGCAGAAAATTTCAAAGAAAGTTATGATAATTCTTTAGAGGATGAAGTTGTTTATATCGGTAAAAATAGAATTGCTGATATCAAAGAAATCCTTTCTCCTACTAAAACTTTTGCGCCTTTAATTAAAAAATTATTAGAAAATAATTTTGATAAAATTGATGGATTAATTCATTGCAGTGGTGGCGGACAAACAAAATGCTTAAAATATATTCCGGAAAATGTGCGTGTAATAAAAGATAATTTATTTGCTACTCCTAAAATATTTAAAATGATACAAGAAGCCTCTCAAGCCGATGATAGAGAAATGTATCAAGTATTTAATATGGGTTGTAGAATGGAAATTTATACTGATGAAAATTTTGCGCAACAAATCATCTCTGAATCCGCGGCTTTAGAAATTGATGCTCAAATTATTGGAAGAGTAGAAGCCGCCGCTAAAAAATCATTGTTGATAAAAACGAAAGAAGAAGAATTGGAATTTTAGGAGTTACAATATTAGTAACAAAAGTAAAAAGGCTCAATATTATTTATTGAGCCTTTTTAGAATTTATTTTATTTCGGCTGAGTAAGTGTCACAGGCTGACGCCGATAAGAATTTACAGGATGATTATTTTGCATCGCAGGAATCCATTTAGGACCGAACCTAATTGCTGAAACCGCTATCTGAGCCAAGTGTGTCCCAACCATCGTTATCGCTTTCACATCACTTACATTTCCATTTACATCTACTAAAAATTGAACTGTACAAGTACCATTATCTTTATCTTCAAATTGATCAATTGAAGCCGCAATTTTTTGCGTAATATATTTTGCCCAAGCAGATACACCGCCGGGAAATTGCGCTTCCTTATCGACTTTGGTAGAAATAATTGGTTTTGAATTAGTGTCATTTATGTTCCTTTCCGTTACCGGTGGTGTGAATGGAATTTTTTCATTTATTTGATTTGGATTCGCATCCGATGATAATTTAGGAGGCTTAAAATGTACGACTATTCCCGTTTTTTTTGCATCAGAATTAGTGATGGTTTCCTCAGTTCCATCAACATAATAAATAGTAGCGTAACCTTTTTTTGGTGATGGAAGTACCACTTTTACCAACTTCCCATTATATATGATAGATGGCGGTGGAGGTGGCGGAGGAGGAGGCAATGGTGCCGAAGAAGATGTAGATGGCGGCGGTGGCGGTGGTAATTGTGGTGGTGGAGGAGGTAAAGTAAAACCTCTTTTGTTGGCTTCTTCCTTCGAAATTATTTCTGTAGAGCCATCTGCATAAGTTACTTTGATATTTTTTAATCTTGGGCGCACCACCAAACTAGTCACCTTTTTATTCTTATAATACATTTGCGGAATTGTATCTTTAATTGGGGCAACTAGGTTGCTTCTATTTTGTGCAAAATTTTCAATGCCGTTTAAAATGTTTTGCGCTAAAATTTTCTGGTTCTCCAATTTTGATAAGTACTCCATATCTTTTTTAGAAGTAACAAATCCTGCTTGAACAATTACTGCCGGAAATTGATTCGCTTTCAAAACCCAAACACCGGTATTCATTTGATAAAGTTGCTCAGTAATTTTCATGGGAAAATTAGTACCAAAAGATTGTAGAATGGCGGAGCCTAATAGTTTACTTGGATTTAAAAAAGCATTATCATCTTTAGGAATGGCGACGCTTATACCGTTGGCGGTATTACCTCCCATTTGTGAATTAATATGAACAGATACAAACATATCAGCTCCTTTTTCAATTGCGAAATTAATTCTGTCTTTTACCGAAATTGTTTGATCTTGATCTCTGGTTAAGATGATGCGTAAATTCGTGTTCGTATTTAATTCTTGCAATTCTTTGACAATCGAAAGAGCTAAATCTTTTTCTTTTATTCCGTCGTAAATAGCTCCCGGATCACTTCCTCCATGACCTGCGTCTATCACTACCGTTAGTACCTTATCGTTATTATAATAATGTGAAGAAGATGCTTGTTTCATTTTTATGGCAAATGCCATGAAAACGAGCGCTGCTAAGGGAAGCACCAATAACCGACTGATGTAATTTACTTTGGGATTTTTGTTTTTGATGAGCATTTGTAACCTCCTTTTTATGGGTGAATAGAAAAAATTGTTGGTTAAGGCAAATTGTTTTTCCGGATAAGCAGCAGATAAAATCATCTCTGCAAAATGTGTGGTATCGCTGTCTTGCAAGGCAATTTTATCTGCAATGAATTCATGAATCATGTTCAATTCTTTTCGAATAAGCCAAAAAATAGGATTGATCCAAAAAAATAATAAAACGGCATTCACAAAAATTTTGTCGTAAGAATGCTTCTCTTTTACATGCGCTATTTCGTGATTGAGAATATGGCTTCCCGCTGCAGAATGAACATCAATAATTCTGTTCCAAAAAATAGAATTAAAAAATGAAAAGGGAGTTCCTTTTACATCTGTATTGATAAAATTAATGCCTTCTACATGCGTATTCGGAAATTTTCTTTTGATGGAATAAATTTTATAAATACCAATAATGAAACTGATAATAAATGCAAAAGAGATTAAAGAATAAAGTGCAAAAATTATATTTTCTTTTGAAAAAAATTGGCTCTTACCTAATTCAACAATTATCTCATCTTGCGTGGTAATGGTTTGCAGGATTTTTATCACAGATCCACTCTGTGTGGCACTCGGAATAATATTTATGGAAACCAATGGAAGTAATAAGGAAACAACCATGGTAAAAAGTAAATAAAATCGGTTCCAATGATGAAATACTTTATCCTTTAAGGCTATGTAATAATAACCGCATAAAATTCCTGATACGATGATCACTTTTAATAAATACCAACTTACTGCTATCATAAAATGGTTTTTAGTTTATTTATTTTTCTTTAATTTTTTTACTAACAATTCTAATTCTTCTACGCTCAAATTTTTTTCATCTACCATTGAAGAGACAATATTGGTAAATGAACCTTCGAAGAATCGTTTGGCCAAAGACTTTACGCGGCTCTTGGAATAGGCTTCTTTACTTACCAAAGGATAATACCGATGGGTTCTACCAAATACTTCGATGCCCGCAAATTCTTTTTCCACAAGAATTTTTAAAATCGTTGAAACTGTGTTAGAATGCGGCTTTGGTTCGTCAAATTCATTTAAGATATCACGAAGAAATGCTCCTTTTAATTTCCAAATTATTTGCATTATTTCTTCTTCTGACCGAGTGAGTACTTTCATTTTTTCTTTATTTTAAAACTTTCAAAAACAAATCTATAACTAAATATTTAGTTTAACAACTAATTTTTTAGTTTATTAAAATTTTTCTTTAAAAATGGCAAGAAATTAATTTCCTAATTGAATATTTTTATCAGGAATACCTAACTTTTAACACTTGTATAATTTTTCTTCTTCCAAAAAATGAATTATCCGATTAACTTTACGACTTTCAAAAAAGCGTTACTTCTTTTAAAATTAATTGTACGAAATGACTGAACCAATTGTAGAATTACAGAATGTAAATATTTACCAAGGCGATTCTTTGGTATTAGGTGATGTAACAATCACTGTTAATAAAGGAGAATTTGTATATCTCGTAGGGAAAACAGGTACAGGAAAATCAAGTTTATTGAAGACATTGTATGGCGATTTGGATTTTCGTGAAGGCAAAGGAACGGTGGTAGGCTATGATTTAGAAGAACTAACTTGGAAAACCGTACCTTACCTGCGACGCAATCTGGGCGTGGTTTTCCAAGATTTTCAATTATTAACCGATAGAAACGTAAATGAGAATCTAAAATTTGTATTGCGTGCCACCGGATGGAAAGATGAGAAATTGATGGATGAAAAAATATTGGATGTATTAGATAAGGTTGGCCTTAAAACTAAAGGGCATAAAATGCCTTTTGAAATGAGTGGCGGTGAGCAACAAAGAATTGATGTAGCACGAGCTTTATTAAATTCACCGAAATTAATTCTTGCCGATGAACCCACCGGAAATTTAGATCCTGAAACTTCGGATGAGATCATGAATCTGTTATTTAATATTAGTAAAGATTACGGAACTGCAATTATTATGGCCACTCACGATTATCGAGTAATCCAAAAATTTCCGGCAAGAACAATTAGAACTGAAAGAGGAAAGGTTTGGGATAATGCGTCTATCCTTACCAGTTAGTTGCTTGAAAATAGTTCATTAATTGTTGAGCGTTTGCATGATTATTATATTGCTCTTCCAACATGTTTACTCGATGTAACTTATCTGCTTCGGTGAATTCAGTATTCATTAATTCTACAATTAATTTCTTAAAATCTTCTCCTGATTCTTCAATTTTACAAAGGCTGTTAAACCCTGTACCATCAATAGATCTTGAATTTGCAATAATAAATCTTCCATTAAAAAGAGCATTCAATAATTTTATTTTAATTCCAGTTTTATTGAAAGAAGGTAAAAGGTGAATGTGCGCTTCAGAAATTAACTCTTTCATTTTTTCTTCCGAAGGATTGGCGATCAATTGAACATTTTTATTGGCTTTGCAAATTTTTTGTAAATTGATAGAAGGATTTTTTCCTGCGATGATGCAATCAACTGCTAAATTGTTGAATACGTTTTCTAAAAGCCATACAACTGCTTTTTCATTTTCAGATACAGATAAATTTCCATGATACAAACAATACGATCCTTTTCCTATCAAAGAATTGACCTTTTCAAACGGAAGGAAAACCGGTAAAAATTCTATCTCTTCAGCAAAAAATATTTTTTGATAAGTGATGGTGTCTTTTTCGTTTACCGTTAGAAATAGCGCCTTGTTGGCTATTTGTTCTTCGTACTTTTCTAATGATTTACTTTCTATATAAAACCAAATCTTTTTTAAAATATTTTTTGTTGAATGAGATAATTGTTGATAATATTCATATTCTACATTGTGCAATCTTACAATAACTTTTCTGTTTTGTAATTGATTATTGTATAAATAATAAGTACAATGAATTCCTTCCAATAGCACCGAATATTTATCTTTCAAAAGATTTTGAATTAATTGCTCATTAATTCTTGAACTAACAATAAAGGGTAAACGAAGAAAATTTTTTAATGAACTATTTCTTTTATAATAAATGACTTCTTCACAATATTGATTCAACTGAGGCTGTTGCCCACGGCCATATTCAAAGCAATGCAAATGAATTTTTATCCCTAATTCATGCAGAGATTTTATTTTATAAAACAAATCAAAAACTCCACCATAATCCGGAGGAAAGGGTACATCAAGACAAACGATATGGAGATGATTATCCATTAAGTTGTTTATAAAATTGAATTAATTTTTGTTCTTCAATTTGCCAATTAAAATGTTCTCTTGCTTTGATACTATTTTGTTTAAATCGAGTATGCAAATCTTTATCGTTCAATAATTGATTGATGGCATTTTCTACAGTCTCAATAGACAAATGATCAATTAACAACGCAATTTCAAATTGGTCATTGATTCTTTTGTACTCCGGAAAATTCATAGTGATTTGAGGAATTCCATTTTGCATATAATCAAAAAATTTATTCGCTAATGAATAATATTGATTCAACCCCAAATGCTCTACCAGATTGATTCCTATATATGCTTGACGTGTTACCGTTCCTAAAACTAATGGAGTTACTTTACCGGCGAGAATTACTTTTTTACTTACGTCATTTTTTTCAATTAATACTTTGGCTTCATTCATAAAATTACCATCGCCATAGATCATTAAAACAGCAGCCACTTTTTTCATCGCCGGAATAAGCACTTCAAAACCACGAGCTTCGTTTACGCTTCCCTGATAGAGAATAATTTTTTGCGAACGAGTAATTTCTCGATAAGGTTTTAAGATTGGAACATTTCTAATTACGCCATAATGGACTTTATATAATTTAGAAAACTCCTCCGCAATACTTTCGGAAACAGTATAGCCATTTTTAAATTTAGGTACAAATTTTCGTTCGATGAAATGCCAAACCTTATACACCTTAGGCCTGGTAACAATTTCCTTCTGTTGAGAAAAATATTCATGCGCATCATATACGCTGATTTTTCTTCTTAAAACAGAATTGAAATAAACGGGTAACATCGTATCCAAATCAATGCAACAAATAATATCAATGCGAGAAAAAAGTAAGAAGAAAAATAAACGAATTTGATATTCTAAATAAAAACCAAAACCTTTTTGAAAGAACATGAATATTCTTTTCTGTTCATAATTTGATTCAGCAAGTGGCAAAGAATATTTTCTTTTTACGCCTATCAATTTTACCTCAAATTCTGCATTGGCTAAACTCGTACAAATGCGCATCATTCTTTGGTCGTAAGTGAGATCGTTGGTAACGGTAAAAATTATCCGCATGAATTTTGGTTAAAATAAGAAGATCAATTTATCCAATTTTTATGAATTGGCTTTATTGGTTTGTAAATATTGTATCATTTCTTGATGGCACCAACGCCAATCTTTATTGGATATTTTCTCTAAATTATCATTGTGCCAAATGCTTATAAAGTGCCCATTTACATTTTGAATACAGTCAATTATTTTTTTAATTTCTGCCAATGCTTTCTCCGGAGAAATTTTGAAATAATATTTAAATGTGGCATCCATACAACTTGCCGGAAAAATTCGCAATTGTGTTTTTTCTTCTTTTTCTAAATTGTAAAAATAAAATGGATGACAAGTACCTGCGCGAAAGCCCGGCATTTCAGGAAAACCCATGGTATAATCTTCTTTAATTCCTAAGTCAATTAAATTCGAATAAGTTTTGGGAAATTGTAATTTTAAAAAATGTTGTCGGCTTTTACTAATTTTTTGTTGAGAAATCTGTTCTAATTTTTCTTTCTCAATTCGAATTTGCTCTTCATATTGATTAGACTGAAAAGAAGGGTGAATACCTATTTCACTAAATGCTGCGATTCTTTTTATTAATTGTTTCATCAATGAGCTTTCGGCATTTAAATTCCTGTCAAATTTAGAAGGCTTGCCAACAAGAAAAAAGAAGAGAGAAGAGAAATGTGTTTTTTGAATTGTGCTTTGTAATTCATCATAAACATCCCAATTATCTTTTTTAGTTTTTAATAAAACGGGAATTCGAAGCAAGATATTTTTAAAATTAAATTGCAATACATCTTTAAAAGTAGCTCCAATAGTTCTATACAAATTTCTTCCTTTAAATTGATAAGCGATATCAATATCATAAGTCAGCAATGCTTTAAAATGCTTTGTGGGATTGAATTGTATGGTTGGAAAATGCTCTACTAATTTTTCTCTCAACAACATAATCCAAATATCAATGATTGGTATTTCCAAAAAATTATGTTGATAAGCTAAACTATCTATGGCTTTGAACCGTCCAAACGCATCGGGAGTAAAAGGCAAATATTCTTCGTACCGACTCAGCATATAAAATGAGACTGAAAAAATATCAAATCCTAAATCACAATCGGATTGAGGGAAAAGCACTTTGTGGGATTCCACTTCTCCAACCGGAATTTTTTGAATAGTAATATTATTTTCAAATAAAAGATTGGAGCATTTTATAAAGAAAGAATTATTAATTCTGGAGCAGGAATAATTTATTTTTTCTTTCGGATATTTTTCAAACTCATTTTTATCACAAGTAATTGAGTAGGGAATACCCAAATGTTCTTGAAATATAATTTCAAAAATATACTTTGCGCGAGGCGAAATGGAAGGTATATAAATCAATAGCATACAAGTAAAGATGAAGTTTTTCAATTAATTCTGCAAATGGTTCATTCGATGCGATGAGAGGAAAAGGATATTATGGTGATTCTGAAAAACTATCCTATTTTGCGAAAAAAATAAGATGGAAGATTATTCCTATGATCGCGAAATGCAGCCGGAAAAGAGAAATACCTTTTTAACCGTACTCTGTGTGTTGACCTTTATTGGCAGCGGTTGGGCTATTATTAGTTCCGTTGTCTCCTACAAATTTGTTGATAAAAGAATTGCATTGTACTCCGACTCTACCAAAATAAATAGCGATAGAGATACTTTAACTACCGTAGGTTCTGTGGTTGTTACCAAATCAATGGATGCTAATAATGTCGATAGTACAATTGACGAAGATTCTTCAATCGATGAGATTATTATGGTAGATAGTGCTAATAATAAAGTGGAAGAAACGCCCATCGAAAAGAAAATGAAAAATTCTTTCAAAGAGATTATAACCCGAGAAAATATTGAACGCAGAGCCATAGGCGACTTTATCGCTGCATTATTTACTTTATTAGGTGCTATTCTAATGTGGAAACTGAAAAGAAACGGATTCTATATTTATATTGTTGGGGTGATTATTAATATTGCAACTCCTTTTTATTTATATGGAAATGATTTTGTGGCAGTCGGTTTATCCATGTTTAGTGGTTTCTTCGGATTAGTATTTATAGCCTTGTATGCTCTAAATTTTAAATCGTTAAAAAAGTAATCTGTCCAAAATAAAAAGTTGAATATTTATTTTTCTATTTTTCCGGAATTTTAAAAAAATCAAAATATTGTAGTACATTTGCACCCAATTATAAAAATTATTTCATACAAATGTCTTATTTAACATCAGAAAAGAAAGCAAATTATTTTGCAGATTTTGGCGGAAAAGCAGAAAATACAGGTTCTATCGAAGCTCAAGTTGCTATTCTAACAGAAAAAATTAACCATATTTCAGGTCATCTAAAGAATAATAAAAAAGACTTTAGCAGCCAACGCGGTCTTATGCAAATGGTTGGTAAAAGAAAAAGTTTATTAGCTTACCTTACTAAACATAACTTAACAAGTTATCGTGCTTTAATCGAAAAGTTAGGGC
This sequence comes from Ginsengibacter sp., assembly GCA_034676505.1. Classification (GTDB taxonomy): domain Bacteria; phylum Bacteroidota; class Bacteroidia; order Chitinophagales; family Chitinophagaceae; genus Ginsengibacter. The sequence goes on from JAUCCB010000001.1 coordinate 2,169,235, forward strand.
TTCGTAAATAATTTTATTTATTTTACAAATGATATTGTTAGCTATTCCCAACTTTATATACAGTTGGGAATATTTTTTTAATAACTAATTATAAAGAATGAAAACACCTAACCCCATAAATGTAACCTTTGATTTAGGCAGTGGCCGTATGGTTACTATAGAAACCGGTAAAATGGCTCGTCAGGCAGATGGGGCAGTTACTGTGAGTATCGGTAATTGCGTGATCTTAGCTACTGTGGTAGCGAATCGTGAACCAAAGGCCGGACAATCCTTTTTCCCATTATCGGTAGATTACCAAGAAAAATTTGCATCTGCAGGAAGAATTCCGGGTTCTTTTTTCAAGAGAGAAGCGAGATTGAATGATTATGAAATTCTTACCTCAAGATTAATTGACCGCGCATTACGCCCTTTATTCCCTGATGATTATTTATGTGATGTACAAGTATTGGTATCATTGGTTTCCAGCGATTCAGAGATTATGCCCGATTCATTGGCTTGTTTGGCTGCATCCGCTGCATTAGCCGTTTCTGATATTCCTATTCAAGAAATTATTTCTGAAGTAAGAGTAGCCAAAGTGAATGGAGAATTTGTGGTGAATCCTACTCGTTCTCAATTAGAAGTAGCCGATTTAGAATTTTTAATTGCCGCTACCGATAAGAATATAATGATGGTAGAAGGTGAAGGAAAAGAGTGCCAAGAAGAAGATTTAATTAAAGCCATTGAAGTAGCTCACGAGGCTATCAAAATACAAGTAAAAGCACAAGAACAATTAAGAGATAAAGTAGGTGTAAAAACAAAAAGAGAATATGCCAAACCTTATCGCAATGAGGCTTTAGAACAACAAATTACTGCTTTTGCAAAAGATAAAATGTTTACCATCGCCTCTCAAGCTTCAGAAAAGCATGAAAGGTCAGATGCCTTTAATCAATTATTGGAAGAAGTTACTCAACACTTAGGAGAAGAATTACCTGATGAAGATAAGGCATTAATCAAACATTATTTTGGTGAATTACAATACCATGTAGTGCGCGATATGATTTTGGATACTAAGAAACGCCTTGATGGACGTGGCTTAGACGAGATTAGGCCACTTACTATGGAAGTCAGTCCTTTGCCATCTCCTCACGGATCTGCATTATTTACTCGCGGCGAAACTCAATCATTAACTTCTGTTACTTTGGGTACTCCTTTAGATGAATTATTAGTTGAAAGCGCCGCTTCAAGCAATTATTCTAAATTCTTTTTACATTATAATTTTCCGCCATTTTCTACCGGTGAAGTAAAGATGATTCGTGGCGTAGGCCGTAGAGAAGTAGGACACGGAAATTTGGCCATGCGTTCTTTAAAACAAATTATGCCTGCCGATGATTATCCTTACACCGTAAGGGTTGTAAGTGATATTTTAGAAAGTAATGGTTCTTCGTCTATGGCTACTGTTTGTGCCGGTTCTTTGGCATTAATGGATGCAGGCGTTCCATTTAAAAAACATGTGAGCGGAATTGCAATGGGCTTAATTTCTAAGGAAGGAAAATTTGCCATTCTATCAGATATTTTAGGAGATGAAGATCATTTAGGAGATATGGATTTTAAAGTTACCGGTACCAGAGATGGTATTTGTGGAGTACAAATGGATATAAAAGTTGACGGCCTTAGCATGGAGATTATGAGAAGTGCTTTGGAACAAGCGAAAAAGGGTAGAATGCATATTTTAGATGCGATGTATGAATGTATTCCTCAGCACAATGCCGAAGTGAAACCTCATGCTCCGAGAATGGAAAAAATAATTATTGATTCTGAATTTATTGGTGCCGTTATAGGCCCGGAAGGTAAAATCATTCAAGAGATTCAAAAAACTACCGGTGCTACGGTAAATATTACTGAAGTAGGAAAAACAGGTGAAGTAAGTATTTTCTCTGCTGATAAAGAAAGCTTAGATCAAGCTGTAGCTTGGATCAAAAGTATTGTATCCGTTCCGGAAGTAGGCGATGTGTATGATGGAACTGTAAAAGGCGTTAAAGAATTCGGAGCATTCGTAGAATTTTTACCGGGCAAACAAGGATTATTGCATATTTCAGAAATTTCATGGAAACGTTTGGAAAGTATGGATAATATTTACAACGAAGGCGATAAAGTGCAAGTGAAATTGATCGGTGTAGATGCCAAAACGGGTAAATTTAAATTAAGCCACAAAGCCTTATTACCAAGACCTGAGCAACATTCAGCTCCTCGTAATGACCGCAACGAAAATGCTTAATTGAATTCAAAAAATAGATTAAAAAGCTTGTAGTAAATACAGGCTTTTTTTATAAAATAAATTATCGTGGGATGAACCAATATGTATGTATAACCATTGAACCTTTGCAAAATGAAGAAGCAGAAATTCTAATGGCTTCTTTAGCGGATCTATCTTTTTATGCATTTGAACAAAACGAAAATCAATTAAAGGCTTATTGTAAAATGCAAGATTTTGATAAGTTTAGATTGGAGGAATTGATTCCAAATTCTGCGGTTTTTACTAAAGAAATTATTGAAGATAAAAATTGGAATGCCCAATGGGAAAGCGATTTTCAGCCGGTAATAGTAAATGATTTTGTGGCCATCCGTGCTCATTTTCATGAGCCAATCTCATCTGTAAAATTTGATATCGTCATAACGCCGAAAATGAGTTTTGGTACGGGCCATCATGCCACTACTTTTTTGATGATGGCTCAAATGGAGGAGCTTGATTTCAAAAATAAAACCGTTTTGGATTTTGGAACCGGAACCGGTGTTCTTGCTATTTTGGCTGAAAAATTAGGGGCATCCGATATTTTAGCAATTGATTATGATGAATGGAGTATTCATAATTCGATTGAAAATATTGAAGCCAATCATTGTAAAAATATTAGGGTAGAACAAAGTGATGCAATAGGAAAAATTGAGCCTGTGGATTTGATTTTGGCGAATATCAATTTGAATGTATTGTCTGCTGCTGCCCAGCAACTTAGTGATAGTTTAAAGGAAAACGGGCAACTTTTAATTTCCGGGTTTCTAACTTCCGACGAATCTATAATCTGCCAAAGATTTGCCGACGTAGGCATGAAAAAAAGTAGGATAATGCAAAAGGAAAATTGGGTATGTATTTTGTTTCAAAAAAATAATAAGAGATAGAATATTAACAAGAATCAATTTGAATTATCCCCTATATTTGTCATCCTAAAGATTGTTTGAAAAAAAGTATGAAAGAATTTCTTCTATTAATTTTGGCTTATTTTATTGGTTCCATTCCTACGGCATTAATCATCAGCAAACATTTTTTTAATATCGATATTCGTGAATACGGCAGTGGCAACATGGGCGCAACCAATACTTTTAGAGTTTTAGGATCTAAATTCGGTTCTATTGTAATGGTAGGTGATATGCTAAAAGGAATAATAGCAGTGGCTCTTTTTAATTTACTTCCTTATTATTTATCGAATGATTTTGATCGTACCAACTTAATGATTGGATTGGGGCTTGCTGCTGTTATAGGACATATTTATCCTATCTGGGCACAATTTAAAGGCGGCAAAGGCGTGGCTACTTTATTTGGAATGATACTCGCCATACAACCTGCGGTGGCCTTAAGTTGCGTAGGAGTATTTTTAGTAGTATTATTTCTTACACGTTGGGTTTCTTTAAGCTCCATTTTAGCGGGAATCGTTTTACCTATTTGCGTTTTATGGATCTACAATGAACAAGAAGTTTTTTATAGAGTTTTTGCTGTTGCTGTAGCTGCTTTAGTGATACTCACGCATCAAAAAAATATCAGTCGATTATTAAAAGGAAATGAAGGCAAAGTACCCATCTTTAAAAATCGCGACCGTAGAAAAAATAAGCAAAAGGAAGAGGAAGAAATTTAAGTCTTCGGCTTTTTGATTTTTGGTTGAATGATTTTCTTTCTCCTTTTAATTTTTTACTTCCAATTTATTCCCACAATTAAAAATATCGCGCAAAGTATCAAAAGCCCTATCATCAAAGGATAGATGAATTTCCACCAAGCTTTAATACTTACATTCACTAATGCCAAAGAAGGAAGAATCAGTCCTGTTGGAGTCATAAAGCCCATGATGCCCATTCCGAATAAATAAGCATTTACAATTTCTCTCCCGGTACATGAACAATCAAAGCCAAACCACCCATAATGGGCATGGTAAGTACCGCCATTCCCGATGAGGAAGAAATGAATAAGGTGAAAACCATGAACAAAATGAGGAGCATAACAATAAATCCCGAAGAAGGCATTCCGCTGACTAAATTAGCTGAGTAATACAATATGGAATCAGTGATATGTCCGTCGTTTAGAACAATCGTGACTCCTCTTGCGATACCTATTATGAAAGCCACTGCCAGCATATCTTCTGCACCTTTAATAAATTGTTTAATGAATTTATTTTCACCTGTTCGATGAATGATGGCAATTAAAATTGAAATTCCTAAAAATAAACAAGACATTTCTGTAAGCCACCAATCAAAGAAAACTACTCCTCCAATCATGGTAAGAAAAGTGAAGAGAAATAATAATAAAAGCCCTTTATTTTTTATAGATAACGGAGTATTATCGGGAGTGCTTTCTATATTTTCATAAGGAGAAATGATAGGTCCATCTGTTTTAAAAACGAGCGATTTAGAAGGATCTTTCTTTACCTTTTGTGCATAGCGAACGGTATAAAAAATAAACAGTGCAGTGGAAAGCACAAACATCAATAAACGCTCATTTAAGCCATCAGTCCAGTTTACACCCGCTGCATGAGAAGCGATAATGGTAGAAAATGGATTGGTAAAAGACGCCAATGTACCCAATTGAGTGCCACCGAAAATGACCGCTACGGGAACGAGTAAATCATATCCTGCGGCCAAAAATAAAGGCACCATGATGGGATAAAATACCAATGCTTCTTCGGCCATTCCATAAGATGCTCCTGCAAATGAAAATAAAAATGTGAGAATAATTATAAGCCAAGCCTCTCTTCCTTTCATTGTAAAAGACAATGCGGTAAGACCTTTTACCATGGCGCCTGTTTCATGAAATACATTCATAAAACCACCGATTATTAATAGAAATAGAATGATGTCGATGGAATCCATCATTCCCAAAATGGGAGCTTTTAACACATCAAGCGGACCTTGTGTACTTTTGGGAATTTCGTGATAAGTTCCCGGTACAGATACGGGTTTACGAATAGTTCCGGAAGAAAAACTTTCCAGGGAAACAGTGATCTGCAGGCTATCTAATGTATTTTGGGTAAAGGGTAATTCTAAGTCGGAGGAATCGGTACTGTATTTGAAGCTATTGGTATTGTAAGACAATGTATTGTAATTTCCTGCCGGAATTAGCCAAGTGCCGATTGCAGCAAGAACAATTACCATCATTAGAATAGAAAGCGGGGAAAGATTTCTTTTTTTTTGTGGCATCTTTGCAATTGAAAACCGAAAGTAAAATATAATTTAATAAACAACTCGATTTTTTAATCTCAAAATTTTTTGAAATGAAATATGCCTTATTTTTTTTGATAATAGCGAGTGCATTATTTGCATGTAATGCAACCAAACACTCTTCTGAATTGAGTGATATGAATAATCCCTTGAATAATGCTGTATGGCAACTCATTGAAGTGGATAATCAAACCATTACCACTACGTACGAAAGAAAACCTTATTTACAATTTTCTGACAGCAGTAGAGTAGCAGGTTTTTTAGGTTGTAATATCATGGGCGGAAAATACAATTTGAGTGCGCCTTCCAATATTTCTTTTGAAAATACTTGGAGCACCAAGATGGCTTGTGAGGCGCTTGATTTGGAAAATAAATTCGGTGTGGCATTGGAGCAAGTGCGGCATTATAAAATAAATAGTGATACGCTATTCTTACAAAATGATCAATTAGTTACAGTTGCTACTTTTCTTTCTCGTGCCGATATTGACCAAGTGAAATAATGTACCGAGAAGTCTTTTTACGGTGAAATAAAAATTTTGGTTAAATTTTTGTTATGATGTTCTGGTAAACCTATTTTTTCAATTATATCATCTAAAACTTTTAAAACCATTATTATGAATCTTAAAAAAATTTTCTCTGTATTGATGTTGGCCATGTGCATTTCATTTATGTCTCCGGTTTTTGCCGGCCCGGGACCTGCCATCAGAACGAATGAAACTCCTAAAGAAGTTTTAACCTATCAGATTAAAACTCGCTTGATGGAAATTAAACAAATGGATAAAAGCAATTTGACTCGTCAAGAGAAAAAAGAATTGCGTAAAGAAGTTCGTGAATTGAAAAAGAAAGCGGTAACCAACGGTATTTATTTATCTGTGGGAGCTATTATTATCATCATCTTATTGTTGATATTAATTCTATAGAAAAGTAAAAAGTCAAAAAAAAAATGCTCAATTATAAATTGAGCATTTTTTTTGTAGAAATTTTTAATCATTCTTCTTTCCTGATACCACCATTACTACTCCTACAATAGCTAATACACCTCCCACATAAGTAGGCCATCCGATCCATTTGTTTTCGGTTTTTGTAATTTGAACCGGTCCAACATCTACTAAGTTCTTTTCTACGGGAACCGAAAAACCTTTAATTAAAATCATAACAATTCCGATTGCGATCAATACCCAGCCTGCTGCTTTCATAAAATAAAATTTAGATGAACAAAATTTGTTTTAATATATTTCTTTAAAACAAAAAGCAGTCCAAATTATGAGTGTTTAATTTTATTTATTGTTTGAGGATACAATTTGTTGAATGGCATCATTTACTTTTTGTATAGGCATATGGCACACTTTATCTTGACAAACGTAGATCAACGTTTCATTTTGAAAGGATTTTTCGGAGAGTAAAAACAAAGTACTTTTTTCACCGCCCATGAAAATGGTGTTAGGTAAATATTCTTTTCCAAATTGCGCTACGATTGAAGCGGATTGATTTCCTACAATCGCAGTTTCAAAATAGGGATAAATAATTTTGTTTAATGCGATAGCCCAATTGCTGTAATAACCGATATTTTTTTGAAGATCTTTCCAAACATTTTTGATCATTTGTTCAGCTCTTATTTTCATTTCCTCTTCATAAAAATAATGATATAAAATCAATAAGTTTTTGGCCATTTCGCTATTGGATGAAGGAATTACATTATCGGCAACTTCCATTTTTCTAGCAATTAAATTACTGTATTGATCGTCTGTGTAAAAATACATTCCTGAAGATGGATCAAAAAAATGAACATCCACATAATCATTGATGGACTTGGCTTTCAAAAGATAATATTCTTCAAAAGTCATTTGATACAATTGAATAAGTGCACTAATTAAAAAAGCATAATCATCTAAAAATGCCGGAATAGATGCTTTCTCATTTTTATAATTTCGGTACAATGAATTATTTTCATTCGCAAGATTTTTTAATAAAAAGTCGATATTCTTTTTTGCTGTGTTCAAAAATTTTTTCTCTCCGAAAGCATGGTAGGCATCTAAATATCCTTTTGCCATAAGAGCATTCCAAGACGTCAAAATTTTATCATCTGTAGCCGGACGAATTCTTTTTTCTCTTTCTTGTAATAATTTATTGTTGGCCGCTACAACTCTTTCAACGCCTATATTTTCTTTATTTTCTCCATAGTTGATATCAGGAATATTTTTTCCATTTTCCCAATTCCCTTCTTCGGTAATTCCATAATAATTACCATACCATTGCGCATCATCACCTAAAATTTCTTTGATCTCTTTTGCAGTCCACACATAAAATTTACCTTCTTCCTTCTCACTATCTGCATCTAACGAAGCATAAAATCCTCCCTCATCGGTAGTTAATTCTCTTGAAATAAATTCAAGTGTTTCATCAACAATTTTTTTATACAATGGCTTTTTTGTAAGCTGAAATGCATGACTGTAAAGGCTTACCAACTGCGCATTGTCGTACAACATTTTTTCAAAATGCGGTGCATGCCATTTGGTATCAGTTGCATAACGAGAAAATCCTCCGCCTATCTGATCAAAAATTCCTCCTTGTGCCATTTTCAACAATGTAATTTCTGCTGCTTTTAAAGAATTTATATCACCTGAAAAATAATGATCTTGTAATAAAAATTCCCAAATAGATGGCATGGGAAATTTCATGGAACCTTGTGTGCCACCGTTCTCCCAATCCATTCTTATCATTAATTGATTTACCATTTCTGCCACATCTTGAGAATGAAATAAAATTTCTTCAGCATTGAATGGTACCATTTCAATAGCTTGTATTCCACCGGCAATTTGATTGGCTTGCGCTTCTAATTTATCGGGAGTAGCTTTAAAAATTTCGGCAAAATATTGTAACAATCGCATCCAATTTTCTTTAGGAAAATAAGTGCCGGCAAAAAAAGGTTTGCCATTGGGAAGTGCGAGTGCATTCAAAGGCCAGCCGCCATTTCCATTAATTAGATAGGCCGCATCCATGTACACTTGATCTACATCGGGGCGTTCTTCTCGATCTACTTTTATGCAAATAAAATGTTCATTCATAATTGCCGCCACCTCTTCGTTTTCAAAAGATTCATGCTCCATCACATGACACCAATGGCAAGCTGCATAACCCACGCTGATGAGCAACATTTTATTTGCCGATGCAGCTTTTTCCAAAACTTTATCATTCCAAGCAAACCAATTGACCGGATTGTGCGCGTGTTGCAAAAGATAGGGAGAGGTTTCGTGTATGAGTGAATTAGCCATTAAAAAGTTGGAATTATTTATTTCAAAGATAAGGCAAGCAATACACAGGCTTTTTGCATAATTTAGCTTCTATGTCTACAAAGGTTTTTACACATATCAGTTTATTAGCAGGAACGGGTCACTCACAAAGTTTTCTTCGCGGAAAAGAGTTGTCAAATTTAGAATGCATTGAAAATGCTTATCTAATTATAGAAGATAATACAATTGCAGATTTTGGGAAAATGGAAGATTGTCCTACCAAAGGAGAAAGACTACCTGAGCAAACAATTGTTTTGCCTGCATGGTGCGATAGCCATACGCATCTTGTTTTTGCCGGAAGTAGGGAAGGAGAATTTATTGATAAAATTAAAGGATTGAGTTATGCAGAAATTGCTGCAAAGGGCGGCGGTATTCTTAATTCTGCAAAAAAATTAAATGATACTTCAGAAGATGAATTATTTAATCAAGCGTGGAAGCGACTCAAAGAAGTGAGCCAATTGGGTACAGGTGCCATTGAAATAAAAAGCGGGTACGGGTTAACGTTAGATGGCGAATTGAAAATGCTTCGAGTGATCAAAAAATTGAAAGAAAAAAGTGCCATTAAAATAAAATCTACTTTTCTTGGTGCGCATACCTATCCGTTAGAATTTAAAGACAATCATCAAGGATATATTGATTTAATGACTAAAAAAATGTTACCCATTATTGCCGCAGAAAAATTAGCAGATTATATAGATGTTTTTTGTGAGAATGGATTTTTTTCTCCTGATGAAATGAAACAAATTGTTGAAGCCGGAAAAAGTTATGGGCTGGTTCCTAAATTACATGTGAACCAACTCAATAGCATTGGTGGTATTGAAGCGGGAATAGAATTAGATGCCTTATCCATGGATCATTTAGAAACGCTTACAGAGAATGATGTGCATTTATTGGGTAAATTCAAGGGTGCTTCTTCATTGTTGCCTTCTGCTGCATTTTTTTTGAGAATGCCGTTGCAACCTGCTCGCAGCTTGATTGATTCAGGCGCTGCCGTTACCTTAGCTTCTGATTATAATCCCGGTTCTTCCCCTTCGGGAAATATGAATTTTGTGGTATCGTTAAGTTGTATTCAAATGAAAATGTTGCCTGAAGAGGCGATCAATGCAGCTACGATTAACGGTGCTTGTGCTATGCAGATTGAGAAGGAATATGGGAACATTTCCATTGGTAAAAAAGCCAATTTAATTTTCACAAAACCTGCGCCATCACTGGCTTTTCTACCTTATTCTTTTGGTTCCAATTTGATTGATAAAGTTATGATTCAAGGTGAATTTATTTAAATTATAAAACTAATTACATGTTGACGCACTTCAAAATTTTTAATAAAAAAGAGAGCCTATCACTCACGCATACACGAAGATTTGAAACTAAAATGGGTGAGATAATTGGTTGTGCTCATGAGAATGAAACCGATATCGAAAAAATTATTAAAACAACCAAAGCAAAATATATTGTAGTCGGTATTCCCGAAGATATAGGAGTAAAAGCCAATTTAGGTAAAGGTGGTACCGGAACTGCTTGGTCTTCCTTTCTTCAATCATTTCTGAATATTCAAAGCAATGATTTTTTAAGTGGAGAAAATATGTTAATTGCGGGCAGTTTTGATTTTAGCGAAGCGCAAAAATTAATCAATGTGACCGCCGTAAATGAAGAAGAAAAAATTATTGCTTACAGAAGTTTTATCACCACGATTGATGATCAAGTAGAAGAGCTTGTAAAAATTATTACACAAAATAAAAAGGTTCCTATTTTGATTGGCGGCGGACATAATAATGCTTATCCCGCTATAAAAGGTGCTGCTAAAGGGTTGTATAAATTGGGTTTGGTGCCATTAGCGCAAATTAATTGTGTCAATTTAGATGCACATGCAGATTATCGTCCTACTGAAGGAAGACATTCCGGTAACCCATTTCGATATGCGGATGAAGCGGGATATCTAAATAAATATTATGTTGTAGGCCTTCATGAAAATTATTTGCAACAAAATGTTTGGATAGATATGGTGAATAATCCATTCATTGATTGTATTACTTACGAAGATATTTTCATTCACGAAAAGAGCAATTTTATGCAAGCCATTGCTCATGGTTTTAGTTTTACTGAAGATAATTTTACAGGTATTGAATTAGATTTAGATTCTGTAGAAAATGTTTTAAGCAGTGCTGTTTCACCTTGCGGTTTTTCTATTTCACAAGCCAGGCAATATGTAAATTATGCCGCATTAGATACCAAAGCGGCGTACTTGCATATTTGTGAAGGCGCTGCAAAATTGGAAACGGGAGAAACCAATCCTTTCATCGGGAAATTAATTAGTTATTTAGTGAGCGATTTTGTAAAAGCCCATACCAGCGTGAGTTAGTATCATTTTTATTGATACAATAAATTATTGCAAAACTTTCTAGTTCCATAATAATTGAATTTCTTTTCGTGTAAATTCGTTTCATTTGCAAAAACCAAAATAAGAATGGCTGAGAAAGATTTATTTGAGTACAATGAAGATTCCATAAAAAGTTTGGATTGGAAGGAGCATATCCGCCTTCGTCCGGGAATGTATATTGGTAAGTTGGGTGATGGAAGTAGCCCTGATGACGGAATTTATGTTTTACTAAAAGAGGTAATCGATAATTGTATTGATGAATTTACGATGGGTCATGGTAAATATGTAGATATTTCTATTAAAGATAAAACGGTGACAGTAAGAGATTATGGACGCGGAATTCCTTTAGGAAAAGTAGTGGATGTAGTTAGTAAAATCAACACCGGAGCAAAATACGATAGCAAGGCTTTTCAAAAAAGTGTTGGATTGAATGGCGTAGGAACCAAGGCAGTAAACGCTTTGAGCGAATACTTCAAAGTGAGTTCTATTCGAGAAGGCAAACAAAAAATTGCAGAATTTGAAAAAGGGGTTTTAATTAATGATGGTAAAATTGTAAAAACCACAGAAGAAAACGGAACAGAAATTACTTTCATTCCGGATGGCAAAATATTTAAAAATTTCCGCTATATGCAGGAATTTTTAGACAATCAATTTTGGAATTATTGTTTTTTGAATGCAGGCTTGGTGGTGAATGCCAATAATAAAAGATACGTCAGCAAAAATGGTTTATTGGATTTGTTGCAACGGAAGACCAATGAGGATGAATTAAGATACTCGATCATTCATTTGAAAGGAGAGGATATTGAAGTAGCATTAAGCCATAATAATCAATACGGGGAAGAGTATTATAGTTTTGTCAATGGGCAATTTACCACACAAGGCGGTACACATTTATCCGGCTTTCGCGAAGGATTTACCAAAACCATTCGTGATTTTTATAAGAAAGATTATGACGCTGCTGATATACGTGCGAGCATCTGTGCGGCCATTAGTATTCGAGTGCAAGAACCTGTTTTTGAAAGTCAAACGAAAACCAAATTGGGCTCGCATTTGATGTATGAAAAAGGGCCGGCGGTGAAAAGTTTTATCAGTGATTTTTTAGGAAAAGAATTAAACAATTTTTTGCATAAAAATCCTGAAACAGCTGATGCATTAAAACGAAAAATTGAGCAGAGCGAAAGGGAACGAAAGGACATGGCCGGCATAAAAAAATTGGCCAATGAAAGAGCGAAAAAAGCCAATTTACACAACAAGAAATTACGTGATTGTCGTTATCATTTTAATGATATAGCCGAAGGAAAAAATAAAGAAGAAATTAATGCGAAGCGATTAGAATCTACTCTTTTTATCACGGAAGGAGATAGTGCGAGTGGATCTATTACAAAATCGAGAAACGTTGAAACTCAGGCTGTGTTTAGCTTACGAGGTAAACCTTTGAATAGTTTTGGATTGACAAAAAAGGTGGTGTATGAAAATGAAGAATTTAATTTATTGCAACATGCTTTGAATATTGAAGCCGGTTATGAAGATTTGAGATACAATAATATTGTGATCGCTACCGATGCAGATGTGGATGGAATGCACATTCGGCTTTTGTTGATGACTTTCTTTCTGCAATTTTTTCCTGATTTAGTTAAGAATGGACATGTGTATATTTTAGAAACACCTTTGTTCCGCGTGCGTACAATGCCCGGAAAAAATAAAGAAAAACAACAAACAATTTATTGCTATTCTGAAAGTGAGAAAAAAGCGGCGGTTGAAAAATTAGGCAGTAAACCTGAAATAACCCGATTCAAAGGTTTAGGTGAAATTTCTCCGGAAGAATTTGGAAATTTTATAGGAGAAGATATTCGATTGCAGCCCGTTATTCTCTTGCCTGAAATGCATATCCAGCAACTATTAGAGTACTACATGGGAAAAAATACTCCTTCGCGTCAAGAATTTATTATTGACAATTTGAAAATTGAATTGGATTTAGTGGAGAGTGAAGAAAATAAAGAAGCCGTTGCATAAACTATTCAATGAAATAAAATTTATAAAAACTGTTTAAAGATCTGTATGCACATCGTTTTTCAGAAAGAAGATTCAATAGCACTCGCGAAAAGTTTTGATTTAGACGAAACTCTTAAGAAGGAAATTATAGAAATCAATGACGATTATTCTCTCGGTCCTATCACTTCTATATTTTCACAAGAAGGAATAGAGGCAAGAAATGGTTGGTGGTTAGAATTAACGCCTGCAGAGGATTTTAGCAAACAAAAGGAAAATGAAAAACAAGATCATGAGAAATTAATTCAACTCAAAAATAAATTAATTGAAGACGAAGAAGCGGTAATTTGGATTTGGGTGGCACCGAATAAAAGAGACGTCTGCGGTTATTATTGGTTGGTTTCTCAATTGAAAGATTTTGTTGGAAGAGTATGGGTTTTATCTTTAAATAATTTGCCTTTCATAAATGAAAAGGGTGCTATTTTTTATCCGGAGAATTTGTTTGAAATTCCTCCAAAAGAATTTGTAAAAGCGAAAAAATTAGCGCGCGAAATTACTCCGTCCGAATTCGAATTAGATCCTGAAGAATGGGAAAAATTGATGAAGGAAGACAAATACATTCGAATTTTAGAAGGTGGCAAAAAACTTTCTTCTCGAGAAATAAATTTTTTTGATAAAGCCATTTTAGAATGGATTACGAATGATTGGCAAAAAGTGCATAAAGTGGTTCAACAATTTCAACATAAATCCAAACAAAGCGTGAATGAATATTTTCTACTTTGGAGAATAAATGAATTGATTGAAAACGGGAGCATCGAATCACAAGGAGATACGCAAAACAAAAAAGAATTTGAAGTAAGAAAAAAGAGCGGTGATGAGTAATCAAAAAGTTTTTCTAAAAATGATGTATCCCATTTACCTTCGTTATCATGTCTAAATTTTTAATTGTAGGTTTAGGAAATCCCGGAAGAGAATACGCTCATACGCGCCACAATATTGGTTTTGATGTAGTGAGTGCATTTGTGATGAAACACAATGGTTTTTTTCAATCATCACGCTTGGCAGACGTAGCAGAAATAAAATGGAAGGGGAGAATATTTATTTGCATCAAACCTACGACTTTCATGAATTTGAGCGGACGAGCTTTCAAATATTGGTTAGATAAAGAAAAAATCAGCGTTGAAAATTCTTTGACAATTGTAGATGATTTGGCGTTGCCCATTGAAAAATTAAGGTTGCGCAAAAGCGGCAGTGATGCGGGTCACAATGGATTGAAAGATATTCAAAATATTCTGGGAACAGATGCGTATCCTAAATTACGATTTGGAATTGGGAATATATTTCCGAAAGGAATGCAAGTGGAATTTGTGTTGAGCCAATGGAGAAAAGAAGAAGTTACTATCATCCAACAGAAAATTGAAAAATGTATTGAAGCCATTGAAAGCTTTGCTACCATTGGGATTGATAAAACAATGACTGAAATAAATCATTTATCATTTTCATTAAAATAGGAAGCCTTTAATTTTTTACAATAAAAAAAATGAAGCAATGAAAATATTTTGTGTCGGAAGAAATTATGTTGCCCACACTAAAGAATTAGGAAACGATGTACCTGATGAACCGGTAATTTTTATGAAGCCCGAGACTGCTTTATTCTCATCAAGTTCAAAATTGAAATATCCTTCTTTCACAAAAGATCTGCATTATGAAGCTGAGTTAGTTATTCATATTTCTAAAGCAGGAAAAAATATTTTGGTAGAAGAGTCTTCTTCCTATTATGATAAAATCACTGTGGGCATTGACTTTACAGCACGTGATCTTCAATCTCAATTAAAATCTAAAGGATTGCCTTGGGAAAAAGCAAAAGCATTTGATAATTCCGCTATAGTCGGCAATTGGGTTGATCTTCAAACCGGGACTGATCTAAAAAATATCCATTTTACTTTAGAAAAAAATAACAACGTTGTTCAAAACGGAGATACTCAATTCATGTTATTTTCAATTGAGCAAGTGATTGCAAATATTTCTACTTATTTTTCTTTGCAACCCGGTGATCTTTTATTCACGGGCACTCCGGAAGGAGTAGGGCCTTGTGCTCGGGGCGATAATTTGGTTGGGTTTTTAGAAGGCAATCAAGTTTTTTCAATTGAAATTATTTAAAATTATTTTCACGAAATAAAAATCCTCTTTGCCTTTTAAAACAAAGAGGATTTTTGTAAAAAGATTTTTTGATTACACCAAAGCTAAGTCCAGTACTTGTTGCATGGTTTTTACATAATGGATATCTAAGCCTTTTATAAACTCAGGATTAATTTCTTTGATGTCTGCTTCATTTTGAACACTCATAATCGCTTCTTTCATTCCGGCTCTTTTAGCGGCCAATATTTTTTCTTTAATTCCACCAACGGGAAGTACTTGGCCTCTTAGAGTTATTTCTCCGGTCATGGCTAAAAATGGTTTCACTCTTCTCCCTGTGAATGCAGATGCCAAGGCCGTCATAATGGTGATTCCTGCGCTCGGTCCGTCTTTTGGAGTTGCTCCTTCAGGAACGTGAATGTGTACATTCTTTTTTGTAAATGATTCAGGATTGATATGATATTTTTTAGCATTCGCTTGTAGATAAGTCATCGCTGTGGATGCACTTTCTTTCATCACATTTCCTAAATTTCCGGTAAGTTTCAATTCACCTTTTCCATTATCACTCATCGTTGCTTCTATAAAAAGAATATCTCCACCCACATAAGTGTAAGCCAATCCCACAGCTACTCCCGGCATATTTACCGCTTTATACATTTCATTTGTATATTTTGGTTTACCTAAATATTTTTCCACATCGGCAACGGTAACGGTTGGTTTTATTTTTCCGGATTCAGCATAATGTCGCGCCAATTTTCTCATTACTGCGGCTAATTGTCTGTCAAGTTCGCGAACACCACTTTCTCTTGTATATTCTCCAATTATTTTTTCTAAAGCCGAATCATTTATTTTGAATGAGATGTCTTTTAACCCATTCGCCTCTTTTTGTTTTGGCATGAGATGGCGCTTGGCAATTTCAATTTTTTCTTCAACGGCATAACCATTCAAATTGATAATCTCCAAACGATCACGAAGTGCCGGTTGTATATTTTGTAAATTATTTGCGGTAGCGATAAAAAGCACTTTGCTTAAATCATAATCCAATTCCAAATAATTATCGTAAAAATTATTGTTTTGCTCAGGATCCAAAATTTCCAAAAGTGCGGATGAAGGATCACCGCGATGGTCTGAACCTACTTTATCTATTTCATCCAAAATCATTACCGGGTTGGAAGATTTTACTTTTCTGATGGATTGTAAAATTCTGCCCGGCATAGCTCCAATATAGGTTTTGCGGTGACCGCGAATTTCACTTTCATCATGCAATCCACCTAAACTCACTCTTACATATTTTCTGCTGATGGCATGTGCAATACTTTTTCCTAAAGATGTTTTACCAATTCCTGGAGGGCCTACAAAACAAAGAATCGGGCTTTTCATATCTCCCTTCAATTTTAAAACGGCGAGGTACTCAATAATTCTTTCTTTGATATTATCCATGCCATAATGGTCGTGATCTAATATTTTTTTTGCTTTTTTTAAGTCGTATTTATCTTCGGTATATTCTTCCCAAGGCAAGTCCAGCATTAAGTCCAAGTGATTATAAACTACAGAATAATCAGGAGTAGAAGAATGCATTCGATCCAATTTTTCTATTCCTTTATTGAAAGCTTCTTTGGCAGTGTCTGGCCATTTTTTTGTTTCCGCTTTCTTCTGCATTTCTTTTACTTCAGCTACATTATCGCCGCCTAATTCTTCTTTAATCGCATTTAATTGTTGCTGCAAGAAATAATCCTTTTGCTGTTTATCAAGCTCAGCGCGGGTTTTATTGGTTACTTTATTTTTTAATTCTGCGTATTGCAATTCGGTTTGCAATAAATTCATTAAAACTTCTGCGCGAGATTTTACATCATTGATCTCTAAAAGTTTTTGTTTTTCTACAATATCGCTGTTTAAATTACTACTTACGAAATGAATTAAAAAAGAAGGATTTTCAATATTTCTTAAAATAATATTTGCTTCAGAAGGCAAGTTGGGCGAGAGTTGTATAATTTGGCCCGACAATTCTTTAATGGAGGAAACCATTGCATCAAAATCATTATCGTCTTTTATTTCTTCATCTACTAAAACAGAAACAGCGGCTTTAAAATAAGGCACTTCAGAAGTGATGCTATCAATTTTAAAACGTTTTTTTCCTTGTATAATGACGGTAGTGCCGCCATCAGGCATTTTAATTAATTTTATGATCTTGGCAATAGTTCCAATCTCGGCAATATCTTTTACGGTCGGCTCTTCTACGCGACTGTCTTTTTGTGATACCACTCCTATCAATTTGTCAGACTTATAAGCATCGTTTACAGCTTGAATACTTTTATCGCGGCCCACAGTAATTGGAATTACCACACCCGGAAATAGCACCGTATTTCTAAGAAGTAATAGCGGTAATTCAGCAGGCATCACTATTTCATTTGAATCATCATTTTCTTCGTGAAGAGGAATAATCGGCATAAATTCCATCTCATCTTCCGAACCACCCAGGTAATAATTTCTATTCATATCTTTTTTTTGACTTGTCAATCTGTCAATCGATTCTTCAAAAATTGCAGTTTATATTGTACGTATAGTATAGTTCAACATTAATGCCACATTCATTGAAGAAAAAGAATTCCATTTTAAAAATACTTCAATTGAGAAATTTGAGTGAATGAATGATATTTAACTATTACTTTGCAAAGAAACGCGCGAAATCACCAATACATTTCGTTTAACTTTGCTGATAATTCAATTTTAAAACCTCTGACTATGTTACTCTCATTTCTAAAGCCGGTCTTTTCTTCTTTCCATGCCCGGCGGTTCTGAATGGATATTAATTCTTCTGGTGATCTTATTATTTTTCGGCGGTAAAAAAATTCCTGATTTGATGCGTGGTATCGGGCGCGGAGTGAGAGAATTTAATGATGCCAAAGAAACGGTGAAAAATGAAATAGAAGCCGGCATGAAGGATAAGGATAAAATAGTTCCATCTGATCCGATTAAGGAAAATGCTTAATTGCTTTGAAACAAAATTCTAAATCCTCTTCAATTTTTTGAGAGGATTTTTTTTATGCAATAAGATTTTAGATATTTATCTTCATTTCAAAATTTTCAAAAATAGTATTATGAATTATTGGTTAATTAAATCCGAACCTTCTGTTTATAGTTGGGATCAATTGGTGGAAGAAAAGAAAACTTTTTGGAACGGCGTAAGAAATTATGCAGCAAGAAATAATATGAGAGAAATGAAAAAAGGAGATGAAGTTTTTTATTATCATAGTAATGAAGGTTTGGAAATAGTAGGCATTGCCAAAATTGTAAAGGAAGCTTATCAAGACCCAACAACAGATAATACCAATTGGGTAGTGGTAGATGTAAAACCTGTGAAGAAATTAAATCATCCAGTATCCCTTGCAGAAATTAAAACGATACCACAACTCGCAAATATGGAATTGGTAAAAAATTCTCGGCTTTCTGTTCAGAAAGTAACTCCCAAAGAATGGGAATTGATTCTTAAAATAAGTGAAGGAAAATAAATCTGTATACCAACAACATTCTGTAATTTCTTTTAAATAAACTAAAACCCATTGAATACAAATACGACCATCGCTGCACTCTTGGGCCAAACGGATATTTATTTGATTGACCAAATCATGAAAGATAGGTACACTAAGAATGAAAAAATTTTAGAAGCAGGATGCGGTGGAGGTAGAAATATGCATTGGTTTATTCAAAATGGATTTGAAATTTTTGGAATTGATTCCAGTGAAGCCGCTATATTGAATTTGAAAAATAAATTTCCTCAAATGAAGGAAAATTTTCAAATAGCTTCGGTTGAGCAATTACCTTTCGAAGATAATTTTTTTGATCATGTAATCAGTAGTGCCGTTTTGCATTTCGCTACAAGTGTTGCACATTTCAACAATATGATGGCAGAAATGATTCGTGTGTTGAAACCAAACGGAACGCTTTTTATTCGAATGACATCTGATATAGGAATTGAAGATAAAGTAGAATTACTCTCCAACGGAAACTACAAAATACCCGATGGCTCTATGCGTTTTTTATTAACGAAATCCTTATTGGCAGCGTGTTTACAAGAATTTAATTTATCTTTTGCAGAACCTTTGAAAACTGTGAATGTAGATGACATGCGTTGCATGAGCACTTTAGTTTTGCAAAAGAATTAATTTTTTTCTTTACTAAAATTACAAGCGTTCATTTACAAGTTTTCAATAAAACCAATTGCCTTCCTTGAAAAACTTAGTAATTTTGAAGAGGTAATAAAATTTATCTTTTACATGGATAAAACAAAAATAAATCTCGACTCTATTCTGCCGGAAATACCTGATGAGAGTGATGAATGTGTGAATAGAGTAATTGATTCTTTGAAAAATAAAAGAGGCATTGATGAAATTCACTTGGTACCTCATGATGATGAAAATGGCGCCCGCATTTGTTTTCATTACAATGCCGATCAAATTTCTATTGATGAAGTAACGCAACATGCTGCGAATGTTGGTGCAAAAATTTCTGAAAAATATGGACACTTATTGATTGAAGTTTCAGGAATAAGATATCCGCGTCATGCGAGAATAATCGAAGAAGATCTGAAAAAAAAAATCGGGAATTGTAAATGTATCTATTGCTGCTACAGGTTTTATTCAATTAGAATTTGATAAGACAATTACCACGATAAAAAATATTACAGAATCAATTACCGGATTAGGACTTTCTATCAAAGAGATCAATGATTTCAGTAAAACTTCCGGAAAGAAAAATTGTAAAGATGCGAAACATTCCAATGAAGAAAAGATAGGATGTTGCGGTGGCCATAGTCATAAAGAACCGGGAATTTTGGGAGAAAAAACAGAATTAATTTTCAGTATCATCTGTGGAATATTGATGGCTATTGGGTTTGGGCTGTCATTCATCAATAGCATTTCATTTTTTGTTCCATTGGCATTTTATATCGGTGCTTATTTATTTGGCGGATGGTACACCACTAAGGAAGCTTATGAAGGCATCAGCAAAGGACAATTTGAAATTGATTTTCTGATGTTGGTAGCGGCAATAGGTGCAGCAATTTTAGGGCATTGGGTAGAAGGTGCTTTATTATTATTTCTTTTTAGTTTAAGTCATTCATTGGAGCACTATGCTATGGAGAAAGCCAGAAAATCTATTACGGCTTTGGCGCAATTAACTCCACAAACTGCCATTATAAAAGTAGGTGCGGAGCTTCGAGAAATTGCTATCGAACAATTAAAAGTAGGAGATATTATTTCTGTAAAACCCAACACAACCATTGCTGCCGATGGTTTAGTAATTAGTGGAAGAAGCAGTGTGAATCAAGCTCCTATTACCGGTGAAAGTATGCCGGTGGATAAAATTGCTATGGAAAATTTGAATTTTGATATCCAAAAAATTTCTATGCTGCCTGAAGAGTATCGCGTTTTTGCGGGTACTATCAATGGAGCACAATCTTTGGAAATTAAAGTGAGTAAATTATCTACTGATTCTACCATTGCAAGATTAGTGCAGTTAGTAAAAGAGGCGCAAACACAAAAATCAAAAACACAAATTTTTACCAACAAAATTGAAAAATATTATGTGCCTTCGGTATTGATTGCGATAACGCTTTTGTTGTTTGCATTTCTAATTATCGATGAACCATTTAGCGCCAGTTTTTACAGAGCCATGGCGGTGTTGGTAGCAGCAAGTCCTTGTGCATTAGCAATCGCTACGCCCAGCGTGGTTTTGAGCGGAGTAGCACGTGCGGCAAGAGGCGGAGTTTTAATAAAAGGTGGAAGGCCTTTAGAAGAATTGGGTGCGTTACGCGCCATCGCATTTGACAAAACCGGAACACTCACTGAAGGCAAACCAAAACTTACCGGCGTATTTCCTTTGAATGGATTTGAGGAAGAAAAATTATTGACCATCATTATTTCGGTAGAAAAATTAAGCGATCATCCTTTGGCAGCAGCGATTGTAAAAGGTGGTATTGAAAAATTACAACATGATGTGCCACCAGCACAAAATGTTTCTTCCATTGTAGGCCACGGAGTGAAAGCGGATTATGAAAATTCAATAATTCATATCGGAAATAAAAAATTATTTCTTCATCATCCTAATCTTTCTGATGAAATTATTAATCAAGTAAAGGATTTTGAAATTGCCGGCAATACTACAATGCTCGTGCAACAAAATGATACTTTTATCGGCATCATAACATTGATGGATACCATCAGAAAAGATGCAAAAGAAACCATTACACGGTTGAGAAAAATGGGCATCAAAAGAATCGTGATGCTTACAGGAGATAATCAAAATGTAGCGAATTCTATTGCAGCAGAAATTGGTATTGAAGAAGCGTGGGGAAGTTTATTGCCGGAAGAAAAAGTATCAGCTATTGATAAATTAAATGCCAACGAAAAAGTAGTGGCGATGCTCGGCGACGGAGTCAATGATGCTCCTGCGATGGCCAAAAGTGCTGTGGGAATTGCCATGGGCGGAGCCGGCTCTGATGTGGCATTAGAAACCGCCGATGTAGCCTTGATGGCAGATAGATTAAGTACGTTGCCGTTCGCAATTGGTTTGGGTAAAAAAGCTAAATCCATCATCAAACAAAATCTTATTATTAGTTTAGGAATGGTGGCGATCTTAGTGCCGTTAACTATTTTGGGTTATGCCACCATAGGCCCTGCAGTCGTGGGTCACGAAGGTTCTACACTCGTGGTAGTTTTTAATGCACTTCGATTATTGGGGTATCAAGGAAAAAATTAGTGAAGAAAATAAAATTGATTTATCCTAATTTTTCTTCTAATTCCATCATTTGTTCAAATACCGTTTCGTAAGAATTATTTTCTTCTTTTAACTCTTTACTTTTTTGCTGATAATTTTTTTCTGCCTCTGCAAATTTTTGATGGTCGGAGTAAATTTCCGGCAATGCCAAGTCACATTCTAATTTATTTTTTTCTAAAGTAAGGCTCGCAATGCGCGCTTCAATTTGCTGAAATTGTTTTTTTATTTTTTGATATTCTTTCTCTATGTGGTTAGAATTATTTAGTTGCGATTTATTTTCTTTAGGATTGGCAATTTTCTTTTCTATCGCTACAGGTTCTTTCTTTTTGGAAGAAGATTCTTTGGCTTTTTTCTCGGCCTTCCATCTTTCATATTCATCATAAGTGCCTACAAATTCTTTGATCTCATAATTTTCTATTTCCCAAATTTTGTTGGCTGTTTTATTTACAAAATATCTGTCATGGCTTACCAAAATATAGCTGCCTTCATATTTATTTAATGCCTCGATTAATAAATCTACAGAATGCATATCCAAATGGTTGGTAGGCTCATCGAGCAATAAAAAATTTGCTTTGCTCACAATGGTTTTTGCCAAAGCTACTCTCGCTTTTTCGCCACCGCTCAATACTTTTATTTTCTTTTCTACATCATCGCCGCTGAATAAAAAACAACCCAACAAACTCCTCAATTCTAATTCTGTTTTACCGCTTCCGGAATAATTCATTTCTTCCAAAACCGTATGATTCAAATCCAGCGCTTCTAACTGGTGCTGCGCATAAAAAGCATCTTTTACATTATGGCCTTCTATTCTTTCTCCTTTAAAAGGTTCTACGCCTGCTACCATTCGCAACAAAGTGGATTTACCTTTTCCGTTGGCACCAATCAATCCTATTTTATCGCCGCGATTAATTTCTGCGCCGGTATTCTCTACAATTTTTACATCACCAAAACTTTTGGAAGCATTTTTTAAAGTACATAATATGCGGCCGGGAGTTACATCTACTGTAAAATTGATACGCATATTCGGGCGTTCCAATTCTGTATTTTCTATACGGTCTATTTTATCTAAGCGCTTCATGATACTCTGTGCCTGTGCAGCTTTGGAAGCTTTTGCTTTGAATCTTTCTACAAATTTTTCTTGCTGACGAATATAATCTTGCTGATTTTCGTACGCCCGTTTTTGTAATTCGATTCGTTGTTCTTTTTCTTGTAAATAGTAAGTATAATTACCTGTATAAAAATGCAATTCTTGTTGATACAATTCTACAATTTTCGTAACCATTCTATCCAAAAAATAACGATCGTGCGAAACAATGACTACCGAACCGCGATAATGCGTTAAATATTTTTCGAGCCATTCAATGGATGGAAGATCCAAATGGTTCGTAGGCTCATCTAATAATAACACATCCGGATTCATTAAGATCATTTTTGCCAATAACACGCGCATTCTCCAGCCACCACTAAATTCTTTGTAAGGCCTTTGTAAATCTGCATTGGCAAAACCTAAACCTTGTAAAATTTCTTCCGTCTTATGATGAATTTCATAACCGCCGAGAATTTCCAATTCACCTAATTTATCGGCATAAGCATGCGCTAAAGTTTCATCAGAACTTTTCTCCAATTCAATTCCCATCAATTCAATTTCCTTTTCTAATGCTTGCACTTTTTCGAAAGCACTGAGCGCCACTTGTAAAATGGAATCTTCTGTATCAAAACTCAATAAATCTTGATGTAAAAAACCGATGGTAGTTTCTCTTCCTTTTTCTACCGTACCTACAGAAGGAAGATATTGATTCGTCAATACTTTTAGTAAGGTAGATTTTCCCGTACCATTATATCCGATTAGGCCAATTCGTTCATTGGGTTGTATATGCCAAGTGGCATCTTTTACAATAACTCTTGCCCCAAATTCAAATGTAACATTCTGTAATCCCAATAACATGTGTACCCGATTTTTTTTGTGGGTGCAAAATTACAACTTTATGGTTAGAGTATTGGATTGTAAATGGTTGAATTATTCGATGGTTGAATTGTGAGACTTGCTCTTAAATAAAAATTCAGTGTCTAATTAATTATTTATTATCTTCGGAAAATTAATTTATTCTTAACTAAATCTGATATTATGAAAAAAATTCTTACTCTCGTTTTTCTATTGGTTGCTTTCACGGGTTTTTCGCAAACTAAGAAGGTAAAAATTAGTATGATCTATCCCGGTGCCGGTAACACTTCCGCAGCAGTATATAAATACAATTTTGTGGAACTGCACAATGTTACCAATGCAGAAGTAGATTTAACTACTTGGTCTATCCAATACGGTTCTAAAACCGGCAACTTCGCCAGCTTTGGCGGTAATTTATATGAATTCCCAAGCGGAACAAAAATTCCGGCGGGCGGATATTTATTAATCAAAGTAGGAACAATAAGCAGTTCTCCAAATGCTACTACAGATATCGCTTCCGGCCATGATTTAAAAACTACAGAAGGTGAATTTTCAATGAGTAATTCAGGCGGAAAAGTAGCCTTAGTTACAGAGAATGAAGCATTGGGTTGCGGTGGTAATCAAGGCGGAACTTCTGTTGCTTGCGATGCCGGCATTTATGCCAAAATTCAAGACATTGTTGCATGGGGAGTTAGCACTTCTAATCCTGAAACAATTGGTATTACTTATACCGATCCTACCAATGGTGTAGTGCGTAAGTTTAGCGGTTGTTGGGATACCGATAATAATGCTGCAGATTTTGATGTGGTAGCACCTGGTGGTTTTAGTCCGAGAAATAGTTCTTCAACAAAAGTGGTTTGCAACGGACAATTTCCTGTTCCACTTCAGTTAGTAAGTTTTAGTGCACAAAAAGTAGGCAATGGTGTACAATTGAATTGGAGCACAGCTCAAGAGCAAAACAGCAAAAATTTTGAAGTAGAAAGATCTACCGATCAAAATAATTGGTCAACGGTTGCAATTGTGGCTGCTACCGGCGGAAATGGAACTACTAATTATAACGCTACTGATAATAATCCTGCGAATGGAGTAAATTATTATCGTTTGAAAATGGTAGATGCTGATAATAGTTTTGCCTATTCAGCGGTTAAGAGCGTATCGTTCAGCACAGGATTTTCCGTGAGCATTTCACCTAACCCTGCTTCTACTTATATTAATGTAGAATTAAGTGGTAATAATAATTCATCTCGCGTAATTGTTTCCGACTTAAATGGTAAAATGGTGTACAACCAAATTACAACTGCTCCTAAATTACAAATCAATACATCTACTTTTTCAAAAGGTATGTATATTGTAAAAGTAATCAATGGTACAGAAGTGAATACGAGCAAAGTGATGATTCAATAAGAATTTTTAAATAAAAAAAAGGCGATAATTCTCTTTTGGATTATCGCCTTTTTTTGTGGAGTGAAATTTGCTAATTAAAAAAAATAGTTAAAAAAATATTTTTTATCCGATTAAATTTTATAACTTGAACCCAAAATAATTTCTTAAACCTTTAATCTAATTTACTATGAAAAAAATTCTTACTCTTTTATTGGTGCTTTTCGCCGCTACGGGATATTCGCAGGTGGTGATAAGCCAAGTATATGCTCGTGGAGGCTCAACTTCATCTTATTATCAACATGATTATGTGGTATTACATAATACAAGTCCGACCGCATCTGTAAACATTAGTAATTATACTATCCAAAGGAGAGCTACAGGCACCGGAGGTTTTACCCTTGAATATACCATAGGGGCTTCTGTAACAATTCCAAAAGGAGGTTATTATTTAATTACATCTGATGCACAAAGCGGAGTCAATCCAGTTCCAACCACAGCAGACGGAGTTGCCTCCGGCAAGCTTACATTAGGAGCAGGTGGAGGAACTGTTGCTTTAGTAAGTAATAACACTCTACTCACGGATTGCACAACAGATTGCATTACTCAAAATTCGAATCTTGTTGATTTGGTAGGATGGGGATCTGCTAAAGCATATTTGGGTACTGCTACAGCAGCATTCTCATCAAGTAATTCAATGGTGGCCTCAAGAAAAAAATATGGGATGCGATAATTCAGGCGATAATAGTACTGATTTTGAACAATTAGATGTATCAACCGGTACAAACGCCCCCAAAAATAGCGCATCAGCTGTCGATATATGTAATGCGACTCCTCTTAACCTTACCTCATTCAGCGTACAAAAAGCTGGTAGCAATGTACAAATAAATTGGAGTACTGCTCAAGAGCAGAACAGCAAAAACTTTGAAGTACAAAGATCTACCGATCAAAATAATTGGAGCACAGTAGCTACAGTAGCTGCTACAGGTAGTAGCAATACAACCGCTAATTATAGCGCTACCGATTATTCACCTGCACAAGGCGTAAATTATTATCGTTTGAAAATGGTAGATGCTGATAATAGTTTTGCTATGTCAGAAGTGAAGAGCGTTAATTTCGCCAGCGGTTTCGCGGTAACCATTTCGCCAAATCCGGCTTCTACTTATATCAATGTAACATTAAGTGGCAATGGCTCATCAAAAGTGATTATGTCAGACCTTAATGGTAAAGTGGTTTATAACCAAACAACTACTGCACCTAAATTGCAAATCAATTCGTCCACATTTGCAAAAGGAATGTATATCATTAAAGTAGTCAACGGTTCTGATATCAGTACTAATAAAGTGATTATACAATAAATCAATTTTAATCAATTTGAGAGGCGATAATTCTTCGGAGTTATCGCCTTTTTTTTATAGAAGATGTTTTGTTATGTTGAAGGTTGAAGGTTAAATGTTGAATGTAAAATGCAAAATGCAAAATGCAACAAGCAATAAGCAATATGTAAAATGCAGAATGCAGAATGTAAGCCCAACCGTCATTGCGAGAAACAGGGATGGTTAAAAGTTAAATCAAACCTTACGTTTCGAAGCAATCTCAAACATTGAATCTGAGATTGCTTCGTACCTCGCAATGACGGACGCAGAGCCTTCGCATTGCCACAAGCCGAAACTTAATTCTTAATTCGTAATTTTTAATTCTTAATTCTTCATTCTTAATTGAACCCAAGATTGCTTCGTGCCTCGCAATGGCTGATACAAATCCCTATGCTTCGCCTTCGACGAGCTCAGGCTGACAAAGTTTTAAAACAATGCAATCACTTAAGTAAAATAAAGGAATTAATAAATAAAGTATAAGAAATGGGTTTCAAAATCTATTTCGTTGTCAGCCTGAGCCTGTCGAAGGCGAGTTAAGAAAGAAGAATTATTTCCAAAGAATTTTATAACCATTTCTCATATAATTTTCTCGCAGATGAGTGAGGACTAAGTTTATTATTATCTGCATCTTCAATTCCTATCTCAATTGAAGTTTTTTCTTCGTCAGTGATTGACAGCCACCAATCTTTATTTTCCTTATTTCTGAATTGAATTAATTTCTCAATGACGGTTTTATCATTCAATGAAGAAAGCCATTGAATAAGTTCAATTTTTTTATCGAGGATGTGAGCATCTTTTTCCATACACTATATCCTTTTCAAATTTACAAAATAAATTGGTTAATG
This sequence comes from Ginsengibacter sp., assembly GCA_034676505.1. Lineage (GTDB taxonomy): Bacteria > Bacteroidota > Bacteroidia > Chitinophagales > Chitinophagaceae > Ginsengibacter. The sequence goes on from JAUCCB010000001.1 coordinate 2,196,798, forward strand.
ATGAGTAATTGTTGACGTGTGAAATGCAAAATGTAAAATGCAAAATTTAGGAGTATCTATTTTTTAATTTTCCTATTTTCCTTTCTACTTGTGTTGCTTCCTCTTCTTTCGTGAAGGGAGGTAGGGGTAGGGCATTACTCAATGCCGTTGGGCGGAGACCAAACGGCGGCAACCCACTCTAAACTCATAATTTTAAACTCTAAACTATTAAATCTCACTTGCTACTTTTAAGTTAAAGTTTTCATTTCATTTTCTTTCAGCATCCATTTATCAAATAACTTTTTACATTTGTCACAAACCTAAACGATGGATCTATTTTTTCTGCAAGTTGATTCGAGTGGTCTTACTCATACCGCTCCAAAAGTTCAAAATTTATGGGAAGTATTAGTTAGTGGCGGAGTCATCATGATACCGCTGGCAGTGCTTTTCGTGGGTGCTTTGTATTTCTTTTTCGAAAGATTGATTGCCATTAATAAAGCTTCCAAAATGGACCCCAATTTTATGCGCATTATTCGCGATCATATTGTAAGCGGTAATGTGGCTGCTGCCAGAAGTTTTTCAAAAAATTCTGAGAACCCTGTGGCAAGAATTATTGATAAAGGAATTCAACGAATAGGGAAACCCATCGATGCCATCGAAAAAAGTATGGATAATGTAGGAGCATTGGAATTGTATAAATTAGAAAAAAACCTTTCTATCATTTCTATTGTAGCCCGCATTGCGCCATTGTTTGGTTTCTTAGGAACTATTGTAGGAATGTTATCACTCTTTAAAGGAATTGCAGCAAGTACAGAATACACTCCTAATACAATCGCTGATGGTATTTATATTAAGATGATCACTTCTGCTACAGGTTTAATCATTGGTATATTAGCGTATATTGGTCACAGTTATCTTGTAGCACAAATAACTCGCATAGAAAATAAAATGGAAATTGCGAGTGCAGAATTTGCAGATATTTTACAAGAACCCACTAAATAATTTCAATCTCCTAAAGGATATTTAAAGATACCATGAGCATTAGAAAACGATTTAAAAACCAAGATACAGAACTAGACACAGGTCCGCTGAATGATATTTTGTTCATTCTATTGTTTTTCTTTTTGATCATTTCTACGATGGCTAATCCTAATGTAATTAAGATGAATAATCCGAGAGCGAGCAGTGATGCAAAAGCGAAGCAGAGCGTGATTGTGAGCATTGATCAAAACAAAGATATTTTTGTAGGTCAACAAAAAATTCCTTATGATTCTTTAGAACCTATGTTGCGAAGCCAATTGCATTTAAGCGATACAATTAATAGGCCTGCGGTTGTAATTAATGCGGATTCTTTAGTGAGTTGGGGCGATATTGTGCGCATCATGCAAGTGGCTAAAAAGTTGGGTGCTACTACTTCCGCGTCTGTCAGCGGACTTAAATAAAAGCCGCTCCCACCATTCTTTCTTTTCCGTAAATATCTTTTTTAATTTCAGTTTTGAAACCTGCATTTTCAAAAATCTGTTGAATGGATTTTGCATAAGTTTCGTGCACTTCTACAAAAATTTTTCCTGTTGGATGTAAATGCGATTGTGCAAACAATGCGATTTTATCATAAAAAATAAAGGGTCTTATATCTTCAACAAATAAAGCAATTCCCGGTTCAAAATTAGTTACATTTTTATCGAGTATTTCTTTTTCTGCAATCGGAATGTAGGAGGATTGCTAACGATGCAATCATAAGCGGATAGCGATTTCCATGCTTTTTCATTTAAAAAATCCATTTGAATAAATTGCACATCCGCTTCCAAATCTTTGGCATTTTTTTTTGCGACTTCTAAAGCCGATTCACTTACATCTATTGCTAATACTTGGGTGTGAGGTAATTCTTTTTTTAAAGAAATAGGAATACATCCGCTGCCGGTACCGATATCAATAATTTGAGGAGTTGAATTGGTTTTTATATTTTTAAAATCATTCACAATCCATTCCACTAACTCTTCTGTTTCAGGGCGAGGAATTAAAACATTTTCATTCACAAAAAATTTTCTTTTATAAAACCAAGCTTCGTGTAATACATATTGCACTGGCGTATGAAGCATTAATTGTTCTACATATTGAAGTAGTGTTTGGTAATGCGCGTCTTGAATATTTTCTTTTGAATTTCTTATTTCCCATTTTTTCAAACGTGTTACATTTTCAAATATCCATTGGGTAATAGTTTCAGCTTCACGCGTGGGATAAATTTTTTCAAGCGCGTTTTTGAAATCATTATATGCTTGCGAAATTGTCATTCCGGCAAACTTAATTATTTTGTGAACTAATTTTGTATAAATTCATTTTGATGGATGAACTATTCATGAGACGTTGTATTCAATTAGCCGAATTAGGAAGAGGAAGTGTCTCGCCAAACCCAATGGTGGGGGCTGTTTTGGTGCATGAAGGCACAATAATCGGAGAGGGTTATCATCAAAAATATGGTGAAGCACATGCAGAAGTGAATTGTTTGAATTCAGTGAAAGAAGAAAATAAAAAATGGATTGAATATAGTACGTTGTATGTTTCATTAGAACCATGCACGCATTTTGGAAAGACTCCTCCTTGTACTTCCTTAATTATTCAACATGAAATTCCAAAAGTGGTAATTGGTTGTCAAGATATTTTTAAAGAGGTAGCAGGAAAAGGAATTCAATTATTACAAAATGCGGGAGTTGAAGTGATAGTAGGGGTTTTAGAAAAAGAATGTCAAGAAATCAATACAAGATTCTTTACTTTTCATCAGCAGCATCGGCCATATATTATTTTGAAATGGGCACAATCCATTAATGGAAAAATTGGTTCCTTGTCCGGTAAAAGAATTTTAATTAGCAACGCACTCAGCAATCGTTTGGTACACAAGTGGCGCAGTGAAGAAGATGCGATTTTGGTTGGAACTACTACGGCATTAAAAGACAATCCTTCTTTAACCACGCGTTTATGGAAAGGTAACAATCCAATCAGAGTGGTGATTGATACTTCTTTAAAAATTCCGCAAGATGTTACTTTGCTGAATGAGGAAGCGGAAACGATTATTTTTAATTTATTGAAGGAAGGAATGGAGAAAAATATTCGTTTTGTAAAATTAGAAGAGGTGAATTTTTTACCTTCCTTGCTACAATCACTTTACGAGTTGAATATCCAAAGTGTATTGATAGAAGGCGGAGCTAAAACGCTACAATCCTTTATTGATCATAGTTTGTGGGATGAAGCCCGAATCATTACTAACACTAAATTACTTATGGAAGAAGGTGTTGCTGCACCTGAATTAAAAGAAAGTGAATTAGTAGCGCAAGAGAATTACGGCGACGATTTAATTAATTATTTTAAAAGAAGAAAATGATTTATTGCATAGAACAAAATTATGTATCCCATAAAAGAGAGAAAGAAAATTTATCGCCCACGGAAGCTTTTATTTTTGTAAAAAATGAAAAAGCCTTGCTACAACATCCAAGTACTTTTATATTTAAAAAATGGGAGGATTATAAATTATACGGACAATGTGAATTGGTATTGCGAATCGCAAAAGATGGCGAAAAGATTTCCGAAGAAAATGCTGCTCAATTTTATGATGCCATCACTGTCGGAATTAATTTTACTTCCTTTGATATTCATGATGAATTAAACGGATTAGAAGTCCCTTGGGAAATTGCCAAAGGCTGGCCCAATTCTTCTCTCATCGGGGAATGGTTGCCTGTAGCGGATTTCAGTGATTTAAACGATCTTAATTTTTGTGCTTATAAAAATCGTGAGATGATGCAAATGGGCAACTCGGAATTAATGATTCGAAATTTTAATCAGATCATTCATTCCATTTCTTTAATTTATTCACTAAAAAAGGGAGACATTATTTTTACGGGAGCTCCTTTAGGTATCAATGAAATTTATGCAAACGATGCAATAGAATTATTTATGGAAGATGATACTGTTGCAGAATTTGAAGTGGAATAAAAATAATTTTTTTAGAAATTATTTCTTTTGATAGCCCATTTTATTTTATCAAAATTTCTGTTACTTCTGTTGCAGGCAAAGAAGCATTTCGAATAGAAATTCCTCTAACGGTTTTATCTGCAAATTCCATGAATGCAGCTTTAGAAACTGCATCATCTCCAATCATCACAGGTACTCCAATGTCACCACCTTCACGAATACTTTGTACCAATGGGATTTGTCCGAGGATTGGAATTTCAAATTCTTCTGCTAAATTTTTTCCTCCATTTTTCCCAAAAATATAATATTTATTATCCGGTAATTCGGCCGGAGTAAAATAACTCATGTTTTCAACAAGCCCTATAATAGGCACTTTCAGTCCGGGTTGATTGAACATGGCCAAACCTTTTTTTGCATCGGCAAGCGCTACTAATTGAGGAGTGGTTACTACGATTACTCCCGTAACGGGAACAGTTTGAACAATGGTTAAATGAATATCTCCCGTGCCGGGCGGCATGTCAATAATTAAATAATCTAAATCGCCCCAATCCACATCAGACACAAATTGTCGAATGGCACTGCTTACCATCGGCCCACGCCAAACCACTGCTTGTTTTTCATCTACCAACAAACCAATACTCATCAATTTGATTCCATATCTTTCTATCGGTACAATTTTTCCTTTGTCCTCTACCTCACGCATCACGGGCCTTTCGCCACGAATACCAAACATAATATGTACGCTTGGTCCATAAATATCTGCATCCATCAAACCTACTTTGGCACCGCTTTCCGCAATGGCCAATGCTAAATTAGATGCGACCGTACTTTTACCAACTCCTCCTTTTCCACTCACTACCGCAATAATATTTTTTACTCCTTTTAAAATATCTTTTTTATCCGTGCGAAGTGATGTTGTATTGCTCGACCATTCTACAGTCACATTTGCATTTGGATTTATTAATTGGATTGCATTGATACAATCATTTTTAATTTTATCTTTTAATGGGCAAGCGGGTGTAGTCAACACAATTGTGAAAGAAACATCATCACCGTTTATGACAATATCCTTTACCATATTTAAAGTAATCAAATCTTTTTTTAAATCCGGCTCTTGTACGGTACTCAATGCTTTTATAATTTCTCCTTCGGTCATGATTCAATATTTTGTTAAAAAGAATTAGTATCTGCAAATTTAGCGATTGATACCCTTACTTTGTTTTATAAAGCGGAAATCTTGTTGTGAAAATGGGAAATTACCTATATTAGTGCCAACTTATGAACCTGATTATGAAAAAACAGTTACTCTACACATTTCTCTTTCTTTTTAGTTTTCCGATATTAGCGAATGCACAATTTGAAACGTACAAGGATTCAGTAATTCAATTGTATGGAGTAGTTATGTCTGCGGATAGTTTGAAGGCATTGCCTTCTGTGAGTATTGTCGTAAAAGGCAGGAATCAAGGTACACTCACAAACGAACAAGGCGTTTTCTCCATTGTTGTTTTAAAAGGAGATAAAATTGAATTTACCAGCGTTGGTTATAAACCTAAGATAGTTCCTATTCCTCGCGACTTAGAAGGGAATCAACAAAGCATGATACAATTGATGGTAGAAGATACTGTTTATTTAGCCGCTACCATTATTCGAAAATTTCCTACCAAACAAGAATTCGAAAGAGATTTTGTGAATACAAAAATGCCGGCTGATCAAATTGAAACTGCTCGACAAAATCTTTCTGAAGCAAATAGGCGAGCGTTAATGGCCGTGTATCCGCGCGATGGTCGTGAGATGGGTAATTATTTTATGAAACAGAATGTGCAGAAATATTATTCCGCCGGACAATTGCCTCCACAAAATATTTTCAATCCATTGGCTTGGGCCGAGTTTATAAAATCTTGGAAGCGCGGAGATTTCAAGAGCAAATAAAATTTCAATTTTTATTTTTTAATTTCCGTTACATACGAAATGGAAATTAATTTTCCACGAAGATCATGGCTCTCCATTTTGATAATTCCGGAATGCACATCAAACCAAATATATTCACGCGAAGGTTTGATGAGGTTTTTTATCTTTCCTTTTGTTTCTATGGTTGTGGTGGATAGAGCACTTATTTTAAAACAATTAAATTTTCCTGCTGAAGTTTTTAATTCTTCCAATCCCTCTACTTTTCTTTCAGTCAATGTGTTAATAAATTTTACTTCTTTATCGTCAAGGGTTCCTTGTATTTGAAAATGAGCATCATTCAATGCTAAGCCTGCAGAGAGTTGTAAAGGAATAGAATACATCCCGTTTTCGGGAGTAGGTGGTTCATTGTTGGAAGCAAATTGAAAATCAGGATAAATATTTTTAAGCAGTATAGAATATTCTGTTCCATAATTCATCCATAATTTTTCGGGAGTGCCAAGCCAATTCAGTTGGTACTTCGTTTTGGATTCTACTTTTATCAAAACAGATTTGTTTTGATGTTCAACTTGAACATTTTCTATTTTCTTTCTGGAATAATCAATTACTTGGCCGGTTCCATCTCGTGTGGTAAATAAAAAAGCGGTTCCTTTTTTAAACCAATCCAAAGAATTATAGTTGATAGTATTATTATCCGGAACCACGTCTTGAGCCTTTACCACAGAGATGTGTAGAAAAAAAATGGTAAAAAAGAAAAAGGAATATTTTTTCATAATGAGCTACAATTTCGTTGAAATTTTTTGAAAAAATGAATGCGATGAAAAGATTTACAACTCTTTTAAGTGTTCAAAAAAAATAACGGAATTATTAATTCCGTTATTTAAAAAAAATCAAGAATTATGATTTACGCTTCTTGCATATAACTTTCAATCGGCTCACAAGTACAGATCAAATTTCTATCTCCATAAGTATTATTCACACGACTTACACTTGGCCAAAATTTATTTTCATATAAATAAGGCAATGGGAAAGCGGCTTTGCTGCGACTATAAGAATGTTTCCATTCATCTTCAGTAATTACTGCTAATGTATGCGGAGCATTTTTAAGCACGTTATCCGTCTTATCACTTTCTCCATTTTCTACACTTTTTATTTCTTCATAAATGGAATTTAACGCTTCACAAAAACGATCTAATTCTTGTTTGTTTTCACTTTCTGTAGGTTCTATCATAATAGTTCCTGCCACAGGAAAACTTAGTGTCGGTGCATGAAATCCATAATCCATCAGCCTTTTAGCTACATCTTCTGCTTCTATTCCTGCACTTGATTTGAACGGACGCAAGTCTACAATAAATTCATGTGCGCATGTATCGCCTTTTCCGGTGAAGAGAATTTTGAAATTATTTTTCAATTTGGCCTTCATGTAATTGGCGTTCAATATCGCGTATTCAGTGGCTTTGGTTAGTCCGGATTCGCCTAACATTTTTATGTAAGCATAGCTGATCAATAAAATACTTGCAGACCCAAATTGGGCGGCACTCACGGTTCCTTCATTATTTTTCCCGGGTAAAAAAGGAGCTAATTTATCATTCACACAAATAGGTCCCATTCCCGGACCTCCGCCACCATGCGGTATTGCAAAGGTTTTATGTAAATTCAGATGGCAAACATCTGCACCAATAAATCCCGGTGAAGTGAGGCCAACTTGTGCATTCATGTTGGCACCGTCCATATAAACCAAACCGCCATTTTCATGAATAATTTTACAAATTTCTACAATCGCTTCTTCAAATACTCCGTGCGTAGATGGATAAGTTACCATTAATCCCGCTAAAGATTCTTTATGTTTTTCTGCTTGCAATTTGAGGTCATCTACATCAATATTTCCTTGGTCGTCACACTTCGTAACAATCACTTTAAAGCCCGCCATTACTGCACTTGCAGGATTAGTACCATGTGCAGAAATGGGAATTAGAATTACATTTCTATCATTATCATTCTTTCTTTCAAAGTATCTTTTGATGGCTAATAATCCGGCAAATTCTCCTTGTGCTCCACTGTTAGGTTGCAGACTACAAGCGCTGAAACCCGTTATGGTACTGAGTAATTCTTCTAATTCTTGAATGATTTCATTGTATCCTTCCGTTTGATCCGCCGGAGCGAATGGATGGATTCTTCCAAATTCCGGCCAGCTTACAGGAATTAATTCTGTGGCTGCATTTAATTTCATAGTGCAAGAACCTAATGAAATCATGGATTGTGTAAGAGATAAATCTTTATTTTCTAATCTCTTTAAATAACGCATCATTTCTGTTTCACTATGGTATTGATGAAATGTAGGATGAGTTAGGTATTCGGAAGTTCGCACTAATTCATTAGGAATATTTTTTAATGTTGAATCTTCAAATTCAATCGATGCATTTTCAATATTTTTTGATTGATTAAAAACCATCAAAATATTCAACACATCATCTTTGGTAGTTGTTTCATCTAATGATAGGCTTACTTTATTATTCGAAAAATGAAAATTCATTCTGTTGGATTCAGCAATTTCTTTCAAAGAAGAAGCATTGTCAACTTCGAATGTAATTGTGTCGAAATAATTCTTTTTGAGCAAATGAAAACCATTTTCTTGTAATTGATCTGCGAGTGCTTGTGTTAATAAACCAATTCTTGTCGCGATATTTTTTAATCCTTCTGCACCATGATACACTGCATACATCGCAGCCATATTAGCTAATAGCGCTTGTGCGGTACAAATATTAGAAGTCGCTTTTTCACGACGAATATGTTGCTCACGAGTTTGTAGCGCCATCCTTAATGCGCGCTTCTCGTTTTTATCAATACTTACTCCGATGATACGGCCCGGAATATTTCTTTTGAATTCATCTTTGGTAGAAAAGAAAGCGGCGTGAGGTCCACCAAATCCCATTGGCACACCGAAGCGTTGTGTAGAACCAATCGCTACATCTGCTCCTAATTCGCCCGGTGCTTTTAATAATGTCAACGCCATTAAATCTGTTGCCATTATTACCAAAACATTCACCGCATGTGCTTGATTGATAAAATCTTGATGATCTTCAATGCTGCCTTCGCTATCCGGATATTGAACGATCGCTCCGAAATAAGATTCGTTTAAATTTATTTTTTTATAATCACCAAAAACTACTTCTACACCTACCGGTTTTGCGCGAGTAACAATAATATCTTTCGTTTGCTGAAATATTTTTTCGTCCACAAAGAATTTCCCCGATGTGATGTGATCTGTATTTTTATTTTTATGATTGAAAAGCATGGCCATGGCTTCAGCAGCGGCAGTGCCTTCATCCAACAAACTTGCGTTAGCAATTGGCAAAGCGGTTAAATCACTGACCATTGTTTGGAAATTCAATAAACTTTCTAATCTTCCTTGCGCAATTTCTGCTTGGTAAGGAGTGTATTGGGTGTACCATCCCGGATTTTCAAAAAGATTTCTTAGAATTACAGAAGGAACTATTGTATCGTAATATCCTTGTCCGATATAGGATTTGAAAATTTTATTTTTACTCGCTACTTTTTTGAGTTCGGCTAAATATTCAAACTCGTCAATAGGCCCCGGAATATCTAATTTTCCTTTCAATTTTATTCCTGCAGGAATCGTTTTTCCAATAAGTGCTTCCATGCTTGAAACGCCTATAGTTGCTAACATTTCTTTAGTTTCTTCCTCGTTCGGTCCTATATGTCTGTTTGCAAAATCGGCCGCCTGTTTCTCAAAAAGATTCATAAATTATACTTTAAATGTAGGTTTTGAAGGCGCAAAGTTACAATTCCTTCCGAACAAAAAAAATAAGCAATATCATAAGGTTAACAACCTAAAAAATTGGGACACGATTATATTTTCTTCTATAAAATCCGAAGTACGAATTAACTTTGAAAAATGAGTGAACCTGATTTAATCAACTGGGAAAAGAAATCGGCCGAAAATCAGAAAAAATACAAAGATTTTTTAAAGCGTGCGAATAAAAATAAAGTACTAAAACAGTTGCCTGATTTGCATGAAGAAGCCTTTGAAAAAATAGATTGTTTGAAATGTGCTAATTGTTGTCGAAATTTTTCACCTCGATTTAAAACACCTGATATTAAGAGAATTGCAAAGCATTTAAAAATGAAAGAAGGTGCTTTTATTGAAACTTATTTGCGTTTAGATGAGGATGGAGATTATGTTACTAAAAGTTCTCCTTGTCCGTTTTTAGGAGACGATAATTATTGTACTATTTACGATCATCGGCCATCCGATTGTCATCGTTTTCCATACACGGATGAAGATGTTTTATTGAAACGGCCGTCGATTACTTTAAAAAATTCTACCTTTTGCCCGATAGTTTATTTTGTGTTGGAGAAGTTAGAAAAGTAGATTTTACTTTTTTCGAGTGAAATAACTTTGTTTTAATTTTTAATTTATTTTTCAAAATAGTATAATTATGTCCATAGAAATTAATCAATCCAATATCGCCAATCGATTTATGAAATATGTTCAAATCGATACCCAGAGCGATCCACAGAGTGGTCAACATCCATCCACCGATAAACAAAAAGACCTTAGTAAAATATTAGTAGAAGAATTATTGCAAATGGGCATCAGCGATGCTGCTATGGACAAATATGGATATGTGTATGCGACAATTCCATCTAATACGGAAAAAAATGTACCGGTAATTTGCTTTTGCAGTCATGTAGATACTGCGCCGGATTGCAGCGGAACCAATGTAAAACCGATTTTGCATTCCAATTATAATGGCGAAGAAATTGTTTTGCCGGATGATCCAACACAGAAAATTTCTCCAATTAATCATCCCTATTTAAAAGAACATTTAGGAAGTGATATTATCACTGCGAGTGGAAAAACTTTGTTGGGTGCGGATGATAAAAGTGGTGTTGCCGCGATAATGCAAGCCGCAGAATATTTAGTGAATCATCCTGACATAAAACATGGTACCATAAAAATATTATTTACTCCTGATGAAGAGATTGGTGAAGGAACGGCGAAATTAGATATGAAAAAATTAGGTGCCGAATTTGGTTACACTTTGGATGGTGGCGAAGCCGGAAGTTTGGAAGACGAAACTTTTAGTGCTGATGCGGCTACCATTATTATCAATGGAGTAATTGCACATCCCGGTTATGCCAAAAATAAATTGGTGAATGCATTAAAAATTGGAGCGGAGATTTTACACGCTTTACCTACGCACGAATGGGCACCGGAAGCCACAGAAAAAAAGGAAGGATTTGTTCATCCTACACGCTTTGAAGGCATTGCCGAAAGAGCAATTTTGGAATTTATTGTTCGTGATTTTGATGATGAAAAATTAAAAGAACATGGAGAAAGATTAAAAAAAATTGCAGAAGAAACTGTCAATCATTATCTCGGGGCTACAATTGAATTTTCAATTCATGAGCAATATAGAAATATGAAAAAGGTGCTCGACGAAAATCCTCAAGTGGTGGCTTATGCCGGAGAAGCGATTGAAAGAGTAGGTTTGAAAGTCACTACTGAAAGCATTCGTGGAGGTACTGATGGTAGCCGTTTGAGTTTTATGGGATTGCCCTGTCCGAATTTATTTACCGGTATGCAAGGTATCCACAGTAAGCAAGAATGGATTGGAGTAAAAGATATGGCCAAGGCTGCAGAAACAGTAGTTCATTTGTGTATGATTTGGGAAGAGAGATCTTAAGTATTTTAAAAAAAAATATGCATCAATTTTTTTCTTTCAACAATTAAAATGAGTGTTAAGTTTATTGTGGCTTAAGAAACTTCTTTAATCTTTCTACCTTTGCGCCCAATGACAGAAAAAATTATTATCCTCGATTTTGGTTCTCAATACACGCAGTTAATTGGCCGTGCCGTTCGAGAAGCCAATGTGTATTGCGAAATTATTCCATTCTATAAAGAGATTGTTTTTACAGAAGATATTAAAGGTGTAATTCTTTCCGGTTCACCTTTTTCTGTAAATGAAAAAGACGCTCCATTATTAGATGTTGAATCGATTTTAGAAAAAGTTCCGGTATTAGGTATTTGTTATGGTGCACAATTGATAGCTAAATTATATGGCGGCAAAGTGGAGAAAAGTGATAAAAGAGAATATGGCCGTTCACAATTACAAATTCTACAATCTGATTTATTATTACAGAATGTAAAAAATAATTCTGATGCGTGGATGAGTCATAGTGATACCATTACGGAATTGCCTAAAGGATTTCAAATCACTGCATCTACAGAAAGCATTCCCATAGCTGCTTTCAGCAATGAAGGTGGAAGTAATAAATGTTATGGTTTGCAATTTCACCCGGAAGTGTATCATTCTGCGGAAGGCAAAAAAATCATCAAAAATTTTCTGATTGAAATTTGTAAATGCCAACAAGATTGGAGTCCCGCGCATTTCATTACTGATACGGTGGCTGCAATAAAAGAAACCGTAGGAGATAAAAAAGTGATTATGGCATTAAGCGGAGGAGTAGATTCTATGGTTGCCGCCACATTAATTCATAAAGCCATCGGAAAAAATTTGTTTGGCATTTTTGTAGATAATGGAGTACTTCGTACAAATGAAGCTGAGCTTGTATTACAATCGTGTCGAAGTGTTGATTTGAATATTAAATGCGTGGAAGCGCAACAATATTTTTATGATTTACTGAAAGATAAAACCGATCCTGAAGAAAAAAGAAAAATGATTGGAAAAGGTTTTATTGAAGTTTTTGATCGTGAAGCGCATCTTTTAGAAGGCATCGAATTTTTAGGTCAAGGAACTATTTATCCTGATGTAATTGAATCCGTTTCAGTGCATGGACCTTCGGTTACGATTAAGTCGCATCACAATGTGGGCGGGCTTCCGGATGTAATGAAATTAAAATTAATTGAACCGCTTCGCTCCTTGTTTAAAGATGAAGTGAGAAGAGTAGGAGCTGAATTAGGTTTACCTCCAGCTTTATTATCTCGGCATCCTTTTCCCGGACCGGGACTGGCTATAAGAATTTTAGGAGAAGTGAATGAAGAAAAGGTGCGATTATTACAACAAGCCGACAACATCTTTATTGATGCTTTGAAAAAATTCGATTTATACAAAGAAGTGTGGCAAGCAGGCGCTATTTTATTACCCGTAAAAAGTGTAGGAGTGATGGGTGATGAAAGAACCTATGAATTTACAGTTGCTTTGCGCGCAGTCACTTCTGTGGATGGAATGACCGCCGATTGGGCACATTTGCCTTATGCGTTTTTAGCATTTGTTTCAAATGAAATAATTAATAAAGTAAAAGGAATCAATAGAGTGGTGTATGATATTAGTAGTAAACCACCCGCTACGATAGAATGGGAATAATTCTTGCGAGAAAGTAAATTAACTGTAATTTATCAATCAGAGAAGAATAACATTCATATTTTTAATTCATGAAATTTCGAATTTTACTTTTTTCTTGCTTCTTTTTATTTGCGAGTGCGCATGTATGTTATGCCCAGACAGATTTATCTCCCTCAAATATAAAAGAATACCAAGTAGCTATTTTCGCTCCTCTTTATTTGGATTCTGTTTTTATTGATGGAAGATTAAAAGATGAAAAGAATTTTCCTAAATTTATCAGGCCTGCAGTGGATTTTGTGCAAGGTGCTCAAATTGCTTTCGACACATTATCCATTGGCGATAAAAAAGTAAACGCTTATTTCTACGATTCGAAATCTTTTGTAAATCCTATTTCTTCATTAGTAAAAAGCGGACAATTAGATAAAGTAGATTTAATTATCGGTTCGGTGAAAGAGCCCGAATACAGTGAATTAGCCGCATTTGCCGGACAAAAAAATATTCCTTTTGTTTCTGTCACTTATCCTAATCAAGGGAATGTACAGCAAAATCCATTTGTTGTGATTGCCAATTCTACTTTGAAGGCGCATTGCGAAGGCATTTATCAATATCTTTTGGCACAACATAATTCCGATCCAATCTATCTCATTCATAAAAAAAATGATCATAGAATTGAAAATTATTTCAAAGAAATGAATGAAGGGAATGGTAAGCCTCGATTGAAAATAAAAACTATTTCAGTTAATGATTCTGTTTCTTCTGCACAATTGAATAAATTGGTTGACACTACAAAAACATTAGTAATAATAGGTGGAAGTTTAGACGAAGGATTTGCGAGAAAATTAGCGAATGCTTGTTATCCGATTCAAAAAAATAATCCGTTGGTTTTAATTGGAATGCCGAATTGGGACGGATTTAAAAGCTTGTATAAGAAGAATGTTTACAAAGATTTTCCCATTCGTTTTACCACGCCTTTTTACGATTCTAAAAATAATGAGTTTTCCAACTTTTTGGTAAAAAATTATTATCGCCTCTATCGTTCTAAACCTTCAGATATGGCGTACAAAGGTTTTCAATCGGCTTATTATTTTACAAGTATTTTATTGCGCTATGGTTCGCAATTTATGTCGCATTTGAATGATGATTCTTTAGCTCCATTTCATATCTACAATTTCCAACCGGTTTTTTCTACCGGAGGTATGCCCGATTATTTTGAGAATAAACATTTGTTTATAATGCAAATATTAAATGGAGAAATTGTAAGAGAATAATTTTCGTGCTAACAATTTACATGTCCTAATAAGAAATAAATAATGATGAAAATGATGATGGTGCTTAAACAGCCGCCACCTAATTTTTTTGCTCCGTAACCTGCGATTAATCCTTTTACTAATTTATTCATACATACTTTTTGTAAAAGAAATAATCAAATTGCAAGCCAATTATATTTTCCAATCTATAATAGTATTGCTCCATTCTTCTTTATAAGGAATGGAAACTTTGATATAATTATCTGTATAACCTTCCATCATTCCGTTTTTTTGTTCGCCTTCGAACAGTACTTTACGAACTTTGCCGGAATGATTTCGGGTAAACGCTTGCATCTTATTATAGGATAAAGAACGAAGTATTTTTGTTCGTTCATTTCTTTTTTGAATAGGCACAATCGGTTGAATTTCTAATGCATGTGTATTGGCTCTTTCAGAATAAGTAAATACATGAAAATAGGACACATCCAAATCTAAAAGGAAATCAACTGTTTCTTTAAAATTTTCATCTGTTTCGCCCGGAAACCCGGTGATGACGTCCACTCCAATACAACAATCAGGAATTAATTTTTTTATCTCAGCTACTTTTTCTGCGTACAATTCTCGCTTATATCTGCGACGCATCAATCCTAAAATTTTATTGCTACCACTTTGCAAAGGAATATGAAAATGAGGCATTAATTTTTCTTCATCCGCTACTAATTGTATAATTTCTTGCGTCAATAAATTGGGTTCAATAGATGAAATTCTATATCGCTCTACTCCTTCATTGTTCATTATTTCTTTCAATAAAGAATAGAAATTATTTCCTGTTTTTTCGCCTTTCCCATCTTTCCCAAAATCTCCCAGATTAATTCCTGTTAAAACAATTTCTTTTACTCCCGAATCAGCAATCGTTTTAATTTCATTCAAAACATTTTGGATAGAATTACTTCTACTTCTTCCACGTGCCAATGGAATAGTACAGAAAGAACAATTATAATCACACCCATCTTGTACTTTCAAAAACGTGCGTGTGCGATGATTCAATGAAAACGAAGAATGAAATCCTTCTACATCTTCAATTTCGCAACTGCATATTTTGGCGCTATCGCCGTGCGTTAATTCTTTTAGATGATGCGTGATATTAAATTTTTCGGAAGCGCCTAAAACCAAGTCCACACCCGGGATTGAAGCAATCTCTTTGGGTTTTAATTGCGCATAACAACCAATTACCACTACCATTGATTCGGGTGCAATTCTTTGCACTCTTCTCACTAATTGGCGACATTCTTTATCAGCATTTTCTGTAACAGAACATGTGTTGATTACATACACATCTGCTTCTTCGGTGAATTCCTTGGTTGTAAAACCTTCTTGATTCAATAATCTTTCAATTGCGGAAGTCTCTGAATAATTTAATTTACAACCTAATGTATGTAGCGCTACAGTTCTTTCTTGTGTCATGATTCGGCAAATTTAATCAATTGATTCTATTGGCAAATTCTTGAGTGAATTGTCTAAAAATCTGTTAGAAATTTTTCATACAAAAAAAATATTTTGCATAAAAAAAGGGCAGCTAATAGCTGCCCTCAGATAGGAAATATCGATTTTAGCCGATTAATTTCACATTAACGGCATTCATGCCTTTTTGTCCATTTTGCAAGTCAAATTCCACTTTGTCGTTTTCTTTAATCTCGTCAATTAAGCCGCTTGCGTGTACAAATGTTTCTTTAGAAGAATCATCGTGTTTAATGAAACCGAATCCTTTTTCACTGTTGAAAAATTTTACTGTTCCTGTGTTTTTGTTGTCCATTGTGTTGTTTGTTTAAAAAATATTAGCCGCAAATGTACCATTTAAAATTATAGAAATGATGTAAATGTTAGTATTTAACTTTTTAAAGAATTTTTCTGATTGAGAATTTCAGTAGAGGATGACGAATCAAACTTAATGAAATTAGGGCTTTCAGTCTTCTTGATTAGGTCCCAAAAAGTAAAATAAAGCCCAAAATTAAATTTGAATTCGGTGTGATGAAGAGAATGATGCGTAGCTCCAATAATCCATTTTCCTAAAAAACGAAATGATTTATCCGGATAAATTTCAATGTCCAAATGATTGATTACACTCGTAACGCTCATTATCGTTAAAATTAAAATAAGCACATACAAATGAATGGGAATCAATAACAACAAAATCGGTAAAAAAATGGCTTGCAAAAATCCTTCAATCGGATGAAAAGAAAACGCCGTAAAAGGAGAACTGATTTTACTTTGATGATGCACTTTATGCACTATTTTAAAAACTTTGGGAAGATGCATCCAACGATGCAGCCAATAGTAATACGTTTCTTGAAGAAAAAGGTAAGAGAAAAAACTAAATGGAATATACCATAGATCATTCAATGAAAATTGAACGTAAATCGGTACAAAACCTTTCTGCCATAAAATCAATGTGAAAACACCGATGAAAGAAAAAATAAGCGCATTGGTAATACTCCAAAATATTTCTTTTTGTAATTGAGTCTTTTTGTAAGGTCTTTTATTAATTTTTTTATGCTCCCATTTTTCAGGAAACCATTTATAAAAAATAGCATAGAAAATTCCGGCCACTAAAAAATACCTTCCTACAATTATGACAAAAAATGCACATAGCGCAATTGCAAAACCATACATTGTAAAAAAATCCGGAAGTGGCATCTGCTAATTTACAAAATAGTTATAATGATAAACCATTAGTATTTTCCGAAGTATGATTACAATCATTTTTTTACCAAATGGAAGTCAATTCCCACTAAATATATTAGAAGTATTTTTGTAAAAAAATAGGTATGAAAAATATAATCGTTGCTTTTGATTTTTCTGATGCTTCTTATAATGCACTTAGTTATGCTGCTTTTGTGGCCAATGCGTACAATGCAAAATTGTTATTACTTCATGTATCGGGTCATGAGAAAAAATTATCTTCTTCAAAAATCGAGGTAGATGATGATAAGAATTTAAAGAAAGAAATAGATGGCATTATTAGAAAATTCACAGTGAAGATCAAAGGTGTGGTGCAAAGTGGTAATCCTATAAAAGTAATTAACGAAGTAGCAGAAAAAAATAATTCTTCTTTAATTGTAATGGGCATGAAAGGTAAAGGGGAAAGCCATTCTAAATTCGGAAGTACAACTACCGCGATGATTGCAAAAACTAAAGTTCCTTTATTAGTAGTTCCGAAAAATGCAATGTACGAATCACTTGAAACGATTACATTGACCTCTGATTTTAATAATGAAAAACTGCTCAAAGATTTTTCTATTTTAGAAGAACTGATTGAAAAATTCAATCCTTTTATTCAAATATTGAATGTGCAAAAAAAGGATTCGAAATTATCTCCGGAGAAAATTGCTTCCAAAATGGGTGAAGGTTTAGAATGGGATAAATATAATCATTCTTTCAATTTTATTGCGAAGGATGATATTGAAGAAGGCATTAATAAATTTTTAAAAAAACACAAAACCGATTTATTAATAATGGTGGCGAGAAAAAGAAATTTTATCACGGCTATTTTCGAACCATCACACACAAAGAAGATGACGCATCAAACTAAAATTCCTTTATTGATCTTGCACGAATAATCGTTTCTAAAAAAATTAAATAGCCAATAAAATGGCTACATAGTGGCAAACTGCTGCAGCTAAAACAAAGAAGTGCCACACGGCGTGAGTGTACAAATATTTATCCCATAAATAAAAAAATACTCCGATCAGATACAATGCGCCACCAATAAGGATCATAGTCATTACATCAGAAGGCAAAGTTGTAAAAAAAGTACTCCCGCCTACTAATAAAATACAACCCATTCCTACATAAATAATTGTAGAAATTACATTCCATTTTCCGGTAAAAAATATTTTGAAAATAATCCCGCACGCTGTCAAACTCCACAATACCACAAGAAGAGTAATTCCAAAAGTATTGTTCATATAGATCAATAAAAATGGAGTATAGGTTCCTGATATCAAAAAATAAATACTAATGTGATCGAGAATTTCTAACACTCGTTTTACTTGTGTATGTTGGAATCCGTGATATAAAGCAGAAAAAGTAAATAATTGCAAAAAACAAAAACCATAAATCGCCGCTCCAATAATACCATTGGTATTATCACTTTTTACTGCCATCGCAATTAATATAGGAATACTAACAATGCCGAAAATAATTCCAAAACCATGAATAATACTATTGACGATTTCTTGTTTAATTAATGGCGAAGGAGTATTGGCAAGCATGATGCAAAATTATTCTGAAAGTAAATAGGCTATTCGGTAAAAGTACATTAATTGAAATAACAATTGAGTACAACACGAATCGTTTTGCCATTTCATGATTTTAATCAGTTAAATGAATGTGTAATATCATTTTTGAAAATGGAGTAATGATGGAGATTTGTAAAAGTTCCTTTTCAACTTGAGGCCGGATGATTATTCCTCATTCAATGAAGTAGCGTTTTAAAATAGAAACAATGAGAATTATCCTTTCTGATCAAATAAAGCATGAAAATAAATATTGGCAAAGAACTCTTGAGTTTATTAAACAAGAAAATGCTTTACTAAAATATCGCTTGAGTGAAATTCTTGACTCTAATGAACAACCTCAATTTATTCCTGTAGCAGAATATTTACAAAATGAATTAGTGCAAAATGATGATGAAGTGCATCGACTTTTAAAAGATACTTTTGAATTTGAATCCGGTCTAAAACAAATTTCAAAATCCAATTCAATTCCCGGTTCGGTAATACAAAGGCATAAAATATTGCGCGAAGAAATCTTGCAATTTGAAAAAACATTTTTGCGAATTACAGAAGAATTTAATCAAAAAATGTTGAAGTATACGATGGCTTAATTCAGCATGTCAATTAATTTCTGTTCGTTTAAAACCTTTACGTAGCCTGCCTCCGCTTCAATTAGTTTTTCATTTTTAAAATCACTAAGTGTACGAATTAATGACTCTGTAGTGCTACCAGCTATGTGCGCCAAATCTTCTCTGGAAATATGAATTTTGAAAATATCTTGTTCTTGGGTTTTATATTTTTTGAGTAAAGTAATAATGGCATCAGCTACTCTTTTCCGTAAAGAATTGTAGGCCAAATTAATCATTTGGTCTTCTTTTTCGGTAACATTATTTACTAAAAGTTTAATGAATTTGTTGGTAATTTCTTTGCTGTTATTCATTAATTTTTCAAACTCATCTTTGTCTACAATGCTGATTTGAGATTCTTCCAAAGTCTCTGCAGATACTTTATACGCCGTACCTTCAAAGAGAGCGATGTATCCAAAAAAATCTCCGGTATTGTATAAATCGATGGTCAGTTCTTTTCCGTTTTCATTGATTTTGAAAGTGCGTATTTTTCCTGATTCTAAATAATAAAGGCTATGCGGATAATTTCCTTCTGTATAGATTCTTTGCTTCTTCTTAAACACATCGGTTTTAGTAGCATTTACTAAATTATCTAAATCTTTTTCATCTTTTATTTCTGCAAGAAATTGGTTCAATTTTAGCACGGGAACCGCAGGCTTATTTTTGAATTTAAATTTTTGTAAACGGCTTTCAATAGCACTCAGCAATTCTATGTCTGTAAAGGGTTTGGTAATATAATCATCCGCTCCCATTTCCATTCCTTTTCTAAAGTCACTTCGATCAGTTTTAGCGGTTAGAAAAATAAATGGCACTCCATTAAGTGTTTCATTTTTATTGATCAAATGAAGTAAACCATAACCGTCTAAAACCGGCATCATAATATCGCATACAATCAAATCGGGAGTTTCGAGCAATGCCTTTTCATAACCTTCTTTGCCATTGGCAGCAGTGCTTATTTTATAATTGGCCATTTCGAGTATCTCGGCGGTGTTTTCTCGAATCTCATTATTGTCTTCTACCAAAAGTATTTTTATCATTGTGCAAAGATTAAATTTATTTCTGTTCCTTCATTTAATTTACTTTTTATTTCCATTGTGCCATTCATCATTTTCACGTATCGGGCTACAATATGCAGTCCCAGCCCGGTTCCCGGGATATTTGTAGCATTTGATGCGCGGAAAAATATATCGCATAAATTTTCTTGATCTTTTTCTGAAATACCAATGCCTTCGTCTTTTATTTGAAATTTCAAATCATGATTCTTTCTTTCTGTTGTAATAAAAATGGGTTTATTCTCTTCAGAAAATTTAGCAGCATTCGATAATAAATTGATCAAAATATTTTTCACCAATACTTTGTCTAAAACTACTTCCGCATTTCCTATGTGATGATAATGCACTTTTTGTCCTTCTTTAAAAATTTCAGTCATCTCCGTAATTTGAGATGTAATCAATTCTTGAATATTAAATTCAGATTCTTGCGCCGTCACTTTACCGTCTTCCATTTTTCTTAAAGAAAGGAATTCATTCAAAATATTATTTAGATTGATTACCGAAGATTTTATTCTTTGAATATGTTTATCTCTTTTTGGTTGTTCTTCTTCGAGTTTATATTTCGCTAATAAAGACGCTGATGATAGAATGGTGCTTAGTGGAGTTCTAAATTCGTGCGAGGCCATAGATACAAATGCGGACTTCATATCTCCTAAATCTTTTTCTTTATCCAATGCTTTAGAAAGTTCTTCTTTTGAAGCCTCCAATTTTTGCATCGTGTCTTGCAATTTAGCCGTTCTGGCTTCTACTTTTTTCTCTAATTCTTCATTCAGTTTCTCCATTTTTTTATTCATCTCTGCTAAGGCCAATCGCTGCTCTTTTAATTTATTTTGAGTTTCTATTCGCGCACTAATATCACTGATAAATGCAATAGAAAAAACTTGATCTTCGCTGGAATAGCTGCTGAGACTGATTTCTACAATCATTTCGGTTCCATCTTTTTTTACACCAAAAAGATCTCTGCCTATTCCCATTGGCCTCGTTTCCGGATGGGCAATAAACTTATCTCTGTCAGTAACATGTTGATGATGGTATCGTGCAGGAATGAGAATTTCTAAACTTTTGCCCAAAATTTCCTCCACATGATTATATCCAAATTGCTTCAATAAAAAATCGTTGGCCAGTACAATTTTACCATTACTGTTGATTACTAAAATACCTAAAGATGCATTTTGAAATATGGCCTGAAATTTTTCCTGTTCCCGCAAGAGAAGTTTATCCATAATATTCTTTTTGAACGAGACGAAGTTAAATTTTATTAAGTAATTTGCTGTTTAATAAATAATGCAGATTTTGTACAATTTAGCAATGCAATAATTTTATAAAAAAATAATTTTACAATGGGAGTGTGGCGACAAATTGGTGAATATCTTTGGATCGTAAAAAAAGATCCGGAGCAACCACAATCAAAATGGATTGGTTATATGCACACTATTAACCGAATTTCTATTTGGCTTTTTATTGTGGCCATCATTATTATTATTGTAGAATTAGTAAGTGGTTAATTTGATTTCGTAAAATCATAAATAATTGCAGCAGCTTTATGAGAAGCATCTCCACCTTTTACTAAAAGTTTTTTCAGCTCTTGATAATTTTGTAACACTTGATTTCTTTTGTTACCCTCTGCAATAATCTTGTGTAATTCTTTGGTGATATTGTCAGGTGTTAAATCATGTTGAATCAATTCTTTCACTACTTCTTTATTCATAATTAAATTTACAAGACAAATAAATTTTAATTGAATTAGCCGTTTACCAATTTCATAAGATATTCTTCCTGCTTTATAACAAACAATTTCAGGCACATTGAATAAAGCGGTTTCTAAAGTAGCTGTACCGGAAGTTACCAATGCAGCACGGGCCTGCATTAGAACGGAATAAGTATTATTATCGGCAGTAGTAACGTTATTATATCTTTTGATGAATTGATCGTAAAAATTTTCTTCAATCGACGGCGCTTTTGCAATTACAAATTGGTAATTTTCAAAATTTTTCGTTGCTTCCAACATGATCGGAAGTTTGGCCGAGATTTCTTGTTTTCTGCTTCCAGGCAGTAAAGCAATTAGATTTGGATTGGGTTGTAATTCAGGATGATTCTGTTGGTATTCTTCAATTACTTTTACCAATGGATGACCCACATATTCTACTTCGTAATTCCATTTTTTGTAATAATTTTTTTCGAAAGGAAGTATCACCAACATTTTGTCGACATATTTTTTTATCGCTTTCACTCTGTTTTCTTTCCATGCCCATATTTGCGGAGAAATATAAAATACTGTTTTGTAATGATTGGTTTTGGCCCACTTTGCCATTCGAAGATTAAAACCCGGATAATCGATAAAAACAATCACATCCGGCTTGAAGTTTTCAATATCATTTTTGCAGAAAGAAAAATTCTTCATGATGGCAGGAAGGTTTTTAAGTACTTCCGCAAAACCCATAAACGCTAAATCTCGAATATGCTTTACAATGGTAGCTCCGGTGGAGGCCATTTTATCTCCGCCCCAACAACGGAATTCAGATAAACCATCTAAATTCTGTAATTCTTTAATCAAATTACTACCATGAAGATCGCCGGAAGCTTCGCCGGCAATAATATAATATTTCATTTTTCTCACTACCTTATTGATATGCGAAGTACGATGTAAAAATTTAAAAACAATTTTAAAAATAGTAATTAAAAAAAATATTTGGTGAAACTAAATAAATTAGTATTTTTGTTCTAAATTAATTAGTTTATTATGTCACAAGCCGGTCAAAATTTAAAATATTTGCGCAAACTTCGCGGATGGACGCAAGAAGAATTTGCTACTCGTTTAGGCATCAAACGTTCGCTAATTGGTGCTTATGAAGAAGAACGTGCAGATCCGCGAATCGAAGTACTTGAAATAGTAGGAGATATTTTTAAATTGACTTTAGATGAATTGCTTTTGCAAGATTTGAGCGAAACTAATGGAGTAAGTTATTTAGCGAAAAGAAGGCAAATGAAAATGATGAGTGCAGAAAGAAATCTGATTCATTTTGTACCGGTAAAAGCAGCTGCAGGTTATTTAGCAGGTTATGCCGATAATGAATTCATAGATGAGTTAAATACTTTTACATTACCGATGCTCACCGGCAATAATTTCAGAGCGTTTGAAATAATTGGAGATAGTATGATGCCTACGCCCAGTGGAAGCGTTATTGTAGGCGCAAAAGTAGAAGGAATGGATAATGTAAAGAATAATGCCGCTTATATTGTAGTAAGCAATAGCGAAGGAATCGTATATAAAAGAGTAGTAAAAAATAATAAGAATAAAAGTAAGATCACCTTGGTGAGCGATAATCCTGCATACCAACCTTATCAAGTAAATACGCGTGATATTTTAGAAATGTGGCAGGCCGAAGCAGTCATCAATAAAGTAACTTCTCATCAAAGATGGGATGTAGATTCTCTTGTGAATTTAGTGAGTAATTTACAAGACCAAGTGAGCGTATTAAAAAAGAAAATGAATTAATTTTTTAACTTAGGTTTGCAAAGAAATTCTTCTTTTAAAAACTGCTTTTTTAAACTTAGGAGTCATTCATATTTAAACATAAAAATTTTCAGCCATGATCAAACTACAAATTATTGGGCATTTGGGTGGCGACTGCACTCAAAATGAAGTAAACGGAAAGCACGTAATTAATTTCAATGTAGCCCATTCCGAAAAATTCAAAGATTCAAAAGGGGATTTAGTAACCAGAACTACTTGGGTAAAATGTGCCTATTGGACCGATCGACCGGCAATAGCGCCTTATTTGGTAAAAGGTACTTTAATTTATGCAGAGGGAAGTCCGGAAGCCGAAGCATTTACCAACAAAGACAACCAACCGGGTTCTTCTTTAAAAATGCGCGTAAGAGATATTCAACTTTTGGGAGGTAAGCCCGATGGAAATAGTGGTTCTAATTCTTCTTCTAATTCCAATTCTCAAAACGCTACTTCTGAAGCTGCTTTGTCTGAAGAGCCTGCGGATGATTTACCATTTTAGTTAGAAAAATATTGTATAGCTTTTAAAAGCGATGTAGAAATACCATCGCTTTTTTTTATTCAATAAATTCCTAAAAAGGAAGGGCGGCAATCCGTTTTATTTTCAAATCGATTACTTTCGTGACCATTAAATTATGATTATGAAAAAATTTCTTATTCTTTGCGTAATAGCTTTGTCCTTTTCTAACTTTTGTCTGGCGCAGGATTCAGCATTTACACTTACCGGACATTTAGATAAAATAAAATCAGGAACCTTATTTCTTAATATCTATAAAAAAGGTTTCACTGTTCAAGACTCAGTGAAAATAGTCAATCATCAATTTAAGTTTTCGGGGTTTGTTACCAATCCTTCTTTTGCCACTATAAGTATGAAAGGAAAAGAGGATGATTATTTTACTTTTTATGTAGAGCCCGGTAATTATAAAATCATTGGAAGAGCCGACTCATTAAACCTATTAAGTATTAAAGGGTCTATAGTAAATGATGACGATAAAATTTTAAAAGAAAGATTGAAAAATATTGCTTTGTGGGAAAAGGCAAATGGAAAATTATACGAAACTGCCTATAAAGAAAAAAACAAAATGATTATGGATAGTTTGGATGAAGTAGATAATCAAGTACTCCTTGAAAAAAGAAAAATCGTAGGTGATTTTGTAAAAGATTATCCGTCCTCTATGCGTGGATTGATGGCCATTTCAGAGAATTTTGGATATTATGCAGAAGCGAGTGATGTAGAACCCTTGTATAATATGTTGGATGATAAATTAAAGCAATCATTCAAAGGAAAAGAGGTAAAGAATATGATAGATGTGTACGCTAATGTAGCCATTGGCAAAACGGCTCCGGATATAACACAATACACGCCGGATAGTTCTTTGATGAGTTTATCATCATTAAAAGGTAAATATGTTTTGGTAGATTTTTGGGCTAGTTGGTGCGGACCTTGCCGAAGAGAGAACCCAAATATTGTCGCTGCTTTTAATCAATTTAAAGATAAAGGATTCACAGTGTTTGGTGTTTCCTATGATACCAAAAAAGCGAATTGGCTAAAAGCCATAGAAGCAGATCATTTAAATTGGAACCAAGTGTCGGATTTAAAAGGATGGGGAAATTCTACTTCTGAACAATATGGAATAAAAGCCATTCCTTCCAATTTATTATTAGATGCTAACGGTACAATTATTGCAAAAAATATTTTTGGTAAAAAACTAATTGAAAAATTACAGGAAATTTTAAAATAGAATATGACGATTTATTTAGATTTTGATGGAACGGTTGTGGCACATCGCTACCCCGAAATAGGAGAATATAATGAAGGATGTTTTGAGGTGATAAAAAAATTGCAACAAGCAGGCCATTCAGTTATTTTAAATACATCCAGAATTGACTTTCAGAATGGAACGATAGATGAAGCATTGTACTATTTGAAAAAAAATGAGCACCAATTTCTACATCCGATAGAACAATATACTCCCAATAAAATACAACCTACCGAATGGAATTGGGATAGCATTTCTTTATTTGATGTGATGTTCATCGATGATATTTCTAAAGGAATTCCATTAAAAAATGATGAAGATTCTTCTACATTTCAATTAGTAAATTGGGAACAACTCGATAAAGAATTCGAAGAAAATGGATTGTACGAATTCGTTACCAATTAAATTATCCGTCAGAAATTTATTAATTCATCACTACATTCTTCTATTAAATTGTTGAATTAATATTGGTTTTGCTTATTTGGGCATTAACCAATAATTTTGCTTACTATTTATGAAAAAAATAAAGCTTTAGAATTCAATCTATAGGCTTTTAAAATTAAAAATTACTGATGAAAGAAGTAGCATTCAGGGAAGCATTGCGTGAAGCCATGCAAGAAGAAATGAGAAGAGATGAAAATGTTTTTTTGATGGGCGAAGAAGTCGCTGAATATCAAGGAGCATATAAAGTGAGCCAAGGAATGCTCGAAGAATTTGGACCTAAAAGAATTATTGATACTCCTATTTCTGAATTGGGTTTTACCGCAATCGCTGTGGGCGCCGCTCAAAACGGTTTACGTCCTATTGTAGAATTCATGACTTGGAATTTTGCAACACTTGCTATCGATCAAATTTTAAATACTGCATCTAAAATGTTAGCGATGAGTGGCGGCCAAGTAGGCTGTCCTATTGTGTTTCGTGGCCCTAACGGAAGTGCTGGACAATTAGGAGCACAACATTCCACCGCATTTGAATCTTTATATGCTAATATTCCCGGTTTGAAAGTTATTTCAGTCAGCAATCCATATGATGCAAAAGGTTTATTGAAAAGTGCCATAAGAGATGATGATCCGATTGTATTTATGGAAAGTGAGGTGATGTATGGAGAGAAAGGAGAAATTCCTGAAGAAGAATATTTAATTCCTATCGGAAAGTGTAAAGTAGTTCGAGAAGGTACAGATGTTACTGTGGTTTCGTTTAATAAAATGATGAAAGTGGCTTTGGGCGCGGCAGAAGAGTTAGCGAAAGAAAATATTAGTGCAGAAGTAATTGATTTAAGAACCATTCGTCCTTTAGATTGGCATACCATTCTTGAATCTGTAAAGAAAACAAATCGATTGGTAATTGTAGAAGAACAATGGCCATTTGCTTCTGTATCTTCTGAAGTAGCTTATAGAATTCAAAAAGAAGGATTCGATTATTTAGATGCGCCGGTAAGAAGAATTACTTCATTAGATGCGCCTATGCATTATGCCCCAAATCTTGTAGCAGCCTACTTACCGGATGTGTCTCGCACAGTGAGTTTGATTAAAGAAGTGATGTATTTGAAGAAATAATTTTTCTTTCTTCAACCATTCTGAAAATATTTTTAACTGCCACAAAATAAATTGCGGCATAAATGATCAATCATGAATATTGGAAGTTTTCATTACCCGATACCGGCAAATGAACCCGTATTGAATTATGCACCGGGAAGTAAAGAAAGAGAATTATTAAAAGCAAAATTAAAAGAACTCAAGAAAAATAAAGTAGATGTGCCAATGTACATTGGTGCTGATGAAATCCGAACAGGAAATAAAACACCTATCAATCCGCCGCACGAAAAGAAACATGTTTTAGGATATTTTCATAATGGCGATGCATCTCATGTAAAAAAGGCCATCAACACCGCTTTAAAAGCAAAAGAAAAATGGGCCAATACAAGTTGGGAAAATAGAGCCAATATTTTTTTAAAAGCTGCTGATTTATTAGCCACAAAATATAGAGCTGAAATCGTTGCCACCACTATGTTAGGGCAAAGTAAAAATGCTTTTCAAGGTGAAATAGATGCAGCTTGTGAGTTAATAGATTTTTTGAGATTTAATGTTCATTATTTAAGTGAAATTTACAATCAACAACCGATAAGCGGTGAAGGCATAAAAAATAGAGTGGAGTATCGTCCGCTTGAAGGTTTTGTGTTAGCAGTTACTCCATTTAATTTTACAGCTATTGGAGGAAATTTACCGACTTCTGCAGCTATGTGTGGTAACGTAGTTGTTTGGAAATGCGCGAACACACAGGTTTACAGCGCACAAATGTTTATGCGTGTTTTGAAAAAGCCGGCCTTCCGGATGGCGTGATCAATTTGGTTTTTGTGAGTGGTCCCTTATTAGGAGATGTTTGTTTTAATCACCCTGATTTTGCAGGAATTCACTTTACAGGAAGTACCGGAGTATTTAATTCTATGTGGAAACATATCGGCGAGAATACTAAAATTTATAAATCCTATCCACGTATTGTGGGAGAAACAGGAGGAAAAGATTTTGTGTTAGTTCATAAAAGTGCCAAAGTAGATGTAGCTGTTGCAGCCCTTTGCCGTGGCGCATTTGAGTACCAAGGACAAAAATGTTCAGCAGCATCCCGTGCTTATTTACCTTCTAATTTGGCTGCAGAGATTAAGAAGAAATTAATCGCAGAAATAAAAACAATGAAGATGGGTTCCGTTGAAGACTTTTCTTGTTTTATAAATGCAGTGATTGATGAAAAGAGTTTTGATAAATTAGAAGGTTATTTAAAACAAGTGAAGAAAGATAAAGGTGCTAAAATTTTAGTAGGCGGAAAATGTGATAAATCAGAAGGTTATTTTGTAGAACCTACCGTAATTGAAACTACAGATCCGCGCTATGTAACCATGTGTGAAGAATTATTTGGTCCTATTCTTACTATTTATGTCTACGATGAAAATAAATTTGAAGAAGCGCTAAAATTAGTAGATACTACTTCGCCGTATGCTTTGACCGGAGCCGTTATCGCGCAAGATAGATATGCGGTAGAATTGGCTACTCGCAAATTGGTGAATAGCGCAGGCAATTTTTATATTAATGATAAACCAACGGGTGCAGTTGTAGGACAACAACCATTCGGTGGAGCAAGAGGAAGCGGCACTAATGATAAAGCCGGAAGCATGCTGAATTTGTATCGTTGGTTAAGCGCCAGAACAATTAAAGAAACTTTTGTTCCTGCTGAAAATTATCGCTATCCTTTTTTAGAAAAGAGTTAGTGCTCTTTTCTAAGTAATACAAATACTTTTCGACCGCCTTGACATACTATGAGCATTATTTTAAATCAGTACCAACTTAAAATTATCATTGAGCGCTTAGCGTGTCAAATTGTTGAGAATTATGAAGATCTTTCATCTTTAGTGTTAATTGGGATTCAACCTCGTGGGGTTTTTTTGGCGGATAGAATTGCCACACAACTGAAAGAATCGCATTCTAATCCATCTTTTTTTTACGGAAAATTAGATATTACTTTTTATCGGGATGATATTCGTAAAGAATTACACAAGGCCAATCAAACTGACATCAATTTTTCTTTAGAAAATAAAAATGTAATTCTTATTGATGATGTGCTTTACACAGGAAGAACCATTAGAGCTTCTTTAGATGCATTATTATCTTTTGGAAGACCAAAGAAAGTAGAACTTTGTGTTTTAATCAATCGGAGGTATAGCCGTGAATTTCCTATTCAACCTGATTATTGCGGCAAATCTATCGATACAATCATTTCTCAAAAAGTAAAAGTGGAGTGGGAGAAAGAAGAAGTAATAATCTTCTAAACCATTTTTTACTAAAATAAAAGAGGCTATCTACAATTAGACAGCCTCTTTTATTTAATGAGATTTCTTAATTAAGAATCATTTCTATGCTTGATTAATTTATTTCCGAATAATGCTACATGCAATACAGCAAATACCATAGAGAAATAAAATAATGCAGCATCAGGAACTCCTGAAGTGTAATGGTGTAAAAGCGCTACGATAACAAGTAATATCGCTAATCCTAATCCACTAAAACCAACCACTCTGTATGATTTAGCGTCAAAATTACCGGCATTTAATCTGCTCTTTTTCATACCGTATCCAAGATATACATCAAGTCCGATAAGCATCCAAACGATCAATCTGATCCATGTATCGAAAGGAAGAAATACCATCATTCCTAAACATACTAATACTCCCAAGATTGGTATCAACGGAACAAAAGGAACTCTGAATCCGCGAGGTGCATCTTTCATTTTGGAACGCATAACTAATACTCCGATACAGACCAGAATAAAGGCGAATAACGTTCCAATACTGGTCATTTCGCCAACAATTCTTCCCGGAACAAAAGCCGCAAATGCACTCACGAAAAGCATGAACAACAAATTGGATTTGTAAGGAGTACGATGAGTAGGATGTAATCTTGAGAAAACTTTTGGTAATAAACCATCAACACTCATGGAATAGAATACACGGCTTTGGCCTAAAAGCATCACCAAGATTACTGATGAATAACCCAATAAAATCGCGATAATGATCATAGTATTCAACCAAGGATAAGCAGGCGTAACTAATCCGTTTATTCCTACAGGACCCATTTGTTTGATCGCAATTGCAACAGGAGCTAAATCAGCACTACCGCCTACGTTGAACATTTTGTAATTCGCTACACCCGTCATTACGTAGGCGAAGAAAATATATAAAATAGTACAAATGGCAAGGGAACCAAGGATACCGATCGGCATGGCTTTCTTAGGATTTTTAGTTTCTTGTGCTGCCGTGGATACCGCATCAAATCCAATATAGGCAAAGAATACAACCGCTGCCGCTCGAATAACTCCCGACCAACCAAAACTTCCAAAGCTGCCGGTGTTTTCAGGAATTAATGGAGTCAAATTTTCAGGACGCACATATTTAAAACCTACAATTACAAAAATGATAACGATAGAAACTTTTAGAATTACAATAATTCCATTTACAAATGCAGATTCGCTTGTACCTCTAATGAGAATAAGCGACATCACAATTACAATAAATATAGCCGGAAGATTCAAGATGCCATGTACAATATCGCCATTAGAAAGAGTCACCGAATCAAATGGAGTCATCATCATTTCAGGTGGTAAAGCCAATCCGAAAGATTTAAAAAGTTCTCCCAAATAGCCTGCCCAACTGGATGCTACAGTCGCCGCACCTACTGCATATTCTAACACCAAATCCCAACCAATGATCCAAGCAATGAATTCACCCATGGTCGCAAAGGAATAGGTGTACGCGCTACCTGCTACAGGAATCATGGAAGCAAATTCTGCATAACAAAGTCCTGCAAAGGCGCAACCTACGGCAGCAATCACAAATGAAATCATGATACCCGGACCTGCATAATTTGCAGCGGCCATTCCTGTAATAGAAAATAATCCGGCTCCGATAACGGCGCCAATTCCTAACGCAATAAGGGCTACAGGGCCTAATGTTCTTTTTAATGTATCACTTCCTGTTTCAGAAGCTTCTCGCATTAAAAGATCAATGGGCTTTCTTATAAATAAACTCATAATAGTGTTGGTTTAAAAACTTTAGTGGTTAAAGATTTGGAAAAATAAGGAATAATTAAAAAACATCCGCAAAAAAAATCGAGAATAATAAATAATATTTTCTTTTGGCGGTAACAACTGAATTGAAATATTTTTAGTTCTTCACTCTAAATAGATAAAATGAAATCATGTCATTAATAAAACCTTTTTTATAAATTCTATTTATTATTTTTGGCAACTTACTACTTTAACTGTCTGTATGAATAAAAGGAAAAGCGGAATTTTAGTTTTTATTGTTCTCACGATTGTTGCTATAATTCATTTAATAGACATTTATGAATGGGGTAGTATTTCTCCTAATTTTTTAAGAATTCTTCGTTGGATTTTTATTGCGTCTTTAGTCCTTTTTGCCATTTACAAAAAATCATTAACCACATGGATTTTATCCAGTATGGTAATTGGTGTAGAGATAGGGCTTGACTTTCCTCTTTTTGCCACTAACTTAAAAGTATTGAGCAATGTGTTTTTACGCATGGTGAAAACGATTATTGCTCCCATTTTATTCTCAACATTGGTAGTAGGAATTGCCGGCCATTCTGATTTGAAACAAGTGGGTAGAATGGGATGGAAGTCAATTTTATATTTTGAAGTCGTTACTACTTTAGCTTTAATCATTGGTTTGATTGCGATTAATATTTCTCAGGCAGGCGTTGGAATCCATATCCCCGCAGGCTTTCATGAAGAACTTCCTGTAACGGCGCCACAAACTTGGCAAGATATTATCCTTCATATTTTTCCGGAAAATATTGTAAAATCCATGTACAATGGAGATGTATTGCCCATAGTAGTATTCAGTGTTATTTTCGGAATTGCTTTAGCAATGGTAAAAGAGGCCAAAAGAAAACCTATGTTAGATTTCTCTGAAAGCCTTGCTGAGGCTATGTTTAAGTTCACTAATATTGTGATGCATTTTGCGCCTTTCGGAGTGGGTGGTGCGATAGCTGTTACTGTGGGTCATTTGGGTGTGGATATATTATTTTCTTTAGGAAAATTATTATTAACTCTTTATGCATCCTTGTTGGTTTTTATTGTGATCATATTAGGCACTATCGCTTACATAGCCAAAATTCCGATCAAGCAATTTATGAAAGCTGTTTCGGAACCTGTATCGATTGCATTTGCAACTACCAGTTCAGAATCGGCACTTCCAATTGCTATGGAAAACATGGAAAAATTTGGTGTGCCACGAAAAATAGTTTCCTTTGTTTTACCCACGGGATATACATTTAATCTGGATGGCACTACTTTATATTTATCTTTGGCGAGTGTGTTTGTGGCACAAGCCGCGGGTATGCATATGCCTATCGGTACACAAATTATTATGGGACTCACCTTGATGCTTACCAGCAAAGGAGTGGCAGGTGTGCCGCGTGCTTCGTTAGTGATTTTGTTAGGAACCGTATCATCTTTTGGCTTACCGGTGTGGCCTGTCATGGCTATTTTAGGCATTGATGAATTGATGGATATGGCTCGTACTTCTGTGAATGTGATTGGAAATACTTTAGCCAGTTGTGTTATTGCCAGATGGGAAGGTGAATTTGATGATGAGAAGGCTTTGGCATTTGTAGCTGATTAACAAATTATTCCATTTTGTTTTTTAATCTTTGCCAATCATTTTTTTTCTATTAATTTTTTTTAAAACTAAGTTTCTGTGGACCTTTTACAACTTTTGGGAATTAATTTTACTGAACTCTTAAATCCGCAATTTTATATTGATCATGGAGGATTATGGATGATCACTTTTATTGTGTTTGCAGAAACAGGATTGTTCGCCGGATTTTTCCTTCCCGGTGATGCGCTTTTATTTGTAACCGGTATTTTTAGTGATGATATTATTAATGCGGCCTTTCCTCCGGGTTTTAATGAATGGATTGATTTATCTATTTTATTCGTCTTTATTACTACCGCGGGTATTCTTGGAAACTTTGTAGGGTATTGGTTTGGAAAGAAAAGCGGTCCCTTTTTATATGAACGAAAAGATACGTTCTTTTTTAAGAAAAAATATTTAATTCAAGCGCATGATTTTTATGAAAAAAATGGAGGCGGTGCAATTATCATAGCTCGTTTTGTTCCCTTCGTACGCACGTTTGCACCTATTGTTGCAGGCATTGTAAAAATGGATAAAAAGAAATTCGCATTTTATAATGTGGTAGGTTGTATTCTTTGGGTTGGAAGTATGTTAGCAGGCGGCCATTTCTTAAATGAATTTGTGAGAAGAAAATTTGATTTCGAATTGAAAGATCATCTTGAAGTGATCATTCTCATCATCGTCGCATTGACTACCGTGCCCGTTCTTTGGAAAGTATTTTTTTCCAAAAAGAAACCTGCAGTTGCTGATCCAAATGTAAAACTATAAGAGATTCTATAAACATTTGAGTAAATTACCACTATGAAAATTCTGATCATTCGTTTTTCATCCATTGGTGATATAGTCTTATGCACTCCGGTTTTTAGATGCATCCATCAACAAATTCCCAATGCCAAAATTCATTTTTTAACTAAGGATTCTTTTAAAATAGTAACCCAAAATAATCCTTACATTGATCAATTTTTTTATTTTCGAAATAATTTAAATGATACCATCGCGCAATTAAAAAAGGAAGACTATGATTATGTAATAGATCTGCATAAAAATATTAGAAGTCTAAAAATTGCTGCTGCATTAAAAAAAACGACTTACACAATTGATAAAGAAAGTACTCGAAAAATTCTTTTAACGAAGTTTAAAATCAATGTGATGCGCGGTGTTCATATCACGCAAAGAAGTTTGAATACTGTAGCACCTTTGGGTGTAAAGGATGATGGTCTTGGATTGGATTATTTTATTCCTGAAAAGGATAGGGTAAAAGAAAGTGACCTACCCACTTCTCATTCCGCCGGATACATCGGATTGGTAATTGGAGCTTCTTATTATACTAAAAAATTACCCATTCCTCAATTACAGGAATTATGTAAAAAAATTAATTATCCTATAATTTTGTTGGGAGGTAAAGAAGATACAAAAGCCGGATCAGAAATAGCTTCTATTGATGATATCAAGATTTATAATGCTTGCGGAAAATTTAATTTGAATGAATCTGCAGATATCGTTCGTCGTGCAAAATTGATTATTTCTCACGATACCGGTTTACAATATATTGCGTGCGCATTTCAAAAACCTGTTCTGGCAATTTGGGGAGCTACCTCACCAAAATTAGATGTGGAACCTTATTATGGAAGTGAATTTATGAAACTGCAAACTCAACCTATTTACGAAAATATTTTTTTAGATCTTTGGTGCCAACCTTGTTCCAAATATGGAAGTAAGCGATGTCCGCTCGTACATTTTAATTGTATGAAACATCAAGATATTGATGGAATTGTTGAAAAAGTGAATCAACGTTTAGGCTTGTAACGTTTGTTATCAGTGAATTCTATCGCCTCGTACTTCCATTTCTTCCATTACTTTTGTTTCATAGGCAATCCATTCTCTCCATCTTTTTTTTTCACTTTTGATTTATCCATGTAGGTACATGCTAAATTGATAAAAAGGGTATAATGCCCTGCTTCGCTCTCCATAAATTTTCTGTAAAAAGCTTTCATATAATCATCTGCTAATCCTTCGCTCAATCTTTTGAAGCGCTCGCAACTTCTCGCTTCTATTAAAGCCATCGTTAATAATTGATCGATAAACCTTTCATGAAAATCTCCGCCTTTTT
The DNA here is from genome assembly GCA_034676505.1 of Ginsengibacter sp. GTDB lineage: Bacteria > Bacteroidota > Bacteroidia > Chitinophagales > Chitinophagaceae > Ginsengibacter. The sequence goes on from JAUCCB010000001.1 coordinate 2,231,754, forward strand.
TCTGAAATTCTAAAAGTTTATTTACATAAATATCTTTGCGTTGTTTGCCTAAGGGTAATTTTCTTTTTCTTAATTCTCTCAATACCTGACGGAAATGTCCCCATTCTTCTGTAACTATGGGTGAGAGCGCATTTACGAGTTCTTCTTTATCATTATATCTTTGAATTAAAGTGATGCATGTGGTGGCTGCTTTGTTCGCACCATGCGTGATCGGTCAATATTTCTTCTAAAGAAATGGCCGCCAGATCTACCCATCTTGGATCGGTTACTAATTGTAATCCTAAAATATTTTTAGTGTCTTGTGATAATGTATCCATCGTTCAAAAATAACGAAGTATTGAATAGTAAAAAGATGAGATTAGGATTAAAAAATTATCTGACTAATAAAACCGGAATAGATAATTGATGTCTTACTACATCAGCGGTTTGACCATAAAATAAATCCTTAAGTCCTCTGTGGCCGTGAGTTCCCATGATGAGCATATCGGCGTTGGATTCTTTTACTAATCTTACAATTTCTTTAGAACGATTTCTAAAACCCAGCATACCTTTTACTTTAAAGCCTTGTTGGGTTAATTGTTGAATATAATTTTCTAATTGTGCTTTGTCTTTTTGCGATTCATAGTCATTACTTTGACTTCCTAAGATATTCGCCGAAACACTTTCTACAATATGAATCAAAATATATTCTGTGTCTTTGTGTCCTTGGCCAATTGCATAACTAATGATTTTATTATCACTTTCGGAATAATCTAAGGCGACTGCAATTCGGTGATACTGCGGTTTAGCGATTTCTATATTTTTTATTTCCGGATGTATTTTTATAGAATGCGATAATTTTCTTTTTGCAATTGAAGGAAGAAAGGTGATGTAAATGAGTAAACCCAAAAAGAATACACCACTGAACACAACTAATGATTGCGAAACAAAACCCATACTTTGAAATACAGGAGCAGTTTCCGACCAAAGCATTTTAAGATTCAAATAAACAAGTACGGATGCGATGAGCCACGCAAGAATTTTAGTAACCGGTTTAATGGCAAATTGTCCCATCTTAGATTTATCACTTACAAAATGAATGAGTGGAATGATGGCAAATCCTAATTGCAAACTTAGAATTACTTGACTAAAAATGAGCAATGCATCTACTTCATTTTCTCCATAAATTAAAATGACAATAACTGCAGGAATGATAGCAATCAAACGAGTAATTAATCTTCGCATTATTGGATTAATTCTCAATCGTAAATATCCTTCCATCACTATTTGTCCGGCTAAAGTGCCCGTTATTGTTGAGCTTTGGCCGGCTGCAATAAGCGCAACCGCAAATAAAATCGGAGCCCAACTTCCTAAAAAATTAGGCAACAATCTATGTGCATCTTCAATTCTCGCTACCTCAGAATTGCCCGTTTTAAAAAATACGGTGGCTGCTAAAATAAGTATCGCCGCATTTACTAAAAAGGCAATATTTAATGCAATCGTACTATCAATTCGATTAAATTTTAGCGCTTGTTTAATACCTTTTTCTGTTCGTTCAATTTTTCTCGATTGAACTAAAGCTGAATGTAAATATAAATTATGAGGCATTACAGTAGCGCCTATAATTCCAATTCCGATGTAAAGGGCTTCATCATTAGGAATCGTAGGAATGAGTCCTGTGGCTATTTCCCCGATATTGGGTTCGGCTAAAATAATTTGAATTAGAAATGCGCCTGCAATAACTGCGACCAAAGCAATAATAAATGCTTCCATTTTTTGCATTCCTAATTTTTGTAAATACAACAACAAAAAAGTATCTAATACCGTAATGCTTACTCCCCAAATCAATGGCAGACCAGTAAGCAATTGAATTCCGATAGCCATACCCAATACTTCCGCTAAATCGCATGCGGCAATTGCGACCTCAGCGAGTAAGTACAAAATAAAATTTAAATATTTCGGGTACTCCTCCCTGTTAGCTTGCGCTAAATCGCGGCCTCTTACTATTCCTAATCTGGCGGATAATCCTTGTAAAAGCAATGCCATCAAGTTACTCATCAATAATACCCAAATGAGTGTATACCCAAATTTACTTCCACCTTGAATATCAGTAGCCCAATTTCCTGGATCCATATAGCCTACGCTAATTAAATACGCGGGGCCTAAAAAAGAAAAAATTCTTCGCCAACCTTTTCTTTTTTTTGTATCAATACTGCCATGTAATTCACTTAAAGAATTATCGTCGTTACTATGTTCAATTAGCATAAACAAAAATATTTTTAGCAGCTAAACCGGCAATGATGCATTCCTGTTTGCGTGCGATTTTTATAAGAAGTGAACCATCTAATTCAAAAGATTTAATGACGGTGAGGGAATCTCCAATTTGTAAACCGTAATAATTCAGCATTTCCATCATTTCATTAGTTTGATTTCCGATGGAACTAACAACTGCTTTTGTATTAATCCGTAATTGTGAAATCGGTATTTGATTTAAAATCGGCATATTCCCATTTTCATCCGGTATTGGATCTCCATGCGGATCTATTGTTGGTTGGCCTAAAAATTTATCTAATCTTTCTATCAACTCCATGCTGCTCACGTGTTCCAACTCTTCTGCAATTTCATGTACTTTTTCCCATTTCATCCCCAATTTAGTTACTAAAAAATGTTCCCATAAACGATGCCGTCTAATAATTTTTAGCGCCTCTTTTTTTCCTAAAAGGTTTAATTTGAATCCGTAATATTTCTTGTAGTCTAAAAGTTTTTTAGCTTTTAATTTTTTGAGCATATCTGTAATAGAAGCAGGGCTTGTGTTTAAGACTTCTGCCAAAGAATTTGTACTAACTCTCGAAGTGTCTGTTTGAAGATTGTAAATATTCTTCAAATGATTTTCTTCACTCTCAGATAATTTCATACTCTTTTAAAATTAATTTAGACAAATCTAAAATTAAAATTGTAAACAATAAAATTATTTTGTACAACACAGGATTTGTAAACACTCTTTTATGAAATACACCTAAAATCAGAAACAATTTTTTGTTCTTTTACAGTTCAATCGTTTTAATAAATTAGTCTAAAATATATTGTGTGTAAAAATTACACATTAAATTGAGATTAAATGGCCTTTTTAAAATTTTTACATTTATATTGCGCCTTCAATAAAGTTATGAATACCGAATATGAGTTTTGAAAATTATAGTGTTCCTTATGAAATTAATGAACGATATCAAAAGAAAGTGGCTTATTTCTCAATGGAATTTGCCATTCATCAACCCTTAAAAATTTATAGCGGTGGACTCGGTTATTTGTCCGGCTCTCATCTAAGAAGCGCTTATGATTTACGCCAGAACTTAATAGGCATCGGTATTCTGTGGAAGGAAGGATATTACGATCAAGCTCGAAATCCTGATCAAACGCTGAAGGTATTGTGGATGGAAAAGATTTATAACTTTTTAGAAGACACCGGAATTAGATTTGAAATTACTATTCACGATCATCCTGTTTGGGTGAAAGTGTGGTACTTGAATCCAAAAACTTTTAATTCGGCTCCTTTATTTTTATTGAGTACAGATGTGCCTGAAAATGATTTTGTATCACAAACAATCAGCCATCGCTTATATGATGGAAATGCAGCTACTAAAATGGCGCAATTTATTTTATTGGGAGTTGGTGGTGCTAAATTATTAGACATATTAAATTTCAATCCGGAATTGTATCACCTAAATGAAGCCCATGCAGTGAGCGCGGCTTTTTATTTGTATCAGAAATTTGGAAATTTAGAAGACGTAAAAAAACGTTTGGTATTTACCACGCACACGCCTGAAGAAGCAGGAAATGAAAAGCATGATATTTTTCTTTGTGAGCAGATGAGTTATTTCTGTGGAATGCCTTTAGATCAAGTAAGAGAACTAACAGGTATGACCAACGATTTATTTAATCATTCTTTAGCGGCTTTGCGATTTGCCCATTTGGCAAATGGAGTTTCGCAATTGCATGGAGAAGTAAGTAGACAAATGTGGAAACGATATGAAGGAATTTGTGAAATAAAATCCATTACCAATGCGCAAAATTGGAGATATTGGGCAGATAAACAATTGTATCGCGCACGACAAGAAAGTAATGACGAATGGTTTGATGATCGTAAAAGACATTTGAAATATCGTGCGTTAGAAATTGTGGCGGATCAAACCGGTAAAGTAATGGATCCAAATGTGTTGACCATTGTTTGGGCCAGAAGATTTGCCGGATACAAGAGAGCCGAATTACTAACAAGAGATCATAAGAGATTTGAGGCTTTATTAAATAATCCAAAATATCCTGTTCAATTTATTTGGGCAGGTAAACCTTATCCATTGGATTTTCCTGCAATCAATGATTTCAATCACTTGGTAAATTTGAGCAAACAATATAATAATGTAGCGGTTTGTACCGGTTATGAATTATCATTAAGTAAAAGGCTGAAACAAGCGGCTGACGTATGGTTGAACAATCCGAGAGTGCCGAGAGAAGCCAGTGGCACCAGTGGTATGACGGCAGCGATGAATGGTGCGGTAAATGTAAGTACAAATGATGGTTGGATTTGTGAATTTATCAATAATGGTAATAATGGATTTGTTGTTCCTCCTGCAGATTATATGAATATGCATGTAGAAGAACAAGATAAATATGACATGGACCATCTTTTTGATATTTTGGAAAATGAAATTTTACCTCTTTATTATAATGATTTTGATACTTGGCGTCAGATTGTAAAGAATGGTATGAGAGATGTTCAATTTGCATTCGATAGCAATAGAATGGCTGAAGAATATTATGAAATATTGTATAAATAATTTTCAGAAAAAAAATAAAAAGCATGGAAAAAAATCCATGCTTTTTTTGTGAATACTATTTTATTTAATTCAGCAATTCAAAATTGATTTTAACCATTTATCAAATTCAACCCCAAATTTGTAATCACTTTCTTGGATGAAATTAAATGTGCTCCTTTTGCTTGCAAATTTTCTAAAGCATTTTTGCCATCATCAGGTTGCACATTAATAGCAGCAATTGCATCAGTAATGATGTATGTGTTGAAACCTAGGCGCAGTGCGTGTTTTGCTGATTCTAAAACACAATAATCCGTCGCAATACCACAGAAATACAAAGTATCTATTTGTCGTTCTTTCAACCATTTTTCCAATGAAATATTTGTAGCATCAAAAGCACTATAGCCATCATCCAAATTGCCGGTACCTTTTAAAAATATTTCATTTATTTTTTCAAAATCTAGTTCAATAGGGAATTCAGCGCCTTCTGTATATTGCACACAATGTATCGGCCATTTATCAAAATGAATAGACCCTTTTGGATGCCAATCTTTGGTAGCAATTACCCATTTGAATTGATCCATTAATTGATTGATTACGGGAACGATAGTAAAACCATCAGGTGCGGGTAAAGCACCGCCCGGACAAAAATCTTTTTGTACATCAATTAGTATTAAAGCACTTTTCACTATAAAATATTTTTATCAAAAAATAGAAATACAAATTTACCATTGGTTATCGACGAATCTTTGCCTTATTGGGAAATTTAATATTCCTGTTGCGTTTTATTATGCAAATTTGTCTCAATCATTTTAAAATTAATTCATCATGTATCGTTCCATTTCACAACATGAATTGTCAAAAAGTACTTTTATGTATGGGATGCAATGTGTGAAAAGATTATGGCTTAACAGACATTTGAAAAATGAAAAGGAGGCTCCAAATGCAATGCAGGAATCGATTTTTCAACAAGGAACGGATGTAGGTGTATTAGCGCAACAACTTTTTCCCAGCGGAATAAACGCCTTGCCGGAGAATTATTATATGTATCAACAATCGGTGATTGATACGATGAATTTTATTCGAAACGGACATCAAATAATTTATGAAGCGGCTTTTCAATTTAATGGAGTTTTGTGTGCATTGGATATTTTGGTAAAAAATAATAATAAATGGTATGGCTTTGAGGTAAAGGGAACCAATAGCGTAAAAGAAGCTCACATAATGGATGCTGCTCTTCAATATTATGTAATTACCAATGCAGGAATTGAATTAGAAGACATCTCTATCATTCATTTGAATCGAAATTATATTCGAAAAGGCGATTTAGAAATTCATAAATTGTTCTCTATGAAATCTGTTGTAAAACAAGTGAAACAAAAGCAGCAGGACATAGAAAAAAATAAACAAATTTTTAGAGATACATTAAACCTTTCTACTCCCCCCGATATCAAGATGGGTGCGCATTGCAATAAACCATACTCTTGCGATTTTAAAAAATATTGTAGCAAAGGATTACCGGTTGAAACAAACAACTATGGGGAAATTTCAATCAATAAAAAAGCTATAAAAGCTTTTACTAACAGTCTTGTGTACCCGATTTATTTTATGGATTTTGAAAGTTGGATGACGGCAGTTCCGCAGTATGACGGGCATTGGCCGTTTAAAAATATTAATTTCCAATTTTCTGTTCATAAAGTTGCATCTCCCGGAGATGAACCCATTCAATTTTCTTATTTAGCAGAAGGACCACATTCTTCACAAAGAGAATTTATTGATGAATTGTTAGCAAAAATTGGAACGCATGGTTCTGTTCTTGTTTACAACCAAGGCTTCGAAAATCAGCGATTAGAAGAAATAAAAAATGAATATCCTGAAGTACAAGATGCAGTAAATGCTTTACAGGAAAGGATTGTAGACTTGATGACTCTATTTGTTAAAAATTATCGTTTGCCTGAAATGGAAGGTTCTTTTTCCTTAAAAAAAGTTTTGCCCGCGCTGGGACCGGAACTTAATTACGAGTCTTTAGGTATCAAAGATGGAGCAATGGCTTCGGCTTCTTTTTATAATTTACAGTTTGAAAAGGATCTTGAAAAAGTAAAAAAAGTTCGCGAAGAATTGATTTTATATTGCGCCAAGGATACTTTGGCGATGGTAAAAATTGTTGAAAAACTTAGCGAGATTGAATGATGTCAAAATTTATTCAGATCATTTCTTTCTTTTATTTTAATACATCTAAGAGTTTCCACATTTTTTTTCTCATCGCATTTCCTCCTCCATTATAATTATTGACGATTAAAGCGAAAGTATATTCCTCTCCATTTTTACTTTTTATAATGCCTGTGTAAGAAAGAACTCCGCCAATGGAGCCACTTTTCATTTGCATTGCGTTGATGGTAGGAAAACCTTTATAATAATCTGCAAACCATTTTTGTGCTTTGCTATATTGTAAAATTTGAACCAAACTTTTTGCTGTAATTCTATTGCCCGGTGAAAGCCCGCTGCCATCTTGAATATTAATGGCATAAGGTTCAATGCCTTGTTTTTTCCAAAAATTTTGAATTACTTCTACACCTTTTTCAGTACTTCCTGAATTTAAAAATTCTTTACCTAAAGTCTTTAAAAATGCTTCTCCATATAAGTTGATGCTTTTATTCAGAAACCAAAAAGAAATATCTTTTAGAGTAGGGGAATTATAAGTATAAAATGTAGTTGATGTTTGATCGCATTTCGTTTCCATCGGATACTGAGCGGCAGCTTCTTCTACCGAAATGTTTTTGATGCTAGCTTCTAAAGTCAAAGATAATTGCAGCCCGGGATGCGGCATAGATCCAGAGATTTTAAATTTATTCTCTCCAAAAGGAATAGTTCCTCTTACATAACCAAAATTCTCATTGAGAGGGTAATAAATATAGGCATTATCTCCAGTGCCTTTTCCGGCGGAAGTCGCGGCAGACCTTAAATGTAGCCCTGCAATAAATGAAGGAATATAGCCCACTATGGAAACAGTATCTCCAATCTTCTCTCCCGATCTTAATAATAAATCGTATTGATTTTCTCTCCAATTAACCGCTCTTGCGCCGGCACCATAATAACTTCCTATGTCTTGCCAAATCCATCCATCGGGCGTAACCTCACCATCCCAATTTGTTTCATCAGAAAATACATGTCCGGTAATTGCGTTTATGCCTGCCTGTGAGATAGCCGTTTTAAAAGTAGAAATAATATTATCTTCTTTTGTGTTTGCATAGCGCCAACTTCCTAATGTTGGGTCTCCAGTACCTTTGATAAAAATATCTCCATTTAATACGCCATTAATAATTTTCCCCGAATAGCTCAAAGTAGTTTGATAAGTAAAATCTTTATTTAGCAATGCGAACGCTGTAGCTGAAGTAATAATTTTTTGGGTGCTTGCAGGAGCCAAGCCCACTTGCGAATTGATTGAAATAATTGGAGAGGAATTAGCACTCACTACATAAAAACCAATGGTAGCATATTTTAAATTAGAGTCATTAGCAAATTGCGTGTAGGCATCACTGAGAGTCGTTTCGATCTTTTGAGCAGAAAGAGAAATCGTACCTAAAGTAAAAATTATCAAAAAAAGATTTCTCATAAGGATTGTTTTTTTATTTCATTAAAAATAGTAAGAAAAACCAATTTTAAATTTACTCAACGGATTCGCACAAAAAATATCGCTTTGTATTAACAAGTATAAACTAGTAGGAATAATTTAGTTTTGACCAATTAAAATAAGACGTAAATATGAAAAAAATTCAAGCTTCTCTGGTGACTATAGGCGATGAACTGTTGATTGGGCAAGTGATTGATACGAATAGTAGTTGGATTGCGCAACAATTAACCAAAATTGGAATTACCGTAAAAAGAAGAGTTGCCATTGGAGACAATTATGATGAAATATTTCAAATGCTGGATGAAGAAAGTAAGAAGGCGGATGTCATAATAATTACCGGCGGACTCGGTCCAACTTCTGATGATATAACCAAGGAAGTATTGTGTAATTATTTTGGAGGTAAAATGGTAGTGAATGAAGGTGCTTTGGAAAATGTAAAATATTTATTTGAAAAAATTTATAAAAAGCCGGTGAGTGCGGTGAATTTGGCACAAGCTGAAGTACCGGATGTGTGTGAAATAATTCAAAATAAAAGAGGCTCCGCACCGGGAATGATTTTTGAAAAAGATGGGAAAGTCTTTATCAGTATGGCCGGCGTGCCCTACGAAATGCAAGGGATAATGGAAGAAGTGATTCCTTATTTACAAAATAAATGGCATCTGCCTGTAATTCTGCACCGCACTGTTCTTACTGCCGGAATTGGTGAATCTGCTTTAGCAGAGTTGATTGCTGAATTTGAAAAAAATCTTTCCAAAGAAATTAGCTTGGCTTATTTACCCAATTATGGGATGGTACGTTTGCGATTAAGTATTTCAGGTTTTGATAAAAAAGCTACTGAGCAATTAATTAACGATGTTTTTACAGAATTGAAAATACGTGTTGCAGAATATCTGGTTACGGATGAAGATGAACCCATGCAAACGGTTTTAGGAAAGTTATTAAAAAATAAAAATAAGACCATTGCCACGGCTGAAAGTTGCACCGGTGGTGCGATTGCAGCCTTGATTACATCTATTCCCGGATCATCCGCTTATTTCGAAGGAAGTGTGGTGAGTTATTCCAATAAAATAAAAAAGAATTTATTGGGTGTTAGCGAATCAACTTTAAGAAATTTTGGAGCAGTAAGTAAAGAGACAGTAGAAGAGATGTTAAAAGGTTTGTTACAACAAATGGGTACAGATTATGGCATTGCCGTTTCCGGAATTATGGGCCCGGATGGTGGTACTCCCGATAAACCGGTAGGTACTGTTTGGATTGCTTGCGGTAATCTAAATAAAATTGAAACCTACTTATTACATCAACGATTTTCCAGAAACAAGAATATCGAAGTTACCTCTGTGATGGCATTGAATAAGATGAGAGAGTTTATATTGAGAGATGGTGAATAGGAGTTCAATAGAATCAAAATATTTTGACTACGAGAAATGCATAACCAATTCTTGCCAACTACCATTTTGAGTATGAATCGAGCCTACAGCTCTCAGTTCTTTATCACATTAGTTTTCAACGGACTAAAGTCCATTGTTACAAATAGAATCGAGCCTACGGCTCTCAATACCTTATTTCTTTTATTAACAGCGGACTGAAGTCCATTGTTACAAGATGGAAATCGAGCCTACGGCTCTCAATTATCAACGGACTGAAGTCCTTTGTTACAAGAGGGAATCGAGCCTACGGCTCTCAATTATCAACGGACTAAAGTCCATAGTTACAAAATGAAATCGAGCCTACGGCTCTCAGCACTGTAGTGATTTTATTATCAACGGACTAAAGTCCATTGTTACAAAATAGAATCGAGCCTACGGCTCTCAATACCTTATTTCTTTTATTAACAGCGGACTGAAGTCCATTGTTACAAGATGGTAATCGAGCCTCCGGCTCTCCAATCTTTCTATGCATTCATAACTAAAATAGTTTAGATGCAAATTAGAATTATGTTGGTGAAAGGCCGTAGGCCTGATAAAATTTTGTAGATCGGAATTTATTCCGAGATAATAGAGAAAAAGAGAAAAAGAGTGCTGTAGGCACGAAGCAATCTAGGGTTCTTATCCAAATCCCTTCACAAAGGAAGAGAGGCAATTTGAGAAATACGGAGCCTAGTTTTTTGAACTTAATTTACAATTCAAATGATTGAGAGAATCCCCAATTAAAAATTATTCATTTTTTTATTCCTAATTTTGTCTTTTACAGCAATTAAATTCATTGATATATGAGCATGGTAGATTTAATAATGCCCAAATTAGGAGAAAGTATTGTAGAGGCTACGATTTTGAAATGGCATAAAAAGCCGGGTGATAAAGTTGCGATAGATGAAAATGTATTGGATATTGCTACTGATAAAGTGGATAGTGAAGTGCCGTCAAGCGTAGAAGGAACCGTGAGTGAAATTCTTTTTCACGAAAATGATGTAGTGCCTATTGGAACTGTAATTGCGAGAATTAATACTGCCGGAGAAGATACAATTGAGCCGACAAAAAATACATCCCAATCATCTCATCATGATGCAAAAGCGGCGGAAGAAATTCCTTATCAACCAATAGAAAATAAATCCAATAATAATGGAGGAAACGGCATTCGATTTTATAGTCCATTAGTATTGAACATCGCATCCAGCGAAGGAATTTCTATGAGCGAATTAGAAAATATAGAAGGCACCGGACAAGATGGAAGAGTGAGTAAAAAAGATATTTTAAATTATTTGAAAAATAGGAGCGAAGCACCTCAAATTAATAAACCTACATCCACTGAAAAACCTGTAGTGCATGAAATGCCCGCCACTGCTGCAAGACAAGAAGTATCACAACCATCACCAGTTTCCGGAAATGTAGAAATTATTGAAATGGATCGTATGCGCACAATGATTGCGAAGCATATGATCGATAGTCAAAACACTAGTGCTCATGTCACTAGTTTTACAGAATGCGATGTTACCAAAATGGTTATGTGGCGCAATAAAATAAAGGGTGATTTTGAAAAAAGAGAAGGTGAGAAAATAACCTTTACTCCATTATTTATTGAGGCCATTGTAAAGTCTATTAAAAAATATCCATTGATTAATAGCAGCGTAGATGGCAATAGAATTATTGTAAAAAAGGATATTAATATTGGTATGGCCGCCGCAATGCCTAATGGAAATTTGATTGTTCCCGTAATAAAAAATGCAGATCAATTAAATCTTACCGGTCTTACAAAACAAGTAAATACGTTGGCCAATAATGCACGTATTTCTAAATTAAAACCTGACGATACAGCCGGAGGAACTTTTACATTAACCAATGTAGGCACCTTCGGAAGTTTGATGGGAACACCCATTATCAATCAGCCGCAAGTAGCCATCATGGCGGTTGGAGCGATAAAAAAGAAACCTGTGGTGATAGAAACTGCTCAAGGTGACAGTATTGCTATTCGTCACATGATGTTTATCTCATTGAGCTATGATCATAGAATAATTGATGGTGCCCTCGGTTCTACTTTTTTAAATGCAGTTGCAAAAGAATTAGAAAATTTTGATCCTAATCGCAGTTGGTAGTTGATAAATTTGCTTTGTCTTTTTTTGTTTAAGACCTATTTCGATGGGTCTTTTTTATTGTGAAAAAGCATGTATTTGGCCGTCTCAAAATAGGCTTTTGCTAATTCGTTCAGCAATCTTTTATCTTCATCCGTTTGCGCATTTTTAGGAATGGGTAAATTATCTTTTGAAGAAAGAAATTGTTCCATGCCATCTGTAGTATTTAATAAATACACATAATTGTCCGTTACGATTCCTATTTCTCTTGTATTTGATTCGTAAGTAAAACGCGCATTTTTGAAATGAGTTGGTATTTGTGCAGTGGTATCAAATAAATTTTTTCCTAAAGTAGTATTGGTGTAAGGAATATTCACTAATGCAGTTACCGAAGGAATTAAATCTAATTGTGAACTCGTAGTGCTGATTCTTTTCGGCGAAAGAATAGATGGTGCATAAAATAATAAAGGCACATGGCGCGCTCCTAATCCTGCGCTTTCCCATGCCTTAGGAAACATCGCTCCTGAATTGCCTCTTAACCCATGATCGCCCACAAAAACAAAAATGGTATTTTTAAAATAAGCTTCTTTTTGGGCGGCTTCTATAAATTTTCTAAAACTAAAATCAGAATATCTAAAAGCATTCAATTCATTGATATTATCAAAACCGAATTTTTTAAGAGAATCGATTGAATGATTTTCTAAGATAAATTCTTTTCTATCCTCTTCCGGAATGGTGTAAGGACGATGGTTATCCGCTGTTTGTATTACTGCAAAAAATGGTTTTTGTTGTTTAGCAAAAACTTTATTGGCTTCTAAGAAAAGCCTTTTATCGCTAATGCCCCACACATCTACGCTGTGTGCTTGGAAATTTTCTTCTTCGTATAAATTTAAGCCGATAATATTATTGATTAATAAACCTCTAATATTGGCCCAGCTTGAACTTCCGCCAATAAAATAAAATTTATCGTAGCCTTTATAATCGTTAATTATGGTATGCTGATCTACATATGATGGATTGCGACTCGCCGTATTGGGATATTCCACATCCGGAATACCGGTAAGAGTAGCCCAAACGCCTCGCGCAGTGCCATAAGCCGGAGTAAAACATCTATCAAAGAAAACTCCTTCTTGACTTAATTTATTAAAAAATGGAGTCGTATTTAAAGGATTTCCCCACATGCTACTTTTATAAGCAGAAAAGCTTTCGCAAATCACCACTACTACATTATAGCCCGTGGGCGCACCTTGCGGAATAAATTGGCGTGAATAATTTAATTGTACACTATCCCGATTTTTGATGTTGAGATAATCTGCCATCAAAGGATAATAATCTCTTACTTCTTTTTCATTATAAGTAGAACTTTTAAATTCCAAACTACTCAAAAAAGATTGCATAGGATTAAGCGCCAGATTGGCCTTGAAGTCATCATTGAAAACAAATGCATCACTCCAACGAAGCGGATATTGATTAAATCTTCCAAAAATACCCAACGCCAATAATAAAGTGAAAATGATACCTATACCTGCTTTGAAAACGAGATGTTCGCGATAAGGTTTATTTTTAATTCTATTGAAATACCAATTATTTAAAATTACCAATAGGGCGGTGGAAAGAATCATATACGTTACAATCCAAAATATGGGATACGTTTCCAAAATCATGTTGGTAGAAATACTGGCGTCTTCTGTGTAAGTAAGTACTGTGGCGTTCAAACGTTGATGTAAATAATCAAAATGTTGAAAATCTACAGCATAAAAAACTACGAGTGCCAGAGAAAAAATAAAGAAATAAGTTTTAAAAATTTTTCGAGAAATATTATTTTGAAAAGGATTACAGTTTTTAGTAGTAAAAAGCCATATCAAAATGAGTGCGAATAGTGATCCTACAAATAAAAGAATTGACAAAGGAGCATGGCCTTTAAACATAAAAAATAACAACAAAAGCATGATAATAATCGAAAACACTACTGCTGCAATACTGCCTGCAGTGAGTTTATTTTTTGAACGATATGTCAAATGCAAATTGCCGACTAAAAAAGGGAAGAGCACAATGCCGCATATAATTCTCAAATCAAAATTGAGCCCTAACAAAAAAGCATCAAAATTATTTCCAAAAGTATACCCCGACGGTTTAAAATGAAAAAAGAAAGCAAAACGAAGCGCCGTCATAAATATTAGAAAAGTGACAGCTATTAAAAACATCCAAGAAACTAATTGAGGAAATGAGGCCTTTTTCATAATAAAATTTTCTTTTCTAATTCAAATAATATAGGAAAATAAATTTGAAATGAAATTATTTTAGAGCAGAAGTGGTTTACTTTAAATACTTTGTGACGATTTCAAAAGGCAAATGTAAATATTTACATGTTGTTTTTGATTATTTTTGTACAAATGAGTTTATTAGATATACCTCCGTCGGCATTTATACCGGATGCAATCCTTCAATTCGATTATAGTTTATTTCATAAAATAAATGGAGAGTGGCACAATTCATTTTTTGATTTTGTATTTCCATTTCTGCGCGAGCCCATGTTTTGGGTGCCTTTCTATTTTTTCTTGGCGGTATTTGTAGTAATTAATTTTAGATCAAAAGGTTTGTATTGGGTTTTATTTTTCATCATCAACGCAATGATGAGCGATTTGATCAGTAGTAGATTGGTGAAGGGAAATTTTTTTAGACTACGGCCTTGCAGAGATCCTTTGATTTCTGATACAGTTCGATTTATTGCTGAATATTGCCCCATTAGTTCAGGTTTTACTTCATCGCATGCTACCAATCATTTTGCAGCAGCTATGTTTATTTTTATTACTTTTAGAAAAGTACTCAATCCATGGTGGGCATTAGTTTTCCTTTGGGCTTTTGCCATTTGCTATGCTCAAGTGTATGTAGGAGTACATTTTCCGACTGACGTAATTTGTGGAGCGATTTTGGGGTTAATTATAGGATATATTCCATCAATAATATTTAAAAGAAAAATCGGATTATTGCCTATTTAAAACAAAAATTATGGTTGAAATATTTATTTTATCACTTTTAATCATCACGAATGCATTTATTGTATTGAGTGAAACTGCATTGATTTCTTCTAAAAAAAATCGGTTGGAAGCCTCTATGGTTAAGGGAGATGCGACAGCAAAGGCAGCATTAGAATTGAAAGAGAATCCTGATTTGTTTTTATCTACTACCCAAATATACATTACACTCATTGCGATTTTAACAGGTGTGTACTCAGGCGAAAGGTTTAGTATTTACTTACAACCGCTTTTAGAAAAAAGTTCTTTCTTAAAACCTTACGCTGCTACACTTTCTACAGTCATTGTGGTCATAATTGTTACTTTATTATCTATACTTTTTGGAGAATTAATTCCTAAAAAAATTGCCATTTTTCGGCCGGAAAAAATTGCCAAAAGTGTGGCAGTGCCGATAAAATTTTTAAGTACGATCTCTTATCCGTTGGTATGGTTATTAACTTTTTTGAGTACCAATATTTTTAAATTATTTAGAATAAAAGCCGGTACAGATAATCAAGTTACGGAAGAAGAGATTAAAGCCATGATCAACGAAGGAAGCGAATTAGGTGCGATTGAAGAAGAGGAAAAAGATATCATTCAAAGAGTTTTTCATTTAGGAGATAGAAGTATCACTTCGTTGATGACCCATCGAACGGATATCATTTGGGTAGAAATAAATGAAGATAGAGAATCGATTAAAAGAAAGATCAAAGAATTTCAACATTCTGTATATCCTGTTTGTAAAGAAAATATTGATGACATCGTAGGAGTGATTTATGTAAAAGATATGTATTTACAACCCAATGCTCCTCTCTCAAAATTAACTCGAAAAGCCTTGTTTGTTCCTGAAAATAATTCTGCTTATCAAGTTTTAGAAAAAGTAAAAAATACCAAAATTCATTATGCTTTTATCGTAGATGAATATGGAAGTTTGCAAGGAATGATCACCGTAAAAGATATTCTGAAAGCCATTGTAGGTGAGATGCCTGAGGAAGAAGATGATGAATATGAAATCATCGAAAGAAAAGACGGTAGTTATTTGATCGATGGACAAATTCAGTTTTATGATTTTCTTACTTGGTTCAATAAAACAGAATGGATCAATGAAAATGAGAATGAATTTGATACACTTGCGGGATTTATTTTGAATGAATTAAAAAGAATACCTACTGCAGGTGAAACGCTCGACTGGCGCGGATTCAACATTGAAATTATAGATATGGACGGACAACGAATTGACAAAGTAATTGTCAATATTTCTGATGAAGTTCGCGATGAAATGGAAGATTAAGATTTAAAAGTAAAGTTGGCTTTCGAATTTGGATTGGCCAATTGCGTACTTTGCCTTTTCCCATTTACAATTACATGAATAATATTAATTTGTTCAGATTTATACTCGAATAATAAGTTGTTAAAGATGTCCACCGTTTTTATTTGCTCTTTCCAATTAATTTGAAAATAACATTCCACCGCTTCTTCGTTTTTTTCATAACCTACAAATTGTAAGGTCTGTAATTTTCCGTTAATAGCGATTCCCAAATGTTTTTTAATATAGGCTTCAATCATTTGATTGGCGGCGTTTCTATCGTTTGGATTTAATAAATCCACCTTTTTATTTTGAAACGTTCTTAAAGTATTTTCAAAATCATCTGTAAATATTCTGCATGAGATTTCGATGATCCCGTCTTTAGAATTTTGTTCAATCTCTGTCACGCTCACATAAAATGGATGTTGATTTTCCATTTTTTTTGATAAAGAATTGGAAGGATTTCCAAATGGTATGAATAAAAATATAGAGAAGAGAAAGGATTGTAGCATTTCCATGAATGAATAATTTATTGGCTTATTTTGCAAAACAAAATTGCACTTTATTATTTATACAATTTGGTAAAATTTATGCAAGATTTTATTTTGTTTTTTTCAATGGGTTGGGAACACATTATTAGTTGGGGCGCACTCGATCATATTTTATTTGTAACCGCATTAGCAGCCATTTATGTTATTAAAGATTGGCGAAAAGTTTTGATTTTAGTAACGGCATTTACCATAGGACATTCACTCACACTGGCTTTGAGCGTGTATAATATTATTCGCATCAATGATCAATTGGTAGAAATTTTAATTCCTATCACCATTTTAATTACCGCAGTTTTTAATCTATTTCAAAAAGATTACAATCCGAAAGCTTTGCGATTGAATTATTTTTTCGCTTTATTTTTTGGCTTGATACACGGAATGGGATTTGCCAATAGCATTCGTTTTATGTTGGCTAAAAATGAAACTTTAGGAATTCCGTTATTTAGTTTTAATGTGGGGTTAGAAGTTGGACAAATAACAGTTGTGATATTGATTTTATTGATGAGTTATGTAATGATCACTCTTTTAAAATTGCAGAGAAAAATTTGGGTCTTCTCGCTCTCTATTATCGCATTGGTATTTTCCATTTATATGATTATCGAAAGGTTGTAGGTGTCATTTGTTTTTTTCAAAGAAAATTATTAAAACTATTCCTTTATCTTAGTTCAATAATAAAATCCATCAACATTTTATGAAACAGCCAACATCTTTTTTTTCTCTCTGTAATAATCAGTGTTTTTTTAATTTCTTGTGGCAGCACACAACCCATCATTTCCAACACAGGTGCACCTGCTACTACGTTTGCGCATGCTTCTTGGAGTAAGCAAAGTAATATTTACGAAGTGAATTTGCGTCAATATTCAAAAGCAGGAACAATCAAAGAATTTGAGAAAAGTTTACCTCGATTAAAAGAAATGGGCGTAGAAATTTTATGGTTTATGCCCATTACACCCATTGGAATTGAAGACAGAAAAGAAGATGCTTCGCAATTAGGAAGTTATTATGCAGTAAGAAATTATTCGCAAGTCAATCCGGAATTTGGTACAATGGACGATTGGAAGGAATTAGTGAAATCTGCGCACGAACAAGGTTTCAAAGTAATCACGGATTGGGTTGCCAACCATAGTGCGCCCGATAATCCTTGGATGAAAAACCATCCTAATTTTTATAAAAAAGATTCTACCGGAAAAATAATTTCTCCCTTCGATTGGACGGATACGCGCAAATTGGATTATTCTAATCGTGAGCTAAGAGACTCAATGATTGCCGTAATGAAATTCTGGCTTACGGAAACCAATATTGATGGATTTAGATGTGATGTGGCGGAAGAAGTACCTGCAGATTTTTGGTCGGAATGCATCACCGAATTGAAAAAGATAAAAAATGTTTTTATGTTAGCAGAAGGGGAGAATCCAAGTTTACATTATGCAGGATTCGATGCAACCTACGCCTGGAGCTTGATGGGGCCGATGGCGGATGTATATTCCGGAAAACGTTCTGTGGCTTATTTAGATTCAATTGTAAATCACAACATTTCTATTTATCCGGAAAATGCCTATCGCATGTTCTTCACTTCCAATCATGATGAGAATAGTTGGAATGGAACTGAGTTTGAAAAATATGGCGATGCGTATAGAACATTTGCAGTTTTTGCACAAACCATGTATCAAAGTGTGCCGTTGATTTATAGTGGCCAAGAAGTGCCTAATAAAAAGCGATTGAAATTTTTTGTAAAAGATCCTATTGAATGGACAGGTTTTGCAGAAGCACCATTTTACAGCACGTTGTTGCACTTAAGAAAAAGTAATGTTGCTTTGGCTGCGGATGCCTCCTACAAAAAATTAATTACAGCAAATGATAATGCAATCTTTGCTTATGTGCGCCAAAAAGGGAATCATAAAGTAATGGTGGTTTTGAACTTATCCAATCAACCGCAACAGTTTACCATCAGCGATAAAACTACCTATGGTAATGCGACGAATGTTTTTAATAAAATAGGAGAAAAGATTAGCGAAAACCATGTGTACACCTTATCGCCTTGGGGCTATGCAGTGTATGATTACAATGGAAAATACTAAGAAATTTTATTTGAAAAAATTTTATCGCAAACTTTTGAAATCCTCTCTGGTATACACTCCCGGCGAAGCATGATTGCCTACTTCAAAATCAAAATTGATGTATTTAAGGTTTTTTAATTCCGTTAAATTGTATACCACTGTAGCCATGTAATTAAAAGCGCCGGTGCTTCCCATTTGATTGGTAAGTTTCGAACTTTCCGGAATGGAAACATAAATTGTGTCGTGAGAAATTTTCTTTAGATTTAAGTGTACATCTGCAAATTTAGAATTAAGCAAGTCTATTATTTGCGGAGCAGAAAGCGTTTCAATACTTGCATCCGTAGGCTTTTGTAATTTTTCATTCTCAGAATTGGGCTGCATTTCTACGGTCCACATGGAGGGTTTATTAGAAATAGTTACTGTTGGTTCTTCTGAAATTGGCGCTGATGCGCTGTCTTGTACGGTTTCATAAACTACCTCATCTCCTTCATCTGCAGAAGTACAACTCACAAAAAATAATGAAACAAAAAATAAAAGTAATATTGGTCTACGCATGACAAACTATTTGGTGAACGATTGTGTGTATATTGAAACTAATCAATTCCGCTAAAAATAAAAAATTAAAAAGACCTAATTGCCTTTCAATTTTTTTTTTTAACAAGTGATTGCGATAATTAATCAAAAAGGATAGCCAATGGCTAAATTGAAAATTAAATTTTTTGACCGCCAATCTTTATCACCAAAATTAATTTGATCAATTACCCATCGATCTCCGGACGCGAGCCATGGTTTTCGCAATGGCATAGCAATATCAAATCGTAATAATAAAATAGTAAGATTCAATCTTAATCCGATACCTGTACCGACAGCAAATTCTTTTAAAAAGTCTTTTGAAAATTCTGCCCCGGGTCTATTTGGGTCTTTATTATAAAGCCAAATATTTCCTGCATCTACAAAGAATGCGCCTTCGATGATGGAAGTGAATTTATAACGCAATTCTGAATTTAATTCTATTTTTATATCTCCTGATTGATCAGGAAAAAAGGAAAGATAATTAGGATTTAAATAAGATCCCGGACCTAAAGACCTGCTTCTGAATGCACGAATACTATTAGTTCCTCCTATGAAAAATTGTTTCATAAAAGGTAATTGTTTAGAATTGCCGTAAGGATAACCCATACCGAGTATAACCCTGTTGGCTAAACGCATTTTTTTATTAAATGCGCGATAATATCGTAGATCTAATTGTGTTTTTAAATATTGAGAAAAGGCAGTGCCATTAATTCTTTTGACATCATCTGCACCTGGTTTTACAAAAAGTCCGGCCACATTTCCGGATACATCTGCAATAGCATTGATATAAAATCCACTTCCAAAAGGATCATTCACAAACGGATCTCGTGTATAAGCATAATTACTACTTAAAATAAATTGCGTATCGATTGCATGTTTTAAAACCGGATCAACTAAAATACTATCTAAATATTTTTGAGTGATATGGATGGCTTTTACATAACTTACAGAAACAGGATTGAACTCGTGTTGTACTCTGATATTGGGTTTCCACGAATATCCTAATTCTGCTTTGAAAGAATTGAGTGTATATAATTTCTGTCGTTTTAAAAGATCATAACTCAAATTAATAATCGTCTTTGGAACAAAAGCATTGGTTGTATTGAAATAGAAAAACGGAACTACGAAACGAGGAATGGTAAATTTTACTCCGCCACCTAATTTAAAAGTATTGTAACCACTTTTATAGCCGCCATACTGCACCTCAGAACCAATGTTGGCGTAAATATCCAAATGCTCAGCTTGTTTAAAAGTATTTCTATTTCTAAAAGTGAGCGTGAAAACAGTGCCTACATAATCATTGGATTTTGTATTTCCTAAAATCTCTGCACGTAAAGATTTTTTGGGTAAAGGAGTCAAATAGTAATAGGTGTTTAGTCTTCCGGTATCCGATTGACTTGTAGGAGAATCTTCAAAACGATTTTTCACAAATTTGAATACATCTAAATTGATCAATCTACTCAAAGTAAGATTATGATCTGTGCGATTGTACACATCTCCTGAATCAAAGCGCATGATGCGTGGAAACATGCTCGGCTTGAATTTTTTCTGCGGATCAATAATGTAATAACCTTTATATAATTGTTGATTTAATTTGCTTGTATCATTCCTATTGGCATTAATTCTATAATTGGGGTAAATATAGGTATCATCAATAATGTACGGTTTCAAAAGCCCTTTCGGGATTTGATTTTTCATTTTTACATACATATTGATTTCATGATTGCCAATGGAAGTATCTGCTTCCACAATTAAAAAATCCGGATCAAAATAAAAATATCCTTTCTCTTTTAAAAGTGCGTCTATGCGTATCCGTTCGCCTTTAATAATTTCTAAATTAAATGGATCTTTCGGTCTTAAAAATGAATTAGGTTCCATTTTCAAAATGGATTGCCCCAGTGCACTGCTATCCATTTCGTACGTAACTTCTTTGATGTGATACGCCAATCCTGGAGTGAGTGTATAATAGGCATGCGCTTTTCTGTTTTTTACGATAGTATCTCCAACCACTTGTGCATCAAAATAGCCAATATTTTCTTGAAAATTTTTCAATAGTTTGATATTGTAATCCAAACTGACACTACTCAATAAAACCGGAGGCTGGCCTATCTTTCGAAAAAATTTTCTGATAAAACTTGTCTTCGACAAATCACCGCCCATATTGTATAATATCAATTTAAAAGGGATTCCTAAAAATTTACTATTCGGTTTAGGTCGAGGCAAAGGTTTGGTGAGTTCAAGAATTTTTTTCTTCTCTTTAGCAGATAAAACGCTGTCTTCAATTTTTATTGTAGCCCCCGTGTACAAAGCATCTCCTTTGGGTACCAATTTGGTCAGGCTACAGGAAGTTAATATCCAAGCTGAAAAAATTATAAATGAAATTATTTTAAGGATTCTCATTTTTCTTTTCATTTGTGGGCGATGTAATTTCTTCTTCTTCTTTTTCGTGTTTTAATTCTTCTTCCTTTTTAATTTCTTTATTCTTCTTCTTAATCTCTCTTTTCTTTTTGCGCTTTTCTTTGTTAGAAAAAATTTCTTTGAATTTATTATAATCCACTGTGATAACGAAACCTAAACCGGTTTCCACCACATATCCTTCTAAAGTACCGGTGTAATCATTTTTTCTATAAAAACGCAAAGCATATCTACCGTCTTTACTTAATTTATACTTGATATTAATATTGTCTGCAAAATTATTTTGTTGCCCATTCGCTTGCGGCCCTTCTAATTCAAAATTGCTGCCAACTGTTACTGTCAATCGATCGTTCAATAATCTTTTCGACACCGCCACGTTGAAATTGGTTCTATCCAATTTTTTTCCGGTGGTATAATCTTCTGTAGTGGCCACATCAAAATCAATATCCACTCCATCAATTAAATTTGCAGCCAAACTATTTAATTGTTCTGTCAATAATTTACTCACACTTTGTTTGGCAAAAGTTCCTGCATCTAAACCGCCGCTGGCGCTATTGCTAAAAGGATCTTCGCCCACAAAACGATTCAATAATAATAAGGCAAATACTTGCTTATTCATATTCGCAGGCTCTTGCCTTAATTGAATAAGTTTATTTTGTACCGTATTGATCACATCTGTAGAAACACTATAATTTTTTTCTGCCGGAAGTACTATATCAAAAGAAATTTGCGGTTTCATCAATTCTCCATTCATCATCAAATACACATCAAAAGGAAGTTTCTGACGATAAATAATTGGATCGCCCACTAATTGATTTCCTACTAAATCTAAAGGCGCTGTGTTTGCAGTATAAGTAGCCGTAACATCTATTTGTGCCGTAGTTGGTTCGCCTGTCCACACAATTCTACTTCCTTTTAAAATATTGAATTTTCTTTTCAAGAAATTAAAAGAAAGATCATAAGAGCCTTCATCAATTTCATAAGAACCTACTAAAGTAATTTTTCCGCTGGCATCAATGCCGCCGTTGAGTTGGGCAGCTCCTTTTAGTCGTAAAAAATCTCCATTTCCTTCATCCACAATTAAATTAAATACAGCTTGGTTTTTTACATTGATATTTACTGACACATCATAGCCAATCAATTGGGATACATTCAATGAATCGTAAGGTCGCATGAATAAAGAATCTTCGGCTGTAGCACTTCGATCTACAAATCGAACGATCCCTTCGCGAGATTCAATGCCTTGATTTCCTTGAGGCAATACCACTGTAAAATCTGTATTATCTTCTACCGTGAAATCCCCATCAACAATGGGATGTGTAGGAGTTCCTTTGATTTTTAAATTGGTAGAAAAAACCATTTTACCATAAAATAATTTATTGTCTTTTTTGGTAGAATTAATCGCTTGAAAATTTTGCGCATTCAAATTCATATTGAATTGGTAGTCCATAAAATTGGTACTATTCGCCATTCCGCTTAATGTCATACTGTTGTTAATCGTATCACGAATGGTAAATTTATCAAACTCAATTCCTTTGTTGTTGATGATGGCAATGGCTTCTTTATCTATTCGAAATACACTGTTCAAAGTGGTGATGTTAAAAGAAGTATTGTCGAAATTTATTTTTCCGTCAATGTTAGGATCTTTTGTGGTTCCATCTACTTTTACATGACCAAATAAAAATCCTCTTGAATCTTTGATGGCTCCTTTGGAAAATCCTTCTAAAGATTTTACCTGGAATTTTTCGATGTCTAATGCCAAATCAAAATGGCTATTGATTTTATCTACAAAATAATTTCCTTTTAATTCTACTTGATTACCGCGACCGCTTAATTGCGCATCTACGTGGTATTTATTCAAAATTTGATTGTCAATTTTTGCAGTGAGATTTCCGATAGTATCTTTATAAATACTTAGGTCTTGCACTTTTACATCAGCTAAGAAGATAGGCGTGGATTGAATATTTTTGGCAATCACTCTTCCATTGACTAATCCATTGATTATCGTAGAATCTTGATTGGCAATAGCTGTAAATGTTTTTAATTTAAAATTTTCAAAATCAATTTGCAACGGACTGTTCGCTTCGTCAAGACTATTGAGAATTAATTTTTGAGTGCCTTGTTTTAGCGTGAAATTTTTTGCAATAATGCTGCTATCTACATATTGAATAGAATTCCCGGCGGCTACTTGCCATTTTTCATAATTCAACATAAGATCTCTCGGCTTCAAATTCAATGTATAATCATTTATTCCGGAGATAGAAAGAATACCGCCTAATGTATATTTCTCTACAGAATGCTGATCATTTATTTTCAAATCAAAATCCACCACATTATCTTTCATACTCCCGTCTAACGTGGTAGCATAGACGTTAAATGTATTTCCGTTTTGATAGTTTTCGAAGGATGTTTTGAAATTTAATTTTTCACTACTTTTTGTATAGGCCGAAATTTGAGCGCCTCTAAGAATATGATTTCCATATTCGATAAAAGGAGCTTTGCCGAAAATGCTGATCCCTGTATCGATCGAAAATTTTCCGGTTATTGCAATAGGTTTCATTTGTTTTAGATCGGGCAATAATGCTCTCAAAACCGGATGGTCATTTGCAGAAATATCTAAAGTAAATTCGTAAGGATTCAGGATTACAGAATCTTGTTTTTTATTTAAAGAAAAATAAGGATTGATCATCTGTTGAAACACGCTACCCAACTGTGTTAGCTGATATTGTCCATTGATATGCGCATATAAAAATCCTGATTCTAAACTCAAATCTTGAATTCCATTTTGGTTGTCGGCCTTTAAACGAATTGTATCAATTTTTACTCTTCGATCATTATTTACAAAAATTGAATTGGTAATAAGCATGTTGCCTGAAAGTCGGTTGGGATCTGTGTTGCGAAAAGTTCCTGCAATCTTTCCATGATAAATAATAGAGCTGTCAGTAAGATGTAAGGGTAAAGTTTTTATACTGTCAATAGTAGCATTTAAAATAATGCCCGGATATTTTCCTTGAAAGCTTCCGCTGGCATTAAATGTTGCAGCTAAATTGGGATCTTTTACAGAAGCATCTAATTGATAAATTGTATTACTGATATTTCCTGTTACAGAAATATTTTTATAATTATACTGATTCAAACCAATATTTGCAATCGTTCCACTAAAAACTGCATCCGCTTTTTGTGGTACATAACCTCTTCCTTTTATTTTAAAATTACCGGTCAGGTTGCCCAAATTTTTATTTTGCATAATGGTTCCTAATTGCAAATTCTGAGTATGAATTACCAAATCATATTTTGCGTTTAGAGAATCTGTAATATTGATCAAACTCCCTTTGGCACTTGCGTTGCCGAGGCTGGAACGAATATTCAAATCAGTTCTTAAACTATGCAAACTGCCATTAATTTTTCCCGATGCTGCTATCTGATTGGGAATGGTGATATTGTTAGGCAAAGTATTTTTAGGAAGTATGGAAAGGATATCTTTTTTAGAAGTTTGAAATTGATGAATATTCAAATTCGCAAAAAAGTTATCGGTGTTGGGTAATCCTTTCAGAACGCCATCCAAATTAATATTGGTATTACTCAAGCCTCTTAATCGCAATCGATCAAAATGCATTTCACTTACTTTTCCTGTCAGTTTTGTATCAACGAACAGCGTAGTGCTTAATGGAAAATGGGCGGTACCATTATCTAATTGCGGAGCAAATGTATAAAGGTCTTTTAGAGATATTTTACTGTCTTTTAAATCAATAAACAATCCTAATTCGCCGGGATTTTTTTTAATATCTTCTAAAGAAGAAAAAGTAATGTAGGCTTTGTCTTTTATTTCAGACGTAGGAGTTTTTATATAAAGATTACTCAAGAATACTCCGGTCGGAATCATGTAAAAAGTTACCCGCAAACTATCTAATTCAAAGCCACTTTTTTCTTTCACTTTTGCGGATTTTATAATCGCTAAAAGTGTATCCGTACCATATTCGAAATAGGAAGAATGCAGAGATAAATCTTGCAATTTCAAATGGGAATAATCCATGCCTTTCAAAGTTGGAGGCGATGAAGCATCATCATAATGAATGCGGCTATTTTTAATCGTAAAATCTTCGGTAATAAATTTAAAAGGTTTTACAGGAACCAAAATCGCAGTGTCCTTGGGCTTTTTATCCAATTTAGTGGAAGCAGTATTGACGATAATGGTAGAATTTTCTAACGTTCCATCATTCAATCGAATCACGTTATTTTTTAGATCTATTTTTTTTGGATGAATGAGTAATTGATCAATAATAAAATGTGTTTTTACATGCGCTGCATCATTGTTGTATAACACATCAATATCTTCAAAAGACATTTCCTTATTGAATAATTTTAAAAAATTTTCCGGAGCTGCCGCCGCTTCTGCAAGGGTTTTTTCAATAGGTTTTTGGAGCGGCTCTTTTTGATAAAAATATCCACGCAGACCTTTTAATTTTAGCGAAGGCACATTGAATAAAAGATGGTCGGGATCAAAAGTGATAATTCGTGTATCCAAATGACCAATAATTAAATTCATATCATTTCCGGTGAAAGCATCTTTATAAATGACTTGTGTATTATTTACCAATACGCGATCAATCTTCATTTTGAGCGTGGTCGAATCTTGAATGACATCATCTTTTTCATTTTCTCTAGCAAAAGCATCGGCAATAAATTGAAAATTGAAAACTGAATCGGGTGGCAATCTTTTTACTTTTGCAAGAATATGATCAAAAGAAATTTCTCGAATCTGAATGTCTTTTCGTAAAAGTTGAAGCATTCGCAAATTCACTTTTATTTCGCCTCCGTAAAGTAATGTATCTCTCGATTGGTCTTCGAAATATACATTTTGTAAGGATAATGTAGTGGGAAATCCAATACTCAATTTGCCGATTTCTACTTTCGTGTGTAATTTATTTTCCAGAAAACTAACTACTTTTTTTCGGCCGTAATTTTGCACTGAAGGTAATTGTATGAGAAGTAAAACCAATAGAAGAAGAGCAACCAATGAAACGAAAATCCATGCGATTATTCTAAATATCCGCATGGCAAGGGAGCGTTTTTTTTTGGTAAATTTTTCCTTTTGTAATTCCATATAGTTCCTCTAAGTTAATCCTTATCTCAAATAGTGCACCAATTGTGAACTGACAACACTTTTGCCGAAAAAATATCGACGTTTATGAAATCGCTTTTACAAAAAATGAAAATTCAAATCTTAATGTTAGGGTTGAACATTTTTTCAGAAGCTGTATGAAAAATGATTAATTTTATTTTTTTTTTGAAATAAGTGTATTTACGCTTATTGAATAGAAATCTTTCATTAAATTACAAGATTGTTCAAAAACCATATTAACTACGAGCTAAAAATTAGTATTTATTGTAAATTTTTTTTTACATAAATAGTAATGAATACACTCTTACATTTACCTAAAAACAAAAATAGTATTTATGAAGTATGAAGTAGAAAGGAATTTTATTAATGGACAGTTTGTAGATTCATCGTCCACCAATTCCTTGGATGTAGTTTCTCCATTAAACGGTGAACTTTTATCAAAAGTAAATATGTCGAATGCCAAAGATTTGGATGAAGCCGTATCTGCTGCAAAAGCCGCATTTGGTAAATGGAGTAAAACTCCGATCAAAGAAAGAGTGCAAGTGTTTTATAAATTTAAAACTCTTTTAGAAAGAGATCTGCAAGAATTGGCTGCCTTATGTTCCGAAGAAAACGGTAAAACGATTGGCGAGTCTATTGCAGAAGTTGAAAAAAGTATTGAGCTCACAGAATTTGCTTGCTCTTTACCACAATTAGTAGCAGGTGAATTATTAGAAGTAAGTCGTGGCGTAGAATGTAGAACAGAACACGTGGCATTAGGTGTAGTGGCTTCCATTGTGCCTTTCAATTTCCCGAGCATGGTGCCTAACTGGACGATTCCTAATGCAATTGCACTTGGCAATTGTATGATCTTAAAACCATCGGAAAAAGTGCCTTTGAGTTCCGGGAAAATTGCTTTATTATTAAAAGAAGCAGGCTTGCCTGATGGAGTTTTTAATATCGTGAATGGCGGAGTAGAAATAGTAGAAGCAATTTGCGATCATCCCGATATTCAAGCTGTTTCATTTGTAGGTTCTACAAAAATTGCAAAAGTAGTTTATCAAAGAGCTACGAGTAATTATAAAAGATGCTTGGCATTAGGTGGCGCTAAAAACCATTTAATGGTGTTACCGGATGCGATACCGGCAATGACCGCCCAAAATGTGGCTGCAAGTATGAGTGGCTGTGCAGGTCAGCGTTGTATGGCAGCAAGTGCTATGATCGGAGTAGGCGAAGTGGATCATATCATCGAAAAAATTTGTGATGAAGCGAGAAAAATTATTCCGGGAAAAAATTTGGGAGCCGTTATCAACAAAGAATCTCAAGAAAGAATTGAAAGATATATCACCGAAGCAGAAGCACAAGGTGCGAAAATTTTAGTGGATGGAAGAAATGCAAAAGTGGAAGGAAAAGAAAAAGGAACTTATGTAGGCCCTACCGTAATTGATTATGTGAAACCTGATATGGCGATTGCCAAAGAAGAAGTTTTCGGACCCGTTGTTAGCATCATGCGTGCAAAAAATGTTGATGAAGCGATGACCATTGAAAACAATAATCCTTATGGAAATGCTGCGAGCGTATTTACACAAAATGGAGGAATGGCGCGCTACATAATCGAACATGCAAGTGCAGGAATGATAGGCGTAAACGTAGGCGTACCGGTACCTCGCGAGCCTTTTTCTTTTGGAGGATGGAATGACAGTAAATTTGGTGTAGGCGATATCACCGGAAAAAGTTCGATAGAATTTTGGACCAAATTGAAAAAATCAACTATTAAATGGAATGCTGAAGCAGGTGTAAATTGGATGAGTTAATTCCAATCTATTTTTAAAAAATTTTAATAAAAATAATCATGTCAGAAACAAACACTTTATCCGAAACCAAAGAAATTGTAGAAATGGGTTTGGAACACACATTATTTTCTTGGAGTAAACAAAAAGGTATTAATCCGATTGCAGTTTCTCATGCAAAAGGAGTGTATCTCTACGATTATGATGGAAAAAAATACATCGACTTTTCTTCGGGATTAATGAATGTAAATATTGGCCATGGCGATCAGCGTGTAACCGACGCCGTTATGAAGCAAATGCAAGAAGTAAGTTATGTAACGCCATCTTGTGTAACTGAAGCCAGGGCTTTATTAGGAAAGAAATTAGCTGAGATTTGTCCGGGCGATTTGAATAAAGCTTTCTTCACTTTATGCGGCGCATCAAGTATTGAGAATGCCATAAAATTAGCACGACTTTCTACAGGTAAACATAAAATTCTTACTCGTTATCGTTCTTATCATGGTGCTACAAATGGCGCTATGACAGCAAGTGGCGATCCGCGTAAATTGCCCGTAGATTCGCAACAAGCTCCGAATTTTGTTCATTTCGAAATTCCGTATGCGTATCGTTTTGAATACGGTCAAGAAAATTTATTAAAAGATGCCGTACAACATTTGGAACATATTGTGGCCTATGAAAATGCGGATAATATTGCGGCCATTTTATTAGAAGGTGAATCTGGTTCTTCAGGTTGTTTAAAATATCCGGAAGGTTATTTAGCAGAAGTAAGAAGAATTTGTGATGAGAATGGAATCCTTTTAATTATGGATGAAGTAATGAGTGGTTTTGGCCGTACCGGAAAATGGTTTGGTTTTCAAAATCATGGTATCGTGCCTGACATGATTGCTATGGCCAAAGGCCTTACCAGCGGGTATTTGCCATTTGGTTGTTTAATGGTAACCGATAGAATCGCATCTAAATTTGATAATGCAATGTTGCCTTTAGGACTTACCTATTCTGCACATCCGGTTTGCTGTGCCGCGGCATTGGCCAACCTTCAAATTTATGAAGACGATAATTTAATTGAGAATGCAGCAGAAATGGGACGTTATCTCGATAGTCAAATTGAATTATTAAAACAAAAACATCCATCAATAGGTGATTGGAGAAATACCGGTTTATTGGGTTGTTTAGAATTAGTAAAAAATAAAGGGAACAAAGAACCATTAGCTCCTTTTAATGCTAAAGCAGATCAATTGGCTGCTACCAATAAACTTGCAGCAAAAATTAAAGAATTGGGCATGTACACTTTTGTAAAATGGAATTACATTTTTATTGCACCGCCATTATGTGTTACGAAAGAACAAATTGACGAAGGTTTAGCCATCATCAGCGAAGCTTTGAAAATTGCTGATGATGAAGTGTATGCATAAATAAGAATTTAAAAATTTTTTACCCTGCTACTTTTTTAAAAAAATAGCAGGGTATTTTTTTGTATTTATTGGTAACATTTTTTTAAAGCAATTAGTTTAGATGGCTTTCATATTTTAATATTTATTTTTGTCGCATGGAATTACATTATTCATCAGATGAATTGTCGATATTGAAAAAGATTGCAGATGCAGCGAAGGATTTACCTATTAATGCATTTGTCATTGGAGGTTTTGTAAGAGATAAAATTTTAGGAAGGCCTAATAAAGATATTGACATCGTTTGTAATGGAGATGGCATTGAATTAGCGAATCGAACTGCAAAGAAATTTTCGCCTGCTCCGCATGTGCATTTTTTTAAAAATTTTGGTACTGCTCAAATCAAAACAATTTCTGAAAATCCTGAAAAAGAATATGAGATTGAATTTGTAGGATCTAGAAAAGAAAGTTATTCTTTTGAAAGCCGCAAGCCTGATGTACTTCCGGGTTCTTTCGATGAAGATAGGATGCGCAGGGATTTTACTATCAATACACTTTCTATTAGTTTGAATGAAATTGATTTTGGAGAATTAATTGATCCGTTAAATGGCTTGCAAGATATCAGGGATAAAATTATTAGAACTCCGCTTCCGCCTGATCAAACTTTTATTGACGACCCCTTGAGAATGATGCGTGCCATTCGTTTCGCCAATCAATTAAATTTTACAATTTATCCGGAAACGTTTGAAGCCATCAAAAGAAATGCAGATCGCATAAAAATTGTAAGCGGCGAAAGAATCATTGATGAAATCAATAAAATTGTGATGACGTCTAAACCTTCGATTGGTTTTGATCTTTTATTTCGTACGGGTTTATTAAAAATTGTCTTTCCACAAATGACCTTACTGGCAGGCGCAGAATACATTGACGGGAAAGGGCATAAGGATAATTTTTATCACACACTTCAAGTTTTAGACAATATTGCTCCTTACACCAATGATCTTTGGTTGAGGTGGGCTGCCATCTTGCATGATATTGGAAAGCCGGCTACCAAGCGCTTTGAAGAAGGCCATGGCTGGACGTTTCATGGACATGAAGTAGTAGGAGGTAGAATGGTTCCAAAGATTTTTGCGCAATTAAAATTACCGTTGAATGATAAAATGAAATTTGTGAAAAAATTGGTGGAACTACATTTGAGGCCAATTTCACTCACCAAAGAAAACATAACAGACTCGGCTATACGAAGATTACTTTTTGATGCCGGAAATGATATTGAAGATTTAATGACCTTATGCAAAGCAGATATCACTTCCAAAAATAAACAAAAAGTACAACGATTTTTGTCCAATTTTGAAATGGTGGAAAAGAGATTGAAAGAAGTAGAAGAATCCGATCATTTGCGTAATTGGCAACCGCCCATAACCGGAGAAATAATTATGAAGGAATTTGATTTACCTCCGTCTCGAGAAGTGGGCGATATCAAAAATGCAGTAAGGGAGGCCATTTTGGATGGTGTGATTCCTAATCAATTTGATCAAGCTTTTGCTTTTATGAAAAAAATTGCTCAAGAAAAAGGTTTGATAAAAAATTAAAACTTCTTTTTAAATTTTAATTAATTTCATTTTAAAATTTTCCTATTAAGCAAGAATACAAATGGATTGGTGCCGGCGTTTTGTTCGCACTATTATGGTCTTCGGCAGCTACGGCTACTAAAACAGGATTGGCAGTTGCACAACCTTTAGTGATCGCACAAATGCGATTTGCCATCGCAGGAATCATCATGCTATTTTTTGCACACATTATTTTCTCTCTAAGATTACCGGCCGGTAAGGAATGGAAACAAATAATTATTTATGCGCTGCTCAACATCACAATTTATCTGGGTTGTTATGTAATTGCTATGCAAGAAGTAACCGCCGGAGTGGGGGCTTTAGCCATTGCGACCAATCCGGTTTTTATAAGTTTTTTATCTATCTTTTTCTTGAAAAAAAAAATTAAAAATTTCTGTTGTTGTTGCACTTATTTTAGGAACCTTAGGTGTTGTATATGCCTCTTGGCCTCTCATTCAAGATGCAGAGATTTCTGTGAAAGGCCTTTCGCTATTGTTGTTTAGCATGTTGTCTTATTCTGTCGGGCAAATTTATTTTTCTGCTAAAGAGTGGAATAATTTGAGTTTGCTTGCTATCAACGGATGGCAAACTTTTTTAGGCGGTTTGTTTTTACTCCCTTTTACTATTTGGAATTATAAAGGAATTGAAAATCATTTTGGCGGAGTATTTTGGTTATCGGTATTATGGTTAGCGATTCCGGTTTCTATTTTTGCGGTTCAATTATGGCTATGGCTTTTAAGAAAAAATACGGTCAAGGCAGGATTATGGTTATTCCTTTGTCCGGTGTTTGGCTTTGCAATTGCTGCACCTATTCTAAATGATCCTATAAGCAGCTATACCGTTATTGGTGTGGTTTTGGTGATATTGGGATTGTTTATTGCAGAAAGAAAAAAGCGTATTTCAAATTAATAATTCAATTACATTTTGGCACTAAATATTTATTTCGGCAAATACATTTATATTGATAGGATAAAATAACTAATTTCATTTTTTTAAATCTACTCTATTCATAAATCCGTACTATGAAACGTAATTCTAAATTTTTCGTGTATTCATCACTGTTATTCATTTTCCTTTTTGGAACATTCAACATTTTTGCTCAGGATACCACACAATATATAGTTCCCGGGCGCTTGAATGATTCTTCTCAACTGAATAAACCTTATGTAATTTTAATTTCTGCAGATGGCTTTCGATACGATTTTGCCAAAAATCATCATGCTACCAATTTATTAAAATTTGCGAATCAAGGTGTGGAAGCAGCGTCTATGCAACCGAGTTTTCCTTCACTTACTTTTCCCAATCATTATTCGATAGCAACCGGTTTGTATCCGGCTCATCACGGAATTGTAGACAATAGATTTTACGATTATAAAAAGGATAAATTTTATTCTATCAGTAATAAAAAGATTGTTGGAGATGGCACTTGGTATGGCGGAGAACCACTTTGGGTTTTAGCGGAACGCCATAAAATGTTATCGGCAAGTTTCTTTTGGGTGGGTTCGGAAGCGGCAATAGACCATATGCGACCAACTTATTATTATAATTATTCAGAGGCATTTACCATCGATAGGCGTTTAGAAATTCTACAAGATTGGTTGAAAATGCCGGCCGATATGCGACCTCATTTAATTACTTTTTATTTTCCTGAAGTAGATCATGCCGCACATGCGCATGGAATTAATTCTAAAGAAACAGGTGATGCGGTAAAATTATTGGATGATGCCATTGGAAAAATGAATGCAATGTGCGCCAAGACAGGGCTTCCGATTAATTTTATTTTTGTATCGGATCATGGTTTTGTAGATGTAGATACCGTAAATACTTTAGAAGTTCCCTCATTTATTGATACATCAAAATTTATCATTTCAAGGGGAAGTTCTATGGTTCATTTGTATGCAAAGGACACATGCTCTATTTTATCAACCTACAATTCACTGAAAAATGTGCAGAAAGGTTATCAAACTTTTTTAGCGAATGATGTTCCATCAAAATGGCATTATGGAAAAAAAGATGATTGTTACAATAGAATTGGCGACATAATTTTGGTGGCAGATTTAGCCAAAATATTTTCTTCAGGTGGACGGAAAAACCCGGCTACACATGGTTTTGATAATTACACCCAAGAAATGCAAGCCACTTTCTATGCATGGGGTCCGGCTTTTAAACAACATCTAAAAATAGATCGATTTGAAAATGTAAATGTGTATCCTTTGATAGCACATATTTTGGGTTTAACCTATGAATATAAAATTGACGGAAAACTTGAAGTACTTAAAGGAATTTTAAAATAAAATCAAATACATACATCGCTTAAATTGCTTTATTATTTTTGTTTGAATTATTGAAAAATATGAATAGAAAGATTCTTCTTAGTTTAATAATATTCTTCATTATTGCTTGCAATAACAATTCGAATTCAGATACAGATCCAACATTGCCAACCATAACGCCAACTAATATTGCGCCTCCACAACCAATTATGTTTACGGTAAAAGGCGTATATCCACACGATCCTACCGCTTTTACGCAAGGGTTAGAATTTTATAAAGGAAAATTATATGAAGGAACCGGTGAACTGGGAAAATCGCGTCTACGCATTACTGATATAAAGAGTGGCATTGCTGAAAAGGACCACACATTAACGGATAATACTTTGTTTGGTGAAGGCATTACTATTTTTAAAAATAAAATTTATCAATTAACGTGGCAGAATAATAAAATCTTCGTTTATAATTTAAATGATATCACCAAACCCACCCGCACATTGAGTTGGAGCAGGGAAGGATGGGGAATGACCAACGATGGCAATCAAATTATTATTAGTGATGGCACTTCTAAATTGTATTTTGTACAACCTGATGAAAATGCCAATACCATGAAGATCAATAAAATTCTTACCGTAAAAAATCACATGGGTGAGGTGGATAGTTTGAATGAATTGGAATTAATTAATGGTTTTGTTTTTGCCAATCGCTGGCTTACCGATGAGATTGTAAAAATTGATACATCCAACGGTCATGTGGTCGGCATATTAAATTTGAAAGGAATTTTACCACAATATGCACCGGGTGTTACAATAAATGATGGCGCAGTCTTGAATGGTATTGCCTACGATAGCTCGTCTCGAAAAGTTTATATTACCGGAAAAGATTGGCCAAAACTCTTCGAAATTGAATTAAATAATTAATAATCTTTCCAAGAAAATATCGTTTCAGATACCTTTTTAATTATATTTATTTCCCGTTTTTTATCTAAATCCTTCAAAAATTTGTGGTAGTGTAAAATGATGTTTGGAATAATACTTTTAACTATATAGCTTAGCGGCGTTCTGTAGAAGGTAATGTCGTAAAGAGTGCTTTCTGTTGGGCATTTCTGCATTTTGCAGAATTATTTCAGGATTTAAAAATGTTGATTCACTTATTAAAAGCGGTATTTGCCGCTAAAATAAATGTAAATAAGTATTATTAACAAAATTGTAACTCTGTAAATAGTTGACACAAAAAAACGAATAAAGAAAAAATAAAAAAAAATAAAATAGAATCGAATCATGGTAAGTAGAAAAGAGGAAATACCGGTAGTACCGCCAAAAGATATCATCATAGGATTAACAAATGCCCCATTTACTTTAACGCAATATGTAGATTATGAAAGCGAAAAATGCGCTCATGCTCATATTGCAGTAAAAGAGATC
This sequence comes from Ginsengibacter sp., assembly GCA_034676505.1. GTDB lineage: Bacteria > Bacteroidota > Bacteroidia > Chitinophagales > Chitinophagaceae > Ginsengibacter. The sequence continues at coordinate 2,267,176 of JAUCCB010000001.1, forward strand.
ATGGAAAATTTTAAGAATAAAATCAATTTTAATTTTCGCCATTTTCCAATGGTCAATGTTCATCAAAGAGCACACAAAGCCGCAGAAGCCGCTATCGGCGCAGCTCAGGAAGGAAAGTTTTTAGAAATGCACGAAATGCTTTTGGCCAATCGTCGTCATTTGGGAACGATTACTTTAAAATCTTATGCCAAAGAAGTAGGTTGTGTCAACAAATCTTTTTTGAATGATTTGATCAACAGTAAATACGGTTGGTTTGTGCAAGATGATTTGCGCAGTGGTATTGATTTAGGAGTGAAAGAAGCTCCCACATTCTTTATCAATGGTGAAAAATTAGAAGGCAATATTACCGTAAGAACTTTGACTACTTTTATTAATGCCGCCATTAAAAAGAAAAAAGTAAAAAAAGCAGCCTAATCTTCTCGACTCTTCTTCCAATTTCTTAATCATTAATTTGAGAGTAACTTTGTTTTAATAATTTTCAATTATGAGCCACGAAGCTATTTCTGTTTTTGATATGTTTAAGATTGGCGTTGGACCTTCAAGCAGCCACACGCTTGGCCCATGGCGTGCTGCAGGTTTGTTTATTGAATCATTACAAGAGAATAATTTTTTAGAAAAAGTAAAAAAGATTCAAGTTTTACTTTATGGTTCTCTTGCCAAAACCGGCAAAGGACATGGGACTGATATCGCTGTTCAATTGGGTTTGTCAGGCGATGATCCTGTTACTTTTGATGTAGATAAAATTGATTCAAAAATCGCTGCAATTAAGGCCGAGCAAAGAATATTTTTGAAAGGTCAATTTGAAATAGATTTTACTCCTTCTCAAGATATTCAATTTTTGATGTCGGAATCCTTGCCTGCTCATCCGAATGCGCTCACTTTTAATGCGGTTACAGAAATAGGTTTTATTTTTTCTGAAACTTATTATTCCATTGGTGGTGGTTTTGTAAAAAAAGAAGGCGAAGAAGAATGCAGTAATCATAATTCTGTTGTATTACCTTTTCCTATAAATAATGCCGATGATTTTCTGCACTGGTGCATGAAAACCGGGCTGAGCCTGCATGACGTAGTAATGGAAAATGAAAATGCCTGGCGGCCCGAATCAGAAACTCGAGAAGGGTTGTTAAATATTTGGCGAGTGATGCATGAATGTTTGTACAAAGGGTGCCATACACAAGGCATACTTCCCGGCGGTTTGAATGTAAAGAGAAGAGCGGCTTTAGTGAATAAAAAATTATTGAAGGATAAAACCTATCATGATTTTGATTCTTGGGTAAAAGTGATTAAAGAAGGCGGTCATGATTTTAAATATATTTTGGATTGGGTTAGTTGTTTTGCACTCGCCGTGAATGAAGAAAATGCGGCCTTCGGTCGCGTAGTGACTGCACCTACTAATGGCGCTGCAGGCGTGATTCCTGCGGTGTTGGGTTATTATATTATTTTTTGCGAAGGCAATGATGAAGAAAAGATTATTAATTTTTTATTGACCGCTTCGGAAGTAGGAAGTATGTTCAAAAAAGGTGCTACTATTTCTGCAGCGATGGGTGGCTGTCAAGCAGAGATTGGTGTGTCTTCTTCAATGGCCGCAGCTGCACTTACCGAATGTATGGGCGGCACACAAAGACAAGCATTAATGGCAGCAGAAATTGCTATGGAGCATCATTTGGGAATGACGTGCGATCCGATTCGGGGGCTGGTACAAATACCATGCATAGAACGAAATACAATGGGAGCAATCAAAGCTATAACTGCCTGCCAATTGGCATTACAGAGTGCTCCTGATTTTGCAAAAGTGAGTTTAGATAATGTGATTCAAACCATGTGGAATACCGCTAAGGATATGAATAGTAAGTATAAAGAAACTGCAGATGGTGGTTTAGCAGTGAATGTACCTTTGGGTTTAAGCGAGTGTTAGAATGAAAATACTTACATTTCTTTAGCCCAATTATCTCTTTCATCAGGATTGAATTTCCAGGGAGCAAAATTGTTTTCAATATTGCTAAACATGCCATTCCATTCAGCAGGAGCATTGCTTTCTTCCATGATGAGGGAACGGCGTAATTCATAAATAATATCAAGCGGATTAATACTGACAGGACATTCCTGCACACACGCATTGCATGAAGTACATGCTCGTAATTCTTCTATAGTAATATAATCGTGTAGTAAAATTTTCCCGTCGTCTTTAAATTCTCCTCCATTCGCTTTCATATTTTTTCTTACGTCTTCCATACGATCGCGTGTGTCCATCATTATTTTGCGAGGGCTCAATAATTTTCCGGTTCTATTAGCAGGACATGCGGCCGTACATCTTCCACATTCGGTGCAGGTATAAGCATCTAACAAATGTTTCCAATTCAAATCAAAAATATCTTTCGCACCAAATTTTTGTACTGCAGCGTCAGCTTCTGTAGGAGCCAATTCCGGATTAAAAATATACGACACTTCTTTCTGCACACTTTCCATGTTATTCATTTCTCCTTTAGGTCGTAATGGTTTGTAATAAGTATTGGGGAAAGCTAATAAAATATGAAAATGCTTACTGTAAGGTAGATAATTTAGAAATGCAAAAATCCCTGTAATGTGCAACCACCAACAAGTTCGTTCGATATTAATTAAAGTAGCCGCAGATAAATGTTGTAAAGACGGAGCCCACAAACCGGATAAAATAAAATTGCCGTGATCCACATAATGCGGATGGCCTTGTAGCTGTAATGCCCTATCAGCCGCATTCATGGTCAAGAATAAACTCATCAAAATGATTTCAGTGATTAAAATCAAATTCGCATCGGTATGAGGCCATCCATCTAATTCATGGTTAATAAAACGTTTTAGTTTTAGTAAATTTCTTCTGATTAAAAAGATAACACAAGCCAATAAAACTCCCAATGCGAGCACTTCAAAAAAGTTGATAATAAAAGTATAAAAGCCTCCGAGAAATGGCGCAAACATTCTGTGGGTGCCGAATACACCATCTAAAACAATTTCTAAAACCTCAATATTAATAATGATAAAACCCGCATAAATTACAAAATGCATGATACCAACTAATGGGTAACGAAACATTTTTTTTTGTCCCAATGCCAATAACAATACATTTCTCCATCGCTTTCCTTTTTGATCATTTAGCGAGATGTGTTTTCCTAATTGTATGTTGGCATAAATCTCCCAAGCTTTTTTTGCAAACAAAAAAATGGCAACACCTGTAATCAGAATGAATAAAATCTGAGGTAAAATTTCCATACAAAAAGATATAACGCTAAGATAATGGTTATTGAACAAAATTGAAGAAGTGCAACAAACAATTAGAGAGAATACTATTTTAAAACTTTTCCTCCTAAATTCTTATTTTTACGGGGATTGGTGATTTTCAAAATTTTTAATTTTTCAAATTACGATGTCGCATTTTATTCTTTCTAAAGAAGTAGCTTATAAAAAATTAGAGCGAATGGCTTATGAAATTGTTGAGCGAAATATGGAAGAAAAGAAAATTATTTTAGCCGGAATAAAAGATAGTGGGTTGATCATAGCAGCGATTCTCAATTCATTTTTGAAGAAAATTTTTAAAGGAGAAATTATGATTGTTGCCATCTCTATTGATAAAAAAAATCCTAAGAATATTTCTTTTACACCCTCTCTGAATTTTGATGATGAAATAATTATTCTTACAGATGATGTTTCTAATTCAGGCAAAACATTATTGTATGCATTAAAACCATTTTTAGAATTTTATCCCAAAAAAATTCAGACATTAGTTTTGGTGGAAAGAAGTTATAAGGAATTTCCAATTACTCCTGATTATGTGGGCTTATCTATCGCAACCGCTTTGTCAGAGCGGATTGTAGTGGAAACGAAAAATGAGGAAATAATTGGAGCAACGATTAATCAGTAATTTTAATTCACTCAATTTTCAAAAAATATTTTAATTTATCAACGTAAAAAATACATAATGGATTCTAACACTGAACAAAAAATCAATGAATGGCTAACAGGAAATTATGATGATGAAACGAAGGCCATGATCAAGGAATTGCAAATAAATGATCCTAAACAATTAGAAGATGCCTTTTATAAAAATTTAGAATTTGGTACCGGCGGGCTTCGTGGAATTATGGGTGTGGGAACAAATAGAATGAATAAATATACCGTGGGTATGGCCACACAAGGATATGCGAATTATTTGAAGAAATGTTTTCCGGAGGTGAAAGTGGCGATAGCGCATGATGTGCGCAATAATAGTCGTGAATTTGCAGAAATTACAGCTAAAATATTTGCTGCAAATGATATCAAAGTTTATTTATTCGAAGCGATAAGACCTACGCCGGAATTGAGTTTCACCATTCGTAAATTAGGTTGCAAAGGAGGAGTTGTGATTACGGCTTCGCATAATCCGAGAGAATATAATGGTTACAAAGCTTATTGGGATGATGGTGCACAAATGGTACCTCCTCATGATAAAAATGTAATTGCAGAAGTAGAAAAAATTAAAACATTAGCAGATGTAAAATGGTCAGGAAATGAAGAAAATATTACCATCATCGGAAAAGAAATGGATGATGCTTATATCGAGATGGTGAAGAGTTTAAGTGTAAATCCTGAAGCTTGTAAAAAGCAACACGATCTCAAAATTGTGTACACTCCTATTCATGGTACCGGAATTATGTTAGTGCCTAAGGCCCTTGCTGCGTATGGATTTGATAATGTGCATATTGTTGAAGAACAAGCGACTCCGGATGGTAATTTCCCGACAGTAATTTATCCCAATCCGGAAGAAAAAGAAACGATGAGTATAGGATTAAAGAAAGCGAAAGAATTAGATGCAGATATTTTATTAGGAACAGATCCGGATGCAGATAGAGTAGGAGTGGGTTTGAAAAATAATCATGGTGAATGGGTTTTATTAAATGGCAATCAAACAGCAATGTTGGCATTTAACTACATGATTGAAGCCAGAAAAAAAATGGGTTTAGCAAAACCAAATGACATGGTGATTAAAACAATCGTTACCACCGAAATGATTGATGTGATTGCCGCAAAAAATAATATTTCTTGTTACAATACATTAACAGGTTTCAAATGGATTTCTGAATTAATTAGAGAGAAAGAGCATGCTGAAAATTATATCATTGGCGGTGAAGAAAGTTTTGGATTGATGATCGGAAACCAAATTCGCGATAAAGATTCCGTGAGTGCAGTTGCTATAATTTGTGAGATGGCTGCAGTAGAGAAAGAAAAGGGTCGATCACTTTTTGATAAGATGATTGAATTATACAAAGAGTATGGTTTTTATTACGAAGAATTGGTTTCGATTACCAAAAAAGGAATTGATGGAACTAAGGAGATAGCCGCTATGATGCAGGGTTTCAGAGAAAATTCACCTTCTGAAATTGCAGGTAGCAAAGTAGTAGAATTATTTGATTATGAATTAAAAATTAAGAAAAATTTACTCACAGGAACTACGGAACCTTTGGCAACACACAAGAGTAATGTGCTCCAATTTATTACAGAAGATGGAAGTAAAATTTCTGCACGTCCAAGTGGAACAGAACCTAAAATAAAATTTTATTTTAGTGTAAATGCTCCTTTAGCAAGTGCTGAAGATTTTGATAAAGTGCAAAAAGAATTGATTGATAAAATTGACCAAATTATGATTTCAATGAAATTGAAATAATCAGTAATTTTTTTTAAAATGGTATGTAAAGAACTTTAGGAATTTTCTTAAAGTTCTTTTTATTTTATTTCCATATTCATTCTGTTTTGTAAATTGTGTTATGAAAATTGCAATAATAAATGGTCCTAATTTAAACTTGTTAGGCATTCGTGAACCCGGAGTGTATGGTTCAGAAAGTTTTGAACATTATTTTCAAAAATTGCGTAAGAAGTACCAGCAGGTTGACTTTGATTATTTCCAAAGTAATGTGGAAGGAGAATTAATTAATCATATTCATCAATGTTCATTGAATATGGATGGAATAATTTTAAATGCAGGAGGCTATACCCATACATCAGTTGCTATTGGCGACGCTGTTGCCGGAATTCAAATTCCTGTTGTAGAAGTGCATATTTCTAATGTATATGCACGTGAAGAATTTAGACATCTATCACATATCTCTGCACAATGTGCAGGTACGATTGTTGGTTTTGGATTGAAAGGATACGAATTGGGAGTGCTTTCTTTTTTCGAATAAATTTTTTCTTTATTCCAATTATTTTTTATTTTCTAAGGGTTGTACTTTGTATCCCTCTTTGCGTAGAAGTTCGATCAGTCCTTGCTTTCCGATTAAATGCCCTGCACCCACGGCCACAAATACACTTTCTTTTTTCATAATGGTTTTTAATTGATTCACCCAATTATGATTTCTATTATTTAATAAAATATCATCGTATTTTCCTCCGCCTAATTCACTACTTTTTAGCATAATGCCCATGGAATCTAATCGTTGATTTTTATAAACGATTACCATTTTTTCAAATTCTTTTTTGTTCACTGAAAAACTATCAATGCTTTTAAGTAACTCTTTCGCTTGCCACTCATAAGGAATACTATCAAAAACGGAAGCTTGAAATTTCATCGTTTCTAATCCTTCAATTTCTTTTTTATTATCTTTTGCTAAGACTAAAATTTCTTGCTCAATTCCTGTAGGACTGTCACAGTTCATCATTTTGGGATAAAATAATGCACTCAAGAAAAAGGGTTTTGCTTTTTGAAAAAATAAAATCGGCATTTTCAAAGTATCATTGAAATAATTTTTTATTCTCGTGAAATCTTCCGGAGAATAAAGGTCTTCTAATTTTTTACCATCCTTCATATTCATGTATAACATGCCGCTCAACATCACATTCGGATCATCCATATCCATTTCCATGTATAATTTGTCGCTTCTTTTTATCGCTTCTATCATTTGATTACTAAAATGAATATCCTCTTTGCACATCAAATGAAAAGTGCCATACAAATAACTTGGTTTTTGCAAACCATTCCCGCTGACTTGCCACAATACAGTGTTGTTATCTTTATTTAGATTTAATTTAGTAGTCGTGCATCCTATGCCGATAGAAAAGATGAAAAACAGGCCGAGTATATGTTTCATGAAAATTTTATTTGTGTATGATTCCAATATTAATCAATTATTGCAAAATGAAATGTTAGTATTTTATAGAGAAAATTTTTTAAAAAAATGGTTGCGAATGTTTTACCATTCGTCAATGATTTTTTTATGACGAGTAAAGCGAAGTGTATTTAATCCATCACCCAATAATCCACCAAATCCAAAACGTACATTCCATCCGGGATGAAAACCATTTTGTAAAGAAGCAACTAAATCTACGCGCAAGATTTTGAAAATATTTTCCAAGCCAATAAATACCTCAGCATATTTTGTATTTGGATTGATGAAAAGAAGATTAGCGCCTTCTACGAGATTCCAATTTAATTTTTTAAAGAAAGGAATTTTATTTGTCAACAATCCGTTCGCATGATGCTCAAAAAATACGGTGGTAAAAAAGTTGGAAGTATTACTGAATTGATAGTGCGAAATATTTTGAAATGATTTTAAATATTCACCACTTACAATTCCTGTATTGCCATGAAAGTGTTGATAATCCTGGGCATACAGCAAATTACTATTTAAAAATCCTCCTAAAGAAATATTGTATTTGATACTTCCTGCTAATTTCAAATTGATTTTATCTGATACATTGAATTCCCATTTATCATAGTCCACATCAGAACCAAAAATATTTTTTATGCCTTTGGTATAGTCCAATTTAAAGATCGGATAATCAGAACCTATTGCCATTTTATATCTCGGGAATTGAATATAACGTTGTCCGGGTTGAATGCTAAATGATGCATGTATCAACACCGCTTGATGTCGAGGAAATTGTTGTGATAAAATTTCCGTGGGATAATTGGGAGTGTACCTGCTTTTAAATTTTTCGCGAAGAATAAAATCAGTCGAATTTTCTAAAGGCATTCTATCTTCAAACAATCCTTCAATGAGAATAGTGGCGCTGCTTTCCCAGGTTTTCGAGAAACCTGCTTTTGCAAAATAGCTTTCATAAATCTTCATATAATTTCTTCCATACCACAAAGAGTTGACACTACTTCCTAAACCATCAATATCACTTTCTTTAAAAAATTGACTCACTCTTTTTCCTCCGGCAATAAAAAACGATTGCCTTTTCCATTCCTCATCCGGATCCATGCTCCGTCGATTAGTGAAGGTGAAACCGGCCCATGGATTCAAATGATTATTGCTAAATCCATATCGCGCATCGGCAATAAATCCGACCTGCATTTTCTTATATGGTTTTAGAATTACTAAAGAAGGATTGAATGCCAAACCTTCCACCGTATTGAATTGAATTGTTTTTAGAATAGGTGTAAATCTAATTTGATAAAAATTGCTGGAATCATAATGAGTTCTATAAATTCCATGCCATAAAAGTTGTGAAAGCCTTATTGGGCCTTGTCTTCGTCTTAAAGAATCGTACGTAAGATGTACGGAATCAATTCTTACTTTCAGCAAACTATCTTTTAATTGATAGTCATCAATCTCTTGTGGTTCTAATGGTACAGGGCGCACCGTATCCCAATATTCTTTTGTTTTTTTACTCACGGCAGAATCATATTTTATGATCACCCTATCAAAAAAATCAGGAGAAAATTTTGGATTTAAATTGTATTTAGAATAAACATTTACAAAATTTCCACCAGCTTTTATTCCGAATTGATCAAAACTAAAATGAAGTACTTGATTTCTAATTCGCCAAATATCTCCTTCAATGGGAGTATGAGTTTGTTTGATATTTAATGAATCGAAAATTTGTAATTGTGAGCTTTTGGTGAGTAATAAATCGCAACTGAAAATACGCCAATTATCTTCTGCAATATTGATAATGCCCGAGAATAAAGGCTCGTAGGCTCTTTTAGGAATTACTTTAATAACATTTACTTGGATGCCGTCTTCAAAAAAAATACCGAGTAATTTGTAATTATAAAAATTTAAAGCACCATCAGCAATCGGTGACACAAATCCTCGTGGGTTCAATTGGGAACCAATCACATTCACATTATTTTGATACAAACTAATGAAAGCAGGAAAATCAAATCCAAAACCTTTACTGCCGCTCACTCTGCTCGAAATCACTTCTAATTTAAATTTATTGGGAAGCTGTGAAGAGACCTTAGTTACCGATTCGGATAAATAAATAATTCCTTTGCCTGCCGAGTCCAAACCCATATCTGTTCGGTCTTCTGTTGGAATTGTTTTTCCAAAAATTTTCTTGGGTAATTGTCGTAACTGAATTAGACCTTTAATATAAATCTCAGCTTCAAAAGCTTTGACTTCGTTTTCATAAAAGGCTCTTTTTTTTATGGCTTGCCTAATAATTTCATAAGCAGGATCTTCACCACCTTGTTTGATGATCACCTCACTGAGATTGAGTTCTAAAGGAGTTAATCGAAAATATATTTTTTCATTTTCATTTTTTAGCACTACTTTTTTTTCCTGTGAAGTGTAGCCCACATAGCGCGCATCCAATGTATAATTTCCGGGAGATAATGAAATACTGAACTGACCATTATTATTAGCAGTGGTTCCCATTTTTGTTCCTTTAATTAATATGGAAGCAAAAGGCAAAACATTGCCGGCATTATCATACACAGTGCCTTCAATTTTTTGTGCGGAAATTTTGGTGAAGGAGAAAATTAAAAAAAACAATAAGAGCCGATGCATAGAAGTTGGGATATATTTTGAATGTGCGAAATTGACTCTTATTTATTAAATGAATAGAATATTTATTCCACGACAATCGTTTTCGGTTTTAAATAACTCGCAGTGAGTGCAGCCAATCCACCAATAATGGCTCCAATAAAAGTGGTCAAAATAATTAATAGAGCAGGTGAATCATTTTTTAAAATTAGCAAAGACACTCGATGTGCCAATATATTTTCATTTTGCATGCTCGTCCACGTACTTAATACTCCCCATAAAACTAATAATGCTACAAAGCCTGAAAGAAAGGACCACAAAGGTTTCTGTGGAATTAATGCAGAAACTACGAAAGCAACAATCGCAATACTCCACCAAGGGAAATATATACATGCACAAAAGCTGAGCAATAAAATGGCGAGAGTGGTTAGAAAAAATTTCATAAAAAATATTTTTTTGAATCAGTTTTTTGAAGAATTGCTAAAACTCATGGTTCCGATAATTCTCTTGTCTTTTGCTTCGGAAGATTTCATTACCCATAATGGATAATATTTTCCGATGGCCCAATCGCTTACAAAATTATCGTAGAATTTACTTCCCGGATTTCCACTTTGTCCGCCCGGATAAATACCAAATGCTTCAGTAGTGGGAGTTAATGATACTACCATTCTCCAGCTTGGACCATGTTGTCCATTGGCTGCATTAATGGTATGGCTTCCACCGCCAATCGGTAAGTGTAATCGGCTGAAAGCATCCAAGCGAGCGAGATGCATCACTTTTGTATCTTTATGTTTAGCCCATTCTAAAAGGCCATTTTTATCCATATTTAAAAGTTCAGTTGCCGCTTTCTTGAAAGCTGTTGTCATTACTTCATTCAGGGTTTCAACTTCCGGAGTATTGATATTATCAATAAATTTAAAGGCGGTGTCTTTTAATAAATTATTGAGCAAAGTACTTTCGTGTGGCCATGGTAATTTCAATTCCGTTTGAGAAATATCATCGCTCCAAACTTGTACTTCCAAACTATCCCAAACCGTTGCGAATACTGTAGCTCCGGTAGAATTAGGAGCATTGATATGATCCCAATTTTTCAAAATGTTGAAATATTTTTGTTCTTGATTATTCAGTTGTTCATAATTGATATGATTCACTAAAACAGGTAACGCCATTTCTCCAAAAACATTGTAATTATTTGTTTGTAAATCCATCATATCCTTTGGAGTAATATTTTCCATTTTTGTAAGCATTTTATTTATTTCCCAACCACGATACGGCGGATAATTTCCTCCCAAATAATACGGATAAGTAGAATCAGTGGGCATTTGGTTGGCGCTGCTAACAAAACCTCTTTCCGGATTGAGCATGTGCGGATTTTCTTCTTGCGGAATCATGCCTTGCCAAAAATAGGTACTATCATTTCCCGGCATTACGAAGTCTCCTTGCCGCTTCCATTTTGCAGGAAACACTCCTTGCGCCCAAAGCGCAATATCTCCATTCTTGGACGCAAATACTACATTTTGTCCGGGCGTGGCTAAATATTTTATGGCATTCAAATAGTCGTTATAATTTTTTGCGCTATTTAAAAGTGTAAATATTTTCAATTCATTGTGAGGGTCATGTGCAGCCCATCTTACGGCATAATATTTATTATTGGTGTTCCTTGTGCCATTAAAACTTTTATCGTACATCACCGGACCAATATTCGTGTAAGCCACGGTGTCATTATAATCTGCGCTGTCTTTTATCTTTATTTTTTCAATTCTAAAATGGGTTGCATGCCATTCGTTATTAAACCAATATTCCTTTCGGCTATCATCTTTAAAGGTAACTTCGAAATAATCTCTCACATCGCGCATCCCATTCGTAAATCCAAATGCACAACTATCATTAAAACCAATGATGATAGAAGGAGCGCCCGGAAATGAAGCCCCGTAAGCGTTGTAGCTCGGTGTACTGATTTGCATTTCGTACCAAAGCGATGGAAGGTTCAATCCTAAATGAGGATCGTTGGCTAAAATGGGATAACCGCTTTTTGTTTTACTGCCGGCCACTGCCCAGTTATTGCTTCCATTATCCGGATTGGGTTTTTGTTCTTCTATTTGATTAGAATCTTTATAATTAAAATACACAGAATCCGCATTAGCAGGGATTTTCACCTCCACTCCCGGTGGAGAAAAAGCAGTTCCTTTTGGAATGATTGGATCCAAAGAATCCATAATCATCGGATATATTTTATCGAAATCTGCGGATGAAAAAACAGATTTCGCATTTGTCATTTCAAAATCATTTTCGTAACCTGCCAAATCCAACGCCATATATTTTATAAAAAGTGCTGATTTTAAATTGGTCCATTTTTCAGGTTTGTAGCCTAATAATTTATATTCAAGAGGCAGCGTACTTTCTGTAAGACTTTCGATATATGCATTTACACCTGCGGTGTATTGGTTACATACTTCAATTAATTGTGGATCTTGTTCTACTACTTTCAATGCATTTTCCGCTGCATACACCATTCCTAATCTTCGTTTGTCTCGGTCAAATTGAAGTGCTTTTTTCCCTACGATTTCACTTAATCTTCCTCCGGCTGCATGAGTTTGAAACTCCATTTGCCAAAGACGAAATTTAGCGTGCAAATATCCTTGCACAAAATATGCATCGGTTTCATTTTGTGCAAACACATGTGGGACAAGCCTTTCATCAAAATAAACTTCCGTTTTTCCTTTTAGTTGAGGAAATTTTAAGTCCGCATTATAGTTGGCATTCGTTGGTTCTGCATTTTGCCAAACACCATTTTGAGGACTCAATAATTTTCCTAAAGGAGCAGGAAGTAAAAGAGTGGAGTTCAACACTACAATTAGGGCCGTAGTAAGTACCCCAAAAATTAAAAAGGGAACAATTCTCATAAGCTATTTTAAAAATGTAAAATAAAGAAAAGAATTGAAAGATGAGAATGATAATGATAAAGACTATACTGTGTGCTTAATTAGGATCACCCAATTCTTTATACTAAATTGAAAAATGTTGGACAACAAATGCCATTTATTCTGCCGGAGGTAAATTTTGAATGAATGAAATTATTTGCACCAAATCTTTGGATTTATTGAAATCCAATTTATGAGTCTTGAAATACTCTTTCAATTGACTAATATGTTTTGGAAACGCACCATAAAAACCTCCTTTCTGAGCCGGAAAAAGATTGCCTTTACTATCGGAAATAAAATATTCAAATTTTGTTTTGAAAATTATATTTTCATTTGTGTTGATGTATTCATTATGCTGTTCATCGGGTGAATAAGTTGAGTTAGAATTTACTGCAGAAAGGTCTGAAAAACTACCGTAGGCACCTTCTTTTTCTTTGCCGATATATTTCATATTTTTCTTCATGAATAAATTTGGTGCAACATCAGCATGTGTAATTTTTTGAATGAATCCTTTTTGTAAAAAGTAAAATGTATCTTTTCCTATCGTTACATTCACCGTATTTTCAGGATGCGCGAGAATGAGGGCTACTCCTTCAGGATTGATAAAAAATATTTGATTATTTACAAAATTATAATTCAGTTTTGCAGGTATTACCGAATTATTATTGAGTGTTACTTTTCCATCTTGATATTGCGGAAACATAAACCCATTCGGTGTTACACCGGTTGGATGGTCAATTGTGTTCACTCTCTGAATGACATCTTCTTGAGCAAAAGAAATCAAAGAGAAACTACAAAATAAAATGGTGGTGAATATAGTTTTCATGCGTTAGATTTTTTTGGTGTAAAAATTCAATTTATAAAAAAGTTGAATTATCGATTACAATTTACAATTTTTTAGAGAATAAATTTTCGATATACTCTTTATTTTTTATAAACCATAATTCTTTTTAACATCTCTATCGCTTTCTCTTTTTTTGATGGTTTCTCTTTTGTCGTACACTTTTTTTCCTTTGCCTAAGCCGATTTCCATTTTAGCATAGCCTTTTTCAGAAATAAAAATTCTCAAAGGAACTATTGTATAACCTTTCTCCTTTATTTTATTTTCCCATTTGCGCAATTCTCTTTTATTCAATAATAATTTACGCTCTTGTAGCGGTTCATGATTGTAATGAGTACCAAAATTATATTCTGAGATGTGCAAACTTTTTACAAATAATTCGCCTTTATGAAAAATACAATAACTATCATTGAAACTCGCTTTCCCGGCTCGAAGTGATTTTATTTCAGTTCCGGTCAAAACCATACCTGCAATGTATTTTGCCTCAATGTTATATTCGTAATAAGCTTTGCGATTGCTAATTTCCATAATAAAAAAGCAGGAATTTTTTTAGAATTCCTGCTGCAGAATTTATTTTTTTCTTAATGACTAAATAAGATCATTAACTGTGTCAATTTTCCTTTTAGTTCGCATCTGGGAACAATGAAATCTAAGAAGCCGTGTTCTAACAAAAATTCACTTCTTTGAAAACCGGCAGGAAGATCTTTCTTAATGGTTTCTTTAATTACTCGTGGTCCGGCGAAACCAATTAATGCTCCGGGCTCACCCATAATAATATCACCCAACATGGCGAACGACGCTGTGGTACCGCCGAATGTAGGATCGGTGCATAAAGAAAAATACGGGACTTTTGCATCCGAAAGGAGAGATAATTTTCCTGATGTTTTGGCTAATTGCATCAGAGAAAAGGCACTTTCCATCATTCTGGCTCCACCACTTTTATTGATGATCAAAAAAGGAATTCTATGTTCTCTACAATAGTCTGCGGCACGTGATATTTTTTCTCCCATCACACTTCCTAAACTACCTCCAATAAATTCAAAATCCATGCAGGCAATCACCATGTCTAAATCATTGATCTTGCCATGAGCTACGGTAATAGAATCGTGAATGTCGGTTTTGGCGTAGGTTTCCTTAAGTCTTTGTCCGTAAGGTTTTAAATCGGTAAAGCCGAGAAAATCTTTGGATTTTATATTGGCGAATAATTCAGTGTATTCCTTATTGTCGAATAAAATTTCAAAATAAGTTTTGCTGCCAATTCTGTGATGGAAACTACATTTCGGACAAACGTATAAATTTTCTTTTAATTCCGATGAAATGCAGGTGTAGCCGCATTGTGGGCATTTATTCCATAGTCCGTCGGGCGATTCTTTTTTGTCTTTAGTAGAAGTTGTAATTCCTTTCTTTCTTCTGCGAAACCAACTTCTTTTTGATTCTTCTTTTTCGTCACTTTCGCCGGAAAGATTGGCATCGAAATCTTCATCTAATATCATAATCGAACTTTTAAAAAAAATTAAAAAAGATTCAAAGAAACTAAGCTACGGTGATGCTTTTATCTAAATACACATCTTGAGTGGCATTCAATAATTCGATACCTTCTTTCATTGGTTTTTGGAAAGCTTTTCTTCCCATAATTAAACCCATGCCTCCGGCTCTCTTATTAATTACGGCTGTTTCTACCGCTTCAGCTAAATCACTCGCTCCTTTACTTTCGCCACCACTATTAATCAATCCAATTTTTCCGCTATAACAATTCAACACTTGATATCTGCACAAATCAATTGGATGAGGAGAGGTTAAATTGTCGTAAACCAATTTAGAAGTTTTTCCAAATTTAACGGCATTATATCCACCATTATTTGTAGGCAATTTTTGCTTGATAATATCTGCTTGTAAAGTAACTCCTAAATGATTGGCTTGACCTGTAAGATCTGCGCTGGTAGCATAATCTGTGCCATCTACTTTAAAAGCATCATTACGAAGATAACACCATAAAATCGTACACATACCCAATTCATGCGCCAGTGCAAAAGCTTCGCTCACTTCTTTTAATTGTCTTGTGCTGTGCTCACTTCCCCAATAAATAGTAGCACCAACTCCAACTGCTCCCATGTCGTAAGCAGTTTTAACTGAACCAAACATTGTTTGATCAAATTTATTAGGATAGGTTAATAATTCGTTGTGATTTATTTTTACAATGAAAGGAATTTTATGGGCATATTTTCTACTCAAAATTCCTAACACTCCAAAAGTAGAAGCCACACCATTACAGCCCGCTTCAATCGCTAATTTTACAATATTCTCCGGATCGAAATAAATAGGATTGGGCGCAAAAGAAGCGCCACCACTATGTTCTATACCTTGGTCAACAGGAAAAATAGAACAATGTCCGGTTCCACCTAATCTACCATGACCTAATAATCTTTCCATGCTACCCATTACACGATTGTTGCGATCGCTTTGGCTGAAAATATCATCCAAATAATTGGGTGAAGGAAGTGTAAGTGAAGATTTATCAATCTTACACTTGTGATTTAATAAGCCTTCCGCTTTATCTCCAAGAATTTCTACAATTTTTGATGCCGACATTTCTATATTTTTTTGGTATATGCAAACGTACAAGAAATTTTGGATTTCAACGCATAAATCACTTGTTCAAAGCGTTAATTAAGTTTGTATTTTTTGAAAAGTAGAAGAGATAATGATTATCTCATTTTCATCAAATAAAATTTTCACCAAACGCAATACAATTTTTTTTGTGAAAAGGAATTTTAATCTCAACGATTATTTCGCCAAGCTTTGAATGATGTCGTACTTAGTAACGATATGGTACATACCTGATTCGTCTTTACTCAATACAGCTCCATTGTGTTTTGAAATTAAATTACTTAATTTTTCAACCGGCAACTCAAACGAAACTATCGGATAAGCCTTTTCCAGAACGGATTCTACGGTTTGTTCTTTTATTTCCGGATTACTAATAATCTGATTAAATAAACCCCCTTCACTTACTGAACCAATAATCTCCTCACCATCCAAAACCGGAATATTTTCAATATCATATTTTTTCATGAGGTCTATCGCTTTTGCGACGGTTTCATTTTTTTGAATGGTAACTAAATTCGTTGTACCACGCCCGCTCACTAAATCTTTAAAAGTTTTTACTTCCAAAAATCCACGCTCCATCATCCATTCATCGTTATAAATTTTTCCTACATAGCGGCTACCATGATCATGAAAAATACAAACGACCACATCGTCTTTCTTGAGATCTTTTTTTAATTGCATTAAACCTTGTAAGCAGCTACCGGCGCTATATCCACAGAATAATCCTTCTTCTTTAGCAATACGGCGCGCCATTACAGCTCCATCTTTATCTGTAACTTTAGTGAATTCATCAATGTATTGCATATCGTAATTATCCGGTACAAAATCTTCTCCGAATCCTTCACTGATGTAAGGGTACACTTCATTATTATCTAACTCGCCGGTATCAAAAAATTTCTTCAACAAAGAACCGTAACTATCAATTGCCCAAACTTTGATATTGGGATTTTTTTCTTTCAAATATTTTCCGGTGCCTATAATAGTTCCGCCGGTTCCCGTCGCCACAACTAAATGAGTTACTTTTCCTTCAGTTTGTTCCCAAATTTCCGGACCGGTTTGTTCGTAATGGGCTAATCGATTCGCTAAGTTATCATATTGATTCACATACCAAGAATTAGGTACTTCTTCTGAAAGCCTTTTGGATACTGAATAGTAAGAACGCGGATCTTCCGGTTCTACGTTGGTAGGACAAACAATTACTTCTGCGCCCACCGCTTTTAAAATATCTGCTTTCTCTTTGGATTGTTTATCTGTGGTGGTAAAAATACATTTGTAACCTTTTACAATCGCTGCTAAAGCCAATCCCATGCCTGTATTGCCTGAAGTACCTTCAATGATGGTGCCGCCCGGTAGTATTTTCCCTTCTGCTTCGGCTACTTCCAACATTTTTAAAGCCATCCGATCTTTGATGGAATTACCGGGATTAAAATATTCCACTTTTGCTAAAACGGTACAAGGAAGATCCTTGGTAATTTTATTTAATTTTATTAAAGGGGTATTACCAATGGTTTCTAAAATACTGTTTTTCCACATAATTTATTTTTTTTTGCGAAGATAGAAAATAATGCTTAGCCCTATTTTGAAGGCTTATTGATCAATAATTCCAACGCTTTTTGAACTACGATGTCATGAGAATTATTTACTTCAAAAAATCCTTGGGTTCTCCAAATTTGTCGAGCGGTCAAAGTTTTTATTTGTCGTGCAATTTGTTCTCTTTGCTGCTGATTTTTTAAATCGAAAAAGATGGAATCCTTAGCCGCATAATTTTTAAAATCTTCTAACGTGCTATTACTCACTACATATTTTTCATTGTAAATTTTTGGAGATGTATAAGATTTGAATTCTTTTGAATGTTCTAAATAATTGGTATAGACAAAAATGTTGAAAGTGCCATTCATCAAGGCTTGCATGGTTTTTCTTTCGAAATCGGTAGTATCTACTCCCACAAAAACATCCGGAGAGATTCCGCCTCCATCATAAACCACTTTCCCTGATTTTGTGTAGAATGCTTTTTCATTTATATGCTTGATAGAATCTGCAGAATTCATTTCTCCATTTTTATATCGAGTTATAATATCATTCCCATAATTTTCATTTCCGGCGCTGTAAGATTTTTGGATACTTCTTCCTAAAGGAGTATAATATCTTGCAATCGTTAATCGCAATCCAGAGCCATCACTCAATTCAAATTGTTCTTGCACCAAACCTTTTCCAAAAGTGCGTCTACCCACTACCGTTGCCCTATCCCAATCTTGTAAGGCTCCAATTAAAATTTCACTTGCCGAAGCGGTGCCTTCATTCGCGAGAACAATTAATCTTCCTGTTTCGAAGACTCCTTCTTTATCACAGCGGTATTCTTTTTTCGGAGAATGTGCTCCTTCCGTGTAGGTGATCAATTTATTTTCACTCAAAAATTCATCCGCGATATGGGTGGCTTCTGTCAAGATGCCACCTCCATTGTCTCTCAAATCTAAAATGAGCGCTTTCATTCCTTGCCCATGCAATTTATCCATGGCGCCCATAAATTCTTTATAAGTATTTTCAGAAAATTTATTTAATCGAATGTAGCCAACGGTATCAGTAATCATGTATGCCGCGTCCAGACTATATAACGGAATTCCACCGCGAGTGATATTTATTTTTTTGAGTTGATTTTTTCTGAAAATAGTAAGGTTAATTTTAGTGCCATTATTTCCTCTCACTAAATTTCTTACCGTTTCGCTGGTAGTATGATTGCCCGCTACTAATGAATCACCTACATTAATAATTTTATCTCCCATCAATATGCCGGCTTTTTCGGAAGGACCATCAGGTAATACATTGATGATATTTACAGTGTCGTTAATAATATTGTATTCTACTCCGATGCCGAAGAAAAGTCCTTGAAGATCTTCGGTAACTTCTTTCAAAACTTTGGCCGGTAAAAAAACAGAATGAGGATCTAATTCAGAAAGTAGCGTTTGAATAGCCACGGTTCCCAACGAATCCATGTTCTTATCATCTACATATTTTCTGTTGATTAAATCCAAAACTTCTTGTACAGGTTTGGGCCTATCGATGTAAAAAATACTGCTATTCGGCATATTTCCTTTGATCCTATAACCCACAAACATTCCGGCTACCAAACAAATGCTTAATAGAATGGGAAGCCAGACTTGTAATTTTTTATTGCGCATACACTTCTTATTGTCTAATTTTATTTTTAAGAAATGCGAATTTCCTTAATAAACATGATAAAACGATGAATGATATAAAATTGATAGCAGATAGTGGTGCTACTAACACCAAATGGGGTCTCTTAAAAAATAAAAAATCAATTTGTTTTCAATCGCAAGGAATTAGCCCTTATTTATTAGATGCGTCGGCTATTGAAGAAATATTAAGGAAAGAAGTGTTTCCAAATTTGAAAAAAAATAAAGTAGATGTTATTTACTTTTATGGCACGGGATGCAAAAATATTACCAATGCGAAAAAAATAAAAACGGCACTTCAAAAAATTATCAAAGCTTCAAAGATTGAAGTGGATCATGATCTCATGGGCGCTACATTAAGTGCATGTAAAGATGAAAAAGGCATTGCATGCATATTAGGAACCGGCTCTAATTCTTGTTATTTCAATGGAAAAAAAATTGTAAAAAATAGTCCGGGATTAGGATTCATTTTGGGCGATGAGGGAAGTGGAGCTTATTTAGGAAAAAAAATAATCCAACATCTTTTATACGATATTTTTGATGAAGAATTACAGAATCAATTTTATCAAAGATTTCAAGTAAATAGTAATGATATAATAGAATCTGTTTATCGCAAACCTTTACCCAATCGATATTTAGCGTCATTTGTTCCATTTCTTGCAGAAAATAGAGGCCATTTCATGATTGAGAATATTCTTGAAGACGGGCTCAATGATTTTTTCATCAACCATGTGATTCGGTATCGAGAAAGCGCTAAAGTGCCCGTTCATTTTACAGGCGGAATTGCATTTGGATTCAAAGATATTATTGAACAATTGTGTGAAGGATATGAATTGCAATTGGGTACGATTTCAGCTAATCCTATGGAAGGATTAATCGCTTATCATTCTCGCTGATTATTTTAAAAAATGATTTACTCCATTATCTTTTCAACATGAGTCAATTTTCCATCTTTTGAAACACCTTCAATCACAATTCTAAAACCGTTGCTGATATCATTGTTATAAAAAGTGAGTAACACTTTATTACTTCCCGGCTGAGTAATGATTTCCGGATTCCAATACAAAGTAGTTCGTAAATCTTTTTTATCATTCTCCTTTTTTATCGTTGAATAATCCGGAGAATAAAATTCTTTGATAGCCGTATAACCGGTTACCATATTATTAGATAAACCTTTTTCGCTTGTATTTTTTTGATCGGATCCTTTTCGCAAATAAATAGCGATCGCACCTCCGGCGCCGCCTCCCGAAGAACCAATAAACGGCGGACGAATAACTTTTATATAAGCAATATCTGTTACCGAAATATTAGAAACCATATTCATGTCGGCAGGAATTTCATTCACAAAAAATTGAGGAACCGCATTCCTATATTTCACTGTTGGCGGACTTCCTGCGATTTGTAATCCGGCAACCTTACCTTGCAAATAACTAAAAATATCCAAAGTGGCTGATGCAAATGGATCACTGGTTAAATCAAATTGATACGCATCGCCGCCACTAAATAATCCTGAAGTATATTTTTCATCCAATAATTGCAAAGAGGTTTTAGATTTTCTTTTGATAATAATCTCGTCTAAAATTTTTTCTTTATCTCTTCTTAATTCTTGCATGAGAATATCAGATAAATACGACTGCCGATGATTACCTGTGGTGTCGGCATTATAATTATAAAAAAATCCACTTGCCTTGGTATTATTCGTAAATGCAGGAAGTCGGTTTTGCATAAATTGAATCGAGGGTGGCGTATTGGTATTTAAATTAGGTATTTGATAATACACGCGAGCAGTATCAAACAGAATCAAGCTTGGCTCTGCAAAAGAACCGTTTTCATCAATTGGTGCGTAATAATATTTATTCCCTTTGTTAGGTTGATTTACCAATAAAATTATTTGTCCTGCTTTTCGAAGTTCGGTAGAAGTAAGTCCGAATATTTTTCCTGAAAGCGTTAAATAATTGGTATCGCGCTGATAATAAATTTTAGGAAAATCTCCTTTTACAATTCCTTCCCAATTATATCTCCGCCAGCCATGGGTAAGCATTACAAGGTCTAAATTTTTGGTAATTGAATCTGAATTATTTTGTAAATAATACCGCGGATTATTGACAAAACCTCTTAAGTCACTTGTAAGTAAAAGATTTGAAATAATATTTTCAGAAGAATCTGCATTGATTTCAAAATCGGTTATAGAAATAGAAAGTTTAGTGGTGATGTCATTTGGAACCGAAATTTCAATTTCATTTCTGGCTCTTTTATTTAGTCCCCAATGTTGCACGGTTACTTCAGGCGTAAATTGATATTCTTCATTATTTATAAAAGTAATTCTTTCTGCAAGCGGCCTCCATTCATTATCAAACACCGTAATGGTAAGAATTCCTGTTGGTAAATTTTGTGTAGGCACAATTCCTTGAATCATTCCATTGGCAAAAGATTTTTCTAATTTAAAAATAGTTTGGCCATACATCGTTCCAATTATATGAAGAGAATTGGAAGAGGAATTTTTGGGAAATTCATTAATTACAAAATTTCTTTGGTTAGGTAAAATGCCGACACTTAATACTACTCCGCTTTTCTTAATCTCCGGCAAAGGCGAAGTACGTTTTTGTTTATTCTCGTCAAACCATGTAGCCACAAAGGTTTCATTGGCTTTAGGAGTAAGATAAAAATAACCCATGCCATCATGGAGCGTGTTTATTTTTTCAATAGTTTTTCCGGAATTATTTTTTATCTCTCCTGAAATAGTAATCGGTCTTCCCCATTGATCATTCGCTTTAAAAGCAATTCTATTCGGAACACCTTCAACAAAATTTCCTCCTTCCGGAAAAAAAGTGATCTCCGGAATTTTCACCATTTTTTCTTTTGATGATTTTTTTTCTGTTGATAAAATTTTGATGTCTTTATTATACAAAAATGCAGTATCGAAATTCAACATCCATTTAGTATATGCTTTGATGTGCAAAAAAGCTCCGGTATAATCTTCAGGAATTTCAAACTGGCCAAATGCACCGCCGTCTACCACCGGACTTGAACTTCGCATTAATAATTTTCCATTTTGGTCTGTCCAATCCACATAAATGGTTTTGCTGTCATCGCTTGGAAATAATTCCTGCATCACATAAGCTTTGAACCAAATCGTTTCTCCTACACCATACATATTTTTATCAAAGTGAACGTACAAGCGTTCTTGCGAAAACTTCTGCGAATAAGTTGAAAAATTATTTTCGAAATTTTGAGCGTAGCTAAAAAAAGAAATAAAAAATAGGCAACAGAAGCTAATGGTAAATTTCATGAATCAAATTTTTTCGAAATTGGAAGGCGTAAATTACATTAAGAAAGGTATTGCACCAAGAGCTGTTATTTTTTTAACTCCAATGTGCTTTTTTTCTAAACAATCAAATAACTTTTATTTAATAATCACTTAATTACATGAGATTACAATAATTTTGCAGAAATACATGTCTCATGGTGAATAAAAAAGTTACTGAACAACCATCAGCCTACAGGCATTTAGAGAAGATGCCGATTGCGACAATTATTAATAATATCAACGCGGAAGATTTTAAAGTAGCTGAAGCTGTAAAAAAAGAACTTAATGCAATTGAAAAATTGATAGAATGTGTTTCTCAAAAAATGATTCATGGCGGCCGACTTTTTTACATTGGTGCAGGCACCAGCGGTCGTTTAGGAATTCTTGATGCCAGCGAATGCAGACCTACTTATGGAGTTCCTGATGGTTTAGTGGTTGGAATAATTGCGGGAGGTGAGCAAGCCATTATTCATGCAATCGAAAATGCAGAAGATGATAGAGAGCAAGGCTGGAAAGACTTAGAAGAATACGCGGTCAATGAATCTGATTTTGTAATCGGAATCGCATCCAGCGGAACTACTCCTTATGTAATTGAAGCACTAAAAAAATGTAAAGAACATCATATTCTTACAGGAAGTATTTCTTGTAATCCTGATTCACCCATCAGTCATGTGGCGGATTTTCCGGTAGAAGTAGTGGTAGGTCCCGAATTCGTTACAGGAAGTACAAGAATGAAAAGTGGTACCGCCCAAAAAATGGTATTGAACATGATCTCAACAACTGCAATGATAAAATTAGGAAGAGTAGAAGACAATAAAATGATCAACATGCAATTAACCAATGCAAAAATTGTTGAAAGAGGAATTAGTATGTTGATGGAAAAAACCGGCATTACTAATCCGGAAAACGCCAAAGAACTTTTACTCAAATACAAAAGCGTAAAAGAGGCCATCGCCCATATTCAATAAAATAATTAAGAGTATTTTTTCTTTAAAAATAGAAAAAATGAAATTGGTATTTTTGTAAGGAAAATACATCGAATGCAACACATCGATCCTTACGATAATTGGCAATACTTATACACTTCTGAAGAAGACGAGCGATCGCCATTTTATGGAAGAGAATACAGTGAATTTGAATATACCAATACCATTTACAATTTTTATATCCATCCGCAATGGGACGAATTCGGAAGCCGCACGCTTTATTTAAAAGTATTGATGGCAGATTATGATATGAAATACATGATCATAGAAATGATTGGCGAATGGAATGATGCAATAGAAAATGACATCATGATTTTGAAGCGAGATGTGATTGATGTTTTTTTGAAAGAAGGTATTTCTAAATTTATTTTGATTGCAGAAAATGTATTGAATTTTCATAGTAGCGATGATAGTTATTATGAAGAATGGTTCGATGATGTAATCGAAGAGGATGGCTGGATTGCATTGTTAAATATGCCCGAAGCTTCACTCCAAGATTTTACAAAAAGCCACTTGAATCATTATGTAGAAATTTTGAATTTTCGTAATTGGCGTACGATGAAACCGGATTTATTTTTTAATCAAATAGATAATATTTTGATGAGAAGAATTGGATGATATGCAAAGTGAGAATTAATTATCAATTTTAATTTTCAAAAGCAAAGCTTACTTTTGTGTCATCTGAAATGCTTTAACTCTCTGATTTATGACATGGAAAACATTGTTAACTTCATCTCTTGGTAAGAAGTATTTAATGGGCCTTACCGGTTTTTTTCTAATATTTTATCTTATTGTACATGCTACATTAAACGCTTTTATTTTCTATAATGATAATGGTGAAACTTTTAATCTGGCTGCCGGATTTATGCTTCATAATTATGTAGTTAGAGTATTAGAAATCGGCTTATTTGCCACCTTTATTTTACATGCTGTTCAAGGCCTTCTTCTTTGGAAACAAAATAGGGCAGCGCGTCCTATCAATTATAGTAAAACGGATTATCCTAATGAAATCAAATGGTATAGCCGTACTATGGGATGGTTAGGTACTTTCATTCTTTTATTTTTAGTGATGCATTTATGGCATTTCTGGGCAAGTACTAAGAACGAATTATATTTTGGCGGCGCCGAAGTGAATTTATATCAACAGATGAAAGAAATCTTTACCAATCCTGTTTGGTTTACATTGTACATGATCGGTTTGGCTTCGCTGTTATTTCATTTATTACACGGATTTAAAAGTGCTTTCCAAACTTTCGGAATCAATAATAGAAGATGGCTCCCAATTGTAAAAGGGATTGGAGTTTTTTATTCAATTGCTATTTGTTTATTATTCGCAAGCATGCCGCTTGCTTTCATGTTGGGTTGGCTGCAATAGATTTAAATGATGAAAAAATCTTTCGACATAAATAATTAATACAATCGTATGGCTTTAGACGCAAAAATACCTGCAGGTGAAATGGATCAGAAATGGACCAATTATAAGAACCATGTGAAATTGGTAAGTCCTGCCAACAAGAGAAAATTAGAAGTAATAGTAATCGGTACCGGCTTAGCGGGAGCCTCTGCTGCAGCTACTTTGGGCGAATTAGGTTATAAAGTAAAAGCGTTTTGTTTTCAAGATAGCCCGCGCCGTGCGCATTCTATCGCTGCGCAAGGTGGTATCAATGCTGCAAAGAATTATCAAAACGATGGAGATTCTGTTTATCGTTTATTTTACGAAACTGAAAAAGGCGGAGATTTTCGTTCGAGAGAAGCGAACACTTATCGTCTTGCAGAAGTAAGCGGAAATATTATTGATCAATGTGTGGCGCAAGGAGTTCCTTTCGCTCGTGAATACGGTGGATTATTAGCCAATCGGTCTTTTGGTGGAACTCAAGTGCAGCGTACATTTTATGCGGCAGGACAAACAGGTCAACAACTTTTATTAGGAGCGTATAGTGCATTAGAAAGACAGGTCGCCTTAGGAAATGTGA
The DNA here is from genome assembly GCA_034676505.1 of Ginsengibacter sp. Lineage (GTDB taxonomy): Bacteria > Bacteroidota > Bacteroidia > Chitinophagales > Chitinophagaceae > Ginsengibacter. The sequence goes on from JAUCCB010000001.1 coordinate 2,292,718, forward strand.
CAATGTATTCACGCCACGAAATGTTGGATATTGTAAAAATTGATGGAAAAGCAAGAGGAATTATTGCAAGAGATTTGGTTTCAGGGAAATTAGAAAGACATTTCGGACATGCAGTGCTTATTTGTTCCGGTGGTTATGGAAACGTATTTTATCTAAGCACCAATGCCATGGGAAGCAATGTTACAGCGGCTTGGAAGTCGCATAAGAAAGGCGCTTTTTTTGCCAATCCATGCTACACACAAATTCATCCGACTTGTATTCCTGTTACCGGAGATCATCAAAGTAAATTAACCTTGATGAGTGAAAGCCTTAGAAACGATGGAAGAATTTGGGTTCCAAAAGATAAAAATGAAAAAAGAAGAGCAGTAGATATTCCGGAAGATGAAAGAGATTATTATTTGGAAAGAAGATATCCTGCATTCGGAAACTTAGGCCCACGTGATGTTACATCAAGAGCCGCCAAAGAAAGATGCGACGCAGGTTATGGTGTAGGTACAACGAAAAAAGCGGTTTATTTAGATTTTGCAGATGCCATCAAACGTTATGGAAAAACACAAGCGCATAAAAAAGGTTTATCAGATGCTTCTGAAGAAACAATTATTGAATTAGGTAAGGAAGTTATTAAAGAAAAATATGGTAATCTTTTCGCCATGTACGAAAAAATCACCAACGAAAATCCTTATGAAGTACCAATGAGAATCTATCCTGCGGTGCATTACACGATGGGTGGACTTTGGGTGGATTATGAATTGATGACCACAGTTCCCGGATTGTATTGTTTAGGAGAAGCGAATTTTAGTGATCATGGTGCGAATAGATTAGGTGCTTCTGCTTTGATGCAAGGCTTAGCGGATGGGTATTTCGTAATTCCTTACACATTGGGAAATTATATGTCAGGAGAAATTCGGACACCTGCAATTTCTACATCACACCCGGCATTTGAAGAAGCTGAGAACGAAGTAAGAGAAAGAATTGAAAAGTTGATGAATGTAAAAGGTACAGAATCTGTAGAAAGTTTTCATAAAAGATTAGGCCATATCATGTGGGAAAAATGCGGCATGGCAAGAAATGAAAAAAATCTAAAAGAAGCTATCGAAGAAATAAAAGCATTAAGAAAAGAATTTTGGGAAAATGTACGAGTGCCCGGCGGAATTTATGAAATGAATCCTGAATTAGACAAAGCCGGAAGGGTAGCGGATTTCATGGAATTGGGCGAATTAATTTGCATAGATGCACTTCATCGTAGAGAAAGTTGTGGTGGTCATTTTAGAGAAGAAAGTCAAACCGAAGATGGAGAAGCAAAACGTATCGATGAAGAATTCAGCTATGTAGCTGCATGGGAATTAACTCCGGAAGGTGAAGTATTAAATAAAGAACCTTTGACTTTCGAATTGACTAAACCGAGTGAGAGGAGTTATAAGTAAGTAGATAAATTGTTGGATGGCTAAATTGTTGAATTGTTAGCTATCTAATCAACAATATAACAGTTTAACAATATAACAACCGAACCATAAATATTCAAAAATGGAACATTACAATATGAACTTAACCCTTAAAGTTTGGCGACAAAGTAATTCACAAAACAAGGGTCATTTTGAAACTTTTGATGTAAAAGATATTTCTTCTGAGATGTCGTTTTTAGAAATGTTTGATGTACTGAATGAGAGATTGGTTAATGAGGGTAAAGAACCAATTGCGTTTGACCATGACTGTAGGGAAGGTATTTGTGGCGCGTGCAGCATGTATGTAGATGGAAGAGCACATGGCCCTTGGCAAAAAAATACCGTTTGTCAATTACACATGCGCGCTTACCATGATGGTGATACCATTGTTGTAGAACCTTGGCGCTCTGCGGCTTTTCCGGTTATCAAAGATCTAATGGTAGATAGAAGAGCCTTCGATAGAATTATCGAAGCCGGAGGATTTATTTCTACCAACACAGGAAATGCAGCAGATGCAAATGCACTACCGGTAGAGCGCGCAAAATCAGAAGAAGCTTTTGATGCGGCTGCTTGTATTGGTTGTGGTGCTTGTGTTGCAGCTTGCCCGAATGGTTCTGCGATGTTATTTGTAAGCGCTAAAGTTTCTCAATTGGCTTTGTTACCACAAGGTCAACCGGAAAGGCATACGCGCGTTTTAAATATGGTGCAGCAAATGGATAAAGAAGGATTTGGAAATTGTGGTAATATTTATAATTGCGAAGCAGAATGTCCTAAAGGAATTTCGGTAGAAAATATTGCCAGAATGAATAGAGAATATTTAGGAGCTTCAATGTCTTCTGATACGTTGCCCAGACCTGATCATGCGAACCAATAAAATTCTGTAAGATTAATTTCGAATACCAATTTTTTTTTGACAATTTTAAAATAATGGAGCTCCAATTTGGAGCTCTTTTCACATCATTTCATTCTCTTGAATTATCGCTAATTTTATCTTTGGTTAAATATTTAATGATTGCGAATCCAAAGGCTATATTTTTTACTGATCTTTTTGCTTTTTTGTTTTGAAGGATTTTCTCAACAAGAAACAATTCCTCCATCTAATTTGAGAATAAAGAAAATCAGTACAAAAAATATTTCTTCCCAAATTGATTCGCTCAGTATTATTCCTAACACAGTGTTTATTCCCGGGATTGCTTCGAATGATTATCAAATTGATTATGCGAATGCCCTTATAATTTGGAAGTCCAACTCGCTTCCCGACAGCGTTACAATCACTTACCGAGTTTTTCCTTATGCTTTACATTCGGTAAGCAGCCGTTTGAATTACGATAGTATTCGTTTCAATTTTACAATTGAAAAACCTTACGTTTTAAAAAAACGAAACGTTGAAAATAAACTATTTGATTTCGGAAACCTTAATTACAACGGTAGTTTCGGACGAGGAATTTCCTTTGGAAATAATCAAGATGTAATTGTGAATTCTACTTTGAATTTACAATTAAGTGGATTTATTGGCGATAGTTTGGAATTAATTGCAGCAATCAGTGATAATAATATTCCGGTGCAGCCACAAGGCAATACGCAAAATTTACGAGACTTTGATCGCATTTTCATGCAAGTAAAAAAGAAAGGATGGCAAGCAAGTTTTGGTGATATTGATATTCGACAACAACAGAATTATTTTATGAATTTTTATAAACGAATTCAAGGAGCATCATTCCAAACTGTCAATCAATTTTCAAAAAATATTTCTAATTCTTTCATTGCGAGCGGTGCAATCGCCAAAGGAAAATTTACAAAAAATAATATCATTGCTTTAGAAGGAAACCAAGGACCGTACAAGCTTTATGGAGATAATCATGAACTTTATTTTGCTGTATTGGCGGGTACAGAAAAAGTTTTTATCAATGGCGAATTATTGCGAAGAGGTGAAGATGCCGATTATATAATTGATTACAATACTGCCGAACTAACATTCATGGTTAAACGCCCTATTACAAAAGATAGTAGAATACAAGTTGAGTTTGAATATTCCGATAGGAATTATCTCAATTCAGTGATCTATGCCAATGATGAAATTACCATAAATAAAAAGTGGAAATTCAGTGTGGGCGCCTATTCCAACGCGGATGCGAAAAACACTTCCATTAATCAAACGCTTACAAGTGAGCAAAAACAATTCTTATCAGAAATAGGAAATAATATTGATAGTGCTCGATATCCAAACGCACAACAAGATACATTCTCGATTAATAAAATCTTGTATAAAAAAGTAGATACTTTGTATAATGGAATTCATGATACGGTGTTTGTTTATTCTACCAATAAGTTGGATACTTTATACAGTTTATCTTTCACATCAGTGGGTGATGGAAATGGAAATTATGTACCGGTATCAAGCGATGCAAACGGAAGAGTTTTTAAATGGATTGCACCCATCAACGGAATAAAACAGGGAAGTTGGGATCCGGTGATACTGTTGATTACGCCAAAAAAACATCAATTAATTTCTACCACCGCACAATATAATTTTACAGACAAATCTTTTTTGAGAGCGCAGTTTGCAGCGAGTGATTATGATATCAATACTTTTTCTTCGAAGGATAAAAATAATAATACCGGTACTGCGGGCAAAATTGAGTATGTAAACGAAATGCCCATTTTTAAAAATATCAAAAAGGGAATTGTTATGAAAAGTGAAGTTGGCTATGAATATGTTGAAAAAACTTTTAAATCTATAGAACCGCTTCGACAAGTGGAATTCAATAGGGATTGGGGTTTGCCTTATTTTGTACCATCTGCTGATGAACATTTGATCAATGCTGCTTTTCAAATTGAAGATGCAAAAAATAATTTTGTAAAGTATCAATTTACCAATTACAACCGTAGTGACAATTATAACGGATATAGAAATTCTTTGGAAAATAAAATGACATGGAAAGGATGGAATATGACGAACCTTTTCTACTTAACTTCCATTCAATCAACCAATCAAAAGGGAACTTTTTTTAGGCCTTCGATTGATATTAATCGAACCTTTGCTTCTCTAAAAAATATAAATATTGGTGCCGGATTTTCTTCAGAAAACAATCAACAATTAAATACACAATTCGATACGCTAATGCCCGTCAGCTTTGGCTTTACGATATGGAAGTTCTATGTAAAATCGGATGAAACCAAACCCAATAAATGGAGTATCATTTATCTCAACCGAGAAAATAAAATTCCTTCTCAAAAAAAATTAATTACTTCCGATAATAGTCAAAACATCGGATTGAATTGGGAATTATTGAAAAGTGAAAAGCATCAATTTCGCTTGAATGCAACTTATAGAAAATTGCAAGTTTTGAATTCAAGTATTAGTAATTTAAAAAGTGATGAAAGTATTTTAGGCCGTGCAGAATATGCCGTGAATGAATGGAAAGGTTTTATAACCGGAAGTGTATTGTACGAATTGGGAACAGGTCAAGAACAAAAAAGAGAATACACTTACGTGGAAGTGCCTGCAGGACAGGGTTATTACAAATGGATCGATTATAACAAAGACGGAATTCCTCAATTAAATGAATTCGAAATTGCCGTTTTTCAAGATGAAAAAAAATGGATTCGAGTTTTTACTCCTACCAACGAATTTATAAAAGCGAATTACATTCAGTTCAATTATAATTTTAGTCTAAATCCCGCTTCCATTATTTCTAATAAATCAACATCTTCTTTTTTGAAATTGCTAAGCCGATTTAGCAGCGCTTCTGCATTGCAAATTCAAAAGAAAAATGTTGCGCAAAGTTCATTTGATTTTAATCCTTTTGAAAATAAATTGAATGATACCTCACTAATTAGTTTGTATTCTTTTTTATCCAACACATTATATTTCAATCGCAGGAGTTCCGTGTGGGGCGTGGATTTCACGCATCGATTAAGCAATACAAAATCATTATTGAATTACGGATTTGAATCTAATTCGAGAAGAGATCTCACAATTAAAGGAAGATGGAATTTGAATAAATCATTTTCAACTTCTTTGACCAATAAATTAATTAAACTTGAATTAATAACTCCGGCTTTTTTAAATCGAAATTATTTGATTAAAGAGATTTCTTTGGAGCCATCTGTAAGTTATATTTATAAAACAGATTTTAGAATCAGTTTGATGTACACGTATGATTCCAAAAAAAATACAATTCTTCAAATGGAAAAGGCCATCAATCATTCACTAACGGCTGAAATGCGCTACAATGTGCTTTCCAGCGGAACCATCAATGGAAGATTTTCCTTAAATAATATTTCTTTTACAGGCGAACCCAGCAGCACTGTTGGTTATGTTTTGTTGGATGGTTTATTGCCCGGAAAAAATTATTTATGGAATATTGAATTGACCAAAAAGATTGCCGGGAATATAGAACTCAATTTGCAATACGAAGGAAGGAAATCCGGAAATGTGAATGCAATCCACACGGGGCGTGCTTCTTTGAGAGCTATTTTTTAAAAATAAATTATGAGCCTGCGATTAAATTTATGGTTAGTGCAATCATAATGGTATTAAATCCAAAAGAAATTAAACCATGAAACATAGCTAATCTTCGAATTCTTTTGGAAGTAACCGCCACATCAGAAACTTGAAAAGTCATACCTAACACAAAAGAAAAATAAGCAAAATCTAAAAAGTCCGGCTTTTTTTTCATTCGGAAAGTCCAAGCCGCCTGCATGAACGTTTGGTAAGGATTCATGATCTCCATAAAAAATGTGCGCATACCGAATAGTAAATATGGTGTGCACCAAAATCCATGAAAATAACATCCCTAAAATGGCGACCGGCATTTGTATTGGAACTTTTTGATTAGTATTTTTTGTCAGAATTAATAATAGGACTGCCAGAAAACTTGCCAAAGTGGCAATCAAAATTATAATGAAAATAATAGAACCTTTTGAATCTTGAATTTTTGATTGAGTTCTAATTTGTTTCGAATTAGTTATGTAAAATGTAATCCAATGAAAAATAATTAAACAAAGGCAAAAGCTGTCCCAGCCTAGCATTACATGTGCAAGAGGAGGAATATTTTTACCCCACATGAAAATATAAACTAGTACTCCAATAAGCAAACAAACAGATATTTTCTGGATGGAATTAGACTTATCTAAAAATGGCACATGCTCTTTTTTTTCTAGGCATTGATTCTTTTTTACGAAGTTAATAAGGAGAAGCGCATAAATACAAAAAGGCAACCATGTAAATGATTGCCTTTTTGGGAATTATATTAAAATGAAGTTTATTTCATTTTGCTATCGCTGAATTGATAGAACAATCCGAATTGGAAGGTGTTGGCTTTTTGATTACCGCTACCTTTATAGACATCACTCAAACCAAAGTTATAACGAGCATCAAATCCAAGACCGTAAGTAGTTAAATAACCTACTCCCACAGGTATAGAGATGTTGGTATTGTTGAAACTACCTTTTACATCATTATTAGATCCTCCGCTAACTTTAGATTTAGCACTCATTAAAAAGCCAAATTGTGGTCCGGCTTCTAATCTGAATCCGTTGTCAAACATATACTGTACAAGAATCGGAACATTTAAGTATCCTAAATTTAAATTGGATTTATTGTTACCGCCAAGTAAGGGAGTTTTTGCGCCTTCAACCGAATAAATTAACTCTGGTTGAATACCCCAATTTTTATTATTAGTGTGAATATGCGCTAGAACTCCTGCATTGAATCCTATCTTAGTTTCACTAGGACCCATATTTGTCAAAGAAGAAGCGTTCATACCCGCTTTTAAACCGAAATGCACTTTTTGTGCCTTTGTAGCTCCAATCATCAAAAATAATGAGGCTGCTACTAAAAATGTTTTTTTCATATTCTTTTAATTTAGTTTTCTTATCTATTCTAAGTTTTTTAAGATAATTATTCCACCTATTGCAAAGCGTGTACCATTTTTTTAGAAGATGTGGAATTTGTATATTTGCCCTCCAATTCTATCCGCCTTTTGAAGGCCAGATTCATCCTGTAAATGTCTCTTGCAAACCCGGATAGTTTTATTTTAATGGCAGTATTACACAATCGCGTGTCTCAGAAAGAGCTGAAACAGCGCCTATTTGAAGAAACAGAACGAAGAATTACCATCTCATTTTATAAATATGCTTTTATAGAAAATCCCCAAGAATTTAGAGATGAATTTTACAAAAATTTAGAATTGTTAAAAGTCTTTGGCCGCGTGTATGTGGCCCATGAAGGCGTGAATGCGCAGATAAGTGTTCCGGAATCTAATTTTGAATCATTTAAAAATTATTTGAATACCATTTCTTTTTTAAAAGATGTCAGATTAAATATTGCAGTAGATGATGATGGTAAAAGTTTTTGGGTATTGAAAATAAAAGTGCGTGAAAAAATTGTAGCCGATGGAATTAATGATCCAACCTTTGATATGAGTAAAAAAGGACAATATGTTGATGCCGCTACTTTTAATCAACTCACAGAGGATGCCAATACTATTGTGGTGGATATGCGCAATCATTATGAATATGAAGTAGGGCATTTTGAAAACGCCATAGAAGTGCCTTCCGACACGTTTAGATCGCAATTACCAATGGCAGTGGATATGTTACAAGATAAAAAAGACAGCAATATTATTATGTATTGCACCGGCGGAATTCGATGTGAAAAAGCAAGTGCCTACATGCGTCTTAATGGTTTTGAAAATGTATATCATTTAGAAGGTGGAATAATTAATTATGCCAATAAAATTAAGGAAGATAATTTGCCGAATAAATTCTTGGGTAAAAATTTTGTATTCGATGGCCGATTGGGAGAAAAGATTGGAGACGAAATTATTAGTCATTGCCATCAATGTGGTGAACCTTGCGATACACATACTAATTGTGTGAATGAAGCGTGTCATTTATTATTTATTCAATGTGCAAAGTGTGCTGAAAAGTATGATGGTTGTTGCTCTGAAGAATGTCAACAAACACACAATCTTCCTGAAGATATTAGAAAAGAAAAACGCAAAGGAATAAAAAATGGCATTATGATTTTTAATAAATCTCGAGAAAGAATGGACGGGCTGATGAAAAATAAATAAATTTATGAATGAGTCATACAAATTTTGAATTTAAAGCAGCGGTGAAGGAATTAGTTTCTTATGAAAATAAATTGAAGGAATTGAATCCTATTTTTAAGGGAATTGATTATCAAAAAGACACTTATTTTAATGTAGAAAAAGGGCGGTTAAAATTGCGAGAAGGTAATATTGAAAATGCATTAATTTGGTATGATCGAGCAAACACGGCTACTTCAAAGGAATCCTCAATTATTTTATATCCGCATCAACCGGATTCGGCGCTAAAAGATATCCTCATAAAAATTCACGGTATAAAAGTGATCGTAAATAAAGTACGACGCATTTATTTTATTGAAAATGTAAAATTTCATTTTGATGAAATACAATCTTTGGGCACTTTTATAGAGGTCGAGGCAATTGATTCCATAGGCGAAATTCCAATCGGCGTTTTAAAAGAACAATGTGAATATTATGCTGATTTTTTTGGTTTGAAAGATTCAGATTTTATCGCTCATTCTTACAGCGATCTTTTAATGAAATAATTTTATTTTTCGGTAGTTTTTTTGTCGCTCATGTAAAAAACTAAATTGCCTCCATTCATAATGTCGGCATGTTGCAAGAAATATCCTTTGAATATTTTTCCATTCAATTCTATTTTTTGTACATACACATTTTTATCACTTTGGTTTTTTACGTCGATGATAAATTGTTTTCCATTTTCTAAATTGATGATGGCGTGGTTCATAGCAGGACTGCCTATTGCATATAAATCTGATGCAGGAGCCACCGGATAAAATCCAAGTGTACTCATAATATACCATGCACTCATTTGCCCGCAATCATCATTGCCACCTAAACCATCAGGACCATTATGATATTGTTTTTTCAAAATCATTCTTACTCTTTCTTGTGTTTTCCAAGGAGCAGAAGTCCAATTGTATAAATACGCTACATGATGCGCCGGCTCATTGCCGTGTACATAATTTCCTATGATGCCTTCTCTGGTAATATCTTCTGTGTGTTCAAAAAATTCATCAGGCAAATGCATGGTGAATAAGGAATCCAAATGAGGAATAAATTTTTTCTCGCCACCCATTATTTCAATCAACGCAGAAGGATTATGCGGAACATACAAACTGTAATTCCAAGCATTGCCTTCTATGAATCCTTGTCCGTCGGTTTCTAACACATCAAAGTTTTTTCTGAAAGTACCGTCACTCAATTTGGGCCGCATAAAACCTATGGAAGCATCATACACATTTCTCCAATTTTCTGATCGTTTCATGTATTGTTGATATACATCGGTTCGCCCTAAATACTTTGCCAATTGTGCAATGCACCAATCATCATAAGCATATTCCAAAGTATTGGAAACAGACGTTCCATCTTTATCTGACGGAACATAACCTTTGTCAATGTATTCTCCAATGCCTTCATAACGGCGATGCATAGACGTATTGATGCATGCATCCAGCGCATGTTGTGCATCACCTGTAAAATTTCCTTTAATGATTGCGTCTGCAATTACTGAAACACTGTGGTAGCCGCTCATACACCAAGTGTCGTTCGCTGAATTGGACCAAACGGGTAACATTTGTAAAGCACTTTGATCATAATGTGCTAACATAGAATGTACCATATCATTATTGCGTTTGGTTTGAATAATATTAAAAAGCGGATGTAATGTTCGATAGGTGTCCCATAAAGAAAAAGTAGTGTAGTTCGTAAAATTAGCCGTATGAATATTTTGGTCTAACCCTTTGTATTGTTTATTAACATCCATATAAACGGTTGGGCTAAGAAATGCATGGTACATAGCGGTATAAAAATTAATCATGCCTTCACGGGTATCCATTTTTACTTCTATTTTATTGAGCTCTTGATTCCATTTTTCTTGACCTTGTTTTTTTATTTTTTCAAAATCCCATCCCGGAATTTCTTCCTTCATATTTTGTAAAGCATTGGCTGTACTTACCGGTGAAAGCGCAAATTTGATTTGTATTTTTTCATTTTCTTTTGTGTCAAAATCAAAATACATTCTCAATTGCTTAGCACCTAAATCTGGAAAGTTTTTGGTTTGATCAAATTTTCGCCAAAAGCCTTTATAGACTTCCTTTTTAGAGAAATCTTTAGCTCCATAATTTTTAAATGGCTTGGAAAATTTCATCGCAAAATAAAGTGTTCGAGTTCTTGCCCAACCATTGGTTTGACGATAACCAACAATCGTAGAATCGTTTTCAACACGAACAAAAGTCCACACATTTTTGTCTTCATAATTATAAATGCCACTCATTAAATCTAAGATGATGTGAGCGCTATCACTTTTAGGAAAAGTATATTGATGAAAACCTACGCGAGTGGTGGTCGTCAGCTCTGCCAAAATATGATCATCTTCTAATTCTACTTTATAATAATTCGGTTCTGCGACTTCTGTGGAATGAAAAAATTTAGAACGAAATCCATCTTCAGGATGAGAAGCCGTCCCCGGATTTAATTGCAATTTTCCTACTGTTGGCATAATTAAAAAATCACCCAAATCTGAATGCCCTGTACCGCTGTAATGCGTATGGCTAAAGCCCACAATGGTTGGGTCATCATATTGATAGCCTGCACAATATTTATAAATATCCGGATTGTATTTTCCATTTACTTCGTACGAAAGGGTATCGGTATCAGGACTTAATTGAACAGATCCAAAAGGAACAGTAGCGCCGGGAAAAGTATGTCCCATTTTTTGCGTTCCGATAATAGGTTTTACATACTGAATAAAATCGGGTAGGGGTGACTGTGAGAAAACACTAGACGTGTTACTTATCAATAAAATGATACAAATTGAAATCCATTTTTTCATGGGAATTATTTTTTAGAATCTAATCGATTTGCTCAATTTGAGCCAATTCAGCAATAATCAACTCATTCGTTTTTTCTTCGCTGATATCTTGAGGTACAAATGGTTTTCCGATAATTTTTTCATAAAGTTCTATATAACGATCACGGATAGACGCAATCCAATCATTGGACATTTCAGGAATTGTTTGCCCTTCTTTGCCCATAAAATTATTTTTGATCAACCATTCTCTCACGAATTCCTTACTTAATTGTTGTTGTTTTTCTCCATTAGCTTGCCTTTCTTCAAAACCTTCCGCGTAGAAATATCTGGAGCTATCAGGTGTGTGTATTTCATCCATTAAATAAATCGTATCACCAATTTTACCGAATTCATATTTTGTATCTGCTAAAATTAATCCTTGATTGGCAGCCATTCGTTTTCCTCTTTCAAAAAGTGCGAAAGCATATTTTTCTAACAGTTCATAATCTTCTTGTGAAACGATATTTTTTTTGATGATATCCTCCTTGCTTATATCTTCATCATGACCTTCATCAGCTTTAGTAGAAGGAGTGATAATTGGTGTGGGAAAAAAATCATTTTCTTTTAAACCTTCCGGCAATTTTATTCCACATAAATACCTTTCTCCGGAGGAATAAGTACGCCATGCATGGCCGGTTACATTGCCTCTTATAACCATTTCAATTTTAAAAGGAATACATTTTTTGCCGATAGAAACATGAGGAGCCGGAGTGCTCAGCAACCAATTAGGGCAAATATCACTGGTGTTTTGTAACATGAATGCAGCTATTTGATTCAATACTTGTCCTTTATAAGGAATGGGTTTTGGCAAAATATAATCAAATGCGGAAATTCGATCGCTTGCAATCATCACTAACAAATGGTGATGTATGGTGTAAACATCTCTTACTTTTCCTTTATAATAATTAGTTTGATTTGGAAATTGAATAGAACTCATTGAAAAATTGATAAAGTGCTTTAAAAAGCGGATCTGTAAAATTTTTGTAAGTTAATTATCATTCGATGAAAAAAGATTAGAAAAAATATTTTTATTTCAAAATAACAAAGGTATATTGCTCATTAATTCACAACCAAAATTATAAATATGAGAAGAATTGTAAAATCTCTTACCTTAACTTTTACTGCGATTCTGCTGACAGTAGTTTCGTTTTCACAAAGTAATACAATCAAGGGTAGAGTACAGAACCAAAGTACCAATGAAAATATTCCCTCAGTATCCATCACTGTAAAAGGTAGTGGCGTTGGTACTTATACCAATGAGCGAGGTGAATTTTCGATAACGGTCAAACAATCTTTACCGATTGTTTTAGTCGCTTCATCAGTAGGTTACGAAACAGTAGAAATGGAAGTTAACAATAACAACCTTTCTGGTGGTGTTACTTTTTCTTTATTGCCTAAAAGTATTTTAGGTCAAGAGGTAGTAGTTTCAGCTACTCGTACTCCTTCCCGTATTTTAGAATCTCCGGTAACGATTGAAAGAATCAGTATTTCGAATATTAGAAATACAGCTTCTGTTTCTTATTATGATATGATTGGAAAATTAAAAGGGGTAGATGTGGTAAATGCATCCCTCACTTTTGCATCACCTACTAGAGGTTTTGGTGGTAGTGGTAATCTTCGTTTAAATCAAATCATTGACGGAATGGATAACCAAGCTCCGGGTTTGAATTTCTCTGTGGGAAGTGTGATTGGAATTTCAGAATTAGATGTTGAAAGTATAGAATTATTACCGGGTGCATCTTCTGCACTATATGGTCCAGGCGGTATGAACGGTGCATTAATTATTAATAGTAAAGATCCATTCAAATACCAAGGCCTTTCCTTCCAGGTAAAAACAGGTATCATGAATATAGACAGTAGAAGTAGAAAGCCTTCGCCCTATTATAATTGGAACCTAAGATGGGCACAAAAAATAGGTGAAAACTTTGCATTCAAATTTACCGGCGAATTAATACAAGCACAAGATTGGGTTGCGGATGATTATCGAAATTATAGCCGTACCGGAACCACCGGTTTTGTAAAAGACGGTACGCGCGATACAGATCCGAACTATGACGGTATCAACGTATATGGTGATGAAACTACTGCCGATATTATGTTGAATGTATTGAAACCATTATCCAATGCAGCACCTTTTTATAAACCATATATTGATGCAATGCCATCATCTATTCCTGTTTCAAGAACAGGATATTTAGAAAAAGAAGTATTGAATCCAAATACGGTTAATGCAAAAATTTCCGGACAATTAAGTTATAAATTAAGTTCAAGGACTACATTAAGTGTTGCCGGATATTGGGGAACAGGTAATACCGTTTACACAGGAAGTGACCGTTATTCTTTATTGAACTTAAAGATTGGTCAATACAAAGTAGAATTGGTAAATAAGAATTGGTTCTTAAGAGCCTACACTACTCAAGAAGATGCAGAATCATTTAATGCAACGGTAACTACTCGTTTATTAAATGAAGCTTGGAAACCAAGTGGAGGTTCCAACGGATGGTTTTATCAATATGCCATGACTTATTTAAATTCAAAAATTGCAGGTGCAACAGATATTGTAGCTCATAATACAGCTCGTCAATATGCAGATATTGGTCGCCCTGCTGCAGGATCTCCTCAATTCAATTCGATTTTCAATAAAGTAAGAAGCATTCCGATTTCTCAAGGTGGAGGTTTATTTGTAGATAAAACAAATTTGTACAATGTAGAAGGGCAATATGATCTTTCTTCTTACACCTCTACATTCGCAGATATCTTAATTGGCGCTAATTTCAAAAGATATGAATTGAATTCCGAAGGAACATTATTTGCGGATTCTTCCGGTAAAATTCCTATTAATGAATATGGTGCCTATTTACAAGCGACTAAACGTTTCCTTAATAATAAATTGAAATTAATCGCTTCAGCGAGATATGATAAGAATGATAATTTTGATGGTAAATTCACTCCTCGTTTTTCTGCCGTATTTACTGTTGCTGAAGATAATAATATCAGAGTTTCTTACCAGCAGGCTTATCGTTTCGGATCAACTCAACAACAATATATTGATTTGAGAGTAGGCGGTGGTACAGCTTTGATTGGTGGAGTAAAAAGTTTTACAGATTTCTATCATTTCAATACCAATCCTATTTACTTAATCAATGATGATTTATTCAACGGAAATCCTACTAAATTCAATTTACCTAAGTTCAAAGCAGAAACAGTAAATTCTTTTGAATTAGGCTACAAAGGTTTATTATTGAATAAGAGATTATTGGTAGATATGTATGGTTATTATGGTATTTACAAAGATTTTATTACTCGTACGTTAGTGGTTCAAACTGTAAATAATGATATTTCAGTTATATCCAATCCTGCTACAGTAAGAGCGAATATGTCTAATCCTGCATTGACAACCACTTATTCTGTTCCTACGAATGTAAAAGGAGATGTGACTACGTATGGATACGGAATCAGCCTTACTTATTCTTTACCGGGTAATTTTGTAATAAGCGGAAATACTACTTCAGATATTTTAGATGGTGTTCCTGCGGATTTCATTGCAAGCTTTAATGCGCCTAAACAAAGAATTGGCGGATCTATTAGCAATACAGGATTTGGCTATCAAAAAAGATTAGGATTTGATCTTTCTTACCGTTGGCAAACTATGGTACAATACCAAGGTGATTTTGCCACAGGAACTATACCTGGATATCAAACATTAGATGGCCAAATAAGTTATAAATTTCCTGCTGAAAAAGTGATGTTGAAATTAGGAGCTACTAATTTATTGAATCAATATTATAGAAATGGTATGGGAAATGCCACCATTGGAGGTCTGTACTATGTTAGCATTGGATATAATGTATTTTAATCTGTAGCAAATAAAACTTTTAATCTGAAATCATGATTGCCTATTAAGAATTATATTCTGAAAAAAATCTTTCATGAAATCAAAAAAATAAAAATTCACACATGAGAATAATTAAATTAAAAACACAGTCGCTTTTAAATTTGGGCCTGCTATGCGCAACGGTACTCATTTTGGCCTCTTGTAATAAAGCATTGCCGGATGCAACCCCCATCGTTTATCCGGATGTGAATCCTTCGCCAACCACTATAGGTGCCGAAGTAAGTTCTAATCCTAATTATAGTTTTTATAAAACCGCACTTAATAAAGTAGGCATGTTAGGTTTATTGTCGGATACTAACAATGTCTTCACCGTATTTCTGCCCCCTAATAGCGCTTTTATAGCTGCCGGAATTCCTTCGGAAGCCGCTATCAATGGGATGCCGGCTGCCAATGTGGGAGCCTTGGTACAGTATACTATTATTCCCGGGCAACAATTTACTTCCGGTAGTTTTAATCACGTGCCAAATACACAACTGCCAACATACATGACCATTGGTGCTATTCCGGGTACACCTTTACCTTTAAAGAATAGTATTTTTATTTCAAAAACGGGAGTGGGAGCATGGGCGAATAATATGCCCATCACTGCATTTGATATGAAATTTAGAAATGGAATACTACATACAGTTGGCGTGATTGTATCTCCACCGGTCGCCACATTGAGAGATATCATGTATGCCAATCCGGAATTAGCCTATTACAAAGCTGCAATTGCTCGTGCAGACAGTGGAACGCACGCAGGTACGACAGAAAGTTTTGATTATCTTTTAGGATATGGCGTTACTAATATGACTGTATTGGCTCCGAACAATGCCGCGTTTCAAACATTGATTTATGGATTAGCTTATTCCGGCTATTTAAAAACTAGACCCACACCATATACCCCTACCGATTATGCTACAGCAGATGCATATGGAAATGGAGCGGTCGCGGCCGGGCCAGCTTTCTTGGGAACCAATAACGTAACAACTGCTGATATTAGAGGCATTCTTGCATATCATTTTATCGCAACAAATGCAGGAGCCGGCTACCAGCCTAATGTTCGTATGTTCTCTAATAATTTTGGAACAAACCCTACTTTTTATAAAACATTGGTGAATAGTAGTGTGGCGGTTCATCCGGGAATTATGGCGAAGGCTACATTTACCGGCCCGTTTGTGAGTTCACTTACTTTTACCGGAATGGGAACTTTTCCTCCAGGTGGTGCACCATTTAGCGGACCTGCTGCGAATGCAGTTGCTATGGATAAATTAGGAGTTAACGGTGTGTATTTTGTTCTGGATAAAGTTTTGTTGCCTCAATAAAATTTATAATACAAAATTTTTACCTCAAGCGGATTCAATTATTTTGAATCCGCTTTTTTTATGACTTATTTATCCGTTAGCTTCGCGTCATTATTAACCTAAAATATTGTTTATGAAATCAATCTACTTATTGATAATGGCGTTTTTTCTGTTGTCAACCACATCCTATGCAAAGTATGTAACACCCGGTACCGGTGAAACCATTTCTCTTGATTATTTAGTAACTAATTCAGCCGGAGCTGTTACACTTTCAGCCGGAGAGTATTTGGTTAATGATACAATTGTTATTAGCCTTAATGATGTATTGGCGATCACTACTAATGCTACTGTAAAATTTGCCGCTAAAACCTATTTCCATATATTGGGAGCTTTAGTGATTGATGCTCCGGACAATGTATTATTTACTGCACAAGATATTAGCACAGGATATTTAGGTGTGCATTTAGATGGAAGTGCACCTTCTACGATTAAAAACTTAACTTTTGAATATGGTACAGCGTTTAAGATTAGCGATTGTAGCCCGATAATAGATTCATGCCTATTCCAATACAATAATAATAATAGCAGTACATCATTTGGCTCAAGTTCTATAGTGTTATTCCGATCTAATGCCATTATTACTAATTCTAAATTCTTGAATAATCAGCGCGGTGCTATTTCAGGTGGTGCCAATGTTTCTAATGCTCCGCAGATCATTGGAAATTATTTTGAAGGAAATAATACGAAGAATAGTAATGTACCTCAACTTAATTTTGGTGCCACCGGCCCTGATACCGCGCGCATTATCAATAATAAAATTATGAGGTCATCTACAAAATCCGGTGGTATTGGTTATCTGCCTATTGGAGATGCCCATATAATTATTACAGGTAATTTAATTATAAATAATCGCTATGGAATAAACCTTCAAGGCGGTAGTACTATCAATGCAATGGTGAGTTATAACAGAATTGACAGTAATAATACAGATAATAACCCTAATACAGGCGGCAGCGGAATTGCTTTTTCGGGCGGAACTGCAGACTCGCATCAGAACTCAATTGTAACAGGAAATATATTTACCGCCAATTTGTGGGGCATTACGATTCAAAATGGAAGTATGCCTAATTTAGGAAACCTTAATAATGCAGATACTTCTGATGATGGTAAAAACCATTTTATTAATAATACCAATTCAAGTGTTCCGGGTATCGATGTTTACAATAATTCTCCCTATCCAATTTCTGCACAAAATAATAATTGGAATACCAATGATTTGATTGAAATTGAAAATAAAATTTATCATTTTACGGATAACATGACTTTAGGATTAGTAGATTATTCAAATGCAGTGGTTCCTGTAGAATTATTAAATTTCAATGCCACAATCACCAATCGTAATCAGGTTTTTTTACAATGGCAAACTGCTTCAGAAAGTAATACGAGTCATTTTGTAATTGAAAGAAGTAGTAATGGGCAAAGCTTTCAAGCGATTGATCAACAATGGGCTGCAGGAAATTCTTCTTCAATATTAAATTATGAGTATACCGATCAGCATGTTTCCGGAATTCTTTTTTATCGTTTGAAAATGGTAGACAGTGATGGTAAATATAAATATTCACCGGTGGTAAAAGTCTCTGTGGTAAATGCAGCTTCAATGTCAATTACCAAAGTATTCCCTACGGTGATTACCGGGAATCAAAAAGTAAATTTTATTCTTGAGAGCGATAAAATAAGGAAAGTAAACATTCAGGTATTGAGCGCTGATGGCAGAGTTTTACAAAATACCCAGCAATTATTAAAAGTAGGTAGCAATGGTAATTTCATTCAAATTCAAGATGGGATTGGTAAGGGAGTGATTTACTTAAGATTTAGTGCAGATGAATTCCAAGAAACTATTCCTCTGGTAAAACAATAATTTTAATTTAAAAAATAAAAATCGCCGTGTCATATTATTTGGCACGGCGATTTTTTTTTGTAAGACAATATAACTCGTTGTGTTTCGTGAGTCATGAACCACGGTATCTGGGATTTTTTTTTTACAAAAATATACTTACTAACGGTATAGCTTACACGAAATCTTCCGGAAGAACATTTATTCTTAATGTAAAGAGTACAGAATTTTGAAATCCTCCTAGATATTTTCTTTATTTTTGTAAACCCATTTATCAGTTATTGGATAACCAATAACTCAAAATCTCAATTATGTTTTTAAATTTTGTAGAAGCGGTTAAGGAATATTTTACTCCTGAATTTAAACAGCAATTGTCAGAGGAAACTAAAGAATCAATTTCGCAGATTTCAACTGCTTTGGATATTTTAATTCCTCTATCGCTCGCCGGAATGCTGCGCTTATCTACTTCTGATGAAAAGGATACTGAAAAATTTTATGAATTATGTAAGAGCCAAATCAGTTTCATTAATTCAACACCTCCAATTACAAAAGCTTCTACCAACACGGAAATAAATCAATTAATACAATCAATTTTCGGAAAAAAACACGAAGAAACATTGGAGGCAATTTTTCAATTTGCAGCAGTAAAAACTTCAACAATTAATATCTGTATGTTCTCCATTTTTCCACCAGTTTTAGGGCTTTTGGGAAAGCATGCTGAAAAAAATAAATTATCAGAAAATGGTTTGATGGGGTTTCTTTCTTCTCAAAGAAAATATATTGTAAAAGCCATTCCTAAATCTTTGGCTAATTTGGAAATATTAACGGAAGTTTCGAAGCCTAAAAATAAAATTGATTCGACTAACCTTAAAAATTCTCAAAGTAATTATCTGTTGAAATGGATTGTATTTCTCTTAGTAATTGGAATTGCTTTGTTCGTGTGGCTTTTATTAAGGTAACAAAGAAAATTATTCGATTACACATTGAATCTAAAATGCATAATGTCACCATCTTTCACCACATATTCTTTTCCTTCTATTCTTAATTTTCCATTTTCTCTACAAGCCGCTTCAGATTTATATTGAATAAAATCTTCGTAAGCAATTACTTCCGCTTTAATAAATCCTTTCTCAAAATCAGTGTGGATCACGCTTGCAGCTTGCGGTGCCTTCCAACCTTGCTCTATCGTCCAAGCTCTTACTTCCTGCACACCTGCGGTGAAATAGGTTGATAAATTCAATAATCTATAAGCAGAATGAATTAATCTATCTAAGGCAGGTTCTGTCATTTTGTATTCATCCATAAACATTTCTTTGTCTTCCGGATTTTCAAATTCCGCAATTTGTGCTTCGATAGCATTCGTCATTACAATCACTTGCGCACCTTCGGCTTTCGCTGCTTCCACTAATTTGTCTGAAAATTGATTGCCCGTATGCATAGATTTTTCATCCACATTGGCTACATACAAAACGGGTTTGTCTGTCAAGAAACAATTATCGGCAATCACTGCTTTTTCTTCTTTGGAAAGATCTAATGAAAGAATATTTTTTCCTTGTTCTAAATGCGTTTTACATTTTAATAAGATTTCATATTCTTGTTTTGTTTTAGCATCACCGGTTTTAATCATTTTCTCTGCTCGTGATAATTTCTTATCGATGCCTTCCAAATCTTTTAGTTGCAATTCCGTTTCTATAATTTCTTTATCTCCTATTGGATTAATCGGCCCTTCATCCCTCAAAATATTTTCATCTTCAAAACAACGAATTACATGAATGATGGCATCTACTTCGCGAATATTAGCCAAGAATTTATTTCCCAAACCTTCGCCTTTACTCGCTCCTTTTACCAATCCGGCAATATCTACAATCTCAATTTGTGTAGGAACGGTTCTGTCCGGAATTACTAATGCTGCCAATTCATCTAATCTTTTATCGGGCACATTTACTAAACCAACATTGGGCTCTATGGTACAGAAACGATAATTACTCGCTTGCGCTTTGGCACTATTACTTACTGCATTAAATAAAGTTGATTTTCCTACATTCGGCAATCCTACAATCCCTGCTCTTAAAGCCATAATTAATTTAAAATTTAATTTTCTATTCGGAAATAGAAATGAATATTGCTACAATTTGTAAAAAATAATCACAAAAGCGTGCAAATATAATCGTTTTACTTTAACCTAAGTGAACGTGTTCTGATTCAGTTTTTCTGAAATGATTTATACCGGATCGATACAATTTTTTTATTCTGGTATTGCAATAATCGGCACTGTACTATGATAGGCCAATTTCTTAGTATGACTTGTTTTGAACAATTGGCTCAAAAAACTATGCTTGCGAGGAACGGTGATGATTGCATCGATATGTTTTGCTTCCACATATTCATTTATTCCATCTAGAAAATCGAACGCACGTAAGAAGGAAAAATTAGGATTGTATTTTCCTAATTTCAATTCCATCGCTTCTCTTTCTATTTTAAATTCTTCAGTGAGTTCTACATAATGCTCACTATCTACATTTAAAATATCTAATTCAGGTTGAAAAGTATCCAAAATTTTTGTTAGTGAAGCGAATGGAGTAGTGCGGGCTACGTCTTTGAAATCAGAAGTGAAGACCACTTTTTTCAAACCTTTAAATTGTCCGTCCGGAGGTATGATCATCACGGGACAATTTACATTGCGAATTACATTTAATGTATTGGTACCCATAAAAACTTGCGAAATCTTTGAACTACCGGTAATTCCCATAATTATTAAATTGATATCATGGCTAAGTGCATGTTCGGTAATATTTTCTACGAATGACCCATCTTCCACAACACAAGACACATTCGATAAATCTCCGGCGATTGATTTCTTTACTTCTTCTAACTCCAACTCAGAAACCTTCTGACGAGAACCTTCTTCGGAAGAAGTGAGCGCTGAAAAACTAATTTTACTATACACATGATAGAGCGTTAAATGAGCTTCTATCGGTAAGGATTCAATAATTTTTACGGCGTATTCAGCCGCATTTAAAGAGGCATCTGAAAAATCAATAGGGACTAAAAACTTTTTCATTGGTTATTTTTATTGCGGGTTAAAATAATTAAGTTCAAAATGACTAAATTATAAATGGGACAAATTTTTTTTGTGCAAATATAATCTTCTAAAAATGATTTAAAAAAGATTGAGAACGAACTTTGTAAATTATTATGATTTGAAATAATATTTATCGTAAATGCACTGAAAATAAGAGTTATTAACAGATTATTGTTATGTATCCAAATTTATGGTAGAACTTATATATTTGCCTACTTCGGGAAATGCACTTTCCTGAGATTTAAAAATTAGCAACTGTGAGATTAAAGAGTTTGGAAATAAAAGGATTTAAAAGTTTTGCCGATAAAACTGTTCTCAATTTTGATGAAGGAATTACAGGTGTAATTGGACCCAATGGTTGTGGCAAGAGTAATATTATCGATAGTATTCGATGGGTGATAGGTGAACAAAAGATTAGTCAATTACGAAGTGAAAATTTAGAGAGTTTAATTTTTAATGGATCTAAAAACCGCAGTGCGAGCGGTTTAGCAGAGGTGAGCCTCACTTTTGAAAATACTAAAAATTTACTTCCGACCGAATTTAATACCGTTACTGTTACCAGAAAATATTTTAAAAATGGTGAGAGTGAATATCGATTGAATGGAGTGAGTTGCCGATTAAAAGACATTCATAATTTATTTATGGATACAGGTATCAGCACAGACAGCTATGCCATTATAGAATTGGGAATGGTAGATGATATCATTAAAGATAAAGATGGTAGCCGTAGAAGAATGTTAGAGCAAGCTGCCGGAATTACCATTTATAAAACTAGAAAAAGAGAAGCCAAACTCAAGCTGGATGCGACGGAGCAAGATTTAGCCCGAATAGAAGATTTACTTTTTGAAATCAATAATCAATTAAAAACTTTAGAAAACCAAGCCAAGAAAGCAGAAAAATATTTAGAGGTAAAAGATGAATATCGTTCTATTTCAATAGAATTAGCCAAATCCTCATTAGATGGATTTAATGCTACTTATCACGATTTAAATGAACAACAAAAATCTGAAACGGATAAAAAGATTGAATTAGATGCACAGATAGGTTCTGAAGAAGCGGTTTTAGAAAAAGAGAAAATAATTTTTATTCAAAAAGAAAAAGAATTACAAGATTTACAACACACTTTTAATGAACTCAATAATTCCGTAAAGGAAAGAGAAAATAAAAAAAATCTAAGTGCGCAACGTTTACAATATTTAAGAGAGCGAGAAAATAGTTTGAAAGATTTTATTGTTCAAGCGGAAAGCCAACTCAAAGGAATTGATGAAAGTATTCACTTTACGCAAACACAATTAGATGAAGAGAAAATAAAATTAGAAGAGCAAAAAGCACAATTAGAGAGTTTTCAAAAAATTACGGAAGAAAAAAGGAATTTATTTGATGAGAAAAGAATTGCGGTAGATACATTGCGACAATCTCAAATGCAATTGCAACGCAATTATTTTGATGCCGAGAAGAAAGTGGCTGTGGCGGACACTTCTATTAATAATTTACAACGAAGTATTACGCAGATTGAAGAAGAACAAAAAGAAAGAATTGAATTATTGGCTTCATTAGAGAAAGAGAAAAAATCAAAAGAAGACGATTTAAATGAACAAAAGAATCTGCTAGAATCTTTAAAAAAAGATAATGAATTAACTAAAACACAGATTTTAGAAACACAAGAAGCATTAGAAAAATTGAGAAGTGAATTAGCTGATGAGAATCGAAAATTAGATGCCAAACAAAACGAATTCGATTTGCTGAAAAGCTTAGTGGATAAAATGGAAGGCTATCCGGAAAGCGTGAAATTTTTGCACGATAATAAATCTTGGAATTACACTGCACCTTTGCTTTCAGACATTATTTATGTAAAAGAAGAATATCGAGCTGCGGTAGAAAATGTATTGGAGCCTTATCTGAATTATTATGTAGTTGAGAATTTGCAAGAAGGAATGACGGCCATTGAATTATTGGATGAAAATAAAAAAGGTAAAGCCAATTTCTTTTTATTAGATCAATTAAATTCAATAGAAAATAAAAATCCCGGAACGCTCACTGATGCGATAGCAGCGTTGGATGTAATAGAATTTGATAAAAAATATCAGCACTTAGCCGGCTATCTTTTGCACAATGTTTTTATTGCCAACAATGCAGGTGTTTTGCAAAAAAGTTCAGGCAATCAAATTGTTCTGGAAAAAAGCGGCAAATATGTAAAAGGAAAATTTTCCTTATCGGGTGGAAGCGTAGGTTTATTTGAAGGGAAAAAAATTGGCAGAGTAAAAAATTTAGAAAAATTATCTGATGAGATTGTCATTCATAAAGAGAAGGTGAATGAATTAAAAACAAAGATTGCAAAAAAATCCGGGGATGTGATTTCTTACAATGAAAATTTAAAAGAAGCGGCCATTCAACAAGCGCAACAGGCGATCAATCATCTTATCAATACCACGTATGCAATTCAAAATAAAATTGAAAACAATTTGCATCAGCAACAAAGTGGTAAATCGCGTGTAGATCAGATGAGTCAACAACTTCAGCAAAATCATGATGCCGTTGCGGAGATTAGAAATTTGTTGCAACAGTTAACGAATGAAGTGAGTGAGCAAGAAAATTCCATGAAAATTTTAGATTCGGAATTCAAAGAAACAGAGGAAGCCTTTAATCAATCTAATCGCGTTTATAACGAGTACAATTTACAATTGACACGTCAGCAAAGTAAAGTAAATTCATTAACGCAAGAATTAGAATTTAAAACTCGCCAGTTCAAAGATTTAAAAACTCAAGCGGAAAACAGTACGCATCAATTGCAAGAAGCGGTTAAAAATATTGGAATCACGGACGCTGAATTAAAAGAACATGAGGAATCTGTTATTCAATTATTAAAAAATAAAGAAGCGGAGGAGAAGAAATTAAATGAGGCAGATCAAACATATTATAACTTACGAAACGCGCTCAGCGAGAAGGAAACAGCACTTCGTCAAAAACAAAAAAGCAAAGAGCAAACGGATATTTTACTCAATGAAATAAAAGATAAGATCAACGACCTGAAATTAAATTTAGCAGGAATGCGAGAAAGGTTGAGTGTTGAATTTAAAGTTGATTTAGATGATATTTTGGATGAAGATAGAAATACCGAAATGACGACAGAAGAATTGCAAGAAAAAAGCGAGCGCATGAAAAAGAGGTTAGAAAACATGGGTGAAATTAATCCGACGGCAATTGAGGCATTTACAGAAATGAAAAAGCGTTTTGATTTTATCAGTGAACAAAAAGGAGATTTAGTAACTGCGAAAGAATCTTTACTCCAAACCATACAAGAAGTAGAAACTACTGCCAATCAAAAATTCTTAGAAACTTTTAATGCAGTTCGTGATAATTTTCAAAAAGTATTTAAAGCACTTTTTACAGAAGATGATACTGCAGATCTTGTGATGGAAAATCCTGAGAATTTAGCCGAAACAGGAATTGATATCGTTGCCAAACCAAAAGGAAAAAAACCTACCAGCATTACGCAATTGAGCGGAGGAGAAAAAACCTTAACAGCTACCGCGTTATTATTTGCCATCTATCTCATAAAACCTGCACCATTCTGTATTTTAGACGAAGTGGATGCTCCTTTGGATGATGCTAATGTGGGAAAATTTACGCACATGATTCGCCAATTTAGTAAAGATTCTCAATTCATAATTGTTACACATAATAAAATGACGATGGCTTCTGTGGATGTTATTTATGGCGTAACTATGCAAGAGCCGGGAGTAAGTAAATTGGTGCCTGTTGATTTTCGCGGATTAACACATGAATTTGTGAATTAAGTTTTTCAAAATTTTCTCAATCACATTTTTTATTGATTCAATCAAAGAAAGCAGTTGACGTAAACTTAACATCTTAATGATAAGCTTTGCATCAAATATTAGTAAATTTGGAGCTCACGATTAGCTATTAAGAAATGAAGATTAAGTCTTTTTTTGCAAAACCTTTTGCTACCTATATTTATAAACAAATAAAAAAATCAAGGCAAACGGCGGTTGCAGATCAATCGACAATATTTAATTCGTTAATAAAATCAGCGCTCAACACTGAGTTTGGAAAAGATCATCATTTTGATGCAATCAAAACGCACGAAGATTACATCAAAAATGTACCTGTCAGAAATTATGAAGATTTTGAAAATTATCTTCATAAAATAAAAGAAGGTAAATACAATATTCTTTGGAAAGGGCAACCGATCTATTTAGCAAAAACAAGTGGAACTACAAGCGGTGTAAAATATATTCCCATTACCAAAGAATCTATTCCTAATCATATCAACACGGCACGAAACGCAATACTGTGCTATATGGCAGAGTCCGGCAATACCCAATTTGCTAATGGCAAAATGATTTTTTTAAGCGGCTCGCCTGAGTTGGAAAGAGTAGGTGGAATACCCACAGGAAGATTAAGCGGAATCGTGAATCATCATATTCCCAAATATTTGCGTTCTAATCAATTGCCTTCTTTTGAAACTAATTGCATAAATGATTGGGAAGAAAAATTAGATAAAATTGTAGAAGAAACCATCAATCAAAATATGACATTGATAAGCGGAATTCCGCCATGGATACAAATGTATTTTGATGAATTGAAAAAAAGAACCGGCAAAAAAATAAAAGATATTTTTCCTCAATTTAGTGTGCTGATCCAAGGTGGTGTAAATTTTGAACCTTACAAATCCAAATTATTCGAAAGCATCGGAAAAGAAATAGACACCATAGAATTATTTCCAGCCAGCGAAGGATTTTTCGCTTTTCAAGATAGCCAAAAAGAGTCCGGACTTTTGCTCAATACAAATAGCGGCATCTTTTATGAATTTGTTCCGGTAGAAGAAATCTCCAATCCAAATGCTACACGACTCACTTTAAAAGATGTGGAACTCAATAAAAATTATGCGCTGATAGTGAGTAGCAACGCGGGTTTGTGGGCATACAACATTGGTGATACAATTAAATTTGTTTCATTAAATCCTTACCGAATAGTTGTTACCGGTAGAATTAAACATTTTATTTCCGCATTTGGTGAGCATGTAATTGGTGAAGAAGTGGAAGATGCGATGATCAAAGCATGTAATGAAAGTGAAGTGCAGGTAAATGAATTTACGGTGGCTCCATATATTTCAAACAACGAAGGCAAAAGTTTTCACGAATGGTTTATTGAATTTGAAAAAACACCTGAAGATGTAGATGCATTTTCAAAATCTTTAGATGCGCATTTAAGGAATAAAAATATTTATTATGATGACTTGATCAAAGGAAATATTTTGAGCCCGTTGAAAATTAGACCTGTTGAAAAAAATGGTTTCATCAATTACATGAAAAGTAAAGGAAAGTTAGGCGGACAAAATAAAGTACCTCGATTGAGTAATGATAGAACTATGGCTAATGAATTAGTACAATGGGTAATTTCATTCGATAATGTGAAATAAAATTGCTTTAAATATTTTCCGAAATAGAACTTTTATTTTCGATGGCCCATTTCAATAAAGCATTTTTTTCTGAAGGAATGTTGAGTTTCTTGATGATATGATTTCTGTGAGTTTCCACCGTTTTTTCTGAGATAAAAAGAACAGCGGCAATTTCTTTGCTCGATCTCTGCATGGAAACTAAGAGTAAAATTTTCTTTTCTGCAAAAGTCAATTTTGCCATGTCCTCATTGTGCGATTTGTCTTCATCGAAAAATAAATTTCCTTCCAAATGAGAACTGAAATAATTAGCTCCGCTTTTTACAACTTCAATACATTTTTCAATTTCTTCCATCGCAAATTCTTTCAATAAAAATCCTTTTACACCAAGTGATTTAGCCAGATTAAAAATAGAAAGTTCATTTTGAAGCGTGAGTAAAACTACTTTGGTGCTTGAATTTTCTTCATGCAATTTTCTTAGAATTTCTATTCCGGTCATTCCTGGCATATTGATATCAATCAATGCTATCGTCGGATTTTTTAATACAATCTGGTTATAGGCTTCAATTCCATTGGTACACGTGCTCACCACGTTATATCCTTTAGATTTTAAAAATGTTTTGCTGCCCATCAATACAATTGGGTGGTCGTCAGCTATTAAAATTTCACACATGTCTTTTCGCAATTTCTATTTTTATAATTGTTCCTTTTTTAGAAGATTGAATCTCCGCATTTCCATTGATCGCACTGCTTCTGGCATATATGCCTAAGATGCCGAAGGATGTTGGGTTGGCTAATGTTTCTTCCACATCAAATCCAATTCCATTATCTTGAATATGTACCACTAAAAAATCTTCTTTAGGAAAGATACTCACTTTTACTTTATCTGCTTTTGCATATTTTACAATGTTATTTAATCCTTCTTGAATAATTCTATAAAGTTGTAATTCATCTTCATGCGATAAAAAATCATTGTAAGAAATATCACAGATAATATCTAAAGAACTGTCTTTCATTATGCGCTGACAAAGAGATACAACGCTTTTCTTAAAACCAACTTCTTGTAAAATATCGGTATGGATATTTTTAGAAACCGTTTCTACTTCTTGAATTAATGAATCAATATTATTAGGAGTAATTTTTTGATTACTTAATAATTTATTTTTTAGAAGGAGTAATTCTTGGCTTAGTACATCATGCAAATCTCTTGCGATGCGAGCTCTTTCTTCTTCTGTTTTTTCAATAAATTGGCTCGCAAAATGTTGTTGTTGTAATATTTTTTGTCTGTTTCTTTTTAAACGAAATCGGTTAATGATCAAGAAGGTTCCTAAAAAACCGGCAATATGAAATCCTATTAATGCAATTATCAATGACTGATTTTTATTGATCTTTTTTTGTTGTAATTGAATTTGGGTTTCTTTTTTCTGAGTTTCAAATTTGGTTTGCAATTCATTAATAAAATTTTTATTCGCATTGCTGGTAAGAATGTTATTGATGGAATCATAAATTAAATAAGTCTCCAAAGTTTCTTTTGGTTTTTTTTGGAGCTGCGCAATTTTATGAAGTGTATACCAAGTATCTCTTGCACTTATTAAATCATTTTTTTCAAAAAGTTCTTGGCTGTAATTCTTCATTTGCTCTACTTCTTTACTCACATCTCTTCGCGAAGCATAAGCTTGTGTTGAATAAACTATAAAATTCATTTTTCTTTCTTCACCGCCTATTTTATTCATTACGGTTTTCGCTTTATCAAAATAATGAATGGAGCTATCAATTTTATTTTGGTTCAAATAAATTTGTCCTAAATTGATATAAATAATAAATTCATTTACCGGATTTATTACTCCTTTTTTTAGTAAATCAATTGCTTTATAATTGATAGGAAGTGCAGAATCTGCCACTCCTAAATTACCGTAAGTGCTTGCTAAACCTGTAAGGCCAATAAATACAAAAAGATCATTCCCTTGGCTTTCGTAATATTGAATTGATTTTTTTCTTAGCGGAATTGATTTTTTAAATTCTCCCATTTCAGAATATACCACGGCTAAGTTGCCAATATTTCCCATTAAGGAATTACTGTCTTTTAATTTTTCATTGTATTCAATGGCTTTGAGATAATAAGCAGCTGAAGATTTTAAATCTCCTTTTTGCAACATACATTGGGCCATCACTGTAGCATAAGATTTAGCCAAAGTATCATTGAATTGGCTTTCATATTTTTTTGCTTTTTCCAATACATTGTAACCGCTCTCAGGATCATGCAAAATGTACAAATGATAACTTGCTTCATTGAAATAGGCAATTAATTTTGTTTTTGTATCTACACTATCATTTTCACCTTGTTGTATTAAAAAAGGTAAAATAGTGGAATCTAAATATGGTTTTTTATACGCAAGCAAAAATAGATTTCTAAAAATAATATTCCCGGCAGCATATCTGCAAGACAATGGAGTTGAAAAATAGATTCTCTGCAAATCTTTTGATAATAGAGAATCATTATCATTATCTTTTAT
The DNA here is from genome assembly GCA_034676505.1 of Ginsengibacter sp. Taxonomy (GTDB): domain Bacteria; phylum Bacteroidota; class Bacteroidia; order Chitinophagales; family Chitinophagaceae; genus Ginsengibacter. Next base: position 2,322,176 of record JAUCCB010000001.1, read on the forward strand.
CTTTTGTTCTGCATCATTGATGAAAGTCGTACAATCCTGTGCCGGTGCCGATTGCATCGTACTATGTTTACAGGCAAGATTTATCAAGCTGAAAAGTAAAGCGACTAATACAATATATTTAATGGGTAATTTCATAAATGCCAACTCCTTACAAAAGATTTTTTGAACTATTTTTTTTAATCACTTGGTCCGAAATAATTTTTTTAGAAAATACAGGAATTTTCACTGTCACCTTTGTGCCTTTATCATCAGATTCGAATTGGGCGGTTCCGTTCATTGCTTTACTTCTTTCAATGATATTGATTAAATCAAATGCCGGTAAATTTTCTAAAGTATGGTCCACATCAAAGCCTTTTCCGTTGTCTTGAACTTCCAAGACAATGCAATTTTTTTCGACCATATATAATTTTATTTTTGCTGCTTCGGCGTGCGCATGTTTCAAAATGTTTTTAATTACGATTTGTAAAATGCGAAAGATTTGCAGGTCTTGCGTTACAGACAATTTCGGTAATTCATCTATTTCGGCTGTAATAAAAATTCGTTCTTTTTCCATAAGCTGATCACACAAATGGTGTATGGAATCTTTCAGGCCAATTTGCTCCAGCATCACCGGATGAATCGTTCGGGAAAGCCCTCTAATCTCATTAATGATGGTATCAATTTCTGAAGTTAGAATTTCTTCTCCGTGTTGGGCTTTTTGTTTTAATACTAATAATTCGGGGCCAAGAACTTCAATTAAATCTCGTGACAATCGCTGTCTTTCTTCTTCTGTTTTTTCTAAAATTCGTTTAGTGAATTTTTGTTGATAAGTAGATTCTCTTAAGTTTTCAGCAAGTCTGTTTCGAGTTATGATGAATGCCGCAATTAAAAATCCAATCACCAGAATAACGATCAAAATATTGATGAATAAATTTTTTCTGGCAATTTCTTTTTGCTGCGATTCTATTTTTGCTTCTTTCTTTTGAGTTTCAAATTTTGTTTGTAATTCGGAAATAAATTGAGAGCTATTTTTATTAGATAGTATTTTTTTAGTAGAATCTAAAGATTTATAATATTCCAGCGCATCAGTAAAATTTCCTTTTATTAATGCAATTCGATAAAGCGATTCCCAACCATTTCGCACATTTACATAATCCTTTTTTTTATTAAAAAAAGAGATGTTATTTTCGATATCCTTTATTTCTTGAGACATTCCTTTATCTGACGCAAATGCCGGCCCTGAAAAAATTTGATAAAGTTTTTTGTCGGTATCACTTCCGGAATTTTCTAAAGTAATTTTTGCTAAATTGAAATAATATTTAGCTACTTCATAGTCGCCCAAAATAATATACAATCTTCCAACATTCATATAAAGTGTGGACTCTACATTTACATTTTTAATCCCATTCTTAATTAGCTCCAACGCTTTACCGGAGCAATATACAGCGGAATCTATTTTACCAACATTCGTAAAACTATTGGCTAAACCCACATAAGCAATCAACGCATAATCTTTATTATCATTATTGAGAAAATACTTCAGATTCATTCTCATGATTGGGATTGCTTTTTCTTCATCTCCCATTTCAGAATATACCACAGCAAGATTGCCGTAATTTGCAATCATCCCGCTACTGTCTTTCATCTTTTCGCAGGCATCAATGGCGTTCAAAAGATGGCTTACCGCTTCTTGCATATTCCCTTCTTGCAGCATACACTGCGACATTAAAGTTTCATACGATTGCCGAAGCGAGTCATTAAACGTATTTTGATAAGTTTTGGTTTTTGCTAAAAAATGAAGTGCACTATCCGCATCATGTTTAATGTATAACAGATAACCTGTAGCTACAAAAAGGCTGCGTAATTTTATTTTTAATTGGTCATCATTTTCATTTCCTTGCTGAATAAAAAATTTTAAATTTTCTTCGTTGGGATCATTCTCAGGATTTACGTAAGAAGTAAAAAATAATTTGTCGAAGGTTTTAAAATAAATCAGTTCTCTACATTCTTTGGAAGATTGAAGATATTCCTCGCGTATTTTCTCTGAAACTACTAAAGGGCTATCGGTTCGTTCTATTAGTTCATTGATTATTTTTTGAGTAGCAGCACAATTTTTTAATTGGTCGGCAGCAGAATTTTGTTCATCTTGTTGATGACATCCAACGCACACGCAGATAATAGTGATAAATATAGCAGCTAAAACTCTTTTCAATTTTATACAATCATTAAGCGTGAATTCAAAAAATCAGGGTTAGTACTTACAAATTTAAGCCATCCGCCCATGTAACTTTGCAAGTTTTTGATAAAGTTGGAGCTTCGAATTTATATAACTTTTTTTTATTTCCTTCTTTTTTTATTGTTTTGAACAATTCATTTCTTTTTCTCTCATAATTTTTAATAATATCTTCTTGAAAAATAGAAAATTTTCCGGGCTTTTTAATTTGTGGAAATTCAATTGGTCTTAACAAGAATTAAAGATTTAAATTGCCGTTTTTAAAAAGGGATAAGGTAATTTTATTCTCAACAACTGTTTATGGAGCATAATAAAAAAAGAATTGCCATTTTTGGTTCCACCGGATCAATAGGAACGCAAGCTTTAGAAGTTATCAAAGCAAATAATGATCTTTTTGAAGTAGAAATATTGACTGCGCAAACGAATGATCAATTATTAATTGAACAGGCAATTGAATTTAAACCAAATGCGGTAGTAATAGGAGATGAAAGTAAGTATGAAGCCGTAAAAGCCTCCTTATCACCTCATGATATAAAAGTTTTTACGGGCGATGATGCATTAGAAGAAGTGGCAGATTTTGATAGTTACGATATGATGCTGGCAGGAATTGTAGGTTTTGCGGGTTTGAAACCAACTCTTCAAGCAATTAAAAAAGGAAAGCCTGTTGCATTGGCGAATAAAGAAACCTTGGTAGTAGCAGGAGATATTGTAATGCAATTAGCGGTTGAAAAACGAAGTCCTATCATACCTGTGGATAGCGAGCACTCGGCAATTTTTCAATGTTTGGTAGGCGAGACAAGAAATAAAATTGAAAAAATAATTTTAACCGCAAGTGGTGGCCCGTTTTTAGGAAAGAAACCTAATTTTTTAGTAAATGTAAAAAGGCATCATGCTTTGCAGCATCCTAATTGGAAAATGGGTGCAAAAATTTCAGTTGATTCTGCAACCCTTATGAATAAAGGATTAGAGATGATTGAGGCCAAATGGTTATTTAATTTAGAACCTCAACAAATTCAAGTGGTCATTCATCCTCAAAGTATTATTCATAGTATGGTACAATTTGAAGATGGCAGCATCAAAGCACAAATGGGCTTGCCCGATATGAAATTGCCTATTCAATATGCGCTCACTTTTCCTTACAGAATTAATTCTACCAATCCTCGAATAGATTGGCGGCGCCTGGAAACCATGACTTTTGAAGAGCCGGATGTAAAAACTTTTAGAAATCTTACTTTGGCAAAAATTGCTTTAGAGAAAGGAGGTAATCTTCCATGCATTTTAAATGCTGCCAACGAGATAGCCGTTTGGGCATTTTTAAATAATAGAATTTCCTTTTTAGATATTACTGCTGTGGTAGAAAAGGCTATGGAGCAAATATCTTATATAGAAAAGCCAAATCTTTCAGATTATTTTGAAAGCGACGGCGAGGCGCGTAATTTCGCAGCTTCTTTAGTTAGAATTTAAAGAAAAAAATCACAAAAAAAGTAAGTACAAAAAAATGTACAATCAATCAGTATGACATTATTAGCAATCAATTGGCCGGGAGTGGGTTTGCAGGCAGGCTATCTCTTTTTTTCGCTTTCTATTTTAGTTATTATTCATGAATTTGGCCATTATATTACGGCTAAATGGTTTCATTGTAGAGTAGAGAAATTCTATTTATTTTTTGATCCATGGTTTTCTATTTTTAAAAAGAAAGTAGGTGAAACTGAGTATGGAATAGGATGGTTGCCATTAGGCGGATATGTGAAGATTGCTGGAATGGTGGATGAAAGTATGGATAAAGAGCAATTGGCTCAACCTCCACAACCTTGGGAATTTAGGAGTAAACCAGCTTGGCAAAGATTGATAATTATGTTGGCCGGTGTTACCATGAATGTATTGTTGGCATTTTTTATTTATGCGATGATACTTTTTACTTGGGGCGAAACAAAATTACCCAATCAAAATGCAAAGGATGGAATATGGGTTACGGATAGTTTAATGACTAAGATTGGTTTGCAAAATGGTGATAAAATAGAAGCTATCAATGGCGAGCCCGTGCCTTATTTTGATGATTTATCGCTAAAGATTTTATTGGGTAAAAATATTACTCTTCTAAGAGACGGTAAGGAGCAGACGATTCAAATTCCTGTGAATATGATTGAGCAATTAATCGACAAGAAAGGAAAAAGAACGCCTTTAATAGCACCAAGAATTCCTATTATTATTGGTGAATTACCCATTCCTGATGGGGGAGAATCAACTAAAGCAAATACCTTATCTCAACAAATACCTGCTACTAATTTAAATTATAAACATCTTCAAATTTCCGATAGAATTATTGCTGTTGATTCGACTCCTGTTTCTTTTTATGATGAATTAGCGCCCATACTTCAGCAGAAAAAAGGAGATAGTGTTACGTTGACTTTATTACGCGATAAAGTATTTGAACAAACACGTGTAAAAGTAGACACGGCCGGAACTATTGGTTTTAGAGTGATGGATTTAGATCAATTGGATTCGTTAGGAATACTTCAACAAGAAACTAAAAGATACGGCTTCTTAGCATCCTTCCCCGCAGGTGTTGCCAAAACCGGAGATCAATTAAGTTCTTATGTGCAACAATTAAAAATGATGGTAAATCCAGAAACGGGCGCATATAAAGGAGTGGGTGGTTTCAAAACCATGGCGTCCATTTTCCCGAGTACCGGTTGGGATTGGGAAGCTTTTTGGAAAATCACGGCTTTCTTCTCCATTATTTTGGCCTTTATGAATTTATTGCCCATTCCTGCTTTAGATGGAGGTCATGTAGTATTTACTTTAGTAGAAATGATTACAGGCAGAAAACCAAGCGATAAATTTTTAGAGTACGCCCAAATCGTCGGAATGATTATTCTGTTTTCTCTCTTAATCTATGCCAATGGAAATGATTGGTTTGGTTGGGGAAGCCGCTAATGTAGTTTGTAAAATAAGTCTAATTTTTTATACAATAACCTTTTTCATTTTAGATAAAAAAGTTTTGGTACGCCAATTGCTTTACACTTTCTAAAATTTAAAATGAAAAAATATTATTTACTTTTTATAGCCCTGTGTTTATTTATAGTAGCGTGTACTACTAATGCAATCACAGGAAGAAGCCAATTGTCCCTTGTATCCGAGGAATCATTGCAACAAGAAGCCGTAAGCCAGTATAGAAGCTTCCTTTCGCAGAATCAAGTAGTAAGTAGCAGCAATAATAAAGATGCTGAAATGGTAAAGCGTGTTGGCATTCGTATTGCTTCTGCAATTACAAAATATTTTTCTGATAAAGGTGCCGGGAATGAATTAGCAGGATATAAATGGGAATTTAATTTAGTAAAAAGTGATGAAGTAAATGCATGGTGTATGCCCGGCGGAAAAGTAGTTGTATACACAGGTTTATTAAATGTAACTCAAAATGAAGCAGCATTGGCGATTGTATTAGGTCATGAAATTACTCATGCTGTAGCGCATCACGGACAAGAAAGAATTAGTCAAGAATTATTGGCACAAGGTTTAGATGTGGTAGGAAATATATTTACAGCCAATAATCCTAAAGCAAATGATATATTCAATGCGGTATTTGCGCCAAGCGCACAAATAGGCGTACTGCTTCCCAATTCGAGAAATCAAGAATTAGAAGCAGATCATTATGGATTAATATTCTCGGCAATGGCCGGTTATAATCCTCAAGAAGCCATTCCTTTTTGGACAAGAATGTCGAAATTAAAAAGCGGACAAAATCAACCACCTGAATTTTTGAGCACTCACCCGCTCGATTCTAAAAGAATTGAAAAATTAAAAGGCTATATGCCTGAAGCTTTAAAATATTATCAACCCGTAAAATAATTATTCCTATTTAAAACCCCAAAAGCCCTGTTTTTCATAACAGGGTTTTTTTATAGGTAAAAAGGGATATTTTTCGTACATTTGCACTTGTCTAAACGATTCGTACCATTATTTCCCTTTGTTGATAAGAAATCTAAGAGGCGTTTATATTCTTTAGACTTATTTTTTAACCTTTAAATATTGCTTCACTTATGGCTCAAACTCTGTTTGAAAAATTGCAATTAGGGGACGAAAAAAACCTATTAATCCAAGGTCTTCCTTCTACTATCGAAAAACAATTCTCAAAGCTCTCATTTTCTAAGAGCATAACACAATTATTGAAAATTCGCAAAATCGATTTCGCATTGATCTTTGCCTTGAATTCCAATCAATTGAAAAATATATTTGCTGAGGTTTGCCCTGCCTTACATGACGATACCAAATTGTGGATTGCTTTTCCAAGACAAACATCTAAAATAGCCAGCGATTTAAATCGTTCCGGCTCATGGGATTTTTTGGAAGAACAAGGTTTTGAAACCGGTGAAAAAGTGGTGTTAGATTATGTATGGAGCGCACAAAGATTTACAAGAGCTGAAATTTGCGAAAGCATTAAAGCTAAAAATGCTGTTTCAAAAAAATTAGTTGATGCCTAAGTTTTACGTTTATTTAGAAACCGGTCCTCTTTTGTAGAATTTAAAACCACCTACTTGCTTAATCAAATTACAATTTAGGCAAGACGTATCAAAAGAAGTATTGGTATTTTTAATTACAAAATACGCGGGTTTAGTAATATTCCCTTTTAATAAAAATTCTTGATCTGCCTCTCCATAAACCGGTGAGGCAGTTTTTTTTGCGTAAAAATATTGCGCGTAACTTCTAAATCCCACAGGCCAAACATATACATCTTTTCCCTCCAAACTTTTGTAGAATTGAATTGCAGGCCCTTGAGAATATTGCTCAATTTTAGGAACAACAGATAAAAGATAAATAAATAAACAAACAGCTGTAGAATAAAAAAAGAAAAAGTAGGCCTCGCATATTTTTTCTATGGAAGAAAAAATAAATCGCAATTAATACGGCTGCAAAATATCCTATTCCAATAAAACTCTCAAAACCGCTCCAGTTCACATTTACATTTAAACTCGCCGCCGCAAAAGGATCGTTTAAATATGGCAATAATAATTCATGATGATTGGCCACATACGGAAGAGCAGCAAGTAAAAAAGAAAAAACCGCTCCCATAAAAATGATCAGACCAAGCATCCAATTTTTCATTTTCTTTTCGCCGGACAAGAGCGCCTCTAAATACCATGCGGCAATAAATGAAAGCGGGAAATACGTAAGTGAAGAATAATGTACAATTTTGGTAGTGGAAAGACTAAATAAAATCATCACAGTCCAAAAAAGAATTTTCATCAATAAGATGAATTCATTTTTTTCTCCAATTTTCTTTTTAAATAAATAAGGTAGAGCAATTATTGAAATCGGAAAACATCCGATGAATACAACTACAAAATGATAATAAAAAGGTTCGCCATGGCTGGCAACAGGAGTCAAAAATAATTCTGCTTGTATTTCAATAAATTCTTTAATAAACCAAAGTCCATTATTCCAAATTTCTTGTCCGAACCACAACAAACAAACCGCTCCAAAAATGATTAAGAAGAGTACTATTTTTTTAACGCTTGGAAAATTTTTGAATTTGGTAAAAATGAAATAAACCAAATAAGAGAGTAGAAATACCAATAACGCCACCGGCCCTTTTGTGAGAGTACCTAAGCCTATGAAAAGCCCTGCCAGCAATATATATAGGTATTTATTTTTAAAGTACTTGCCGGTAACATCCAAATACATAAAATAAATTCCCATGAAAATAAAATAATTGAAAACAGGATCTATAATGGCGGATTTAAAATAAATATGAGGAAGAAAAGTGCCCAAATAGCTAAGCGCCCAAATAAAACCAAAACGAGAGGATTTATATTTTTTACCAATAAAAAAGAAAGTAACTAAAGTGAGAATTCCAAAAATGGCATTCGGAAATCGTGCAGCGAATTCATTGATCCCAAAGAGTTTCATTGATGATGCTTGTAACCAAAAAAATAAAGGCGGCTTTTCTGCAAAAGGTTGGAAATTGATTTGTACTTGATGATAATTACCCGTTACAATCATCTCGCGCGCTGATTCCGCAAAATTGATTTCATCCCAATCGAATAAATGAACATAACCTAAATAAGGAATAAAAAAAGCAATTCCTGAAAGAATAATAATTAAGAGATAAAGCCTGCTTTGCCTTTGATGATTTATTGAGTGAGCAATTTCCATTTATAGATTTTGAGTTTGGTCAAAAAATAAAGTATCGAAACTTTTATAACTCCTAAGCCATACGTAATACTTCGGCTTAAATTAATGGACGAAGCTTCTTCAAAATATTTTGTAGGACAAGTAACTTCAGCAATTTCAAAATTTTTATAAAATATTTGAGCAATCATTTCATTATCAAAAATAAAATCATCAGAATTTTTATTGTAGGCAATGCTATTCAATACATCTTTATGATACGCTCTGTAACCCGTATGGTATTCAGAAAGTTTTTGGTTCATCATTACATTTTGAAATAAAGTAAGGAATCGATTAGCGATGTATTTATAAATAGGCATGCCACCTTTTAAAGCGCCTTTTCCTAAAATCCTGCTGCCGAAAACTACTTTATATAAATCGTTTCCAATGATTGAAATCATTGCCAGTAAAAGCTTTGGCGTATATTGGTAATCAGGATGCAGCATGATGATGATATCGGCCTCCAAAGTCAATGCTTTATTGTAACAACTTTTTTGATTGCCTCCGTAACCTTTATTTTGTGTGTGTTGTACAATATGTTTGATGCCAATTTTTTTTGCAACTTCAATAGAATTGTCAGTACTATTATCATCCACCAACACAATATCATCTACCACATCCATAGGAATTTCTGCAATCGTTTTTTCCAAAGTGAGTGCTGCATTATAAGCAGGAAGCACCACAATAACTTTTTTACCTTGGTACATGAGATGATTTAATTGGTTTTATTTTTCGCAAAGTAAAGCATTAATTAAGCGATGATGAATGTAATGAAAGATATTATTTTTCAAAGTAAGCAATAGAACCGCCCACCCATTTTTTATCAGAATTGTAACGCACACCAATCATATTTTCTTTGCTTAGTCTGGCTAAATTATGAACAGCTATCGGCCTTTTTTCTCCCATCTTCCAAAAATAAAAAATTCGAATCTCGGCTTTTGCAGGCACGTCAGGCGTTTCAATGATGTCGGCATATTTTACTTTTCTCTGTAAAATCCAATTCTCCGGATCTTCGATAGCATCAATATCTTCTCTTTTTACATCAATAATTACTCCTTGACCTGCAAAAGAAAATAATGGTTTTAAAACAAAATCTTTTAGATCCGCCGGCAATTGAGTTACCTCATTTAGAAAAAATGTTTCGGGTACAAAAGGATGATGAATGAATGGAAGTGTAAATTTACTGATTCGGTAAAACCAATTGGGATGCGGCACCCATTCTACATCTAACGGTTGTGTGATATCTACTACATCGCCTAAATCTTTTTTAATGTGCGATAATTCATCAAAAATAATTCGGTTGTAAATTCTTTTTATTTCGATTTTTTTTCCGCTTTTTTTGTAGAATAATTTTTTTCCTTCTTGAATTAATTCAGTTAAACAAACGATTGGAATATGCAAATAATCTTGTGTGCAATAAAAATCTATTCTCGTTTTTTGTTCATGCGGTTTTAATTCTAATAAAACCACATTCTCTGCCGGATAACCATTGAGAATAATTTCTTTCAATAATGAAAGGTAAGTTTCAGAAGTAAATCCATTAAGAAAGGGAGAATAATTTTCCGGAATGGCAAAATGTTTTTCAATTATTTCAGCATAATAATTTTGATAACCAAATAGAGTAGGGAAGCCCTGCATTTCTATTAATTGCGGTTCTAATTCTCCTTTTTCATTTTCGCATACTCCAAAATCAAAAGCTATAAAATCCGTGTGCTCATTTTCATTTGGTACTTGCTCCGCTTTAGGAATGGCTCTGTCAGTAAGGCTTTTGAAATTCGGCGCGGTGATAATATCTACAATCGCTTCGCAAGCATCGAGCATTTTTTGTGTAAATTCTTTTGATACAAAAATGGGAGTTTCTGCAACTCTAAAAGCAATACTATCAGGATGTTTGCTTTTTAAATCTTCTAAAAATTGGAAGTAAATCTCTTCGGTAAAATTGTGATTGTATTGTTGGCGAACTGCAGGAACCATTTTGATTTAATTTATTTCTGATTGATTTTTTTTGAAGATAATACATATCAATCTTTATTCCCGTAAGTACTTCTTTTATAAAAAATTTAGGCAGCACTTACTTGGAGCAAACTATTTATTGCAATTCCCAAAAAGTTTGGAAGTATATGCGAATAGGTCCATACAATTTTATCCGGATCATCTAATTGTTCAATCATCGATTCCCATTTTTCTAAACCATGGTTTTCAATAACTACTTCTTTTTTATCCGATTTTTGTAAATAAAGTGTCATGCCGATCGCATCTGCCTCCGGATGAAACTGAGTGCCAATGCAATATTCACTGAATCGAATGCCCATGATGGCTCTTTCATAAGGTACATAGGGCCTTTCCTTTTCAAGACATAAAATTTTAGCACTCATTTTATTGATCACATCATAATTGGGTTCAGTAATTTGATAATCTCTGCTATCCACTGCATAAAAAGGATCTGCCATTCCTTCAAAAACGGGTTCATTCAAACCGGCTTCTAATAAATGAACGGGAAACACACCAAAGGATGTAGATTTTCTTTTGGACAACAATCCAATATTATAATGCCTACATGCTAATTGAAACGAGTGGCAAATTAAGTAGATGTGTTTTTTGTCTGTATTATTAGGGTTGCTATTGTATTGGTCCATCTTATCCAACCACTCTCCAAATTTTGTGTCCCATTCTTGTCCTTCAGTATCGATAGGGCTTCCTGGGCCTCCACTGCTGATATAAATATCCCAATTGGTATCGGGTAATTCATTCTTCAATCTCACATTAAATTCTTGCGAAATAATATTCAAATGATGTAACTCTCCAAATTGATTTATAATCTCTCGCATACCACGCATGCCCTGATTTTCAGTACCTTCATACAAGTCTAAAATGGCAATTCTTACTGTCTGATTTTCATTAAAATTCATCCTGCAAATATAATTATTTTACTTTAAACGGATTTTATTCTGTCCCATCTCATCTAAATCTTAATCGGTTTCTCAATTCATTTTTAGAATTATCTCGGGTTAATTCTATGTATTAACTTCTAATTAATTTAAAAAACACTTTCTTTGCACGAAATTTCACAGCGTACATTTAGTACTGAATATCCAATTATCATGTCATATACCGTAGCAATTACCGGAAGGCCCAATGTAGGCAAAAGCACTTTTTTTAATCGATTACTCGAACAGCGCAAAGCCATCGTAGATGATTTTAGTGGAGTTACTCGCGATCGCCAATATGGGGTAGCAGAGTGGATCGGCAAAACTTTCAACGTGATTGATACCGGCGGTTTTGTGGCTAATAGTGATGACATTTTTGAAAAAGAAATTAGAAAGCAAGTTCATATAGCGGTGCAGGAAGCTAATGCAATTATTTTCATGGTAGATGTTACTTCCGGAATTACCAGTTTGGATGAAGAAATGGCGGATGTATTGCGTCGTTCTCCAAAACCTGTTTATTTGGTTGTGAATAAAGTAGATAATCATTCACGGCAATTGGAAGCAGCAGAATTTTATAGTTTGGGTTTTGAGAAAATATTTTTTCTTTCTTCAGTAAGCGGAACCGGAACGGGCGAATTATTGGATGAAATAGTAGCGGCGATGCCTGAGGAAGAACCTCGTGAAGAATCGGTTTTACCAAAATTTGCCATCGTAGGCCAACCCAATGTGGGCAAATCTTCTTTGTTGAATGCCTTGATAGGAAAGGAAAGAACCATAGTTAGCAATATTGCCGGTACCACGCGCGATTCCATTCATACTACCTATAATTTATTCAATAAAGAATTTATTCTGATAGATACAGCAGGAATCCGCAGAAAAAATAAAGTGAATGAAGATTTAGAATTCTATTCCGTAATAAGAGCCGTAGATGCAATAGATGAAGCGGATGTTTGTATTTTACTTTTAGATGCGAAGAATGGAATTACTGCGCAAGATTTGAGTATTTTTTCTTTAGCAACTAAAAAAGGGAAAGGCATTGTAGTCTTGGTGAACAAATGGGATTTAATGACTAAGGAAACCAATACTGCAAGGGATTATGAAATTCAATTAAAAAGAAAATTAGCGCCTTTTACCGATGTGCCCATTTTATTTGTATCTGTAACCGAGAAGCTGCGCATCTTTCAAGCAATGGAAATGGCGTTGAAAGTATATGAAAATCGTCAACAGAAAATTGCTACTTCTAAATTAAATGAAGTGATGCAAAAAGCTATGGAGAATTACCATGCACCTGTAGTGAGAGGCCATGCCGTAAAAATAAAATTTGTAACACAACTGCCTACTTTAGTTCCTTCATTTGCATTTTTCTGCAATTATCCGGATGATATAAAAACTCCTTACAGGAATTATTTAGAAAATAAAATGCGTGAAAATTTTGAACTAACAGGGGTGCCTATTCGCATTTTCTTTAGGAAGAAATAATCCTAAAAAGGTGGGGTGTTCGATGATTGCTTAATGTCATTTCCGATTCTAATAGTTAAAAATTTCCCTATTTAGCTAATAACTTCTATTTATACTATTTTGTATAAACAAGTAAAGGGAGTATCTTTGCACCTGAAAAAAATAATAGTCTCTCTAAAATATATATTGAATGGATGAAGAATTGAAAATGCTCGAGGAAACGGTTTCCAAAGAGTATCAATATGGTTTTGTAACCGATATTGAAACAGATGTGATCAGAAAAGGAATTGACGATGAAGTAATACGTTTGATTTCTTCCAAAAAAAATGAACCTGAATGGATGTTGGAATGGCGATTGAAAGCATTTCATCAATGGCAAAAAATGGAAGAGCCTACATGGCCGAATGTTTCCTATCCGAAAATTAATTATCAAGATATAATTTATTATGCCGCTCCTCAAAAGATGAAACCTAAACTGGGAAGTTTGGATGAAGTAGATCCTGAATTGTTGAAGACTTTTGAGAAATTGGGTATCTCGCTCAATGAACAAAAGCGTTTATCCGGCGTAGCGGTAGATGTAGTAATGGATAGTGTTTCAGTAGCTACTTCTTTTAAAGAACAACTTTCAGAAATCGGAATTATATTTTGCTCAATTAGTGAGGCGATACAAAAGCATCCTGATTTGGTGAGGCAGCATATTGGTACGGTTGTTCCGATGTCTGATAATTTTTTCGCCGCTTTAAATTCAGCTGTATTTACGGATGGTTCATTTTGTTACATTCCAAAAGGTGTTCGTTGCCCAATGGAATTATCTACTTATTTCCGAATTAATCAAGAAAATTCAGGTCAATTCGAACGCACTTTAATTGTTGCCGAAGAAGGTTCTTATGTTAGCTATTTGGAAGGATGTACCGCTCCTAAAAGAGATGAAAATCAATTACATGCTGCCATCGTAGAAATCAAAGCCATGGCGCATGCGGAAGTAAAATATTCTACTGTTCAAAACTGGTATCCCGGTGATGAAAATGGTTTAGGCGGAATTTATAATTTCGTTACCAAACGTGGAATTTGCATGGGCGATCATTCTAAAATTTCATGGACACAAGTAGAAACCGGTGCGGCCATTACATGGAAATATCCGAGTGTTATTTTGAAAGGAGATTATTCTATCGGAGAATTTTATTCAGTAGCATTGACGAATCATTTTCAACAAGCAGATACAGGAACAAAGATGATTCATTTAGGAAAAAATACTAAGAGTAGAATTGTTTCTAAAGGAATTTCCGCAGGAAAAAGTCAGAATAGTTATCGTGGTTTGGTAAGAGCTTCTAAAAATGCTTTGAATGCAAGAAATTATTCTCAATGTGATTCTTTATTGTTGGGAGATAAATGTGGAGCACACACTTTTCCATACATAGAATCTAAGAATAAAACCGCAGTAATAGAACACGAAGCCACCACTTCTAAAATTGGAGAAGACCAAATGTTCTATTGCCAACAAAGAGGGATAGACCCGGAAGCTGCTGTGGCATTGATTGTTACAGGTTTTGCCAAAGAAGTGATGAATCAATTACCAATGGAATTTGCGGTAGAAGCACAAAAACTTTTGGCCGTAAGTCTTGAAGGAAGTGTAGGTTAATTTAAAATTAAAATCATAAAAAAAATACCATAAAAACTATGTTATCAATTAAGAATATCCATGCCTCTGTTGAGGGAAAGCAGATTTTGAAAGGATTAAATCTTGAAGTAAAGGCAGGAGAAATACACGCCATCATGGGACCCAATGGCAGCGGTAAAAGTACTTTAGCTTCTGTATTAGCAGGGCGTGAAGAGTTTGAAGTGACGGAAGGTTCAGCTGAATTTTTGGATAAAAATTTATTGGATTTATCTCCGGAAGAAAGAGCACGCGAAGGTTTGTTTATGGCGTTTCAATATCCGGTAGAAATTCCGGGAGTGAGCACTATTAATTTTATGAAGACGGCATTGAATGAAAAAAGAAAATACCACGGTTTAGAACCATTGGATTCAGTTTCTTTTTTGAAACAAATGAAAGAGAAAATGGCATTGGTAGAAATTGATAAATCACTTTTGAGCCGTTCTTTAAATGAAGGATTTTCCGGTGGGGAAAAGAAAAGAAATGAGATATTTCAAATGGCGATGTTAGAGCCAAAATTAGCCATCTTAGATGAAACAGATTCGGGCTTAGATATAGATGCATTACGCATTGTAGCCAATGGTGTCAATAAATTACACACTCCCGATAGAGCGGTTATTGTGATTACACACTACCAAAGATTATTGGATTATTTACAACCCGATTTTGTACATGTATTGATGGACGGAAGAATTGTAAAATCCGGCACTAAAGCATTAGCATTAGAATTAGAAGAGAAAGGTTACGATTTCATCAAAGATGAAATTAATTTGAGCACCGCTACGGTGTAAATTGTAAAATACAATTGGTTGTGATTACCAATTGCAAAATATAAAATGCGCTTGCGCAATTAAAAAATATAATGGAAGCAATTCAAACAAATTATTTACAGGAGGAGCATGATATCTTGCAGAAAGAGAATCAGGCAGATGCTTTAAAAGATATAAGGGACAAGGGTTTCGAACAATTTAGTAAAGTAGGTCTCCCTACTTTTAAAACAGAAGAATGGAAATATACTTTTATCAGCAATTTATTTAGAAAACCATTTCATTTCCCAAAAAATAAAGAAGAAGTAATTACAAAAGAGAGTTTACATTCTTTACGACTTGCCGGAAGTGATCTTGCTGATGAAATTATTTTTGTAAACGGAAAATATAATTCCGCATTATCTAAGATTCGTTCTAATAGAAATCAAATAACTGTTTTGCCTTTGAAAGAAGCTATGAGCAATGGTTACGAAGAAATTGTGAATGAGCATTTAAATAAAAGTAGCTTATTTATTAATGACGGAATCCACGCTTTAAATACCGCTTTTATTGATGAAGGAGTTTTTATTTATGTACATAAAAACCAAGTTTTAGACCATCCTTTGTATGTATATCACATTATGGATGCACAAGAAAATCATACGTTGGCACAGCCGCGCAGTTTAATTTTTGTGGAAGAAAGTGCTAAAATACAGATAGTAGAAACTTTCAAAACTGTCGGCGCGATGGATAGTTTTACCAATGAAGTAATGGAAATAGTGGTGAATGAAAATGCAATCGTAGAATATTATAAAATTCAAAACGATGCAGTTACCGCCAATCAAGTGGGTACTACCCACATTCGTCAAATTGGAAAAAGTTATGTGCATACTGTTACCATTTCTTTAGATGGCGGTATGATTCGAAATAACATTGATATCATCATGGAAACCGCTGCTAATGAGGCACACATGTATGGATTGTATTTGCTAAAAGGCAATACGCACGTGGATAATCATACATTGGTAGATAATACAAAACCGAATTGCTTTAGTAATGAATTTTACAAAGGCATTATGGATGATTCTTCTACCGGAGTATTCAGCGGAAAAATTTATGTACGTCCTGATGCGCAAAAAACAAATGCGTATCAATCTAATAAAAATATTTTATTGACAGAAAATGCCACTGTCAATACAAAACCACAATTGGAAATTTTTGCAGATGATGTAAAATGTTCTCACGGTTGTACAGTTGGCCAATTGGATCAAGAAGCATTATTTTATTTAATGACGCGCGGTATTTCAAAAGAAGATGCTCGTGCCATGTTATTGAATGCTTTTGCTTCGGATGTAGTGGCACAAATAAAAATTGAACCACTAAAAATTTATGTAGATCAATTAATTGCGGATAGATTATCCCTTGAAATAATTTAGATAGAAAAATTACTATCATTTATGTAAAAGTGAGTACTACCGATAATTTGGAAGAAATGGAAACACTCGAAAAAATAAATACCAATTTTGATATTGATTCCATCAGGAAATTATTTCCGGTGTTGAATAGAAAAGTACAAGAAAATAAGACATTAGTTTATTTAGATAATGCAGCTACGGCGCAAAAACCACAAGTAGTTATTGATTCGCTGGTTAATTATTATTCTTTACACAATGCCAATATTCATCGCGGTATTCATACATTGGCAGAAGAGGCAACCTTGGCGTACGAAGCG
Source organism: Ginsengibacter sp. (assembly GCA_034676505.1). Taxonomy (GTDB): domain Bacteria; phylum Bacteroidota; class Bacteroidia; order Chitinophagales; family Chitinophagaceae; genus Ginsengibacter. The sequence goes on from JAUCCB010000001.1 coordinate 2,339,073, forward strand.
AGTAGAGTAGCGGTTCAACAATTTTTGAACGCAAAACTTTCTGAAGAAATCATTTTCACTCGAGGCACCACTGAAAGCATCAATTTGGTAGCATACACTTGGGCTCGTAAAAATATTCATGCAGGTGATGAAATCATTATTTCAGCAATGGAACATCACTCTAACATAGTGCCATGGGAGATTGTGTGCGAAGAAAAGAAGGCTTTCTTAAAAGTCATTCCGGTAACTGATTCGGGAGAAATTCAAATAGAAGATTTTAAAAAATTACTTTCTCCAAAAACAAAATTAGTTTCAATTGTTCATGCATCTAATTCATTAGGAACAATAAATCCTGTAAAAGATATGATCGCAATGGCGCATGAAGCAGGTGCTGTTGTGATGGTGGATGGAGCACAATCTACAGTTCATTTGGAAATTGATGTGCAAGATTTAGATTGTGATTTTTTTGCTTTTTCAGGGCACAAAGTGTATGGCCCAACCGGGATTGGCGTATTGTACGGAAAGAAAAAAATCTTAGAAGAAATGCCCGTATTTATGGGCGGTGGTGAAATGATTCAAGAAGTGACTTTTGAAAAAACTACTTATAATGAATTGCCTTATAAATACGAAGCCGGTACTCCGAACATTGCAGATACCATCGCTTTAAAAACCGCTTTAGATTTTATCAATCAAGTTGGCAAAGCTAATGCCGGAGCGCATGAGCATCAGGTATTGGATTATGCAACAGAACAATTATTACAAATTCCCGGATTGAAAATTATGGGCACTTCGCCTCAAAAAGTGAGTTTGATTTCTTTTGTAATTGATAAAATTCATCCGCAAGATATTGGCGTATTATTAGATCATCAAGGAATTGCAGTAAGAACAGGGCATCATTGCACGCAACCTTTGATGCACAGATTTGGAATTCCGGGAACGATACGAGCTTCGTTTGCGATGTACAACACCAAAGACGAAGTGGATTTGTTGGTGAGCGGATTGAAAAAATCCATAAAAATGTTATTGTAAAATGGATGATAATAAAACCATAGAAGAAAGAGAAGCACAAATTGTAGAAGATTTTTCATTGTTCGATAATTGGGAAGAAAAATATGAATATGTAATTGAGTTAGGGAAAAAATTACCTCCTTTAGATGATCAATTTAAATTGGAAGAGAATATCATCAAAGGTTGTCAATCTACGGTGTGGTTGGTGGCCGATTATAAAGATGGGAAGGTTCAATATAAAGCAGATAGTGATGCAATAATCGTAAAAGGATTAGTGAGTTTATTGATTCATGTTTTAACGAATCAAACACCGGAAGCAATTTTAAATGAAAAATTAGATTTTATAAATAAAATAGGAATGATGTCGCATTTGGCGCAAACCCGCTCTAATGGCTTGTTAGCGATGATACAGCAAATGAAAAATTATGCATTGGCTTATCAAACACTTCATTCTTCTCAACAAAAGATATAATGATGGAACCGGAAGTTTTAAAAGAAAAAGTGATCAATTGTTTAAAAACCATTTACGATCCGGAAATTCCGGTAAGTATTTGGGAATTAGGTTTGATCTATAAAGTAGATATCCTACCCATCAATAATGTGCAAATAGAAATGACTTTAACGGCTCCAAGTTGCCCTTCTGCGCAAGAAATTCCGATTGAAGTAGATCAAAAAGTAAGAATGATAGAAGGTGTGAATGAAGTGGATGTAGCGGTGGTTTGGGATCCGCCATGGGATAGAAGTATGATGAGTGACGAAGCGAATTTGGAATTAGGTTTTATGTAAACTTGGCTACGAAAAATATTAAGACATCAACAGAGGAAAGTTTAGATTTTTTATTAAAAATTAAATTACCATTGAGTAGGTAAGATTATGAAAATATCATCGCAAGAAGAATATGGATTAAGAATTATGCTGCGCATTGCGAGATGCCGTGATGATGAAAGTATGAGCATCCTTACGCTCAGTACTCAAGAAGGATTATCTACTGCTTATGTGGCTAAAATCACGCGTTTATTGCGACAAGCGGGTTACATCAATAGTACTCCGGGAAATGTAGGCGGTTATATTTTAGCTCGGCCTGCTTCTGAAATAAATATCAATCATCTTTTAAAAACCTTAGGTGGTGCGCTTTTCAGCAAACAATTTTGCAATGATTATTCAGGCACTACTAAATTTTGCACTAATTCTGTAGACTGCTCTGCGCGCTCTTTGTGGCAGATGATACAATTTTCTGTAGATCAAGTTTTGGATAAAGTAACGTTAGCGGATTTAACGAATTCTGAAAGTGAATCTTCAGAATTGTTGAAAAATTTGATACAAGAATCTTAAACAAGTTTATGTCAAATGTTTGATAGCAAAATAACTCACAATGATTATCAGCAATATCATTGCAATTAAAAAATACAGCCACGACATATCTTTCAATTTTCTTTTTTCTCTTCTCTGATTTTTTTTTCTTTAATTGTTTTTTAAGTTGTCGATTTAATTCTTCTGCAAATAAAGCCGCATTTTTTTTATTTTGAAATTCACTCAAACCCTCTACTGCATCATTCATTAATTCGGAATCGAGCATTTCTTCTTCAAGAAGATGTTTTTCTTCTGCAGAAAGTTTATTGCTCAGATAATCCATTATTTTCTGATTGTCAATATCCTTATTGCTATTGTTCAATATGTTCAATAATTCATCAGACATAAATAAATTTTGATTTTAAAATCATTGTTTTAAATTTTTCAACGAAGTATTTTCTGTTTTGCTTTGCATTAATAATTTTAAATTTCGTTTTCCGTTTTGCAAATGGCTTTTTACCTGCAACATGCTGTAACCCGTGATTTCAGCCACTTCCGCATACGATTTTTTCTTTAAATAAAATAAAGTTACGCATTGTTGTTGCTCTTTATTTAATTGTTGAAGACTGTTTTCCATTTCCGTTAAAAGTTGTTCCTTTTCGATATGAATATTTTTATCGTCGTTATTGGATTCTGCGACCATTACTTTTTCATCTATTTCTACGGACCTGTTTTTATTTCCTCGCAATTGCATTAAGCAATGATTTTTTGCAATCATGTAAATCCAACTTTTAAAATAGGCTACTTCATATTTTTTTAATTCAGGAATTACTTTTAAGAAAATTTGTTGCACTGCATCTTTTGCATCTTGTTCATTCTTGAGATATTTCATGCACACACCTAATAACAACAATGTATAACGAGGCAATAAAATCCCTAACCATTTAGTATCATGATCCGCATAAAAATTTTTTAATAAATCTGAATCGGCGATATGTGCGAATCTATCTTGATGCAATTGTGTAATTATTTATTGATAAGATGTAAACTTAAATAAAATTCCATAAGCTATCTTTGTTTTATAAATCCAATCTTATGCAATATTTAATCTGTTGTGTACCCGTTAGCCCCATGCGAGCAGCACCTTCTCATCATTCTGAAATGGTTTCCCAGCAATTGTTTGGGGAAGAATCTATCTTGATTGAAACCCAAGGGAATTGGAATAAAATTCAATTGAAATACGATGGTTACCAAGGTTGGGTAACTCAAGAGCACATTCTTCCTTTAACGAGAGAAGATTTTATTAGTTCGAATCAAGCGATGAGCATTGATCTAATTTCTACAATCATTTACGACGGAGTGGAGATGAAAATTCCGATGGGAAGTTCTCTGAAATGTTTCAAAAATGGAAAGGCTGTTTGGAACAAAAAGGAAATTACTTACGATGGTGAAATGTGGAAACCTGATTCAATCACAATAGACGAATCATTGATTCGAAAAATTTCTTTTCCTTTTTTAAATACTTCTTATTTGTGGGGCGGAAAATCTATTTTCGGAATTGACTGTAGTGGTTTCAGCCAAACGGTTTATAAATTTTTACACATTCCTATTTCGCGTGATGCTTCCCAACAAGCCACACAAGGCGAAGCGGTGAATTCCTTAGCAGATGCACGTTGTGGCGATTTGGCATTTTTTAATAATGAAGAAGGAAGAATTACTCATGTGGGAATATTGCTGAATAATCATGAGATTATTCATTCATCCGGAAAGGTAAAAATTGATACAATAGATACGGAAGGAATTATCAGTGCTGACACTTTACAAAGAACGCATCGATTGAAAATTATTAAAAGATTTTTCTAAATTATTGAGGAAAAGTTTCTTTATAAAATTCGATGGATTCGTTAATAATCTCAAAAGCTTTTTGCTGATCTTGGAAATCATGAATTTTTACTTCTTTATCTTCAAGCACTTTATATTGTTCAAAATAATTTCTTAGAACACTGAAAAAATGCGGTAGCACTTCATCTAAAGAAGTAATATAATTTACTCCCGGATCTTTGATCGCAACTGCAATAATTTTATCATCAATTAATCCGGTATCAATCATTTGCATATTGCCGATTACCAAAGCTTCTACAAGACATAAAGGTTGTATAGCCTCTGAGCACATCACTAAAATATCCAACGGATCACCATCTTTACCCAATGTTTGAGGAATAAAACCATAATTAATTGGGTAATGAAAAGAAGAATAAATAATACGATCTAATTTTAGTAATCCCGTTTTTTTATCTATCTCATATTTTGATTTAGAACCTTGTGGAATTTCAATTAGCGCATTCACTATTTTGGGAGCATCATCGCCGAAATGCGCGCCATGCCACGGATGTAAGACATTTGTCATTTTTTTTTGTTTAAATATAAATGTTAGAAAATTATTTTTTCATTGAACTCTTTCTGAACTCAAAAAATTCGATATGCTATTTTTTTCTGAAAGATTCTATATATATTTTATTAATAAAAATCCACCAAAAGTAGCGAGCAAACCAATAACTATACTTAAACCAATATAGGCAAATGCAGTGCCATATTGAGATTCGCGGAATAAAGAAATCGTTTCAAGTGAAAAGGAAGAAAATGTGGTAAATCCTCCCAGAATTCCCGTGGCTAAAAAAAATCGCCATTCGATATGGATATTACCTTTTTCACTTAAGGCATATATTATTCCTATTAAAAAACAACCAATAATGTTTACGGCAAATGTGCCGTAAGGAAATGAAGAGAGAAATTTATTTTGAATGAATAAACTGAGTAAATATCGGGCAACTCCACCAATAAAACTTCCAATCCCTATGGCCAATAAAAGTTTCATTGATTGAATTAATTTTTATTTTTCTGAATTGTGATTGAAGGTGTATTTAAAATCTACCCACCAATCTTTATTCTCTCGCACTAATTTTAATTGTTGTTGTTCTTTCTTATAAGTGTTGGCGAAATAGATAATATTTACAGAGTCAGAAACTTGAATTACCGAATCAATAATAATATTTGCCTCGCGATAATTTTCTCTTTCAATCTTATCTAATTTTTTATTAAAATCTTTAAGGCCATCCATGTAATCCTCATTCAGACTATCTTTCAGCATGTATTTGTCGGCACGTACGTAATCTCCTTTCAATGCAGCATCTATAAATTCTCTACCGGATTCTAATGGGTCTGTTCGGTCAATTTCCTTATTGTTGTTACAACTAACACCTATGCATACACTAAGAAATAAAAAGAAAAATATTTTTTTCATCGAATTGAATTTGAACTAAGGTAAATATCTTTTTCAGGATTAGTGATTATAAGTCTTTTTGGATTTTATCTAATGATTGCCTTGCATGTTCCAGCATACTGTCCATCTCGCGTTTATTGGGTTGATGATTTAAAATAGAATCCATCATTTCTTTTTTTGGTTTATCTAAACCTTTCTCTTTCATTTTTTGTTTTGCCATATCCATCAAGGTAGTTTTGTCGAATGCTACTTTCCACTGCGCATCTTCTTTTTTCAATACAAATAAATTGGATTCGCCATTTTCTTTTTCCGTCACCTTTACTGTGGCTCTATCTCCGTTGATTACTGCATCATCTAATTGTATTTTTTGTTTTGAAAACATACTTTCGGCTGAGTCCGGAGCCGCTTGCATGCTCATTTCTATCATACCCAATATTCCTTGACTATCTTTGGTAACATATTTTTTTGCTGTCACAAAATCTTTTTTAGTTACTGCTTCGAAGAAATTAGACAGAACAGTTTTTGGATTATCAGATGAAGTGGACTTGCAACTCAATAGTGAAATTGATAAGGCAAATAATAATAAACAGAAAGAATTTTTCATACAGAAATTTTAGTACGCAAATATAGAATTTATTATGATTGAGGAAATATCATCCTTTTTATTTCTGCACAATGATCATTTAGAAATAAATTATCTACGGCTACATAAGAAATGTTTTGGTTCTTGGTAAGAGGTATTATGTTTTGATTCGGCAAAACTTTTTGAAAGATCTTATAAATAAATTCGGTGCAATACATTTTATCGTCTGTCGCTAAATCGAATTGCATATCAAAGATGATTTTTTGGTGGTAAAATTCTTTTGTTTGCTCTACGATTTTTTGTATTTCTTCCGAATTAAATTGATATCGATAAATGCCCAATCCTTTGTTCTCATAAGGATTACAAAAAAATGCAAAAGTATCGCGTCTGATAGTTTTTTCCGGATTCCATTGGCCGCTTAATGAGTGATAAACAAACAGCGTATCATTTTCCCAACTGGCGATACCGCAATGAGAAAAAGTGAAATCTTTTGTAGACATTTTTCGAACTATATCGCTGGTAAAATCTCTTCCTGTTCTTAAAATTAAATCTCCTGAATGTACTAATTGTTTCGCTAAATGAATTTGCTTAAACGCAGTGTCAGCAATCGTTTTATCAATTGTAATATCTTGGGTATCATCCTGAATTGTTGATTTTGAAAAATCAGTGCAGGAGGAAATACATAAAAACAACAACAATATTTTACATTGATGAAAACAATTTAAATAATTGAAAGTTCTCATGGCAAATTCTCCATTTCTCTTATTTTTTCCCTATCGTAAGCTTTGATAATTTCCTTCACTAATTTATGTCTTACCACATCTTCTTCATCCAATACTACTTGGCCGATACCGCGAATATTTGCTAAAATTCTTGCTGATTTTTCTAATCCGCTTTTTACTTTCGGAGGTAAATCTATTTGAGATATATCCCCATTGATAATTGCTTTTGCATTGGCTCCTATTCTGGTTAAAAACATTTTCAATTGCAAGTCAGTTGCGTTTTGGGCTTCGTCCAAAATGATGAATGCATTATCCAATGTACGGCCTCGCATGTACGCTAATGGCGCTATCTCTATCACGCGAGAGGTCATGTAATAAGCCAATTTATCTGCAGGAATCATGTCGTCCAAAGCATCATAAAGTGGACGTAAATAGGGATCAATTTTCTCTTTTAAATCACCGGGTAAAAATCCTAAATTTTCTCCTGCCTCTACCGCAGGGCGAGTAAGAATAATTTTTTTGACTTGCTTATTTTTCAAAGCACGAACCGCCAAAGCCACGGCTGTGTAGGTTTTGCCGGTTCCTGCCGGGCCGATAGCAAAAACGATATCATTATTATCAACAGTTTCCACTAATTTTTTTTGATTAGCAGTTCTTGCACGAACTGTCTTCCCATTGGGTCCGGTAACCAATACATCGTTTGGAACATTTTCCCGAAAATAATCTACAACTCCATTTTCATCACCACCGAGTATTTGTTCAAAATAATTTTCACTAATGCGTTGATTTTTCTCAATATAATTTACGGCAATACCAATTTTTTCCTTGGCTTTTTTTATTTCTTCAATCGAGCCTGAGAGTTTTATTTGAGTACCTCTGCTGAGAATTTTTAATTTTGGAAATTGCTTTTTTAAAATGTCTAATTTACCATTGTTGACTCCCAAAAATTCAATAGGGTCTATGGTTTCAAATTTTATAATCGAATCTGTCAATACTATCTTTTTTAGGTTTTCATTAAATGATGTCAATTCAAATATATTGCTTTACTTAAGGCGGTAAAGAATATTTTATTCACATAAAGTTGACAAAAAACTCGTAATATTTTTTTTAAGGTGCTGTTAAATCCCATAATGAATTCAAGTGATTGAAAGCGAATATTTTATTTTACCTAATTTTGAATTCTAAATTCAAACTATGAAAAAAAGTTTATTGATTATATTAGGGTGTGCTATTTCTATTTTTGCTTTTCAAGCGTTTACCATTTCTCCAAAAGCGCAATGGAAAAATCTTCATATTCTTCCACAAAATATTTCTGAAGATGGCTTGGACAGTGTGATGCATCATTTTACCGCTGCGTTGGGAGTAAAGTGTAATTATTGCCATGTGAGAAATAATGAAATTAATAAAATGGATTTTGCCAGCGATGGAAAGCCTGAAAAATTAATTGCTCGCAAAATGATGTTGATGTCGATTGATATTAACAAAATTCATTTTAATGAAATAGAAGAGGAAATGAATGAGGATGCTAATTCAAATACCACAATTAACACAAACGATTCTGTGCAATACATGCTCAAATATGTTACGTGCTACACTTGCCATAAAGGTGATACGCGGCCAAAAAATAATCCGCCGGCGAAAACTGAAAAATAAATTAATCGATTTCAAAAAGAAGAATTTGCATTTTTTCAAACGGATTAAAATTATTATCTGCTACGAATAATAAGGATTGTTTTCCGTTGGATAAACGCGGCCCGAAAGTGACACCTTCTATGTTGTCAATAAATATTCCGAGCGAATCCATATTGAGTAAAAGTTTTTTAGGAACCAATTTTATTTTTTTATTTTTTGTAGAAAAATAATCTTGTACATTTTCTGCATTAGAAAGATCAGCGATGTAAACTTTAATGGTACAACTCAATCTTCCTGTGGAAAAAGAACGCTCCAAAATCATCAATTGATTATTTCCTACATACAAAATATCCGAAATCCCATTTACCTTGAAAGCATTGTCAGGAACAGGTTTGTAAGCAACAGCATCGATAGCATACGCATATTGCGCGATTGATTTTTTTTGATTTCTATCGTATTGGATAATTCTTATTATACCAATAGAATCTCTTGTACCTGCGCGGTCTCCATCTTGATACAAAGGTTCTTCAGTGCTTACAAAAAGTGTTTTATTTTGATCGCCAAAAGTCAATCCTTCAAATACTCCATTTCTTCTTGGCCCACTTTCCGCGGTCGACATTCTAAATTGAATTGGGAGAGCAAATGAATCTAAATATTCACCCTGATCATTGATTTCAATCACGGATGGATCTAATAAAATAACTCGTTTATTTTCTACAATTCTTTCACCTTCACTACTCCAGATAAAAGTCTTAGAAACGGAATCATATCTCATTGCTTCCGGATCGGGAGTTTGATAGGGGTCTTGTTTGCTATTAGGATAGAAATTGCCTAATTGATTTTTTAAGAAAGTTGTTTTCGTAAAAAATGCCGTATCAATTTTATTTTGATGGAGAATAATTTTAGCGGTATAAAATCTCGCCGGATTTTTATCAGATCGATCATCACTAATTAAATAGTACACATCTTTCGCTGCGTCATAATCTATGCCTGAAAGCCCGCCCACAGTAGTATTTCCAAAACTTAAATTGTAAGGAATTACAAATTCACTTAAAAAAGTGAGTTGGTTGATGGAAGTATTTTGTTGGCTTTGTTTGGTGGTGCTACAAGAACTAAAACCTATTATTATAAAAAAGTAAAGAACGATTTTATTTTTTGACATTTTAGACATTGTTTAATTAGGATTATTTTTAAAAACAAAGAAATTTCACCACTCAACAATCATAGACGTCTGGACAGTTTGAGTGGCTGACTAACAACAAGACATTTAACCATTGAACAATTCAACCATGGAACAATTCTAATTCTTTGCAATTATCCAATCCCATTCGTCACCATTTCTCTATTGATTTTTGAAACTAAACCTTGTAATACTTTTCCCGGGCCGCATTCAGTAAATTCGGTGGCACCGTCTGCAATCATTTGTTCTACCGATTGCGTCCATTTTACAGGGCCGGTAAGTTGCGAAATAAGATTGGTCTTGATTTCCAAAGGATCTGTAACTGCTTTGGCTACTACATTTTGATATACAGGACAGAAGGGAGTATTAAAATTGGCTTGTAAAATCGCTTCCGATAATTCTTCTTTGGCGGGTTGCATTAAAGGAGAATGAAAAGCACCACCAACGGGAAGTACTAAGGCGCGTTTCGCTCCGGCTTCTTTTGCCAATTGACAAGCGATTTCAATTCCTTTTGTAGAGCCGGAAATAACAATTTGTCCCGGACAATTATAATTCGCTGCAACCACTATTTCATCAGAAATAGAGGCGCAAATTTCTTCTACTTTTTTATCGTCTAAATTAATAATAGCCGCCATCGTAGAGGGATTCATCTCACACGCTTTTTGCATCGCCTTTGCACGAATAGAAACCAATCGTAAGGCATCTTCAAAACTTAAAGCACTGTTGGCTACTAAGGCAGAAAATTCTCCTAAAGAATGTCCGGCAACCATATCCGGTTTCTGCTGCGCTAAAGTTTTATACGCAATTACCGAATGTAAAAACACGGCAGGTTGAGTAACTTTTGTTTGTGTCAATTCTTCTGCAGTGCCCGAAAACATGATGTCCGAAATTCTAAATCCTACAATTTCATTTGCTTGTTCGAATAAGGTTTTTGCTTCTTCATTTTGTTCGTATAAATTTTTTCCCATTCCAATAAATTGAGAACCTTGTCCGGGAAATACAAATGCGTGCGCCATAAAAATTATTTTAAAATTTATCTTCTTTTAATTAGATCTGCTTGTATTAAATTGATGAATTCACTTCTTGTAGCATGCTTTTCGAACTCACCAATAAATGCAGAAGTAGTAGTTACGGAATTTTGTTTTTGAATGCCGCGCATCATCATACATAAATGCTCCGCTTCTATTACCACAGCCACTCCCAGCGGATTTAAAGAATCTTGAATTGCATGTAAAATTTCAGAGGTAAGCCTTTCTTGTACTTGTAATCTGCGTGAAAAAACATCTACCACTCTTGCAATTTTACTCAAACCGGTAATCCAACCGTTTGGGATATACGCAATGTGTGCTTTGCCAAAAAAAGGCAACATGTGGTGTTCACACATACTATATAATTCAATATTTTTTACCACAATCATTTCACTTACATCTTCATGAAATTTGGCAGAATTAATGATTTTATTTGCATCCATTGCATAGCCTTGTGTACAATATTGGAGCGCTTTTGCAATGCGTTCCGGAGTTTTTTGTAAACCCTCTCTTTCGGGATTTTCGCCTAACAAACCCAAAATCTCTTTGTAATTTTTCATCAATCCTTCACTCACGGATGGGTCGTATTGTTCAATTTTTTTATAAGCCATTTTTATTTTTTTATGATGCAGGATATTCTGCAAAGTTTCTTGGAGTTTCATAAAGTCGGATCTGTAGATCCATTTCCTTATCAATTTTTTCTCTCAAGATTTGATAAATTACAATCGCAATATTTTCTACCGTAGGATTTAATTGTGCAAATTCAGGCACATCTAAATTCAGATTTTTATGGTCTAACTTTTCTAAAACAAATTCTTCAATAGTATCACTTAAAAATTTCAAATCGATGACGAATCCGGTAGCAGCGTTAGGGATGCCCGTTACCTTTACTTCCATTTCGTAATTATGTCCGTGATAATTAGGATTATTACACTTTCCAAAAATTTGTTGATTTTTTATTTCATCCCATGCCGCATTGTGCAAACGATGAGCCGCATTAAAATGTTCTTTTCTGTAAATAGATACTTTATTTAGATTCATTCAAATAAATGTTTAATGACCAAAGTATTCCACATAAATACGCGGCGTTTCAAATAATTTAATACAATGCAATTGCGCTTTTTCGGGAAGATGTGGATTGAGTTGTTCCCATATCGCAATCGCCAAATTTTCTGTAGAACACATTTTCCTTTTCATGAAAGGTACGTCCACATTGAGATTTTTATGATCTAATTCTTCTAAAACAAATTTAGAAATGAGCATACTCAAATCTTTCACATCAAACAAAAACCCTGTGTCAGCATCCACTTCGCCTTTTATGGTAACGTGTAATTCATAATTATGACCATGCCAATTTTCATTCGCGCATTTACCAAATACAGTTTCATTCTGCTCCGGACTCCAAGAAGGATTATATAATTTATGAGCTGCATTAAAATGTTCAATGCGCGTTAAATGGACCATATTTTTATCTATAGAAATTTTTGCAAAGGTAAAGCTCTTGCTTCAAAATACAATTAGATAAGGCATTTGGAGCATTATTAGAAAATTCTATAAGGTTGCCAACTTTAGAGCCAATAAGATTCCTAAACTCTAAAAAAGATTGGCAACTTTTTTTTCAAATGTTATAATGTGGGAAGCATCTCTTTGAAAATTTCAAATACTTTTTGAGAATCGTAGCTGCTTTCTCCAATCTGCTTCACCCATCGAATGGGGTAAATGGCATTGGTTAAAAAAACTTCATCGGCTGAAAGAATTTCCTCTATAGAAAGATTTTTTTTCCCAATTGAAAATTTGGAGAGTGATTTTTTTTCTAAAAGAAAACGGCGCATCGTTCCGGCTACACAACCTTCCGAAAGGGGAGGAGTCCAAATTTGATTTTCTTTAATTATAAAAATATTGGCGATGGCTGTTTCACAAACTCGATCCGAAGTATTTAAAATAATAGCATCATTGAATTGATGTTCTTTCGCGTAAATGGCTGCCATGGCAGAATGTAGGTAATTATTGGATTTTAAATTAGAAAAAATATCCTGACTTTTTCTTGCATCCGGAAAAACATTTACTATCAATCCATTTGAATTTAATTCCATTGTTTCGGGCAATGGCCAAGATTCAATAAGGTATTTTGGCTTACTTTCTCCGGCACTAAATAATTCTCCTTCATCTCTAAAAATCATCAATCGAATGCGTGCATTTTGTGGATGCCCATTCTTTTTCAACAACTCTTTTATTTTTTGAATGAGAAATTCTTTAGAAAATAATTGAGGAATTGTAAAATGCAATAATTCCATTCCATGAAATAATCGCTCAAAGTGAAAAGTTTCATTGATAATTTTTCCGCGATACATTCGCATGGTTTCAAATAATCCGTCGCCATACCGCAAAGCACGGCTGGTAGCGCTTATGACAGGTGTTTCAGCAGGGAAAAATTGGTTGTGGTAAATAAAAAAATGCTCATCCATACTTTCGAAGTGAATGAGCAAATTTAATTGAATGAATTGAGTAAATCTTTATGCCAAAGACAACATTATTTTTTCTTACTCTTAGGAGCGAAGATGGCAAACATTCTTTTGCCTTCTAATTTAGGCATGCTTTCCAATGTACCAACTTCTACTAAGCGTTCTGCGAATTTTAATAATAATAATTCTCCTCTTTCTTTGAACATGATGGCGCGGCCTTTAAATTGTACATAGGCTTTTACTTTATTACCATCTTTTAAAAATCCTAAAGCATGTTTTGCTTTAAAATCAAAATCGTGGTCATCGGTATTGGGAGTGAAACGAATTTCTTTTACTTCAGAAACTTTGCTTTTGGCTTTCATATCTTTCTCACGTTTCTTTTTTTCGTAGAGAAATTTATTGTAGTCGATAATGCGACAAACCGGTGGATCACCTTGTGGAGAAATTTCGACCAAATCCAATTCTAATTCATCAGCCATCTTTTGTGCTTCTGCAGTAGGATAAACGCCTACTTCGATATTTTCACCTACCAAACGTACCATAGGTACTTTTATCATGTGATTAGTGCGGTGTTCTTGTTGTTGTTCTTTTTTAAATCTTGGGTTAAATGCCCCTCTGGGCGGTCTGGGTGGAAATGCCATTAATTGATTTTAGGTTATTAAATTTTTTATAAGTTGAGAAATAATTTTCAAATATCAAAAATATTCTTTTTTTTATTTTAATCGATAAGTGTTCGGTTATTTACTTCTTCTTTTATTTGAGCAATGAGTTCATCTACAGTTTTTGTTCCTTCATCACCTTTTCCTTGTCTTCTTACTGAAACTTTCTCCTCGTTGATCTCTTTTTCTCCAATAATAAGCATTAACGGAATCTTAGCCAATTCTGTGTCTCTTATTTTTTTGCCAATCTTTTCTGCGCGTTCATCAATTTCTGCGCGAATATCATTATTTAATAATTGTTTTAAAACATTTTCTGCATAAGGAAGAAATTTATCACTGATGGGCAAGATCTTTACTTGAACCGGCACCAGCCACATCGGAAATTTTCCTGCACAATGTTCGGTAAGTACCGCTACAAATCTTTCCAAACTTCCGAAGGGTGCACGATGGATCATAACAGGCGTGTGTTTCGCATTATCTTCACCAATATAAGTCAACTCAAACCTTTCGGGCATATTATAATCAACTTGAATGGTGCCCAATTGCCACTTTCTACCGATCGCATCGCGAACCATAAAATCTAATTTAGGGCCGTAAAAAGCAGCCTCGCCATATTCAATCACCACATTTTTTAAATTCTTTTCTTCAACAGCTTCCACAATCGCTTTTTCTGCTAATTCCCAATTTTCTTCAGAGCCAATGTATTTGGAACGATCTTCTTTATCACGAAGCGAAATTTGAGCTGTATAATCTGTAAATCCTAAAGCATTAAAAGTGTATAAAACCAGATCAATCACTTTGATAAATTCTTCTTTTACTTGCTCAGGCATACAAAATAAATGCGCATCATCTTGAGTAAATCCGCGTACTCTTGTCAAGCCATGTAATTCGCCCGATTGTTCGTAACGATATACAGTGCCAAACTCTGCAAGCCTTAATGGTAAGTCTTTATAGCTTCTTGGTGAAGATTTATATATTTCGCAATGATGAGGGCAATTCATTGGTTTCAAAAGAAATTCTTCACCTTCTACCGGAGTTTTTATCGGTTGAAAACTATCAGCGCCATATTTTTCATAATGGCCGCTGGTAACATATAAACTTTTGGAACCAATATGCGGAGTTATTACCGGTAAATAACCGGATTCCAATTGCGCTTTCTGCATAAAATCTTGCAATCTTCCGCGAAGCATAGCGCCTTTGGGCAACCACAATGGTAAGCCTGCACCCACTTTTTCTGAGAAAGTAAATAATTCTAATTCCTTTCCTAACTTGCGATGGTCGCGCTTTTTAGCTTCCTCTAAAAAAACAAGGTATTCATCTAATTCTTTTTGATTGGGAAAAGTGATACCATAAATGCGAGTGAGCATTTTATTTTTTTCATCGCCTTTCCAATAAGCACCTGCAATGTTAGTTAATTTGATCGCTTTGATAAATCCTGTAGAAGGAATATGCGGGCCACGACACAAATCGGTAAATTGACCCTGAGTGTATAAAGTAATTTGTCCGTCTTCTAAATTCGATAATAGATCCAATTTGTATTCATCCCCTTTTTTCTTGAAATAATGAATAGCATCAGCTTTTGAAATGGGTTTTCTTTCGAACGAATTATTCTGCTTGGCTAATTCACTCATCTTTTTTTCTAATTTGATTAGATCAGTTTCGGTAATTACCTGATCGCCCAAATCCATATCATAATAAAATCCATTTTCCAATGGCGGGCCAACCCAAAATTTTACTCCCGGAAAAGTCTCTTCCACCGCTTCTGCCATAAGATGCGCAGAGGAATGCCAAAAAGTAGATTTTGCTTTTTCATCTCCCCACGATAAAAAACTAATGGTTGAATCCGTTTCAATTGGTCGAGAAAGATCCCAGATTTCTCCATTTACATCAGCCACTAAAATTTTTCTCGCGAGTCCTTCGCTGATTGATTTTGCGATTCCCATGGAAGAAATCCCTTGTTCATATTCCCTTACAGCCCCATCGGGAAAAGTTATTTTTATCATCGTGCAAACTTAAAAAAATATTTTTTGAAAAATAGAATGGCAAATTTAACGAAGTATTAGACAAAGATGTGATTCCTTTGAAAGGATTTGTTTTTAATAACAATTAATTTTGAATGAAAAGAAAATAGATTGATGAGACTGATTTTTACAATTTCTTTATTCTTATTGGGGACATCTTTTTTACAGGCTCAAAAACTGAGTCAAAATAATAGAAAAACTTCTTCCAACAATATAAGTTCGCATCTAAACGGACAATGGAAAGGCGGATTCAATGATGATGTACTTACTTTTTCCAGTTTGGATAATGGCAATACTGCTTATGTTTTAGAATTAAGTTTAGATGGCAATAAAGTTTCAGGTTCTTCTTATACTTATTTTAATTTAGGCGGAAAAAAATATTACACAATTTGCCGACTCACCGGAAGTTTCAATCCTACGTCCAAAGAAATGGTTGTAACAGAAGTAGAAAGAATTAAATCTAATACTCCGCCGCCGCCAATTTTTTCCAGTTGTTTGCAAGTACATCGTTTGCATTTAGAGAAAAGAGAAAATGGAATAGAAGTTTTATCCGGCACTTGGGAAGGCGCGCCCAATCAAGGTCAGGGCTGTGAATCTGGTGGTACGACCGTACTTTCTAAAAGAATGAGTTATAAAGCACCTTTAGGAATTAAGCCTCCTAAAAAGCAAGATGTAGTAAAAAATACACCGAAAAAGAAAAATCCACCAACAAAAAAACCTTCTCCGAAAAAAGAAAAATCGATTATAAAAGAAGAACCAAAGGAAGAAATAGTAAGTACTTTAGATAATTCTAAATCCGATTCACCGAATAAAAATATTCCGACAAAAAAAGAAAGCGATATAAAAATTCCTTCCATTTCACCTAAGTTGCAATATGAAAATAGAAGAACCGATATCGTAAAAACCATACAAATTTCTGAACCTTCTTTTAGGTTAGATTTTTATGATAATGGAGAAATTGATGGTGATTCTATATCCGTTTTTTACAATGGCAAATTAGTTTTATCGCATCAAAGATTAACAGACAAACCATTATCCATCACACTTCCCATCGATACTGAAGCGAAAGAAAATATTGTAACCATGTATGCAGAAAATTTGGGAACGATTCCGCCAAATACAGCGGTGATGATCGTTAGAGACGGCTCTAAAATTTATACTGTTCGTTTGGAATCCGATTTGAAAAAGAGTGCGAGCGTCATTTTTATTCCTTCGGAAAAATAAATTAAAGAATTTTCTTTGCCACGATAATTAATCTGGGAGAATTTTCAAGATCATATTTTCCAAATTGATAATCACCAAAAACTTCCTGAATTTCCATTTGATGATGCTTCAACATTTCCGTAAAATCTACTAAAGTAAACCGTGCTACTTTTTCCATAAAGATAGAAGGGGTAGGCGTTTTAGGGTCTTGTACAATTATTTTTTTATACAAATGATTTTCATCCGACCATTTGGTAATTGTAAAATTTACTTCACCTATTTGCATGGAAGATTCCGGTTCTTGTTGTTTTTCTGCAACTTTTAAATTCAAATAATCAATCACGAAAACTCCATTTGGTTTTAAAGATTGAGCGATTGTTCTAATAGCATTATCATGTTCTCTTCTGGTATCGAAATAACCGAAACTGGTAAAAAAATTAAAGGCAAAATCGAAATAATTGATCCAAAACGGAAGTCGCATATCATGCACAAAAAAATGTAATCTTTCTGATTCGTGTTTCTGAGCTTCTTGAATACTTTCGAATGATAAATCAATTCCGGTAACATCAAAACCTTTAGAAGCCAATTGAATGGAATGTCTTCCTTTGCCACAAGCCACATCGAGCATCAAAGAATCTTGGGATGGTTGCAAATGATCAACCAAATGATTGATAAAATCGGCCGCTTCTTTATCATCTCTTTTAAAATACAATTGGTGATAATAAGGAGAATTAAACCATTCTTTGAACCAAGACTTCATGTTGAAAAATATTTTATGATAGCGTGCAAATGTAATCCAGATGAGTTAATGGATAAAAAAAGAAGTAGCGTATTTCTTACGCTTTTAGGAATCAATTAAAAAACATAATTTTGCATCCTTAAAAATTGAACAAGTGGCATTGATAAAAAGTATTTCCGGTATTCGCGGAACGATAGGTGGCAATGTAGGTGAGAATTTAACTCCGATAGACATTGTAAAATTTACAGCGGCTTTCGCCGGCATTTTAAAACAAGAAGAAAATAAAAAAGTTGTTATCGGTCGCGATGGTAGAATTAGCGGAAAAATGGTGAGTGATTTATGCGCTAATACTCTTATTGCGTGCGGCTTTGATGTAATTGATCTCGGCCTTACCACTACACCTACGGTTGAATTAGCCGTAAAAGGTGAGAAGGCGGTTGGCGGAATTATTCTTACGGCCAGTCATAATCCAAAAGAATGGAACGCTTTAAAATTATTGAATGAAAAAGGAGAATTTATTGATGCGGAATTAGGAGCGAAAGTGCTGGAAATTGCTGAAAAAGAAGATTTCAATTTTTCTACCGTTGATAAATTTGGTTCTTATCAAGAAGATGATTCTTGGATGGATAAACATATCGATGCAGTTTTAAATTATGATTTGGTGGATGTAGATGCGATTCGCAAAGCCAATTTCAAAATAGTGGTTGATCCAATTAATAGTTCAGGAGCGATCTATGTGCCGGCTCTTTTGAAAAAATTAGGAGTGGAAGAAGTTATTGTAATTAATGAAACCGTAAACGGAAAATTTGAACACAATCCTGAACCGCTTCCGCAAAATTTGGTAGGATTGAGTAATGAAGTGGTTAAACAAAATGCCTCACTCGGAATTGCAGTAGATCCTGATGTAGATAGGCTGTGCTTTGTATGCGAGGATGGCTCTATGTTTGGTGAAGAATACACTTTGGTAGCTGTGGCAGATTATGTTCTTACGCATCGTAAAGGAAACACGGTAAGTAATATGTCTTCCACCAAATCATTAAAAGAAATTACTTTAAAACATGGAGGTGAATATTTCCCATCTGCTGTTGGAGAAGTAAATGTGGTGAAGAAAATGAAAGAAGTTAATGCGGTAATTGGTGGTGAAGGAAATGGCGGAATTATCGTTCCCGATTTTCATTACGGGCGAGATGCGTTAATAGGTATTGGATTATTTCTTTCGCATTTGGCTCATTCAAAAAAAAGTATTCAACAATTGAGAAAAACTTATCCTGATTATTTTATTTCCAAAAATAAAATGAATTTGGAAAGTTCTACAGATGTGAATGCTATTTTCCAAAAGATCAAAGAAAAGTATAAAAATAATCCGGTAAATACCGAAGATGGATTGAAGATAGAATTTGATAATGATTGGGTGCATTTACGTACCAGCAATACAGAGCCGATTATTAGAATTTATTCTGAAAGTAATTTTGAAACAACCGCAGATAATATTGCCAAGAAAATTATGAAGGACATCAATGAAGTGATGTAATTATTTGCGAATCAAAAAAGAATCGATAGAAATGGAAAAAATTTATTTTGACAATGCGGCCACGACTGCCCTTGATCCGGAAGTTTTTGAGGTGATGAAACCTTTTTTTACAGAAAAATTCGGTAATCCTTCTTCCATTTATTCTTATGGTCGCGAAACAAGAATGGCGATTGAAAATGCCAGAAAAACGGTTGCGAAAATTTTAAATGTTCATCCTGCAGAAATATTTTTTACGAGCGGCGGAACAGAAAGTACGAATACGGCAATTAATGCGGCAGTGCATGATTTAGGATGTAAATATATTATCAGTTCTCCCATAGAACACCATGCCACACTGCATTGTGTAGAATATCTTACGAATTCAGGCCAAGTGGAATCGGATTATGTAAAAGTGTCTGAAAATGGTCATATTGATATGGAAGATTTGGAAAGACTTTTGAAAGAAAGTAAAGAAAAATGTTTGGTTACTTTGATGCATGGAAATAATGAAATTGGCAACATCACCGATATTAAAGCTGTCGGTAATTTATGTGAAAAATATGGAGCTATTTTTCATTCAGATACTGTGCAAACCTTAGCACACTTTCCTCTCGATTTACAAGATATTCATGTTCATTTTATTTCCGGATCGGGTCATAAATTTCATGCACCAAAAGGAATTGGAATTTTGTACATCAATGAAAATATCAAAATTCATCCTTTCATTAATGGCGGAAGCCAAGAACGTAATATGCGCGGAGGCACCGAAAATATTTATGGAATTGTGGGTATTGCCAAAGCGTTAGAATTAGCCAATGATAATCGTGAAGATGAACGCCATCATATACAACAAGTAAGAGATTACATGAAAGATTTATTGCGCAAGGAAATTCCGGGTGTGCGCTTTAATGGCGATTGCGATGGAGAATGTCTTTACACTGTTTTGAGTGTAGCTTTTCCTAATACACCCACATCTGAAATGTTATTGTTTAATTTAGATATCAATAATATTTGCGCCAGCGGCGGAAGTGCTTGTACTTCGGGCGCGGAACACGGAAGTCATGTAATAAAAGCTACTGGACAAAATCCCAATCAAGTGACGGTTCGTTTTTCTTTTAGTAAATACAACACCAAAGAGGAAGTAGATACAGTGATTGCAAAATTGAAAGAAATTTTATTGTAATTATTTCTCTTCGTTTTTTAGAAAAAATATTTCTCTGAAAATTTAAATTACTGTTTGATAAATTGCAGGGTTTCGGTGCGTTTATTATTTTCTTCAATCACCAAATGGTATAAACCCGACGCCAAATTATTTAAAGAAATTTGAATGATGGGTGAAGGATTCGCAAAACTTTGTTGCCATTGTAGTTGTCCTTGAAGATTATAAATTTTCATCGTCAAACCCTTTCTATTATTAGGGATTTGGACATTTAAATTATTTTTTGCGGGATTAGGATACAATAAAAATGCAACAGAATTTTCTTTGAATTTTAATGAAATTATTTTTGATAATTTCGAACTGCCATCGAAATCAATTTGATTTAATCGATAATAATTAATGGCTCCTATAATCGGCTGTTGATCAATAAATGAATATTGATTTCTTGCAGAAGAAGTTCCATTTCCTTTTACAATTCCAATCTTTTTAAAATTAATTCCATCCGTACTTCTTTGTATTTCAAATCGATCATTATTTATTTCTGCTGATGTAATCCAATGCAGTACTGAAATTTGGTTGATTGCTTCCCCTGTAAAATCTTCCAACTCAATGGGTAAAACTCCATCCAATTTCATTGCAGAAATGGAGGAAGAAGAAAGCTGGTCAACATAAGATAGAAAAGCAAATCCATTATCATCAATAAATAGTGAATGACTAAAGAAAATACCTTTTGAAACCAAATCATTATTAGTACTTATCCAATCATTATTTACAAAACTGATTACAAACGGCTCAAAATTCTGATCTGTATAAGCAATCGTAGGAATATTATTTCCATCCACAACAAAAGAATTTTGATACGATTGTGTGATTGGCAAATTGATGTCGCCAATACTATTCCAATTAGCGCCGTCAAATTTCAATACTTTGGGTTGGTTGTTGGTATTAGAATAAGAAAAATAAAGTTCACCGGAATTATTAAAATCAATAGCATTATAATTAGACAATTCTTGCGTAAAACCCGCAGCACCAACGGTTTTCCAATCAGTTCCATCCCATTCTAACACGGATGCTTTCATGCCATTATTTCCATCAGAAAATGTAACGAAAAGATTTCCAGAAGGAGAAAATTTCAAATCAATGTTATAAGCTTTTCGCGCCAAATAATTCGGCAAGCCAACTTTCTCCCAATCGGTTCCATTAAATTTTTTAACTTTCAATTCCATTGAGCTATCATATTCTGAATATGCAACAAATGGAATTCCGTCGGGAGATATAGCCAAAGAAAGAAAATGTGCTGCACCTGTGGAAAAACGATCTTGACCAACATATTCCCAAGCAGTATCCGAAAATTTCATCACACTTACTTGTCCTAAATAATATTGATCAGTAAATGCAATGTAGGCAGTATCTTTTTGATCAAATTGGATAGAAGTATTCATTACCTCTCTTCCTGAAAATCCTAATGCTCCTTTTGGAATCCAATTGGAACCATCAAAACTTCTTACGCTTGCTCTGTCGTCTTTTGTTTCGTCTTGATAGATTACATAAGCAATGCCGCTCTTCGAAATCGCAGAAGCCGTGTGCCATGCCATTCCGCCCGAATAGCCCGTCGCACCCATATTTTTCCATGTTTGTGCTGAAGACGAATTCATAAACCCGATTCCGATGAAAAGGAAACCCAGTTTAAGCGTAAAAAATAAAAATTTAGGAGAGAAATGAAACTGAAACATGAACGCGGGTAAATTTATTTTTATGCGGCAATAGGGTTTTGGAATGTTGGATTGAACAATTGATGAAGTTAATTCAAAATTTAATTGGAATCATTTAATTTTAAAAAAAATATTCAAAACTAATTGATGGTATAGAAATTGCTGACAATGACGAATATTTAAATGTTTTTTTTTCGTGTTTAAATTAAAATGAACTAACGTATGTGGAATCTTCCAAGTAAAAAATGGTGCTTTGTTTGTGTAGTATTAGCATTTTCTTTCTCAACCTCTTTCGGACAAGATTTGACATTAAATTTATATGGTGGAGTAGCCAATTACCAAGGAGATTTACAAGAAAAAAGATACACTTTTGATCAATCGAAACCCACCTTCGGTTTGGGTATTCATTACGGATTAACTGATAATTGGGATATTAGAGGGAGCATAATTTATGCACAATTAACTGCCGATGATAAGTTTGGAAAAAATAAAAATCGCAATCTCAATTTTTCTACCAATCTGTTAGAAATTCATGCGGGAGTGCAATATAATTTTACATCACTGTCTGAAACAATTACTCCATATGCATTTGCAGGAATCGCCGTGTATCATTTCAATCCCTATACATACGATATGGCCGGAGATAAATATTATTTACAACCGTTAAGTACCGAAGGGCAAGGATTTATAAAAGGCAATCAAATTTATGGGCTTACACAATTTTCTATTCCGGTAGGTGCCGGTATTAATTTTTCTTTGAGTGATAAAATTTCCGTGGGATTAGAAGTTGGATTGAGAAAATTATTTACCGATTATTTAGATGATGTGAGCAATACCTATGTGGATCAAAATGAATTGTTGACCTATCGTGGACCGAAAGCGGTAGAACTTTCTTTTCGCAGCAATGAAGTAGATCCCACAGCTACCTATCCTCCGGCAGGCTCTGCAAGAGGAAATAAAAATAGTGATTGGTATTATTTTACCATGGCAACTTTTTCCTTTAAAATAGGAAGTGGAGGCGGAGGAGGCGGAAATAAAAAAGACCAGATTGGTTGCCCCGCCAATGTTCTATAGAAATAAAATTTATTTCTTAGAATTATTTTCTAATTTTTTTCTCTCGTCTTTTTTATAATTGTTCCAAATTGTGATGCCGGAAAAAATACAAAAAATCATCAAAAAGAAAAGGATGAAATTCTTTTTTTGAAATGGATTTTCAGTAAAAATATTGGTGGCAGCAAAAATTAATACGACCAATGCAATGGCCAAAACTAAAGTAAAATAAAGCGCAATCTTTTTTGAAGTAGAAGTTTTATTAATTTTTTTATCAGATTTCATTTCTTCCAATAAAATTAGATTCAAGATAAACTAGGTTGGTAAAAATAAGGAAGAATTTTTCAGTAAATGAATAATTATTTACTACAATATTCTCTTGTTTAAAGAGCACAGATAGCTTTTATGCATGCTTATTTTTTGAATTTTTCTTCAATTCGTTGAGCAATTCTTTTTCAGTTGGCAACTCGGGATCAGGAGTCTTTTTGATGTAAACATCAAACTGTTTAAAAATGGAAGGATTCGATTTCAATACAACTTTAATGGTCACTTTTTCTTTTGAGAAATTAGGATCGATCCAAAGAGAATTGCCTTCAAAATTGCCATCGCATGAAGAAAAAGTAAGATGAGTAGAATCTAATGGAAGATAGTGTCCATCTTGCATTTTACCATCAATATTGATGTAATTTAAAGTGCCTTTTTTAAGGCTGTCGGTATAAAGATGTACAAATATGCTGTCAATTTTTTGCGCACCGGCAAAAGCGGGAATCAAGAAAAAAAGATTGAGTATAAATAATTTCAACGTGATTGTTTTTAATTAGGTATAAGAGTGAGATTTCAGTTTCAAAGTTGCATCAAATTAAAAGAGATTTTGTTGAAGAAATGATAAAATATTTGTTGGATAAAAAATTTACCATCATCTTTGCTCCTGAAAATGAAAATGAATAATACATATAATAGCTGGTGGCACACAATTGTATAATTGTGCCGCATTGTTATTATTTGTAGAAAATAAATTGAACGCCCCGGCACTACGCTCGGGGCGTTTTGTTTTTAGAAATTGTAAAATAAAATTTGTTTGAAAAAAATAGAAATTACTACCACGTACAAAAAATTATTGGCAGATATCTATACGCCAGTTGGAATTTATTTGCGTTTGCGAGATCGCTTTCGTGATACTATTTTAATGGAAAGTGCCGATTATCATGCAGGGAAAAATAGTTACTCTTTTATCGGTATTAATGCGATTGCAGGTATCGAAATTTCTAACCTACAAGAAATAGAATACAAGTTTCCCAATCAAGAAGCTAAAAAAATTCCGATTGAAAAAAGCACTCAAGTCATCCATGAATTGTGGAAATTTATGCAGTATTTTGAAGCAAAAGAAAATCCTGAAATGCCCGGTGGACTTGGGCAAGGAATGTTCGGATATACTTCTTATGATGCAGTCCAATTTTTTGATACAATAAAATTTCAATCAAATAAAAATAAGCCAACATCTTCCAAAACAATTCCGCTTGTTCGTTATCGTTTGTATCAATATGTAATTGCCATCAATCACTTTAATGACGAATTATTTATTTGTGAAAACCATATTCATGGCTTGGAAAGTAATGGTGAATTAATAGAAAATATAATTAGAAGCAAAGACGTACCCACTTTTCCATTTAAAAGTGTTGGATCAGAAACTTCTCCCATTTCCGATGAAGAGTATGTGTCAATGGTGGAAAATGGAATTGAAAGTTGTGCGAAAGGGGATGTTTTTCAAATTGTATTGAGTCGTAAGTTTCAACAAAAATTTACCGGTGATGAATTCAATGTGTATCGCGCATTGAGAAATATTAATCCAAGTCCGTATCTTTTTTATTTTGATTATGGCGACTATCGTTTATTTGGCAGTAGCCCGGAAGCGCAGTTAGTAATTGATAAAGGTGAAGCAATTGTTCATCCCATAGCAGGAACGTATAGACGAAGTGGTAACGAAATTAATGATCAACAATTAGCACAAGAACTTTTAAATGACAAAAAGGAAAATGCGGAACATGTAATGCTTGTGGATTTAGCACGGAATGACCTTAGCCGAGTTTGTACCGATGTTCATGTGAGCCGTTTTTGCGAAGTACAATTTTTTTCGCACGTAATTCATTTGGTGAGCGAAGTAAAAGGAACGGTAAAAGATAATTCTAATCCGTTTGAATCATTGGCAGCCACCTTTCCTGCAGGAACTTTAAGCGGAGCACCTAAATACAAAGCCATGCAGCTCATTCAAGAAAATGAAAAAGATGCTCGCGAATATTATGGTGGAAGTATTGGCTATGTTGGGTTCAATGGTAATTTAAATCAAGCCATTATGATTCGTACTTTTTTAAGCAAAAATAATTGTTTGAATTACAGAGCTGGCGCAGGTGTTACAATTGCGTCTATCCCTAACAGTGAGTTGAAAGAAGTAGTGAACAAATTAAATGCATTAAAAGCCGCTGTTCAGTCAGCACAAGAAATTTAAAAGATGAGTAAAATATTAATTTTCGATAATTACGATTCGTTTACGTATAACTTGGTACACATTGTAGAAAAATTGAAAAATACCAAAGTAGATGTGTTTCGTAATGATGAGATTGATTTAGAAAAAATTAAAGAATACGATAAAATTATTCTTTCGCCCGGGCCGGGACTTCCTGCTCAATCCGGTTTATTACTTCCATTAATAAAAGAATTTGCAACTACCAAATCTATATTGGGCGTGTGTTTGGGCCAACAAGCCATTGCGGAAGCATTTGGTGGAAGTTTAGTGAATTTGTCAACAGTTTTTCATGGCGTTGCTACCTCGATCAAAATAAATAAAAATAGAACTTCCAGAGTGAATGATATTTTTTTGGATTTACCTAACGAAATAATGGTGGGGAGATATCATTCGTGGGTGGTCAATAAAAATGATTTTCCAAAAGAATTAAAAATTACCGCTGAGGATGAAGATGGTGAGATTATGGCTTTAGAACATCCGAAATATGATTTGCAAGCAGTTCAATTCCATCCTGAAAGTGTGATGACTCCTGATGGAGAAAAGATGATTAGTAATTGGTTAAAAAATTAAGATGAAAAAGATTTTACAATATTTATTTGAATATAAAACGCTTTCACAAGCAAAAGCAAAAGAGGTGTTATTGAATATTTCAAATGGGATTTATTCTGATGCCGAATTAGCTTCTTTTATGACAGTATTTTTAATGCGTAGTGTTACCATCGAAGAATTACTGGGTTTTCGAGAAGCCCTTATGGAATTATGTGTGCCTGTAAACCTTGATGGGCACAGGGTTCTAGACATTGTTGGTACAGGTGGTGATGGAAAAAATACTTTTAATATTTCCACATTAAGTTGTTTTATTGTAGCAGGTGCGGGTCAATCTATTGCCAAACACGGTAATTATGGAGCCACTTCTATTAGCGGATCAAGTAACGTGATGGAAAATTTAGGTTATCGATTTTCAGCGGATAATGAAAAATTAAAAAAGGAATTAGATGTGACTAATATTTGCTTTATGCATGCGCCTTTATTTCATCCTGCATTAAAAATTGCAGCGCCTGTTAGAAAAAATTTGGGCGTGCGCACCTTCTTTAATATTTTGGGGCCAATGGTAAATCCTGCAATTCCACAAGTGCAAATGGTGGGTGTTTATAATCTGGAAATGGCCAGAATTTATGCTTATTTATTGCAACAATCTACTTCTGATTTTATGATTATTCATAGCTTAGAAGGGTATGATGAAATTTCTTTGACGGGTGATACAAAAGTAATTACAAATGAAGGTGAACAAATTTTATCTGCACAATATTTAGGAAAGAGAACTGTGGCTGCGCAAGATATTTATGGTGGAAATTCTGTGGAGGAATCTGCTTCTATTTTTCTTAAAATTTTAAAAGGCGAAGGTACATGGGCTCAGAATGCAGTGGTAATAACCAATGCAGCTATGGCATTATTGGCTTCGGGTATGCATTCCTGTTATGAAGAATGCTATGCGGCGAGTGTAGAAAGTTTAGAAAGTGGATCGGCTTATAAAAATTTTCAACATTTAATGAGTTTGCAATGAAGAATATTTTAGAAACTATTATTGCACAGAAGAGAGTAGAAGTTGCGCAAAGAAAAATGAATATGCCAATTGCTATTTTAGAAAAGGAAATTTTCTTCCATCGAACTCCTTATTCATTTAGGGATTTTTTGTTGGATGAGAATAGAACGGGAATTATTGCGGAATTCAAACGTCAATCACCTTCTAAGGGAATTATTAATAATTCGGCAGAGGTCATTGATGTTACGAAAGATTATGCGAAATATGGTGCCGGCGCGATTTCTGTTTTGACAGATCAGCATTTTTTTGGGGGTAGTTTGGGTGATTTGAAAAATGCGCGAATAAATCCAATTCCTATTTTGCGAAAAGATTTTATTATCGATGAGTATCAATTGATAGAATCTAAAGCGAATGGTGCCGATATTATTTTGTTAATTGCTGCATGCTTATCGATGAAAGAAGTAAAAACGCTATCGCTTTCAGCAAAAAATTTGGGATTGAATGTATTATTGGAAATCCATACTGAGCAAGAGTTACAACACATTTGTGATGAAGTGGATGTGGTTGGAATTAATAATAGGAATTTAAAGGATTTCAAAGTGGATCTGGAGCATTCGATCAAACTGGGAAAACAAATTCCTGCCAACAAATTAAGAATTGCAGAAAGTGGTATCAATGATGTCTACGCAATTAAAATGTTGAGGCAACAAGGGTTTTCAGGCTTTTTGATTGGTGAGAAATTTATGAAAGAGTCCAATCCCGGTAAGGCATTTAAAACATTTGTTGAAGAATTAAATGTAGCATGATATTAGATAATTGTCCAAAAAAAATGAAATGAAAATAAAAGTTTGCGGTATTACCGATCTGGAGCAATTAAAAGAATTGAATGCTATAAATATTGATTTTGCGGGGCTTATTTTTTATCATTCTTCTCCTCGTTCTGTTTTGGAAAAATTAAAAGCTCAGGAGGTAAAGCAATTAAAAACTTCCTTTAAAAAAGTAGGAGTCTTTGTGAATGAGCCGGTAGCTTATGTTCTGGAACAAGTAGAAGCTTATGGATTGGATCTTGTACAATTGCATGGAGAAGAAACTGCTGAATATTGTTCACAAATTAGTGACCATGTAGAACTCATCAAAGCATTTAGAATTGGAAATACTCAAAACGATGTGGATTGGTTAATAAAGGAATTTCAAGAGGCATGCGATTATTTTTTGTTCGATAAAATGTCCACAGTAATTTATGGCGGCTCAGGATCAAAATTTGATTGGTCAATTTTGAAGAATGCAAAAATTAATAAACCCTTTTTTCTGGGAGGAGGAATGGGGCCTGATGATACAGAGATTATTACGTCTTTTAACCATCCCTTTTTATATGCGGTGGATATAAATAGTTTATTTGAAACAGAACCCGGAGTAAAAAATATTCAACTAATTAAAGAATTTGTAAACAAATTAAGGGCTTTTTAATGAAAAATGATTTGAAATATACAGTGAACAAAAATGGCTACTATGGCGAGTTTGGCGGATCTTATGTGCCTGAAATGTTATTCCCCAATGTACAATATCTCCAAGAAAATTATCTTAAAATAATTAACGAAGCAACTTTTCAAAATGATTTTAAAAATCTTTTAAAGGATTATGTAGGACGGCCGACTCCCTTATATTTTGCAGAAAGATTAAGTGAAAAATGTAAAGCAAAAATTTTTCTTAAACGTGAAGACCTTTGTCACACAGGTGCGCATAAGATCAATAATACCATCGGACAAATTTTATTGGCGGAAAGATTAGGTAAAAAAAGAATTATCGCGGAGACCGGAGCAGGACAACATGGTGTAGCAACCGCGACCGTGTGCGCATTGAAAGGATTGGAATGTATTGTTTACATGGGCGAGAAAGATATTGAAAGACAGGCACCTAATGTAGCGCGAATGAAGATGTTAGGTGCCAAAATTATTCCGGCAACATGCGGAAGTAAAACGCTGAAAGACGCTACCAACGAAGCGATCAGAGATTGGATACAACATCCTGATGACACTTATTATTTAATCGGAAGCGTTGTTGGACCGCATCCTTATCCGGATATGGTGGCGCATTTTCAAAGTGTAATTAGTGAAGAAATTAAAACTCAAATGCAAGCTATTTGTGCAAGCGGATTACCGGATTATGTTATTGCATGTGTGGGTGGTGGTAGTAATGCGGCGGGTGCATTTTTTCACTTTTTAGAAGAAGAATCAGTTCAATTAATAGCGGTAGAAGCAGCCGGTGAAGGAGTAAATAGTGGAAGAAGCGCGGCTACTTCTCAATTAGGAACTATAGGAATCTTACATGGAAGTAAGAGTTTATTAATGCAAACTGAAGATGGACAGGTGGTAGAACCACACAGTATTTCAGCCGGATTGGATTATCCGGGAATTGGTCCTTTGCATGCGCATTTATTTACATCAAATCGAGCTCAATTTGTAAGTGCAACTGATGAAGAAGCCATGAAAGCCGCTTTTGAATTAGCAAAATTGGAAGGGATTATTCCGGCGTTAGAATCTGCACATGCTATAGCTGCATTGGAAAAAATGGATTTAAAAAAAGAAGATATTGTCGTGGTGAATCTAAGCGGCAGGGGAGATAAAGACATGGCAGCGTTTTTGAATCATGAATTGATGAATCAATAATTCATTCAAAAAAAAATAAAAAATGAATTCTCTTTCGAAATTATTTTCAAAAAAAAATAAAAACATTCTTAGTATTTATTTTACTGCGGGCTTTCCAAAATTAGATGATACTAAAAATATTTTAGAGGCTTTGCAAGAGAGCGAGGTAGATATGGTGGAGATTGGAATGCCGTATAGCGATCCTTTAGCGGATGGGCCTGTAATTCAGGCCAGTAGCATGACAGCACTTGAAAATGGCATGTCTATTTCAAAATTATTTGAACAGTTACAACAGTATAAAGAGAAGAATTCTAATAATGCAATGGCGCTCATTTTAATGGGTTATTTGAATCCCGTAATGCAATATGGAGTTGAAAAATTTTGCAAAGAGGCGAGTTTGTTGGGAATTGCAGGCATTATCCTTCCGGACCTACCGCTTCAAGAATATGAACAAGAATACAAATGGATTTTTGAAAAGTATCATCTGAGTATTATTTTTTTAATCACACCGGAAACTTCCATAGAAAGAATTCAAAAGATCGATGAATTGAGTACGGGATTTATCTATGCGGTTTCTTCATCTTCCATTACCGGGGGAAAAGTCAATTTTCGTTCTCAAAATAATTATTTCCAAAAATTGAAAAATCTGAATTTAAGAAATGAAATTATGATTGGGTTTGGAATTAAAGATCGCGCTTCGTTTAAAGAAGCCAATCAATATGCAGCCGGCGCTATTATTGGCTCTGCGTACATTCAAGCATTATCTAAAGGAACCCATGTGGTGGCTGATACACATTTATTTATTAACTCCATTTTAGAAGACTAAATGTCAATATCGAAGCTATTTAAGTTTTTAAAATTTAGATTTGCTTCTTACAAAGAATCTTGGATAACCTAATGAATTGTTTTTTATGAAACGAGTGCTATTTTTCTTTTTATTGGTAATCCCTTTCATTGGGCAAGCGCAAAATAAGAAGAAAGAAAAATCCACCAAATACACGATTACAGGCAGTGTTAGCGGTTATGAAGATGGTACTTCTGTTTCATTTTTGGATGATCAAACAGGTCAACCTATAAAGCAGACGGAAATAAAAAAAGGCAAATTTATTATAACGGGAAAAGTAAAAGAACCCACATTTAAAGTGATTGTATTTGGAGATCAACCTCCGGTAATTCCGTTCTTTTTAGAAAATAATTCTATTAAAATTTCAGGCACTAAGGATTCAATTACGCAACTTGTAATATCGGGTTCACAGTCTCAAAATGAGTATGCAGAATATGTACAATTAATTGAACCCTACTTAGTTCTTTTTAAAAATAATGCTTTGCACAATCCCGCTTTGGTAGAGGGTTTTGAAGAAGCAGCTAAAACTTTCATTACAAAAAATCCTGCATCTTATGTTTCCCCAATTGCGATTATTCAATTAATGCAAGTATCTACGAAACTAACGCTGGCTCAAGAACTTTTTTCTTTAATTACTCCGGAAGTACAAAAAAGTGAATTGGCGAATTATGTTCATCATGTAATTGAAGAGGAATTGATTAACGGAATAGGTATAGAAATTCAAAATTTTTCTCAGCAAGATGCTAATGATAGTATCGTCAATATAACTTCTTTCAGAGGAAAATATGTTTTAATTGATTTTTGGGCAAGCTGGTGTGGGCCTTGCAGACAAGAGAATTCAAATGTAGTAGCTGCCTACAAAAAATTCCAGTCTAAAAATTTTACTATTGTTGGAATTTCTTTAGATAGCTATAAAAAAGGTTGGTTGGATGCAGTAAAAATGGACGGATTAAATTGGACACAACTCAGCGATTTGAAAGGTTGGCAAAATGAAGTGGCCAAGATGTTTAAAATAAGAAGTATTCCCCAAAATATTTTAATTGATCCGAAAGGACGAATTATTGCAAAGAATTTAAGAGGATCAGATTTGATAAATAAATTGGCTCAAATTCTTAATTAAGCATCGGCGTGTTTCCTAATTGTCTTTTATACAATTGAACGGTATTTTCCAATCCCAAATAAATCGCATCACAAATGAGTGCATGTCCGATAGAAACTTCTGCTAAATCCGGAATATTTTTTGAAAAATAATTGAGGTTATGTAAATCCAAATCGTGGCCGGCATTGATGCCCAAACCTAAGTCAGTAGCTCTTTTGGCCGCTTTAACAAAAGGTGCTACTGCTTTTTCTATCATTCCGGATTGATACAATTTTGCATAGGATTCTGTGTACAATTCTATTCTGTCCGTTCCGGTTTCTTGCGCATGTTCTACCATTTCTTCTATAGGATCTACAAAAAGAGAAACTCTAATTCCTGCCTTTTTAAAAACACTTACAATTTCAATTAAATAGTCTTTATTTTTTTTTGTATCCCATCCATGATCGGAAGTTAATTGGCCCAAAACATCAGGTACTAAAGTAACTTGATCAGGTAGATTTGCTAATACTAAATCTACAAATTTTTGTTCTCTTGGATTTCCTTCAATATTAAATTCTGTGGTGATTATTTTTTTTAAATCAAATACATCTTGATAACGAATATGTCGTTCATCAGGCCTCGGATGAACCGTAACGCCATCTGCGCCAAAAGTCTGAATGTCAATAGCAGACTGAATTACATCTGGATTGTTGCCGCCTCGTGCATTTCGAAGAGTTGCTATTTTATTTATGTTGACAGAAAGTTTTGTCATAGATGCAAAATACTATTTGTTTTTTGATGAAAATTTTAATTCCAGTTTTAGAATGACGTTTTATTTTTCAAATGCATAATCTCCATTTGCATTTCTTCAATTTTTTCAAGAAGGTGATTGATGGTTTCGATTCCTTCCACATTGATATCGAGATCGTAATGAAGGCGAATAAATTTTTCCAGTTTTTGCATTTCATCAATAGGAATAAAAGTGCTGTGTTCAACTGATTGAATGCTGATCAATCCTGATTCTTCTAATGAACTAATAAATGAATATTCAATATTATGATATTGGCAAAAATCGGTAGCCGGTATTAAATCTTGTTGTTTCATAAATGATTTATTAAGATGAAAGTTTTTCGATTTCTCTAAATAATTCCTTTTGTTTTTCTGTAAGATGTTTTGGCAGAACAACATTCCAAATGATGTATAAATCTCCTGCCTGACCTTCTTTTTTATAAATAGGAAATCCTTTACCTTTTAAACGAACCTTTGTCTGGTTCTGAGTTTCAGGATTTATTTTTAATTTAATTTTTCCCGTAAGTGTATCAATCGTTTTTTCGCCACCCAATAAAGCCGTGTACAAATCAATATCTTCAGTTTTATACAAATCATTTTTATCTCTTCTAAATGGAGTATCATTTTGAATAATAAATGTGATCAATAAATCTCCATTAGGTCCGCCATTAGCACCGGCACTTCCATAACCTTTCAATCGAATCACTTGGCCATTTTCTACACCGGCAGGAATAGTAATCCTTACTTTCTTATCATTGATGTTAAGTGTTTTTTGATGCGTTTGGGCTACTTCACTTAATTGTAAATGTAGTTCTGCATTGAAATCTTGACCGCGATATTTTGTTTGTGTTCTTCTGCCTCTGCTTCCTCCAAAAAGTGATTCAAAGAAGTCTGAGAAGGCACTATCATCTTCACCCGAATAAGTATATTCACCAAAACCTCCGCCGCCGCCAAATTGTTGAGATTGTTGCTGACGTTGCCTTTGAGCTTGTTCGTATTGGCCTGCATGTTGCCAATTTTCGCCGTACTGATCGTATTTTTTTCTTTTCTCTTTATCTGTCAATACTTCATTGGCTTCATTAATTTGTTGAAATTTTTTATTAGCATCTTTATCATTGGGGTTTACATCCGGATGATATTTTCTGGCTAATTTTCGATACGCTTTTTTTATTTCATCCGCACTTGCGTTTTTAGAAACTCCCAATGTTTTGTAATAATCAACGAATTCCATTTTAATATTTTAAGTAATTATAGAGTAACAAAATTACATGTTATTTCAGCAGCAAATTTTGTGCATTATTTTTCGTTTTAAAAATTTGACTCTATTTTGAAATTAAAACTGCATTTTTGTAGGATAAAAAATTAAAAATTTGTTATGAAAAAATATGCCATCATTCTGAGTTTATTTATTGCTTCATGTACGATTGCTCCGCATGTTACCGTGAATGAGGTAAACACTCCCAATCAAACTGTGGTGGACGGAAAATTATTTACCACCGTCTTTCAACAGAATGCTGCAGAATATAGAGCGCTTTGTTATCAAGCATTTAATTTTGCCAGATTGCGCGTGGATGAAATTATCAAACAGCCAAGTACGAAGCCGCGTGCTATCATGACCGATATTGATGAAACGGTATTAAGTAACGCTGCATATCAGGCCCATCAAGCATTACAAGGATTGGACTATACTTCAGATTCATGGAATGAATGGACTTCAAGTGCCAATGCGGACACCGTTCCCGGTGGATTGAGTTTTCTGAAATATGCGTCATCAAAAGGAATAGAAATTTTTTACGTAACTAATCGTGATGAAAGAGAAAGAGTAGGCACTTTAGAAAATTTGAAAAAATTTAATTTCCCCAATGCAGACAATGAACATTTATTATTAAGACAAGGAATTTCATCCAAAGAAAATAGAAAACAATCTATTTTGAAAACACATGATATTGTTTTATTAATGGGCGATAATTTAAATGATGTGAGTAATTTATTTGAAAAGAAAAATGTAGAGGACAGAAGAAATACAGCCACATCCTTCGCGGAAGAATTTGGGAAAAAATTTATTATTCTTCCTAATCCGGTGTATGGAGATTGGGAATCTTCTATTTATAATTTCAATCATTCTTTTACTCCGGCACAAAAAGATTCTGCATTACGCGCTTCTTTAAAAAGTTATTGATTCTAAAATAAAAAATTTTAAAATCTCGCAAGCAGTTTGAAATTGATCATTCTTGGTGTAAGCCGGTTAGGAATGCTGAAAGTGTTGTTGGCAAAGTCTTTTATTAATTGATACGAGATGATATTAGATCGATCAATGATGTTGAAAACTTCCAAACTTGCCCAAATATTTTCGAAACTTTTAAAAGGTGAATGGCTTCTTCTTGTAGATTTATCACTCAATAATAATGCACTAAATCCGATATCAATTCGCATGTAAGGTTCAATAATCAATCCATTTCGATATTTCGTACTGTTCGGAATATTGTAACTCATGTTGCTTCCGTAAATCATGTTTAAGTGAACCCTAAAATTTTTATTCGTACTTAAATAATCTTGTAAAAATAATCCCATAGTAATTAATCGATCACTTGGTCTGCGCACATATCCCACTTCGGTTTTCACACTATCGGTAATCACTTGATCCGGCGTGGTGGGAGTAATTAATTCACCCGATGCATTTTTATAATTGTAATAAAAATCATTGTCTAAATTTTCTTTGGTTTGGCTAATGCCAATACTGAACCAGCTTTCAGCCTCTTTTACTAACTCAGAATATATTCTTGTTTCAATTCCTGCAGCATAAGCTTTGGCACTATTTTCTCCATAATATCGAATTCTTACATTGTCAATATCATAAGGAACTACATCGGTGAGTGATTTATAATAAGCTTCTGTCGTAATTCTAATCGGAGTATTTCCTTTGGATAAATTATAATCAAATCCTGCTACAAATTGAATGCTCTTCTGACTTTTTACTGAGGTATTGACTGATCCGTCGTACCTTCTTAATTCTCTGTAAAACGGCGGCTGGTCGTAGATTCCGGCAGAAATTTTAAATACAATATCTTTTTCCCAATTTGGTTTAAAACTCAATTGTGCTCTCGGACTAATGATGAATTCTTTATTGAGAGAATTATAATTAAAACGCACACCTACTTGTAAAGTAATGTCTCTAACAGTATTGCCTAAACGAATATTATCTTGAATATAACCACTGTATTTATCGATGGTAAGATTTGCTTTAGATTTCAGTACGGTGCTAAGTTGAAGTTGATTGGGATTAAATGGAATCGAATATCCGGCGCTATCTTTCATTTCCCATTCATTCAATTGATCATTAATTAAAGTATGGTCAAAACTTAAACCCCATTGAAAAAAATTTCTTCCTTGATCGAAACTTCCTTTGTGACTGAAATTATACACTTGAATGTCTAATTCGTTTCGCGCAAAATTGTGGAAAACGCCTGCTGCCAAAGGATTGGTGATTTTTCCGAAATCTGCTTTTGATTTATCAAAACTTCTTTCTCCAAAAAGATACGCACCAAGAATATCAAAATTCTCTTTTTCATTATCGCCATATCTACTTGCCAACCATTTTAATTTTAATTTTTTATTGACAGTTTGTAATAGGCTTACTCCCACAAAATTATTATTGTAATTATCTTTTTCTTGACCTTCAAAATAAATGTCTAAACCAACATTGGCAGTAAATACCGGTGAAAAAACTGCGGTTGATTTTTGAGCAGATTCAGGAATGAGCGCAAACTTAGAACCGGCAAGTACTCCAAGAATTTCTAATTGTAATTTATCGGACAATTGATAAGTAAAATACGCTTGTAAATCAGCCGCAGATGGCACATAATTTCCTTTTGTTTCTTGACTACTCAATAAATTTCTATTCGTTTTCGTTCTTGCACCTAATAGCCAAGTGAGTTTTTTATTTTTTGAAATCCCTTCAAAATGTAATCCTTGTTCCAGCAAACTTATGTAGGCTGAGCCTTTCAATTTATCAGGATTTTTATATTGAATGTCAAGCACGCTACTCATTTTATCTCCGTATTTTGCTTGAAATCCTCCGTTATAAAAATTGATATTTTTTACCATCTCCGGATTGATGAAACTCAATCCTTCTTGTTGGCCGTTTCTCACTAAATAGGGTCTGTAGATTTCAAAATCATTGATGTAAATTAAATTCTCATCGTAATTGCCACCACGCACTGAATATTGAGAAGTAAGTTCGTTATTACTCCCTACCAAAATTTTTATGAGACCTTCCACACCACCAACTGTGCTGGGTGCAGTGAAGGTATTTTTAGGATTTATTTTTATTAATCCTGTTTCATTTCTACTCTTATCAGTAGTAACGACAACGGTTTCAAGGGTTTTTCCGCCTAAAGATAATTTTACGGTTATGGTTTCTTCTTCGCCCTCACTCAAATAAAAATTCTTTTGTTCGTCTTTATATCCGGCATGAGAAAAAACCAGTGCAATCGCTTTTTCCGAAGGAACAGAAATTTTAAATGTTCCTGAATCGGTACTTACAATGCCTGTTTGCTTACCTAAAATCGTGATGGTCGTTTTGGATAATGGATTTTCATTCTCATCAATAATTCTTCCGGAGATGGTAGCACCTTGCTTTTGTGCAAGAGTAGCGACTGATATAAAAAGAAAAAATAGGCAGGCCGTGAATCTCATAAAGTGAAGATAATACTGAAAGATGGAAACTTATATTTTCTTTAATTGCGCAATGGTGCCAATGGGATCAGCAGCGCTAAACACGGCATTTCCGGCTACTAAAATATCGGCGCCCGCCATCACTATTTCTTTTGCATTTTCTAAAGACACACCACCATCCACTTCTATTTTAGCAGAAGAATTATTTTGTATAATTAATTCTTTTAGCTCTTTTATTTTATCAATAGAATTGGGAATAAATGATTGCCCGCCGAAACCCGGATTCACACTCATCAAGCAAACGAGGTCAATATCTTTGATAATTTCTTTTAAAAGAAAAACCGGTGTGTGCGGGTTGATAGCCACACCTGCCTTCATTCCCAAAGATTTTATTTGCTGAATATTTCTATGTAAATGAGTGCATGCCTCTATGTGTACTGTCAATCCATCGGCGCCGGCAGCTTTGAATTC
This sequence comes from Ginsengibacter sp., assembly GCA_034676505.1. Taxonomy (GTDB): domain Bacteria; phylum Bacteroidota; class Bacteroidia; order Chitinophagales; family Chitinophagaceae; genus Ginsengibacter. Next base: position 2,376,855 of record JAUCCB010000001.1, read on the forward strand.
CTCCGCATATTTTTCAGGTTCTACTATCATTAAATGCACATCGAAAAATTTATTACTCGCTTTTCGAATTTGTTTTATGATAGACATTCCATAACTAATGTTGGGAACAAATCGCCCATCCATGACATCTAAATGAAAATAATCTGCCTCACTTTCGTTAAGCATTTTGCAAGCATCTGCTAAGTGTAAAAAATCAGCAGATAATAATGATGGTGCAATTAAAGGCATTTTTTAAATTTTATTTTAAAAGTAGTTATTCTAATTATTTTTTTATTTGTTGCAATGCTTCTTTTGCTTCAATATAATTTTTATCATACAACAGTGCATTCTCATAACTCTGAATGGCATTGGCCGTATCATTCAATTTTTCATAACATTTTCCCATCCAAAAATAAGCTTCATCAAAATTATTTCTAAGAGTAACCGCTCGCTTTAAGATCTCAATCGCATTTTTATATTTGCCTAAAGTATAATTAGCAATAGCTTTTTCACGATAAGCATACATGTAAGTGTAATCAAGGCTTAAGCAGCTATCTAAAAAAGGAATGGCATTTTTGGGTTCCTCGATAAAATTATAATACAAACCTTTTATAAAATAAGCATCCTTCATTAATTTTTTACTCTGCGATTTTAAAAGTTCATCTGCGATTGCAAGAGCCTTTGTGTTTTTGATTTCGGCATAAATGGTTCCCAGTCCAATTAAATAATCCGGCATAGGAAAAATATCAATCGCTTGTTCTAAGGAATAGATTGCATTTAGTGTATCGCCATTTTCAAAATATAAATTGGCTTTTACATTCCAAAAATAGGCATTGTTACTATCTTTTTTTACTTGGTTGTCGGCTATAACTAAGGCTGAATCATAGTTTCCTATATCTCGATAGGCTTCAATTAAGTCTTGTACAAAAATTAAAGAATCAGGATATTGTTGAATTTTAGATTGAAGTTCTTGAATGGTAACGGTGTGATGCGGAGGTACAATAGTATGAGAATCCTCTTCTCCGCAAGATGATACAAAAACAAGTAGAATTGATATAAAAATAAATATTTTAGTTCGAACCATTCAGCAAATTTAATAGTTACAACTTACAAATTATTTTTACAAATGTCTGATAATTGATTTGTAAAAATCGGTTAAGTTGCATCCTCATAAAATTGATATTATGTTGAAGATATTCATTCCAATTATTTGTTTAAACTTTTTGATTTATCCTTTTCAAAATACACAAATAAAATCTACTGCTCCAAATCAAGACACACTTGCTTTTCCCGGTGAACATCATTTTAAAAACCTTCGCCAGCTTACGTTTGGCGGCGATAATGCAGAAGCCTATTTTAGTAAAGACGGAAAATATTTAGTGTATCAAAGAACAGATTCAAAAAATGGAATTCTTTGTGATCAAATTTGGATGGGTAAAATTCCTGAAAATGCCAATGAAGAATTTAAACCAAAATTAGTGAGTACAGGCACGGGCAGAACTACTTGTGCCTTCTTTTATCCTGATGGGAAACATATCGTGTATGCCTCTACCCATTTAGGTTCTAAGGATTGTCCACCGGTTCCTGATAAAGAAAAAATGAAAAGATACATTTGGCCTATTTACGAGAGTTTTGATCTTTTTGTGGCAGATACCAATGGAAATATTGTAAAACAATTGACTCATACAAAAGGTTATGATGCAGAGGCGACCATTTCTCCCAAAGGAGATAAAATGGTTTTTACCTCTACACGAAATGGCGATTTGGATTTGTATACAATGGATCTAGATGGCAATAATGTAAAGCAAATTACTTTTGATTTAGGATATGATGGTGGTGCTTGGTTTAGCCCCGACGGAACAAAAATTTTATGGCGTGCAAGCCGTCCTAAAACTCCTGAAGAAATTGCTGATTATAAAAATTTATTATCACAAGGATTGGTAGCGCCTACTTCTATGGAAGTTTGGATTGCCAATGCAGATGGAAGTGATGCACATCAAATTACATTTTTAGACAAGGCCAATTGGGCTCCTAATTTTATGCCGGACGGGCAGCATATTATTTTTTGCAGTAATCATGAATATGCAAAAGGATTTCCTTTTAATATGTATAAAACCGATATCAATGGTAAAGGTTTAGAAAAAGTGAGTAGGGATAAGGGTTTTGATGCATTTCCCATGTTTAGCCCTAATGGTAAAAAAATTGTTTTCAGTAGTAATAGAAATAATGGTGGCACACACGATACGAATATTTTTATAGCAGATTGGGTAGATTAAAAAGAGCTTTTATTCTAATTCAATCACTTCGCAATCTTGAATTTCGGTGCCATCTATTGCAAAACGAATTAAAGTTCTAACCTTTTGCCAGCCTTGTTTTCCGGCAGCACCGGGATTCATGTGCAAACATTTTAATTGATTGTCGTACATGACTTTCAATATGTGAGAGTGGCCGGAGATAAATAATTGTGGTTGATGAATTAATAACTCCGGTTTGGTAGCTCTATTATATCGTGGAGGATAACCACCGATGTGGCGCATGAGTACTTTTACTTGTTCGCAATTGAATACTAACTGTTCCGGATAGACGCTTCTAATATCGTAACAATCTATATTTCCATAAACACCTTTTAAAGGCTTGAAAGATTTAAGCGCATCGGCAATGTCTGCATTGCCAAAGTCGCCTGCATGCCATATTTCATCTACATTTTTGAAATGTTCAAACACCGTTTCGTCTAAAAAATAATGCGTGTCTGATATAAGTCCGATTCGTGTCAATACTATTTTATTTAACGTTAATTAATTTCAATAAAATCGGGTCTCTTAATCAATTGCGTATTGTATTTAAAAATAACATTGGTACTGATTTCTATGCTGAAACTTTTATTATGAAAATTCTTTTGGGGAAAATAATATCCTTTCAATTCTATGGTACCAAAAACAAAACTTTCATTTCTGGTTCTTATGCCACCTCCTAAAGAGGAGAATATTTTTAAAGGAGATTCATAAGCAGAAAATACACTCATATTCGCAAATGTAAAAGGTGCAAATTTAAATGAAGCCAAAGACCATGGACTAAAAAAAACGGACTCGGCTTTTACGGTAGCTCTGAAAGGTCCGCCAATCCAATCATTGCCATATTCCGGCAAACCATATTTACTATTGATAAATAACGGTTCATTCAATACCGTATTCACTTGTTGGGCCACATCTAAATTCAAAAAAAATCGTTGCTTCCATTTTGTACCAATTGGTTTTAAATGATCGAAATAATTGATGGAGATTAAAAAATTAATGTCTTCTAATTTAGGTCCATTAAAAAAACCTTCGGCCCTTAATTTATAACCAATATAATTTTTCTTTTTATTGAATTGATATTTTTCATAATTCAGCCCGAGATAAGGCCTGTTGGCTTTTTCTTTAATGGTATATCCTGTTGTCAAATTGAGAATTAATCCTTCAGGAATATCTTCGTTTCTTCCAAATCCATAAATGTAATTGGTCTTAATAAAATTTTGCCGATAGAGTGTGATATTTCCGAGCAATGCGGTTAAGTCTGCAAACGGCCAATGGGAGCCGGTTTGGTACTTTGTTGGAATTTCTTTGGTCTGTTTTTCAATGAAACGAAGCCCGATTAATCTTCTTAATTTATTTTTTTCATCTTCCATTGAAAAATGACGAGCGTCCATATTGAATCCTGCCCATGCATCTATATTATAGAAATTGTAGCGATAATCAGCTAAATAAAGTGAGTCGGAGAAATAATGATTTTGCGTAGCACCATAAGCAAGATCTAATTGATAAGTCCATTTCATAAAACGATTTTCCAATTCTTTATCCAAACTGAAATAGTAAAAATTTTCTTGTCGCGGAGTATTATAAGAAGTATGATTCGTTTGATAACCAATGGTGCCATTTATAAAACTGCCGCCAATATTTCGTGCGATATATTCACCGCCTAAACTAAAATTTTTATTACGTTTGGAATCGTACAAAGTGTAGAGCACCACTGCGTTTCCGCTTCCTTTAAGATTATCTTCTCTAAAATCGATTTGAGTTTTTTTCAAACCGAGTGAACCAATATTTCCTCCTAAAGAAAATATATCTTTTACGTTTACAATTACATCTGCCGAATCTGTAAATGGAAAAACAGGTACTATTTGAAATGATGCATCTTGCAAATAAGAAAGTTGACGTAAAAATCTTTCATTATCTGCCAGAAGATAAGGTTCAATTAAATCATTCGTTTTAAAAAAAAGATTTTTTTCGATTACTTTTTCGTTGGTGAGATGATGCAGACTATTTGCCCAATGAGTAAGCGTGTTATTTATCTTTTTTGAAGTGTCGGAAAAAAAAGTGCCGAACGGAATTCTATTGATATAAATGTGCCGAATGATCAATCCTTCGTAAGCATCAAAATATTCATTATTCAATAACAATTCTTGTGAATTTCGGCTGTTCGAATCCTTCTTCATCTGTTCGATTATTTTTCCGATGAAGGTTTTTTTAGCAGGTTCGGGAACCGTGTCCTTTAAAGGATTTGCCGCCAAATTGGAACTGAGGCCAATTGCCATAAAAAGAAAAATAAGTAAAGGTTTACTTAATTTTATCAGATGAACTATTAATTTATTTCTATGCGCACTCATTAACTCCACCTTTTGCAATTATTGAACCATTAATTTTTAAAATTATCGAATTAAGATGATGGAGCCATGTTTAGATTGAGGTAATCTTCCTTTTAGCGTGTATTGGCTTGTCCAAGTGTAGATGCCATTGGGTGCAAGAGCGCCTTTAATTTTTCCTGACCATTTTATTTGAGGATTAGAACTGTAAAAAATTATTTCTCCCCAACGATTAAATACTTTTAATTCATACGATTGAATTAAAGCAAGGCTTCCTACGGCTCCAAAAAAATCATTTAAGCCATCATTATTGGGTGTGAAAGCTGTCGGGAAAAAAATATCATTGCAATCTACAGTTACATTGATGGTATCTGAAGCCACGCAACCTTTATCATCAGTAACTGTTACAAAATATTTACCACCGGATTGTACTTCTAATTTTGGAGAAGTACTTCCATCTTGCCACAGATAACTTTTAAAAATTCCGGGAGAAAGAATTATCGAAGGACAAACGATTGTATCATTTCCCAAACTAACTGTAAGGGAAGAAGGATTGGCTTTGATTTCGATATCATTTAAATAAGCTTTACATTGATTCGCATCAGTAAGTTCAAGAGAATATTTGCCGGGTGCAAGACTTACTAATCCTTTGGCTCCACCACCGGTGCTCCATAGATATTGATAAGGAGAAGTGCCACCGGAAACTGTTGTAGAAATCGTACCATTATCAAAACCGCATTCAGTATCGGTTTTTGTATATTGAATATTGATGGCACTCGGAGCCGTCAAAGTAACGGAAGCAGCGGTATTACAAGCATTCGGTGACGTAATTGACACATTATATACTCCTTCTTTTAAATGATCAATAGTGGCAGTATTTCGAACAGGCACGGTATTCCAGGTGTATTGATAATTTCCATTTCCTCCTGATACATTGGCCATAATAATTCCATTAGAATCACCATTACATCGAATAGATTGGATGACAGAAATATTGGCTTGAATCACATAAATTTTCTTGGAAACCGTATTGGTGCTACCGTTAGGAAAACCTGCAGTAAGCGTAATAGTATATTCTCCCGGAGCAGAAAAAGTATGTGAGGTGTTTTTAGGGCCATTGACAATATTGTTGGCGCCGGAAGCAGGATCACCAAAATCCCAACTGTGTCCGTCAGCACATTCAGAAATGTCTGAAAAATTAACGGTGTTGTTGCTTGCGCAATTATAAGAAAAGTCTGCCGGAAGGGGCGTAGCTTCCCCAATTTTGATATCGTCTATTGCAAAGCCATCGTAATTGCTGCACTCACTTCCTGAACCGAAAAAAAATCTAAAAACTACTTTTTTTTCTCCGGCTAAAAAAGAAATATCATGCAAAGCAGTGAGCCATTCGCCACTTCCATTTCCGCCGGAACAGCGGCCTGATGAGCTTTGTACAGTTCCTGACCAACCGGAAACCTTACCGGGTAAATAAGTTACTGCAGGAGTGTTATACCAATTTTTAGAAACGCAAGGATTGTAAGAATCAGAACCTAATACTTTCCAATTGGTTCCTCCATCAGTTGAATACTGTAAAGTAACACCATCAAATTTATTTTCTGTATCCCAAAAAACTTTGAAACTTATTTCCGGATGTATGAGTGAAGAAAAATCAAAACATGGACTTTGTAACCATGAGTTTTCATTATCGTTGTAAGACGAATTGGTTAGTCCTCCCGTGATCCAGCATTTAATGCCTGATGCAGCTTTATTGATGACCGGTTTTTGCGGTTGACCCCAAGCCCAATCATTTGCCGTTCCACCTGAAAACCATTGCCCAGCGCTGGTTTCAAAACCTTCATTATAGGGAAATGATTGAATAGGATTAACACATTGTCCAAAAATAATAGTTGGTAAAACACAGAGGAAAAATCCAAAGAAAAGGATGATACCCAATTTGAAAAAAGTAGAAATAGCAGAACGGCACAAAATATCGGTCAATTATATTATAGGAATACTTGGATTAGGACAACTGTAAAGATAGAATGTATGTTCTATTTATTGAGAAATACTACCGCTAAAATTATTTTTTATTTTTTCTACAAAATCAATATCCACCATTCTTTTGGCTATAAGAATCATGTTATAAAAGGCTTCTGCTTCGGAAATTCCATGTCCAATAATTACAGGTTTATTGACGCCTAAAACGGGCACTCCACCATACATTTGAAAATTAAGTCTTTGAAAATATTCGTCTTCAATTTTTCTTCTGCAAACGATGTCGTAAAAAGATTCGGTAAACTTTAAAAGAACATTTCCGATAAAACCATCACACACATATACATCTGCTTTATCTGCTAAAATATCTCTGCCTTCTACATTTCCGACAAAATTAATGTTGGAATTATTTTTCAATAAAGGATAAGCTGCTTGACAAAGTAAATTTCCTTTTCCTTCTTCCGCGCCCATATTGATCAAAGCGGTGCGCGGATTTTTATGTTCTAAAATATGTTCTGCGAACAGCGTGCCGAGAGTGGCAAATTGCGATAAATTTTCAGGTTTACAATCTGCATTCAAACCTACATCTACCAACAAAGAGAGAGAACCATTTTCATTAGGGATATAGGCTCCAATCGCAGGGCGAGTAACGCCTTCAATCGCTTTGATACTAAATAAGGCCCCTACCATCATCGCACCTGTATTGCCTGCACTAATAAAAGCATCCACTTTAGAAGTGGCTAATAATTGAAAGCCGATGGATATAGAAGATTGCGTTTTTTCTTTGAGTGCTTTAGTGGGATGTTCATGCATTTCTATTTCTTCAGCCGCATGAATAACACTAATTCTATTAGAATCTATGGCGTATTCACTTAATAAAGTTTTGATTTTATTTTCGTCGCCGATCAATGTGAGATGAATATGAGGATTGGGATCTGCTAAAAATAATTGAACACCTTTTATCGGCTCTAACGGTGCAAAATCTCCGCCCATCATGTCTAAAGCTATATTCATCTCAATAATCTTTTAATTCTATTTGTGTAAATATCCCAAAAAACAAATTGTTTTTTGTCTAAAAAATCGAAGTCAATATTGAGTCGCAATAATTCTACCAAAAAAATAAAATGGAATTTTTGAATTATTAAATTGCTTTCAATAATTTTTTCACGTCTTTTTTAAATACTTCGAGATGTGCCAATTCTTGTTGTACAAATTGATTGTCTTCAATTTTTCCAATCACAGCTTCCATTTCAGCATCACTCTCATACACCATTTTCCGATAAGGATTTTTATAATCTTTTGCTCTTGAATCATGGATTCTATTACTCATCCATGTTTTGGTAGCAATCGCTTGTTTCAATAAATCTTTAAAATATTCTGCGGTAAATTGACGAGAAGTAATGTTTTCAATTTCCAATAAAGAAGTGTATGCGTGAATGAGTTTCTTATTTTCAAAAGCATCTCCTTCTTTTTTATAAAAATCGTGTACACCACACCAAGTCTTTATTTTATTACCTTTTATATCTTCGAGTAGTTTATTTAAATCATTGGCGGAAATTAATTGTCCGCCTACATTCTTCCATTTGCGACGTGCTATTTTTAAAGGAATTGATTTTTTAAATTCTTCAAATGAATTAAAAGATCCGGCCTGATAGTATTCAATCAATTGGCAGGTTCCGTAAAATCTGATTAGTTCTTTAAATAGTTGAATAGATACTGCTACTTTTACGATTTCAGTTTTTCTTTTACTATTTTCAAAACCTTCCACCCAAGCGCTTCCATTTTCTTCCACAGTGAGTTCTGAAAATATTTTTAAGGCATCAAACATTTCATTGATCGTATCCGGTGCCAAGAAATCAAATTCAATCTTTTGAATTTTTTTCATTCGCTTATCTCTATCAGCTAATTTCCAAGTGTTTCGAGCCAATGCATACATATTATACATGAACCAATATCCCGGCATAATTACTAATTTATCTTCTGATACATTATTGCTTACCAAACAGAAAGGAATCGGAATATTCAATTCTACCGGATAATCTCCTTTAGCAATAATAGTGTACGAAGCAAATTTGGAATTGTGTTTTAAACTTACACATAATCCCGGCCAAAAGCCACGACCGGCGATGATTTCACCATCTGCACCTCGGCTATTATGATTACTTCCTATGGTGACTCCGGCGGCAATATTACTTTGCCCCATAATGAAGGAGGCACATAAAAAAGAATTATTATGGTGTTGCTCATGACCCGGAAAAATTAATGAGTTCAACACCTCGCAACAAGAAATGGTAGAATTATTTCCTAAATAAGAATTAATTAATCTTGCTCCATATTTCAATTGCGAATGGGCTGCCATCACAAAACGAACGGCTTTTACGCCATAAAAAATTCGGCAACCAAAACCAATAATTCCATTGACTAATTCGCAACCTTCACCAATCTGTGACACTCTATCTTTATCACTATTAATGGTCAGATTTTTTAGTTTATTCGCTCCTTTCAAATACGCGTCAGTACCGATGTTTACGTCTTTGATGATATGGCAATCTTTAATAACAGTTCTATCTCCAATAGTTCCGTAATGACCTCTTTTGTTATCAAATTCTCGTGAGGTGAGTTCCTTCAATTTTTCAAATAATAATTTATCTTCAGGATAATTACTCCAGATATAGGCATCGCCCGGTAGCATTTTATTAAAAGGAATAATTCTTCGGCCTCCATTTTCGTTCCTAACCTCCAACCATACACGAGATTTTTCTTCTTCTCCTTCTTTTAAAATTCCGGTGCCAAATTTTGCATAATTCGTGGTAGCTAATTCATCTACATTAGCGATCATCACATCGTTTCCAACAATATAATGACTTAAATAATTGGCATTATCTATACAAATATTATCGCCAAAATCTGAACTAATAATCGTGCTATTATAAATTCCAACAGGCATTACTCTGCTGTGAAACTCAAGGTAGTAAGGTTCTAATTTTCCAATGCGAACCAAACCAAAGAAATTAGAATTTTTAATAAACGCAGCATCGAAAGGTTCCGAAACAAAAATCTTACTCCAATCATCCGCGGTATTACCATTTCTAATCAAAGCTTCTATTTCAGAGCCCGTAAGGTTTCTGTATTTTGCGTTGGGATTGCTTTGTTGATTACGAAAAAAATATTCATCTTTTCCCTTCGGAATGTAAGGGGCATCAATAAAATGGTAGCCTAAATTCTTAAGAGGATGTTTGGTAATAATATTCATAACGCAGCTTCAAATTTGTATTAATATTACACTTTATTTTCAATATTTCTAATCCGATAAGAACTAAATGCTTTGATTGCTGAATTCAGGTTAGAGATAATTGCCCAAGATTGATTATTCCACAGTTACCGATTTCGCTAAATTACGCGGTTTATCTACATCACATCCTTTTAAAACTCCGATGTAGTAGGATAAAAGTTGGAGCGGAATTACACTAATCAATGGAGCTATAATTTCATGTGCAGGTGGCACAACGAATACATCATCTGCGAGTCCGGGAACAATATCATCACCTTCGGTAATGATGGCAATCACTTTACCTTTTCGCGCTTTTATTTCTTGAATATTGCTTACAATTTTTGCATGATATTCATCTTTGGTCGCTACGAATATTACCGGCAAAGTTTCATCTACCAAAGCGATAGGGCCGTGCTTCATTTCTGCAGCAGGATAACCTTCAGCATGGATATACGAAATCTCTTTTAGTTTCAACGCACCTTCTAAAGCAATGGGAAAATTATAACCTCTTCCTAAATACAAGGCATTATTACAATCTTTATATTTTTCAGCAATCGGTTTTAATAAATCTGCGTTCTTTAAAATTGCATCTACTTTTTCAGGAATGTTATCTAATTCCACTAACAATTCTTGGTATTTATTATCGTCGATGGTTCCTTTTTCTTTGGCAATTTTTAATGCGATCATCATCATCACTGCTAATTGAGCCGTGAAAGCCTTTGTAGAAGCGACTCCTATTTCGTTGCCTGCATGTGTGTAAGCACCTGCATGAGAAGCCCGAGCAATAGAAGAACCCACAACGTTTACAATTCCGAATATAAATGCACCTTGTTCTTTTGCCTTTTCTATAGCCACTAAGGTATCTGCAGTTTCTCCACTTTGGGAGATCGCCATGATCACATCTCCCGGATTGATAATAGGATTTCTATATCGAAATTCTGAAGCATATTCTACTTCTACAGGAATGCGGCACAATTCTTCTATAACATATTCTGCTACCAAACCTGCATGCCAACTGGTTCCGCACGCGATGATAATAATTCTCGGTGCATTGATCAAAGCTTCAATATTATCTTGAATTCCTTTCATGATAATTTGACTTTCTTTTACCAATAATCTTCCTCTTAAACAATCATAAATAGTGGTGGGTTGCTCATTGATTTCTTTGAGCATAAAATGTTCGTAACCTCCTTTTTCGATAGCTGCTAAATCAAGATCTAATTTGGTGATGTAAGGTGATTGCCGTTCGTTTCCTAAATTTTTAAGAATCAATTCATCGGCTTTAATAATAGCCACTTCATAATCATTTACATACACCACTTCTTTGGTATATTCTAACATGGGCGTAGCATCTGAGCCTAAGAAATGTTCTCCTTTTCCAATTCCTATTACTAAAGGACTTCCTTTTCTTGCAGCCACAATGGTATCAGGATGGTCTGCATCTAAAATTAAAATAACATAAGCGCCGGAAACTCTTTTGAGCGCAATGCGCGCGGCTTCTTCTAATTCACATTGTGTATTTAGATAAATATCTTCAATGAAATTTACCAAAACTTCTGTATCCGTATCACTTTTAAAAGTGTAACCTTTTTTTATTAATTCGGATTTTAATTGGGCATAATTTTCAATGATTCCATTATGAATCAATGCTAATTTACCACCCATACTTTGGTGCGGATGAGAATTGACATCGCTCGGTTCGCCATGTGTAGCCCAACGTGTGTGGCCAATACCGATGTGCGCTTCTAAATTTTTTCCTAATAAGGAATTTTCTAATTCGGCTACTTTACCTTTTTTCTTATAGACCTTCAGGCCGGATTGATTAATGAGCGCAACGCCCGTGCTATCATAGCCTCTGTACTCTTGTCTTTTTAATCCGGTTATAATAATTGGATAAGCTTCTCTTGGCCCGATGTAACCTACAATTCCACACATAAATAGTATTTTTTAAAGACGGCAAATTTAGCGAAAAAATAAAAAGCGCCGTTAAATAATTTGTTTGTCAACTGTTTCTTTTTTCTTCCATCAATAATTTAATGGCATGCTCGAAAGTACCCGCCGGAATTACTTCTCCATAATTGATAAAGAAAATTTCATCGGCATTTTCAATTGTATTAAGTCGATGTGCAATAATTACTTTGGTAGTAGATTCGGGCAATAGCAATAATATTTTTTCTAATAATTTTTCAGTTATGGTATCAATATTCGCGGTTGCTTCATCCAAAATTAAAATTTCAGGCTTTCGTAATACGGCTCTTATAAAAGCAATGATTTGTTTTTCTCCCAAACTCATTGATTCGCCTCCCGAAGTAATTTTCGTGTCTAACCCTTTTTCAAATCTTAATAATAATTCACTCAATCCGGCGTTTTCAATCAGTTGCTGCAATTCGTTTTCACCCATTGATTGAAGAAGGCTATTGCCATACAAAATATTTTCTTTGATCGTTCCATTGAAAAGAAATGGTTCTTGTAAAATGAATCCAATTTTTTTTGTTTTTTCTGCGGAAGTAAAACTTTTTAAATCTTTTCCGTTTAAAAAAATTGTGCCTTCTGTAGGATCGTATAATCTCGCAATCAAAGACGCAGTAGTAGTTTTACCACCACCGGTCGGTCCTACGAAAGCATAAGTTTTTCCTTTTTCTAAATCAAAATTAATATGATGCAACACCCTTTTCCCATTCGGATATTGAAAGGAAACATTTTGGAAAGATAGGAGAGAAGGATGCTCAACTTCGGTATTTCCTAATTCAGGATGTTGAATTAAATCTGTTTCCAAACTTAGGATTACAGAGATCCTATCCCATGATGCCATAGCGGTTTGAAAACTCGCCCAAAGAGCCGCCAACTGGCGCAAAGGTTGATAAAAAACCTGGGCATAAGCAATGTAACTTACCAATAAACCGATTGTAAATTGACCCTGAATAATTAAGTAAATACCAAATGCCAAAACAATTAATTGCGCCAAATTAGAAAACAAAGTAAAAATTGGAATGAATAAAGTATTGGCGATACCTGCGCCCACGGCGGCTTTGTAATTGGTCGTGTTAGCTGTTTCAAATTTATTCCTAAAATAGTCACGGCGATTAAATGCTACAATGGTTTTGAAATTGGCCAAACTTTCTTGTATTTCTGCACTCAAGCCTCCGGTGCTTTTCATGCTGGCAGCATTTTTTCTTTTTACCAAAGGAGATAAAATTTTTACCACAATTAAAATCAAAACTGCGGGCAATAAAGTAGCTGCACCTAATTCTACATTTATTAAAAGAAGAAAAACTGCTGCACCCAACATGGTGAAAATGCTATCTACAAATTGCATTAAAGATTGCGAAAAAAATTGATTGACTTTATCTGTATCATTATTAATTCTGGATATTAAATCGCCGGCTTTATTCTGATTAAAAAAAGAAACCGGTAAACCTTGTATTCGATTGAATACCTCATTTCGAAGACTGTACAACATGCGCTGGCCAATACTTCCCATCAATTTGGTTTGAAAATATTCGGTAGCCGCCCACATAAAATACAATCCTAAAAGTATCCCTGAAAAAAGTAATAATCCGCTATAAATTTTGGTTTGAATATAATGATCGATGGTATAACCAATGAGATAAGGTGTAAGCATCGCGATACCCGAATTCAATAACATCACCAATAAAGCAATGATTAAATTTCTTTTTTCTTCCTTCATGAATTGCAACATTTTTTTTAATGCTGCTGTGGTGGAAGTTTTATTTTCTATGTTAAGATTATAATCCATTTTCTTCCGTTAGTGTCGTTGTACTTTTTTGTGAATTATAAATTTGTACATATTCCGGACAATTTTTTAATAAAAAATCGTGCTTACCTGAAGCCACAATTTCGCCTTCCATCAATAAAATAATTTGGTCGTAATCCTTGATGGGGTCTATCTTTTGCGTTACCGAAATCAATGTAGTGTGTTCGTATTGCTTTGCAACATTTGCACTTATTTTTTGCTCCGTAAGTGTATCTACTCGGGCGGTAAAATCATCTAATAAAAGTATCGTAGGATTTATGGCTAACGCACGCGCTAACATGATTCTTTGTTTTTGTCCGCCGGATAAACTGGAACCTCTTTCTGAAACAATTGTTTCTAATCCTTGCTGAAGAGATTTTACAAAATCATTTAATTCGGCTACTTGAATGGCGCGTTCTAAAGAGGAATTATCTACTTCTGTATTAAACGCAATATTTTCTCTAAGCGACAAATTAAAAATGATGCTGTCTTGAAAAACCAGACCAATTTGTTGTAATAATTTTCCTTGGTCATATTTTTCTATTGAAATTCCGTCATATAAAATTTCGCCTTCTTTGGGTTGGATTAAAGTAGTTAGAAGATATAATAATTGTGTTTTTCCCGCGGCCGTTGGGCCGATGATAGCAGTTCTGCTTCTTGCATTTATTTTGAAAGAAATATTTTTTAACGCAGGATTTTCACCATAATAAACGCTTACATTTTTAAATTCAATATTTCCTTTCAAAGGTGTAGTGATCGTGCCTTGATCTACAAAATCAGGAGCTTCTAAAATTTCATAAATTCTTTGATAAGAAGCCGAAGCCCGAGCAATCACACTACTCATAAAACCAATAATTAAAATCGGAAAAATTAGGATCGCTATATAACTATTGAACGCAGCAAATTCCCCCAACGACATGGTGTTATTGATCACGAAATGCCCGCCCATGGCGAGAACTGCTAATCGTGATAAATTAGCAGTGAATACAATCACCGGAATCAACATCGCAAATAATCGTAAAATTGCCAATCCCAAATTTTTAGCTTCTGTATTGGCATCCATGAATTTATTGTATTCGGTAAATTGCGCATTCAGCACACGAATCAATGCTGCACCAAGAATACTTTCATTAATTACTTTGTTCAGCCAATCAATTACTTCTTGCGTTTTTTTGAATAAGGCTCTTACTTTTTTAAACACAAAAAAGAAGGTGATAATGATGATAGGAATTATCATCAAAACGGTTAATCCTAATTTCCAATTGATCTGTAATAATAAAAAGCTGGTACCGATAATTAATACAATAGAAGAAGCGATAGAAACTACCGCTTGCGATACAAACATTTTTATTGCATCTACATCTGAAGTAAGATTCGTTAATAATTTTCCGGCAGTTTTATCTTGGATGTAAGCAAAATTTTGTTGCGAAATTTTAGCTGATAATTTACTTCTTAAATCTCTCGCTACTTTTTCCGAAGCATAGGTTTGGATTACATTTTGTACATAGGAAAATAAAAAAATTAGAACAGAAGCGAGGACAAACCATGTGGCAATTTTTTGCATATTCCACACTCCCTTCGAAAAATCATCAATCCCGAATTGAATTAATTTAGGTATCAATAAATTCAATCCATTGCTAATTAAAGCAAATAGTAAAAGTGCAGCAATCAGTCCTGAATAGGGTTTCAGGACTTTAAAAATATTTGGTTTTGTTTTTTTCTCACTCACTTTTTTTTCACTCATCTCCAATTGTTTCATCTGTTATAATAAAGTTCCTTTTAAAACATATAATGCTACGTTGAAAAAGATCACTAAACCTGTTACATCCACTAACGTAGCCACAAAAGGTGCAGAAGAAGATGCCGGATCGGCGCCTAATCTTTTTAATAAAATGGGCAACATACTTCCCATTAAAGAGCCCCAAAGTACCACGCCTATTAAGGAGAAGCAAACGGTAAATCCAATTAGAATCCAATGTGGGCCATAAATATCTTGCATAAAACCTTGGTGCATTAAAAAGCTCCATAAAGTAATTCTAAGAAAACCGATGATTCCTAAAATGGTTCCCAACATCATTCCTGATAAAAGTTCTCTCCGCATCACTCTCCACCAATCTTTCAACGTTACTTCTCCCAAAGCCATTGCTTGAATAATTAAAGTGGATGCTTGAGTACCACTATTTCCTCCTGTACTAATGATCAATGGAATAAAATTAGTGAGGATAATTACTTTAGCCATTTCTTCATTATAGAACGCCATTGCAGTGGCAGTAAGCATTTCACCAAAAAATAAAATGATTAACCAACCAACTCTTTTTTTCACCAAGGTAAATAATGGCGTATCCAAATAAGGAGTATCTAAAGCTTCCGCACCACCAATCTTCTGAATATCTTCACTAAATTCTTCGTTAGTTACCCAAAGCACATCATCAATGGTTACGATTCCGAGAAGCACATTATAATCGTCCACAACAGGGAGGGCTACACGATTATTCATTTTAAAAACTTCATTCGCTGTTTCTTGATCATCATTCACATTCAGCTCAATGAAGCGCCCATCCATCATTTCACTCACTTTAGTTTCCGGCGAAGCCAAAATGATTTCTCTGATTCTTAAATCATCTAGTAATTCTCCATGCTTATTAATTACATATACTACATCAATGGTCTCTGTATTTTTTCCTACACTTCTAATAATGTTTAATACTTCTGCTACCGAATTGTATTCATACACATACACATAATCGGGAGTCATCAAACGGCCTACACTATTTTCCGGATAACCCAAAAGCGAGAGTGTAATTTTTCTTTCTTCGGGCTCTAAAGTTTTAATTAATTCTCTGATCGTTTCGTTGGGAAGATCTTCTAAAAAGGATGTTCTATCATCGGCTTCCATTTCATTTAAAAACTCTGCACTTTTAATTGGCGGCAAGTTTTTAATAATTCTTTTTTGTGTGGGATGTTCTAAAATTTTAAATAAAGCCAATGCTCGATGCATTTCGAGCGTAGTTAAAATTTCTAATTCTTGATTCTCATTTTCATATAAAATCTCCGCTACATCACTGATGTTTAAATTATTCAGAAATGTACCGATGGCTTCTTTATCGCCTGTTTGGAAAATTTCTTCAAATTGTTCCTGTACTTTAATTTCTTCTTCTGCCATAAATTTGAGGTGTTACAGGTTGAGCCTGCAATATTAATTTATTTTACACTTACCTAACAATTAAAAATATGATAATGCCTTATTTAATTATCGAAAAAACTTTAAAAAAAGGCAAGGGTGTTTTTACTCAACAGAAAATTGAGGTTAATACAATTATAGAAGAATCTCCGGTAATCGTAATGAGTTCTACAGAAAGAATCTTTTTAGATAAAACAAAATTACATGATTACATTTTTGAATGGGAAGGAGTAAAAGATGAGAACGGCACAA
Organism: Ginsengibacter sp.; assembly: GCA_034676505.1. Classification (GTDB taxonomy): domain Bacteria; phylum Bacteroidota; class Bacteroidia; order Chitinophagales; family Chitinophagaceae; genus Ginsengibacter. Next base: position 2,393,884 of record JAUCCB010000001.1, read on the forward strand.
TAGGATGCTGTGTGGGATTAGGTTATATCTCTATGTACAATCATAGTTACCATAGTAATTGCGAATATTTTATGGATTATGAAAAAGAATTGATGCAAATAAAATCGGTAAGAAATATTGAAATCGGAGAAGAAATTACCATCAATTATAATGGAGATTGGAATGATGCAAAAAAGGTTTGGTTTGATACAGAAGTGTAGCGTTTATTTTTCTCAAATTTCATCTTGGTTAAAAATTTCTTATTTGTTTTTATATTAGTTTCGCTAACTCAAAATGAATATTACATTTACAAAAATTAATTACCATGGATTTATCAAACAACCGCGACAAAATATCTGATATTAGTTATGTTCCTATTGGTGAGAAGACCGGCACTCGATCTTTTATTGCTAATGTATTTTTAATGATGTTTATTGCTTTGGGCGTCTCTGCACTTTTTGCATGGCAATTCTCTATCAACGATCAATTGATGGGCTATTTAATCAATGAAACCGGACTTTCCGGAATCGGAAAAATTGTTTTATTTGCTCCACTTGGATTTGTATTGATCATGTCATTTGCGTATCAAAAGCTTTCTGCAACTGCACTTACCGCTTTATTAATGGCTTATGCTATGATCAACGGAATCAGTTTTAGTTTCATTTTATTAGCATTTACTCCGGGTTCTGTATTAGGCTGTTTCCTTTCTGCATCTGCTATGTTTGGAATTATGGCTGTGATGGGATACACTACTGATAAGGATTTGACCAAATTCGGTCGTATTTTAATGATGGGTGTAATTGGAATTTTAGTAGCGATGCTAATCAATTATTTCTTGCACAGTAGTCAAATGGATTATATCATTAGCATTATTGGCGTAATGATTTTTACCGCATTAACAGCCTACGATGTACAGCGATTAAAAAGAATTGGAGAAGGAATAGAATTTGGTGATGTAAATGTAAACGACGGAAAGAAAATGGCGGTATTGGGTGCACTTTCATTATACCTCGATTTTATCAATATCTTTCTTTTCTTATTACGCATGTTTGGAAACAGAAGGTAATCAAACCTTCATCAATAGTGAATTTTTTACCTATCGATTATGAAAAAAATATTTTTTATTTTGGCTTGCGTGTTTATTTCTTTTCAAATAAATGCACAAAATATTGCCGGCACGTGGAATGGAAAATTAGAAGTGTCGGGAATGTCCATGAGATTGGTGTTTCATATTTCTGATTCTAACGGTGTTTATTCTTCTACCATGGATAGCCCTGATCAAGGTGCTAATGGAATTCATGTAGATAAAACTAATTTTGAAAATGGAATGCTAACGTTAGAAATTCCGGCAGGAAATTTTGTGTACAATGGCGAGTTAAAAGGAGATAGTATAATAGGATCTCTATCTCAACACGGAATGAAATTTCCAATCAATTTGGTAAGAGATAATAAAGAAAAAACTGTCCTAAAACGGCCACAGGAGCCTGTTTCGCCGTATCCCTATTACACTGAAGATGTAATTTTTGAAAATAAAAATGCACATATCAATTTAGGAGGTACTTTAACGCTTCCAAAAAAAGAAGGAAATTTTCCGGTGGTAATTTTAATAACCGGAAGTGGTCCGCAAAATCGTAATGAAGAAATATTAGGACATAAACCTTTTTTAGTAATTGCTGATTATTTAACCAAGAACGGTATTGCTGTTTTTAGATATGATGATAGAGGAGTAGGGCAATCGAAGGGAAATTTTTATAATTCTACTTCTGCCGATTTTGCCTCCGATGTAAAATCTGCCATAGAATATTTGAAAACTAGAAAAGAAATTAATTCTAAAAAAATAGGGTTGGTAGGCCATAGTGAAGGCGGATTAATTGCGCCGATGGTAGCCTCAACTTGCAAAGATGTAAATTTTATTGTGTTGTTGGCCGGTCCCGGACTTCAAGGAAATGAATTAATGCTTTTACAAAAAGAAAAAATTGAACGTAGAATGGGTGTGCCCGATAGTATCATTACTAAAGGGCAAAATATGTATAAGGGCGCTTATGCGCTTATCGTAAATGCAAAGGATACAATATATTTAAGAAAAAATGTGCATTCCTATTTTAGCGGATTTTTAGGATCAAAAGTTACCAATGAACAAATCAATGAACTCACTGATCAAATAATTACTCCATGGTTTATTTATTTTTTACAAACCAATCCTACTAATTATTTGGTAAAAGTAAAATGCCCTGTGTTGGCTCTAAACGGAGAAAATGATTTGCAAGTTCCTTACAAAGAAAATTTAGAAGCGATTCAATCTGCATTATCAAAAGGTGGCAATAAAAAAGTAAAAATTATTTCTTTGCCGGGCCTCAATCATTTATTTCAAGAAAGTAAAACCGGCTTACCGCAAGAATACAGTGCTATAGAGCAAACCTTTTCTCCCACTGCTTTAGAGGCAATGACAAAATGGATTCAGGATCAGGTAAAATAACTCCAACAATTTTATTAAAGAGTTTTCCATCGCCAAAAGCTTCATTTGTAAAATCAGTTTTTTAATTTAGCTTTGACCTTTGATGCAACTATCCACCAAACATCTTCTGGGCATTAAAGAATTACAACTCAGTGATATTGAATTAATCCTTTCCACCGCACAACAATTTAAAGAAGTATTACAACGGCCTATTAAAAAAGTGCCTTCGCTGCGTGATGTAACGATTGTAAATTTATTTTATGAAAATTCTACTCGCACAAGAATCTCTTTTGAAATAGCCGAAAAAAGGTTGAGTGCTGATACAGTCAATTTTTCCGCATCCGGTTCTTCAGTTTCTAAAGGAGAAACTTTATTAGATACAGTGAATAATATCCTTTCTATGAAAGTAGATATGGTGGTAATGCGGCATGCTGCAAGTGGAGCGCCTCATTTTTTAGCCAAACATATTTCCGCTGCGATCATTAATGCAGGCGATGGAATTAATGAACATCCTACGCAAGCCTTGCTGGACGCGTTTTCTATCAAAGAGAAATTAGGAAAATTAGAAGGTAAAAAAATTGTACTCATTGGTGATATCATGCATTCTCGAGTAGCATTAAGTAATATTTATTTATTAAAAAAAGCTGGAGCAGAAGTGATGGTGGCCGGACCTCCAACTTTAATTCCTAAATACATTTCACAAGCATTAGATGTGAGAGTAGAATATAATCTCAAAAAAGCCTTAGACTGGTGCGATGTGGCCAATGTATTACGTATTCAATTAGAACGCCAGAATCAAGTGCTGTTCTCATCTTTACGAGAATACAATTTAGCTTACGGTGTCAATAAAAAATTATTGGATAGTTTAAATAAAGAAATTGTAATTCTTCATCCGGGCCCCATCAATAGAGGAGTGGAAATAGATAGTGATGTGGCAGATTCTAAACAATCGATTATTTTACAACAAGTAGAAAATGGAGTAGCCGTAAGAATGGCTGTTCTTTATTTATTGAGTAATCAACCAAAAATAAATTAGTTTTATCTCACACCAAGCACTCATTTTTTTATGAAAAGAATTTGCTTATTTCCCGGAACCTTTGACCCTGTTACATTTGGGCATACGGATGTGATTGATCGGTCACTTCCATTATTTGATAAATTATATATCGGCCTCGGGCGAAATATCAATAAAGAACCCATGTTTTCTGAAGCGCAAAGATTAGCATGGCTCAAAGAAATTTATAAAAACGAACCCAAGATAGAAGTGTTGGCCTACGACGGACTTACAGTAGATTGTTGTAAAAAAGTGAATGCAAATTTTATTTTGAGAGGTATTCGTTATGTTAATGATTTCGAGTACGAGAAAGCAATTGCGGATATGAATCGAAGTTTACAAAATAGTGTAGAAACTATTTTTCTTACTTGTCTTCCTAAATATACTTCCATCGCCAGTACGTTAATAAGAGATGTATTGCGCAATGGTGGCGATGTGACACAATTTTTACCGGAACAAGTGAACAAGACTATTCAAGAGAAATCTTTCATTTAAAATGTACTTTAATTACCCATTATTTTTTAAAATTTATTCATGGCTTCAATTTGGTTTCATAAAAATATTACGGTAGAGCAATTAGCTCCATTAGATGGCAATACTATGTCGTCTCATTTAGGATTAAAATGGGAAGAAATTGGTGATGATTTTTTAAAACTTTCCATGCCGGTAAATGAAAAAACAAAACAGCCTTATGGATTTGTGCATGGCGGCGCTTCGTGTGTATTGGCTGAAACCGTTGGCAGTGTTGCTTCTGCCTTAGTAGTAGATACGCAAAAATTTTATTGTGTGGGGTTAGAAATTAATGCCAATCATTTGCGAAGCGTAAGCAATGGAATTGTAACGGCTGTTTGTACGCCCTTGCATTTAGGCCGTTCTACACATGTTTGGGATATCAAGATTTATGACGACAAAGAAAAATTATATTGTGTTAGTCGATTGACAGTGGCTATTATTCCCGGAAAAAAATAAATGGCTCGTATCTACGAACCATTTAAAAAATTTTATAAAAAGGAATTTCAGATTTTAAAATTGCTCTAATTTACTAAAGAAAAAATCTCCTTCTATTTGTGCGTTTTCATCACTATCACTTCCGTGAACAGCATTCTCACCGATAGAAGTTGCATATTTTTTTCTGATGGTTCCTTCGTCCGCTTGCACGGGATTGGTAGCACCAATTAATTTTCTAAAATCTTCTACTGCATTGTCTTTTTCAAGAATGGCGGCAGTGATTGGTCCTCTGCTCATGAATTCTACTAACTCTCCATAAAAAGGGCGTTCTTTATGAACTGCATAAAATTCACCTGCTTTTTCTTTGGAAAGGTGAGTCATTTTCATCGCAACGATGCGAAAACCTGCAGCATTTATCATCTGCAAAATACCACCGGTATGTCCGTTGGATGTGGCATCCGGCTTAATCATTGTAAAAGTTCTGTTGGTCATTATTTTTATTTTTGGCGCGAAGGTATAGGAATATTTTTTTTCGATATAATTTTATAGGATGAATTTCGGAATTCTACTTTTAAATTAACAACACACTCAAAAAAAAATTCTATTATTGTAATTCTAAGATGGAAAAACTAATTGAAATATTACCTGCCAATAAGCATACTGACTTTGCACTGAGTTGTGAAATTGGCGCGACTCATCTGGCTGTATGGATAGAAAATACAGAGACTAAAATGCAAGAAGGGATGGCGGTTTATCAATTTGATTCCACCATTGATCAATTAAATGAAATCAAAGATTTTTTTTTCTCGCCAAGCGATTCTTTCCGGTAGTTTTAAAAGTGTTCATGTATTTTATCAATACAAAGAGTCTGTATTTGTTCCTTTTAATTTATATAATAGCGCTGCAAATGCGGATACTTTAAATTTGGTACATGGCGATTATAGCCATTATCCTACTTTTTTGGGATCGGATATTATCTTCGATGCCGCGGTGTACAATGTTTACCGAATTCCTCAAGTAATTCATGAATTCTTTCAAACTCAATTTCCGCAAGCAATTTTCACTCATTCTTATTCTTGTTTTTTAAAAAATAAAATACCTGCTAACGATTTACTTTCAATCACATTTTATCCCAAAAAAATGTTGGTTGCTTTAGCCAATAATGCAAAGTGGCAATTAATTAATGCGTTTGATTTTGAAAATCCTCATGATGTAGTTTATATTTTATTGAATCTTTGCAAACAATTTGATACACCTGCGATTTCTATTGAATTAAATGGCTTGATAGAAAAAGATTCGGCATTATTTAGTGAAATCTATAAATATTTTGAGGTAGTAAAATTTGCTTCATTGCCACAAAATACGAATTATCAAGAATCCATTCTACAATATCCGGAGCATTATTTTGGTAATTTTTATGCATTAAAACCATGCGAATAATTACAGGTAAATATGGTGGACTGAAAATTCATCCTCCTGCTAAAATGCCCTATACACGGCCTACTACAGACATTGCAAAAGAAGGATTGTTCAATATTTTGCAAAATAATATTGATTTAGAAGGAATAAAAACCTTAGATATTTTTGGCGGCACCGGAAGCATCAGTTACGAATTAGCTTCGCGAGGAGCAACGGATTTGACCATCGTAGAAAAAGATCCGAAGATGTATGAATTTATTAAAACTACTATTGCCCAATTAAAAATTGAAAATTGTACCGTTATAAAAAAAGAAGTTTTTTCTTTTTTTAGATCAATGCACGGAAACCTATGATTTTATTTTCGCAGGTCCACCTTATGCTTTAAAAACGATTGATGAGTTACCTATTATTATTCGAGAAAAAAAATTATTGAAACCCGGAGGCTGGTTTATTTTAGAACATACTCCGGCCAATAATTATGAAAACGAGCCACAGTTCAAGGTCATGCGGCATTATGGAACTACTATCTTTTCTATTTTTATCAATAAATAATTTTTGGAATGACGAAAGCGGCATTAAGAAAAATTTATAAAGAAAAACGAAAGCAACTTTCCATTGCAGAAATTAATCGATTTAATGATTTGATTTTAATTCAATTTCAAAAGATCGAACTTCCATTCATTCAATGTGTACATACTTATTTGGCATCTTCAAAATTAATAGAAGTTGATGCTGATCCTTTGGTGAGATATCTGAATTTTATTAATCCCGATTTGAAAGTCGCCATTCCGAAAATTAATCCTGAAAATAATTCCATGTTGCATTATCATTGGGTAGATGAAACTCCCATTGTAATTAATCATTTAGGAATTGATGAACCGGAAATCGGTGAAATTATTTCACCAAAAGAAATTGATTTAATTTTAATTCCTTTATTATGTTTTGATAAAAATGGCCATAGAGTTGGCTATGGTAAAGGGTTTTACGATTTATTTTTAAAAGAATGCCGAGATGATGCTATTAAAATCGGACTTTCTTTTTTTGAGGTAGTAGAAGAAATTTCGGATGTAAATCCATTGGATGTTGCGATGGATTATTGTGTTACGCCCAATCACGTGTATCATTTTAATCCATAAAGCATTTCTACATTCAAAATTGTAAATCATTATTTTTGTAATCAGACATTCATAAAGTTTTTAGTGATCGATTGAGAATTTTGTCTGGCATTTTTTATTAATCAAGAAGCGAATGCTAAAGAGTTTCCGATATATTTTATTTCCTTTTTCTATTTTATATGGTTTGGTAATTTGGTTGCGCAACAAATTATTTGATAAAAATATTTTACGTTCGGCTTCTTTTAATTTTCCGATTATCTGTGTGGGAAACCTTGCTGTAGGCGGCACAGGGAAAACACCAATGGCAGAATATTTAATTAATTTACTTCAACCTAAATTTAAAGTAGCCTTATTGAGTAGAGGTTATAAAAGAAAAACAAAAGGTTTTGGGATTGCCAATGAAACTACGACGCCTATTGAGATTGGCGACGAACCTATGCAAATCCATAATAAATTTCCAAACATCACTGTAGCGGTTGCAGAAGAAAGAATTGTAGGAATTCCGCAATTGTTGCATGAAAAACCTGATACTGAAGTTATTATTTTAGATGACGGATTTCAACACAGGGCCGTCAGAGCAGGATTAAATATTTTATTAACCGATTACAATAATTTATTTACCAGAGATTTTTTATTACCTGCAGGCGATTTGCGAGATATAAAAAGCAGTGCGGATCGCGCGCACATAATTGTGGTAACAAAATGTAAGCCTTACATTAATGAAGTAGAAAGACAAAAAATAACTGCAGAGATAAGGCCGCTGCCACATCAAAAAGTATATTTTTCCAAGATAGAATACAGTGTGCCATATCATTTATTTTCAAAAACGGAATTTACTTTACAAAATAGTAGTGAGGTATTGTTGGTGTGCGGAATCGCTAATCCTGAATCGATTAAAGAAGTGCTGAATACTTATGTAGCCTCTTACGAAATCCTTTCCTATCGCGATCATCATATTTTTACGCTTGACGATTTGAATGAAATTATCCATCAATATAAAAAGATGAATCCGAATGCTATTATTTTAACTACGGAAAAAGATGGAGTACGATTAATGAAATTCAAATCTCAATTAGATGCATTGCCGATCTATGTTTTTCCGATGAAACACAAATTTTTATTTGATGAGCAATCGAATTTTGAATATCAAATTGAAAACTTTGTTCAGCATTTTCCAAAGAATGATTAGTTAATTTAGATTCGAATAATTCTCTTTCTATTTCCATACAACCATTACGTGTGTTGTATTTGAGCAAGATCGTGTTGCGTTGTAGTCAATAGAAAATTCAACTTATTGATCAACTATTTTTTAAAAAAAGTAATCATCTTTCACCATTTTTAAATTATTCAATTTAATTTTGTGCTCGTACAACACTTAAAAAATCTACAATGACGAAGGAACCCAATGAAGAAAAAGTTGCCGTAAGAGGTATAATTTTAATTACAATTTGTGAAGTTTTAGCGATGTTATTTTTCTACGCTATTAATTAAAATATTTATTTTCTTACCTGAATTAAATTGGACATTTAGACTTCGCATAAAGCCTATTGTATCATTATTGGTAAATATTTTTTTGATGTAGAATTCGGGCTATATCAATATTCCAATCTTAATTTTTCATTTCCATAATACAATTTCAAAGAATCCAAAACTTTAGAAGTATCTGCCAATGGGCGCATGGAAATTTCTGCAATCTTATAATGACTCGAATCAGTTGTAATTAAAACTACATTTCTGCGAAATGTTTTTAAATACTGCAATCGCTCAGCTGCTTTTGCCGAATCTGTATATTCATTGACAATAATTTTAAAAGAAGAATTTTCCGCTTGAGAACTGCTGTCGGTAGCGATCGTGTTTTTGGAAGAATCATAGACCGAATTAGAATCTGCAACCGGTACAATTAATTCAGACGCTGGTACAATTTCGGCATTCTCTTTATTTCCTGAAATGATGAAATACCAAACTGCCCATGAAATAAGAATAATCACCACAACAAAAAGCAAAGTCAAAAATGTTTTGCCATAATTTTTCGAAGATTTTTTTTCGAAAGATTTAAACATATCATTTTCATATTGATAAGATTCATCATTATCAATTTTCTTTTGAGGCACTAATTTATCTGCGTATTGCAAAGCACTTTTATAGATCAATTCTCCATTGGGAGTTTTTTGTAAAGTGCCAATATTTTCAATAACAAACGGATTGCCGATATTTAAAATTTGTCGGCATACATTCAAATAAGAATCCAAATCGGCTGCTGCCAATGATTTTATTTTCCCCGTATTTTCTGTTATAAATTCTATTAACGTCGGATCAGTTTCTGCCTTTGGATTTGCTGTAAATGAAATCGCACCTTCAGGAATGATAAGGGGCTTTGTAGGATCAGTAATTTCAGCGATAGGAGTATCCAAACTTAATGTACCAAACCCTTGCAGAGAGAGCTCTTTATACTTTAATAAATAATGAATGAGGAATTTTTCAATTTTCAAATTATCCAATTTTAAGTGTACAAACCTACATTTTATTAGTCTAATTTCAAGTATTGATGGCCAATTATTGAAATAAAAAATGCTAAAGTCATTTCGTCTGTGTTGTATTTACTTATTAAGTTTGCACCATGCTTACAAAGGAAGAAAAAGATTTTATTCTTTATTGGGAAAATAATCGAGAGAATGAAAGAATGTTTTTTAGACAATTGGGTTATGGTCTACCACGCGGCTTAATTTTTGGATTACCTATTTTATTGGCAGTTCTTTTTCATGATTGGTATAAGAATATGATTCCGATTTCTAAATCACAAATCATTTTAATTGCCATTGCAGTTCTTGGGATTACTTTATTTTATTCCATTTTTAGAATGAATTTTCGATGGGATCAAAATGAACAATTATATAAAGAGTTAAAATTGAAAGATAAAAATTCAGAAAAGATTAATTAACCATCTTATTGTTTTTATTTGCAAAAAAATATTGTCTATGAAAAAAGTTGTTGTTGTAATTATTGGTTTGATGTTTTTACTCAATAGTTGTATCAAAAAAGATACGGCTTGTAATTATCTTGATTCAATGAAAGTGGCTCCTGCTGCAGAAATTAGTGCTTTGGGCGATTCTTTGGCCGCTCATGGTATTACCAATGCCACCTTGCATGCAAGCGGGTTTTATTATACAATTACTAATCCCGGTACAGGTGCAATTGTTTCCAATTTATGCTCCAATATTACTAACACTTATACAGGAAGTTTTTTCAATGGAGTAGTTTTCGATTCTACTAAAACAGGCTCTCAGGCTACGTTTCCTTTAGGTGCAGTGATAGTAGGATGGCAAAAAGGAATTCCTTTGGTAAAGGCTGGAGGTTCTATTAATTTATATATTCCACCATCATTAGGCTATGGTTCTAATCCTGTAAAAGATCAAAGTACAGGGGCAGTTATTATTCCTGCTAATTCTTATTTAGTATTTAATGTAAATGTGGTAAGTATTACAAATTAATCCTTATCGGTCTTATTGAAAATGCATCGTAATAATTTTTCGATGCATTTTTTTTGATCAAATTATTCTTTTATCATCGTTTTTATTTCTTGCAATTTTAATAAAGCTTCAACCGGTGTCAGACGATTTACATCTATGAGCTCCAATACTTTTCTAATCTCCTCATAAGTTTGTGTATAGCTGTCGAAAATGCTTAATTGCATTTGTGGAAGATTCAATTGCTGCAAACTTTTACTGATCGTTTTTTTCTTTGGTTCGGATTCGATTTCAGAATTATCTACATTCTTTGCTTCTAATTGTTCTAAAATTTCATTTGCTCTGGAAATGAGTGAGGGCGGCATTCCCGCCATTTTTGCTACATGAATTCCAAAGCTATGAATACTTCCTCCGGCAACTAATTTTCGAAGAAAAATAATTTGATTGCCTACTTCTTTATTCGAAACATGAAAATTCTTTACGCGCTCTAATTTATTTTCCAATTCATTCAATTCGTGATAATGCGTAGCGAATAAAGTCTTTGGAGTAAATGGAGAATGGTGTAAATGCTCGACAATACTCCATGCAATCGAAATGCCATCATAGGTTGAAGTGCCACGGCCAATTTCATCCAACAAAATAAGGCTGCGAGGAGTAATATTATTGATGATACTTGCGGTTTCATTCATTTCTACCATGAAAGTACTTTCACCGCTGGAAAGATTATCGCTCGCACCAACGCGCGTAAAAATTTTATCTGTTAATGGAATGAAAGCTTCATCTGCCGGAACAAAACTTCCCATGTGTGCCATTAATGTAATGAGCGCGGTTTGTCGAAGAATGGCGCTCTTACCACTCATATTTGGCCCGGTCAAAATAATTATTTGTTGGGATTGTACATCCAAATAAATATCATTAGCGATATAACTTTCTCCTTGTGGTAAATTTTGTTCTATTACCGGATGCCGACTTGCTTTTAGCTCTATCTCAAGCCCGGAGTGCAATTGCGGTTTTTTATATTTAAATTGTGTAGCGTTATTGGCAAATGAAATTAAACAATCGAGCACTGCAAATACATGGCCATTCAATTGCATGGCAGCGATATAATCTTGCAATTCATTTAATAATTGTTCGAAAATATTTTGTTCTAATGCCAAAATTTTTCCTTCAGCGCCCATGATCTTTTCTTCGTAATCTTTTAATTCCGGCGTGATATATCTTTCCGCATTGGTCAAGGTTTGTTTGCGAATCCAATTTTCAGGTACTTTTTCTTTATGCGTATGGGTCACTTCTAAATAGTACCCAAACACATTATTGAAACCAATTTTTAAAGAAGAAATTCCTGTCCGTTCTGTTTCTTTATTTTGTAATTGAAGCAGATGTTCTTTACTATGCGTTACAATATCTTTCAATTCATCTAATTCTTCATTCACACCTTTTGCAATAATATTCCCCTTGGAAGCTGCTATGGGCGGGTTTTCTATGATCTCATTGAATATTTTATCCGCAATGTATTTACAAGGATTTAATGAATCGCTTAATCTTTTTAAGTATTCATTATTGGCAATTCCTGCAATCAATTTTATTTGTTCTACTAATTTTAACCCTTTACCAATTTGTAATACTTCGCGCGGATTTATTTTTTTTAGAGGTACTTTACTTACCAATCTTTCTATGTCGCCTGCTTGTTTTATGAACTGCCCAATCTTTGTTTTCTCATCAGGTGTTTTGATAAAATATTCTACCAAATTTTGACGTTCTTCAATTTTTTTAATTTCAGTAAGAGGTAATAATAGCCAGCGTTTCATCAATCTTGCACCCATTGGAGAAACAGTGGTATCTAATACTTTTAGTAATGAACTATGTGCTTCAGCGCCGCCTAATAATTCTAAATTTCTTATCGTAAAACGATCCATCCATAAATAATCGCCTTTATCAATTCTTTGCAAAGAAGTGATATGCTGCAAATTCGGGTGTTCTGTATCTTTTAAATAATGCAAAATGGCTCCTGCAGCTATGGTTCCTGTTTTTAAATCTTCCACTCCAAAACCTTTAAGACTTAGTGTGCCAAAGTGTTTGAGTAAAATATCTTTTGTGTATTGTTCGGTAAAGATCCATTCATCGAGCGAGTAAGTGTAAAATTTATTTCCAAAATAATGCTTGAATTCTTTTTGCTGATTTCTTTGGAAAATTACTTCTGCCGGACTTAAACTTTGTAATAATTTATCAGCATATTCTTTATCACCTTCGGCAATAAAAAATTCTCCGGTAGAAATATCCAAAAAAGAAATACCGGTTTTGTCGCCTTCAAAATGAATACCACACAAAAAATTATTGGTATTATGTTCTAATAATTTATCACTCGTTGCAACACCCGGTGTAATTAATTCTGTAACTCCTCTTTTTACAATCCCTTTCGCTGCCTTAGGATCTTCTAATTGATCGCAGATGGCTACTCTAAAACCGGCCTTTACCAATTTATGTAAATAAGTATCCAAAGCATGATGTGGAAATCCGGCTAATTCTAATGCAGTGGCAGATCCGCTATTTCTTTTAGTGAGCGTAATTCCTAAAATTCTTGCGGCGGTAATAGCGTCGGGGCCGAATGTTTCATAAAAATCTCCTACTCGAAAAAGTAAAATTGCATCAGGATATTTCGCCTTGATCGCTTTGTGCTGTTTCATTAAAGGAGTATCATTCGACATTTATTTCTAAAAATTTACAGCTACTATGAATTAATTCAATTGAATTAATTCATTCATCTTGTTGCTTAGACCAATTGAATTATTTTTGCAAATTAATAATCTTTTGATGAGAAAACTGAGTATGGATGATTTGCATCGGAAAACGGTCGATGAATTTAAAGTCGCCAAAAAATTTCCGGTGGTAGCTGTATTAGAAAATATTCGAAGCGCTCATAATGTAGGAAGTGTATTTCGTACTGCAGATGCTTTTTTGATAGACTCGTTGATTATTACGGGTTACACGGCACAACCGCCACACAAAGAAATTAAGAAAACTGCATTGGGTGCAGAAGATTCTGTGGATTGGAAATATTTTTCTACAACAACTGAAGCCATCGAATTTCTAAGAAATGAAAATTATACTATATATGCGGTAGAACAAGTTGAGCAGCGCATTTTATTAGAAGATCTTCCTAAAAATGCAAATGAAAAATTAGCTTTTATATTTGGTAATGAAGTGAGTGGAGTAGAAGATACATCTATTTCTTTATGCGATGGTTGTATTGAAATTCCTCAATTCGGAATAAAACATTCGCTGAACATTTCTGTTGCTGCCGGAATCGTTTTGTGGCAAGCCATTCAGTCTTTTTCATTATTTGAAGAAAGAAAACAGTAAATCTTCTTTTAAAAATTATAATTTATGGCTCGACTACTTTGTATAGATTATGGATTAAAGCGTACAGGCATTGCCGTTAGTGACCCGCTCCAAATTATTGCTACAGGGCTTACTACCATTCCATCTCATGAATTAATTAATTTTTTAAAAAATTATTTTAAGGAAGAAAATGTAGAAGTAATTGTGATTGGTGAACCTAAAAATTTAGATGATTCCGACACACATGCTACGCCTTTGGTGCAACAAATTATTAAACGCTTGCAAAAAGAATTTCCGTCAATTCCTATCAAAAAAGTAGATGAAAGATATACCTCAAAAATGGCCAAACAAGCGATGATAGAAATGGGCATGAAAAAGAAGGATCGTCGCAATAAAGGCACTGTAGATGAAATAGCGGCAACAATGATGCTTCAAGAATATATGGCTCAACACTAATCACGAACTCAAAAATTCTTGTAAATTTGCAGCCCTAATCTTTATAAAAGAATCCTAAGATGATACTTCCAATTGTTGCGTATGGCAATCCTGTTTTAAGAAAAGTAGCTGATACTATTACTCCTGATTTTCCTGATTTGAAAAAATTAATTGACGACATGTGGGAAACGATGTATAATAGTAATGGCGTGGGTTTGGCTGCACCGCAAATTAATCGTGGTATTCGTTTATTTGTGATGGATAGCATTCAGATAATTGAGAATTTGGAGGAAAATGAGAAAGACGATTTTCCCGGTGATAAAGGTTATAAGGGAGTATTTATTAATGCTCAAATAGTGGAAGAAGAAGGTGTGGACTGGCCTTACAACGAAGGTTGCTTAAGCATTCCGAAAATCAGAGAAGATATTTTAAGAAAAGAAAAAGTGACTTTACATTTTTATGATGAAAATTTTAAAGAACATACTCAAACTTTCATAGGGGTCACAGCCCGCGTGATTTTGCATGAATATGATCACATTGAAGGCAAACTTTTTATTGATTATTTGAAACCATTGAAGAAGAATTTATTGAAGAGGAAATTAGATGATATTTCTAAAGGAAAAATTTCTGTGGATTATAGAATGTTGTTTAATAAATAATTTCAATTTTCAATTTCAGTAAAATTCTTTTATCGTTTTCCCAACATTTTACATTTTAATTTTAGGCATGATGAAAAAGTGGTGCTTATTCTTTTTTGTATGTCTGATTTCTGCCTCAATGAATGCCCAAAATACTGGCGATTCATTAACGCAAGTAGATGCCCATTATATTTTACTTTCGGAAATCGTAATTAGAAATAAATTAGATGTTCCTTCATTTATAGAAAGGGTAAAAAATGATACTACTTTTTATAAAGCCTTTCGCAATTTGAGAATCGTTGGCTATACTGCTTTGAATGATATCCGAATGTTTGATAAAAAAGGAAACATGATTGCCGGATTAAATAGTAAAACAAAACAAATTAGAAAAGGTGATTGTAGAAGTATGGAGGTGCTACAGCAAAGCGTTACAGGCGATATGTTCAATTCTAATGGAGATTTTAATTATTACACCGCTCAAATGTATGCCGGTTTGTTTTTCACTAAAGGAGTAGTATGCGGCGAAAATAATATTGTAAAAAATAGAGAATTTTCTACCGATGGATTAAGTGGTATGGACAAACGTAAAGAACAATTGCGGATGTTGTTTTTTAATCCGGGACAGCGCATTAATGGGCTGCCATTTATAAGTAATAAAACGGAAATATTTTCTCCTTCGATGGCCGACAAATACAATATGAGTATTGATTATAAAGAATATTTAGGAAAGCCTTGTTATGTATTTAATATCGTCGCGAAAGAAAAGAAAAAAAATGGTGTAGTGATAAATGAAATGACAACTTGGTTCACGGCAAACACTTTTGAAATTGTTGCCAGAAATTATTCTTTAAGTTATAGTGCGGGTGTGTATGATTTCGATATTGAAATGGAAGTACAAATGACCAAGATCGGTGATCTATTGGTGCCCGCTGTTTTAAAATACAATGGCGATTGGAAAGTGCTTTTTAAGAAAAGAGAAAAAAGTGTTTTTACAGCTACTTTATTTGATTTTGTAGCCAAATAATTTTCTTTCTTAAAGATCTTTTTAATCTCTTGAGCTGCTATATTTTCTCCATTTCTCCAGCACTGAGCTAATGTCTTCAGGCAAAGGGCTTTCAAATTTCATTTCTTTTCCTGTGGTGGGATGAATAAATCCCAATTGCTGTGCGTGCAAGGCTTGACGCGGACAAAGCGCGAAACAATTCTCTACAAATTGTTTGTATTTGGTAAAGATTGTTCCCTTTACAATTCGATCTCCGCCATACGTAATATCATTGAATAGAGGATGCCCAATGTGTTGCATGTGCACCCTTATTTGATGTGTGCGACCCGTTTCCAACCTGCATTCTACTAACGTTACATAATTAAATTTTTCTAAAACTTTATAATGAGTAATAGCTTCTTTTCCATGCTCTCCTTCCGGATAAGCCGTGAATAATTTTCTAAATCGTTCATGCCTACCTACATGTGCCACAATCGTTCCTTCTTCTTCTTCAAAATTTCCCCAAACCAACGCCACATAACGACGATGAACCGTATGATCAAAAAATTGTTTCGCTAAATGAGTCATCGCTTTTGGAGTCTTTGCCAATACCAAAAGTCCTGAAGTATTTTTATCAATCCGATGTACTAATCCAAAACGATTTAATTCATCTTCATTTATATCCGGCTGTTGCTTTTTTAAATAATACGCCACAGCATTTACCAGCGTGCCGCTCGGATTTCCGCTACCGGGATGTACTACCATTCCGGGTTCTTTGTTGACCACAAGCACAGCTTCATCTTCATACACAATTGTAAACGGAATATCTTCAGGTATGATTTCATTGCTATCCGGTAATCGTGTTTGGTAAACAATAATGGTATCATCCGGCCGGATTTTATAATTGGATTTTATTGGTTTTTCATTTACCAATACGCGTTCAGCAACGATAGCTTGTTGTATTTTATTTCGAGTAGCACCTTCCACGCGAGTCATTAAAAATTTATCAATTCGCAATGGCTCTTGCTTCTTAGCGCAAACGATGGTAAGCCTTTCATATAACTCTTCCGTTTCTTCTCCCAATTCTTCTTCAATTATCTTGCTCATTAGTTTTAGTTTATTTCATGGCCGTTGATATCCAATGCAGGCATAGGTTTCCCATCTTTTGGAATGTAAAGTTTATCTCTATTAATCAGAATTCTATTTTCATAAATTTCAAAGTTGAATAATCCGGAATGCACAAAATTTGTTTTATCAAGAATCAAATAGCCTTGTTTTATTTTTTTTACTTCAAAAAGAAATTCATTATTTGGTTCAAAAAATTTGATAGAATAATTTTTATTTTTTGCATCCGGCAGTGATAAAATAACTTGATTTTTTTTATCTACATAAATGTATTGCGAAGGAACAAACCATGTCTGAACGGGTTGTTGAATTTCTGTTATCTGAAGCGGCATAGCAGTAGTATCGAATGTAGGCCGATGCGAATTGGTAAAAATATATGAACCACCACTCAGCGTTATAAACAAGCGATAATAATAGCCATATAAACCCGAAGGAGTATTATCTACGAAACCATTGGAAGTCGCAGTAATGTTGAGAACGGTGCCGATAGTTTTAAATCCGCTCACACTATCTTGAGAGCGTTGTACCAAAATATTGGTGACGTTTGTAAATGGATTTTTCCAAGAAATCAATACTTTATTTCCTAATTCAGTGACAGAAATTTTTGGCAGGGTATCTTGGCCAAAACTAATTTGATGAAACACCAACAATATACAACAAGCAAGAAAAAATTTATACATAGATGATTACGAAGCTATTTAAAATTCTAAGATTACAAAGATAAACGGTTGTTAAAGAAGTTGGAATTGCATTTGGATATTCGCTCTCTGAAATGCTTATGAAAAGTGAATGAAAACTTCCTTACTTTTAATTACATTTGAGCCAATTCACTTAAAATATGATAGATCATCATTTGATACTCGATGAAAATGTATTGACTTTTCAACAAATAAAAAATTGGCTTCAAGAAGATGACCAAAAGGTCTCTATCTCTGCATCTGCAGAAGAAGCAATAAAAAAATGCCGTAATTATTTGGATGAAAAAATTCAACAATCTGATACTCCTTTTTATGGAATCAATACCGGTTTTGGATTTTTACAGAATGTAAGAATTGATAAAGAGCAATTAAATTTATTACAAGATAATTTAATCAAATCTCATGCATGCGGCATGGGCGAAGAAGTGCCTGAAGAAGTAGTGAAATTAATGTTGATGCTCAAAATTAAATCATTAAGCTACGGACATTCGGGTGTAAGTTTAGATGTCGTGAAGAGATTGCAAGACATGCACAATCGCCAAGTGTGGCCTATTGTGTATACACAAGGTTCATTGGGTGCATCGGGCGATTTAGCTCCATTAAGTCATTTGTGTTTGCCGTTAATTGGATTAGGAGAAGTAAGAATAAATGGTGAAAAAGTTTCTGCTCAAGATGCAAATAAAAAATTTCAATGGCAGCCCATCCAATTACAAAGTAAAGAAGGTTTGGCACTCATTAATGGTACGCAATTTATGAGTGCATATGGTTTACAAAATTTAATCATTGCCGAAAGATTAATTCAGTGGGCGGATATTATTGCAGCAATTTCTTTTGACGCATTTGATGGAAATTTGGATTGTTTTAATGAACATATTCATGCAGTGAGGCCTCACACAGGTCAAGTAGAAACTGCAAAAAAAATGCGTGAATTATTGGCGGATAGTGAGATGGCGCATCAAGCCAAACAGCAAGTGCAAGATCCATACTCGTTTCGTTGTATTCCGCAAGTACATGGTGCTACGAAAGATACATTTGGATTTGTACAACAAACTTTTTTACAAGAAATTAATTCGGTTACGGATAACCCTAATATTTTTCCTGATGATGATTTAATTGTTAGCGGGGGCAATTTTCATGGTCAGCCTTTAGCATTAGGATTAGATTTTTTATGTATTGCCATGAGCGAATTAGGAAATATTTCTGAGCGAAGAACATTCCAATTATTAAGCGGACAAAGAGGTTTACCGCTTTTTCTTGCTAAAGAATCGGGATTAAATTCGGGATTAATGATTCCGCAATATACTGCTGCAGGCATTGCCAGCGAGAATAAACAATTGTGTACTCCGGCATCTATTGATTCCATTCCATCATCAAATAATCAAGAAGACCATGTAAGTATGGGTGCAAATGCTGCTACTAAATGTTATCGTTTGTTGCTGAATGTAGAGAAAATATTAGCGATTGAATTATTAACTGCCGCACAAGCATTGGAATTCAAAAGGCCTTCGCATTCTTCTAATAAAATTGAAAATACTATAAAAGCATTTAGAGAAAAAATTGCTTTTAATCAATCGGATAAAGTATTGCATGACGATATGGTTTATGCGGTGAATTTTTTAAGAGAATATTCTTTTGAAAAATAGAAATTCATTAAAATTCGAACATTATTAAAATTCAATTAAATGAGCCAGATATTTAAAAATTACGATCCTATAAAATATAAAACCCCCACCGGAACACAAATGCAATGCAAGGGCTGGCAACAAGAAGCTGCGTTGCGGATGTTGCTGAATAATTTAAACCCGGAAGTTGCAGAAAATCCTGATGAATTGATAGTGTACGGAGGAAGAGGAAAAGCGGCCCGAAATTTCGAAAGTCTTGATTTGATTATAAAGGCTTTAAAAGATTTAGAAAATAACGAAACTCTTTTAATACAAAGTGGCAAACCGGTAGCCATGGTCACTACCCATGAAGCGGCACCTCGTGTATTGATTTCCAATTCGCAATTGGTGCCGAATTGGGCTAATTGGCAGCATTTTGATGAATTAGAGAAGAAGGGATTGATGATGTATGGACAAATGACTGCCGGCTCGTGGATTTATATCGGCAGTCAAGGAATCGTACAAGGAACTTATGAAACTTTCGGAGCCATCGCCAAAAAACATTTTAATAATACATTGAAAAATACCTTGAGCGTTACCGCCGGTTTGGGCGGAATGGGTGGAGCCCAACCTCTTTCAATTACTATGAATGGAGGTGTTTGTCTGGCTGCTGAAGTGGAAAGTTGGCGAATTGAAAAACGTCTGACTACTAAATACTTAGACGAGATGATTGAAGATATTGATGAAGCAATCGATGCAGCTGTAAAAGCGAAGTCTGAAGGGCGTGCTTGGAGTATTGGAGTGCATGCAAATGCGGTGGATTTATTGCAAAGATTGATTGACAGGAATATTCAGGTAGATATTTTGACCGATCAAACTTCAGCGCACGATCCTTTAGTTGGATATGTGCCTAATGGCATTCCCTTATCGGAAGCGAATGAATTGAGAACTGTTGATCCTGAAAAATATATCGAACTTTCTTATCGAAGTATGAAGAAGCACGTAGATCTGATGTTAGCATTGCAAAAACGGGGTTCTATCACATTTGATTATGGAAACAATTTGCGCGCACGCGCTTATGAACAAGCTTTGAAAGATGGAGAAAATGAAGAAGAACCAAGGCATGCATTTGATTTTCCGGGATTTGTTCCAGCTTATATTCGTCCTTTATTTTGTGAAGGAAAAGGACCATTTAGATGGGCAGCGCTCAGCGGAGATCCCAATGATATTGCGGTTACAGACCAATTAATGATGGAATTATTTCCCGAAAATGAAGGAATGATTCGTTGGATAAAAATGGCTTCTGAAAAGATTGCTTTTCAAGGATTGCCCGCACGTATTTGTTGGATTGGTCAAGGAGAAAGAGAAAAGGCCGGTTTAGCTTTTAATGAATTAGTAAAATCGGGCAAAGTGAAAGCACCCATTGTAATAGGCCGAGATCATTTAGATACAGGCTCTGTGGCAAGTCCGAATCGCGAAACTGAATCCATGATGGACGGAAGTGATGCAGTGGCTGATTGGCCTATTTTAAATGCTTTAATGAATACCGCAGGCGGAGCAAGTTGGGTAAGCTTACATCATGGTGGTGGAGTGGGTATGGGCTATAGCATACATGCGGGAATGGTTATCGTAGCAGATGGTACTGATGAAGCTGCAGCCAAATTATTTCGTGTACTTCGCAATGATCCGGGTTTAGGCGTTATTCGTCATGCAGATGCAGGTTATGACGTGGCAAAAGATTATGCGAGAAAATATCATTTAGATATCAAAGAACGATTGAAATAATATTTTTTTTGCCATTAAAAAAGCCCCTATTAAAGGGGCTTTCAATAAAATTTTCAATTAAAATTTTTAAGTAAATCTTTTCTTCACATCGTCTGCGGCGCCTTCCACTGAATCTTTTAAATCGGAAATTTTACTTTTATATTCTTCTACTTTTTCTTCGGCTAATTTTTGAAATCTTTTACCTTCTTTCCACCATTTTTTACGAGTTTCTTCTCCTTCATCCGGAGCAAATAATAAGCCTGCAACTGCGCCGGCAACTGCACCAAAGAAAAATACAAGGGCTACATTTTTGAGTTTCATAATTATTTTATTTTTTAATGAATAAATCTTTCTTGTATTTTATCGGCAAAAAGGTTGCCAAGAATTAAAAATTCTTTTTTAATAGTTGCAAGAGAAATCCATTTTAAAATAATTGAGCATTACTCCTTTCCCTTTGTTTTAATTACTCTCACTTTCCAATCTACGGGACCTTTTTCGAGGTATTCCCATTTAAAAGGTTCTTTGCTTTCTGCTTCCATTTGGTAGTATAGAGGTTTAGGATCGTGGTCGTTGATAAATTCAAAAGCCTCGCCCGGTTTGATATCCGCAAAGGCTTTATAAAACATTTCATGGCGCTCTGTTGGAGGAAAAGGACGCAAATCAAATTCATTTACTACAGAAAAGCCATCATCACCCAAACCACTTTTTACCTTCTTAGTAATGTGAATCACAAATTCATTGGGTTCTTGTGTTTTGTAAATCCATGAATGTTGGCCTTCAAATTTTCTTACAAATATCCCGTGGATCTCTTTAGGATCTTCTTCTGCAATAATTTCCATGGTATCTCCTTGTTCCATCATTCCATACCGATGAAAAACAATTTGCTTCCATTCTTTTTTATCGGCTTTACGAAGATCAAGCAAGGTCGAAATGTCTGTAAATTCTCGTCCTTGGGAAGCTTCGATTCGCGTCACTTTTACTTTCCATTCTCTTCCACCACGGTTCAAATATTCCCATCCAACTACATCGCCATAAATGGATCGAAACTCATAATACAAAGGCAATGGATCATGATCATTGATGAAAATAAAACTTTCATCCACAGGCAATTCTTTGAAAAGTTGAATCAACTTTTTATGCCTTTCAATAGGCACTAATACACGCACATCTAATTCTTCATTTGTTTCTAATTCTTTATTCATGCTGCTTTTAATTTTATAAAAGATATCTTTCTCTTAATTTAATTATGCGCAAGATTAGCCATTTAATTTCAAAAAAAATTTACCATTAACGGAAAAAGAAAATCTCTCTAAAAAAATTGGTTCTGTAATTGTAATCACAATTATACTTTTCAAAAGATAGCTACCATGATTGTAATTTATAAAAAGAAAGGCTGGCAAATCATTACACAAAGAGCGCATGGTATTCTCGCTGCCATGTTAGCCTCGGAATGGAAAATTGCAGATCGCCCGGAAAGATGGTTGGAAACATTGTTGGCCATAGCCGAGCATGATGATGCAGAAGTAGAATTGGATGGCGAAAATCTTTTATCATCAACTGGCGGCCCGTTGAATTTCAATATGAAAGAATTTGATTTGGCACATTATGAAAAACTAACTCTTCTAACCATAACAAAGAACCGATATATATCTCTGTTGATTTCTATGCATATCGAATTTCTAAATCGTGATGTGGCGAAAACAAATTCACAAGCAAAATCTTTATTAAGAGAGCATAAAAAACTCCGCAAAAAATGGATGAAAGAATTGCAACTAACAGAAATGGAAGTTCTAAAAATTTATGATTTAGTAGAATGGTGTGATGCTTGCTCACTGCTGCTTTGCCAGGATTTAGTGCCACCTGAAAAAAGAAAATTAGAGATAAGTACAGGTCCGGATAAAAGAATGTATTATTTGGCAAAAGTAGGCGAGCAGCAACTTACAGTAACTCCGTGGCCTTTTGAAAAAGAAAAATTCTCTATCAACTTTGAATGGAGAAACATCCATCAATTAGAATTCAAATCTTCTGCAGAATTCAGGAAAGAATTTTTAAAAGCAAAAGTAGGAGTAACCACTTGGGAGTTTGTGAACAAAGCTGCGGTTCAGAAAAAAAATAAAGTGTAATCAAAATTTCCAAAGAAGTATCAGTAAGTTTGAGAGCATCGTATTTTTATAATCATGAACCATTCTTTACATAAATTTTTTACCGATGATCATCGAAGAATAGATGATTTGTTGCAAAAAGCATTAGAAAAATCCGGGCAAATTGATGCAACCTATTATCATCAATTTAGAAAAGGATTATTGCGTCACATTAAGATGGAAGAAAAAACACTTTTTCCTGCAGCAAAAAAAGTGAATCTTCAATTAATGCAAAATCTCATTCCTCGCTATCGGCTGGAACACGGTGCCCTTACGGCTTTGATGGTTCCTCCTCCGACGCTTAATTTAATAAAAGTAATTCAATATGTTATTGAAAAACACGACTTAGCTGAAGAAGAACCGGGAGGTTTATATGATGTCTGTGAAGCTTTGACCAAAGATCAAACAGAAGAATTATTGTTATGTTTGGCCGCTGTTGAAGAAGTGCCGGTGCATCCGCCAAATGATGCACCTATCGCCATGGAATCCGCACGGAGAGCACTTATAAGAGCCGGTTATGATTATGATGAAATTCTAAAATTATTTTAAAAGGAAAAAAATCTTATGGATAAATTAGAGCGAATAAATTATTTAATCGACAGATTGCAATTAAAAGCGCATCCTGAAGGTGGCTACTACAATGAATTGTATCGTTCAGAAGAAATAATTGAAACTTCTTCCGGAAAAAGAAATGGATGTACTTCAATTTATTTTTTATTACCATCAAATGAAGTGTCAAAGTTTCATCAAATTAAAAGCGATGAAATCTGGTATCATCATGAAGGGAGTGCATTGGTAATTGATTTACTTAATGAAAATGGCCATGAAATATTAGCATTAGGAACGGTTTCTGATTCATTTGTACCACAACAATTAGTAAAGAAAAATACAATTTTTGGCGCACGAGTTTTAGAAAAAGATAGTTATGCTTTGGTCTCTTGCGTAGTTTCACCCGGATTTGATTTTTCAGATTTTATACTTTTTTCAAAAGAAGAATTACTTTCCCAATTTCCAAATGAACCGGAAATTATTCAACTACTAACTTAAATTGCTTAATGGCATCGTTTTTGAAATAATTGCATTTTTAATTGTAAATATTGATGATGCAAAAATTAAAAATCGGAATTGTATTGAGTGTATTTTCTTTACTGTTGTTGAGTTGCAGCAAAAAAGTGCATCCTTCAGCAAACGAAAATAAGAGCGAAGAGGAAGTAGTTGTAAAAAAAGAAAATACGGTGATTACGGAGAAAGAAAAGACCTCTGTGGTAAAGACCAATTCTAAAAAATTATTTCCAAAAGTTATTACTGTTAATGATGCTGCGGCACAAAAAAGTGTTGATGGCAGATTATATTATGATGTTATGAACCATCGTTATTGGAAAAATTATAAAGACGGAAAATATTATTTGTACAATAAATCTATGTACAAAAATCCTGATTTTAAACCGAGAGATAATTAAAATTGGAATCTTTACATCAAAATAAAATCAATCATTTTGTTGGTTGATTTTTGAAATAATATTTGTGCTGGAAAAGCCTTCTTCTAAAGGAATAATAGCAACCTCGCCGCCTGCATCTTGTACTTCTTTCGCTCCTACAATTGTTTCAATTGTATAATCACCACCTTTAATTAAAACATCAGGATGAATTTTTTTGATCAACTCCAGCGGAGTATCTTCTTCAAAAAGTACAACGGCATCTACCATAATGAGTGCAGATAAAATTTTCATTCTGGATTCTTCATTATTGATAGGGCGAGTTTCTCCTTTTAATCTTTTTACGGAAGCGTCAGAATTAACTCCAACTACCAAAATATCCGCCATGGCAGCGGCTTTTG
Organism: Ginsengibacter sp.; assembly: GCA_034676505.1. Taxonomy (GTDB): domain Bacteria; phylum Bacteroidota; class Bacteroidia; order Chitinophagales; family Chitinophagaceae; genus Ginsengibacter. Next base: position 2,418,878 of record JAUCCB010000001.1, read on the forward strand.
ATAAAATTGCAATATGCCCTTCGTGCAGAATATCGAATACTCCATTCGTGAATGCAATTGTTTTACTTTTCAATTTCCAGCGTCGCACCTGAAGTATCACTTCTTCTTGTGAAATTATTTTCTCGAAGATGTTGTCCGTTTTTTTCATTTTTATTTCTATTTGTATAAATTATTAAACCAAAACTAATCAATCCTGCAATTAAAATAATTCCTGTTGTAACTCCCCACATCAGCCAACCAAAAGAAATATTATCTAAACCATAAATCAATAAAACTTGTTGCACCGCAACAGGAAATGCTCCCAAACCTCCCGGCGCAATAATCATTGCCAATGTGGATAATGATAACACGCTGAAAGCCGCGCCTATTCCTAAATGTGATGTTTCTGAAAGTGCAGAAAAACCTACATAGATCTGTAATAAATACATTCCCCAAATAAAAATAGTATGCCCTATAAATGCTTTCCTTTTTTTCAAATGAAGAATTGAAGAAAAACCTTCTTTCACTCCGATGGCGACTCCTTTTATCTTTAAAAAATAATGATGATCGCGATATTTTTTGATCATCCATTTTGCTAAATAATACAATAGAATTAGTACAATTAAAGGCACGATAATTTTTATCCAAAGAGGAATAGGATTTTGATTCGAAAAAAGAAGTGATAATTTTTCTTTGATAAATGCACTTACTGTTTTTACTTGAATTCCGATGGTAATCACAATAATTAATAGATAACAAACGAAATCAAAAAGTCGTTCTGTAATAATGGTGCCGACCAATTTCGTGAAGGGAATTTTTTCGTATTTAGTAATCATTGAACATTTTAAAATCTCGCCCGCACGCGGTACAAATGTATTTGCAAAATATCCGCAAAGCGTGGCGTAGAAAGCATTTGCGGTGCCTATTCTATAACCCATTGTCTCAATCAAAATTTTCCAACGAAGCGCTCGGCTTAGATGGCTTAATAATGCCATTATTAATACCGGAATGATATAAATGTAATTGGTGTTTTTTAATGAAAGAAGAAATTCTTCTTTTTGTAATTCCGTCATTTTTCCAATTTGCCACCAAATTAAAAAGACACCAATGCCTAAAAAAAACGAATATTTTATTACTGAAAAAAATTTCTTCTTCATATTTTTTACAAGATAAGTTAGAAATTCTGAATATTGAATGTAGAATTGTAAGAGAAAAAGAAGGAGAAAGTAAAAAATTTCTCACTAAATTGTCGGCTTTGATTGAAACAATTTAAAATTATTTATGGCTGAGAATTCGTTTGAAGAGGGTAGGGTTTTATTGATTGATAAACCAATCGATTGGACTTCTTTTGATGTGGTGAGAAAAATTAGAAACACGATTCAAATAAAAAAAGTAGGTCATGCAGGCACTTTAGACCCCTTAGCCACTGGGCTTTTGATAGTTTGTACAGGCAAGTTTACCAAAAAAATAAATGAGTACATGGCTCAAGAAAAAGAATACACCGGTTGCATTACTTTAGGAGCTACCACACCTACTTATGATTTAGAAAGTGAACCGGAAAATTTTAAATCCTTTGAAAAAATTTCTGTTGAAATGATTCACAAGGTAGCAGAAAAATTTACCGGAGAAATTTTACAAACACCTCCCATTCATTCTGCCATTAAACAAAAAGGGAAGCCGGTTTATTTGATGGCTCGCAAAGGAATAGATGTAGTTTTAGAACCAAGAAAAATAACGATTAAAGAATTTAAAATTACCGATATTAATTTACCTATTATTTCCTTCAAAGTGGTATGTACAACGGGTACGTATATACGAAGTTTGGCCAATGATTTTGGCCGTGAATTGGGCTGTGGCGGTTATCTGAGCCAACTAAGGCGAACAAGAATTGGAAATTTTTTGGTTGATGAAGGAATGAGTATGGATGAATTTATTGAATCGGTTAAGGCAGCAAAATGATCTTATCAGATTGGCTAAATTTGAAAAATATTCAAAATTTTTTTTCAAATTATTGTGACACTTTCTTCAATTTTTAATGAAATGAACACCTTTTATAATCCTTTTGATGAATTTACTTTTAAACCCGATGAATGTTTTTTGACCGGGAAAAAAGTAAATCCAATATTGGATACAATTCCCGTATTTCCTAAGTGGATAATTGAACGTTATGGCTTGCATGATAAGATCATTACGATGCTTGCAGAAAATGCCATGAAATATCAAGATATCAGTATTCCTTGTGATCGTACTATTATTGATGAAGTGATCAATCCTCTGGAAAGCAATATAGAAGTGGCTTTTACAACGGGTTATAAGGAGGTAATTAAAATTCCTCAAATCGAACTTTTTCAATGGATGGCGAAATTTGTGTATGGAATGTTGTACAATGATATTGTGTTTGGCATCCAACAAAATGCAAAAAAAGGAATACCGTTTTCTCTCTCTCCTTTGCTTACTCGGAAAATAAAAAACCTTCATTGGATGTTGCAATCTTTAATTGTTGATATGCAATTTGATGAAGTAAAACCTTGGAGTATTGAGATCGTAAAAATTGAGACAACAAAAGATATTTTTAATTATAAAGACGAAACGAAGAACCTTAATTTTTCATTAGCGATGAATGGTTTCGGAATCATTGCCTGTCTTCAAGACAATGGTGAAAATTCTATTTTTCATCAGCATTTATTAGAAAAAATTAATGGTAAAACACTTCACCCTATTCAGTTTGAGGAATTATGGAGTAAATTTTTGTACTCAAATTATTTATTAAACACTTCATCACAATATGAATTCTTGTGGCTTGAAAATTCTGTAAAAGTGAAAGCGATTCCAATGGATAATCCCACGCCTTTATTCAATAAATGGGATGATAAAATGTATGCGCAAGTGCTAGCGAATTATTGGAAACCATGGGGACTTGAAATGAAAGATATAATCACCTTCCCGGATTCTCCCATCAGTTATTTGATTGATGAATACACAAATAATTTTATCGAAAGAGAAAAAATTAATCAGCCTTATTAAAAATTGATCGCCGTTTTCTAAACTATTCAATTTTAAAAATACCCTAAAGAGGGTATAGAATAGGCAATCGCATAAGAATATTTTTGAAAAAAAATTACTTATGAAAAAAATTATTTCGCTGTGTTTACTATTCGCTTGTTTACATAGTAATGCTCAAAAAAATTCAATTGCAATTAAAGCAGGCTTAGGTTTTGTAAACGTTAAGAAGAATGGAAGCTCGGCGAGTGGTACATTACAACCAAGTTTTGGTTTGGAAGGCCAGATGCATCTTATTAATTTAAAAAATGGGTTTACTATTTTTATAACACCGGATTTAATGTATCAACCAACTGGCTATGAATCTAACGGACTTACTGCAAAAGTAAATTACTTAGATTTTTCTTTACCCGTTCTTTTGTTTATAGGCGATAGTCGTTTTGGTCTTTACGGTGGGCTCGGACCTTTTATTGGTTATGGTTTATCCGGCAAATTTTCACAATCCGGATCTCCCGACATGGATGTTAAATTTGGCGATGGCGTAAATGATAATCGTACTGCCTTCAATTCAGGTTGGGTATTTAAAGCCGGCATGAAAGTGGGTAAATTCACTGTAAATTTGGAAGCTTTTTCAGGATCTAAAAATTTAATTCCCAAGGATAGAATTACGCCGGGTCAAACAATAAAAAGCACGGCATTTTATGCAACGATGACTTATGATATTTTTTAAATGGAAAACAAATAAAGTTATCCCTGGGAAATTGGTATTTCTTTTACATTGCCGGTTCTTTGTAATGTACCCCAACCTTGTAATTCACCTTTAATTGCTTTGTTGATTGATTTTATTAAAATATAATACATCATTTGACGATATATTAATCTCTGAGGTACCATCCATAGCAATTTGAAATGATTTTCTTTTTCAAAAGCGAATGCAAGTGATGCGCCGGCAATATCAACAAGTGTGAAAATGAGATAATAGAAAATGATATGAGGGATACTTGCTACAATAATTCCAAAGGAAGCTAATAAAATACTTAGTACTAAAATGATATCGGCTAAAGGTGCTAAAATAGGCAGAAGGATTTGATAAATTAAAATATTGGGCATAGCAATCATCCCAAAATTTTTATATTTTTTATTAAAAATTGTATCTCGGTGTTTCCAAAAACATTGCATTACTCCAAAGCTCCAACGAAACCTTTGTTTCAAAAATTGTTTGAAAGTTTCCGGAGCTTCGGTGTAAGAGATAGCCTCAATACAGTTTCTCACTACATATCCTTCTCGCAATAATCGCATGGTGAGGTCACAATCTTCAGCCAATGTATCCATTTTAAAACCGCCCACTGTTAATATAGCATTTCGATTGAAAGCCCCAATGGCACCGGGAACTACTGTAATACAATTAAGAAGATCAAATGCGCGGCGATCAAAATTTTGCGAAGTGATGTATTCAATATTTTGCCACCTCGTAATCATATTTATTTCATTGCCGACTTTTACATTTCCGGCAACAGCACCGACCATTTTATTTTCAAACTTTTGCATGAGTAAAGAAACTGCATCCGTTTTTAGTTGGGTATCTGCATCTATACAAACAACATATTCTGCATTTGATTTTGCAATACCAAAATTTAGTGCTGAAGCCTTACCACTATTGAATTTAGTGAATACAGAAACCTTTGGGTTATTAATAAAAAAATCTTTTACTACTTGATAAGTATGGTCTTTACTTCCATCATCTACAAAAATTATTTCAAGAGGAGAATAGTCTTGCTCCAGTAAACTATTGATAGTTCTTATCGCATTTAATTCCTCATTATACGCAGGAACTATAATACTTACCAAGGGCAATTTATTTTCATCACCTAATAGGAAAGGCGGAAAATAGTTAGGTGGTAATTTTATTTCTTTTTGTTTCTGAATACTCGCTAATACAGCAGTAGCAATGATTCTAAGCACAGAAAGGATAATGCCGATTATAAATAAGGAGAGTAAAATATGACCACTCCAATAACCTGATTGAGCCAGTAAGAAATTAAATTTTCTTGTCCATTTATCTCTAGAGCTGCTAATGCTCGACATTACTTCGTCTTTAGTTTTGCCCATCAAATCTGCAACAGTAGTAAAAACGTAGCCTTCTTTTTTAAAATAATTGATAATGCGAGGTAAAGCGTCTATGGTTGCCTGTCTGCTCTCGCCACCTGCATCGTGCAATAAAATGATGCTGGCATTGGTGCTTTGAACTTGTCTAACCACTCTTTCGTAAACTGAATCGGCTGAAATACCTACCGCCCAATCATTAGGATCTATACTTTCATTAATGGTTAAATAGTTTTCATTCCTGCTTCTTTCTATCGGTGCTAATTCTTCATAAGTCTGCGGTTCAGAATCGGCATTGTAAGGAGCTCTAAAAAGAATTGTAGAATGCCCTGTAATACTTTCTATAAGCAATCGAGTCAATTTCATTTCCAGCGCAGCCCTTTGTGGGCTCATGGTTGCGATATTGTGATGGGTAAATGTATGGTTGCCAATTTCAAATCCATCTTTAAATTCTCTTTGTACTAAAGGAATATTTTGTTCAGCGTTGATACCCACTAAAAAGAAGGTTGCGGGTACTTTTTCTTTCTCTAAAATGTCCAAAATTTTTGGAGTCCATTCTTCACTTGGACCATCATCAAAGGTGAGGATTAATTTATGTCCTTTACCAATGGTGGTATCTTCTGCAAATTTTCTAATTACATATCCGGATGGAAGTTGAAGGTATTTTTGTTCTGAAATAAGTTGTTCTTTTTGATCAATTTCCAGACTTACTTTTCCAAGTGTAGGTGAATAAATAATATCTAATACTTCACCTTCGCCTTGGAAGCCTACACTATTTGCGCTGATTGGAGCTACTTTTAATAGATCATAATTGAATGGATTTTTCTTTAGAGAATCATTACTTAAATTTCGGTTGTAATAATTCCACATTCTCGGATCTTCGCTTCCCAAGCGCCATAGCGCCGTTCCTGCGATGCCAAATTCATCACTAAATCGAAGAATATTATAAGTGGTGGCCGCATCCGTAAACCACACTTCGTGGTAAGTTTTATCACTTGAATCTTTGATATCTTGGGTTACATATGCGAAATGAAGATTGTAAGAATCATCATCGTAAATAATATTGGCACCTACTGATTTTGCTTTATTAATGGCATTATTATAGGTAATAGCACCTTCATTAATTCCAGCCGCCCAACTATATCCATAACCGCCAATTCCTAAGATCATTTTTGAAGGATCAATTCTATTGGCAGTCCACACCACAGCATCTTCTATCCATTTTTGACTACTGATCGGACCTCCCTTGGTAGAATTATTAGATTCATCATAAGCCATCAAAATGATGTAATCATTATAGTTGGATAATTTATGGTAATCGTAATCTCCATTTTTAGGTGAGACATCCATTGTTACCATTAAATCTTTTTTATGAAGTGCATTGAATAATCGTTGTTGAAAAGAGGTTAGAGGTTGATTTGTTTTTTCAATCAATTCTTCAAAATCAATATTAATACCGCTAAAATGATAATAGCTTAATGTGTCTACTATCTGTTGAATAAATTTGCGCTGAAACACAGTATCAACAAGTATCTTATGCAAGAGCTTTCCATCAAAATTTGCTTTGGAAGAATTGAAATTGGAAAGAATGGGTAGTATGCGCAAATGCTTTTGCTGCATGATAATTAAACCGGCGCTGTCTATTCTCGTTGTTAATCGATGAGTAAGCGTGTCAATAAAAAACCATTCAGGAAAAATAGTATTGATTCTGTCCGCATTAATTTTTAAATCCGGTAGGGATGTTTTTGAATTCCATGGAGTATAAAAAGCCGCTCGAATTAAAGAAAGGGAATTTGTAGTTGAAGGGTGTAAATTTTTAATTCTCGCAATGGAGTCTTGCTTTATTTTATTTAGAAAATATTGCTTAAATCCTTTGAATTTGGCGTTTTGTCTATTCTTTAAAATTAAAGGATTAGACGGGTCTAAGGTTATTTGAAACTCACGAGCTTTGGATTCTAAATTGGGTAAATTGGGCTGAGATCCTTTATATAAAGCTAGCGCAAGAACTGAAAAAAAGAAAATTCCAATAATTAAAAATAGACGTCCTGTCCATTTTACACTTTTCCATCTGGTTTTTTTATCCGTTTGAAAAACCTGTGAGGTATTGTGTTCACTCATAAAGTAACATCCCAATAAAAGTTATACTCTTATTGAAAGTCAAAGTTATAGCGATTGAAATTTTCTCTAAACTGTTTTTTGTATACATTAACATTGAGATCAAATTAGTTTACATCTCATTTTAAAAAAGGGTTCGAATTTCTAATAAAGAGCTTAGAACTCTTATTATTTTTTCCAATTCTCTTTCCAAAAAGATAACCAATCTATCATGCGGCTGGTGAATCCGAATTCATTATCGAACCATGCCACTAATCGAAGGTGATTCCCTACCACAGCGGTTTGTGTGCCATCAATAATTCCCGAATGAGTATTGCCTTTGATGTCTAATGATACAATTTCGTCTTCTGTATATTCTAAAATATGTTGGTAATCTTCTTGTGCTGATTTTTTAAATAAATTATTGATTTGAGCTAAACTAATTTCAGATTTGAACTGCACATAAAAGTTGGCCATCGCGCCATTCGCAACTGGAATTCTTGTGGAAGAAGTGGTAATTTTATCTTTCAATCCGGGTAATAATCTATTGAGTGATTGAAACAAATCAATATCCACCGGAATGATGGATTCCGCTGCTGCTCTGCCTCTCCTAATTTGATGGTGTGGAGCATCCACTAATTCTTGTCGTGAAGTATAAGAATGTAAAATATTTAAATGTGCCGATTGAATTCCAATAGAATTTAGAATATATAAAATATGCGTAGAACAATTCGTCATACAACCTCCCGGACTCAAAATATCGACAGTGGATAATCCATCATGCTGATTAAATCCAAATACGCGCAAAGGAATATCTGTAGCACCGGTCGTAGAAAGTAGTACTTTTTTGGCTCCTGCATGCAAATGTTTTTCTGCTTTCGATCTATTCGTAAAATTGCCTGAACATTCCAATACAATATCTACCTGCATTGCGTTCCATGGTAATTGTTCCGGATTATCGATTTGCAATACCGCTATTTTTTTCCCGTTGATAATTAGGGATTGATCTTCTAAAAATAAATCATGATTATATTTTCCGTAGATAGAATCGTATTTCAATAAATAAGCAAGGTTTTCAATCGACATGATATCATTGACGGCTACAATTTCGAAATCTTCATTTTCTACTAATCTTCTCAATAAAAGGCGGCCGATACGCCCCATTCCGTTAATGGCAATTCGCATGAATTCTAATTTTAGGCAGCAAATATCCGAAATTTTAAAACTTCTTTTTAAAAAATACCTTGTTGAAAAGCTAAGTGTTTCTTTTTTCGAAGAATTTAATTGTAGAAAAATGTGAAAAATATTTTGCACATTTTCCTTTTTTATTTCATCATTTTAAAATTGTTTTGTATTGCCTAAAATATTATTTCTTTAATCAATTGTTTATAAAATAATGAATGATAACTTTGCCTTATGAATATAAAATCTCACAGCCTATCCGCATTAGTTTTACCGTTATCACTGTTGATTTTTACGAGTTGCCAATCCGGCAAATCTGCATCAGATAAGGATCCTAGCGATACTACTCATAATCCTCTGAGTAAAACAGAACAAGTGTATAAAAGCAAAACGATTGATACTGCTAAATACCGAGAACTATTATCAGCGATGGCCAATAATGATACCACCGGTTTGTGGCCCGTAAAATCACCTGTTCCATTGCCCGGGGCAATTTTTCCGTTTAATAGGGTAGTGGCTTTTTATGGTAATTTATATTCTAAGAAGATGGGCATTTTAGGAGAGATACCTAAAGATGACATGTTGAAAAAATTAAAAAAGGAATGCGATAATTGGCAAGCTGCAGATTCTACGATTCCTGTAATTCCTGCACTTCATTATGTAGCGGTTACTGCACAGGGTGCTCCGGGTAAAGATGGCAAACATAGACTGCGTATGCCTTTCCATCAAATTGATACCATTATCAATTGGGCAAAAGAAGTGGATGGTTTAGTTTTCTTAGACATTCAAGTAGGGCATAGCACGGTAAAAGACGAAGTGCCGCCATTGGAGGAATATTTAAAATTACCTCAAGTACATTTAGGAATTGATCCGGAATTTTCTATGACCGGCGGTCATGTTCCCGGAAAAAAAATTGGCACTTTTGATGCGTCAGATATTAATATTGCTATTGATGATTTGGCAGCATTAGTTAAGAAATATAATCTTCCTCCAAAAATATTAATTGTACATCGCTTTACTCAAGGAATGGTGACTAATTACAAGAATATTAAAATAGTTCCTGAAGTGCAAGTGGTGATGGATATGGACGGATGGGGCCCGAAATTTTTGAAAAAATCTACTTACCTAAGATACATTTATAGAGAACCTGTAGAATTTACAGGCTTCAAATTATTTTATAAAAATGACACCAAAACCGGTGCAGATCAGTTTTACAGCCCACAAGAATTATTGAAATTTACTCCTAAACCTATTTACATTCAATACCAATAATTTCATTTTTCTATGAAAAAATATTTTGCGCTTTTTGTAGCGTCTGCATTTTTAATTTCTTGTAATTCTACGGATTCTTCTGCGGAAAAAAATACTTCACAAAAAGAAGTAACTATTACCAATGATAGTATTTCTACCAATAAAATTGATACGTCAAAAAAGTTAGATTTAGCTGCAATGCTTGCTCTCAAGCAAGTTCCTGTTTTATGTTATCACCATATTCGTGATCCTAAACCGGGGCAGAGTGAAACTTTTAAAAGTTACTCTGTATCACCACGACAATTTGCCGAGCAAATGAAGGCATTGCATGATAGCGGTTATGAAACTATTCTACCTGATCAATTGTATGACTATTTAGTTTATGGAGCTAAATTGCCCGCGAAACCCGTGATGCTTACTTTTGATGATACGGATGAAGAGCAGTTCAGCATTGGTTATCAGGAAATGAAAAAATATAATTTCAAGGGCGTATTTTTTATCATGACAATTTCGATTAACCGTCCCCGTTATATGACCAAAGAACAAATAAAACAATTGGCAGATGAAGGAAATGCGGTGGAATCTCATACTTGGGATCATCACATGGTTACGAAATACCAAGGTGATGATTGGAATATTCAATTTGTAAAACCTCGCAAAACCATTGAAGATATTACCGGAAAACCTGCCACTTATTTTGCTTATCCTTTTGGATTATGGAATCATGCAGCTATTCCTGAATTGAAAAAAGCAGGATTTAAAATGGCATTTATTTTATCCACTAAAAGAGATTCTACAGAACCATTATTTACGATTCGTAGAATGATTGTTCCCGGTCAATGGTCTACTCCCGGAATGATAAAAGCAATGAAGCAGACTTTTAAATAGTAATTTATCTGTGTGCTAAGCAAGGATAAGAGCGGCAGTTTCATCAACAAGACAATAGAAGGAAACTTCACCTTTGAGCAATAAATTTGTTGCGGGTGAAGGGATTGCTGTCCATGCCTTTTACACGAATACCGGCAACGGGCGAAATAAATTTCCAAAATTTCACACCAATTTTTCCATAAAAACCACAGCTAATTTTGGCATAGCTGTTGATTTCATTTTCAAAAAAATAAAATCATTGCGCCAGATAATAAAGATAAAATCGAAAAATGAATAGCATTATCTATACCTTTTTTGGTGAAGGAAAAGATCTCAATATGTTGCAAATGGGATGTAGAGCGTTTGTAATGTTTTTCATTACATTATTGTTGATACGCCTTGCAGGTATGCGTTCCATAGGAATGAAATCTGCATTTGATACTATCATCGTAATAATTTTAGGTTCAATTTTAAGTCGTGCCGTTGTAGGAGTTTCTCCTTTTTTCCCAACGGTAATTGCCGGAGCTGTAATTGCTATTGTTCATAAAGCCATTGCCATAATTGCGATAAGAAATCGTTTCGTAGAACGGCTTGTAAAAGGCGAAAAAAATATTCTCTTTCACCACAATCATTTTATCGAAAAAAATATGAGACGATCTTGTATTAGTGTTGATGATGTGGAACAGGAACTAAGACTTAGTGTTCATGAAAACACCATCGAAAATATTCAAGAAATTTTTATGGAAAGAACAGGAGAAATTAGCGTGATAAAAAAATAGAAAACCATCTAACAATTTTATTGATATTATTTTTTATAATTCGATCCACCCACCAAACCCAATACCCGCGCAACTTCAATATTTATTTTACTGGCTTGCTTATTGTTCATTTTTATTCAAAATATTCTTTTGTTTATTTAATATGATATGAAAATGGAAAAATTCTTTTATGGATTGAGTATAGCAATTATCGGCGTAGTATTTTCATGTAATTCCGTTACAACCTCACCACCGGCCGATCATCCAAATACGGATACACTTTTGCCTCCGGTGGAAACGAAGAAACCCAATAGTAATTATCAACCTGCATTTGAAGGGCAAACCCGCATCCATGGTGTAAAAACGAAAACTCCTTTTACTGCTAAAGTTATTGCTTTGGGTTTCGATCGACCTTGGGGAATTACTTCTTTACCTGATGGGCGAATTTTAATAACCCAAAAGTCAGGCACGATGAAAATAGTAAAAACGAATGGCGAAATAGGACCTAATATAACAGGTCTTCCGGCAGTAAATACAGCCCAACAAGGAGGTTTACTTGGGCTTACTATTGATCCTGAATTTTCGTCTAACCGTAAGGTTTATTTTACATTTTCAGAAAAAACTACGAATGGAAATCTAACGGCAGTGGGTAAAGGCCAACTTTCAAAAGATGAAACAAAATTAGAAAATGTACAAGTGATTTATAGAGCTACACCTGCTCATAAAAGTAATTTGCATTACGGTTCGCGAATATTGGTAGACAAAACCGGCAACCTTATTTTCAGCACCGGTGAACGATCTGATTTGGAAACACGGCCGCAAGCACAACAACTCAATTCTTCTTTGGGAAAAATAATTCGAATCACAAAAAATGGAGAACCTGCTCCGGGAAATCCGTTTTTGAATGATAACAATGTAAGACCGGAAATATATTCCTATGGTCATAGAAATGTGCAGGGACTTGCATTTCATCCCACAACCGGAGATTTGTGGGAATCCGAAATGGGCCCAATGGGTGGAGACGAAATCAATAGAATAGAACCCGGGAAAAATTATGGTTGGCCTATTATTACCTATGGTTTAGAATATAGCGGTGCTATCATTGGTACCGGAATTCAACAGAAAGAAGGTATGGAACAACCGGTGTATTATTGGGATCCAGTGATATCGCCCAGTGGCATTACATTTTATAGTGGGGACGCTATTCCTGAATGGAAAAATAATTTATTCATTGCAGCTTTGAGTGGTCAGCATATTGATCGGTTGGTAATAGAAAATAATAAAGTAGTAGGTGAGGAAAGATTTTTAGAAAATGAGAGAGAGCGATTTAGAGATATCACTGAAGGCAAGGACGGCGCATTATATGCCATCACCGATTCGGGAAAATTATATAGGATAGGAAAGTAGGAGATTTGATAATTTAGAAATTTACTTTTGGAAAATAGTAATTAAATCTATTTCGCAATTTCCATCTTCACTTTTTTATTTTTTATTTTTTCATTTTTAATCAAATGAAGCACATGGTTCATTTTTACTTTTCTGATGGCCACGAACGAAAAGAAATCTTTCACTTCTATTAACCCGATATCTTCTTTTTTTAATTCGCCTTTATTGGATAAGAATCCTACTATATCCACTTTATTTACTTTATCTTTTTTACCCGCAGAAATGAAAAGCGTGGACCACTTTGGTTTTTCGGGAATAATATCGATTTCAGGCAATTCAATTGTGGTAACTTCTTCTTGCAAATATTTTGGCAATTCTTCTTCAGGACCTATTATCAAAATAGCTGTACCACTCGCATCCATTCTAGCAGTTCTACCATTGCGATGAATAAAGGAATCTTCGTTTAAGGGTAGGTGATAGTGAACGATGTAGCGGATGTTAGGAATATCTAAACCTCGCGAAGCAAGGTCAGTAGTTACTAAAACATTGGTCGTGCCATTTCTAAATTTGCATAAGGCACTATCTCTTTCTTGTTGTTCCATTCCGCCATGATAAAATTCATTGGTAATTCCTTTCTCGGATAATAAATGACTGGTGCGTTCTACTGCGTCGCGATGATTGCAAAATACAATGGTGGAGCGGTTTCCGAGATGACAAATCAATTTAAAAAGCGTTTCAGATTTATCTTTATCATCTGATTGAACCATTTTATAAGCAATGGCAGTATTGTCTTCTTCGGTTAAGAAATTCAATTTTTCAGGCTTCTTCAATCCAATGAAATCAGGGATAGAAACTGCGTTGGTAGCGGATGTCAACGTTTTATGTTGAATGTTTTTTAAAGAAGAAATGATAAAACTCATTTCTTCTAAGAAACCCAATTCAAGTGATTTATCAAATTCATCCAAAATTAAAGTAGTAATACTATCAATAGTTATATTTCCTCTGCGAATATGATCGCATAAACGGCCGGAAGTGCCTACAATAACGGCCGGTGGCTGAATTAAATTATTTTCCTCAATCTCTCTTTTGTGTCCGCCATAGCAAGCCGTGATTTTAAATCCGGTGCCCATTTTCTTAAAAACATGTTCAATCTGTATTGCTAATTCTCTTGATGGAACTACAATAATTGCTTGCGTATTTTGATTATCGTTATCTAAATTTTCTAACAAAGGGAGTAAGAAAGCCAAAGTTTTACCCGAACCCGTGGCGGAAAGTAAAATGACTTCCTCATTCTTGCTGTGTGCATCTATAGATGCGGTCTGCATTTCATTCAATGCATCAATTTTCAGATTGGTAAGAATCTGCTCAATAGAGTATTTGCGTGTGCTCATGGCAGCAAAAGTAATAAAACCATATTGGTTGAGTTTTTTAGTTTTATTCATTTTGTTCTGCAAAACGTAAAATATTCCATTAAAGAAAAATTGTTTCCTAAGTAAGAAACTTTTATCTTCGGTAAAAGTTTCCAAATGGACTATAAATTCCATGTTGAGTTTTTGGAAGAAGCAAAAAAGTTTCTAGACTCTTTGGACGAAAAGTCGAGAGCTAAAATTGTTTATAATATTTGGAAATCGAGAATTACAAACGACAAAGAGCTTTTTAAAAAATTACAAGATGAAATTTGGGAGTTTAGAACCAAATATAATAAATCGTATTATCGACTTTTGCCTTTTGGGATAAATTGAATAAAAGTGATACCATAGTAATCGCAGCGCATGGAATGATTAAGAAAACGGATAAAATTCCTAAAAGTGAAATTGAAAAAGCACAAAGATTAAGAGAAAAATATTTTAATTAGAAAAATAAAACGAAATGAAAACTTATAGTTTAGATGAGCTTACAGACAAATACATTGGTAAAAAAGGATCTCCAAAGAGAAATGAATTTGAGAATGAATTACGCCTTGATTTGCTTGGGAAAACCATTAAGCGAGTTCGACTTGAAAGAAATTTAACGCAAGAAGAATTGGGTGAATTAGTAGGCGTAAAAAAAGCCCAAATTTCAAAAATAGAAAATAGCACAACTGACGCGCGTTTCGCAACTATACTTAAAGTATTTGATGCCTTAGATGCCAAAGTTAATTTCAATGTGGAACTAAAGGGTAAGAAATTAGCTTATTGATTTTTTATTCTAAGAGTCATTTTTTTGACGAATTTTCCAAAACTCGTAATTCGGTATTCGATAACCCAAAGCAAAGACCGTTACCTTTGAAAAAAGAATATTCTTATTCATTTTAAATTATTCAACAATGAAAGTTTCAGTTTACGATACTTATGTTACCAAAGAAGATGGTAAGAAAATGCACTTTGATATTTTAGTGCCACAAACAGAAAAAAATACGGAGACAATTCTGGGTTTTGGAAAAAAATATTTAGCCTCTAAAGGAATGCACGATTACCAACTCACAACGGAAGAAAGCAAATTCTGTCATATCGAAGACTCCGTTCCTAAAGTGAATGAAGATATTATTGCCCAAGGATATTCAATTGTAGAAATGGAAAATTGTTAGTTAATTAGTGTAATTAAAAAATTATTTTTTTTCGAGAACTGTTATATTTTATTTTCCTAACAAATGCTTTCATAATTTTGCCGCCTTAATTATGAAAGGACGACAACGATTTTTCTGCATTCTCTCTCTCGGTTTGCTTTCCGCTTTAGGACCATTTTCTATTGACATGTACTTGCCGGGTTTTCCCGACATTGCAAGAGATTATAATACTACAGTAGCACACATTTCTCTTTCTCTTTCCAGTTATTTCATTGGAGTATCAATAGGCCAATTATTGTATGGTCCTTTATTAGATAGATTTGGTCGTAAAAAACCGTTGTACATTGGTTTGGCAGTCTATTTAATAGCCTCTATAGGTTGTATGTTTTCCAGTTCGGCAGATGGATTAATTGTGATGCGTTTTTTACAGGCACTTGGCGGCTGTGCAGGAATGGTTGCGGCTCGCGCCTTGGTAAGAGATTTATTTCCGGTAAATGAAAACGCAAAAATATTTTCTACTTTGATGTTGGTGATTGCTGTTTCACCTATTGTTGCGCCAACCTTAGGAAGTTATCTTACTTCTATTTTTGGATGGAAATCCATCTTTATCGCCCTTGCATTTATTTGTGCGATGACTATATTGACCGTTTATTTTTGGTTGCCCGGAGGTCTGGAAGGCGATAAAGAGAAATCATTAAAACCAATTCCGATCACAAAAGGATTTTTGCATGTATTAAAAGTACCTCAATTTTATACATACACCATCACCGGATCGATTGCTGCATCAGGATTGTACGCTTACATTGCGGGTTCGCCATTTGTATTTATGGAATTATACGGAGTCTCTGAAAGGCAATACGGATGGATATTTGCCATCATCGCATTAGGTTTAGTTACTGCGAGCCAATTAAATACTTTCTTTCTGAAAAAATATTCGAGCGAACAAATACTATTGGTGGCTTTATTGTTTCAAAGTATTACCGGAATTTTGTTGGTGTTAGGTGCTTCGTTTCATTTATTGGGCCTTTATTCTACCATTATTTTGATCTGTATTTTCTTGAGCACACAAGGTTTTGCGTTTCCTAATTCTTCTGCATTAGCGATTGCTCCATTCTCGAAAAATGCAGGCTCAGCCTCAGCTTTGATGGGTTCCATACAATTGGGAGTAGGAGCGATTGCGACAGTTTTAGTTAGCGCATTTAATAATCATACAGAGTTACCGATGGTTGCCATTATGTGCGTCTGTGCGATGAGCAGTTTCTTGTTTTTACTGATGGGCAGAAAAATCATCGCAAAATCAAAAGTGCCCATAGCATTGGTTGAAGAAATTCCTTAAAAGACAAATTCTTATTTTCATTTTTTGATTTACGGATTTCTTGTAAAATCTAAATCTTGAAAATCAAAACTAAAATCTGTGAGTGGAGAAATCGCCGCCATCTTGATGGAATTTCCTTTTCCATTTCTATCGAGACCAAATGAAACAAATGCGTCTGCATCCAAACTTCTGTCATCCCATTTCACAATAAATGTATTTCCTTTATAAAAAAGCATTTCTCCGGTTAGGCGTTTTGATCTCGTCGCATCAAACCATAATTTATTATTTTTTACAGAAATAGTTACGTCGCCAAACCAAGGATCCGTATAGGTTCCAACATAAATTGAATGATCAATTTTTTGAGAATTATTTTTTTGTTGCTCAGCAATTTCTTTCCATAATTTATCGGTTATTTCTTTTGCATATTGTTCATTCGCTTTTACTCTGTCGGAATATTCTTTTAATCGATCTTTTCCTTTTATACCAAAATATCCATCTTTAATTGAATTGGTAATCGTGCGGAAAGCCGCGCCGGATTGTTGATTGGTCAATACAATAATTCCTAATTGTAATTCGGGAATCAAAGTAACTTGTGTTACAATTCCTGCAAGCCCTCCGGTATGTGTAGGCACTTTATAGCCCATTTCATCACTTAAAAACCAACCCAAACCATAACTCGCAAAGTGGGTATTGTAAGCTCCTTTATTGCCGACAGGAATGATGGTATGCGGTGTCCACATTTCTTCATGTACTTTTTCACTGAATAATTGTTTTTGCAAATTGTCGCCATATTTCCCATTATTCATTTGAAGAATAGCCCATTTGCTCATGTCTGAAATATTGCTATAAATTCCGCCGGCTGCATTGGCCGTTTCGCTCCAATTGATGGAAAGTGGTTCTAACTTTCCATTTACCGGAGCGTGTGGATCTATTACATTGTTATTGTTTTTTAATCTGCTGATAGAAGCCACGCTCTCATTCATTTGTAGCGGTTTCATGATTTTATTTTCTATAAAATCTTCCCAACTCATTCCCGAAACTTTGGCAACGACTTCTCCTGCTACGATGTACAATAAATTATCATAATCGTATTTGGTACGAAAATCTGAAACAGGTTTTAGAAAACGAAGATTATGAATAATGTCATTTTTTGAAAATGAAGTACCATCAGGCCACATCATTAAATCGCCTGCGCCCAAACCCAAGCCACTTCTATGACACAGCAAATCTGCAATTGTAAAATTTTGAGTTACATAAGGATTGTACAATTTAAATCCGGGAATATAATCGGTAACTCTATCGGTCCATTTTAATTTCCCTTCATCTATCAACATCCCCAAAGCTGCGCTGGTAAATGCTTTGCTATTAGATGCTATTCCAAACAAAGTATGTTCATCTACCTTTTGCATGGTTTTAAGAGAGCGAACTCCGTAGCCTTTTAGATGAATTATTTTTCCGTCTTTTACAATAGCAACGGCAATTCCGGGTACATTAAAAGTGGTTAATGTTTTTTCAACCAAGGCATCAATCTCAGGCGAGGTAAGTGGTTGCGCAAAAACAGAAAAATTAAATACCGTAAAAAATAGGAAGAGGAAACTCAATTTTAACCTTGACATATTGGATGATTTAATGGACAATTAAAAATTCATTTTATCGAAAGTAAAATTTTTTTAGACAAAAAATTCTACAATAATCTTGAAAAGAATTTGGGAATATTTAAAACTAATTTCCTCTTAACAAACAGATAATATTTCCAACTTCCAATAATTTGTTTTTAAATTTTAAATTGAAATTTATTGCTTCACCACTCGCTCACTCACTGTCTTATCAGAATAAACCAAACGAACCGTATAAATTCCCGCAGGATATTTTTTCATATCTACATAGATCTCTTTTTGCGCTGTTCCATTGAATTCCATAGACCAAATCTTTTGACCTGAAAAGTTATAGATCGCAGCACCCTGCAGGTTTACAGGCTGTTCGTAATTTCTAATAATTAGTTGATCTCTAAACGGACTCGGATAAATGAGATAGCCCAATTTTTTCAATCTTTCAGGAACAATTTTTCCATAAATATTAATATTATCTATGAACAAATTATTTTGATGATTGCTTCGTGCAACAAATATTAATTGAAAGTCGTTATGATTTACAATCGGAGTTAAAAATAAATTTACATTTTTCCAATCTTTTGCTCCGGGTACAAATGGAGTAGGAGTATTCCATCCACCAACAACTGTTTGCAAATCGGCACCCCATTTTTTCCAAAGAGAAGTATACGTTTTTCCGCAATCAGAAGTGCTCAATATCTCTAAAGTATCAGTACCTGTTGGTGATTGTAATGAAGTACCATAAGCATAATCAAAAGATACGAAGAGTGAGTCGTACGCAGGGTTTCCTGTTATCTTTGGAGAAATGAATTGATGATTCGTTGATGTGTGTGCATCGAAATTTCTAATTACCATGGAAGCAATTCCTGTAGCTGCTGCTGCTGTGGTTCTTTCCCAATTAATGCTTGGATCATTTTGAGAAACGCCCCAATTATTTGGAGGAAATTGAACATTTTCAAAACCTTCAAACAAAGGAGTAACTGCATTTCCAATTACAAAAAATGATTTAGAAATTGTATCGTTCGATACATTTTGATCATCTAAATTATTCGGAGCAGAAGTATATATGGTGATTAAATGTCGGCCGGGAGATAGAGTAGGAAAGCCTTGTAGCGTTATCGTATCCATTTTTGATTGAACTAAATTACCACTCCAATTTTGTGTAGATACATTTCCGCCATCAATTTGATAATTAATTTTTAATCGCTGTAACACATCATGTCCGTTGGTAGAAAATACCAGTTTGGGAGAAACAGTTCCTTCGCAAATTAACTCAGGTAAATTCAAAATAGAAACCGGCAATGCATCTCGATGGAGTTGTGTAAATGATGAAACATGAACATCATCTAAATACAAATTATTTCCGTACGCATTTACGTGCCTAAATTTTATTAATAATTTTTGTCCATGAATAATGTATGGAGTAAGATTAATAGTTTCCGTACGCCATCTATCGGGAGATGAAGGCGGGGCGCTGAATGCAGCTGATTGAACTCCAACTGTAGTTAAATAATTTCCTGTTTTTTTATAAGCTAAATCATAACTTATTCCTCCATTATTGGAAATATAAACTTCCAATCCGTCCCATACAGATACATCATCTCCGCTGGTAATCGCATACGCCACATTAAAGGTGAGTAATGAAGAATCAGCTGTTCCCATTTCTATTGCGGGCGAAATCAATTCATTCAATTCTCCAACTCCATTGTAGGAATAACTTTGTACAGTTGCGGCACCAGCTTGACTAAAACCTGAGGTAGCATTTTTACTCCAAGTGGTATTATTTTGCGGATTCCAAATTTGCCAAGCATTCGGCGGAAATGTACTGCCCGTAAAGGTTTCAGTAAATGGTGCATTTATATTTCCTCCGGTAATAGCAATGAATGATTGTAAGGTATCATTATGCGTAAACTGATCTACAATCTGATTAGGTAAAGAGGTGTAAATCGTAACTGTATGTTGATCGGAAGAACCTGTAATGTCTCCCAAAGAAAGTACCGTATCTTTCCATTGGCCTAAATTAAGATTATCAAAAAAGAAATTTTGTGCAACACCATTATCTACTTTCACAGATACAGTTACCGAATTTAAAATCGTAGTTCCATAATTTCTTATGGTAGCTTTGAGAGGAGTATTGTTGATTAGGTATTGCCTCTCTAATGGGCTACCGTAGGGAGTTACAGCAACTAAATACGCATCATTTACAGGAATGGGAGCTACCGCTCCGTCAGAATTAATTAATCCGGGACGATATAATTCTATACAACCTTCTACTCTTTTTATATGCCCTTTTGAAAACATAAAGAGGGCGCGGTCATCAAAATAATTCATGAAACTTCCATACATTTCTCCATAAGAAAGATTGGTACATCCATCGGAATAATTTTGACTCGGATTACCAAACGTAGCATTGCCTCCATCTTTCTCCTCGGGAGTATCATCACCTTCGGGGCCTGCGCCGTTTGGTAAATCCCAACCCGGTTGCGTCCAGAAATCGTCATTATTACAAGTGGTCATATCGCCGAAGGTGTGCCACAAATAAAAATAATGTCCTAACTCATGAACCAAAGTAGCGCCTTCATTATAAGAAGCATAATATCCTCTTTGTACATTTGTTGAATAAGGAATCGTAGCAGTACCAATCACCACACCTTGCGGCCCGTCTGATGTATAAAAAGGCGGTGTGGCAATTCCTAACAAACCTTCATCAGCACCGGAAAAAGTGCCAACCCAAATATTGATGTATTTAGAAACATCCCACGGATCGATACCTCCTTTAGAAGAGTTTTTGATATTTTTATAAGAAGGAGTTTTGAAAACCCTTCTTTCAATGCCTGAAGTAAGCGTCCCGTTTGGTTTTCTTTTGGCCAAAACAAATTTTATTTTTACGCGACCAACTAAATCCCACATTTCTTTAGGAATTACTTTGCGGTACATTTCTACCTTTTTTCCACCGTAAGCTTCGTTTAGAATTTCTAATTGCGTATAAATATCTCTATCGGAAACCCAATTTTGATTCGCCGCTACATCGACAATATGAAACACCACAGGAATAATTATTTCATCTTGAAAATCGCTCAATCGCTGAATGGACTTATATTTCGACAAAGACCTAATTCTTTCACCTTCAATTTTCCATTTTGAAATTAATGTAGGATCAGATTGAATGGCAGTTTTAATATTTTCGGAAGTCTTACATTTTATAGCATCGCGCGGATTAAGAACTTGTGATTGAGATCGGGCAAAAAAACTAAATGAAATTGCTACAAAAAGAAGAAGTAAATTTTTTTTCAAGAAATTGTTTTTAAAAAAGGATAGAATCGGATGGTAAAATTTTAAGAGCAATAATAGTGATTAATAATTAATTATTAACTTCTTGAAAATATTTTTCAGAATTCTCTTATCTTTCATTTTTATACATTCTTTTTTATTAAAGGTGAAAATATTTTTTTAAAAAAATAAATGATCATCAATAACCAAATCTTATAAAAATCTTCTTATGAATAGAATTAAATTTCGATTGACCTTAATGAGTTTTTTACAATTTTTTGTTTGGGGCGCGTGGCTTATAACGATTGGAGTTTACTGGTTCGGAACCGAGAAATGGGGAGGCGAAGAATTCGGAAAAGTTTTTGCAACATTAGGAATTGCTTCTATCATTATGCCCGCATTAACCGGTATCATTGCTGACCGCTGGGTGAATGCAGAAAAACTTTATGGGATCTTGCATATTCTTTATGGTATTGCATTATGTTTTTTACCGCAGGTAGATGATTCAGGAACTTTCTTTTGGGTAATGCTTTTTGCAATGCTTTTTTATATGCCTACTATTTCATTATCTAATTCCATTGCCTATTATATTCTTAAGAATAATAATTACGATGTAGTAAAAACGTTTCCTCCCATTCGAGTTTGGGGTACGATCGGTTTCATCGTGGCGATGTGGGTAACCAATCTCTCAGGAAGTAAAGGCACAGGAACTCAGTTTTATATTGCTGCGGCGGTGGCTTTTTTATTGGGTATTTATTCTTTCACTTTGCCTAAATGTCCTCCGCAAAATTTGATTTCCAAAAACGCCACTTTGTCTGAGAAATTAGGATTGAACGCTTTTGCATTATTTAAGAATTATAAAATGGCTTTGTTCTTTTTATTTTCAATGATGTTAGGAGCAGCTTTACAATTGACCAATATGTATGGCGATGTGTTTATTTCTGATTTTGGAAAAATTCCTGAATACGCGAATAGCTGGGTGGTAAAGCGTTCGACGCTTATCATGTCTATTTCTCAAGTTTCTGAAACACTCTTTATTTTAGCAATTCCATTCTTCCTAAAAAGATTTGGAATTAAAAAAGTGATTATCATTTCTATGTTTGCATGGGTATTGCGTTTCGGATTATTTGCTTACGGTGTGCCGGAAGGTTTAGGTTTAATAGCTATTGTACTTTCTTGTATTGTTTACGGAATGGCATTCGACTTCTTTAATATTTCAGGTTCTCTTTTTGTAGAAACTACCACCGATTATCGCATTCGTTCTTCTGCACAAGGTTTGTTTATGATGATGACCAATGGTTTTGGAGCCATCATGGGAAGTTTGGTAAGTGGTTGGTTGATTCAAGAATATTTTACATTACCCAATGGAGATAAGATGTGGCATGAGATATGGCTTTCATTCGCGGCGTATGCATTTGTAATCGCTATTTTATTTATGATTATGTTCAAACACAAACATGATCCGAATGAGATTCCGGAAGTCGCACATTAAAATTGTTGAAAGAAAATTTTTAATTGACAAAACTCCATTTAATTCCTAATCGGAAAATAAAACCCGGAGTAGGATAGAGTGGTGCGGCAAAATTATTATTCAAAAATCCTAAACCACCATTGATGGTGGCGGTATTTAGATTCTCTGCTTTTATAAAGGTGGTGAATGATTTAATTCTAAAATTAAAAAACAGATCTACCTGCGGTAAATTTTTAATTGTAATACTATCCTGCGGAAAGAAAGAACCCATGATAGGCGAATAATTATTAGCAGTGTAAGGCGTTTGATATTGCACATCCAAACCTGTACTCAAATTCAAATTCTTGAAAAAATTTCCTTCAAAAGCCAGCCTTTGGCGCGTATAAAATAAAGGTACTCTCACCGGATTTTTTCCTGTGGTTTGTTGCACAATAAAATCACTATACAAATTCCAATATTTTGATAAAGGTGTTTTCGCGGAAGCTGTTATCTGCGTAAGGTTTAGCAATCCTGAGTATTGAGCAGATTGATAAAAATTAGTGTAATAAGTATAATTGGCAATAGAAATATTTCTCGCCATCAAACTGAATCTTGGGTTATGTGTTTCAATAGAAATGATGGTAATATTTTCTTTATCGCTTTGTGTATTTTTTTCAAAATTAAAAGCCGAGTTGGCATCGAAATTATAAGAAGGAGTTCTGTTGATATTATAAAATGAAACCTGCACATCGCCCCATTTATTATTAAGGAAACGCTTGATGGTGGCGTACACCGAGAAATCAGCGGCATTAAAACCATTGGCATAAAATTCTCCTTTTAAAATCGCATCCCATTTTTTATTGCGTGTTTTATTTCTGTATTCTCCATGCACAACTACATTGTAAAAATTCTTTTGTACAGAAGGTTCTTCATTGATTTGTACTAAATAAAGCGGATTAAAAGATTTCGAAAAATTACCTGAAAAATTCTCCAATCTTATTCCTGCCTCAATAAATTGTGCAGGATTTTTTGTTTGTGGAAATTGTTTTATGGAGAAATCATTCGAAACCATTTTCCATTCATCCATTCGCCAAAACGTAAGCCCATTGCCGGCTTTGAGCGTTACATCATATTTATCATGATAAAAAGTAGAATCTAATTTTGCGGCATCCGTCTTGGTAACTTTATCTTCAAATTTATAAGAAGAGGTAGAATAATTAATGGTATGTTGAAATCGAAATTTAGGATAAAATAAATATTCTGTAGTACTGTCGTTGATGATGAGAGAATCTTTAATTCCTAAATCATAACTCTGCCGAAAGAATGCCGTAAAATTATTGTAATGATTGCCTGTATTTACTTTGGTAGAAAATACATTATAGGTATTGCCTACATCACCACCTAAATTTACCGGCACGGCAATTCTATTTTTTCTTATTGGGTCCATTAAAAAAGTATCATTTTGAATACCTCCATTTTCTGAAGAAGCCAATTTATTTCCTACCAAAACTAAATAAGCTGCGTACCTTTTTTTCTTGCCTTGATAATTACTAAAAAACCGATAATTACTATGACCTGCATTCTGTGTTTGAAACGTACCCGGCGCTGAGATAAGCCGGTATTCAATTCCCGCATTCCAATTAGATTGTATGTTTTGTGTGTGCAATACTTTTACCACTTGCTCTTTTCCTGTAGCCATAAAATAACCTAATTGCGTGTAAGGTCGAGTGGTATTAAAAAATCGAGTGTTTGCTAAAGTATATTGATACACATCAAATGCATGGAAGCCCGCGTCCCAACCGGCTTTTAATAAAGGTGT
Organism: Ginsengibacter sp.; assembly: GCA_034676505.1. Taxonomy (GTDB): domain Bacteria; phylum Bacteroidota; class Bacteroidia; order Chitinophagales; family Chitinophagaceae; genus Ginsengibacter. The sequence continues at coordinate 2,443,507 of JAUCCB010000001.1, forward strand.
AAATAGTATGGGGAAAGCCGCATTGCCATTATTACCTAAAGAAATATAATAAGAAGGCAGAGAATTTACTTTTCCAAAATCATTGATGGAAGAATCGAGTGTACTTTTTCCGAGAGAATCTAAATATTTAAAAGAGATGGTAATGGAATCTGCCAAATCATCTCTGTGTTGAAAGCCCAACGTGTCTTTTCCTTGCTGTTTATTTTTATCGTCGGGTGGAGGAATTCGATTTTGTGAAGGCAGATTAGGCGCATTCGGATCTCGCTTGATAATTATCTGTGCATCTGAATTTACTCCTTGCAATAAAAAAAACAAACACACGACGCCTTTAATGACGAAGTGTGTTTGCGGTAATATTTTTGGTAGAATAACCTTCACTTTATTTTTTATAACTGGGCAGTTAATTCTCTAAATATCAATGAAAGTTTAGGCTCAGCTTCTTTCGCCGCTTCGAGTACTTCTTCATGAGTAATTTTATTCTCTTCTTCTCTAATTCCTTCATCTGTAATTACACTAATGGCAAATGCCGACAAGCCCATGTGCACCGCACAAATAACTTCAGGAACGGTACTCATACCTACTGCATCTACTCCTAATGTTTTCAATAATTGATATTCCGCACGTGTCTCAAATGTAGGCCCGGTAACGGCTGCGTACACGCCTTCATGAATAGAAATATTATTATCGGCGGCAATTTTTTTGGCTAATTGAATGTATTCTTTTTTATAAGGTTCGCTCATATCAGGAAAGCGCGGACCTAAATCTTTTTCATTTTTCCCGATCAAGGGATTAGGAGTAAAGAAGCTTACATGATCTTTTAGAATCATCAAATTACCCACTTTCAAATTTGGTGCTACACCACCTGCTGCATTGCTCAAAAGAATTGTTTTCACTCCTAAAAATTTCATTACTCTTATCGGGAATACCACATCTTGAATAGCGTATCCTTCATAAAAATGAAATCTTCCTGCCATGGCAACTACTTTTTTCCCGCCTAAGTTTCCAAAAACTAATTTACCGCTATGGCCTTCTACGGTACTCACCGGGAAATAAGGAATATCTCCATAAGGAATTTCACACTCAATATCAATTTCGTTTATAAAACTTCCTAATCCGCTACCTAACACGATTCCAACGGAAGGTTCAGTGGCATATTTGGATTGAATAAAATCAGTTACTTCTTTAATCTTTTTTAACATAAGCGAATTTTTAGATAATTAACAGTCAAAGATAAGCGAACAAGAGGTAGGAAAAAAGAACGGAAGCAATTAAGAATTAAAAATGAAGAATTAAAAATTATAAAACCTTTTCACTCAACAAAATATTTCATTCTAATAATTACCCTCGAGCGTTTATCTTTGCAAAAATTTTTTTCTATGAATTTACATGAATATCAGGCCAAAGAATTATTAAAAAGATACGATGTTCCCGTACAAGAGGGAATTGCTTGCAACACGGTTTCAGAAGCGGAAGAAGCGTATCGATTTATTAACAGTCAATATGGTAGCAAGTTTGCGGTGATTAAAGCACAAATACATGCAGGCGGAAGAGGAAAAGGAAAGATAGTAGGCACCGAACAAAGAGGAGTAGCAGTTGCGAAAAGTGCAGAAGATGTAAAACAAATTGCTGAAAATATTTTAGGACATACTTTAGTAACTATCCAAACCGGAGAAGAAGGAAAATTAGTGAATAAAATTTTGGTCGCCCAAGATGTGTATTATGATGGAAGCGAGCCCGTAAAAGAATTTTATCTCTCTATTTTATTAGATCGTGCTACCGGAAAAAATGTAATCATGTATAGCACAGAAGGTGGGATGAGCATTGAAGATGTAGCACACGATACACCGGAAAAAATATTTAAAGAATGGGTACACCCGGGTGGTGGATTGCAAGCATTTCAAGCAAGAAAAATTGCTTTCAACTTAGGATTGAGCGGAGGTGCTTTTAAGAGTTGCGTAAAATTTGTTACCAATTTATACAAAGCCTATGTGGATTTAGATTGTGGTATGATTGAGATCAATCCTATGTTTAAAACCAGTGACAGCAAGATTATTGCAGTAGATTGTAAAATGAATGTAGATGACAATGCATTGATGCGTCATCCTGATATCGCGAGTTTGAGAGATACTTCAGAAGAAGATCCTACTGAAGTAGAAGCCGCTAAATACAATTTGAATTTTGTAAAATTAGATGGTAATGTAGGTTGTATGGTAAATGGTGCCGGATTGGCCATGGCCACCATGGATATGATTCAATTAAGTGGTGGGCAGCCTGCTAATTTTTTGGATGTAGGCGGTACTGCCAATGCACAAACCGTAGAAGCAGGTTTCAGAATTATATTAAAAGACCCAAAAGTAAAAGCCATCCTTATTAATATTTTTGGAGGTATTGTACGCTGTGATCGTGTGGCACAGGGCGTTATAGACGCTTACCAATCTATCGGTAACATTGATATTCCTATCATTGTTCGCCTGCAAGGAACCAATGCAGAAATTGCCAAAGACCTAATTGATAAAAGCGGGTTGAAAGTTTCTTCTGCTATTTTATTAAGCGAAGCAGCCGAATTGGTGAATAAAGCAGTGGCATAATTTTTTATAAAATATTTCTACTAATGCTCGGCTATTTTTTTTGTGGTGATAGTTGGTATTTATTTTTTTGGGATATGAATTAGGGTTTTTGTAATATTGTGTTGAAGGTCATTCTATGAAGTACCCACATTAACCAATCAAACTGTTTGAGATTTCCATACAAAATATACTCTAACAAAAACTATTGGACTTTTAAATATAAAGTTCAACGAAAAATATTTTGGTTAAAACAACAATCATTCAGAATAAAAAATTTCTTATCCGAAGAAAAATATAAGGCTAACTCAACGGTAACTCACATTAAAGATACACTTTGGAGCATTTTTAAAGCTGTTGGTTTCGTAGCATTGCTTTTCATAATTGAACATTTTGCAACCACTTATTGGCAAACACATATAAGCTCTTTTCCAAAATGGCTTATTAATTTTCAAGAGTTACTTCCTAAACCAACTTATCCAGATGACCGAGATTCAGTAGTTGAACTAATTTCTGTTATTGCAAGTGTTACGGGAATTATTTTAGCATTGTTCTATCCGATTCTTGCGACCATAGCTAGCACAGCATACGCAAAGGTTCATGCGAGCATTAGAAACTTGTTGCTTTATGAAAAAGAAACACAATCATATTTGAGACGATTGACATATTTAACAGCATGTTCAATTGCTTCATTACTATTTGTTAGTTTTCATTTCTTGCCAGGGAATTTGGTACTCTCATTTTTAGCTTTTTACGCTTTTACAACTCTTTTTGGAATTCTTAAAATTGGCTTAGGTATATATAATTTTTTTGAGCCTAGCACACTCTCAGGAATAGTTTTCAATAAATTGAGAGATTCCATTAAGAGTGTAACTACTGAAGGACAATATTGGAACGAAAGAAATTTTCAAAATTATAATTATAAACTTGCATTTGAGCAGACTGAAAACTTATCATTACTAACAAGTCTTTGCCTTAAAGACGATGATTTGAAAGAATCATCTTTCAAATCAATCTTTAAAACTTCACTTTACATTCTACAATATTATCTCCAAGAAAAACCAAAGATTCCAATTGATAGTCTTTGGTTTCCTAATTCCTATCTACATCAATCATTTTTTGAGAGCGATATGACATTAAGGGGACTATCACAAAGCACTAATACTTTTATTCAACCAAAAATAAAGCAAAATCAATTGTGGCTTGAAGAACGTATCGTGAGTAATCTTTCAAGGGGTTTAAAATCGGTTGTGGAAAGTGGCCACATAAATGTTTTAGGCGAATCAATTTTATTGACCCACTCACTCTTTGATTCATTGAGTGCAATAACTGATGTGAGAACAGGCAAGATTTTAATGAACATTCTTTACGCCAACATAATTCTCATTAGTAAGAAAAAAGAAAAGGAGGTTGATGTTTCAAACTACGAAGATTGGAAAGACGAATTGGTTTGTGTTGAGACATACTGCTATGCGCTTCTAAGATTTCAAGTTGGAATTTTTGAAGTTGCAAGAAAATTCAATTCAGACAAGACAATTAGTGAATACAACAAAATAGATTGGGAAAAGAAAGATACTATTTACTCCACAGATTTTATCCCTGACCTTTACGAATCATTAGATAGGTTTCGGCATTTCGTTGAAGATGAAATAGCGATTGAAGGAGAGCAAATAACACCTGATTGGTATTTTCGCCAATCTCTAATTTCAGACTATTTGAGACTAATTTCAGAAAAAATTCAGTCCTCAATAGTATTATTTGATTCTCATCTACTTTCATTAGCCAATCATTTTAATACTGAAAATAATTCGTTACTTTCAACTTTCACATCACAATTTGGGTTAGAGATTTTGCATAAACTCAATTACAGAATTGGTGAACTGAAATCCACTTTAGTTAACCTTGATAAAATTGAAGTTTGCAAAGGTGAATTTAAGTGGATAAAGCCCAACTTTGAAGAAATTGAAAAATTACTTATTGGATATGAAGTAAAATGTTTTGCACTCATTTCAAAAAATATCGAAAAGCTTTCTACGGTAATTTGGAATAACCAATTTCCCGATATCTTTGCTCATTCCTATTCGCTTTTATTAATTCATTTGAATGAATGTTTTGCAAAAAATGATTTTGCTGAATTTCAAAAATGTTTCTCGGCCTTTTTAAAAGCATCAATAAATGCTTTTAGTAATCTAAACAGAATGTTTAAGCATTTTGATAAACCACAAAATATTTCATATCAAACTCTTGTTGACTTAATGGAAATTAGCGGCTATGCGTACATCTATTCTGTAATTTACAAGAAGCCAGACTTTTGGACTTGTGTTAAAACTGTTTGGGATGAGAATTTTCTACCAACAAAAGAAAATTTTGAACTGTTCGCTACTTACTATGAGTATTACAAAAGCAATTTGTATAGTACAGGCATAAATTTCAATGAAAAACATCAAAGAGAAAGGACGCTTTCAGATGTGACAACGAGGCTAGGCATAAGACAAAGAGATGTTGAAGATTTAGTTGTAAAACCATTTATAAAAAACTCGCACTACTCTAGTTTTGAGAATGTTGCTGAACTCTTCATAGAGATTTATCTTTTCACTTTTGTTGAGTCGAAAAGTGCAACAAAACTGATGAGAAGAGAATTCTTTAAAAGATGGTGTTCGAATATTGACAATCCAAATCCAAAAGATTATGACGATTTCTGAAACAGATAGGCTTTCTATTAATTATTTCACAAACACTAAGGAAGAAAGAGAACATTATTCGTGGATGTTTATGGACGACCTTAGTCAGAATATTGTACCATTATATGGCTCCAAACTTGAATCGGTTCAATACAAATTAGACCCTGCAAATCCGGCATTTCAACAAATGCTAAAAGATTCGCTTCCATCTTATCAAAATCGTTTCAACGGAAATTTTGATGATATTATCAAAGGAACAATTCAATTTATTGCTCAACATTTGGCTCACCATGGTAGCTTGACACTTGAATTCGTAACACAAAAGGACATTAACGAAAGTATCGGTTATAAACTTGAACCTATCTATGGGAAGGAAGTTAAAATTGAAGGCAAAAAAATTATACAAATCATCCATGATGATGCAGCAGAAAAACTCAAAATTCCTAAATCCGTTATATTACCAATTGAAAAGTGTTTTGTGATTGAATTCCCTAAATCATTAGGCGGGAAAGAAACGTATCTTAAATTTATCAAAGAATTTAAAGAATTAGGAAAAGAAAGCCTTACGATTGATTATTTAAGAAATCCTTTAACTGGTCAAAAAGGATATAATAAAACAGAACATCAACATTTGCATGACCTCGAACTTTGGAGAAAGAGTAAAGTTTATAATTGGCATCACAGAGAAACTAGCGGTAATTTATTTTCAAGTTACTACCATATATATCGCTATTTGCTATTTCAAAAATCAAAAATTGAGTTACGAAATCATGTAGTCCAACAACTCAAAGAAATAATTTCAAAACTCTCTGAAAAGTTTGGAGAAAAAAATCGAATTAAAAATTGAAGGACTAATTTCAATAGCAAAAATTGATGAAACCCTAGAAAAATGGAAAATCGGTGAATTAAAACCAAACAGTTTAGGTGAGGTATTATAATTTTTAGCCCTCATTTAGCGCAATCGTCCGCTTGTGCTGTTAATGATAGACAGAAAAAAGGAAGTGCAATAGATTTTTGTGGAATGATTAATCGCAAATGAAAATAAGAAGCAAGAATTGAATCCTTTCATTTCATAATTTCAAAATCAAATAACTTTCAAAATTATTGCGTTATAAATTTTACTCCTTAACATTTAAATTAAAAAATCATGAAAACAATCGGAAGATTATTTGGGATTTTATCTTTAATAGGAATGATAATAGGCTTTATTCCTCTGTTTGGTTGGCTGAATTGGTTTAATATTCCATTTGCAATTATAGGGTTATTATTCTCCATTATTGGAAAATCAAAAGGGGGTATAATAATTTGCGTTGTTGCCATATTCTTGGGCATTTTAAGATTGATACTTGGCGGTGGAATTATTTGATTTCTTCGTATCGGTTAGAAACCTTTATTGGCGCAAGAATTTACTCAGCCATAGCGCAAGAAAGAGGCGTAGCAAGGAGCGTTGGCTTCTTGTGCCGTTGAATTTTTAAAAATCCATATTCCGGAATAATATTTTTTTCAAACAAAGAGATTCTTAAATTTACTTTATGAGTCGTAAGTACAAATTCCATGGAAATTGCGCGGAATCAAAAAAGTTAATCATCTTGTAACGCGAATTTATTTCCCAAAATAAATTTCTTCAACAACCGATTTTTTCATTCCTTTTTCTACCTTTGAATTCTTAACAATTCTTTAATACTTATTTTATGCAAAAAAAATTTACGCATTTTTTATTGGTAATCTCATTGCTTATAAGCTTTACCACTGCAAAAGCTCAAGTAATATTCTCAGAAACCTTTGACAATATTTCCGGTCCTACAGCCGGAGGCGCGGGTACTTATGTATTTCCAAATGGATGGCTACTCATGAATGTTGATAACAGAACTCCCAATGCGCAGGTAGCTTATGTAAACGAAGCTTGGGAACGCAGAGAAAATTTTAAATTTAATGTAAATGATAGTGCAGCCTTCTCCACTTCATGGTATAGTCCTGCAGGCAGTGCCGATGATTGGATGTGGACTCCTTTAATTGGACCCTTGCCTGCAAATTGTAAATTGAGCTGGGATGCAGTTGCCTATGATGCCGATTATCCGGACGGTTACGAAGTCCGCATTATGACCGTACTCCCAACCGGCGGCACCGGTGTTATTGGGAATATGGTAACTTCTTCCACCGTATTATTCAGTACTACAGCAGAAAATTCCACTATGACCAACAGAGAAGTGTCTCTTTCGTCTTATGCGGGTCAGAAAGTGTACATAGGCTTTAGAAATAATTCCACCGATAAATTTATTTTACTTATTGACAATGTAAAAGTGCAGGTAGAAACTGATTATGACGCGCAGGTAAGTAAAGAAGTCGCTTACGAATATCAGCAAATACCATTCAATCAAGTTTCTACAATTGCGTTGGGTGCATCGATTAAAAATGGAGGAAGCAAAGCAATAACCAACGTAAATTTAAAAGCTGAAATTTATGACAGTGTAAATACGATGGTTTATTCTGCATTGGGTACCTCGGTTTCTAATGTGCCGGCAGGAACTGAAAGTGCATTTACTATTCCTTCATGGTCTCCTTCCGAATCTGGAATTTACACTATTAAATATTTTCCTGTTTTAGATCAAACGGATCAAAGTACTATTAATGATACAATCAGCAAAATAATCAATATCACAGATTCAGTTTTTGCAAGAGATAATGGAAATGTTGTCGGAAGTTTAGGCATTGGAGCCAGCAACGGAGGTTATTTAGGCCAGTCATTTACCATTAACAATGAAGTTTATCTCACTTCTGTTACTGCTAATTTTACAAGAGGATATAAGGATGAAAAATATGCCTTTGTATTATGGAATACAACCGGAACAGAACACAAGCCGAATGTTATTGTGGCTTCTACTGATACGCTGCTTTATCCTTCTACTGATCCGCTTCTTACAACAGTTCCTATTTATGGCGGAAAATTTCTTTTAGCACCCGGCACTTATGTAGTTACGGCTGTGGAATTTGATTCTACTCTTGCGCTTTCCCAAACTAATCAAACATTTACCACAGGCACGGTGTGGGTAAAATGGCCAACAAACCCATTAGGAGATTGGGCTAATGCGGAAAGTTTTGGAGCTTCTTTTGGAAAATCATTTTATTTAAGATTGAATATAAATACAGCATCCGCCGTACCGGTAAGACTAATTAGCTTTACAGGCGCTGCGACTTCCGAAGGCAACAAATTGCAATGGAAGGTAGGGGAGCAATCGGGTATTGAAAAATATGTGATAGAACGCAGTAATGATGCCATTCATTTTGAAAGTATTGGTTCCGTAGATGCAATTGATCAAACTACTTATACTTACCAATTCAATGATGCCAATACTTCTGAAGATATTCATTTTTATCGCTTAAAAATAGTAGAAAACAACAAAGATAATTACAGCAATATCATTCGCATTGAAAATAAAAGCAAGTATAAGACCGGCTTGTGGCCATTACCTGCTAAGAATTTTGTTACATTACAAAGTAATAATTCAAAGCTATTGAACACGCGCGCCATACTTCAAACGATTGATGGAAAAACCCTTAGTGAAATGGTGATTGATCAACTACCTTTCAAAATTGACATCAGTAATTTTGCCAAAGGAATGTATTTCTTACGACTAAGTGATGACAGCGTTTTGAAAATAATTAAGGAGTAAATTTATTCCGCTATATAATTATAAAACCGGCAGCCTAAATTAATAAAGCTGCCGGTTTTTTAATGATAGTATCCAACCAATATTGTTCAAATGTTGAGTAGAATTCCTTTTGCTCGAACCAATGCCTAACGAAGATATAACGATGAACTCATTTTCGTCCGCCGGAATAGTGGCAATAGCATGTTGGCAGTTCGTTTTTCTTCTCGTTATTCAGTTTCGGCAAGTTCTTTCAATACTTTTAATACCGGGTTCTCTTCGCCTTGCGGTTCTTCTTGAACTCCGTTGGGTCTGTTGTCCTCTTGAATAATTTCAAGTTTGGTTTGTTTTCCTTCTTCTGTCAAAACGTAGCTCATAATAAAATAATTTTCAGGTTTGTCTTCTAAGTCCGGACTTGGTGCAAACAAACTATATTTTACTAATTCAGTCGGTCTAAATTCTAAGACTTTTCCCCATTGTTCAAAAACTTTGTCTTGCCATTCTGTTCTAAATTTTATGTCGCTACCAACTTCCCAAGTTGTTATCAAATCACTACCATATTGCCAAAGCTTTACAAGTTCTGGTCTTGTAACTGTGTCCCAAACTTTTTGTTTGGGAGCATTGATCATAATTGTTGAAATATTTGTCGCCATATAGTTTTTGATTAATAAAATTTATTCTGACTAAAGTTTTGATTAAGTTTTGAAAATTAATGTTTTAAATTTTCCATTAAAACGAAAAACGATTGCTTCTGCAGCATTTGAAATCAGGTAGGGAATTGAATTTGAAGATTTTTATTTTAATTCTTCTAAAATAATTTTCTTTTGTTGCAATGTATTCTTCAATGCCTTTTCTCTAACCTTTGGATCAGCATTGTTTATAAGCTCAAAATATTCTACAGGAACTACCTGCCACGATAAGCCATATTTGTCTTTGCACCAACCACAAGAACTTTCTTGCCCGCCATTTTCGGTTAATGCATTCCAATAGTAATCTGTTTCGGCTTGGTCTTTTGTATTAATAACCAAAGAAACTGATTCATTAAATTTTTGAAAAGGACCTGCGGCTAAAATGCCTAATTCCATACCGGCAATTTCAATAATCGCAGTTTCAAAATTTCCACCTCCTGCTTCCGGTGGATTTTTGTATTGGTGATGTTGTTTTAGTTTACCGTATTTAAATATTGAAAGATAATAATCGGCAACTGCTTTTGCATCTGTCGTTTCAACCCAAATGGAGGGTGTTATTTTTTGAGTAATCATATTTTCATTCGTTTTGATGATGTTGGAATTGGTGCCCTTTAAAGATTTAAAAGTACAATAAGAACTAAAATTCCAGAATTCTATGCGATGAAACCGCTGCTCATAGCGAACTTCAGCCCAAGGTTACAAAAGTTCTTCTTGCAGCTAATTGATGTAAGCGGTTCGGCTTTTTATTGTCGTTTTTAAATCTGACAGAAAAGGGTAGGAGCTTGGAGCGTGTGGGGAAATAGTATTCACTTCTGCCGGAACGGAAGTTCTTATACTGGGTTGTGCATTATCATTTTCTTGATCAATGAGATTTGTCCTAAATGATAATAACTATGTTCAATAACACCTTCAATATTTCGTAAATAACTTCCATACTTTTCGTCTAAAAAAGGCTCGTCAAAAATGGGGTCATCCATTTGTTCAACTTTATCTGCAAACTTTTTAGAATTATCCAGAAAATACGTTACTAATTTTTTCCAATCGGCTTCAGACTTAATTTCAGGAATGTCAAAGCTGTATTTGTCGCTGATTTCAAGTTTTCCTTTTTCAAAAGCATTCAGCAGTCCGACTAAATAATAGTTTATGTGGAAAGTCAGCGCTGCAATAGTATTTAAGTCGAAGATTTTTTGAGTTGCTTGTTCCCAACTAACGCTCAAAATTTGTTCTTTAAAGTTTGTATTAGCAATCCATTGTCCGTTGAGAAATACTTCTCGAAGTCGGTTGGCGATAGTTAAATTTCTGGCCATAATTTATATTTAAAATGTCTTGTACCACAGTTCGCGGTTAGCTTGCCGGTAATGTTTGGGAACCATTTCCGAATTTATAAATAAAAGTTCATTGGTTATTCTATCGTTGAATAAAGCTTTTTTACCACAGCTCATTGTTAGCACTTCAGCCAAGCTTGCATAAATGCAAATGTTGTACGAACTTTTTGTTCCGATATACTTTTACTGCCGATTCATCAAATCGTCCTTTTCTCTAATTCCGACATACTTTTGTTTGATGATTTCCGGCTTATTTAAAACTTCTTTTATTCTTGGCTGTAACCACCAAACTCCAATGAAAAAAAAGAAAAATAGAATCATGTCGCCCACTCTTTTGTTCAATGCCACTTCTGTTTCATCTTCAGAATACGTTAACAATTTTGATAGGTGGTTGTAAATTGAAAACCATGCATAGAAGATATAAAGAAATGGTAACGCCGCTAACCCAGTAACATTAATACTTTGCCCGGGGTCTAGCAGTATTGCAATGACGCAGTAACCAAAATAAATAAGAAGTATATTGACTAAAAACAAGGTATTAGAGGGTCTGATTTTTAAGGGAATTCTTTTCATTAATTCAGCGTCAAGTCCTATAAACCATAAGAGAAACACGGTAAATAATACCAAAGTAAAAATCATGTGTAAGTCTGGATAATAATATCCAAAGAAAAATGTCAGAACCCAAGGGGTTGTCAGAATAACAAAAAGTAATCCTGTATTAATTTTCAAAAGCTTAAGCATGTTTCAGTTTTTTGGTAGCTGTCAAATTTCGTACAATGGACAGGGCTTACTGCTGTGGCGGCATTCATTGTTCGTCCAGCCCAATCGTCAGCCCATTAAATTATTTAAAGTTCAAAGTACGAACAAATGTTCAAAAGAAATCCGTCTGTCTAAACCGCTGCTGATAGCGAACAAAAAGATGAGAATTTATTCGTCAGCCAGCATAACAGTCAAGCCGCTTTGTTAGGCGCTGTTTATTGATTTAGGTTAAGTTTCAAAAAAGAGATTTTGTGTGATAATCACCTACAAAGTTCAATGATTGACTTCCTTGAAGTACACTTCCTGTAGTTAGGTTTTTGTCCTTGGTCACTGTCAAAAAGACTTTTCCATAACTAATACACCAGAGGCCAGTTTTTGTCTACATATAATCCCACTCCAACATAAACAAGATAAATACTCATTAATACAGATGAAAGAAGTCGTACCTTTTTGTTCTTGGTAATGGCGCAGATAACTAAGAAAGTGATAGTACTTGCAACACCTATTATCGGCGGCCAAAACCAAAGTATAAGTCCCCCTAGTCCAGGGTCTGAACCTGTCGGGATATTTGTAATCAGTAACGATAAGAATGTAGCAATTCCAATTATTATTAGTCCTACATATATTTTCATGTCGAAATCTTCATAAAGAGTTAGTTTCTTCCAATTGTGCCTAACGGTTAACGGCTTGCTGCTGTGCCGGGATTTTATGATTGTCAGCCCGGAACAAAAGCCGATTGAAAAACCAAAGTACAAAATATTTTCTACTGTTCACCTGCGTTCGGTCAGCCGAAACTGATGCCGAGTTGCGAACAAAAAGCTGATGCTGCGTTCCGTCTGCCGGCATAGCAGCAACCGATGTTGCCTGCAGTATTAGTCAAGCCGGGATGATTGTACAAAAGATAATCCCCCTCTTTCTTCAAGTGTCAACTTTTGTGTTCTTAGAAGTCTCGGCGAGTGTCTTACATACTGTTTGAAGCCCACAGATTTAAAGTTAATTGTTCCTTCTTGCATTTCAATTGTCCAGTCAAACTCTGTGTCTCGGTTGATATACTCGCTGTTTTTTGGTCGCTGCGGATTTTCTTTTGTCACAAAGTCAATGGTAAGTCCTGGTGTTGTTGGTCCAATATCAAAAGTCAAGTCGTAAACATTTTCAAAAACTAAAGTGCAAGGTGCAATCCAAAAGATGTACTTCTTTCCTTTAAGCACCCATTCAAATATGTAGTCAATGTCAAGTAGTAATTCATAGTTGTCGCCGAAGGTTAATGCATGTACTGGGTTGTCGTGCCAATTCATGCTGTCAAAGTCAGCCTCTGTCCAGATGTATTTGTCTAACTTGAATTGGTTGGTGGATTGTGTCATTTAAATATTGCAGGCAACGTTTTACGGCTTGCAGCAGGTGGGTAAATAGAATTCCTTCTGCCCGAACCGTTGCCAAATTTATAAATAAAAATTCATTGTTTATTCTATCGCTCAATAGAGTTTTTTCAGCCGGAAATACTGCTCAACAATGTTACAAAAGTTCATCGTTATTCCTTCAGCCCCACTTGCTGCAAACCGATGTTATGCCCAGTGCGTTTTTCCTTCATTCGTCTGTTTCTTGAAGTTAATAAATTCTTTTTCTTTAGGTCCAAAATAGTTTTTGTCAAGAGATATGTTGCGTATATCAATTTCGTTTCTGCTTTCTATTGGTAAATTCCAATCGCCCTCCCAACAACAATAAAACTCAATATTTTCTGATAAAGTCATTTCGGTCAGAAAGTCAATAAGCTTTTGGGGTGATTTTTTATCATCGTCGCTTACTAAATCTGCGTCACCAAAATCTTCACTGTCAAATCCGAAGTCGCAAGAACAACCTGAACTTGAACCAACATAATAGATATTTTTCTTTGAGAATTTAGGTCGTAAGGCATTTTCTTCTTCGTCACTTAGCTTCTCAAAATATATGTCTGTCTGGTCAGCTACAAATGTCCCTAACTCCAATTCCTTGTTTGTCGCTATGTATACAGCTAAACACATTTATCGATCTTACTTTTTGATTATTTTGGATGGTTGGTCGGTCGTCATAGCATTGGGCATAACGTTTTACGCATTGGCGATGGCAGGGTATTAGAAATTCGTCAGCCCGTACCGTCAGCCGAATAAAGGACTAAAAGTACAGAATATGAATAAAAGTCCACCATAGAACTTTCAGCCCGAACCACAGCACAATAGCAAACAAAAAGCTGATAATTTATTCGTCTGCCATGCTATTGCCAATGCGCTTGTTGTTCGTGCCGTTCCGCTTAGAGTTTTTATAGGTTAGGAAAGTGTTTCAATTAAAAAGTCGTCTGTTCCAAAAGCACTTTGTTTAACCGAATATTTTTTTATTAATTGGGCAGTCGCAATAAAATTATGAATAGCGAAAAAATTACTTGTGCTGAAATAGGTATCGTTAGCACGTCACTTTCAAAAAATGATGAAAAGTTTAGCCATGACGTTTTAGTATCAAAGACAGTAGAGTTGCTTAAACTTTTAGATGGATTCCCAAGAGATAAAGCATTATATGTTGCTCAAAATCTTTCACATGAAATTGATAGAAAGTCTAAGGTTTCATTTTCTCAAACTGATTGAGGTTTGTCTTAACTGTTGTGTAATGCTCTTTACAATTCAGGGTAATTTGAGAACCGTCTGGTCTTTTTTCTTTCAAGGTCACGACAATGCCTAAGTTTGAATTTCCTTCAATTAACGCAATGGAAGATTTTGAAATATATGCAATATTGCCATATTGGTTATTAAAGAATGTTGCCCTATGGGCATGACACACAACGGTACGCATTGGCGATGGCAGAATATTCAATGAACGTCTCGCCCGAACCGATGCTCAATTAAAAAACTAAAAATACAGAATATGAACAAAAGAACAACAAAGAAAATTCAGCCCGAAAAAAAGCTGAATAGCGAACAAAAAGCTGATGAAAAGCAGGTCAGCCCTGCTATTGCCAATGCGCTTGTTGTGTGCTTTCCGTTTGAAGGTTATAAGAGCTTGTCAAGGGATGAGGCTTTAGAAAAATTAAAGCATTTACCCCTTCACGATTTCGGCATTACAAAGCATACAAATTTTATAATAAAAAATAAAGACGGAAGTTTGTCTACTTATAAATTACAGAATATCCGTCAAGCGTTACATGAGGATTCTTCTTTGACGCCTGATTAAATTCCATCTTTTTGTCTGAAAAATTAGCAGCGAGCATTACAATATTTGCGTTAATTGGTGTCAATTTAATAAAGTCCAAGATGGAATTATGAAAACAAACATTTGATAGATTAATAGCGTCTCCCGTGTCCTTGTCTGCGATTGAAACTTTTGGTATTTCGTCTTTAAGAATAATTAAAAAAGTCATCCTTTTGTTGAAAAAATAATTTGAGATTTTTATGTGTATATCATCATTATCAAAGTCAATAAACTTTTTATCACTATATAAAATAAATATCAGAGGCTCTCCTCCAGGTTCATTTGATTCAGGTTCGCAAAATAATATACCGTCGGCTTTTGAGAAAAATAATTCTATTTCGTCTTGGGTCGTCATGATAAACTGTTTAGTGGGGATTAGATTGTTTTTGCGGGTCGGATTGCGCACAACGTCCACGCATTGGCGATGGCAGGGGATTCAATGAACTTTTTGCCCGAACCGTCAGCCGATTAAAGAACTAAAAGTATAGAATATGTACAAAAGTTCATCAAAGAATTTTCAGCCCGGACTACAGCCTATAGTGAACAGAAAGCTGATGAAATGCACGTCTGCCCTGCTATTGCCAATGCGATTGTTGCCTGCTGGCATTATTCTGTCAGCTGTTTTATCTCGCTTATGATTTGTTCAATTACCTCTACATTAAATATTTTCTTACTTCCACCAACTTTAGTAGAATACACAAAGAATACCTTTCCACCAAAATCTTTTTCAAATCGTGCGTGATTGACTTTATGCATTTCAATCCATTGGTATTGGTTTAATGCCTGACCGGAATCAATTGGTTTAATTTGAATGCCTATATACCTCTCATCAACTTTTACAAAAAAGTCTACGCTATATGTTCTATCCCAATTATCAGGTGCAGGTTCAATTTTCATCCCTATTGCCCCTTCAAGCTGACCATATATAGTTTCAATTTCTGTTCTATATCCGTCATAAGTTCTACGCAAGACCAAATTGTAAGCATATTCTATACATTCTTCTTCTGTTATAGATGCTAATTCATTTTGAACAACTTCAGTCAATTTGATATAAAGTGTTTGTCCAAGCGACGTTATAAATTCGCGTGTAATGTTAATGCCGCCTTTCTTTTTTTGCTTTCCTTTAGTGAAATAATATTCTTCCCATTCTTTGTATTCATTTGGTGCACAATCACGAATCAATTCTGCTAATGCACCGACACTATATGCTTTGTTTAAACCCCAGCGATTTAAAGCATAATTTAAAAGTGTTTCGTGCTTAAATTTATAACCTTCTCCGTCTGTCTTAGTTATCCAATCTTTCTCCATTAATATATGCGTTAAATTTATTTTTATATTTAAAATCGATAGAATTATCAACAATAACTAATCTTTCTTTTATTAAATGTGCATTTATAAAAGTTTTATTTTCTAAATATAGATAAGCCATTAAATTATTTTCATCATCGTGTTTAATTGTATCATATTTTAAAAATACTTTTTTCCCACGAAGTTTATCCTTTAAATATTCATAAGCTTTTCCATTTATAACTGGGTCTTGTTTAATGCCAATTAAACGGATTATTAAATCGTTGTTTAGCCTGATTAGTTCTGGACTGATTATTTCTTTTACAGAGAAAAATTCTTCACGCTTGCCCGAACTGTTTTCGTCTATTTTGGAACCGTATTGAATTTTTTTGACATCAATTTTCTTGTCTAATTTATGAGTGTCGATAAATTTATAAGGAAGATTATTTATTCTTTCTTCAAAATTTGTTTCAAGTATTGGTTGGTTGACTATGATAGTGTCAACCTGCATAAAAGCGTCGTTAGTCCCAATCTTTTCTTGTATGATGGGCACAAATTGCGGATTTATTTCATAACCGATTGAATTTCGATTAAGATTTTTAGATGCTAATGCAGTAGTTCCACTTCCCATGAAAGGGTCCAACACTGTTTCACCTGGAAAGGAAAACATCTTAATAAGACGGTGGGGCAATTCTTCTGGAAACATTGCTAAATGCTTGTCTTGCTTTGCTCCTGAAAAATACCAATGTCCGTTAAAATAGGTATTCCATTCTTCATTGGTCATTGCACAATTGCTTTTTTGTTCTTTGGAAGGAACAGGTGCATTTCCTTGTTTTTTAAAAAGCAAAATATATTCAAAATCTAATTTTACTATGCCGTTTCGTGGATTAGGATAACTTCCCATAACACTTGCACCACCTGATGTATTCATTGTTGTGGCTTTTTGCCAAATGATTTGACCCATAAAGTCAAACCCAATCATTTCGCAAAACTTGATAATTTCAGCATGAATTGGAATGATCTTATATCTTCCATAATAAGTTGAGCGGGCAAACTGGTCGCCGATGTTAATGCATAACCTGCAACCTTTATGAAGCACCCTAAAGCACTCCTGCCAAGTTAAATTTAGATGATTGATGTAAGTTTCATAATCATCGTGAAATCCTATTTGATTTTCTGTGCCGTAATCTTTTAACTGCCAATAAGGTGGGGAAGTAGCAATTAAGTGAACACTTTCATCTTTGAGTTCATTCATCTGCCTACTGTCGCCGTTTATAATTGTATGTTTTGTTTTATTCAACATTCTTCGTAATTCGTTAGTCAAGTGATGTGTCAAATATACTAATTTTTTTTGGGGCGGTGATTGTCAGAGTTGTTGTTTTTGCTTGCAGGCAACGTTTAAGGCTTGGCGATGGGCTGGAATTCAATGTACCTTCCGCACGAACGTCAGCCGATTGAAAAACCAAAGCCGAAGATAAATACAAAAAGCCGATATTTGTTCGTCTGCTGGAACTGCTGCTGATAGCGAACTACAGCCGATTGTTATTCCTTCAGCCAGCCTATTGCCAAACCTTTTGTTGCCTGCTGGCTTTCTTTGTCAACACCTGTTATTTAACAAATTTAATTGCGTCTTTATATCTTGTGTCAGTAGCCAAATTTTGCAATGAACGAGAAGGAAAACTAATTATTAAGTCCAAAACCTTATTGATGTGTGTATCTTTTGTTTTGGATTTAAAGTAATTTGTTAGAGTTCTTAACCTTCTATCTGGTTTTGTATAATTGAAGTCTGTTACAAATTCAGGGTCTGTAAATAATTGAAGAAAGTCTTTAACTTCTGTAATTGTGAATGCCTCAATAAATTTATTATAAAAAGCTAAAGCACTCTCATCAACACCTTCTCTATAACCTTTGCCATTTCCAACATAGCATAAACAAACAACCTTTACAAAAAGTTTTCTGACAGCACTTGGTATTCCTGTTGCAGGAATAGAATCTTGAATTGATTTGGCGTGGTAGTATTCATTATAAAAATTATTCCATTCAAAATGAACAGTCTTAAGGTTTTGTAGTTTTTCTAATAATTCTGCTGCTAAACTATCTTCATCTTTATAGTGCTGTCCATTTACAGTTTCTAAAAATTTTTGAACAAAATCTTTTCTATCTACATCACCATTTTTGCGATAAACACCAAATTTTGAACCTATGGTAAATTTTATGTCTTCCGTGACGTTATCCCAAATTTGCGGTGTAAGTCTATCAATATTCTTTCTAACTGGTGCGTCTGTTCTAATGTCGGTATATACTCCAAAAATTGATAGAACAAAGTCATCTATTCTTTCTTGAGGCTGTTTACATAAGTCTTCACCTATTATTTGAAAGTCTTCAAGTGGAATTACTTTAGTTCTTATGTTCTCAAAAAGCTGCTTTATTGCAATTACTGAATGGTCAGGTTTTGCAACAATTGCATATTTTAAACAACTTTCAAGTAAGCTCAACATTTCAATTCCCGAAACAGAATTTTCATTTGGGTGAGCAGCGCTGGCGTGATTTCTAAGATAGTTTACATTCTCTAATCGCTTGTAATTTATATCGCTTACTAAACCAATCCTTCTACAAATCTCTAATAAGTCGTGGTCGCCAATTGCTTCCAAATCATCAACTGTATTTAAGTTCTTGTATTTGTTATTGATTGTTTGTGCAACATTTAGGAAATACTGCAAGTCAAAATTTGAGACAAGCCTTCGCAATGCTTTTATTGTTTCGTCCCACAGAAAGTTTAATGCACCATCAAAAAGTCCAACTGATACTGCAACAGTAAACTTTGATAAGTAAATTGACTTTTCTCTTTCGGCTAAGGGAAGTATTTCAATTGTACTTTCTAATGCAAAGATGACTTTTCGCCTTTCTTCAATAGGGGACAAAATATTTTCTGTAGGCAGTCCAATATGAGCTAATAAGTTGGCAAGTGGCTGATTAAATGCTGCAATTGAAGTTTCAATTTGTTGTGGCGTTGTGTCTTTGGGAATAAGTATAATTTGTCCACTTACTGTTTCGTTATTGTCCATTTACAATTTTTTGGGTGTGTCAGTTTAAGCTTGCAGGCAACGTTGGACGGCTTTGTGCAGGTGGGGCATTAGCATTCTGTCTGCCCGTGACCGAAGTACAATTTATATATTAAAGTTCATTGTTTATTCTATTGCTCAATGATATTCGTCAAGCTGGAACTGCTGATGATGTTTGCACATAGTTGATGATTAACCATTCAGCCCCACTTGCACAAAACCGATTGTTGTAAGCCGTTTTTCTCTGTTAGTAATTGCTTCTGTTTTCCAACTCGTCAATACGTCTATCCAACTTTCTGATTTCATATTCCGTGTCAAAGCCCGTTGATAGATTTTGAGTATTGATTTTTCTTTCTATGTCGTCGTAATTACTTTCTAAATCGTCAATGCGGCTTTCTATTTCAGATAAATCAACTTCATCACCTGATGAATTATTGATGCTGTTTATGCTTCTTTCTATGGTATTAATTTCTGTTTTTAATTTTTTGATTTGTTTATTCTGTGAAAAAATAAAGTAGCCTTCAATTAGAAGTACACTTAATAACAGAATAACAATATGAGGATAAAATTTTTGCATTGATATGAGCTATTTATTAAGCATTACTCCCACTTTGATATAAATATAGTGCTACCTGCTAAGCCACGAAAAAGTGTCTTATAGCTGTCAAACATAGTTTTTGCCTTTTCATCATCTGATGAACCTGTAGCATATCCTAATACAATCATTTTGTTTTTGTAAATGAAATAATAATACATATTGTACAGATATAAGGTGCTAATCGGGCTTTCTCTTGTCATTTTAAAAGCAACTTCACCACAATCTAAACCATCAACCTTTAGCTTTCTTCCTGAAATGAATGTTCCTAAATCTTCTGTCAGTTCTTTTAACCCTTTTTGCGTGAACATTTCAGCTATTTCAGATTTTGTAGGTGTAGCTGGCATTTTATTGATTGTCAGAGTAGCGATAGCGGAAGTAGCACCTGAATTATATAAAAACTTTTTTACAACATGCGGTCGTTCTCCGTCCGCTTGTTTCCATTCACAGGGAACCAAAAGTTTTATTTTCAGTCCCATTGATTTTCCTGTTCCGTCTGTTTTAAAATCACAACGGTCATTCCAAAAAGTCGCTGGTGTTTCTTGTGCAAAAAGGCTTTGAGTAAAAAATACTCCTATTAAAAATAAATGTTTCATTAGTTACAACTTTTAGATGAACCGAATATTATTAGAAAAATTAAAGCAAGGGCAATTTGAAATATCAACATCTGTCCCGCAGCTTTTGCACCTTCCTTTGCACCAACTGCAACCATGCCTGCAAAATCCTTTATTGTTTGTTTTGCTAAATCAACAGCTTGTCGTTTAGCATTATCCATCCAACGTTTTAAAACATCATCTTTTGCAGAGTATTCAGCGTATTCAAATTTTGGCTCTGGTTCTGGTTGCGCCTTTGGCTTTTCTTCTTGCCGTGGTTTTTGTTTCTGTTGTTGTTCTTGCTTGTATTTTGATTGTTCTTCTTTCGGTTCTGTCGCTCTTTTAAAAGCCTTGAATTGCTGATATTCTGTATCGTATCTGTTTCTTGCTTCGGTGTCTTTGAGAATTAAATAAGCTTCATTGATTAACTGCATCTTCTTTGTTGTATCCCTACCGTGATTTCTGTCTGGATGCCACTTAATTGCCTGTTGCCGAAAAGCTGATTTGATTTCTTCAAAAGTTGCAGTTTCATTTATTTCAAGAATAGCGTAATAGTCAACAAACATACTTAACTCTTTTTGTCAAGTTCTTGTTTGTCGGCTGATGCATCTTTTTTTGCATCTGGATTATACTTCCAAACAGCACCTATAGCAGCAATTGCTCCAACAACCACAAACATCGGTGCTCTACTATTGCTTTTCCCACCATTTATTGCCATTCCAATCAATGAAGACACGATTAAAATTCCAATGATTACAATGATTTTTATTGAAGTACGCATGTTAGTATTGGTTTAAAAGATATTTATTTTAAAATTCAATGAGATATGTAAACATTTCCGATTTTGTCAATACTTCCGTTTGTATTGTAAGAAATACGAGTATCACCAATTTTATCCATTCTGCTGGAATAGTCATATGAGATACGAGTGTCACCAACTTTGTCCACCCTATTAGAATAGTCATAAGAAATACGACAATCACCAACCTTATCAACTCGATTAGAATAGTCATAAGAAATACGAGTATCACCAATTTTATCTACACGATTTGAATAGTCATAAGAAATGCGAGTATCACCAATTTTGTCCACCTTATTAGAATAGTCATAGGAGATACGAGTGTCACCAATTTTATCAACTCTGTTTGAGTAATCATAAGATATACGAACATCACCAATTTTATCTATTCTGTTTGAATAGTCATAGGAAATACGAGTATCACCAATTTTGTCCACCTTATTAGAATAGTCATAGGAGATACGAGTGTCACCAAATTTATCTACTCTACCGTTATAATCATACGAAATGTATTTGCTGCCTATCTTACTTACTTTCCCATTGAAGGAATATGTAAAAAAATTATTAGAGTTGCTGTTGTTTAAGGAAAAGATATAGGATACTATTTTACCTTTTTCATTTAAAGTTAAGTCATTGCAAATTATTTTGAAATGCCCATCAAGCCAAACTGCAAAGTATAGGTCACTTTCCTTCACCAATTTAAAAGGGTTAAGGTTGCTACTACCATCTATATATACATTGAAATTAACTTCGCTTAAAGAGAAAACATTTACTAACTCAAAATCAGTATTGTCATTGTCAAAAGCACTTTTTTGTGAATAAGCAAAAGTCGCAGAAAGCAAAAGAAGGAATAGAGTAATGTGTCTTTTCATATTTTCAGATTTTTTAGGGTGTGTCCCACAAAATGGCTTACAACGGTAAACGGCTTGGCGTTGTGGCGATATTCTGTGTTTCGTCCGCCGACAACTGAAGCCGAATGATGAACTAATGTACAAGTTTTATTCTACTGCTTAAGAGCGTTCGGTCAAGCTGGATATGAAGCACAATAACGGAACTTCTGTTGATGCTGCGTTGGGTCAGCCGCCATAACGCCAAACCGATTGTTGGGCGTAGTTTATATTTTATTAAGTTCTGTCTCAACAGTCGTCAAAATAGGATACAAAGAATTTAGATAATTTTTCATTGTAGATGGCGCTTGATAAGTCGGCGTAACTCCTGCAATTGTAGTATGAGCTACTGGTTTTCGTAAAGACCACAGAGAGCCTAATTGAGAAACCAAAATTTGGAACACACCTAATGATGTCAGCGTGTTTTCAAATTGTTCCACTTTTGTTATCCCAATAATTTTGATAAGCATTACTCTAAAATGGTCTTTATAATCACAGCCGTAAGTTTTGCCAACAATATCATTTGTTATTAGGTCTAAGTTTTTCTGCTCTACAACTTTAGAGTTAGCATAAGTTAATGCAATGCTGTCTAATACAGCTTCAAGCCACCCGCACAACTCTAACAATGCAAGTTTTGAATAATAATGCTTATGAGCTGGGTCTGCAGGATTATCATAGAGCTTTTGCAGCTCTTTCAGCAAGTCTTCAATTGGTTGCTTCGGTGTCATAGATTTATTTTGCGAAACAATCTTTTGAAGCCTTCAATCTTTCTTGAACTTTATCTTTTGCAGATAGACCTTCTTTCAAACTGTCTACACTATATTCAGGTAGATTTTTAAATTCATTATAGAGCTTTTTTAATTTCTCGGATGAGGCGTTTCTTAGCGCATCAATGTTTTGACCAACGCCATATACCAAACCTTCCAAGAAAGTTTTACCTAAAGAGGTAACAGATGACTTGTCAAAAATCTTTTCGTAAACCAGTTTGATTGTATCCTGATAAATAGACGTGAATTCGTCTATTTTCTCCGGGGATAGTTCCCGATTTTCAAACATAAAGTCATTCAAAAATTTTGAAAGCTTCCCGTTGTAGGCTTCCAAATTGTAGTAAAACGCAAAAAAGCGAAGAATAAGTTCTTCGTTAGCAAATCTGCTTTTAGTGCCGAAAATCTTTTTTGTATCTCTTTCTTTTGCCAAATATTTCAGCAACGAATTGAATGTTCCATTATAAATGCAATTTCTAATCTCTTGGTTATTCAGTTTTAGTCCACCTGAATTAAGACGATGAAATATCGTAAACAGATACTCGTTATGAGCTTTCTTAGAATAATCACATCTTATAACAGTTACCGGTATCATCACATTTTGAACTCGCTCATGTAATTCTCTGGTTTTTGTCCTTATAGTGTGTACCGTTTTTCCGGAAAGCCTACTATCAATGTCATCCAATTCCGAAAGTTTCCATTCATCATCAGAAAGAAAGTTAATGATGCTCTGCATCCTTTGCAAGCCGTCAATCACAAGGCGTTTGTCTGTTTTGTAATCCAAGCTTATACACATGCTTGGTATAGGCAACTGCTTTGTCAAACTATCTATAAATCTTGTCTGGTCAGGTTTTGACCATACTACGTCCCGCTGAAAGTCCGGCTGAATTTCAAGCTGTTTGGTTTCGTACAAACGCAACAAATCAGCGCATGACCTTAACTCGTTAAAAGCCACTATATCGCCTGGGGGTAAATCATTGAAGTTGTCTTCGTATAGTTGATTTTCTTCTAATTCTCTTAAAGCCTTGTCAGTCATTTTTTAGTTTTGATTTTAAACGGTCAAATTACGCCCAACGGCTACGCATTTATGCAGGACTGGGATTAGAATTCCTTCTGCCCGGAACCGTTGCCAAATTTATAACTAAAAGTTCATTGTTATTACTATCGCTCAATAAAGTTTTTTCTGCCCGGACCGCCGCTGAAAGATGCACCAATACTCATTGCTAGCACGTCAGCCAAGCTTGCATAAATGCGAATGTTGTAGGCAGTTTCATTCTGTTATGCTAATACTTTTTGGTGGTAAAAATATTGTCTAACTGAATAGTAAAGTGAAAATATAAAAGATAAGCCAAATATTGTTGTCGGAATTATGAAAGCCAAATAATTGAACTTTTCAATGGGAATGGCTGTCATACGTCTAATAAGCGGGGAAGCTAACAGTATAAAACAAACAATGTCCAACAGTAATATTTTTAAAGTTCTTGTTGATTTTAAAGTTATAAAACTTATTGTCAAACTCATAACACCAAAAAAGGCAAAGAGCTGGTCTGCGTTACCAAAGTCAACCAACGTAGATAATAACCAAACAAAAAATGGAAGCCCAATCATTTGTCCCATTAGAATTATTAATGAGTAAGAAATAATTGCAATAATTTTAAAAGTCTTTAGTTGCTTCAATTTTTATTAATTGTTTTTGCCCGCCCCCAAAATCTGTAAGCAGCAAGCAAAGATATTAGACCATATAACAAACCATAAATTAGAATGTATTGTCTTGGGATGCCACTTAATTGTGCCAGCATGAGAATTAATATGCCAATACAAAATGCAGCTATGCAAGTCATAATTGGAATTAATAATGCTAACAAAAAATTTATTCTTTTTACCGTAAACTGGATTGTCAAATAGAAAAGATATGTCAAAGCCAACAAAAACTCTGCAAGCATAAAAAACTCGTCACCTTTATAAGTTGTATATCTCGTGAAATTTGTCGCCCAATAAATACAAAAGCCGGCTACTGTCAACCCGTAAATAATGCTGTATATAATTAAAAGTCGAACTTTCATGAGGTCATGGGAAATTGCCTACAACGTTTACGCATTGGCGATGGCTGGGCATTCAATGAATTTTCAGCTGGAACAAAAGTACAGTAAATGAACAAATAGTTGAGATTTTGATTCATAGCTCAATAAAGAATTTTCAGCCCGGACAACTGCCCAACAGTGAACAAAAAGCTGATGGAATGCACGTCAGCCCCAGCTATTGCCAATGCGCTTGTTGTGTGCCGTACTACTTCACCCTTAGCCTAATAATTTTATTTCCACTTATTGCATATGCAAGTTTAGTGGTAGGAAAACTTACGTCTTGTATTAAGCCAACTTCTTTTATATCACCTGTTCCATCCCAGGAAACGCCGCCGTCATTTGTAAAGTAGATTGAGCCAAAAGAATAGCCCCAGTCTCCACCAGAATAATTGCCTCTGCCAAATGCAAATCCTGTTTGCTTACTTATAAAATGGATAGCGTAAATATCACTTGGCGAACTTGATAATTCGCTCCATGAACTTCCTCCATTGGTAGATTTGATAATTTTTCCCTGACCAGAAACAAAGATAGAACCGTCTTTTTCGGAGATTGCATAATAACCAATATCTCCATTTGGGCTTTTTATCTGCCATGTTACACCACCATCTTCGGTAATCAAAATTTTACCAAACAGGCATACGATATAGCCTTTCAGAGAGCTGGTAAAGTTTATTTGCATCATTTTGCCACCAAGATTATTTATTTTATCCTCACTCCACGTTTGCCCTCCATTTATAGTTTTAAAAACTACATTATCACCAACGCAAAATCCCAAAGATGAATTCACAAAACAGATAGACGTAATTTCGATTTTGTCAGTTGGGGTAAAAACATTCGTCCATGATTGTCCACCATCTATAGTTTTTAAAATAAATCCTCCAGGTGGAATACATCCGGTGCCACCACAGGAATTTAAACCTCCTACCGCAAAACCTACTTGTGAATCAGTAAAATAAATGTCCCGGATTGGAAGAGTTGTGGTTGAATTTAGTGCAATCCAGTTTTTTGCAGAATCAGTGGTTTTATATAATCCTCCATTATATGTCGAAACAAAGCCATCTTTTTCGTTCAAAAAATAAACCGATTGTAATCCTCCAAAATTTGTTGCAATAAAAGTTGTGTCAAAACCGATTGTTTGCGAATTTACCGCAACCGGGCTTTTGCTACATGACAAAACAAAAAGATAAAGGATTGAAAATATAATTATTTTTTTCATGAGAGTTTTTATGTGTGACAACTAATAAGGGAAAAACGTTGCATCGTATGGCCCACAACGACCACGCATTTATGCAGGACTGGAATTAGAATTCCTTCTGCTGGGAACCGTTGCCAAATTTATAATTAAAAGTTCATTGTTATTACTATTGCTCAATAAATGTTTTTTCAGCCCGGAACTACTGCTGAAAGATGCACCACAGCTCATTTATAGCACTTCAGCCAGGCTTGCATAAATGCGAATGTTATGTGCATTTTCAGTTTTTCTCGCCGTTCTTAAAGTAGAAAAAAACTTTTTGTCTCCCGAACAGTGAACGAAGAAATAAACGGAATTCTTATTTTTTACAAACGTCTTTTGTCCACCGAAAAACTTAAAACCTATAAAGTTGCTTTTGTGCGTAAATCCCGTTAGAACTCAATCTTATCTCTGTCGCAATACCAGCGTGCACTTTGAGCACTTGACACACACGTTCCCGCCTGATAAACTCCATTGCGAATTGGACTATAAGTCGTGTCGCCATGTGCATTTATTTTAAAAGAATAAATTGGTGCATCTCCATATCTAATTTTATAAACCCGGTTTGACTTGTTACACTTTGGGCAAATTGCTTTTCCGAAAATATTTTTTTCATAAGTGTTAACAATATCAATCTTCAAATTTGTTGTGTCTGCCGAAATTTGCTCAAGGTGTTTAAGATAAATTGTTCCGAAGCCAAGACCCGAATAGAGAATGTCAATTCCCTTTTGTTTGCCACTTGGAATAATAGCTGAAAATTCGCCTTTGTCATTTGTCCAAACGGTGTCAAATGGTTTATTGTCGTAACGTAGAATAACTAAAATATTTTCTACACTATAAAATTGAGGATTTTCGCTTGAATAAATTTTGCCTGTAACTACCCTGTCGCTTTTTGTCGTAAAAGCAATTGTCAGAGCTAATATTGTTAAGCGGAATTTCATTTTTGGTTGCACATAACGGCCACGCATTGGCGATGGCTGGGCATTCAATGATTTTTCTGCCCGAACAAAAGTACAGTAAACGAACAAAAAGTTGAGTTTTTTATTCTGTTGCTCAATAGAGAATTTTCAGCCGGAACCGCTGCTCAATAACCAACAAAAAGCTGATAAAATGCACGTCACGCCCAGCTATTCGCCAATGCGCTTGTTGGCTGCTGCTTTATTCGTTCTTGATGCTGAAGTCTCCTTTTATTGGAAATGCTTTTGTGATTTTGTCCAGTTCACTTATTAGCCGAGCTAATTCAGTTTGGTCAAAACTTAAAGAAAAGGAAAGTGTCCCCCCCACAACCAGGCTGGTCAGTAGCTTGACATTTAGTTTCAAAGTGTCCAAGTCCGTCTCCTGTAATATTTAATATGAGCTGTCCTTCTAATGGTTCTAATTTCGCAGTTCCTTTAAAATCCTTCTCTAAGTTTTTTATATCTCGTTTAAATAATTCAAAGTCTGTGGTCATGAAGTCAGCCGTAAACTGTCCACTAAAAACACCTCCCTTAATGGTCACTTTTGTTTTAACCCAATTTCTGTCCCAGTCGAGTTGAGAAATATCGTCATATACTTGAATTGGTTTAAGTCGGATTATGTCGCCAGCATCACGTATTTCAAAATATAGGTCTGTCAAGTTTTTATTTTTTTCTCTGGTTAGCCTGTTGTCTCAAAGTAGCAGCCAACGTCGGGGGCTTGCTGCTGCGCTGGCATTCAATGAACTTTTCGCCCGGCCGTCAGCACAATACCGAACCCAAAGCCGAAGATAACTACAAAAGATGAACAATGAACGTCACGCCCGGAACTACAGATCAACAGCGAACTACAGTCGATTTTATTCCGTCAGCCAGCGTAGAAGCAAACCCAATGTTATAGGGCGTTTTCCTTGTTGTCCAGCCTTGAATATTTCACGCCCCAAAAAATGTCCAAACAAAAGTCCATGTACAGCTCCAAGTACAATATAAAGTGATAGTCCGTATGCTAACCAACCTATTAATTCAGACATAAATCCATTTTGTCCATATTTTGAGAGGTCGCTAATTCCAGCCGTGATGGCGGAACTGAAAAATAAAAGTATCCATAATGAAAATATTGTCAACCAACTTATGAAAAATCTATTTCGTTTCTTTTTAATTATTAGCCAACTGGCAATTCCACCAAATACCCAAATACCCAAGAGAATTACAAAAATCTGGATAATTACAAATATTTCGTTTCCTTTAAGGTCGCTCTTTAAATTCTTATAGAAAGTTGTAACACTGATTGATTCGTCAGTAAATATTTGATAAGTCAGCACAATGATAACTGGAAGAGCAAAAAACACCAATACAGAAATTATGCTCCACTTAAAAAGGGCAATACGTCCGATGTTTTTTATTGACATTTTACTTTTCTAATTTCTTGCATGTCCAATTTTGGGGTTGTTCCTTTTTTTACAACTTTCAGAGTTACGGGTTGTGTCCAATGCCCTATAACGGCCACGCATTGGCGATGGCTGGGCATTCAATGATTTTTCTGCCCGAACAAAAGTACAGTAAACGAACAAAAAGTTGAGTTTTTTATTCTGTTGCTCAATAGAGAATTTTCAGCCGGAACCGCTGCTCAATAACCAACAAAAAGCTGATAAAATGCACGTCACGCCCAGCTATTCGCCAATGCGCTTGTTGGCTGCTGCTTTATTCGTTCTTGATGCTGAAGTCTCCTTTTATTGGAAATGCTTTTGTGATTTTGTCCAGTTCACTTATTAGCCGAGCTAATTCAGTTTGGTCAAAACTTAAAGAAAAGGAAAGTGTCCCCCCACAACCAGGCTGGTCAGTAGCTTGACATTTAGTTTCAAAGTGTCCAAGTCCGTCTCCTGTAATATTTAATATGAGCTGTCCTTCTAATGGTTCTAATTTCGCAGTTCCTTTAAAATCCTTCTCTAAGTTTTTTATATCTCGTTTAAATAATTCAAAGTCTGTGGTCATGAAGTCAGCCGTAAACTGTCCACTAAAAACACCTCCCTTAATGGTCACTTTTGTTTTAACCCAATTTCTGTCCCAGTCGAGTTGAGAAATATCGTCATATACTTGAATTGGTTTAAGTCGGATTATGTCGCCAGCATCACGTATTTCAAAATATAGGTCTGTCAAGTTTTTATTTTTTTCTCTGGTTAGCCTGTTGTCTCAAAGTAGCAGCCAACGTTGACGGCTTGCTGCTGTGCTGGAATTCATTGCTTGTCCTGCCCGGGACAAAAGCCAAATTGAAAAACCAAAGTTGAAGTTAAGTACTAAAGCTCAAAATTGTACGTCCTGCCCGAACTGAAGCTGATAGCGAACTGCAGTCGATTGTTATTACGTCCGCCAGCATAGCAGCAAACCGATTGTTATGGGCAGTTATATCAATTTAATTGTTTCTTTAAACTTTTCAAACTCCGTGTCTGCAGTTTGATTTTGGGCTTTAGATTGATGGCAGTTAAAGTCATAGTAGAAACCATTGTGTTCAGCTTTCAATACTTTTAATTCAACTTGTATAGGTTTGTCTATGTCAACATGCTCAAACATATATTCTGCGTCAAACTCGTAAAACTTGCAACCGCATATGAGATATGGGTCGTATTCCTTTGTAACTCTAAAGTCTTTTAGAATTTGAGAAATGCCATAGTGCGACATATCTATCACTTCTTCAAAAGTCTCACAGCCCAATTCTTCAAGTTCGCTTTTAGGTGTCACGTTTAAAGTTATTGTCGGCGAAAAAATACCTCGCTGCTCAGGTCTATCTTGATAATATTTTGTCGCAATACAAATAGGGTCGCCTAAATCATTCCAAATCTCGTCAGTTGTCATGTCTAAACCATGACCGATAACTTGTTCTGATTGAAGTTTTCCGAAGTCCATAACAGAAATGAAGCCCCAATCTTTAGGTTTGTAAAACAAAATGCCTAATTTTTTATTTACATAGGCATTGTCATTAACAGCAATTGCTTTTAGCGGGTCAACTGTCAGTCCAGCTAATGCCAATGTTGTCAATCTTAAAAATTGTCGTCTTCCTATTCCCATTTTAAAGTGTCCAAACTAATTGCCCATAACGTTTGACGGCTTGCAGCAGGTGGGGAAATAGAATTCCTTCTGCCCGGAACCGTTGTCAAATTTATAACTAAAAGCTCATTGTTTATTCTATCGTTCAATAGAGTTTTTTCAGGCCGGAACTAATGCTCAATTATGTTACAAATGCTCATTGTTATTCCTTCAGCCCCGCTTGTGCAAAACCGCATGTTATCGGCATTTTCATTTCTTTCAACCGTTTAAATTTCAATAAATATTTTTCTGTCTCTCACAGCAAACGAACAAATATTCAGGAATTATGTTTTTAAAAATGTCCTTTGTCTTGCGAAATGAAAATGCAAAAAACTACAAAATGAGTTTTCCTGTCCGACAGAAAAGGCGATGAAAAAAAGTGAAGACGTTTTATTATTTTTCTCCTGAATTTAAAGTGTTTGTCAAACAGGAAAACAGTTCTCTTGTCTGTCGAAATAAAAATGCAAAAACTATAAAAGGCTTTTCTGTCCAACCGAAAGAGAAATGAAAAAAGTGAAATAGCTCGTACTTTTTCTTTGAGTTATAAATTTTTTGCCAACATGAAAACGGTTCTCTTGTCTGCCGAAAAAAACTCAAAAAACTACAAAATAACTTTCCTGTCCAGCCGAAAATAGAAATGAAAAAGTGAAAATACCTTGACCTTTTTTCTGTCAGAATAATTTCTCAAAACAGGAAAAGAATTTCACAAAAAAAGTTGTCCTGGCGAAAACTGTCAACCGAAAAAAAAATTGTGCAAACAGCTTTGACTTTTCTGTCAAACCCCGATGAACAAAGGGCGTTGCGAAATTGCCGATAACGTTTGACGGCTTTGCGCAGGCGGGAAAATAGTATTCCTTCTGCCCGAACCGTTGTCAAATATATAATTAAAAGTTCACTGTTACTACTATCGCTGACCAAAGTTTCTTCAGCCCGGAACTGCTGCTGAAACATGCACCAATGCTCATTGTTATTCCTTCAGCCCCGCTTGTGCAAAACCGCATGTTATCGGCATTTTCATTTCTGTCAACCGTTTAAATTTCAATAAATATTTTTTTCTGTCTCTCACAGCAAACGAACAAATATTGAGGATTTTTGTTTTTAAACATGTCCTGTGTCTTGCGAAATGAAAATGCAAAAAACTACAAAGAAAGTTCTCTTGTCCCACCGAAAAAACGATGAAAAAAAATGAAGGCGTTTTATAATTTGCCTCATGAATTTAAAGTGTTTGTCAAACAGGAAAACAGTTCTCTTGTCTGTCGAATTAAAAATTCAAAAACTATAAAACGGCTTTTCTGTCCAACCGAAAAGATAAATGAAAAGGATGAAATAGCTCGTACTTTTTCTTTGAGTTAAAAATTTTTTGCCAACGTGAAAACGGTTCTCTTGTCTGCCGAAAAAAACTCATAAACTACAAAATAACTTTCCTGTCCAGCCGAAAAGAGAAATGAAAAAGTGAAAATACTTTGCACTTTTTTTCTGTCAGAATAATCTCTCAAAACAGGAAAATAATTTCATAAAAAAGTTGTCCCGGCGAAAACTCTAAACAGAAAAAAAGTTATGCAAACAGCTTGAATTTTTCTGTCAAACCCCGATGAATAAAGGGCGCTGCGAAATTGCCGATAACGGTACGCATTGGCGATGGCTGGGCATTCAATGAACTTTTAGCCGGAACAAAAGTACAGTAAACGAACAAATAGTTGAGATTTTGATTCATAGCTCAATAGAGAATTTTCAGCCCGGAACTACAGCCCAATAACGAACAAAAAGCTGATGAAATGCACGTCACGCCCAGCTATTGCCAATGCGCGTGTTGGTGGAAGTTGTGTCTCTCAATGTTTTGTAGAATCGGTTTTAGAAAAATTGTTTAATGATTCAGTAGGATAAATATCATCCTTTGTGTTTGGTATTCTGTCAAGTCCAGAAGAAAATAAGATATATGTGTCACCTGTTTTCTTATAATTAAATTTTGTTTCTTTTGCGCCAGGTCGTCGAGTTAACATCGGGTCATAAATTTCCACTATATCGTCGTTAGAAAGTAGTTGCTCAAGATTGTCGGGATAGGTACCGTTTTTTAGTTTATAAAATTCTATGTCTTTAACTAAACTGTTTAAATACTTCTCAGAAATTTTAGCTGTACCCTGTCCGACGGTGTCGCTGTATGCTGTCATATAAAACAATGAGGAATAAATAACAACTGTAAAAAGCAAAGCAGCAGTTCCAATTATTATTAACTTCTTGTCTCGGTATTTGAAAACTCCAAGAATAATTAACCCGATTCCAACGAAACCTCCAACAAGCGGAATCAGTCCAAGCCAGCCTCGTCCATAAAGATGTTTTGCAGATTGTGTGTTAGTTGTCATAAGATATTTTAGTTAGAGCAGGTCGTTTGCAATTTCCACCAACGTTCGAGTATTTGCGAAGGCAGGGTATTCATTGATTGTCCAGCCCGGTACAAATGCCCAATTGAAAATATGTTGTTGAAGTTATGAACTTAAGCTGAACATTGAACGTCGAGCCCGAACGGCTGCTGATGCTTGCACATAGCTGATGTTACATTGTCCAGCCCTGCTTTTGCAAATACTTTTGTTGGCTGCTGTAAAAGTCCTTCTAGAATTTTAAACATAAACATAACGAATAACAATCAACGATATTAAAATCAATGCAACTGTCCATAAGTAACGTTTAAAAAAGAAAAGTATAAGTCCACATAAATTACCCACGGTCAAAATGAAAGCAAAAAAAATATGTTGCTTGTTAACTTCCCAAATCATTGTCTTTGGAATAATTACACTGTCTAATGTGTATGAGTTTTGTCTTATGTAAATGAACTGTAAAACTGTTGCAAGTGTCACTACAATAAGAGCAATTTGTGCAAGCAATTTTCGTCTTTCTTCTTGGTTTAAAAATAAGCTTATTTTTTTGAATGGGTCCATCAGTTTGTTGCTACGTCAAACAGGTTTATAATAAAGTAAAGTTTCAAGTAATAAAATCGCTATTGCAAATATTAATGTCAATATAGAAATAAGCGTCGCACCCTTTTTTTTACTGTTATATAATTTGTGTCCAAGTAACGATAAAAGGAAAACAAAAGTTATAGTCAAAAAGCTACAGTAAATCTCGGCTTGTCTGTCTGTCAACCAAGACATTTGAGAAAATATAGTATAATGTCCCGCACTTCTATTTACTATCTCGTCAACGTTGATATAAATAAAGTAAAAACATGTCAAGCAAGACAAACTCCAAAGAGCATAACTGAACACTTTTTTAAAAGGTGTAGAAACTGTCATATTTGTCGCTCTTGAAATTTAGAGATGTCCGAATTTATAGCAGCCAACGGCTACGCATTTATGCAGGACTGGAATTAGAATTCCTGTCTGCCCGGGGCCGTTGCCAAATTTATAATTAAATGTTTATTGTTATTACTATTGTTGACCAAAGTTTTTTTCAGCCCGGAACCGCTGCTGAAAGATGCACCACAGCTCATTGTTAGCACCTCAGCCAGGCTTGCATAAATGCGAATGTTGGTGGCAGTTATTCTTCCAGGTCTTTCGTCCTTTTGATAATAGTTCTGATGTCTAAATGTTTGTTTAGCTGAATAACTTTTTGATAAAACGGAAGTGATAATTTTTTAAGGCTTCTCTTTTTAAACTCGTTAGCTTCTGTTTCATAAAGCTGATATTTTGTGTCACCAAATTTAATTAGTAACGCAATTACTCTTTCCATTTGGTCTTTAAGATTTGTTTCAACTATTTTGTCCACAAGGTTAAAGAATTCATTGTTGCTATTTTTTATATCATTTTTTGATTCGTAACGTGTCAGGGATTCATCAATTTCTATTTTCTCAAGTCGAGGAAAATTAAACTGAATGTTTTTTGCAAACCAGAATTTATAATTTTCGTCATAGTAAATTCCAGAGTCAACCCACTCTCCATAGAATTGAGCGGTTTTTTGTATTGTTACACCTTTAAGCCCATTTTCTGTTCCGTGTATAATAATATCTTTTAAATCAGGGAAGAATCCTTTAATCTGTTTTTCGGTTTTATATTGAGCTATACTATCCAAATACTGTTCCTTGAATTTTTCAAAGAATAAAATCACTTTGTCTATCAGAGGAATTAAAAAGTCATTAATTGAAACTCGGT
Source organism: Ginsengibacter sp. (assembly GCA_034676505.1). Classification (GTDB taxonomy): domain Bacteria; phylum Bacteroidota; class Bacteroidia; order Chitinophagales; family Chitinophagaceae; genus Ginsengibacter. The sequence goes on from JAUCCB010000001.1 coordinate 2,477,860, forward strand.
GAGTAGTTGTTCCTTCGATTACAAGAGGGTCAGAGTCGAATAAAATGTAATTGCCTTCTGAAAAACCATAAGCTGAATGAAAAAATGTATTTCGTAATTGCTCAAAGTGAATATTTGTAAAAAAGTCAATGGTCTTTGAATAATTGCAGTCGCTCAAAATTTCTGTTACCATTCTTATTTTTTCACCAGTCCCTAAAAGTCTGTCCTGTTTCTTTGTTTTCCAAAATAGAAAAGATGAACCTCCAAAACCTAAAGTGTTTTTACACAAGCTTCCCAAAATATTATAGAAATCACTGTTCTCAAAAAATGTAGAGTAGAGTAATAAGCCGACTCTTACTTTTTCCTTGTCAGTATGTTTGTTGTATAAGTCTTTATAAAATTCTAAGGCGTCGAACCACTCATAAAGATTAGATGATTCTTCTGGGCTTGAAATGTGTTTGTAATTTAAAACGGTCAGCAAGAATTGGAATTCATTGTTAGTTCTTGCGTCTTTAAATATTTGTTCTATTTCTTGTAAAGTGTCTGTCATAATAGGGTGTCGTTAAAATTGCCACCAACGGTTCGGGTATTGGCGATGTTGCCCTTTCCCGAAGCTCAATAAAATTTCTAATGTTTAAAATATAAATAAAAGATGAACGAAGAACGTCAGGGCAATATAGCCAATACCATGTTAGCAGAAGTGCCGGAATATGTAATGTGCTCTGCAATTTGGTATAGAGATTTAGAAACGGCAAATCTGTTACCATTCAATAAGGCAAATGGCATTGTCCTATGTGGATGGCGACACGGAAATATAATTGCGCAAATGAAAGCATTAACCGACTTACGAACAGTCAAAAACGGAATGTCATCAGTTGGCGAATATGAGCAAGGTTTTTTGACTAATAAAAACAGATTTGTCAGCCGTGAGGAAGCTGGTCAAATTGCTTTCAATGCAGGTCAAACAAAAGAATTAAAAACGTATCTATTTAGCGAAGATGTCTGGTAGGCATTTCTGCTAACGTTTTACGGCTTGCAGCAGGTGGGGAAATAGAATTCCTTCTGCCCGGAACCGTTGCCAAATTTATAATAAAAAGTTCAGGTTTTATTCTATCGCTCAATAGAGTTTTTTCAGCCGGAACTGCTGCTCAATAATTTTGCAAAAGCTCATTGTTATTCCTTCAGCCCCACTTGCTGCAAACCGATGTAAGCGGCAGTTCTGTGTTGTCAATGCATACGAATTTTCATTTCGGTAGTAAACGAACAAATTTTAAGGATTTTACTTTTTTAAATTTATATTACTTGTATCAATGTGATTTTTTAATTGTTATCAACGATTTTTTTTTAGTTGGTTTTGAGTTATGTCAAAATACGTTGCAAAATCCGTTATTGGTTTATTGTTTTTGTCAAATCTTAAAATTAATTTGTTGCCATTAATTGTTAGTGTGTCAGGAATAAAATCATTATCATACGGCTTGTCAAGAAAAATTATTTTGTCATCTATGATTTTGTATTTCCCGTCAAAATTTTGATTACTGAATATTGTCGCAACACTTACTTCAAAAGTGTTATTTTTTCTCAAGGTGAGATTTATAACGGAACGGTCGTCATGTAAAGTCGCCTGAAGAAGTGTCGGGCTTTTAAATATTTCTGATTTTAATAATTCCGTTGTACAAATTACGACCACAACTGCAATTAGTATTGGGATAACTTTTCTGTCTTTTTTAATAAGTCCAACAACAAAAATTACGATAAAGATAACAGCCAACAAGATCATTAGAAGAAATGACCATATCCACAATTTTTCCCAAAGAAGGTCTTGAAATAAATAGGATAATAAAAAAAGCAATCCAAAGATTACAGTCCACTTTTGAAATTTACTTTTAAAGATTGTCATGTTAGAATTGCCGCTTACGAGCAGGGCTTTATGCAGGTTGGGAATTGTTATTCGTCCGCCCACAACCGCTGCTGATTGAAAATATAAAGTTGAATTTAAGAATTAAAGTTGAAAGTTGTTTGTCCAGCCCGAACCACCGCCTGGATTTGCAATTTGTTGATGTTTGCTGGTCAAGCCCAACTTGCATAAAACCCAATGTAAGCTGCCGTTTATTTCCGAATACTATTTGTCTTTTTTAATGAAATCTAAAAAGTTCGGTGGCTGAATTGTCACCTTGTTGATTTTTGTTCCGTCTGGTACATTCTGCAGTTGTCTACAGATTTGACCAGTCATACTAAAGTGAACAGACATATCAGTGGCGTCAAAGTTTGTAACCGAATAATCTCCATTCATTATTGGCATTAGCTTATAACTATATACCTGATTTTCTTTTAAGGTTAGTCCGCTGTCTATTAAATCTAAAACTGTTGAAGCTAAAAGCCAATTGTCAATATTGTCAAAGTCTTCCAGTCCTATAAAAAAATCATTTGAAGAGTGTGCAACTTTTTTAAGTTGTCCCGTTCCTGCGTCCAGCCAATGGATTGAACCTTCCTTGTCAGATAAAAACATGTCGCCTGAAAGAGTTACTACTATTGGTGTATACTCGTTATTCAAAAGCCATTGCCAATCTGAACAAATGTCGTCCAAATCAATTTTACTTATGTCTTTAATGAATTGTCGGTAGTCTATTGTCATACAGATAAGAAACTTGAAGTATGAAGGTTGTTTCTAAATGGCAGCTTACGGTAGGGCTTGCTGCTGTGCTGGTATTCATTGCTCGTCAAGCCCGACCGTCAGCCCAATAAATTTATTAAAGTTCAAATTACGAACAAAAGTTCAAAAGAAATTCCTCAGCCGAAACCGCTGTTGATAGTGAATAGAAGAGGAAAATTTATTCGTCTGCCAGCATAGCAGCAAGCCGCTTTGTTGTGTGCATGTGGTTTTGGTTTTTATCGCATCCAGCCTTCAATTTTGTAATTTCTTTCAAAGAGTTTTCTTTCTTGTCCGCCCGTTGAAGGTTTATACCATACTTCAAATCTTGCTGCATAAGGTTTTCCCCAGTCTCCTTCATATATTGTAAAGAAATTTTTCGTACTAACTCTTACAATACTGTCAGTTGGATTATAAATTTTCACCGAGCTACTTTTTGGCAACCTCTCTGTCGATAAGGGATAATTTTTAGTTATTTCATACGCCTTTATGTAAATAGTCCCGCTATCAATTTTCGAAGTCCAAAAGTCATACTCATAAAGACCCGGTTGAAATGAATTATACAATTGGAAGTCAATAGTGTGTTTACTGAGATTTGAAATTGAATCAGGTCTTTTTTCGTCAAAGCCCATGTCAAGAGGGTTGTAAATGGAAATGTTTGTTGGAATTTTTAGATTGTCAGCAAATGTGTCTGGTGTGTCCATTGCAATGAAAAACAGTACTATTGTTGAAAATATACTTGCTGCTATTGTACCACCAAAAATTAAGAATGTCAAAATGGAATAAAGCCATCTGCGATTCCAAAGTTGGTAAATAAATGACACTCCTAAAGTAACAATTGCAGCACAAAAGAAAAGGAAAGCAGGAATCTGTAAAATAGATATGTCTTGCCAAATTATTACCATCAATAATAAGCCAGTGAATAACAAAAATATTACTGGTCGCCACCACTTGTCAAAACAATATGTCAAAACTCTTTTAAAGTTCATTTTAAATTAGGGTCTGTTTACCATTGCACACAACGTTGAAGCATTTGTGAAGGCATGGCAATAGCGATTTGTCAGCCTGGTACAAAAGCTTAATTGAAAAACTGAAGTTGAAGATAATTACAAATGTTCAATAGCGAAATGTCGGCTTGAACAAAAGATGATAAAAATTACTGCTGCACAAACGTGGCTGGTCAAGCCATGCTTTTACAAATGCCTTTGTTGGCTGCAGGTTTGTTTGTCAACACGCTGTTGTCAATTTGATTGAATTTTGCGTAAAGTCAAATTAATGTTTTTAGTCGTTAACAACTGAACAAATCTTGTCGAGTCGAAAGGTCCGAAAACATGCGACTTGATAACGTTAATTGTGCTGTCGTTGTCTTGTATAATTTTCACTTTGAAATCTTTGTCAACAATCCAGTATTTACTTTCTGCTTTTTGTCTTGATGCAGATGATTTAGCAATAATCCATTTTGAGTTGTCTGCATATTCAGTAACAGTCATAGGAACTATTTCAATACCTGAATTTGAGCATGATTCCTCAGAATAGAGAATCCTTCTGTCCACATTGTCATATTCAGATAAGTAAAAGTTATTTCCAAGACTTTCTTCTTTTATAAATGGACAACAAGAATTGTATAAAAATATCAGTCCGAAAAAAAGCAGTATAATTTTTAGTCGCATCAAATTGTTGCTGTCAATTTTTGAGTTTGAAAACTGGTCGAAGAACTTGCAGCCAACGTTTTACGGCTTGCAGCAGGTGGGGAAATAGAATTCCGGCTGCCCGGAACCGTTGCCAAATTTATAATTAAAAGTTCATTGTTTATTCTATAGCTCAATAGAGTTTTTTCAGCCGGAAATACTGCTCACTAATGTTACAAAAGCTCATTGTCATACCTTCAGCCCCACTTGCTGCAAACCGATGTAAGCAGCAGTTTGTCCATCAACATGTCGTAATCAATAATTTTCTCTGTCTTCAATTTTCAAGTCTGTTAGGTCAAGCAAAAAATAACAACACTGGTAAAATTTACTATTTTTTTCGGGTGACCATCTGCCAACAACTTGGTATTTATTTTCGGTCTTCCCTTCTAAAATCCATTCAGAACCATCTTTTCCATAATTAACTTCCTTTGAAACTAATTTCCAAAAATCAGCTTGGTTAAGCATGCTAATAAATTCTTGCCAAGTTTTTGCATCTAAAATCTTCTGTTTGTCTATTGTCAATTCTCCCGGGTCGTACCCGCCTGCTCCATTTGATAACTTCCAATAAAGAATATATTCGTCACTATGTTTCTCAATACGTATAGCTATAGGATTATGAAATGTTCTAAGCCAGGTAAACCGATAAATTTCATTTTCGGATTTGTCTGAATAAATTACAGGTTCTCTCAACGCCAATAATTGTCTTGAATACCAAGCGACCAAAAATGAGTCAAGGCCCACGCCTTTTGTTGTATCACTAAAGGATTTAACTGGGAAATAAAATATTGTACTGTCGCTTGGAACTAAACTGGTGTCATTTACAATATTCTCTTTTGAGTTCGTGACTTGTGAAACTTTATTGGTTTGGCCTTGACAAGAAATAAAAAGAAGAACCAAGATTTGTAAAATTATTCTCATTCGCATGGTCTGCTGTGATTGCTGCTTACGGTGAAGTATTGGCGCAGTAGCCGAAATAGAATTACTAAAGCTCATTAAACAACTAAAAGATGATAGAAAAACAAAAGATCAGTACATGCACTTCACCGGCTATTGAGCCAATGCAATGTTATATGCCGTTAATTTTGGACGCATGTTGCAGCACACGTTCTTTTTGGTTTGACAAGAATGATGATAGAGTTTTATTCCACGATTTAAGGAATGAAACTTACCATATTAAACCAGATAAAAGCCACCCAAAAAGAACATTGGTGGTAAAGCCTGATGTAGTTGGCGATTTTACTAAAATGGTTTTTGATGATAATACTTTTCAACTTGTAGTATTTGACCCACCCTTTATAAAGTTTGGTGAAAATAGTGTAATGGCAAAAACTTATGGCACACTTAAAAATGTTAATTGGCAAGATATGATAAGCAAAGGTTTTGCTGAATGTTTTAGAGTATTAAAGACGAATGGGATTTTAGTTTTTAAGTGGGATGAATACGAAATACCAATTAAGGAAATACTAAAGCTAACAAATCAAAAACCATTATTCGGGCATATTTCGGGCAAAAGAAGCCAAACACATTGGGTATGTTTTATGAAGTGCGATGTGTCCGACAATGGCATATAACGGACGGTGCTTTATGCAGGCGAGATTAAATGAACTTTCGCCTGAACTTCTGCCCAATAGAATTACAAATGCTCAAATTAAAAATAAAAAGATGAATAATGAAATTTCAGCCGGAACCATTGGTGAACAAAGCACTAAAGATGATGGCTTGCACGTCAGCCCCGCTTGCATAAAACCCAATGTTATGGGCAGGTGTGGCTTAATTAATAAAGTCATTCATAGAGATTGCTTACTAACTTTGAGAGAAATGGAAAGCAATATCATTGACCTTGTTGTTACTTCACCACCTTATGACGATATGAGGCATTACGGGCATGATACAAGGTTTATGTTTAACCTTATTTGTAATGAACTTTGCAGGGTTTTAAAAGATGGTGGCGTTATCGTTTGGGTGGTTGCAGACCAAACAAAAAAAGGCAGCGAAAGTCTTACTTCATTTAAGCAAGTTTATTCATTTATGGATAACGGGTTGAATTTACACGATACAATGATTTGGAAGAAGCCAAACCCAGTACCAACTCAAAGCACAAGATACCAACAGGCATTTGAATATATGTTTGTTTTGAGCAAAGGGAAACCTAAAACTTTTAATCCGATACGCATAAAAAGCAAATTCGCAGGGGTCAAAGTAAAAAAGCACAGAGCAAAAAAGAACGGTCATAAATACAATGGCGAAGGAGAGTATATTGTTAACTGTACTAAAATGATTGATAATGTTTGGGAAATGGCAAATACAAAAAATGATAGTAAGCACCCTGCAATATTTCCTTTAGAGCTTGCGAAAAGGCATATACAAAGTTGGAGCAATGAAGGCGACTTGGTTTATGACCCGTTTGTTGGAAGTGGAACAACTTTAAAGGCTGCAAAAGAATTAAATAGAAATTATTTAGGCAATGAAATAAATGAAGATTTTTGGAATTATAGCAAGACGGAATTATCAAAGGTGCGGAGTGGTAACACTTGCCCATAACGGTTCGGGGCTTTGCGATGGTGCGGCAATAGCGAACCGTCAGTTGAGTTTTGTATCAAAGGTAAATAGAGTTACTAAAGTTGAGCCTATATTCGTCAGCCGCACTATTGCAAAACCGCTTGTTAGGCGATGTTTTGGGTCTGTCTTGTTAGAGCATTTTCAAGTCTTTGTAAGTCCGCATTTAGTCCATTTTCCTTAATTGACTTTATTATTTGTCTGTCCAAACACTTTATTCCATAGTTCTGCTCTTTCCTATTATGGTCCAAATTTTCTTGTTCAAGTAGGTAGTTAATAAATAACTCTGTAGATTTTACTCTATTGTTCAAATTTCTGTTTCCATCACCGTCGGACTCTGGAAAGCTGGCAGAAATTTCATCAAAATACTTTTCGCTATAAATTGGTGTGTCTTGCAATACTAAATCATAATAAAGGAATTTGTAAACTAAGTTTCTTAAATAATAAACACCTGATTGTGTAACACCGATTTCATTTTCTATATCTAGGGATATTTGTGATTCAATGTCAGAAACAAAATCGTTCGTAAAAATCAAACCATTTGAGTATAGAAGATTAAGTTCTTCAATGATAATTTCTGACGTATATCCTGCTTTAATAAATTCGTTGACAACTAATGAAATAGAGATGAAATTATTTTTTTTTGACACACCTGTGTTGTTGTCAATAATATAATCTAACAACCTTATTTTAGTGAAATGATTTTTATTGCTATTTGATGGATAAAAGATATTAAAAAGGACACTTCTGTTAGTTTGATAATAATAATTTGATTCAAGTGCAACTGATTTGATAAACTCCCAAATCGGGATGTTATTTTTCCCGTCTTTCCCGTACTCAAATGACATATACATATTTGTTTTTGTATGTCCTGATAATAGGAAAAATTTAAACTTCTCTAATCCATTTCGGATATTTGGATAAGAGGTTTCTTCAAGAAACGATAATATTTCTGAATTTGAATGTACGAATAGGGCAGTATAAAGGTTGGAAAAAAGTGCATTTAAACTACCATCACTAAGTTCCGCTTTGTAATTATCGCTTATTATTTTTACTGTTTCAAATTTAAAATTATTCAAAACGTATTGAATTCGCTTGTTAAGTACATCTCTATAAGGTGGTGCCGTTATATGGAAAACAGTGGAATGATACGCATCAAATGGTGGTTTGTTTTTAAATTTATAGAAATAACCTTCTCGCAAACTAATTAGTGTCATTACTTTAAGGTTTCTGTGTAGTGAATGACCTAGAATGAAAACTTCTTTTTGTATTCCTTCATCTAATTGGTCAGCATTATCAATAACAATACACAATCTTTTGTTGCAATGTTGAATTAAATAGTTGGATATTTTAGAAAGGTGAAAGATAGGGTCTTCGGTCTTTTTTTCTAAAAATTCACTAATTTTTATATTTAAAGCATCCTCGTCCTTTATATGTTGCCAAAAACCATTTTTTTGATTCTCAATTTCAGAACGGTAAATAACTTTTAAAACTTTAAAGTTATTTAAATTTAATACTGAATAATCTTCATAGAGTTGAGTTATTAATTTTTGATAGATTAGTTTAGTATCCTTTATGGTATATTCTGTTTCGTTTCTAAAATCTAAATATAAAACGGGTCGATTCTTTTTAGTTCCTTTATCTAACACTACTTCTAAAAAATATTTAATAAAAGTAGTTTTACCTGCACCTGTACCACCAATAATAATTATAGGGTCTGGAAGTTTATTGTCTGTTGAGTTTATTTTCTCTTTTAGTTGTTCGTGTGTTGCATCAGTATTCTGAACGGGATTTATTCTTGCATCAAATGTTGGTGGTTGGTCAGCAAAAATAAAACCCAACTCAGAGTTGTATTTTTTTATATCGTCATTTTTAACATAACACCTTTCTAATATTTTTTCATCTTTTAAGTTTTCTAAATTGTAAATTTCTTCGAAAATCTCTGTAATGATTGGTATAAGTTCGTGACTAATTTTGTTTCTAACAAGTTCGTCATCCTTTCTTCTAAGATTATTAGATTTTACTATTGATTTTCCTTGATTAGTTTCTGCAAATAATTTAAACCTTCCGAAATGATTTACGAATTCTTTTGAAATTGTTTCATAAAATTGTATGAAGTTAGTTTCAACAACATCTAAGTTTTGATATATTAAAACTTGGTTTTCTTGCCAATCAGTTCCGTCTGTATTATTAAACTTTCCTATTATGAACTGTTTACCATTTGTAATAATTCCATAGAGTAAACCTCTATTGAAAATATAGCTTCTAATTTGGTCAATTACTTCTTTATTGGCTTTGTAAATTGTTTTTAATTTTATTTTTCTGGACTTTTCAGGTATATTAAATTCTACAAACGTTTTTTTTGCCTCAACGACAAATCGAAATATAGATGTGCTTATTTCGTAGTCATAGAAACCTACTTGAACAAAGCGTTCTCTTTCTATATCATTTTCTGTCCAACCTAGAACATCTTTAAATAGTATGTCAATAACCTTGCTTCTTGTATCAGATTCCGAAATTGGTTCAGAACCATATTTTTTAAATTCATCAATCTTTGATTTGAAAATTTCGTATGATTCGTCTAAGTCAGTCATAGTATGTTAAATGTAATATTGTTAACGTGTGTCAGTAAAATATCGCCTAACGGTTTGGGTATTGCCGAAGGCGGGGATTTTTAGCACTAAAGTTCAATCGAAGAACGAAAGTTAAACCTTGCACAAATGCCCAAACGAAGCCGTTCAGCCCCGCTTTTGGCAATACCATGTTAGCTGTTGTTTTTTTTCATTCGTTTGTAAATTGTTATTGTCAAAATAAGCAATAAAAGCCCGCCAAAAATCCAAAGTCCATAGTTTAAATATGAAACTTGCTCTTGTGATTTCTCTTTGTGTTGTTCAGTCTGTCTCTTTGATTGTTTTTTCTTTTTTTGTGTTTCTTTTATGCGTTTTTCAATCAATTGTCCTGTGAAGCCATACGATTTCGCTTGTTCATAGTCAGCCGAAGCATCATAATAGTTGCCTAATAAAAATGCAATGTTCCCAAGGTCAAACAGGAGTTGGGCAACAATTTTTTCTTTCGGTTTTACGAAAGAAATTCTTTCATTCAGTTGATAGTATAAAGCTTTGGAAAGGTCCTTAAGCTGCTGTTCCGACATTTGAGAGTTTGGTATAGTACCTGAACCAAATTCCGTATTAAGCAAAAAGTTTGTTGTGTAAAATTGCTCACCTTTAATTTTTGCTTCTAAAATTTTGACGTGTATCCATTCTGAGCCGTTGTGAGATTTCGGGTCAAGTTCAACTGATTTTTTTATCCATTTCAGTGCATTTTCATTTTGTCCAATAAGTTCGTAGGCTGTCCCTATATTAGAAGCTGTTGAATATCTGTTCGGCTTTATTTTTTCTATGTCAAGATATAGCTTTATTGCTTCTTCATACCTTTCAAGCAAAATTAATAATAGTCCTTTGTCTGAAAGATAGTCTATGTCTTTGGTGACAATATATAAACTATCAAGTTTTTTAATTCCGCTTTCAAAATCGTCATTATAGAAATCGTGTCCATATGGAACACTCCCTTCTCTGTCTTCGTAAAGGAATGTTCCGTCTTTTAAAACTTTACTGTCTCCATTTAAACAAGCTAAAGTCTTGCCGAAGAAGAGTAATGTCAAAATTGTCGTTATAAGAATTTGTTTCATTATTGGCGTCTTTTAAAATAACAGCTAACGTTTAAGGCTTGGCGATGGGCTGGTATTCAATGAACTTTCAGCCCGAACGTCAGCCGATTGAAAAACTATAGCCGAAGATAAGTACAAAAAGCTGATATTTGTTCGTCTGCTGGAACTGTTGCTGATAGCGAACTACAGCCGATTGTTATTCCTTCAGCCAGCCTATTGCCAAACCTTTTGTTAGCGGCTGTTTTGTCCAGTTAATTTTTAGAGACGTTATAATTGTATTAAACCCCAAACTGTCTCAAATGATGGTCCATGTGTTTGTATGCTGCAATGCCCCACTCATTAGTTGATATATTTCCAAAGGCTGGATGTGTCAATGTTAATTGCAGTGTGTTTAATGGGAATAGCCTAATGATATTAATAAACAGAATTTTTTGTTCTTCAAAATGCGTATCTTTTATTTTCCCTTTGGTAATATGCCTGCTTTCACTCTTTAGTCCTTTTGTAAAGTTTGGTGCAATATATAGTGCCAAGAGTCTTAACAGAAATTGTTTTAAAGTCGTTTTTTTGTCTCCTCTTTTCTCCTCTAAAATTTGTTTATTACACAAATTACAATGCATAAGCATTTCAGTTGCAGTCATTTTTCCCCAAAGGTGTTTACTGTTAGGATTAAGGTTACCAACCCTTGCAATGATTGTATCAGATGCTGTCTTGTCTAATAAATTTTTCTTCATACTTTTTACAAAAGGAAATTAACAATAAGGTTACTTAGAAAATTAGAAGCATAGTAAGCAATAAAAATATGTACAACAGTTTTTGCTGTCAATCTCCATTTTGGCTCTGCGCTAAAAAAATTAACATTTGTCCACAATAAATAAACAAATAGAATAGGAATTTCATAATAGCCTGATGAAATATTTTTATTTGGCAGTAAATCCGTGAGGTTAGTGAGTATAACTAACAAAAGCATAAATGATAAGGCGTATGAAAATAATACAAGGCTCTCAGCATAGTTAATTTTATTGTTCCTGAATAATAACCACGTTACTAAAGAGTAAAAAGGAAGTAGCCCTAATTGAACAAGAACATAATAGTGTCTTGTGAAATCTGTCTTTACTTCCTCAAAGTGGCTGATACTTCCTGTGTGTTTATGTATTACAAACAATGCAAAAGCAGTTAATGTACCACAAATGAAAACCATGGAAAAAGGTTTTTGATACCTGCTTCTGTGCCCAACAATATATTCCTTTTGCATTTTTCCTGGTGTTACAGCCAGTTTTTTTAATGTGTAAGGAAACCCTTTGTCAAGATGAGTAAAAAGGTGAAATACTTCATGCATAATTGCAGAGATTGTCAATCGCTTAATTGTTAATGATTGTCCGCAATTACTGCAAAAATTACCAGAGCTAATTTTACCACACTGTTGGCATTTTTGTGTCATCTTTTAAAGAGAAGTTTTGTTCGACAAAAATAATTAACATTTTAATTTTGAGGGTTGTCTTAAAATAGCCGCTAACGTGCCGGGTATTGCCGAAGTGGGGGATTTTGGAAACCGTCAGATGAGTTTAGCACCGAATTTATAGTAGCACAACCGTTGAAGTTTGCTCGTCAGCCCCCATTGCGGCAATACCTTGTTAGCGGCTGCCAAAACTTCCTTGCTCATTTGTCAGTAATCTCTTTTAGCAAGTCGTCTAAGTCCAATGGTTTTGTAAACATGTCTAATACATCGTCACTTTTTAATGGCCAAAGTTCTTTCGGTCTGTCCCAATACAATTCTACACCGTTGCCGTCAGGGTCGTCAAGATATAACGCTTCGGAAACTCCGTGGTCGCTTGCACCTGTTAATGGATAATATGCCCTCCGCAAACGATCATAAATTATCGCAAGGTCTTTTCTTGTTGGGTATAAAATTGCTGTATGGTATAAACCCACACCGTCTTTAGAAGCAGGTGGCAAACTTTTGCTGTGCCATGTATTTAAACCAATATGATGATGATAACCACCAGCAGAAATAAATGCTGCTTGGCTACCGTACATCATAGTTACTTCAAACCCTAATAAGTCACTATAAAACTCAAGTGCCCGATTAAGGTCAGCTACTTTGAGGTGAACATGACCTATTCGTGTCTGTGCAGGAACAACATAACCGTCTTTCATAATTTATTGACTGAATTTGATAAGTTTAATGAAAACTGTCGTCATTTGTTGGTTGCCGCTAACGGTTACGCATTTATGCAGGACTGGAATTAGAATTCCTTTCTGCCGGAACCGTTGCCAAATTTATAATTAAAAGTTCATTGTTATTACTATCGTTCAATAAAGTTTTTTTCAGCCCGGACTACTGCTGAAAGATGTACCACAGCTCATTGTTAGCACTTCAGCCAGACTTGCATAAATGCGAATGTTGTATGTTCGTCTTTCTACCTGTCAATAATTTCTCTTGCGAATAATATGAAGTCGGATTTAGTTTTAAATATCGTATTAGGAATCTCGGAAGCTTTTATGATAACTGCTCGACAATTTTTGTCATAAAATTTATCGAAAACATCTTTTTCTTTATATCCATATTCTATAATTTCGTTTGGGCCACCTGTACTAATAAAATGATTGTAAATAGTTGCAATGTTTAAGATACTTCCCTTAAAAGAATCAGAATGTTTCAAAGCTACTGTAAGCGACGTTGGATTGTTATATCTTGTATGAGCGCCACCGAAAAAACCAATAAATTTATGAATGCTGTCTTCTTTTATGATTTGCTCCATAATTTTTAACCAAAATCTGTTTCGCTGATTAAGGGATGAGTTTTGTGAAGCTTTATTAGTGATAGCATTGTAAACAACTTTGAAATTATCCCCATATATTATCCTGAAGTCATTTTTATATTTCTGAAATTCTGTTTTTAACATTGATAATGCATTTTTAAATTCTTTGTCTCTAAAAAATAAGTCTTTATTTGTGCTAAGAATATGAATATCTGAAAATAACTGTTGTAGGTGGCTGGGTATTATTACATTTGGCTGCATTGCCTTTTCAAGTAACTTAAAAATTTCTTTTCTTTCAAAGTCAATGCCGTGAATTACAATTTTTTGGCTGTCTGGTAAAAGTTTGTTGTATTCGAAAAGGTCATGCCAAAAGTCTTTATAATGTGCCCATAAATAAGGTAAGTAATTATTTTTTAGTTCTGTTGTGTCGCCGGAACGTAAATAACCATTGAAAAAGTAAGCTGCAGAAAAACCTATTTCCATAAAAACATCCTTTACAGCATATTTAGAATTTAGATGTTTAATAAAATTGAATTTGAATTCAGGCTCAAAATCAATTGTGTGGCTTTCTCCTAAAAAAAACGCACTATATTTTGAAGGCTGAAGAATTTCTTCTATTTTATCTTGGTTATAAAATATTTTATTAGAATTAGGGATAAAGCCAATATAACAATTGTCCTGTCCAAAAAGTGTTGTAGAATAAAGAAAAAGGATGAGAAAATATAATTGTTTCAATTTAATAGAATGTCTGTTTAAGTTGATGACGTACAACGAACAGGGCTTTATGCAGGTTGGGAATTTATATTCCGTCTGCACATAACCGCTGCCGACTGAAAATATTTTGTTGAAGTTAAGTACAAAAGCTGATAGTTATTCGTCTTCTGGAACTGAAGCCGGGATTTGCAAATAGCTGATGTTACAATGTCAAGCCCAACTTGCATAAAACCCCATGTTGCCAGCATGTAGCTATTCGTTGTCATCTCGTTGCCTTGCTTTGATTTTTGCATCTGCGGTCTCTTGCCAAGTCTGTCTTGTCCACGAATTTGTCGTCTTGTCGAAAATGAAGCGACATGTCGGAATGTAGCCAAGTGTCCCGCCGCAACTTGCAGCAAAGTTTGAGTTTACTGCAACAGGTTTTCCGTTTTTATACTTAACTTTTGTCACCCGAATAGCCCAGCCTCCAATGTCAATATTGATTGTGTCCTGCAACTGCGTTACAAAGAGTTTTTCTAATGTGCCGGTTCTGTTTTTAGTCGTTACAAATTCATCTATAGCCTCTTGCTGTGTCACAAAACGAACTGTAAAGTCATTGAATTTTGTCTTTAAGTTCGTTGTCAACTCACTTTTAAGAATGAACGGGTTTCTTGGCTTATAAGTCAGAGCTTCAACGCTGTCCGTTGGTCTAATAAAGTCGCTGTAGTAATATTCAATCGTCACGTTGCAAAGGCTGTCAACAAGCGTTTGAGGATACTTTTGTCCGAAAGAAGTATCACTAAAGAAAAGTGTCAATATAATAGCTGCTACGAATTTCATTTGCTATTGCTGGCAACGTTCGAGTATTTGCGAAGGCAGGGAATTCATTGATTGTCCAGCCCGGTACAAATGCTCATTTGAAAATATGTTGTTGAAGTTAAGAACTAAAGCTAAACATTGAACGTCGAGCCCGAACCGCTGCCGATGCTTGCACATAGCTGATGTTATTTTGTCAAGCCCTGCTTTTGCAAATACTTTTGTTAGGCACAGTTATTTTGTGTCCTCTGTTGTAAACTTATTAAAAATTGAGACCCAAGCATTTTTCAAATTGTCAGGAATTTTGTCCATGAACTTGTCAAAATTATTTTGAGCTTTTCGTGCAACGTCAACTTTCCATCCATCATTAAGTGTAACATTATTTTTACCAGCCCAAGCTTCTATTTGATTAACTATTGGCTGTCCTGTTTGGTAGTAGTCTTCAAAATACTGGTCACTACGATACATACGGTCTACGATTGAAATTATATTTTGAGCAGGAAGCAAATCTTCTATTTCAAATTCACCTTCTGTTAGGAATTGAGATACGTCAAGAACCTTGTCTTTATCTTCTCTATACCGGCCAGTCAACAACTGTTTTTTATAGTCTTTCCCAACACTATCAGAGTCCAATAATACGAATGGCAAAGAATCCTCTCTTGATGCAACCAGCTTTGTCACAGGCCCCATTCCTCTAACACCCCCTGTTGGTATAAACACAATTTCTTTTGAGTTTTTCAATTCTCCGATGCTTATCAAATACCTTTTTATCATACTCAGATAAATTTGGTCACTTGGTCCCTCTACCAGAACAGGAAGGCAACCAAGTAATAATGTATCGGATACAGTTAACCCTAAGGCTGCATGAACTGGATAAATTGATTTAGCAGCGTCCACTTCATTGTATCGTAAGTTTGACGATACTTTTGTTCTACCACTTTCAGTATCTACATATACAGCTTTAACATTACCTAAGTTGTCCATGTCAACAAGAAAAGGCGAATGTGAAGTATAAATGAGTTGATTATCCTCTGAAAGTTTTCTAAAGAACTTTGCTAAATCATATTGGGCTAAAGGATGTAAAGACAATCCAGGCTCATCTAGCAGAAGAATAGTATTTGAATGTCCCTGTTTTGTTTCAACTAAGAACACTAAGAAAAAACTAAAAAACCATTGTAACCCTCGACTTCTTCCTTCTAATTCTATTGGTTCAGGTCTTAAAGTGTCTGAAACATTTATTCGAAAATGTCTACCATCTGCTTCAAACTCAAAAATATAGTTTCCTTGAAGCCACCATTTTCTAAAACTTTGGGTTAATTGTGTTGCTGCTGAGCGTAGCAAAATACCACGTTCCCTTTTTTTGTCAGCCCATTGTTGAACTTCTTCTTCCGAAAGCTGTACCTCTTCAGTTGAAGTAACTCTTCCATAAGAATCCTGTTTTTGAATAATAGTTTTACTTTCATTACCAAGTTCAAATATTTCCTTGGGTGAAAGTTTTACAAACTTGAATAGCACGTCTAATGTTCTAGCCTTTGCTCTTGCTGCTTCCGAAAGGTCTGTTCTGCCTAAATCTTCAATTACTCTTGGCAGGTATATTTCACTGTCAAGATTTCCGTAGTCAGAATAATAAACGAACTTTGGAATTTCCCCTAATATTTCTTCATTGATTTCTGCATTAATCTCTAAAGGTTTTCCTTCAAATGCAGCAACTGATTTATTAAGATGTTCTATTAAATTCTTCTGAAAATATTCAGGAAGATTTTTCTTCTTTCCAAAATTCTGTTCTACAAAAGATTCGGTTGAACTTATAATATCTTCCGCCTCTTTCTTTGAGAAATATGTTTCGGGCATATTCTCTTGAATGGAATTAATATGCGTTTTTACTTCCTTTTGTAATTCTGGTGACTCTTTTGTGAATATTTCTTCTGCATACAGGCTTTGCTCAAAGTTTGAAATTATTTCTTTGAGTTTGTCAACTGAGAAGGAATCGATTTTAGTGTACGGGAATTCGACAATATGATTTCCGTTGTACTTCCTTTTAACTAAAACTCTACGCACCTGTTCCTTGTCGCAATTCAGCTTAGTGGCAATACCTAATTGGAATTCTTCATCCAAAATAAAATCGGCTTCAATAAACACATCTTCACTATGATTATCTGCTTTATAATTGCTATACAGATGTCTAGGAAAGTCATCTAGTGGCACTATTGGTTCATCATTCGCTGGATTTAGTTTCCACAGTGCAATTAATAGATTTGTTTTTCCGGCTTCGTTTGTCCCAACCAAGCAAGAATTTTCTGAAACTTCTATCCAATCGCTAACTTCAATTGAACGAAATCCAATTACTTTAAACCTGTCAAGTTTTGTTGCCATATAAATTATTTAGGGTGTGTCATTATAATTGTGCCTAACGTTGAAGCATTTGCGATGGCATGGCAACAGCGAACTGTCAGCCGGAACAAATGCCTAATTGAAAAACTAAAGTTGAAGATAAGTACAAATGTTCAATAGAATTCCTTCCGCCGGAACTAAAGCTGATAGATGATTTACAGTTGATTTTTATTCCGTCAGCCATGCTATTGCAAATGCACTGTTACATGCGGTTCAGTTCTAGTCGCTGGTTCATGTCAAAGTTTAATAGATAGTTGTAATTGTCCACCAAAACCTACTTCAACAATTTTTTGAAGCGTAGAAATTCTCGCTTCCTTTAGGTTGTTCTCAATCTTTGAAATGTATGATTTTGTTGTCCCAACTTTTTCGGCAAGTTGCTCCTGTGTCAAACCCTTTTCCAATCGTGCTTCGTGGATTAATGCACCTATTTTAAAATTTTGATAACCGGCTTCAAGTTCGTCACGCTTTGCTGTTCCGGTTTTACCATAATGTTTGTCCTTGAACTGGTCAAGTGTCATGGTATTACTTCTTTTCGTCTTCATATTCCTTCTTGATTTTTAATGCTTTTTCAATTTCTTGTTTGGGTGTTTTCTGAGTTTTCTTTTGAAATCCGTTTGCTAACACAACCAACTTCTCCTGGTCAAAAAAACAAAATATCCGAAAAATGTCACTTGCCAATTTTACTCTCACTTCATACAATCCGTCTTGCATGTGTTGAAGGTATGTTTCGGGCACTCTGTCAATTTCTTCAATTAGGTCAAGTGTCCAAATGATTTTATCCTTCACTTTCTGCCGTTGTTTCACAAAGAAATTCTCAAAGTAATCTTTGTACGTTATGACAGTTCGGAATTTCTGTTTTTTGTCCACGAAGCAAAGATACTAATAGTTGCCCGAAAGTGAAACCGCATTTCTTATAAAAAGAAGTCTGTGGAAATGGAATTGTTGTTAAGCTGTTGGTGCCGGAATGTTTCGGTTGAATCGCATGTAACGGTTCGGGGCTTTGCGATGGCGGGGCAATCGAAGCACCTGCGTTCGGCTAATGTACAAAAGTTTAATACAAGCACAAAAGCTGAAGTTTGCACTTCAGCCCCGCTATTGCAAAACCCTTGTTGGTGGCTGCCCTTCTTGTTGTCAAGTCCATTTTGCAAATTTATTTTCAATGTCCGTAAGCCATTTTACCCTTTTTTCCTGGCTTACAGATTTTACATAGGCAAAACTTATCCAATTAAGATTTTTGTAGCCCATAGTTTTAAAAACGCTCCTTAACATTGCTTTTCGGATTAAATTTCCAATAAGTAGTGAATACATAATTTTGGGTTTATTCATTGTTGTAATAATAGTTACACTTTTTAATTTTTTCAATAGCGGAACTAATCCAAATCCTCTCGGATGATGTTCATATACAACGCCTGGGCTTAAAACTCTGTCAACAAAACCTTTGGTTGTTGCCGGCATTAAGTCCCACCAAATAGGAAAAATAAAAATTAAATGGTCGGCTTTTTTAAGCCGTTCATTGTAATCTATTACTTGTGGGTCAATTGGTTTGTGTTCTACAAAGGCTTTTAAGTCTGCTTTTGACATTACTGGGTTAAATCCGTCATTATCAAGGTGCATAAGGTCAACTTCGTGATTTGCTATTTTAAGCCCTTTTGTTACCGCATTTAAAATTGCATTGCAATAACTTCGGTCATAAGGATGATTAAATACTATTACTGTTCTCATTTTCTACTGTTTTAAATTCAGTACAAAATTGAGAAGTCAACAAGCTATTAAACGATAACAATTGTAAAGAAATGCAATTATCGTCTGTTTCGTATTCGGCTTAAAGAAACAGATGTAATTCCTAAATATGAAGCAATGTAATGTTGTGGGATACGCTGAATAATATGAGGATGTTGCTCAATTAATTCTTCGTAACGTTGTTTGGGATTATTTTTAAGGAAAGAATATAAAAGTTGTTGAGATTGAAAAAAACGTTTGAATAAATGGTCTTCCAATTGGGTTTTTAACTCAGGTGTGTTTTCAATAATATTTTGAAAGTCTTTTTGTGAAATGGTTTGCAAAATACAAGGCTCTAAACTTTCAATACTATATAAACTTGGCTGATTTGTTCTAAAACTTTCGACAGATGAAACGCTATCTCCCTCAAAAAAGAATTGAGTGGTTATCTCTTTGCCTTCATTATTTACCCAAGTCCGCAAACAGCCTTTCTCAATAAAAAACATAGTCTTTGAAATTTTCCCCTCTTGTAAAAGCGTTGTCTTGGCAGGGATTTCCTGTCGTTTTAAAAGGTGGCTGAATTTGTCCCACTCTGTTCTTATTGCGTTTCTGTCAGTCATTTGCATTGTCGTCCATAGGGTTGCCACCAACGTTCGAGTATTTGCGAAGGCAGGGAATTCATTGCTCGGCCAGCCCGGTACAAATGCCCATTTGAAAATATCTATTTGAAGTTAAGAACTAAAGCTGAACATTGAACGTCGAGCCCGAACCGCTGCTGATGCTTGCACTTAGTCGATGTTACAATGTCCAGCCCTGCTTTTGCAAATACTTTTGTTGTGCGTTTGTTTTTAGTCAAGCTTATAAATATTATATACCCACATCATGTCCGCAAAGTCTACGTATAATTGTCGTCTACCGTTTTGGGAATTAAGTACTACAAACCTTACAAAGCATTTAATTCCGTCTTCATTAACACAAAGAAATTGTAGTGTTTCATCTCCGTCGCTGTCAGTCTCTTTATCATAATATTTGATAATGTCGTACACTTGTTCCTTCTTGCTAAAAATCCTTATTCTTTCGTTTGTCAGGTCAATAGTAATAAGTACTTCCGTTTCTTCAAAGGCTGACCACTTACTCCATTTTTTAGTATACTCGTTTTTAGTCTTGGACGCATAACTTGTACTTTTAAATTTTGTCACCTGTGCGATTAAAGTATTTGCTAACAAAGTGAATAGAATTGCAAAAAGCAGTTTTTTCATTTTCATACTCTTTATTTAATTGTCAATTTGTATTTCATAAGTTTTTCCATCTTCACCGTCAATGGTGCAATAGCCATCTTCGTTTAATTCAGCAGGGCTTATATGGTCACTGTCAAGCCAGCCACCACTTGGAAAATTAATTTGTACAACCTCACAATTTTCAACTTCCACATTCAAAGTGTACGTTTGACTATAACCTGTCTCTGGATTATAATAGTCTACAGTTGCCGAATGCGTTCCATCCTTAAATTTGCAACCATTCTCGTCTGAGCTATTTTCACTTTCTGTGTTGTCTTGGGCTGAACTCTCAGAACTGTCAGAGTTATTTGCTTCAGTGCAAGACACTAGAAAGTCCCAAACATAAGCAAAGAGGTATAGTCTTGAAGGGTGTCATAAAATAACGCACAACGTTGAAGCATTGGCGATGGCTGGGCAATTTATAACTTTCTGCTGGAACGTCTGCACAGTAAACGAACAAAAAGTTGAGATTTTTTTCTGTTGCTCAATAGCGTATTTTCAGCCCGGAACTGCTGCCCAATAACGAACAAAGAGGTGATGGAATGCACGTCACGCCCAGCTATTGCCAATGCGCTTGTTGCCTGCATGTTGTTAGTCACTCTGCATTAGAACATCTTTTGCTAAGTCAAAGCAATGAAATGGTGAATAAATTGTTCCGCCTTTTCGCATTAGTCGCAAGTTGAGCTCTTTTATTGAACTTACAATTTTAGGCTTCGTGAATAAGATGTCTTCCAATTCGTCTAAGTCTTCAAATTGAAAACAAATCTGGTCTGCTCCTGCAGCTCTGTAGTCTGAACGCTCTGCTTCTAAGGTTTTGTATTTGTCACAAAGCCTGTCAAGTTCATCATCGCCCTCAAAGAAAAGGCTTGTCAGAACGAAAAAACCAAAAGGTCTCTTCGTCTTGCGTTCGTATCCCACAACAAACACTTCCATTGCGTTTACGTTCATGCAGAAATACCTTGGATAGGTACCAATGTTCGTTGAAGGCATACAGCTTAAAGACCAAAATGACAACTCCGTTTTCTTAAACGCAGGTATGCATTTCCTAATGTAGAAATTCAAAATGCGTTTGAGTTGTGGGTAGTTGTCAACCTGTTTCAGCTTATCAAAGTTTCGCCTATATTTAATTATGTACTTCGGTTCAATGGTGGAATAAAGGTCGTAGCCGTCGTTTGAAAGCTCTATGTTATTTTCAAGCCATTTTTCTTGTTCTGTTGGCAAAATGATTAAGTCCAGGTCCGTGTCACCAATAATGTTTGAAACAAAAGTTTTATTGGTCAGCAATAGCCCTTTCATTTCTGCGTCATGTATCAATCGTTGCTCAACTTCGTTCAAATTTTCTTTTTTTACTGGCTGAAACCAAAACCGTTCAATGTTCTCGTAGTTTTTTCTGTGTTGCGCAAACCGTTTTACGGCGTCAATGGCTTGTCCAATGTAAAAAGTGTCGTCAGAAAAGTTAAGCAGGTAAATTCCGCAACGGCTCTTGGACTTGGGAAAAAGGTCAGCGATGGAAAGTCGTCCCTGCACGTTGAAGGGGTTGTCAAACTGAAATCCTAATTCGTTTATTATTTCGGTGGTCATTTTACAATTGCAGGCAACGATTAACTCATTGCTGTCTGTGCTGTATTCAAGGCACGTCAGCTCAAAAACAACTAAAGATGAACAAAGAACAAAAAGACCAGGACTTGCACGTCAGCCAGCATAGCAGCAATGAAATGTTATCTGCTGCCTTGTCTGATGTTGCAAAATTTATGGGTAAAGATATTTGGTTTACAAAAACAGCACAACATCCTGATGGATTCATTTACATACAATCAGAAGGCCATGCAGGATGGCAGCCTGCACAATATCATAGGTCGTGGGATTGGCTAATGCCTGCATTAGATAAGTTTATAAACAAAAGTACCCGACCTATCGAATCAAGAGACCTGAATGAGTACAGGAATTATTGTAATCGCCTGTACAACCTTGTAACTGATTTTAATATTAGAGATGTTTTTAATTGTCTGGTTGAAGCAATCAGGTGGGTGCGGTCTGTAGGTAGCAGATAACGGCCACGCATTGGCGATGACTGGGCATTCAATGATTTTTCTGCCCGAACAAAAGTATAGTAAATGAACAAAAAGTTGAGATTATTATTCTGTTGCTCAACAGAATATTTTCAGCCCGGACTACAGCCCAATAGCAAACAAAAGTTGATGAAATGCACGTCACGCCCAGCTATTTGCCAATGCGAATGTTAGTAGCCGTGTTAATATACCACCAAATTAAGTCCAAGATATTTTCTCACAAGTACAATTATCATAAAAGCTCTATAAAGTTCTTCCACGTTAGAATAATATTTTAAATATCCTTTTGGGCAATGATAATAATATGAACGATTTTTCCCTTTAGTTGCCAATTCGAAATAATAAGCTGTTCCGTCCATAATTGATACTTGTTTGTAAGTATCTCCTTCGTCAAATTCCTGTGAAGTATCAGCTACGAACATTCTCATTTTAGCTTTGAGGGAATCCTGACTCGGAAGAGTTAAAACTTGATTTGCAACAAGTCGCTTCCAAAGTCTGTCAAGTCCTGATTGGTTTACTTTCCTTTCCGATATTTTTGATTTTCTATTTCCATAATATTCAAAAAACCTTGCCGTCCAGATTTTATTTTTCTGCGCCAATATAAAAACGTTGGCGTAAGAAACCAATGAGGGTTTTGTCCAAAGTCGAAACTCAAAATCATAGTTCTTGTCCAGCCCAAAAGTAGAATCAATTAAATGCGAAATTTCCGAATCATTCGTGTTAGCTATTGAGTCAGCTTTGAAATCAGTCTGTCCTGAAGAGTTGAAAATAAAAAGGAACGATATAAAAAAGATAACTATTGATTTCATAAGCTGGTCAATACATGGCTACTAACGGTTTGGCGCTTGGCGAAGAAGCGGATTTAGAAGCACTAAACTGTCTGCCAGCACTGAACTTGATACGAAGCACAAAGCTTCATTTAAGCACTGAACCCGCTTTTTTGCCAAACGCCTGTTACAAGCTGCCCTTCTTCTTTCTGTCGAGTTAGTTACAGTCATTTTATTTTATTAAGTGTCAATGAAAGTTGATATTCAAATAGTTCAAAATCGGGCAAAAATTGTGTCGCTGTTTTTAATTCTGATGTAATTTCTCTCGCAACAATTATTGCTCTCACTTTGTCTTGTTTAAAAATTGTCTTAATGCTTGATTGGTAAAAAAGTGTTTGTCCTACAACTTTTTCATAACCACGACTAACCTTTAATTCAATGACCACATAGTTATTATTCTTGTCAGTCGCCAAAATATCTATACGCCTTGTTGTTCCTGGAACGTAAAATTCTTCTCCGTCAACTCCGTCTGTTTGATAAAGTTTAAGTCCTTTTTCAATTACAGATAAGTTTTTTACAAGATATTTTTGCAAGTCTTTTTCATAAGCAAACTCACTTTCTTCTCTTGCGATTTCCTCCTCTTCTTCGTCCTCCGAAATTGTTCCTTCTTGGTCGCTGTTAAAACGAATAACAAGATTTTCAAAAAACTTTACTCGTGATTTTCCTTTTTCAGTCAGTCCCGAAGTCCAAACACTGTTACAAAAGTCCTCAAGTAGGTTTTTGTCGCGAACTAATGATACAATTTTTGCCCGTCTTAAAGTGCTTGAATAAGATTTGAATTTGTCAGATGAGTTTTTTATCTCCTCACATTCGAGTTCAAGTCCATTTGCTTTCAAAAAGTCGTAAGCGTCAAAAAGTGAAAAGTTCTTGTTATATTCCATATTGTTGTTGTCGTCTTAGGGTTGCTTGTAACGTTTAAAGCATTGGCGATGCCAGGGCAATTTATAACTTTCCGCCGGACCGTCAGCCAGTAAATGAACAAAAGCTGAGATTTTTATTCTACTGCCTAATAGTGATTTTTCAGCCTGAACTGCTGCTCAATAGCGAACAGAAAGCTGATGAAATGCACGTCAAGCCCTGGTATTGCCAATGCTCATGTTGTGCGTTCGCCAAGGTTAAACAGGTTCCAATAATTATTTATTAATCGTCTGGTTTACGTGGAATGTCCAAAAGCTCCTTTTCAATTTTATCAAATTCCGCTTCATACTGTTCCTTGTCAAAGACAAACGGTAGAATATGTTTATAATCTTCAAGGTCAAATCCTGAATAATTGGTTTCATATCCGAAATCCTTCCAAACTATTTTGTCACCGTCATAAATTATTTCTGCGGTTATCGCCCCGCAATCAATGTCGCCACATTCCGAGCAACCATAAATAATTGTGCGTCCTGTTGAAAGTTCTGGAAGTTCTTGCATTAAAAATTCTTTTATAGTTCGCTTTTCGTGGTCTGTGTTCATTCCCCAACCCAACATTGAAATCATGTCATAATCCTTTGTTTGAAGTAATTCCGAGAGCGATTGTCCTGAAACTATAAAGTCCACATACTTTCTTTCATGTTTTCTTACATGATTTCCCACAATTTCTCCTTTCCGTAATTCCCAACGATGTGATAAAGTGTCCATATAAAACTTCTAAATACAATTAGGGTCAACCTATGTGTCCTGCAATTGAATGCTGTTTCTGGTGACGCACAACGGCTACGCATTTATGCAGGACTGGAATTAGAATTCCTGTCCGTCGGAACCGTTGCCAAATTTATAATTTAAAGTTCATTGTTATTACTATTGCTCAATATAGTTTTTTAAGCCCGGAACTACTGCTAAAACATGCACCACAGTTCATTATTAGCACTTCAGCCAGTCTTGCATAAATGCGAATGTTAGCGGCATTTTGTTTGCGTTCCATATCCGTTATTTGCATACGTTAATCAGACTTTCTTTCTTTAAATCGCTTAACGAGTATGTTACATGTTTTATCGTGTCCAGTTTGAGTTTTTGTTCAATATTGTAAAAATGAAAAATACTGTCTGCGTCTGATTTTACTGAAAAATTATTTGAAAAACTGCCAGGATTATAAACTCCTACAAAAACTCTAAATTTCAGAGAGTCAGTGTAGTAGACTGCATTTAAATAATCGTTTCCGCATTTGTATTGAATTTGTGAAATGTAATATCCATCATCATTTTTGTAAGCTGAAGCTTCATAATAATCACTGTCACACTTGATTGTATTTATTCCGAAAAGTGGAATGCTGTTAAGGCAGCTTGAGTCAGAATAATGATTTGAATATAATTGTGCTTTTGAAATAATTTTAGTCTCTACTGTATCAGGAAAGTAAGATGATTCAACATTATAAGCTTCTATATTATTTCCGTACTGTTTAGCGAAGAACGATTCGTGTTCATCAAAAGAGCCAATTTTTTGTCGAAATGTAGTTGAGTCAGTTATATAGCAATCAATATTTTCACCCCAAACTCCAGCATCAAAAGTTTTATACCGTTCAATAAATAAAGAATTTGAAATCGGCGATGAACCAATAAATTCGCATTTGTATGAATACAAACATGAATTGCAAAAAACCATAAAAAAAAGTAAAACTGTTGGTATAGCTTTCATAAGTTTAGAAGTCTTGTCCTAATTGACGCTAACGTTTTGGGTATTGGCGAAGAAGGGGTATTTGAAACTCGTCAGCCGAATATATGCACAAAAGTTGATAGTAGCACAAATGTTCAATTACTTCCGTCAGCCCCTTTTTTGCCAATACCGTGTTACAGGCTGCCCTGCTTATTCTGTCGCTTGGTTGTCGGTCTGCTGTGTGTTGGAACAGACACACTCTTTGCCAAGTTTTGGCTTGCGTGTCGGCTGGTGCGACTTGGCAATGTGTGTGGCTGTTGGGTCGGCTCATTTTCTTGTCAATATTATATCTACTTCTCCTGGCTTCATTGTCTTGTCGCCAAAAAGTTTTGTTTGTGTCTTTGTGTCATTTTTTAATGGCTTTGCAACTGTTTCTACTTTGTGTTTTGGAAAATGTTTTTTCAAAATTTCAAGTGTTGAGTTAAAAGTAAATTCTCGTTTGTCTGTGCGGACATAAACAACACTTTTTCGTTTCATCATTTTTGCACAAAGCCCAAAAACGTTGTCAAGTAAGTCGTAATACTCTTGTTTATTTACAAAACGACCTTTGTGTTTGTCTTTGAGTGATTGCGGATTGTCAGCACCTCCTAAAAGCCAAAGTCGTAACCATTGGTCTGCGTGATAGTCAGTAATTGAACAATAAGGTGGTGAAGTAAACAACAACGAAAATTTGATGTCATTATTTAACGCTCTTTCAGCAATGTTCACTAATTCATTTGAACTGTCGCCAAATACAACGGCACTTTCTGTAACTTTGGGCTTTCCTTTTTCGTAACGCCATTCAATTTTTTTAAGAATAAATTCACAAGGATTTATTTCAGGCGGTTTTGTCATTTTGCTTTTCTTCCACCATTGAACGGAATAATTCATTCCCATTGATTTTGTCATTCTCATTTGATTTGATAAACCTTCGCCCAATTTTGCGTGTAGATAAATCAATAGAATTGACATCAACGAAGCATCAATATTGTTATTTTTCCAATCTAAATGAGTTCGTGCAGCCAATAAAAATTTCAAAACTTCATCGCAATAGCAGATGCGATAAAATTCAGGCATTTTTTCTATTGCTCTGTTGTAATAATTTCGTTTACTATAAATTTCAAGCAAGCGGTCTATTACTTCTTCTTTGTCCGCAGGATATAGTTTTACAGTTCCGTAAAGCCAACCAACAGGATTGATTTCAATTCCTAAACTGTTTCTTCCTAAAACGCCACCTGCATAAATACTGCTGCAACGCCCAGCAAATGGGTCAATGATATAATCACCTTTTTCGGAATATTTTTCTACAACATCAAAAGCAAATTCCAAAGGAAACATTGCATAGTAAGGCCCGAACCTTGCCCAACGTGCTTCTGCCGTGCTAAAACCGTTTAATATTTTTTCCTTTACTATCATCAGTTTGATTTCTCTCTAATTTCTCTTGCAATGTCCTCAAAAATGCGTTTCCCTAAATTCAACGGTATTGCTGCTTCTGCGTGTGCTGAAACAAGTGGCGAAACAGAATTTGGATATCTGCTTGAAACTAATTTGTCAAGTAAATTCATTACATCTGCAAGTCGTGGAAATTGATTTGGATTTGCAGTATTCAAATTTCTTTGTTCTTCATTGTAACAAGCAACAACAGGAACAATTTTTTGTCCCGATGCTGCTTTATAGAAAAACTTTCTACCAAAATATGTGTCTTGTCCGTATGGCTTTGTGCTTTCTGAAAAAATGATGTTTTTCTTTATGTAATCATCATTCAAAAGCAACGCAGATTGTTTTGGAAACTTATCGGTGATGCCGTCTTTGGTTGTGTCAATTTCAATAAAGTGATTAAAAAAGGTTCCCGATTTTTCAATACCAATAATTAAAAGGTCTTCTCCGTTTATCTTCTTCTGCAATTCGTTTATTCGGGTTAACTCGTGGCTGATTACTTTTGTGAGCCACGATGAGGTGCTGAAAACGGCTAAAGGTCCGTCCATAATAAACGCTACTCTGCGTAAAGTCGCTAACCAACCTTTCTTTTCAAAAGCTCTAAGAATGTGAACAAGCCAAAGTTTTTCAATCGTGGACATTATTTGTCCAAACATTTCCCCGTTGCTACCGCCCGGGTTCATTAGTTCGTGTAAACGTAAAGCATCTGTTGAAAAAAGAGGTTCGTTTGAGTGTTGGCATACATATTCACCGTAGTCATAAGTCATATCCTCTTCAACGCCCTCAATCGGACTTTGCGGTAAATTCCTTTCTGAAAATTGTTCTCGTTTTATCTTGAAAAGATGTTCGTATGTTTCAAGTAAAGTTTCACCGTCAGAAAAAATAACGTTGTTTTTTAATTCTTCAAACAAAGCTCTACGCAAAGATGCTTTTGCATTTTTTTCTGTGTCAATAATAACGTTACAGCCAGGGAAAACACTTTCAATAGTTGATGCTTTTTCTGCTTCACGAAATTTTTTCGGTTCAACAAATTCTTTCTTTTCAAGTTCGCTGATTAGTTTCAAGTCAATCAAAACCGAGGCAACTGTGATGTAACCGAACTCTGCTCCCGGAAAACCGTTTTCGGCTTTTGCTGCTAAATTGCTTCCGTCAATAGCTAATACTAAATCAGGCTGCAAAACACTTTCAGTCAGGTCAGATTTTTTAGTAATTGAACCTTCAAAATTTTCCGTTTCTTCTACTTGTTGCCTTATTCTAAGTCGGTTTTGAAGTGCTTTTACTTTTTCACTATCAAGTAACCGTCTTAGAGGCTCATAACTTGCAAATTCTCCTTCAAAGCCCATAGTTTTCTTTCTTATATTTCAAACTTGTCCACCTGAACAGGAATGACGAATAGGTTACTTAATGTTTTAACTCTTAAAAATCCTTTATCTTGTGCTCGTCTGATTGACGGCTCGAAATCTATAAAATCGTAATACTTGCATAATTCTTTAGTTTCGTCTGTGTTGTTTAAATGACTGATAAACCAATTCGCAGTATTTTTCAAAATGTTCTTTTGAATGCTACTTACTTCCTGTGTAGCGTAAACCATACCGATACGATACTTAGAACCTTCTTTTGCTGTTCTAACCCAAATGTCGGTTAAATCTAAATCATTACCTGCTGGTAGAATGTTATGTGCTTCTTCAACATAAACCAAAATTTCAGGAATGTCGGTAACGCCTTGAACAAACTTGCGTTGATTTTCTCTGAAAATTTTAGTCATAATTCTTGTGGCTGATGACTTGTTGAGTTCGGGTACGCCACTTGATTGGTCAATGATTACTAATTTACCCTTCACTAAATGAGTGTAAATATCTTCTGCGTAGTCGCTTGTTGTGTCTGCGCTGTGTTGTTCTGCTCCTTTCCCGATTTTTCTTGTTCCATTTGGATATTGAAAAATGCCGATAATCTTTTTCAAATCTTCATCAGCCCACCTGTCGCCCGAACCATTTGGACGACTTACATAAGCATTTTCAAACGCTGTGTAATTACTACTACTATCTCTGATAAATTTGTCTAATGCTTCAAAAGCGTTTGCAAGTTGTCCCCAAGTTGGATTTTGATTTGAAAACACTTGTGCAGCACTTACGTATTCTGGGTTTGCTGGGCTGTTATTTCTTCCTGTTTGTAAAGCGGTAATTAAATCTTGATTAAACAAACCTCTTGTGCTTGCTCTTAAATTTTGCGGAACTTGAAACCCTGCTCTTGCTAATACAGAACGATAAGCTAACAATCTTCTATTGTATCGTGTAGTTGCACTTCTGTCATTGGGGTCAGGCTCATCAAAACTCACTTGACAGAACTGTTTTATGTAATTTGTGCTATCCTCTGATAAAAGGCTATCAATGATACTTTTCCCAATCTGTGTATTGCTCGGTTCAAAGAAATTCAAAAGCATTAAGATTCTCTCAGGGTCGTTGGGGTGGCTTGTAATACCGTAGGTAACAACTTCATCTGCTTTGTTCGTTCCATTTGGAAGAAGTTGCCAAATGTTTTTAATTGCGGA
This sequence comes from Ginsengibacter sp., assembly GCA_034676505.1. Lineage (GTDB taxonomy): Bacteria > Bacteroidota > Bacteroidia > Chitinophagales > Chitinophagaceae > Ginsengibacter. The sequence continues at coordinate 2,507,546 of JAUCCB010000001.1, forward strand.
ATTATTGTCTTGCACATTTTCATTAGCATATTCACCATTTGGGTCAAAAATGATTTGCCCAATACGCAAAGGTTTATCTTCGGCCTTTTCGGCCGTTCTTAATTCAAACACAGATTTCGCAATAATTTTTGTCGTGTTTGATTTACCAGTTCTCGTCATACCAAATAACGCAGATTTTTGAGAAAGCAAATCCGCAGGGTAAATGAAAACAGGAACATCGTCAATTTGTTGATACTTGCGGTTGGTAGAAGCGTAGCGAACAAAACCAAGTTTTACTTTTTCAGTATTTCCGTAGCGTTCAATGTGAGATTGAATACTTGAAGGGTCAGCGTAATTCACAATATGTTCAAGTGCTTTTCCGTTTGGTTTGTAAACTTTCAAGCCCCTGTTCGGATAGTAGTTTGAGATGTCGCTACCAAATTTCAAATTCAACGGTGCTTCACCGTTGTGTCCGTTTTCTTCAAGAAAAAATGTTCCGATAATTCTGCATTGAACACCTGCAAAGCCAAGCAAATTTTTTGTTCGCATATCCATTGCACCTGCATCGTCCCAATTTTTTTCGGTTTCACCGCTGATGCGTTGGGCAGTTTCAACTCTTATTCTTTCCGCTTCTTTGTCTTGTGGCAATGCCGCTGCGTCCATTACACGCAACAAAATAAATGAAGTGTCTTCGGCTTTGAAGTCAAGGTCATCTTTGCTTGGGTCAACTCTTGAGGCAATTAAAAAACTCAAACTTGGAATACCGCCAACTTTTTCACGATAGAAGTCGTGAATGATTACCCTTGCTGTTTCATAGTTGATAGAGTATAAGTCTCCAACATATTCGTCAGGTTGTATAAGCTTTTGAAACCAATTTTTGGTGTCAACTTTTTTGTCGTTTGCTCGTCTGCTTGTTAGTCCTTGTTCTATGCTCATATTGTCAATTTCTTAGTCGTCAAATTTATTCATTTCTGTCGGTGTGTGGGCAAAAAATGGCTCTTTTGGTTTTTTGAAGGGTCGGCTTGTGTGTCGGGAAAAACCAAATGTGCCATTTGTGAGTTGGCATTTTGTCTGTCGGTTTATGTCTGTTTAATGTTTGCACGGTGGTCTGTTAGGGTTGCCTGTAACGGACGGGTATTGCCGATGGCAGGGCAATAGATAACTTTCTGCTGGAACAAAAGATGAATTATTTACTAATGCTCAAAAATAAAACAAATGCAAAATTGTAAAACGTTAGCCGGAACTGCTGCACAAAAACGTTCCAAATGCTCATTATTAACACGTCTGCCCCTGCTATTGGCAATACTAATGTTGTGTGCTGTTTTCATGTCAAGTTGTGCCGATGTACAACATAATTTAAAACCATGCTTAGAAGGTCATGTATATGGATTTTGGGGTGGTTTATGGCACGGGATGATCGCTCCATTTGCATGGGTAGGTAGTTGGTTCAGCAATGACATTGCTGTGTGGGCTGTAAACAATAATGGCGGCTGGTACACTACCGGTTTTATTTTAGGGATTGGCTGTCTAACGGGTGGTTCGTCAAAGGCTGCGTCCTAATAGCACACAACGGTTGGGCTTGCTGCAGTGCTGGCTTTCATAGCTTGTCTTGCCGGAACCACAGCCCAATTTATAATTAAAAGTTGAAGTTAATAACAAATGTCTAATAGAATTCCGTCCGCCGGAACCAATGCCCATTAGCCAAAAAATGATGAACTGATGTACGTCCGCCAGCATTGCAGCAAGCCTCATGTTATGTGCCGCTTTTTTTACCAACCAAATTCTTTCTCAATTTGGTATAAACTGTCCAAAAGATAATTGCAAAAAGAAACGCAATCGCAATGTCAACAAACAATTTGTAATAAGATATCTCTGTCCAACTTTCTGGAATAGGAAAACGTTTTCCACCAAGTCGAATTAAGAATGTTAACGGAAAACCAAATGTATTATCGCCATCAAATGATGTCTCAATTTTTGCAGTTAAAATTGTAAGTGTCCCAAAAATGATTATTGTCAATATGCAAATAACTAAATATTTTTTCATTGTCGTTTAGTTTTTAGCCGCACTAAACAACTGCCACCAAGTCCACAACTAATAATATTTGCTGTATATTCTCCATCGTCAAGATTTGTCAAATTCAAAGTTGGCTTGCCCAGTCCTGAAACTTTCTTGTCGTGCAATACAAAGTTTTTATTTTTGGCAGAATGCAAATACACATCAGATTGTGTCCCACCACTTTGGAAAACAAGTAAAACGCTGTCCTGCTTGTTTTGTCTAAATATTTCAATTGGTTTGCAATTTCCTTTGCCTGTCTCACAACCTTCCAAATAATCAAAGTCCAAAGTTTTAACAACAAAATTCTTATTAAGTTTTGTCTGACTACAAGATGTCAATGCAGTCAAAACAAATAGCGTCAATATGAAAAAAGTCTTTGTCAATTCGAGTGTTGTCCTAAAGTGGCACATAACGTGTAACTCATTGGCGAAGGCAGGGAATAGTAGCACGTCTGCCCAACCACTTACAAAAGTTCAATAGTGCTACAACAGTTTAAAATATATTCTTCACCCCTGCTTTTCGCCAATGAAATGTAAGGCGCTGGGCGGGTAAATTGAAAAAAATGTCTTGTATTAAAAACGTAAGAGTTAAGCCAAAATGGTATCAGAGTAAATATGGAAACCACGAAATGCAAGTAGTTCGTGTTAGTAAATTTATGCGTAGTAGCACGGACTTTCATGTAGAAAGCAGATGTAAACATTGCGGGCTAAGAGAAGTTGAAAAGTTTGTGTCTTGGGAAGAATGTCAATTTAAGGGTATTCCGCAAGAAGAACTTGAAAAGATTGATGATTCTTGGGATAATTCATATTCGTATTATGCAGTCAGGTAGCCTTGCGCCTTACGGTAGGGCTTGCTGCTGCGCTGGTATTCAATGTACTTTCAGCCCGAACCTTACGCCCAGTAGTGAACCCAAAGCCGAAGATAAGTACAAAAGCTGAACAATGAATTTTCAGCCCGGAACTACAGATGAATAGCGTAACAAAAGCTGATGTTTATTCCGTCAGCCAGCGTAGAAGCAAGCCCCTTGTTGTAGGCATTTTTCAGTCTTTTTAGGTATATATTTTTTCTGCATTTTATCTGTTTAATTCGTCGGGGTGCTGTATAGTTTCTATGATAAATATTTTGGCGTTCGTAAAGGCAACAGTTAATCCGTGGATGCGATTGATTGTGTTTTGAGTGCTTAAAGAAAAGAGAGCGAAGCAATAGTATGCGTCCGGTTTCTGTTGTAATTGATTGTTGACTTTTGTCTATCCCTGCCAAACACGAATATTTGTTACGATGTTTTTGTTGTTAAAAGTAATTGTCAAACTACCTGTGTTTATTCCCGTCTTTGAATAACCTAAATAATAATAGTATTCGGTATTGGTTGAGTCTTCTGGTACTCCTAATAATTCAGTGATTTCAGACTTGGTCATTCCAACCAAGTCGTATTTTTTTCTTAAATCATTCATCATATCCCAACGCAAGGACATGTTTTCTTCACTATTCAGGTTAGCTGTCTTCCAAAGAGTTGAGTCAAACCTTTCATGTGTTATTTTCCCCCTTAAAAACACGAATGATAGAATTGTTATAGCAAGAATAAGAAGTATCCAAAGTTTTTTCTTCATAACGATATGTCAAATGGTTGTTGCCAATTGCCTACAACGTTGAAGCATTGCCGAAGTGGGGGAATTAGAATTCCTTCAGCCCGAACAAATGCTGATTGAAAAACCAAAGTTGAAGATAACAACAAAAAGCTAAATAGATGATGTCGTGCTGGATATGAAGCTGGGATATGCACTGTTGCTGATTGTTATTACGTCTGCCCCCATTTTGGCAATGCAATGTTAGCTGCACACCCTTCTCTGTCAGCAACAAGATGTCCCTAATTGTTTTGGTGGACACTTAACTGTCCCATAACTGCAATAAACGCAACAGTCGCCCTGTTTGGGTTTTAGTCGTGTCTTACAGTTTTCACATTCATAAAAAAACTGGCAAGCATCTGTTGGCATCGTTTCTTCTTTTTGGTGTCCACAGTTAGGGCAAGTGATTATTGATTGAAGTATTATTGTTGTGTCCATTTTATTTATTGATAATGCTTGATGAAACTACTTTGTATCCGATGTTGTTTATAATATTTGAAAGGCTGTCAACCGATATTTTTGAATTATCAAACTTTACGATTGCATTTGCATTTTTATAAGAAGTGTTTGCTTCAATTACTCCATTCACTTTAGAAAGTTCGCCGTTAATGTGTGCTGTGCAACCTTCACAGTCCATTCCGCTAATGTTTAATTGAACTGTTGCAATATTGCTTTTGTCAACTATAATAACTTTTGTTTCTTGTGGCTTCGGATAAAATACTTTGGCATAGTAAGGAAATGCAATTAAAAGCCCTGCAACAAGAGTAACGATTGCTAAAAATAATTTTGATTGCCAAAATGATTCTTTATTGTCCGCCTCACAATCGCAGTCAACTTGTTTTTGTGGTTTTAGTTTTTGATACCACGCAAATGCAAAAACTGCAATTGTCAAACCGATTAAATAAGGACGATAAGGCTCTATCCACGAAAATGATGAAGCAAGTCCGCTTGCACCACCTACGAAAGCCAAAACAGGTGTAATGCAGCAAAGCGAAGCTGCAACTGCTGTCAACAGTCCTGCAATCCAGCCTTTATTATTTTTTGTTGCCGTTGTCATACTGTCGCTAAATTTTGTTGATTGATAATTTTAAAGAACGGTCTTAAAACTTTTAAATGTTCATTGCGTAATGAATAGAAAATGGTTTGCCCTTCTTTTCTGGCTTCAATGATGTTGCCGTCTTTTAGTTTGCGTAAGTGTTGAGAAACTGCTGGAATGCTCATTCCCAAAATGTCGCTAAGGTCGCAAGGGCAGAGTTCATTTTCTTCTTCAAGCAGAAACAGTATTTTCAGTCGAACTTCGTTGCCTGTCAAAGCAAGAACTTGTCCCAACTGCAAAAATGATTTTGAATTAGCCTTTAATTTTTCTCGGCAACTTTTGATTTGTTCTATGTCCGCCTGTAACCTTATGCAAGTGTCGTTTGCCATTGTAAAATTTGTTTGTTGGGTCAAAAGTAACAAAGATTACTTATTTAAGCAAATACTTAAATACAAAATTGTCAGCAAGGTTACAAGATGGCTTTGAAGTGTCGTAAAAAATGTGCGATTGAGTTATTGAGAATTGTCCAACAGGGTTGCAGCTAACGGCCACGCATTGGCGATGGCTGGGCATTCAATGATTTTTCTGCCCGAACAAAAGTACAGTAAACGAACAAAAAAGTTGAGTTTTTTATTCTGTTGCTCAATAGAGAATTTTCAGCCGGAACCGCTGCTCAATAACCAACAAAAAGCTGATAAAATGCACGTCACGCCCAGCTATTCGCCAATGCGCTTGTTGGCTGCTGCTTTATTCGTTCTTGATGCTGAAGTCTCCTTTTATTGGAAATGCTTTTGTGATTTTGTCCAGTTCACTTATTAGCCGAGCTAATTCAGTTTGGTCAAAACTTAAAGAAAAGGAAAGTGTCCCCCCACAACCAGGCTGGTCAGTAGCTTGACATTTAGTTTCAAAGTGTCCAAGTCCGTCTCCTGTAATATTTAATATGAGCTGTCCTTCTAATGGTTCTAATTTCGCAGTTCCTTTAAAATCCTTCTCTAAGTTTTTTATATCTCGTTTAAATAATTCAAAGTCTGTGGTCATGAAGTCAGCCGTAAACTGTCCACTAAAAACACCTCCCTTAATGGTCACTTTTGTTTTAACCCAATTTCTGTCCCAGTCGAGTTGAGAAATATCGTCATATACTTGAATTGGTTTAAGTCGGATTATGTCGCCAGCATCACGTATTTCAAAATATAGGTCTGTCAAGTTTTTATTTTTTTCTCTGGTTAGCCTGTTGTCTCAAAGTAGCAGCCAACGGCTACGCATTTATGCAGGACTGGGATTAGAATTCCTTCTGCCCGGAACCGTTGCCAAATTTATAACTAAAAGTTCATTGTTATTACTATCGCTCAATAAAGTTTTTTCTGCCCGGACCGCCGCTGAAAGATGCACCAATACTCATTGCTAGGACGTCAGCCAAGCTTGCATAAATGCGAATGTTGTAGGCAGTTTCATTCTGTTATGCTAATACTTTTTGGTGGTAAAAATATTGTCTAACTGAATAGTAAAGTGAAAATATAAAAGATAAGCCAAATATTGTTGTCGGAATTATGAAAGCCAAATAATTGAACTTTTCAATGGGAATGGCTGTCATACGTCTAATAAGCGGGGAAGCTAACAGTATAAAACAAACAATGTCCAACAGTAATATTTTTAAAGTTCTTGTTGATTTTAAAGTTATAAAACTTATTGTCAAACTCATAACACCAAAAAAGGCAAAGAGCTGGTCTGCGTTACCAAAGTCAACCAACGTAGATAATAACCAAACAAAAAATGGAAGCCCAATCATTTGTCCCATTAGAATTATTAATGAGTAAGAAATAATTGCAATAATTTTAAAAGTCTTTAGTTGCTTCAATTTTTATTAATTGTTTTTGCCCGCCCCCAAAATCTGTAAGCAGCAAGCAAAGATATTAGACCATATAACAAACCATAAATTAGAATGTATTGTCTTGGGATGCCACTTAATTGTGCCAGCATGAGAATTAATATGCCAATACAAAATGCAGCTATGCAAGTCATAATTGGAATTAATAATGCTAACAAAAAATTTATTCTTTTTACCGTAAACTGGATTGTCAAATAGAAAAGATATGTCAAAGCCAACAAAAACTCTGCAAGCATAAAAAACTCGTCACCTTTATAAGTTGTATATCTCGTGAAATTTGTCGCCCAATAAATACAAAAGCCGGCTACTGTCAACCCGTAAATAATGCTGTATATAATTAAAAGTCGAACTTTCATGAGGTCATGGGAAATTGCCTACAACGGTTTACGGCTTGCAGCAGGTGGGGAAATAGAATTTCCGTCTGCCCGAACCGTTGCCAAATTTATAATAAAAAGTTCATTGTTTATTCTATCGCTCAATAGAGATTCTTCAGCCCAGAACTACCGCTTAATAATGTTACGAATGCTCATTGTTATTTCTTCACCCCCACTTGCTGCAAACCGATGTAAGCTGCATTTCTGTTTAATCTGTTGTCAAAATAATTATTCAACTTCATTATCTTCTTCCTTCTTTACTTGTCGTCTTTCTACAAACTCAACAATTCTTTTTCGTTCGCCAATTATTAAAAGTCCAATAATAATTTTTACTCCTGAAACGACTATGAATGAATAATTAGGTTTTGTCATGCCACGCGTTAAATCCTTTTCCTGGAAATATAAAAAAATATTTCTGCAGAAATTTGGGATTTCATTTGTCAAAATAATACCTCCAATTACAATCAATGAAATCGTCAAGATTAAGGAAGTTGATATATTAAATGAAAATTCCTGTTGGTTAAACCCTTGGTCAAGTTTGAGTTTGTCAATGATTTTGTTTGTATTGAAAAGTAGTTGATAAATGATAAAAACATAAAAAGCAATAGCAATTAATGTCACAATAAAAGGTAAGATATCTCCGCTACTAAATTGTTGTCCACCAAAGTCATCAGCTTTTGCGAAAGATGGAATTGATGAAATTAATTGTGGTATGATATATATAATTTCTCGTAAGAAAAAGAGTCCAAAAATTTTTAGGATTACGTTGAACAAATTCCTTGGTGTCATAAATATTTAGTGTCTGGTGAATTGCAGCTTACACACAAATATATGCTATTACACGCTACCCCCAAAAAATATTGCTATTGAAAAACAGGCGTTTAGTGTTATACATTTTGTATTGTTATTAGTACAATCCGATTTATGATTTTTTATAATTTCTTGTCTTATTTACCATTCTATTCCTTCTTTTCTCCATAAATCATCAAATGGACTTACTATATTAATTAATCTCTCTTTACTCACATGTAGATAACGCTCGGTAGTTTTAATATTAAAATGGCCCAGCAAATCTTTTATATATTTAATGTCGGTTCCTTTATCTAATAAATGCGTAGCAAAACTATGCCGAAGACTATGAATTCCCACATCCTTCGTAATCCCGGCTTTCTTTTTTGCATTCGAAAATATTTGTTGCACAGTTCGCGCCGGATAAGCTGATAATGTCTGCTCAGATTCAAATAAATAATTTTTCGGACGTGGCTTGTAGGATGAAAGATATTTCCTTAAAATATCCAAAAGTATCGGACTCAAATTTACATATCGATCTTTTTTCCCCTTTGCCCGTTCTATAAATATTTGCATTCTTTCACTATCTATATGAGCAATTTTTAGTTTTACCACTTCACTCACTCTTAACCCCGAACTATAAGCGGTAAATAGCATCGCTTTATGTTTTTTATTATTCAAAGCATTAAATAATTTTCTGAGCTCCTCTTCATTCAAAAGCTTCGGAAGTTGCAAGGGCTTTTTAGGGCGTGGTATATCCCAAAAAAATTTCTCTCTACCCAATACTTGCTCGTAATAAAATTTTAAGGAATTAATTTTTGAATGCATGGTATTTTCATTCAAATGCAATTGAGTGTAGCAGTATTCTAAATAATCCTTCAATCTTATTACGCTGAATTCTTTTGCAGGCTTGTTTTTGATGGTTCTTAAAAATTGCGAAAACTCATTAGTATAAGTCCTGATAGTACTTTCACTATATCCTTTTAAAATTAAATGGCGATGATATTCCTCTAAAGCTTGCTCATTTTCTTTGCTCATCCTTTGTGCAGCATCAGCCTTACTGCTAACCCTTTTGAATTCTTTGGCTACCACTTTTTTTGGGGCTATTATTTTCTTTTCTTCTAAAGGTATTGTTACCGATTTATTTTTTTTCTTTTCTAAAAGATAATTTCTCAATGCTCTCGTATCTACAATCGCTTTTCCCAAAAAAGTAGCCGCCAGAAGCTTATAATTTTTTTCTGAAAACAGAACATACCAACAATTTTTTGTTTTACTCCACTTAGCACTTACCTTTTTTTGAATGGCTTTTTGCAGGCCCTCATTTTTTTTAAAGTAAATCCCAATACAATCTACATTCCTATGATGAAAGGGTTGTAATATTACTTTTTCCATTTGCAAATTTGCTAAGAAAATAATTTTAATTAAAAGGGGAGACCTTCGTCCGGCACATCATCTACGCTATTTTCTTCTTTCACTTTTTTATCTAACAATAAAATTTGATCAGCAACTATTTCTGTTACATATTTTTTCTGTCCGTCTTTATCTTCATATTGTCGGGACCGAATTTTTCCTTCCAAATATACATGGCTGCCTTTGTGAATATACTGATGTACAAAAGTGGCTAATCCGCGCCAGGCAATCACTGTATGCCATTCCGTTTTACTGCTTACCTCTCCATTTTTTAATCGATAACTTTCTGTAGTGGCTACATTTATTTTAGCTACCGGTGTTCCATCTTGCAATGTTTTTAATTCCGGGTCATTACCTACATTACCTATCAGCGTTACTTTGTTGATACCTTTCATAATGGATTTATTTTTTTCTTTAAGAATTGATGATGATTCCATTATTTCCTTCTCCTCATCAATCTGCCTCTGCCATTAATAATTCATAACTCTAAACTTATAACTTTTAACTCTCCCACAACTCAAACTGCATAAAGCTTCGCTTATCTGAGTTACATAGCTCAGGTATCTTTTCTTTATCAAATCTAAACAAAAAATTATATTGGTTACTTCTGGACATAAATTATTTTATTAATTTTTAAAAACCAACATCATTTTAGTTAACCTCACAATTATTGATAAATAAGGATAATAAAATGCCTGTCTTTTCAATACTGTCAAAGGGTAGGGAAGTGAAGAGGCTGTTGTATAAATGATATTTTAAGGCAACAAAATTTTTAAATTAGATAGTGCCTTTGAGTGATGCGTGTCCATTTCCGAAATTTAGTAAGTTGTCATCGAAAAAAAAGAAAAAAGTAGATTGGATATTTCATCATGAAATTATTAAATGTTTTTTTCAAAATAAAATTTGCACCTTTCTTACAATCTTGTACTTTTATTTTTTAAGGCAGTGCTTAGCCAATCATTTCCATCCTATGATTTCAAAATGCCCGAATAATCTTAAAAATCATTTCATCCATTTCATAAAATTTACTCCCAATGAAATATATAACATTGATAATTTTCGCCGCCATGAGCACCATGATGATTTCTTGTAACACGGAAACCAAGCAGACGCACACTACCGATTTTGCTTCTAATCCATTTAGTAAAGAAAGCACGCTTCCCTTTCTGGTACCCGATTTCACTAAAATAAATGATAATGATTTTGAACCTGCTTTTGAAGAAGGTATCAAACAGCAAATGGAAGAAGTGAATAAAATTGCCAACAATCCCGAAGCTCCTACATTTGAAAATACTCTTGTGGAATTAGAAAAAAGTGGCAGTTTATTAACGCGCGTGAATGGTGTTTTTAATTTGCTTACCGGTGCGAATACCAATGATCATTTACAAAAAGTAAGTGAAACGATTGCTCCAAAATTAGCGGCCAATAGAGATGCGATTTATTTGAACAGTAAACTTTTCAAGCGCGTTGAAACAATTTATAATGATAGGGAAAAATTAAATTTAGATGCAGAATCAAAACGTTTGGTAGAGTACTATTATCAAAAATTTGAATTGGCCGGAGCTAAACTTTCAGAAGCAGATAAATCAAAACTAAAAGCGCTCAATCAAGAAGAAGCTTCTTTAAGTGCCAAGTTTACGAACATGTTAGTGAATGGCGCTAAGGCCGGCGCTTTGGTAGTAAGCGATTCTTCTGAATTAGCAGGTTTATCTGCAGGAACAATCGCCGCGGCTGCACAAAATGCACAAACCAATAAAATGCCCGGAAAATATGTAATCTCTTTACAAAATACTACCCAGCAACCGGATTTACAATTTTTATCCAATCGTACAACTCGACAAAAATTATTTGAAAATTCTTGGTCGCGCACAGAAAAAAATGATTCCAATGATACTCGTTCTACGATTTCAAGAATTGCTCAGATTCGTGTAACGCAAGCAAATTTATTGGGCTTTCCTAATTATGCCTCTTGGAGATTAAAAGATCAAATGGCAAAAACTCCTGACGCAGTTGAAAACTTTTTAAATAGATTAATTCCGGCCGCAACTGCAAAGGCTTTGAATGATGCGAAAGAACTACAGCAAGTGATTGATCGCGAAAATGGAGGCTTTAAATTAGAAGCCTACGATTGGGAATATTATGCAGAAAAAGTTCGTAAGGAGAAATATAATTTAGATGATAATGAAGTGAAACCCTATTTTGTGTTAGATAGTGTTTTGAAAAATGGAGTGTTCTATGCCGCCAATTTATTGTACGGTTTGAGTTTTGTGGAGCGTCATGATATTCCGGTTTATCAAAAAGATGTTCGAGTATTTGAAGTGCATGACAAAGACAATTCTATCATTGGATTATTTTATACTGATTATTTCAAACGCGATAATAAATCCGGTGGCGCATGGATGGATAATATTGTCGGACAATCTACTTTGTTGGGTACAAAACCGGTAATTTATAATGTATGTAATTTCACCAAACCCGCAGATGGCGAGCCGGCATTAATCAGTTTTGATGATGTTACCACAATGTTCCATGAATTCGGACATGCGTTGCATGGCTTCTTCGCAAGTCAAAAATATCCGAGTTTGTCGGGTACGAATGTAGCCCGCGATTTTGTAGAATTTCCTTCTCAATTCAATGAACATTGGGCCATTTATCCGGAAGTTTTTAAAAATTATGCCATCAATTATAAAACAGGTGAGCCGATGCCACAGACCTTAGTGGATAAAATAAAAAAAGCGGCAACCTTCAATCAAGGTTATGGCTTAACGGAACTTTTATCTGCAGCATCTTTAGATATGCAATGGCATACAATCGGTTCTGACAACATGTTACAGAATGTAGATACATTTGAAATCAATGCTTTGAAGAAAACGAAATTGAATTTATCGCAAGTACCTCCGCGTTATCGTTCCAGTTATTTCTTACACATTTGGAGCAATGGTTATGCAGCGGCGTATTATGCTTATCTCTGGACAGAAATGTTAGATGATGACGCCTATTCTTGGTTCGAACAAAATGGTGGATTGACACGGGAAAACGGACAACGATTCCGCGATATGATTTTATCTCGGGGAAATACGATGGACCTTGCCGCGATGTTCAAAGCCTTTCGTGGAAGCGACCCGAACATCGAGCCAATGTTGAAAAATAGAGGATTGAAGTAGGTGATGAAAGAGTGAAAAGCAAATGAGAAGTATACTCGAAATTGGTCTACATCTCCTTAGATGTAGTATATTTGTTTCATGATTTTAGATGATGCCAAAATAAAAACAATTAAAAACTATTTCAAAACACGTCCTGTTTTGAAAGCTTACTTATTTGGATCATATGCAAGAGAAGAGGCAGGCAAAAAAAGTGACATAGATATTTTAGTGGATTTGGATTATAGCCAAAAAATAGGATTACAATTTATTCAAATGAAAATTGATCTGGAAAAATTGTTGAATAAAGAAGTGGATTTAGTTTCTACTAACGGAATGTCAAAATACATTAAACCTTTAATTGATTTTGAAAAGCGTTTAATTTATGAAAAATGAATTGGGCGATAAAATTAGGCTGCAACATATTCTTGATGCAATAAACTAAATTCAAAAATATTTACAAGGTGTAACGTTTTCAGAATTTTTAGAAAATTCCATGATGCGATTTGCGAGTATCAAACAAATGGAAATTATTGGCGAAGCAAGTAATAAAATATCAAAGGATTTAAAATCTAAATTCTCCGAAATTGAATGGGTGCAAATCATTGGAATGCGCAATGTTTTTGCTCATGAATATTTTGGTATCGATTCAAGTTTAGTTTGGGAAATTATTAAAAATGATATTCCGGAATTAAAAGAAAAAGTTGAAAATATTTTGAAATCGATTAATTAATGTCAGATCTTATTTTAAACAAAAAATAATTTGTTGATTTTTATTTCCTTATTTTTTCAAAATCACCGTTCCAATTTTTTCTGTCAGATTTACTTCCATTTTCTTTAATTCATTATGCACTTGCATCAAAATGATTTGTTCATTTAATGGAGTTTCTTTTTTGAAATTACTTTGATTTTCATCGATCAATTTTCTAATTCTTTTTAATTGTAAATACAATAAACTGGAAATGATATCCCTTTTGTAAATGTCTTCTTTGGTAGGCACTTTCATTTCATATTTATTCTCCCAACCATCACTTATTTCATAAGGGAAATCTAATAATTTTACAACAGCATTGCTCATCTGTATATCTTCATTATAAAGAAAGGTTTTGGCGGTTGGTTCTAATTTTTCGTAATACCATTTTCTGTAATAATCGACTATTTTTTTCAACATCGGATCATCCCATAAATGCTCATCTTCTGCAATGGAATTCAATAAATAATCGGCAACAGTTTGTTGTTCATCCCAAGGTTTTAATCCGAATTCTATCAAACATCTTACTAAAGACCTTTCATGATCTGCGGATGTATCTAATAGGTCTAAGGCGTTTGTATCTTGCTGTGACGGCTGGTTTACATCAAATGATTCTGATGGAAATTTTTGTGATGCAGATAATTTTTTACTTTCTTTATCTAATTTTTCTCTGATAAATTTATTGACCAAATGATGTAAACCGCCTTCATCAATTTTTAAAATTTCTGCCGTTTTTCTGATGTAATCTTGTTGCTTTGTAAAATCTTCCGTCTTATTTATTTTGGATATAGATTCTGCAATTTGACTTACTACATTGGCTCTTTTTGCCGTATCATCTCCCGCATCTTGGAGCGCATATTCTAATTGGAAAATGATAAAATCTTTCTTATTATTTTTTATAAATTCAGTAAATTTTGTTGCTCCATTTTTCTGAATATAACTATCCGGATCTTCTTGGTTGGGCAATAAAACCAAACGCACATTTAAACCTTCTTCTAACGCCAGATCCAATCCTCTTAATGCGGCTTTTACTCCCGCGCTATCACCATCATACAATATCGTAAGATTGGAAGTGTATTTATTAATCAATCTTAATTGATCCGGAGTTAAAGAAGTACCACCGCTCGCTACCACATTTTCTATTCCGGCTTGATGAAGCGAAACCACATCTGTATAACCTTCTACGAGCAAACATTCATCGGCCTTATCAATCGCTTGTCGTGCAAACCACGCACCATAGAGCGTTTTACTCTTTACATAAATTTCATTCTCGGGAGTGTTAATATATTTTGGGGCCTTATCATTTTTCCTGATTAGGCGCGCTCCAAATCCGCAAATTTTTCCTGATTGATTATGTATAGGAAAAATTATTCTACCTCGATAATTATCCTGCAAGCCATTTTCTCTATTTACAACCAATCCGGATTTTACCAAAAGATCTTCATTGAATTGCATTTTAATGGCTGCGTTTGCAAAAGAATGAGATGATTCAGGATTGTAACCAATTCCAAATTTCTCGATAATGTCATCTCTAAAACCTCTTTCTTTCAAATAACTCAAACCAATATTTTGACCTTCTTCTTCTTTTAATAAATGATCGCTAAAAAATTGTTGCGCAAATTTATTGATGATGTAAAGACTATCAGAAATTTGTTGCTGCTGTATAAATTCAGGGCTGGTTTCTTTCTCTTCTATTTCTACATTATACTTTGCAGCTAACCATTTTAGGGCTTCTACATAACTGTATTTTTCATGCTCCATAATGAAGCCGATGGCATTGCCACTCTTTCCACAACCAAAGCATTTGTAAATTTCTTTTGAAGGAGATACCGTAAAGGAGGGAGTCTTTTCATTATGAAAAGGACACAACCCAATATAATTCGTTCCGCGTTTTTTTAATTTCACAAAAGAATTGATGATCTCAATAATATCAATCCTGCTTATGATTTGTTGTATCGTTTCCTGTGGGATCATTTCTTTTTTCTTGGTACAAAATTATTCACAAATTTCCCCAAAGGATTTATAAAAAATCCGGATGTTAAGGATTTCACCTGCTTGAGTTTACAATCCGCATTGCAAAGAAACAATGGCGATTACAATCATTAACGCAGCGGTCACAACCATAATGGTAACAAATTTTTTCATGGAAAAGCTATTCATCTCAAAAGGATTTTAGTGATTGAATACGAAGTAAAATAATTTAACTGAATAAATAAAATTTATAAAAACCGACCATAGTAAATCCGTTGGATAATGGAATTATTCTAACTCACACTAACAACAATTTTATCTGATTATCTTTGCACAAAATTATTATTATGAAGAATAAAGAAGTTTATATAGTTTCTGCGGTTCGTACTCCCATCGGAAGTTTTGGAGGTAGTTTGAAAGGAATTTCTGCGCCTCAATTAGGAGCTATAGCTATCAAAGGTGCTGTTGAGAAAGCCGGAATTCAACCGAGCAATGTACAAGAAGTATATATGGGTTGTGTATTACAAGCCAATCTGGGTCAAGCTCCTGCGCGACAAGCAGCTATTTTTGCAGGCTTGCCTGAGAATGTTTGTTGTACCACCGTAAATAAAGTTTGTGCCAGCGGTACCAAAGCAATTATGAATGCAGCGCAAAGTATTTTATTGGGAGATGCAGATGTAGTCGTTGCCGGCGGAATGGAAAGTATGAGCAATGTGCCTTTTTATGCACCTGCCATGAGATGGGGAAATAAATATGGTGATACTTCTTTAATAGATGGTTTGGCAAAAGATGGTTTGGTAGATGTGTACCATAATTATGCAATGGGAAATTCTGCAGAAATGTGCGCAAAGGAATGTAATATCAGTCGTGAACAACAAGATGAATTTGCTATTGAAAGTTACAAACGCAGTCAGGCTGCAGTAAACGAAGGAAAATTTGAAAATGAAATTGTTGGTGTATCTATTCCACAAAGAAAAGGAGATCCTATAATGATGTTAAAAGATGAAGAACCTTTCAATGTAAAATTTGATAAGATCGCATCTTTAAAATCTGCTTTCCAAAAAGAGGGTAGTGTTACAGCCGCAAATGCAAGTACCATGAATGATGGTGCAGCAGCGCTTGTATTGATGAGTAAAGAAAAAATGGATGAATTAGGAATAAAGCCTCTTGCAAAAATTCTAAGTTATGCGGATGCGGAACAAGCTCCTGAATGGTTTACGACTACGCCTTCATTGGCTGTACCGAAAGCCATAGCCAAAGCGGGTTTACAGATGGCTGATGTAGATTTTTTTGAATTGAATGAAGCATTCAGTGTAGTAGGAATTGTAAACACACAAAAAATGAATTTAGATGCTGCTAAAGTGAATGTAAATGGCGGTGCGGTTGCATTAGGGCATCCATTGGGTTGTAGTGGTGCAAGAATTATTGTGACTCTTATAAATGTGCTGAAACAAAATAATGGTAAGATTGGAGCTGCCGGAATTTGTAATGGTGGCGGAGGTGCAAGTGCTATGGTGATTGAATTGTGTTAGTATTTTTGCAATAATAGAGTAACCTCACTTTTACAAGTGAGGTTTTTTATTGAAAAAAGGATTTGCTAATTTTCTTTAGAACACCTGATAATTCGCTGCAGATGATGTATATTCGTCAATTGTTAGCGTATAGAGTCCTCCTATGAAAAAATTGTATGTAATTCTCCTTTTGGCGATGATTTCCTCTTTTGGTTATTCGCAACCCATTGTTGAAAAAATAAAAAAAATTGAATCGGAAATTAAAGCAACCGATGCTCAAAGAAAAACTCTTTTTGGAGAATTGCAACAATTGAAATTAGATAAGATCGTCTACGATCTTGAAGAGGTAGGACTTCCAACGGTTTTTCCAAATGAACAATTAGTAAAGCATTCCGCATTTTATTTAGATTATGCAGAAAAACATGAAGTAGCTCGTTGGGTAGCGCACATAATTTTACCTGATGTAATTCATGGAACCGTAACACGTACAAATGATTTTAGAGTGGATTCTTCCATCACTACCGGCAGTTCTGTAGAAGCAGATTATTTTTTAAAAGAAATGAAATCTGATAGCACTTACGTGTATGATGGATTTGGCTATGATAGAGGCCACTTGGCACCTTCAGCAGATTTCAGATGGTCGCAAACGGCTCTTTCGGAATCTTATTTTTATTCCAACATGAGTCCTCAATTACCTGAATTCAATAGGGAAGGTTGGGGCGAATTGGAAGATGCGATAAGAGGATATATGTATAGAAATCCAACCACTCAATTATATGTGGTTACAGGTCCTATTTTGAATGATAGTTTACCGAAAATAGAACGAGGCGTTAATAAAGTATCCATTCCAAAATACTTCTGGAAAATTGCCCTTGATTTAAAAAATCAAAAAGCAATTGGATTTATCATGCCGAATGCAAAGATCACAAAACCGCTGCAAAGCTATGCTGTGCCTATATCTGAAGTAGAAAAGCAAACAGGATTACAATTCTTTACCAAACTTTCTCCTGAAGTAAGACAAAATATTACTCAACAAAAAAATATTCGCGATTGGCTTCCTGAAAAGAATTTTTCTGATGCTGAAATAATGGATCAAGAATTATTGCCTCGCAATCTTTTTAATACGGAGGTGGCTAAAAACTATATTGATTTTAATGGTGAAATATCAGTAGTGGGTACTGTTGTAGGCGCGCGCGTGAGTAGAGCAGGAAATATTTTATTGAATTTAGACAGGCAATTTCCCAAACAAATATTTACTGTTTTTATCAGAAAAGAGAATATCCCTAATTTCAGTTATACTCCCGACAAAGATTTATTGGGTAAAGTAATTGTGGTAAAAGGTAGAGTGGTAGGCTTAGGCGGCGTTCCGGCAATTTTTATTGATAATGAAAAAGCATTGAGTCTTTATCCTCCCAAAAAATAAATTCAATTTCTATTGTGTATTATTTTTTAATTGATCCTAAAATCAGGCCTTAATTTTGCAATGATTTTTTAATCAATTTTATTTTTAATTCTTTCTACTTTTTTCATGACCAAAATTTTTATAACGATTCCATGGTTTCTTCCGGCGTTTCGTGCAGGTGGGCCGGTGCAATCTATTGCTAATTTGGTCAATGAATTTACAGAAGATGTGGAGTATTATATTTTTTGTGGCGATACAGATCTAAATGGAGCTGCATTACAATACATTACTACAAATGAGTGGTTGAAATACAATAATCATACGCAAGTGTGGTATGCCGGCCCCGGAAAAATTAGTGATTCTTTAGTGAAGCAGGCAGAAGAAATCCAACCGGATATCATTTATATTATCGGACTTTTTTCGTGGCACTTTAATATTGTTCCTTTGCTTTTTTGTAAGGGTACAAGAAAAATTCTTTCTGCAAGAGGAATGCTTCATCCCGGTGCATTGTCTCAAAAAAAATGGAAGAAAAAAATCTTTCTTAAGTTATTCAAACTATTCGAATTCCAGTATAAAGTTCATTTTCATTCTACAGATGAATTAGAGCGCGAGTTTATAGATAGTTATTTCGGAAATGTAACCACCACTTTTATTGCGTCTAATTTTCCAAATCAAATTGGTGCTTTACCCATTCGTAAAAAAAATCCGGGCGAATTATTTTTAGTAAGTGTCGGCATCGTAAGTCCCATGAAAAATATTTTAAAAGTTATAGAGTCTTTAGAAAATATAAAAGGAACGATCCATTACGATATTTTTGGCGCAATCAAAGATGAAAATTATGCCGATGAATGTAAAGCCAAAATTAAATCATTACCGGAAAATATTTCGGTTACGATGCACAAAGAAATTGAACCGCGATTTGTAAAAGAAAAATTATCGCAAGCACATGTATTTGTATTGCCGAGTAAAAGCGAAAATTTTGGACACGCAATTTATGAAGCTCTATCAGCCGCAAGGCCTGTGATTACGAGTCATCATACACCATGGAATTTGTTGAAAGAATCAAAAGCAGGTATCAATATTTCTTTAGAAAACGGAAATAAAGAATTACAAAATGCAATTGAATTTTTTATAAATATGGATGAAGAAGAATACCGCCAATGGTCTGATGGAGCTATATCTTACGCAAAGCAAGCGATTAATTTAGATCAAATTAGGGCTGAATATCGCAGTATGTTTTGTCCCACATCAGTTTAATTTATTTGAACTAATTTTATCAGTCAAAATTGACATTTATCAAACAAGTTTATCGACATCCTTTATTCATTTATATTCTGAAATTTGCAGGCATTTTCTGTATTCTTTATTTTGGAACGTTGGCCATAATTGGATTAGCATCTCCCGTTTCGTATTACAGTCCTTTTGTTGATAAATATTTAGATTATGTAAGCGGACTAAAAAATACTTTACTATACGGCACCAAATTTATTCTTTCCGTCTTTCAAATTCCGACAGAAATCTTACCGGATTTTGCTATAAAAATTATTGATGGAAAAGGAGTGATAGTCGCCCAAAGTTGCGTGGGCTTTGGAGTGTATAGTTTTTGGATTGCTTTTGTTGCAGCGAATAAAGGAAGCTTTTGGAGAAAAGCAAAATGGATTGCATTAGGATTATTGTCTTTGTGGTTGATCAATGTAATACGCATCACTTTGTTTTTATTGGCAGTAAATAAAGGCTGGCCGATGCCATTAGGATTAGACCATCATACATGGTTCAATATATTTGCCTACCTACTAATTTTTATTTTAATTTGGTGGTATGATAAAAGAAATAAAATTCTTGAAAAAAATTTAAGCACACCAACAAATGAGCACTGACCTTTCCAAATATAATAATCATAATTACCAACCGGGTGGCAGTTTCAAAAGAGCAATATGGTATGTGGTGAATCGGCTATTTTTTAAAAGTTCATGGTTGCCGCCTTCTTCTTTTAAAAATAATTTATTGAAATTATTCGGTAGTAAAATTGGCAAAAGAGTCATCATCAAACCGAGAGTAAATATCAAATATCCATGGTTTTTAGAAATTGGAGATCACAGTTGGATTGGTGAAAATGTGTGGATTGATAATGTAGGTATGGTGAGTATAGGAGCGAATGTTTGCATTTCTCAAGGCTCACTTTTATTAGGGGGAAACCATGATTTTACTAAGTCCACTTTTGATTTAATTGTAAGCTCAATTGTTATCGAAGATGGAGTTTGGATAGGTGCCCAAAGTGTAGTATGCGGAGGAGTTACTTGTCGTTCAAATGCAGTATTGGCCGTAGGTTCAGTAGCTTCGAGTGATTTAGAATTGAATGGAATTTACAGAGGAAATCCGGCGGTTAAGATAAAGGATAGAATTTTTAAATAAATGAAAATCGTTGTTTTAATTTTTTTTTTCTTCTATTCTATTGTGAGGTAAGAAATAAATAGTGTAATTTTAATCTATCCTAATCCCAAAAAACAATAATGTACCCTTATGAGAGTATCCATTATAACGGTTACACATAACTCAGAAAAATTTCTTTTAAGTTGTATTCAATCGGTACGCGAACAAGAAAATGCTGATATTGAATATATCGTTATTGATGGTAAATCAACTGATAATACGGTACAGCTAATAAAGCAAAATCAAGACATTATTTCTTATTGGATCAGTGAAACCGATAGAGGCATGTATGATGCCATCAACAAGGGTATTCGGGCTGCCACCGGAGATATCATTGGAATTCTAAATAGCGATGATCTCTTAGCTTCTCCGGATGTAATTAGTAATATTGTTACATGTTTCGAATCAACAAATTTAGATTCCGTGTATGGCGATTTGGAATATGTAGATCAAAATAATATAGAAAAAATAACCCGAGTTTGGAAAGGCGTAAAATTTGATAGAAGATTGTTCAATGTAGGTTGGATGCCTGCTCATCCTACTTTTTATATTCGCAGAGAGGTAATTCAGAAATACGGACTTTACGAAAATCATTATTACTCTGCAGCGGATTATGAATTTATGGTGCGCTATCTTTATCATCATAAAATAAGTTCTTTTTATTTGGAACAAATGGTAGTGAAAATGAGAACCGGCGGTGCAAGCAACGGAAATTTGAAACGCCGATTACGTGCCAATCGGCGCGATTATTTAGCTATGAAAAAGAATGGAATTCCTTTTCCTTTTATTGTTTCTATTTTGAAACCATTGATTAAAATTCATCAGTATAAAAACATCATGAAAACCGGATCTTATAGAAACACTGATTCAAAAACCAAACCTTCTATTAAGCTTATAAATGTTGAAGCTCCGCTTCACTTAGAAAATGTTTAATTTATTTAAAAAGAAAGATGCTTTAATTACTTCTTCTAATTTTAATTGGTTATTTCAAGATATTCATTCGCATTTATTGCCGGGTATTGATGATGGTTCACCGGATGTAGACACGTCTATTCATCTTTTGCGCGGTTTATCACAGGCAGGCATACACGATTTTATTTGTACTCCGCATATTATAAGTGATATGTATCGCAATACGCCGGAAACTATTTCTAAAGCATTGTCGATTTTGGAGGAGGCATGTGCGGCTAATAATCTCAACGTAAAACTCAGTGCTGCAGCAGAATACATGGTAGATGATGGATTTATTTCCAAATTAGAAAATGGAGAAAAATTATTGACGTTAGAGAAAAATTATCTCTTGATTGAATTTCCTTATTACACGCTTCCTTCTCGACTTAGTGAAATTACTTTTCAAATTCTTTCTAATAATTATAATCCTGTATTAGCTCATCCCGAAAGATATCATTATTACCATAAAGATTTTGAGGTGTTTTTTAAATTGAAAGAAGCAGGATTTTTATTGCAAGTAAATCTTTTATCCATTACCGGATATTACGGAAAATTAGTAGCTAAAGCCGCTAAATTTATTTTGGAAAATGATTTGGCATCCTTTGTAGGAACCGATTTGCATCATGAAAATCATTTGAAAGCAATTCTTGATCCAAGATCTTTACAATTATTTGAAAAATATTTTGCGCATAAAATTTACAATCAATTTCCTTAGGCTTTTATGCCAAAATATAAATTGTAAATTTGCTATTAGAAAAATTGAAAATTTAATTTCAATTTATCCTCTTGACCTTACCTAAATGCGGACTTCCTTTTTATGAATCCACTTCGCCCTTTAAACAAATATTTCTGGAAATATAGATGGCATTTTATTTTAGGAATTATTTTTATAGTGCTTTCCAATTACTTTAGAATTCTCGCTCCACAGGTTACCAAATATGTATTGAACACCGTAGAAGTTAGTTTGCAAAAAGATAATACTTTGGTACAACCCAAGGCTGTAACACATTACGACCCTTTAGTAAATTTTATTGTTCAAAAATTAAATCAACCGGGCACCTCTTTCAAAACAAAAATTTTATACTCCGGAATGGTGCTTTTAATTGTGGCGCTTATCAGCGGATTATTTTTATTCTTGATGCGGCAAACAATTATCGTCATGAGCCGACGAATTGAATACGCGCAAAAAAATCAAATTTTTCAACACTATCAAACCTTAGATACTCATTTTTATAAAACACATAATACCGGAGATTTAATGAGCCGAATCTCGGAAGATGTAAGCAGGGTGCGGAGTTACACCGGTCCGGCGATTATGTATATCATCAATCTTGTGGCTGCGATTGGTTTTTCGGTTTCTTACATGATTCATGAAAATGCAACACTTACCTTGTATGTTTTAGCACCTTTTCCAATCGTCGCGATTACCATTTATTATGTCAATAATATTATTAATCGAAAGGCAGATAAAATTCAATCTCTTCTTTCTGATTTGACGACGAATGCACAAGAATCTTATTCCGGAATAAGAGTGATCAAATCTTTTGTACAAGAAAAAGCGATGTTAGGTTTCTTCGAAAAAAATAGTGAAGACTATCGTCAAAAATCTATTTCTCTTGCAAAAACAGAAGCCATTTATTTTCCTTTTGTAGGATTGATGATTGGTATTAGTACTTTATTGACGATCATGATTGGCGGTTTTTATGTAATAGAAGGCAGCATTAGTATTGGTGTCATTGGCGAGTTTATAATGTACATATTATTGCTCACCTTTCCGGTGAGTGCCATCGGCTTAACTGCAAGCCTGGTGCAGCGTGCAGCCACTTCTCAAAAACGCATTAATGAATTCATGCAAACAAAATCTACGATTGCAAATTCACCGAATGCAAAGAAATTATTACTTCGAGGAAATATAGAATTCAAAAACGTAGATTTCATTTATCCGCATACCGGTATTCATGCGATTAGAAATTTTAATTTAAAAATTTCGAAGGGAGAAAAAATTGCCATCATAGGTAAAACAGGTTCAGGAAAATCAACGATTGCGCAATTACTTTTAAGAATGTATGATGTACAAAAAGGAGCCATTTTTTTAGATGGAATAAATATTCAAGAAATTGATTTGACCAATCTTCGTACCCAAATGAGTTATGTACCTCAAGATGTTTTTTTATTTAGCGATACGGTTCAAAATAATATTGGTTTTGGCATAGAAAATCCTACCAAGGAAATGGTAATAGAAGCTGCACAACGTGCGGTAGTAGATAATGAAATTAAATTCTTTGAAAACCAATATGACACTTTGATAGGCGAGAGGGGAGTAACATTGAGCGGCGGACAAAAGCAAAGAATTTCTATTGCCAGAGCCTTGATAAAAGACCATCAAATTGTAGTGTTTGATGATTGCTTGAGTGCCGTAGATGCAAAAACGGAAAATGAAATTATTTCCAATTTATATCAATATTTAATTTCTAAAACGGCCATCATCATCACACACCGAATCTTTTCGCTTTTTAATTTTGATAAAATAATTGTGATGCACGATGGGTTAATTGCCGAACAAGGAACGCATCAAACACTTATGGAAAAAAATGGTTTGTATGCAGAAATGTATCGTAAACAACAAGAGCAAAATAATAATCCAATTACTTCAATAGATTGATGGCGTTTTATTTTGTCAATTCAAAAACAGTTTTATCTTTGTTCCGATTAAAATGACTTTATAAAACAATTAAAAATTTCAGAAAGTGGCGTACGAAAATAATGACAAAAAGATGGAAAGTGTTTACAGCCAAAGAATTAGGGCGGGTAAAAGAAGAACCTATTTCTTTGATGTAAGAGAAACTCGTGGAAACGATTATTATTTGACAATTACAGAAAGTAGAAAGAAATTTAATGAAGACGGATATGATCGTCACAAGATTTTTCTTTACAAAGAAGACTTCAATAAATTCTTAAAAGGCTTTACAGAAGCGATCGATTATGTAAAAACTGAATTAATGCCTGATTATGATTTCGATTCATTCAATCATGAAAATCCTGATGGCAGCTATGAGGGAAATTATGAAAATAATAATGCAACGGCGCAATCTGAAAATGTAGCAACTAACGAAACAAATGCTGAAACTCCTTCTATGTCTGAAGAGGTAGAAACACCCGAATCTCCTGCTCAGGAAGAAAAACCAAAAGAAGATGATGCTTCTGCAGGTTCTAACCTTCGCGATGTGGAAGTAGATAAATGGTGATTCAAATTTTCATTAATAAAGACCCTTTCTGATTTCAGGAAGGGTTTTTTATTATAGAATTTCATTTATTGCAATCCGAATTTTGCTTCTAAAGTCGATTCTCCTTTATCCTTATAAAGATCTTCTAAATCAGTTATTCTTTTGCGAATAGAATCAAAAACTTCTGTAGTCGTTTTTTCTGCTGACGCTACGGTATCATAGATTTTTTCCATAGAAGGAAAATATTTTGACATAGCCATTTGCATGGATAATAAAGAGGCTACTTCTTTGATGGATGTGAACATTATAAAGAGATTTTAAAAAACTATTAAAATAGAATTATCATTGGCAAGTTAGAAATAAATAAAACAATCGTTCCTATTTATTTGATAAAATAGAAGAACAGATGGAATAGAAAAAATTATTTCTCATTCTTCACTAAGATAGCATAGATCACATAAAGCCAACCTAAGAATCCATGAATGATGGCCCAGAGAATAGAGTGGTTGCGGCTCCAAGAAACTACGACTGCGATGATCGTACCTAATCCAATTCCAGGATATACATACATCGGTTGATAACCGGCATCAGAATATCCGCCGCACGTGCAGGAAACAATACCTATGGTAATGGGAGCTAAAAATAAAATAATTCTATTCATGTGAATTGATTTTGAAACTAAGATAACAAAAATTCTAAAATTATATTTCCAATTTCTTGGCACCCTAATTAAATAATTCCGCAACAATCTCAAATGAACGAAGTCTTGCTTCTTGATCATAGATATGCGAAACCACCATCATCTCATCAATTTCTGTGGTGTCAATAAAATGGGTTAATTCGGATTGAATGGTTTCTTTATTTCCAATAAAAGAATATCTCATCATACTTTCGATTGCAACTCTTTCTACCTCACTCCATATTTCATTCATATCATCCACAGGCTTTGGTAAAGCTTTTCTATTACCCGATATAATTCCCCTAGCCAATTGTAAAAATGAAGTGGAAATATATGCTGCAGCTTTCAGTGACTCTGCGGCTACAATGTTGACGCATGCTATGGTATATGGTTTTGGCCATTTTTTGGAAGGAATAAAATTACTTCTATAAATTCGAAGAGCATCTAACAAATGTGTGGGTGCAAAATGACTAGCAAAAGCATAAGGTAAACCTAATCGTGCCGCTAAATAAGCACTATCTGTACTGGAACCTAAAATCCAAATCGGTACATCCAAGCCTTCTCCCGGAATAGCCCTTACAGAACTTTGGCTATTTTCTTCAGAAAAATATTTTTTTAATTCTTCAATTTGAGAAGGAAAAGTATAACTCGTTTCTATCGCGCTTCTTCGTAAAGCTTGGGCGGTAGCCATGTCCGTTCCCGGTGCTCTTCCAATACCCAAATCAATTCGATCGGGATATAAAGTGGCGAGAGTTCCAAATTGTTCAGCAATAATTAAAGACGAATGGTTGGGTAACATTATGCCGCCGGATCCCACTCTTATATTTTTAGTTCCATTTGCAATATATCCTATCAAAACAGATGTAGCTGAACTTGCTACGCTTGGAATATTATGATGCTCTGCTAACCAAAACCGCTTGTAACCCCAGCCCTCAGCGTGTTGTGCTAAACTTAAACTATTTTTAAATGTTTCAGAAATAGTTTTACCATCTAAAATTGTAGCCAAGTCTAAAATGGAAAAGGGAATTTTTCCATTATTTTTTGTAAACATTTTTATGGTTTTTGCATTCGTTTATTTTCACAAAAAGTGACAAAAGTAAATGCAAATTATACCCAATTCATCACATCGAAAGATTTATTTTGAGAAGTAAAAATCATGAAAAATTGCAAGGCAATTTTAATTCAAATTGAAGGTGTAAATTTGTTCTATGGCTATTTTAAAATTTAGAATTTATTGGGAAGATGATGACAGTGTGTATAGAGATATATTAATACAACACACACAAACTTTTTTAGACTTGCATCACGCGATTCTAAAATGTTTTGAATTCGATAAAAAACATGAAGCCACATTTTACAGAAGCAATGATAATTGGCAAAGAGGAAAGGAAATTTCTTTGGAGCGATATGAGAAAGAATATAAAGTAGAACCCTTACTCATGGCGGATTCTGTTATTGGTGCTGCCATTCAAAATCCCAATCAGAAATTCATCTATGTGTATGATTTTCATAAATTATGGACTTTTTTGGTAGAGTTAATCAATATCAATAAAAATGAATCTGCCAAAGCCACTTACCCGGTGTGCAGCAGGAGTGAAGGTATTTCGCCGAGTCAGTATGGAACTAAAGGATTGATCAAAGAAAAAGAAAATGAAGAAGGTGAAGCGTACGATCTGAATAGTGCGGCTATGAGTGAAGGATATGGAGTGGAAGGAGATGAAGACGGTGATGATATCGAAGTAGATGAAGAGGATAATGATGATTCTCAAGAACTCTAAATTGAAATTGTATTCATTTTAAAAAATTGGGAATTCCTGAAATGGAAGAAAAGACTTGTATTATAATTTCGGGACCTACAGCGGTGGGCAAAACTGCCTTGGCTATTGAATTAGCGCAGCAATACAACACACAAATAATTTCTGCGGATAGCCGTCAATGTTATAAAGAATTAAATATCGGTGTCGCCAAGCCCACACCGCAACAACTCAAAAAAGTAAAGCATTATTTTATCGATTCACATTCTATTCATGAAGAAGTGAATGTGAAGATTTTTGAAGAATATGCTTTAGATGCGGCAGCAAAAATTTTTACAGAAAATAATATTGCCATTGTTGTGGGAGGTACCGGTTTATACCTAAAAGCTTTTTGTGAAGGATTGGATGAAATTCCTGCGACCAATCCATTGATTGATAAAGACATCCATGAAACCTTTATTGATAAAGGATTTGAATGGTTAGAAAAAGAGTTGCAAATTCATGATCCACTTTTTTTTGCTGAAGGTGAAATGCAAAATTCACAAAGAATGTTGCGCGCACTTCAGGTAAAAATGTCAACAGGAAAATCCATTTTAGAATTTCAAACAGGAATAAAAAAGAACCGCCCATTTAAAATAATCAACAAAGTACTTACTCTTCCCAGAGAAATACTTTATCAACAAATCAATCATCGCGTAGATTTAATGATGGATGCAGGTTTATTGCAAGAAGCTGGATCACTTTATCCTTTTAAACATTTGAATGCCTTGCAAACCGTGGGTTACAAAGAATTGTTCGATTATTTAGAAGGAAAAATTTCATTAACTATTGCTATAGAAAATATCAAAAAAAATACCAGGCATTTTGCCAAAAGACAAATTACCTGGTTCAAAAAATATCAACATTATAATCTGGAATAGATTACTCGAATGTAGTTTTCTAAATTTTAAAACCTATTGTAGCTACGATCGTTCCAATATTATTTTTATAAAAAGCTGAATTGTTTGGTTTATCTTCTAAATAGTAGGGAGAATGAAAATCTTTATTGAAAGAATAGATGTAGGTCAAATCAAAAAACATTCCCTTGTTTCTGTAACCCAATCCACCACTCAATTTGAACACATCGGCATTTTGGTTTTGATAAGGATTTCCGAAATAAGAACCGCCTAATCTCACCATATAGGTATTGAATTTTAATTCACCTCCTACACGCACATTGATCGCATTTTGGTACATATTTTTGATCGCATTATTTACAGAACTATAATACGTTTGCGCATTTGCATCATTATTTGCATCCTTGAAAGAAATGTTTTTATAATTTACAAATTCCACATCCGCAGTAATAAAGCCTTTCTGTCTTTCTACATTAGCAATTTCATTAAATAAAAGTGTACCACTTACCATAAATCTCCAAGGAGTAGATAAATAATATTTTGAAACCAACGGTTCACCTCCTGTAAGATCAGTGCTGCTTTGATATTTAATTCCTGCTCCGCCTGTGCCCTCTAAATCAGTAGCCACGCTGGTTACATAATTATCAGTCAATAAATAATAAGTAGGAGTATGTATGGCAAGTCCAAATCTTAAATAGCTTATTGGTTTGTAAATCACTCCTAATTTAGCTCCGATTCCCATACCGCTTGTCTGAAGTGATTCCCTTGTTTCGAAAAAATTAAATCCATTATTAGGATTTCCTGATGCATCACTTTCCCGATAAGTAGCATCTCTTTTATAACTTAAATAAGGCACTGAAAAACTTCCGCCGAAATACCATTTGTCATGCAGGTTTGCGGCAGCGCCAATTGAAATATCCGTTATTCCGCCTGATGTATTGATAGTTTGTTCTTGATCTAAACCTGTTGCAGGATTCGCTTGAGAATTGTATCCATCTACATTTCCGCCACCATCATAAGTAGGATTAATGAGATAAGTATTTAACGCAAGGCTGGTGCCATAAGGATAATTTTGAGCCGCATCATTCGGATCGGTAACATTATCTCTAATCAATTCTTCCAAATATTTTTCCGAATAAGACGTCTGATTATTTCTTCCTTTATAATAAATGTGATTGTTGAAATCTGCAACTCTGTTTATTCCCATTCCAACAGAAATATTAGTAACATTTTTCGAAGTTTGAGGAATTGAAAAAACTAATCCTGTGGCTCCTAAATTAAAATTATTCTTATCAGAATTTTCGGGGTTGTTGAGGTAAGTAACTTTATTGGATTTCATGGAAAAATTGGGTGTGGCCACAAAATCTCCGGTTTTGTAAAATCCTAATCCCGCCGGATTAATAAAGAGAGAAGAAAATTCTCCGCCTAATGAGGCTCCGGCGCCACCAATCGCTTGGGTTCTGGCTGTTCCACCATTTTGCGTTAAATAAGAAAATCGTAATCCATCTGCAGGTTCTTGCGCATAGAGCACAGTTGCTGCAAAAATTAAAAAGCTTGATAAAAATATTTTTAATCCTAAATGATTCATTGTTGAAATTTAATAATTATAAAAGTCTTTATAGTACACGCATAAGCATCCTATTTCAGTAAGAAAATTTTAAAAAATCTCCATTATTAAAAATGGAGATTTTATATTACTATTACTTTATTGATTCTTCTTGAAAGTCCTTACCGGAGCGCTTCCGCTACTTGAAGAACTTGTACTTGGCGGTGGCGTAAAATTACGTGTGGGTGGTGTCGGATTTTCTCGCTGATTATTTCTTTCAAAAGTTCTGTTAGGAGTTGGGTTGGAAGATTTTTTCTCAGTAGAAGGAGTAAATACTTTTCTTATAAAACCACCTACTTTAGTTTCCTTGGGAGCCTCCGTTTGTGGAGTAAATTTCCTTACCGGCGCTTGAGTGGGCGTGTAAACTTTTCCGTCATTACCTCTATATGTTCCCGGTATTGGGGTACGTGGTGCATTGTTATGCGTGCCTAGGTTATAGGTTCTTGCACCTGTATTTTTCGGTATTGGAGTATACTTATAGTAATCATAAGGGTAACCGGCGTATCCGCCATTATAATATCCTCTCTTTTCTTCATAACGAAGATTATAGTTGAAAGGGTTATAAAAAGGGTAAGGATTTGAAAAATAATACCATCCAAATGGGTCGTAAATACCATAACTATATGAACTGTACGGATAACCAAATTTAGAATAACCAAAGCCGTAGGCAGGAGAGTAATACGGGCTATATCCATAACCAACACTTAAGGATAAATTATTTCTATATCTCAGGCTATTCATCTGATTTCTAATCTCGCGCTCCTCTGAATTATCAAATACTACATACTTCGTAGCCGGTTCCGGCGCAGGAGAATAATATACATCATCCGGCGTTTGACCGGTTTGATAGGCTGTGCTGCAACTTGAAAAGGCAATAATTACCGCTAATAAAATTAAATATTTTGTTTTCATGGCTTAGAATTTAAAAGAATTAATAACGAAACTTTACTTTTGCGCCGTGTTTGATGTAAATTTAACCAATTCCTTTATTAATAGAACGAATAAAAGGGGTTTAGGTTGTTAAATGTTTGTCAATACATTTCAAATCAAAAAATAAATTTTAGGCCAAGAAAATAAAGAGTTTTCCAAAATGAGCAAAGAGATTACAAGTAGAGAAAAAGATTATTCCCAATGGTATAATGATATCATTTTAAAAGCAGGATTAGCGGACTATAGCGCGGTTCGTGGTTGTATGATCATTAAACCTTACGGTTTTGCATTGTGGGAGAAAATGCGCGATCAATTAGACAAACGATTTAAAGAAACGGGTCATCAAAATGCTTACTTTCCATTGTTTATTCCTAAAAGTTTTTTAAGTAAAGAAGCGGCTCATGTAGAAGGTTTTGCTAAGGAGTGTGCAGTCGTTACTCATTACCGATTAAAAAATGATCCTGACGGAAATGGAATCATTGTAGATCCGGAAGCTAAATTGGAAGAAGAATTAATTATTCGTCCTACCTCTGAAACGATTATTTGGAATACCTATAAAACATGGATTCAATCTTATCGAGATTTACCGTTGCTGATTAATCAATGGGCGAATGTAGTAAGATGGGAAATGCGAACACGTTTGTTTTTGCGCACTACTGAATTTTTATGGCAAGAAGGACATACCGCCCATGCTACCTCACAGGAAGCCATAGACGAAACTATTCAAATGCTAAATGTGTATGCTGAATTTGCAGAAGATTGGATGGCCATGCCCGTTGTGAAAGGAGTAAAAAGTATCAATGAAAGATTCGCTGGAGCTGTAGATACTTATTGTATAGAAGCGCTAATGCAGGATGGTAAAGCACTTCAAGCAGGCACTTCTCATTTTTTAGGACAAAATTTTGCAAAAGCATTTGATGTAAAATTTAGTGATAAGGAAAATAAATTAGATTATGTATGGGCTACCAGTTGGGGTGTTAGTACTCGATTAATTGGTGCGTTAGTAATGGCGCATAGTGATGATGATGGCTTAGTGCTCCCACCAAAATTAGCTCCTATACAAGTGGTTATTATTCCTATTTACAAAGGTGATGAGCAGAAAAAAATGGTAGATGAAAAAGTAGCAAAAATTGTAGAAGATTGTAAGTCTTTGAATATTTCTGTAAAATATGATGATGATGATAGCCGCCGCCCGGGATGGAAATTTGCTGAATATGAAATGAAAGGCGTGCCAATAAGAATTGCTATAGGCGCAAGAGACATTGAACAAAACGTAGCAGAGGTAGCAAGAAGAGATAATAAAACCAAAGAAACAATGTCATTAGATGGATTGGCTGATGCGCTCAATCATTTGCTCAATGATATTCAAGAAAATATTTACAATAGAGCCGCACAATTTAGAAATGAACATATCACGAAGGCGGATACATGGGAAGATTTTGTACAATTATTAGATGAGAAATGCGGATTTATTTCTGCTCATTGGGATGGCACTCCGGAGACAGAAGATAAGATCAAAGAACTTACAAAGGCTACAATTCGTTGTATTCCTTTAGACAATCAAAAAGAAGAAGGAAAATGTATTCTCACAGGTAACCCAAGCGGGGAGAGAGTTTTATTTGCAAGAGCTTATTGATTAATTAAATAAATCATCACTTGAATTTAACCGTTCTAAAAAGATACCTACGCTCCTTTTGGCGAATCAATCGAGAAGAGTCGGAAGAAGAAACGAGGAATGATATTTTAAGCGAAGTGAGTTTTAAAGGAGCTAATTTATGGCTCTTATTTTTCACGATGATTATCGCTTGTGTAGGATTGAATATGGATTCGCCTTACGCCATTATCGGAGCGATGTTGATGTCTCCATTGATGGCACCCGTAATGGGTATGGGTTTTAGCCTTTCTACAAATAATTGGAGCATGTTCAAACGATGTGCTACCAATTGGTTAATGGCGTTGTTCATCAGTTTAGCAGCTTCTACCATTTATTTTTTAATAACGCCCTTCAATGAGGCTACACAAGCGTTAGAATCATTTAGCCATGCTACTATTTACGATGTGGTCTTGGCTTTTTTTGGAGGCTTAGCAGCATTTGTAGGTATTTCTAGAATCAGTGGAATTAAAGTTCTCGCCGGCGTAGCGGTTGCCACCGCGTGTATGCCGCCTTTATCCACTGCGGGTTATGGATTAGCCAATCTCCATTGGGCTTTTTTTTGGGGTGGATCTTATTTGTACATAATTAATTGTATTTACATTGGCTTGGCAGCCATGTTACTCACAAGGTATATGGGTTTTAAAAAATTAGTAAGTTTTAAAGAGAAACCTATCGCTGCTAAAATTGTTTACGTGATTGCCATAATTGGTTTAGTGCCGGCCACGGTCTTTGCTTGGCAATTAGTTCAAGAAAAATCTTTGACAAATAATATTGATCGATATGTTGCTGAAAATCTGAATTCTGAAAATCGAACAGTCTTAAAAAAGATGGTGGATTTGAAAAAAAATCCTCAGGAAGTGGAAGTTTATCTTGCGGGCAAAATATTATCATCAGAAGAAACTACTGAATTAACTAAAAAATTAAACTCTTATCATTTAGAGAAAATAAAATTAATTATTCACTCCACTCCTAATCTTAAAGCATTCCAAGCAATACAAACCGAGCCCGGAATTTTAAAAGAACTCATTCTAAAACAAGAACAAAAAATTCATCATCAAGATAGCTTGCTTCATTCCTTGACTGTGCGTCTTGACAGTTTAACTGAAAAGAAAACAAAAGAATAATATTAAAACTCTGCAAGAAATTCCACGTTTTTAAAAAATTTCCATCTCCAATTTCCATCTCCCGATTTTTCTTAAAAAAAGTTGCTTTAAAGTTTTGTTAATAAATTACTTTCAGTTATTTTTCCATTTCAAAATATTTTTCCATTGCGACTATTGCGGCAATTCTAACATTTAATGCGTGTTTATTGCTGATTTTATCGCAAAATGATTGCAATTTTTGCAATGCCTTACGCGCAGAACGAATTTTTATTTTTCGAAAAGAACCAGGGAGATTTAATTATGAATGGTGAGATTGATTGAAAAAATTTCTAAAAGAATGGACCTTAAATCAGAAACATTTTAATTAACATACAATTTTTAGGCTTTAAAGGAATCTACATTTTATTATCAAAATGAACTACTATTATGAAAAGATCATTCTTAGTTTTGTGCAATTTGCTGATTGGTTTTGCCCTCTTTGCACAATCTACAAGTAAGGTAACCGGCGTAGTTACCGCTGCTAAAGAGGGAAGTACCCTAATTGCAAGTGTACTTTTAAAAGGTACCAAGCATGGAGTTTCAACCGATGCGAACGGAAAATATTCCATCGACAATGTTCCGTCTGATGGTGTATTAATATTTTCTTCTGTTGGTTATCAAACTAAAGAAATACCTATAAAAGGCAAAAGTGTTATCAATGTCGCATTGGATGTGGATGCACAATCATTGGATGAAGTAATTATGGTAGCGTATGGTACTTCTACCAAAGGCACTTATACAGGTTCTGCCTCCACGATCAATATGAATGAAATTGAAAATGCACCTAATACTTCATTTCAAAATGGATTAGTAGGTAAAGCACCCGGAGTGTTAGTAACTTCTGCTTCCGGCCAAGCGGGCTCTACTACCAGCATTCACATTCGAGGCATTGGTTCGATGAATGCTTCAAATGAACCTCTGTATGTCATCGATGGAGTTCCTGTTGTTTCGGGAAATACAGGCCAATTGAGTGACTACATTTATAATAGTAATAACGTTATGAATACTATCAATCCTTCGGACATAGAATCCATAACTATTTTAAAAGATGCTGCAGCCTCTTCTTTATATGGTTCACGTGCTGCGAATGGTGTAGTGGTAATTACCACCAAAAAAGGAAAAGTAGGCAAACCAAAAGTGAGTTTTAAATCCTCAATAGGTTTTTCTCCCAAATGGGCAACAGATAATTATGAAACAGCTAATATTCAAGAGCAGGTAAATATGCTCTACCAAATATTTTATGATTATCGTCTTTCTAACGGAAGAACACCTGAATTTTCTAATACTGATGCACTAAACCGACTCAATGGAAAATTCAAAAAACATGGATATTATTTCGAAACCACCGGCACAGGTATGTATGAAAATGTAATCATCAAAGGAATGACAGATGGTTTGGAAAATCGTGAAGGAAAATATTTCAATTGGGAAGATGCATTATTTAGAACAGCCATTTATCAAACCAATGATGTATCAGTAAGTGGTGGCGATCAGAATACGAAATATTACTCCTCATTATCTTACACGAAAGATCAAAGTAGAGTAAGAATCAACAATTTTGATCGCATTACCGGTCGCATCAATATTTCCCAAAAAATTGGAAAATTTGTTGAATTCATTTCTAACGTAAATATTGCCAAAAGTAATTTGGAAGGATATAATGATACAAGAAACACAAGCTCCAATTATTTTTTCCAATCACGTAATTTGCTTTGGGGATTGTATTGGCCAACCGATTATAAGACAGGTGCACCGTGGACTGCACGCTATGGCAGCTATGCACAAAACGATATTTATTATGATAACGAATGGGAAAATAAAGGAACCACTTTAAGAGTCACTGCAAATGAAACCGTAGTAATTAATATACTTCCGGAATTAAATCTAAGGTCTGTTTTCTCTTATGATAATACACAATCTAAAGACCATATTTATTATAGTGCCAAACATTTTAATGGAAGTACTACAGAAGGAACCGTTTCTGAAATGACTACCAACATAAATAAATTAGTGTCTTCTACCACGCTCAATTTTAATAAAAAATTCAATGAACATAGTTTAGGACTTCTGGCCGGTTTTGAGGTAGAAAAAAACCTTACAGATTATCAGCGCGCCACCGGAACAAAACTTCCTTCAAGTGCCTTGCATACAGTAGCCACTGCGGGCGCATTTGATGCATCCGGTTATTCTTGGGGAAATAACATGGTCTCTTATTTATCAAGAGTAGAATACAATTACAATCAAAAATATTATGGCTCTGCTTCTTTTCGCCGTGATGGCTCTTCACGCCTTGGCCCTGATACTCGTTGGGGTAATTTTTGGTCTGTGGCCGGAGCATGGAGATTGGATAAAGAAACTTTTATGAAAGATATGGATGCAATAAGCAATCTTAGAATAAGAGCTTCTTATGGTGTAAACGGAACGCTGCCTTCTGCTAATTATGGATGGAGATCATTAGCAGGATATGGAAATAGTTATATGGGATTAGCAGGTGGCGGATTGAGTACCATTGCAGATCCTAACCTTACTTGGGAAACAAGTTATACATCGAATATAGCATTGGAATTTGGTTTATTTAATCAAAGAGTATTTGGGTCAATAGAATATTTCAATCGCAATTCAAAAGATTTATTACAAGATGTGCCCATTTCCAGAGTTACAGGATTTAGTTCAACGCTGAAAAATGTAGGTGAAATTAATAACCGAGGAATTGAATTACAATTAGGCGGCGATATTATCGATAATGGAAAGATAAGATGGACAGTAAGTGCTAACGCTTCTTTCATTAAATCAAAGGTGACTAAGCTTTATAAAAATGAAGGTGAAACAAAAGGCCAAGATATCATCTGGTACGACCCGACAGGGGGTGATGCTCGTGCACAATTTATTTATAGAGAAGGAGAATCTACTTTAGCACTCTATGGATATGAATGGGGCGGAGTAGATCCGGCCAATGGTAAAAACAGATGGTATGTTAATGACCCAACTGATAATACGAAAGGAGATTTTTTATTAAACGGACGTGGAGCTTCCTACGATTGGAGTGCTGCGAATTATGTGATCATCGGAAATGCAATGCCAAAAGTATTTGGAGGAGTAAGTACTGAAGTTTCTTACAAAGGCCTTTCATTAGGACTTAATTTCATTTACAAGATTGGCGGCAATTTATATGATGGTGCATTTAAAGATGTAGCAGATGATGGCTATTATTGGGAAAGGATTCGCTCCAAATATTACTACGATCATATGTGGACACCAACCAATACCAGCGGTACTTTGCCACGGTTAGACGGAAACGATCTTACCGATCCACAAAAATTTAGTTCTCGCCAAATGCATGATGCTACTTTCGTAAGGCTCAAGGATATTACGCTGTCTTATAATTTGCCTAAATCATTTATTGGGAAAATAGGCATTTCCAACGCCAGAGTATATTTTAACGGCTCCAATCTTCTTACTTTTTCGAAATATAAAATTGCAGATCCGGAAGTGAACCAATACGGCACAAGAGGTTGGGAAACTCCTTATGCAAAAACGTACACATTTGGTATCGAATTTAGTTTCTAACTATTTTAAAGTTTAAAAAAATGAAAAAGATAAAAATATATTTAATCGGATTGTTCATTCTTAGTTTTACAGCCTGTAAGAAAGATTTTCTGGATATACCGCCAACCAACGCCGGTGATTCTAAAACATCCATCCAAACCGCTGCTGATGCTAAAGTGATGATCAACGGACTGATGAGAAAAATGACCAGTTCTAATTATTATGGAAGAAATTTTATCATCTATGCGGATGCAAAAGGTGGTGATCTTACCATCTTCTCACAAGGTCGCGGTTTAGATGCTATGTACACTTTCAATCATTCGGTGTCGTCCAATAATTATTCAGGTTTTTGGAATCAAATTTATAATTGTATTCTTCAAGCCAATAATATTTTAGCAAGTATTGAAAGTTTGAAAGCAGCCGGTACAACTGAAAATTTTGATAATTATCAAGGCCAAGTTTTAACCGCCAGAGCAATGCTGTATTTTGATTTGGTGCGCATTTATGGTAAATCTTACACGTACGATAAATCCTCGTATGGCGTGCCTAATATTACTGAACCGTTAGATGCATCCGCTCAACCATTGCGTGCTACAGTAGAACAAAATTATACGCAGATATTAAGTGATCTTACTACTGCTGCACCTTTACTTTCTAAAACAAAATCCAACGGCTATCTTAATTACTATGGCAATAAAGCCATTCAGGCAAGAGTTTATTTGACCATGGGTAAATATACTGAAGCACTTGCGGCTGCAAAAGATGTAATAGATAATGGGCCGTACGTATTATATAGTAATGCCAATTGGGCAAGTTCTTGGAAATCGCAATTTGGCTCTGAATCAATTTTTGAATTAGGTATTTTTCCGAGTGAAGCGGATTTAGAAACTTCGTCTTTGAGTTTCTATTTGCGTCGTAAAGGACACGGTTCAGGAAATGCTGCGGGTTGGTTTATGGCGAGCGATTATTATTTAAGTAGACTTGGTCAAGATGCTAATGATGTAAGATGGGGTGTAATGAGCTATGATGAAAGTTCTCCTTCTCATTTAGGTGCCAGTTATAAATACAGCGGCGATGTATTGCTTAGTGGAGATGGAAAAACCACTGCTACTGCTGTAAATATTAAAGTAATCCGTTTGTCTGAAATGTATTTGATCGCTGCAGAAGCAGCTTTATATTCTGATAAAATTGCGGCAGCCAATTATTTAAATGCTATCCGCAAACGTGCTCCGGGACTTATTCCTGCAACTAATCTTACGATTACTTTGGATATGGTATTAGATGAAAGAAGCAAAGAATTATTTACCGAAGGGCAAAGGTATTTTGATATGTTGCGCCTTAATAAATCTATTACATTTAATGATGAATTTGGCGGTATTACTGTTTCGGCTCGTCCTAAAACTATTGATCGCACTTTCCCAAAAACTATTTTACCCATTCCTCAAGATGAAATCAATGCTAATCCCGGATTAAAAGATCAACAAAACCCCGGCTATAATTAACCAACTCAAAACCAATAAAGAGCCTTGTTCAATTTGACAAGGCTCTTTTGTTTTATTAGATCAATAAATTCATTATCCTACAGCACGGAATACATACTTTTCTCCATACTGTTTTTTGATACTGTCAATAGCTTGATATAAGCGTATCATTTCTTGTGTGTCGTTGAATAAATTAATTTGGTAGGTGCCTGAAACTAAGTCTGAGAAACGAATTCCGATTAATCGAATCAATTGTCGGCGAACAAATAATTGAGTAAAAAGTAATTTTATTTTTTGCAATAATTCATGATCAACTGCGGTGTAATTAATGGATAATTGTTTTTGTTCCGTCTGAAAATCGCTGTATCTAATTTTGAGAGAAATACATCCGGTGAGTTTATTTTTGGAGCGTAATTCATAAGCAAGTTTTTGCGTCATGCGCGCTAAAGTTCGATGTAAAAATAAATGATCAATAGTATCGGTTTCAAAGGTTTCTTCTGTAGAAATAGATTGTTGCTCGCGATAAGGAATTACCGGCGATTCATCTACACCATTAGCTCTGCGATGTAGTTCATTACCATTTTTACCCAAGAGATTGTACATGAGTGGTAAAGGAATTTCACTGAGCGTTTTGATGGTTTCTACTCCCATCTTTAATAATTTATAACCGGTCTCTTTGCCTATTCCGGGAATTTTCATAATGCTCAACGGCGCTAAAAATAATTTCTCATTTCCAAAAGGAATTTCTATTTGTCCATTGGGTTTTATTTCATTGGTAGCTACTTTGCTGATGAGTTTGTTGGAGGCCAATCCATAAGAAATGGGGAGCCCGCTTTCTGCAATTACTTTTTGTTTTAATTGATCAGAAAATTTTCGACAACCAAAGAAATGATCCATGCCCGTCATATCGATATAAAATTCATCTATGCTTGCTTTCTCAAAAGCGGGTACAGTGTCTTTGATAATTTCTGTAACCAATTTTGAATATTTGGAATAGGCTTCAAAATCACTTTTCACTACAATGGCATGAGTACATAATCTTCTGGCAATCTTCATCGACATACCGCTATGAATTCCGAATTTTCTTGCCTCATAACTACAAGAAGCTACTACAGCGCGATCGCTCATACCTCCTATCAACACAGGTTTTCCTTTCAATTTTGAATTGCGCAAATATTCTACAGATACAAAAAATGTATCTAAATCCATGTGAGTAATATGTCGATTTTCCGTTAAAAACATTATCCTAAATTTGAGTAACTGCGATTTTTAAGACCTACTTTATACAGTGTGCGCACTTCCACACTATGCACTCCAAAATCTTCTACTACTTTTCCTGTAATGCGATAAAAACCATTCCGACTGAGCGGATATTTTTTAACCACATCCGGAAAATGAACGGTATCAATCCAATTGAGTTCTTTATCTACAAAAGTGCCGAAATACATATTGTCATTGTGTTTGGTGACCACACGTTTGTGATCAATAAAATAAACCAAACAAGTAACTGAACGACCTAAATAGTGAATTAAATCTTTTGCCAAAACATAATCATTGCTTTCATCATTCACTATATCAAATGGATTGGAAAGTGTAAAACCTAAAATTTCTAATTCCTCATACAAATCATCTAAAGGATTATCAATAAGATTAGGTAATGAAAATTGCAAAGGCTCTTCTCTAAATAATGGTTCGCCCACATGCAATTGCGGTTGATTTTTTTTCTGTAAAAAATTCGCTTCCCACAATAAACTCTTTTTTGTTTTTTTGGTAAATCGAAAAGCGCCGATACTAATCAAAGTATTTAAAGATTCAAGGCCTACATTTGTGCGCTCTATAAAATCCTGTAAATGAAGATAGGGGCCATTTGTAGCTCTTTCTTCTATAATAGTTTCAATGAGTTTGGAAGGCAATCCTTTTATGTGAATAAATCCTACATAAACCCTGTCATCATGAATATTCGTGTACTCATCACTGTTATTAACGCAAGGAGCTTTTATGTCGCCGCCTATTTTTAATAATTCTAAAAAATATAATTCACGTGAATAGAAACCACCAAAATTATTGATGACAGCTACCATAAATTCTTTTGGGAAATAAGTCTTTAAATAAAGGCTCATGTAGCTTTCTACGGCAAAGCTGGCAGAGTGCGCTTTATTAAAACTATAGCCTGCAAAACTTTCCATTTGTCGCCAAACTTCTTCAGCTAATTCTGCGGGGTGACCAATGTTTTTACAATTCAAAAGAAATTTTTCTTTCATTAAAAAGAAGCGATTATGGTTTCTATATTTACCGCTCATGGCTCTTCTTAAAATATCGGCTTCGCCTAAAGTAAGGCCTGCAAAATAATGCGCAATTTTTATCACATCTTCTTGAAACACCATCACACCAAAGGTTTCGCCCAAGTGTTCTTCAAAGAGCGGATGTATATAAGGTATTTTATCGCGATGGTGATATCGATAAATATATTCACGCATCATGCCTGATTGTGATACGCCCGGACGAATAATACTGCTTGCTGCTACGAGAGTAATATAATCATCGCATTGTAATTTTTTTAGTAATTGTCGCATGGCCGGTGATTCTATGTAGAAGCATCCGATGGTATTTGCTTCGCGAATTTGTTGTTTGATAGATTCATCATTTCTAAATTTTTTGAAATCATGAATATCCACATCAATTCCTTTATTTTTTTTGATGAGTTGCAGCGCTTCTTTGATGTGCCCTAAACCTCTTTGACTTAAAATATCAAATTTATTAAGTCCGATATCTTCTGCAATAAACATATCCATTTGTACTCCGGTAAAACCTTTAGGAGGTAGAAAGCAAGTGGCATAATTAGTGATTTCTTTTTCGGTGATCAACATTCCGCAAGGATGAATAGACATGATGTTGGGAAAGCCTTTCAGCAATTTTCCGTATTGAAAAATCAAACGATGTATTGGGTCAGTAGAATGCGCAGTTCTTTGTAAATCTTTAATTTCTTCGTCGGGTAAACCGAATACTTTTCCGAGTTCATGAATCACTGCATCGTGCTTAAAAGTAGAGTAGGAGCCACATAGCGCTACATGGTCTTTCCCGAATCTTTTAAAAATATAATCCATGATTTCATTCCTATCGGTATAACTAAAATCAATATCAAAATCGGGCGGAGAGGTGCGCTCTTCATTTAAAAATCTTTCGAAATATAAATTCAATTCTATCGGATCTACATCTGTAATGCCTAAGCAATAAGCCACAATAGAATTGGCTCCGCTTCCTCTGCCTACATGATAAAAGCCTCTGGAAGTAGCATATTGAACGATATCGTGATTGATTAAAAAATAAGAATTAAATCCTAATTGATCAATCACTTTTAATTCCTTTTGCATGCGCTCCAGCGCTATCTTATTTTTTTTGCCGTAGCGTTTTAAAAAACCGTCTTGGGCTAATTTTAATAATAAAGTTTTATCATCTTTTTTGGTAACACTAAAAGTTTGTTTGTTTTTATCTACTCCAAAATCCATCGATAAAGAACATGCATCCATTAATTGATAAGTATTGGTAACAATAAATGGATATTGCTCGAAATCCTTTAGCAGCTTGGCGGGAGATGCAAAAGTTTCTTGAGGAGAAGCTTGTGATTCTATGGGCAGTTTCGATAATAAACAATTTTTGCTGATGGAGCGCAACAAACGGTGCAGGTTAAAATAAGTTTTGTTTTGAAAAGTAACCGGCTGCCGTATGACGAATTTATTCTGGTATTTTTTCCAATCCAAAGAAATTAATTGATTGACTTCCCACGGAAGTATACCGATGACTTCGTTGGGTAAAAGTGCTGAAAGTGGTTTTGCATGTAAAGGATAAATTACAAATCCGTCTGTAGGTTTTTTAAAAAATGTAGGATTGGTATCCGCAGTAGGAAAAGATTTTTTTTCTGTAAGATGTTGAGATAAAAAACGATGAATCCAAGCAAGGCCTTCATTATTAGCGGCAATGAGCAAGTACAAGAAAGTATCTTCATTGCGTATTTCTGCTCCGCCAATGGGTTTAATGCCGGCGCTTTCGGCTAATTTTACAAAATCCCACATATCGCAAGTAGCATTTATATTAGTGAGTGCCAAAGACGAAACTCCATGATCTACTGCTTGCTCCACCAATTCTGAAGTAGAAATAGTGCCGTATCTGAAGCTGTAATAAGTCTTGCAATTGAGGTACATTAAATGCTAAATTATTTAGCAAATCTCTGCAAAATAATAATGTCAGCCAAAGAAAAAAATCGACCTAAAAAATTCTAAATTAAAATCATAAACTCCCTTTCTTTTTACCATCAATGTTTTATTTTAACTCGCTTATACTACCGATTAAATAATTTAGTGCTTTACAAAACCTTTGTTAATTCAAATTTGTATTTTTAGCGCATACTCTTTTTCAGTTACTTTTACGTATGAACCCAATATTTAGTTTTATTATGAGCAAAAAATTTATTCCTGTTCTCTTAGCACTCATTCTTTCCGGTATTTTAATCACCTATGGTGTAAAAGGAAGCAGTGAAAAAAATATAGACCCCAAAGAAAAGTATCAGATGATTCTTCAAAATGTTGGGATAGTTTTAGAGCAAGGTCATTATAATCCACAAAAAATTGATGATCAATTTTCCAAAAAAGTATTGAAGCAATATTTGAATACATTGGATGCAGATAAATACATTTTTTTGCAAAAAGATATCAATGAATTTCAAAAATACAGCACTAAAATAGATGATGAAATTCATGGTGCGCCTATTGAATCTTTCTACACCATCAGTAGTCGGTATGTACAGAGGTTAGATGAATTAGCCCCGATGTATAAAGAAATTCTTTCTAAGCCATTCAATTTTAATTTAAAAGAATATTTACAAACTGACGGTGACAAAAGAAATTATCCTAAAACAGAAGCGGAACGATATGATTATTGTAGAAAGCGATTGAAATTTATGATCCTCGGGCGTTTTACGGATTTACAAGAAGAAAGAGATTCCAATCCTAAAGACTCTATTTACAAAGATGATTCGGTATTGATAAAAGAGGCAACTGATAGAGTGGCTAAACAAATGGAAAGATTTTTCCAAACGCTTAAAAGCCACAATACTTCTGAAGAAATGTTTAGCACTTTTGTAAATTCTATTACCGGAGTAATGGATCCGCACACTACCTACATGGCTCCCATAGATAAAAGATCATTCAATGAAATGCTAAGTGGTAAATTCTACGGAATTGGCGCGCAATTGCAGGAGAAAGATGGAAAAATTACTGTGTCGAGCTTAATTACCGGTATGCCTGCATGGAAGTCCGGCGAGATACAACCTGCGGACGAGATTATCAAAATTGGTCAAGGAGATGCGCCACCGGTGGATGTTACAGGCTATGCATTATCCGATGCAGTAAAATTAATCAGAGGTGAAAGAAAAGGCACAGAGGTTCGTCTTACATTGAAAAAACCTGATGGAACCATTAAAGTTGTTTCGCTTTTAAGAGATGAAATTTCATTAGAAGATACTTATGCGAAAAGTGCAATCATACATAATGGAAATCAGAAGATCGGCTATATTTATTTGCCGGAATTCTACGCTGATTTTGAGAACATGAATAATAGAAGAGCTGCAACTGATGTGGCCAAAGAGATCATGAAATTGAAAGAAGAAAATGTAGATGGCATCATCATGGATCTTAGAAATAATGGTGGCGGATCGCTTACTGATGTGGTAGAAATGGTAGGTTTATTTATTAAAAAATGGTCCGGTGGTACAAGTAAAAGGCCGCAATGAAAGAATCCAAGTGCTATCAGATGATGATGACAAAATTTTATATTCCGGTCCCTTAACTGTAATGGTTGATGAATTAAGCGCATCTGCTTCTGAAATTTTTGCAGCAGCGATTCAAGATTATAAAAGAGGAATTGTAATTGGAAGCACATCTACCTACGGTAAAGGAACGGTACAACGGCCGATTTCATTAGATCCTCAATCTCAAAATGTACTTTTTGGAAATAATCCTCAAGGTTTAGGTGATGTAAAATTGACCTTTCGAAAATTTTATAGAATCAATGGAGGCACTACACAAAAAGTAGGAGTTATTCCAGATATCATCATTCCGGATAGATTGGAGAATGTAAAATTCCGCGAAAAAGATAATCCCAACGCACTTGGTTGGGATACTATTGCTCGCGCAGATTACAGAGTTTGGAAAAGTAATTTGATGCCGATAGAAAAATTGATGAATCAACAAATTAATCAAGACCCAAATTTTATTGGAATTAGAGAAACGGTCAATAAATTAGATAAGTTTAGGAATCAAGAAGTCTCTTTAAATATGGTAGAGTTTAAAAAAGACAGAAAAGAAATGAGAGAACTTTCTAAGCAATTAGATCAATTTTCTCAAATCAAAGATTCAATTAATGCAAAAAGTATCAAAAAAGATTTGATTGAAATAGGAGACGATTTGGAAAAAATTAAAAAACAAGAACAATTTATTAAAGTTCT
The DNA here is from genome assembly GCA_034676505.1 of Ginsengibacter sp. GTDB lineage: Bacteria > Bacteroidota > Bacteroidia > Chitinophagales > Chitinophagaceae > Ginsengibacter. Next base: position 2,552,264 of record JAUCCB010000001.1, read on the forward strand.
TAGCGGAGATAAATATATTGGCGAGACAATAAAAGTGATGAGCAAAATGATTGAAAATGAAAAACAGCTTTCGCCCATTGCCGCCAAAATGGATAATTAAAAATTCTGCATCCATCACTTTTATATTTTGAAAGTTGAAGCGCTATTATTTTTATTTTATCCTATCTTTGCCACCTAAAATTTCAAAATCTTGAATACAAAGTTTTCTAAAGAAACTTATTTGTACTGGTATGAGTTAATGCTCCTACTTCGCCGCTTCGAGGAAAAAGCCGGCCAATTGTACGGAATGCAAAAAATTAGAGGTTTCTGCCATCTATATATTGGTCAAGAAGCTATTGCGGCGGGTTGTATGACAGCCACCACTCCGGATGATATTTTCATTACTGCTTATCGCGATCATGGTTTAGCTATTGCAAAAGGTGTATCAGCAGATTCTTGCATGGCTGAATTATATGGTAAAGCCACAGGTTGCAGTAAAGGAAAAGGTGGAAGTATGCATTTCTTTGGCGTAAAAGAAAAATTCTTTGGTGGCCATGGAATTGTGGGTGCCCAAATTGGAACCGGTGCAGGGCTTGCATTTGCTGAGCAATACAGAGATACCGATAATGTAGTTCTTTGTTTTTTTGGAGATGGGGCTGCTCGTCAAGGAATGTTGCATGAAACATTTAATATGGCAATGTTATGGAAATTGCCTGTAGTTTTTATTTGCGAAAATAACAACTATGCAATGGGAACTTCTGTAAAACGTACCTCCAATGTATTAGATATTTATAAATTGGCAGATGCCTACGAAATGCCAAGTGATCAAATAGATGGAATGACTCCTGAACCTGTTCATGAAGCGGTACAGAGAGCCGTGAAGAGAGCCAGAGAAAAAGGCGGACCTACTTTGTTAGAAATAAAAACCTATCGCTACAAAGGCCATAGCATGAGTGATCCGGCCAAATATAGAAGCAAAGAAGAAATGGAAGAATACAAATTGAAAGATCCGGTGGAAACTACTTTAGAAAAATTAAAAACCGATTTCAATGCTTCTGAAGAAGAAATAGAAACTATCAAAGAAAGAGTAAAAAATATTGTGGATGAATCTGTAAAATTCGCAGAAGAGAGTCCGCTTCCAAACGATGACGAAGTGCTTAAAGACGTATATGTACAAGAAGATTATCCGTTTATAATGGATTAATATTTCTAAAATAACCAAACAATAACCCTAAAAGTTTTCTGAGAAAGAAAGACAAATTTAAATTAATGGCCGACAAACACGCACACAAACACGAATTAGAACCAATCGATAAAATTCGCAATTTTTGGGATCGATACAGTAAACCCATTACCTATGTAAGCACGGTAATTATTGTATTAATAGCCGGATGGCTTACTTATAAATATGCGTACAAAATGCCTTTAGAGGAAAAGGCCAATAATCAAGTTTTTGTAACCCAAAAATATTTTGATGATTTTACCGCTGCTTCTGATTCTTCTAAAATAATGTTAGCAACGCAAGTTTTAAATGGTGATGGAGTACATCCAGGAGCATTAAAAATGATGAACGATTATTCCGGCACGAATGCCGCCAATCTTTGTAAATATTATGCCGGTGCATGTTATCTCCATTTAGGACAATTTGAAAAAGCCATTAAATTCTTAAAAGATTTTGATGCAAAAGGTTCTACCCAAATTGAAAGCCGTGCTTATGGAATGATTGGTGATGCCAATGCAGAATTAAAGAAAAATGATGAAGCATTAAATTATTACAAAAAAGCCGCTTTAGTAAATGAAAAAGATGATTTTACTTCTTCTGAATTTTTATTCAGAGCTGCATTATTTGCACAAGTAAATGGTAAAACAAAAGAGGCGATTGATTTATTTAAAAAAATAAAAACAGATTATCCTAAAACCCAAAAAGCAGAAGATGTAGATCGCTACTTAGCTAAATTGGGTGAGTATGCAGAATAAAAATTGAATAATGGCTACTGAAAATAATTTATACAATATCAATGCAGGCATTCTCCCAAAGGATGCCTGCATCGTTATTATCCATACTCAATGGAATCCTTCTATTGTCAATAAATTACTCTCGGGTTGTGTAGAAACCTTGCAACAATTTGGTATGAATAATTTTAAAATCATAGAAGTGCCGGGTGCATTTGAAATCCCTTTTGCAATCAAACATTTTTGGGAATCCTATCATAATAAATTTGAAAAGCCCCAAGCTTTTATTGCATTAGGATGTGTTTTGAGAGGAGATACTCCTCACTTCGAATATGTGTGCAAAGCCGTTACAGACGGGCTTTCGCATTTGAATCTTACATTGCCGGTTCCATCCATTTTTGGTGTTTTGACAGTGGATAATCAACAACAAGCTGATGATCGCACCGGTGGAAAATACGGAAATAAGGGCGTTGATTCTGCGCTTGCTGCTTTAAAAATGATCGAGTTGAAATATGTGATCAACTAGGTTTTTTCTGCTGATAAAAGTGTTTTCCTTTTTTAAAATATTGAATGAAAGTCCAAATTTTTATACCATGTTTTGTTGATCAATTTTACCCGCAAACTGCGTTTAATATGGTGAAAGTATTGGAGAAAGCAGGATGTGAAGTAGCGTATAATCCCAATCAAACATGTTGTGGTCAACCTGCGTTTAATGCAGGTTTTCAAGCCGAAGCGAAAAAAGTAGCTTCGAAATTTATTAACGATTTTAGTACTCCTGATTTTATTGTTGCACCATCCGCTTCTTGTGTAGGATTTGTAAGAAACTATTATGCAGAATTATTTTCAAATTCTTCACAACACAATTTAGTAAAAGGTATTTCTTCTCGCATTTTTGAATTTACAGAATTTCTTACTCAAGTTGTAAAGGTGGATAAATTTGGTGCTTCATTTCCTGCTAAAGTAACTTATCACGATAGCTGTGCAGGTTTACGAGAATGTAATATAAAAGAAGGACCAAGAAAATTATTAGCAAATGTAGAAGGATTGGAATTGGTAGAGATGGCTGAAACTGAAACCTGTTGCGGTTTTGGTGGAACCTTTGCAGTTAAATTTGATGATATTTCTTATGCAATGGCAGAACAAAAAATTCAACACGCTTTAGATACCAAAGCTTCAAGTATTGTTTCTACAGATCTAAGTTGTTTAATGCATTTGCAAGGAATCATTGATAAAAAATCAATGTCTTTAAGAACTATGCATATTGCAGATGTATTGGCAAATGGTTGGTAGAAAAAAAAATTGCGTGTATTCATAGCTGTTAGTTCTTGATATTTAAAATACACTGTCCCAAGCTTTTTCAAAAAATCCCCAAAAAGGTTTTTTCGGTTTCATGTATTTTAGTCCGAAAGCAACGATACTTTTCTCTTTGATATAATTAACGGCATCTTCAATAGAATCTGTTACAAAATAAAGGTCTTCATCATTTCGCGAAATGGTTCCTGCTTCAAACATTTTTTGATTGTGTTCAATAATATTTTGATAAAAATCTTTATCAAAAATTACAATAGGAAATTGTTCTATCTTTTTGGTTTGCACTAAAGTTATCGCCTCAAAAAATTCGTCAAGTGTACCAAATCCACCGGGCATCACTACAAATGCATAAGAATATTTCAGCAATAAAATTTTTCTTAAAAAGAAATATTTAATATCCACCCATTTATCGAGATAAGCATTTTGGTGTTGTTCGTGAGGCAATACAATATTGCAGCCTACACTTTTTCCGCCCACTTCTTTGGCGCCTTTATTGGCTGCTTCCATAATTCCGGGGCCACCGCCGGTCATAATTGTAAATCCTAATAAAGCAATTTCACCCGCTAATTTTTGTGCTTGTTGATAAAAAGGATGATCTTCTTTAAATCTGGCAGAACCAAAAATGGTTACACACGGACCAACGAAATGCAGCGCACGAAAGCCTTTGATAAATTCAAAAAATACACTGATGATATATTTAAAATCATTCCATCGACTTTGAGGACCATCTAAAAATTGAATTTCTTTTTTGACACTTTTTATATCAGGCATATATATTTATTTAAAATCGGCACATTCTTACATCCCAACTTTGATTAAATATATTACAAATGAAGAAGAAAATTTCGGATTATTGAAATGCCCAATTTCAATTACAGTAATTTTGGCCAAATCGATGGCCAATGAATAGTGATGAAAAATTAATAGAACAAATTAAACAATACCAAACCAAAAGTGATTCTTTAAATATTTCTTTTTTAGAAAGAAAATCGCTTTTAAAAAGTGTAGAAAAATATGCGAACAATTTTACCAATCAACTTTTTTCTGCAAAAGCGTATGTGGCTAACCGTTATGAAAAAGAAAAATTGGATGATGAATTATTAATCAATGAACAACCTAATACAATTCAAGAATTATTAAATCTCTTGGAAGAAAGAGTTGATAAACCCGGCCTGAATCCCCAGTCGGCAGGGCATTTAGGTTATATTCCCGGTAGTGGTTTATACGCTTCCGCATTAGGAGATTTTATTGCAGCAACGACCAATCGATATGCAGGAGTGTTTTATGCATCGCCGGGAGCCGTGCGGATTGAAAATGCTTTAATTCAATGGGCGGGTAATTTAATAGGTTTTAAAACTGAATTTGGCGGCAATCTTACATCCGGAGGAAGTTACGCAAATTTAATTGCCATTGCGACTGCAAGAATCATTCGGAAAGTGAAAGCGAAAGATATTGAACTTACGGTAATTTATTTGTGTCAACAAGCGCATCATAGTATTTTGAATGCGTTAAAAATTACGGGATTAGAAGAAAGTGTGATTAGAACAATTAAGGTAGATGCGCATTATAGAATGGATGTAGATGAATTAAAAATTCAAATTGCAAAAGATAAAGATGAAGGGCTACAGCCGTTTTTATTGATCGCGAATGCCGGTTCTACAGATGTGGGTGCCGTGGATCCTTTGAAAGAAATGGCAGCTATTGCGCAAGAAAATCAATTATGGTTTCATGTAGATGCAGCTTATGGTGGATTTTTTCTTTTAACTAAATCGGGAAAGAAATTATTAGAAGGAATTGAATTAGCAGATTCTGTAATAATGGATCCGCACAAAAGTTTATTCGTGCCTTACGGTTTAGGAATGTTATTGGTAAAAAATGTTCATCATCTTCTTGAAGCAAATACTTATGATGCCAATTATATGCAAGACGCAAAGAGTAGGGAAGAGGAATATTCTCCTTCTCAACTTTCACCCGAGTTAAGTAAACATTTTAGAGGATTGAGAATGTGGCTTCCACTTAAGTTGCACGGAATAGAACCTTTCGCATCAAGTTTAGAAGAAAAATTATTGTTGACTCAATATTTTTATCGAAAAGTAAAAGAATTGGGTTTCAAAACCGGGCCTTTCCCCGATTTATCGGTTGTGATATTTTGGTTTGAAAAGGACGAAAAAGATAATATTGAGTTCAATAAAAAAATTATAGAAAGCATCCAAAACGAAGGAAGTATTTTTATTTCTTCCACCACAATAAATGGGAAGTTTTTATTACGATTTGCAGCCTTATCTTTTAGAACTCACATTGAACAAGTGGATCTTTTGCTGCTTCAGTTAAAAAATTGTATTTCATAATTTAATTTTAAGTGAATCAAATTAATATATTGTCAATCAACCGAATATCACCTAAATACGCCGCGAGTAAAAGAACATATTTTTCTCCGGAATGATAATTATCTACTAATTCTAAATTATCTCGTAAGGCTAATTCTAAATAATCTAATTTAAATCCTGATTGCTCTAATTTTTCAATTTGTATTTTTTGTAAAGTGGTAAAATTTGATGATGTAGAAATGTGATCTTTTATCCATTGCAATGATTGGAATAATTGAATTGCTAATTTTTTTTCTTCATCATTCAATCTCATATTTCTGCTACTCATAGCCAATCCGGAAGGTTCGCGCAGAGTAGGGCAAATTCTTACTTCTACCGGTAACTTATTTAATTCTATTAATTTTTTGATAACCATACATTGTTGAAAATCTTTTTGTCCCAAAAAAAGAATATTCGGCTGCACGATTTCTAATAAAGTCTCCACGATCATACACACACCTTGAAAATGTCCCGGTCGAAATTTTCCTTCCAAAATGGTTTCTAAATATCCCAATTCAAAATGTCTATTTGTCGCATCAGAATTAGGATACATTTCATTTGTTTCCGGAAGAAATAAAACATCACAACCATTCGCTTCCAACTTTAAGATATCTTGTTCTAAAGTGATGGGATATTTTTCAAAATCTTTTGGATTATTGAATTGTGTTGGATTCACATAAATACTGCATACTGTAACATCTGTGTGATTTTTTGAAGCGTTCAATAGAGATAAATGTCCTTGATGCAACGCGCCCATGGTGGGAACAAATCCGATTTTAGAATTTTTAAATAATGGTTGATTCAAGTATTTATGAAGGTCGTAGGAATGTTTTAAAATTTTCATAAGCAAGGTCAAATAGGGCGCTATATTGTATTTTAGCTTGTTGAACCAAAAAAAAAGGGTAACTTCGCCAACTGATAAAAAAACTTAAAGCTAATTTAACCCTTATAAATGTCCACAAAGAAAAGAATTTTATTCATTGCGAACGAAATGTCTCCCTATTTAGAAATGACAGAGTTTGCAGAGATTGTAAATAGACTAGCGGTAAAAGCAAATGAAACAGGAATGGAGGTACGTTGTATCATGCCACGTTTTGGAATGATTAACGAAAGAAGGCATCGTCTTCATGAAGTAGTTCGTCTTTCAGGTATTAATGTTTCTATCGCCGGAGATGATTATCCTTTAGTGATCAAAGTAGCTTCTCTTCCAAATGCGAGATTACAAGTATATTTTTTAGATAATGAGGAACTTTTTAAAAGAAAATCTTTATTTCATGATGAAGATGAAAAATGGTTTCCCGATAATGCTTTACGTTCAGTGCTTTTTGCAAAAGGAGCATTAGAAACCGTTAAGAAATTTGGTTGGCCTCCTGATATTATTCACTGCAGTGGATGGATGACCGGATTGATTCCTATGTTTATAAAAGTGGCTTACAAAAAAGAACCTGTGTTCAGCAATTGTAAAATTGTTTATACCATCGGTCAAAATACTTTTAAAGAAAAGATGGGTGCGGATTTCAAAGAAACCTTAGCGATCAATGCTAATGTAAAAGCAAAAGACATTGATATTTTTGATTCAGGAAATAATGTTTCAATGTTCAGAGGTGGTGCACATTACGCAGATGCTATTACATTTGGTGCTCCTAAAGTTGATAAGAAATTAGTGGAAGAGTTTTCAAAAGTGAAAGGAAAGAAGGTACTTAAATATGATGCTGAATCAGATTTAACAGACTATTTACAATTGTATGACGACCTTGCCGCAAAATAATTTTTACTAAATTTTTTTATCCTCTAATTCATCTTTTCTGTGCATAAACTTCGTCTACCAACTGCAGTTACGGGCTTCTTGATTTTATTTTTTTTCACACTTAGTTGTACCAAAATTGATTCTACTTCATTAGGAAAAGATCTTATTCCTGTGGTAGATAATATTCATACTTTCGATACCACATTAGAAGTAATCGCTACCAATTTTGATAATGCCAATTTATGTGATTCTGTAAGAAGAAATGATTTGCATGTGTTAGGCATCATTGCAAATGATCCTTATTTCGGCTCCACCACTGCAAGTATTTATGTGGAATTAAAACCTGAATATTTTCCGTTTAAATTTCCTGAGCACGATCAAGATAGTATTATTGTAGATTCAGTTGTATTAGCATTAAAATATTCACACAGTTATGGAGATTCCAATTCCATAAGTAAAGTACAAGTATATCCACTAACTGATGGTTTTAAAAATGATAGTGTATATACTACTTGTAATATTTTTAATTACACCAATAATTTATTGGGTGAAAAAACATTTAGAAGCGGCGATTTAAAAGATTCCATTTTTGCATTTAGAGAAAAATCATTAAAACAATTGCGTATTCCAATCAATAAATCTTTTGTGCAAGATTGGGTAAAATTTGATACCTCATTATTAAAAAATGATTCCATTTTTAAAACTACTTCCAAAGGTTTTGCGATAGTTCCGGACGCAAGTGTGGGCGGAAGTGTATTGAACTATTTTAATCTAACGAGCGCTGATACTCGCTTATCAATTTATGTACGCACATCCAAAGCAGGAGTGAAAGATACTGCCATTGTTGATTTCCCAATGACTATTTATTCCGGAGAAGCAAATTCAGTTATTCGCAATCGCGGTACATCAGAAATTACGCAACATGTTTCTCAACCTCCACAAGGCGATCAAGAAATTTATTTACAAACTTCTCCCGGATCTTACGCAGAAATTAAAATTCCGGGTTTAACGGGAATGCCTAATAGAGTCATTCTTCGTGCAGAATTAATTGTAGATCAAATTTATTCTACCACTTCATTTGATAATATTTTTGATGTACCTTATTTCTTGTATTTGGATACAAAAGATACTTCCACCAGCGGAAGATATATCCCTATTCCATGTGATTTTTCAACTTTAGAAGTTCAAAATAATTTTTACACATTAGGTGGTCACCCTAATAAGGTGGTAAATGATTTAGGTCAATCTATCAATAGATACATTTTCAATATTTCGCGATATGTACAAACCATTGTTACCAAACAAAATTTGAATGCTACTCTTAGATTACGAGCACCCTATTATATCGTGAATAAAAGTGATTATATCGACAGGTGTAATCAAGTAATTCCTTTCTTCAGCTATGGTTTGAACAATATTGCGGATGGAAGAATTAAGGTAAATGGTTCTAATAATTCACCTTCCAAAATGAGAATGCGAATCATCTATTCTATTTTACCTTAATTGATTTTACAAACGTTTACTGCGAATTTAAAATCTATTTTGTCTCTTGATGGCGATAGTATAAATTTGCCACAAAAAATTTAAAAAATGCCCTATTTATTTACTTCAGAATCTGTGAGCGAAGGCCATCCGGATAAAGTTGCCGACCAAATTAGTGATGCCCTTATTGATAATTTTTTGGCATTTGATCCACAAAGTAAAGTAGCTTGTGAAACCTTAGTAACTACAGGCCAAGTGGTACTTGCAGGCGAAGTAAAATCAAAAGCTTATTTAGATGTACAAGAAATTACGCGAGGTGTAATTCGAAAAATCGGTTACACAAAAAGTGAGTATATGTTTGAGGCGAATTCGTGCGGCATCTTCTCTGCAATTCATGAGCAATCAGCTGATATCAATCAAGGTGTAGATAAAAAGAAAAAAGAAGATCAAGGAGCAGGAGATCAAGGAATGATGTTCGGTTATGCTACTAATGAAACCGCTAATTATATGCCTTTAGCGTTGGATCTTTCACATAGTTTATTAATTGAATTAGCCTCTTTAAGAAGAGAAAATAAACAAATCAAATATTTGCGTCCTGATGCGAAAAGCCAAGTAACTTTAGAATATAGTGATGATAATAAACCTTTGCGAATCGAAGCGATGGTTATTTCAACACAGCACGATGATTTTGATACGGAAGAAAAAATGTTGAAAAAGATTTCAGCCGATATTCAGAAAATTTTGATTCCTCGAATGAAGAAAAAATATCCGGAGTATGCGCATCTTTTTAACGACAAAATAAAATTTCATATTAATCCTACCGGAAAATTTGTAATTGGCGGGCCACATGGCGATACAGGATTAACAGGCAGAAAAATTATTGTAGATACTTATGGTGGAAAAGGAGCGCATGGCGGCGGAGCATTTAGCGGAAAAGACCCAAGTAAAGTAGATAGAAGTGCGGCCTACGCTGCTCGGCACATTGCTAAGAATTTAGTGGCAGCCGGAGTTTGTAATGAAGTATTGGTGCAAGTTTCTTATGCGATTGGAGTAGCAGAACCAACCAGTATCAGTGTTAATACTTTTCACACATCACGAGTGGATTTAAACGATGGGCAGATAGCAGAAAAAGTGAAAGCATTATTTGATATGCGTCCTTATTTCATTGAGCAACGTTTGAAATTACGCAATCCTATTTATCAGGAAACTGCTTCCTATGGCCACATGGGACGGAAAAATGAAATTGTTACAAAGACTTTTAAAATGCCAAACGGCCCCGATAAAAAAATGAAAGTAGAATTATTTACTTGGGAAAAATTAGATTATGTTCCTAAAGTGAAAAAAGCTTTTGGAATTAAATAGAAAATATTTTTAAAAATTTCTATCATAAAATTGAAAACCATAAGTACTCTTAGCTTGTGGTTTTTTTATTAATTTGTATCTTTAAAAAAAATCAGTGCGACAACCACAAAGACCATTCACACAACAACATCGTCCTAAAAAAAATTTATTAATTGGCGGGTTTAAAGCCATTATGGATGCTTTGGAAAATGGTGAGCAGTTAGAAAGAATCTATCTTCAAAATACGATTACTTCTCCCGATGCTGAAGAAATGAAAAAATTAGCGCTTCGGTATGAAGTGCCTGTAAATAAAGTTCCTTTTGAAAAACTGCGGAATTTTAATTTAGAAAATCACAATGGCGCCATTGCGCTCAAATCAAAAATTACTTATCAGAATCTTCAAGATGTTATTTCCTTCGTAGTGGAGAAAGGCGAACTTCCTTTACTATTACTTTTGGATGGAATTACAGACATTAGAAATATCGGGGCACTTGCCAGAACCGCCTATTGTTGCGGTGTTCATGCAATTGTAATTCCCGAAAAAGGAGTAGGAGCTTTAGGCGAAGATGCCATCACAACTTCTGCGGGAGCTTTGGAACAAATTGCAGTGTGTAGAACGAAGACCTTACACCAAGCCATAGACGAAATTCATTTGAATGGTATCAAAGTTTTTGCGAGTGAAATGACCGCCACGAAAAAAATATTTGAAATTGATTTTACAGAACCGTGTGCCATAATTATGGGCAGTGAGGATAAAGGCATTCATCCTTCATTATATCCTTTATGCGATGAAAAATTTACAATACCTATGCAGCAAGATTTTGAATCATTAAATGTGTCAGTAGCTGCCGGAATGATTTTGTATGAAACTATGCGTCAAAGAATACAATAGTTAAATTTTTTAATTTTTTTCTATTTCCATTTATTATGGATTAAATTGAAAATATGAATTTCCCTAAGCCTGAAAAATCGGATGAAATAAATTCTATAAAATTTGTAGAATGTCCAAGAGATGCGATGCAAGGCTGGAAAAATTTTATACCTACTCATCAAAAAGTTGCCTACATGCAACAACTTTTGGAAATTGGTTTTCATACTTTAGATTTTGGCAGTTTTGTTTCTTCCAAATTAATTCCGCAAATGGCAGATACCAAAGAGGTTTTAAATGAACTTTATTTGGAAAATACGCGCACAAAATTGTTAGCAATCGTCGCAAATGTACGCGGAGCAGAAGAAGCAGCGCTTCATGAAAAAATTTCTTTTTTAGGATTTCCATTTTCAATATCACCAACTTTTCAAATGCGCAATACGCATAGCACTATTCAAGAATCGTTAGATCATGTAAAGCAAATTCATCAAATTTGTAAGGATAGCGGGAAAGAATTAGTTGTTTATATTTCAATGGCTTTTGGTAATCCTTACGGAGATGAGTATAATGAAAATATTGTCTTGGATTGGATAAAAAAAATTACTGAAGATGGAATTCAAATTATTTCTTTAGCAGATACAGTTGGTATTGCCATGCCCAATCAGGTGGCTTCTGTTGTACAAAAAGTAAAACATTCATTTCCTGAAATTGAAACGGGAGTGCATTTACATTCTACTTTTACAAATTGGCAAGAAAAAACGGATGCTGCCTTGAAAAATGGATGCTTGCGTTTTGATGGATCTATAAAAGGAATTGGAGGTTGCCCGATGGCGAATGATGAATTGGTAGGCAATATGGATTCTGAATTACTTGTTCCTTATTTTTCTCAATTAGGATTACTGCCCAATATTAATCTGGAAGCTATGCGGAAAGCGAGTTCTATGGCTTCTGCAATTTTTATTTAATGGATTTTTTTCTTCCCTTTCAAGTACCTCCTTCGCCATTTAAAATTTCTTACCAACATAAAATCATGTTGATGGGTTCTTGTTTTTCTGAAGAAATAGGAGGCAGGCTATCCGATTTAAAATTTTCTGTTTTACAAAATCCAAATGGCATTCTTTATGATCCGATAAGCATTGCACGATCATTAACGGATTACACGCACAACAAAAAAATTGAAGCTCAACAATTGTTCAAATTCAATTCTGTTTGGAATAGTTGGGCGCATCATTCGCGATTTTCCGGAGTTCATCAAGAAGAAGTTTTGCAAAAAATAAATCATTTTCAAAACGAGGCACATCATTTTTTAAAGGATACAAAAATTTTGATAATTACATTAGGCACCGCTTTTTGTTATCAATTAAAAAACGAATCAAAATATGTAGCGAATTGCCATAAAATGCCTTCAGTAAATTTTAATAAAGAATTATTATCGGTTGAAAAAATCATACAATCTTTTTCAGAATGCTTACAACAATTACAAATTTTCAATCCTAAATTAAAAATCATTTTTACAGTGAGTCCTGTAAAGCACGTAAAAGATGGACTTGTTGAAAACAATAGAAGTAAAGCCCGACTAATTGATACTGTTCATTGCCTTGCAGAAGTAAATGATCATTGTATTTATTTCCCTTCTTATGAGTTGGTAAATGATGTGTTAAGAGATTATCGTTTTTATGAAAAAGATTTAGTGCATCCCAATAAAATTGCAAGTGATTTTGTTTTTGAAAAATTTTGTGATTCTTTTTTTGAAAAAGAAACCCAAGAAATAATTATAGAAATTAAAAATATTTTAAAGGCAGTACAACATCGGCCATTTTTCAGCGATAGCAAAGCTCATCAACACTTTATCAGTAGCCAATTGCAACACATTCATAATGTAGAAAAAAGATTTCCCTTGCTCGATTTAACTAAAGAAAAAGAACATTTTTCCTCTTTGTAGTCTTATTAATACCGAAATATAAATGACCAAAAATTCTTTGGTATAATGTTTGGTTAGTGTAAGAAAACAAAACAGATTAAGATGAAAAGTATGAAAAAATCAATCCTCGCAATAGCGACCATCGCCATGATTGCCATGGGATGTAATGCAACCAAAAGTCAGAAAGGTGCAGTAATTGGTGGTACAGTCGGTGCAGTCGGTGGTGCTATCATCGGTAATGCAGCTGGTAATAAAACTTTAGGAACCATTATTGGTGCAGTAGTTGGCGGAACAGCAGGTGCCATTATCGGAAAAGATATGGATAAGCAAGCTGAAGATATTAAAACGAGTGTTCCAGGTGCAGTAGTAGAAAGAGTGGGTGAAGGAATTAAAGTAGAGTTCAATGAAAAAATTCTTTTTGAATTTTCAAAATCAGATTTAAGTGAGGCTGCTAAAACCAATTTAAGAAATTTGGTAACAGTTTTAAATAAATATCCTAACACCAACGTAGAAGTACAAGGACATACAGATAGTAGAGGTACCGATGAATACAATATGGGCTTGAGTGAAAGACGTGCCACAGCGGTTGCGGATTATTTAAAACTTCAAGGTGTTGCTTCATCAAGAATTACAACAAAAGGTTTTGGAGAATCAGCTCCGGCTTATTCTAACGAAACTGTTGAAGGACAAGCGCAAAATCGTAGAGTGGAGTTTTTAATTACGGCTAATGAACAAATGAAAAAAGATGCGATAGAGCAATCTAAACAATAATATAAACCGACAAAATACAGACAGGTTCTCAATTTGAGAACCTGTTTTTATTTAGGCCAATTTATTTAAATCTTTTATTTCTTCAGTGAATTGAATTCCATTTAGTGCTAATTCTTCTAACACAGGATTGTAAATTTCAGGAATTACAGGAATATGCATTCCCGTAAGTTTTATTTTATCAAGCAAAATTAATTTCGCTGCAATGCCTAAAGGTAAACCAACAGTTTTCGCCATGGCCGTATATAATTGATCTTCCCCTTTTACAATCAAACAACTTCTAACTGCTTTTTTATGATTGTCAACTTCATATTCTATTTCATGCAACATGACAATCATGTCTTTATCTTCAGGAAGCATCCGTAATTTTTTTTTCTAATAAATATTGAAGTAATTGCGCAGAATTATTTATTGGAATTGGAATTGACAGATGATCATTCAATCCTAAATAATTCACTTGTATTAAAAACTCTTCTTTAAAAAAAATAGATTCATTTATTGCAGTATTTTTTGAGAGAAAGAGATTCTTTTTTAATTCATACCATTCACTCCATGTTGTACAATCTTTGATTGTTTCATAATCATCTTTGTTAGTAAAATCTAAAGCAATTATTTTATTCCAACCTCTACAAAATGAAGGATAGCGTAAAGTGGTTCTAATAAAAGTTTCAATTCCATTTAATTGATAAGTATTGATATAAGAAATAGAATCACGGTTAGGATACCATGCTAATGTAGCGAGGGAAGGGATATCCACTGCATTTCCTTCATCCTTAAAAATATCTTTATAAACCACATTCACGATTTCATTTTCTTCCAAATAAACAGCGCCTGAACTACCTGCTGATACTACATTTGCGGGATTCCATGTAATTTTATAATGCCAAGGATTATCATCACTTTCAGGAGCTACTAAACCTCCACAATGGGATTTAAAAGAAATTATTTTTCCACCTTCTTTTTGAATCGTATGAATCATTTTCATCGCGCTCATGTGATCTATTCCCGGGTCTAAACCCATTTCACCCAAAAATAAAATTCCTTTCTTTTCCACTTCTTCTTGTAATGAAATTATTTCTCCATCTAAATAAGAAGCGGTTAATAAATGTTTACTAAATTTTACACAATCCTTCGCTACTAAAAAATGAAGGGTAGGAGGAAGCATTGAAATCACGATGTCGCAATGTTGAATTAATTCGCCACGTTGATTTTCATTATTAACATTAATAGACAAAGCTTTTACGGCGGGAAATTGTTGAGTTTTAGAAAGAGCTAATTCTAAATTAGCATCACAAACTGTCATTGACCATTGGAACTCCGCACAACATTTACCTAAATATTCTATTAAAGAAGTAGCTGATTTTCCTGCACCAAAAAGCAAAATATTTTTCATTTTCTCCATTTTTTGAAAGGTAATTAAAGCCATTCAAATATTTATTTGTTTTTCAAAAGAAACAAATGTAATGCTTAGAATTTCAGCGCTAAAAGCATCCGAATTTTGTTGAATAAATTGGGGAAAAATATCTTAGAATATTTGGCATTTTATGAGGAAAAACAGGCTTTAAAAAGTATATTTGCAAATAGTAAAAAATTATGGAAAATATAGAAGAAAATTTACCGGAAAATG
This sequence comes from Ginsengibacter sp., assembly GCA_034676505.1. Taxonomy (GTDB): domain Bacteria; phylum Bacteroidota; class Bacteroidia; order Chitinophagales; family Chitinophagaceae; genus Ginsengibacter. The sequence goes on from JAUCCB010000001.1 coordinate 2,567,627, forward strand.
ATTCACCAAGAGGTAGAATTATTCCTGTAAATATTGAAGAACAAATGAAATCCGCTTACATTGATTATTCAATGAGCGTAATTGTTGGACGTGCTTTGCCGGATGCGCGCGACGGATTAAAACCCGTTCATCGTCGCATATTGTACGGTATGCATGAAATGGGAAATACTTTCAATAAACCCCATAAAAAATCAGCTCGTATTGTCGGTGATGTGATGGGTAAATATCATCCGCATGGTGATTCGTCAATTTATGGCACTATCGTAAGGATGGCGCAGGATTGGAGTATGCGATATACGTTGATAGACGGCCAAGGTAATTTTGGTAGCCAAGATGGAGATGAGCCGGCTGCTATGCGTTACACTGAAATCCGTTTGCAAAAAATGGCGGAAGCCATGTTGATGGATATCGATAAAGACACCATTGATTTTTCTTTGAATTATGATGATACTCTAAAAGAGCCCACTGTTTTACCCACTCGTTTACCACAATTATTATTGAATGGTTCAAGCGGTATTGCGGTTGGTATGGCTACAAATATGCTTCCTCATAATTTATCTGAAGTAGCCGATGCTTGTATTGCCTACATTGATGATAATGATATTACGATTGATGATTTAATTAAAATAGTGAAAGCCCCGGATTTCCCTACAGGCGGCATTATCCACGGTTATGAAGGAGTAAAACAAGGCATGTTTACCGGCCGTGGAAGGGTGGTGCTTCGTGGTAGAGTAACAGTTGAAACTACTAAGACAGGAAGAGAAAAAATTATCATTACGGAAGTTCCTTATCAGGTGAATAGAGATGCTTTGACTGAAAAAATTGGGCATTTGGTTTCCGATAAAATTATAGAAGGAGTTTCCGATGTAAATAATGAAAGTAATAATAAAGAAGGTACTCGTATTGTATTAGAACTTAAAAAAGATGTAATTGCTCAGGTGATTATTAATCACTTATACAAACACACAGAGTTACAAACTTCCTTCGGAATTAATAATGTGGCATTGGTGAAAGGTCGTCCGCAAATTTTAAATGTCAAAGATTTAATTAAAGTATTTGTAGAATTCAGACATGAAATTATTGTAAGACGTACACAATTTGAATTAAAGAAAGCAGAAGAAAGAGCACATATCTTAGAAGGATTTTTAATTGCGTTAGATCATTTAGATGAAGTAATCCAATTAATTAGAAATTCATCTACACCGGATCTGGCAAAAGAAGGATTGATGGCTAATTTCCAAATGAGCGAAATACAAGCCAAGGGAGTTTTAGAAATGAGATTGCAGCGCCTTACCGGAATGGAAAGAGATAAGATCAGAGAAGAGCATGCAGAAATAATGAAAACCATTGCACACTTAAAAGATATACTGGGCAATGAATCTATGCGATTCGATATTATTAAAGAAGAAATTTTAGAGATCAAAGAAAAATTTGGTGACGAACGCAAAACAGAAATTGTGTATCTCGCCAATGAGATAAGCATGGAAGATTTGATTGAGGAAGAAGATGTTGTGGTAACTATTTCTCATTTAGGATATATCAAAAGAACTTCAGCCACAGAATATCGCCAACAACGCAGAGGTGGAAGAGGAGCAAGAGGAAGTAAAACCAGAGAAGAAGATTATATCGAACAATTATTTATCGCATCTACACATCATACTTTATTGTTCTTTACAGAAAAAGGAAAATGTTTTTGGTTGAAAGTATATGAAATTACAGAAGGCGATAAACAGAGCAAAGGTAGAGCCATTCAGAATTTGATTCAAATTCCGGCGGATGATAAGGTAAGAACTATTATCACCATTAAAAATTTACAAGACGAGGAATATATCAATGATCATTACATAGTACTTTGTACACGTAAAGGTATTATTAAGAAAACTCGAGTTGCCGATTTCTCAAGACCAAGACAAAATGGAATCAATGCAATCACGATTAATGAAGGCGATCAATTATTAGATGCATGCCTTACAGACGGGTCTCAACATATTATGATGGCTATCAAAAGCGGCCGTGCTATTAGATTTCCGGAAGAAAATGTACGACCAACCGGCCGTGGGGCCATTGGAGTTTTCGGAATTAAATTTAATAATGAAGTTGACGAAGTAGTAGGAATGATTTGTGTAAATACCAACGATCCTGAGGTAAGTGTATTGGTTGTAAGTGCTAAAGGATACGGGAAACGCACAGCTGCAGAGGAATACAGGATTACTAATCGTGGGGGAAAAGGAGTGAAAACCATTAATATTACTGAAAAAACAGGATCTTTAGTAGGATTATTAAATGTTAATGAAACGCAAGATTTAATGATTACTTGTAAATCAGGTGTCACTATTCGATCATCAATTGCATCTATAAGAGAAGCCGGTCGAGCTACCCAAGGAGTTAAGTTGATTCGATTAGATGATGGAGATGAAATCGCAGCGATCACTTCCATTAATGAAAGAGAAGTAGATGAAGACGAGAATTTGGACGAAATTATAGATGGAGAAGTTGGTGATAATGAAATAGGAATAATAACTTCGCAAAATGCAAATGCTTCTGAAGAAGAGGAAAATGAAAATGAAGAAGAGGAGAATTTAGATGAAGACAATGAAGAAGAAACAGAATCTTAAATAAAATACAATCATAAAAAAATAAAAAGTATGAAAAGAGTAGTTTTATCGCTTCTATTTATAAGCATGGTTTCCCTTTCTTTTGGGCAATCTGTAAAAAAAGCCACTTCGTATCTTGAAGCAAAAGAGCTTGATAAAGCAAAAACAGAAATTGATGGCGTTCTCGCCAAGAATCCAAATGATATGGATGCCGTTTATTTAAAAAGCAAGATTTACAGCCAAATTGCGGCAAGCGATCAATTCAAAAATTTAATTACAGGAGATGCTTATGCAGAAGCTTTAGATGCTTTTAAAAGAGCCGTAGACGATTCAAATAATGTGAAATTGAAATTGAAAATAATTCAAGATAATTATCAAACCGTTTTTGATATCTATAGCGGTTATTATGATTTAGCTGCCAAAGCATTCAATGAAGGAGCTTCCACCGGCGATAAATCTAAGTTCACCGATGCCATGAATTATTTTATCAAAACAGATAATGTAGGACGCTATCTATATGAAAACAAATGGGCCTTATTAGGCGAAATAGATACTACACTTGTTTTGAATATCGGTAAAGCTGCTATCAATGCCGATAATAACGATGTAGCCGTAAAGTACTTTACCAAATTAGCAGATGCAAAAATCACAGGTACGGCTAATGGAGCAGATAATAATGGTTTTAAAATTCCATATCAATGGTTGGCCATTCATTATAGAGATATAAAGGACTATGATAATATGTTGAAATATGCGAATTTAGGAAGAACACTTTTCCCAAATGACGATTATCTCGACTTTGTACTTATTGAACACTACCGTAAAAACAAAAATGAAGGTGCAATGTTCGACATTTATAAAAATCTTTTAGCTAAAAATCCGGATAGTATCACTTATCATTTTGAATATGCCAACGATATTTTTGGATATTTATACAATAGTGATGAAGGAACTGAGATAAAAAATAAAGAAGAGCTTACTAAATTATTAGGAGACCAATTGAAAATGGCTTTATCGCTTAATCCTGACGATATAAAATCAAATTGGCTTACATCTCAATACCATTATAATTTAGGTATTGAAACCAGAGATGAAGCCAATAAAGTAAGAGGAACGGCTCCGGCTGATGTAAAGAAAAAAGCTGATTTAAATGCAAAAGCTGTGGCTGAATTCAAAGAGGCGATACCTTATGCCAATAAATCTATTACGCAATTAGAAGCTACCCATAAAAAATCACAAAAATCTGATTATAAATCTATTGTGAACCTTATGCAAAATATTTATCAAAGCTTAGGTGACAAACCTAATTTGAAAATCTACCAAGATAAATATGACAATGCAGAAAAAGTATTTGTAGATTAATCTTTCAATTTATTATTTCAAACCTGAAGTCGAAAGCTTCAGGTTTTTTTTTCAAATCAATTGCGGAGTAGAGAGCGACAATGAGTTATTTGATACTTAACATAATATAAATTATAAGAAACAAATTACAGCGTAATTCAATTGTGGCATAAAATTCCCAAATACTCCACAAAACAATACTTATTGGTATCCCTTCTTGACAAAAAATATTTAAACCGTGAATAATTAAAATAATATAAGTTAGGGTTAACATTGAGATATTACCGTTTAACTAAAAAAAATTGCCGTTAATGTTAGAATGTTCATTGTGGTCCAGTTCTTGATGTTTGCTTTTAGAATTATTGAAGAGATTTAGAATTGAAGAAGTAATAATGTGATGAAATATTTTATTAATGGAAATTTTAACATGAAGAAGGTTCTAGTAGCTGACGATAATCCGGATATACTTTGGGTAGTTGAATTTTTGCTTAAAAAGAACGGATTTGAAGTGATTACAACTTTAGATGGAAATGATGTCATACCTACTGTAAGAGAAAAAAATCCTGACCTGGTACTTTTGGATGTATTTCTATCGGGTGTAGATGGTAGAGACTTATGCAATTCCATCAAAACCTCAGAAAAAACAAAAAATATTCCGGTCATCATGTTCTCAGCTCACACGAATTTATCGGATGTAATGGACGTATGTAAAGCAGATGATTTTGTCGCTAAACCATTCGATTCTCATTTTTTAATTGATAAGATTAACCAACACATAGCTTGATTTCCCTATCAAGTAAAAAAAAGCGCGAAATAATTTATTTCGCGCTTTTTTATTTTTTATAAAATTTTCTTTATCCCTTTTGAGGTTTTAAAGCCTCTTGTAATCTTTCCATAACATCTTGTAGATGCAATTTTGAACTATTATCTTTTATCAAAGGCAATGCATTCTTGATATCAGAAATCAAACTTTTTGCGTGTCCTTTAATGATAGATAAATTATCAGTAATCATCGCATCTGTATTAGCGCTGGCAGTATTTCCACGTTGAAAAGTAGTAACAGGATTTTTAGTATCAGGATTTAAAATATCCACCAATTTTTGTGTATAAATTTTCTGAAGATTTCTTCTATACATATCTATAGAACTATTGGTTTTTAATTCACTCCAAATTCCTTTTTTCAAATCATTCAACATTTCGGTAGCGGTATAAGCTGTATTCGGCTCGTAGGCTTCAAAACGAAGTAATTTACTAATGGTATTATTACTAATTAATCTTCCTAAAACTGAACTTTGCAAATTGGCAATTGTTTTCATATCCCCTACTCCCGCTACGCTATATAGTTTTTTATCTAATAACCATTTTGGTGTAGTAAATAATTGATTTTGTAAGAAATTGATGGCTTCTTTTTGCGTAGTTTTAGGTGTAAAAACAATTACCGATTGGGATTGTTCAATTGTGCTCGGAGTAGTTTCTATTCCGCCAATATTCTTTGTTACATGCCCCATATATCTACTAAACTGACCTACTAATTGCTGGTAAATGGTAGATGCGTTTTCATAATCTTGATTAGGTACTTTAGTCCATTCAAGAATATTAGGCATAATGCGTTTTAAATTTTTAATACCATATTCACTTGCTTTCATCGCATTATCACCAATTGCTTCACTTTGATTTCTTGGATCGTCAGGATCTGATTCTGTACCAAAAAATAGTCGCGGATTTTTGGATAAGCTATCGCTAATCAATTTATTTTGATAAGCAGTTTCGGCTTCTGCAGTTTTAAATTGTGGTAACCACTGGTAACCCCATTGGATCGCCCATTTATCGTACTCGCCAATATGAGGATACATTCCTGCATCACCAATATTATCTTCGGGTTGTGCTACATAATTAAATCGAGCATAATCCATAATGGAAGGTGTATGTCCGTGAACATCCAACCATTTTTTATTTCTCAAATTTTCTACAGGAACCGTTGAAGAAGAACCAAAATTATGTCGAAGACCCAAAGTATGACCTACTTCGTGAGAAGATACAAAGCGGATTAATTGGCCCATCAAAGCATCATCAAATTGCATCTTTCTTGCTCTTATATCTACTGCAGATGCTTGAATGAAATACCAATTACGCAATAATTCCATCACATTGTGGTACCAATTGATGTGTGATTCTAAAATTTCACCGCTTCTTGGATCGTTTACATTTGGTCCGCTTGCATTGGCAATATTAGATGGTTTATATACAATAGCAGAATTACGTGCATCGTCCAAGCTCCATGTAGGATCGTTTACTGGCGCTACTTTGGCCACAATAGCGTTTTTAAATCCCGCTTGTTCAAATGCTGCTTGCCAATCGTTTACTCCTTGAATTAAATACGGAACCCATTTTTGTGGAGTCGCCGGATCTATATAATACACGATTTGCTTTTTGGGTTCTACTAATTCTCCTCTTTTATATTTTTCAATATCCTCATCTTTAGGTTCTAATCTCCAACGTGTAATCATTGATATAGATTTTACACCTTGTGGATTGGCATCAAAATCTACATAACCCGTGGTAAAATATCCAACGCGAGGATCAAAATATCTTGGTTTCATTGGATCTTTTGGTAAAAGAACCATTGAACTATTTAATTCATACGTAACGGGTGAAGATGAGCCTGACATTGGATTACCCGGAGATGGAGGCGTAACCTTCATGTAGGTTTTCATAGTTTGAATTTCAATATTCATAGGGAAAGCTTTTAATCCCATGATATATGATCTATCAGCTAATAATTGCGTTAATTGAAGCGCCTTTTTTAATCTGCCGTTAAAAAATAAAATGTCATTATCTCCATTAATATAATCTGTAGCATCTATTACTACGCCATGGCCATTTTTTCCGAAAGCTTTTATATCGAAAGATGCTTCTAAAGGTTGTAAGTTAGAATTAATGAAAGAGCGGTACATGCCGTCTTCCGTGCTATCTTTTGAAAATTCTTCGTAAGAAATCGTTTTTAGAAAAACTTTATTGTTGGGTCCAATTTCAAATTGAATTACATTCTTTCCTATTTGGTCTCCACCGTAACCAAAAAATCCCATTCGATTTCCGGCTGCGGCTTTTGAAATTCTATTTACCACCAAGATATCTCGGTTTAAAATAGAATCCGGAATTTCAATAAAATATTTTTCATCTACTTTATGTACCGAAAGGAAACCTACGCCTGTAATGGCTTTAGAAGTAATTACTTCATCGTAAGGTTTGGGTACATTTTTTTTAGGACCATTGGATGGCTTAGATGTGTCGGATCCCGATTGCACAGTTGGTGATGATCCGGGAACTTTTCGTTGTTGTGCATTTACGCCAAAGGAAAATAAAACAACAGCAATTAGTAAAATGGAAATTCTCATTTTTTTCATGTTAGATAATTTAAATTGATTGTTATAGGTCGTATAACGATAAAGTGAAAAAACGAATATTTTTTGTATTAAAATGAAAATTAAGGATAAACGGTTTAAATACCTCATTCAATAAAAAAACCGAAAGTATTATCTACTTTCGGTTTGAGTAAAAAACTAAAAAATAATTCTAATAACCAAATATTTGTTCGAGGCTTAAAGTCTTTACAGTCCCGATTTTTTCTAAGTCTTCCATTTTAATTTTTTTATCAGAACCAATAATGCAATAAGTGTAATGCTTATTTGCCAGATCATTGAAATGTAATTGCTCTAAATCTTTCTTACTTAATTTATCTGCTGTGGCATACCAATCTTTTCTTACATCGCTTGTCCAGCCTTTTTTTTCTGCATTTAAATAAGAAAAAATAATTCCGTCTTTTACAATTCTCTCCGTTTCTAAATCCTTTTTAAAACTGGCGATAGCCAAATCAAATCCTTGTTGGGAAACGGTAGATTGATTGAGTAATTCATTCATCGCAGCAATTGCTTCATTCATTTTATCAGCCTGACTTCCTACATAAGCTGTTTCAGTAAATGGATCTTCTTTTTTAGAAGGAGAACTATAATAAGCATACGTAGAATACGCCAGGGCTTTGGATTCCCGGATAGTTTGAAAAACTACACTTCCCATTCCGCCACCAAAATAATTATTAAAAACGCTCACTACTGCTTCTTGAGCTGCATCATAAGGTTTGATATTTTTTGTCCAATAAATTTCACTTTGCACCATATCATAATTAGCGAATAACACCAAGTTTTTATCTTGATTCAAATAAGCAAAATTTTCTTTTGGAGGATCCGGTAAAAATTGATTCGGTAAATGATGCAAGGCTACTATATTTTTTGTAAAATCATTGATAGGCTGAGGACCATAATAAATTATTTTGTGTGAATAATTTAATAATTGATGCAATCGTGAAATCAAATCTGAAGATTGTATATTGTTCAAAGCATCGTTACTGATAACAGAATTAAAAGGATTTTTTTCACCAAATTGCGCATAAGAAAGTAATCCGCGAGCGATTAAATTTTTGTTCAATTTATTGTTAGTACGCGCTTTCATCCAACGGCCTTTTAATGAAGTCAACGCTTCTTCATTAGGTTTACAATTCGCTAAAATATTTTCAAAAAGTGCAACTGCTTTATTGAAATTTTCTTGTAATCCTGAAATAGTTACAGTCACGTTTTCAGTACCCACACTAATTCTATATGAACATGCTAAATCGTAGAATGCTTTACTGATTTGGTCTGCAGACAATTTATCGGTACTCAGAAATTGTAGATATTCAGTCGCATAAGAAAGTAACGGATCATTCCAAGAACCCATATCTAATCGGTAATACAAATTGAATAAATCATTTTCTTTATTTTGTACGTACAATACATCTGCAATACCGGCTTTTGATTTTACAATATCTTTATTGTAATCTATCCATACAGGTTTTATAGAAGGAACCTCCATCGAACTTACTTGCTTTACAAAGTCAGAAGATTGGCCTGCATTGGTTTCTACGGGAGTAATTAATGGCTTCTCTACTTTTACAATATTTTTATCTTCGCCTTTTCTTTTGTAAAGCAATACATAATTTTCACCAAAATATTTGTTGGCTACTTTGATAATATCTTCTTTAGTAACCTTACTCATTTGAGCTGTTTGAGAAATATCCCAATTCCATTTTTCTCCTCTGCTGCTGATAAAAGATTTCATTAATTGGTACACTCTGCTCGAATTATTATCGATCTGTTGTAGATCACTCAATTTACTATTCGCCACAATGGCACTTAAAAGAGTCGCATCAAAATCACCTGATTTAATTTTCTCTAATTCATTTAATAAAAGTGGTTTTAGATCTTCTAATGTTTGTCCACCTTTTGGCGAAGCCGATAATATAAAAACTCCGTAATCTTTATTTTGATCGATACCCGCTTGTGAACTTTGCACCTTTTGAGTTTTGTTTAAATTAATATCAAACAAACCGGCTTTTCGATTGTACAATAATTCGCTGATCACATTTAATACCAACGCATCGTGTGTATTGGCAGCAGGAGTTCTAAATCCTATCATCATATTTTCGGCACTTGGCCAAAAGACTTCTTTTTCAGTAATTGTTGTTATTGGTTTTTCAGGAGCAGGATTATACAATTGCAAGGGTTTAGGTCGCATATAAGAAAAACTCTGATCGATTTTTTTAATTAATTCATCCGAATTAAAATCGCCTGACATAACAATAGACATGTTGTTAGGCACATAATATTTATTGTAGTAAGCTTGAATGGCTTTGATAGATGGATTCTTCAAATGTTCAATTGTACCAATGGTAGTTTGCTGACCATAATTATGGGTAGGAAAAAGATAAAAATTTAGTTTCTCCCACATTTTATAAGCATCATTATCCAGAGAGCGATTTTTTTCTTCATACACTGCTTCTAATTCGGTATGAAAAATCCGCATGATTGGATTTCTAAAACGCTCCGATTGTATTTTCAAAAATTTATCCATTGAATTAGAAGGAATGTCTTCTTCATAAACAGTTTCTTCTACTGATGTGTGTGCATTCGATCCTTGAGAACCCAGATCCGCCATCAATTTATCGTATTCATTCGCGATAGAATATTTTGAAGCTTCACCTGATAAACGATCAATTTCATGATAGATAGATTTACGTTTTTCTACATCAGTAGTCACTGTATATTTTTCATACAAATTGATGATAGAATCTAAATAAGGTTTCTCTTTTGTCCAATTCATGGTACCGAATTTATCGGTTCCCTTGAACAGCATGTGTTCCAAATAATGAGCTAATCCCGTATGTGTTTTTGGATCGGTATTACTACCTGCTCTCACCGCAATATTTACGGCAATGCGAGGCTCTTTATGATTCTCGGTTAAAATAACTGATAAGCCATTTTTTAAAGTATAAAAACGCGCTTTCATTGGGTCGTTAGTCACATATTTGTATGTGTAACCATTGCTGGTAGCGGTTTTCCATTGATAGGTTTGTGCATCTACTTGAGTAAAAGTAGCTGTAAGAAAAAATAAAAAAAGCACTTTAGCGATTTTCATAGGTTTGTTTTGGGGTTTAAAATTATTGAGTAGAATTATATTTGGAAATTACTTCTTTGAGCATGTTTTTGAATTTGTCAATGTTAGAATCATAACCATAACCCTCGGGCATAATTTTTTTCTCATTGGCATCTAAAAAGAAATAATATGGTTGTGTATTGGCATTGAACACACTAATTTGAAGATCTGCATTTTTATCACCTAAGTTAGTAATTTGTTGATTCAACGCTTTTGAAAAATATTGCTCATTGGGTTGTAAATCCACCCCGGTTTTTACATCTACATACAATGATGCAATTACAAAATCTTCTTTCAGCATTTTCATCACTTCAGGATCGCTCCACACTTGCGCTTCCATCGCTCTGCAATTAACACAGTTAATTCCTGTAAAATCGAGCATCAAAGGTTTCTTTAATTTTCTTGCAATGGCCAATGCTTCTTCATAATCGAAATAGGTGGTCATACCATATTTCACTACTACTTCGGGCTCAAATATTCTCATTCTATCATAATATTTTACCGGCTTCGGAAAAATATTTTCAGAAATAGAATGAGTAGAAGAAGAATTATTTTGAACAGGTGCAGCGGTAAAATCTTGTGTACCCATCGGTGGTAAAAATGCTCCGGCTCCTTTTAATGGCGCACCCCACATTCCCGGAATTAAGTACATGGCGAAAGAAAATGAAATGAGGGCAAAAAATAATCGTGGAATGTTAATGAATGAAACTCCAAAATCATTTTTAGGTAATTCATCATCATGATGGAATTTTAATTTCCCTAAAAGATAAAATCCTAAGAGAATAAATATGACAATCCATAAAGCCAAAAATATTTCGCGATCCAATATCCGCCAGCCTTTGGCCAAATCTGCGTTGGATAAAAATTTCAAAGCCAATGCCAACTCTAAGAAACCTAAAGTAACTTTTACTGCATTTAGCCATCCTCCTGCTTTACCCAACATATTCATTCTGCCGGGGAAAAAAGCAAAGAAAGCAAACGGCAATGCTAAGGCAATAGAAAAACCAAACATCCCTAATAAAGGGCCGTAATAATTTCCTCTCGCAGCAATGACAATTAGATTTCCGATGATTGGGCCTGTGCATGAAAAAGAAACAATCACTAATGTTAGCGCCATAAAAAATATGCCCAAATAGCTGCCTGTACCGGCTTTGCTGTCAATTTTATTGGACCATGAACTTGGTAAAGAAATTTCAAATGCTCCTAAAAATGAAATACCAAAAATGAGAAAGACTAAAAAGAAAATAAAATTAGCAACCCAATTGGTAGCCAAACTATTCAATGCTGTCGGACCAAATATGACCGTAATTAAAAAACCTAATAAAGTAAAAATCAACATGATGGATGCCGAATAGGAAATTGCATTTTTGATTCCTTCAGCTTTCGTTTTGCTTCGCTTAATAAAGAAACTCACGGTAACCGGAATCATAGAAAAAACGCACGGCGTAATCAATGCTAATAAACCTCCGGCGAATCCTGCAAAAAATATCCACCACATTGATTTGGTGGAAACCGATCCTTCATCTTTTACTTCATCTAACGAAGATGTATTGGACGGCAAAATGAATTCTTGAAAATGGACTTCTTGAGGAATATATTCATCCTTCTGTTGAAACATTAAATTCAATGTTCCTTTTAATAAAAAACTATCTGAAGGCGAAGCATTTATTTTTTGATTCCATTCTATTGAATCTTTGTAGAATCTTACTGTGCTCTGAAGTGCAGTATCTACGCTGCTTTGCACATTTTTATCGGATTTGATTCCGCCAATTAATTTATTCGAAACGGATGAATCAAATTGAATTGATGAAAACATAATTTCATCAGGAGAACTTTTGAGAGCAAATAATTTTACATCAGATGGAATTTTTCCTTTTACAGAAAAAAGAACCTCTTTATCATTTAATCTTTGTGTACTATAAGATAATTGAATGAGAGAGGAATCTTGCGCGTATCCGTTTACGGAAAAAAATAATAAAAAAATGGCCCCAAAAATATAGCCGAAGAATCGATTGAAATTGGACATTCAAATAGTGTGTTTAGAAATCATCAAATTTTCAAGACTATATCGCCACTGTAAATTTTTTGGTAGTTGGAGGTAAACAGGTTTTTTCGTCGCAAGTCATAAATTCTACTCCAATTTCGATAGAGGTTTTCACATTGGCTTTCAGTTTTATCACTTGTACAAAATCTACTTTATTCGAAAACTGTTTTACATCCACATTAAAAAGCGGCTCGAATCTTTGTTCTAATTTTCCAATCTCTTTGGTAGCTCCTTGTAAAGTAATCAAAGGATTTTTTGAATAAGAAAACGCGGTGGGTATTGGGCCTCCATCGGGAGTATTTTGAGAATAAATGTGCCAACCCTTTTGAATATTCGCTGAAACTCGTATTTCGTAAGTTTTATCGGCTAACTTTTTTGTTGTAATAGTCCAATTGACCGGGCTTTTAACGATTTGTGCAGAAAGTAAATTAGCAAAGAATATTAAGAATGTAAACGTCAGTAATTTTTTCATTTATCTATTTTTATTAAAGACACTAATTGTGTCAAAATGTATGGCAGCAAGTTACTAAAAATCCATTGTTTTTGTAAGATTTGAAGCTTTTTAAAGTTTAATTTATTGATAAAATTTTCATTTTGCCTCATAAAAAAACCTTCCATGAAGAAGGTTTTTATGAAAAAGGTATTAATTGAATTTTTTAGCGTCTTCCGTAAATTTAGCTAATCCAATATCTGTTAGCGGATGTTTTGTCAAACCTAAAATTGAATCTAACGGACATGTACAAACATTGGCTCCGGCTTCTGCGCATTTGATGATGTGCAAAGAACTACGAATAGAAGCTGCTAAGATTTGAGATTTAATATCTTGAATTGCGAAAATGTTGGCAATTTGTTGAATCAATTCTAATCCATCCCAACCACTATCATCAATACGCCCGATAAATGGTGAAACATAAGCTGCGCCTGCTTTTGCAGCTAACATGGCTTGGCCTGCGCTAAATATCAATGTACAATTGGTTCTAATTCCATTATCTGTGCACCATTTAATGGCTTTTACTCCATCTACAGTCATTGGAATTTTTACCACAATATTTTTATGAATCGCAGCTAAAACTTTTGCTTGCTCAATCATGTCTTTAAAATCTACCACTGTCACTTCTGCACTTACGTCACCTGTTTCTACAATTTCGCAAATGGTTTTATAATGATTATGTACAGCTTCTTTTCCTTTTACCCCTTCTTTGGCCATTAAAGTAGGATTGGTAGTTACACCATCTAAAATCCCTAAGTCATGCGCTTCACGTATTTGATCTAAATTAGCTGTATCAATAAAGTATTTCATAATTCTTTTCTTTTTGTTTTAATATGAGCTACAAAGGTATTTAATTCTCGGTAAAGAAATTTTTAAATGTCATCTAAAGAGCCGCGTACATATCTTGATAATATTTTTATTTCAGTAAACATGCGTAGGTACTTCAATAAAGAATGTTATTTTGCACATTGTACCGTTTTTTTACCAAGAGGTTTTTTAACTATGATGAAAAATTGGATTCAAAAAATAAAAGATACACGGCTGGCCAAGTCGATTGTATATTTCGTTGTTGGCATGGCTACTTATCCGGGAATTGCAATTATTAATAAAATTAAAATTACCGGCACGGAAAATTTAGCCAATCTTCCTAAAAAGAATGTGTTATTTGTGAGCAATCATCAAACGTATTTTGCAGATGTAATTACGTTTATCCATATTTTTTGTGCGGTAAAATGGAGAAGAAAAAACAAATTGGGTTTGCCGTTTTATCTACTCAATCCTTTTACCAGAGTGTATTATGTAGCAGCGGCCGAAACAATGAAAAGTAGTTTTTTGAGTAGAATATTTACTTGGGCAGGCGCGATTACGGTAAAGAGAACTTGGAGAGCTGAAGGGAAAGAAGTGCGTCGTGGTTTAGATCCCGGTGATACAAGAAAAATAGAAAGGGCTTTAGAAAATAATTGGGTCATCACTTTTCCGCAAGGAACCACCAAACCCTTTGCACCCGGAAGAAAAGGGACTGCTTTTATTATTAAGCATTATCAACCCATAGTGGTGCCTGTAGTTATTAACGGATTTTGGCGTGCATTTAATAAGAAAGGATTAAAATTTAAAAAACGCCACAGCCTTCTAACAATTGATTTTAAAGAACCATTGCATTTTACTTATGAAGAAACGGTAGAAGAAATTTTAGAAAAAGTAATGGATGCCATTCATCAAAGTAAAAAATATATGCTGAAAGGAAAACATCATTTGATGTCGGCATTAGATAAATAAATTTTCTGCGCTAAATTAAATTCGAACAGAGTTTTATTTTAATCATTCAGTAATTGCGCTACTACCCTACTCACTTTCTCTACATTCGGAAGCGCGGCGTTTTCTAATAATATATTCATTGGAATCGCAGGAATATTAAGTGCTCCCATTACTTCTACCGGTGCATCTAAAAATCGGAAACATTCTTTTGAAATCCTTGCTGCTAAAGATTCTGCAAAGGAATTATTTTGTTGTTCTTCCGTTAATACTAAACATTTTCCATGACGTTTTACGGTAGTAAAAACTAATTCTTCATCTAAAGGATACAGTGTTCGCAAATCAATAATTTCAATCTGCCCTTTGAATAATTTTTCTACTCCTTTTGCCCAATACACTCCCATGCCATAGGTGATGATACAACAGCTTTCTCCTGATGAAATAAAACTTTCCTCTGCAGATTGTACAATTCGGCCTTTACCTAACGGTAATGTATAATCGCGATCGGGTTCAATAGTTTTTGCATCTTCTGTTCCGGGAACTTTGCTCCAATAAAGCCCTTTATGTTCCAATATGATCACCGGATTGGGATCTAAAAATGCAGCTTTCATTAAACCTTTCATATCAGCAGCATTCGAAGGATACACAATCTTTATTCCTTTGATAGTTAATAACAAACTCTCAACAGAACCGCTATGATAGGGTCCTCCGCCACCATAAGCTCCAATAGGTACTCGAATTAAAGTTTGTACAGGAAATTTTCCGCAACTTAAATAACAACTTTTGGCTACTTCTGTTGCTAATTGATTAAGCCCGGGATAAATGTAATCTGCGAATTGAATTTCCACAATTGGTTTTACTCCTACAGCACTCATCCCTACAGTAGAACCAATAATGTAAGCCTCTTGTATGGCGGTATTGAAAACTCGGTGGCTTCCAAATTGTTCGCCCAAAGTAGCTGCTTCTCTAAAAACTCCACCCAGTCTTTTTCCAACATCTTGTCCGTACAAAATAGCTTCAGGAAAGGTTTCCATAATTTCTCTGATAGCAAATAAACCGGCATCTACCATCACAATTTTTTCTTTTCCTTTCGGTTCTCGGTTTCCTTTTTCTTCAGTAATAGTTGTCGGTGCGAAAATATGCTCTTCAACAGTTTTAGGATCAGGTTCCGGTGATGCTACCGCTTTTTTAAATGACTCTGAAATTTCTTCAAAGGTTTTATTTTCAATGGAAATAATTTCATTTTCATCTATTCCTCGATTCAATAATTCTTTCCTCAATTTCGGAAAAGGATCGTCTTTATAATGTTCTTTTAAATTCTCTTCACTTCTATAAAATTCTTTCCTGACTCCGCTGGTATGATGGCCTAATAAAGGCACTTTTGCATGTACTAAAAATGGCTGTGAAGTAGTTCGGACTTGATTTACCACCTCATTCATCGTTTGATAACTTTCTATAAAATTGCTGCCATCAATTGAAATTCGATTCAAACCTTTAAAGCCGCACGCAAATTCATAAGCATTCATCGTACGAGCTTCTTCAGAACTGACACTGATACCCCATTCATTATCTTGAACTAAATAAATGATAGGTAATTTTTTTAGTACAGCCACTTGAAATGCTTCACTGATTTCTCCTTCCGTAAGGCTTGCATCACCTAAGGAACAAATGACAATTGGATTCTCTCCTTTTTCACTTTTTTTATATAAAGAAGAATGAATGCTTTGTAAATATTGTAAGCCGTGTGCAACGCCTGTTGCCGGAATGGCCTGCATTCCGGTTGCACTGCTTTGATGAATGATGGTAGGTTTATCCACGCCTCTATAATTCGGATGAGAATAATATTCTCTCCCTCCTGTAAAAATATCTTCTCCTTTGGCCAATAACTGAAGCATCAAAGTGTAAGGTGAAAAATCTAAACCAAGCAACATACTTTCATCTCGATAATAAGGGCTCACAAAATCGCATGGTAAAAGTTGAAACGCCGTTGCCAACTGAATTGCTTCGTGGCCTCGAGATGTGGAATGAACATATTTACAAATGGATCTATTTTCTTCATAAGTTGACGCCATTTTATTTGCAGAACACATCAACTTATAAGCCCTTAAGAGAATATCTGTTTCTATCATATCAAAGATTGACCATTCGCAATGGCTAATTAAAATAACTCAAATTTGTTCTTGGAGAAAGCGTTAATAAACTTTCATAAATAAGTCGAATCGTATTTTCTATATCATCTTTATGCAACATTTCTACCGTAGTATGCATGTAGCGTAATGGAATAGAAATCAATGCTGACGGGCATCCGTCGTTCGCATACGCAAATGAATCCGTATCCGTTCCCGTGGTGCGACTCACCGCTCTTAATTGCAAAGGAATTTTATTTTTTGTTGCAGCTTCTTCAATATGCGCTAATAATTTATTATGTACTGCAGGGCCGTAAACTAAAGCCGGACCTTTACCACAACTGCAATCACCTTCAACCAATTTATTAATCATGGGAGTGGTAGAATCATGTGTTACATCTGTAATGATCGCCACATCCGGTTTGATTCTTCGTGCTATCATTTCAGCTCCACGCAAACCAATTTCTTCTTGCACCGCATTCACAATATAAAGAGCAAAAGGCAGTGATTTTTTATTTTCTTTGAGGAGCCTGGCCACTTGTGAAATCATAAATCCACCAATGCGATTATCAAAAGCACGACCGATCAAATTTCCATAAGCAATCTCATCAAACCCTTCTGTATAAGTAACTACAGCGCCAATGTGGATTCCTAAATCTTCGGCTTCTTTTTTATTTCGTGCTCCGCAATCCAAAAATAAATTCTCGACCTTTGGTTGGTTTTCTTTATCGTTTCCTCCGCTTCTTGTATGAATTGCAGGCCAACCGAAAACCGCTTTTACTAAACCTTTTTTTCCATGAATCACTACTCTTTGCGAAGGAGCAATTTGATGATCTACTCCCCCATTTCTTTTTAAATAAATTAGTCCTTCAGCATTTATATAATTCACAAACCAACTAATTTCATCGGCATGCGCTTCAATAACTACTTTGAAAGCTTTATCAGGATTAATCACACCGACTGCAGTGCCATAGGGATCTGTGAAAGTAGTGTCCACATATTTTTTAATATAGTTCAACCAAACCTTTTGTCCGCCGCTTTCAAAGCCTACGGGTGAAGGCGTGTTCATATATTTTTTTAAAAAACTCATCGATTCATCGCTCACGCTAAAATCTGATTTCTTACTTTTTGCCATAATATTTTTCTCTTTTTTGAAAGTGCGAATTTAAAGTTTTAAACCGAAAGCATAACGAGAACTGCTTGCAATAGCATCATACCATCTATTCCTGCGAGATAAATAAAATCGGAATTATTTTTCTTGGTCAATTCAATCATGAAACCCGTAGCCAGTGCTGATCCCATCATGCCGAATAAAAAACCAATTTGAGGTAAATAAATAAATTGCGCCAATGTGAGTAAAACAAAAATTGCTAATAAATAATAAGAGAGTTGGTAAGATTTTTCTTTTCCTAATACTACCGCAAGCGTTTTTCTATTTTCACTTTTATCTACTTCAATATCGCGCATATCAAACAGCAAGCATAAAACGAACATAAAAAGAAATCGTTTCAAAAAAATAAAAATAAAAAGTCCCTTATCATAATGCATTGTATTCACGGGAAACCATACGGTTACTAATGTCCATAGTAATGCCAAGGTGGTAATTTTCAGTAATCCAAAATCTTTTAATCTCTTTCTGTTTTTAAAAGGAAGAAAAGGAAATGAATATAGAAATGCAATGATGCCTAAGAAAAACAAAACAAAAAAATGATGAAAATGAAAATTGAGCACTGTATAAACTAATAGAACGATGCCGCCCACTAAAAATATTAAATGGAGAATTCTATTATGCATTGACCATTGTAGCCTATCAGAACCCGGTGTGGCAGTGGTTTTGATGAGATAATGAAAATTATATTGAGTAACTGTGGCGGCAAAAACGAAGATGTAAAAATTAGTGGAATTCAATTCTAGACCAAGTAGAATATTGGTTTCCATGCAGAAAACTACTGCACAACAAGCGATAAAAATGCTACTGAATAAAACAAAGTCGATAAACTTTTTTGCCAAGGTCATTATTTAAAAATAATAATCGGAGGAGATGAAATTGTATCACTCACATTATTAGCTTTATCTTTCAATGCAAATCTAAAAACAGCCGTATCATTCTGTGCACAACGAGGCCCTATCTGTACATAAGGAGGTTGGTTATATCCAAATGTGACAATTAAATCTCCTTCCAAATTCTTTGTAGGAGGCACGGCCGGCAAACCATACAATTGTTTAAAATTACTCAATGCACAACGAGGTTCAATTTTCTGAACAAATACAGAATCACTGATATCACCCTCTGCGTCTGTAAAAGAAATTACAAATTGCAAAAGTTCGCCGGAATGTAATTGAGTTGTATTAACCGATTTTAATTTGATACTGGGACGAGTACCGAACTTATCTTTTTTACATCCCGTAAGGACGAATAATAATAGTAATATGGAAAATAAATTTGTGTATCGCATCTTTGTATTTTAAAAATCAAATTTAATTATTAAAAACTGAACAGTCTATTAGAAATATCTAAATGGGAAAATAAGATATTCCAAGCGAATTCCGACAATTTCAATGAAATGGCTTTAGCCTTGTTTCAATTGCAAGTACAATCGAATCTTGTTTACCAAAAATATGTAGATTCTTTGAAGATTTTTCCGGAGAATATTCAGCAAATCCATCAAATTCCTTTTCTTCCGATTTCGTTTTTTAAAACACATCCAATTATTTCTACGCAATTCCATCCTGAAATAATTTTTGAGAGCAGTGGTACTACACAACAGAATACCAGCAAGCATTTGGTAAAAAAGATTTCATTATATAGAAATAGTTTTTTAAAAGGATTTGAACTATTTTATGGAGATATAAAAGATTGGTGCATTATAGGATTATTGCCCGGATATTTAGAGAGAGAAAATTCTTCCTTGGTATTTATGGTAAATGATTTAATCCAAATCAGCCAACATCCTAATAACGGTTTTTATCTTCACAATCAAGAAGATTTATTGGCTACATTAAAAAAGAATGAATCTGTTGCACAACGAACTTTACTCATTGGAGTTACTTATGCGCTTTTAGATTTTGCAGAAAAATATCCGATACAATTAAAACATACTACCATCATGGAAACAGGTGGTATGAAGGGGCGAAGAAAAGAAATGACTCGCGAAGAAGTACATGATTTTTTACAAACAAAATTAGGAGTTGAGAATATTCATTCGGAATATGGCATGACCGAATTGCTCTCTCAGGGCTATTCTTCAGCAAACGGAATTTTTAAAAATCCGCCTTGGATGAAAATTGGATTGAGAGAATATAATGATCCGTTTGCAATAATTTTTGATACGCATCAAAAGCCTGTGAATGGATTGATCAATGTAATCGATTTGGCGAATTTGTATTCCTGTAGTTTTATTGCGACGGATGATGTGGGTAAATTATATCCGGATGGTAGTTTCGAAGTTTTGGGAAGAAGAGATTTAAGTGATCTACGAGGTTGTAGTTTACTTACTGCGAATGAATAATCGTTTTATGATTAAAAGAATTTAAAAATCCTTTAGTTTTTCTTAATTAGCAAGTGCTGATTGGTTTTGAACTCGGTATTCATATTTTTTTTTTCAATTCTTGGTAATCGAAAAATTCGAGTGTTACTTCATTATCAATTCCTTTCACATATTCTATTAAACCTTGTTTATCGATACCTTCAAAATTGTCAAAAACTAAACCGATGAATATTCTAAGATTATTGGTATCTCTAAAAGCGATTTTTAATTTCTTATGACGATTTAAAATTTCATTTACGGCAAATTTTAATCTGGCATTTCCTTTATTACTTTGCCAATATTTTATTTCAGCTATGTAGGTCGCTTCTTTGTTAGAGAAATAAGCATCTAATACAAACTTGCCAATTTGAGTGGCTATGGTGATGTTTGTTTTAAAAGGAATATTGTATTTGAATCCAATTTCTTGTGATGCCCATTTTCCTGAATTGGTATACACTTCTATCAATTGATGAATATCGTAATCATCAACCGTATTCTCTAATTTTTCATCAAGATTACTGAAGGAAATATTTTCGGGAATATCAGTGAAATCGAGCCTATTAGCGTCATTGAATGTACTTACTACTTCAGAAGATTGCGGCTGCTCATGAATTTCTTCCTCCTCTTCTTCAATTTCTTCTTGAATATTTTCCACCGATTGCTCTTCATTGATGATGGGTGTAGCAATTGTTTCTTGAGGTAGAATATCATCAATTGTTTCTTCTAATTCTTGTTCATTATTAGCAGAAATAATTTCATCTTCAATTTGAATATCCTCCTTTATTTCTTCTTTACTTGTCGGAAGAATTGCTTCAACTATTGGTTCAATAACCGGTTCAACTTTTTCCAATTTTTGTTGTGGCGGAAAAGTTTCTTGAACATTCTGAATTTCAATCTCCTTCTTTGCTACAGGTGCGATTACTTCTTCTTTTATTTCTTTAATAATCGGAGGAATTGGCTCAGTTTGAGTTTCAATAGTTGGAGGAATTATTTTTTCCTCTACTTTAGAGTTTGATTGTTTCTTTTCAATTACCGGAATTTGTTCCGGTTCTTCTTCCTTGGTAGAAATAGATTCATTTTTAGAAGGCTTATAATTTTCTTCTGATTTAGGATTTTGAGAAGAGTTGATTTCTCTGAGCGTTGCTACAAATGAGGAAACAGTTTCTTTTTTGGGTTGAGGTTTAGAAGCTTCTTTTTTTATTATCGGCTTTGATGGATTTTTACTAACAACAGCAGTGGGTGAAACTTTTTTAACAAGTGAAGGTTCCCCATAGGACTCTTGTTGGTAGTGATTTTCATATAATTCTTCGTCCTCATCATCTTCAATTTCTTCTTCTTTATATCTTTCTCGAGAATTTCTATAATTTTCTTCGAACGAATTTTCTTTAGCTCTTTTTTTTAATTCTTGATATCGATTTCTTTTGGAAGGCTTTTCCATTCTCTCCTCAAAGTCATCTTCATCATAAGATTCTGGAGGTTGTGGATTTCTTTGTTTGACTGCCAAATAAATTAAACCTACCATTAATAAAACCGGAAAACTAATTATGAACCAAATGAATGGGAGCCTCTCTGAAGAGCCGTGTAAGTTTTTTAGATTAAAGATTATTACCAAAGAAGCAATCGTATACACAAGGCACACACAAAGAGCAACCACACCCAATGGCGGCATTGAAAACCCTTTCCCTCTATGATTATAATTTCTTGATGAATTCATTTAATTCTTACAATATTTCTCCAACAAAACCGTTCAGTTAGTTTTAATACATATATAAAGTTAGTTCATTTTTCAATTTAATCTTCCTTAATCAGTGTTAACCCTTATAATTTTTGATCAATCTTTATTGATTTTATTAATTGCATAATTTCTAAACCTAAGTGTAACTTCGACGGACTTTAAAAATCTTTAATCGTATTTAATTAAATCTTTGATTGAAAAAAGTAAAACATGCCCAAACAGTATGACGCTATAATCATTGGATCCGGACTTTCAGGATTAGTAGCTGCAAATGAATTAATCAACAAAGGAGCTAAAATTTTGATATTGGATCAAGAACCTGAACAAAATTTGGGTGGACAAGCATTTTGGTCTTTTGGTGGATTATTTCTTGTCAATTCTCCTCAACAAAGGCGAATGGGCATCAAAGATAGTTATGAGCTTGCTTTGCAAGATTGGATGGGCACTGCACAATTTGATAGAAAAGAAGATCATTGGCCTAATAAGTGGGCAGAGGCTTATGTTGCATTTGCCTCCGGAGAAAAATATAGTTGGTTGCGGCAATTAGGAATTCGATTTTTCCCTGTGGTTGGCTGGGCTGAAAGAGGTGGCTATAATGCAATGGGACATGGTAATTCTGTTCCTCGATTTCATATTACTTGGGGTACAGGGCCGGGTTTATTAGAACCATTTATTTTTCGTGTACGCGAAGCTGTTAGTAAGGGTTTAGTAGATTTAAAATTTCGTCATAGAGTTAATGAATTGATTGTTACAGATGGAAAAGTACTTGGAGCAAGAGGAGTTGTTTTAGAAGAAAGCAAAGTACTCAGAGCGGAAAAAAGTTCAGATAAAGAAATTGGAGATTTCTCGGTCTATGCTGACCATGTAATCGTTACCACCGGCGGCATTGGTGCCAATTTAGAATTAGTAAGAAAAAATTGGCCGAAGAGATTAGGGAAAGCACCGGAACATATGCTGAGCGGAGTCCCAGAATTTGTAGATGGGAAAATGTTAGGAATTGCTCAAACTGCCGGAGCAAATATCATCAATCCGGATAGGATGTGGCATTATACAGAAGGCATAAAAAATTGGGCGCCCATTTGGAAAAATCATGGTATTCGAATTCTTCCTGGGCCTACATCTATTTGGTTAGATGCAAATGGAATTCAATTACCGGTGCCACTTTTTCCCGGATTCGATACATTAGGAACACTGAAATATATCATGAATACAGGCTATGATTATTCTTGGTTTATTCTGAATCAAAAAATTATCCGAAAAGAATTTGCTCTTTCGGGCTGTGAGCAAAATCCGGATCTTACTGATAAAAATTGGCAACAAGTTTTAAGTAGAGCCTTTGGAAGTAAGGCTACTGCGCCTGTTGAAGCCTTTAAAGAACATGGAGAAGATTTTATTGTAAAAAATAATTTGGAAGATTTGGTAGCAGCGATGAATGAAAAAACTCCAAATCCTCTTCTCAATTATGAAAAAATTAAAACCATCCTAGAATCGCGAGATAGAGAAATTGATAATCGATTTACAAAAGATGCACAGATTACAGCAATCAGAGGTGCAAGAAAATATTGGGGAGATAAATTAATTAGAACTGCTCCCTTACACAAAATTTTAGACCCAAAAGCCGGTCCGCTGATCGCCGTGAAATTGCACATTCTTACGCGCAAAACTCTGGGAGGATTAGAAACAAATTTAAACGGTGAAGTTTTAAATGCAGATGGAAATATAATCTCAGGATTGTATGCTGCCGGAGAAGTTTCCGGTTTTGGTGGCGGTGGAATGCACGGTTACAGTGCATTAGAAGGTTCTTTTTTAGGTGGTTGTATTTTTTCCGGAAGAATTGCAGGGAAATCTGTTGCAGATAAATTATAAAATTTTTATTCTCCCATTCCTTCCTCACCCGCAGTTTTACTGCTTGTTGCAATGAGCGAATTCACCTGTTCTATTTCTTGCGGAGTAAAATATCTCCATTTTCCTTTTTCTAAACCTTTCAGCGTAATATGCATAATTCTTACTCTGGTTAATGAAGTCACTTTATAACCTAGTGCAGCACACATTCTCCTGATTTGCCTATTTAATCCTTGAGTAAGAATAATCCGAAATTTCTTTTCACCTTCTTGTTTTACGAAACACTTTTTTGTTATCGTTCCCAGAATTGGAACTCCGTTTCCCATTTTTTTTATAAAATTCGGACTTATGGTTTGATCGACTGTAACCACATATTCTTTTTCATGACCATTACCGGCACGAAGAATTTTATTGACAATATCTCCATCGTTCGTTAGGAAAATCAATCCTTCAGAAAGCTTATCCAATCTACCTATTGGGAAAATTCTACTTTTATAATTAATGAAGTCGATGATATTGGATTCATCTTTTAAATCAGTGGTACAAGTAATTCCTTTTGGTTTATTGAACACCATATAAATGGCGTTTAACTTCTTTTTTAATAATTGTCCATCCACTTTCACTTTATCATTTTCATTCACTCTATTTCCTTTTCGTGCTTCTTTTCCATTGATTAATACACGACCCATTTCTACATATTTATCCGCTTCTCGCCTGCTGCAAAATCCCGTTTCGCTGATGTATTTATTAATACTGATACCCGAAGAATCCAAAATGGAATATTTATCTTTTGAAAAAATATAACGACTCGATATAAAAATACAAATCTATCAATTCTTATGAAGAACATTTCCTCAAATCATTTTACCTTTCCAAAAAATTATCTGATGAAACCAACTATTGGCACATATCCTGAATATTTTCAACGATATATTGATGCTGTAAAAGACGACAATTTATTAAATGCTTTAGAAAATGGATGTATGGAAGCAATGCAAATTTTTCAAACTATTTCTGAAGAGAAAGCTTTGTATGCATACGCAGAAGAGAAATGGACGATCAAAGAAGTGATACAACATATTATTGATGCTGAAAGAATTTTTTGTTATCGCGCATTAGTTTTCGCCAGAAGAGATGCTACTCCGCTTCCTTCTTTCGATGAAAATAGTTATGCAGAAAATAGTTATGCCAATTCTCGCTCCATTCAAGAATTGATTAAAGAATTCTTTACAGTTAGAAAAGCGTCACAACTTTTCTTTCAATCACTTTCTGAAGATCAATTATTATTGTCAGGATGGATGAGCGGAAAATCTTCCTCAGCATTGGCTCTCGGATTTATAATTGCAGGTCATTCTAAACATCATCTTAATATTTTACAAGAGAGGTATCTGAATTAATATTCATGAAAATATTTTCTGTTCAACAAATTAAAAAATGGGATCAATATACCATTCAACATGAGCCCATTTCTTCCATAGATTTAATGGAACGTGCAGCTATGGCTTGTTCCCACTGGATCTCTAATCAATTCACTGAAAATAATCATTTCGTTATTTTTTGTGGCAATGGAAATAATGGTGGCGACGGATTAGCCATCGCGCGCTTGTTGATAGAAAACGGATATCAGGTTAAAGTATATTTAATTGAACAGAAAAAAGCTAGCGAAGATTTTTCAATCAATTTAAATCGGCTTCATACCATTTCAGATGGTATTTATTTTTTAGAAAGTGCGGAGTATTTTCCTGATTTGAAAAACACCATTGTCATTGATGCATTATTCGGAACCGGGTTGAATAAAACTCCGTCCGGACTTATAGCTCAATTGATTCATTATATCAATAAAAATGCGCAAAAAATAATTTCGATAGACATCCCGAGCGGCTTATTTGCAGATCAACCTACTCCATTATCTGCTGTTGTAAAAGCTAATTTCACACTCACCTTTCAATGTGTAAAAAAAGCATTTTTATTAAGGGAATCAGCTGAATATGTGGGAAAATTAATTGTACTCCCTATCGGATTGTCTGAGGAATATGAAAAAACTATTCAAACGAATTTGGAATTAATAGATGCGAAAACAATTAGAGAAATCTATCGCCCCAGAGATCCATTTTCTCATAAAGGAAATTTCGGGTATGCATGTCTGATAGTCGGAAGTTATGGAATGATGGGTGCAGCCGTTTTGGCTTCCAAGGCTTGCATGCGAAGCGGTGTTGGTAAATTACAAACATTTATTCCGCAGTGCGGCTATGAAATATTGCAATCAACTGCGCCGGAAGTGATGTGCACTATATTTGGAAAAACTTTTATAGAAAACATCAAAAGTGATTTTAAATTTGATGCACTTGGCATTGGGCCTGGAATTGGTCAACATTCATCTCACCAAAATTTGTTAGAATCTATTTTTTCAGAATGGAATCAACCACTTGTTATTGATGCGGATGCTTTGAATACGATTAGCCAATCGCCAAAATTATTAGACCGAATTCCTCCACAAAGTATTCTTACACCTCATCCCAAAGAATTTGAAA
Source organism: Ginsengibacter sp. (assembly GCA_034676505.1). Lineage (GTDB taxonomy): Bacteria > Bacteroidota > Bacteroidia > Chitinophagales > Chitinophagaceae > Ginsengibacter. The sequence goes on from JAUCCB010000001.1 coordinate 2,594,134, forward strand.
GTCTCTTTGGAAAGACTGCATCAAATTTTGAAATGATTGAATTAGCCTTACAGAAATCCAAAGAATTTCAAATTTATATTGTATTGAAAGGGCATTTTACTTTCATCAGTACTCCTGAAGGCAAAGGATTTTTTAATTCCACAGGTAATCCGGGTATGGCTACTGCAGGATCAGGCGATGTACTCACCGGAATTCTTACAGGTTTAATGGCGCAACAATACACCCCGCTCCAGGCTTGTATTCTGGGAGTGTATTTACATGGATTAGCTGGCGATGCAGCTATTCAAGATATGGGCGAAGAAGCTTTAATTGCAGAAGATATTATTAATTATTTAGGAAGGGCTTTTCGAGAAATTTCCAATGATTTCATTTTTAATGATCACTAAAATAGTTTTCTTGCTTTTGAGTGAAATCAAATCTTTTAAAAGCTATGTTACTCAAGTAAATTAAGTATTATTTCTATTAGATTGTTTACATGCTTTACCCTATTTTTGCAAACCAAAAAAATAAGCAATAACTATTATGACTAATTTGATTTACTTAATTCCCGCCATGGGCTTGGTGGGTTTACTTTACACTTTAATAAAATTTAAGTGGGTAGGCAAGCAAGATGCGGGCAATGCAAAAATGAAAGAAATCAGCACTTACATCGCTGATGGAGCCATGGCATTTCTAAAAGCTGAATACAAAATTCTTACTTATTTTGTTATAATAGCCGCCCTACTTTTAGGATTATTGGGCTATACAAGCGAAAATAGTCATTGGTCTATCGCATTGGCCTTTATTTCCGGCGCAATATTGAGTGCCTTAGCAGGTTTTATTGGAATGAAAGTGGCTACCAAAGCCAATGTGAGAACCGCTCAAGCTGCACGTACTAGTTTAGCCAAAGCATTAAAAGTTTCATTTACCGGTGGTAGTGTAATGGGATTAGGAGTAGCAGGTTTAGCCGTTTTAGGATTAGGCGGATTATATATTATTTTAAAAGCCGTTTTCGCACCTGAATCAGGAGTAGATAGTTTGGAAATGGAGCGCACGATAGAAGTATTAACCGGATTCAGTTTAGGTGCGGAAAGTATTGCTCTATTTGCAAGAGTTGGTGGCGGTATTTATACCAAAGCTGCTGATGTTGGTGCAGATTTAGTAGGAAAAGTAGAAGCAGGAATTCCTGAAGATGATCCAAGAAATCCGGCAACTATTGCGGATAATGTTGGAGATAATGTAGGAGACGTAGCAGGTATGGGCGCCGATTTGTTTGGTTCTTATGTAGCAACGGTTTTAGCTACCATGGTTTTAGGAAGAGAAACTTTTTCTCAAGATGCGTTTGGAGGATTTGCTCCTATTTTGTTACCAATGTTGATTGCTTCTATCGGAATTTTATTTTCAATAGTTGGAACATTAGTCGTAAAAATTTCAGATAAAGCTGGATTAGATACAGGTGTTGTTCAAAAAGCATTGAACCTTGGAAACTGGGGCGCCATCGTGCTTACAGCAATTGCTTCTTATTTTTTAGTGATGTGGATCATGCCGGATACCGATATGGTTTTGAGAAATATTCATTTTACAAAAAATGGAGTATTTGGAGCCATCTTAGTAGGTTTAGTGGTTGGTACTTTAATGAGTATCATCACTGAATATTTTACTGCAATGGGAAAAAGACCTGTAATGTCTATTATTCGTCAATCTTCTACAGGGCATGCAACTAATATCATTGGTGGTTTAGCAGTAGGAATGGAAAGTACAATGTTGCCAATTTTAGTTTTGGCTTCAGGTATTTTTATGTCTTATTGGTGTGCAGGCTTATACGGTGTAGCAATTGCAGCAGCAGGAATGATGGCCACAACAGCGATGCAATTAGCCATTGATGCTTTTGGACCCATCGCAGATAATGCCGGTGGTATTGCTGAAATGTGCGAAATGCCCAAAGAAGTTCGTGAAAGAACAGATATTTTAGATGCCGTAGGAAATACTACAGCAGCTACCGGTAAAGGTTTTGCGATAGCTTCAGCAGCATTAACTTCCTTAGCTTTATTCGCAGCTTTCGTTGGAATCGCAAAAATTGATGGTATCGATATTTATCGTGCGGATGTGTTGGCAGGGCTTTTTGTTGGGGCAATGATTCCGTTTATATTTTCATCCTTAGCCATTCGTGCTGTAGGTGAAGCCGCAATGGCCATGGTAGAAGAAGTGCGCAGACAATTCAGAACTATTCCGGGTATTATGGAAGGAACCGGAAAACCTGAGTACGAAAAATGTGTAGCTATTTCTACAGATGCTTCTATCAAAAAAATGATGTTGCCCGGTGCAATCGCATTAATTTCCCCCATAATTATCGGTTTTGTTTTTGGTCCTGAAGTATTAGGCGGATTCTTAGCAGGTGCTACTGTGAGTGGTGTATTGATGGGTATTTTCCAAAATAATGCAGGCGGTGCTTGGGACAATGCAAAAAAATCTTTTGAGAAAGGTGCGTTGATCAATGGTGAAACTCATTTCAAAGGATCAGAACCTCATAAAGCATCCGTAACCGGCGATACTGTTGGTGATCCATTTAAAGATACCTCAGGCCCAAGTATGAATATACTTATTAAGTTGATGAGTATTATTTCTTTGGTTATTGCTCCTACTTTAGCGTGTATTCATCATGATAGTATCCAAGAAAATAGACAAAATAAGATTGAATATTTACAAAGTATTTCTAAAGGTGAAAAAATAGAGCAACAAAAAGAAAACTGGACTTTACAAACTCCTGTAAAAACCGATAAAGTGCAAGCATCTGTGAAATCCTTTGTGGATGCATTAACTAAAGATGGATTGATAAAAGAATCATCTTATTCAGTAGCCGTGCAAGATGGCGAATTATATATAGATGGTGAAAAACAATCAGCTCAAATTAATGAAAAATATAAAAACTATATTTCAGAAACAGGCGATTTTATTACTAAAGAAACTAAATAATTCTATTTCTAGAAAATTTTAAAAGCCCTGAATTGTCAGGGCTTTTTTGTTGAATTGAAACAAAATAATAAGTCTATATCAAACTATTATCCACACATATTAAAGTCAAATTATTTTGATTGGCATGTTAATTGTTTCCCTTTTCATTAAAAATTTATTTTATGAAAAATTTATTCAGAAAACAAACTTACATCGCATTGATGACCACACTTTTTTTAGCTCTTACACAAGCAGTAGTATGGGCACAAGATAGTGCGACAACATCATCATCTACAACAACCTCTACTTCTACGACTACAGAGCCAATGGCTATTCAACCGTGGATGTGGGTAGTGGGTGGAGCTATTGTTTTGATTATAATTATTGCTTTAGTTAGAAGCGGTTCTAGCGAAAAAGTAGTTGTATCAAAGTCTCACACTACTGTAGATAAAGTTTAAAAATAATTTTGAATCTTACTCGCTTTAGTAAAGATTTTTCCGAAAGAAATTAATTTAAAACATTTATATTCATTTCTTAGGCAAATCAACCATATGCTTTACTCGATTAGTGAGATCAAAAAAGAATTAGAACAAAAAGATAGAAAGGAACTCTTAGAATATTGTATTCGATTCTCAAAATTTAAAAAGGAGAATAAAGAGTTCCTTTCTTTTCTTTTATTTGAAAAGCATGATTTGCCTGCGTACGTTCTTAAAGTTAATGAACAGACGAATTCCTTATTTGAGAACATCAATTTCTCGAGCGTTTATTTTATAAAAAAGAGTGTCCGTAAAATTCTACGACTAATCAATAAACACAATCGTTTTGCTTTATCTCCTGAAGTGGAAATAGAAACGTTGATCCATTTCTGTAATTGCTTTATTGAATACGACATTCCCTTGAAAAACAGTTTGCAGTTGAAGAATATTTATCAATCACAATTATTGAAGATTGAAAAATTGTTAGAACTTCTTCACCCGGATTTACAATATGATTTGCGAAAGAAAATTCTCTCGTAAATTATATCGCGAACATGATATTTTTAAATTCAATTTACTCTTCTCCTTTATTTTGCAGTTTCATCAAAGCCGCGTAAGCATTGGTAGTAATGATTTTCAATTCCAACAAATTAATTTTGTCATGACTTATTTCAATTTTTCCATTGGAGGAATTACCTGTTTGAATCGGTATCATTTCAAAATGAAGATTCCCTTTATCTACAAAAATAAATTCTTTATCACCCGAACGAACCACTGCTTCTTCAGGAACCAAAATTGCATTGTTACTAATTATTTCAATCTCTGCATTTAAGAACATGCCGGGTAATAATTCATGCTCCGGTTTTTCAAAATGACAATGGACAATCGCACTCCTGTTTGCATCCAAATTTTTACTAACTAAAATTACTTCTGCCTCAAATATTTTCTCCGGATTATTGGCCATATAAGCGTGAATCTTATGCCCTATTTGAATTCGATGAATATCTTTTTCAAAAACAGTTAATGCTAAATGCAAATCATTTGGATTTACTAATTCAAATAAAATATCCGAAGGGTTCACAAATTTGCCAATGTTCACATTTACTGCCGAAACAAAACCACTGATGGGAGAATAAATATTTATTGATCTCGAAATATTATTTTCAGAAATTTTATCTGGGTTTAATCCTATCAGTCTTAATTTTTCTTTGAGGCTATTGACCATAATTTGTTGCATCCTATATTCACTTTCTGTTTGCTCAACTACTTTATCGCTGGAAGATTTATTCACGTTCAATAATTTCTGACGCTCGTATTCTTTTTGTAAAAAATAAGTTTTTGATTTTGCAATTAAAAAATCTTGTTGCAGTTGTATTAGTGACTGGTCCTGCATTACGGCAATTGACTCACCTTTGCGAACCCTCATTCCTTCTAATAGATTAGTGGATTTCAAATAGCCTCCCAATGGAAAACTAATACTTACCATATTTTGAGGTGGCACATCTACTACTCCACTCACTTTTAAAATCGAACTCATTTTTCCGGTAACTGCTTTTCCTGTTTGTATTCTTGCATTTTTTATTTGTGCTTCGGTTAATACAACTACATTTTCTTGAGGTTCATCTGCTTTAGTTGTAGAAGTGACTTCTTTATTTGTGCAAGAAGCCAATACAGCTAAGAGAAACAGCGTAATAATATATTTAAATTTCATCGGTATAATTTTTAATTGTTGACAAAACTGTTCATTTCTATAATTGTTTGATTCCAATCATTTATTGTATTTAGATATTCCGATTGGATGCCTATGGATTGATTGATAAGCATCATCCATTCTATATAATTAATGGCACCATTTGCAAATTGCAGATTAGCATTTTCTGATAAAATTGTAGCGTGTTTTAGAGCACCTTTTTCATAATAATCCAATGACTGTTTATTTTTCTGATACTTCAATTGTAGTTGTTGAATCGTCGATTGATATTCTATCAATAATTCTTTATGCTCTAATTGAGCGACATTGTAATTTATTTTTCCGGAAGATATCCGCGCTTTATTGGCTCCATTAAAAATGGGAATATGCAGACCTAATTCCACCGCAGAAAATCGATGAGAAGAAGTGAAATTTTTGGAAACTCCGTTTACATCTTGTGTACCTACAATTGATTGATTGAAATAGCTCAAACTCAATTGCGGCAATGTTTTTGTCTTAGTAACCTCAATCTCTTTCAGTATAATATTTTGTTGCTGTTCTTTTAATTTTACTAAAGGAAATGAGTAAGCAAAAGAAGTGTCTGGCAATACATCCAAATTGATTTTCAGCTTCCCATTTTCAGGAAAATATATTTCATTGGAGTGGAGTAATTTTCCAAATTGTGATTGAATAATTTTAAGATCACCTTTTATTTGTTGCAATTGATTGGCAATTTGCATTCTTTGGGTTTCGGCTGCAGTCTTTTCTAAAAGATTTGCGTCGCCTGCATTAAATCGTTGTTCTTGTCTTTCCAAAAAATTATTGTATAAACTATCTGCTTTTTGTAAAAGAATTATTTTCTCCTGCATTACCAACATTTGATAAAATAAAACGGTGACTTGCTTTTTTAATTCAGTTTTGATAACAGATTCATTCAATAAACTATTTTGCGTGTAGGCTTCCAGCAATAATTTTTGTTTTTTATACACTGCCGGAAATGAAATGTTTTGGCTCAATCCGAATTTGGTATCGTTGTAAGCACTATTTACATTTCCATATTCTCCGGTAATAGTGGTGAGTGGAATATCAATTGCACTGCCTTCCATTTTCTTGGAGGAAAGTGTTTTTAAAACTGATGCTTGCACAGATAAATTTTGTTGCAAAGCCTTGTCAATAGCGGATTGTAAGCCAATTGTTTTTTGCGCAAATACTCCATTTGAAACAATAACTAATAACAATAAGGGAATAATTTTCTTTGTCTTTTTGAATATTCGCATTAGTGATTTTTTATTTTTTGAAACACTATTTTTTTCAATCCATGAATACAAAATTGGTAATACCAATAGCGTAAGAAAAGTGGCTGTTATTAATCCACCGATTACTACAGTAGCTAAAGGTCGTTGTACTTCAGCGCCGGCTCCTTTGCTTAATGCCATTGGTAAAAATCCAAAAGATGCTACGGCTGCAGTCATTAAAACAGGTCTCAATCGTATTTCTGTTCCTTTGATAATTCGAGTTCGAACATTTAAAATTCCCGCTTTCTTTAGATGGTTCATTTCTGTTATCAATACTATTCCGTTTAAAACCGCGACACCAAATAAAGCTATGAAACCCACGCCTGCAGAGATACTAAATGGCATATCACGAAGCCATAACGCCACCACTCCACCAATTGCAGAGAGCGGAATTGCTGTAAAAATTAATAAACCTTGCTTTACTGAATGGAAGGCAAAATAGAGCAATACAAAAATCATCAATAATGAAATGGGCACTGCCAAACTAAGCCTGCCTTTCGCCGCTACTAAATTTTCAAATTCACCACCATAAGTGATAAAATATCCGGCGGGTAATTTTAATTGTTGACTAATTTTATTTTGCAATTCTTGAACTACGGATTGTACATCTTTTCCTCTAACATTAAAGCCCACAGTGATTCTGCGTTGTGCATCTTCTCTCTGAATTTGATTGGGACCTACTTTTATTTGTACATACGCTACTTGGGATAATGGAATTTGTTGACCACTCGGAGTAGAAATTAAAAGATGTTGTACATCGCTTAAGCTTTGTCTGCTTTCATTATTCAATCGAACTACTAAATCAAAACGTCTTTCATTTTCAAAAACTTGTCCGCTCACTGCGCCAGCAAATGCAGACTGAAGTGTATTATTCGCATCTGCTATGGTTAATCCAAATTGAGTAAGTGCTGCACGGTTATATTCTACAACTATCTGTGGTAATCCTGTAACGCTTTCTACATACACATCTTTTGCTCCATCAACTCCATTTACAATGGCTCCTATTTTTTCTGCATACAAATCCAAGGTGTCCAAATCTTCGCCGAAAATTTTACAAACCACATCCTGTCTGCCTCCTGTCATTAATTCATTAAAACGCATCTGCACGGGAAATTGAAAACCCGCAGTAATCCCCGGAACATCTTCTAATGCTTTACTCATCTTATCTGCTAATTCATTAAATGATTTGGCCGAAGTCCATTGTTTTTTAGGTTTTAAAATCACCATCATATCCGACGCCTCAATAGGCATAGGATCTGTGGGAATTTCTCCGCTTCCAATTTTTGTAACTACTTTTTCTACTTCCGGAAATTGTTGTAATAAAATATGTGCAGCTTGTTGCGTAGACTTTATGGTAGTAGATAATGAACTACCTGTTAAAACTCTAGTATCCACCGCAAAATCTCCTTCTTCTAATTTCGGAATAAATTCTCCTCCTAATGTAGAAAGTAGCAAAATCGCAGCAACAAACACTACAACTGTAGCAGCAACAACCGTCCGTGGAATAGACAAGGCAAATAATAAAATTCGTTTATAGCCTCTTTCTAATTTACGCATCATTCTATCAGAGAAATTATCTTTGTGTGATAATTTTTTACTCAAAACCAATGAACTCATCATTGGAATATAAGTGAGTGATAATAGAAACGCACCAATAATTGCAAAAGCAACGGTCTGCGCCATTGGCTTGAACATTTTCCCTTCAATGCCTTGCAGGGAAAGGATTGGAAGATATACAATCAGAATAATTATTTGACCGAATACAGCCGCATTCATCATTTTCCCTGCGGAAACATTTACTTCTTCATTCATCTGCTGTTGCGTAATTCGATCTATCCCTACGAATAGTTTATTTTTATGCAATCGATGCATTACTGCTTCTACTATAATTACTGCGCCGTCTATTATTAATCCGAAATCGAGTGCTCCCAAACTCATTAAATTTCCACTAACTCCAAATATATTCATCATGATAATCGCGAATAACATCGAGAGCGGAATCACTGATGCAACCAATAAACCGGCACGAAGGTTTCCAAGAAAAAGAACCAATATTAAAATCACAATTAACGCTCCTTCTAACAAATTTGTTTCCACCGTGGCGATGGCATTATTCACCATTTTTGTTCGGTCAAGAAATGGTTCAATCGTTACTCCTTCAGGCAATGTTTTTTCTATCTGAGCAATTTTATTTTTTACATCTTTAATTACTTGAGATGAATTCCCGCCCTTTAACATCATCACAATAGCACCTGCAACTTCACCTTCATCGTTGTAAGTAACGGCACCATATCTGGTGGCTGTACCCAATTGCACATCTGCTACATCCCTTATGGATACTGGTGTTCCGTTGGGTAATGTTTTAATCATGATGTTATTGATATCTTCCTTGGTCTTCACCAAACCTTCGCTTCGGATAAATAAAACAACCGGACCTTTTTCAATATAAGCACCACCGGTATTTTGATTATTTTTTTCTAATGCAGAAAAAATTTCAGAAATGGTGATGTTGTAAGATTTTAGTTTATCGTAATTGACACCGATTTCATATTGTTTTAATTTTCCTCCAAAGCTGCCCACATCAGCCACTCCGGGAGTTCCCATCAATTGCCTTCGGATTACCCAATCCTGAATGGTACGCAATTCTGTTACATCATATTGTTGTTCGTAACCGGGTTTTGCTTTCACCACGTATTGAAATATTTCTCCCAATCCGGTAGTTACGGGCCCCATTTGTGGAACACCTAAATCAGGTGGAATTTCATTTTGTATTTGGCCTAATCTTTCGCCCACTTGTTGCCTTGCCCAATACACATCAGTTTTATCATTAAAAACAATCGTTACTAATGATAATCCAAAACGAGAAAAAGAACGCTGTTCAATGATACCGGGAATATTAATCGTAGATTGTTCGATCGGAAAAGTAATCAGTCTTTCAATATCTGCCGCGCCCAATGAAGGCGAAGGAGTAATAATCAAAACCTGATTGTTGGTAATGTCAGGAACCGCGTCAATCGGCAATTTGGCTACATTAAAGGCACCATAAATAATGAGCCCCAGCACCATCATACCCACAATTAATTTATTGCGGATAGAAAAGGATATAATTTTATTAAGCATAAATTATTTCTTAATTTTTGAAATAAAGAACATAGTTAACCTTATCAGAAAAGTATTTGTAGACTGATAGAGAGAATTATAATTTATGCGAATTGTGGGGGACGGAAAATGCTTTTGGCGTAACTGGATTCTATCCAATCATTATGAAATTTTGGGAAATCTTTTATCAAAGGAGTTTCAAAGGGCAACTCAAAAACTATTTCTTCGGGCACTACAATTGAAGTAATTACTTGTAGGCAATCATTCGTTTTAAAAGGTAATTGCATATCTCTTGCATAATCATCATCTACCGGATCTCCGCTGAAATAATGCAGCACAATAAATTGACTTAGGGAAATATCTTTAGATTCAGCTTTATGCTCAAAATAATGTTGTACCAAAATTGGCAATTTCAATATTTGGTGCAATTCTGTTTGTGAAAAAACTAGAACAGTCAGAAATAATATGGCTGAAATTTTCCTCATTTTTCAAAGGTAAACTTTAAGGGTTGTTGTAAAAATGATTTGAATCAGTTTTCTAACATCAAAAAAAAGCCGCCTCAATTTATTTTGAGACGGCTAATTATTATTCACAAATACAAAGAGAAGATCTTATGTTCTATTCACTTGGAATGATATCAATGATCACAGTTCGGTTATAAAATCTTTTTTCAGGAAGATTATTTTCAAAAGGTGCCAAACCTTCGTCTTCACCAAATCCATAAGCTTGAAATTTTACTCCTTTCTTTCCTGCATTAGCCAACGCTTTTTCAAGAATTTGCTGAGTTCCGGTTGCTCTGTCATGCGATAAAGTATGGTTATACTTTTCATCACCTATTATATCGGTGTGACCTTGAATAATCACTGTGCTATTATTTGAAATAAGTGGAGTTACTACATCTGTTAGGAACTTTTCGTAAGAAGCAATCGTTGCGGATTTGTCAAAACCAAAAAGCACACTATATCGTAATCCTTCTTGTTTTGGATTATCCATTTTCCTCAAACTAACTGAACTTTCTTTTTCAATAGTTTGACCACTTTTTGTTTGTCCAACCATCCATATTTTATAATTGCCTTGTGTGTTATTTCCTAAAATAGTTTTTCCGGGTACCGAAGCCTGGTCAGTTTTGAAAGGTCCGTAATTTTGTACATTACCTTTTTCATCTTCCACTTTCACTGTCCAAGATTGTAATAAATCTGTAGCATTTCCTACATTAAAAATTACAGGGCTATCCATTGGATCCGTTTGTACGGTTGTAATTTGAACCGGCTTTAAAAACAGAGAATTGGCACCACCAACTTGCAATAATAATTCAGGAGAGGTACTTACAATATCAACTCTATGATCGCCTTCGCGTAATAAATCGAGTTCTGTTTTTGCACCTAACTTTTCAGAAGGAATAAGAGGTTTATCTCTTCCTTCAGTACTAATTCTAGAACCATTAATTCCAAAAATAGTAACCAAATATTGCTTAATATTTTCAGCCATTTGTTTTCCTTCTGCCGGATTTTTATCTGCAGCTCCGGATAAAGAAATGGTACTATTAGGATTCGCTCTCAAACGATCTCCCATAATGTTCAAAATATTATAATACACATCAAGTTGTCTTGATGAACGACCGGTATTTAAATTATTGGGTTGAGACTGTTGCAATTGTCCTTCTTTGAAAGATGCAGCTTGACTATTATTCAATTTCACATAACGATTAGGTATTTCGGTTGATCCTGTGTTGAAGAATACAGAGTTAAGTAGAGGAAAAGTTTCTTTTATCTGACGGTTCATTGGAACCACTTTAGGAGCCCTAACAGAAAATTGAACTTCTTTTTCAGTTACATATACTGTATTAGTTGTAGGTTCTATTTCAGTTTTTGTTGTAGGTACTTTCTTTCCGGTACCAAATTTAAGTGCCATACCTGCACGAATTGTGTAGATAGCCCATGATTCTACGGTACGAGGCGATTGACCTAAATCAGTTTGAAAAGATACAAAAGGAGAAAGTGTCATTTGCGAAGCACTTGTACGAGCCGAAAGAGGAATATCTACTCCTGCTCCTACCTGTGCTGAAATTACTGTTTGACGAATATCACTCCAATCGCCTTGTTTATCTGTTTGTTTTTCTTGGATATAAGTGAATTTTTTATTTACATTAAAGGAAAAGGTAGGCCCTGCAAACAAATAAAATGCGGAAGAAAATGGGGCTAATCTTAAACTAGGTTCCAAAGTAATATAACTAAGGTTTGTTGACAAATCTGCCGGACAATTACAAGGAGCGTCTACTTGGTCAAATTTACCACCCCGATTATCATAGGAAACATTCAGCATTCCGCCTATTGTTCTATTTGGACGATATTCAACCAATAATGATAGATAAGGTTTTACACCTTTTCCTTTGTGAAAAGCTGTTGGTACAATTAATTTATTGTTGATCATCTGCGTTGTTCCGCGATAAAAATTGATGTTCGCCGCGCCTGATTCGCCAAACCACCATACAGGCTGTACCCGTTGTTCGGTTTGTGCATGAACGTTTGTGGCAACGAATAGTAACATCAAGAATACGATTGTAAACTTGTGTTTTAATAGGTGATAAAGTATCATAGAATTGTTATTTAAAATTGATGATTATATTTTTTGAAATAAACCCCGCCCGAAAGCGGGATTTATTTTATTATTTATTGATTATTGATTGTTGTATTTACCATTGTAACTGAAGCAACCAATGAAATCGCTCTACCATTCAATACTGTTTGTGTAACATTTCCTGCTGTAGAGAAAGTAACACCAGCCATCGAAATGATAGTACCTGACATGATTCCTCCACCTGCTGCATTGATAGTTGCTGAGCTACCTACCCACCAGTAAACATTTTTAGGTTGACCACCATTTATCATTTTCACACTGCGTGCGCCTGTTGGGCCAGCAATACCTACGGTAAGACCGGAAGCAGACTGGAATATCCATACTGCATTCGGATCGCCTTGTGCATCCAAGGTAAGGTCACCATTGGTTATTTTAAATGTGCCACTTGCTGATTTATAAATACCCGGTGCTAATGTTAATCCACCTAATTCACCTGCACCCGGATCAGTTCCACCTGGTTTAGAAGCCGGTGAAATGCTGTTATAAGCATTCTGTGCATCAAGTAATGCTGCACTTGCTTTTGCAAAGGAAGTAGCAGTTCCGGGGAATGGAGGTGCTGTAAATATTCCGCCTTTTGAATTTCCTACATTGAGCGGAGTTTCTGTATATACATCACCGGTTATTCCATCATGAAATCCTGTTACTAATGTAGAGGCTGCGGTTGTTCCGATTCCACCATTATTAATTACAGTATTTAATCCTTGATTGGTGATTCCTGCGTTACCTCCGAAAGCTCCATAATTTACTATCGTTCCTAGATTAACTGTAGGAGTTAAAGTAAAGTTTGCAGTGATATTTTTATTCGCATTCATGGTGACATTCAATGGATTTGTAGTACCTGTTGCATCTCCACTCCAGGAGGTAAATGTATATCCTGATTTTGGAGTTGCGGTAAGCTGCACTACAGTTCCATGATTATAGGTTGCTTGATTCGGACTTTTTGCAACTGTTCCACCGGCGACCGGGTTTAATGTTACATTTAATGTGTAAGCATTCCCTGTAAAGTTGGCTACTATTACTCTATTTGATTTCAAAGTAACCTGATAACTTGGATTCGTTGAAACTACAATTCCACCTTCGGTCCAGTTAGTAAATGTATACCCGGCATTTGGTGAAGCAGTAAGTAATACAGTAGTTCCGTAATTATAATTTGCTTGATTCGGGTCTTTTGTAACAGTTCCACCCACGGTAGGGCTCGCTGTTGCTGATAATGTGTAGGTATTAATTACAAAGTTAGCAACGAGTGAACGGTTCCCATTTAATGGAAATGTATAGCTAGAACTTGTAGAAACAATATTTCCACTCTCTGTCCAATTCACAAAGGAATATCCGGTACTTGGTGTTGCATTAGCCGTAACTGATGTCCCGGCTGTATATGCACCTGCTCCAGAAGTTGTTCCTCCTGCTTGTGGATTTGAGGATAATATTAATGCAAATTGCAATGCAGGTATAGCTGTAAAGTTGGCTACTAATGTTCGGTTTGCAGTTATGGTAAACTGATAACTTGAACTAGTAGATACTACGTTGCCATTTTCTGTCCAATTCACAAAAGTATATCCCGGATTAGGAGATTCGATTACTGTTACGGAAGTGCCTACATCATACGAACCTTGTCCAAAAGTAGTTCCTCCTGCCATAGGATTAGAGGATAGATTTACTGAAAATTTAGCCGGAGGTATAGGAGTGAAGTTCGCAACTAACGCCCTGTTTCCTGCCATAGTAAACTGATAACTTGCACTTGTGGAAGCAATAGTTGTTGTTCCACTATCTGTCCAATTAGTAAATGTATAACCAGAGTTTGGTGTTGCACCTACTGTAACTACAGAGCCCTGAGCAAATGTTCCTGCTCCGGAGGTGGTTCCGCCTACCAATGGATTGGATGATAATTTTACCTGAGGAATGGTTGTAAAAGTCCATACATAATTATTGATCATTGCAGTATTAAATATATCCGTAACCCCGTTTGTGATAGTACCGGTATATGTGGTAAAAGGTAATAGTGCTACATCAGGTTTAAATGTAAATACGGCTTTATTAGCTGTGGGAGAAATCGTTCCGGAAATAAATGTAGAACCTTGCTTAATAATAAAAGTTGAACTATTAATCGTTGATGGATTCATCTCTGTATTAAAGGTTATTGAAATTACTTTATTATAAGCAACATCAGGAGCTTTATCAGATGGGTCGGTAGATACTACAATAGGACAAAGACCAACAATCCCCGGCACTTCTGTAACCTTTTTACATCCCGCTCCAAAAACGAGAAGCAATAATATAAAGGATATACTATTGCGTAAGAAGGAACTCCTCTTCCATCTTTCGATTTGAAGATAAATTCCATTTTTTAAAATGTATTTTATTCGCATTGTTGTTAATTTAATTAATGAATATTTAGGTTTAAAAATTATTTTTTTGGACGGCTATTTTACAAATTGGGGGGAAATGTTATGAGTCGGACAGCCCGGCAATGCCAACAATGGTGCCGTTAAGTTTTTCTGCTGTCTGATAAGGAGTTACCTTAAAAAAAAGTGGGATAAAAAATATCCCACCTTTTATCTAGCTCATATCAAAAAGCGTAATAACGGGATATCAAAAAAACTGAATTTCCCCATAGGCAGTTAAATTAGTATGGATAGTTTATTTAAGAAAAAAAATAAGGAGTAAGTAGAAACCGACAGAGGTAGGTGGAAAGGCTTGAGTGTCTGTATTTGGCCATAAAGTAATGTGATACCCAGCTATCAAGGTATATCCAATTCAAAAAAAGGGTTTATGAATCCACAATAAAGTAATTTGAATTAAACTTGAGCCAATCAAAAATCAATGATTTTTTATGTCATCAAAACTTATGTTTCTGATGAATGAGATTTTGTTTCTTGAGTAGGAATCGTGCAACCGTTGCTACCACAGCATCCTATATTGGTTATCGCTGTGAATAAAAAAAACGCACCTACTAAACCAATTAATGTATCGTTAGTTTGAATGGTGCGAATAATAAAACCCACACCAAAACCTAATCTAACGAAACGCATGAAATTCCAACCGGTGAATAAAATATGTTTGAAGGAGTTCATCAATTTATTTTTTTACAATTTTATTTTGAAGTCTATTCCATCCACCGCCATTATACACAGCATTGTATCCTTTTGATTTTAAAATTCGAGTAGCCGTACCGCTTCTCATTCCCGATGCACAACAACAGATAATACTTTTATTTTTGTCTTTCAATTTCCCTAAATGATTCGTCAATTCATCAACGGGAATGTTGATAGAATTTTTTATGTGGCCATTAGCAAACTCACCTTTTGATCGCACATCTACAATGATAGCACCGTTCTTTATTAGTTCGCTATAATCTACTTTAGATCCAATTCCCAAAATCTTTTTGATTGTATTCCACATAAGGTTCGTCTATTTTTTTTTAATTATTTTATTTCTGTATTGTCTTCAACACTATTATTTTTTTGAAGGCGATTTTTTAAAAAGATTAAAAAATAATCCTCCCATCATAGCGCCGTAAAGCGTACTGTTTAATGGCTTGGAAGTAATAGTACACGTTCCGGAATTGCAACCAACAAAATGGTAATACAAATATCCTCCTATGGCACCAAACGCAAGGCCAACAACCGTTAGCCAATATGTAGAAAATAATTTTTTAATCGAGTTCATTGCTTCTATTTATTTAATTCGGTAACATTTTCCGTTTTGTTATTAAAAATCGATTGACCATTATAATTAACTTCCCAAGTTACAGGTAGTGCTTTCTTTAGCATACTGCTTACTCCACAATATTTTTCTTGTGAATCTGTAACAGCCTGCAAAGCGGCTTCTTTATCTTCTTCTATTCCTTTGAAATCGTAGATCACATGCACTGCAATATACTCAATTGGTGGTCGTTTACTGATTTCACCTACTACCTTCATATCGAATTGCTCAAGATTTTTCTCGGCCTTTCTTAAAATTGCCGCGATATCCATTCCGGTACATCCTGCGAGAGCTGTTAGTACAAAGGGTTTCGGAATAGGACCGTTATCTTCGCCGCCTACTTTTTCAGGAGCATCCATGATGATTGTATGTCCATTTATCAATGCGTTAAATTGCATTTTTCCCATCCATTGTACATCTATTTCGTGTGCCATTTTATTTTTATTTTATTTTTTGTTTGATATTTTTCATGTGTTTAAAACAGAATTTTATATCTGAATTAAAAATTAAAAACTTGACGGCTCCCCAACCGACAAGTCTTTTGAAAAGAAAACTTACGGCTCAATAATCACTTTCATCGCTTTTTCTTTTCCTGCATTTCCAAACACTTCGTAGGCTTTCATAATTTCAGCCAATTTAAAATGATGGGTAATTAATTGATCGGGTTGTATTTTATTCGACAATACAACTTTCATCAACATAGGTGTGGTATTGGTATTGACCAATCCTGTTCTTAAAGTAATATTTCGAATCCATAGATCTTGAATGTTGAAATTTACACTCTTGCCATGTACTCCAAGCACCGCCATATGGCCTCCGGGTCGTACAATTTTTTGACAAACGTCAAATGTTTCCGGCAACCCAACAGCTTCTAACGCTACATCTACCCCATCTTTTGTTTCAGACATTATTTTTTTCACCGCATCTTCTTTTGATGGATTGATAAGATCAGTAGCTCCAAATTTTTTGGCCATTTCCAAACGATTCTCATCCATATCAATCATATAAATTTTGGAAGGCGAATAAAAAAGAGAGGTCAACAAAACAGACATTCCAATGGGCCCCGCTCCTACTATTGCTATGGTATCACCGGGCTGTACATTTCCATTCAACACACCAATTTCATGACCAGTCGGTAAAATATCACTCAACATCACCAAAGCTTCTTCATCAGAACCTTTTGGTATAAGATGCAGGCTATTATTGGCGTGTGGGATTCTTACATATTCTGCTTGCGTACCATTAATCAAATGGCCTAATATCCAACCTCCATCTTCACAATGAGAATACATTTGTTTTTTGCAATACTCACAAGTACCATCAGAAGTAATACAAGAGATAATTACATGATCGCCTTTTTTAAATTTGCTTACTCCGCTTCCTACTTCTTCTATTATTCCTACACCTTCGTGACCCAATGTGGTACCGGGTTTGCAGGAAGGCGTTTTCCCATGTATGATTCCCAAATCCGTTCCGCAAATAGTGGTTTTAGTAATTTTTACCAAGGCATCTGTTGGTTTTTCAATTTTCGGAATTGGTACTTCCTTTAATTCAATTTTCCCTGAACCGCCGTACACCAATGCTTTCATTGTCTCTTTCATAATTTTTATTTTAATTAAAAATGTTGATTCGATATTTATTATTTTATTCAAGAAATATCCTCTTTCCGTAATCGATTAAAGATAGAATTGGTCAATAGATTTAAAAAGGGTACGCATCATCTGAAAAGATGATTGATATCATGAATGCCAACAAATGCAGGTAGAGAAAGCTTTTAAATAGTTTCGGCAATAATCATTTCTGCTCTGTTAATCGCTTTTTCAAATGTGTCAATTACATTTCCTTTGCCGATTGAAAATAATAAACGACTATCATTTAATTCTTTGAAAACTTGTGGAGTGTTTAATTCTGAAAGAATCAATTTGGTGCCATGTTTTTTTAAATCATTATGCACTTCTTGTAACACTTGAATTCCGGTGGCATCAATTAATGGTACATGACGCATTCGAATGATCATAACTTTTGGTTGTTTTTCTAAATATCGCATTGCGTCTTTAAATTTATATGCCGCACCAAAAAATAAAGGACCGGTTATTTCAAAAATATCTACGCCTTTTGGAATTTCAAATTTTCCTTCAATCAAATCGTACCCAAATTGTTCATCATCAATTTCTTCTGTGTAAGTGCGTACCCCACTGAATTTGATCATATTTCTTGTAAATAAAAATGCCGCCAATACAATTCCTACTTCGATGGCAACTGTTAGGTCTACTAAAACGGTCAATAAAAAAGTAATGAGTAAAACGAGCACATCTCCTTTAGGCCCTTTTAATATCGAACGAAAATTTTTCCATTCACTCATGTTGTAAGCCACTATCACTAAGATTCCTGCAAGATTAGCAATCGGAATATAAGAAGCCCAACGGCCTGCTACTACTAAAATTAATAAAAGCGTAATCGCGTGAACAATTCCTGCAATAGGTGTACGCCCACCATTTTTTACATTCGTAGCGGTTCTCGCAATGGCGCCGGTGGCAGGTATTCCACCGAATAAGGAAGAAAAAATATTGGCCGTTCCTTGTGCAATTAATTCTGTATTCGAGCGATGATTTCCGCTAATCATACCATCTGCAACTACTGCCGATAAAAGTGATTCGATGGCTCCCAACATCGCAATCGTAAAAGCAGGTTGAATTAATTGTTTGAACGTCGCAAAATCAACCCAAGGAATGGTAGGCATTGGAATAGAAGAAGAAATAACACCAAAGCGGCTACCAATGGTCTCTACAGGCAATTGAAAAAATTGTACTGCAACGGTTGTTACCAAAATTGCAATTAAAGATCCGGGGATTTTTTTATTGATCTTAGGCCAAAACAAAATAATGAGAATAGTAGAAACCGCTATCGCTATTGCATACAGATTGACAGAACTAATATTGAGAAAAAAAGCTTTCCATTTTTCTAAAAAATCTGCCGGCACCGATTCCATTGAAAGGCCTAAAAAATCTTTTACTTGTGAGGAAAAAATAATTAAAGCAATACCGCTTGTGAAACCAATAATCAAAGGATGCGGAATATATTTGATAACTGTTCCTAATCTTGCCAAACCCATAATGATGAGCATAATGCCCGCCATTAGCGTTGCAACGATTAATCCGCTTACTCCATACATTTGAACAATTCCGTACACTACTACAATAAAAGCTCCGGTAGGCCCACCAATTTGAACACGGCTTCCTCCTAAAATAGCCACAATGAAACCCGCTACCACTGCGGTGATCAATCCTTTCTCGGGAGTAACTCCTGAAGCGATTGCAAATGCAATCGCGAGAGGCAAAGCGACTACACCAACAATAATCCCTGCAAACACATCATTGGATAATTGTTTATTAGAATAATTTTTGAAAGCATCTAAAATCTTCGGCCTAAATATGCTTTTCATCATTTGGGGTATAATTTATTTTTCTTCCAATTAAATCAATTACAAAGCAAAAGTGGAATAATAAATTGGAATGATGTTTAAATTTGTTGAAAGCAAAGGTTGCTTTTGTTTGCTTAAAATAAAGTAAGAGAATTTTTAAAAAATTTTTTGACAAACATTCGCTTGGAAAATCAGTAAACATTTTCTGTTTTCCAATTTTTTCGATCTAAAGCATTTTTAAAATGTTTTGATTCTAATTCTGTGTGTGGTTCTACAGCACATACTGCTGAAGGCTTTCCTTCGTTGTCTATGGCCACAAATGTAAAGTAGGCCTCACAGATAATTCTTTTTTCGGTGGTTAAAACATCACGAACAGATGCTTGAACAAAAATTTCCATTGATGTGGAAAATGCGCGTGTAACTGATGCAATAATTTCTATAATACCGCCCACGTTGGCAGCGGCTTTAAAATTGATCTCATGCATACTGGCTGTTACACAAATTTTACCCGAATGAGTTTGTGCACAAACTGCGGCTGCAATATCCATCCAATCCACCAAACGCCCGCCTTTCAATAAACCCAAAGGATTGGTATCATTTGGACAAACCACTTCAGTTTTTATTGTTCTGGAAAAAGAAGGACTTTTTGATTCCATATATTGAAGATTTTGATTTCTTACAATTCTATTAGAAGATATTAACTCAATCTACTTGTCGATAATGCCATTCGAAAATAGACGCAATCAAATTTAAATAAATAAAGGATACTAATATCCTAATTAGACAAAAATTATAAATAACCAGATTTATTACAATCATGTTATTAACTGCTCTACGTCATAAAATTGGGATTAGCTCCTGTATAGATTTGCAGTTCAATAACAATAAAAATATCAAACCATGAAAACAAATAAAAAAACTACAATGCTCCCCTTCTCTTTTAAAGCTCTCTTGAGTTTTGGGATATTGATTATGGCTTTCGGCCTACAAAG
The DNA here is from genome assembly GCA_034676505.1 of Ginsengibacter sp. GTDB lineage: Bacteria > Bacteroidota > Bacteroidia > Chitinophagales > Chitinophagaceae > Ginsengibacter. The sequence continues at coordinate 2,614,377 of JAUCCB010000001.1, forward strand.
CACATGGGCACAAACTTTCAAAACTTCTGTTGGAGAAATTACCGTAGCAGGTTCTTCCAATGTTCACGATTGGACAATGAAGTCATCATCCGGAAATGTTACTGCGCTCTTTGTTGAAAATGGCGGTGAAGTGAACAGCATTAAATCTCTTGATTTTTCTATGCTAGTAAAAACATTAAAGAGTGAACATTCTTCAATGGATTCAAGAACCTACAAAACATTGAATGCAGACAAATTTGATAAAATAACTTACAAATTATCTTCAGCAACAGTTGTTCCCGGAGCTCAGAAAGGAAAGTTCATTATCAAAAGTGAAGGAGTATTAACCATTTCAGGTGCCAGTAAAAACATTTCTATGATAGTAAATGGAATAATGAATGCAGATGGCAGCATCCAACTATCAGGAAATTACAAATTCAAAATGTCTGAATTTAAAATTGCACCTCCTTCATTTATGTTAGGCGCTATGAAAGTGTACGACGATTTGACAATCAGTTTTAATCTTAAACTAAAATAAATATTCACTAACAATTAAAATTATTACCCAAAACAACTAACACAATTATTATGAAAAAGAAAATTTTAAACGGCCTTAAAAGTGCAATACTTCTATTGTTTTTAGCACCCTTCGCCGCAAATGCACAGATGCCTCACATTTCCAACTTGAGGCCCTACGATCAAACCGGCATCAACGTTTTTGAAACACCGAAAGATAATGGACCAAGCACCTTTACCGGTCTAAAAGTTAGATTTGGTGCAGGTTTTACACAATCTTTCCAATCTTTAAAACATGAAACTCAATCAACTACTCCGGGAAACACTCTTTATAAAATAACTCCCGGTTTCAACACTGCGAATGCGAATTTATTTATGGATGTACAATTAGCAGATGGAATAAGATTAAACTTAACCAGTTATTTGTCTTCTCGTCACCACAACGAAACTTGGGTAAAAGGCGGATACATTCAATTTGATAAACTTCCATTCAAAGGTAAATTTTGGAGCGATTTGATGGAATTTACAACCATCAAAGTCGGTCACATGGAAATCAACTATGGTGATGCACACTTTAGAAGATCAGATGGAGGACAAACCATTTACAATCCTTTTGTTGAAAACTACATCTTGGATGGTTTCAATACAGAAATTGGCGGTGAAGTGTATGTACAGAAAAATGGTCTTTTTGGAATGCTTGGTGTTTCTAACGGCATGATCAAAGGAAATATAGATGAGTTAACTCCTACTCCACAAGATGCTAATATTCATAAATCTCCGGCCATTTATTTAAAAGCAGGGATAGATAAAAAAGTAAATGATCAATTGAGAGTTCGTGTTACCGGTTCTTATTATCATGATGCAAGTTCCGGTGGAAATACCCTTTACGGAGGAGATCGTACCGGATCTAATTACTTTATGGTAATGGAAAAAACAGGCGCAACTTATGCAGGCAATGCCTTCTCAGGAAGATTGAATCCCGGTTTTTCTAAAAAAGTAGATGCATTTCAATTGAATGGGTTCGTCAAAGCATCAGGATTTGAATTCTTTGGTACTTATGAAAATGCAAACGGAAGATCTAAAAATGAAGTATCAACAAGAAAAGTTTCTCAATATGCACTTGACGGAATTTATCGTTTTGGAAAAGAAGAAGATTTATTTTTAGGAGTACGATATAATTCAGTAACTGCAAGAATGCCCGGTGCAACAACTGATGTAGAAATCAATCGTTTCGCTGTGGGTGCAGGATGGTTCTTGACAAAAAATATTTTATTGAAAGGCGAATACGTGAATCAAAAATATTTAAAATATGCCCCAACCGACCTTAACTATGGCGGTAAATTCTATGGCTACGTAATACAAGCCGTAGTGGGATTCTAAACATCTCTTATGAGAATTAAAAGGGCCGGCCTAAAGTATTTTAGAACCGGCCTTTTTTAAATGTAATTGAACTAAGTTCACACTTTCATTATGCTCAAAAAAGAAACATTTTCATTGGTTGCTATTTTTTTTGTCGTTACCTCTTTTATGGTTAATGCACAATCTAAAACATTGTCTACCATGAAATGGGTATTGATTGAAAATGGATCTTTAAGTGTAGGCGGAAGTACCAATGTAAACAAATTCAATTGCGATATTAGCAATTATACCAATCATGATACGATCGTTTTAAATAAAACGAATTCAAATATCATCCTTCGAGGCGATGTAAATTTAGAGATCAATACTTTTGATTGCCATCACTTGCTTATGACAAAGGATTTAAGGAAAACGCTGAAAGCAAAAGAGTTTCCTCAATTAAAAATAACCTTTCTTACACTCAATAAATATCCCAATTTTAAAGTATCATCCGATATTATTACCGGATGGGTAGAAATACAACTCGCTGGTGCTACAAAGAAATTTGAGGTTACCTACAAATTTTCCATGGGGTCGGATAAAGTAATTAGAATGGTTGGAAATAAAGTGGTCAATTTTACAGATTTTAATTTAGTTCCTCCAAGAAAAGTGGGCGGTATGATTAAAACCAATGACGCACTCAATATAGAATTCAGATTAAATTTCAAAGAATTGGATTAGCAGTTGACGGATTTAATTTCGCCAAAATCAAACCTGCTACAAAGGCTTGAATTAATCCGTAAAAAAACCAACTCGATACCATTAATACGGTAATATCCATTGCGCTAAATGTAATCCACATTACAGGTAATAAAGCAATCAAAGCATAGGTTAATCCAAAATAAAGCGCTTTCAAAAAAAGCGGGCCATGATATAATCCTCTAAACCTATCCCAAAACCATGAAAGTGCCATGCTGATAATAAAAGCATGCATATAGAAAAGAAGATCTCTTTCACCATCGGAACTAAACAAAGGATTGTTATAATCAACAAACAATTCAGGAAAAAATTTTACCGCTAAATACAATCCCCCATAACTAATTACAAATAGCGCCGCTCCTGTTATTAAGCCCGATAGAATGATCTTTTTCATGTTTAAATATTTGTATTTTTTAAATGAAATTTTGGTAAAGAAGATCTACGGGGAAATAGAAAAAATCTGAACATCAAAGTTAAACTATTTTCACATCCATATAATCATTGTGTAAATTTTATAATTCAATTTTTAGAATAATTATTTTTCTTCTTCCCAATTTTCGTCGACTTTAATTTCGTGTTTTTTAAATACCCAATAAGTTTGAAGCGTATAATTAAACCCTAATGACACGATTAAATCGGTAATTACTCTACTAATTTTATAATCTATTTGCAACCAATTAGTAATTAAATAAGTACCTCCAGATTTTAAGAACACACTTCCTAAAACTACCAAAGTAAATTTGAATAATTGTCCGTGAATTTTCGCATCAAATGCTTTGTAGGTCCATCTTCTATTAATTGAAAAATTTACTATAGCTCCAATGCCGCCACTAATTAAGATGGAAATGGGAAAATAAATTCCAATCATTTCTGTACAAATGATCATTACTGCATAATCCACCAAACCGCCTATGAATGCGGATGCTTGGGCTTTTATAAAAGTAAATAAGGAAGATTTTTTACTCAAAGAAAAAAATTAAAAGCGATTAGTTTGGCTTAAAAGATTTTGGTTTTAATTTTCTTTCTCTTCTATCACGTGCATTTCCTAATCGAAGTAATTTTCGTGTATCCATGATGTTTATGAAGAAAAGAATCACACAAATACTTCCAATGAAATATTGCATGGTATTAGGAAAAAAGATTTCACCACCAATAATTAGAGAAAGTACTATCCGAATTTCTGTAGGCCCAAATTTGCCGGAATCAATCGTGTATTCATCTGTAATTTTATAACGCAATTGCGAAATGATCATTGCCCATCCGTATAATACCACTAAAATATAAGCCACCAGTTCATAATCATTTTTTGCATAAAATAAATAACCCAATCCGATCAGAACAGTACCAATCCAATCCATAATGATATCTAAAGAAAAGCCATACCATTTTCGAGGAATATTTCTATAATAAGCAATGCGCCCATCTAATGAATCGCCAAACCAATTTATCGCTAATCCAAAGACGCATAATAACAAATAATATCTGCTTCCAAATTCGGCTAAAACAAAACCAATCAATACAATTACAGAGCCTGCAAATCCAATACCGGTAAGCATATTAGAGGTAATAGATGTTGGAATTTTTCTTACAAAAAATGAAATGGCTTTTTGTTCCGGCTTTCTCAAAAGATTCGTTCGCTCTCTGTCTTTAAAGATAGATTTAGAATCAGTTGTTTCAATTAGTTCCGTATCTATCATAACCAATTTTTTTCTTGATACCATTCTAATGTTTCTTTAATTCCTTCCTGCAAATTGTATTCAGCTACAAAATTAAAATCATTTTTTGCCTTTTGAATATTTACATTCCAATTTTGAGCCGTTAATTCATTCAATCGATCGAGGCTCAACACCGGCGGCCTTTTCTTACTGGCCATTTCTAATAATACGGCCACAGATTTTACCAAACCTAATGGCAGATGAATTTTCAGCGAATTCAATCGTAAATTCTTTTTTACAATTTCTGCTAATTCATATTGATTGTAAACATTTCCATCCGAAATATTATACACCTCATGTTCTTTATCACTTTTTAAAGCCGTTAAGCAAAGTGAAACTAAATCTTTTGCATAGACAAAACTCAATAATTGATTTTGCTTTCCAATATACAATTCTAATCTTTTTTTTATTGTTTTAAAAAGAATCAAAAGATCTTTCTCGCGAGGTCCATAAACCGCAGTCGGCCTGAATATCAACCAAGGGAATTGAGGATACTCCATCAAAACTTGTTCCGCCTTTAATTTGCTCCTTCCATAATTCGTAACAGGATGCGGAACATCTAATTCAGAAATGCTTTTATTTTTATCGTAATTAATAGGCCCTAATGCCGCCATGCTACTTAATAAAAGAAATTTTTTAAGAGGAAATAATAAAGATGCTTCTGCTAAATTTTTCGTGGGCAATACATTTCCTAATTCAAACTCAGCCAAATTTCGCGCTCTGGTGAGTCCTGCGGCATGCACCACATAATCATAACCATCTCTTTCAAAATTTATTTTGATCGAATCTTTATCCGAGAAATTAAATTCTACGAAATGGATGCCTAATAATTTTAAATGATTGACATCGCTGGACGGCCGAATCGCCGCGAAAACTTCAAGACCCTGTTCGAGTGCTTCTGTAATTAAATGATAACCAATAAAACCGCTTGCTCCGGTGATCAGAATTTTTTCTTTCACTACACTACATTTTTTTCATAAATGCGATATCGTTTGTAAGGTCTGCCCTTCATATTTAGTATCGCTCTGTTCATCAAGTCATTTCCTTCCAAAATCCACGAGGCCTCTGTATTTTGAATGCCTTTTTCTATCGCTTTTTCCATAATGATTCCATAGAATACAGCTTCAATTCCCATTCTTCTATAATGTTCTGTTACGCCTAATGCGATTATTCTTAATCCTTTAATTTTATTTTTTCTGGTCAATAATTTCCATAATCCTGTCGGAAATAAACGACCTCTTTTAATATCTTTTTGAATTTGATTTACGTCCGGAATGCATAATGCAAATCCAATAATTTTGCCTGCATGTTCTGCTACCAAAAGAAAATCTTTATCTAATACCATTTTTAAATCTTTGGCGAGATAGCGAAATTCTTCGTCTGTCATTGGTACAAAACCCATGTTTTTATCCCACGCTTGATTGTAGGCAGCTCTTACTCCTTCTACTTCTTCATCAAAATTTTTCAAATTTCCCAAGCGGATGGTAATGCCTTTTCTTTCTAAACGTTCTCTAAAAACATTCATCACTTTCAAAGGTTTGTCATCGAAATCATTCATATCAAAATCATAGGCAATTAAATCGGTCATTTTTGTAAAACCTACTTCTTCCAATAATTTTTGATAGTAAGGAAAATTATATGTCATCATTGCCACCGGCGAAGAATCGAATCCTTCAATTAATAATCCTACCGATTCGTTAGTACTCGGATTACATGGGCCAATTATTTTGGTAACTCCTTTTTCTTTCAACCATTTTTCTGCTTCATTCACTAATAACCGAACAACTTCGATATCATTGATGGTATCAAAAAAACCAAAGAAGCCATCTTTGGTTTGGTTAAATTCATTATGATTTTTATTGAGAATAGCTGCAATTCTTCCCACTATTTGATCTCCATCGAAGGCTAAGTACAGCGCTATTTCTGAATGTTTGAGGAATGGATGCTTGGTTAATAAATCGCGTTGTGCAATAAATAATTCAGGAACATAATAGGAATCGTATTTATAAAGTTCATGAGGAAAATCGATGAACCATTTTAATTCTTTTTTCCCGTTTACTAATTGAATCTTTTTCATTTGAGTTGATCTTCTGTAACGAATTCTTTTTTTATCTGTTTGTAGAAAGCGGCTATCTTTCCAACGGCTTCTTCAATTTGACTAAAAGTATGAGTAGCCATTAAAGAAAAACGGATCAAACTGCCTTCCGGCGGCACTCCCGGAGATACAACCGGATTTACAAATACACCATTGTCTTGTAATAATTTAGCCAATAAAAATGTTTGTTCATTATCTCTCACATAAATAGGAATAATTGGAGAATCAGGATTACCGATTTCAAGACCTGCTTCATTTAAAAGTTGTAATGCATAGCGAGTATTGTCCCACAATTTTTCTATGTGCCAAGGTTCTGTTTCAATAATATCTAACGCTGCTAATGCACTTGCTGCTGAGCCGGGAGTCATGCTGGCACTAAATATTAATGATCTTGCATGATGTTTTAAATATTCAATAATTTCATGGTCAGCTGCAATAAAGCCTCCCAGCGATGCGAATGATTTACTAAAAGTGCCCATGATCAAATCGGCATATTTTGTTAATCCGAAATGACTTGCAGTGCCTGCTCCTTTTTCTCCAATAACACCTAAACCGTGCGCATCATCTACCATGATATTGGCTCCATATCTTTCTGCTATTTCTACTATTTCAGGAAGTTTTGCAATATCACCTTCCATACTGAAAACGCCATCGACAACAATGAGTTTGATTACATCAGAGGGAAGTTTACTTAATTTTTTTTCAAGATCTTCCATATCATTATGGCGAAACTTAATGATTTTAGAAAAGGATAATCGAGCACCATCCAAAATGGATGCATGATCGTATTCATCTAAAATTAAATAGTCGTTTCTTCCGGTGAGTGATGAGATTACTCCTAAGTTTACTTGAAATCCGGTGCTAAATACTAATGCATCTTCTTTGCCTACAAACCGCGCTAACCTTTGTTCTAACTCGATGTGAATATCCAAAGTGCCGTTTAAGAATCGAGATCCGGCACAACCCGTTCCATATTTATCTACTGCTTTTTTTGTGGCTTCAATTATTTTTGGATGATTGGTAAGGCCTAAATAAGAATTAGAGCCAAACATTAAAACTTTTTTTCCGTCAATAATTACTTCTGTATCCTGGGCCGATGAAATAGATCTGAAGTAAGGATACAATCCTCGGCTTTTTAAAATTTGTGTGGTAGTGAACGAATTCGCTTTCTTGTGTAATGCAGTATTCCTCATAGATTGATTCGAGTGTTAATTAAAATTAATTCATCAAATTAGCTGGTAAAATCCTCTTTGAAAATATAAAAGTATGGTTTATTTCTTAATCAGAATACATACTTTCTAAAACAATGGGATAAATTAATATTTATAAATTTTTATAATTAGAAATAAGGCGCTTCTAAAGTTTTATAAGACATCATTTCAAAGGTTAGTAAATATAACATGGTGGCATAGACGAAAAGTTATCTATAAAGGTTCAAGGGTTTTGGATTAATTAAATTGAAAGATATTTATTTTACTTTGGCCGCTTTAAACTATCGGGCGGATACATAGATTCCATTTCTTTTCTTGAAGCGACAGCCCAATCAATTAAACTCTTTTTTTGTTCAGCACTTAGCACCGCATCTCTATGAATAATTGTGTAAGAAAATAAAGGCATTTCGTCTTCTTTTACTTGCTTTTCAATTTCTTTGAATTTTTTATAACGCCTATAAATTCGATAATTAGCAAATTCAGAAAAATTCAATTCTTTTTTTTCCTTCAATCACATGATCATTCAAGTACCAATCCACCGGTTCAATTTTAGAATACCATGGATAAAAAGTAGTGTTACTGTGGCAATCGTAGCAAGAAACTTTTAGGATATGTTGAATGTTTTCGGGCACATTATTTACTGCATTAATTTGTGTTGCAGCAATTTCAACTCCCGCATTTTTAGCAGGATGAAAAAATTGAATAATAATGAAAGCTACAATTATGACTATGAAAACCCATCTCAATATTTTTTTCATAAATGAATTTTAAAAATTCGAGCGAAATTACGATAACTTAATTTTCCCATTCATAGAAATTTTCGATTTTATTTTTTAAATGATGAAGGTCATTTTTTATGAAGAAGTTTAGGAGTAATTTTATCAATCTCGCAAAAAGTATATTTATGAAAAATATTTTAGTTCCTATAGATTTCTCTTCAGCCTCACTCAATGCCGCGAAGTATGCAGTATCATTGGCTCAGCCTTTCAATGCGACTGTAACACTTTTGAATGTAGTTATGCCACCTATTTTAAAAGATGATTCACTTCTTGCATTCGTGATGGTAACACAAGCAGAGATTGTTACTTCTCACAATGAATTGATGCTACAAGAAATTGACAAACTTTCTCAATTACAATCTATAAAAATTACCGGATTAGTAAAAGAAGGAAATCCTGTTGATACAATTATGGAGATTGCCGAAAAAGGAAATGCAGACTTAGTAGTAATGGGCCGAAAAGGAAAAGGAGATAGTCAATCGATGTTTGGAAGTACGATTACTTCTATAATCAAAAAAGGAATTATTCCAGTATTTGCCATTCCTGAAAATGCAAAGTATGAATTTATTGATACGATTACACTTGCGACAGATTTTAATCCTAACACAGAAAGAGAAGATTATTCTTTGTTGTTCAGCATTGCCAAAAAATATGATTCCTTCGTTAGGATATTAAATGTGCAAAAGAATTTATCGACAATGAATGAAGATGAATTTATTGGTAAAATAAAATCGGCGCGCACCTTTGAATATGTGAAGCACAGCATTGAAACTATTCCCTATAAAACGGTTATACAAGGTATCGCTCATTTCTTAGAAGAAAATAATTCGGAAATTTTGGTGATGTTATCGCGTCGCCATTCCTTTTTCGAGAGAATTATTCGAAAAACTCATACCAATGAAATGACTTACCAAACTAAAATTCCATTGTTAATTCTTCCGGGAAAATAAATTGAAATGAAAAAATTATTTGAATCATTTTTTTGCATGAAATAATTTTTTGCCAGCAAACATCCATTCAATGCATAAAAAAATCCTACCAATTTCTTAGCAGGATTTTTTTGGGTGGATGATGGGGCTCGAACCCACGACCCTCAGAATCACAATCTGATGCTCTAACCAACTGAGCTACAACCACCGTTTTTGTGGGTGGCAAAACTATGCAAAATTTTCATTCTGAAAAACAAAACTTTCCATATTGTTGCCGAAGATTACAAATGTATTTAGTTTTTAAATTTTCTCGCTAATTTCTACAAATTTTTATTTTCTTTCCGCTTACAATTATTAAAATACCACTCATGTATATTTAAAAAAATATTACCATATAGCTTTCTCAGATTTGCCAAAATTTATAAAAGTATATGACGCAAATTATGAAGAATTTTTGCTTTTCCTTGATGACTTTGATATTATTAGGAAATACCGTAAACGCCCAAATCCCCAATATGAGAGGCGCCGGTGGACAAAATATGAATGTGGGACATTTCTACGGAAAAATAGTTGATGAATCAGGAAAGCCTATGCAAGGCGCTTCTATTCAGCTTCTTCAAAATAAAATGGATACAGTTACAAAAAAGAAGAGAGATTTTGTAATTGCCATTACTATGACAGACAGCAAAGGTGATTTTAGTATTGATAAATTACCTGTTATGGGCACTTATCAATTAGTAGTGACCTCTGTAGGATTCGATCCGCATTCACAAAAAGCATCTTTTAATTTAAAAATGAATGGTGGAGATATGTCGCAAATGATGAATGCGGTGGATGTAGATTTAGGCAATATTAAAATGAAGGAAAATCATGAGCAACTTCAAGGTGTAGTGATTGTAGCCGAAAAGAATATGCTCCAAATGAATATCGACAGAAAAGTATTTAATGTAGATAAAAGCCTTACGAGTATTGGTGGTACAGCAGTAGATGTAATGAAAAATGTACCTTCGGTAAATGTGGATATTGATGGTAACGTAACGCTACGAAATGCAGCACCACAGATATTTGTAGACGGAAGACCAACTACAATGACCTTAGATCAAATTCCGGCTGAAGAAATTGAAAGCGTAGAAATTATTACAAACCCTTCAGCAAAATTTGATGCCTCCGGTGGTGGTTCAGGTATTTTAAATATTGTATTAAAGAAAAATAGAAAAGCCGGATATAATGGAAACCTTCGTGCGAATATTGATTCAAGATTAAGCACCGGTTTAGGAGCGAATATTAATATCAAACAAGGCAAAATTAATTTCTTTGCTAACGGAATGTTTAATTCCAGAAAATCTTATTCTACTCAAAATACTACGCGCTTAGATAATGTAAATGATCTACAAGTTTTATTTACACAAAGTGGCGAACCAAAGAACAACGGAAATTTCGCGTTTGGCCGTGCAGGTATTGATTTCTTCGCAGATAATAGAAATACTTTCACCATTTCAGGAGTATTAGTTGGCGGCACTTTCAATAATGATAATATTTTGGATATCACCAGAGATACTACTTTAAACAATTATCATTCTTTAGAATTCGGAAATTCTAATTCTCAAGGAAATTATAAATTCAATAATGTGGGCGGAACTTTTAGTTACAAACATAATTTTATCAAAGCCGGAAAAGAAATCACGGCAGATATCAATTATAATTCCAGCACCAACACAAATAATTTTGTAACCAATACACAATATTTTGATTCCAACAAAAATCCGAAAGGTCAATTAGGAAGTCAAAAAAGTGAAGGAAGCGGAAAAAATAAGAATCTAACTTTTCAAACAGATTACTCCAATCCAATCACAAAAGATATGAAATTAGAAATGGGATTGAGAGGTTCTATTAGAAATTACAACAGTTCTAATGTCAATTCCTTTTTGGATCATTCTTCCGGCAAATACGTGCCCATTCCGGCTTTCAACAGCAATTATCAATTCGATGATCAAGTGTATGCAGGTTATGTAACCTTCTCTCAAAAAATTAAAAATTTTACTTACCAATTGGGCGGACGTTTAGAAAGTTCACAATACAAAGGTGAATTGACCAATACCAATCAGGTGTTTAAAAATTCTTATCCTTTTAGTTTTTTCCCGAGTGTTTTCTTAACACAAAAAATTGATGATAAGCAAGACATTCAATTGAATTATTCAAGAAAAATTAATCGACCTAATTTCTTTCAATTGATTCCTTATTATGATTATAGTGATTCATTAAATATTAGTCGTGGTAATCCGGATCTTTTGCCAGAGTTTACTAATTTGATTGAGTTATCTTATCAATTAAATTTGAAAAAAGGGAACAATATTATTACCACTCTATATTACAGAAACACCAATGATTTAATTACAAATTATCAATACAGAGATAAAAATCCTAACCCAACAAAAATGGATTCTATCTTTATTTCTTCTTTCCAAAATGCCAACAGTTCAGTGGCTTATGGTTTGGAAATTACGGCTACCAATAAAATTGCATCTTGGTGGAATTTGACTACCAATGTGAATTTGTATAATTCAAAAATCAATGGTGCTAATTTGCAAAATAATTTAACCAATCAGCAAATAAGTTGGTTCGGTAAAATCAATAATACTTTTACTTTGCCAAAGAATTTCAGTATTCAATTAACAGGCGATTATACAAGTAAAACCATTCTACCTCCGGGCCGCGGTGGTGGCGGTGGTGGAAGAATGTTTGGTGGCGGAGGCCTTTCTACAGCGAATGGATACACCGATCCGGTTTATGGATTTGATTTAGCAATCAAAAAAGATTTCTTAAAAGATAAATCTGCTTCAATCTCCATCAGCATGAATGATATTTTGAGAACAAAAGAATACAGAACACATTCTAGAAATGATTTTTCAAATAACATTTATACCATTCAAGATAATTACAGAAGCAGAGATCCGCAAATCATTCGTGTGAATTTGAATTGGAGATTCGGAAAATTTGATGTGTCTTTATTCAAACGTAAAAACTTAAAAGCTGAGCAAGAAGGAATGCAAAGCGGCATGGAAGGAATTCAACAATAAGAAAAAATTTCAAACAAGTTCAAAGCAACATTCACTACCATTTGTAGAGTATGTTGCTTTTTATTTTCTTGGAAAAAAAATGCTTTAAAATGTCTTTTCTTATCTTGCATTTCTATTAAACCTATTTGGTCAAGTAAAATATTTTATGAAAAATGTAAAATTAATAGAGATACCCAGTGAAATTGGTGCAGGAACAAGAGGAGCGAGTCTGGGTACAGAAGCCATTAGAATTGCGGCAATGGATTTTATGAGTAATTTTTTCATTCATTTCCCTTCAGAAAAAATAGAAACCGAAAATCATTTATTATTTGAGCCTATTCATTCGCCTTACGCCAAAAGAATTAATGGCGTGGTTACCATGTACGAAAGAATTGCTAAATCGGTAAAGGATACGATTAAAAATAATTTTTTCCCGGTGATTATCAGTGGCGATCATAGCAGTGCAGGCGGCACTATTGCAGGCATTAAAGCTGCTAAACCTAATTGTCGTTTAGGAGTGATTTGGATTGATGCGCATGCAGATTTGCATACTCCTTACACTACTCCCTCAGGAAATTTACATGGAATGCCTCTTGCGACTGCGATTGGAGAAGATAATATTGAAAGCAAAGTGCATGAAGTAGATGATAAAACAAAAAAACAATGGGATCAATTAAAATCTATTGGAAAAATTAGCCCGAAAGTATTGCCTGAAGATATTGTGTTTATTGGCTTGCGAGATTTTGAAAAAGAAGAAAAACATCTGATAGATAAATACGGAATGAAAATAATTACTACCGGCGAACTTCGTAGAAAAGGCGCAGAGAATGTAGTAAGAGCAGCACTTCGATTTTTAAATGAGTGCACAGATATTTATGTGAGCTTTGATGTAGATAGTTTAGATTCTACTATTTCAAAAGGCACAGGAACTCCTGTGAGCAACGGTTTGAGAGAAAGAGAAGCAGAAGATTTAGTAAGTAAATTTATGCAAAACAGAAAAATTTGTTGCTTCGAAATCACGGAAGTAAACCCGACATTGGATAAAGAAAATCTAATGGCAGAAATTGCTTTCAATATTCTGCAAAGAAGTGTGAATGTGTTGATGATGAATTAAAAAATCGTCAATCAACTATTTTAAAATAATTGCTGAAAGACCGGGCAGATTTAATTGTATGTCATACAATTTATTTTTTTTGTCAATCAATTCTGTTTTGATTTTTTGATTGGAATATTTTCCCGTTCCATAAAACGGTTCATCATCACTGCAATAAATTTGTTTCCATGAAGATTTTCCATTGACTTGTATTTTCCAATTTTCACGAATCATAGGAGTCATATTGAAGATCACCAACAAATCGTCTTTTCTCAATCTTCCTTTTCTTTTGTAAGCGATTACACATTCGTCTCTGTGTTGTAAATCCATCCATTCAAATCCTTTTGGATCAAATTGAAATTGATACAATGCAGGCTGGTTCGCATAAAGATGATTGAGTACTTGTACACAATGTTGCAATTTTTCATGCGGTTCAAATTGTAATAATTTCCAATCGAGTTCTGTTTTGTAATTCCATTCGGAAGTTTGTCCAAATTCATTTCCCATGAATAATAATTTACTTCCGGGATGTGTGTACATGTATGAATAAAGCAATCTTAAATTGGCAAATTTTTCCCATTCATTTCCGGGCATTTTATATATCATCGGCGATTTTCCATGTACCACTTCATCATGACTTAAAGGCAACATAAAATTTTCATCATAAAAATACATCATGCTGAAAGTAAATTTATCTTGTTGCCCTTTTTTAAATAAAGGATCTAAAGCAAAATAATCAATCGTATCATGCATCCAGCCCATCATCCATTTCATACCAAAACCTAAACCACCTTCAATAGTTAGTCCGGTAACTTCCGGCCAATCGGTAGATTCTTCTGCAATCATTTGCACATCAGCAAAATCTCGATACACCATTTCATTCAAATCTTTGATAAAAGAAATAGCTTCTAAATTTCCGTTTCCGCCCAAAGAATTCGGTGTCCACTCACCTTCCTTTCTTGAATAATCCAGTCGTAGCAAGGAACTCACGGCATCCACACGCATTCCGTCAATGTGATATAAATCAAACCAATAGCGCGCATTACTTATTAAAAACGAACGCACTTCTCCCCTTCCATAATTAAAAATATAAGAATTCCAATCAGGATGAAATCCTTTTTGCATATCCGCATATTCATAAGTATGCGTCCCGTCAAATTGAAATAAACCATGTGGATCACTTGGAAAATGTGATGGCACCCAATCTAAAATCACACCGATATTTTCTTCGTGTAAACAATCTACCATCTCCATAAAATCTTCGGGTATGCCAAACCGTGAGGTCGGCGCGAAATATCCGGCGCCTTGATATCCCCAGCTTCCATCAAATGGGAATTCCATGATGGGCATAATTTCTACATGAGTAAAGCCCATTTTTTTTACATAAGCTACTAATCGTTGCGCCGTTTGCAAATAAGAATTAAAAGAATTTTCATCATGCGGATTCGGTTTCATCCAACTGCCTAAATGCACTTCGTAAACACTCCAAGGAGCCTTCAATGAATTGGCTTTTTTGCGAGTGCGCATCCAATTTTTATCATTCCATTTGAAATTGATATTTTTTGTTTTGGAAGAAGTTCCGGGCCTTAATTCCCAATGACGAGCGAAAGGATCTCCTTTAAAAAGTTCAGCGCCTTGATACCCTTTAATAAAATATTTATAGTTTTCGTATTCGCCCAAGTGAGGAATAAATCCTTCCCAAATTCCGGATTCATCTAATCGCACCATCAACGGATGCGCAGCTACATTCCATCGATTAAAATCTCCTACAACACTTACGTATGTAGCATTTGGCGCCCATACTGCAAAATAATACCCTTCAGTTTGCAAAACTGAAACGGCGTGCGATCCCATTTTTTTATACAAACTATAATGAGTTCCGTTTTTAAAATTGATGATATCTTCTTCATCCAATAAAGAATAATTCCATACAGGTTTTGAAGAATCTACAAAATTCACTTGTTCATAAATAAAATTCTTTTCAGCCATGATGATTTATTTTCTGCTTAAAGTTATCCTTTTCTTTTTTTGAATGAAAATTTACTTTATTGAAACGCTTCAAGTTTTATACCTTTTATAATTTTTCTGCTTTGTTAATGATTTTAAAAATTTGATAAACGTAGCACCGAGTCCGAACATTGCCGTTATTTTTGACGCTTATTCTAATTGCTTTTTTTACTAACCTCTTCTTATGAAAATAAAATTACCCATTCTATTTATTTTTGTATGCCAACTCTTTTTTTTTACAAAATTCTTTTAGTCAGAATGTAAAATTGAGCGGTACCGTTATCAATTCTAATGAGAATATTCCTGTAAACAATGCAGTGATTGCATTATTGAGTCCAAAAGATTCTACGCTTTTAAAATTCACTCGATCTGATCAATCAGGAAAATTTTTACTTCAGGTTCCGAAAGGAGATTATATTATGATGACGTCCCAGCCTTATTTTGGTGACCTTTTAGAAGACATCACACTTGATGGAGATAAAAACATTTCTTCGGTTAAGTTGATCTCAAAAGCTACGTTGTTGCAAGAAGTAATTATTAAATCAGGATCTCCATTTCGAATAAAGGGTGATACAACTATTTATACCGCGGATAGTTTTAAAGTAAGTGCCAATGCGAATGTAGAAGAATTATTGAAAAAATTACCGGGCATACAAGTAGATAAAGATGGGAAAATAAAAGCCATGGGCGAAAATGTAGAAAAAGTTTTAGTAGATGGTGAAGAATTTTTTGGAGACGATCCGGGAATGACAATAAAAAACTTACGAGCTGATGGAGTAAAGGAAGTGCAAGTGTTTGATAAAAAAAGTGAACAGTCTGAATTTACGGGAATTGATGACGGACAAACAAAAAAGACCATCAATTTAAAATTAAAAGAGAATGCGAAAAAAGGATATTTCGGAAAAGTAGATATTGCCGCCGGACCACAAGAACATATTGATAATCGATACAACACCAATATCATGTTTAGTAGTTTTAAAGGCAAACGAAAATTCTCTTCATTCTTATTAAATGGTAATACCGGACAAGATAGAATGAATTGGCAAGACGAACAGAAGTATGGCGAAATGGGCGATATGACGATGATGGATGATGGAGGAGTTATGATTACAAGGAGTGGTTCACAAGACGATGAACCTTACATCGATCCTAATAATGGATTTATGTACAATGTAAACACAGGTTTATTATACAGTAATAAATGGGATGAAAAACATAGCTTGAATCTTTCTCCAAAATTCAATCAACAGATCTATGATAATTACAAAACCACTTTTGTAAGAACACAAATCGGAGATTCCTCATTAAATCAAAATGCCACAGAAACCAGTCATGCCAATAGATACAACTTTAAATTAAAAGGCATTTGGGAATTCAAAATGGATTCAATGAACACGCTCAAAGTAACCGCCAATTCTAATTTTTATCACACAGAAAGTAATGTGCAAAGCAATTCAATCAGCACAGGAAATACAGGTACATTGAAAAACACGAGTGACAAAGATGTGCAAACAAAAAGTGATAAAGCGGCGCTATCCGGCAATGTACTTTTCAAACATAAATTTAAAAAAGACAGAAGAACAATTACATTGAATGCCGATTGGAAATCCTTAGAGAACAAGGGTTCTACGCTTGTACAATCCAATAACCAATCTTATTTTAATGGAATTCCTTCCGGAGGACAAATTTTAAATCAAGTAAAAGATTATAAAACTTCAACCAACAATCTTTCTGCCGGCCTTGTTTATACCGAGCCTTTGAGTAAAGAATTTTCTTTAGAATTGGGATATCGTTTTGTTTTAAATGAAGGTACCAACGAGCAAACCACCAATGGTTATTCTCCTGCTACTCAAAAATATGATCACTTGATCGATACCTTGACCAATGATTTCAAACAAAATATTATTCAAAATATTCCTTCTGCCAAAATAAATTTTGCAAATAAAAAATGGAAATTAAATGTAGGTGCAGGTTTTGGCTTTACCAATTTTCAATTGAAAGATCTTACACTCAATAAAAATTACGATAGAAATTATACTAACTTCTATCCGAATGCAACGGCAACTTATACTTACAAACCTAATCATAGTATTCGTTTTTCTTACAATGGAAATACTACCCAGCCTACGATCAACCAATTGCAACCTTTAAGAAATAATGACGATTATTACAATCAATATATCGGCAACCCTAATTTGAAACCTTCTTTCACCAATAGTTTCAATGTTTCTCACAATAGTTATAATTTCTTAAAAAATTTATGGGGTTACCAAGCATTGAATGTGATGTTTACCAATAATTCTATTACTAACAATCGTGTGATCAATGTGGAATCCGGTAAGACGATTACCCAGCCTATAAATACAGATGGAAATCTTTCAATTTATTTTTATGGAGGTGTTGGTTTTAAATTGAAGAAATTGGATATTAATGTTACGCTTCAGCCGATGATAGCCTACTCTCAATTTTCCGACGTGATCAATAATGTAAAGAGTTTATCCAAAGCATTTACACCTACAATGGCTATTTACTTGAATAAAACGAAAGAGAATAAATACGATGTATTTGTTTCAAATTCTTATTCTTACAACAGTAATATTTCATCTCAAAATGATACGAAACTTCATTATTTCACGAATGAACTTTCATTAAATACAACTGTTTATATTCAGAAAGTTTGGTCAATTAAAAACGATTACACTTATTATTTCCGTCAAAAAACTTTCTCAACTGATAATGATATCAGCACACATATTTGGAATGCAAGATTACAACGCACATTTAAAAGCAATGAATTCACCGCGTATGTTGCAGTGAATGATATTTTAAATCAAAACGTCGGCATCTCAAGAAGCTTTAATGGCAATACTTACAGAGAAGTAAATAATGACCGATTGAAAAGATATTTTATGATCGGCTTTACATGGAATTTTAAAAATAAATCTGCTAACGCAAAATAGAATTATAGATTATGAAAAAGAATTTTTTAATAGCCATCCTATTTTTTACAATATTACCAAATGTGCATGCGCAACAATTCATTGATAAAGGCGTGATAGAATATGAGGTAAAATCGAATTTAAAAAAATCCATAGGCTCCGGAATGTGGGCAGATATGATAAAAGATAAATTACCCGAATTTAATGTAGGATATTATACACTCACTTTCGCCAATAATAAAAGTATTTATAAATTCGACCGTTGGGAAAATAATAAAATTCCTGATTACATGAGAAAAGATGATGAAAGTAATGTGTGGTATTATGATTTCAATAAAGGCGAATACAAAAAGCAAAAAAATGTAGCAGGAAGTAATTTGAATTTAGAAGATTCTATTCCTAATCTTCATTGGAAATTATCCAATGAAAATAGAGTGATTGCAGGTTTCAACTGCCGCAAAGCTACTGCCATCCTATTTGACAGCGTTTATGTATTTGCATTTTATACAGAAGAAATTACTTTACCGGGTGGTCCAATTTCCATTAACGGATTGCCTGGAACTATTTTAGGAATCACCATTCCGCGATTATATACTTCTTGGATCGCCACCAAAGTGATGGTGAAAAATGTAGATGAAAGTGTAATAAAACCGATCACTTCAAAAAAAGTTTATTCAAGAAAAGAATTTCAAAATCTTTTAGATGAGCGAACTAAAGATTGGTTTTACAATTCTGACGATGAATCTGAAAAGAAAGAAATGTTAGAAGCAAGATCCAGATTTCTTTGGACAAGTTATCTGTAAATTTTTCTTGAAAACTATTTAATCAATTCCCACACTCCGCTCTCTCCTGCTTGCATAGCAAAATCAGATAGCGACCGGATTTCATTGGTAATTATATTTTTCATTTTTGAAAAATGATGAGTTCTTTCCTCATAATTTTTAAAAGAAATATTTTGCTCCTTTTTTGAAGTGTTTAAAATCGTCATGATAGTTTGATGATCATCGTAACGAAAGAAAACATATTCACCATCATCCGGAGAAAATTGCATCATTTTTCCGGTGGTAATGGCCGAAGATTGTTTTCTAAAATTCGCAAGTGAAGCGATATAATTCCAAATTTCATTTTCTTGAACATTTCTATCTGTTGATAAAAATTTATTGAGTGAATCAGTTGCCCAACCGCCGGGAAAATCTGCTCTCACAAAACCATCATGCGGAGAAGTAACACCTGTCATTCCAATTTCATCACCATAATATAATTGAGGAATGCCTCTGCATGTGAAAAGCCATGCCAGCGCGGCTTTGTACTTTTTCATATCTCCATTTATCACTGAAAAAAATCTGGATAAATCATGATTGTCTAAAAAGATCACATTTCTCATCGGATCTTTATAAACAAAGTCTTGCGCCAATGTAGTGTACAATTTGTTTACTCCATCATTCCAACCAAAATCTTTCGTCATCGCATCCGTGATACCCCACAAAGTTTGAAAATCGGTAACTGCTTGCAAATTACTTTTGTAAGGAATATTGAAATTATTTTCGGTAAAATAACTTTGATTAATCACACCATGAACCCATGTTTCTCCGAACATCGTGATCTTCGGGAATTCCTTTTCCAATGCGGCATTGCAGCGATTCATAAATTCTAAATCGTTGTAAGCATAGGTATCAATTCTTCCAACCATCAATTCCAAATTCTTCCACAGTCCAAATCGCATGTTGAATTAAAAAGTTAGCAACAAATGGATTGCGTTGGTTCAAATCAGGCATTGATTTTACAAACCAGCCATCGCTCATTTTTTTCTTTTCATTGTTACTTGCATAAGGATCAAAAAGAACTTGGTCTTTGTAAGTCGTATTCGTATAATGTGACCATTGATTCAACCAATCTTTCATTGGCGGATCTAAAACTGTAAAATGATAACTGCCTACATGATTGTAAACCGCGTCCTGTATCACTTTCATCTTTTTTTGATGAGCCGCGTTTATTAATTCATGATACGCATTTTCACCTCCTAACCGAGGATCGATTTTATAATGATTTGTAAATGCATAACCATGTTCAGTTCGATTCGGCATATCATTTTCAACCACCGGATTGAGCCAAAGTGTTGTTACGCCTAATTTTTGCAAATAGTCTAAATGATTTTGAATGCCTTTTAAATCTCCACCGTGTCTATCAAAAATTGAATCTCGATTGAGTGTTTGATCTCTCATTCCGGAAATACGATCATTAGAAATATCGCCATTACTAAATCGATCCGGCATGATTAAATAAATCAAATCTTTGGAAGTAACACCTTGAGCAAATTCAGTACCATTGCCTTTTCTACGATGTTTTAATGGAAAATCAATTGTTGTATTTCCGTTTTTTATTTTTAAAATTCCCGGTTTTGCATTTGTTGAAATCTGAATATCCAAAAAAATATAATTGGGATTTTCTACTTTATGAACCTTCTCCAATTTTACTCCGGGATAATTAATCGTATATCCATTACCGTTAGCAATCTCTTTTCCGTGAACCATTATTTGCACTTTCGGTTCTTTCATTCCAATCCACCAATGCGTTGGATAACAATCGATCTGCGCTATTCCAAAAAAGGAACTCAGCATTATACAAATAAATAAGAAATATCGTTTCATGATTCAATACATTGAAACCCTTATCAACAAAGGATTATCCGAAAAAAAAAGATAAAATTAAATTTATTGAAAATCCAAAGAAGGCATTAATTTTTCGTCTTTATCTACTACAATAAAATTACAAAAGCCACCAATCACCATACAAATTCCTCCTATTACCAATGCATAAATAGCTTGATCGTGAAAAATATCTCTTATCACAAATCCCATTACAAAGGAGGCAATTAATTGAGGAATCACTACAAAGAAATTGAAAACTCCCATATAAAATCCCATCTTTTCAGGAGGTAAAGCACCGGCAAGAATTGCATAAGGCATCGTAAGAGTAGAAGCCCAAGCCAAGCCCACAGCCACCATCGGGATCAATAGCATATAATCTGATTTTATAAAAACCAAAGAAAGCAATCCGATGCCTCCGATAATCAAACAAATTAAATGCGTGTATTTTCTTCCGATTTTTTTTGCTAAGATGGGTAATAAAAATGCTGTGATAGCAGAAACAGCGCTATACACAGTAAACATTACTCCTACCCAATCGCCTGCATCTTGAAAGGCTTTGGAAGTAGTATCAGTGGTATTATGCACATTTTGTGCTATAGCTGCAGAAGTGTACAACCACATACAATAAAAACCAACCCAGGTAAAAAATTGAACTACGGCTAATTGCAACATTGTTTTGGGCATTGAAAATATTCCTTTAGAAATTTCAGAAATCCCTTTGAAAAGGCCTTTGGTCCTCATTTTTTCTTCTTCCCACTTTTCAATATTCTCCGGAGGAAATTCATCAGTCGTTAATACTGTCCACAAAACAGATAAAAAGAAAACTACGGCTCCAATGTAGAATGAATATTTTACTGAATCTCCTATTTGTCCTTCCGGAGCCACATTACTTACATTAAATACATTGGTAAAAATATAAGGAAGCAAGGACGCAATTACAGCTCCCAAACCAATGAAAAAAGTCTGTGTCGCAAATCCGGTAGTTCTTTGGGAAGAAGGTAATTTATCTCCAACGAAAGCCCTAAATGGTTCCATAGAAATATTTATAGAAGCATCTAACACCCACAGCAAAATAGCCGCCATCCAGAGTTCTGTAGATTGTGGCATTAAAAATAATGCGATAGATGCCAATGCTGCTCCAATAAAAAAGAAGGGCCTTCTTCTGCCCCATTTCCTATGCCAAGTACGATCGCTCATGTATCCAATAATCGGTTGCACTAAGAGGCCGGTTAAAGGAGCTGCCACCCACAAAAAACCGATGTCATCAATCTTAGCTCCTAAGGTTTGAAAAATACGAGATACATTGGCATTTTGTAAAGCAAAACCAAATTGGATTCCAAAAAAACCAAAACTCATATTTACTATTTGCCGAAAACTCAATCTGATTTTTGGATGCGAAGTTGTTGACATAGAAGTTGTTTAATGGTAGAACGTGTAAAAATTACACTTTAATAAAAATACAATAAAAATTGATTTGTGTAATAATAATTTCTAAAAAAATAAACATGAAATTTTATCTGCCGATCTCAAAACCATCTTCAATCACTGCACCTTTTTTTATCACAACGATTCCTTCCTTTACGGTATACAAAGGAAAATCACCATCCTGAAGATGCGTGCCGCCATTGATATGAACCCGATTGCCGATTCTACAATTTTTATCAATAATTGCATTGTTGATATAACAATCGTCGCCAATGCCCATTCTCGGCAAACCTTTGGCAGCAGCGAATTCCATCTCTTCAATCGTTTCATAAAAATCGGCACCCATGATATAGCATTTGAAAATTTTACTTCCATGACCAATTCGAGTTCGAATACCAATTACACAATTTTCAATTCGCTCGGCATGAATAATACAACCATCGGCTGCAATGGTATTTAGAAGTGTAGCTCCGCTAATTTTTGCAGGTGGCAACATTCTTGGCCTGCTGTATACTTTATTATCATTGTCGAAAAAATTAAATGGAGGTAATTCTTGCGTGAGTGCTAAATTGGCTTCAAAGAAAGAAGGAATGTTTCCAATGTCTGTCCAATATCCTGCATATTGATAACTAAAAACTTGATGGTCTTTGATTGCAAATGGAATGATTTCTTTTCCAAAATCTGTCGCATCTTTTTTATGCGTTTCTAATAAATCAAAAAGCACTTGTTTTTTAAATAAATAAATTCCCATAGACGCCAAATAATTGCGTCCTGATTCTTTCATACTTTCTGTGGTTTCACTCACCCAATCCGGTAAAATTTCTAAAGAAGGTTTTTCAATAAATGAAATAATTTTATTTTGTTCATCTGCTTTTAAAATGCCAAACTCTGTGGCTTCATGTTCAGTAACCGGAATTGTAGCAATGGAAATATCTGCACCTTCTTTTTCATGAATTCTAAACATACTGCCAAAATCCATTTGGTACAATTGATCGCCTGATAAAATGAGTACATGTTCAAATTCAAAATTCCCTACATGGCGCAGCGACTGACGTACCGCATCTGCAGTACCTTGGAACCATTGCGGGTTATCGGGAGTTTGCTCCGCTGCTAAAATATCTACAAAGCCGCTACCGAAGGCGCTAAATTGATAAGTGTTTTTGATGTGTTTATTGAGCGAAGCAGAATTATATTGCGTCAAAACAAAAATTCGATTCACATTAGAATTGATGCAATTAGAAATCGGGATATCTACCAATCGATATTTACCGGCAATGGGCACGGCAGGCTTACTTCTGCTGGATGTAAGCGGATATAATCTGGAACCGGCTCCTCCTCCTAAAATAATTGCAATAATCGATTTACTAATCCACATAATTTTAGTTTAAAAATTTAATAATCCATTTTTAAAGATCTTTTAAGTCTCGTACAAGTTAATATAAATTTCTGCACTTTGTTCCCAACTATGATTTATTTCCATCGCACGTTTTCTTAATAAATTCATTTTATCCTTGTCTTTAAATAATTCATCGGCTCTGTATACAGCATGACAAATTTCTCCAACGGTTGCCTCATTAAAACAAATTCCAAATCCATCATCTTCGCCAAAATCTTTTACGGTATCTTTTAATCCTCCTGTTCTTCTTACCATCGGAATGGTGCCATAACGAAGTGCATACATTTGATTTAAACCACAAGGTTCTACTCTGCTTGGCATTAAAAGAAAGTCAGCACCGGCATACATTTGATGGCTTAATTTTTCATTGTACCCGATCATACAATTATAATAACCATACAATTGATGTTGTAAATGTTGCAATTGATTTTCTACATTTTTTTCTCCGCTTCCTAATACCAAAAAATTCATATTGCCTTGCATAAAATAAATAGAATCGGCGATTGCTTGAGGTAATAAATCAGCTGCTTTTTCGCCCACTAATCTGCCAATAAAAACGATCAAAGGTTTTGTTTCATCCAAATTAAATTGTCGGCATAAAACTTTTTTATTGGCCAATTTTTTTTCACGAAAATTATCTAAGCCATAATTTTCTTCAATATAGGTATCCGTTTCCGGATTCCATACTTCATTATCAATTCCATTTAAAATACCAAAACATTTTCCTCTTTCATATTCGAACAAAGCTTCCAATCCATTTGCATCTTGGCGCAATTCATCTAAATATCCCGCACTTACTGTATTTACTTTTGATGCACATTTGATTCCGCACGCCAACGGATTGATCATCTTTTTCCAATCTAACATTCCCCATTGTCTTAAATCCCATTTGGGTAAATAATTGGATGCACTCCAATCCATCCAACCTTGATACTGCGCATTATGAATGGTTAATATTGTTTTGATAGAAGCTAAATGTCTGTAAGCATCACAGTTTTGAAACATAAACGGAATCAGCGCTGCTTGGTGATCGTGCACATGTACGATGTCCGGACGGTGTTGCCAATGACTTATCCAATCTACCACCGCGATTTGAAAAGATAAAAATCTTTCCATATCATCTTCATATCCATAAATTTTTTCTCGATCTAATAATCCAAAAATATCTACCAAGTATAAATCAAAACCTAATTCATTCTTCGCTTCTTTTATAATTGTATAATCCAACCAATAATTGGCCATACCAAAAGCGCCTTTATGAACTACTTCAAATGTATGCTTGTAAAGAAATGGAGTTCGATACATCGGCATCACTACTTTAGCAATATGCCCCAATTTATTTTGGTATTTTGGCAACGCTCCTACTACATCTCCCAATCCGCCGGCCTTTGCCATTGGATAACATTCAGCGCTAACATGTAAAATTTCCATGGGTTGAAAATACGCAATTCCCTTTTGATTTAAGCCTCTGCTTAAAAAAATTAATTCATAAAAAAGAGATACATTGAATTTTGTTTTATTTTACCAAAATTCATTTACTAAAAAATAAAGAAGAATTTTCTCCTCAATTTTAAAAAGAACAATTATTTTCAATTTCAAAAATAATCTATGGCCAATACTTCCATGAATTTATCAAAACCAATTCCTCATTCCGGAAAATTACAACCCACGAATTATGGAGCTTTATCTACATTAATTACCGTATTTTTTTTCTGGGGATTTATTGCTGCGGGCAACAGTATTTTTATTCCATTTTGTAAACATTATTTTCATTTAGATCAATTTCAGAGTCAGTTAATTGACTTTTCTTTTTATCTCGCTTATTACATAGGTGCGCTGCTATTATTTGCCTATGGCGCATTTGGCGGTAAAGACCTTGTAGCAAAATGGGGTTATAAAAAAAGTATTGTTTACGGATTATTATTTTCAGCATTAGGAGCTGTCGCAATGATCTTAGCAGTAAACGCCAACATTTTTGTGGGCATGCTTGCAGGATTATTTATTGTGGCATTAGGATTTTCATTACAACAAACTGCGGCTCAACCATTCGCCATTTTATTGGGTGATCCTGCAACCGGAGCGAGTCGCGTAAATCTGGGAGGTGGGGTTAATTCTTTCGGTACAATGATAGGCCCATTGATTGTAGCCTTTGCTTTATTCGGAACTACGGCTGCAGTAAGTGATGATCAAATCGCGTCATTAGGCTTGAACAAAGTAATTATTTTGTACGCTTGTGTGGGAGCGCTTTTTGTGGCCGCAGCAGCATTATTTTATTTTTCAAAAAAAGTCCCATCGGGAATTTCTACAGAGAAAACAGAAAAAGCAAACAAAGCTTTTTATAGCCTTTTAATAATGACAGGTTTATTGATTATTATGTTTGTTCCGGTTTTCAATAGTTATAAAACTGAAGTCACTAATTTTTCTGATGCAGAAAAACTTTCTTTAGAATCCTTTAGAATGAAGTGGTTATTCGGTGCCTTAGCTGTTGTAGTTTTTGGATTATTAATTTCAAATTATAGCGCAACAAAAAAACCTGAAGGTTGGGGAGCGATGAAATATCCGCAATTGGTTTTGGGAATGTTAGCCTTGTTTTTATATGTTGGTACTGAAGTTACTATCGTTAGTAATTTGAGTGAACTCATTAGCAAGCCTGCATTTGGTAGTCATTCTACTTCAGAAGCCGCGCTTTTTGTTTCTATGTATTGGGGTAGTTTGATGATTGGTAGATGGGTCGGTTCTATTGCTGCTTTTCAATTTAAACCATCTACAAAACGAATTCTCACTTTTGTTGTTCCGTTGATTGCATTTATTATTGTGTTGACAGTCAATTCTCTTTCCGGATATAAAGTGAATATCCTTTTATATTATGTGATTTGTGTGTTAGTGCAGATCGGAGCATTTTATGTAAGTAAAGAAAAACCTGCGAGAATGCTTTTCATTTTTGGGTTATTAGGAGTTATTTCAATGGCGATAGGAATCGCTTCTACAGGCACTTTGGCGGTATATGCCTTTTTAAGCGGCGGATTATTTTGTTCTATTATGTGGCCTGCAATCTTCACTTTATCTTTAGCAGGATTAGGAAAATATACTTCACAAGGTTCAGCCTTTTTAATCATGATGATATTGGGCGGTGGAGTCATTCCTCCTATCCAAGGGAAATTAGCAGATTTGTTACAATCAAAAAGTGATGTTGTTGGTTATGGAATTCATCAATCTTATTGGATACCATTGATTTGTTTTAGTTACATTGTTTTGTTTGCCTTTATGGTAAAAGGGATTTTGAAAAAACAAGGAATTAATTATGATCAAGTGATAGATGATGACGCTGCCACATTATCGCCAGAAAGTGCTTTGTTGGATGCAGATGTAGAAGAATAGATTATTCCAAAATGTATGATTTTGTAAGTAAAAAATTTAACGAACTGAAATGGAAAATCCTTTAGAATATGCAATCGGAATTGATATCGGTGGTACGAATACTAAATTCGGTATCGTGAATCATCGAGGAGAAATTTTATGTACCGGAAAAATATCTACGACTGACTATCCTAAAATTGATGATTTTGTAAAACAATTACAAATAGAATTACATCCATTGATCGAAAAATTTGGCGGAAGTAAATTGATCAAAGGAATTGGCGTAGGTGCGCCCAACGGAAATTTTTATACCGGCACCATAGAATATGCACCCAATTTATTGTGGAAAGGAATTGTACCGATTGCAAAATTAATCAGTGATCAATTTGATAAACCTTGTACACTTACCAACGATGCCAACGCGGCAGCAGTTGGTGAAATGACCTATGGCGCTGCACGAGGCATGAAAGATTTTATTATGATCACGCTTGGCACCGGTGTTGGAAGTGGCATTATTGCCAACGGACAATTAATTTTAGGACATGATGGTTTTGCCGGTGAATTAGGCCATACAATTATTCGTCCCGGCGGCCGCTACCATCCGGGAACCGGTAGCCATGGCTGTTTAGAGATGTATTCTTCTGCAACAGGAATTGCCATTACTGCTAAAGAAATTATTGAAAAAAATAAAACCGTTTCTACAATACTTCGTGATTATAAAGAAGAAGAGATCACTTCTAAAATTGTGTATGAAGCTGCAATGAAAGGTGATGAAGTGGCCAAAGAAATTTTTGAATTTACGGGAAAAATATTGGGAGAAGCCTTAGCCAATTTTGTTATGTTTTCTTCACCGGAAGCCATTATTTTATTTGGTGGAGTTACCAAGGCGGGGAAATTGATTATGGACCCTGTAAAAGAACACATGAATAAAAATTTGTTACCTATTTTTCGTGATAAAGTGAAATTGATTTTTAGTGAATTAAAAGAGTCGGATGCCGCTATTTTGGGAGCGAGTGCTTTGGTGTGGGAAAAGAAAGAAATTGCAAACGCGTAAAACCAATACAGGCAAGACTTTCCTCTTTTTAATTTTTCAATTTAGAATTTAAATTTTGAATTTCACATTTCTTCATTTTTCTTGAATAAATCCCCATATTTTATTACCTTTGCTGCCCCTTATAAAAAATTTAAGAGGTTTTATTTTTTAATCAAATGCTGAGAAGTAGGATTTCTGCAAAGAAATACAGCAATATCAAATTTACCTACTGTATTAAAATGGATACATCAAACGAAGAGACTAAACCGGAAACAACCGAACAGTCTATTGAAAACATGCCACAAGGCGGCATCGAAGGAGTTCCCTTCCCCGATTTTCCTGATTCAGCTTCCACCATCGCAGCAACAGAACCACAACCTACTGATGTAGAAATACAAGAAGAGGCTTTGGCAAGTGCTCATGATGATTTTGATTGGGATATCGATAAGAGAAATGTTTCTTCTTACAACAAAGCGGAGAGAGAAAAGTACGACGAAGTGTATGACAAAACCTTTAAACAAATCAATGACAACGAAATGGTTGTTGGTATTGTAGTAGGTATGACAAAAACTGACGTTGTAATTAATATCGGCTTTAAAAGTGACGGTTTAGTTGGTTTAAACGAATTCCGTGACATGCCCAATTTAGCCGTAGGCGACGAAGTAGAAGTAATGGTTGCCGAGAAAGAAGACAAAGACGGTAATTTACATTTGAGCCGTAAGCAAGCTCGTTCTACCCGCGCATGGGAGAAAATTGTGGAAATGCACAAAACCGGTGAAATCGTTACCGGATTAGTTACCAGCAAAACCAAAGGCGGTTTGATCGTCGATGTGTTTGGTATGGAAACTTTCTTGCCGGGTTCTCAAATAGATGTGAAACCAGTTACAGATTACGATCAATTTGTTGGAAAAACCATGGAATTCAAAGTGGTTAAAATCAACGAAGCCATCAAAAATGCAGTGGTTTCTCATAAAGCACTTATTGAAAGTGATATCGAACAACAACGTGCTGAAATCATCGGTAAATTGGAAAAAGGACAAGTATTAGAAGGAACTATCAAGAACATTACCGATTTCGGTGCATTCCTTGACCTTGGCGGTTTAGACGGATTATTGTATATCACTGACATCAGTTGGGGACGTATCAATCATCCGAGTGAAGTATTGAAATTAGACCAAAAGATTAATGTCGTAGTGCTTGATTTCGATGATGATAAAAAACGTATCAGCCTTGGTTTAAAACAATTAACTCCTCATCCTTGGGATACTTTACCTGAAACAATTGTAGAAGGTGAAATCGTAAAAGGAAAAGTAGTTAATATTGAAGATTACGGAGCATTCTTAGAAATATATCCGGGTGTAGAAGGTTTGGTTCACGTAAGTGAAATTACTTGGGCTAACACTCCTATCAATGCCAAAGAATTCTTCAAATTGAATGATGAGTACGAAGCTAAAATCGTAACCCTTAGCAAAGAAGATCGCAAGATGAGTCTTTCTATCAAACAAATGACTGAAGATCCTTGGAATACCATTGAAACACAATATCCTGAAGGAAGTAAACACAAAGGAATGGTGAAAAATATTACTCCTTACGGCGTGTTTGTAGAACTTTCACAAGGTATTGGCGGTATGATTCACATCAGCGATTTGAGCTGGTTGAAACGCTTCAATAACCCTAATGAATACACTAAAGTGGGCGAAGAAATTGATGTGATCATTATGAGCATCGATAAAGAAAATCGCAAACTACAATTAGGACACAAACAAATCGAAGAAGATCCTTGGAATTCTTTAGAAGAAACATTCCATGTGGGAAGTATCCATGAAGGAACTGTAACTCGCAAAGATGATAAAGGTGCTTCTGTACAATTACCTTATGGTTTAGAAGGATTCGCTCCGGCTCGCCATCTTCGTCGTGAAGATGAAAAAGTAATCGGCATAGATGAAATCGCACCATTTATGGTAATTGAATTCGACAGAAATGATAAAAAAATCATTTTGAGCCATAGCCGCATTTGGGAAAAAGAAAAAGCAGAAGAAAAAAATGCTGAGATCAAAGAAAAGCGCGCTGAAGTAGAATCAACTAAGAAAGCTGTAAAAACTATCCAAAGTAAAGTTGAAAAAACAACCTTGGGTGATTTAGGTGTATTAGCCGATTTGAAAAAGAAAATGGATCATGATACTGCCGTAGAAGCTTCTGAAGCAAAAGCTCAAGCTAAAGCTGAAGCTCAAGCTGAGACTGAATCTAAAACCGAAGGCACTGAAGAAAAAGTAGTTGCAAAAGCAAAAAAAGCACCTGCTAAGAAAAAGAAAGATGCAGAAAAAACAGAAGATGCTCCATCAACAGAAGAATCACCAAAAGGTGACGATGCTGGAGAAGAAAAAGCATAATCTATTTTGTATTATTATAGAATCCCGTTGCGATGAGCAGCGGGATTTTTTTTATCACATTGGCAAACTAAAATAGAATTTAGCTCCCTTATTAGAAGCACTTTCTACCCATATTTTTCCTTTGTGACGCTTTACGATTTCGGCAGAAATAAATAGCCCCAAACCTAAGCCTGGATAAGTTCTTGTAGCTTCATCTTTAAGCCTGAAAAATCTTTTGAAAATATTTTTTTGCATCTCTTTAGAAATGCCGATTCCAAAATCTTGCACGGAAACAATCACACTTTTATCATTTTCAGATAGAAATGTGTTGATGATAATTTGATTAGAAGTGGGTGAATATTTAATAGCATTGGAAATAAAATTGATTAAAACCTGAGAAATCTTTTCAGGGTCGGCTATTATAGTTGGTATAGCTTGTTGATTCATTATAATGGTATGCCTTTTTGTAGTCATCTGCATATCATCGGCAATTTGCTCTACCAATTCATTGAGATTGATGGGTTCCTTCTTGAGTTTTAATTTTCCTTCATTGATCTTAGTCACATCCAAAAGATCATTGATCAAATTAGTAAGCCTATCAATTTGGTTTTCCATTTTTAATAAAATGCCGGCAGATTCTGAATCATTTTTGGTAACTAAAGTTTCATGTAAAATCTGCGTATAAGCTTTTATACTTGTTACAGGCGTTTTTAATTCATGACTCGCTACTCCAATAAAATCTTCTTTTTGTCTTTGGATCAAACGTTGTTCTGTAACATCACGATAACTTTTAATGATACCGCGCACATTAGAATTATTGGCAAGGTTCACGCAACTCACTTCCATTATTTTAATCGTGCCATCTTTGGCCACCATTCTAAATTCGCTGCGAAAGATATTGTATGGATTATCAATACATTTTTGAAAAAGCCTTTTCTCAATGGGCCTGTCTTCGGGCAATACAGTACTATTTTTAAAAATATTTTTACCGACCCTTTCAGCTGCGGTATAGCCCAATACTTTTTCTATAGATTCACTTTGATAGGTAATGGTACCATCATAATTAAAAATGGTAATTACATCAAAAGCATTTTGCATTAGCGCTCTAAATTTTTCTTCTCGCTCTTCTATTTCTTGTTCACTAATTTTTTTATTTTTTCGAGTAGAATCTTTCAATGTAGAATCAGATATATCGTTCGAGGTATTGGTAGATATGGCATCATATTTCTGTCCGTGAGATGGTTGGAACATGATTAAAAAATAGGAATCGGGCAAAGTAGATGTTACAGGAATTACTGCAATATTTACCTTAGCAACTATTTCT
Organism: Ginsengibacter sp.; assembly: GCA_034676505.1. GTDB lineage: Bacteria > Bacteroidota > Bacteroidia > Chitinophagales > Chitinophagaceae > Ginsengibacter. Next base: position 2,646,345 of record JAUCCB010000001.1, read on the forward strand.
GAAGAATGAAATTCGACATTCTCTTTTTTGAAAGGCTTATTTTCTTTTTGAACTTTCGAAATAAGCAATTCTACCTCTTGTAGTAAATCGGCCCGAACTAAATCTTGCAACGGCATTTCTGCATCGCCTTGTGAGGGCAATAAATAATCGGAGGTATTGCCGTAGAATTTAATTACCTGAAGATTTTTATCAACCAAAACCGTTGCGGGGACATAATTTTGCAGTAATAGAATTTCGATTTTTTTTTTCTAAGGACGATTGTTTCATTCTTTCTCTTATAATCTATATTTTCAAAAAGAAAATAATGGGGAATACTTTTATGGCGCACAAATTAGATAAAAAAAGTTAGACTTTTATTATAAAAACCTACCCGCAAATAATACGCCATCAATATCAATAGTTTTATTGTGAGGCTACAATATAAATTGTAATTTTTAAATTTGATTCTTTTCCACAAAAAGGGAGGTAATAAAAAAATGGCCAGGAAAATAAAAAGGTGACTTTTTTAGTCACCTTTATTTTCATTACTTCAATTGTTTAAGTTGATTTCTTTTTTGAAAACCAATAATAAAATGGAACTCCCAATAGAATTAAGAATACACCAATAGCAGCTTCTCGAGGCCTTGCCAAAATGGTATTGCCAATTAAGAAAATACAAAAAATAATAAAGATGGCCGGCACTATCGGATAGCCCCAAACTTTATAAGGTCGATTGGCATCGGGCATTCTTTTTCTTAAAATAAATACTCCCAATGTAGTAGCTCCATAAAATATAAATGCTGCGAAAATAAGCATGTCAGTTAATTGATCAAAAGTACCTGAAAGTACTAACAGATAAGCCCAAACGCATTGGTAGGCCAAAGCATTTCCCGGAACGTGGGATGAATTTACCTTTGCCATTTTTGGAAAAAATAGTCCTTCTTTTGCCATCGCAAAAGATGTACGTGCATTACTTAAGATAGTCGCATGAGTACATCCTAAAGTAGATAACAAAATCAAACAAGAAATAAAAATAACTCCACCCGAACTCCAAAATACTTTCACAGCCTCAATGGCCGCAATTGAATTACCGGCTGCATGTACTTGCTCCATCGATTCTACAGGTAATAATGACAAGTAAGTCATATTCGCTAAAAAATAAAAAACGATGATGATAAATAATCCGATAACAATACTTAACGGCACATTTCGGTGCGGATTTTTAATTTCACCTCCTAAAAATCCAACAGAATTCCAACCTTCATAAGCCCAAAAAGCGGCTAGCATTGCCGTAAATACAGCTTTCACTGATACCGAATGATTTCCTGTAGTTTCCATCGAGACTGCCGAAGCGATATTTGCCTCAGGACTAAAAGAGCCGAAAGCCACAATGGTAATGATTCCTATCAATACCAATAAAAGCAAAACCGTGCTCAAACTCGCACCCAACTTGAGTCCTTTACTATTAAACCAAGATAAAATAATGATTAAAGCGATGGCAACCAATTTCACATTAAATCCTTGAAAAGGATAAAAGATACCGCCAATATTTACATCTTGCCATGATGCCAATACCGGTTGTAAATGCAACATACTATCCAATGATTGTGCGAATACATAAGCAATGGATGCAATTGCAGCGGTTTTTATTGCAGCAAAATTGGCCCATCCGTATAAAAATGAAAAGAAGCGATTGTATATTTTTTTATAATAAGCATATTCGCCTCCTGTATCCGCCATCATGCTGGCAATTTCTGCATTACTTAATGCGCCAAACATGGTGATAATGCCGCCCAAAACCCAACACGCCAATATCCATCCTGATGAATGAAGTTCGGCAGCCATGGGAGCTACTTTTTTATAAACGCCTGAGCCAATTACATTTCCGATGACCATCACAACGGCCAAACGCAATCCTAGTGTACGATTCAATTGAGTGGGGAGTGTCATAAAGAATTAATTTTGGATATAATATTTAAAAATACAATTAATTATTTCTAAATACCAAATTTTATTTCGAGTGAATTCAATTATTGCCTTATCATTGCACCACTGAAAAATTCTATAAAAAACTGAAATGAAATATTATAAAATAGTCGGAATAATTGCTTGCATTCTTTTAGTAATCAGTTGTTTTTTACCATGGACCTATTATGCAGATTTGGGAAAAAGTTTTACCGGATTTTTTACGGAACAAAATATTTACGGAAAGCCCGGAAAAGTTTTTATCTTTTTAGCTGTTTGTTCTGCCGTTCTAATTTTTTTAGATAAAATTTGGGCAAAGAGAACCCTACTCTTTCTTACAGCTATCAATGTGGCTTATCTGATCAAAACGTATTTATTATTTACTACTTGTTATAATACAATTTGCCCTCAAAAAGAATATGGTTTTTTTGTGTTGATGTTGAGCGTAATCTTACTCATCATCGTTTCATTATTTCCTGATATGAAAATAATGGTACCCAACAAAAAAGACGAATTACTCAAATAATTCAAATCTATTTTTAGGCCGTTTGGCATCGAGCCATTTAAAATTTTTCAATTCTTTTTGATCTGCCGGAATTTTCCACATAGGAAAAATAACTCCATTAATTTCATTGATAAAGATGACTTTTTTCAAATCTTCATTTTGAAAATATAAATTAATTACATCGCCGGAAGCACGGTTCATCCCAATGTAGGCTTCGCTTTCATCTTGTAAATAATACACACTTTCTGATTGAGAACCTTTCACATTTACATAATCAATTTTGCCGTCGAGGAAATAGGCATTGATGGTTTTTCCGGCCATCTGATTAAAAAATCCTTCTTTGGTGCGGTTTACAATCATTCCTTTTTCAAAAGCATACAATCTTTTTGGTTCTTGATTTTGCGTAAAAAGAAAAAGCGTATCGCCCGTGATTTGTGTATTGCCACTCCAAATTACAGGATCATAATACAAACGAATTACAGAATCTTTAGTGGAAAAATACATGCTGTCGGAAACGCTCTGTAAAGAATCATTAAATATTCTTACATGATGAAAGGCCAAGAAATAGCGAATTGTATCCGGTTCAGAAACTCCAATTTTATCTTTTAAAGAAATTGAATCTTTATCATTTTTTTCTTTAAGCATTGGATTTAAAGGGGAATGAACGGAGTCTGTTTTATTTAAAATGAGTTCGGGCGGGCTTTGCACGATTTCTTTTAATGAAGAAAGTGTATCCTTTATTGTAGTCGAAATTGAATCTTTTTTTATTTCCGAAAGCAAAATATTTTTTCCGGAAACAGAATCTTTTAAAAAATCATTTACCTTTTTATCTTGTTGTACGTTACTATTATGTGCAGTGTCTTTTTGTAACTTTATTTTCTCCGATTCAAGTCGCGTAGAGATGCCCGAATAAATGGTATCAGCTGCAATATAAGTACTATCGTTTTTTTGTTTGATAATCAAAACCGGTTTTCTTGTTGCCAAAAAAGAATTATTCTTTTTATTTAAAAAAATCTGGTTCGCAATTACAATAAAATGATTGGCAGTATCAATAATGACTGCATTGCCTTCCATTTGTGCATTGCCCGACATATCATCCAGCGCCATATTGTCGGCGGTATAAATTCTGCCTGTACTATCTTTTACAGAAGTGCGTTGTGTAAAATAAGCATTGCCGGTTTTTAAATCATAAGTGCCTTGTGTGGTGTTTATTTCTACTTCATCATTCTTGATGTAAGTTTTGGAAATGAAAGAAGAAACTTTTGTTTCCATGTTATACAAAAGCGAATCTGTAGTGATGTAATTTTTTGGGCCTTTTACTTCTACATTTTTTTTGAAATATACATCTTTGGTATCTGCAAAATAAGTCCCATCCTTACTTGTAATGACATTCTTGCCTTCAATAACTTTTCCGCCATTATAAAAATTTCCTATTCCGGTTTCTAAATTATAATCTAAATCTTGGGTAGTTAATGTGCCTTTTCCATCGGTGAGTTTTACATTCTTTTTTAGATAGGCCATTTTTTGTTCACCTATATATTTTAGGTATTGGCCATAACTGTGAATCGTATCTCCTTGATTGATATGAATATTTCCAAACGCTTCAATAATGTGCGTGTTAGGATTGATAACTGCACTGTCACTTGAAAAGATAGTTCCTTCATGTTTGATGATAGCGCCGCCGGCTAAAGTTTGTAAAGTAGTTGTGGAATCTATTTTAATAGAACGCATACTGGGCGCTCGCATTATTTCAAATTCTTTGAAACCGGTGTTAGAGGTAGGTGCTTGTACAGGCACCAATTGTCCGTAAGAAAAAAAAGCAAAGCTGTACCAAAAATAAGGTGGCTATTATTTTTATTCTACTCATCATTTTTGAGGATACACAACTTTTAGAGTATCATCTATAAGTGGTGCTGTGAGATAATCGCCTTTGTCTTTCTTGCCAAAAATGGAAATGTTTACATACCTTTTTGGATGCACTCTAATATCGTCCAACAAAATATTTAATTTATTGGCAGTAGCTTCTAAATTATTATACAAGGTTTTATCATTGAGCAATAAACCCAATGATCCTTCTTTACTATTTATCTTAGAAGATCCTTCGAGTAGATTACTTACTACAAGATTGAGAGAATCGATGGTTCTTTGCAGATTGATACTGGCGAAATGAGCCGTTGCTTTTCGCGTATTTTCCATAATACTGTTCATGCGCTCATTATTCGAATTCAAATTGGTAGTAAATACATTTACATTATCCAATGATTTTCCTAAAGCACCATTTTGTGCATCTAACATCAACTCGAGAGAGGCGGCCGAAACCGTAAAAGAGCGCGTAACGGTGTTTAAATTTTCTACAATATCCTTGATGTTATTTTTGGTCCGAGTATCAAATACTTTCGTTACAACATTCAAAACCGAATCCAAAGATTTTACCGCATTTCTTACTTCATATAAAACCGGATTAATAATTTTCAAAGCTTCATTAAATGCGCTGCCACTCAGGGTTGTAAGTAAAGTATCTCCATTTTGCAAATATTGATTGGAATTTCCTAATTGAATTTCCATAGAAGGGCTTCCTAATAAATTAGGATTGATCAAAGCCAATGAATTTACAGGAATATTGACATCTTTATAAAGACTCACCGTCACCAAAATTCGTTTTAAATCTTTACCACCTTCCAAGCTTTCGATTCTTCCTATTTGAAGTCCGTTAATTACCACCGGATTGGATTTGGCTAATCCTTGTACATCAGAGTAAACGGCGTATAATTTATTGTCTTTTTTAAATAAATTTTTTCCTTTTAGAAAATTAAATCCCACAATGAGGAGTACAATTCCTAATACTGCTAACAATCCTATCTTCGCTTCATTACTAATTTTCATTCAGGTTCTGTTTTATTTTTTATGTAATTCTATTTTTTGTTCGTGCTTTATAAATGAATTGAAAGCAGAAAATTGAAAAAATATATTTCACGAAAATAGTAAAAGTTTAGTGCTATAAATTAAATAGCAAACTATTTTATTTTTTACGGCTGTTTATCTTTTGAAATAAAAAAATAAAATGGATTATTTGGTTGGATTATTGGTCGTATGCGGGCTTCCGGGATTATCTACCATATCTCTGTAACGCATAATGGCTTTGGCAATGGCTTCTGCTAATTCTTGCTGGCCGGCTTCACTTGCCAAATATCTTTCATCTTCTGCATTGGCTAAGAAACCGGTTTCAATTAATATGGCGGGCATTTGTGTAGCGTGCAATACCCATAAACCTTTATCTCTCTGCCATACACCAATGTTGGTTCTTCCGGTTTTTTCCACTTCTTCTTGCACCGCATTTGCTAACCAATAACTTTTTTTAAAATACAATTGAGAATATAATAAAGCTATTGCTTTCCACTCGGGGCTGTTATGATCTATATTTAAAGAACTATCGGTATCGGTAATAAATTGCATGTCGGCATTTTCAAGAGCTTTGATTTTATCTTGAGTTTGCCTTGCCACCAAAATGAGTGTGCTCGTGCCTTTGCGCGTGGTAGGGATTTTGTAATATTGTTTGATAGGAACTTCACGGGTGTGTTTGGTTACTACTTTTTTTCGCTTCTTTCCTTTTCCTACATGTTTAGTGGTAGTATAATTTTCGGTTTTATAACCAATAATTCTGGAGCCTGTTTTTAAAGTAACTGCATCCGCATGAATACAAACAAATAAGTCGCCATTATTTTCATTGGCAAATTGCGCTTTCTCTTTTACTGATTGTGTCATATCGGTTGTGCGAGTAGGCAAAATATTTACATCTGGCATTTTTTCTTTAAGAATCTTCACCAATTTTAAAGTGATCGCCAGCGTAATATCTTTTTCAACAGAACCTAAATTTCCTTCGTATTCGGCATGGGCGCCCGGATCTGAACCACCATGGCCTGCATCTATAATTATGGTCTTTAATTTTTTAGGGCCTTGTGCACAAACCGAATTTGTAGAAAATAATACAAAACTGATTACGAAAAGCGATTTAAAAATGGATTTTAAAAACATAGGCTTTCTTACCTTGAACATGCAACAATTATTTTTATAAAAATCAAAAATTAGTTTTTAATATTCTTCACACTACCTTAAAGGGATTATCTATATTTTTGTTGTCTACTGCTATGCATAAAACAAACAATTTTATTTCAAAATATCTTTTTCTCCTCCTTGCTTTTATTTCGCTCAATTGTATCTCAATTAGCAGTAAAGGCAAAAGTTCTTTTTTTTTCTCTTTCTTCAATTTCAACTTTAGATAATTTCCCACATTCAATCTCTTCAAAGAAAGACCATTTTTCTGTTGCAGAAAAGCAAAATTTATTTTTAGATACTTTACCTCAAATTCCTACGCCCTATTTCGATACAATTCCTAAACGGCAAACGGACACTTTACCTGCAGTTGATTCTACTCAATCCAAAGACACACTCAATTATAAATTGGCTAAAAATGCCATCGAATCAAAGGTAACTTATACTGCAGAAGATTCTATGGTTTTAGATGTGGATCAGAAAAAAGTAACGCTGTATGGAAAGCAAGCGACTACCAATTATAATGATAATAAAATTATTTCGCCAATTATCATTTTAAATCAAGAATCTGGTGATATCAGTGCTTTCCTCACATTAGACAGTACAGGAAAACCCATTTTTTTACCAAGATATGAATCGCCGGATTTTACCTCACAGAGTGATTCTTTTCGCTTTAATATGAAAAGCGGAAGAGGTCTTACAAAAAGCACGTACACCCAACAAGGCGAAATGTATGTGTATGCCGAAGTAATAAAAAAAAAATGGACAATGATGTTTTTTATGCATTGCGAGGAAGATTCACGACATGTAATTTAGACACTCCGCATTTTGCATTTATCAGTAATAAAATAAAATTTATCACCAATAATGTAGCCATATCCGGGCCGGTACATCCGGAGTTCGAAGGTGTTCCTATTCCTATTTATTTCCCATTTGGAATTTATCCTTTGAATCAAGGACGACATTCAGGGTTTCTTCCTCCCAATTTTACAACCAATCAACAAAAAGGTTTAGGATTAGAAGGCCTTGGTTTTTATAAAGTGATTAGTGATAATTGGGATGTAATTCTGCGTGGGTCTGTTTATTCATATGGCGGCTGGTCATTAAATCTGAACCCGAGATATTCCAAACGGTATCATTACAATGGAAGTTTTTCATTCGACATTCAACATTTTAATTTGAATTTCAAAGGCGATCCTGATTTCCAAAAAAATAGAAGTTATAAAATATTTTGGTCGCATACTGCGGATTTGAGAGCCCGACCGGGTGTTCTTTTTTCTGCGAATGTAAATGCGGGAAGCAGCAGTTTTAATTCTCAAGTTCCTAACGACCCGTATATCAATTTTTCTAATCAAATGTATTCAAGTATTGCGTATTCCAAAACGTGGAAGGACAAACCTTTTATGCTACAACTCACGACCAATCATGATCAGAATACAAGATTGAAATTAATAAACGTGAGTTTACCTAATGTAAGTTTCAACATGAGTACGGTGTATCCTTTTAGAAAAAAAGAATTTGCGGGTACGCCTAAATGGTACGAAAATATTGGAATAGGATATATTGGAACGGCACAAAATAGATTTTCATTTTACGATACTTTAAAAACGAAAAGTATTTTCCAACAAATAGCCGATACGCTACAATGGGGCGCACAACATCAAATTCCTATAAGCCTTTCTTTACCGCAAATTGGTATTTTCCAAATCTCTCCGGGTATTAGTTATCAAGAAACTTGGTTTCAAAGAAAATCTACACATTATTGGGACAGCAATGCAGATACTTTAAGAACAAAAATTGAAAAAGGCTTTTATACGGCAAGAGATATGTCTTTTAGTTTAGGAATCTCGACCAGAATTTTTGGAATGATAGCGGCTAAAAATAAAAATGCGTTGATCAATGCGATTCGCCATGAAATGCGGCCTTCAATAAGTTTTAATTACCGACCCGACCTAAATAAACATAATTATTATACAACCGTAGTAGATACGCTCGGCAATAAACAGCAATTTTCTTATTTTGAAAATCGCTACAATATTTACGGCCCATATTCTCCGGGAACTTTTGGAGGTATGTCTTGGAGTATCGATAATAATATTTCAATGAAAGTGCGTAATAGAAAAGATACCGGAGACAATGCATTGACTAAAATATCAATCCTAGATCAGTTAAGCCTTTCAGGCAGTTATAATTTTGTGGCAGATTCATTTAGGTTCTCTCCTATTTCTTTAAACGCATCAACTAATTTATTTAATAAAGTAAATATTTCCGGAGGTGCGAATTGGAATTTGTATGAAGTGGATAATACCGGAAGACCAATTGATCAATTGATTTGGAAAAGAAAACCGTTTTCTTTAGGAAGATTAACGGATGCAAGAATTTCTTTATCGAGCCAATTTAGAGGCGGTGATGGAAAAGACAAAAAAGACAATGGCCTGCAACCGGGACAAATACCATCAGGCTATACTACAGATGAATACAACAGTGAACTGGCCTACATTAGAAACAACCCGGGCGAATATGCTGATTTTAGTATTCCGTGGTCATTGAATTTATCTTACTCATTTTTTTATTCAAAATTATTTGTTCAGAACAAAGGATTTGAAAGCACCATCACTCAAAATATACAATTTGGTGGCACATTGAATCTTACAGAAAAATGGCAAATGGGTGTGAATGGATATTTTAATATTAATGAAGGTCAAATTTATCCATTATCATTATCCATCTCAAGAGATTTACATTGTTGGCAAATGTCTATCAGTATTTCTCCTCTTGGTTATTATCGATATTTCAGTATCAATATTAGTCCTAAATCTCCTTTGCTGAGAGATTTAAAAATAAATAAAACCAGAAGTTTTACGGATTTGTAAATCCAATAAAATTTTACGAAAGCGACAACTTTATTTTAATGTTGCTTGAATATATTTTATCCAAGTATTTACAAAATATAAATTGTTTTCTCGGTTGAGTTTTAAATCTACAAGATGCATGGAAGTAATTGCTCCACCGCAGGTAGAAGTTAACTGATAATCGATTTTATCGCCTTTATCAAGACCGATTAATTGGCCTTCAAATTTCACACAACCAATTTGATATTGTTTTACACTTTTTAAACGCGTAGGACTGGAAAGTGCTTTCGCAATTTCTTTGAGCGCCGAGATAAATGTTTTCAAATGTTTTTTCTCCACAGGAAAATAACCTGTTGATTTATCTTTCGCAGAAAAAGTAGCAGAATATTTAGCAGGAGCAATCATGCTTTTATCTAATAAAGCATAAGGCTGTGCAAAAACATGGGTTGATAAAAAAATAAAAACGAGGAATAGAATTGGTTTCATAAAACTGGGAAGATATATTTATAGATTTGGGGTATTTAAATAATAGAGTTTAATATTCGCCAAAGGTTACTCTAAGCGTGTCGGCAATTTCGCCCAAGGTGCAGAAATTTTCAACAGCATCAATAACAACAGGCATTAGATTGGTATTTTGAATAGCAGCATTTTTTATAGCTGCAAGGCAAAGTTCTGCTTTTTTTTGATTTCTTTTTTCTTTAAGAAGTTTAATTTTATTTATTTGTACTTGCCGAATATTATCATCAATAGAAAAAGAAGGAGGTGCTATTTCATTGTCGGAAGTAAATGCATTTACGCCAATAATTATTTTTTCTCCTGTCTCAATATCTTTTTGATATTGATAAGCACTTGCGGCAATTTCATTTTGAATAAATCCTTCTTCGATGGCTTTTACACTGCCACCGATGGCATCAATTTTTTCAATTAATTTCCAAGCTTCAGTTTCTACTTCATCGGTTAATTTTTCTATGAAATAACTTCCTGCTAAAGGATCTACGGTATCCGCAGCTCCACTTTCAAAGGCAACAATCTGTTGAGTTTTCAGCGCAATTCCGGCTGCCTCTTCCGTTGGAAGATTTAGCGCTTCATCGTAACCGTTAGTATGCAAACTTTGCGTGCCGCCGAGCACCGCAGCGAGTGTTTGAATCGTAACTCTACTAATATTATTAAGCGGTTTTTGTGCCGTAAGTGTACTACCTCCCGTTTGCGTATGAAATCGAAGCATCATCGCTTTCTCATCAGTAGCTCCTAATTCTTTCATCATCTTGGCCCACATTCTTCTCACTGCTCTGAATTTCGCAATTTCTTCAAATAGATTATTATGCGAATTAAAAAAGAAAGAAAGTCTTTTACCAAATACATTGATGTCCAAACCCTTTTCCAAAGCGGCTTTTACGTAAGCTTTACCATTGCTTAAAGTAAAAGCAATTTCTTGAACTGCCGTACTTCCCGCTTCGCGGATATGATAACCGGAAATGGAAATGGTATTCCATTTGGGTAATTCTTTGCTGCACCATTCAAAAATATCGGTGATGATGCGCATAGAAGGTTGCGGAGGATAAATATAAGTTCCTCGCGCGGCATATTCTTTTAAAATATCATTTTGAATCGTTCCTTTTAATTGAGATAGATCCGCACCTTGTTTTTTTGCTAAAGCAACATAAAATGCCAACAAAATAAATCCCGTAGCATTAATGGTCATTGATGTGGAAATATCTTTCAATTGAATTCCTTTGAACAAGGCTTCCATATCCTCGATAGAAGAAATGGCAACACCTACCTTCCCTACTTCGCCTTCGGCTAAAGGATGGTCGCTATCGTAGCCGATTTGCGTAGGTAAATCAAATGCCACACTCAATCCGCTTACTCCTTGCCCGATTAAATAATGATATCGTAGATTACTTTCTTCTGCAGTGCTGAATCCTGCATACTGACGCATCGTCCATAATTTTCCGCGATACATATCTTTTTGAACTCCACGAGTAAACGGAAATTTCCCCGGCATTTCTTCAGTAGTGTTGGGTTTTACATCTGCTGAAGTGTATAAATCTTTTATTTCAATTCCGGAATCTGTTATTACCTTTTTCATGTTGTCAATTTTCAATGCTATCTCATCAATTTTTTTGCTTCATAATTAATCGCATCGCCTACCAATTGATGCAGAGATGCTTTGGGATTATTTGCAATAAATTCTACCAATTTTTTATTCAAATCTAATCCTGAGGCGCGTGAAGATAAAGTAGAAGCAACTTGATTGATGATGTAAATATTTTGTTCTTTCAAATCATTCACCGCTTTCCAAATTTCTACGGATACATAAATTTGTTGACTGATATTGTATTCAAACTCTTGACGAATCGATTCACACAAAATCAATTGCATTTCGCGATAGCTCAACCCTTGCGAATTGGTGCGAGAGATCATATGCGGTAAAGAAATTCTTTCTACTACCAAGGCCAATCTTTCATAAGCTTGTAATTGTAATCTTTTGGTATCAATATTATCAGGATGATTTTTTTCTTCCTTCTTTTTTAAAGTTGATATCTCAGTCAAAATCCAAATTACTCCCAAAAAAAGGATTAAGATGGCAATGATTACAGCAGTTTCAAATGTTGACATTCTCCTAATTTACCGCAAAATTAATCAATCCAAAAGGAAAGGTTGTAAATTTGTATTTCTGTTTAGAAAAATAATGTAGTACCAACTTTATTAATTTTCTAAACCTTGAACTTATAAAAAATATAAAATGGAAACGATCAATACATCACCTGTAAAATTAACGGCTTCAGCTGCGAAAGAAATAAAAAGGATTTTGGCCTCCGAACCCGAAGGCTCTACAAAATATTTGCGCATAGGTGTAAAAGGCGGCGGTTGCTCCGGGATGACCTATATACTTGGTTTTGAAGAGAAAGAAGCAAAAGATACTTTATTAGATATTGATGGCATTCCTTGCATTATGAATATGGCACACGCCATTTATTTAAAAGATATGGAAATTGATTGGGAAGGCGGATTAAATTCAAGAGGATTTACTTTCAATAATCCCAATGCAAGCACCAGCTGCGGTTGTGGCACATCCTTCGCGGTATAATGGGATACAAATTGTAAGAACACATCTTTAGTATTAAGCGATTTTTTTTCAAAAAATAATATAAAAAAGCCGGCAATTAATTTTGCCGGCTTTACTATTTTAATTTGGTTCGTTATGATTTAGATGAACCCTTTTTCTTATTGGACCACAAACGAGCAGTACCTAATGGTTTGTCTTTTGCAAATTCCATTAACACAGGTGCCGCAACGAATATAGAAGAATAAGTACCTGCAACTACTCCGATCAACATAGCGAAAGAGAATCCTCTTGTAACTTCTCCACCAAAAATGAAGAGTGCCAACAATGTTAAGAATACGGTTACAGATGTCATAATCGTTCTACTCAATGTATCGTTGATCGCACGGTTGATGATATTGCCTTTGGTGGCGTTTTTCATATTATGACTGTCTTCTCTAATTCTATCAAATACAATTACCGTATCATTCATTGAGAAACCTACCACCGTTAATATGGCCGCAATAAAATGCTGGTCAATTTCCAACGGGAAAGGAACTATATTTTTAAAGAAGGAGAATACAGCAAGCGTAATCAATACATCATGCAATAAAGAAACGATGGTTCCTAAAGAATATCTCCAATCTCTAAATCGTAAGAAGATGTAAAGCATGATGGCGATGAAGGCGAATATAACCGCCTTTACAGCACCGGCTTCCAAATCTTTCGAAATAATTGGTTGTACTACCTGAGAACTTTGAATACTATTTTTTACAAATTGATCGTAAGTCTGTTCAGCAGGTAATACAGATTTCAAACCTTGATACAATCTTGTTTGAACCGCACTATCCGCATGTTCTACGCCTTTCAAATAAGATGTGGTAATGTTTAAATGTCTTCCGTCTCCTACCGTCTTAATCACCGGATGATCTCCGTCAAAAGACTTGTTTAATGGAGCTCTTAAGTTTTCGATATTTACCGGATTGCTAAACTCAACAGTATAACTTCTACCACCTTTAAATTCTACTCCTTTATCAAAGCCGTTGAAGAAAGAGCCTACTCCAAATATCACAACTACCACGGAGAACATGTATGCATATTTTCTATATTCTACGAATTTGAAAGTAGCATGTTGGAAAATTTTCTTAGAGAAACCGGTAAAATATTTGAAATGTCTTTCTTTATTCATCCAAATATCCGTTACCAATCTTGAGATTAAAATACCACAGAAAAGTGAAAGAGTAATACCCAACATTTGGGTGGTAGCAAATCCTAATACCGGGCCTAAACCGAAATAAAATAAGATAGCTGCTGTAAGGAAAATGGTAACGTGGGAATCAATTACAGGAGCGTAAGACCTTCTGTAACCGTCATGTACAGCTTGTACGTGAGTTTTACCGCGAGCCAATTCTTCTTTGATTCTTTCAAATATAATTACGTTGGTATCTACCGCCATACCGATGGTCAATACCAAACCTGCAATACCTGCTGCAGTTAAAGTAGCGCCTAAAGCACTTAAAATTCCAATGGTAAATAATAAGTTTAAAATCAACGCAATGTTGGCAACCCAACCCGCTGTATTGTAATACACCAACATCAAAATGAAGATGACAATAAATGAAATTAAGAAAGCCAAACCACCACCATTGATCGCATCTTGACCTAAAGTGGGTCCTACGATTTGTTCTTGAACAATTTTTGCAGGAGCATCAATCTTACCGATTTTTAAAACACTCGCTAAATCTTGCGCTTCTTCTACCGTAAAGTTGCCACTGATTTCAGAGTTTCCTCCTTCAATGATTCCATTTACATTTGGCGCACTATACACGATATCATCCAAAACAATGGCAATTGGTTTTCCAATATTATCTCCGGTCAGTTTTGCCCAAGTACGACTTCCTGTTGGAGTCATTTGCATTTTAATAGCCGGTCTTCCGTGTTGATCAAAATCTGCTTTTGAATCTTCTACTCCTTCTCCTTCTAATTTTGCTTTATCACTTCCTGGAACGGTTTTAATGGCATATAAGTCAAAATATCTTTGTCCGGTCTTTACATTTTTTTGTTGTAATCCATAAAGAAATTTCAGATTGCCGGGAAAATTATTTCTAACTACATCGAGGCTTAAATAATGATTGACTAATGCCGTATCTTTTGCTTCTACATTTGCTATGGCTGCATAATATTGTGGCTGTCCGTTTGGACCTTGCTGCGCTCCTATAAAATGGATCACATCTAACAATGGATGTTCATTAGAAACAATTTTGTTGGAATCTATTTTATTAGAAACGGTATTATTTGAATCTAATAAATTTTTTGATGTATCCACAGTTTGTCCGCCGGCACTTAAATAATTGGCCAACGCTTTATCTGCATCTTCAATACTTTTTCCTAATTCACCTATATTATATACCTCCCAAAATTGTAAGTAAGCAGAAGCTTGCAATAAACTTCTAACTCGTACAGGATCTTGAACACCTGCCAACTCTACGTTGATGGTTCCTTTAGTTGCATCTAAATTGATACTTGGAGAAGCTACACCAAATTGGTCAATACGCTTTAGAAGTACTTTGTAAGTTTGGTTGATTGCATTTTTTGCAACCACTTTTAAGTTCGCTAAAACTTTATCGTCAGAATCGGTAATTTTTATTTCTTTACCTGCACCTGCAAATAGGCTCGCTAATTTGGTATTAGGGTTTTGCTTTTTAAATACATTTCCAAAGAGCGTAATGAAATCCAAATCACTCGTTACTTTCTCAACATTCGCTTCTGCCAATGCATTTAATAAAGCCGGATCTTTCGGATTGTTGCTGAGAGATTTTAATAAACCATCGAGGCTTACATTCATCGTAACACTCATACCACCTTGTAAGTCAAGCCCGAGTTGTAATTCGTTTTCTTTTGATTTTTGATAAGTAGTACCAAGAACAGGATAAATTTTTTCATCGCGAGTACTATCCAAATAATGCATGAATTTATCTTGCACTAATTCATCTTTTTCTTCGCCTGTAATTCCCGGATGGGACATGGATACTGACTTTTCAGCTTTTAATCTCATTTGCTTTTCATGGCTATTTACTACCCATGTAAAAGAAAGTTGGTAAACGGAGATCAGAATTAGGACAATGGTAAAAAACCACACCAAACCTTTCAATTTCATATCTTAATTTTTAGAAGTTGGCAAAGATAAGGTTTTGGAGTTAAAATTTTTTCAGCTTTTTTAGAATTATCTTGTTTTGTATTTCTTTTCAAAAGGCTTAGAAACATTCATTTTAAAAATACCGAAGTTTTGTATTCTCGCTGATTCCATAACTTAATTTTCATTTGCTTAATTTTGCCCGATTCACAAAAAATAAGTGATATGCAATTATCTTCTTTATTGACCAGATTCAATGAACCGGAAACATTAAAAATGGCCAAATTAGGCAGAGAGTTAAGGGCTCAAGGTATTGATGTAATTGATTTAAGCTTAGGTGAACCGGACTTCGATACACCGGATCATATTAAAGAAGCGGCAAAAAAAGCGATTGATGATAATTACAGCCATTATACGCCTGTAGCGGGTTACCTCGATTTGCGCCAAACCATTTGTGATAAATTAAAAAGAGATAATAACCTTTCCTATACGCCGCAACAAATCGTGGTGAGTACCGGAGCTAAGCAAAGTATAGCCAATACCATTTTAAGTATTTTAGATAAAGATGATGAAATCATTATCCCTACTCCTTATTGGGTTTCCTATTCAGAAATTGCTCGGTTGGCAGGTGGTAAAGTAGTGTTCGTAAATGGCACTTTTGAAAATGGATTTAAAATTACTCCCGATCAATTAGAGAATGCCATCAATCCAAAAACAAAATTATTTATTTTCTCTTCTCCTTGTAACCCAACAGGCGCAGTCTATTCAAAAGAAGAGTTAGCAGCGCTCGCAGAGGTTTTTAGAAAATATCCGCAAGTATTTATCATTAGCGATGAAATTTATGAATACATTAATTATGCACATAGCAAAGGTGGAGGCCATCAAAGTATTGCTCAATTTGATTTCTTGAAAGATCGAGTGATTCTGATCAATGGATTGAGTAAAGGCTTTGCGATGACGGGTTGGAGATTGGGTTATATGGCTGCCAATGAAACGATTGCAAAAGCATGTGAAAAAATACAAGGACAATTTACCAGCGGTACGAGTGCTATTTCACAACGAGCTGCTATTGCGGCTTTGAGCGGTTCTTTAGCACCTACTTACGAAATGATTGAACAATTTACTACTCGTAAAAATCGCGTAATTGAATTACTACAAGAATTGCCTGAATTACAATTCAACGAACCCGATGGAGCATTTTATATTTTTCCTGAAGTAAATTATTATTTAGGAAAAAAGGATGGCGATGTAGTGATTGAGAATGCCAACGATCTTTGTATGTATTTATTGAATACAGCCCATGTATCAACCGTTGCAGGCGATGCGTTTGGAGCACCCGGTTATATTCGTATTTCTTTTGCTAACAGTATGAAAAATATAGAAGCAGGCTTCAAAAGAATTAAAGAAGGATTAGAAAATTTGAAATAAAAAAAATCAATACCATAAAAAAGACGAAGCATTTATACTTCGTCTTTTTTTTTAAGAAAATTCTCTTCAAAGAAATTAGAGATAAATATTGTTATTTATTTTTCCAATAATCGTTTGCTGCCGCCACAGTTTGAAAATGAATCGCAATGACTTGCGAAGCGGCAGTCAAGCTATCCGGATTATTAGCATATTGTGGGCGTAATTTATGAAGCACTTCTGTATCGGGTTGAGTATATTTTACACCTTTACGAGCTAAAGTGATTGCTAATTCAAATCCTTCTTGCGCATTTGCGGTGATTAAAGAAGGTAACCAAATATCTGCCATGATTGTAAGAATTTTAGATGATGATTGAATAAACTAAAGGTACTCATTAATTTATATAAAGGGTTTTGATCACACAAAGAATTCCCTATTTAGAAAAACATTGACCAAAAATTAAACTCTATCAAAACTAAAAATAGCCGCATCGGAATTATTTTTTCCTTTGATTAAATCGCGAATTATCTCTGCACCAATAAGACTGAATGTAATTCCATTTCCACCATAGCCTAAAGCAAAATAAGAATTAGGCAAAGGTTTGTAAGTGCCAATAAACGGAAGTCCGTCTTTGGTAGAAGCAAAAGTGCCACACCAAAAATAATCTGTATGAAATTCAATCTTTGGAAAGAGTTTTTTGAAATCTTTTTCTAATTGTTTTGCTTTCGCAGGAAGTAATCGATCTCTTTTTTCCGGATTGTAAAATTCTTCATCTCGTCCGCCAATAATAATTCTCCCATCATGTGCCGTACGCAAGTAATGATAAGGATTTTCTGTATTCCAAATTAGAGAATTGTCTTTCCAATATTCCTTTTGCACGGAAGTATTATCACTGATGATGGCGTAGGTAGATTGAAGTGAAACAATTTTTTTTCGGATATAATTTACCGTTTCATAACCTGATGCATAAATTAATTTTTTCGCTTTCAAAGTACGGCCGGAAGCAGATTTGAGCACTACTCCATTTTTTCCGTGCTTTATTTTTTCGATGCTTGTTCTATCAAAAACTTTTACTCCTTTTTC
This sequence comes from Ginsengibacter sp., assembly GCA_034676505.1. GTDB lineage: Bacteria > Bacteroidota > Bacteroidia > Chitinophagales > Chitinophagaceae > Ginsengibacter. The sequence goes on from JAUCCB010000001.1 coordinate 2,664,363, forward strand.
AATATTATATTGATGCAAAGCATGTGCAAATCCGTAGGCATCTGTTTGTGCAGCTAACTCGGATAAGATGGCTAAGGGCGCTTTAAAACCGTAATCATTTTTAATTACTTCTTCTTCTAAAAGATGAACCGCAAAACCATTTTCCTTTCTTTTGGCAAATTCATTTTTTATTAACGAGGCATTTTTTTTATTGTTTGCATAATATAAACTCTTCTTCATTTCAAATCCTGAAAATCCAATTTTCTTCGCAAGCGTTTGTAGTTTTATAATTGAGGCCGCACATAATTTGTAGGAACGAACTGCATTTTTATGTCCTACTTTTTTTTCTAACTCAAATAAAGGAACATCAATTTCGTATTGAAGCAAAGCTGTGCTGGCGCAAGTACTTCCCTGCCCGATGCTCCGGGCATCTACCACCACACATTCTACTCCGGCCTCAATTAAATAATTCGCCATGATGGAACCGGTAATTCCGCCTCCCATAATAATTACATCCGCCTTAATATCCTCTTCTAATTTTGGATAATTGAATAATAGTCCATTTTTAATAAGCCAAAAAGGAAGCCCGGATTTTAGATTCATGAAAGTATTTTTTAGTCTTTTAAGATAAGGACTTATTTTATTAAATCACCTATTTGATGTTCTTCGAAATTTAAAATAAAAATTTTTAATCAGGCATTCATCGTAAGAAATTCGTCATTCGTCGGAAAACTTAAGATGAAAATAATTACATTTATACATCTTTATCAACTAATGAACCAATTCCGATTTTCAACAATTTTTCCTAAGAGTATTCATATTTGGTTACCGATCATCGGTATTTTTTCTTGCCTGCTTTTATTGTCTCTGGCCAATTTTGTTAACAACGGCGTATTGCTGCGCAATTTAGATTTATATTCTATTTTAAGAGAGGGTTGGTTAATATTAATTCAAGTAATTACCACGCTCTATTTTGTGTATTATTCTATCCAATATTTTGATAAAAAATTTGGAATTCAATTTTCTGTCAAAAGGTATTTCTATGAAATCATTTTTGTGGTATTGATGGCATTTTTGATCAACCGCATTTTTCTCAATCTTTTTTTATGGATAATTGTAATTCCAGGTATGGACTCTGATGTTTTAAACACACGTTTACATAATCTATTAATTGTTTCTCAAGTTTTGGTGCTTTTAATTTATACTCTTCTCACCGGATTCAGGATTATAAAGAGTTTACAACAAAAGCAAATTGAGATTTTAAAATTGCAAAAGGAATTTACTCAAACGGAGTTTGAAGCTTTAAAAAATCAATTGAATCCACATTTTTTATTCAATAGCTTAAGTGTACTTACTTCTTTGGTATATTCAGATGCAAATAAAGCAGAGAAATTTATCGAAAAACTTTCGGCAACTTATCGCTATTTGTTAGATCAACGAGAAAAAGAAGCAGTGCACATTTCAGAAGAATTACATTTTCTTGAAAACTATGAATACCTTATCACGCAACGATTTGGGGATAAATTAAAGATTACAAAAGATTTTCAAAATCCTTCTCAAAATTATTATTTGTTGCCGCATACTTTTCTAATCATATTAGAATATATCCTGGGCACGAATACCATGTCTTTGGCGAAGCCTCTCACTATTGAAATTAATTGCAATAATCAATTTTTGTTGTTTCGATATACGCTTCAATCTAAAACATTGCAGCATCGACAATTGATGGAACAGTTTCAAAGTTTACAAAATAGTTATCGCGACTCTGGAAGTGAGATTTTTATTACCACAGATGAATTTTTACAACAAGTTTTAATTAAAATTCCATTGATCATTGTATGATAGAATCGCAGAAAATATTTATTCGAAAAATTCCCATATTGCGATACATGGTGATGTTGATGTTTATTATCAGCATCATTTTTCAAAGCATTATCTCCTATGTAAATGAAGAACCGAGTTTTGGTAATTTTTTAAAAGATGTTGTGATTACCATTATCGTTCAAACAGTTTTTTGCATCGTTATTTATTTTCTAAAACAATTTTTCAATCATCTTTTTAGAAATAGACCATTGCCGGTAATAAGATATCCGGTTGAATTCATAATCAGTTGCACCGTCTGTTTTTATATTTTGATCGGAGTAATTTTTTTGCAACACAGTTCGCTACGAAATCTTACAGATATTTTTTCAAAGAATGATTTTCGATTGCATATAAGCATCAATATGGTAGCAATCATTTTCATTTATGCCATCGCTACTATTCTACATTTATACCAATTAATTTTAGAAAAATCTGCGCACGCAGAGCAATTACAGCATCGCTTTGCACAAATAAGATTGCTTGCTTTAAAGAATCAAGTGAACCCACATTTCTTATTTAATAGTTTAAGTGTATTGACCTCACTGGTACACGTAGACGCAGCTGCTTCTGAAAAATTTATCATTCAATTAGGAAAAGCATATCGATATATTTTAGATCAAAAAGACACAGAATTGGTAACGCTAAAAGAAGAATTGGATTTCTTAGATGCCTATTTTTATTTGCTTTCCATTCGTTTTAAAAATAAAATTAAACTGCAAAAAAATATTTCCCTTTCTCCGGAAGATTGGTGTATACCGCCACTTACTTTACAAATGCTTGTGGAAAATGCCGTGAAACATAATAAAATGTCTGCTTCTAAGCCGCTCATTATTTCACTCACTTCTTTGCCCGATAGTTTAAAAATTGTCAACAATATCAATAATAGAGAAGAAGATGTAATCTCTACGGGCATTGGATTAGAGAATATCAAAAAGAGAATTGCTTATTTGACAGAAAAGGAAATTAATATCTCTAAATCAGCAACTACATTTTCTGTAAATATTCCGCTTATTAAAAAATAAAAATACAATCGATGAAAGTTGTAATCATTGAAGACGAACAATTAACTGCTCAACGCCTCGAAGGCATGTTGAAAATATATGATTCAGGAATAGAAATTTTGGCCATTTTACCTTCCGTTTCGGAATCGGTAGAATGGTTTAAATCCAATACAGATCCTGATTTAATCTTCATGGATATTCATTTAGAAGATGGGCAATGCTTCAGCATATTCGAAAAAATAAATTTGGATTTGCCGGTGATTTTTACCACAGCCTATGATGAATATATGATCAAAGCTTTCAAAGTAAATAGTGTGGATTATTTAATGAAACCTTTGAATGCAGAAGAATTGAGCCATGCAATAGAAAAATATAAAAGGCTTCATGAAAAACATTCAGAAAAAGAAAATATGGAAGCTTTCATACGAGCCATTCAACCTAAAGAGGCAGCGTATAAACAACGCTTTCTTATTTCCATCGGATCGAGATTAAAAACAATAGAAGTTGCGGAGGTGCATTATTTTTATAGCGCAGAAAAAGTGACTTTTTTAGTTACAAAAGACAACCAAAGATTTCCCATCGATTTTAGTTTGGATAAACTCGCAGCCATATTGAATCCTCAACAATTCTATCGCATCAATAGACAGATGATGATTGGCTTGAACGCCATTACTAACATTCATGTGTACCCGAAAGGACGTTTAAAAATTGATGTAATTCCCGACTTCAAATCGGATGTGATGGTGAGTTTGGATAAAGTAGTTGAATTTAAAGAATGGTTGGGCAAGTAGAAAGGGGTTTATTGGTGAAATCAAAAACTATAATTTTTGTGTAATAATCGCGATGGCATTCATATTAGCGCAAAATCTTTCTTCTTATTATCTTATTCCTCAAATGCAATCCAGCTTACGGCTCTCTCTGTCTCGTTTTGGTGTGTATCAACGGACTGAAGTCCATTGTTATAAAACAGAATCGAGCCTACGGCTCTCAACATTTGGAAATTTAATTATCAATATTTTCCAACAGCATATTTATTCATAATTAATTCAAAATAAAAGGGGAACATAAAAAATGTTCCCCTTTCAAATTATATTGATTTACTTATTTTGATTTTAACCGATTTTGTTCTTCTTCCAATCCAGTCTTTTTATTGCGCGATTCTTTCACATTCTTATTGCCAAAATTATAAGTGAAACTCAATCTAAAAATTCGAGTTTCATGTTTTTGAACTAACGCATAATTCACTCCCGGATATACACTTGAAATTTTTTGATTCTTCGTGTTTAAAAAATCTGATAGACTTAATTTTAGATTACCTCTATTATTCAAAATAGATTTGCTCAAACCTGCATCCATAGAGAATTCAGATTGTACCTTCAATGTTCCAAAAATCAATGGAGAATTATATTTAGCAGTGAGTTCAATATTCAAACCATTGTTTAATTTAAAATTATGATTGCTATTGACCATCACAAAAAATTGTGAAGCATCTAATTGTTTTCCTTCTAAATCGGGTGAAGAAAGATTCATTTGAATACCATTCAAATTACTGGTCACTCTCCACCATTTAGTTATTTTAAAAGGCGCACTGATTGTTAATCGATAACTATTTTGTTGATCAATATTTTTTGAAGTTTGATACAAAGATTTTTTAGAAGAATCAACAAGAATCACATCCGCGATTACATCTTTTGTATGAGTATAGCCCAATTGAACCATGTATTTATTATTCAAAAGATAGGTTAATTCAAACGACTGATTGTACTCCGGATTTAAAAATGGATTTCCTTTTTGATAAGTGAATTCATCGATTACATACACAAAAGGATTTAAGGATTCATAATCCGGACGTTGAATTCTTCGGCTATAAGAAAATCCTAGATTATGATTTTTAGAAAATTTATGATTCACAAAAACACTGGGAAAGAAATCTAGATAATCTCTTTTTACAATTTTGTTTTCTGTTAATGAATTACCTTTCGTGTCGCTGTATTCCGCTCTGAGCCCTATTTGTATGGATGTGTTATCCCATTTTTTAGATGCGTTTGCATAAGCTGCCCATACATTTTCATCGTAAATAAAATGATTTGTTTTTGAAGCATCATTTTGCCATGCTGTACCATTTAATTGATAATAATTTAGTGAGTTATCACTTTTTATCATGGTAATTTTTGTTCCCGCTTCTAATTTCAATGAATTGGAAAATTGATTGACATAATCTTCTTTGATAGATTTGATGGTAATGTCTGAATTTGTAGCACTCTTAGTAAATAAAGGATCTTTTAATTTTCCATTAGCTGCATCGAAATAGAAATTATTGAAAAATGAATTTACTTGAGAATTGTATTTTGAATAATCTGCATCAATAGATAATTCATCACCTTTTTGATTGAGGTTGGTTTTAAAATTGAGATTATAACTTCTGTTATGATATTCTTGATTAAAATTATTGTCAGTAAATAATGAGGAATCAACAAATGTTTTTTTGTCGCTCATTAAAGTAGTATTTACAAAATGCTGATTTTGGTAATTTTCATTTCCATTGATTAAAAAACCTATAATCGAATTTTTTCCAAGATTATAATCAGCACCTATCTTAAAATAATGGGTGTTATTCTCATTTCTTTGAATTCCATCTTGAGAGAAGAAAGTAGGAATATTATTTTTTATAATTTCCCTATCTATAGATAAGGTTCGTCCATTTTTATTGTAACTATAATTATAATTTCCAAAAAGGTTCAATTTTTCACTACGGTTATTTAGGCTTAAACCTCCATTCGCTTTAAGATAATCACCATAGCCTACACCCGTTGTCAGTGTGCCATTGGTTCCGTAATTTTTACTCTTTTTAGTTTTAATATTGATGATTCCGCCATTTCCCGCCGCATCATATTTAGAAGATGGGTTAGCTATCAATTCTATAGTTTGCACTTCATTGCTTTGCATGCTTTTTAAAAGATTGGTCAAATCTGTATTGCTCATATAAGTGGGCCTTCCATCAATTAAAACCTGCAATCCTGTTTTTCCTTGCATAGATAAATTTCCGTTTTTATCGCTTGAAATTCCCGGTGATTTCTCCAATACTTCAAATACGGATGCGCCTGCAGCATTAGGGCTCGCATCAACATTCAAGATCGTCCTATCTAATTTTGTTTCAATAAAATTGGTCTTCTTTACATTAATAACAACTGCATCTAATTGCTTTTGTACTATTTCTAATTTAGAAGTGTCGCAAATAAACTTTTGTCCATTTTTTAAAGTAATAAATAGACTTTGTTTTTCATAACCAACATTGCTAAACACAATAGTGTAGTCCATTTCAGGCATTGCCATCAATTGAAAATTCCCTTTTTCATTAGTAAGAGTTGTTTGCATTTTTATTGAGTCTTTATTTTTAAACAAAGAAACAGAAGCGCCGATTAAAGGATTTCCATTTACGTCGGTAACGACACCTTGTATGGTTGATTTGTTTTGAGCACTTACAATTTGCACCATGCAGATTAAAGCCCACATGGTCATTACTAATTTGGTAATCTTTTTCATGATTTTTTGTTTTAATTTTTTTTGGATTGTTTTATTCAGGCACAAAGTGAGTACACCTGACTTTGCGTAAAAAATGTATCAAGACGAATGACAGAAAATAAAAGATGAAAGCGAGAAAAATTAGAATGAATAATTATGACCGCATAAAAATATCGGCATCAATTTTCTTAAAGATCAATAGTGACAATGCTTTGGTATAAATAAGAAAGAAGACAAAAATTTTCTAACAATTAATAATTTTTTTGGGAAGAATGGATTTCATCCAAAATTATCGGGCATTCAGCTTCCATTTTATGGCATTGATTCAGAAGTTTTTGATGAGTGCGTTTCGCCAAAATAATTTTGTTTTTTAAATAGTAAATCACCATTAAAAAATTACCAATGAAAAAGTTTATAACCATGCTTATTTTATTTGTTTTAGTGATTGGAAAAGTTCAATCCCAAAATAAATTTGATTCAGCTACCTATGTCAATTTTAATAATCAATTATTTCCCGTTTTGAATATGGATACTTCCATTCGCACCTCGTATTTAACGAATGAGGAAAAAATTGAAGGCCTTAGTAAAGTTTGGTATGAAGCCAAATTCAATTTTGCCAATTTTGATCTTGTACCCAATTTGAATTGGGATAGTGCTTACAAAGCATTTATTCCTCGCTGTTTAGCCACTAGCAATGTTTTAGACTATTACAAAGTTTTAAAACAATTTAACCAATTGCTTCACGATGGGCATACCAGAGTAATGGAACCATTACATTATTTTTATAAAGACTTTGGAATTGTACCATTTGTTTGCGATTATATTGATCAAAAAGTGGTGCTTACAGAAATCTTTGATACAGACCCCGCTTATACAAAAGCTAATATCGGCTGGATAATAGAAAAGATTGACGGAGTACCGGTACAACAATATATTCAAGAAAATATTTCACCTTACTTACATTTTTCTACCTCTCAAGATAGTACTGCAAGAATTTACAGATATGAATTATTGAAAGGAAATGTAGATAGTTTGATTACCATCAATTTTAGAAATGAAAAAAATAAAGAGATAGTACAAACCTTTAAAAGAAAACCTTGGAAGGATGATGAAAAGCCGGTACAGTTCATGGTTTTAAACAATAATATCGGTTACCTGCAAGTAAATAGTTTTGGTTCAAATAAAGTTGTGGAAATGTTTGATAGTTTATTCAACGAAATTTCAAAAACAAATGGTCTCATCATTGATATTCGTAGAAATGGCGGTGGAAATAGTAATTATGGTTATGAGATTTTAGGTAGGCTTACCAACAAACCATTTTTTACAAGTAAAAGTATTATTCGTAATTATCGACCTTCCTCACGGGCATGGACAAACGAACCTATAAAAATTGATATTTCGCAATGGGATTGGAAACCATATAAACCGAATCCTTATTTAAAACCGGTGGTATTATTAACCGGACCATCAACTTATTCAGCAGCTGAAGATTTTACAGTAGCGTTTAAAAGTGCAAAAAGAGGAATGATCATAGGCAGAACTACAGGAGGCAGCACCGGCCAGCCTCTGGGCTATAATTTACCCGGTGGAGGAATAGGATTTGTTTGTACAAAAAGAGATGTACAACCTAACGGCGAAGAATTTGTGGGAATAGGAATTGTTCCTGATCAAACAATCACTCCTACACTTCAAGGAATTAGAAAAGGAAAAGACGAAGTGTTGGAAGCAGCATTACAATTATTTAAATAATATTTATAAGAAAAGTGGATTGTGAATAGAGAGAAAGATTGTGGAATTAAGAAATTAATTCTGCAATCTTTTCCTCTTATAAATCTTAGTTCAGACAATTAATTATTTTCCGATACAGAACTTGCTAAAAATATAATCTAACCTATCCTCATTAGTAATCTCCCCGGTGATTTCTCCAAGATAATGAAGACAGCGATTAATATCGATTGCTAAAAAATCGCCGGTAAGTTGATTGGCTAATCCTTTTTTAATTTCTTGAATGCTTTTGGCTATTTCTGCTAAAGCAGCATAGTGCCGCGCATTCGTGATGATGACGTGTTCATTTTGAATTCCTTCGCCACCGGCTAAAGCGAATAAAGTATTTTTTAATTCATCAATTCCTTCTCCTTCTTTTGCAGAAATAAAAATTTCATCAGCAAATGGTGTAACTTGTGAAAGTTGCAGCACATCTGCTTTGTTGGCTACAATCATCACTTTCGGATTCACAGTTTTTATTTCACCAACAATCTTTTTCAATTCTTCTTTTTCAATTTCATTCACATCAAAAAGATACAAAACAATATCAGCCTGTTTTATTTTTTCTTTACTTTTTACCACACCCATATTTTCAATAATGTCTTGCGAATGTTCACGAATTCCGGCGGTATCAATTAATCTAAAAAGTATTCCATTGATATTAATTACTTCTTCAATGGTATCGCGTGTAGTACCGGCAATATCACTCACGATGGCTCTATTTTCATTCAATAAAGTGTTGAGCAAAGTTGATTTTCCGGCGTTCGGTTTTCCTACAATAGCCACGCTGACACCATTTTTGATAACATTTCCTAATTTGAAAGATTCAAGCAAACTATGCACGGCTTTATCAATTCGATTGATCAATTCTGCAAATTTTCCTCTATCCGCGAACTCTACATCTTCTTCTCCAAAATCCAATTCTAACTCCATCAAAGAAGAAAATTGAATCAATTCTTCTCGAAGTCCATGCAATACTTTTGAAAAACCTCCACGCATATTATTGATCGCTGCATTTTGAGAAGCTTTGGTATTGCTTTCAATCAAATCCGCTACTGCTTCGGCTTGCGCGAGATCCAATTTTTTATTTAAAAAGGCACGTTGCGTAAATTCTCCGGGCTTTGCCAATCGTGCTCCATGACGAATGAGGGCTTCCAAAACTTCTTGTTGCACATAGGGTGAGCCATGACAACTAATTTCAATCACATCTTCACCGGTATAGGAATGAGGTTTTTTAAATAAAGAAATCACGACTTCATCTAAAATATTTTCTCCTTCTTTTAAATAACCAACATGAAGTGTATTGGCTTTTTGTAATTGTAAATTTTTTGAAGGAAATAATTGTTGAATAATTTGAAAAGAATCTTTGCCGCTCAACCTTAACACACCAATGGCTCCGATGCCCGGCGGAGTGGCTATTGCAGCTATTGTATCGTCCCAACCTGATAATTTTCCATGCATGAAGCAAAGATAGTATTTGCATAATGACGAAATGATATTTACAAATCCTACTTGTATTCTTTTAGTATAGATAGTCGATATTTATCAACTGTTAAGGCCATGATAAAACCAAAATCAAAGCGAAATAATAACAGTTTTCTACCGTAAAAAGATGTATCGTTTTGTAAATTTGTAATCGTCAATTTTCGAATAGAAAGTTGGCCGGACTTGAAACCCATTGAAATGATCCTATTTAAAAAATCCATTTCTTTTTTTTAAAACGTCACTAAATATTAAGAATGAATACACCCATTAAGAAAACTTCAATTGCCTTACTTTCTGCTCTTATTTTTTTAATTCATGTTCCTAATTCTTCTGCAAAAATTCAAACCAGTTCTTCTTCAGTTGAAAGAGTGATTACTGTAGATCAAGCAGAGGAATTAAATGGTGAGCAATTGTATGCTGAAATGAATTTAAAATCTTTAGGCTTGTCTGAAAATGCTTTTAACTATGCATTTCAAGGATATGAATATTTATTATCGAAGAATAAATTGAACAATAAAAATACACTTACCATTTTAGATTTTGGTTTACCATCAAGCGCTAAAAGGTTGTTTGTGATTGATGTAAAAAATAAAAAATTATTGTTCAATACTTATGTAGCGCACGGACGTAACTCAGGCAAAGAATATGCAAATCAATTTTCTAATGAGCCCGAAAGTTATAAAAGCAGTTTAGGTTTTTATATCACCAAAGGAACTTATAATGGTGCACATGGTTATTCCCTTCAATTAGAAGGTGAAGAAAGAGGTATTAACGACAATGCTTTGAGCCGCGCTATCGTAATGCATTCAGCAGATTATGTGAATAAAAATTTGATCAAACAACAAGGTTATATTGGTAGAAGTCTTGGCTGTCCTGCTTTACCGAAAGAATTATACAAACCCATTATCAAAGAAATTAAAGACGGTTCATGCTTATTTATTTACAGTCCTAATCAAGGATATGCATCGCGTTCTAAAATTTTAAAAATGGCTATTGCATCTGCTTCGCAAAATTCTAATATTGATAAAATATAGAATTAAGAAAAGCTCGATTTTTATATCTTAATTTCTATTAAAATTTTCTTCTTTTTTTCTCTCAAACTGTGATTATCTTTAGCGCATTCAAATTTATTGTATATGCTAAAAATAGGGTCGTTTGGTGTGGGCCATTTAGGAAAATTCCATTTGAATAATTGGAAAGAAATTGAAGGCGTACAATTAGTGGGATTTTATGATCCATCCGATGAAAATGCCAAAGAAGTTGAAGAAAAATATCAATTAAAAAGATTTACCGATCCCGAATTATTAATTGATGCTTGCGATGCGATTGACATAGTAGCGCCCACTACCCTACATTTTGAGCTTTGTAAAATGGCCATTCTAAAAAGCAAACATGTTTTTGTAGAAAAACCATTGGCACACACGATGGATGAAGCGAAAGAAATTGTGAAATTGGTAAAGGAAGCGAATATTAAATTTCAAGTAGGTCATGTAGAAAGATTTAATCCTGCATGGCTGGCTGCTAAAGAGTTTTATCATAATCCGATGTTCATTGAAGTGCATCGTTTATCCCAATTTAATCCGCGCGGAACAGATGTTAGTGTGATCCTAGATTTAATGATTCATGATATTGATATAATTCTTTCTACCGTAAAAAGTAATGTAAAAAATGTGATGGCAAATGGAGTGCACGTATTAAGCGATACGCCCGATATTGCCAACGTTCGTTTGGAATTTGATAATGGATGTGTAGCCAATCTCACTTCATCACGCATCAGTATGAAGAAGATGCGAAAAATTCGTCTTTTTCAAAAAGATGCTTACATAGGAGTAGATTTTCTGGAAAAGAAAACGGAAATTATTAAGTACAAAACTGACAATGATAAAGATGTTTTTAGTTTTGATATCGACACGAATAATGGCAAAAAAACTATCGCCATTTCGGCTCCGGTTATCAAAGATAATAACGCTATAAAAATGGAATTACAAAGTTTTACCGATGCTATCCTTTTAAATAAACCAACTTTAGTGAGCGAAATAGATGGCTATCGAGCCATGGATATTGCTCATCAAATTTTAGAAAAAATAAGCAACAACCCTTTTAACTAACGGAATCTTTTGGCAAAGAAAATTCATAAATGGAATTATATCTTATGGGATTATTGCTCCGCATTAATAGCGTGGGTAATATATTTTGTAATGCATAGAAGCTACGCCGGATTAGCGTTTGAGGTAAATCATAATCTCATTCTGGGAATAATTTTTTATCCTTTAGGATGGTTGATCATTTATCATCTTTTTGGCACTTATAAAAATGTGTATTATAAATCACGTGCCAACGAATTCATTCTAACTTTCATCAGTACTTTTATTGGAACGGTATTTTTATTTTTTATTTTTTTAAATCAAGAAAATGAAGAATACATTTTTCCTTTCTACAACCGATTTACGGCGCTTTTTGCTATTCATTTTTTAATCACTTATTTATTTAGATATTGTATTTTAACCAAAGCGCATCTGCAATTGCAAAAAGGAAAAGTTTGGTTCAATACGCTCATCATCGGAGATGCAAAAAAGGCATTTGGCTTATCGCAATCGATTAGGGCCAACAATGAAAAAACAGGTTTTCATATTTTAGGTTACGTTTCCATTTATGATGAATCAGAAAATATTTCTGACTTTGAAATTGCGCATCTCGGAAATTTTGATCAACTAAATTCGATCATTCAAACGAACAATATTACTGAGGTAATTATTGTATTACCGAATCACCAAAGAGAAAATTTAAAAGTCATTTTACGTTCATTAGCAGAGAATTTCGTCAACGTAAGAATGCTTCCGGATGAGGTAGATATTTTAAGCGGAAATGTAAGAACCACCAATATCTTAGGTGTGCCTCTCATTGAAATGCACATGGGATTATGGAATACTTGGCAACGAAATATAAAGCGTTTGGTAGATGCTCTTTTTTCTGTAATAGGCATCGTTATTCTTTCTCCTTTAATTATATATTCTGCAATAAGAACTAAACTCTCTTCTAAAGGGCCTATTATTTATTCTCAAGAAAGAATTGGTTTTCGTGGTATTCCGTTTCGCATTTATAAATTCCGGTCGATGTATTTGAATGCAGAACACAATGGTCCAAAACTCAGCAGCGATAATGACGAGCGAATTACTAAATGGGGCAGAGTGATGCGCAGATGGCGTTTGGACGAATTACCACAACTGTGGAATATACTTACCGGTGAAATGAGTTTAGTAGGCCCACGCCCCGAAAGAAAATATTTTATCGATTTAATTACCAAAGATCATCCGGAATATAATTTATTAAAAAAAGTAAAACCGGGCCTCACAAGTTGGGGAATGGTGAAATATGGTTATGCAGAAAATATAGACCAAATGGTTGAGAGAATGCAATATGATTTGATGTACATAGAGAATATTTCACTCAATTTGGATTTCAAAATAATGATACACACTTTAAGAATTATTTTATCCGGCAAAGGAAAGTAAAGAAGAAATATTGCTCAAATAAAACCAATCACTCATTCACCTTTATTTTATATATTTTTGATGAAAGCCTTTTTAGTGAAAAACCTGTTGTTATTTTTTTTCTTAGGATATGCATCAAATGCTTTATGCCAAAGCCATGCAGAATATTTTCAACAAAAAGTTGATTTTAAAATCGAAGTTTCATTAAATGATGTGAATAATACTTTGGATGGTTTTGAAGTGATTGATTATACGAATAACTCACCCGATACACTGAAATATATTTGGTTTCATCTGTGGCCGAATGCCTATAAAAATGATCAAACTGCTTTTAGTGAACAATTATTACAATTAGGTAGAACCGATTTTTATTTTTCTGATGAAGAGAAGCGAGGCTATATCAATCGCTTGGATTTTAAGGTAAATAATGTATCTGCTAATTTGGAAGATCATCCGCAATACATTGATATTGTAAAACTCGTGTTACCATCACCGTTAGTTCCGGGAAAATCGATTAGAATTACCACACCATTTCATGTAAAAATTCCTTATAATTTTTCTCGTGGCGGTTACGTGGATGATACTTATCAAATTACCCAATGGTATCCAAAGCCTGCGGTGTATGATAGGCTGGGCTGGCATCCTATGCCTTATTTGGACCAAGGAGAATTCTATAGTGAATTTGGAGATTACGATGTAAAAATTACGTTGCCGCAAAAATATAAATTGGCGGCAACAGGAGTTGAAATTTCTAATGAGACTACCAATCGCACTAAAACAATTCAATTTTTACAAAAGAATATTCATGATTTTGCATGGTTTGCCGATAAAACTTTTATTGAGAAAAAAGATACATTGCTTTTGCCTTCAGGAAGAATTATTCATGTGGCATCTTATTTTACTCCGGACGGAAAAGATGTTTGGAAGAACAGTATTTCTTACTTGAAAAATGCAATACTCACAAGGAGCAAATGGTTAGGCGAATATCCGTACGAAACAGTAACAGCAGTAGAAGCAAAAATGGGTTTTAGTGGAGGAATGGAATATCCGACTATCACGGCCATTTCTCCTGAAGCGGATGCAAAATCTTTAGAGCTTACTATCGAACACGAAGTAGGCCACAACTGGAATTACGGCATCTTAGCCAGCAATGAAAGAGACCATCCTTGGATGGATGAAGGCATGAATACTTATTTTGATAATCGATATAATGCCCTCAAATTTGGGAATGAAGACAACACAACTTCTACCAATTTTTTAAAAAATAGAATTCCTGAAAATTTAGAAGATATCAGTTATCGTACGATCATTTCCGAGAAATTAGATCAGCCTATTGAAACCAGATCGCAAGATTTTTCCGAAATGAATTATGGATTAACCGCCTATTACAAAACAGGTTTATGGATGAAAGATTTGGAGAATTTTTTAGGAAAAGAGGCATTCGATAGCTGCATGCGTGTTTATTATGATCAATGGAAATTCAAACATCCTTATCCCGAAGATTTTAAAAAGATTGTGGAAGAAGTAAGTGGTAGAAATGTAGATGCTATTTTCTCATTACTCAATAAAAAAGGTTCGCTCAGTACGCCTCCAAAAAAACAATTGAAACTCATGCCCCTCTTCAGTTTCAAAGAAACTGATAAATATAATTATATCTTTTTATCACCTGCTTTTGGTTATAATTTTTACGACAAAATAATGGTCGGCGCATTAATTCATAATTATACTTTACCAGTTCCACGATTTCATTTTTTCTTGGCGCCCATGTATGCAACCGGTAGTAAAACACTTACAGGAATGGGAAGAATTGGATATGACATTACGAGTTATGGGCTAATAAGAAAAGCAGAAATTTCTTTGAGTGGAGCTAAATTTAGTAGAAATGATTTTGTTGATTCTACAGGAAAGAATAATTATTTAGGAGTTACCAAATTAGTTCCTTCCATTCGATTGACATTCAAAAATAAAAATGCTACAAGTACTGTTACAAAATATGTACAATGGAAAACTTATTTCATTGAGGAAACAAATTATTTATTTACGAGAGATACCGTTCAACAAGTTTATGTAATCACATATCCAAAATTAAAGAGAACAATCAATCAATTAACGCTAAGTATTGAGAACAATCGTGTATTATATCCTTATTCTGCGAAATTGGTTGCAGAACAGTCGAAAGGCTTTGTGCGCTTAGCTTTCGACGGAAATTATTTTTTCAATTATGCTTCAGGAGGTGGTTTACAGGCGCGATTATTTGTGGGAAAATTTCTGTATGTAGGAAATAAAAATTTAAATTTAAGTCGGTATTATTTAAATATGTCAGGCGCAAATGGTGATGAAGATTATACTTATAGTAATTATTTTGTCGGACGAAATGAATTTGAAAAAGCTCCTTCACAACAGATCATGATTAAGGATGGCGGATTTAAAGTTCGCACAGATTTATTATACAATAAAATTGGGAAATCAGATGATTGGTTAAGCTCGTTGAATTTAAAAACGGATATTCCCAATAGCATCAATCCTTTGCAGGTACTACCTTTCAAGGTTCCATTAAAATTATTTTTAGACATAGGGACTTATTCTGAAGCTTGGCAAAAAAATGCACCAACAGGAAAATTTATTTACGATGCAGGAATACAAATTTCTCTTTTAGATGAGATCGTCAACATTTATTTCCCTATTTTGTACAGTAAAGTTTATGGAGATTATTTTAAATCATTGCCGCAAGAAAATCAATTTTTAAAAAGAATTTCCTTTAGTATCGATATACAAAATATCAGGTTTAAAAAAATTGTAGATAATCTTACTACTTCCAAATGATAGTGAAAAACTGATCATGAAATCCATTGAATACCTTACTCACAAAGCCATTGATAAAAACAAATGGGATAATAGTGTAGAAAATGCAGAGAATGGTTTGATCTACGCTTATTCTTTTTATTTAGATGCAATGAGTGCGAATTGGGATGCTTTGATAATGGGAGACTATGAATGGATCATGCCCTTAACTTGGAATAAAAAATATACCATACACTATTTATACCAACCTCCTTTTTGTGCACAGTTAGGAATTTTTGGAAATGGAATCAATTCAGATATTGTTCAACATTTCTTAAAAAATATTCCAAAGAAATTTAGGTACTGGGATTTTTATTTGAATCATAATAACTTATTTTCTATACCTGGATTCCCAATGTATGAAAGAGGAAATTTTGTTCTTTCATTACAACCGGATTATGAAACTCTTGCCGGAGGCTATGCTCAGAGCCATGTAAGAAATATTAAACGAGCTGTTAAAACCGGCAATGAAGTAAAAGAAAATATTTCCATCGAGGAAGTTATTGCACTTTCAAAAGAACAATCAATATCTTTTTCTACAATAAAAGATAGTGATTTTGATAATTTTCAAAAGATTTTACAATTGCTTCAAGCCAATGGTCAAGCCAAATCTTACGGAGTATATTCTTCACAAAATCGTTTAACCGCTTCTTGTGTTTTTATATTTTCTCACAAAAGAGCGTATTATATTTTAGTAGGCAATCATCCGGATGGAAGAACTTCAGGTGCTTCGCATTTGATGATAGATCATTTCATAAAAGCCCATGCAGGAAAGGATTTACTCTTAGATTTTGAAGGAAGTTCTATTACCGGCTTGGCGTTCTTTTATAAAAGTTTTGGTGCCCATTTAGAAAAATTTGCAGGGATAAAAATGAATCGGCTTCCTGCTATTTCAAAATTATTCGGTAAGTAGTAATTGTGCTAATTGAAGATCTATCGGATTGGTAATCTTAAAATTATTCTCTTCACCTGCTACTAAATGTAATTTTAATCCATACGCTTCCACAACAGAAGCTTCATCCGTAAACTGTTCTTTATAATCAATTTGATAAGCAGGTAATAAGATTTTACTATGAAAAGTTTGAGGTGTTTGAATTGCTTTAATTTTTTCTCGTTCTATTACTTTATTCTCATCTCCTTCCATTAATCTTAAACTGTCCACACAAGAAATTGCAGGGATAGCTGTTCCCCACTCTAATGCAGTTTCATAACATCTTTGAATTAAATCCGCGGTGAGTAAGCATCTCACGCCATCATGAACAAAAATAATAGCTTCTTCATTTTCGTCAATCAATGACAAACCATTTTTAACCGAATGAAAACGAGTTCTACCACCACTGCATAGACGAAATTTCGATCGATCAAAATAACCATCTATAATTTCTTGTCCGATGGAAATATGATCTTCCGGCAAAACCAAGATGATTTCTATATCATCATATGCTTTTAAAAACGATGAAATGGTATAATATAATATAGGCTTGTGATGCAGTAACATAAATTGTTTGGGCGTCGCATTCTTCATCCTGTTTCCGTTACCCGCGGCCACAATCAAAGCAATCTTCTTCATAAAACTTGGTATTTTTCAAAAAATTTGAATTAACAAATTCAATATCTATTTAAAAAGGATGACTACAATCAACCTGTATATTTTTAATTTCTTTTTAGGAATTCTTATCGCCATAAATAGCGATTTCTTCATTTCCATCACTCGTCTTAAACCCTCTGTACATACCTGCGCTATTAAAAACCAATGCCACATTGCCTTTGGCGTCCACGCCAATCAAACCACCTTCACCTTCCATGGCTACCAATTTTTTCAATACTACTTCTTCACACGCTTCTTGAAGGCTCAAATTTTTATATTCCATTAGGCAACTAATATCATATGCCGCAACAGCTTTTATAAAAATTTCTCCGTGTCCGGTACAAGAAATACCGCAAGTTTTATTGTTCGCATAAGTACCCGTTCCAATCATCGGACTATCTCCAATTCGGCCAAAACGCTTATTGGTCATGCCTCCTGTAGATGTGGCCGCCGCAATATTTCCTTTGTCATCACAAGCTACTGCGCCCACGGTACCGAATTTTTTATCTTTCATTAACCCAACCAATGTATCCCCTTTGTGATCGAGTTGATAAAAATCACTGTCTCTTATTTCGCGCCATTGATCATAACGATATTGCGAATAAAAATAATCATCCGGTTCTAATTTTATTCCTTGTTTAATGGCAAAATCGTTGGCACCTTTTCCACTCAAAAATACATGGCCGCTATGCAATCTTACTTCATCAGCCAATTCCACAGGATTACGAACATTTCGTACACCGGCCACTGCGCCTGCATCCAACGTTCTTCCGTCCATTATAGCAGCATCTAATTCATTCACTCCTTTTTTAGTAAAGACTGCTCCTTTTCCGGCATTAAAAAGTGGACAATCTTCCATAGATACAACAGCCGCTTTCACTGCATTTATAGCCGTCCCACCATTTTCTAAAACTGCGTAACCCGCGTCCAAAGCATCTTTTAACGCTACTCGATACGATTCTTCTAATTCAGGAGTCATATCTTCTTTTAAAATAGTGCCCGCGCCGCCATGAATGGCTATAGAAAATTTTTGCATAAAAATTAATTGATGATTGGATCAAAATTAATTAAAAAATGGCTCGATAAAGATTTAAAAATTTTCATCGATTGAGCGAAATCTAAGAAAGTAATCTTTTGCATTCTGCCAATAATCTTTCTTTATTTATTGAAACTGTTCCTACTTCTTCACAAACTATACCGCCGGAAATATTGGCAATCTCGGCTGTTAAGGCTGTGTTTTTTGTCTTAGCATAAACTAATGAAGCTACTGCTATCACTGTATCTCCGGCGCCGCTTACATCTGCAATTTTCCTTCGATGAGATGGAATAATATTTCTATCTTTTTCATCTTGATAAAAAATTCCTCTTTCTGATAAAGTAATCAAGGAAACTTGATGATTTAAATTATCTTTTAATTGCGAATGAATATCTTCTAATAATGTATTTGAAATTTCTTCCGGAATAATATTCAATGCGGTAATAGCCTCACTGAGATTAGGTTTGAACAGAGAAACATTCTTATAAGAAAAGAAATTTTTTCTTTTAGGATCTACCGTGGTTACGATGTGATTTTTATTACAGATCTCCACCGTCTTGGTAATTATTGGATGAGTTAAAATGCCTTTATTATAATCTTCTAAAATAACCACATCAGGTTTTTCAGTCTGAATGTATTTTTCAATTTGATTCATTAAATTCTCTTCATCTTCCGGAGTCAAATCGTTTGTATGTTCTGCATCCAATCGCATCATGTGTTGATTACGACTGATGATTCTAATTTTATTGGTAGTAATTCTATTTTTACTTTTTAGAAGAAAGCGAGTATCCATTTGATTTTCTTGTAATAATTTTTGCAATTCATTGCCATCTTCATCATTTCCTAAAACACTCAGCAAAGCCACAGAAGCGCCCATCTGTACTATGTTTAAAGCCACATTGCCCGCGCCACCAATTCGCTGTTCTTTTTTATTGACAGCCATTATAGGCACCGGTGCTTCAGGAGAAATACGATCTACATTTCCCCACCAATAAGTATCTAACATTACATCACCAATTACGGCGACTTTCATCTTTGAAAAATCAGCAAATAATTTATCTAAATCGAATTCCATTTCTTATTATTTATTATTCTTTCTTTTAGAGATCGCGATATAATATACCGGAATTCCTGCTAATACAATTCCTAATCCCCACAAAGTATACAGCGGTTTAAAAATCACTAAAAAAACACAAAAGATAATTCCTAAAATAATATAAAGCGCCGGAATAAACGGATAAGCAAAAGCTTTGTAAGGCCTTTCCAGATTAGGTTTCGTTCTACGCAATACAAAAATGCCAATAATAGTAAGTACATAAAATATAACTACAACAAAAGCAATCATATCTAATAAATCATTGTAACCTCCACTTAAACAAAGTAAAGAAGCCACAATCGCTTGTGCCCACAATGCCCAACCGGGAACTGAATTTTTATTTAATACACCGGCCTTTTTGAAAAATAATTTATCCTGAGCCATGGTATAATATACGCGTGCTCCAGCTAAGATCAATCCGTTATTACAACCAAATGTTGAAATCATGATCATCACCGCAATTACGATGGCACCATTTGAACCAAATATAGCATTGGATGCAGCCACAGCTACTCTATCACCCGAAGGAAAAGCAATTTGCTCCAAAGGCAAGACATTTAAATACATCAAATTCGTAGTGATATAAATTAGAGAAACTATTAAGGTTCCTAAAAATAAACTCAGTCCGATATTTCTTTTTGGATTTTTTATTTCCGCAGAAATAAATGTAACATTATTCCATGCATCACTACTAAAGAGCGAACCCACCATGGATGCAGCAATGGCGCCGATCAACACAGTTCCGGTGATGGGAAACCAATTACCTCCTTCTGTCACAAATTTTCCTCCTGATTTTTCTAACTGCATCGCTTGCAATCCCGTTGACCAATTCTCACTCCAAAAACTATGTTTCACTAAAAGAAAACCGAGAATTATTAAACCAAAAAGCGATAATAATTTGATGGTGGTAAAAGTAGTTTGTAAAATTTTTCCGCCTCGAATTCCTTTGGTATTGGTATATGTAAGAAAAAGTATGGACGCAATGGCTAAAATTTGTGCAGCAGAAATATGAAAACTACCCGAGGCAAAAATAAAAACATCTTCTCCTACCTCCGGAATTAGATAAGCAGTAAATCTCGCGAAAGCCACGCCCACAGCAGCGATTGTAGCAGTCTGAATTACGGTGAAGGAACTCCATCCGTATAAAAAACCTGCCAATGGATTAAAAGCTTCTTTTAAAAAAACATATTGCCCGCCTGCTTTGGGAAACATGCCGCTCATTTCGCCATAACTAACAGCGGCCATTACAGTCATTAATGCCGTGATAGCCCAAACCACAATCAACCATCCGGCACTACCAACATTGCGAACAATATCGGTGCTCACAATAAAAATTCCGGATCCAATCATTGATCCGGCTACGATCATGGTAGCATCAATGAGGCGAAGGCTTGGCTTAAAGCCGGTTGTAGATTCACTCATAAAAAATCCCGTTTTTATAAACGGGATTGAAGATAAATATTTATTTCAGATTGTAAAGAACAGAATTATTTTTTCTTTTCTGTTTCAAGTTCATTCAATCCTTTTATTACATCATCGGTAATATTTAATGTAGAATCTTTGTAAAACATCAAGCCGGGTTGATAAGAAAATACATAAGAATATTTGCCGTCGCTATTATATTTTTTAAGAAAATTTTGAATTCTATTTAAGATATCTTCATTCATTTTAGAATTATAATTGAATAATTCATTATCGGAATTCTGTTTGCGAACTTGTAATTTCTGTTGCATCTCATTCATTTCATTCATCGCTGCCTCCTGCTCTTGTGGCGTCATTGTCTGGGCTTTCTTTTGTAATTCTGCCGCACGATTTTGATATTTTTTTTGCAAAGCCAATAATTCATTATTAGCTGCTGCTTGCTTTTTCTCAAACTCTCCTTTTATTTTTTTGAAATAAGAATAATGATTCTCTAAAGAATCTAATTCAAAATAAGCAACTCTTAAAGGTGCTTCAGATTTCTCAGTATTGGTAAGTACTTTAACGTCCTTCTTTGTTTGAGTTGTATTCTTCCCAAAATTCAAATAATATAAATACCCAACTGCAATAATTAAAACTATATTAATGATAAGTAACGCTTTTTTCATCCTTCTAAAATTTTGGCGGCAAGTTAAAAAATTGAAATGGTACCTAACAAGAAAGTGATTGATTTAGGAAACACTTAACATGATAGATGCCTATTTCTTAACCTACCTTTTCATATAAAAATTGTAAATTAGCACTTTGAAAAATTATGGCAAACGTGAAACCCAATTATAACGAAGAACTTGAAACAGATGTGCTTGATGATGTAAGTAATAATAGTCAATTGATTGTTTGGAATGATGAAGTGAACACTTTTGATTGGGTAATCGAAACGCTGATTGAAGTTTGTAAACATACTCCGGAGCAAGCAGAACAATGTGCTATGTTCATTCATACTAAAGGCAAATACGCAGTGAAGGATGGCGATTATGAAAATTTAAAACCAATGTGCGATGCCATTACAGAGCGTGGTATTAATGCTACTGTAGAAACAACTTCTATTCGATAATATATTGTACCATTTTATTTTACAATGATATTTCTTCCTTCCGGCAGTTCTGAAATAATATTTCCATCCCCGGAAAGTGCAGATGCAGAAGGCATTTTGGCGATTGGTGGCAATTTACATTGTACAACTTTATTGAATGCATATCGCCATGGAACTTTTCCATGGTACAATGAAGGTGAGCCCATTATTTGGCATCATCCTGATCCTCGATTTGTTTTATTTCCGGATGAATTAAAAGTGAGCCATAGCATGAGAAATGTGCTCAACAAAAAATTGTTTCGTTTTTCTTTTGATAAAAATTTCTCCCAAGTAATTTGCAATTGCAGAACAGCAGTGAGATCCGAAGGAAATGAAAATACGTGGATTACGGATGAAATAGAAATCGCCTATTCCAAATTATTTGAAAAAGGTTTTGCACATAGTGCAGAAGCTTGGGTAAAAGGTCAATTAATTGGCGGATTGTATGGTGTTTTAATCGGAAAAGTATTTTTTGGAGAAAGCATGTTTAGTCATCAAAGTAATGCAAGCAAATTTGCTTTTATCAAAATGGTGGAAGTTTTAAAAAATAATGGAGTTGAATTAATTGATTGCCAAGTGTACACTTCTCATTTGGAATCATTAGGCGCAAAACATATACCCAGAAAGGATTTCGTAAAGTTATTGAAAAAATTAATTGGATAAAATTGTATTGTTCGATTAAATTCCTCTTCTTTTTATTTCTTTTTTAATTAAAGAAAGTTCTCTTCCGGTTTGTCCGCTTACAGATGAATTTTCTTCTGCTCTGCGCATCAAATAAGGAATTACATCATTGATAGGACCAAATGGCAAATACTTGCTCACATTGCACCCTGCTTTTGCTAAATTAAAAGTAATATTATCACTCATGCCATACAATTGAGAAAAGTGAACATCCTCAGAATCGAAAGGCAAATTATATTTTTCTAATAATTCCACACCCAACAAATTGCTTGCTTCATTATGAGATCCAATAATTACGCTAATTTGATTTTCAGGATCAATACAATAAGCAACCGCTTCATTGTAATCAGCATCTGTAGCCTCTTTCGTAGGGTTAATTGGTGAGGGATAATTTAATTCTTGCGCTCTTTCTCTCTCCTTTTCCATATAAGCTCCGCGCACTAATTTCATACCTAATTTAAAATGATTTTGTTTCGCATATTCATTGCTGTCTTTTAAAAATTGTAATCGATCATGACGATAAAGTTGCGCCGTATTATACACCACCGCTTTCTCTTTATTAAATTCTTGCATCATCATCATCGTCAATGCATCTACAGGATCTTGAATCCAACTTTCTTCCGCATCTATTAAAACTCCCACATTTTTTTCTTGAGCTTTTTCACATATCTTTCTCAATCGAGCAATGATTTTTTCCCATTCTATTTTTTCTTCAGCGGTCAAAACTCTTAAGGGTACAATTCCTTGCACAGCTTCTGTTGAATCTGATGCTTCATTCAATTTTTTCAATAAATCAAAGCGTGAAAATCCGGTCATTTTTACACTCATAAAAGGAATATTCGGCTGCGTGGAAGCATATTCTATCACTTTAATGAATTGATGCATGGCGTGCTCATAATTCTCCTCACCTGCCTTTCCTTCTACTCCATAATCTAATATTACTTGCACTTTAAACTCACCCAATTTCTCCACAACATCGCGGGTTTTTTCTAAAGTTTCGCCTCCTACAAATTGATGGAAAATAGTATTTCTAACTATTTTTTTTATAGGTAAACCAATTCTTAAAGCCCATGGAGTTATTGCCAGTCCTATATTTACCAACCATTGATGGCCCATTGAAGAAAATAAAAATCGTGCTTTCTTGAGATCCTTATCAGATTTGTAGGCGAAAGAAGTTTGCGTATCATCGAAAGAAATATTCATCAGGATTATTTTCAAACAAAATTCTGTAATCAGAAATGAACCACCAAATAAATCGAAACATCCTTGATTTAGAAATCAATGTTGATTATTTAAAAAATTTATTTCATCATACGGTTATCTTTGCAAAAAAATAGTGAACATGACATCGAAAAAAGCAAATGAAAGTTTGATTATAATGACAGAACTGGTACTACCAAATGATACCAATACTTTTGGCAATTTGATGGGAGGTCGACTTATGTATTGGATGGATATTGCTGCAGCGCTTGCTGCGTCAAAACATTGTAATGCCCCTGTTGTTACAGCTTCTGTAGATAATATTTCTTTTACAAATCCTATTGGTTTAGGAAATGTTGTTCATATAGAAGCAAAAATTACTCGTGCCTTCAATTCCAGTATGGAAGTGAATTTGAAGGTTTGGGGCGAAGATATTATTCAACAATTTAGATACAAAAGCAATGAAGCTTACTACACATTTGTAGCATTAGATCCTAACGGCAAACCAAGAAAAGTGCCTGCAGCAATTCCTGAAACTGAAGAAGAAAAAACTTTGTTTGATACAGCTTTGCGTCGCCGTCAACTTCGATTAATTTTAGGTGGTAAGATGAAAACAGAGGACGCTTCTGAACTAAAAGCATTATTCACCGTCAAATAAGCCCACGGGATTGCTTTTTTCATTTTGCAAAAGCATCTTTTTGTAGGGATATTCTCTTACGTATTGATCTATCATTTTTTTGATGTACTCATTTTCCGGATAAGGTGTCAGTCGACTCTTCAAATCGGCTACATCGTAGATGGCATCTTGATTTGAGAGATATCCCATACCATAAAATTTTCCATTTTCTACCAAAATACAACTTCGTTCTTCCGCAGAAAGACCCATGTCTATAATCGCATACGATGCAACATCTTTTTCTAAATTTTTAATACATTCATTCACTTTCAAATTATATAAATGAGGCGCCATTTTATTAATATCTTTTGCTACGAGTCCATTCAAAACAGGCTTTTGTAAATAACACAATTCAGTATCTAAATCATATTCTTTTACGATTTTGTAAAGCAAACTGTATCCCTCACTTAATAAATTAAAAGTAGAAATAGGCCTTAGATGTTTTTTCTTTTTTTCAATACACAATCGTAGATACCCTTTTGCATCTTCAAAACAATACAAACCATAAGTCGGTTCAAACCTTTTCTGGCTATTGTTTTGCTTAGGCCACAATTTTCTGATCTCTACATTTTCTAAAATAAATGCCATCAATTCTGAACCCGTTTCTTGAAACGATACATGATAGATTCTTTTTAAAAATTCTTGCTTTTGCTCGTCTGTTTTATTATTTGAAAAATGACTGTTGACACGTTTTTTTAAATTCTTTGCCTTGCCCACATAAATTACTTTTCCTTTTTTATCCATGAAATAATAAACTCCACAGCGATTGGGAAGATTGCTTATTTCGTTTGCGGAAATATTCGGAGGTAGATATTGTTCTTTACTTTTTATATGCAGCATTTTATTGGCATGGTCATTCACGTCCTGCTCTAATAAATGGTGTAAGAGCAAAACAGTTGCAGAAGCGTCTCCCATGGCTCTATGTCGTCCATCGATTTCAATTTTCAAATGCCTACATATTTTATCCAAACCATAACCCGGTAAGCCGGGTAAAATATGGCGTCCTAAACGAATCGTACATAATTTTTTACAGTTTAAATCGTACCCGCATTTAGCCAAATTAAATTTGATAAAAGAGTAATCAAAATTGACATTGTGTGCAACAAAAATTTTATCTTGCAGTAATTCATACAATTCATCGGCGATACTTTTAAAATCTCTTTCATCCTCCACCATCGAATTGGTGATTCCCGTCAAGACTTCAATATATCTCGGGATGGTGTAATAGGGATTTAATAAAGTTTGAAATTTCTCCAAAACCTTTTTACCGTCTGTAATTACAACAGCAATCTCTGTAATACCGCCGGCAGATGCATGTCCACCGGTAGTTTCAATATCCACAACCGCGTATAACAAATCAAATATTTTTTTGATTACTAATAAAGTTAGCAAGTTACGAAACCTTGTTTGTATTACCTTTGCACGCAATCAATTTTTTTTGAAAAGAATATGGAATTAAGTAAGAATTATATACCTCCCGCGGTAGAAGAAAAGTGGACTGAGATATGGAAACAAAAAGGTTATTTTAAAAGTTTACCGGATAACCGACCTCCTTTTACCATTGTAATTCCTCCTCCAAATGTAACAGGTGTCTTACATATGGGTCATACACTTAACGAAACTGTACAAGATATTTTGGCAAGAAGAGCCAGAATGAGTGGTTATAATGTTTGTTGGGTTCCGGGAAGCGATCATGCATCCATTGCAACAGAAGCGAAAGTGGTAGATATGTTGAAGAAAGAAAAAGGAATTGATAAAAAGGATTTATCAAGAGAAGAATTTTTGAAATATGCTTTTGAATGGAAAGAAAAATATGGCAATATCATTTATGGTCAAATAGAAAAATTGGGCTGTAGCGTTGATTGGGACAGGGTTTCATTTACTATGGATGATCATTATTACAAAGCAGTCATCAAAGTATTTATAGATCTTTTTCAAAAGGGATTGATTTATCGCGGTGCCAGAATGATCAATTGGGATGTGGTTGCTAAGACTGCTCTTAGCGATGAAGAAGTAGAATATAAAGATGTTACCGGAAAATTATATTACATCAAATATAAAATTTCTGATTCTTCAAGCGATGAATATATTACCATTGCTACACAAAGGCCCGAAACAATTATGGGCGATGTAGCAGTTTGCGCACACCCTAACGATGACCGATACACGAAATTAAAAGGCAAAAAAGTTATTGTTCCATTAATCGAAAAAGAGATCCCTATCATCTTTGATGAATATGTGGATCCGAAATTTGGAACAGGAATTTTAAAAATTACTCCTGCGCATGATATCAATGATTTCAATATCGGTTTAAAACATCATCTTCCTGTAATTGATACTTTAAGCGAAGACGGCACTTTAAGCGAAGCCGCTCAGATCTATATTGGAGTAGAACGTTTTGAAGCACGAAAAAAAATCATCGAAGAATTAACGCAAAAAGGATCTTTAATAAATAAAGAAGAATATAGTACCAGATTAGGTTTCAGCCAAAGAACACAATCAGTAGTTGAGCCAAAAATTTCTACGCAATGGTTTGTAAAAATGTCAGAAATGGTAAAGCCTGCGCTTACTGAAGTGAGTTCAGGTAATATTCAAATTCATCCGAAAGATAAATTTACTGCCACGTATAAATATTGGTTAGAAAACGTAAAAGATTGGTGTATCAGTCGCCAGTTATGGTGGGGACAACAAATTCCGGCATGGTATGATGCTGATGGAAAATTTGTGGTGGCCGAAAATTTGGAGAAAGCATTGGAATTATATCAATCACAATTTCCTGATTCCACACACACAGAACTTTGCCAAGATGAAGATGTATTAGACACTTGGTTTTCTTCGTGGTTGTGGCCCATAGAGGTTTTCAACGGAATTACTGAACCTAATAATAAAGAGATTGAATATTATTATCCCACTTCTATCGTTGTTACCGGACAAGATATTATTTTCTTTTGGGTAGCGCGTATGATCATGGCCGGTATGGAATACATGAACGAGAAACCCTTTAATGACGTGTATTTCACAGGAATGGTACGTGATAAATTAGGCAGAAAGATGAGTAAGAGTTTAGGTAATAGCCCTGACTTGCTCCAATTAATTGAAAATTACGGAGCCGATGCAGTTCGTTTTGGAATCATGATTGCGGCACCTGCAGGCAATGATCTCTTATTTGATGAAAGCAGCTTGGAGCAAGGAAAGCATTTTAATAATAAATTATGGAATGCGTTGAAATTAATCAAAATGTGGAAAGCGAAATTGGAAGAAGATTCAAAAAATGGTACTTCCGGTTTAACTCAAATTGAAGATTCTTTCTCCATAGATTGGTTTCAAAATAGATTGAATGAAGTTAAGATGGAAGTTCAACAATTGATGAGTCAATATAAATTAAGCGAAGCGCTGAAAACTGTATACTCATTGGTTTGGGATGATTTCTGCAGTTGGTATTTGGAATGGATAAAACCTGAATTTGGAAAGGCCATTGATTCCAAAGTGTATGAAAAAACTATTTTTTATTTTGACGAATTATTGCAAATGTTGCACCCATTCATTCCTTTCATCACAGAAGAAATTTATAGTTTATTAAAAGAAAGGAATGATCATTTATCCGTTAAACAATTAGATGAAATTGGAACGCCTAATACATTGCTTTTACAATCAGGCATTCAGTTAAAAGAATTGATATCCGCTGTTAGAGACGCTCGTCAGAAAAATCAAATTAAACCCAAAGAAAAAATTTCAATTTTTGTAGATACTGAAAATGAGAAATCTTACGAACTAATACAGAAAATATTTTTAAGACAAATTAATGCAGATGATATTTTCTTTAATCAACTGGTAGAAGATGCCAATATTTCTTTGGTTGTCGGGAGAGATAAAATTTATATAAAGTCAGATATAGCAATAGATACAGCGGCTCAAAAAGAACAACTGAACAAAGATCTAGCGCATTATACTACCTTCTTAATGAGCATCAATAAAAAATTGGAAAACGAAAAATTTGTCGCGAATGCTAAACCTGAAGTGATCCAATTAGAAAGAAAAAAGAAATCCGATGCTGAAAGTAAAATAGAAATGATACAACAGAGTTTACACAGTTTAGAGTAACATTCAATGCTTAAGGTGTTAGGCCACTTTGAGTGACCAGACACCTAAAATTCAAATTAATGAGAAATATTTTCAACATCTTTTTACTGATTTCAATTGTTTGTATTAGTACTCAAAATGTGTATGCCCAAAAGAATTCTTCAACACAAAAAAAAGAAATTGTTTTACCAAAAGTGAAAACATTTTTAGGAGATTATGAAAATAATTCGGCGGTAAATAAAGAAGAGGGAGCCTATTTAATCACTCTGCCATTGCGGATTGTAGACGATAAAGGAAAGGAGTATCCGATTGATGGATATCAATTTTTATACAAAAAGAAAGGAAAATTAGAGAATGAAGAAACGGGCAAAGAACAGACCATATACACAACTCCTTCCGCACGCTTTACCCAAACTCCTTTACCAAAAGTTTGGATAGATAACATCCAATTAAATTTACAATCCGGAGAAGAATTGTATTTCTTTGATGTGTTGGTAAAGGATTCTAAAGGAAATATTTTCTTTGCTCCAAATCTTAAGATCACGATACAATGAGTGAAATAAAAATTGCTTCTCAAAAAGATATTTCTACCATTCATCAATTAGCGCATCAAATCTGGCCTGTTGCTTATGGTGATATTTTATCCGAAAATCAATTGAATTATATGTTAGAATTGATTTATTCTGAAGAAGCACTCACTCATCAAATGAATCAATTAAAGCATCGATTCCTTTTAGTAATGAATGGCGGAATGCCCGCCGGATATGCATCCTATGCACCTCATACTGAGGATTCCACTATTTATCATTTGCATAAAATTTATGTACTTCCACAGGAACAAGGAAAAAATTTAGGCAAAAATCTTTTAAATTTTGTTCTTGAAAAAATACAAAAAGAAGGAGCTCAAGAACTTCGATTAAATGTAAATAGATATAATAAAGCGGTTCATTTTTACCAGAAACAAGGTTTTACAATTATTGGAAAAGAAGATATTGATATTGGGAACGGATATTTTATGAATGATTATGTAATGAGTTTGCAAGACTTTTAAAAAGTGCTTTACTCTTTTTTAAACACGCGATTCACTTTTACAAAACGAGGAACAAAATAAGAATTCATTCCTGAGATCATTACACCGCGGCTTGTAGAAGCATGTATAAATTCTACAATGCCATTTTTATTTTGAGTAACGATGCCCATGTGGCCCACTACTCCACTATTTTCATCACTCCCTGTAAATAAAATTAAATCTCCGCGTCGGCAATCCTTGATGGGTACTTCAGTGCCTACACTCGTAAAATCTACTGTAATTCGCGGCACGCGCACATTGAAATTATTGAAAACATAATTGATAAACCCGGAGCAATCAAATCCTTTTTCTTTGATGGTAGATCCATAAGTATATTTTACACCGATTAAGGTTTCTGCAAAATCGGTTACTTCATCTCCTGATAAATCACGCGTATTGATAATGATTACCGGTACTTTCTTTTTAATTTTTACGGTACTTTTTATATCCTGCGCATTGGTGATGGGCACTACAGTTTTTCGAGAGGTTTTTCTCGAACTACTACAACTTGTTACAAAAAATAAAAAGCCCAATAATCCAGCAGCAATAAATAGTTTCATAGAATTCAAATCAAAATACCTATCAAAAAACTCAATTTAGAAAATTGCTGTCACAAAGCAATCAAAAAATTTAAAATTGGATTCCAACACTTTTGAAAATTAAAAATAAAAACACCTAATTTTTCAGTTTTTGTGCTTTGCCTAATCTAAGCTAATTTTGCACGGCTTTAATATCATTTATAAAATTCAAATTTAATTACAAATGACATACGATTTAATAGTTCTTGGAAGTGGACCGGGCGGTTATCCTGCGGCAATTAGAGCTTCTCAATTAGGTAAAAAAGTAGCAATAGTAGAGCGCGAAAGCCTTGGTGGCATTTGCCTTAATTGGGGCTGTATTCCTACGAAAGCTTTGATTAAAAGCGCAGAAGTATTTGAATATGCAAAACACGCTGCGGATTATGGAATCGAAATAAACGATCCGAAACATAATTTCGGTAATATCATCAAACGTAGTCGTGGAGTTGCGGATAAAATGAATAAAGGCATCCAATTCTTAATGAAAAAAAATAAGATTGATGTAGTAATGGGCAACGGAAAATTAATTGCTGCCAATAAATTGGAAGTAACTGCCAATGATGGCAAGAAACAAGTTTTAGAAGCGAAAAATATAATAATTGCTACCGGTGCTCGTGCAAGAGAATTACCTGCATTAAAATTAGACGGTAAAAAAGTGGTCGGTTATAGAGATGCAATGAATTTACCCGATCAGCCCAAATCCATGATTATCGTAGGTTCCGGCGCTATAGGAACTGAATTTGCTTATTTCTATAATAGTATTGGTACCAAAGTAACAATCGTTGAATTTCTACCAAGAATTGTTCCGGTAGAAGATGAAGAAATTTCTAAAGAATTAGAAAAATCTTTCAAAAAACAAGGAATAGCCATCATGGTAAATAGTGAAGTAACTAAAGTAGATACTTCCGGAAATGGAGTAAAAGCCACCATAAAAACCCAAAGTGGAGAACAGGTTTTAGAAGCTGATATTTTATTAAGTGCGGTTGGTATTGCTGCTAATATTGAAAATATTGGTTTAGAAGAATTAGGTATTAAAGTAGATAAAGGCCGTGTAATTGTTGATCAAAATCAAATGACGAATGTGCCGGGAGTTTATGCCATAGGCGATTGTACACCGCACCAAGCATTGGCGCATAAAGCCAGTAAAGAAGGCATCAATGCTGCAGAACATCTTTGCGGTAAAAAAATAGAACCTATCAATTATGAAAACGTTCCGGGATGTACTTATTGTTCTCCTGAAATTGCCTCTGTGGGTTACACCGAAAAAGCAGCCAAGGATGCAGGTTATGAATTGAAGGTGGGAAAATTTCCTTTTATGGCAAGCGGAAAAGCAACAGCTGCAGGCGATACAACCGGTTTTGTAAAAATAATTTATGATGCAAAATATGGTGAATTATTAGGTTGCCATATGATTGGTCATAATGTAACTGAAATGATTGCTGAAGTAGTTGTTGCCAGAAAATTAGAAACTACTGCTCATGAAATTCTGAATGCTATCCATCCACATCCAACGATGAGTGAAGCCATCAAAGAAGCCACAGCCGTAGCTTACGGAGAAGCAACTGATATTTAGATCAATTTTAAAATACTCTTTATTAACCCTCTTGCTTTCGTAAGAGGGTTTTTTTATTCGATTTATAATGGAAAAGTAAATGGCAACTCCAAATGATAATTTAGATTTTTTAAAAACTACTCTGAATTCCTAAATAGGAAATGAAATATTCTTGGGAATCATTAATCGGTGTAATCATTTGCCTTCCAAATGAACCTAGTATAGTAAATGTATTATTCAGGTTGTACCTAAATCCATAATTCATATATCCTCTAGTGGCAATGATTGGATTGAAACTTTTTTCCACAAAAAACTCGCCCATCAATTCTAATTTATCTGAAACTTGGTAGCCCAATAAAAACCCATTTTGCCAACTTTGATAATTATTTTCTCCAATAGAAATTCCTATATCTTCCCCAATTAAAAAACGCCCAAATTTCTTTTGTAATAATAACGGAAAGAGAAATCCCTTCTCATTTCCGGTTATAGTTGCTTGAGGATATATTCCCATGGAAAGAAAGCCCTTTTCTTGATGTAGGAAAATATATTTAAGTCCAACAGATACATCACCCATTGCACTAGTAGAATGGCTTTTATCGAAAGTAAAAATATAACCTCTTTCAACTTTTAGGTGAACATCATGAAGGATTCCATAATTCACATCTAAATAAGGAAAGGCGATTTGGTTGGGGTCAGAAATAGATAAATTGAATGAACTATTTATTTCCCATTTATGAAATTCTACTACATCGGGATCATCTGTAATCATTGGTGGGCCGCCACCTTGCGCAAATAAAGAAAAAGAACCTACATAAAGAATACCTACAAATAAAAGTATTACACATCTCATTTTGAAAGAGTAATTAAATTTTTCTTTTCATTTTTATGGCTAATAAAAATTAAAATTGCCATCAATAAAATTGAAAAAAGAGAAGCATATAATGTACTGAATGCTAATCCACCTTTTATAACAGGTTTGGTAAGAAAATCACCAAATGTAGCACCAAACGGCCTTGTGAATATAAAAGCAATCCAAAATAAGACGATATGATTTAGTTTGGAAAAATAATGTAATAAAACCACTACAATAATTATCAAAGCAGTAATTAATGCTCCATTTAAATAACTCAATCCTAAATTATCACTCAAAAAATCACCGAAGGCTGTACCCAAGCTATTGGAAAAAAGAATCGCTATCCAATAATAAATTTCCTTGCTTTTTTTACTTATAGGAAATACTTCAAGATTATTAAATCTTTCTTTCCATAGCCATAAAGTAGCAATCAATGCTATAAATAAAATAGCACTCCCTAACGCATAACCCAAGCCCAGTGTGCGATCCATAAAATCTGATATTTCCGTACCCAATGTAGTAGTACCTATAATTACCAACCAATAAAAAACCGGAATATATTTATTTAAAGAAAGTTGCACGAAGAGTATTCCTATAAAAAAAATAAACGTGGCGATGAGCGCAGTTAAATATCCAAGCCCTAAAGTCATTGAAAAAAAGTCACCTAAAGTTTCACCCAGAGTTGTAGCTACTACTTTCATTATCCAAAACAGCAAAGTAATTTTGGCAACTTTATTTATTATTTCCATTTTAAAATTTTACCCTACAAAGTACTCTATATTTTGTTTTTGAAAATAAAAAACGCCACAATTATTAAGATCGCAGCGCTAATTATTGTAAGATGGTGGAGCTGCAGAGAATCGAACTCTGGTCCAAACATATTCGCCATAAGCCTTCTACATGTTTAGTCTTACATTATTTGTCGGGAAAAAGCAGGGGTAAAACAAACCGACCTTTTCCTTAGCTGTATGGTCTTAAACGATTCGCACAGCCTTGAATCGTAGCAGCCCGTTTTATTTTTGAGTCGGCGGAAGTGCGTGGCAACAGGCCTGGCCAGCATCAACGGCCCTAATGGATGATAGTCTATCGACTACGCAGCCATGGCATACTGAGTATTGCCAATTAGAGTTTTCGTATTCATATTAAAGTGCTAATTACGCAACGCACTACATGCTTATACTTACAAAGATCTATGCTGTCAAAACCGGTCAGCCCCGTAATAATTATTACAAATTTACACTAAAAAAATGGAAGGCAAATTCTTAATGGATGCCTTTGAAAATTCTACTCCATCTTATACCGTTATCATAACTGAACCAAATAAGAGAAGCTTTTCCCACTACATGATCTTCGGGCACGAAACCCCAGAAGCGGCTATCCAAAGAATTATGGCGATTATCACCCATCATCCAATAATAATCCATTTTGAATGTATAAGTTGTGGCAGGTTTTCCATTGATAAAATATTGACCATTCTTTTCTTCAAATGTATTTCCCTCATAGGTGGCAATACATCTTTTATAACGCGCTATATTCTGCGGATCCAATGTAATGGTAGCACCTTTTTTCGGAATCCACAAAGGCCCGTAATCATCTACAGTCCAATTATCTGACGCTACAAATGGAAATAACACCGGACTTTTATCACGCTCAGAAAGCGGCATATTTTCAATGGATTTTACATTGGGGAATAATTTTAATTGCAATTTTTCATTGTCAGTCATGCTGATGATGTAGGTATTATTACCCATCATATACACTTGATTTTTATTTCGGTCATCCATATTATCTTGAATGCCTACACCATTCAATTGGTCAGGGTCTAAAGGAGAAGTAGTGGTAACCCAATAATTAAATTCATGTTCTTCAGGTAGAGGCTGCGCTACATTATTAATATACACCACCCTATTTTTTATTTGCAAAGTATCTCCCGCGATTCCTACACATCTTTTAATAAAATTTTCTCTTTTATCAACAGGGCGGGTAATAATCACATGGCCGTATTGATTATTAACTCTTTGGCGAGCTTCGTCTTCACTTATATGATTGGTCATCATCTGTTCTTGAATTACTTGATAATAAGTAACCTGCGAACCGTGTTCATAATCATTAATCAATGTATCATTTACGGGGAAATTAAAAACCACTACATCGCCTCTCTTTACAGGTTTAGCAAACCAGCGATCATAAGGTAACTCAATCCATTCTACATAAGATTTTGTATTGGTACCAATGATAGTATGGTGCATGAAAGGTAGAGCCAGTGGGGTGTTGGGCACTCTCGGTCCGTAAGCAAATTTACTCACGAATAAAAAATCATTGACCAATAAAGTCTTTTCCATTGATGGTGTGGGAATGGTATAAGCTTCAAAAACAAAAGTGCGAATTAACGTAGCCGCTACAATGGCAAATACAGCTGCGTCTATCCATTCCCGTATGGAGCCTTTTTTATAATTTTTAACAACTGCTATTCCTGCATATCGTTCATCTTTAGAAAAGCCTAAATAAGGAAAGTATATAAACGGGAAAAACACAGTAAGAAAATGATGGCCAATGCCAAACCTACCAAAATGCTCTACGAATTTTATATTGATCCAGATAGTAATAAATTGGCCCGCGATAGGAATTAGTTGCAAGAAAAACCAGATTTTCTTCAATTCCATTTTCTCCACCATACACCATGTATTATACAATGGTATCAAGGCCTTCCATGGAGTGATGCCTGCTTTTTGAAACATGCTGTACAGCCCAATCAAAACACCAATGGAAGCCAATATAAATAATAGTAAACCTATACTCATAAAACAAATTTTTAGAACGGGAACAAATGTAGCATAATTAAATCCTTAATTAAAAAGAGGGTAAAAATTGTTATCATTAGTTTAACAAGAGCTTACACAAAATAAATTATAAAATCGAATGAAGTACTTGATTAACTTCTTCACTTTGATTCATCAACATCATGTGCCCACCGCCTTTAATAATAAAATCAGGATGTACATTTTTTATCGGAAATATGCGGTCACTATCGCCATGAATGTGATATAATGAAGGTGGTTGCCAATCGTTTTCCCAATTGAGAATTTTATCTACAGCCCAA
Organism: Ginsengibacter sp.; assembly: GCA_034676505.1. Taxonomy (GTDB): domain Bacteria; phylum Bacteroidota; class Bacteroidia; order Chitinophagales; family Chitinophagaceae; genus Ginsengibacter. The sequence continues at coordinate 2,700,369 of JAUCCB010000001.1, forward strand.
TCTGTATAAATTGGATCTATATTTTTTCGGTACTCTTCCACTAACTTTTTTTCCTCTTCTGTTTTTACACTCAGTTCATAATTTTCTAAAGAAGCTAACAGATGTGTAGGCCTTATCGGAATAATTTTATACACACCTGAGCGAGCTGCAAGCCTCATATACAAAGGCTTTTCACGATGATTTTTAATACTTGAAATCAAAATTACTTTCGTTGTTGGAATTAATTTAGCAATTTCAATACTCATCATTCCTCCAAAAGAAAGTCCAATTAGAATGGGATTTGGATGAACAATTTCATCAGCAAGCCTTTGTGCATATTGATGAATGGATTCATTTTTTTCAGGAGTCTTCCATTGTATAAAATGTACTTTTTTATTACTGCCAAAATCAAGGTGTGCAAAAACTCTTTCATCGGCACCAAAACCACTTATGCAATAAATAGAATCCATATTTTAAAATTGAGCACCGGGCTTTTTTACAAAACGTGTTTTTTCACATCTTCTGCAGTGATATTTTTATCCGATAAAATAATCAAACGTTCTACCACATTGCGGAGTTCACGAATATTTCCGGTCCATTTATAATCTAATAATAAATCAATAGCTTTAGCTTCAATCTTCTTCTGTGGTTGTCCATATTCAAGAGCAATCTGTCCCATAAAATGATTCACCAACGCCGGAATATCTTTTTTGCGTTCGTTTAATGAAGGCACGTGTAAAATAATGACACCTAAACGATGATATAAATCCAGACGAAAATTTTTTTCTTCTACTTCCTTCAACAAATCTTTATTGGTAGCTGCAATTACACGCACGTCCACATTGATATCCTTATCTGCACCTACTCTGATAATTTTTCCTTCTTGCAATGCGCGCAATACTTTGGCTTGCGCATTCAAACTCATGTCGCCAATTTCATCCAAAAAAAGAGTGCCGCCATTGGCTTGTTCAAATTTTCCAATTCTTTGTTTGATGGCTGAAGTAAAACTCCCTTTCTCATGACCAAATAATTCACTCTCGATTAAATCTGTTGGTATAGCCGCACAATTCACTTCAATTAATGGATATTTAGAACGATTGCTTTTTTCATGAATCCAGCGTGCAACCAATTCCTTTCCCACTCCATTATCACCGGTAATTAAAACTCTTGCATCTGTTGGCGCAATTTTATCAATAGATTCTTTTATTTTCTTGATAGAGTCAGATTCACCAACTATTTCCAAAACCTTACCTACTCTGCGTTTCAACACTTTGGATTCTTTTACTAAATCGGTTCTTTCGAGCGCATTGCGAAGTGTAATCAGCATTCGGTTTAAATCCGGCGGCTTAGAAATATAATCAAATGCTCCTTTCTTTACCGCTTCTACTGCGGTTTCTATATTTCCATGGCCACTTATAATCACAATGGGTGTTTCCGAATTAATGCTTTTCGCTTTTTCTAAAAATTCTAATCCATCTACTTTGGGCATTTTGATATCGCACAAAACTAAATCGTAAGTATTCTGAGAAAATTTTCTCAATCCTTCTTCACCATCACTCGCTTCATCTACCTGATAACCTTCATACCCTAAAATATCTTTTAATGTATTTCTTATCGCTTTTTCGTCGTCAATAATTAGAATAGAAGGCATTTATTTTTTGTTTTAAAAATACTAAGTTATTGAATTGATTATTTATCTGCTTCCATCATCAAATAGGCTTTTATAAATCCATCAATCTCGCCGTCCATTACGGGTCCTACGTTTCCCACTTCATAATCTGTTCTATGGTCTTTGATCATTTTATAAGGATGAAAAACATAACTACGAATTTGACTTCCCCATTCAATTTTTTTCTTAGAAGAATTATTGGTATTGGCAATTTCTTCTTTCTTTCTCATCTCTTCTTCATATAATCTACTCTTCAACATCGCCATAGCTTTCTCTCTATTCTCTCCTTGAGTACGAGCTTGCTGGCATTCAATAATAATTCCTGAAGGCTTATGAGTCAATCTCACAGCGGTTTCTACCTTATTTACATTCTGTCCGCCGCTACCACCACTTCTAAAAAAAGCCCATTCTACATCTGCGGGACTAACTTTAATATCTATCGTATCATCTACTAACGGATATACATACACGCTGGCAAAACTCGTATGCCTTCTAGGATTGCTATCAAAAGGAGAAATTCTTACCAAACGATGTACGCCACTTTCTGCTTTTAAAAATCCATAAGCAAATGGGCCATCGAATTGTAAAGTGGCGCTCTTAATTCCCGCTGCATCACCATCCTGATAATCTAGTTCAGATACCGACCAACCATGCTTTTCTCCATACATCCTGTACATGCGCAAAAGCATTTCTGCCCAATCCTGACTTTCCGTACCACCCGCTCCACTATTGATCTCTAAAATAGCAGGCATGCTATCTTCGGGTTTATCTAATGTACTTTTGAATTCGGCTTCGTCAGCCGCTTTGACCGCTTCTTCATACGCCAATTTTACCTCCTCTTCTTCCGCTTCGCCCTCTTTCCAAAATTCAAAAAGAACGGAAAAATCTTCTACTTTAGATTCTACATCTTCATACATTTTCACCCAATATTCATTGAGTTTTATTGTCTTTAGAATAGCGGTGGCGCGAATATTGTCATCCCAAAAGCCCGGTGAAAGCGAGATTTGTTTATCGTTGTTTATTTTTTCTTTGCGGTTAGCGACGTCAAAGAAACCTCCTCAAAACCATCAAACGGTCTCTCAAATCTTTTAATAATTCTATTGTCATAACGGCAAATATAAAAGGTTCGATGCAAGAAATTTTACTTCTAACAATTTTTTTGAATTCCAAATGGATAGAAGTAAAGACAAACCTATTAGAATTATTATCTGAAACGTATTTTCAAAATAATCCATTGTAAATTTGCAGCATTAAAATTTTTCAAAAAATCAAATTTTGATTTCTTGAAAAAAAGAATTTCACCTTCGATTGTATTCGAATTAATTGGCAAATAAATTGGCTTTTACAAAAATCAGCATAACAGGTTTTAAAAATTATCATTTTCAATCTTTCCATTTTACGGAAAGAATTATTGGTATTTGTGGACTTAACGGAAAAGGAAAAACTAATTTATTAGATGCGTTACATTATTTATGTTTTACTAAAAGTTATTTTACAAAATCTGATATTTTAAATGTTCATTTTGGTGCTGAAGGTTTTCGATTGGAAGGAGATTTAGATTCAATTGAAAATGATAATTTATCACGGAAGATTGTCTGCATCTATCGTACAGGCGCAAAAAAAGAATTTTATTTAGATGATGTGGCTTATGAAAAATTCTCTCATCACATCGGTAAATTTCCGAGTGTAATGATTGCTCCGGATGATATAGAAATGATCACAGGCGGAAGTGAAGAGCGAAGAATTTATTTAGACACGTTGATCAGTCAGGTAGATGCTAATTATTTACAACAATTAATTGTCTACAATAAAATTTTATCACAAAGAAATAGTTTTTTGAAAAATGAATCCGGCAAGAACAATTTTAATAAAGATTTATTAGAAGTTTTTAATCAACAGCTCATTGAACCGGCGCAGTACATTCACCAAATCAGAAAAGAATTTAGCGAACAACTTTTTCCGCTCATTCAAAATTTTTATAAAACTATTTCAGGAGAAAAAGAAGAAGTATTGATGGAATATAGTAGTCAATTAAATGTCAACCATATGGCCGATTTACTCACTGAATATTTGATGAAAGATCGCCTTACACAACGCACCAATGTTGGCATTCATAAAGATGATGTATTTTTTTTATTGCATGGAAATCTATTTAAAAGCATTGCTTCACAGGGTCAAAGAAAAAGCTTATTATTTGCATGCAAACTTGCAGAATTTGAAATTCTTAAAAAGATTAAAGGCATACCTCCGGTTCTTCTTTTGGATGATGTATTTGAAAAATTAGATGAACAAAGAATGCAAAATTTATTGAATTATGTTTGCAAAGAAAATAAAGGACAAGTATTTATTACCGATACACATGTGGACAGAATGGAAATTGCGTTATCGGAATTTGGTGAAGGATTTCAAATGATTACTCTAAAATGATTACATTGCTAAGCGAAAAAAAAAAATTAATTAAATGGAAATTTCATTAGGCGATGCCCTTAAAGAATTTTTAAAGAAAAGCCGCTTAAAGACAGGGTTTCAAGCTTTACAGATTGAAGATGTGTGGGAAAAAATAATGGGAAAAACCATTGCCAATTATACCGATAAAATTCAAATCAATAATTCTACTCTCTTTATTCATACTTCTGTTGCTCCTTTAAAAAATGAATTAATTTATCAAAAAGAAAAAATAATTGAAAGGGTGAATGAAGCGCTGGGTGAAAAAATAATTAGTGAAGTAGTGGTGAAATAAATTTTTATATTTTCACTCTTGGATCAATAATTCCATACAAAACATCTGCAAGAATATTGATCAATACAAAAATAGCGGCTGCAAAAAGTACTGAACCCATTACGACAGGATAATCCAATTTTTCTAAAGCATCCACTGTTACTTTTCCAATTCCTTTCCATCCAAAAATATATTCAACAAAAAAAGAACCGGCCAGTAATTCGGCAAACCAGCCTGTAATAGCCGTTATTACAGGGTTTAATGCATTACGTAATGCATGATGAAAAACTACTTTTCTTTTACTTAATCCTTTTGCATAAGCAGTTCTAATATAATCTTGATTCAACACTTCTAACATGGAACTTCTTGTTAATTGGGTAATAATTGCCAATGGTCGAATTCCTAAAGTGAATGCGGGTAATATCAAATTTTTCAAAGTAAGGTATCTCTCACCGGTCACTTGATCAATATCAAACCAACTTCCTGTCAATGATAAACCTGTATAATCATGTAAGACCAAACCGAAAACATAAGCGATCACAATCGCCATAAAAAATGAAGGCGCAGAAATACCGATTACACTTGCAAAAACTGAAGAAGTATCCATCCACGTATTCTGTTTTACCGCAGCCAATATTCCTAAAGAAACACCAAAAATAATCGCCAATAACATTGCAGCGCTTGCCAGCAAAAACGTGCCGGGCAAGGCTTCCGTTAAAACCGCCGTAACTTCTTTTTTAGTTTGATAACTTCTTCTAAGGTAGGGAACTTTAATTCCAAGTTTTGTATTTCCTCCAATAAAAAATCCGTGGAGGTTTTTATTTTTTATTTCATTTTCAGTATGAAAAGCAATGGGAGAAATATCATTTACATACAAAGCAAATTGTTTCCAAACCGGTTGATCGAGATATAATTCTTTACGAATATTATCCATTGTTTTTTTATCTCCCGTTTGGCCCAAAACCATTCTTGCCGGATCGCCGAAAGCCTGAAATATAAAAAATACCACTGTAATTACACCCGCCATTACAAGCACTCCATAAGCCAGTTTTTTTAATAAAATTTGAAACATGTCTTAATGCTTATTGTCAAAAAGTGTTTATAAAATTTTCATGAGCTAATCCATAATTATTTCACCACTTTATTAAAATCAGCCCAACCCCATTTATCTTTAATTATCGGACCATGTAATAAATATAGCGCAGGATTCGTTCTGGCAGCTGTTTTGAAGGATGTAGCATCCAAACTAAAAATCGGCAGATTAAAATTATTTTTTACATTAAAGAATTCATTTGCTTCAGTTGACATGGGAGAAATAATATAGATTGCTTTATTAGATTGCATCGCATTTTGATGAATTTTCTTAAAAGACTCCAACCATTTATCTTGAGTTGTATTGGTATTGGAAATAAAGAAAAAATAGAAATCAGCATCTGTACTTAATATCGCTTCAGTAGAATCATTCCCTGATAAAGAATTCAAATAAAAATCCTTTATGGGTGCTTCATTATTTTTTCCTTTTTCAATGATCACATCTTCTCTGCTTACAAACGTCCATGAAGAATCGGGTAAATCTTTAATAGTAAAATCTTGTTTCACTCCATTTTTTTCATACACAAATTTGTATTCTTTTTTATCAGGAACGGCATCTGCAGGCATCTTTCTTAATTCTAAAATATTATTGCCCACTTTGTAAGGAAGACAATCCCACAAAGGATTGTGGCGCATTACATACCATTGGAAAAATAAAATTACAATGGTGGAAACAGTTAAAATAATAACAGAAGTACCACTCCTAAAGAAAGGTTGAATATATTTTTTTCCAAAATAAATTAAAAGAATTAACACTAATAGGATAAGATCTTTAATGAAAGATTGCATCGCAGTAATGGGAATACAATCACCGAAACATCCGCAAGTAGCAATCTTTCCGGAGAGTACTGCATAGCCGGTTAAGAAAGTAAAAAAGAGAATTAAAACCAATAATAAATTGAGAAATGATTTTTTACAATTCCCCAAAAGAATTCCTACACCCACGATTATTTCTAAAGTAATCATCACGATAGAAATCGTCAAAGCATGATTAGACATCCATTCCATGAAAGTGGTCAACGATTTATCACGTCCCCACACATCAAAGAACTCTTGCATTTTATAAGAAAGCCCGCGCGGATCATTGGCTTTTATTAAACCGGAAAATATAAAAAGAATTCCTACAAAAAACCTAGCAACATTTACAACTAATTTCATTTCAATTTTTTTTGGTCAATTAATTTAAAAATTTAAACAAGTATTAAAGCGAAAACAGCATAATTCAAGATGTCATAAAAATTAGCATCTACTCCTTCGCTCGCAAGAGTCTTTCCTTCATTTCTAATTATTTGTTTGATACGCAAAATTTTTGCAAGAATTAAATCCACAAAACTCTCTTGGCTCATATCGCGCCAAGCTTCACCGTAATCATGATTTTTATCTCTCATTAATTGTTTGGCATTGGCAATCGTTGCATCATACTTTGCCAAAGTTTCTGCATACGGCAAATCCTCTCCCAGATTGGATTCTGCTTCATCGTCGTGTAATTCTAATTGGATTAAGCCAATTACCGCATAATTTAAAATACCACGAAATTCTTCTTGAATATCGTCGCCAATTTTTTGCACACCTTTCTCCTGAATATTTCTAATGCGTTTTGCTTTGATATAAATTTGATCAGCGATGGAAATCGTACGATACACTCGCCAAGAAGTACCATAATCTTTTGTCTTTCGTAAAAAAATTTCTCGGCTTACAGATACTGCATTATCGTATTGAGTGTCAGTAATTTCTTGATTATCTTGCATCATAATTATCGTCAAATTTAAAGCTAAATAAACAATGTTTACGTTGAACTTCAAAGGAAAATTAATTTCCTTTGAAAAACCTTTGGTAATGGGCATTTTGAATCTCACTAATGATTCATTCTATGAAGGAAGTAGGCTTTTTCATTTTGACGAAATGATAAAAAAAAGCTGCGCAAATGGTGCAGGAAGAAGTGGATATTTTAGATCTCGGCGCACAAAGTACTCGACCCGGAAGCAAAAGAATTTCTGCGAAAGAAGAACTCAAAAAATTATTACCGGTTATAGCATTTCTCCAAAAGGAATTCCCTAAAACTATTATTTCTGTTGATACCTATCATTCAGAAGTAGCGGAACAGACTATCGCCGCAGGTGCTGCAATGATCAATGATATCAGTGGCGGAGAAATGGATAAAAACATGATCCCAACCATTGCAAAATTACAAGTACCCTATGTTTGTATGCACATGAAAGGAACACCGGAAAACATGCAAGATCAAACACAATACGAAAATGTAACCTTAGCAGTTTTAGATTATTTTATTAATAAAGTAAATGAATGTCGTAAAGCCGGAATTAAAGATATTATAATTGATCCGGGATTTGGATTTGCAAAAAAAATTCAGCAGAATTTTGTACTCTTGAAAAATTTATCTTCATTCCTAATGTTGGGGACACCAATATTGGCAGGCATTTCGAGAAAATCAACTATTTACAAAACACTTCATACTTCCGCTGAAGAAGCATTAAACGGCACCACCGTTCTCAACACAATTGCTTTACAAAAGGGAGCCAACATTCTTCGAGTACATGATGTAAAGGAAGCAAAAGAAACCATCACATTATTACAAGCTTACGGTGAGGCATAAACGAAAAGCGCCACACAAAAAGTATGGCGCTTTTTAAAAAAATAGTTAAAAAATCTTATTTATTTGGCTGTTGTTGTTGTTGTTGTTGCATTTGTTGTTGCAGCATTTGCATCATCGCATTTTGTTCATCCATTTTTTGTTGATAAGCTTCTTGGCTGATGACATCAGTCACTTCTACATCAAATACTAAGTTTTCATTCGGTCCGATTTTAGGCATACGACCGGTAGTTCCATATCCAAGCGTAGAAGGAATGATCAATTTTCCTTTACTACCTTTTTGCATATTTTGCAATCCGTCAATCCATCCCGGAATTACTCTGAAAACACCCATATCCACATACAATGGTTCTACGTGATTGAAATTTTTATCTGTATTAGAATCGAAAGTAGAATCTTTGAAAGTCTTTCCGGTATAATTAATTACGGCAACATCATTTTGTGTAATCTTTGGTCCTGTACCGGGTGTAGTAATGGAAACGTAAGTTCCCCATTTTGTTTTGGTAGCAGTGATATTATTTTTTGCTAAGTAATCTTTGATTAATTGGTCATCAATTTTTAATTGATTGGCTTCTTTTACTAAGTCCTTTTCAATATTTTCAATACCTTTTTTATAATTATTAGCACGCACTACAGGTTCGTATGTTTTGGAAATACTGTCAGCTTGTTCCTTCGTCGTAATAACTTTTACTACTTTAATTTGCTGAACAATATAATTGCCTTTTTCCATCCAAGGCAAGCCCTGACCGGATTTCATAATAGAATCAGTCATTTCTCTGATAACTAAACTATCGCCTTCATGTACCGTTCTGAAGAATACAGGAAGCATAGTGGTATCAAAGGGAACAAAATTAGGCGAGCCATTTTCAATGCTGCTAAAAAGTGTGCTGTCTTTATATTTAACTACTACGGATAATTCTAAAAAATTTCCGGGTACGGCAACGGTACCTTTAGAATTAGTGATCACTTTATATTCTGATCCGTCTTCAGATTTTTTAAATTTTTGTTGACATCCGGAAGCCACTATTAAAAATCCGATGGCTATCAGGAAAATTGATTTGTTCATGTTGTTTTTTTTATAATTATTAACTGTTTAAAAGTTCTTTGTTTTCTTTAATGGCTTCCTTAAATATTCTTTCTACTTCTTCTAAAGATTCTTTATTATTTCCACCCGCTGCATTGAAGTGGCCGCCACCATTAAAATATTTTCTTGCAAATGTATTTACATCAAAACCTCCTTTACTTCTAAAAGAGCTTTTTCTTTCTTCGCCTCTATCAATAATTACCGCAGCTAATTTGATTCCTTTTATGCTCAAAGGAAAATTAACTAATCCTTCTGTGTCGCCTGTTCTAATATTGTATTTTATTAGATCTTGCTGAGGAATGGTAATTAATGCGGTATTGTATTCGTAAAAAACTTGCATTCGATTCAGCAGAGTATTTCCAAAAAATCGAAATCTATTTTCATGAAAATTATCAAATAAATTCTCATGCACTTGACTATGATTAAATCCTGTTTCCTTTAATCTCGCGACCATTTGGTGAACGGCTGAAGTAGTTGCATTAAAACGAAAAGAGCCGGTATCGGTCATTACACCTGCATATAAACATTCTGCTACTTCCACATTGATAAATTTATCGTAATTACTATTCACGATAAAATCATACACCATTTCGGCAGTAGAACTTTTAGAAGTATCGCTAATTCCGTAGTCAAAAACTTCAGTTTGTGGTTGCTGATGATGATCGATTAAGATTTTAGTACAATTCAATTCAGCCAATACGGATTCCATATTTCGAGTTCGGCTTAGCACATTGAAATCTAAACAAAAAAGCCATTCCGCATTTTGTAATGCATTCAATGCTTTGTCTTTTTGAGCATCAAAATCAATCACTACATCTGCGCCGGGCATCCACTTGAGAAAATTGGCCCAATTAGTAGGAGATATTACCGTAACATCATGCCCTAATTGAATTAAAAAATTATACAACCCTAATCCGGAGCCCATTGCATCGCCATCAGGTTTCTGATGAAAAGTAATGACAATTCGTTTTGGAGAATCTAATAAGGGAAATACTTCTGTAATTGATTTCATAAAAGGGAGCAAAAGTAATTGTAAATAATCAATTTGCCCAATTACATTCTAATTAGATTTCCAAGTATTATTATCGACGTTTATATCCGGAAAAACATGGTTTGGATCTATAGTCACAGACTGTATTTTTTCGGTAGTCGGTAATTTCTGAATCCATTTTCCACCGTTTTGCCAAACTTCAACAGGAATTTTTAATAATTCTGTTTTGCCGCTTTCTGTTACATATTGAATGTATAATGGCATTACCATTTCTCCCAAATTTTCAACAGTCACTAACGCGCCTTGTTTCGGATCATTTTTTACATAATTCACTGAAGTGATGGATTGATCTAATTTATGATTTTCGATAAACATTCCTTTCCAAAACCAACCTAAATCCTCTCCTGCTCCGTTTTCCATTGATCTGAAAAAATCCCAAGGAGTTGGATGCTTATAGGCCCATTTGTTGATATAGTTTTTAAATGCATAATCAAAACGTTCGTGTCCTAACACTTCATCACGAAGCAGACCCAGCGCATAACCCGGCTTAAAATAAAGAGCCACGCCTATATTCATTTCTTTCAATGCATCCGGAGTGTTCATGATGGACTCGCTGTTTTTGTTAAACATATATTTATACATCGGCACCATATTTTTAGGACCGGGAGCATATTCGCCATTATTAAAATCAGCAGTAGAAATATCATTGATAAAAGTATTAAACCCTTCATCCATCCAACCATATTTTCTTTCATTGCTTCCTACAATCATCGGGAACCAAGTGTGACCAAATTCATGATCCGTAACTCCCCAAAGGCTTTCTCCTTTTGCTTTGTAACCGCAAAATACAATTGCGGGATATTCCATTCCTCCTACGTTACTCGCTACATTCACAGCAGAATTATAGGGATATTCATACCACCTGTTAGAATAGCCTTCTATACAAGCTTTGGTGTATTCTGTGGATCTTTCCCAACCATTATTTCCATTAGACTCTTCAGGATACACACTCATCGCAATTCCTTTTCTTCCTGATGGGAAATTGATTCTTGCCGCATCCCAAATAAAAGTAGTGGAAGCTGCCCACGCAATATCTCTTGCATTTTTTAATTTGAAATGCCAAGTAAGGTTACCGCCGTTTGGTCGAGAAGTAGGATCGGTAACTTCTGATGAAGAACGAATCATCACTGTTTTATCACTATTTTTTGCTTGATTATATCTTTGTAATTGTGTTTTAGTTAATACCTCTTGCGGATTTTGTAAATCGCCTGAACCCACTACAATCATTTTTGATGGAGCTGTTATCGAATAATCAAAATCTCCATAATCTAAATAAAATTCACTCGCTCCCAAATAAGGCAAAGTATTCCATCCTTCTACATCGTCATACACACACATGCGTGGATACCATTGCGCTACCGCAAATATTTTCCCATTTTTTGTATCTAAAATTCCGGTACGATCACTGCCGTATTGCGGTATTTCAAAAGAATAATCAATGGTAAAAGAAATTTTACCGCCATTCGCAGCCAAAGGAGACGATAATCTCAATTGCATTCTTGTGTCTGTTACCACATGATTCGCATCAGTGGTGGAAGTTTTTCCTTTTACGGTATTAATTAATTTGACAGATTTGATTTTAAAACCTCCTTCAAAATTAGAATTCGCATCACCATATCTGCTTCTTCCGGTGGCAGGCATTTTAGATTGTCCGCGTGATTCTTGCGTAAATAAATTTTGATCTAAATACAGCCAAAGAAAATCGAGTGCGGTCGGACTATTATTAATATACGTAATAGTAACACTTGCTGTCACGGTCTTTTTTACATCATCTAAAGTGGCTTTAATAGAATAGTTCGCTCTGTTTGTCCAATATTTTGGTCCCGGATCTCCATCTGCACCTCTATATTCATTTACAGAAGAAGGATAAAAATTGGGAGAAAATAAATCGTGGTTATTATAAACTGAAGTCGGTGCTTGTGCGAAAACCGATGCAGTAAAAACCAATAATAAGATCGAAAGGATTTTTTTGGGGAGCATAATTTATTTTTTTTAAAGATAAATATATTGAAATGAAGACAAAGAATATTTAGTTATCAAGTTATATTAAATGATAAATGGTAAATCCATCATCAAAATAATTTTTCCCAACTTACGCCCACCGTTCCTTCCATGCCCATTATTGGCGGATGCATTTTTTTTATTGAAAGATGAATAGATTTTAATTGAGGAAATTCTTCTTCAATCTCCAATCCGATTCGCATGAGAACGGTTTCTAATAATGCAGTCGGAATAGCCATTTTGCTTTGGATGATTTCGTAAACCTTAATATAATTAATGGTTTCATCAATCGATTCAATCACTTTTTCAAATTCAGGAAATGTCAATAAACAATCTACCACATATTTATTACCTAAAATTTTCTCCTCTTCATGTACTCCATGAAATGCATTGAAAGTAAGTTGCTCTAATCTAATGGTAATCATAAATACTTTTCATTTTCGCTAAAACAAAATTCCATTTTACTCAACCCTAATTTACATCATGCTCAAATATCTTTCTGCATCCAAAGCGGCCATACAGCCGGAACCTGCAGCAGTAACCGCTTGGCGATAAATTTTATCTTGCAAATCTCCGGCAGCAAACACACCTTCTACATTTGTTTTTGTACATCCCGGCAAAGTTTTTACATAACCATTCTCATCCATATCCAACCAACCTTTAAATATATCTGAATTGGGTTTATGACCAATTGCAACAAAATACGCACTTATTGGAATTTCTGTTTTTTCACCGGTTTTATTGTTTACAATTTTTACAGCTTCGGTTTTATCGGATCCTAGAATTTCTTCTACTTCTGTATTCCAATACACTTTTATATTCTTGGTATCTAAAACTCTTTGTTGCATAATTTTACTCGCTCTCATTTCATCTCTTCTTACAAACATGTGCACGAAGCTGCAGATTTTACTGAGATATAAAGCTTCTTCTGCAGCGGTATCACCGGCGCCAACAATGCACACATCTTTTCCTTTGAAAAAGAAACCATCGCATACAGCACAAGCACTTACGCCATGACCATTGAGTCTTTGCTCACTTTCAATACCTAACCATTTTGCACTGGCTCCAGTTGCTAAAATTACCGCATCAGCCGTCATCCATTTTTCTTCATCAATTTGAACTTTAAATGGCTTTGTAGAAAAATCTACTTTCGTAGCTAAACCATAACGAATATCTGTGCCCATTCTTTTGGCTTGCTTTTCAAAATCTACCATCATATCCGGGCCTTGCACTCCTTCGGGATAGCCTGGATAATTTTCTACTTCTGTAGTAATGGTCAATTGGCCACCGGGCTGAATGCCTTGGTACATCACGGGTTTAAGATTTGCACGAGCGGCGTATATGGCAGCGGTGTAGCCCGCAGGCCCTGAGCCGATTATTAGACATTGAACGTGTTCCGTATTATCCATTCGATTATTTTTTTTCAAAAATGAGTTTCAAAAATAACCATTTTAATGATAATTATTTTTAAAGAAAAGAAGGAGTAGATTTATTTTCATTTTTTTAAATTCCAATCGGTAATTTTGTTTCTTATTGAAGAATGTAAATAGACGAACCAATTAAATTTTTATTATGAAATCAATTAAACTCAGCGCAATCATTATTTTATTTACCTGCCTTTATTCTTGCAATACAGACCGCCCTTACAAAATTCATGATACACATGAAGGCACTCCTACTCGCGCAGATTCAGTATTATACAATTTGCATCATAATACAGGTGAGCATCATGACGTACAGTCAGAATTACCACGAGTATTTTGGAGATAAAAACTACTCTATTTCTTACAGATTGAATTCTATTTTTATTAACACCTATCAAGCGATTCGTTAAATTATTCGGTAGCTAAAAATGAATCATATTAAGGTATATATTTGCTTTCAAATTTTAAAAAAATCAACATGAAAAAAATTAGCCTTTTAGTTGCTACCGCTCTTTTAATATCATCGGTATCTTTTTCACAAAACACCTTAACGCTAAAAAAAGGTCAGAAATTTTTAGTGGAAACAAAAACAAGTACTTCCAGCCAAACAGAGGTTCAAGGAAATTCTATGGAAACAAAAATGAATTCAGGAACAACCTACCAAATTGAGGTTGCTGATGTTACTGATTCTAACTATCATTTAAATAGTACCATTACTCACGTAGAAATGGGTATGGAAATGATGGGCCAAGAAATGAAAATGAATACTGATAAAAAAGAAGATTTGGACGGTCCTTTAGGAAGTGGTTTAAAAGATATTATAAACAAACCTAACAGTGTTATTCTAACTAAATCAGGTAAAGTAGTTAGCAACACTAAAAAAAGTGATGATAATTCTAATCCTATTTTAGAACAATTTGCAAATTATGAAGAATCAGGTTTTGGAGCCGAAGTAACTTTCGTTCCTTTACCTTCTCAAATCAAGTTAGGTTCTACATGGAATTCAGAAATGAAAACAAAAGAATCTTCCAGCACTGTAACTTATACAGCTAAAGCGATTAATGGAGATTTAGTAACACTTTCTTTTACAGGAAATGTAAAAGGCGAAAACACCATCGAGCAAAACGGAATGGAAATCGTTACGAAAACTTCAGGAACAACTACAGGTGAAACTATTGTGAATATGAAAACAGGTATTGTTCAATCATCTAACGCTACTTCTGATGTAACAGGAAATGTAGAAGTAATGGGCCAAGAAATGCCTACTTCTGCTAAAACCACAGTTGTTACTACAGTAAAACAAATGTAATTAGATCAATTTTTATTGATCATTCTAATAAAAAAGAGCCGAATTATTTCGGCTCTTTTTCGTTGCAGAAATCGATTCCTAACGTTTATGCATAAACGCTATACGCTTACTCCAAAATCTCTTAATGCTTCGTTTAAACTGGTTTTTTTGTCGGTACTTTCTTTTCGTTTACCAATAATTAATGCGCAGCCAACTCCAAATTCTCCTGCAGGAAATTGTTTATTATAACTACCCGGTATTACCACACTTCTTGAAGGAATTACGCCTTTGGATTCAATTGGAGTCGAACCACTTACATCAATGATTTTAGTAGATTGCGTAAGTACTACATTCGCACCCAACACGGCTTCTGATTCTACTCTCACTCCTTCCACCACAATGCATCTGCTTCCAATAAAACAGCCGTCTTCAATAATCACCGGGCTTGCTTGCAAAGGCTCTAAAACTCCGCCAATTCCTACACCACCACTGAGATGCACATTCTTTCCAATCTGTGCACAGCTCCCAACTGTAGCCCATGTATCCACCATAGTTCCTTCATCTACATACGCACCGATATTTACATAGCTCGGCATTAATACAACATTCTTTCCCAAGAAACATCCGTAACGAGCAACTGCGTGTGGCACGGCTCTTACACCCAATTCTTTATAATTACTTTTCAATTTCATTTTGTCATAGAATTCAAAAGGAGGCAAGGTAAATGTTTCCATTTTTTGAATTCCAAAATAAAGAAGAATTGCTTGTTTTACCCATTCATTTACCTGCCATTGTATTTTATTTTCTTTCATAACAGGCAGGGCTGTACGCAATTGTCCTTTATCCACTTCTTCTATCACCTCTTTGATAGCATTTTGATATTTATCTTCATTTAAAAGAGTACGATTATTCCATACTTCTTCAATCATTTCTTGTAAGTTCATGTCTATGTTTTTTGCAAACTTAATCTATTGATTAATTACTTCAATTGAATGAATATCTTTGTTGCTCGCATGCATAAATTTTTAATTATACAGACGGCATTTACAGGCGATGTAGTATTGGCCACGGCTCTATTAGAAAAGATACATCTGTTTTTTCCGGACGCGCAAATTGATATACTTGTTAGAAAAGGCAATGAAGGATTATTTGATGGTCATCCTTTTCTGAATGAAGTTCTGATTTGGAATAAGAAAGAAAATAAAAATAAAAATTTGTGGCATCTTTTAAAAAAGATTAGATCAGAGAAATATGATAAAGTAATTAACCTTCAGCGTTACGCTTCTACCGGCATTCTTACTGCCTTTTCTGGAGCAAATGAAAAAATTGGTTTTAAAAAAAATCCGATGAGTTTTCTTTTTACTCGCTGCTTTCCTCACGACATGAAGAATGGAAAACATGAAGTAGAAAGAAATAATTTACTCATAGAATCCTTTACTGACAGCACTTTTAATAAACCAAGATTATATCCAACTTTAAAAAACGAGGAAGAAATATTTTCTTATCGAGAGAAAAAATATATATGTGCGATGCCGGCGAGTGTTTGGTTTACCAAACAATTTCCTTTAGAAAAATGGATTGAATTGTTCAATGCTTTTCCAAATGAATACACCATTTATCTTTTGGGAGGAAAAGAAGATATTTCTTTTTGCAAAAAAATACAAGAAGGCTCTATCAATAAAAATATACAAGTGCTCGCAGGTAAATTAAATTTTCTTTCTTCTGTGGCCTTGATGAAATATGCCGCGATGAATTATACCAACGATTCGGCACCATTGCATTTTGCTTCATCAGTAGATGCACCGGTAACTGCGATTTTTTGTAGCACTATTCCCGGATTTGGATATTATCCATTATCTGCGCAATCCTATATTGTAGAAACGGAAGAAGAATTACCCTGCAAACCATGTGGGCTTCATGGCTGGCAAGCTTGTCCACTCGGGCATTTCAAATGTGCATTGACTATAGAAATTCGACAACTATTAAATACATTACCTCAGGATGAATGACTTTGAAAACGATATTCAAAATTGTATCAATATCATGAATAATGGTGGCATTATTCTTTATCCTACAGATACCATATGGGGAATAGGGTGCGATGCAACAAATGCAACAGCCATCCAAAAAATTTATGAACTTAAAAATAGAGAAGAAAAAAAATCAATGATTATCTTGGTGAGTAATGGTGAAATGCTCAAAAATTTTGTAAAACATCCATCTCAAAAAATTCTTGATTATTTAGCGGCACAAAAAAAACCTACTACAGCTATTTTCGAAGATGCGAGAAATTTACCTTCTATTTTATTATCTAACGAAAAAAAAATTGCCATTAGAATAACAAAAGATCCTTTTTGCAATTCACTCATTCGTCAATTTAAAAAACCAATTATTTCTACATCGGCCAACATTTCTCAACAAAATTTTCCTCAAAATTTTTCCGAAATTGTTGAACCCATAAAAAACGGTGTTGACTATATAGTTCAACACCGTCAAGATGATTATAGTAAAAACTCTCCTTCTTCCATCATTAAAATTGACAAAGAAGGCAATTTTGCTACGATAAGATAATTTACAAAATCGTAAAACCAAGTCCCAATTGAATCGAAGAAGCTTTCCAAGTATCTTCATTTCCAATATTATCCATATTGGTAAGCCCGCCTACATAACGTCCGTAAATTCTGAATTTCAAAAGATTTAATTGTATTCCTCCGGCCAAAGAAAAGTCGCCTGACTTAAAAGCTTCTTCTCCATTTTGGAAAAGGGTTTTGTTTTTATCTATTACCACTCCAAATTGCGGCCCCACTTGCAATGTGATGAATGGATTCACATTATAATTCAGCATGATTGGGATAATCAATGAATTAAATTTTGCTTTCTTAATATTATTAAAATCATAGGCGTTGCTTAGCGAATTCGAAGTGGTGCCATCTGCGGTTATTTGGCTAAATAATACTTCCGGCTGGATGGCAAATTTGCTTGTAAACCCAACGGTAGCAAATGCTCCAATATGGTAGCCTAATTTGTATTCGTCAGTAAAGGCTTTACCTGAAATTTTTCCAAAATTAGCGCCGCCTTTCAATCCTAATTTAAAAGTTTGGGAGAAGCCGGGCACGCAAATAAAGGCTAATAGAACTAAGGTTAATAGTTTGGTTTTCATAAAAAAAAATTTTAATTGCAAAGATAAGGTGACAATTATAAAGCTTAAAAATAGGATTTTCAATTTAAATCTTGCACTGCTTATATCTCAAATATTTGGTAAAATTTACAAGAACCATTTTAATCAATTTCGTTTGCGATAGATTTAGTTTACCTTCGCCGCTTAATTTAAAATAAATAAATGAATGCATTTGAAGGCTTAGGCCTAAATGAAAACTTGGTAAAAGCAGTTACCGAACTTGGTTTTGAAACCCCCACTCCTATCCAAATAAAAGCAATTCCCATCTTACTTTCCGGTACTACGGATTTTGTTGGCTTAGCCCAAACCGGTACAGGAAAAACAGCAGCATTTGGTTTGCCTTTGTTGCAATTAATAGATCCTGCTAATAGATATCCACAGGCATTAATCGTATGCCCAACGAGAGAATTATGTTTACAAATTTGTAATGATTTACAAGCTTATAAAAAACACTCTAAAAATATTTCGGCTGAACCCGTATATGGCGGTGCTTCTATAGTAATGCAAATTCGTGCTTTAAAAAAAGGAGCCCATATTGTAGTAGCTACTCCGGGCAGGTTAATTGATATGATCGAAAGAAAAGCAATTGACTTAGAAAAAGTAAAATATGTGGTGTTAGACGAAGCAGATGAAATGCTGAATATGGGTTTTAGAGATGATATTGATTTCGTTCTAAAAAACACTGTGAATCGTGAGAGCACTTGGCTTTTTAGCGCTACCATGCCTCAAACTGTAAGAAATATTGCAAAAAAATTCATGACGAATCCGCAGGAAGTAACTGTAGGAAAGAAGAATACTGCGAATGTAAATATTGCCCATCAATATTTTGTTACTCCTGGCCAATCGCGATACGAAACTTTAAAGAGATTGGTAGATTTTAATCCAGATATGTACGGTATTATTTTTACTCGCACCAAACTGGATGCACAAGATATTACCGAAAAATTATCAAGAGAAGGTTATGAAATAGAATCTTTGCATGGCGATTTATCTCAGCAACAAAGAGATAAAGTAATGCAACGTTTTCGCAATAAAACCATCCAAATTTTAATAGCTACAGATGTGGCTGCAAGAGGGATTGACATTGATGGCATTACTCATGTAATTAATTACGAATTACCGGATGATATAGAGGTTTATACACATCGAAGTGGCCGTACAGCCCGTGCAGGTAAAAATGGTATTTGTATTTCATTAATTACTAGTCGTGAAGTTTTCAAAATTCGACAATTGGAAAAAATGGTGAATGCCGAATTCTTTCGATTAGATATACCAAGTGGCAAAGATGTTTGCCGCAAACAATTTTTTCATTTCATGGAAAAGTTGATCAATACCGATATTTCAAGTGGAAGTTATGAAACTTACATGCCCGATTTAATCAAACAATTTGAAAATATCAGTAAAGAAGAAGTGCTTCAACGCGTTGCTGCACTTGAGTTTGATCATTTCCTTAAATATTATGAAAATGCGGATGACCTAAATGTAAAAATTGATAGAGACAGAAGACAAGATCGTAATTCCGTAAGACCTGCGAGAACCGAAAGGACTTCAGTACATAGAGACGGCGGTTTTACAAAATTATTTATCAATCTCGGAACCAAGGATGGTTTTTATAAATCAAGTTTTCTACAATATGTGCTTGATGAAAGTAACCTTAAAAAAGAAGTGTTGGGCAGAATCGATTTAAGAGAAATGAATACTTGGTTGGAAGTAGATAAAAGTGCCGCACCAAAAATGATCAAAAGCTTGGATGGAAAAACTTATAACGGTCGACCTATCAGAATGAACGAAGCGGAAGGAGGAGGAAGAAGAACCGAAGGCGGATCGAGATCAGGAGGTGACAGAAAAAGAATTCCCATGAAAGACAGAAGATAATTCTTCTTAAAATATTATTGATGCCTTTTTATAATTCGTTTTATAAAAAGGCATTATAATTTTCCAGATTTCTTATAGTAAGCTATAAGCATCGCCACCACTTCATTGTAGCTGCGCATTCCTGCAGGTTGTTGGTTCAATTTCAAATATTTTGAATAGACCCATGTTGAGATTGGTTCCAAAAAACTTTGATGCGCCAAATTAAATTCTTGCAATTGTTGAATGTCCTTTCTTACCTCCGGAATTAAAAATTCTATCGATTTTTTAGCATTTGCAGAATCAAAAGAATAGAGTTCGTTATTGGTATAAAAATATAAATTGAGATAAGCTGCGTACTGAAATAATTCATTCTCGGAATGTGACGCAGCTAAATAGCCTACAAAATTGGCTTCATTTTCTTTGGCATATCCCAACTGATGGGCCATCTCGTGGGTGATGGTAAAAGGTTGTAAAAAAGGTGGACCATCAGTATTAATTTGAGCTTCTCCTGTGAATGGATTATAGTAACCGCCAATGTTGAGGTAATTCCCTACCCAACTATACATGGAAGATTTGATTGAAGGAACATTATAATTTAGAAATGGATATGTTATTCGAACCCTTTCGTAACTATTTCGAGCCGCAGCAAATAGTTGTTTATCGGAAGGATATTGAATATTTTGCGTTTGAATTTTTAATCGAGAAGTATTCAATTTCTGTATAAGAATTGATTGAATTTGAATTACATCAATCGAGTCATAATTCAAATCGCCCAATTCTAATTGAGCAGCAATTCCTTGTCTGTTATAATTGATTCCCCAGAAAATATTAAAAACAATATATACGCAAAACAGCCACCAGACGCCGTTTCCTATCTTTTTAAAAAAGATTGGCCGAGTGATTTTTTTTCTGATCCATAAAAATAAATTTTTTCCCAAAAGAAAAATAACCATGCACACAATTACAATGTACAATACATCGCCTAAACTAAAAGGAATCCATCCGAAAAGAAACCGAAGTATCGGGCTGAAGATGGGATAAAATCCGCGAGAATAAAATTTTTCAACCCAATTTTCATGATAAGAAAAGAATTGAATTAAAGCAATGATGCCAATCAGGTACAGCCATTTCTTATCTATTTTAAAACCCTTCTTTTTTTTCTTCATTTGCAAAAGATTTTGCTATGCCTTAAAAAATAACTCATTGATTTTTTGATTTCGGATAAAGATACTCAATCCATTTTTTTGATTCATAGACAGAGTTTTGTAGTAAGATAAATGCAGATTTATTCAATTTCAATCCTTTTTCTAATATTTTTAGCACTCTTTTACATAAAATAGAATGTTTTTTACTACCTTTGCAGCCCTTTAATTTTTGTTATGGGAAACAGGCGTGAATATGATATTGCATTTGTAGGATTAAAACCTGGGGTTCATCAGTTCAATTACGAAGTGGATCAAAAGTTCTTTGCCGAATTTGAAATAGAAGATTTCACCAATTGCGAGGCGAAAGTGAAACTGACTCTTGAAAAAACAGTATCACACATGATACTAAAATTTGAGATCGACGGGAAAGTGGAAGTAGTTTGCGATAGGTGTCAAAATCCTTTAATTTTGCCTCTTTGGGATGAATTTACACTCATCATCAAGCAGGTGGATAATGCGGAAGAAATGAATAGTAATGAAGAAGATCCTGATATATTTTATATATCAAGAAATGAAAGTCATTTGCATTTATCCGAATGGATCTATGAATTTGTAATGCTCAGTATTCCTAATCAACGCATGTGCAGTGAAGAAGAAATGGGTGGCCCGCAATGCAATCAAGAAATACTGGCCATGCTAAAAAGAATGAAATCAACAACAATGGAAAATAATAACCCTTTGCAAAAAGGACTTGAGAATTTAATAAAGAAACAACAATAATAAATCATATTTAATTTACGGTTATGCCAAATCCAAAGCGCAGACACAGTCAGCAAAGAAGTGCAAAAAGAAGAACTCATTATAAAGCAGATGCTCCTACATTAAGCGTAGACGCTACTACAGGCGAAACTCATGTACGCCATCGCGCTCATGTAAGTGAAGGAAAATTATTCTACAAAGGAAAAGTAGTTTCTGAAAAAGCTCCTGCACGAGCTATCTAATTGTACCTAAATAATTTTATCCAAAAATAGAAAAGCTTTGGTGCATTTCTGTTTTTGGATTTTCCATTTATGGAAATTAATTGAATGCTATCTAATAGATGGCATTCGTCTTTTTAGAAAGAAGGGAATTAATGATTTTGATTTCTTTTTTGGTCAATTCAATTAATTGATTGATATAAATTTCATTGAACTTTTCTAAATGTTCAAAGCATGAAGCGATTCCGGTTAATTCTTTAAAACCCATCGCACTTGATGTACCTTTTAGTTTATGGCCGGCAGCTTGCAATGCTTTTAGATCTTTCGAAGTAAAACAAACAATCAAATCGGCCAGACTCTCATCCATAGATGATTTGGCCATCTTTATTAATTCCTTTTTAAAACCGGAATCATTTTGAGTTGCGGTATCTATCACATCAAAATCTACATGGGACACATCGGTATTTATATTGACTTCTTCCGTCCATTTATAAACCATTTTGCTTAATACACCTTCCATAATTGGTTTAGTAAGAAAATCATCCATGCCGGCTGATAAGCATTTTTCTTTTTCACCTTTCACATTTCCTGCTGTCACTGCGATGATGGGAATCCACTTATCTTTTAATTGTTCTCTGATAATTTTAGTTGCTTCTATTCCATCCATAATAGGCAATTGGATATCCATCAAAATCATGTCAGGAATATCTTCCAACGCCTTCTCTACGGCGATTTGGCCATTCTGTGCTTCAATAATTTCTGTAGAAGGCAGCAAATTCATAATTAAGGATTTGATCAAAATCATGTTGATCTCATTGTCTTCCGCAATGAGAATTTTTCTCTTATTTCCTTTCGTTAAAATTTGTTCTTCTTCATCTTGGGGTTTCATTTTTATTTCATTTTTCAACCATACAATTGCATCACGAACATCTCCAATTTTTACAGGTTTTTCTAAATCTTCATTTAGTTTGAGTTCATTTAAATTTTGAAATTCTACTCCATCTTTATGTGTTCCGTAGAGTAAAATAATCACCTCATTATTTCCTTTTATATGTTGGTTCTGTTTGATGATTTTATAAATTTCAGGACCGGGAATAATCGGCATTTCAGAATTGATTAAAACAATATCAAATTCTTCGCCATCATACAATTTCTGTAAAGCCTTCATTCCGGTTTTACTGTGTTTAAAGCTGATGTTTTTCCCTTTTAATAATTCCTTGATATAAACATAATTCGTAGCTACATTATCAATAACAAGGATTCGAGTTTCTTTGCCTTCAACATTGGAAATATCTTCGATGCTTGCTGCTTGCTCTGTTTTCAAAACTAAATCAAAATAAAAAACGCTGCCTTTACCCAACGTACTGTTTACTTTTAATTCACTTCCAAAAAGTTGAACAATTTGACTGGAAATAGAAAGACCTAATCCCGTACCACCAAATTTTTTGGTGGTAGCACTTTCACTTTGCATGAATGCTTCGAAAATTTGTTTTACTTTTTTTGAATCTATTCCAACACCTGTATCTGAAACTTCAAATCTGATGGTTTCAATATCTGCATTCATTTGTTGTAATACGGTAACCTTCAATCCTACCTCACCTTCTTTGGTAAATTTTACGGCATTTCCTAAAAGATTAATTAGCACTTGTTTCAGTCTAAATTCATCTACCCAAGCATATTTTTTAAGCGTAGGATCGAGATTGGAAACCACTTTTAAGCCTTTATTACTGGATTGAAATGAAATAATATTAATTACTTGATACACGATATCAAATAAATCTGCCTTTTCAATATTTAAAGTAACTTTTCGCGCTTCAATTTTTGAAAAATCCAAAATATCATTTACAATTCCTAACAAAATTTGTCCGGATTCATGAACGATATCCATATATTTTTTCTGTGTGCTATCTAAATTAGAACGAGATAATAAATCAGAAAATCCAATAATGCCGTTCAATGGTGTACGGATCTCGTGACTCATATTCGCCAAAAATTCTGATTTGGCTCTATTGGCTTCTTCTGCCAATACCTTTGCTTTTCTCAATGCATCCGCATTATTTCTTTCTTTAGTAATATCTTGAAATGCGCCAATGATTTTTGTGCATTTTCCGCTTTTGCCAAATAAAGGAACACCACTCATTTTTCCCCAGAGCGATTTTCCGGATACAGTGCGAAATCGTAAAGTATGTTGAAAGGATTGTTTTTTCGAAATTGCATTTTGATAATAAACGCGTAATTCTTTCACCGCCTGTTCGTCTAAAAATCGGCTATTTTCCCAATCGAATTTTGGATTTTGATCTAAAGGCATTTCAAATATGCGTTTCATTTCTTTGCTCCAGATCATTTCTTTCTTGATCAAATTCATTTCCCAACCACCAATTTTGGTCATACGAGTGGTTTCTTCCAACATTTCTTTGGTACGAACCAAATCTTCTTTCAGAAATAATAGATCTGTCCAATCCACAGCATTACCGATTACATAAGGAGGACCCAATTCGGGTTTCACTAATACATTGTCAAAAGTAAAAGTTTTAGATTCGCCGGATTTAGATTTCATTTTCACAATACCCTTTGCCCGCCCCGTTTTACGCAATTTTTTTAAATAATCACTTAGGTAAGAATGGCGTTCTTTTGGAATAAATTCGTACAAAGTTCTTTTAGAAAAATCGCCCATATTATAATCCAAATATTGCGAACCGGATTTATTTACTGAAAGTAAATTCCCCTCCAGATCATGAATACACATAAAGGTTTGCGCATTTTCAAATAAGGTTCTAAATTTTTTCTCGCTTTCTAAAAGTTGTTGTGATTTTTTTTCAATCTCAGTAATATCTCTACCTACGGCAAAAAAGTTAGGAGTATCTTTTTCGAGCGTACACATCCATTCTATCGCTTTTATTTCTCCATTTCGAGAGATCATACGAATAGTAGTCTGAATAGATTTAATACTTTTTCCTAATTGGCTTAATCCTAATTTTGCTTTTTCTAAATCATCCGGATGAATGAAAGAAAAGAAATTTTTATCTTCCGGCGAGTCAGGATTGGCGCCTAATTGAGTAATAAAAGCCGGATTAACACGAATAATTGTGCCATCTAATTTTGCCAAACCAATTAGATCTGCAGAATAATTATATAATTTCTCGTACTCAAGAATTTGGTTTTCCTTCTTTTTTTCTTCGAAAATGGAATTGATTCTTTGATTAAGAATTTCAAGAAAATACTTTTGTTCTTCGTTTAATTTTTCTCTTTTTTTATCCAAAAAATGTAAAGCGCCTATTAAATCTCCGCCACTTGAAAAAATAGGAACTGCGGCATAAAAGTCAATCTTGTCGGGATAGTTAGAGAGAATTTTTAATTTTTTGAAAGCCGGGTTTTCGCTTACATCATGAATTTCTAAAAGCTTTTTTTCATCAATAAGAAAAGGATAGATGGATTCTTCAAATTCAATTTGGGAAAGTGTAATGCCATTTTTTTCGACGATGTATTCCAATTTTCCATCGAAAAAAGAAAGGTACGCAATAGGCACTTTCAAGAACATGATAGATAACTCTAAAATTTTTGAAAAACGATCCTTCACCACCGCATCTTTTGCGCTGAGATCCTTATAAAAATTAAAATTTTCCTCTTTACCTATTGTGCCGTAAGAATCCATATGGAATTGTTTACTCTCAAAGTCAAATTATAAAGCTATCAAATTATACAAAAATGTTGGATTTCCATTTACTTTAAGTCTGGTTTGCTTAAAATTACAGAAATTCAGGATCAAAAGTTCCGAATTTCGAAAAAGATAATGGATCTTTCAGTGGTTTAAATTATAATAATTTGGCTACATGGCTCAACAAATCGCTTCTTATAAAAGGTTTTATAATATAATCATCGGCTCCTAAATTAGTAGCTCTATTAATAGATTCTTCATCATCCAATGATGATAAAACTATAATGGGAATTTGAATTTTTAATTTGATTTTTACTTCTTCAATTAATTCAAAACCGGACATTTTTGGCATCATCAGATCAGTAAGAATTAGATTGGGGCGCACCATTTCCAGTTTGCTTAAGGCTTCAAAACCATTGATGGATTTAATAACTTCATAGCCACCTTGAACCAAGCTCATTTCTATTAAGCGTAAAATCAATGGTTCATCTTCAGCGACTAAAATTTTCATAGGAACAAATCATTTAGAGAATTGAAATTGTCATTTTCGTTTTATAAAAGTACTGAAAATTAAACAGTTAGGACTAATTATAACAACGTTTTTTATTAGAATTGAATCAAATACTTAATTTACTCCTATTATTTAATTGATAAAATAGAGCATAGCATAGTTAATTTAGAAATGCTATAAATTGCCAAAAAAATATTTGTGTGGTTAAAAATGAATTTAAAAGGCAATCGCTATTATGGAAAATTTCCGGAAATGATTTGCAACATCCTTCCTATATTTTTGGAACCATGCATTTAATTCCCAAAAAAGATTTTGTAATTAGCCCAAAACTTCTTCAAGTTGTAAAAAAATGCGATGAACTATTTTTAGAATTAAATCTGACTAATGAAAAGGATATGGTTTTTGCGCAGCAATCAATGGTGTCAACTAATCTGATTAGTGAGTTTTTGACGAATAAAGAAGTCTTAGAATTAAAACGGCATTTAAAAAATTCATATAAAATTTCTTTAGAAGAAGTGGATCATTTATCGCCAATGATGTTGATGAATAAATTGACCGGTTCGCTTTTCGAAGAAGAAGAATTATTGTCGATAGAAATGGAATTAATTAATGCTGCATTGACGAATAATATAAAAGTAAGAGGATTAGAAACTGTAAAAGCCCAAATAAAAATTGCCCAAAAAATATTTACGCCGAAAGAATTATTGCGCCAAATTCGTTTAGGAGATGATTATAAAAACGTAATGCAGTCAATGGTTTCTACTTACAAACAAGAAGATATCTCTGCTTTACATTTATTGGTAAAAGATAGAAGATTTATGACGGAAGAAGCTGAAAAATTATTGGTAAAAGATAGGAATGCATCATGGTCGCGCAAAATTCCAAAACTACTTGCCAAGAATAAGAAAATTTTCTTCGCAGTCGGTGCCGGTCATTTAGGAGGAGAAAAAGGTATTATTTCTTTATTGAGAAAGAAAGGTTTTCGGATAACACCTATAAAATGTTGATAGAGAAATTGAAATAAAATTTTAAGCAATTATTTTTTCGTAGCCCTCACCTTTATTTTCAAAACCCATCACTCTTAAGAAATTCGCATGGTTTTTATTGGTCACTTTTTTATAAGAAATTGATTTTACTCCTTTGCTTTCCAAAAATATTTTCTTGGTATCAAAAATATATTTACCTACTTTAAAGTCACGATATTTTTCTACAGTGTAATTTAGTTTTACGTCTACATTGCCCGACTCATCCAGCTTTCCCACAAATATGTTGGCAATCACCAAATTTCTTAGAATAACAAAATTGAAATTACTTTCTTCATAATTATGTACATAATTGGGAAAATATTTTTTGATATCAGCTTGAT
Source organism: Ginsengibacter sp. (assembly GCA_034676505.1). Taxonomy (GTDB): domain Bacteria; phylum Bacteroidota; class Bacteroidia; order Chitinophagales; family Chitinophagaceae; genus Ginsengibacter. Next base: position 2,727,973 of record JAUCCB010000001.1, read on the forward strand.
AAAATTCTAAAAATTTATAAACCAATCTTTCATCTCCTTTAAATTCTATTAATTCAAAATCCTCATTCGAACGATAAATTTTTATTAGATAATATAAATTAATTCCAAACAATAATAGGTTGGTAAAAATAATTGGATAAGATTGAATTAATATCCCGTAAACAGCAAAGGAAAGACTACCTGAACCATTGATCCATCTGAATTTTAAATCATTATTTACCATCAATGAAAGTGCTAAAAATACAGATGCCAAATACCCGATACTTTCAAAAATTAAATGCTGCATTATTGTCTAAATTTTTAATTCGTGCAAATAACGTCAATATAATCGACTCTATTAAATGCGAAAGGATTTACCTTCGCATTCCATAAATAATTTGTCCAATGACCAATAACGATATTTTAAAAAAATTAAGAGTAGCACTTTCACTTCGGAATGATGACATCATTGAAATTTTATCTTTAGTCAATTTTGAAATCAGCAAAGGTGCTTTGGGCGATTTATTTAGAAATGAAGATCACCCCGGTTACGTGGAAGCAGGAGATCAAATTCTTAGAAATTTTCTGAACGGATTAATTATCTATAAAAGAGGTGCTTTGCCCAATCCAAAAGTGGATATCAATGAAAAATAAAATCAACAACTGAAAAATGATTTCTTAAGAAAATAAAGAAATCAATGTAGGAATAAGCGCGATCAATACTCCCCAAGCAATCAGCGATTTCTTTTGTTTTACCATTCCGATAATAACCAAGATCAATCCCGCAAGAATTACTAAACCGCCCAAAATAGAAATCACTAAAAATTGTGTTTTTGGATCCATTACCGGAGAATTTTTTAAAAGTGAAAATTTGTTTCAACAAAGTAAATGAAAAATTTCTTCTTGCAATTATCTAATGAATAAAAAATGCCCGAGAAAAATCCCGAGCATTTTTATTGAATCATTCCATGAAAAATTATCCTAAATAAGCTTTAAGTGCACCACTGTATCGCGCTTTCTGTAAGCGTTTGATGGCTCTTTCTTTTATTTGGCGAATGCGTTCTTTTGTCAAATCGTACTTCTGCCCTATTTGTTCAATGGTTACTCCATTTTCACCATCTAATCCAAAATAAGCATTTACAATTTCAGCTTCGCGCGGGCTTAAAGATTTCAATACACGACGAATTTCATCTTTCAATGAATCATGCATTACATCTTCATCCGTTTCGCCCGGTCCTTTCAACAAATCACCCATTGCTACATCTTCCGCTTCGTGTACCGGTGCATCCAATGAAGTATGACGAGTATTACTTTGGAAAATGTTATTAATTTCAGTTTCGCTCATCTCAAGAATTTCTGATAACTCTTCAGTAGAAGGTTCTCTTTCGTGTTCTTGTTCAAAAGCCATGTAAGCCTTATTGGCTTTGTTATACGTGCCAATTTTGTTTTGTGGCAAGCGGACTAATCTGCCCTGCTCTGCCAATGCCTGTAGTATAGATTGGCGAATCCACCACACAGCATAAGAAATAAATTTGAAACCTTTTGTTTCATCGAAGCGTTGTGCTGCTTTAATTAAACCGAGGTTGCCCTCGTTAATAAGATCACTCAATGACAAACCCTGATGTTGGTATTGCTTTGCAACAGAAACTACGAAACGTAGATTGGCAGTAGTCAAGCGCTCAAGAGCTACTTGATCTCCCATTTTAATCTTCTGTGCTAAAGTCGTTTCCTCCTCAGGAGTAATCATCCCGATTTTAGAGATTTCTTGCAAGTACTTTTCTACCGCTTGCGAATCCCTATTCGTGATTTGGGTAGCAATTTTAAGTTGCCTCATGTTTGTTTTTTATTATTGTTTTACTCTTAATTATAGACTCAGTTAGTGGTAATTCTGTTACAAAGATTGTGTTAAAATAACACAACTATTGATAAAATACGCGCAAAAGTACAATTTTTATATGAAATAGCCTTATTCTTCAACTGATAAAACACCAAACTCTCCACTATTTCACGAAAGTTTATGGAATGGCTCCATCTTCTGTTTAAAATGCTTTTAATCCAATTAAAATCAATACTTACTTTTGTGCAATGATAGATTACAGATCCGATACATTTACCAAACCTACGCCGGCCATGTTGGAAACAATGTTTTCTGCAGAAGTAGGTGATGATGTTTTTCACGAAGACCCAACCGTAAACCGGTTAGAAAAAAATGATGGCTGATCTCTTTGGAATGGAAGCCGGATTATTCTGCAGCAGCGGTACTATGACCAATCAGATTGCCATAAAGGTTCATACCCAGCCAGGAAATGAAGTGATTTGTGACAAATTGAGCCACGTGTACATTTATGAATGTGGAGGAATTGCCTTTAATTCCGGATGCCAAGTAAAAACTATAGAAGGTAATAGAGGAAGGGTTACCGCTTTACAAGTAAAAGACGTCATAAATCCGATTGATATTCATAAAGCTCCAAGTCAATTAGTATGTTTAGAAAATACTGCCAATCGCGGTGGTGGAAGTTGTTACGACATGAAAGATTTATTAGAGATTAAAGAAGTTTGTGAAGAAAATAATTTGCAATTACACCTTGATGGTGCCCGACTTTTTAATGCTTTAGTAGCCAAAAAAGAGTCGCCTAAAGATTACGGGAATATTTTTGACAGCATTTCTATTTGCCTCAGCAAAGGTTTGGGTGCGCCGGTAGGAAGTGTTTTAATTGGTACCAAAGATTTCATTCATAAAGCACGAAGAGTGAGAAAAGTGTTTGGTGGCGGCATGCGACAAGCAGGCTATCTCGCTGCAGCAGGCATTTATGCATTGGAAAATAATATCGATAGATTAGCTGAAGATCATCATCACGCTATTCAATTATCCGAATTATTGAGTACCAAAGAATTCGTTGGTGAAATCATGCCAGTAGAAACCAATATTCTAATTTTTGAGGTGAAAGGAAAATATACTTCTACTACTTTGACCCAACTTTTTAAAGAAAATGGTATAATGGTAATGGCTATTTCACCAAACCAAATAAGAATGGTATTACATTTAGATATAAATAAAGAAATGGTAAAAAAGACAATGGCCGTGATTGAAAATATGTAATTCCATTTAAGAACCGACACACAACCTGCTTATTATTTACAAACTTCCGTTATTACCTTAAATTAAATTTATAGCCAATTCCTTTTACGGTGGTTATACAATCCAAGTCAAGTTTCTGTCTAATCCTTCGAATATGAACATCAATAGTACGATTACCGACAATCACTTCATTTCCCCACACCCGATTTAGGATTTCCACCCTTTGAAAAGCCCGCCCTGGCTTTGAAGCCAAAAGATATAATAACTCAAATTCTTTCTTCGCCAAATATATTTCTCTTCCATCCCGAAAAATTAAAAACCTTACGGGATCAATTTTAAGAGATCCGAGCACCAATATCTTTTCCTTCTCCTTTTGGCTTCTTCGCATAAAAGCATTCACACGGCTGATAAGGATTTTAGGTCTTATCGGCTTGGTTATATAATCATCTGCGCCTGTTTCTAACCCTTTTACATGCGTAGCTTCATCCGCTATAGCTGTTAAGAAAAGAATATAGATATCATTAAAAGAAGCATCTTTTCTTAAGATTCTACATACTTCAATCCCCGATTTATCCGGCATCATAATATCAAGAATAATCAAATCCGGCCTTACTCTTTTGGCTACCTCCAGCGCTTCGCTACCGTTTCTCGCTACATACACCTCATAGCCATTCGATTTGAGATTAAACTCAATAATCTCTCGGATATAATTATCGTCTTCCGCTATTAATACCTTTTTAGAATGTGGTTTCATTGATATTCTTTAGACAAAACTAATTTTTAAAACATGATACCGGCATCTATTTATATTATCTTATTGTTAAGCGCTAAGCATATCTGATAGAATGTTTGCGCCGGATTTTTTAATCGGGTTTTATTTTATTAAAACCTTGTCCAGCCTTTGTACCAATTATCTCCTGAACCTACTGCTCCGCGGTAGCTTACTGCAACAAAACCACTTGATAAACTTGAATGTGAAAAAGCCGCTCCTGTTAAAGCAGGCGAACCCGTTTGTGGCCCAAAATCCGGATTAGAATAATTAAATGGTGCACCCAGTTTTACATCAAGTGTTGTACTCAATATGGTATTCCCGTAAGATGGAGTATTAAACCAATTAAGAATAGAGCCGCTAGTAGCTCCGGTTGGCGATGTAGCGCTGGCGGCATATTGTACAGAAATATCGCAACCACCAATAATGGTATTTTGTACATTTAAACCGGTAGCGAAATTATTATCTGTCGGGTAACCTTTACTCGCATCAATTAACAAACCAACCGGCCAGCCCATGAAGATGGAATTGAAAATAGATATAGAAGAATTGCGACGAATTTGTGCGGCCGCTAAGAATAAACTGTTTCCTATATTATTGGCATTCTCCCTCGGGCCGATTATCGTCATATTACTAAAGATGGCTTTGGTTTGTGGTAAAAGCTGGCTTCCATTGGCATCGTTATCACTTTCAAAAGCTTCTGATTTTGAAATATCAGCAACCGCAGAATCTCTTAACGCAATGCCAAATTGAACTTTCCCTGAAAAGCCATTATCCGTATCGAAATCATCATCCAGTGTTCTGTAAGAAATAAGATGCGAACAGTTAACCGTGCCACCAAACCATTCAAAAGAATCATCATTGGCATAAGAAACCTGTACATAATCTACAATGGTTCCACTGCCTACGCCTCCGAAGGTTAATCCGTTAATTTCTTTATCCGGCAGAAAAGCATAGCCTGCATATTCAATACGAACGTATCTTAAAATGCCGCTGTTATCTGCAGGGTTTGAACTGGCACCGAGGCCGTACAATCCAAGCCCGTCGCTGTTATTAATACCTCCTTCTATTTCGCCAATTCCTTCCTGGCCATTGAATGATGCGTTGGTAGGCGCATTCCCCAATAACACAACGCCTGCCCAATCTCCTCTTTGTGGGACTGCTTCTTCAGATGTAAATACAATTGGTTTTTCGGGCGTCCCGTCAGCAATTATTTTACAACTACGCGTAATGATCAGCCCCCCGTTTTTTCCTTTTTCACCAACGATCTTTGTTCCGGGTTCTATGGTAAGTACTGCGCCGTTAGTAACATATACAAGCCCGCGAAGCTTATAAACATAATCGGCTTTCAAGGTCCTGTTTTCTGTAATACGGCCTTCAAGAATGGTATTTTCTGTTGAGCCATTTCCATCTCCGTTTCCGTTGTTGTTCCCCGAACCTCCATCCACTTCTATTTTGCGGCAACCTGTAGAAGCTATCACTGTGAAAAGCGCCAGGTAAATTAATTTTTTCATTTTGATGTTTTTTAGTTTTCGTTTTATTTTTTATTTTAAGTTGTAAGAAAAAGTAAAGCTTACGGTGCTTCCATATTTGCGTTTTATAGCAAGGGCATCTTTGCTTTTGTCATATTTTCTATTGTTGTTCATATCGAGATAAAAAAGATTGTCTGTGTTTAAAATATCTGAAACATTCATTTTTATTTCCCCGGTATTTTTCAGGATTTTTTTAGCGATCTGAAAATCAAGTAAGGGCCGGTGTTGCTCTGTTACCGGCGGAAAATCATTTCCTCCTACATAAAATATTCTATCGCCGATCTGGTTAAAAAGTAACGTGGTATTCAAACCATATTTTTCCACATCATATTGCAATGAAGCATTGATCACATAAGGGCTTTGTCCCTGCATGGGCCTGTCGAGGTTCGCATCATTTTTAGTAACACGGTTGTAGATGTAAGAGATATTGGTTTGGAAAATAAAGTTTTTCAGCGCCTCAGAAAAATCAAGCCTTTTTCTGAATTCCATTTCAGCCCCAAAACTGTAAGCCTTGTCCGCATTGATATAATTGAAAGTGCTGGCGCCACCGGAACTTGGATTATAAAATAATTCAATCGGGTTTTTAAAATATTTATAGAAGATACCAACAGTAAATAATTCCCCCGCGCGCGGATACACTTCATACCTTAAATCAGCATTGGTAACTTTGGTACGTTCTAATGCACGGTTGCCGGTAACCGTTGCGCCAAGATCAAAATCATAAAAAGCAAAATCACTTAATTCTCTGAACTCCGGCCGGATAACAGTTTGAGAGCCCGATAACCTTAAATTAGTTTTAGCGTTTAATTGATAAGTAAGGTTTAATCCGGGTAAATAATCCAATACTTCTTTATGCAAATGGCGGTGGTCACTTTGCCTCATGCTACCAATTACCTGGTCGTAATTTTCAATCCTTAATCCGTAAGTAGCTTTTAATTTGCCGGTGAGTTGATTTTCTAACTGAAGAAATCCGGCGTTTAAAATTGTGTTGGCAATGTAGCGATATTGGTCTCCCGAAATTTCATTGAAACCAAATTTGTTATCAGTTCCATTCCCAAAGTTTTCAGGACTGAAAACTTTATCGGCAGGAAGTACAATCAACGCCGGATTATCTGACGGAAGATAGACTGCGAAAGGCCTTGAATCAAACAGGCGGTCTTTTACCTGGAAGAAATAGCCGCCTTTTATTTGCTGATCCTGCCCGAATAATTTGAATGATTTGGTAATATCTCCGCCGGCGGTATAATTGTAATCATTTAAAAATCCATAATACCTGCTTCCCGATTTTTGAGAACTTTGCGAAGCGCCGATCAATAATTTATACGGTGCATTGGCAGTGTTATCTTGTATATATTGAATTCTTCTTTGGTCAGGGATATATTGGTCGAGAATATTAAAATTACCATACCAATGTAATTTGGTTTTTAAGCCAACAAGGTTATGGTCTCCTGAAAGCGATGTATTGAAAAACATATTGCTTTTCAACGCAAGCTCTGTAGCTCTTACATTTGCGCCCACTCCCGGAATAAAATCAAAATCTCTACCGGTTCTTTCCGTTACATAATTTGTTGCGTTTACATTGAATAAGTTTTTGAAAGAGATCTTATTATTCCTTCCCAGTTGTAATGTAACATTAGCGAGGCCTCCCCATAAAATATCGCGACTGTATTTTTTATCCTGGTAATCGTAAGAAATATCAGCAATATTACCCTGAACCGTAAATAACCTGTTTACCAAATAATCGGTACGCTTAATGGATTGATTATAGTTCAAAGCCAGTACTGCGCCCAGTTTGCTGTTGTCGCCAAGATGTTGATTCATCCCGCCGCTCAATTGAAAACTTCTGTTCATTTCCGGTAAAAAATCAGAAGCGTTTTTATCTGCGCTCCAAACATTTTTGAACAGCTTTCCAAGCTCACTTTTATTCTCTCTTTCTAATGAAGCAAATTTTGATTTCACAGGTAAGCTGGATGGAATTTCGCGAAAGCCGTCATCAATGCCGAGCCAGTCGAGTTTTCCGCCCTTGTAAGTATAAAAATTGTTGCCAATGGTTTGGGTGTTAAATCCTGTTCCTATGACGATATTAAAATAGTTTTTTGCCGGAACATCTTTGGTATTTACCTGCACCAATCCTCCTGCCCACTCGCCGGAAAATTCAGGAACAAAAGCTTTGTTGATGATGAGGTTGTCAATCATTCCCGCAGGGAAAATATCAAAAGAAAAAGTTTTCCTGTCAGGCTCTGTAGTGCCCATTAAAATACCATTCAGCATGGTTTGATTGTAGCGGTCGTTCAATCCTCTTACAATAATATATTTTCCTTCCTGAATGGAAATACCCGGTACTCTTTTTAGTATCTCACCGGTATTTTTATCGGGCGACCTTTTAATCGTTTCCGCAGAAACTACCTGAGTTACTGTATTAGTGTTTTTTTGAAAAGCAATTAACGCTGCGGTAGTTTCTTGTCTGCGTGTAGTCCTGATTATAACTTCTTCTTCAGTTTTTGCTAATGTTTCAAGGACTATATCAAGAGTAATTAACGAATTGGCTTCTATTTCTACATTCTCTACCAATTTGGTTTTGTAGCCCACTGAAGAAATCTTAATTGATCGCAGTTTTGTAGAATTTATAGTAATGGAAAAATTTCCATCCTGATCTGTAATTACCCCTTTTTCGTTTTCTACCACTATGGAAACCCCGCTGAGTGCCTGCCCGGTTTTTGAATCAGTAACTCGTCCTTCTATTTTTCCGGTTTGAGAATAACCATTAAAAAAGAGTAGGGCTGTTATGAAAAGAGTGATTAAGTATCTCATGCATTTATTTTATTTATGCAAAGAGAGCACTGTAATGTTACCTCCAGATTAAGCCACGGTTAAGAAATTATTAACAAAAATACAAGTCCTCAAAGGATGTTTTAGTTTAAAAGAGCGTGCCATTACAGTTTTTTAAGTTATCAATTTTCGTTTTCATTATTGCGTTCATATTGTAACTTTGGTATTCAGATTTTATAAAATTAAATTTCAATCATGTTTCCTTCAATAAATCCTACACAAACCAATTCCTGGAAAAAATTAAAAGAGCATTATAAGGAGATGAAATCCGTGCATATAAAAGATTTATTCAAAGAGGACGTGGATAGATTTACTAATTTTTCTTTTGCCATTCCGGATATAACGGTTGATTTATCTAAAAATAGAATCACAAAAAAAACATTGCAATTATTGTTGGAATTAGCCTACGAATGCAAATTGGAAAAAGCAATTAAAGCCATGTTCACAGGGCAAATCATCAATGGCACAGAAGGCCGTTCTGTATTGCATACTGCACTTCGAAATTTTTCTGATAAAGAAATTTTATCAGAAGGAAAAGATGTAATGCCGGAGGTAATAAAGGAAAGAGAACACATGAAATCTTTTTGTAAAAAAATTCATGATGGTAAATGGTTGGGTTATACCGGCAAGAAGATCAGATACATTGTAAATATAGGAATTGGCGGTAGTGATTTAGGTCCGGTAATGGTAACAGAAGCCCTAAAACCTTATTGGATAAAAGGTATTCAACCTTATTTCGTCAGTAATATTGATGGTTCTGATTTAGCAGAAGTATTGAAAAAAATTACTCCTGAAGAAACATTATTTCTGATCGCATCTAAGACTTTCACAACGCAGGAAACTATGACCAATGCTCATTCTGCAAGAGAATGGTTTTTAAAATCTGCCTTAGATGAGAAAGCCATCGCCAAACATTTTGTAGCATTAAGTACCAATGAAAAAGGTGTGGAAGAATTTGGAATTGATAAAGAAAATATGTTTGTATTTTGGGATTGGGTTGGAGGTAGATATAGTTTGTGGAGCGCTATTGGATTGTCCATTGCATTGACAATTGGCTATTCTAATTTCGAAGAATTATTAAAGGGCGGATTTGAAACAGATTGTCATTTTAGAGAAACGACTTTTGAAAAAAACATTCCTGTTTTAATGGGTTTAATAAGCCTTTGGTACATCAATTTTTTTGGTGCTCAATCCGAAGCCATTCTACCTTATGACCAATATCTGCATCGATTTCCGGCTTATTTTCAACAAGGAAATATGGAGAGCAATGGCAAGCATGTAGATAGAAACGGAAATAAGGTTACTTACGCCACAGGACCTGTAATTTGGGGTGAACCCGGCACCAATGGACAACATGCTTTTTATCAATTAATTCATCAGGGCACACCATTAATTCCATGCGATTTTATTGCTTCGGCTATCAGCCATAATCCAATGGGTGATCACCATAAAATATTATTGTCGAATTTCTTTGCACAGACAGAAGCCTTGATGAACGGCAAGTCTAGGAAAGAATTGGAAGGAGAAAAAGTATCTGAAGCATTAATCCCATTCAAAGAATTCGAAGGCAATAAACCTACCAATTCATTTTTAATTACTAAAATTACTCCTCACACTTTAGGTGAATTAATTGCACTTTACGAACATAAAATATTTGTGCAAGGTGTGATTTGGAATATTTATAGTTTTGATCAATGGGGAGTAGAATTAGGCAAACAATTAGCTAAGAAAATTTTGCCGGAATTAGAAAATGAAGAGACCATCACTTCGCATGATTCTTCTACAAATGGATTGATTAATTTGTATAAGAAAATGGCAAATTCTTAATTTTTCGTAATAGTTTTTTTTAAAAGTGTTAAACAGATTGAGCTACTAATTCTGCAACTTCATAAGCCACTTCGCTGCCTAATGCAACACCCATTCCTCCTAAGCGAAATGCGCCGAAAACCTTGTTGGAATAGGCTTTCACGATGGGGAATTTAGTAGGACCAAATGCCATAATCCCACTCCACCTATTGGAAATAGTAAATGGAATATTGGGAATAATTATTTCTCGTAATTTCTTTTCGAGTTCATTTTGAATCATTTCCGTCAATCCAAATTCATTAGTTGTTTCTCCGTCAAAATCTAAATTTCTACCACCACCAAAAAGAATGCGACCATCTATTTCTCTAAAATAATAATATCCTTTGTCGAAATGAAAAATACCCTTCCAATTTAATCCTGCAATAGGATTTGTGACTAAAACTTGTCCCCTACCCGGTTGGATATCTTCATTTTTGAAAAATTGTTGAGAAAATGCATTGGTACAAAAAATACATTTTTTCGTTTTGAGCGTTATGGGTTCTTGATTGAATAGATTCTTAATTTGTAATCGAACTTCCTGATTTTCTTCTTGAAAATCGATTACTTCAGTTCCCGTTTTAATCTCAATACCTTCTTCCAAAGCTAAAGCTGATAAGGATTGCATCATTTTTCCTGTATTCAATTCTCCTTCTAAATTGTTTTCAATTAAATGTTGTACATATTGAGGATTGAATCCAAAATTATTTTTCTTTTTATCTGATAAAGAAAATGCCGGCTCATGACTAACGGGTAGTAATAGACGATTTAAATAATCGATTTTATCAATGGCATCTATTTCATTTTTAGAGATAATTTCATAACTCCCATTTTCTGCATAACCCATTTTTTTATCTCCTAATCTGTCTCGAAGTTTTTGTAAACCATTTTTTCTTTTTTGAAAAAGTAATATCACTTCTTCTTCAGACATCGTTTTTAAATCATCCAAAATTTCTGTCACACTTCCCATGCATGCAAAGCCTGCATTGCGAGAGCTTGCACCGGAAGAAAAAAATCCCCTTTCTAAAATCACAATTCTTGCTGACGGCAATCGTTGGCGCAATTCTATAGCAGTACTTAATCCTACAATACCTGCGCCTACTACAATGTGGTCGAATTGAATCAAACTTTGTTGTTCCCAATAACTAATCATAGAATAATTTATCTCTGTAAAAGTATTTTAAATTACTTTGTATTTTATACCCAATTACATTTTATACCTTCACATTATGTCAATCAATAAAGAGGTAAAAAGAATTACCACGCACACTCTTTTGAAAATGAAAGCTGCCAAAGAAAAAATTGCGATGCTCACTGCATACGATTATTCTTTTGCAAAAATATTTGATGCCGCGGGTGTTGAAATTATTTTGGTGGGTGATAGTGCCAGCAATGTGATGGCCGGCCATGAGACCACACTTCCCATTACTTTGGATCAAATGATTTATCATGCAAGTTCGGTGGTGCGCGGATGTGCTCGATCATTAATTGTGGTAGATCTTCCTTTTGGAACTTACCAAGGCGATAGCAAAGAAGCATTGAAATCTACCATTCGAATTATGAAAGAAACCGGAGCACATGCTATCAAATTAGAAGGTGGAGAAGAAATTATTGATTCTGTAAAAAGAATTTTAAGTGCCGGAGTTCCTGTTATGGGACATTTAGGACTTACGCCTCAATCGATTTATAAATTTGGCACCTACACCGTACGAGCCAAAGAAATAGAAGAAGCAGAAAAATTAAAAAGAGATGCCCAATTATTACAAGAAGTAGGTTGCTTCGGATTAGTTTTGGAAAAAATTCCTGCAGCATTAGCCACTGAAGTTTCTGAAAGCCTTACTATTCCTACGATTGGGATAGGTGCAGGAAATGGGTGCGACGGACAAGTTTTAGTAATGCACGATATGTTAGGAATCAATACTGAATTTAAACCAAGATTTTTGCGAACATATTTAAATCTTCATGAGCAGATTACGAATGCGGTGCATCAATATATTGGTGATATTAAATCGAAGGATTTCCCCAATGAGAAAGAACAATATTAATTGCTAAATGTTTTAAGTGTTGAATGGTTGAATATTTTGTTTTCTATTTTTTGGAAGTTAAAATCTATTTCTGAAAATTTATTTGCCATCATCATAGTGATCCATTCCTACTTTATAGATTAGTACACGGGATGCACTTCTTTCCTTTCATTCAGCTAAATTTCTTTCCTGCTTAATATTGATTAATTTTGAACAAAAAAATTATTTCATTTCTAAAATAATATCATGCCTAATTTTTTAAAAGATTTAAAAATATCAGAATTAAATAAAGGAGTTTCTACCGGAACAAAATGGATTTCTACTTCGGGTGAACAAATCCAATCTTTCTCTCCTGTAGATGGGAAATTAATTGCTTCAGTAAATTCTTGCGATAAAAGAAGTTATGATATTGTAGTAGAAACAGCAAAGCAAGCATTTGCCGAATGGCGTAACTGGCCTGCACCACAGCGTGGAGAAATTGTAAGACAAATAGGAAATGAATTAAGAAAGAACAAAACTATTTTAGGAAAATTAGTGAGTTATGAAATGGGTAAAAGTCTTCAAGAAGGAATGGGCGAAGTACAAGAAATGATTGATATTTGCGATTTCGCTTTAGGATTATCACGCACCATTTATGGGCGCACGATGCATAGCGAAAGGCCCGGCCACAGAATGTATGAACAATATCATCCGTTAGGAATTGTAGGTATTATTTCAGCATTTAATTTTCCGGTAGCAGTGTGGAGTTGGAATAGTATGATCGCTTTGGTTTGCGGTGATGTGTGTATTTGGAAACCTTCTGAAAAAACTCCTTTGTGCGGAGTTGCATGTCAACAAATTATTTCTAAAATCTTTAAAGAAAATAAAGTGCCTGAAGGTGTTTGTAATTTAATCACCGGTGCACGCGATGTGGGCGAATGGCTTTGTGAAGATAATAAAGTGGCACTCATTTCTGCTACGGGTTCTACCAGAATGGGAAAAGCAGTTAGTGCCACAGTGGGCGCCCGATTAGGAAAATCTTTGCTTGAATTAGGAGGCAATAATGCCATCATCATTTCTAAAGAAGCAGATTTAAATATTGCTTTAATTGGTTCGTTATTCGGCGCGGTTGGTACTGCAGGCCAGCGTTGTACTACTACTCGTCGTTTAATTATTCATGAAGATATTTATGATGTTTTCAAAAAGAAATTAGTAAATGCTTATAAACAATTAAAAATTGGTGATCCATTAAAACAAGAAAATCATGTAGGGCCTTTAATAGATAAAGATGCCGTTACTGCATATTTAAAGAGTATTGATCAATGCAAAAAACAAGGCGGCAAATTTATAGTAGCCGGTGGAGTGCTTACCGGTAAAGGTTTTGAAAGTGGTTGTTATGTAAAACCGTGCATTGCAGAAGTAAATAATGAAATGGAAATTGTACAACATGAAACATTTGCTCCCATACTTTATTTAATAAAATACACAAACATTGAAGAAGCAATTGAATTACAAAATGCAGTTCCACAAGGTTTATCAAGTTCTATTTTCACATTAAATCTCAGAGAAGCCGAAGCATTCTTATCTGTATCGGGAAGCGATTGCGGAATTGCGAATGTAAATATTGGAACTTCAGGTGCAGAAATTGGAGGTGCCTTTGGAGGAGAAAAAAGAAACCGGTGGTGGTAGAGAAAGCGGAAGTGATGCATGGAAAGTGTATATGCGCCGTCAAACCAATACGATCAATTATTCCGACCAACTTCCTTTAGCGCAAGGAATAAAATTTACAATTTAACATTAATGCCTAAATATTTTATAATAATTGAAATAAGTGGATAATTGTGCTTATTATTTTAAATATTTGTATTCTTAAAACTCAATAAATGATTGCATTCAGAAAACATTTCTCATTATGGTTGGTAGCGCTTTTTTTGGCTCCTAACTTTTTATTTGCACAACAGGATAACAAAGATTCCGTAAAAGTAGCACCCAATAATTGGTATCAATTAGATAAAAAAGAAACCGGTTATTATGGAATTAGTTTAGATAAAGCTTATCAATTTCTAAAAGGGAAAAAGAGTAAAACAGTGATTGTAGCAGTGATTGATAGCGGTATTGATACATTGCACGAAGATTTAAAATCGGTGCTTTGGGTAAATCCCGGAGAGATTCCCGGAAATGGAATTGATGATGACAACAACGGTTATATTGATGACATCCACGGATGGAATTTTTTAGGAGGAAAAGACGGTCAGAATGTGGATCAAGATTCTTTTGAAGGCGCCAGAGTGTATTGGAAATTGAAAGCCAAATACGGAGATCAAATTCTGGACACAAGTAAATTAATTGGAGAAGAAAAATTAGAAGCCATTACGTATTTAAGAGCGAAACAAATGGTGGTAGATGATGTAGATGTAACCAATGTTTTGACTTTTCAAAAAATCATTCCCATTTTAGAGGCGGGTGATTCCATTATCGCAAAAGATTTAGGCAAGACTGAATTTACAGGTGAAGATTTGAAAACCTATAATCCAACTAATATCGACGCACGTAAAGCTGCCGGTATTTATTTGAACATGGCGAAAATGAACGATAATTATGATATCAGCAACGTAGATATTTTATCTTATTTCAAAGGTGAAGTGGCCAAAGCCGAAGCGGCATCTACTCCTCCACCTAATTTTAGGAATATGATCGTAAAAGATAATTATGATGATATCAATGATAAATTTTACGGAAATACAGATCTAATGACCGGTTCACCAAAACACGGAACACATTGTTCCGGCATTATTGGTGCAGACAGAACCAACAATATTGGAATGAATGGAATTGCAGATAATGTAAAAATAATGATGATTCGTGCAGTTCCTGATGGTGATGAACATGATAAAGATATTGCCAACGGTATTTATTATGCGGTTAATAATGGCGCTCAAGTTATTTCAATGAGTTTTGGAAAAAGTTTTTCTCCTCAGAAAAAATGGATTGATGATGCTATTAAATATGCGCAAAGCAAAGGAGTGTTGTTAGTTCATGCAGCAGGTAATGACGCTAAAAACTTAGATGAAAGTTATAATTTCCCAACTCCTTATTTTTATAATTCCAATAAAAAAGCAAGTAATTATATTACCGTCGGCGCCAGTGGAGATCTTACTAACGGCGGCATTACTGCTAGTTTTAGTAATTACGGAAAAAAATCGGTAGATGTTTTTGCACCCGGTGTCAATATTTATTCTACTGTTCCCGGAGGAAATGTTTATGGAAATTTATCCGGAACGAGTATGGCCGCACCTGTGGTAGCGGGTTTAGCCGCATTGTTATTAGAATACTATCCTACGCTGAGTGCAGAACAATTAAAATATGTAATTGAAAATTCAGTGACTCCCATCAAGGAAGATGTAAACTTACCGGGTACAGAAACAATGGTAAAGCTTTCTGATATTTCAGTAACAGGCGGTATCATCAATGCATACAATGCCGTAAAATTAGCAGCCACTTTAAAAGGTGAGCGAGGGTTAAATACCAATAAATCTCCTAAATTAAAAAAGAGAAAAAAATAAAAATTTCAGAAAGCTCATTTCTTTTTTGGCATAATAATTTTATTGATTTAAATCAGTAAAAATAAATTCTTTGCAATGAACCCATTATTTCTTTTTATTTTTTTGAGTGTAGCTAATTTTAATCCGAACAATTCGCCGACTTTACAAGAAGTACGCAATCTTTATCAAAAAACAGAAAACAGTGAAAATGCCTGTAAGAATTTGTTGAAAATTTTGGAACCGTACGATGAAACCAATTCTCCTTTATTCTTAGGATATAAAGCTTGTACCAATTTGATGATGGCAAAACATGTTTCCAACCCTTTTACCAAATATTCTTATTTCAAAAAAGGTAGAAAAATGTTAGAAACTGCTGTGAATGCAGATAAGAACGATGTAGAATTACGATCTCTACGTTTTGCAGCACAATCGAATATCCCATCATTTTTAAATTATAACGATGACATTTCAACGGATAAAATATTTATTTTAAAATCGTACCACCTAGTAAAAGATCCGGTATTAAAAGAGAATATTTATTCTTACATGATGAAATGGGGAAAACTTACAGAAGACGAAAAAAAATTCTTAAAATAATAAATATTCATATTTATAATTTATAAAGTTTTAGTTGGAAAGACTCCCCAATCTTACGACCTTTGCAATAATTTAAACAGGCAGTTTTTATGAGAAGAATATTTGTTATAACTACCATAGCGATTATCGTAATTTTTGGTATTTTATCATGGTTTGTTTCTCCGTGGTTTTGGTTAGTATTAGGTCTCTTTTCTATATTTATGATCATCGGAATTAAAGATATGCTTCAAAAAAAGCATACTCTTTGGCGCAATTTTCCGGTGTTAGGCAGACTTCGTTGGATCATGGAAGCCATGCGTCCCAAATTATATCAATATTTTGTTGAGAGTGACACGGATGGAAAACCCATTAATCGAATTGATAGAAGTACTATTTACCAAAGATCTAAAAAGGAATTAGATACCATGCCTTTTGGTACACAAACAGATGTGTATACTGAAGGTTACGAGTGGATGACGCATAGTATCTCTCCAAAAGATTTTCATAAATTGAATCACAATCCACGTGTAATGGTGGGAAATAAAGATTGTAAACAACCTTATGAAGCCAGCATTTTAAATATTAGCGCGATGAGTTTTGGTTCGTTGAGTAGTGCGGCTATTCAAGCATTAAATGGAGGCGCCAAAATTGGCGGATTTGCTCACAATACAGGTGAAGGTGGCATTAGTCCTTATCATTTAGTAGAAGGAGGAGATTTAATTTGGCAAATTGGAACAGGATATTTTGGAGCCAGAGATGCAGAAGGAAATTTTAGTTTTGAAATTTTTGCTAAAAATGCTGCAAAGCCCGAAGTAAAGATGATTGAAATTAAATTATCTCAAGGTGCAAAACCGGGCCATGGTGGTATATTACCGGCGAAGAAAAATAGTCCCGAGATTGCTGCAATTCGCCATGTAGAACCGCATACAACTATTTTTTCACCACCCTATCATACAGCATTTAGCACACCGAGAGAATTAGTACTTTTTATCAAAGATGTACGCGAAGCCAGTGGAGGAAAACCAACCGGTTTTAAATTGTGTATTGGGCATAAAAGTGAATTCATTGCCATTTGTAAAGCAATGGTAGAATTAGATACTTATCCGGACTTCATTACCGTGGATGGTGGCGAAGGCGGAACCGGAGCTGCTCCTCAAGAATTCAGTAATTATGTAGGTGCTCCTTTTTTAGATGGTTTGGCATTCGTTCATAATATGCTAAGAGGATTCGGAATCAGACAACATATAAAAGTAATTGGTTCAGGAAAAATTTTAAGCGGATTTCATATTATTCGTGCAATGGCCTTAGGTGCTGATATGTGTAATAGCGCCAGAGCCATGATGATGGCATTAGGATGTATTCAAGCATTAGTTTGTAATAGAAACACTTGCCCTACCGGAATTGCTACACAAGATCCACAATTGGTTGCAGGTTTGGTTGTTAGTGAAAAGAAAATAAGGGTAGCCAATTATCACGAAGAAACAGTAAAATCATTTGTAGAATTATTAGGAGCCGCAGGCATGGATAGTTATCAACAATTAACCAGAAGCCATCTTTACCGTCGATTATTTATGAATGAAGTGCGTACGTTTGAAGATATTTATCCGAGCCTTCCTTTAGGTTGTATGCTCACAGGAAATATTCCTGATAAATATGTGCTGGATAATGAAAAAGCCCATATTGATAGATGGATGTAAAATGGAAATTTGATATTCTTAAATTAAAATGCCATCGAGAAAATTCTGATGGCATTTTAGTTCAATGATGTTTGTTATTTTTATTCATCTTCAAATAAATTTTGTTGTGGTGATGGGGCTACAAGTGCTACCCATTCCATTACATCGTTTTTAGAGTAATCAGTTAATTTATTACCAATGGCACGCCAGCCCATAATATCCACTACTTTATGAAGTTTAATTTTTGCTTTTCTGATTTGAGTTCCTCTGCCACTTTGCATATCTAGAATAGGTTCCGCAGCGGTAGTTGATTTTATCAAACGATTCTCTTTCCCTTCTTTTATAAATAAGAATTTTGAATTTAAGGTGTTGGTCTCAATCTTAAATCGCTTTACATTGTATTGCAGTTTGTCCGCATCTAAATAAACGGCCGTAATGATTTTTTCAGGGTCATATTTTTCTATTAGATCAATATTATCCACTTCAAAACGTTGGGAAGTTTCTTGTCCTACAATTTCATAAAAACCATCTTTATAAAT
Source organism: Ginsengibacter sp. (assembly GCA_034676505.1). Classification (GTDB taxonomy): domain Bacteria; phylum Bacteroidota; class Bacteroidia; order Chitinophagales; family Chitinophagaceae; genus Ginsengibacter. The sequence goes on from JAUCCB010000001.1 coordinate 2,746,339, forward strand.
TACTAAGATTTTATCATCGCCGTCAAAATCGCCTAATAATTCTCCTTTCTCCTCTTCATTCAATCTGCCGAAAGTCTTGTCAAACCAAAGTTTGCGCTGATCTAATGTAGATTTTCCTTTTTCTAAAATTCGAATCGATTTAATAGGATATTTAGTTACTTGATTACCGATGCTCGTACGACTTCTAATTTCTAATGATTCAAAATAAAAATCCAATTCTTTATTTCTTGCAGTGCAAGATGGTGAAAGTAAGATGCGCACCACTTCTGCCTCACCATTTGGATTTACAGAAAAATAATGCACTTTACTTTTATCATCGCCTTTCGTAAGGTCATATTCTTTATCGCGCGTAATGCTTGTTACGTTAAAACGTTTGGCATAGCTCACGCCTTTTTTACCATCTACATAAATCATATTGTAAGTGGTTCGTTCATCATCTTTTCTAAAAATAGCCACATGAATAATATCTTTTCCTATAAACACTTTTTCTGCCACTTTTACCACTTTCATTTTACCTGATTTAGTAAATGCAATCACATCATCTAAATCGCTGCAATCATCAATGAATTCATCTTTTTTAAGTCCGGTTCCAATAAAGCCTTCAGCTCGATTGACATAAATTTTTGTATTAGCAATTGCAACCGATTTTGCTTCAATGGTATCAAATAATTTGATCTCAGTTTTACGCTCACGCCCTTTACCGAATTTTTTTAATAAATCTTCATAATAAGCAATCGCATATTCTGTAAGGTTATTTAAATGATTTTTTACTTGTTTAATATCTGCTTCTAAAGATTTGATTTGTTCATTCAAATCATCAATGTCTAATTTATAAATTCTTCGTACAGGCTTCTCTGTTAGTTTTAAAATATCTTCACGAGTAACTTCTCTTTTTAAAATGTTTTTAAAAGGAATGAAAGCCTTATCTATGGCGGCAATCACCTTATCCCAAGTTTCATGTTTCTTCTCTAATTCTTTATATATTTTTTCTTCGAAAAATATTTTTTCCAAAGAAGTATAATGCCATTTTTCTTGTAATTCTCCCAGCCTGATTTGAAGTTCTAATTTCAACAGATCGCGTGTATTATCGGCAGAGATTCTCAACAATTCTTCTACGCTCGGGAAAATGGGTTTTTGTTTATCAAT